>NZ_JAMBNX010000039.1 GCF_023715325.1 Agromyces mediolanus | reverse complement strand
CTTACGCCACGCGCCTGGACATGCGCGCCGACAATCCTGCGTCCGGCATCAAGCGCCTGGAGCTCGGCGAGCATGAGCCATGGCCGGCCGACCTGCTGCGTGTGGCTCTCGAGGAGGCCACGCCAATGACTCGCATGGCGATTGTCACCGGCCTGTGCTCCGGCCAGCGCGTCAGCGACTGCATCCGCATGCAATATGGATGGGTGAGCGGCGGGATCATGGAGTTCGCTCAGAAGAAGACCGGCAAGGACGTCGCGATCCCGATGCACCCATTTTGGCTGGAGGAGCTCAAGAAGCTGCCACGCCGCGCAACCACACTATTGTACGAACGCAGCGGCGCGCCGTTCAAGACAACCGGTGCGATCCAGGCGCGCCTGCGTGACTTGATGGCGACGCCGGCCGTGCGAGAGGTCCACGCGGATCTAGTCGCTCGTGAGCTTATCGACGATAGCGCGCGGTTCTCATTC
>NZ_JAMBNX010000038.1 GCF_023715325.1 Agromyces mediolanus | reverse complement strand
ATCCAGGGATTTTCGCTGCGTGGGCCTTACCGGCGCGGTGGTTGGCGGCAAATCTGTCCGTTCGTGGGGGTGGCACTCGCGCGTTTTTCGCGATAGTCCCCCAGAACCGTTGGCTTTGCCGAAATCATCGCATCCATTGGAGGTCGTGGGATACCGACGTCTGGCACAGGCCTGTTGTGGCTGATCCTTCTGCTCCCGTTCGCGGGGAGCCTCGCCGCCGCGCTGTTGCGGCCGGGCGCGCGTACCGCCGCCGCATCGATCGCCGGGGTAACGGCGCTCGCGGGCACCATCCTGGTGGGGCTGCTGTATCCTGCGCTGGCGGGCGGCGGCCTGCTCGAAAGCCGTGTCGAATGGCTGCCCTCGCTCGGCCTGAACCTCGTGCTTCGGCTCGACGGCCTGTCCTGGGTGTTCGCGATGATGGTGCTGGCGATCGGCTTCCTCGTCGTCCTCTACGCCCGCTATTACAT
>NZ_JAMBNX010000037.1 GCF_023715325.1 Agromyces mediolanus | reverse complement strand
GCCCGTATCACTTCCCGGAAAAGCTGGTGCCGCTGATGATCGCCAAGGCGCTGGATGGCGAGCCGCTGCCGGTTTACGGCAAGGGCGATCAGGTGCGCGACTGGCTGTTCGTCGAGGATCACGTCCGCGCGCTGCAGGCGGTGTTCGAGCGTGGCGAGATCGGCCGGACGTACAATGTCGGCGGGTTCAACGAGAAGCAGAATATCGAGGTCGTCCACACGATCTGCGGCATCCTCGATCGCCTGCGCCCGCGCGCTGACGGCAAGCCCTATGCCGAGCAGATCACGTCGGTCGCCGACCGTCCGGGGCATGACAAGCGCTATGCGATCGACGCGACGCGGATCGAGCAGGAGCTCGGCTGGCGGCCGCAGGAGACGTTCGAAACCGGGATCGAGAAGACGGTGCGCTGGTATCTCGACAACGAGGCCTGGTGGCGCCCCATCGTCGAAAAGGGCGCGGCACAGCGC
>NZ_JAMBNX010000036.1 GCF_023715325.1 Agromyces mediolanus | reverse complement strand
AGCAGGAAGGGCGCAAACAGTTTGTTGAGGCGGCGCAGCCGCTGGAAGCCATCACCGGTAAAGTGAACGACTTCCTCGCTCATATCGAACGTAAACAGCGGGAAGATTCGCTGCAACTGGTGGAAAAAGTCACCCGCCAGGTGATCCGTTGTGAACTGGCGCTGCAACCCACGCAGTTGCTGGCGCTGGTGGAAGAGGCGCTGGCGGCCTTCCCGGCGATGCCGGAAACCCTGCAAGTAATGCTGAGCACGGAAGAGTTTAACCGCCTGCGCGACGCGGTGCCGGAAAAGGTCAGCGAATGGGGGCTGACGCCTTCGCCGGATTTGCCACCGGGCGAATGCCGGGTGATCACCGACAAATCCGAACTGGATATCGGCTGCGAGCATCGCCTTGAACAATGCATGACCGCGCTGAAAGAAACACTCACGCCGGAGTCGCAGGGTGAGTGATTTTTCTGCGTTCGATAAC
>NZ_JAMBNX010000035.1 GCF_023715325.1 Agromyces mediolanus | reverse complement strand
AACCTCAGGAGACACGCCCATGAACTCTGCTTCACATCCCGTCGATCGGGTCCTGCCGCGCCGCCAGATGCTGACGCTCGGCCTGCAGCACATGCTCGTCGCGTATATCGGCGCGATCGCGGTGCCGCTGATCGTCGCATCGGCCTTGAAGATGTCGCCCGCCGATACGACCGTGCTGATCAGCACCGCGCTGTTCTGTTCCGGCATCTCGACGATCCTGCAAACGGTCGGCGTGTGGAAGCTCGGCGTGCGCCTGCCGATCCTGCAGGGCGTCGCGTTCAGCAGCGTCGGCCCGGTGATCGCGATCGGCCTGACGCCGGGCGTCGGGTTCGCCGGCGTGTGCGGCGCGGTGATCGGCGCGGGCATCATCACGACCTTCGCGGCGCCGCTGGTCGGCCGGCTGCGCCGCCTGTTCCCGCCGGTCGTGACGGGCTGCATCGTCACCGTGATCGGGCTGCAGCTGTTTCCGG
>NZ_JAMBNX010000034.1 GCF_023715325.1 Agromyces mediolanus | reverse complement strand
ATGATCATCCTCGGCCTCGACCCCGGCCTCGGCACCACCGGCTGGGGGGTGATCGCGGCGGAAGGGAACCGGCTGCGGCACGTTGCCAACGGGCAGATCCGCACCGACCCCTCCATGCCGCTGCCGCGCCGGCTGGCGAACCTCTATGCCGCGCTGATCGACGTCATCCGCGCCGAGCGGCCCGACAGCGCGGCGGCGGAAGAGGTGCTGGGCAACACCAATGCGCAATCGACGCTGAAGCTGGGGCAGGCGCGCGGCGTGGTGCTGCTTGCCGCCGCCGGCGCGGGGCTCGACATCGGTGAATATCACCCGTCTACGGTCAAAAAGGCGGTGGTCGGCACCGGCGGCGCGGAAAAGCGCCAGATCCAGGCGATGATAGGGGTGTTGCTGCCCGGTGCGAAAGTGGCCGGGCCGGATGCCGCCGACGCGCTGGCGGTGGCGATCTGCCATGCGCACCACCGCGCGAGCGC
>NZ_JAMBNX010000033.1 GCF_023715325.1 Agromyces mediolanus | reverse complement strand
GCGCAATGCCGCCTTCAAGGCGCGCCGCGATCTCGTCGTCGGCATGCTGAACGACACGCCGGGCATCACCTGCCCGACGCCCGAAGGCGCATTCTACGTCTATCCCGAGGTCTCCGGCCTCATCGGCAAGACGACGCCCAAGGGGCAGAAGATCGAAACCGACAGCGATTTCGTCGGCTATCTCCTGGAGGAAGCGCGGGTCGCCGCAGTGCAGGGCGTGGCGTTCGGCCTCTCCCCGGCGATGCGCATCAGCTACGCGACCAGCGAGGAGATCCTTCGCGAGGCGTGCACCCGGATCCAGCAGGCGTGCGCCGCGCTGCGCTAGCAGCAATCTCGCGTCGACCAGCTTCAACAATCCGGCTCGGTCGGCGCACGAACGGACGTAAAAAAGGTTCCCGTAGGGAAACAGTTCCTTTCCTTGTTGACCATACAAGGGCAAGGGCCGCGTCCCTACATGCAAAACACGTGATGAA
>NZ_JAMBNX010000032.1 GCF_023715325.1 Agromyces mediolanus | reverse complement strand
TCCAGCGCTGCGTCCTGGGCTTAGCCTGGAAACGTTCTGTCAGTTGGAGCACGTGATCGTCTCCCCGGACGGGGGCGGCTTCAGCGCGGCGACCGATATCGCGCTGGCGAACCTCGGACTGACGCGGCGGGTTGTCCTTTCCGTGCCACATTTCCTGTTTATGCTGGAGACCCTGCGCAATAGCGATCTGGTGGCGGTCCTGCCGGAGCGGCTGGTGCGCGGGCAGAGCGGGCTGGTGGTCGTCGAGCCGCCGCTGGCGGTCGCCGGCTTTGAGATGCTGATGCTGTGGCACGAGCGCTGGCACCGCGACCCGGCGCATCAATGGCTGCGTCAGTTCATTGTGAATTCACTGGAGGAACAGACATGCTGAGTGGACTGAATCACCTGACCCTGGCAGTCAGCCAGCTGGCGCCGAGCGTGGCGTTTTATCAGCAGCTGCTGGGCATGACGCTGCATGCCCGCTGGGACAGCGG
>NZ_JAMBNX010000031.1 GCF_023715325.1 Agromyces mediolanus | reverse complement strand
CTATCACGTCGCTCCCGCGGGCGAGCGGCGCGGCGGGGTCGTGCTGGTGCAGGAAATCTTTGGCGTCACCGATCACATCCGCGACATGGCCGATGATTATGCCGCCGAGGGATATGAAGTGCTCGCCCCCGCGCTGTTCGACCGCGAGCATCCGGGGTTCGAGGCGGACTATACAGGCCCCGGCTTCGAACGCGCCGTGGAGCTGGCGCGCACGCTTCACCCGTTCGACCTGTCACTGAAGGACACGCAAAGTTGCATCGACCGTCTCAAGGACAAGGGGCCGGTGTTCGTGGTCGGCTATTGCTACGGTGGCTCCGTCGCCTGGGCGGCCGCGACGAGGCTCGACGATGTGGCCGCCGCCTCGGCCTATTATGGCAGCATGATTCCCGCCTTCGCCGCGGAAGCCGCCCCACGCGTTCCCGTTATCGCGCACTTCGGCCGCTATGATCGCGGCATCCCGATGGAGGGCGTCGA
>NZ_JAMBNX010000030.1 GCF_023715325.1 Agromyces mediolanus | reverse complement strand
CCGCGGCTGCCCACGATCGAGCTCCTGGAGGTATGACATGAAGATCTCGCGGATGATCGCGTGCGCGGTGGCCGTGTCTGCTCTGGCGGCGGGCTGCGGCGGGGGCGACGACGACAAGGCAGACCAGGAGGACGGCGCCTCGAGCACGTACTGCACGGACCTGAAGTCGGTCGCCTCGGACATCAAGCGCGTGCAGAGCGGCAAGTTCGACCAGTTCGGCGACATGGTCGGCAAGTTCCCGACGTTGGCCGACGAGGCGCCCGAGAGCATCAAGGAGGACTGGCAGATCTTCTCCCAGGCCTTCTTGAACGTCGAGAAGAAGTTCGCCGACTCCGGCATCTCGCTGGGCGATCTGGCCGTCTACCAGTCCGGGGAGAAGAAGCTGCCGAAGGACCTCGACCTCGCCAAGCTCGAGGCCGCCGCGACGGCATACCGCGGGATCGCGACCGAGAAGGTCGTCGCGGCGTCCAAGGC
>NZ_JAMBNX010000002.1 GCF_023715325.1 Agromyces mediolanus | reverse complement strand
TTGCATGTGTTAAGCACGCCGCCAGCGTTCGTCCTGAGCCAGGATCAAACTCTCCAAAAGAAACTTCAATCACTGACAGAGAAACAACTGACTAAAAAATCAAATTGTCCATCAATCAAAGGAATCCATACCCACTCCAAAAAGCAGGCTGGGGTTCAATAAATTGGCATTGAACATAGTGCACGCTGTTGAGTTCTCAAGAAACGGACGCACCCGCTTCGCGACGTCAGACGCCGCTCATTCGGAGCAATCGTTCTTCACCCGGGCATCCTGAAGAGGACGGAACCGAATGCTTCGAGATCACTAAGGATGTACCTTCATTTCTCGGGATTGTTCTGCCACCTTGCAGCGGTGAGCTTCTCGCTCTTCCCGCTGCTGTGGGGCAACAGATGAATACTTTACGGAGATCGCCACCTCCCCGCAACTTCGCCCTACATCCCGGGCGTGTCGCACCGTCGTCCGCGGTGGCCGGGCGCCAGAAGTGCCGGATCAGCGCCGTTTCCGGTCGGCGAGACGACCGAGGAGAGACCGGCGCGGTCGCTGCTCCCCGAAACGGAAACGTCCCCGAAACCGGAAAGGGCCCCGCATCCGAGACGGATGCGGGGCCGAAGGCCGGATCACCGGAGTCAGACGACGAACACGCCGGCGAGCGTCCGCTTGCCACGCCGGAGCACGGCCATGCCGCCCGGTGCCACCCGACCTTCGAGCGTGGCCTTCTCGTCGTCGACGCGGACGTTGTCGAGCGATACCCCGCCCTGCGAGATCGCCCGACGCCCCTCGCTCGCGCTCGAGACCAGTCCGGTGTCGACGAGCAGCTGCGCGATCGGCGCATCCGGTGAGGTCGTCGTGTTCGGCAGCTCGCGGAGCGCGGACTCGAGCGTCGCCGCATCCAACTCCGACAGCTCCCCCTGACCGAACAGCGCCTGCGACGCGGCGATGACGGCGGCCGTGGCCTCGGCTCCGTGCACCATCGTCGT
Source organism: Agromyces mediolanus (assembly GCF_023715325.1). GTDB lineage: Bacteria > Actinomycetota > Actinomycetes > Actinomycetales > Microbacteriaceae > Agromyces > Agromyces mediolanus_A. The sequence goes on along the minus strand of NZ_JAMBNX010000002.1, from coordinate 519,621 downwards.
CACCTCGTGCGCCAGCACTCGCTGCGCCTCGCGGCGGAACGGCTCACGCTCGACGAGACCTGCGAGCTCCTCGATGCGGGCACGGCTCAGGAACGTGAACACCTTCAACCGCTGCACGACATCGGCGTCGTCGGTGTTGAGCCAGAACTGGTAGAAGCGGTACGGACTGCACATCGCCGGGTCGAGCCAGATGGCGTTGCCCTCGCTCTTGCCGAACTTCGTGCCGTCGGCGTTCGTGATGAGCGGGGTCCCGATGGCGTGCACCGAAGCGCTCTCCACCCGGTGGATCAGGTCGGTGCCGCTCGTCAGGTTGCCCCACTGGTCGCTGCCGCCCGTCTGCAACACGCAGTCGTACTGACGGAAGAGCTCGAGGTAGTCGTACCCCTGCAGGATCTGGTAGCTGAACTCGGTGTAGCTGATGCCGGCGTCGGAGTTCAGCCGGGACGCCACGGCATCCTTCTTCAGCATGGTGCCGACGCGGTAGTGCTTGCCGACGTCGCGGAGGAAGTCGATCGCGCTGAGCCCGGCCGTCCAGTCGAGGTTGTTCACGAGGCGGACCGCGCTCGGCCCCTCCTGGGAGAGGAAGCGGCTGACCTGGGCCTGCAGGTAGCCCACCCACTCCGACACGGTCTCCTTCGTGTTCAGCACCCGCTCGGCCGTGGGCCGTGGGTCGCCGATGAGCCCCGTCGATCCGCCGACGAGCCCGAGCGGGCGGTGGCCCGCCAACTGGAGCCGGCGCATCGTGAGCAGCTGCACGAGGTTGCCGAGGTGCAGACTCGGCGCCGTCGGGTCGAACCCGCAGTAATACGTGATCGGCTCGCCGGAAAGGAGCTCTTTCAGCGCAGCCTGGTCGGTCGACACGTGGACGAGGCCGCGCCAGACGAGCTCGTCCCAGACGTCCTCGAAGGAGGCGTCGTTCTGCTGGGTTGCGAGGATCTCGGGATCTGACACCACGTCAGGCTACCAGCGGAAAGATTCAGGATGGATCACTAACTCTTGACGGATTAATGCTCTATCCTTATGGATGAATCGTGTTGCCGCTCGGGCGGCGCGACCGCACCCCGAGGAGCCGTGTGATCGTCGTCACTGCCGACCAGGTCGCCAGCCGCACCCGGCCCGATCTGACCGTCGGCGAGCGCGCTCGACTCCAGGCCGCGTACGGCGAGCGCCTCCTGCTGCCGGTCGCGCGGAACGCGGGCGACGAACTCCAACTCCTGAGCGACGACTCCCGCGCGGTCGTCGACCTCGTGCTCGAACTCGTGCGCTCCGGCGACTGGAGCGTCGGCGTGGGCGTCGGCGAGGTGCTCGCGCCGCTGCCCGCTGACATTCGAGAGGCGAGCGGGCCGGCCTTCTTCGCCGCGAGGGACGCCGTCGAGCGCGCGAAGAAGAGCACCCCTCGCTTCGCGATCAGCGCGGCCTCGCCGGACGCTCCCCATGTCGAAGCGCTGTTCCGCCTCGCCCTGGTCCTCCGCGAACGCCGCTCCCCCGAGGGCTGGGAAGTGTACGACCGGCTCGTTGCCGGCGCCCGCCAGACGGACATCGCCGAAGACCTCGGTGTGAGCGCCCCCGCGATCAGCGCGAGAATGAAGTCGGCGAACATCCGGGCCGAACTCGACGCCGTCCCGGCGCTCGCCCGACTGCTCGAACTCCTCGACCCCGACTCCAGCTCGGCCACCGGCCCCGACGCCCCGACGGAAGGACGACCGTGACCTCCTGGTACCTCGGCGAACTGCTCGGCTGGATCCTCCTCGCCCTCGCGCTCGGGGCAGCCACCGTGTTCTCGGTGCTCGCGTACTGGAAGCCACGACGGCTGCACCTCTGGCTGGCGACCGGCTCCCTCGTCGTCGCCCTCATCGCCGCCGCGAGCCTGCCGTCGCCGGCCCCGCTCAGTATCGGCGTGCTCACCTCGGCGGCCGCGGTCGCCGTCGCCGTCTTCGGCGGCGGGCCCGCAGCGGCCGTCGCGCTCGACCTGGCGATGGGCGGCTCCGTGCGGCCGGGCCTGCACGGCGGCATCCTCGTCGACGCGAGACACCGCGAGGATGCCGCGGGTGTCCGCCCGGCGCAGCGCGAGGTGCTGCGGGGCGGACGGACCATCGGGGTGCTCGAACGGCTCGCGACGGCCGGAGCGATCGTCGCGGGCTTCCCGGAGGCGCTCGCGATCGTCGTCGCGGTCAAGGGCGTCGGCCGATTCACCGAGCTCGAGGCGCCGGAGGCGCGCGAGCGCTTCATCATCGGCACGCTCGCGAGCCTCATCTGGGCTGCGGCCGCCGGGCTCGTCGCCCACCTCGTGCTGCGCTGAGCCCGCTCGTCCTGGTCGGCGGACCGGTGCCGGGCCGCCTCAGGCGTGCGCGCCGGCGTGCCGGCGATACGGGGAGACGCCCTCGTCGCCGGGGATCCAGAACCGCCACGGATAGGCGGTGCCGCCGCCGGCCCCGTTGACCCCGGTGCGCGGTCCCGCCGCGAAGGCGACGGGCTCGCGGGGCACCCGCAGCTCGAATGGCGACGCCAGGAGGTCGGCACCCGTCGCCGCGAGCGGCACGCCGAGGGCGATGGAGAGGCGGGCCGGTCCGCGGGCGAGGTCACGATCGGGAGCCCCGCCGCGGCGGACCCGGGCGAGCTCGATCCCCTCGACCACCGTGGCGCCGCGCAGCAGCAGCGCCGAGGCCGATCCCCCGGGCCGCGTCACGATGTTCAGACAGGTGTGCATGCCGTAGCTGAAGTACGCGTACAGGTGCGCGGGCTCGCCGAACATGACCTCGTTGCGAGGCGTCCGGCCGCGGTTGGAGTGCGAGCCGGGATCCTCGCCCACCCCGCGGTAGGCCTCGAGCTCGGAGAGCCGGATCGCGACGCGGCCGTCGGCCGTCTCGTGGCTCAGCACGGCACCGAGGAGCAGCGGCGCGAGCTCGACGGGGTCGCGCTCGAAGAACGAGCGCGGCACCGTCATGAGCTCGCTCAGCGCACCGCCTCCGGAAGCTGGCCGACCAGCTGGCGCACCCGATCGGCGAGCGCCGAGAGCTGCTCGGCGACCCGGACCGGTGCGGTTCCGCCGATGCCGTCGCGGCTCGCGACCGATCCCTCGATCGTGAGCACCTCGCGCACCTCGGGGACGAGGTGCGACGAGACCGCGGCGAGCTCGGCGTCGTCGAGGCCCTCGAGGCCGACCCCGCGCTCCTCGGCCGCCCGCACGAGCGCGCCCGTGATCTCGTGCGCGTCGCGGAACGGCACGTGGCGCTTCACGAGCCACTCCGCGACATCCGTCGCCAGTGAGAAGCCCGCGGGTGCGAGCTCGGCCATCCGCTCGGTGTGGAAGGTGAGCGTCGCCACCATGCCGGTGAACGCCGGCAGCAGGACCTCGAGCGTCTCGACGGAGTCGAACACCGGCTCCTTGTCCTCCTGCAGGTCGCGGTTGTACGCGAGCGGGAGCGCCTTCAGCGTCGCGAGTAGGCCGGTCAGGTTGCCGATGAGTCGACCGGACTTGCCGCGGGCGAGCTCCGCGATGTCGGGGTTCTTCTTCTGCGGCATGATCGACGAGCCCGTCGAGTACCCGTCGTCGAGGGTCACGAAGCCGAACTCGCGGGTGTTCCAGAGGATGATCTCCTCGGAGATGCGAGACAGGTCGATGCCGATCAGCGCAGCGACGAAGGCGAACTCGGCGACGACGTCGCGGCTCGCAGTGCCGTCGATCGAGTTCGGCGAGGGAGCCGCGAGCCCCAACTCGCCCGCCACGGCGGCCGCGTCGAGTCCGAGGGTCGAGCCGGCCAGCGCTCCCCCGCCGTAGGGCGAGACGTCGGCGCGCTTCGCCCAGTCGACGAGCCGCTCCAGATCGCGTGAGAGCGCCCAACCGTGCGCGAGCAGGTGATGGGCGAGCAGCACCGGCTGCGCGTGCTGGAGGTGCGTGCGCCCCGGCATGATCGCGGCCGGGTGGGCATCGGCCTGCGCGACGAGCGCATCGATGAGGTGCACCAGCTCGCGCCCGATGACCGCGGCATGGTCCTTCAGGTACAGGCGCACGAGGGTCGCGATCTGGTCGTTCCGGCTGCGGCCCGCGCGGAGCTTGCCGCCGAGCTCGGGGCCGACGACGTCGATGAGCGCGGCCTCGAGGGCGCCGTGCACGTCCTCGTCGGACTCCGCCGCGACGAGCTCGCCGGTCTCGATCCGAGCCTCCAGGGCGTCCAGTCCGCCGAGCATCCCGTCGAGCTCGGCGGGCTGCAGGTACCCGGCCGCGGCCAGGGCGCGGGCGTGCGCCCGGGAACCGGCGAGGTCATAACGGGCCAGCTGCCAGTCGAAATGGGTCGACTTGGAGAGCCGGGCGAGCTCGGCCGACGGCCCGCTCGCGAAGCGAGCGCCCCAGAGCGAGCCCTCGTTCGTGCCGTGCGCCTCGGGGGTCGTGTCGTCGGTCATCGTGCCTCCTCCTGCTTCGCGAGCAGCCAGACGAGCAGCGCCTTCTGCGCGTGCACGCGGTTCTCCGCCTCGTCCCAGACGACCGACTGCGGCCCGTCGATGACCTCGGCGTCGACCTCCACCCCGCGGTACGCGGGCAGGCAGTGCAGGAACACCGCCCCGGCGTCGGCTTCGGCCATGAGCCGCGCGGTCACCCGGTAGTCGCCGAAGGTCGCCAATCGCGCCGCCTTCTCGCTCTCCTGGCCCATCGAGACCCAGGTGTCGGTCACGACGACGTCGGCGCCGCGAGCCGCGGCCTGGGCATCCGTCGTCACCGTCACCGAGCCGCCCGTCTGCGCGGCGATGCGCTCGGCGTCCGCCACCAGGTCGGCGCGCGGAGCGTAGTCCGCGGGGGCCGCGACGCGCACGTGCATCCCGGCGGTCGCACCGCCGAGCAGGTAGGAGTGCGCCATGTTGTTCGCGCCATCGCCGAAGTACGCCAGCGTGAGGCCGGCGAGCTCGCCCTTCTGCTCGCGCACGGTCTGCAGGTCCGCCAGGATCTGGCAGGGGTGGAAGTCGTCGGACAGCGCGTTCACAACCGGCACCGTGGTGCCCGCCGCCATTTCCTCGAGCCCGGACTGCGCGAAGGTGCGCCACACGACGGCGGCGACCATCCGCTCGAGGACGCGGGCCGTGTCGGCGACCGATTCCTTCCCGCCCAACTGGCTCTCGCTCGAGCTGATCACGAGCGGGACCCCGCCGAGGTCGGCGATGCCCACCGAGAACGAGACGCGGGTTCTCGTCGAGGTCTTGTCGAACAGCACGGCCACGGTCTGCGGGCCGGCGAGCGGGCGTTCGGCGTAGCGGTCGGCCTTCAGCCGGGCGGCGAGTTCGAGCACCTCGGCCTGCTCGGCCGGGCTCAGGTCGTCGTCGCGGAGGAAGTGGCGGGTCATCGGCATCCGTTCGTTGCGTGCGGTCATCTGGCGACGGCGGCGAGCGCGCGGCCGAGCCGCGCCTCGAACTCGTCGAGCTCCGCGTCGCCGATCGTGAGCGGCGGGGCGATCCGGAGCGTGTGGTCGTTGGCGGCGTTCACGATGAGGCCCTCGCGCATCGCCTCGGCGACGACGGCCTGGGCCACCGGCTCTGCGAGGCCGACGCCGACGAGGAGTCCCCGCCCGCGGACCCCGGAGACGAGCGGCGAGCCGAGACCGAGCACGCGCTCGCGCAGCTCGATCCCGCGGCGGGCCGCGTTCTCGACGAGGCCCGCGCGTTCGATCTCGCCGAGCACCGCGTTCGCGACGGCGGTCGCGAGCGGATTCCCGCCGAAGGTCGAGCCGTGCATGCCCTTCTGGTAGAGCTCCGAGGCCCGGCCGAACGTCACCAGTCCGCCGATCGGGAAGCCCCCGCCGATGCCCTTCGCGACCGTGATCGCGTCGGGCGTGATGCCCGCATGCTGGAAGCCGAACCAGGCGCCGGTGCGGCCCGCGCCCGTCTGGATCTCGTCCACGACGAGGAGGGCGCCGTGCCGGCTCGTCAAGTCGCGCGCCGCTTCGAGGTAGCCCTCCGGCAGCTCCACGACACCGGCCTCGCCCTGGATGGGTTCGAGGATGAGGGCGGAGACGGCGTCGTCGACGGCCGCCTCGAGGGCTTCCAGCGTCGCGGGGATGTGCTCCACCCCGCCCGGCAACGGCTCGAATGCCTGCCGCATCTGCGGCTTGCCGGTGAGCGCGAGCGAGCCCATGGTGCGCCCGTGGAAGGCGTCGACGAGGGCGAGCACCCGAGTGCGGGCGCCGCCGTCGTTGTTCAGGCGGGCGAGCTTGAACGCGGCCTCGTTCGCCTCGGCGCCCGAGTTGCCGAACCAGGCCCGGCCCGCGTCGCCGGCACCGGCGAGGCGCACGATCCGCTCGGCGAGCTCGAGCGAGGGCTCGGTCGTGAAGTAGTTCGAGACGTGCGCGAGTTTCGCCGCCTGCTCGGAGACGGCCTGCACGAAGACCGGGTGCGCGTGCCCGAGCGCGTTCACCGCGATGCCGGCGAGGAAGTCGAGGTACCGGGTGCCCTCGTCGTCCCAGACCCAGACGCCCTCGCCACGCTCGAGCTTGGCGAGCGGGAGACCGATCGAACGCATGATGCGTGCCTCGAAGCGCGGCTGCCAGTCGGTCATGCCGCGGTCTCCTTCGTCGTCGCCGGCACGACCTCCGTACCGGAACCCTGGGTGGTGAACACCTCGAGCAGGATCGAGTGCGGCTCGCGCCCGTCGATGATCGCCGCCTTCGCCACGCCGCCGTGCACCGCCTCGAGGCACGCGGTCATCTTCGGGATCATCCCCGATTCGAGGGAGGGCAGCAGTTCGCCGAGCTCGTCCGCGTCGATCACGGAGACCAACGAGTCCCGGTTCGGCCAGTCCCGGTAGAGGCCCGCGACATCGGTGAGGATGACGAGCTTCGCCGCGCCGAGCGCGACGGCGAGCGACGCGGCGGCCGAGTCGGCGTTCACGTTGAGCGACTGCCCGGGATGGTCGCCGTCGGGCGCGATCGAGGACACGACGGGGATCTGCCCGGCCGCGAGCTGGGCGAGGACGGGCGCCGGGTCGACCGCGACGACGTCGCCGACGAGCCCGAGGTCGACCTCTTCGCCGTCCACGACGGCCCCTCGACGACGGCCGGTGAAGAGGCCCGCGTCTTCGCCGGACAGCCCGGAAGCGAGGGGGCCGTGCTCGTTGATGAGGCTCACGAGCTCCCGGTTCACCTGGCCGGAGAGCACCATGCGGACGACGTCCATCGTCTCCGGCGTCGTCACCCGGTAGCCGCCGCGGAACTCGCTCTCGATGCCGAGGCGACCGAGCATCGAGGAGATCTGCGGGCCGCCCCCGTGCACGACGACGGGCTTCACGCCCGCGTAGCGGAGGTAGACCATGTCCTCGGCGAACGCGCGTTGGAGCTCAGGACTCACCATCGCGTTGCCGCCGAACTTCACGACGATCGTCTCGCCGTGGAAGCGCTTCAGCCACGGCAGGGAGTCGATCAGGGTCTGCGCCTTCGACGCGGCATCCGCGTCGGCGCCGGAATCGCGCTGCTCGGTCATGTTCAACTCGCGTACGCGCTGTTCTCATGCACATAGTCGTGCGTGAGGTCGTTGGTGAGGATCGTCGCGGTCGCCGAACCGTTGTGCAGCTCGATCAGCACGTGGGTCGCGCGCGGCGTCAGATCGACCTCGTCGCGCGGACGGTCGGGACGGCCCGCGTGGCAGACGCGCACGCCGTTCATCGACACGTCGACCAGGTAGGGGTCGAATGGGGCCGACGTGGTGCCGATCGCGGCGAGCACCCGTCCCCAGTTCGGGTCGTTGCCGAAGATCGCGGCCTTGAACAGGTTGTTCCGGGCGACCGAGCGGCCGACCTCGACGGCGTCGTCCTCAGTAACGGCTCCGCGCACCTCGATGGTGATGTCGTGGCTCGCGCCTTCGGCGTCGGCCTGCAGCTGCGCTGCGAGATCGAGGCAGGCACGTGCGACTGCGGCGGTGAACTCGGCCTCGTCGGGTGCGACGCCGGACGCACCGCTCGAGAGCAGCGTGACCTGATCGTTCGTCGACATGCAGCCGTCGGAATCGAGCCGGTCGAAGCTCACCCGGGTCGCGCTGCGCAGCGCCCGGTCGAGCGCCGCGGCGTCGAGCACCGCATCGGTGGTGAGCACGACGAGCATCGTCGCGAGGCCCGGCGCCAGCATGCCGGCGCCCTTCGCCATGCCGCCGACGCGCCACCCGGCGCCCTCGACGACCACGGTCTTCGGCTTCGTGTCGGTGGTCATGATCGCCCGCGCGGCATCGTCGCCCGAGCCCTCGTCGGCGCCGAGCCGGGCCACGGCGGAGAGCACGCCCTCCTCCAGCACCTCGCCGTCGAGCTGTTCGCCGATGAGGCCGGTCGAGCAGACGAGCACGTCGCCGGCGGCCACCCCGAGGGCGGACGCGGCGGCCTCCGCCGTGCGGTGCACGACCTGGAAGCCCTCGGGACCGGTGAAGCAGTTGGCCCCACCCGAATTCAGCACCACGGCCGAGACGAGGCCGTCCTTCGCCGCCTCCTTCGACCAGCGGATGGGATTGGCCTGCGCCCGGTTCGCGGTGAACACGACGGCCGCCTGCTGGGCGGGCCCGCGGTTCACCACGACGGCGAGGTCGAGCGCGCCGGAGCGCTTGATGCCGGCGGCGATGCCCGCCGCCTCGAAGCCTGCGGGGGCGGTGACGGTCACGGGGCGACTCCGTTCACGGGAAGGCCGGTCGATTCAGCGAGACCGAGCGCGAGATTGGCGGATTGGATGGCGGCACCGGCGGTGCCCTTCACGAGATTGTCGACGGCGGTGACGACGACGACCCGGCCGGCGGCCTCGTCGACGGCGACGCCCATGAGCGCGGTGTTCGCGCCGAGCACGTCGGCGGTGCGCGGGAACTGGCCCTCCGGGAGCAGCTGCACGAAGCGCTCCCCCGCGTACGCGTCCTCCCACGCGGCACGGACCGCCGCGGCGCTCGTACCGGGGACGATGCGCGCGGTCGAGGTGGCGAGGATGCCGCGGGACATCGGCACGATCACGGGGGTGAACGAGATCGTCGGCGCGGCGGCGCCCGCCCAGCGGAGCGCCTGCTGGATCTCCGGGATGTGGCGGTGCGTGCCGCCGACGGCGTACGGGTTGGCGGAGCCCAGGATCTCGGACGCGAGCAGGTGGGTCTTCGCGCTCTTGCCCGCGCCGGAGGGGCCGACGGCGAGGACGCTCACGAGGTCGGTCGCCTCGACGACGCCGGCGCGGATGCCGGGCGCGAGCGATAGCGCCACCGTCGACGCGTTGCAGCCGGGGGCGGCGATGCGCCGCGTCTTCGCGAGGCGATCGCGCTGGGTGCCGGAGAGCCGGGGCAGCTCCGGAACGCCGTACGTCCATGCGCCGTGGAAGTCCCCGCCGTAGAACGCGGCCCAGTCGGCGTCGCTCTCGAGCCGGTGGTCGGCACCGCAGTCGATGACGAGGGCGTCGTCGGCGAGCTCGGCCGCGACCGCACCCGAGGCGCCGTGCGGCAGGGCGAGGAAGACCAGGTCGTGACCCGAGAGGCTCTCGGCGCTCGTCTCCTTCAGGGTCAGGTGCGTGTAGCTCCGCAGATGCGGCTGCACCTGCACGAGCGACTGGCCGGCGTTCTGGTGCGCGGTCACGGTGCGCACCTCGAACTCCGGGTGATCGGCGAGGAGCCTGAGGATCTCTCCCCCGGCATAGCCGGACGCGCCGGAAACGGCGACGGAGTAGGTCATGAGTCCACCTTAAAGGTCTGAGCGGTCGTGAGTCGGCGCCGGCGACACCGGTGCGCGGCGGCATCGCCGTGCACGGGGTCGCCTAGCGTCGGCGAGCGCCCCGGCGTCGGTCGCGCAGCGCGGCGGCGCGCAGAGGCTGCGCCGCGGCGAGGGACCGAAGGGAGGACATGGTGCGACCCTACCGACTCAGTGGGAGGGATGCCAAACCGGAGGTCCGGGGATGACGGAACGGCCCCGTCCGGCAGCTGCCGGGACGGGGCCGTTCGACGACCGGGTGAACGCCCGTCGTCAGTCGCGGATGGCGGCGCCGAAGCGCTCCGCCGCGAGCCGGGCGCCGGCGAGCTTCGCCTCGCTGGCCTCCGCCGCGGTGAGTGTGCGGTCGGCGGCCCGGAACCGAAGGGCGAAGGTGAGGCTCTTCGCCCCCTCGGCGACGCCCGGACCGCGGTAGTCGTCGACGAGGTGCAGCGCCTCGAGGAGCTCACCGGCACCCTCGCGCACGGCGGCACCGACCTCGGCCGCCGGCGTCTCGACCGGCACGACGAGGGAGAGATCCTGCGTCGCAGCGGGGTGCGTGCCGAGCGGGCTCGCCTCCACGGTGCGGTCGGCCGCCGCGATGAGCGCGTCGAGGTCGAGTTCGGCGACGGCGACGACGCGAGGCAGGTCGGCCTCCTCCGCGATCGCCGGGTGCAGTTCACCGGCGAAGCCGATGCGCACGCCGCCGGCGCGCAGCTCGGCCGTACGGCCGGGGTGCATCGCCTGATGGCGGCCCTGCACGATCTCGATCTCGCCGCCGGTCGCGAGCGCGATTCGGCGGACCGCGTCGAGTGCGTCGGCGAGTCCCGCGGGAACCGCCGGCTGACCCGGCTGCTTCTCGACGACGTCGCCCGTGAGCAGCACGGCGACGTGGCGCGGCTGCGGCGGGATGCCCTCGACGAGCGCGGCGAGCTCGGCATCGCTCGGACGGGCCGCAGCCGCCGGCAGCACCGCCGTGCCGTACTCGCGTCCCGGCTCGGGCAGGAAGACGAGGCCGAGTTCGAACAGCTCGAGGTCGACGAGTCCGCGCGAGAGGTTGCGGCGGGCGATCTCGATGAGCCCGGGGATGAGGGAGCGGCGCAGGAGCGGCCGGCTCGCATCGAGCGCGTTCGCGACCCGGACGGAGGCGACCGGCTCGCCGTCGACGCTGCCGAAGAGCGCGTTGTCGCGCTCGGCCACGAAGGGGAACGCCAGCACCTCGGTGCCGCCGCCCGCGGCGAGCACGTCGGCGGTGCGCTTGCGCAGACGCTGGGCTCGGGTGAGCCCACGACCGGGGGGCGCGACGGGCAGCACCGAGGGGATGCGGTGATACCCGACGAGCCGGGCCACCTCCTCGGCGAGTTCGGCCTTGCCCGTGAGGTCGGGGCGCCAGCTCGGCGGGGTGACGGCGAGCCCGCCCTCGCCCTCCTCGACGTCCGCACCGATCTCTGCGAGCGCGCCGCGGATCTCCGCCTCGGTGTACTCGACGCCGATGAGTCCCGAGACGTAGCCGTCGGGCAGCGCGATCGGCTCGCGCGCGGGGGTCTCGTCGATCAGCCCGCCGACAGCGTCGGCGGTGCCGCCGGCGAGATCGACCATGAGCTGCGCGACGCGACTCGCGGCCGCCGTGGCGATCTGCGGGTCGACGCCGCGCTCGAAGCGCCGTGAGGCCTCGCTCGGCAGCTTGTGCCGGCGGGCGGCGCGCGCGATCGACACCGGGTCGAAGTTCGCGGCCTCGATGAGGACGTTCCTGGTGGTGTCGCTCATCTCGGTGCGGGCGCCGCCCATCACCCCGGCGATGCCGATGGGCCCGGCCTCGTCGGTGATCAGCAGATCCTCCGCGTGCAGCGTACGCTGCTTGCCGTCGAGGGTCTCGATCGTCTCCCCGTCGCGCGCCCGGCGCACGGTGATGCCGCCGACGAGCGTGTCGAGATCGTACCCGTGCATCGGCTGGCCGAGCTCGAGCATCACGTAGTTCGTGATGTCGATGAGCAGCGACAATGAGCGGATGCCGGCGAGCTTCAGCCGCGCGACCATCCACGGCGGCGTCGGCCGCGCCGGATCGACCCCGCGCACGATGCGGGTCGCGAAGACGCTCGAGCCGACGCGTCCGCGGATCGGCGCGTCGTCGGCGATCACGACCGGGAACGCCTCGCCCGAGGCATCCGCCGGCACCGAGCGGGCGACCGGGTCGCGGAAGGCGGCGCCCGTGGCGTGCGCGTACTCGCGCGCGACCCCGCGGATCGAGAAGGCGTAGCCGCGATCCGGCGTGACGTTGATCTCGACCGCGGCGTCGTTCAGACCGAGCAACTCGATCGCATCGCTGCCGACGGGCGCGTCGATGCCGAGCTCCGCGAGCCGGAGGATGCCGTCGTGGTCCTCGCCGAGGCCGAGCTCGCGCGCCGAGGCGATCATGCCGTCCGACACGTGCCCGTACGTCTTGCGCGCGGCGATCGGGAACGGCCCGGGCAGCACCGAGCCGGGCAGGGTCACGACGACTTTGTCGCCGGGGAAGAAGTTGCGGGCGCCGCAGACGATGCCGTGCACGGCATCCCCGCCGTCGGCCGCCGTCTCCCCCTCGGGCGCGACCCGCACCTGGCACCAGCGGATCGTCTTGCCGTTGGACTGCGGCTCCTCGACGAACTCGAGCACCTCGCCCACGACGATCGGGCCCTGCAGCTCGAAACCGTGGACCTCTTCTTCTTCGAGGCCGACCTTCACGAGGGCGGCGTGGACGTCCTCGGGCGTCGTCCCAGGGACGAGCTCGACGTACTCGGCGAGCCAGCTGAGCGGCACTCGCATCGTCAGACCACCATTCCGAACTGCTGGGAGAACCGGATATCGCCTTCGGCCATGTCGCGCATGTCCGAGACGTCGTTGCGGAGCATGAGCCCGCGCTCGACGCCCATGCCGAACGCGAAGCCCGAGTAGACCTCGGGGTCGATGCCCGCGGAGCGCAGCACGTTCGGGTGGATCATGCCGCAGCCGCCCCACTCGATCCAGCGGGCCCCGCCCTTGAAGGTCGGATGCCAGAAGTCGAGCTCGGCGCTCGGCTCCGTGAACGGGAAGTAGCTCGGGCGCAGGCGGATCTTCGCCTCCTCGCCGAAGACGGCCTTCACGAAGTGGTCGAGGGTGCCCTTCAGGTGCGCCATCGTCAGCCCGCGGTCTACCGCGAGGCCTTCGAACTGCATGAACACCGGCAGGTGCGTGGCATCGAACTCGTCGGTACGGTAGACGCGGCCCGGTGCGAGCACGTAGATCGGGACCTCGCGCTCGAGCATCGAGCGCACCTGCACGGGGCTCGTGTGCGTGCGCAGCACGAGGTGCTGCTCCGGCGGGTCGATGAAGAAGGTGTCCTGCATCGCGCGCGCGGGGTGATCGGGGTCGAAGTTCAGCGCATCGAAGTTGAACCACTCGCTCTCGACCTCGGGGCCCTCCGCGATCTCCCAGCCCATGCCGGTGAAGATCTCGGTGACGCGGTCCTGCAGCAGGGTGAGCGGATGCCGCGCCCCGGCTGTGTAGCGCGCGGGCAGCGCGGTCACGTCGACGGCCTCCGCGGCGAGCCGCGCCTCGGCCTCCGCAGCGGTGATCTCCGCCTCGCGCGCCGCGAACGCCTGGTTCACCCGACCGCGCGCACCGCCGACGAGCTTGCCGAGCGCGGCCTTCTGCTCGTTCGGGACGCTGCGCAGCAGGGCGTTCAGCTGGGCGAGCGGCGACTTCTCGCCGGTGTGCTCGGCGCGGACCTGCTTGAGCGCGGCGGAGTCGACGGCGGCGGCGATCGCCGCGAGGGCGGCGTCGACGGCCGCGGCGACCGCGGGCTCGGTGATTTCAGTGGGCTCTGGCACGAAGATCGAGTCTAGTCGGCCGCCGCGACCGGGCGGTGCCCGGCGCTCAGCGGCGCGGCTCGGGGTCGTCGAGTCCCGCCTGCACGGCGACGGCGCGCGTCGCCGTCATGGCGTCGTCGACCGGCGCGACGCCCTTGCCGAGCTTCGCGGTGCGGCGGAGCCGTCGCTCCACGCGATTCGCGACGAAGGAGAGGATGAGGCAGAGCGCGATGTAGATCGCACCGACGACGATGGTCGCCGGGACGATCGGCGAGCCGTACGTGGACTGCGACCCGATGTAGCGGGCGTAGAACAACAGCTCCTGGTACGTGATGATGTAGCCGAGCGCCGTGTCCTTCAGCGTGACCACGAGCTGGGCGATGATGACCGGCATCATCGCGCGGATCGCCTGCGGCAGCAGCACCAGGCGCATCACCGCTGCCTTGCGCAGCCCGATCGCGTAGCCGGCCTCGCTCTGCCCCTTCGGGAGCGACTCCACCCCCGCGCGGATCACCTCGGCGAGCACCGATCCGTTGTAGGCGACGAGCGCGATGACGACCGCCCAGAACGGCTCCATGCGGATGCCGAGCACCGGCAGCCCGTAGTAGAGCAGGAACATGAAGACGAGCACGGGGACGGCCCGCAGCACCTCGACGACCGCGCCGATCGGACCGCGCAGCCACGGGTGGTCGCTCAGCCGGCCGATCGCGAGCGCGAAGCCCAGGGCGAGCGCCCCGACGGCGGCGACGCCGAAGGCGGCGAGCGTGCGCCCGGTGGCGAGGGCGATCTGCAGCCACACGTTCGAGTAGGTGAACGCGTCCCACTTCTCGGCGGAGAACTGGCCGGTGTCCCAGAGCCGCCAGACGATGAAACCGAGCAGGGCGAGCACCACGAGCACGGTGATGACGCCGAGGATGCGGTTCCGCGCGATGGCGCGGGGGCCGGGGACGTCGTACAGGACGCTGCTCATCGCGCCACCTTCCAGCGGTTCTCGAGCGCTCGCTGCGCCCAGGACAGCAGCAGCACGAGCGCGACGAAGACGACCATCACCCAGACGATCGCGATGAACTGGTTCTCACCGCGCTCGCTGAGGTAGCTGCGGACGGAGCCGAGGTTCACGACCGAGAATCCCGCCGCGACCGTGGTGTTCTTCAGCAGGGCGATGAACACGCTCATCATTGGCGGGATGACCGAGCGGAACGCCTGCGGCAGCACCACCAGCGTCATCACCTGCCCGAACGTGAGGCCGAGGGCGCGCGCCGCTTCCGCCTGCCCGACCGGCACCGTATTGATGCCTGAGCGGATGGTCTCGGCGACGTAGGTGGCGGTGTAGATGCCGAGCGCGCAGATCGCGAGGGTCAGCGAGACGTCGCCGGTGAGCCGGAGCCCGAGCAGCGGCGGCAGCGCGAACGCGAACGCGAAGAAGACCAGGGTGAGCGGGGTGTTGCGGATGGTGTTGACGTAGAAGGTGCCGACCGCCCTGGCGACCGGGATGGGCGACACCCGCATCGCCCCGACCATCGTGCCGAGGACGAGCGCGAGCAGGCCGCCCGCGACGAACAGCACGAGGGTGCCGAGCAGGGTCGACGACCAGAGGTCGAGATTGTCGGTGATGATGCCCATCGTGCTCCTCCGCGGATCGGGTCGGACGGCGGTGCGGGCGGGAGCCGGTCGGCCCCCGCCCGCGCCGGCTCAGTCGACGGCCGGCTGCTCGCCCTTGATGCCGGCGGGAGCGAGGTGCTCGTCGAAGAGCGCCTGCCAGACGTCGCCGCCATCGGTGAAGAGCTCGTTGATGTGCGCCTGCAGCTCCGAGTCGCCCTTCGCGATGCCGACGCCGTAGCGCTCCTCGCTGAACGGCTCGCCCGCGATCTTCAGCTTGTCGGGCTGCTGCGCCACGTAGCCGGCGAGGATCGCCTCGTCGGTGGTGATCGCGTCCACCGAGCCCTGCACGAGCTGGTCGACGCACTGCGAGTACGTGTCGTACTCGACGGTGTCGCCGGGGTTGTACTCGTCGCGGATGCGCTGGAGCGGCGTGGACCCCGTCACCGAGCAGACGATCTTGCCGGCCAGGTCGTCGGGCCCGTTGATGTCCTTGTTGTCGGCGGCGACCAGCAGGCCCTGGCCGGTGATCAGGTACGGGCCGGCGAAGTCGATCTGCTCCTTGCGCTTGTCGGTGATCGAGTACGTGCCGACGTAGTAGTCGATGTCGCCGTTCACGATCGCCTGCTCGCGGTTCGCGGACGGGATCGTCTGATACTCGATCTGGTCCTCGTCGAAGCCGAGCGACGCCGCGATCCAGCGGGCGGTGTCGATGTCGAAGCCGCTGCGCTCGCCCGAGGCGGCGTCCTCATAGCCGAGGCCCGGCTGGTCGTTCTTCACGCCGATGACGACCTTGCCGCGCTTCGTCATGGCGTCGAAGGTCGGGCTGCCCTCGAGCTGCACGTCGGTGGCGACCTCCCAGAGGGCCGCGTCGCTCGCGTCTCCTGCATCGCCGGTGGGTTCTCCGGGGCTGCCGCTGTTGCAGCTGGTCAAGGCGAGTGCGGCGACCGCGAGCCCGGCGATGGTGCCGGCGAGTCGTGTTCTGCTTCGCATGTGATCCTCCTGGTTTCGTAGCGTCGTTCGGGTCGCCGCGGCAGGGCGCGGACGTCTCAGTGGGTGATGAGCTTCGAGAGGAAGTCCTTCGCCCTGGCGCTCGTCGGCGCCGTGAAGAACTGCTCGGGCACGGCCTCTTCGACGACCTGACCGTCGGCCATGAAGACGACGCGGTCGGCCGCCTTCCGGGCGAAGCCCATCTCATGGGTGACGACGATCATCGTCATACCGTCCTGGGCGAGGCCGACCATCACGTCGAGCACCTCGTTGATCATCTCCGGGTCGAGGGCGCTCGTCGGCTCGTCGAACAGCATCACCTTGGGGTTCATGGCGAGGGCGCGGGCGATCGCGACGCGCTGCTGCTGCCCGCCGGACAGCTGCCCGGGCAGCTTCTCCGCCTGCTGGGCGACGCCGACGCGTTCGAGCAGCACGCGGGCCGCGCGTTCGGCATCCGCCTTCGACTGCCGCTTGACCTTGATCGGCCCGAGCGTCACGTTGTCGAGCACCGAGAGGTGCGCGAAGAGATTGAAGGACTGGAACACCATGCCGACGTCGGCGCGGAGCGCCGCGAGCGCCTTGCCCTCCTTCGGCAGCTCCTCGCCGTCGATGCGGATCGAGCCCGAGGTGAACGTCTCCAGCCGGTTGATGGTGCGGCAGAGCGTCGACTTGCCGGAGCCGGACGGCCCGATGACGACCACGACCTCGCCGCGATCGACGCTGAGGGAGACGTCCTTCAGCGCGTGGAACTGGCCGTAGTGCTTCTCGACGTGGTCGACGACGACGAGCGGCTCGCCCCGGCGCGCGGAGAAGTTCGACGTGTCCGTGACGGGTTCGCTGCGCTGCATATCCCCCAAGTTAGGGACAAGCGCACCGGAATCGCCAGAGCGCGACCGGCGGGTTTACCGATTCGTGATCAGCTCCGCTGCGCGAAGGCGCTCTCGTAGAGGCAGACGGAGGCCGCCGTGGCGAGGTTCATCGACTCGGCGTTGCCGTAGATCGGGACGACGACCGCGCGGTCTGAGAGCGCGAGCTTCTCCTGGTCGAGGCCGCGCGCCTCGTTGCCGAAGATCCATGCCGTCGGCTGTGCCAGCAGCCCCTCCGTGCGCACGGCGAGCAGGTCGTCGCCCTTCACATCGGCGGCGAGGACGGTGAGCCCGGCGGCGCGGGCACGGGTCACGACGTCGTCGAGCTCGGCACCGATCGCGACGGGGAGGTGGAAGATCGAGCCGGTCGAGCTCCGCACCACCTTCGGGTTGTAGAGGTCGACCGCGCGCCCTGTGAGGATGACCGCATCGGCCCCGGCCGCGTCGGCCGCGCGGACGATGGTGCCGAGATTGCCGGGGTCGCGAACCTCCTCGAGGATGGCGATGAGCTTCGGCTCGGCGGCGAAGACGTCCTTCACGGCGGTCGGGAACTGCCGGCAGACGGCGACGAAGCCCTGCGGGGTGACCGTGTCGGCCATCGACTCGAGCACCTGCTCGGTCACGAACTCGACGTCGATGCCGCGCTCGCGCGCGCGTTCGGCGAGTTCCGGGTGCCGTTCCAGGGCCGTCGGGGTCGCGAAGAGCTCGTCGAGGAGTTCGGGGCGGAAGGTCAGGGCCTCGCCGACGGACTGCGGTCCCTCGAGCAGGAAGCGACCGCTCTCTTGGCGCGCGGGCTTCTTCGCGAGCTTCGCCACGGCGCGGACGCGCGGCGAACGGGGGTTCTCGAGCATGCCTTCAGCCTAGCGAGCGGGGGCGCCGCTCCCCGGCAGCCGACCGCGCGCCGAGCCGAGCGGGTACGCCCTCGAACGGCGGAGGGCCCGGCATCCTGTGCAGGATGCCGGGCCCTCCGGGTGCCGAAGCAACGTTACGCGGCCGAAGGCGCGTTGACGTCGGCGGGGAGCGCCTTCTTGGCGGTCTCGACGAGCGCCGCGAACGCGGTGGGCTCGTTCACCGCGAGCTCGGCGAGGATGCGACGGTCGACCTCGACGCCGGCCAGGCCAAGGCCCTGGATGAGGCGGTTGTAGGTGAGGCCGTTCGCACGCGAGGCCGCGTTGATCCGCTGGATCCACAGGCGACGGAAGTCGCCCTTCTTCTTGCGGCGGTCGTTGTACGAGTAGACGAGGGAGTGGGTGACCTGCTCCTTCGCCTTGCGGTAGAGGCGCGACCGCTGACCGCGGTAGCCCTCGGCGCGCTCGAGGATGACCCGACGCTTCTTGTGCGCATTGACAGCGCGCTTCACTCTTGCCATGACGTGTGTTCCTTACGGGTCTCTTCGGCTCAGCGGCCGAGAAGCTTCTTGATGACCTTGGCGTCGGGCGCCGCGGCGACCTTGTCCTGGTTCAGGCGGCGGGTGCGCACCGAGGACTTGCCCTCGAGGTTGTGGCGCATACCGGCCTGCTGCTTCTTGATCTTGCCGCTGCCGGTGATCTTGAAGCGCTTCTTGGACCCGGAGTGGGTCTTCTGCTTCGGCATCTCGTGTTCTCCTTGGATCTGCCGCCACGAATGGCGGACGGGGGTGTCAGGCTTCGTCCGTGCCGGACTCTGCCGTCTGCGCCTCGGGCTCGCCGGCCTCGGCCGGTCGCGCCTTGGACGCAGCACGCTGTGCGTTCGCCTCGGCCTTGGCCTCGGACTTGTTCTTGAGCGGAGCGATGACCATGACCATGTTGCGGCCGTCGATGGTGGGCGTGTGCTCGACGGTGCCGAACTCCGCAACGTCCTCCGCGAAGCGCTGCAGCAGGCGGACGCCCATCTCGGGACGCGACTGCTCGCGACCGCGGAACAGGATCATCGCCTTGACCTTGTCGCCGGCCTTCAGGAAGCCGACGGCGCGCTTCATCTTGGTCTCGTAGTCGTGCTTGTCGATCTTGAGACGGAACCGGACCTCTTTGAGGATGGTGTTCGCCTGGTTGCGCCGAGCCTCCTTGGCCTTCTGCGCAGCCTCGTACTTGTACTTGCCGTAGTCCATGATCTTGACGACCGGCGGGCGGGAGTTCGGTGCGACCTCGACGAGGTCGAGGTCCGCCTCCTGCGCGAGCCGCAGGGCCACCTCGATCTTCACGACGCCGACCTGCTCTCCGCCAGGACCCACGAGACGGACCTCGGGGACGCGGATACGGTCATTGGTACGCGGATCGCTGATGCGTGTCTCCTCTGCTCAAGGCATTCTTCAGAAGCCGATCGGGAGACGGATGCCGCCCGACGACGAGAGCGGCACTCCTGGCCAGAAACTCTGGCACGCACCGTGGCCCGGAACGGATTCCGAGGGCTGGTGCGGCACCCTGACTACCCGGCCTCTCACGAGACCCGGCGGAGTGCAACGACCCGGTAACCTTGAGCGGTCAGCGCGGGTGGGAGAAGATCCACTTTCGTACCGGGGATGAACCCCGGAGCCCGCAGAAGTTTAGCAGAGGAAATCCGTGACCGACAATTCCGCCGAGTCCCCCGCCGTCCACTCGCACGGGGAGGAGGCCGACCAGTACGCCGCAGCGGTCGCGGCCGAGGCCGCCGGCGCCACCCGCGACATCGCCGAGGTGCCCGCGGTCGAGGTGATCACGACGGCCGCGGTGCACCTCATGAGCGCCGCCGCCGTGAAGGTCGGGCTCGCCGACGACCCCGACTCGCAGCTCGACCTCGACGAGGCCCGCAAGCTCATCAATGCTCTGGCCGGGCTCATCACCGCCGGCGCTCCCGAGATCAGCGACATGCATGCCCGCTCACTGCGCGACGGGCTGCGTTCATTGCAGCTCGCGTTCCGCGAGGCCTCGCCCATCCCCGACGCGATCGGGCAGGGGCCGGGCGAGAAGTGGACCGGCCCGGTCAGCTGAGCCACGATCGCGGGCTCCGGCGCGGTTCAGCGCTGGCAGTGCGGGCAGAGGTAGACGACGCGCTCCTGCGGGTCGGTGACCGAATCGGTGCGCCCGCGCCCGAGTTCGCCGCGCTCGACGAGCGTGCCGCAGCGTCGGCACGGTGCGCCCCCGCGGCCGTAGACCCACAGACGCGCTCCGCGCCGATCCACACCGGTGGTGACCCGGGCCGGACGCTCGCGGTTCGCCATGATCAGCCGGTGCGCGAGGTCGACGATCCGGGCCGGGTCGTCGACCTCGGCCACCGGGCGCTCCGGACGGATGCCGCGGAGGAAGCACAGCTCGTTGACGTACACGTTGCCGAGCCCCGCGAGCACCCGCTGGTCGAGCAGGGCGACCGCGATCGGCTGCTCGGCGCGGGCGACGAGCCTCGCGGTCGCCTCGACCGGGTCCCAGTCGTCGCCCAGCAGGTCGGGACCGAGCCGGTCGAGGGCCGCGTCCTCGGCGTCGCGGGCCAGCAGCTCGACCTCCCCGAGCTCGAAGCCCACCGCGACGGCCTCGTCGTTCGCGAGCACGAGCCGGGCGAGGTGAGCTGGCTTGCCCCAGGGCTGGCCGGGCGAGTACACCCGCCACTCCCCCTCCATCTTCAGATGGGTGCGGATGCTCCACGACGGCGTGCGGACGAGCAGGTGCTTGCCGCGACTCACCACCTCGTCGACGGTCTCGCCGCAGAGGTCGGCGGTCGCGTATCGCGGCACCCGGAACTCGCTGCGGACGAGCTCCCGGCCCGCGAGCGCCGTCCGGAGCCGTGCGGCGGCCCGGTAGACGGTGTCACCTTCGGGCATCGAGCCGCACCCCCTTCGGGGTCTCCCCGAAGCCCGCGGCGCCGAGCGCCCGGCCGAGCGGGGTGCCGAGCACGAAGACCCCGTTGACCGATTCCACGGCGAGCCGGCGGACCCGGCCCGAGTGCACCAGCTCGGCGAGCGCCGCAGCCGCCGCCTGCAGCGTCGCCTCGTCGTCGCGGTACACCAGCACCGTCTTGCCGCCGCGCTCGACGTAGCAGACGAGCTCGCCGTCGACGAGCACCACGATCGCGCCGGCCTTGCGCGCGGCGCGGTGCGAGCTCTCCCCCGGCGGCTCGGGCCACGGCAGCGCGGCGCCGTAGGCGTTCGCCGGATCGGTGGCGGCGAGGGCCACGGGCCGTGGGCCCTGGGCGGAGGCGCCGCGGCCGCCGGGAGCCGATTCCCCGCGTGCCGAGCTCTGCTCGCTCGCGGCGTCGGCGAACCCGCGGAGCCGATCGACCGCACCGGGCGCGGCGAACTGGGCCGCGCCGAGCCGTTCGACGAAGTAGCCCCGTCTGGAGCGGCCCGAGTCCTCGAACCCGCGCAGAGTCTTGTAGGCGAGGGCGAAGCCGCCGAGCACCCCTTCGGCGACGACACTGCCCCGAGTGACCACGCCGTAGCGGTCGAGCAGGGTCTCGCCGAGCGCGTGCGCGCGCCGCGTGGCATCCTCGTCGGCGACCGGCAGCACCGACCAGCGGCCCGCGACCGACGGCGGCCCGCTGCGGCTCGGCATCGTCGCGCGGGGCAGCGCTCGGCCGCGCAGCATCCGTGCGCGCGGCACCGGACGCGAGGACTTGTGCGCACTGCGCCCGGCGCCCACCAGCGCTCGGACGGGCGCGAAGGTGTCGCCCGTGACGAGCCCCGACCAGGCGAGCCCCCAGAGCGCCTCGACGAGCGCGGCGTCGTCCGGCGCGTGCTCGAGCTCGCCGAAGGCTCCCACCGCGTCGGCCAGCTGCCGGAAGAAGAACGCACCGCCGGAACCGAGTGCGACGAGGAGCTCGCGCTGCACCGGGTCGAGCTCGAGCGGAGCCGGCGCGGGCAGCGTGAGCGGTGCGGTCTCCGCCAGGTGCAGGGTGACCCAGCCGTCGTCGCCGGAGAGCGCGCCGGAGCCCGCCCAGAGCACCTCACCGGCCGCCATCAGCTCGTCGAGCATCGCCGGCGAGTAGTCGGCGACCCGCGCCGGCAGCACGAGCGACTCCCAGGCCGAGGCGGGCAGCCTCGCACCCTCGAGCTGCTCGATCACGGCCACGACGCCGTCGAGGCCGCGCAGCGTGCCGCCGACATGCTGCCAGGCCGGGAGGAAGCGAGCCAGCGCCTCCTGCGGCACCGGCTCGATCTCGTGCCGGAGGGCTGCGAGCGAGCGCCTGCGGAGGCGGCGCAGCACCTCGGCGTCGCACCACTCGGTCGCGGTGCCGTGGGGACGGAACTCCCCCTCGACCACCCGGCGCTCGTCGGCCAGCCGGCGCAGCGCCGCGCGGGCGACCGCGACGCCGATGCCGAAGCGCTCGGCGACGTCCTCGACCGCGAAGGGGCCGTGCGTTCTCGCGTACCGTCCGACGAGGTCGCCGAGCGGATCGGCCACGCCCTCGCCGAATGCCGCAGCGACGCCCGGCGGCACGGGCACGCCGAGCGCGTCGCGCAGGCGGCCGACGTCTTCGACCGCCGCGGCGAACTCCGCCCCCGCGAAGGAGACCCGAACCGCGCGCCGCTCCGCGATCAGCTCGGCCAGGGCGGCCGAGGCGTCGGTGCCTTCGTCGACCCGGGCCGCGAGCTCCTCGTCGCGGAGCGGACCGAGGACCCGCAGCAGATCGGCGACACCCTCGACGCCCCGCGCCCGGCGCTCGGGGGCGAGCCGCTGCAGCTCGGCCTCGGTCTCGTCGATGACGCCCGGATCGAGGAGTTCGCGCAGCTCGACGCGGCCGAGCAACTCGCCGAGCAGGGATTGGTCGATCGCGAGCGCCGCGGCGCGGCGCTCGGCGAGCGGCGAATCGCCCTCGTACATGAACGCCCCGACGTAGCCGAACAGCAGGGCGCTCGCGAAGGGGCTCGGGGTGTCGGTGGTCACCTCGACGAGTCGCACCCGCCGCGCCGCGAGATCGGCGGCGATCTCGACGAGCCCGGGCACGTCGTAGACGTCTTGCAGCACCTCGCGCACGGTCTCGAGGATGATCGGGAAGGTCGGGTAGGCGCTCGCGACCTCGAGGAGCTGGGCCGCCTTCTGCCGCTGCTGCCAGAGCGGGGACCGGCGACCCGGCTGGTACTGCGGGAGCAGGAGCGCCCGCGCCGCGCACTCGCGGAATCGGCTCGCGAACAGCGCGGACCCGCCGACCTCGTCGGCGACGAGCTGCTCGAGCTCGCCCGCTTCGAAGAGGAAGAGCTCCGCGCCCGGCGGGTCCTGCCCCGTGTCGGGGACGCGCACGATGATGCCGTCGTCGGACGCCACCGCCGAGCCGTCGACGCCGAGCCGCTCGCGCACGCGGGCCGCGACGGCGAGCGCCCACGGGGCGTGCACGGGCATGCCGAACGGCGAGTGCAGGATGACCCGCCAGTCGCCGAGCTCGTCGCGGGTGCGTTCGACGACGAGCGTGCGATCGCTCGGCACCTGGCCCGTGGCTCGCGCCTGGTCGGCGAGGAAGGCGACGAGATTGCGTGCGGCGTTGTCGTCGAGTCCCGCTGCGCTGAGCCGTTCGAGCGCCGGCGTCTCCTCGGCCGCGGCGAGCTCGCGCATGAAGGCCCCGAGGGCGCGGCCGAGTTCGGCGGGCCGCCCGAGCGCATCGCCCTTCCAGAACGGCACCCGGCCGGGTTGTCCGAAGGCGGGGACGACGTTCACGCGGTCGAAGGTGATCTCCTGGATGCGCCAGCTCGTGGCGCCGAGCGCGAACACGTCGCCGACCCGCGATTCGTACACCATCTCTTCGTCGAGCTCGCCGACGCGACGCGCGGCGCCCTCATCGGCACCGACGAGGAAGACGCCGAACATGCCACGGTCGGGGATGGTGCCGCCGTTCGTCACCGCGAGCCGCTGCGCTCCCGGCCGGCCGGTGAGCACGCCCTGCTCGCGGTGCCAGACGAGGCGCGGCCGGAGCTCGCCGAAGCGGTCGGAGGGGTATCGCCCCGCGAGGAGGTCGAGTGTGGCCTCGTACGCCGAGCGCGGCAGGGCGGCGAACGGTGCCGAACGACGCACCGTCGCGAACCAGCCCTCGACGTCGAGCTCGTCGAGCGCGGCGGCGGCGATCGTCTGCTGGGCGAGGATGTCGAGCGGGTTCGCCGGCACCCGGAGCGTCTCGATCGCCCCGGCGAGCATGCGCTCTGAAGCGACCGCGGTGTGCACGAGGTCGGCGCGGTTCTTCGGGAACATCACGCCGCGGGAGACCTCGCCGACCTGGTGGCCCGCGCGCCCCAGACGCTGCAGCCCGCTCGCGACCGAGGGCGGCGACTCCACCTGCACCACCAGGTCGACGGCGCCCATGTCGATGCCGAGCTCGAGACTCGAGGTCGCGACGACGCAGCGCAGCCGACCGGACTTGAGATCGTCCTCGATCTCGGCCCGCTGCTCCTTGCTCACCGAGCCGTGGTGCGCCCGCGCGATCACCGGCGGCGCACCGCTCGTCTGCCCGGACTGCGCCATCACCTGGGCGGGCGGCCCGCCTGCGGCGGCGGCGACGGCGAGCTCTTCGCGCTCGGCCTCTTCGAGCTGCAGCTCGTTCAACCTCGCGGTCAGCCGCTCGGCGAGCCGGCGGGAGTTCGCGAAGACGATCGACGAACGGTTCGCGAGCACCTGATCGAGGATGGCCTGCTCGACGTGCGGCCAGATCGAGCCGGTGGCGTCGTCGCTCGCCGGCAGCTGGGCCATGTCCTCGACGGGAACCACGACCCGCAGCTCGAAGCGCTTGTCGGCCGGCGGGGCGACGATCTCGACCGGGGCGCTCGCGCAGAGGAAGCGCGCCACCTCCTCGACCGGACGGACCGTCGCCGAGAGGCCGATGCG
The DNA here is from genome assembly GCF_023715325.1 of Agromyces mediolanus. Lineage (GTDB taxonomy): Bacteria > Actinomycetota > Actinomycetes > Actinomycetales > Microbacteriaceae > Agromyces > Agromyces mediolanus_A. The sequence continues at coordinate 494,915 of NZ_JAMBNX010000002.1, read as the reverse complement.
CTGTGCCGGCCGCTCGAGCAGGGCGTCGAGCCGTTCGAGGGTGACGGCCAGGTGCGCGCCCCGCTTCGTGCCCGCGACGGCGTGGATCTCGTCGACGATGATCGTCTCGACCGAGCGGAGCGTCTCGCGCGCCTGCGAGGTCAGCATGAGGAACAGCGACTCGGGGGTCGTGATGAGGATGTCGGGTGGATGCCGCAGCAGCGCCCGCCGCTCGTCGGCCGGGGTGTCGCCGGAGCGCACCCCGACCGTGATCGGCGGCGGCGTGGCGCCGAGCCGTTCGGCCACCCGCCCGATGCCCGTCAGCGGCGCGCGGAGATTTCGCTCGACGTCGACGCCGAGCGCCTTCAGCGGCGAGAGGTAGACGACGCGGGTACCCGGCTCACGGGCCGGTTCGCGGTGCAGCCGGTCGATCGCCGAGAGGAAGGCCGACAGCGTCTTGCCCGACCCGGTGGGCGCCACGACGAGGGCGTGCGAGCCGCGCCCGATCGCCGACCAGGCGCCGGCCTGCACGGGCGTCGGCGCGCGGAACGCCTCGGTGAACCACGTGCGGGTGGCCGCCGAGAACGCCGCGAGCGCATCGGTCATGGCATCCATTCAAGCGGATGCCACCGACACCCAGCCGCTCAGGCGGCGCGGCCCCCGACGATCCGCACGGCGAGGGAGTCGACACCGGTCGCGATCGCCTCGTCCTCCGCCCAGCGGCGGGCGATCCGACTCGTCGTGGCATCGAGCTCCTCGCGGGTGAGGCCCTCGACGAGGTGCAGCACGACGACGAGCTCGGGGCCGGCCAGCCGGGCGAGCGGGTCCCCGGCGGCGAGGTCGACACCGAGCACCGCGAGCTCGCTGCCGATCGAGCGCTCGAACGCGAGGCGGACCGGCACGGACTCGAACGGCGGCAGCCAGTCGTGGGACTGGGCGACCGCCCAGACCGCGGGTCGGCGCAGCACGAACTCGTTCCCCGAGCCGGGGTCGAGCACCACGAGCTCCGTGCCGTCGTCGGCGGCCGCGAGGCAGACCCGGACCCCGTCGGCGGGCACCGGCCGCGCGACGGGGTTCCACGCGCGCATCGCCTCGACCGAGGAGAACACGGGCAGCACCCGCCGCCCGTCGGGGCCTTCCACCGTGACGATCGAGAGTTCCTGGCTCTTGTCGACGGCGTGGCCGTGCGCGCCGATCTCCGCCCCGCCGAGGCCCCCTGGGACCGTCGAAGGATCGCCGAGCTCCGCGAGCAGCGGGATCAGCAGCCGAGCCCGGCCGAACTCCGCGACGACCGCGGCTTGGGAGCCGTCACCGTCCCGGAATCGCGTGAGCGCGGCGCCGAGCTCGGGCGGGGCGGAGCCGTCGTCCCCGGCGTGCGGGTTCGCTTCGAAGGCGCGTCCCGCCCACGGGACGCCCGCCGAGTCGGCGAGGTGCGCGGGCAGCTCCCGGGCGCCCTCCTGGCCGCCTGAGCCCGGCTCGTCCATCACGCGCTCGTCAGTACCCGGCGACGTCGAGGGCCTCGGCGAGCGTGAAGGCGCCGGCGTACAGCGCCTTGCCCACGATCGAGCCTTCGAGCCCGAGCGGCACGAGCTCGCGCAGGGCCGCGATGTCGTCGAGGTTCGAAACGCCGCCGGAGGCGACGACCGGGCGGTGGGTGCGCTCCATGACCTGGCGGAGGAGATCGAGGTTCGGCCCCTGCAGGGTGCCGTCCTTCGTGACGTCGGTGACGACGTAGCGGGCGGCACCGGCCTCCTCCAGCCGGTCCATGACCTGCCAGAGGTCGCCGCCGTCTTTCGTCCAGCCGCGGGCGGCGAGGGTCGTGCCGCGCACGTCGAGGCCGATCGCGATCGCCTCGCCGTACTGGGCGATGACCGAGGCGGCCCACTCCGGGTTCTCGAGCGCCGCCGTGCCGAGGTTGATGCGCTTCGCGCCGATCTCGAGCGCGTTCTCGAGCGAGGCGTCGTCACGGATGCCCCCGGAGAGCTCGACGTTGACGCCGCGCACCTGGCGGATGACCTTCTTCAGGATGCCCGCATTCGAGCCGCGGCCGAAGGCGGCGTCGAGGTCGACGAGGTGGATCCAGTCGGCGCCCTGGTCGGCCCACTCGGCCGCGGCGTCGACGGGGTCGCCGTAGTTCGTCTCGGTGCCCGCCTCCCCCTTGGTCAGGCGGACGGCCTTGCCGCCGGCGACGTCGACGGCCGGCAGCAGCACCAGGCGGGGGGTGTGGTTGAACTCGCTCATCACTGTCCTCGGAGAGAAGGCCGCTGTGCGGCACTCGGGCACAGTCACAGCATCCTAGTCGCGGCCGGCGGTCGCGGTTGACACGTGACGGTCAGGGTCGGGGCGCCGGAGCGTCCCGTTGGTCAGGAAAGGCTGCCGATCCAGTTGGAGAGCAGGCGGATGCCGGCATCCGCGGACTTCTCCGGGTGGAACTGCGTCGCGGACAACGGGCCGTTCTCGACGGCGGCCAGGAAGCGGCCGCCGTGCTCGGCCCAGGTCAGGGACGGCTGCGGGAACGGCGGGATGACATCGAGACTCCACTGCTGCGCCGCGAAGGAGTGCACGAAGTAGAAGCGCTCGTCCTCGATGCCGTCGAACAGCACGCTGCCGGGATCGGGCGTCACCGTGTTCCACCCCATGTGCGGGAGCACCTCGGCGGGCAGTTCGGTGACGTCGCCCGGCCATTCGCCGAGCCCCTCGGTGTCGGTGCCGCGCTCGACGCCGCGCTCGAACATGACCTGCATGCCGACGCAGATGCCGAGCACGGGGCGTCCGCCGGCGAGCCGCCGGTCGATGAGTTCGTCGCCGCGGACGGCGCGGAGCTGCTCCATGACCGCGCGGAACGCCCCGACGCCGGGGACGACGAGGCCGTCGGCCTCCATCACCGCCGTCCGCGCCGCGGTGACCTCGACCTCTGCGCCCGCACGTTCGAGGGCCTTGGCCGCCGAGTGCACGTTGCCGGAGCCGTAGTCGAGGACGACGATGCGCCGGGTGCGGCTCACAGTGCCCCCTTCGTGGACGGGATGCCGACGACGAGCGGGTCGAGGGCCTTCGCCTGCCGGAAGGCCCGCGCGAACGCCTTGAACTCGGCCTCGGCGATGTGGTGCGGGTCGCGCCCGCCGAGCACGCGCACGTGCACGGTCAGTCCGGCGTTGAAGGTGATCGCTTCGAGGACGTGCCGCACCATCGACCCCGTGAAGTGGCCGCCGATCAGGTGGAACTCGAAGCCCTCGGGCTCCCCCGTGTGCACGAGGTACGGCCGGCCCGAGATGTCGACGACGGCCTGCGCGAGCGCCTCGTCGAGCGGGACCAGGGCGTCGCCGTACCGCGAGATGCCCCGCTTGTCTCCGAGCGCCTGGCGGATCGCCTGACCGAGCACGATGCCCGTGTCTTCCACGGTGTGGTGGACGTCGATGTGCACGTCGCCGGCGGCGCGCACGGTGAGATCGCTCAGGGAGTGCTTGGCGAAGGCGGTGAGCAGGTGGTCGTAGAACGGCACCCCGGTCTCGATGTCGCTCGTGCCGGTGCCGTCGAGGTCGATCGACAGGTCGATGCTCGACTCGCTCGTCTCGCGCTGGACGCGGGCCGTGCGGTGCTCGTTCGCCATGGTCATGCTCCGATCCTATTCGCGGTGCCCGGCGCGAACATCGCGATGGCCTCGAGGAACGCGGTGGTCTCCGCCTCCGTGCCGGCGCTCACTCGGAGGCTGCCGGGCAGCCCGATGTCACGGATCAGCACGCCGCGGTCGAGGAGGGCCTGCCAGAGCACGGCGGGCTCGTCGACTCCGCCGAACAGGACGAAGTTCGAGCCGCTCCGGTAGGGGCGGAACCCGAGCTCGCCGAGCTCGCGCTCGATGCGTTCGCGCTGGCCCCGGATCTCCTCGACCATCGCGAGCATCTCGTCGCTGTGCGCGAGTGCAGCCAGGGCGGCGGCCTGCGTGAGGGCGGAGAGGTGGTAGGGCAGCCGGACCAGACGGAGCGCGTCGACGACCGCGGGATCGGCCGCGAGGTAGCCCACCCGAGCGCCGGCGAAGGCGAACGCTTTGCTCATCGTGCGCGAGACGACGAGCCGCGGGCGGCCCTCGAGCAGGGTGAGCGCACTCGACGTTCCCGGATCGGCGAACTCGAAGTACGCCTCGTCGACGATCACGATGCCGCGCGCGGCATCGGCGACGGCGCTGATGGTGTCGAGAGACACCGGCGTTCCCGTCGGATTGTTCGGTGCGCAGAGGAAGACCACGTCGGGGTCGTGCTGTTCGACGGCCGCGACGGCGGTCTCGGCGGTCAGCTCGTAGTCCGCGTCGCGCGGGGCGTCGATCCACTCGGTGCCGGTTCCTGAGGCGAGCAGGGAGTACATGGAGTACGTGGGCGAGAAGCCGAGCGCCCGGCGCCCCGGACCTCCGAACGCCTGCAGCACGTGCTGCAGGACCTCGTTCGAGCCGTTCGCGGCCCAGATCTGCTCGGCACGAAGCCCGTGCCCGAGGTAGCGGGCAAAGGCCTCACGCAACTCGGTGAACTCCCGATCGGGGTAGCGGTTGAGCTGCAGGATGGCCGCAGCGACTCTCGCGACGATGTCGTGCGCGACGTCCTCAGGGATCGGATGCGTGTTCTCGTTCACGTTCAGCGCGACGGGAACGACCTTCTGCGGGGCGCCGTAGGGCGAGCGCCCCCGGAGGTCGTCGCGGATGGGCAGATCTTCGAGGCTCGTCACCACTTCATGCTAGTGACGCGCGGGCGCCTGTGACGCCGCAGCTGCACCGCTCGGCGCCCCTCAGCGGACGGCGGGAAGCGCCAGACGCTGCCCGGGCTCGACCACCGAGGAGTCGAGGCCGTTCAACCGGACGATGTCGTCGATCACCACGCGCGGATCGGCGCCCGGGTCGGCGGCCTCGGCGATCTCCCAGAGCGTGTCGCCCGCGCCGACCGTCACGTACTCGAAGCTCGTGCCGGTCTGGCCGAAGGCGTCGTCGGCGGCTGCGGCCCCAGCACCGAGCACGCTGAACGCGGCCCAGATGACGAGCGGGAGCGCCCCGAGGGCCGTGAAGACGACACGACCGCGCCGTGTCAGCCGAAGTCGCGTGCGCGCACCGCTGAAGCCGTTCGCGGTGAACTCGGCACCGTTCGCCGTGATTGCACTCATCTCAACACCTCCAGGAGAATCGCACCCGGCCCTCGGCCGGAGGGCCGGATGCGAAGCTATGTTCCGAATCTATCTTCGATTGTTCGAATCTGCAAGCCGTTCTTCGAACATTGCCCCCGAACGGATTCGCGACACACTCGAAGGAATGTTTGCCGCATCCACCGAGCGCGGATACAGTTTCGAATGTCAGAACAGAGTCCATCAGGGACCACCGACATTCCGGTCGCGAGACCGCCGACGAGGGGCGCCAGCACGTGAGCACAGAGACCGAGGGCAGCAAGCCGGCCGCACGTGCGCGCCGCCGAAAGAGCCTGAGCGCGAAGCAGATCTCGATCCTCGAGGTCGTCCAGCGCTCGGTCGCGACGCGCGGCTATCCGCCGAGCATGCGCGAGATCGGCGACGCGGTCGGCCTCTCCTCGCTCTCGAGCGTGACCCATCAGCTGAATCAGCTCGAGCTCGCCGGGTACCTCCGCCGCGACCCGAACCGGCCTCGCGCCCTCGAGGTGCTGATCGAGCTGCCCGGCACCGACGAGCGACCGCAGAGCGAGGGCGAGCCGATCCCGGTCGGTGACGCGGCGATGGTCCCCCTCGTCGGCCGCATCGCCGCCGGCATCCCGATCACCGCCGAGCAGCAGATCGACGAGGTCTTCCCGCTGCCCCGTCAGCTCGTGGGCAAGGGCGAGCTGTTCATGCTGAAGGTCGTCGGCGACTCGATGGTCGACGCCGCCATCTGCGACGGCGACTGGGTGGTCGTGCGTTCGCAGCGCACCGCGGAGAACGGCGAGATCGTCGCCGCCATGCTCGACGAGGAGGCGACCGTGAAGGTCTTCCGCCAGCGCGACGGACACACCTGGCTGCTCCCCCGCAACAGCGCCTTCGAACCGATCCTCGGCGACGACGCCGAGGTGCTCGGCAAGGTCGTCGCGGTCCTCCGCGCGGTCTAGCCGCGAGATACACGGAACGGCCCGGGATGCCTCGCATCCCGGGCCGTTCCTCGTCGCAGCTCGTGCGAGCCGGTGGGCGCAGCGCTCGACCGCGGGCTCGACTCAACCGCGGGCGAGTGCCTCCCGTACCGCGCGGGCGGCGCCCACGAGATGCCCGAGCGACGCCACCGTCTCTTCGTAGCCGCGCGTCTTCAGGCCGCAGTCCGGGTTCACCCAGAGCCTCGCCGCCGGCACCTCCGCCACCGCGCGCTCCAAGAGCTCGCGGACCTCGTCCTCGCCCGGCACCCGCGGCGAATGGATGTCGTAGACGCCGGGGCCGACCCCGTGGTCGAACCCGCTGCGCCCGAGATCCTCGACCACCTCCATCCGGCTCCGAGCGGCCTCGATGCTCGTCACATCGGCGTCGAGCCCGCGGATCGCGTCGATGACGACCCCGAACTCCGAATAGCAGAGATGCGTGTGCACCTGCGTCGACGGCGCGGCGCCGCCGGTGGCGAGCCGGAACGCGCCGACCGACCAGTCGAGGTACGCGGGCTGCTCGGCCCGGCGCAGGGGCAGCAGCTCACGGAGCGCGGGTTCGTCGACCTGGATGATGCGGATGCCGGCCGCCTCCAGGTCGGCGACCTCGTCGCGCAGCGCGAGGCCGACCTGGCGCGCGGTCTCGGCCAGCGGCTGGTCGTCGCGGACGAACGACCAGGCGAGGATGGTGACGGGCCCCGTCAGCATGCCCTTCAGGTGCCGCTCGGTGAGCGACTGCGCGAACGCGGACCAGCCCACCGTCATCGGCGCCGGGCGGGAGACGTCGCCCCAGAGGATCGACGGGCGCGTGCAGCGCGAGCCGTACGACTGCACCCAGCCGTGCTCGGTGACGGCGAAGCCGTCGAGGAGCTCGGCGAAGTACTGCACCATGTCGTTGCGCTCCGGCTCGCCGTGCACGAGCACGTCGAGGCCGAGCTCCTCCTGCAGCCGAACCACGCGCTCGATCTCCTGCTCGATGAGCGTGCGGTAGCCCGCCTCGTCGAGCGCGCCGCTGGCGAGCTCCGCGCGGGCGCGGCGGAGTTCGCCGGTCTGCGGGAACGAGCCGATCGTCGTCGTCGGCAGCTGGGGCAGGGCGAGATCCGACTGCGCCGCCACCCGTTCGCCGTAGGCGACACGCGAGAAGTCCGCGTCGGAGAGCGCGGCGAGCCGGTCTCGGACGGCGGGAACCCGCACGCCCCGCGCGCCCGCGCGATCGACGAGGGCGGCCGAGGCATCCTCGAGCTCCGTCGCGATCGCCTCCCGCCCCTCGGCGAGGCCGCGAGCGAGCGTCGCGACCTGCGCGACCTTCTGGTCGGCGAAAGCGAGCCAGCTCGCCAGTCGCGGGTCGAGCCGCTCCTCGTCGGCGAGATCGTGCGGCACGTGCTGCAACGACGTCGAGGTCGAGATCGCGAGTGAGCCAGCCAGCCCCTCGAGGGCGCTCGCCCGCTCGAATGCGGCCGCCAGGTCGCCTCGCCAGATGTTCCGACCGTCGACGACCCCCGCGACGAGCGTCTTGCCCGCGAGCGCCCGGCGGGCGCCGTCGTCGAGCCCGCTCGGGAGCTCGCCGCGGACGAGGTCCAGGCCGATCGCCTCGATCGGCGCTTCCGCGAGCACGCCCAGCGCCTCGCCGATCCCCCCGTAGGGCGCCGCGACGAACAGCGCGGGGCGATGTACCGCGGCACCGAGCGCCGCATACGCGCGCTCAGCGGCCTCACGCAGCCGGGCCGGGGGCTCGTCGAGGCTCTCGCTCGCGAGCGCCGGCTCGTCGAGCTGCACCCACTCGGCACCCGCCTCGGCGAGGCGGGCCAGGAGCTCGGCGTACACGGGCAGCACCCGCTCGAGCTCGTCGAGCGGCCGGAAGCCCTCGGGCGCCTCCGCTGCGGGCTTCGCGAGCGCGAGGAGCGTCACCGGTCCGACGAGCACCGGTCGCGTCAGCACCCCCTCGGCGAGCGCCTCGGTGAAGCGCGCCACCAGCCGCTCGGGGTGCGCGCCGAACGCCGAGTCCTGCGCGAGCTCCGGCACGAGGTAGTGGTAGTTGGTGTCGAACCACTTCGTCATCTCCAGCGGCGGCTCGCCCGCCTCCCCGCGGGCGAGCACGAACTCGCCGTCGAGGTCGACCGAGCCGTCGGTCCCCCGCAGGTGTGCGAACCGCTCGGGCACCGCGCCGACGGCGAGGGCGGTGTCGAGCACCTGGTCGTACGCGGCGTACGAGTCGGGGATCGCCGAGTCGTCCCGGCCGAGGCCGAGCTCGACGAGCCGCGCGCGCGTCGCGGACCGCAGCTCGGCCGTGCGCCGATCGAGTTCGGCGGCGTCGATGCGCCCGGCCCAGTAGGCCTCGACGGCGCGCTTCAGCTCGCGGCGGCGGCCGATCCGGGGGTAGCCGAGGATCGTGCCCGCGGGGAAGGCGGGTGCGGTCATGTGCTGCGTCCTTTCGTCGTGCTGCAGGGTCGGCGAAGCCGCCGGATCGCGGGTCGCCGGGAGGGCCCGGGGCGATCGCCCAGGGCCGGGTCTGTGGTCGGGCTCAGCCGTGCGTCGCGGCCGAGTGGATGCCGATCCGCTCGAGCACGGAGCGGACCGTCTCGTGCCGGTTGTAGGTGTACAGGTGCAGCCCGGGGGCGCCGCCCTCGAGGACGGCCGCGGCGAGGGCCGCCGCGTGCGCCTCCCCGATCTCCGCGCGAGCCCGGGCGTCCGGCTCGATCTCGAGCGCGATCGCCAGTTCGGCGGGAGGCTCGACGCCGGTCAGCTCGGTGAGCCGGGCGAGACGGGCCGGTGTCGTGACGGGCATCAGCCCGGGCAGGATCGGGATCGAGACCCCGGCCGTCCGCGCCCGCTCCACGAAGCCGAGGTAGTCGTCGGCGTGCCAGAACAGCTGGGTGATCGCGAGGGTCGCCCCCGCGACCTCCTTGGCGAGGAGGGCGTCGACGTCCTGAGCGAGGCCGCGGGAGCGGGGATGCCCCGTCGGGAACGCCGCGACGGCGACCCGTTCGGGCCGCGGTCGAGCCCCGATGCGTCGCGCGCGCGGCGCCCCGGGCACGCCCGCCTGGCCGAACGGCTCGCGCTCCTCCTGCACCCGGTGGATCAACTGCACGAGCTCCGCGGCCGAACCGAGGTCACCCAGTCCGGCATCCGCGTCACCGCCCTCGGGCGGGTCGCCCCGGAGCGCGAGGAAGCTCGTGATGCCGGCGTCGAGGAACTCGCGGACGATGCGGTTCGCCTCGGCGTGCGAGGAGCCGACGCAGGTGAGGTGCGCCATCGGCTCGACGTGCGTCTGCTCGAGGATGTACCGGAGCACCGTGAGCGACCGTCCGCGCGAGGAGCCGCCGGCCCCGAAGGTCACGGAGATGAAGGCGGGATCGATCTCGGCCAGCCGATCGATCGTGCGTCCGAGTGCGATCGCCGCGGCATCGCTGCGCGGCGGGTACAGCTCGAAGGAGATCGGCGGGCGGCCGGGACAGTCGCCTGCGGCTCCGGTCATGCTGGCTCCTCGAGGGGATGCCGCATGGGCGATGGCACGGCTTGCCGCGACCACCGCCGCACAGCGGCGGGTGGGGCTCGCGGGCGGGTGCCGGGCTCGGCGGTCGCTCCTGGCGGCGGGCATCCGGCCCGTCGCCGACGATCACGAGCGACGATACGCCCACGGGGCGCGGCCCGCAGCAGTGTGACCGAGGATGACGCCGCGGGACGCCGGATGACCCGGCGTCCCGCGCGCGTCCACGACCAGCTGAGCGGAGCTACGCCGCGATCGGCGCCCGGAACTCGACCAGCTGCCCCGCGAGCTCGGGCTGAGCGGAGCTACGCCGCGATCGGCGCCCGGAACTCGGCCAGCTGCCCCGCGCGCTCGGGCTGAGCGGAGCTACGCCGCGATCGGCGCCCGGAACTCGGCCAGCTGCCCCGCGAGCTCGGGCGAGACGAGGGCGCGCACCCTGGTGCCCTCCTCGACGTACTCGAGCTCGAGGACGCGCGAGGTCTCGTGCAGCGCGGAGACGATGTCGCCCCGCTCGTAGGGGACGAGCAGCTCGACCTCGACGGCCGGGTCGGGCAGCATGCGCCCGATCGCCTCGAGCACGGCCTCGACCCCTTCGCCGGTGCGCGCGGAAGCGAAGACGGCGTCGGGCTCCAGCCCCTGCAGCACGAGGCGGTCCTCGGCGGTGACGAGATCGGCCTTGTTGAACACGACGAGTTCGGGCACGTCGCGCGCGCCGACCTCGCCGATGACGTCGCGGACGGTGGCGATCTGCCCGGCCGGGTCTGGGTGCGCCGCGTCGACGACGTGGACGATGAGGTCGGCGTCGCCGACCTCTTCGAGCGTCGAGCGGAACGCCTCGACGAGCTGGTGCGGCAGGTTGCGGACGAACCCGACGGTGTCGGCGATCGTGTACACCCGGCCGTCTGCGGTCGTGTTGCGCCGCACGGTCGCGTCGAGCGTCGCGAACAGCGCGTTCTCGACGAGGACGCCCGCTCCGGTGATGCGGTTCAGGAGGCTCGACTTGCCGGCGTTCGTGTACCCGGCGATCGCGACGGACGGCACGGCGTTGCGCTTGCGGTTCGCGCGCTTGGCCTCACGGGCCGGCTTCATGCCGACGATCTGCTTGCGGAGCTTCGCCATCCGGGAGTGGATGCGCCGCCGGTCGAGTTCGAGCTTCGTCTCACCGGGACCGCGGCTGCCCATGCCCGCTCCGGCGCCGCCGACCTGTCCACCGGCCTGGCGCGACATCGATTCGCCCCAGCCGCGGAGGCGCGGCAGGAGGTACTCGAGCTGCGCGAGCTCGACCTGCGCCTTGCCCTCGCGGCTCTTCGCGTGCTGGCTGAAGATGTCGAGGATGACGGCGGTGCGGTCGATCACCTTCACCTTCACCGCGTCCTCCAGGGCGCGGCGCTGGCTCGGGGCGAGCTCGGTGTCGGCGATCACGGTGTCGGCGCCGAGCGAGGCCACGATGTGGCGGAGCTCCTCGACCTTGCCGCGACCGAGATAGGTGGCGGGGTCGGGGTGCGGGCGACGCTGGAGCACGCCGTCGAGCACCCGGGCGCCGGCGGTCTCGGCGAGGGCCGAGAGCTCGCGCAGCGAGGTCTCGGCGTCGTCGAGCGATCCCTGCGAGTAGACGCCGATGAGCACGACGTTCTCCAGCCGGAGCTGGCGGTACTCGACCTCGGTGACGTCTTCGAGCTCGGTCGACAGGCCGCTCACGCGGCGGAGCGCCGCACGCTCCTCGCGGTCGAGCTGTTCGCCGTCGCTGGACTGCCAGGGCGAGGCATCCGCGCCGTCCTTCTGGATGGCTGCGGCGGCCTCCGCGCCGAACCGGGCGATGCCGGCGCGGGTGTCGGCCGAGCGCAGCACGCGCTCGACAGCGTCGTCGGGGTGCTGTTCTGGGGCTTCGTTCATCGTGTCCAGCCTACTTCTCCCTCGTGCGATAGGTTCCCCTGTATGTCTCAGGAGCACTACTTCTCGTCCAAGCCCGCGTCGGAGGACGCGCTGCGCACCGTCCGGGTGCGCCTGGCGGGGCGCGAACTCGAGCTGCTCACGGCCGCCGGGGTGTTCAGTCCCGAGCATGTCGACCACGGCACCCGAGTGCTCCTCGAGCACGCGCCCGAGCCGCCCGCTGACGGTGATCTGCTCGATCTCGGCTGCGGCTGGGGCCCGATGGCGCTGACCCTCGCCCTCCGCTCCCCCGACGCGACGGTCTGGGCCGTCGACGTCAACGAACGCGCCCTGGATCTCGTGCGCCGCAACGCCGCGAGGCTCGGCCTCAGGAATGTCAACGCCGTGCTGCCCTCCGGTGTTCCCGACGACGTCGCGTTCCGCGCGATCTGGTCGAACCCGCCGATCCGGATCGGCAAGGCCCCCCTGCACGAGCTCCTCGGCACCTGGCTCCCCCGGCTGGAGGCCGGAGCCTCGGCGTGGCTCGTCGTGCAGAAGAATCTCGGCGCCGACTCCCTCCAGCGATGGCTCGGCGAGACGCTGCCGAGCGGCACCACGGTCGAGCGGCGCACGACGGACAAGGGGTTCCGGCTCCTGGAGGTGCACCGGCCAGCAGGGTAGCCGGCTCGCGCGGGCCGGCCCCGATCGCGCCCGCGATCGGTCGTCAATCGGCGGCGCCGGTGCGGGCCGCCCGGATCGCTGCGGTGCTCGTGAGCACGAGGAACCCGGCGGTCGCCACCAGCACGGCGAGGAGCGGCGCCGTCCAGCCGCCCGTCGACTCGTGCAGCGCTCCGAGCACCGGCGGCGCCGTCGCCGCGAGCAGGTAGCCGCCGGCCTGCACGAGCGCGGACATCTGCGTGGTCTCGCGGTCGGTGCGGGTGAACCGCACCACCGACGCGATGATCACGACGAAGCCGCCGCCCTGGGCGATGCCGCCCGTCACGGTCCAGATCAGGTAGGCGTCCGGCGCGAGCAGCAGCCCGAGCGGCAGGCTCATCCAGAGCACCCCGACGATCGCGGGCTGCACCCAGACCGGGCGCGCCCGGCCGAGGAAGGGGACACCGAGCGCCCCGGCGACGGCGGCCAGCTGGAACAGTGACGAGACGTTGCCCGCCGCGATCGCATCGAGCCCGTGCTCGTCCGCGTAGAGGCTCGGCAGCCAGGCGCTCAGGCCGTAGTAGGAGAAGGATTGGGTGGCGAAGGCGGCGGCGAGCAGCCAGGTCATGCTGTTGCGCCAGGCCGAGCGCTCCCCGGGGATGACGCCGGCGGGGCCCGTCACGGCCTGCAGCGAGCCGGTGACCGCGAGCGCCTCGGCGGCCCGCGCCTCGCGGGTCTCGGCGACGGTGCGGCGGAGGTGGACCCCCCACACCGCGAGCGCGACGAGGATGAACACGCCCCACACGGCCGTCGCCGACTGCCACCCGATCTGCGCGGCGAGCGGTGCCGTCGCCGCGATCGTCAGCATCGACCCGACGTTCATCATGGCCGAGTAGACGCCCGTCACGAGCTGGGCGCGCTCAGGCGGCACGTCGCGCCGGATCACGACGGGGACGACGACGTTGCCGATCGCGATGGCGATGCCGATCACGATCGTTCCGACGAAGGCGGCCGCAGTGGTCCCGCCGGAGCGGATGATCGTTCCGATCAGGGTGCCGACCAGCGCGATCGCCACCGCGCGCTCGGCGCCGGTCAGTCGGATCGTCCAGGCCGCGACGGGCGTGCCGAGGGCGAAGCAGAGCACCGGCAGGCTCGTCAGCAGGCCCGCGGTCGTCGGGGTGATGCCGAGGCTCTGCTCGATGTCGCCGATCACGGGCGAGATCGTGACGAGCGGCCCGCGGAAGTTCAGCGCGACGAGCGAGATGCCGACGAGGAGCAGCCAGGGAAAGGCTGAGCGGGCTGGCGTGCGGCGGTCGGGTCCGCTCATGCGAGCGCGAGCACGCCGTCGTAGACGAGCTCGGCGGGGCCGGACAGTGAGACGTGCTCGCCGTCGGGGGCGCTCACCATGCGGACGCCGAGCACGCCGCCGGGTACCTGCACCCGCCACGTGTCGGGGGCGCCGGCGCCGGCCCAGTGCCGGACCGCCAGCGCCGAGGCGACGGCGCCCGTGCCGCACGACAGCGTCTCGCCGGAGCCGCGCTCGTGCACGCGCATGCGGATGCGTCCGACGCCGTCCTCGACGAGCGGGTCGGCCGGGACCACGAACTCCACGTTCGCGCCGGCCTCGGGTGCGGGATCGAGCACCGGCAGGTAGCCGAGGTCGAGGCCCTCGAGCTCGGCTTCGTCGGCGAGGGCGACGACGACGTGCGGGTTGCCGACGTCGATCCCGAGGCCGGGCCTCGCGACGGGAAGGTTCTTCGCGCGCACGAGCGGCTCGCCACCGGCGAGGCGCCAGACGCCGAGGTCGGCCTGGTACCCGCTGCCGGCCCGGCGCACGTGCCGCACCCCGGCGCGGGTGCCGATGACCAGTTCGCCGCCGTCGGGCAGCTCGGCGAGGCCCTGGTCGAGCAGGTACGCGGCGTAGACGCGGATGCCGTTGCCGCACATCTCGGAGACGGAGCCGTCGGCGTTCCAGTAGTCCATGAACCAGACGGCCGCGGCGTCCTCGGCGAGGGCGTCTGCCCCGGCCTCGAGGTTGCGGCTGCGGACCGCGCGGATGACGCCGTCGGCGCCGACGCCGAAGCGCCGGTCGCAGACCGCCCGGATCTGCTCGGGGGTCAGTTCGAGGTCGCCCTCGGGATCTGCGAAGAGCACGAAGTCGTTGCCGGTGCCCTGCCCCTTGGTGAACCTGAGATCGAACGACATGCGCTTCAGTCTAGGGCGGCGAGTCGGGCGAGCTCGGCGGCGCGGGCGACGTCGTCGAGGGGGTCGAGCACGGCGGCGTCCCGGTAGCGCTTGAACCAGCCCACCTGGCGCCTGGCGTACACCCTGGTGAGCTGCTGGGTCTCCGCGATCGCCTCGGCCCGGGGCATCCGTCCCGCCAACTCCGCGAGCGCCTGCGCGTACCCGATGGCCTTGCGCGCGGTCACTCCGCGCTCGAGCCCGAGGGGCACGAGCCCGGCGACCTCGTCGACCAGGCCGTCGCGCCACATCTGCCCGACCCGTTCGTCGAGCCGAGCGACGAGGGCGGCGCGCTCGCTGCGGAGGTGCACGATGCGGTGCGGACGCCACGGCACCGGCTCGTCGGGGAGGCGGGCCGCCTTGGGCTCACCGGTCACCTCGATCACCTCGAGCGCCCGCACGATGCGCCGGCCGTTCTGCGCGTCGACCCCCGACGCCGTCTCGGCGTCGATCTCGCGCAGCCGGGCGTGCAGCAGCCCCGGCCCCCGCTCGGCGAGTTCGGCCTCGAGCCGGGCGCGCACCGCCGGGTCGGTGCCTGGGAAGCGGAAGTCGTGGATCACGCTCGAGACGTACAGGCCGGATCCGCCGACGAGCACGGCGACGCCCCCGTCGGCCGTGATGCGGTCGACGGCCGCGCGCGCGTCGCGCTGGTACGCGGCGACGGAGGCCTCGGCGGTCACGTCGAGCACGTCGAGCAGGTGGTGCGGGATGCCCCGGCGCTCCGCGACGGGGAGCTTCGCGGTGCCGATGTCCATGCCGCGGTACAGCTGCATGGCGTCGGCGTTCACGATCTCGGCGCGCCGTCCGGTGCGCGCATACGCCTCGGCGAGGTCGAGGGCGAAGGCCGACTTGCCGGTGCCGGTGGCGCCGACCACCGCGACGAGCGTCACGTCAGCGCTGACCGTCGGTGGGGTCGTAGATCGGCATGGTGCCGACGCCCGGGGAGACGAGCGGCTCGCGTGAGACGCGCACGGCGGGCAGCCCGAGCGAGACGGGACCGGGGGCGCCCGCGGCGGCGCCGTCGGACGGCACGCCGCAGCTCTCGGCCTGGGCACGGTCCCAGGCGTCGCCGGCGCGGGTGCGCCGGACGACGAGGGGCGCGCCGTCGGGCGAATCGGCGATGAGGTGGAACGGCGCCGCCTGCGAGATGACGACCGTGACGACGTCGCCGGGTCGCGGGACCTCGGAGCCCTCGGGAACTTCGAAGTGCACGAGCCGGCTGTCTTCGGCGCGGCCCGAGAGCCGATGCGTCTCGGCGTCCTTCTTGCCCTCGCCCGTCGCGACGAGCACTTCGGCGGTGCGGCCGATGAGGCGCTGGTTCTCTTCCCAGGAGATGCGCTCCTGGAGGGCGATGAGCCGCTCGTACCGCTCCTGCACGATTTCCTTCGGCACCTGCTCCTCCATCGTGGCGGCGGGGGTGCCCGGGCGGATCGAGTACTGGAAGGTGAACGCGGACGCGAAGCGGGCCGCCTCGACGACGCGCAGCGTCTCCTGGAAGTCCTCCTCGGTCTCACCCGGGAAGCCGACGATGATGTCGGTGGAGATCGCCGCGTTCGGGATCTTCGCCCGCACACGGTCGAGGATGCCGAGGAATCGCTCGGAGCGGTAGGAGCGCCGCATGGCCTTGAGAATGCGATCGGAGCCCGACTGGAGCGGCATGTGCAGCTGCGGCATGACGTTCGGCGTCTCGGCCATGGCGTCGATGACGTCGTCGGTGAAGGCGGCGGGGTGCGGGCTCGTGAAGCGGATGCGCTCGAGCCCGTCGATCTGGCCGGCGGCCCGGAGGAGCTTGCCGAACGCGTGCCGGTCGCCGAACTCGACGCCGTAGGAGTTGACGTTCTGCCCGAGCAGCGTGACCTCGATGGCGCCGTCGTCGACGAGCGCCTGCACCTCGGCGAGGATCTCGCCGGGGCGGCGGTCCTTCTCCTTGCCGCGCAGGGCGGGCACGATGCAGAACGTGCAGGTGTTGTTGCAGCCGACCGAGATGGACACCCAGCCGCTGTAGGTGGAGTCGCGCTTCGTCGGCAGGGTGGAGGGGAAGACTTCGAGCGCGTCGAGGATCTCGAGCTGCGCCTCGTCGTTGTGGCGCGCCCGCTCGAGCAGGCTCGGCAGGGCACCCATGTTGTGCGTGCCGAAGACGACGTCGACCCACGGCGCCTTCTCGAGGATGACGTTCTTGTCCTTCTGGGCGAGACAGCCGCCGACCGCGATCTGCATGCCCGCGTGTCGTCGCTTCACGCCGGCGAGGTGGCCGAGGTTGCCGTACAGCTTGTTGTCGGCGTTCTCGCGCACCGCGCAGGTGTTGATCACGACCACATCGGCCTCGGCGCCGTTCGCCGGCACGTAGCCGGCCGCTTCGAGCGAGCCGGAGAGCCGCTCGGAGTCGTGCACGTTCATCTGACAGCCGAAGGTGCGCACCTCGTAGGTGCGGGGGGCGGACTCTGCCTGGACGGGGACGGCCTCGCCCGGCGAGACCTCGTGAAGCGTGCTCATGATCGCCCCAGTCTACGAGCGTTCACGAGGCAGCGCCGTCGCCACCGCCTCCCGCACGACGTCCCCCGGGTAGCCCCGCCTGGCAAGGAATGCCGAGAGCCGGCGCTCGGCGACCGTGCGATCGAGCCCGCCCAGCTGCCGCGCGCGGCGCTCGGCCACCGCGATCGCGTTCGTGAGCTCGATGTCGGGATCGAGCTCACCGACGGCTTCGCGCGCCACCGCGGCATCGACGCCGCGCCGGCCGAGCTCGGCGAGGATCGCCCCGCTCCCCCGACCGCGTCGCTCGCCGTGGCTGTGCACGAGCTGCTCGGCGAGCCGCGCGTCGTCGAGATAGCCGAGGCGCTCGTAGCGCTCGAGCCACTCCTCGACCTCGAGATCGTCGAGCCCGTGCTCCACCAGCACGGCGCGCACTTCGGACACCGACAGCGCCGAGCGCCGGAGTCTTCCGACGACGATGCGATCGATGCGCTCGTCGCGCTCGGGACCCGGCTCGTCGGTCTCGGTGATCTCGTCTGCCGGACGGCGGCGCCCCCGGCTGCCCTTCGGGCCCGAGCGACCGCCCGGATGCGGCGCACTCCCCTCATCGGAGGACTCCGGCGTCACGGCCACGAGGTGCGACCACTCGCTGCCACGGCGGGCTCGCCCCTCGGCGTCGCGCGACCGTGGGGCGGCCGAGCGCGGTGCGGGCGCCGGCGGTGCTGCGCCCGGGCCCCCTGCCGACGACTGCGACGCAGGGCGCTGCGGGCCGGTTCCGCCGGACCGACCCGTCGGGACGGCACCCGGCTCGACCCCGGGGACCGCCCACGGCAGGTACGCGACGGGCGCGAGACGCTCGGAGTCGGTCGGCTGACCGACCGCCCCCGAGCGCTCGCGCCCGTCACCCGGCTCGTGCCGACGGCTCATCTGGCTCAGGCGCCCCGACGCTTCGCGTCGATGGACTCGACGTTGCCGCCGGTCTCGGCGGCCTGCTGGCCCTGCTTGCCGATACCGAGCTTCACGAGGATCTTCTGCTCGATGTCGGCGGCGATGTCGGGGTTCTGCAGGAGGAAGTTGCGCGCGTTCTCCTTGCCCTGGCCGAGCTGGTCGCCGTCGTAGGTGTACCACGCTCCGGACTTCTTCACGATGGCCTGGTCGACGCCGTAGTCGATGAGCGAGCCCTCGCGGGAGATGCCGACGCCGTACAGGATGTCGAACTCGGCCTGCTTGAAGGGCGGGGCCATCTTGTTCTTGACGACCTTGACGCGGGTGCGGTTGCCGACCGCCTCGGTGCCGTCCTTCAGGGTCTCGATGCGACGGATGTCGAGGCGCACCGAGGCGTAGAACTTCAGCGCCTTGCCGCCGGCGGTCGTCTCGGGGGAACCGAAGAACACGCCGATCTTCTCGCGGAGCTGGTTGATGAAGATCATGGTGGTGTTCGTCTGGTTGAGCCCACCGGTCAGCTTGCGGAGCGCCTGCGACATGAGGCGGGCCTGGAGACCGACGTGCGAGTCGCCCATCTCGCCCTCGATCTCGGCGCGGGGCACGAGCGCGGCGACGGAGTCGATGACGACGAGGTCGATCGACCCGGAACGGACGAGCATGTCGGCGATCTCGAGCGCCTGCTCACCCGTGTCGGGCTGCGAGACGAGCAACGAGTCGATGTCGACCCCAAGCTTCTTCGCATAGTCGGGGTCGAGCGCGTGCTCGGCGTCGACGAAGGCGGCGATGCCGCCCGCGCGCTGCACGTTCGCAATGGCGTGCAGGGTGAGCGTGGTCTTGCCCGAGGACTCCGGGCCGTAGATCTCGATGATGCGGCCGCGGGGCAGGCCGCCGACGCCGAGCGCGACGTCGAGGGCGATGGAGCCGGTCGGGATCACCTCGACCGGGGCGCGTTCTTCACTGCCGAGGCGCATGACGGAGCCCTTGCCGAACTGGCGATCGATCTGGGCGAGTGCGGTCTCGAGGGCTTTCTCGCGGTCTGCGGGAGAGGGCATGAGGTGGGCTCCTTCTGATTCGGTCGGCTGCCTCTAGGCTGTCGCGCCTCGAGCGGGGCCGTGACCCCGCCCGCCTTACGACAAGGCTGGTTCGGATCGGAAGATCCGACGCCTCCGACGCTAGTCACCGCCACCGACACCGGGTGCCGAAGGCGGTGGACCGTGGACGGATCCGTGGAACACCTCACCTGTTGAGGACAGTACCGCAGCACCGAACGCATGTTCGAACCCGACTCGGCGTGTCGAACAGATCTTCGGTCGATCTCAGCTCGCGGTGCGCGGCTCGCGGATCGCGGGCCCGTGGCGATGGGGCATCGGGACATCCGTCGCCTCGCAGAGCGCAGCCCAGACCTCGCGCGCCGGAACCCCGTCGGCGAGGGCCTCCTTGGCGGTGCGACCGCCGAACGGCGCGAGCGCCAGGTCGGCGACCAGGACCCCGCCGTACCCCTCGCCGAACTCCTCAGCGACGGCGAGCTGGAATTCGCTGAGCTTCACGTCGACCTCCTGACGGCCGCGCGGCCGGAACAGCCGAACGGCCGGTCGATGACCGGCCGTTCGGGAAATCGGGGAGCACTGAGAACGTGGCTCAGCGCACCATCATGTCTGCGTCGAACTCGGCGACGAGCTCGTCGGGCAGGCTGTCGGGCACCGCGGTGACGCCCTCGAGGACGGCGATGCGGTCGCCGACCTCGTGCATGATCACCGAGATGGGAGTGTCGAGCGCTTCGGCGACCGAGGCGAGGATCTCGCTCGATGCTTCCTTCTGCCCACGTTCGACCTCACTGAGGTAACCGAGAGCGACGGACGCCTTGGACGCCACCTGACGAAGGGTGCGCCCCTTCTGCAGCCGGAAGTCCCTCAGCACATCGCCGATCTCCTGACGAACCAGAACCATCGGAACCTCCTTCTCTTCTGCCTCTCGGTCCGGATGGACCGGAACGGGAGGGTCAGTCTAACCGACGTCTCCCGTGAGTCAGACTCTAGCCTTGCACACTGGAATTCCCGTGTGAACTCGTCACATGTAACGGCTCGGAACCGGTCGGTATTCCGCAGGTCCCCGCGGCGATCCGGCGGGATCGCCGCGAGGCCCGTCCGGCGTCGCGCGGAGTCACTTCGTCGGTTCGTCGATCGCCTGGATCGCCGAGGTCGGCACGAGCTTCGGCGCAGCCTCGAGCTTCGCCCGGCGGCGCTTCAGCCAGATGCCGGTGACGACGATCACGGCCATCGTCGAGTACGCGACGATCGCGAAGGGGCTGTGCACGAGGTAGAGGAGATCCCCCTGGCTGATCGCCATCGACTTGCGCAGCTGCTCCTCGGCCATCGGCCCGAGGATGCCGCCGACGACCATCGGGGCGACGGGGTAGCCGTAGCGTCGCATGAGGAAGCCCGCGACGCCGACGACGAGCAGGGTGAGCGTGTCGAAGACGTTGAAGTGCAGGGCGTATGCGCCGAGGCCGGCGAAGGCCAGGATGCCGGCGTAGAGGTACGGGCGCGGGATGCGCAGCACCTTCACCCACATCCCGACGAGCGGGAGGTTCAGCACGAGCAGCAGCACGTTGCCGATGTACAGGCTCGCGATGAGGGCCCAGACGAGGCCCGACTGGTTCTCGAAGAGGAGTGGACCCGGGCGGATGCCGTAGGACTGGAACGCGGAGATGATGATCGCCGCGGTCGCCGTGGTCGGCAGGCCGAGCGTCAGCAGCGGCACGAGCACCCCGGCGGCGGCCGCGTTGTTCGCGGCCTCCGGGCCGGCGACGCCCTCGATCGCGCCGCGCCCGAACTGCTCGCGGGCCCGCCCCTTGGCGAGCTTCCGCTCGCTCGCGTAGGAGAGGAAGGTCGCGACGTCGGCGCCACCGGCGGGGATCGTGCCGATCGGGAAGCCGATCGCGGTGCCCCGCAGCCACGGCTTCCACGAGCGCCGCCAATCGCTGCGCGTCATCCAGCTGCGCCATCCGCGGGTGACGGGGATGATCTGCACCGCGCCGTGCCGGAGGCGCGAGGCGACGTACAGCGTCTCGCCGAGGGCGAAGAGGCCGACCGCGATCAGCACGACGTCGATGCCGTCGGCGAGGCTCGGCACGCCGAAGGTGTACCGCTGCTGGCCGGAGAGCACCTCGGTGCCGACGAGGCCGAGCATGAGGCCGAGGCCGAGGGAGACGAGTCCGCGCGGCACGCTCGAGCCGAGCAGGGCGCCCACGGTGAGGAACGCCACGACCATCAGGGCGAAGTAGTCGGCCGGGCCCAGTTGCACGGCGAGCTTCGCGATGCCGGGCGCCAGGAATGTCAGCAGCACGGTCGCGATCGTGCCCGCGACGAAGGAGCCGATCGCTGCCGTCGCGAGTGCGGCCGCTCCGCGACCGGCCTTCGCCATGCGATTGCCCTCGAGCGCGGTGACGATCGAGGCGGACTCCCCCGGGGTGTTCAGGAGGATCGAGGTGGTCGAGCCGCCGTACATGCCGCCGTAGTAGATGCCGGCGAAGAGGATGAGGGCGCCCGTGGGATCGAGCGAGTAGGTGAGCGGCAGCAGGAGGGCGACGGTCATGGCCGGGCCGATGCCCGGCAGCACGCCGACCGCGGTGCCGACGAACACGCCGAACAGGGCGTAGAGCAGGTACTGCGGCTGCAGGGCCGTGGCGAAGCCCTCGAGCAGGGCGGCGAGACTATCCATTGAAGATCGGGATCCAGTCGAGCAGGGGGCCGGCGGGGAGCGAGAGGCCCAGCCAGGTCCCGAAGAGCAGTTGCGTGGCGAGCCCGAGCCCGAGCCCGACGAGCACGGCGACCCACCAGCGCTTCGCGCCGAGGGTGAGCGCCGCCCCGGCGAAGACGACGGCGATCGCGATCGGCCAGCCGACGAACTCGATGAGCACGAGCTGCGAGCAGAACACGGCGACGAGCAGTACGACCGCCCGCCAGTCGGTCTTCGCGTTCGGGTCGACGTCCTCCCCGTCGTCGGGCTGGCCCCGGTGCCCGGTCGCGATGGCGACGATCACCGCGACCGCCGCGACGAGCAGCAGCGCGCCGACGAAGTACGGGAAGACCCGCGGGCCGAGCACGCTCGCCGAACCGGGGGGAACGCGGATGGCCCCGGCGCCGACGATGACGCCGACGCCGAGGAGCGCGCAGACGACGGCGAACGCGAGTTCGCCGATCGGTCGCCGGGGTCCGGCCCCCGCCGGCCGGGGGGTGCCGGCGGGGTCCGGAGTCTCGGCGGTCACTTCGCGACCAGGCCGATCGTCTGCAGCGTCTCGGTGACCTCGGTGATGTTGCCGTCGAGGAACTCCTGGAACTCGTCGCCGACGAGGAAGGCGTCGCTCCAGCCCTTGTCGGCCAGGGTCGTCTTCCATGCGTCGGAGGCGTTCAGCTCGGTCACGAGCTCGACGAGCGCCTCACGGTCGGCGTCGTCGATGCCGGGAGGGGCGAGGAGCCCGCGCCAGTTGGTGAGCTCGATGTCGTAGCCCTCGTCGGCGAGGGTCGGCACCTCGGGGAGCAGCTCGCTCGGCTCGCCCGAGGAGACCGCGAGCGCACGGAGCTCGCCCGCCTCGACCTGCTCGACGAACTCGCCGACGCCGGAGATGCCGGCCTGCACGGTGCCGCCGAGCAGCATGGTGACCGCTTCGCCGCCGCCCGAGTTCGGGATGTAGTTCAGCGTCGACGGCACATCGGCGGGGTCGACCCCCGCCTCGGTGACGAGCATGCCGGCCAGGATGTGATCGGCACCGCCGGCCGAGCCGCCGGTGACCGAGATCGCCGCGCCCTCCTTCACGATCGCGTCGACGAGGTCGCCGACGGACTCGTACGGCGACGACGAGGGCACGACCACGACGAGCGGCTCCTCGGTGAGCCTGGCGATGGGGGTGACGTCCTCGATGCGCGACTGCGAGGCGTTCGTCTCGACCGCACCGACCATGACGAGGCCGGTCACCATGAGCGTGGCCGGGTCCTTCTCGTTCGCGAGGGCCGCAAGCCCGACGGTGCCGCCGGCGCCGCCGATGTTCTCGACGGGCGCCTTGCCGACAAGGTCCTCGCTGGTGAGCACCTCTCCGAGGGCGCGGGCCGTCTGGTCCCAGCCGCCGCCCGGGTCGGCCGGAGCGATGAGCTGGACGGCGTCGAGCGACACCGCCTCGGCGTCACCTCCGCCGGTGGGCTGCGCTCCCGTGGCGGAGCAGGCCGCGAGGCCGAGTCCGGTCGCGAGCGCGAGCGTTGCGACGCCGAAGCGCCGGGCTGTGGGTCGGGAAAGGACCGCGGACCGCGGTCCGGATGCTGATCGCAAGACTCCTCCTTGAGCGCCGGCCACCCTGGCCGGTCGATCGGTACGGCACGAAGCTAGAGCTTCGCTTCCGCCAGGCGGAACACTGCGGTCGTAAGCGTCGTAAGGGTCGTTGCGGTCGTTTCGGTCGTAGTGTTCACGGCTCCGGATGCCTGGAGCCGCCCCCGCGTGCGGCACACTGTTCCAGTGGGCCGGTCGATGTCGCTGCGCATGCAGCTCCTGCTGCTGCAGGTGACGATCGTGCTCGCCACCGTCGTCGGCACCGGGCTCGTCGCCGCCCTGCTGCAGGAGCAGCAGCTCCGCGAGTCGTACGAGGACCGGATGGTCGCCGTGGCCCAGTCCGTCGCCTCGCTGCCCGTGATCATCGACGCCTTCGACGATGAGGCGCCCTCGCGCACGATCCAGCCGATCGCCGAGGTCATCCGGGAGGCCTCCGACGTGACCTACGTCGTCGTCGCGAACGACGAGGGCATCCGCTACTCGCACCCGGATCCCGAGCGGATCGGCGAGCGGGTCTCGACCGACCCCTCTGTTCCGCTCTCCGGCCGGATCTACGTCGGCACGCAGACGGGCACGCTCGGCGAATCCTGGCGGGTCAAGGTGCCGATCTTCGCGGCGGACGGGACGACCGTGATCGGCCAGGTCTCGGTCGGGATCCTCGAGGCCGAACTCCGCGAGGACTTCCTCGGCGGCCTGTGGGCGCTCTTCGCGGCGCTCGTCGGGGCGACCCTCGTCGGAGTGCTCGGCTCCGCGTGGATCGGCGGGCTCATCCGGCGACGCATCTACGGCCTCGAACCGGAGGAGATCCGGGGGCTGCTGGAGACCCGCGAGGCGATGCTGCACGGCATCCGGGAGGGCCTCGTCGCCCTCGACGGCGAGCGGCGCATCGTGCTCGTGAACGACGCGGCGGCCCGTCTCCTCGGCGTCGATGCCGGCGCGGTGCTCGGCCGCGCGGTCGACGAGGTGCTGGACGGCGAGCTCGCGGGCTTCATCGTCGCCGACGAACCCGCGGAGACCCCGGTGCTCTCGGGTGAACGCGTGCTCCTCGTGCACGCCGACCGCATCCGCGTCGACGGCCGCGAGGTCGGCTGGATCGCGATCCTCCGTGACCGCACCGAGCTCGAGACCATGCTCCGCGAGCTGCAGGGCGCGCAGAGCCTCGCGGACGATCTCCGCGCCCAGTCGCACGAGTTCTCGAACACGCTGCACGTGCTCGGCGGGCTCATCGAGCTCGGGCAGTTGGAGGCCGCGACCGCCTTCATCGGACGGGTCGGTGCGGGCGGCGCGCTCAGCTCGCTCCACGACCACGGCGGCATCGCCGACGCCGAGACCGCCGCGCTCGTGCTCGCCAAGCGCTCCCGTGCCCACGAGCTCGGCATCGGGCTCGAGGTCGATCCCGCCTCCCACCTCGAGAGCGGGCACCCGGCGGCCGACGACCTCCGCACCGTCGTGGCGAACCTCCTCGACAATGCCGTCGAAGCCTGCGTGCTCGGCGGCGGCGTGCGACTGCTCGTTCGCGACGACCTCGAGCCCGACGTCGTACTCGTGCAGGTCGACGACGACGGCCCGGGCGTCCCCGCGGAGCGGCGTGCCGCCATCTTCCAGCCGGACGTGAGCGACAAGCCGCCGGCGCCGGGCAAAGCCCGCCGCGGCATCGGGCTCACGATCGTCCAGCGGATCGCGCAGCGGCTCGGAGGCACCGCGGAGGCCGGCACCTCCCCCGCCGGCGGCGCCCGCTTCGTCGTGCGGCTCCCCTCCGCCAGAGACCGTGCGAGGGCCGACGCATGAGCGACGTCCGCGTCGTCATCGTCGATGACGACTTCGCCGTCGCCCAGGTCAATCGGGCGTTCGTCGACGCCAGGCCCGGCTTCGTCGTCGTCGCCGAGGCCCACACCGGGGCCGCTGCCCTCGCCGCGATCGAACAGCACCGTCCGGAGCTCGTCCTGCTCGACGTCTACCTGCCCGATCTCGGCGGCCTCGAGGTGCTCCGCGCGCTGCGCGCGTCGGGCGACGAGGTCGAGGTCATCGCCGTCACCGCTGCGCGCGACCTCGATACGGTGCGCCGGGCGCGGCTGCTCGGGGTTCGCCAGTATCTCGTCAAGCCGTTCACCGGCGCGACGCTCGGCGAGCGGCTCGACGAGGTGCGCCGCGATCTTCGCCGCGAGCGCCGGCCCGATGCGCTCGACCAGCAGGAGGTCGACCGGCTGCTCGGCACGGCGGCCGCGCCGAGCGGCTCGCCGGCGGTGCCGAAGGGACTGTCGGGAGTGAGTCTCGGCCGGGTGACGGCCGAGCTCGCGAACGCGGCACCGGATGCCTCGGCCGCCGAGATCGCCCGATCGCTCGGCATGAGTCGGGTGAGCGCCAGGCGCTACCTCGAGCACCTCGTGGCGATCGGCGCCGCCGAGGTCGCCCCCCGCTACGGCGCGGCGGGCCGCCCTGAGCACCGCTACCGGCGACGTTCGACCCGCTAGAGCTCGGCGCGCAGCTCTCGAATGGCCCGGCGCACCGTCTCCGCGCGGATCTCCGCCCGATCGCCCGACAGCCGGAGTTCGACCGCACGCTCCCCCGCCGGCCCGCTGAGACCCAGGTACACCGTGCCGGGCGCCCGGCCGTCCTGCGGGTCCGGCCCGGCGACCCCGGTCGTGGCGATGCCGAGCTCCGCGTCGCGGCCTCCGACGGCGAGTGCCGAACGGGCGCCACGGGCCATCTGCCTGGCGACCTCGGGATGCACCGCGCCCTCGACCGCCAGGAGCTCGGCATCGACGCCGAGGAGTCGGTGCTTGAGGGGCGTGGCATAGGCGACGATGCCGCCGTTGACGACGGCCGAGGCACCGGGGATGCGGATGAGCTCGGCGGCCAGGAGTCCCCCGGTGAGCGACTCGGCGATCGCGAGGCGCAGGCCGTGACGGGTCAGCTCGGCGACGAGCGCGGCCGTCTCGTCGGCGGATGCGGCCCCGACGACCCGGAGTGCGGGATCGGCCGAGGCATCCGCGCCGTCGCTCATGCGCGCCCTGCGCGCCCCGTACGGGCGAGCCGGACCGCGTCACGCACGTACAGCAGGCCGGACCAGACGGTGAGCACGAGCGCCGCAGCGATGAGCACCGCGTTCACCCAGGCCATCCACTCGCCGAAGAGCACCGGCAGCGGCGCGAGCGCGACCGAGATCGCGACCGCCTGCACGACGGTCTTCAGCTTGCCCCCTGAGGACGCCGGCACCACGTTGCCCCGGCCGAGCTCCACGAACCGCCAGACCGTGATGCCCACCTCGCGGAGCACGATCAGTCCGGTCACCCACCAGGGCACCTCGGCGAGGATCGAGAGGCAGATGAGCGCGCCGCTCGTGAGGAGCTTGTCGGCGATGGGATCGAGGATCTTGCCGAGGTCGGTGACGAGCCCGCGGCTTCGGGCGATGTGCCCGTCGATGCCGTCGGTGGCGATCGCGACCACGAAGAGTGCGGTCGCCGCCCAGCGCAGGCCGCCGCCCTCGCCCGCATCGGCGAGCACCAACCAGAAGAAGATCGGTGCGAGCAGGATGCGCACGACCGTGATCGCGTTCGGCAGGTTCCAGTTCGCCGGTCGAGCACGCCCTTCGGCGGAGGAGGTCATAGGGCCAAGGCTACCCGGTCAGTCACGACCGGTCAGGCCCCAGGCATCCTCGTCGTCGACCGCTTCGACCTCTTCGAGCCCCTCCGGGATGCGTCCCACCGGGTCGTCGTAGCGGTCGTCGACCTGCGTCGCCACCGGGGCGGCCTGAGCCGCCGGTGCCGGTGCCTGCGCCGGTGCCTGCGCTGCAGCCGGACCGGAGGGTTCGCCGCGGAGCTTCGCCAGGACGCCCGGGAGCTGCTCGGCGGTCACGAGCACGTCGCGCGCCTTCGATCCCTCGGAGGGACCGACGATCTCGCGCGACTCGAGCAGGTCCATGAGCCGGCCCGCCTTCGCGAAGCCCACCCGGAGCTTGCGCTGCAGCATCGAGGTCGAGCCGAACTGCGTCGACACCACGAGCTCGGCGGCCGCGAGCAGCAGCTCGAGATCGTCGCCGATGTCCGAGTCGATCTCTTTCCGCTCGACCGCGGCCTGCACGTCCTGGCGATAGTCGGGTCGGGCCTGGCGCGTCACGTGCGAGACCACTCGCTCGATCTCGGACTCGCTCACCCACGCGCCCTGCACGCGGAGCGCCTTCGACGCCCCCATCGGCAGGAAGAGCCCGTCACCCTGGCCGATGAGCTTGTCGGCACCCGGCTGGTCGAGGATGACGCGGGAGTCGGTGACGCTCGTCACCGCGAACGCGAGGCGCGACGGCACGTTCGCCTTGATCAGACCGGTGACGACGTCGACCGAGGGGCGCTGGGTCGCCAGCACCAGGTGGATGCCGGAGGCGCGCGCGAGCTGGGTGATGCGCACGATCGAGTCCTCGACGTCGCGCGGGGCGACCATCATCAGGTCGGCGAGCTCGTCGACGACGACGAGCAGGTACGGGTACGGCTTCAGCACCCGCTCGCTGCCCGCCGGGAGCACGATCTCGTCGTTCACGACGGCCTTGTTGAAGTCGTCGATGTGGCGGAAGCCGAACGACGCGAGGTCGTCGTACCGCATGTCCATCTCCTTCACGACCCACTGCAGCGCCTCGGCCGCCTTCTTCGGGTTCGTGATGATGGGGGTGATGAGGTGCGGGACGCCCGCGTACGGGGCGAGCTCGACGCGCTTCGGGTCGATGAGCACCATGCGCACGTCACTCGGCTTCGCCCGCATCAGCAGGCTCGTGATCATGGAGTTGACGAAGCTCGACTTGCCCGAGCCGGTCGAGCCTGCCACGAGGAGGTGCGGCATCTTCGCGAGGTTCGCGATGACGTAGCCGCCGCCCACGTCCTTGCCGACACCGATCGTCATCGGGTGCTTCGCGTTCGCCGCGGCCGGCGCCCGCAGCACGTCGCCGAGCGTGACGATCTCACGGTCGGCATTCGGGATCTCCACGCCGATCGCGCTCTTGCCGGGGATCGGCGAGAGGATGCGCACCTCGTTCGAGGCGACCGCGTAGGAGAGGTTCTTCGACAGCGCGGTGACCCGCTCGACCTTCACGCCCGGCCCGAGCTCGATCTCGTACTGGGTCACGGTCGGACCCCGCGAGAAGCCGGTGACCTTCGCATCGACGGAGAACTGCTCGAGCACGCCGGTGATCGCGCGCACCACGTCGTCGTTCGCCTGCGAACGCGTCTTCGCCGGAGCTCCCGCCGCGAGCGTGGAGGAGGCGGGCAGATGGTACGGGCGGTCGGGCTGCGGTTCGGCGGCCGCGTCGGGCACGAGCTCCGCTCCGGCCTCGCCCGACGGGTCGTCGTCGAGGCCGGCGAGCGGCTCGAGCACGGCCGTGGCGCCCGCGTCGTCGCCGCGCAGCCCGGTGCCGCCGTGCGGGACCTCGCCCGTGAACCGCGCCACCGCGGACTCCGCGCGCTCGAGCTCGCCGAGCACTTCGGCGTCGTAGCCGCCCTCCCCCTCGATCGCCGACTCGAAGCTGCCGTCGGCGGAACCGGGACCGAACACCTCGGTGAGCCCGTCGACGCCTGGGGCCTCGAACCCCGGGTCCTCTTCGCGGTTCGAGCTGTTTCGACGCCACCACGGAACGAGACCGCTCGCGCTGGGCTCGTCGTCGTCATCGTCGAGCCCGTCGAGTTCGACCGGCTCGCTGCGCTCCTTCTTGCGCCGGCTGGGCTTCGTCGCGGGCTCGTCGTCTGCGAGCTCGGACTCGGGCGCACCGAAGAGCCAGACGTAGAGCTCGCGGAACCGCGCGGCGATCCGGTTCGGCGGCGTCTTCGTCATGATGAGGAGCGCCAGCAGCAGGAGCAGGATCACGACGGCGGTGGCGCCGATCGGGGTGATCAGGAAGATCAGCGGTTGCGCGAGCATCCACCCGAGCACCCCGCCGGCCTTGGCCAGGACGGCCATGCCCTCGCTCGGCTCGGGCTGCCCGCCGAAGATGTGGCAGAGCGCGGAGACGGTGACGAGGAGCAGCCCCAGGCCGATCCCGATGCGCGTGTTGTCGTGCACGGAGCTCGGATGGCGGAACAACCACACCGCGAACAGCAGCATCACGACCGGCAGGGCGAAGGCGACGCGCCCGAACAGCGCGCCGAAGCTCCAGGCGTCGAGCGTCTGGGCCACCGGATCGTTGATCAGGAACCACTCGATGACGGCCCCGGCGAACGCGAGCAGCACGAGGAAGAAGGGCAACCCGTCGCGGCGCTCCTCCTTCTGCAGCGTCTCGGGGCCCAGCGCGCGAGCCGCGCCGCCCGCGACGTGCGCGAGCCCCATCCAGGCTCGGACGAGCAGGTTCGGCCCCTCCGACTGCGCGGCCTTCGCCTGGGCGGCCTTGCTCTGCTTCGCCGTCGCGGCGGGCAGTTTCTTGGTCGCGGCAGTTCGCGCGGCGGTGCCGCGGGTCGAGGTACCCGAGGCACGGCCCGTCGACTTCGTGCTCGTTGCCATGCCCACCAGGCTACGACCGCCCGCCGTCACCGGCCTGCAGCTGCGCGGGAATGTTCCGGATCCGCTGGCACACGCTCAGAACCGGATCGCGTCGATGACCCGCACCCGGATCGCCGCGAACGCGGGCAGGATCCCGGCGAGGGCCCCCACCAGCACGGCCGAACCGAGCCCGATCACGGCGGCCTCGATCGGGAAGCCGGGGAGGTCTTCGAGCTCCCCGCCGCCGAGCACCATCGTCATCAGGGGGCTGCGCACGAGCAGGATCGCGGCCCCGACCCCCACGACGCCCGCGACGAAGGTGCCGACGACACTCTCCATCAGGACGGCGAAGAACACCCGTCCCGCGGTGGCGCCGAAGGTGCGCCGGATGCCGATCTCGCGAATGCGGGTGCGGACCGTCACCAGGGCGATGTTCACCAGACCGAGCGCACCGAGGAGGAGGATCACGACGGCGACTCCGACGACGAGCAGCTTGACGAAGAGCAGCGGATCGTCACCGAACGCCGCGTAGTCGGTGCGGAAGGCGTCGACCTGCGCCCCATCGCCGAGCGCGGCCGCGAAGTCGCGACGGATCGCCTCGACGATCGGGTCGGCCTGGTTCCGGTCGATCCACGCCTCGAAGCTCGGCAGCAGGCTGCCCATCATGGACGAGCCGGTGCCGCCCGGCACCGGCAGCGAGGCGTATGCGTCGGCGAGCATAAAGGCGGTCGGCTCGGTGTCCCACTCCCCGTTGCGCGGCGTGACGCCGACGACGACCGCGGTGCGGCCGCCCTCGCCGAGCAGCTCCACCGTCGGATGCGTCGCGAGGGGCGGGCGGCCGAGGCGGTCCCAGAACGCCTCGTTGATGACGAGGGCCGGCGCGAGCCGCTCTGCGTCGGCGTCGCCGAACCAGACGCCCTCACTGACCCGGACCCGGTGGATGATGCCGTACGCCGGATCGACGGCCTGCACGGGCACGGCCACCGCGCCGTCCGTGAACTGCACGAGCATCTCGCCGTAGCTCAGTCTCGTGCCGTAGGCGACGGCGTAGCGGTCGAGGACCTCGCGCCAGGCGGCATCGACGCGCTCGGGCTCGGGCGGGGTCGTCGCATTCACGTTGAACGTCGCCGTCGCCGCACGTCCGCCGCCGCGTTCGGACGTCTCGCGGACGCCCTGCTCGGCGACCGCGCCCGCCCCGACCACGGTCGCGAGCGCGCACACGGCGACCGCGACCCCGACGAGCGAGAGCAGCACACGTCCGCGGTGGATGCGCAGCTCCTCCATCGCCTCGGCGACGGCGCTCACGAAGCCGGTCGCGATCCGTGCCAGCGCGTTCATGCGGCGCTCCCGGCGGGCACGGGATCGTCGAGCGGCACGAGCCGGCCCTCGCTGAGACGAAGATGGCGGTCGGCCCGGCGGGCGATGGCCGGGTCGTGGGTGATCGTGACGAGGGCGGCGTCAGTCTCGGCGGCGACCTCTTCGATGAGCTCCATCACGGTGCCGCCGGTCTCCAGGTCCAGGGCACCGGTCGGCTCGTCGGCGAGGATCAGCCGCGGACGGCGGACCAGGGCACGGGCGATCGCGACACGCTGCTGCTCGCCGCCGGAGAGGCGTTCGGGCCGCGCAGCGGTGCGCTCGCCGAGGCCGACCCGTTCGAGCATCTCGCGCGCGATCCGCTCGCGACGCCAGAAGGAGGCGCCACCGGCGTAGAGCAGCGGCGTCTGGACGTTCTCGATCGCCGTGCGACCGGGCAGCAGGTTGAACTGCTGGAAGACGAACCCGATCTCGCGACCGCGCATCCGATCGCGCCGGGCGCCGCGGAGCCGCGCGGCGTCCTCGCCGAGGATGCGCAGCTCGCCCTCGGTCGGACTGTCGATGAGTCCGAGCAGGTTCAGGAGCGTGGACTTTCCGGAGCCGCTGCGCCCGACGATCGACACGCGTTCGCCCGCCTCGACCGTGAGGTCGATGCCGCGGAGGATCGTGAGCGGGTCGGCGTCCGGGATCTGCACCGTGCGACCCACGTCGATGGCCTCGACGAGCCTCATCCGAGGCACACCTGGCTGCCGTCCGGCAGCAGCTCGCAGCCGTCCATGCCCGGCACGACCGCGGGGGCGCCGGGCACGAACTCGAGGATCGTGTCGCCCTCGGCCAGCCCCTCGGCGACCGCGACCTGGGTGCCGTCGCTGAGGCCGAGCTTCACACTGCGCTCCGTCTGGGCGCCTTCGGCGTCGACGACCCACACGACGCCCGTCTCCGCGCCGCCCTTCACCGCGGTGGTAGGGATGATGAGCACGTTCTCGGCCGAGCCGGCCTGAATCGTGACCTCGGCGGCGAGACCGGGGAAGACACGGACGTCGCCCGGTACCGCGCAGCGCACCGTCGCGGCGGTCGCGCCGGTATCGGACGGTCTGCCGCCGTCACCGCCACCGTCGCCGCCGCCGTCGCCGCTCGCAGTCTGCGGGGTGCCGATGGTGAGCCCGGTGCAGGTGAAGGGAGCCGGCCCGCCGGTGATCGCGACGGTCGCCTCGCTCGGCTGCTGGGTGAGCCGGTACTGCTGCTCGGGGCTCAGTGTGGCCGTGACGTTGAAGGACGGCGGCGCGACCTTGCCGGCCGCGGCGCCCGTCGTGACGGGCTGCCCTTCGATCACGTCGAGCGAGGTGAGGACGCCGTCGGCGGGGGCGAGCACCTTCTCGAAGCGGTACGTCGGTTCGGCCGGCACGCTCATCGGCTGCCCGTCGGGGCCGGGCGCCTCGACCACCGCGGGCGGGTTCTCCACCTTGATGTCGAAGATCTTGTCACCCCTGGTGACCGTGCTCCCCGCCCCGATGAAGATCTCGTCGACCGTGCCGGTGCCGGTGGCCTTCACGGTGACCGCGGCGTCGGCGTTCACCGTGCCGCTCAGCACGAGATCGTTCGTGATGGTGCCGGTCGAGACGATCACCTCGGGCTGGGTGAGGCTGCCGCCCGGCTGCAGCGCGGCGTCGTCCTCGGCGCGGTCGGGGAAGAACGCGAGCTTCACGAGCGCCACCGCGACGACCGCGACGAGCACCACCCTGATGATCGGAAAGATCCACTTGCGCCAGACGCCCACGACACCCCAATCCTTCAGCCCGGCCCCCGGGCACTGGACCACCATATGGGGTGAATCGGCTCCGCTTCATACGTCTCGGGGATGAATCCGGGAAAACCCCGAGCGCCGGTCGCTGACGCGCCACTTCCAGGTCACCGGGGTGCACGCGCCGCCTCCGAAACGCCACGCACCGCCCGGGCCGGAGCCGCGGGCGGTGCGAGGAAACGGGACGGCGGCGGACTACGCCTCGATGACGAGCGGCACGAGCATGGGCCGACGGCGGAGTCGCCGGTTCACCCAGGTGCCGAGCGTGCGGCGCACGATCTGCTGCAGGGCGTACGCGTCGCGCACGCCGTTCTGCGCGGCATCCGCGAGCGCGCCGACGATCTTCGGCTTCACGTCCTCGAACACCGCGTCGTCCTCGGCGAAGCCGCGGGCATGGATCTCGGGCCCGGAGATGACGCGGCCGGTCGCGGCGTCCACGACGACGATGACCGAGATGAAGCCCTCCTCGCCGAGGATGCGGCGGTCCTTCAGATCGGCGTCGGTGATCTCGCCGACGGTCGAACCGTCGACGTAGACGAAGCCGAGGTCGAGCTGCCCGGTGACGCGCACCTCGCCGTCCTTCAGGTCGAAGACGGTGCCGTTCTCGCCGATGAAGGTGTTGCGCGCCGGGATGCCGGTGTCCTGCGCGAGCTTCGCGTTCGCGACCAGGTGCCGGTACTCGCCGTGGATCGGCAGCACGTTGCGCGGCTTCAGGATGTTGTAGCAGTAGAGCAGCTCGCCGGCCGCGGCGTGGCCCGAGACGTGCACCCGGGCGTTGCCCTTGTGCACGACGTTGGCACCGAGCTTCGTGAGCCCGTCGATGACGCGGTAGACGGCGTTCTCGTTGCCCGGGATGAGGCTCGAGGCGAGGATGACGGTGTCGCCGGGCTCGATCTCGATCTGGTGGTCGCGGCTCGCCATGCGGCTGAGCACGGCCATCGGCTCGCCCTGGGACCCGGTCGACATGTAGACGATCTGCTCGTCGGGGATGTCGCCGGCCTTCTTGTAGTCGACGAGCACGCCCTCCGGCACCTTCAGATAGCCGAGCTCGGCGGCGATCGTCATGTTGCGCACCATGCTGCGGCCGAGGAGCGCGACCCGGCGCCCGTTCGAGTGCGCCGCGTCGAGCACCTGCTGCACACGGTGCACGTGGCTCGAGAAGCTCGCCACCACGACCTTCTTCGTCGCCCGGGAGATCACCTGGTCGAGGACCGGCCCGATCTCGCGCTCGAGCGGGGTGAAGCCCGGCACATCCGCGTTCGTCGAGTCGACGAGGAACAGGTCGACGCCCTCCTCGCCGAGCCGTGCGAAATCGCGCAGGTCGGTGAGCCGGCCGTCGAGCGGCAGCTGGTCCATCTTGAAGTCGCCGGTGGCCAGCACGCTGCCCGCCCGGGTCTTGATCGCGACGGCCAGCGCGTCGGGGATCGAGTGGTTCACCGCGACGAACTCGAGGTCGAAGGGGCCGAGCGTCTCGCGCTGCCCCTCGCGCACCGTGAGGCTGTACGGCTGGATGCGGTGCTCCTTCAGCTTCGCCTCGACGAGCGCGAGCGTCAGGGTCGAGCCGATCAGCGGGATGTCCGCGCGGCGCTTCAGCAGGTAGGGCACGGCGCCGATGTGGTCTTCGTGACCGTGCGTCAGCACGACGCCGACGACGTCGCCGAGGCGCTCCTCGAGGAAGCCGAAGTCGGGCAGGATCAGGTCGACGCCGGGCTGGTGCTCCTCCGGGAAGAGCACGCCGCAGTCGACGATCAGGATCTTGCCGTCGATCTCGAAGCTCGTCATGTTGCGGCCGACCTCGCCGAGGCCGCCGATCGGGATCACGCGCAGCGTGCCCGCCTCGAGCGTGGCGGGTTCAAAGACGTCGGGCATAGGCCCTCCTTCGTGTTGATGTTCAGTTGACGGTGCGGGCCGCGCGGCCCAGCGGATGTCTCGGGGCGCCGTTCAGCGCGTGGTTCCGGCGATCTTCGGCAACGCACCGCCGGCGGCGGCGTTGCGGTCGGGCCGGAAGTTGTGGAAGTCGGCGCCGGGCACGCCCTGCACGAGGGCGATCTCGTCCTCGATGAGGGCGGCCTCCCACTCCTCGGGGCCGACGAGCGGCAGACGCACGCGCGGGCTGCCGATGCGGCCGAGGCCGTGCAGGATGTACTTCGCCGCCACCGTGCCGGGCACGTGCGTCATGGTCGCGCGCACGAGCGGCTCCAGCCGCTGGTGCTCAGCGGTCGCCGCGGCGAGGTCGCCCCGGTTCACCGCGTCCACGATGGCCCGGTAGGGCGCCGGCGCGATGTTGGCGGTGACGCCGATGAGCCCGGTTGCGCCGATCGCCAGGTGCGGCAGCACGTTCGCGTCGTCGCCGGAGAAGTACATCAGCTCGGTCTGGTTCAGCACCCGGCTGACCTCGCTGAAGTCGCCCTTGGCGTCCTTCACGGCGAGGATGTTCGGGTGCTTCGCGAGCCGCAGGATGGTCTCGTACGTGATCGGCACGCCCGTGCGGCCGGGGATATCGTAGAGGATGACCGGCAGGTCGGTCGCGTCGGCGACCATGCGGAAGTGAGTGAGGATGCCGGCCTGGGTCGGCTTGTTGTAGTACGGCGTGACGATCATGATGCCGTCGGCGCCGGCCTTCTCACTGTGCTGGTACAGCTCGATGGCGTGGGCCGTCTCGTTCGAGCCGCCGCCGGTGATGATCTTGGCCCGGCCCGCGGCGACGTCCTTGCCGACCTCGACGAGCCGCAGCTTCTCGGGGTCGGTGAGCGTCGAGGTCTCCCCCGTGGTGCCGGTGACGACGATGCCGTCGGCGCCGTTCGTGATGACGTCGTCGATGTGCTTCTCGACCCCGGCCCAATCGACTTCGCCGTCCGCCGTCATGGGCGTGACGAGCGCGACGAGCACTTGTCCGAAGGGGTTTTCCTGAGTCACGCCCTCCAGGCTATCGGTTCCGCGCGCCGGGCGACGATCCGTTGCGCTTCGCGGAACCTCGCCCGCGAGTCGCACGATGAACGTCACGACGCGCCGCACACGGAGCGCCCGCCGACCGCTTCATCGTGCAACTCGCGCATCGAGGTGCCGTCCGCCGGCGACGAGGGCGAGGATGGCGGCCTCGACCGTCGGCCAGTCGTGGACGATGAGGGCGTAGTCGAAGCGCAGCGTCTCGAAGCCGAGCGCGGCCGCTGCGGCATCGCGCACGAGATCCTTGTGCCGCTTCGAGGCGGACGACGGCGAATCGGGAGCGTCGACGTGGTTCGCTTTGCCGTCGGCCTCCAGGATCACGCGGTCGCCCAGCACGAAGTCGACCCGGCCGACCCCGGGTACCCGGACCTGCGACCGAAGCTCGAGTCCCAGCGAGCGCAGCCGCAGCCGGAGCAGCGACTCGAGCCCGCTGTCGGCGTTCCACCGGGCGAAGTCGACGAGCCAGCGATGCTTCGCGGGCAGCCGCGCCCGCAGCGCCGCCACGCGGGGCTTCGTCAGGAATCGCTTGCGCATCGCCGACTCGAGCGCGACGAAGAACTCCTCGGACCCTCGGCAGCCGTGGAGCTGGAGCAGGGCCTCCTCGAGCGACGCCCGAGGCTCCGTCGCAGGCGCGCGGCTCCAGTGCGTGACGCAGCGGCAGCCCTCGTGGCGACGCCTCCGCCCGGTTCGCGGCATCGACACGTGCACGGTCTCGGGCGGCTCGAGCACCCAGAGCCCGGCGGCGTGGACTCGGCTGAGGCATCCGAGCGCTCCCCCGTGACGGATCGCGGTCTGCACCGGCACCGGGAGGTCGGGCACCGCGTAGACCCCCTCTCGGAGCCGGACGATCTCACCGTCGGCCACCGCACGGGCGAGGGAGGATCGGTCGATGCCGCTCGCCGCGAGCTCGCTGGTGCGGGCGACGCCGCCCGATCTGAAGCACCGGCGACGGACGAGGGCGGGAGGGAGGGGCATACCGGCAGCCTGGTGCGGTGCGGTGCGCGTGGCTTCCGGCGGGGTGCATCTGTGCACGAATCGGGCCGACGGGTGGCTGGTGAGGACGAGGCGCGGGCCCGGTGCGTGCGTGCGAGTCGCACGACGGATCCGACGACGCGCGGGCCGAGCGGGCGCGCCGGGCGGATCGTCGTGCAACTCGCGCCGGCGGGCGTGACGGGCGGGCGGGCGTGGCCGGCGGGCGCCGGTCAGCGCTCGAGCGTGAGGAAGCGGTACCGGATGCCGGAGCGGGAGGTGTGCCAGCGCGGCTCGCCACCGGCCGACTCGGGATCGACGGCCACGAGCCGCCACTCGGAACCGCGCTCGGGGGCGAAGGCGTCGCCCGCGACCTCGAGGTCGAGCTCGGTCACCTCCAGGCGATCCGCGCGCCGGACCGCCTCACGGAACAGTTCGCCGCCGCCGATGACCCACACCCGACCGGCCGGGGCATCCGCCACCGCGAGCGCGAGCGCCTCGTCGAGCGTGCCGGCCCGCTGCGCGCCGTCGGCCGCCCACTCGGCCTGCCTGCTCACCACGATGTTCGCTCGGCCCGGCAGGGGGCGGAAGCGCTCGGGCAGCGAGTCCCAGGTCTTGCGACCCATCACGACGGGCGCGCCGAGTGTCACGGCCTTGAAGTGCGCCAGGTCTTCGGGCACGTGCCACGGCATGCCGCCACCGGCACCGATCACTCCCCCGTGCGCCTCGGCCCAGACGAGCCCGAGCGCGGCCGCGGGGGCCGAGCCGGCGGCGCCGTCGCTCATACGGCGACCGCGCCGCGGATGGCGGGGTGGTGCTCGTAGCCCTCGACGACGAAGTCGTCGTACTCGTAGTCGAGGATCGACTCGGGCTTCCGCGCGAGGCGCAGCGTCGGGGACGGGTAGGGCTCGCGTTCGAGCTGGGTGCGCACCTGCTCGAGGTGGTTGTCGTAGATGTGGCAGTCGCCGCCCGTCCAGACGAAGTCGCCCGGCTCGAGCCCGGTCTGCTGAGCCACCATGAGCGTGAGCAGGGCGTAGGAGGCGATGTTGAACGGCACGCCGAGGAACAGGTCGGCGCTGCGCTGGTACAGCTGGCACGAGAGCTTGCCGTCGGCCACGTAGAACTGGAACATCGCGTGGCACGGCGCGAGCGCCATGTCGGGGATGTCGGCCGGGTTCCACGCCGACACGATGAGCCGGCGCGAGTCGGGCGTCTGGCGGATCTGCTCGATCACCTGGGCGATCTGGTCGATGTGCTCGCCGCCAGGCGTCGGCCAGGAGCGCCACTGCACGCCGTACACGGGACCGAGCTCGCCCTCGGCGTCGGCCCACTCGTCCCAGATGGAGACGCCGTGCTCCTGCAGCCAGCGCACGTTGGACTCGCCGCGGAGGAACCAGAGCAGCTCGTACGCGATCGACTTGAAGTGCACGCGCTTCGTCGTGATGAGCGGGAAGCCCTGCGCGAGGTCGAAGCGGATCTGCCGGCCGAACACGCTCGTGGTGCCCGTGCCGGTGCGATCGGATTTGTGCGTGCCGTGCTCGAGCGCGTCGCGGAGCAGGTCTTCGTACGGGGTCGGGATCGCAGCTGCCACCCCTCGATGCTAGCCCCGCCCGCCGACGCCGCGGGCGTGCCGCGCTGGGCCGCCGGGCGTCACGCCGCGTCACCCGGCGCAACATCCTCGCGGGCGGGATCCGCCGCGCCTAGCATCGCCGCATGCCCTGGACCACGGCCCTCCTCATCGCCCTCGCCCTGCTCGGTGCGGCGACGGTGCTCGGGGTGCTGCTGCGAGCGCGCAGCGGGCGGGTGGTCCGCTCCCCCGGCGCCGCACCGACGGATGCCTCGGCGGCGGATGCCTCGCCGGCCGACTCCGCGGCCGCCGCGCTCGGCGTCGACCCGGCCTCGTTCGGCGAGCGCATCACGCTCGTGCAGTTCTCCACCGCGTACTGCAGCCGCTGCCCCGCCACCGCCCGCCTGCTCGGCGAGCTCGCCGCCGGCTCCGCCGGCGTCCGGCACCTCGAGATCGACCTCACCGACGATCCGGAGCTCGCCGCGCGCTTCGCCGTGCTGCAGACGCCGACGACGCTGGTGCTCGACGCCGCCGGACGCCAACACGCCCGCATCGGCGGCCCGCCCCGCATGAACGAGCTCGTTGAGCTCGTCGACTCGCTCACGAGGAGGACCAGTGTCACGAGCTGAACCCGCCCCCATCGACCCGCGCGGGCCGCGATTCAGCGCGGCCGTCACCGCGGCGCTGCTGCTCGCCGACGTCGTACTCGGCCTCGCCGGCGCGAACGCCGCGGCCTGGCTGCTGCTGACCGCGCTCACGCTCCTCTTCGCCTGGGGCGCCCTGGCCGGCGTCGCCCGGCATCCGTTCGGGCTCCTCTACCGTGGCCTCCTCCGCCCGCGGCTCGCACCGCCCACGGAGCTCGAGGACCCGCGTCCGCCGACCTTCGCCCAGGGCGTCGGCTTCGTCGTCGCCGGCGCCGGGGTCGTCCTCGGCGCACTCGGCCTTCCGCTCGCCGTGCCGATCGCGGCCGCCGCCGCCTTCGTCGCCGCCTTCCTGAACGCCGCGTTCGGCTTCTGCCTGGGCTGCCAGCTGTATCTGCTGCTGATCCGCGCCCGGGTGATCCGCCCCGCTCGACCGCTCGCCGGTTCGCTTCGCTAGGCTGGTTCACGGCTCGAAGACGAGCTCCGGCGGGCGCCCGAACGGGACGCCGGGCCCGGCCCGAGCGGCCGGAGTCCGCGTCATGTGACGCTCGACGCACCGAACGAACGCCGGATCCCCGGCGCGAAGAGGAGGACCCCATGGCCGTCACGAGCGAATCCACCACCGTCTGGAACGGGAGCCTCGTCGCCGGCTCCGGCAGCGTCCGCCTCGACTCCTCGAAGCTCGCCGAGTTCAACGTGAACTGGCGCGCCCGCTCGGAGGGCGCCGACGCGACGACGACGCCCGAGGAGCTGCTGGCCGCGGCGCACTCCTCCTGCTTCTCGATGGCGCTCTCGCACGCGCTGTCCGGTGCCGGGCACGAGCCCGAGAGCATCCAGACGACGGCTGCCGTGACCTTCGAGGCCGGCAAGGGTGTGCTCGGCAGCCACCTGCTCGTGAGCGCACGCGTTCCGGGCCTCAGCGAGGCGGAGTTCCAGACCTTCGCCGAGGACGCGAAGCAGAACTGCCCGATCTCGCAGGCGCTCACCGGCATCCCGATCACGATCGAGGCCGAGCTGGCCTGATCGTGCGGGTGCTCGTCGCCGGCGCGTCCGGCTTCCTCGGCACCGAGCTCGTGGCCCGTGCGCGGGCCGCGGGGCACGAGGTCGTGCGGCTCGTGCGCCGCCCGGCATCGGCTGGCGACGAGTCCGCCTGGGCGCCGGAGCGGGGCGAGATCGACCTCACCGAGATCGAGCGGGCCGACGCGGTCGTGAACCTGTCCGGCGCCTCCCTCGCGCGCCTGCCCTGGACGCGCGGGTACCGCGCCGAGATCGTCGCCTCGCGGGTCGCCGCGACCCGGACCCTCGTCGAGGCGATGCGGGCGGCCGACTCCCCGCCGGCGGTGCTGCTGAGCGCCTCCGCCGTCGGCGCCTACGGCGACCGGCCGGGCGAGTCGCTCCCCGAGTCGGCCGGACGGGGCGAGGGATTCCTGGCCGAGGTGGTGGAGGTCTGGGAGGCGGAGGCGCTGCGCGCGCCACCTGCGACCCGAACGGTGCTGCTGCGCTCCGGCATCGTCGTCGGTCGCGGCGGGGCGATGCGCCGCATCGCCGGGCTCACCCGGTTCGGGCTGTCCGGCCGCCTCGGCAGCGGGCGTCAGCATTGGCCGTGGGTGGCCCTCGACGACGAGGTCGGGGCGATGCTGCACCTGCTCGACTCGGAGCTCGCCGGCCCGGTGAATCTCGTCGGGCCCGCGCCGGCCACCGCCGATCACGTCCTCGCCGCGCTCGCCACCCGGCTGCGTCGGCCGTACTTCTTCGCCGTCCCGGCCCCGCTTCTCAGGCTAGGGCTTGGGGTGGCCGCCGACGAGCTGCTGCTCGCCGACCAGGCCGCGATTCCCGAGCGGCTCCTGGCCGACGGCTACCGTTTCACCCGCCCCTCGGTCGAGACGGCGCTCGACGCGATGCTCGCCTCGGCGCGCTGAGGCCTCAGGCCCGGGAGAGCTCGATCGCCCGGCGCACGGCCTGGCGGGCCCGTCGCCGATCGCCCGCGGCGTCGTAGACGAGCCCGAGCCGAAGCCAGGCGCGCCACGACTCCGGTTCGGCTTCGACCGCGAGCCGGAACTCGTCGAAGCGCTCGGTGGCGGCCTGCCGCTCGGGGCGGCCGCTCGGCAGCATCGGCAGCCCGAGCTCGGTGCCGCCCTCCGCCGCGAGCCTGGTCATCAAGGTCTGCGAGCGGGCCCCGAAGAGCACCTCGCGCCAGAGCGCCCAGGCCCCGATCAGCGGCAGCACGAGCAGCGCCACCCCGATCGCCACCGCGATCGGCTCGCCGGTACCGATGAACTGCACCGCTCGCCAGCCCACCAGCACGAGGTAGACGGCGAGCAGCACCGCCATGACGGCGGCGCCGACGCGCACGCTCATCGCGCGCCGAGCCCGAGGTCGAGCAGCGCGTCGAGTCCCACGCTCACGCCGTCCGCGTCGGGTGCGCGACGGAGGGCGAGGAGGATGCCCGCCTCGTAGGAGCTCGACGAGAGCGTCGAGTGGGTGATCTGCAGGGTCTCGCCGTCGCCGCCGAGGAGCACCCTCTGCTCGGCGAGGAGTCCGGTCATGCGCAGGCTGTGCACGGGGATACCGGCGACGAGCTGACCGCGGGCCCGTTGGTCGACGTGCGGCGCAGCGACGGGCGGTTCGCCGGCCGCGGCTCGGGCCTCGCCCATGAGCTCGGCCGTGCGCACCGCCGTACCCGACGGTGAGTCGACCTTGCCTGCGTGGTGCGCCTCGACCACCTCGATCGAGTCGAAGAACCGAGCGGCGAGCGCCGCGAACGCGGAGCCGAGCACACTGCCGATGGAGAAGTTCGGGACGAAGAGCACGGCGCGCGCGCCCTCCGTGTCGCGTACGAGCCGCTCGATGCCGACGATGCGGTCGGCCGACCAGCCGGAGGTGCCGACGACGACGGGGATGCCTCCCCGCACCGCGTGCTCCACGATCGCCGCGCTCGCGGCGGGGTGAGTGACGTCGAGCACGACATCGGCACCGTCGAGCGCGCTCAGCGGGGTGCGCGAGTCGAGTCCGGCGTGCAACTCGAGATCGTCTGCGGCCTCGATGAGCCTCGTCGCGAGCTGTCCCATCTTGCCGGTGGCTCCGGCCACCGCGACCCGTATCGTCACCCCGCCAGCCTATCCCGAGCGGGCGCCCGGGCCGTCGGCTCCCACCGGGCTCAGCCGTAGGCTGGACCCATGCTGCAGCACCGAGAGGTCGACGTCGCCGACGCGGACGCGCAGGCCATGCTCACGGCGTACTTCGCCGAGCGGGCCGTGGGCTTCCCGCCCGAGCAGGGCGAGTACCGCCCGACGTTCCCCGATCCGGCGCAGTTCGCCCCGCCGGCCGGCGCGTTCCTGCTCGTCGCGGCCGAGGACGGGCGTGCGGTCGGCTGCGGCGGCGTGCGGCGCATCCAACGCTCCCCCGAGCCCGAGCAGCTGATCCGCTTCGAGGTCAAGCACCTCTGGCTCGCTCCCGCGGCACGCGGCGGCGGGGAGGGCCGGCGGCTGCTCGACTCCCTCGAGGAGCGGGCGCGGGAGCTCGGTGCGCAGGAGCTCGTGCTCGACACCAATCGCAGCCTCGAGGCGGCCGGCGGGCTCTACCGCGCGAGCGGCTTCACGCCGATCGAGCCCTACAACGCGAACCCGAACGCGACGGACTGGTTCGGCAAGCGACTCGGCTGAGGCATCCGCCTCTCCGCCCTCGGTAGGCCGCGCGCCACGAGGCGCGAGCCGCCGCGCTCAGAGCGCGTACGGCTCGGGCAGTCCGGTGCGCAGCTCCGGCGGGAGGTGCGAGAGGTCGTTGTGCACGACGAGGCTCCATGGCCGCCCCGGCTTCTGCGTGAGCACGGTGAGGCCGCAGTTCGCCTGGTTGATCGACACCCAGCGCCAGTCGGGGGCGCCCAGCACCTCACGCACGAACCAGGCGATCACGAAGTTGTGCGTGATCAGCAGCTCGTGCCGGTCGTCGCGGTGCGAGCGGAGGAACTCCGCCACGGCGTCGGCCATCTGCGCGCTGCCCGCCTCGATCTCGGCGTCCGTGACGGCCCCGAAGAACGGGGCGTAGGCCGAGGGCGTCTCTGGCGCCGGTCCCGAGGGGATGCAGTCGAACAGCAGGGCCGAGGGCTCCGGCGTCACGGCCGGGAGCTTCGCAGCGACGATCTCCGCCGTCTCCGCGGCACGCTGCAGCGGCGAGTGCCACGCGGCGTCGAAGGGGATGCCGCCGAGCCGCTCCGCCAGGAGCTCCGCCTGTCGGCGTCCCCTCGGCGAGAGCGGTCCGTCCGGCATGCCGTGCTCGGCGTCGAGCTGCTCGCCATGGCGTACGAGGTAGAGGTGGTGTGCCACGAGGTTTCGATTCCCTGTCGTCGATCGGATGCCGCGCTCAGGCGACGCTGGTCGCGGAGACGGCCTCGGCCGCTCCGCTGAGGGCGGCCTCGTCGGTCGCGCCAACGGCGACGACCGAGAACGGCCGGGAGACGAGGTCTGCTGCGAGCGCCCGCACGTCGTCGACGGTGACGAGTGCGATGCGCCGGAGCGCCTCATCGAGATCCTGGAACTCGCCGAGCGTGAGCTCGGCCCGACCGAGACGCGACATGCGCGTGTCGGAGTCTTCGAGGGCGAGCGCGGAGGCGCCGCCGAGCTGGCCCGCTGCCCGGGCGAGCTCCTCCGTGGTCACTCCGTGCTCGGCGAGCCGCTCGAGCTCGCTGCGGAGCAGCCCGGCGACGGTGCCTGCCTTCTGCGGGGCGCAGCCGGCGTACATGCCGAAGAGGCCCGCGTCGGAGTAGGCCGGTGCGAAGGAGTACACGGAGTAGGCGAGGCCGCGGCGCTCGCGCACCTCCTGGAACAAGCGCGAGCTCATGCCGGAACCGAAGATCGCGTTCAGCACGCTCATCGCCGGACGTCGTGCGTCGGAGGCGACGAGGCCGGGCACGCCGACGAGCAGGTTCACCTGCTCGATCGGGCGCTCCACGACGGTGAGCTCCGGCCCGCGCTGGAGCGGGGCCGGGGCCGTGGTCCGACGCTCGACCGGGGCCCCCTGCTGGTCCATGCGCCAGCCCGCGGCCGAGAGTGCCGTCTCCAGCAGGCGGACGAG
The DNA here is from genome assembly GCF_023715325.1 of Agromyces mediolanus. Lineage (GTDB taxonomy): Bacteria > Actinomycetota > Actinomycetes > Actinomycetales > Microbacteriaceae > Agromyces > Agromyces mediolanus_A. The sequence continues at coordinate 451,087 of NZ_JAMBNX010000002.1, read as the reverse complement.
CTCGTCGTGATCGACCGCCCCCGCGACCGTGACGACCAGGTCCTGCGGCCGATAGTTGGCCCGATAGTGCTCCCAGACGGCGTCGCGGGTGGCCGCCCGGATGGTCTCGGGCGTGCCGCCGATGGGTCGGCCGAGGGGGTGCTCGCCGAGCACGGCGGCGAAGAAGCGCTCACCGGCGACATCGGCCGGGTCGTCGCCGGCCATCGCGAGCTCCTCGAGGATGACGCCGCGTTCGGTCTCGAACTCGCCCGCGTCGAGCAGGGACGACGTGAACATGTCCGCGAGGACCTCGACCGCCATCGGCAGATCGCGGTCCTGCACCTTCGCGTAGTAGCAGGTGTGCTCCTTCGCGGTGAGTGCGTTGTGCTCGCCCCCGACCGCGTCGAAGGAGACCGCGATGTCGAGCGCGCTGCGCCCGGCGGTGCCCTTGAAGAGCAGGTGCTCGAGGAAGTGCGTCGAGCCGTAGGTGGCCGGATGGCCCGCCTCGGTGGGCTGCTCGTCGCGCGAGCCGACCGCGACCCAGAAGCCGATCGTGGCGCTCCGTGCGCCCGGCACCTGCTCGCTCAGCACCCGCACGCCCGAAGGGAGGACGCTGCGCCGGACGAGCGACTCCCCGGCCGCCCGGAAGGAGAGCTCGGCCAGGCCGAGAGGGAGGTCGACAGCGCCGTTCATCCCGAACAGCCTAAGCCACGTCCCCCGGAGGTGGGTCGCCCCTCTCCGGGCGACCACGGCACAGCGGGAGGTCCGGCGGGGTGAACGGATCAGGCCGAAGCGCGGTCGAGCTCGACGAGCTCCGAGCGCTGCAGCTGCACCGAGGCCGCGGCGATCAGCGCATCCACCTGGTCGGGGTGCGAGACGCCCGCGACCGGCGCAGCGACGGTCGAGCGCGACTGCAGCCACGCCACGGCGATCGTGGCGGTGGTGACGCCGTGCTCCGTGGCGATGTCGTCGAGCACGGCGAGCACGCGGTGACCGCGCCGGCCGAGGTGACGCGCCACGCGTGCCCCCCTCGCGTCGTGCCGAAGGTCGGTGCGGCGGCGCACACGACCACCGAGGAACCCGCCGGCGAGCGCGAAGTACGGCAGCACCGCGAGCCCCTGGGCGTGCGCGACGAGCTCGGGCGCCCCCTCGAAACCCCGCCGGTCCATCAGGTTGTACGCGGTCGTGACGGTCTGGAACCTCGGCAGCCCGTTCGCCGCGAGCACTCGCGCCTCGATCAGGCGCTCCGGCGAGAAGTCGCTGGCACCGATCGAACGCACCTTGCCCGCCTCGATGAGCCGGTCGACGGCGCCGAGGCTCTCCTCGAGCGGGACCTCGGCGTCTTCGCCGTGGAAGAACAGCACGTCGATGCGCTCCACGCCGAGGCGGACGAGCGAGGCGTCCACGGCACCCTGCAGCGATCGCGGCGAGAGGCCGCGGTGCTCCGGGTGCCGGCCGGCCTTCGTCATGATCGTCATGCGATCGCGGAGACCGCGATCGGCGAGCCAGGCGCCGATGATCTGCTCGCTGCGGCCGGAGGCGTACGCGTCGGCCGTGTCGACGAGTTCGCCGCCGAGGCCGGCGAAGCGATCGAGCACGGCGAAGGATGCCTCGTGCGACAGCGTCCAACCGAAGACGCTGCCGCCGAGGGCCAGCGGGTGCACCGCGATGCCGGTGTCGCCGAGGGCGGCCGTGCGCGGCACACGGATCGGACCGGAGACGGGGTTCGACTGGACCAGGAGCTCGGTGGGCTCGTCGATGGACGCCGCGTCGAGTTCGACCTCGACCGCCTCGAGCTCGTGCGGCTCGGCTCTCGTCATCGTGTGGCGTGCCACCAGTCCTCCTCCCCAGGATCGCTTTCGAGCGTACGGGGCAGGGATACCACCGGCCGTGAACGACCGCCGAAGCGTTACCGAATCGTTGGCGAACCGCCCGCTCGGCGAACGACGGCCTCGGCCTGGCGGAGCAGCGGGGCATCCACCATGCGCCCCTCGTACGCGAACACGCCGCCCTCCCCCGCCGCTGCGGCGAGCACGGCCCGCGCCTCCGCGAGCGCGCCCGGATCCGGCCGGTACGCCGCCCGCACGAGCTCGACCTGACGCGGGTGCACGCACGCGGTCGCCTCGAAGCCGAGCGCGACCGCGTCGTCCGCCTCCGCCCGCAGCCCCGCGTCGTCGTCGAGGTCGAGGTGGACCGCGTCGACGGCGGCGACCCCGTACGCGGCGGCCGCGAGGCGCACCTGGGACCTGGCATGCCGTGCGACGTCACGGTACCGACCGTCCGAGAACCGGCTGGAGGTGCCCCCCAGCGACGCCATGAGGTCCTCCGCGCCCCACATCAGGGCGATCACGGGGGCGAGGGCGGCCAGCTCGCCCGCGGCGAGCACCCCGCGGGCCGTCTCGCAGAGCGCGATCACCTCGAGTTCACCGAGTTCGACGAGGTCGGCCGTCCCCTCGCACTTCGCCAGCATCACGGTGCGGTATACCGTCTGCGCGAGCGCCTCGAGGTCGGCCTCGAGCTCGCCGCTCGCCGCCGGATTCAGCCGGACGATCACCCGCTCGGGGTCGAGCTGATGCTCGACGAGCGCCCGTCGCGCCGCGGGCTTCGCCGCGGCGGCGACCGCATCCTCGAGGTCGAGGATGACCGCATCGGCGCGCTCGAGCGCCTTGGCGTAGCGGTCGGGCCGGTCGGCCGGACAGAACAGCAGGGCCGGGCCGAAGCGGAACGCGCCGCTCATGGTCGTGCTCCCCCGGCGGCGGCCCGCTCCCCCGCCTCGCGCGTCCACACCAGCATGCTCCGCGTGCAGCGGGCCACGACGACGCCCTCCTGATTGCGGGCGGTGTGCCGGAGGGTCACCACCCCTTCGCCCGGCCGCGACGACGACAGCCGCTTGCCCTCGACGAGGCTCTCGCCCGAGAGCGTGTCGCCGACGAACACCGGCGCCGGGAACGCGATCTCGCCGAAGCCGAGGTTCGCTACGAGGGTGCCGAGGGTGAGCTGGGCGACCGACTGCCCGACGAGCGTGGAGAGCGTGAACATCGAGTTCACGAGCACTCGGCCGAACGGCTGGGTCTCGGCGAAGGCCCGATCGAGATGGAGCGGCTGCGGGTTCATCGTCAGCGTCGTGAAGAGCACGTTGTCGGCCTCGGTCACGGTGCGCCCCGGGCGGTGCACGTAACGCACCCCCTCCTCGAACTCCTCGAACCAGAGCCCCCGCTGCACGATCTCGCGCATCGCCGGAGTCTCGGCGCCGGCATCCGTCATGGCGACCTCCTCGCCGCTCAGGCCGTCAGCCCGAGCTCCCTCGTGATGATCATCAGCTGCACCTCGGTGGTCCCCTCGCCGATCTCGAGGATCTTCGAGTCACGGTAGTGGCGGGCGACCGGGTTCTCGTTCATGAATCCGTAGCCGCCGAAGATCTGCGTCGCGTCTCGCGCGTTGTCCATCGCCGCCTCCCCGCACACCATCTTCGCGATCGAGGCCTCCATCTTGAAGGGCAGTCCGGCGTCCATCTTGCGGGCGGCGTCGTGCCAGGCGAGCCGCGCCTGGTGCACTCTGGCCTGCATCTTCGCGATCTTGAAGGCGATGTGCTGGTTGCGCCCGATCTCGTGACCGAACACGACGCGGCTCTTGGCGTAGCGCAGCGCCTCCTCGAGGCATCCCTGCGCCGCGCCGGTCGCGAGGGCCGCGAAGGCGATGCGTCCCTCGTCGAGCCGCTGCAGGAAGTTCGCATAGCCCCGGCCGCGCTCACCGAGGAGGTTGGCGGCCGGCACCCGCACGTCGCGGAGCGTGAGCGGGTGGGTGTCGCTCGTGTGCCAGCCCACCTTGTCGTACCCCTCCTCCACGGTGAAGCCGGGGGTGCCGTTCGGCACGATGATGCAGCTGAGCTCCTTCTTCACCGTGCCGTCGGGCAGCTCGCGCTCGCCGGTGACCGCGGTGATGGTGACGAGCTTCGTGATGGGGGTGCCGGAGTTCGTGATGAACTGCTTCGACCCGTTGACGACCCACTCGTCGCCGTCGAGCACGGCGGTCGTCTGCGTCGCGCCCGCGTCGGATCCGGCGCGGGCCTCGGTGAGCCCGAAGCCGGCGAGGGCGCGCCCCGAGACGAGGTCGGGCAGGTACTCCGCGTGCTGCTCGGGTGTGCCGTTGCGGTAGATCGGCATGACGCCGAGGCCGACCCCCGCCTCGAGCGTGACCCCGATCGACTGGTCGACCCGCCCGAGGGCCTCGACGGCGAGGCAGAGCTGGAAGTACGACTTGCCGAGCCCGCCCACCGACTCCGGGAACGGCAGCGCGAACAGACCGAGCTCGCCCATCTGGGCGATGATCTCGAGCGGCAGCCGGCGCTTCGTGTCGTACTCGTACGCGGCGGGCGCGACGACGGTGTCGGCGAAGTCCTTGACGCGGTCGAAGAGCGCCTGCTCCTCGTCGCTCAGCTGGTAGTCCACTGCGGTGCTCCTTGCTCATGGGTCGTGGCCTCGTGGGCCGGGGGCTCGGCGGCGTCGGGCTCGGCGCGGCCGGGATCGGGGAGGTCGGAGTCGGGGTCGGGGAGGCGGCCGTCGCTCGCGCCGCCCTCGACCGGCTCGACCCGTGCCACGGCCTGGTCTCGGGACACCTGCGCGCCGACCGCGACCGAGACCCGCGCGACCCCGGCGAACGGGGCGACGACACGGTGCTCCATCTTCATCGCCTCGATGGCGAGGATCGCGGCGCCCGCCTCGACCGCCTCGCCGTCGGCCACGAGCACGGCCGTGACGCTGCCGGGCATCGGCGCACGGAGCACCGGATCCGCCGCTCCCCCGCGCTCCGCGGCGGCGAGGCGTCGTTCGAGCGCGGCACGGCGTCCGAGCGGGACGATGCGCTCGGCCCGACCGTCGACATGCACCCAGATCGCGCCGTCCGGCGCGCGGACGGCGATGGCCCCGGCCTCCACCGCGTCGGCGGGCGCGTCGGTGACCGCGGCGGCGGGCGCGGCGGCGGGCGCGGCGGCGGGCGGCTCGGCGGCCGCAGCCCGCCGCGATGCCCGCCAGCCCCGCTCACGCTGCCACGCGCGGGCGACGGGGCCGGCTGCGGCGAGCGCCTCGCGCTCCGCGAGCGCCGCCGCCTCGGCCAACGCGGCCTCAGTCGGCGGGACATCGACCGGCGCCGGGCGTTCGTCGATCAGCCCCGTGTGCAGTCGACCGGCGCGCACCTCGGGATCGTCGAGGAGCTCGCCGAGGAAGTCGAGGTTCGTGTCGACGCCGAGCAGCACCGTCTGCTCGATCGCGGCGCGCAGCCTCGCGATCGCCGTCGCACGATCGGGCGCCCAGGCGACCAGCTTCGCGAGCATCGGGTCGTAGTGCGCGGTGATCTCCTGCCCCTCCCGCAGGCCGGCGTCGACGCGGATGCCCTCGCCCGATGGCGGCACCCACGCGAGCACCGGCCCGGTCGAGGGCAGGAAGCCGTCGGCAGGCCGCTCGGCGTAGAGGCGGGCTTCGATCGCGTGCCCGTCGAGGCGCAGCGTGTCCTGGGCGAGCGCGAGGGGCTCGCCCGCGGCGATCCGGAGCTGCTGCTCCACGAGATCGACCCCGGTCACGAGCTCCGTGACCGGATGCTCCACCTGCAGCCTGGTGTTCATCTCGATGAAGAAGAACTCGCCCGGCGCGGCATCCGAGACCAGGAACTCCACCGTTCCCGCCCCCCGATAGTCGACGCTTCTCGCCGCCTCGCAGGCCGCGAGGCCGATGCGCTCGCGCGTCGCCTCGTCGAGCAGCGCCGAGGGTGCCTCCTCGATGACCTTCTGGTGGCGCCGCTGCAGCGAGCACTCGCGCTCGCCGAGGTGCACCACGCCGCCGTGCGCGTCGGCGAGCACCTGCACCTCGATGTGCCGCGGGCGCTCGATGAAGCGCTCGAGGAGCAGCGTGTCGTCGCCGAACGCGGCCGCTGCGACGCGACGCGCCGTCGGCAGCGCGGCCGCCAGCTCGCGTCGGTCGTGCGCGAGCTCCATGCCCTTGCCTCCGCCGCCGGCCGAGGGCTTCACGAGGATCGGGAAGCCGACGCCCTCGGCGGCCTCCAGCAGAGCCTCGTCGTCGAGCGACGGGTCGGCCACGCCCGGCACGATCGGGACGCCGCTCGCCGCGACGTGGCGCTTCGCCCGGATCTTGTCGCCCATGACCTCGAGCGCCCGCGCCCCCGGGCCGATGAAGATGAGCCCTGCCTCGGCGCACGCGTGGGCGAAGCCCGCGTGCTCGGAGAGGAAGCCGTAGCCCGGGTGCACCGCTTCGGCCCCGCTCTCGACCGCGGCGCGCACGAGGCGCTCGGGGTCGAGGTAGCTCTCACCGGCCGGCGCGGGTCCGATGCGCACCGCACGGTCGGCGAGCGCGACATGCGGGGCGTCCCGGTCGGCGTCGGAGTAGACGGCGACGGCATCGATGCCCAGTCGCTGCAGGGTGCGGATGACGCGGACGGCGATCTCGCCGCGGTTGGCCACGAGCACGCGGTCGAAGGGGCGGGGGCCGGCGGGGCGGCGGAGCTGCTGATCGGTCATCGCGGTCACATCCTGAACAGGCCGAAGCGGGGCTCGGGCAGCGGGGTGCGGCTGGCCAGCTCGAGGGCGAGGGCGAGCGCCGTGCGGGTGTCGCCGGGCTCGATGATGCCGTCGTCCCAGAGCCGCGCAGTCGAGTGGTACGGGCTGCCCTGCTCCTCGTACTGCGCTCGGATCGGCGCACGGAACGCCGCCTCGTCGGCCTCTGGCCAGTCTTCCCCGCGCGCGACGAGCTGGTCCCGCTTCACGGTGGCGAGCACCGAGGAGGCCTGCTCGCCGCCCATCACCGAGATGCGCGCGTTCGGCCACATCCAGAGGAAGCGGGGCGAGTACGCGCGCCCGCACATCGAGTAGTTCCCGGCCCCGAAGGAGCCGCCGATGACGACGGTGAGCTTCGGCACGCGCGTCGTCGCGACGGCGGTGACCATCTTCGCGCCGTCTTTCGCGATGCCGCCGGCCTCGGCGTCGCGGCCCACCATGAAGCCGGAGATGTTCTGCAGGAAGACGAGCGGGATGCCGCGCTGGTCGCACAGTTCGATGAAGTGCGCGCCCTTCAGCGCCGATTCGCTGAACAGCACGCCGTTGTTCGCGACGATGCCGATCGGGTGCCCGTCGAGGTGGGCGAAGCCGGTCACGAGGGTGTCGCCGTAGTCGGGCTTGAACTCGGCGAACTCGCTGCCGTCGACGAGCCGGGCGATGACTTCGCGCACGTCGTAGGGCTGCTGCACGTCGACGGGGACGACGCTCGTGAGCTCGGCCGGATCGACGAGCGGCGGGCGCGGCTCGCGCACGGCCCAGGCGCGCTCGGCGGGCGCGGGGAGCGTGGCGACCATGTCCCGGACGAGCTCGAGGGCGTGCTCGTCGTCCTCGGCGAGATGGTCGACGACCCCGGAGGTGCGCGCGTGCAGCTCTCCGCCGCCGAGCTCCTCGGGCGTGACCACCTCGCCGATGGCCGCCTTCACGAGCGGCGGCCCGCCGAGGAAGATGGTGCCCTGCCCGCGCACGATCACGGTCTCGTCGCTCATCGCCGGCACGTAGGCGCCGCCCGCGGTGCAGGAGCCGAGGACGGCGGCGAGCTGCGGGATACGGCGCGACGACATGGTCGCCTGATTGAAGAAGATGCGGCCGAAGTGCTCGCGGTCGGGGAACACCTCGTCCTGCATCGGCAGGAACGCGCCGCCGGAGTCGACGAGCGAGATGCAGGGCAGACGGTGCTCGAGCGCGACCTCCTGCGCCCGGAGGTGCTTCTTCACCGTCATCGGGTAGTAGGTGCCGCCCTTCACCGTGGCGTCGTTGCAGACGACCATGACGGGTCGGCCGTGCACGAGGCCGACGCCGGTGATGAGCCCGGCACCCGGCGAGTCGCCCCCGTAGAGCCCTTCAGCGGCGAGCGGGGAGAGTTCGAGGAACGGGCTGCCCTCGTCGAGCAGCCGCTCGACCCGCTCGCGCGGCAGCAGCTTGCCGCGCGCGACGTGGCGCTCCCGCGATGACTCGGGGCCGCCGCGGGCGGCGCGCGCCAGCCGCTCGCGCAGCTCGGCGGCGAGCTCGGCGTGGGCGGCGGCGTTCGCGACCGCGCGATCGGATGCCGGGTCGACTGCGGTCTGCAACGCGCCCATGTCCGCCTCTCCATCGTGGCGTCGGCGGGAAATTCGGTTAATGCCCGCTAACTCGAGTTTATGTTAGTGGCGACTAACCGAAACGGCAAGCACGGCGTGCGGCATCCCGCTGCCACCGCGCCCCGCCCGCTCGCACCGCCGGAGGAGATGGTCACCCGCGGAGGCCTCCGCGGCGCTTCGGCGCCTCCCGGCGCGACGTGCTCCTCCCCGGGCGACCACCCCGGCCGCCCGCACCCGGGGATCCCGCGCCCGGTTGACCGAGCGAACGCCGCCCGGTTAACCTGCATTCACTGAATCCCGAGCAGGTGGAGCGGCATGACGAGTGGCACCGAGGTCGAGGCCCCCACCCCGCGGAGCCTCCGGAAGGCCGACCGACGCGCCGCGATCCTCGATGCCGCGGCGACCCTCTTCGCCGCCCGCGGCTATGCCGGGGTCACCCTCGACGAGCTCGGCGCGGCCGTCGGAGTCTCCGGACCGGCCGTCTACCGACACTTCCCCGGCAAGGGCGCCGTGCTCGCCGCCATCCTGGTCGACGCGAGCCGGGCGCTCCTCGACGGCGCCGAACGCGTGCTCGCCGTCGACGCGGCGCCCGAGGCGGCGCTCCGCGCCCTCATCCGATTCCACGTCGAGTTCGCCGTCGGCGACGCCGACGTCATCGCCGTGCAGGAGCGCGAGGTCACCCAGCTCGACCACGCCGCACGGCACGAGATGCGCACCCTCCAGCGCAGGTACGTCGAACACTGGGTGGGCGTGCTCGATCGACTCCGGCCGGATCTGGCCGAAGAGGAGCTCAGAGTCCGGGCACACGCCGCCTTCGGCCTCATGAACTCCACTCCGCACAGCGCCCGCACCCCTGGGCGCCGACCCGCCGCGACCACCATCCGCGGCATTCTGGAGGAAATGACATGGGCGAGCCTCATGTCGTGACGCTGCGCCCCACACGCGCCGCCGATCTCGACGCACTGTACCGATTCCACCACGACGAGACCGCCGTTCGGCAGGCCGCGTTCACGCCGGGCGACGACGATCGTTCGACGTTCGCCGCCCGCTGGGCCGAGCGGCTCGCCGATCCCGCGCTCACCACCCGGACCGTGCGCGCCGACGGCCGCATCGTCGGCGACGTCGAGGTCCGCCGGGAGCAGGGCGCGGCCGTGCTCGACTCGTGGATCGACCCCGACCACTGGGGTCGCGGCATCGCCACCCGCGCCCTCCGTCTGTTGCTCGACGGCCTGCCCGAGCGGCCCGTGCGCGCCAGGGTGGCCGCGGACAACGCAGGTTCCCGAGCGGTGCTCGCGAAGCTCGGCTTCGCCGAGGTCGCGCGCGAACTCGTGTTCGCTCCCGCCCGTGGCGGCGAGACGGAACGGGTCGTCTACGAACTCGACTGATCGCCGGCAGCCTGCGGCCGAGGCTACTCGCTCGCGAGCGCGTGGATGCGCTGCGCGAGCTCGACGTCGCGCCGGGTCACCCCGCCGACGTCGTGCGACCGCAGTTCGAAGGTGACCGAGCCCCAGCGCACGTGCACGTCGGGGTGGTGGCCGAGCTCGTCCGCGACGACGGCGACGCGGTCGAGGAACCGGACCCCCGCCGAGAAGTCCCCGGTCTCGTAGCTCGCGACGAGATGATCGACGGCGTGCTCGAACGGCGTCCCGGCGAGCGCCTGGGCGGTCTCGTCGGCGAGGAGCAGCGTGCGGTCGTCCATCCTGGCCTCCGTCCCGGGCCGCGCGCACGGCCCGCCAGCCCGAGGCTACGCCGCGGGGGACGGTGCCGCCATCCCCCGCCGCGGTCCGCTCACATCGTCAGGGCGAGCCCCGGCTCCCGCAGGAGGCGACCGACGTCGCCGAGGAATCGGGAGCCCTGCGCGCCGTCCACGAGCCGATGGTCGAAGGAGAGCGAGAGCGTCATCACCTCTCGGAGCGCGATCTCGCCGCGATGCTCCCACGGCTGCCGGCGCACCTGGCCCGTCGCGAGGATCGCCGCCTCTCCGGGATTCAGGATCGGCGTGCCCGCGTCGATGCCGAAGACGCCGATGTTCGTGATCGAGATCGTGCCTCCCGAGAGCTCGGCCGGGCTCGTGCGCCCCGCCCGGGCGGTCTCCGCGAGTGCGCCGATGGCGTCGGCCAGCTGCACGAGCGTCATCCGTTCCGCTCCCGGGATGACGGGGACGACGAGCCCCCGCTCGGTCGCCGCGGCGATGCCGAGGTTGACGCCGCCGAACTGCACGATCTCCTGCGCCTCCTCGTCCCAGCGGGCGTTCACCTCGGGGGTGCGCGCCGCGGCGAGGCAGACCGCCTTGGCGACGATGGCCAGGGGGGTGATCCGGTGGCCGGCGAACTCACGGTCCTCGCGGATGCCGCGCAGGAGATCCATCGTCGCGGTCACGTCGACGGTGAGGAACTCGGTCACATGCGGCGCGGTGAACGCGCTGCGCACCATGGCGGCGGCGGTGTGCTTGCGGACCCCGCGGATCGGGATCCGCGTCTCCGCCGGGCGACCGCCCGCCGGAGGGGCCGTCGCGGACGCCTCGGTCGCTGGGATCGGTGCGGCGGTCGCGGCGCGCTCGACGTCGTCGCGGGTGATCAGCCCGCGCTCGCCCGTGCCCTCGATCGCTTCGAGGTCGAGGCCGAGCTCCCGCGCCAGCCGGCGCACCGGCGGCGTCGAACGGGGCCGTTCGCCGCGCCGCGACGGCGCCACGACCGGGCCGGCACCGGATGCCGCGCCGCTGCCCGCGACCGAGGTACCGCCTCCGGCGCCCGCGCCCGGGGACGCGGGCCGCTGGCGCCGCCGCGGCCCGCGATCCGCCGTCGCCCCGTAGCCGACGAGGGTCGGCTCGCGATCCGGCTCCTCGGGCGCCTCGCCTGCGGCATCCGCTACGCCCGAGGCATCCGCGTCTTTCGACGCACCCCCGGCGGGGGCATCGGCGACCGCGGCGTCGCCGGTCTCGCACGAGAAGAGCGGGGCGCCGACCTCGACCGTCTGCCCCGGCTCGGCGTGCAACGCCGTGATCACCCCCGCGAACGGCGAGGGCAGCTCGACGACGGCCTTCGCCGTCTCGACGTCCGCCACGATCTGGTTGAGCTCGATCCGGTCGCCGACCGAGACCCGCCACGCGACGAGCTCGGACTCCGTCAGCCCCTCGCCGAGGTCCGGAAGCGCGAATGCCCGCACGCCGCTCATGCCTCGACCTCCGAGAGCGAGTTCGCGCGGCCGAGGACCCGGTCGACGCCGTCGAGGATGCGGTCGAGATCCGGCAGATGGTGCTGCTCGAGCTTCGCCGGCGGGTAGGGGATGTCGTGCCCGGTGACCCGGACCGGCGCGTGCTCGAGGAAGTCGAAGCAGCGCTCGGTGAGGCTCGCCGCGATCTCCGCGCCCACGCCGCCCTGCTGCCCGGCCTCGTGCGCGATCACGAGCCGCCCGGTGCGTCGCAGCGAGGCCTCGAGCGTCGGATAGTCCACGGGGGCGAGCGAGCGGAGGTCGATGACCTCGATGGAGATGCCGTCCTCGGCCGCGGCGACCGCGGCGTCCTTCGCCGTCTGCACGAGTCCGCCGTAGGTGACGAGCGTCACGTCGTCGCCCGCGGTGACGACCGTCGCGATGCCCATCGGCTTCGCGTCGGCGAGGCTCGCCTCCTCGTCGACCTCGCCCTTCACGTGGTAGCGGCGCTTCGGCTCGAAGAAGAGCACGGGATCGTCGCTCGCGATCGCCTGCTGGATCATCACGTGCGCGTCGGCCGGGTTCGAGCAGACCACCACCCGGAGCCCGGCGGTGTGCGCGAAGTACGCCTCGGGAGACTCCGAGTGATGCTCGGCGGCGCCGATCCCGCCGCCGAACGGCACGCGGATCGTGATCGGGACCTTCACCGCACCCCGCGAGCGATAGTGCAGCTTCGCCACCTGCGCGACGATCTGGTCGAAGCCCGGGTAGATGAATCCGTCGAACTGGATCTCGACGACCGGACGGAACCCGCGGTACGCGAGCCCGACCGCGGTGCCGATGAGCCCCGCCTCCGAGAGCGGCGAGTCGACGACCCGCTCGCGGCCGAACTCCGCCTGGAGCCCGTCGGTGATGCGGAACACCCCGCCGAGGGTGCCGATGTCCTCGCCCATGAGCACGACGCGGTCGTCGGCGGCGAGGGCGTTGCGGAGGCCTCGGTTCAGGGCCTTGCCGAGGGTGAGCGTGGTCATCGCGCGCCTCCGTGCTCGTCGGATGCCTCGTCGGGCGTCCCGTCGAAGAGCGCGAGATACCGCGCGTACCGTTCGCGCTGACGCTCGACGTGGGTGTTGGGCTCCGCGTAGACGTGATCGAAGACGCTGAGCGCGGGCGGGTCGGTGAGGCCGAGGCACGCGGCACGGAGCTCGGCGGCCGCGCGGCCTGCAGCTTCGGCGGTCTCGCGTTCGAGGCCGGCGACGTCGGCGCCGAGTCCGTCGAGGAGCGCCAGCACGCGGGCGATGGGGTCGCGCTCGCGCCAGGCGGCGAGCTCCGTGTCGTCGCGATACCGGCTGGGATCGTCGGCGGTCGTGTGCGGCCCCATCCGGTAGGTCACCGCTTCGATGAGACTCGGGCCTTCACCGCGGCGGGCGCGTTCGAGGGCCATGCGGGTGACGGCGAGCACCGCGAGGACGTCGTTGCCGTCGACCCGGATGCCGGGCATCGCGAAGCCGTCGGCACGGCGGGCCAGCTCCTGCTTGGACTGCAGCCCGACGGGTTCGGAGATCGCCCACTGGTTGTTCTGGCAGAAGAAGACGACGGGCGCCTCGAAACTCGAGGCGAAGACGAACGCCTCGCTGACGTCGCCCTCGCTCGTCGCGCCGTCGCCGAAGTACGCGATCGCCGCCGCGTCGGAGTGGTCCCAGCGCAGCCCCATGGCGTAGCCGGTGGCGTGCAGCGCCTGCGCACCGATGATGATCTGCGGCACGGCGACGCGATGCGCGGCCGGGTCCCAGCCGGACGACGCGGTGCCGCGCCAGGTGGCGACGAGGCCCTCGGGCGGGACGCCGCGCGCCCAGGCGACCGCCAGCTCGCGGTAGCTGGTGAACGCGAAGTCGTCGTCGTGCAGCGCACGGACGGAGCCGATCTGCGCGGCCTCCTGCCCGGCGAGCGGCGGCCAGAGCCCCAGCTCGCCCTGGCGCTGCAGGGCGACGCCCTCGGCGTCGAGCCGGCGGACGATGACCATGTCCCGGTAGAGCCGGCCGAGCGCCGCGGCGTCGACGTCGGCGACCCAGGGGTCGAACTCGGCATCGTGGCGCCGGGCGCCCGTCTCGTCGACGAGCTGAACGAACGACCCGGGCCTCGTCAAGAGTCCGGTCGCATCCCGGTCGGAAAGGGTCATCGTTGATCCTCCTGTTTCGGCGGAGCGCTTCGTGGGCCCTCCGACTCGCCGGCCACGTCGCCGGATACCCCCGAGGCTACGTCCGAAGGTCACACAGCTCAAGCATCGCCGTATCGACTGAGCATGTTGCTCAATCGGAATCCACACAATCTCGCTACACTGCGCAGCATGAGCACTCTCGACCAGCTCGACCGCGCCCTCCTCGCCGCCCTCGCCGCCGACCACCGGGCGACCGTCGTCGCCCTGGCGGAGCGGCTCGGTCTCAGCCGCAACACGGTGCAGGCCAGGCTCGCCCGGCTCGAGGCATCCGGCGCCTTCGCCTCCTTCGAGCGCGCGATCGATCCGGCGCCGCTCGGGTACCCGCTCGAGGCCTTCGTCGCGGTGCACGTGCGCCAGAAGCGGCTCTCGGAGGTGGTCGAGCGGATCGCGGCGATCCCCGAGGTGCTGCAGGCGCACGGCCTCTCCGGATCGGTCGATCTCCTGGTGCGCGTCGTCTGCCGCGACGCGCACGACCTCTTCCGCATCGACGGGGAGATCCTCGCGGTCGACGGGGTCGAACGCACCGAGACCTCGCTCTCGATGGGCGAGCTCATCCCCTACCGACTCGGGCCGTTGCTCGATCGCTGAGCCGCACCGCGCGCGGCGCGATCACAAAGAAACCGTTGCAAACGAATACTTGCAAATAAATACTTGCAAAGCTTTCTTTGCAAGGGTATCTTTGCATCCATGAGCGACACCACCCCGTCCCACATCGCGGCACAGCCGAGCAGCACCCGCCATCCCGGCATCGACCATGTGCTGTCGGCGACGGCCCTGAAGTCGCTCGGCCACCCGCTCCGCATCCGCATCTACGACGAGCTGTCCTCCTACGGCCCGCTCACCGCGAGCGGCCTCGGCGAACGGCTGAGCGAGTCGAGCGGCTCCATGAGCTACCACCTCCGCCAGCTCGAGCGCGCCGGCCTCGTCCGCGAGGACACCAGCCGCGGCACCGGCCGCGAACGGTGGTGGGAGCGCACGCCCGGCTCGGTCGCCGTACCCGACCCGCAGGACCTGCCCCCGGGCAGCGCCGAGCGGTTGGCCGCGAAGCTCGTCGAAGACGAGTGGCTCACGATCCGCGACCGCAACTACCGGGACTTCGTCGCCGACGGCCCGCACGTCTTCGGCAAGGAGTGGCTCGAGGTCGCCACCAGCGACACGATCAACCTCCGGCTCACCGTCGAGCAGCTCGCCGAGCTCGTCGCCGAGATCGACGCGGTGTTCCTGAAGTTCGGCGAGCGCTACAAGCGCACGCCCACGCCGGGCTCCATGCCCGTGCAGATCCACCTCAACGCCTTCCCGCTCGTGCGCGGCGAGGCCACCCAGGACCGCACTCGGAAGGAGTGACCATCATGACCACCGCCACCCTCTCCCCCGGCGCCGGCCGCCTCGCCGGCCTCGCCGTCCGCAGCGGCCTCGGGCTCGCGAGCTGGGGCCTGCGCCGCGCCAGCCGCCGCACCGACCGCGAGCAGCTGCTCGGCCGGGCCGAGGCCCGGGCCGCCGCCGAGCGCGCCCTCGCCGAGCGCGACGAGCTGTTCCGCAGCGCGGGCTATCTCCCGCTCTGAGCGACGGGCCGGCGCTGCGCGTCGTCCGCAGCGGCCCGGAAACGACGGATGCCCCGCCCGAACGAATCGGGCGGGGCATCCGCGTGTCAGGCGGGAACCGCGGTCACTCGACCTCGGCGCCCTCGGCCGGCGCGTCGGTGTGCTCGCCAGTGGCGGCACGACCCTCGGCGTCGGCGTCTTCCTGCAGGACCGGGGCGAGCGAGAGCTTGCCGCGGTCGTCGATCTTGGTGATCTCGACGAGCAGCTTCTGCCCGACGCCCAGCACGTCCTCGACGTTCTCGACGCGCTTGCCGCCGGCGAGCTTGCGCACCTCGGAGATGTGCAGCAGGCCGTCCTTGCCCGGCAGCAGCGACACGAAGGCGCCGAAGGTGGCGATCTTCACGACGGTGCCGAGGAACTGCTCGCCGACCTCCGGGTTGGTGGGGTTCGCGATCGCGTTCACCTGGGCGCGGGCCGCCTCGGCCGAGGGGCCGTCGGTGGCGCCGATGTAGACGGTGCCGTCCTCCTCGATGGAGATGTCGGCGCCGGTCTCGTCCTGGATCGCGTTGATCGTCTTGCCCTTCGGGCCGATCAGCTCGCCGATCTTGTCGACCGGGATCTGCACGCTGATGACGCGCGGAGCGGTCGGGGCCATCTCGTCCGGGCCGTCGATCGCCGCGTTGAGCACGGCGAGGATGGTGGTGCGGGCCTCCTTGGCCTGGGTCAGCGCGCCGGCGAGCACCGAGGCGGGGATGCCGTCGAGCTTCGTGTCGAGCTGGATGGCCGTGACGAACTCGCTCGTGCCGGCGACCTTGAAGTCCATGTCGCCGAGCGCGTCCTCGGCACCGAGGATGTCGGTGAGCGCCGCGTAGCGGGTCTCGCCGTTCACGGTGTCGGAGATGAGGCCCATGGCGATGCCGGCGACCGGGGCGCGCAGCGGCACACCGGCGTTCAGCAGCGACAGGGTCGAGGCGCAGACGGAGCCCATCGAGGTCGAGCCGTTGGAGCCGAGGGCCTCGGACACCTGACGGATCGCGTAGGGGAACTCCTCGCGCGTGGGCAGCACCGGCACGAGCGCGCGCTCGGCGAGTGCGCCGTGCCCGATCTCGCGACGCTTCGGCGACCCGACGCGGCCGGTCTCACCGGTCGAGTAGGGCGGGAAGTTGTAGTTGTGCATGTAGCGCTTCTTGGTGACCGGGCTCAGCGAGTCGATCTGCTGCTCGAGCTTCAGCATGTTCAGCGTGGTGACGCCCAGGATCTGGGTCTCGCCGCGCTGGAAGATGGCCGAACCGTGCACGCGGGGCACGACCTGCACCTCGGCGTCGAGCGGGCGGATGTCGGCGAGGCCGCGGCCGTCGATGCGGACGCCCTCCTCGAGGACCCGCGAACGCACGACGTGCTTCGTCACCGACTTGTAGGCGGCGGAGACCTCGGCGTTCGCCGACTCGGGCAGCTCGCCCGCCTCGACCTTGGCCGCGACCTGCTCCTTGACGCGCGCCTTGAGCGCGTCGTCGGCGTCCTGGCGCTCGACCTTGCCGGCGATCTGGTAGATGCCCTTGAGCTCGTCGAGCGCGAGCGCCTCGACGACGGCCTTCGTGTCCGCCTGGTAGGGCGGGAAGGTCGGGTAGTCGGCGGTCGGCTTCGCGGCGGTCTTGGCGACCTGCTGCTGCGCGACGACGAGCTGCTTGATGAAGGGCTTCGACGCCTCGATGCCCTGGGCGATGACGGTCTCGTCGGGCTTCACGGCGCCGGCCTGGATGAGGTTCCACGCGTTGTCGGTGGCCTCGGCCTCGATCATCATGATCGCGACGTCCTCGGAGCCGTCGGCCTCGGTCACGACGCGGCCCGCGACGACCATGCTGAACACGGCCTCCTCGAGCTGGCTGTGCTTCGGGAACGCGACCCACTGGCCGTCGATGAGCGCGACGCGGACGCCGGCGACCGGGCCGGAGAACGGCAGGCCGGACAGCTGCGTCGAGAGCGACGCGGCGTTGATGGCGAGCACGTCGTAGAGCTCGTCGGGCTCGATGGCGAGGACGGTCACGACGACCTGGACCTCGTTGCGCAGGCCCTCGACGAAGGAGGGGCGCAGCGGCCGGTCGATCAGGCGGCAGGTGAGGATCGCCTCGGTCGAGGGGCGGCCCTCGCGGCGGAAGAACGAGCCGGGGATGCGGCCCGCGGCGTACATGCGCTCCTCGACGTCGATCGTGAGCGGGAAGAAGTCGAAGTGATCCTTCGGCTGCTTCGAGACGCTCGTCGCCGAGAGCAGCATGGTCTCTTCGTCGATGTAGGCGACCGCGGAGCCCTGCGCCTGCTGGGCGAGGCGTCCGGTCTCGAAGCGGATGGTGCGGGTGCCGAACTTGCCGTTGTCGATGACGGTCTCGGCGAACGTGATTTCAGGACCTTCCAAGAGGTCTCTCTCCTTTGTTTCCCGTCGCACCCCGTGTGGGCACGACTGCATACGAAGGAGCAGGAACAGGCAATACGAATCGCATCAGGACGATGCACTCACGCTGGCCACCAGTAGAAGTCCACCGAATCGAGTCGGTAAGCCACCACAGGGGACCAGCTTCCTGCCGGCCTGCTCCGAAGGTGCTCGGTGTTCAGTTGCGGTTCGCAGCCTGCTGCGAGGCAGAGCTGCGAGGCGGTGACCACTCGGGCAACCGCTTCGACTCTAGCAGAGCGGCCTCGGCGGGGGCCGGAACCCGCAGCGCGGCCAGCGCGGGACGCTTCGGGAAGCGCCCTTCGCCCGCGGTCCGCCCGCGCAGTCGGCGGACCACCCACGGCAGCACGTGCACCGCCATCCAGGTCGGCCCCGAGACCCGCGTCGAGTGCGCGCCGTCGTGCAGGGCGAGCTCGAGGTCCGCGAGGACGGCGGCGTCGGGGATGCCGAGCGCGCGCGCCGCGGCGTAGGCGAGGGTGCGGTGGCCGGCGGGGTTCAGGTGCACCCGGTCCGCTGCCCAGCTGGAACGGGCGCGCAGCTCCGGCGCGTGCTCGACGTCGACGAGGACGGCGCCGTGCTCCGCGGCGAGCTCACGGAGCCGCTCGTCGAAGCGGGCGAACCGGGCGCGGAGTCCCCTGACCTCCCAGCGCTCGGGCAGGAAGGGCGTGACGACGAGCACCCGGCAGCCCGTGTCGGCGGCCGCTCGGATGCCCTCGCCCAGCCGCTCGGCGAGCGCGACGGGGTCGGCGCCGCGCTGCACCAGGTCGTTGCCGCCCACGAAGACGCCGACGAGCTCCGCGCCGAGCCCGATCGCCGCGGGCAGCTGCTCGTCGACGACGTCGCGGATGCGGCGACTGCGGACGGCCAGGTTCGCGTACTCGACACCGGGACCGGGCCGACTCATCGCGAGCAGCATCGCCAACCGGTCGGCCCAGCCGCGGTACTCCCCCGGCGCCGTGCGCGAGTCGTCGCAGAGCCCCTCGGTGAGCGAGTCGCCCACGGCGACGAAGCGGAGCGGGGTGCTCGGCACCGCCCGTGCGTCACTCGCGCCGCGGCGAGGCTGCCTCGACCGAGCGGCGGACGAGGCATCCGGCGACGCGGCCTCGGCGACCGCCTTCGAGACGCCCGCGGCGAGCGCCCGCGCGTCGCGGTAGTGCCCGAGCAGCTCCTCGCAGAGCACGTCCCAGCCCCGGCCCTCGACGCTGCGGCGGGCTGCCCGGCCGAAGGCGCGGCGCTTCGCGGCATCACCCGCGAGGTCGGCCACGCGGGCGGCGAACTCGGCGAGATCCCCCGGTCGGTACAGCCAGCCGTCGACGCTCTGCCGGACCAGGTCGAGCGGACCGCCGGCCCCGGTGGCGACCACCGGGACGCCGCTCGCGTGCGCCTCCTGGACCGTCTGGCAGAACGTCTCGCTCTCACCCGGGTGCACGAACACGTCGAAGCTCGCGAGGGCCGTCGCGAGCTCGTCGCCGCCCAGAAAACCGGTGAAGACGGCGTCGGGCAGCAGCGCCTCGAGCTCGTCGCGGGACGGGCCGTCGCCGACGACGACGAGCCGGATGCCGGGCACGTCGCGAAGGGCCAGCAGGTCCTCGACCTGCTTCTCCGGGGCGAGCCGGCCGACGTACCCCACGACGACCTCGCCACCGGGCGCGATGCGCCGCCGCCAGGCCTCGTCGCGCCGAGCGGGGCGGAAGCGCTCGAGATCGACCCCGCGACGCCAGAGCCGTGCATCCCGGACGCCGAGCGCGTCCAGGCGCTCGAGCGCCGAGCTCGACGGGGCGAGCGTGAGCGTCGCCCGGCCGTGCAGTCGGGCGACGTGCCGCTCCAGCGCCGGGGTCGCGGCCGGCACGCCGTACCGCGCGGCGTAGGCCGGGACATCCGTCTGGTAGACCGCGACGCTCGGTACCCCGATCGCCTCGGCGGCGCGCACGCCCTGCCAGCCGAGCACGAACGGCGAGGCGAGGTGCACCACGTCGGGGGCGAACTCGGCGAGCGCGGCGGCGAGCCGGCGCACACCGGGGACCGCGATCCGCACCTGCGGATAGCGAGGCAGCGGCGTCGAGGGCAGCTGGAGCAGCCGCGCACCGCGGAGCGCCTGCTCGGGGACGCGGCCGGCGCGCGGCGCGACGACGAGCGCCTCGTGTCCGGCGCGCTCCAGGTGACCCAGCACCTGGAGGAGCGAGTGGGTGACCCCGTTCATGTGCGGGAGGAACGATTCGGCGAGGATCGCGACCTTCACGAGACCAGGGTGCCCGAGCGCACCGCCGCTCGGCGCCGAAGCGGCCCCGGGCACCGAGGATTCACCGCCGCGTCGGCGGGCGTTCGCCGACCGGTCGCGAACGCGTCGCCGGACGGACGGCGCTCGGCGCTTGCCGCCGGGCTGCAGGCGGCGTTGCATGGACGGAGCGGTGCCGCATCCGCGACCGCCGCCACCCCGATCGAGGAGGATCCCATGGCATCCGTCGCCCGCGTGACCACCATCACCGCGCGCTCCGAGCAGAGCTTCGACGACGCGATCTCCGCGGGCGTCGCCCGGGCGTCGGAGACGCTCCGGAACGTCTCGGGGGCGTGGGTGAAGGAGCAGAAGATCGAGGCGAGCGACGGGGTGATCACCGGCTGGTCGGTGACGCTCGAAGTCACCTTCGTGCTCGACGACTGACCGCGGTCGCGGGCCGGTCGCCGCTCGGCCACCCGCCGTTCACCCCGCCGGGATAGCAAGGCGGGGTGTCAGTCGACGCCCTCGGATCGCTCGCCGCCTCGCCCTGGCTGCTGCCCGCGCTCTTCGCGCTCGTCGTCGGCGATGCCTTCCTCGTCATCCTGCCGAGCGAGACGCTCGTCGTGGCGCTCGGGGCGCTCGCGGCGACGACGGGGCACCCGAATCCCCTCCTCGTGGTCCCGGTCGCCGCGGTCGGCGCCGTCGTCGGCGACCTCGCCTGCTACGCCATCGGCCGTGCGGGAGGCCTCGATCGTTGGGCGTGGCAGCGGAGGCCGCGGGTGGCCGCCGCGATCGAACGGGTGCGACGCACCGTGGGCCGGCGCACCGCGGTGCTCGTGTTCACCGCCCGCTACGTGCCCTTCGCCCGCATCGCCGTGAACCTCGCCGCCGGGGCCGTGCGGATTCCGCTCGGCCGGTACCTCCCGTTGTCGGCGGCGGCCGGGCTCGCCTGGGCGGTGTTCAACACGGCGATGGGGGCGGTGGTCGGTTCGGCGTTCGCCGAGCAGCCGCTGCTCGCCCTCGTCGTCTCGATCCCGGTCGCGATCGTCGCGGGCCTCGGGGTCGACGCGCTCGTCCGCCGCTTCGCCCCCTGAGCCCGCCGAAACGCCGAGTTGCCCAACTTTCATGAAAGTCGGGCAACTCGGTTCCGGGGGCGGAGGGTTACTCGCCGGCGAGGCCGCCGATGAGGTGACCCATCGGCCGGTCGAGCCGGAACGGGTCGGCGACGTGCTGCGAGCGGTCGGTGCGCTCGACGAGCTCGGCGAACTCCTTCGCACCGCGGAAGATCCGCTCGGGCAGCGAGCGCACGCCGTCGCCGTCCGCGCCGCCCCAGTCGCTCGTGGCGGCGAACACCCCGGTGGTCACCGGCACCGCGTGCAGATAGGTGAACAGCGGCCGCATCGCGTAGTCGATCGCGAGCGAGTGCCGGGGCGTGCCGCCGGTCGCGCCGAGGAGCACCGGGAGGTCGGTGAGCGCCTGCGGGTCGATCACGTCGATGAACGACTTGAACAGGCCCGCGTAGCTCGTCGTGAAGATCGGCGTGACCGCGATGAGCCCGTCGGCCGAGGCCACGGCGTCGAGCGCCTCCTCGAGCTTCGGCGGCGCGAAGCCCAGCAGCAGGTGGTTCGTGATGTCGTGGGCGAGCTCGCGCAGCTCGAAGGTGCGCACCTCCGCTTCGACCCCTCGCTCGGCGAGGGCGGCCACCGCATCGGCGGCGAGCCGGTCGGCGAGCTGACGGGTGGAGCTCGGCGTGGAGAGCCCGGCCGAGACGACGACGATCTGCTTGGCGGTCAACGTGCACCTCCGGCACGGGTCGCGGCGGGCCCGAAGGCCGAGCCGGTGGGGGCGGCGGCGTCCTGATAGGGCGAGGCGCCCACGGTCAGGTTGTCGCCGCGGTTGGCGTTCGGGGTCGCCTGGCGGGGCGCCTCGTCACCGTACTTCGCGGCGACGAGGGCGGCGTGCGTCGGGGCGTCGGGCACCTCGGCGGGGCGGTTCTTCGCGAACTCGGTGCGGAGCACCCCGACGACCTCGCCGAGCAGGTCGAGCTGCTCGAGCACGGTCTTCAGCGGCAGGCCCGCGTGGTCGACGAGGAACAGCTGGCGCTGGTAGTCGCCCACGTAGTCGCGGAATCCGAGGGTGCGGTCGATGACCTCCTGCGGGCTGCCGACGGTGAGCGGAGTCTGCTGGCTGAACTCCTCGAGGCTCGGGCCGTGACCGTAGACGGGCGCGTTGTCGAAGTAGGGCCGGAAGTCGCGCACCGCGTCCTGCGAGTTGCGGCGCATGAAGACCTGGCCGCCGAGGCCGACGATCGCCTGCGCGGCGGTGCCGTGGCCGTGGTGCTCGAAGCGCTGCCGGTACAGCGCGATCATGCGCTGGGTGTGCGAGGCGGGCCAGAAGATGTGGTTCGCAAAGAAGCCGTCGCCGTAGTAGGCGGCCTGCTCGGCGATCTCCGGCGTGCGGATCGAGCCGTGCCAGACGAACGGCGGCACGCCGTCGAGCGGCCTGGGCGTCGAGGTGAAGCCCTGCAGCGGGGTACGGAACTTGCCCTCCCAGTCGACGACGTCCTCGCGCCAGAGGCGGTGCAGCAGCTCGTAGCTCTCGACGGCGATGGGCAGGCCCTGGCGGATGTCCTTGCCGAACCAGGGGTAGACCGGCCCGGTGTTGCCGCGGCCGATCATGAGGTCGGCGCGCCCCCCGGAGACGTGCTGCAGCATCGCGTAGTCCTCGGCGATCTTCACCGGGTCGTTCGTGGTGATGAGCGTCGTCGCGGTGGAGAGCTGCAGCGTCGAGGTCTGGCCGGCGATGTAGGCGAGCGTCGTCGTGGGCGACGAGGACCAGAACGGCGGGTTGTGGTGCTCGCCGAGCGCGAAGACGTCGAGGCCGACCTCTTCGGCGTGCTTGGCGATCGCGATCGTCGCCTGGATCCGCTCCGCCTCGGTCGGCGTGCGGCCGGTCGTCGGGTCCTGCGTGATGTCGCTGACGGTGAAGATTCCGAACTGCACGGCGTCCTCCTGGGGTGCGGGTCGATGGCTGTTCAATGCGTTTGCATAGAGTGTGAACGAGGCGGGCCCCGAAGCTATTCCCACGTTGCCGATCCCGACGACGGCGACGCGGATGACGCGCCGGATCCAGTCTGCCCTGCCACCGGCGTCGGCGCGCACCCCGGGTCTAGACTCCGGGGTGATGGGCAGCATCTCGGTCGTCATCCCCTGCTTGGACGATGCCGCCATGCTCCGGGCGTGCCTCGCCGCACTCGCCGGGCAGACCCGTCCGCCCGACGAGGTGATCGTCGTCGACAACGGCTCCCGCGACGACTCGGCCGCCGTGGCGCTCGCGGCCGGCGCCCGAGTGGTGACGCAGCCCCGGCGCGGCATCTGGCCCGCCACGGCCGCGGGCTTCGACGCCGCCCGCGGTGAACTGCTCGCCCGCCTCGACGCGGACTCGGTGCCCCCGTCCGACTGGCTGGCCCGCGTCGAGGAGCGGATGGCTCGCACCGACGCCCCGACCGCCGTCACCGGCCCGGGCCGCTTCTACGGCGGCACCGCGTTCACCCGCTGGGTCGCCAGGTACCTCTACATCGGCGGCTACTTCTGGGCCATCGGCATCCTGCTCGGCCATCCCCCGCTGTTCGGCTCGAACTACGCGCTCCGGGCCGACGCCTGGCGCGAGCTGCGCGGGATCGTGCACCGCGACCGCGCCGACGTGCACGACGACCTCGATCTCGCCTGGTGGCTCCGCCCCGGCATGTCGGTCGCGTACGAGCCCACGCTCGTCGTCGAGGTGTCGGCGCGCCCCTTCGACAGCTGGGCCGCCCTCGGCCGCCGACTGCGGATGGCGTTTCACACGCTCGCCGTGGAGTGGCGCGAGTGGCCCGCGCTCGCCAGGCGGGCCGAACACCGGGAGGCTGCGCGTGATGCGGCAGCGGACGCCGGCGATCAGGCCGTGGCGTAAAGCGCCAGCAGGTCGCGGACGAGCTGGTGCGGCGTCGTCTCGCAGGGGCTGTGCCCCGTCGGATACACGACGAAGCGCGCGCCGAGCTCGCGCGCCGAGCGCTCGTGCAGCTCGGTCGGCCAGAGATCGTGCGCCCCGACCGCGACGAGCTTCGGGATGGCGGATGCCGCGACCTCGCGCCGCAGGTCAGGGGTCGCCATCATGCAGGCGATGAGATCGTCCACGCTGTCGCGCCGCGTCAGCCGGAACCGCTCGCGCACGAAGGCGAGCCGGCCGGGCGGCACACGGTTCAGATTGTTCCGGATGCCCCACAGCATGAGGGCGGCCCCCTGCCGCGGCGTGGTGAATCCCGAGACCGCGCCGATGCGCTTGACCCCACGGAACGCCTGCCCCGGCTCCGGTGGGCTCGAGAGCAGCGCCAGGCTCGCGAAGCGATCTGGCTCGCGGCTCAGCGCCTCCTGGGCGAGCGTGCCCGCGAAGCTGTAACCGAGCACGTGCGCCGGCCCGCGACCCGCGGCGAGCACCGCGAGGAGATCGTCCAGGAAGAGGGAGCGCTCGTAGCGGGCGGCGGGCGGATCGAGTCGCCACGGGCCGGCCCCGGCCGACTCGTACTGCCCCGCGAGATCGAACGCCTCGACCCGGTAGCCGGCGTCGACGAGAAGCGGCAGCATGAGGACGAAGTCCTCCTTCGACCCGGTCGCGCCCGGGACGAGGAGCACCCGGGCGCCGTCGGCCGGCCCCATGCCGAGGCCGGCGAGCCGGCCGCTCGGGACGTCGAACCAGAGCCGCTCGGCCCCGGCCGGAAGCGCGCGCCAGTCGAAGTCGGGGATGGCGCGATCGAGCTCGGCCGCCCTCGCCGCCCACCCCGCGGGCGGCGGCGCGAGCACGCCCGCCGGGGTGCTCCGGATGGCGGCATCCGTCGCCCGTTCGGCCTCATCGGGACCGTGCTCAGTCACGCCCTCACGATAGCGCCGAGGCTGCTCGAATCGGCGGAAGCGCGGGGCATCGCCCGGCCATCGCCGAGAGCGAACACTGGGCGGCTTCAAAGCTGCGGCACGTAGGCTGGCGCGCATGGCTACCGTCGCGCTCACCATGGACACCTTCGAGAAGACGATCCTCGAGGGCGGCACCGTCTTCGTCGACTTCTGGGCGTCCTGGTGCGGCCCCTGCCTGCAGTTCGCGCCGAACTACGAGGCCGCGGCCGCGGCGAACCCCGACCTCGTCTTCGCGAAGGTCGACACCGAGGACCAGCAGCAGCTCGCCGCGGCGATGAACATCACCTCGATCCCGACGATCATGGCGTTCAAGGACGGCATCGGCGTCTTCGCTCAGGCCGGTGCGCTTCCCCGCCCGGTGCTCGACGACCTCGTCTCGCAGGTCCGCGAGCTCGACATGGATCAGGTGCGCGAGCAGCTCGCGCGCGAGGAAGACGGCCAGGCCTCCTGACCCGGGCTTCAGCGCGCCGGGCGAGCCGGTTCAGATCGCCTCGTCGAGTCCGCTGAGGTCGAGCTCCACCTTGAACGGCCGGCCGTCGCCGACGATGCGCGCCGGCACTCGCACGTACCTGCCCTCGCCGCGCAGCGCGTCGAGCCGGTCCACGTAGCGGTCCTCCGCCGCCTGACCGAGGTAGCCCGCGTGCCGGGGTCGCTGCCCGCCGACGAGCTGCACGCCGACCCGGTAGCGGCGGGCCATCCAGCGGCTCGCGCGCGGCACGAGCACCGCCGGCTGCTCGGGTCCGCCCTGCGTGCGGGCGATCTCGATGCCCGATTGCCGATGCGCGGCGCCGTCGATCGGCACGACGGTGCGCAGCTCGCGGTAGGCCGAGGGAGCCTCGACGAGGGTGAGGTCGTCGACCCCGAGGAGGTTTCCCCACTGGTCGGGGTTCGCGCCCCGCTTCTCCCGGCCGATCGAGATCACCAGGTAGACGAGCGCCACCGTGAGCAGCACGATGAGCGGCCAGAACAGCCACGGCTCGGCCCCCGGCCGCACGAAGCTCGTCGCCAGCAGCACGACGAAGAGCGCGAGGTACGGGAACGGCTCCCACAGGAGCAGGGGCTTGCGGCGGGGGGCTGACATGCCCTCAACGGTATCTGCTCGCCAGCGGCCGACTCACGGCGCCTTCCCAGCGCTGCGGCGCGGCGGGGCGGCGCGGTGGCGCTCCGCCCGGGCGCACCGTCTCAGCGCAGAGCGGGCAGCCGGGCGGCGACGTCCTCGAGCACCCGCTCGTCGCCGGCGTAGATGCCGGACTCGCGCGGCCAGTGCGCGACGACCTCGTCGAAGCCGAGCGCCCGGGCCCGTTCGACGGCGTCCTCGAACGCGGCGGCGCTCGCGAGCGAGTATCGCTCGCCCTCGTCGAGCGAGAGCACCCGGGCGACGCCGGCGACCTCGCGGCCCTGGGCGGCGCACGCCTCCGCGAAGCGCTGCGACAGCTCGCCGACGTGCCGCCACCACGCCTCCGCGTCGAGCTCGGAGCGCCCCGTCGTGATCCAGCCGTCGGCGAGCCGCGCGGCGAGCGCGAGGCCGCGCGGACCGTTCGCCGCGAGCTGGATCGGCAGACGCGGCGGCTGGGCCGGCGCACCGACCATCCGGGCACGTTCGGCCGTGAACCAGTCACCCGCGTACGAGATGCCGCCTGAGCCGGGCTCCTCGAAGCGGAGCAGCCGATCGAGCGCCTCCACGAACTCGACGTAGCGATCGTGGCGCTGCCGGGGCGACAGCGCGGCCTGACCGAGCACGTGCGCGTCGAAACCCGTGCCACCGGAGCCGAGCCCGGAGACCACGCGCCCGCCCGCGATCTGATCGAGGGTCCCGAGCTCCTTCGCGAACGGCACCGGGTCACGGAAGTTCGGGTTCGCGACGAAGGTGCCGAGCCGAATGCGCGAGGTCACCATCGCCGCCGCGGTGAGCGTCGGCACGGTCGCGTGCCACGGCTCGTCGGCGAGGGAGCGCCAGGAGAGGTGGTCGTACGTCCAGGCGACGTCGAAGCCGAAGGTCTCCGCCGCCTGCCATCGCCGGGCGGCGTCCGGCCACGGGTACTGGGGAAGGATGACGATGCCGAAGCGCATGCGCCGAGCCTAAGCCGCTCGTCCGTCGTCCGCACCGGGCGGGAGCGGCAGCGAAGCCGTGACCGGCATCGGCTCCGCGCCGAGTTCGACGGCGACCGCGGAGGCCGCGACAGCTCGCTCGCCGAGGGCGCCGGGCGTCACGGGCCGGCGCTCGAGCTTCACGCACACGATGCCGGCGAGGATCAGCACCCCGCCGAGGATCTGCAGGCCGCCCAGCACCTCGCCGAGCAAGACCCAGCCGGCGATGGCGGCGAAGACCACCTCGGAGAGGCCGAGGAATGCGGCGAGACGGGATCCGAGGCGGCCGATCGCGGCGAGGCCCGCCGTGTAGGCGAACGCCGTGGAGAGCAGGCCGACCGCGAGGAGCGCGACGAACCAGGGCGCGTCGCCGCCGAGGAAGGCGACGTCGTCGAACACGAAGCGCATCGGCAGCAGTCCGGTCGCCCCGAGGAGTGCGAGCGCCACCGCCCCGACGACGAAGCCCGCCGCGATGAGCGCGAGCGGCGGCAGCTGCGCCGCGGCGGACTCGCCGACGAGGTAGTAGACGCAGACGCCGACCATCGCGAGCGCCGCGAAAGCGAGCCCGAGCGGGTCGAGCCGGCCGCCGCCCGGGCCGATGACGAGCACGAGCCCCGTGAGCGCCAGCACGGAGCCCGCGAGCACGATGCGCTGCGGCATCCGTCGGGAGCGCGCCCAGGCGAGGAGCACCAGGGCGATCGGTGCGAGGTACTCGATGAGGAGCGTGAGCGAAACCGGGATGCGCTCGAGTGAGGCGTAGAAGAAGAACTGCACGCCGGCGACGGCGATCAAGCCGAACAGGAGCACGGTCCAGCGCGCCCGCCACAGCGGGCGCAGGTCGCCGTGGAGGGCGACCAGGCCGGGGACGGCGAGGATGACGGCGGCGATCGAGATGCGGGCGAGCACTGCCGCACCCGGGCTCCAGCCGCTCTCGAGCAACGGCTTCACGAAGACGCCGCCCACCCCGAAGGCGAGCCCCGCCGCCACGCCCAGGGCGATCCCCGTCACACCGCGCGATCCGCGCACGAGCCCTCCTCGACTCCGTCGCCGAAGTGCCCGCCGTCATGGGCGAACACCGTTATGCTCGTGACAGTACGGCACGCGAAAGTCAGGAGTCAAATGATTTTCACCAATGACACGATCGATGCCCTGCAGTTCGCCGCCGCCCTGGCCAACACGGTGCCCGAGGCCAGCGGGTCCGGCGCCGACGAGCTCGCCGATCCCGCGGCGCTCGCCGCCATCCTGGATCGCTGGTGGTACTCGGGCCGACGCGACGGCGACGCCCGCGAGCTCGCCGAGGTGACCGCAGCACGCGAGCGCCTGCGCGCCCTGTGGTCGTGCGACCGCGACGACGCGGTCGCCGAGGTGAACGCGATCCTCGCCGAGTCCGACGCGGTGCCGCGGCTCGTCCGGCATGACGCGCTCGACTGGCACATCCACGCGACCTCGGCCGAGGCTCCGCTCGCCGAGCGCATCCTGGTCGAGGTCGCCATGGCCTTCGTCGACGTCGTACGCGCCGATCAGCTCGACCGGCTGCGCCGCTGCGGGGCCGACGACTGCGACGCCGCCTACCTCGATCTCTCGAAGAACGGCTCGCGCCGGTTCTGCTCGACACGATGCGGCAACCGGATGGCCGTGCGCGCCTACCGGGCCAGGGGCTGACCCCGGGCGGGTCGCCGGACGCCGGGCATGACGAAGGCCCCCGGCCTTGCTCCGAGGAGCAGGTGCGGGGGCCTTCGCAAGAAGTTCGCGGAGTCGTCGAGAGCCGCGCGGACTGCCGTGCTTAGCGGCGCAGCCCGAGACGCTCGATGAGCGTACGGTAGCGCTCGATGTCGACGTCGGCGAGGTAGCCGAGCAGACGACGACGCTGACCGACGAGGAGCAGCAGACCACGACGCGAGTGGTGGTCGTGCTTGTGCTCCTTCAGGTGCTCGGTGAGGTCCTTGATGCGCTTGGTGAGGATCGCGATCTGGACCTCAGGGGATCCAGTGTCACCGGGGTGCGTCGCGTACTCTTCGATGATCGCCTTCTTGGTCTCTGAATCCAGTGCCATAGAGGGATCCCCTTTCTTCTCGTTGCGCGCTGCCCGGGGCCTGATGCCTGGGCTCTCTTCATGCGCGGCCGGTGGACGGCAACCGAACTAGCTTAGCAGAGCGCGGGAGGCCGGCCTGCCCCAGACTGGAGGCATGGTGTTCGCGATCAAGCGGGTGTACGAGGCGGCCTCGGCCGACGACGGAGTCCGAGTGCTCGTCGACCGGCTCTGGCCGCGCGGCGTGAGCCGGGAGCGGGCCGAGCTCGACCGCTGGGACACGGACGTCGCCCCCTCCCCCGAGCTCCGCACCGCCTGGCACCGTCAGCTCGAGGACTTCGCGCACTTCGCCGCGCAGTACCGGCAGGAGCTCGACGCGGGCACGGCGGGTGCCGAGCTGCTCGAGTTCGGCCGGGAGCAGCCTCGCGTCACCCTGCTCTTCGGCGCGCGCGATCAGCGGGTGAACCACGCGACGGTGCTCCTCGACTGGCTCGCCGAGCACGGCGCGGAGGTCGAGCGGCCCGACTGAGCGCGCCGCTCGCCTGCCGGAGCGACGGGCTCGCCCGGCTCAGGCGCGCGACTCGGCGAGCGTGAGCCCGGGCTGCGGCTGCTTCCGGAACTGCCCCGTGATCGCGAGCAGGACGATCACGACGGCGAAGAGGATCCAGCCGGGCCAGCCGAGCATCGAGCCCCACGGATCTGCCGGGAGATCGCTCGCGTCCACGAAGATCAGGAACTGCGAGCCGGCGGTGTTGAGCGCCGCATGGGCGACGACCGCCGGCCACACCGAGGCGCTGCGCAGGCGCAGCCAGCCGAAGACGGTGCCGACGAGCACGCAGAAGACGACCATGCAGAGGACGCCCACGAGGTCGGTGCGGCCGTAGTTGTAGCCGAGCAGGATGACGGGCGCGTGCCAGAGCCCCCAGATCACGCCGCTCGCGAGGAGCGCCGCCCAGGTGCCGAGCGGCCGCAGCGCCGGCAGCAGCCAACCGCGCCAGCCGAGTTCCTCGCCGAAGGTCGCGCCGCAGTTCACGAGCGTCACGACCGGCAGCATGAGCAGCGTGATCGTCACGACGGTCGCGGCATCCGCGCCCTGCCCGCCGCTCGCGGCGAGCGCCGCGGCGACGCCGCTGAACCCGGTCAGGTCGAGGCGGATGAGTCCCATCGCCTCGCCGAGGAGGAGGGCGGCGAACGGGATGAGGGTGAAGCCGACCGCGCCGAGCGCGATGAACAGCCAGGTCCGCCCTGCCGGCCGCAGGGGCCAGAGCCCGAGCCAGCGCGGTGCACTCGGGGCGCGGTGCACCCAGAACACCACGACGAGGGCGGCGACCGTCGGGGTGAACATCATCGCGAGCGTGAGCGGGCCGAACAGCGGGCTCGCGAGCCCCTCCCCCGAGAGCCACACCGGCAGCTCGACGAGCCAGGCCCCGCCGAGCGCGATGACGAGGAAGACCACCACCGCGCGCCACGGCACGGACGTCGGCAGCACCGCGCCGCGCTCGGAGTTCTTCGCCCGCTGGCGGTCGGCGGCGCCCGCGGCGCCCGCCCCGGTCGGCCCCTGCACCGTGGTCGTCTCGGAATCGCTCATGGGTCCCAGCGAAGCGGATCCGGCGGATGCCGCGCCTCCCCCGCACGGCGGAACCGTCTCCCCCGCACGTCGGAACCCTACGGCGCGAGCAGGAAGATCGCGGGCCAACCGTTGTGCGCGTAGACGATGACGGCGAAGACGACCGCGTCGAACAGCAGATGCACGGTCAGCACGTAGGTGAGCGACTTCGTGAGCGTGAACGTCCAGCCCTGCACCAGGGCGAACGGGATCGTGAGCAACGGACCCCACGACTGATAGCCGAGCTCCCACAGGAAGGAGACGAACACCGTCGCCTGCAGCAGGTTCGCCTGCCACACCGGGAAATGCCGGCGGAGCAGCGTGAACACCGTGCAGATGAAGAAGAGCTCGTCCCAGGTGCCGACGGCGTTCACCCCGACGAACAGGCGTGCGATCTCGTCGGGTGCGACGACGGTCGGCCAGTTCTCGTACACGCCGGAGGTGATGAAGTAGAACGGCAGGATGAGCCATCCCGCCACGACGACGGCGGCGAGGTAGCCCCACTGCACGAGCGTCCAGCGCTGCCCCGTCCGCCAGGGGAATCGGATCACCCGTTCGCGGTAGAGGAAGCGCGAGACGAGGTACGGGACGGCCACCGCCAGCCCGAGGACGACGGTGAAGCGGATCATGCCCGCGTTCGAGAGGTCGGCCTTCAGCGAGACGGTCGAGATGATCAGCTGGCCGAGCGCGATGAGCGCGAGGTCGGCGGCGAGCCGCTCGGTGCGGCCGGCGCGATCGCAGAGCCACGCCCCGACGAGCCCTGCGGCGAGCAGCGCGTAGCCCGGCCAGACCAGCTGCAGCCCGAACAGCAGCACGGCCGCGCCGCACACGGCGGCGGCAGGGAGGAGCCCGATCGCATGGCGGCGGAGCTCGCCCGTCGGAAGCGCTGGCATCGTTCCAGCCTAGAGGTGGCCGCTGTCGGCGGTCGGTGGCAGCATCGAGTCATGCCGGAGATCGTCCCGCCCTACCTCCTCGATCGCATCGCCGAGGCCGCCGGCCCGCGCTTCCCGCTCGCGGCTGAGGCCGCGCGCCGCGCGCTGCTGCGTCCCCCCTCACCACGACTCGGTCCCGGCCCGCTGCCCGGGCTGCCGAGCGTGCTGCCCGACGCACCGTCGACGCCGGTGCGCCGCATCTCCGATGCCGAAGGGCTCGAGAAGCTGCCCGGCCGGCTCGTCCGCCGCGAGGGCGAACCGGCCACCGGCGACGAGGCCGTCGACGAGGCGTACAACGGCCTGGGCGACACGCACCGCATGTTCGAGCGCGTGTTCGGCCGAGACTCGATCGATGGCGCGGGCATGCCGCTCGAGGCCACGGTGCACTTCGGCGACCGCTACGACAACGCCTTCTGGGACGGCGAGCGCATGGTGTTCGGCGACGGCGACGGCGAGGTGTTCCAGGGCTTCACCGGCTCGCTCAGCGTCATCGGCCACGAACTCGCGCACGGCCTCACCGAGCACACCGCCCGGTTGCGCTACGAGGGGCAGTCGGGCGCGCTCAACGAGCATGTCTCCGACGCGTTCGGCGCGCTCGTCGAGCAGTACGCCCTGGGGCAAGACGCCGAGGCCGCGAACTGGCTGATCGGCGAGGGCATCTTCACACCGGAGGTCGAAGGCCGGGCCCTCCGCTCCATGCTCGAGCCCGGCACCGCGTACGACGACGACGTCCTCGGCCGCGACCCGCAGCCGGCGCACTTCCGCGACTACGTCGAGACGAGCGACGACCACGGCGGGGTGCACCTGAACTCCGGCATCCCCAACCGTGCGTTCGCCCTCGCCGCGCGCGAGCTCGGCGGCTTCGCCTGGGAGCACGTCGGGCGGGTCTGGTACGACGCGCTCGTCTCCGGCCGGCTCCGCGAAGACGAGACCTTCTCCGGCTTCGCGGCCGAGACCCTGCGCACGGCGGCCGAGCGGTTCGGCGCCGGGTCGCGAGAGCACGGGGCGGTCCTGCGCGGCTGGCGCGAGGTCGGCATCGAGCCCGAGCCCGCAGAGCCGGGCCGGGCGGAGTAGCATCTGGCGCGATGGACGTCATCGTGCAACGCAGCGGCGGACTCGCCGGGCTCCGCCTCACCTGGGAGGTCGAGGTCGACGAGCAACCCGATCGCGACGACTGGGTGCTGCTCATCGACGAGCTGCCCTGGCACGAGGTTCCCGCGGCGCCGCCCGAGCCCGACCGCTACGTCTACCGCATCAGCTGCCCGCCGAACGAGGTCGAACTCGCCGAGCGCCAGCTCACCGGGCCGTGGCAGGAGCTGGTCGACCGAGTGCGGCAGACCGCCTCGCCCCGACGCGGAGGTGCACCACGACGCCCAGGGCGATGAGCCCCTGCGCCGCGAGGTAACTCACCATCACGACGGCATCGTGCCCGGCGAAGTCGTAGCCCGGCAGGAACCGGCCGAGCCCGAGCACTGAGTCGGACAGCACGAACAGCGCGCCGCCCGTCGCGAGCATCGGGCCGTTCCCGGCGGCGAGCGTCGCCATCGCTCCGAGCGCGAGCCCGTAGGCCGCCACCGGCACGAGGAGCGCCCCGGTGTGCGGGCCGAGCAGCGCGAGGAAGCCGACGAACCACACCGGGTAGACAATGAGCGCCCAGAGCGGGAGACGCCGCCGCCGGCGCAGCCGCACCTCGCCCGCGCCGCGCGACAGCTGCAGGAAGAGGGCGAGGTAGACGAGGTGCGCGGCGAGGAACGAGCCCAGGCCGATCGTGAACCAGCCGTCGCCCGGGAAGCTCAGCGCCACATCACCGCCCCAGGAGAAGACGAGGCCGACGATCAGCAGCCGGCACGCCGCCCCCCGCGGTCGCGGCGCGGCGAGCAGCACCGCGAGCATGAGCGCCGGCATGAGCAGCGCCTTCGTCGCGGTCACCGACCAGTCCGGCCCGATCGAGAGCAGCACGAGGTGTACGACGGAGAGGCCCAGATAGGGCAGGAACGGGGGCAGCACAGCAGGAATGCTAGCGCGGCCCGCGCAGACGGCGAGGGCCGGCGGGGATCCCCCGCCGGCCCTCGTCGTGGACTCGCTCGCTCAGCTGACGCCGAGCAGGTCGATCACGAAGATCAGGGTCTGGCCCGAGAGGCGGTGGCCGCCGCCCGCGGGCCCGTAGGCCTTCTGCGGCGGGACGGTGAGCTTGCGGCGCCCGCCGACCTTCATGCCGGGGATGCCCTCCTGCCAGCCGGCGATGAGCGCCTGCAGCGGGAAGTTGATGGACTGGTTGCGGCTCCACGAGGAATCGAACTCCTCGCCCGAGTCGTACTCGACGCCGAGGTAGTGCACATCGACGGTCGAACCGGGCTGGGCCTCGGCGCCGTCGCCGACGACGATGTCCTCGATGACGAGCTCGGTGGGGGCGGGGCCCTCGGGGGCGTCGATCTCAGGCTTGCTGTTGGTGTCGGTCATGCGTCCATCCAAACGGATGCCACGGCCGAGAGCAATCGCGGACGGGCGTCCACTCCGCTCTTGCGCTGACTGCGAACAGCGTGCACCCTGGAACCCTAAGGAGCTCGTCGCCCAGGAGAGCTGTCGGCAGTGCCACACCCCAGGGCGACGAGCTTCTTCCGTGCCGGCCACGGCCACGGCCACGGCCCGCCACTACCCCATGATCGCGCGGCGAGCGGCCGTCACCCGTTCGAGCAGCACCCGCTCGTCCTCGAGGCGGCGCACGTCGGCCCGGCCCGTCGCGATCGCGTTCCTGGTGAACGCGAGTCGCGTGGAGTCCGCGATGAAGCTCCGCACGGCGGCCGTGCGCGGCGGTCGCTGCGCCTTCGCCCAGGCAAGTGCGGCCCGGCGGCCGGCCGGGGTCGAGAGGCCTTCGACCTCGCCCGCGTCGAACCATCCCGCCGCCTGGTACTCGCCGAGCCGGAGCCGGGTGACCCGCACCTCCTGGCGGCGCAGCAGCACGGTGACGATGATCGCGGCCACGAAGATCGGCACCTGCACGGTCACGTAGAGCGCCACGGCGTCGGCGAAGACGAGGGAACCGTTCCAGAGCGCGTGCAAGCCGATCGCGAGCACCAGGCCGCCGAGGAACCAGCCGCCGACCCGCGCTCCGCCGCCGCGATTGGCGGCGATGCCGAGCGCGAGCCCCGTGCACGCGGTGAACAGCACATGAGCGAAGGGCGAGAAGAGCCCGCGCACGACGAACGTCGCGCCGAGCTCCTCCGTGCCGCCCTCGGCGAGCGCGACGCCGAAGTAGAGCACGTTCTCGGTGAAGGCGAAGCCGGCGGCGACGGTGGCGGCGTAGACGAGCCCGTCGACGGGGCCGTCGAAGTGCGAGCGTGAGAACAGGTACACGAGGAGGACGCCCACGCCCTTCGCCGTCTCCTCCACGATCGGCGCCTGCACCACCGACTGCACCACCTCGTCGCTCGCGCCGCCCGGCGTCGTCACCGCCACCGCGATCTGCACCCCGAGGTCGACGATGAGGGCGATCGCCACGGAGACCGCCGCTCCCCAGAGGAAGGCGAACCAGAGCGCCCAGCGCGGTTCGGGTTCCCAGCGGTCGACCCAGCGCACCGCGAGCAGCACGATCGCGAGCGGCACGAGGGCGAGCACGGAACCGACGACGAGGCTCGACATCCCGAGCGCGACCGCGAGGTAGGCGAGCACCAGCAGGCCCACGAGGCCGGCGACCGAGATGCCGACGACGGCGAAGACGAGGCCGGCCGAGCGGCGCGGCG
Source organism: Agromyces mediolanus (assembly GCF_023715325.1). Taxonomy (GTDB): domain Bacteria; phylum Actinomycetota; class Actinomycetes; order Actinomycetales; family Microbacteriaceae; genus Agromyces; species Agromyces mediolanus_A. The sequence goes on along the minus strand of NZ_JAMBNX010000002.1, from coordinate 416,064 downwards.
GCGTCGCGGCCGGCGGGAGGAACTGGGGCTGGGCCTGCGGATGGAAGCTCACGCGCGCAGCTTAGCGAGCCGGCGGCGCCGGTTCGAACATCACCCCGGGGTTCAGGATGCCGAGCGGGTCGAAGAGCCGTTTGATGCCCTGTTGCAGCTCGAAGACGTCGGGGCCGAGCTCCTCGGCGAGCCAGCGGCGCTTCAGGATGCCGACGCCGTGCTCGCCGGTGAGGGTGCCGCCGAGGCGGACGGCGGTGCGGAACATCTCGTCGGCGGCAGCCCAGAGGTGCGCGGGCACCTCGCCGCCGTCGTAGACGAAGTTCGGGTGCAGGTTGCCGTCGGCGGCGTGCGCGATGGTCGGGATCTCGACGCCGTGGCGCGCGCCGATGTCCTCGATCGCCCGGAACATCTCGGCGAGCTTCGAGCGGGGGACGGCGACGTCCTCGATGAGCACCTCGCCGCGCGCCGCCATCGCCGGGTGCATCGCCCGGCGGATGCCGAGCAGGCGCTCCCCCTCGGCGACGTCGCCGGAGCGTCGGGTGCGCCCGCCCGCCGCTTCGAACACGGCCGCGAGCGCGATGGCGTCGGCTTCGGCCCCGGCATCGTCGCACTGGGCGACGACGAAGGCCTCGCCCGGCGCGAGTCCCGCGAGCGGGGTGTCGACGAGCGCCGTCGCGCCGAGGTACTCGGCGATCCGGGCGATGGATCCGGCGTCCAGCAGTTCGAGGATCGCGGACCTGAGCCGGGCCGCGGTGACCGCGGCGCACGCCGCGGCGGCCGCCTCGACGTCGGGGAACGCGGCGGCGATCGTCACGGGGCCGCCGAGCGGGATCGGCCGGAGCCGCACCGTCGCCTCCACGATGACGCCGAGGGTGCCTTCGGAACCGGTGAGGAGCGCGGTGAGGTCGTAGCCGGTGACGCCCTTGACGGTGCGGCGGCCCGTGCGGATCAGCCGCCCGTCGGCGAGCACCACGGCGAGCCCGAGCACCGCCTCGCGCGTGACGCCGTACTTCGCGCAGAGGAGGCCTCCCGCGTTCGTCGCGATGTTGCCGCCGATCGAGGAGATCTCGCGACTGGCCGGATCGGGCGCGAACCAGAGCCCGCTCGGGGCGAGCTGCGCGTTCAGGGCGCCGTTCAGCACCCCGGGTTCGACGACGGCGAGCTCATCGTCCTCATCGACCTCGAGGATGCGGTCCATGCCGGAGACGTCGAGCACGACGGCCCCGGGGCTCGCGATCGCGCCGCCCGCGAGCCCGGTGCCGGCGCCGCGCGGGACGACCGGGGTCCGGGTCGCGTGCGCGATGCGCATCGTCGCCTGCACCTGCGCGACCGTCGCCGGGCGGATGACGGCGAGGGGCCGTTCCTCCGCGCGGTGGCCCGAGCGGTCCTCGCGGCTCGCGTCGAGCGCCGCGCCGTCGAGGACGACCGCGTCCCCGAGCTCGGCGATCAACTGCTGGACGACCTCGTTCGACATGGATGCAGCCTAGCCCCGCCGCTCGTGTCCGAATTCCGCGAGTCATGGTCGGTGGACGGTGGCAGGCTGGACGCATGCCCATCATCACCGACCGCCCGCAGCGGGCCGCCGCCCGCGATGACGCCGCCCTCGCCGATCCGGTCTTCGCCGAGCGGTACCGGGCGATGCGCGCCCGCGACGCCCGCTTCGACGGGCAGTTCATCACGGGCGTGCACTCCACCGGCATCTACTGCCGGCCGAGCTGCCCCGCGGTCTCGCCGAAGCCGTCGAACGTGACCTTCTACCTCACCGCGGCCGCCGCGCACGAGGCGGGGCTCCGCGCCTGCAAGCGCTGCCTCCCCGACGCCGTTCCGGGCTCTCCCGAGTGGGACCTCCGTGATGACCTCGCCGCCCGCGCGATGCGCCTCATCGCCGACGGGGTCGTCGAGCGCGAGGGGGTGCCCGGCCTCGCCGCACGCCTCGGCTACACGACCCGGCACCTCACACGGGTGCTCAGTGCCGAGCTCGGGGCGGGCCCGCTCGCGCTCGCGCGGGCGCACCGCGCGCAGACGGCCCGCACCCTGCTGCTCTCCACGAGCATGCCGGCCGCGGACATCGCGTTCGCGGCGGGCTTCGGCAGCGTGCGCCAGTTCAACGAGACGATCCGGGAGGTCTACGACCGCACGCCGCTGGAGCTGCGCGCCGCCGCGCATCGCTCCGGGGTGGGTGCGCCGCCGTCCGAGGTGACCGCGGACGGCGGCGCCCAGGTGCACCTCCGGCTTCCCGCGCGCGAGCCGTTCGACGCCGACGGCGTGTTCGCGTGGCTCGCGACCCGGGCCGTCGCCGGCGTCGAACGGGCGACGGAGGGCGGCTTCGAGCGCACCCTGCGGCTGCCGGGCGGCCCGGCCCGGCTCGCCTTCACCAACGCCGCCGGCGGCGGCGCGATCGAGGTCGAGGCCCGGCTGAGCACCCTCGGCGACCTGACACCGCTCGTCGCCCGGGTGCGGCGGCTCTTCGACCTCGATGCCGACGCGGTCGCGATCGACGAGGCGCTCGCCGACGATCCGGCACTCGCGCCGGCCGTGGCGCGCGTCCCCGGCATCCGTGTCCCCGGCTGCCTCGACGCCCACGAACTGCTCTTCCGCGCCCTCATCGGCCAGCAGATCTCGGTCGCCGCGGCACGCACCGCGCTCGGCCGGCTGGCGGCCGCCCTCGGCGAGCCGATGCCCTCGGCGACCTCAGGCGAGCTCACTCTCCTCTTCCCCACCGCCGCGGCGATCGCCGAACGCGGCGGGGAGGTGCTCGCCGGCCCGAAGGCGCGGATCGCCACGATCGTCGATGTCGCCGAGCGGCTCACGAACGGCGAACTCGTGGTGTCGGCCGACCGTTCCCGCGAGCAGCTCACCGAGGAGCTTCTCGCCATCCGCGGGATCGGCCTTTGGACCGCCGGCTACGTCGCGATGCGCGTGACGCGCGCGCCCGACGTGCTGCTGACGAGCGACCTCGCTCTCCGAGCCGGCGCGCTGGCGCTCGGACTCCCGGGCGACGCCGCCGAGCTCGCCCGCCGCGGAGCGGGCTGGGCGCCGTGGCGGAGCTATGCGTCGATGCACCTCTGGCGCGCCGCAACCTGACGGTTCATTTCGGATGGCGGAAGCAACTGTCGCCATTGTGGAAGGATCCCGCTGGAGTGTTGTACATGCCGTCAGGTTCCGCCCGGATGCCACCCGATAGCTTGGAATGGTGAAATTCGCGCACCTGAGAGTCGAAGGCCAGACGACCCCCCGGCTCGCGGTGGTGATCGCCGAAGCAGCGCTCTTCCTCGACGAGGTGCTCGACCCGGCCCCGCGCGACCTGCAGGACCTCATCGAGCAGGGCCCCGAGGGGCTCGGCGCCGTCCGCGTCGCGGTCGACGTCGCCCTCGCGGCGGGTGCACAGCTCACCCCCGTCTCCGAGCTGCGCCACGCCTCCGCGGTGCTGCGCCCCCCGCACATCCTCGCCATCGGCGCGAACTACGCCGCGCACTCGCAGGAGCTGAAGCTCCGCCACGAGACCGCCCCGACGATCTTCTCGCTCTGGCCGAACTCGCTCACCTCGCACGGCGCCACGACGAGCTGGTCCGAAGACCTCTCGACGCAGGTCGACTACGAGGCCGAGCTCGGCGTCATCATCGGCCGTCCGGCGCGCGGCGTGCACGTGCGCGACGCCCTCGACTACGTCTGGGGCTACACCGTGGTGAACGACATCACGGCGCGCAACATCCAGTTCAGCGAGGCGCAGTGGTCGCGCTGCAAGTCCTTCGACGGCTTCACCCCGACCGGCCCGGTCGTGGTCACCGCCGACGAGATCGCCGACCCGCAGGATCTCTGGCTCACGACGAACCTCGACGGCCGCATCCTGCAAGACGCCTCGACCAACGAGATGGTGCGGAGCGTCGCGGAGATCATCTCGTATCTGTCGCGCTCGGCGACGATCCCGCCCGGCACCCTGATCAGCACGGGCAGCCCCGGCGGCGCCGGCTACTCGCGCAACCCGCAAGTGTTCCTGCAGGATGGCTCGACCGTCACGATCACCGTCGAGGGCATCGGCTCGCTCACGACCCACTGCCGGGTCGTCTGAGCCGCCCCACCCCCGCATGCGAACGGCGCCCCGGCCTCGGCCGGGGCGCCGTTCGCGTCGCCCGCTACTCGCTCGGCTCGGCCTGCAGCTGCTGCACCGGGATGGCCGTCGTGATCGGTCGGATGCCGGACAGCTTCGACGGCGAGAGCTGACGCTCCACCTCTTCACGGCTCATCAGCCCGGCCTCGACGACGAGGTCCGCCACCGGGCGGCCGGTCGCGAGCGCGAGCTTCGCGAGCGTCGCGGCCTCGGTGTAGCCGATGAACGGGATGAGGGCGGTGATCACGCCGACGCTCGTCGAGACCATGTGCTCCAGGCGGTCGGTGTTCGCGGTGATGCCGTCCACGCAGTTCACGCGGAGGGTCCAGCACGCCTGACGCATCCAGGTGATCGACTGCAGCAGCGAGTGCGCGATGACCGGCTCGAACGCGTTCAGCTGCAGCTGACCGCTCTCGGCGGCCATCGTGACGGTGAGGTCGGCGCCCGCCACGGCGTACGCCACCTGGCTGACGGCCTCGGGGATCACGGGGTTGACCTTGCCCGGCATGATCGACGATCCCGCCTGCTTCGGCGGCAGGTTGATCTCGCCGAGGCCCGCCTGCGGGCCAGAGGAGAGCAGCCGCAGGTCGTTGCAGATCTTCGAGAGCTTGATGGCGCTGCGCTTCAGCGCGCTCGAGAAGGTCATGAAGACGCCGGTGTCGCTGGTGGCCTCGATGAGGTCGGGGGCCGACTCGAGCGTGAGCCCGGTGATCTCGCTGAGCGTGCGGACCACGGCCGCGGTGTAGCCCGGCTCCGCGGTGATGCCGGTGCCGATCGCGGTGGCGCCGAGGTTCACCTCGGACAGCAGCTTGATGGTCTCGCGGAGCCGGTCGACGTCCTCGCCGAGCGTGGTCGCGAAACCGTGGAACTCCTGGCCGAGCGTCATCGGCACCGCGTCCTGCAGCTGCGTGCGGCCGACCTTCAACACCTCGTGGAACTCGCGCCCCTTCTTGCCGAACGCGATGCGCAGCAGGTCGAGCTCGGTGAGCATCGTGCGCAGCGAGAACGCCATGGCGAGCTTCACCGCGGTCGGGTAGGTGTCGTTCGTCGACTGGCTGCGGTTGACGTCGTCGATCGGGTGCAGGACGTCGTAGCGGCCCTTCTCGTAGCCGCCGATCTCGAGCGCGAAGTTCGCGATGACCTCGTTCGCGTTCATGTTCGTGGACGTGCCGGCGCCGCCCTGGATGACCCCGACCACGAACTGGTCGTGCAGCTCGCCGTCGATGATGCGCTGGCAGGCCTCGTCGATCCAGGCGGCCTTCTGCTCGGTGAGCACGCCGAGCTCGCGGTTCGCCCGGGCAGCGGCCTGCTTCACCGAGGCGAGGGCGACGACGAGCTCGGGGTAGACGGAGATGGGGCGCTTGGTGATCGGGAAGTTCTCGAGGGCGCGGAGCGTGTGCACGCCCCAGTAGGCGTCGATCGGCACGCGGCCTTCGCCGAGGGAGTCGCGTTCGACTCGGGTGGGGACGTCGGGTCCGATCATGTTCGCCTCCAGGCGGCGCTCGTGGGTCGGGTGTGCGGAGATCGACACGCTGGCTCCATCGCCTCGGCCGCCGAGGGTCGCCCGGCGGGTGGTACCGGCGCGGTTCCGCGCCTCTACCGAGCCTAGCCCGAAGCGCCGGCCGGCGGAGCACCCCCCGCGCCCCGCCGGCCGACCCCTCCCGGCGCCCCCACGCCGGGATCCCGCTTCCCGCTCAGCCGAGCGGCGCCGCACCGCCCGGGCCACCCGCCGGGCGCCCCTCGGCCGGCTCGTCGACGCCGTCGCTCGCGAGCAGCGTCTCCTCGACCGCGCCGCCGTATCCCTCGGCCTGGGGATCGCCGTGCAGGCCGCCGGAGACCGCGTACTCCTCCTCCGGGGAGAGCACGAGCCGGTGCCTCCCCCAGACGCCGAAGCCGATGAGCATCACCACGTACACCACCGCGATCGCGATGATCGCCGGGACGAAGGTCGGGTTCAGCAGGAAGCCGACGAAGATGAGCCCCGCGATGACCGCCGCGGCGACGGCACCCGGCACACCCCACGGGCTCCGGTAGGGCCGGCTCGCGTTCGGGAACTTCCGCCGCAGCAGCACGAAGGCGACCATCTGCATGAGGTACGCGAGCACGGCGCCCCACACCGCGATGTTCAGCACGATCGCACCGGCGACGCCCGACGCGCCACCCGCGAGATCCACGATGATCAGCGCCACGAAGCCGATGATGGCGCCGGCGACCAGCGCGACCCACGGCGTCTGCCGCGACCCCGTGAGCGAGAGGAACTTCGGATAGTACCCCGCGCGGGACAGCGAGTACATGTTGCGTCCGTAGGCGAACATGATGCCCTGCAGCGAGGCGAGGAGGCCGACGAGGGCGAAGAGCGCGAGCACGGCGGCCGCGCCGTCGCCGACGATCGCCCGGAACCCGTCGAGCAGCGGCTCCCCCGCGGTGCCGGTCGCCTCGGCGCCGATGACGCCGGTGTTCAGGAACAGCACCAGCAGGCCGGTGATGATGAGCGTCGCCCGGGCGATGAGGCCGGCGCGCGGGATGTCGCGCACCGGGTTGTGCGACTCCTCCGCGGCGAGCGGCAGCTCCTCGATGCCGAGGAAGAACCACATGGCGAACGGCAGCGCGAAGAGGATCGGCAGCACGCCGTGCGGCAGGAAGGCCGTCTGGCCGGCGTCGGGCGCGATGTCCCAGAGGGCGTCCCAGGAGAACTGGCCGGAGAACAGCGCCATCGCCGAGAACACGAGGATGATTGCGATCGAGATGATCGAGACGACGATCGCGAACTTGAACGAGATGTTCGCACCGGCCGCGTTCAGCGCGATGAACGCGAGGTACAGGATGGCCCACCAGATCGGCGCCGGCATCGAGAACCCGAGCAGCTCGCTCGTGATGCCGTCGGCGTAGGCGGCCGAGAAGTAGACGATCACCGCGGTGGTGGCGACGTACTCGATGGTCTCGGCGAGTCCGGTGACGAAGCCGCCCCACGGCCCCATGGCGGCGCGCGAGAACGAGTAGGCGCCGCCCGTGTGCGGCATGGCGGAGCTCATCTCCCCGATGGAGAAGATGAGGCCGTAGTACATCACGATGAGCACGGCGAAGGCGATCAGCATGCCGCCGAAGCCGGCGAAGTCGATGCCGAAGTTCCAGCCCGAGAAGTCGCCGGAGATGACGGCGGCGACCGCGAGGCCCCAGAGCCCCCAGACGCCGGCCGAGCGCTTGAGCCGGCGCTTCTCGAAGTACCCCTCGTCGGCCGTCGAGTACGTGACGCCCGACACCTTGAGCGTGTCCTTGGCCATGGTGCTCCCTTGCATTCATGGCGCGCGCCGTTCGGGCGAGCGCGGGGGTGCGGTGTGTTGGCCACGATGATAGGGGCGTCAATGGTCGGCCGTACAGACCTTTTGTGAAGAAATCTTCTTGAAACATCCAGGTCGGCTGCGAGGCATCCATTCCCAGCGACGCTTCGTCGTGATGTAATGGTCGCCACAACCGACCATTCCACTCGAGGAGGAGCAACGAATGTCGGCACCTACGGGACCCCTCACGCTCGACCAGCTGCGCCAGGCGATCGCCGACGACCACGTCGACACGATCATCGTCTCGTTCACCGACATGCAGGGGCGGCTCATCGGCAAGCGGGTGTCGGCCCGACTCTTCCTCGAAGACGCCGCCGCGCACGGCGTCGAGGCGTGCAACTACCTGCTCGCCGTCGACGTGGAGATGAACACGGTCGACGGCTATGCGATGTCGAGCTGGGAGCGCGGCTACGGGGACATGGCGCTCATCCCCGACTTCGCGACGCTGCGCATGGCGCCGTGGCTGCAGCAGACCGCGATCGTCACGGCCGACCTCCGCTGGCTCGACGACTCCCCCGTCGAGCCCTCGCCGCGGCGCATCCTGCAGCGCCAGCTCGACCGGCTCGCCGAGCGCGGCCTCACCGCCTTCGTCGGCACCGAGCTCGAGTTCATCGTCTTCGACGACTCGTACCGCGAGGCCTGGCGCAAGGGCTACCGCGAGCTGACCCCGGCGAGCGACTACAACATCGACTACGCCCTCCTCGCCTCCACCCGCATGGAGCCGCTCCTCCACGACATCCGGCGCTCGATGGAGGGCGCCGGCATGTACTGCGAGGGCGTCAAGGGCGAGTGCAACTTCGGGCAGCAGGAGATCGCCTTCCGCTACGCCGACGCGCTCACCACCTGCGACAACCACTCGCTCTACAAGAACGGCGCGAAGGAGATCGCCGACCGGCACGGCAAGGCGCTCACCTTCATGGCGAAGTACGACGAGCGCGAGGGCAACAGCTGCCACATCCACATCTCGCTCCGCGGCGCCGACGGCGAGGCGGTCTTCGCCGACGAGTCCGCCCCGCACGGCATGTCCAAGCTGTTCCGGCACTTCCTCGCCGGGCAGCTGGCGGCCATGCGCGAGCTCACGCTCTTCTCCGCGCCGAACATCAACTCCTACAAGCGTTACGTCGCGGGCAGCTTCGCGCCGACCGCGATCGCCTGGGGCCTCGACAACCGCACCTGCGCCCTCCGCGTCGTCGGCCACGGCCATGGCATGCGGGTCGAGAACCGGGTGCCGGGCGGCGACGTCAACCAGTACCTCGCGGTCGCCGCGCTCATCGCCGCGGGCCTGCACGGCATCGAGCAGGAGCTCGAGCCCGAGGAGCTGTTCGCCGGCAACGCCTACGAGTCCGATGTCGCGCGGGTGCCGGCGACCCTCCGCGAGGCGGCCGAGCTCTTCGCCGGCTCGGCGATCGCGCGCGCGGCGTTCGGCGACGAGGTCGTCGAGCACTACCTGAACAACGCGCGCGTCGAGTTGGCCGCCTACGACGCGGCCGTGACGGACTGGGAGCGGGTGCGTGGTTTCGAACGACTCTGAGCCGAGCCGCTCCCCCGCGGCGAGCGCCGACGCTCCGATCATCGGCATCACGACCTACCTCGAGCAGGCGCAGACCGGGGTGTGGGACGTCCCCGCGTCATTCCTGCCGAAGGTCTACCTCGACGCCGTCACCGACGCGGGCGGCATCGCGGTGCTGCTGCCGCCGCAGCCGGCGGACGCGCCGCTCGCACGCCGGGTGCTCGCCTCGCTCGACGGGCTGATCGTGGCCGGCGGCGCCGACGTCGACCCCGCCCGCTACGGGCAGCCCGCGCACGAGCGCACGGGCGCCCCGCGGGTCGACCGCGACGACTGGGAGGACGCCCTGCTCACCGCCGCGATCGACGACGGCGTGCCGTTCCTCGGCATCTGCCGCGGCGCCCAGATGCTGAACGTCGCCCTCGGCGGCACGCTGCACCAGCACCTGCCCGATCTCGTGGGCTCGGCGGCGTACCAGCCCGCACCCGCCGTGTTCGGCGAGACGACCGTACGCGTCGAGCCCGGGTCCCGCCTCGCCGGGCTCGTCGGCGAGGCCGACGCCCTGCCCGTGCACGTCTACCACCACCAGGCGCTCGACCGGGTCGCCGAGGGCCTCGTCGTCACCGCGCGGAGCGAGGACGGCGTCGTCGAGGCGGTCGAACTGCCCGCCGCGCCGTTCGGCGTCGCCGTGCAGTGGCACCCGGAGGAGAACGCCCGCGACCGCCGGCTGTTCGCCGGGCTCGTCGAGGCCGCCCGGGCGCACCGGGCGGCGCGCGAGCGGGGCGCGGCCGCCGTGCCCGCCGACGCGGCCGCCACCTCCCCCGCATCCGCCGCCCCAGAGAGGACCGCGCCATGACGCACACCATCGTGAATCCCGCCGACGAGGAGTTCGTCACCGTGGTCGAGGGCGCCGACGTCGAGCAGACGGATGCCGCGATCGCCGCCGCCGCCGTGGCGCAGCGGGACTGGGTGGCCGCTGCTCCCGCGGACCGGGCGCGGGCGCTCCGCCGCTTCGCCGAGGCCGTCGACGGCGCCGTCGAGGAGCTCGCGGCCATCGAGGTGCGCAACTCGGGGCATCCGATCGGCCAGGCCCGCTGGGAGGCCGGCCACGTCCGCGACGTGCTCGACTACTACTCGGCCGCCCCCGAGCGGCTGTTCGGCCGGCAGATCCCGGTCGCCGGCGGCCTCGACGTCACCTTCCAGGAGCCGCTCGGCGTCGTCGGCGTCATCACGCCGTGGAACTTCCCCATGACGATCGCCTCTTGGGGCTTCGCCCCCGCCCTCGCGGCGGGGAACGCCGTCGTGCTGAAACCCGCGGAATGGACCCCGCTCACGAGCCTCCGGCTCGCTGAGCTCGCCCTGGAGTCCGGCCTGCCGGAGGGCCTGTTCCAGGTGATCCCCGGCAAGGGCTCCGTCGTCGGCGAGCGGTTCGTGACGAACGAGACGGTGCGGAAGGTCGTCTTCACCGGCTCCACCGAGGTCGGCCAGCGGATCATGGCCGGCTGCGCCGCGCAGGTGAAGCGGGTCACCCTCGAGCTCGGCGGCAAGAGCGCGAACATCGTCTTCGCCGACGCCGACCTCGAGCGCGCCGCGGCCACCGCGCCGTACGGCGTGTTCGAGAACGCCGGCCAGGACTGCTGCGCGCGCAGCCGCATCCTCGTCGAGCGGAGCGTCTACGAGCGCTTCATGGAGCTCCTCGAACCGGCCGTGCAGGGGGTGAAGGTCGGCGACCCGCGCGACGAGGGCACCGAGATGGGCCCGCTCGTCGCGGCGGCGCACCGCGACCGGGTGCGCGAGTTCGTGCCCGACGATGGCGACGTGGCGTTCCGCGGGAGTGCGCCCGACGGCCCGGGGTTCTGGTTCCCGCCGACGGTGCTCACGCCCGCCCGCGACGCGCGCACCGCGACGGAGGAGATCTTCGGCCCGGTCGTGTCGGTGTTCCCCTTCGACGACGAGGCGGATGCCGTCGCTTTCGCGAACGCGGGCCGCTTCGGGCTGTCCGGCTCGATCTGGACCCGGGACATCGGCCGCGGCATCCGCGTCGCCCGCGGCGTCGAATCCGGGAACCTCTCCGTGAACTCGCACTCCTCCGTGCGCTACTCGACCCCGTTCGGCGGGTTCAAGCAGTCCGGGCTCGGCCGCGAGCTCGGGCCCGACGCCCCCGCCGCCTTCACCGAGACGAAGAACGTCTTCATCGCCGTCGATTGAGCCGGCGGGCCCGCACTTCGCCCCGATCCGACCACCGCAAACCCCAGGGAGCACCATGACCGTCACCCCGCTCGACCTCACTCAGCGCCTCGCCGGGCGCGTCGCCGTCATCACCGGCGGCGCCTCCGGCATCGGCCTCGCCACCGCCCGCCGCCTCGCGGCGGAGGGCGCGAAGGTCGTCATCGGCGACCTCGACCCGACGAGCGGCGCGGCCGCGGCCGCGGGGGTGGACGGCCTCTTCGTGCAGGTGGACGTCACCGACCAGGCGCAGGTCGACCACCTCTTCGACGAGGCCGCCCGGGTCTACGGCTCGGTCGACATCGCCTTCAACAACGCCGGCATCTCGCCGCCCGACGACGACTCCATCGAGACCACGGAGCTGCCGGCCTGGCAGAAGGTGCAGGACGTCAACCTGAAGAGCGTGTACCTGTGCTCGCGGGCCGCGCTCCGGCACATGGTCGCGCAGGGCCGCGGCTCGATCATCAACACCGCCTCCTTCGTGGCCGTGCTGGGCTCGGCGACCTCGCAGATCTCGTACACCGCCTCGAAGGGCGGGGTGCTCGCCATGAGCCGGGAGCTCGGCGTGCAGTTCGCGCGCCAGGGCATCCGGGTGAACGCGCTCTGCCCCGGCCCGGTGAACACGCCGCTCCTGCAGGAGCTCTTCGCGAAGGACCCCGAGCGGGCGCAGCGCCGGCTCGTGCATGTGCCCGTCGGGCGCTTCGCGAACCCGGAGGAGCTCGCGGCGGCGGTCGCCTTCCTCGCGAGCGACGACGCCTCCTTCATCACCGGGTCGACCTTCCTCGTCGACGGTGGCATCAGCGCCGCCTACGTCACCCCCCTCTAGGCTCGGAACCATGGACGAGCGGGGAGCGGAGCAGGCGGGCATGCTCGACGCCGGCCTGCTGCTGCGGCCCGCGCGGCCCGCGAACGCCTTCGAGGAGACGGTGCAGCGGCTGCTGCAGACGATCCGGCTCGGGCTCATCGCGCCCGGCGAGCGCCTGCCGGCCGAACGCGAGCTGGCCGCGACCCTCGAGGTGAGCCGGGACACCCTGCGCGAGGCGATCGGCTCCCTCGCCGACGCCGGCTGGGTGGTCGCCCGGCGCGGTCGCTACGGCGGCACCTTCGTCTCGGATCCGCTGCCGGAGCCGGGCCCCGGCGTACCCCGCCCCATCGAGCGGCGGACGCTCGACGACACCCTCGCCCTGCGGGCCGTGGTCGAGGTCGGGGTCGCCCGCCGCGCGGCGGAGAGCGAGCTGAGCGCCGCCGACCGGGAACGGCTCTGGCAGGCGCACCTCGCGTGCGGCCAGGCCGACGAGGCGGGCTACCGGGTCGCGGACTCCCGGCTGCACCTCGTCATCGCCGAGGTGGTCGGGGCGGAGTCGGTGACCCCGCTCGTCGCCGAGGTGCGGATGCGCATCAACGAGCTGCTCGACGGCATCCCGCTGCTCGCGCCGAACATCGCGCACTCCGACGAGCAGCACGGGGCCATCGTCTCAGCGATCCTGAAGGGCAGCCCCGACGAGGCGGCGCAGGCCATGGCCGAGCACCTCATCGGCACCGAGGCGCTGCTGCGCGGCTTCTACGGCTGACCGCCGGCGGCTGACGGCCGGCGGCTGACGGCCGGCGGCTGACGGCTGACCGCCGGCGGCTGACCGCTGGCACGCCGAACGGGGCGCGCCCGCCGGCGCGCCCCGTTCGCGGTGCGACCGTCAGAACGCGGTCGCGACGAAGGGCAGGAAGGGCAGCGTGAGCGCGCCGAAGGCGAGCATCCCGAAGCCGACGAGCGCGGTACCGACGAGCATCACGGTGTTCAGCACGACGCCCCAGATGGCCATGGTGCGCGAGGCGGGCTCGCGCTGGAGGCCGACGATGCCGAGCACGAGACCGCCGATCGGCACCAGGAAGGTGAAGCCGGCGACGATCGACACGAGCCCGAGCACGAGGCTCGCGATCGAGAAGCCGTTCGTCTCGGCCGTCTGGGGCTGCGCCGGGGCGGGCTGCTGAGCCCCGCCCGCCGGGTGGACGGGGGTGACGGTGGGATCGATGGTGGTGGTCATGGCTCCAACGCTACGGATCGCGCCTCGGGGTCGGTATGGGGATATCCCCCGATTCCGACCCCGAGCGGACCCGAATGCACCGAACGGGTTCACCCCTGCCCGAGCGCCTCGGCGACGAGCTGCTCGACGGCGGCCAGGCAGCGCGCGCGGTCGGCGGCGACGAAGCCGATCCTCGTGCGCCGGTCGAGCACGTCGGCGGCGGTGAGGGCGCCCTCGACCCGCACGGCGTACTCGACGTCGGCGCGGCGGACGGGGATGCCCTCGACGATCGGCTCCGCCGCGTCGGCCCGGCGGGAGCGCGCGACAGCGTCGTCGACCGCCACGAGCCGCAGTCCGGCGGTGCGGCTCGGCGGCGCCTCGATCGCCCGCGTCGCCACCGCCAGGTCGACCGCCTCCTCCGCCATCCGTCGGTAGGTCGTGAGCTTGCCGCCGAGCACGGAGACGAACCCGCCGCCGGAGACCGCGACGAGGTGCCGGCGCGAGATGTCGGCCGTGCGGTCGGCGCCGCTGTCGATGAGCGGTCGCAGCCCGGCGAAGGCGCCGAGCACCTGCTCCCGGCGCACGGGGGTCTCGACGACCCGGTTCACGCTCGCGAGGAGGAAGGCGATCTCGGCCTCGCTCGGCTCGGGCACCTCCGGCACCGGGCCCGGCGCGTCCTCGTCGGTGAGGCCGACGACGACGCGACCGGACTGCTGCGGCAGGGCGAACACGTAGCGGCTGATCGAGCCCTCGTGCGGAACGGTGAGCGCCGCGGTCGGATGGCCGAGGAGCGCACCGTCGAGCACGAGGTGCGTGCCGCGGCTCGGTCGCACGGTGATGCCGTCGTCGAGGCCGCCCGCCCACACGCCGGTCGCGTTCACCACGGCCCGGGCACGGAGCTCGAAGCGCTCCCCCGTCGTCGTGTCCTGCGCTGAGGCCCCGTCGGCGCGCAGCTCGAGCGCGCGGACGCGAGTGAGGATCCGCGCCCCGTGCGCGGCGGCCGTCCGGGCCACCGTGACGACGAGCTTCGCGTCGTCGACGAGCTGCCCGTCGTACGAGAGCATGCCGCCGCGGAGGCCCCGGCGCTCGAGCCCGGGCACGAGCCGGCGCGCCGTGCCGGCCGTCACGGGCCGTGGCGGGGGCAGCACGCTGCGCGGGGTGCGCGCCTGCACGCGGAGCAGGTCGCCGAGCCCCATGCCGATCGCGCCCGCGGCGCGCTGGCGGAACGAGACGCCCGGCAGGAAGGGCAGGAGCTGCGGCAGCGGTCGGACGAGGTGCGGGGCGATCGCGGTCATCAGCAGGTGGCGCTCGAACGCGCTCTCCCGGGCCGTCGCGACGTCGCCGGTCGCGAGGTAGCGGAGCCCCCCGTGCACGAGTTTGGAGCTCCACCGGCTGGTGCCGAACGCGAGGTCCTGCGCCTCCACGAGCACGACGCGCAAGCCTCGGGATGCCGCGTCGAGGGCGACGCCGGCGCCGGTGATGCCACCGCCGACGACGAGGAGGTCTGCCGGCTCCGCGGCGGCGCGCTCGAGCTCGTGCGGCCGCCGCCGCGCGTCGAGCTCGGCCACCGGCCCGGTCATGGCCGCAGGTGCCCGTCGAGCGCTGCGCGGAGCTCGCGCTCCCAGGCATCCTCGTCGATGAGCTCGGTGACGGTGCCGTGCGAGAGCACGGCGGACTGGGCGATGAGCAGCAGCATGACCGCGATCTCCCGGGGTTCGCCCCGGCGCACCGAGCCGTCGTCCTGTGCGGCCGCGATCGCCGCGGCGAGCCAGGCGAGGATCATCCGCTGACTCGAGCCGACCCGCTGCAGCGTGTACCTCGTGAATGCCTCGGGTTCCTCGTCGAGCAGACGCCCGTAGACGACGTCGGCGCGGAATCCGGCGGAGAAGCGCAGCACGTCGTCGACCAGCTCGGTGCGGGTGCTCGCGGGGCGCTCGAAGGTGTCGAGGAGGCGGATGACGCGCCGCAGCAGTGCCGAGCGCACCACGTCGTCGGCGTCGCTCCAGCTGCGGTAGACGGTGGGCCGGCTGAGTCCGGATCGACGGGACAGCTCGGCGATGGTGACGCCACCGACGCCGCGGCGGCGGATGAGCTCGTCAGCGGCGTCGAGCACGCGCGACTGCGTCGCGTCCCACGCCGGGACGCCCTCCCCGAACGGCGGCAGCATCGCTTGACGTTCTTCCATGATCTGTCACACTGTAACGCATGAGCGATGCACGCGACAGGGTCGACGCCGACCCGCCGATGCGGTGGAACGGCTGGGGCGACCCGGCCAAGGCCAAGGAGCTCCCGCTCGCGGTGCGCACGCTCCTGCCGCTCCTGCTCGGCCGCGTCCGTCGGCCGGCCCCGCCCGTCGAACTCGATGCCGTGCGTCTCGCTCCGTCCGCGCTCACGGACGACGACGTCGCCGCCCTCCGCCGAGCGGTCGGTGCGGAGCACGTCGACCTCTCCCCCGAGGCCCGGCTGCGCCATGCCGGCGGCCGCTCCACCCCGGACCTGCTGCGCCGCCGCGAACCGGAGCAGCTCGCTCCCGACGCGGTCGTCCGCCCCCACGATCACGGCGAGGTGCTCGCATGCCTCGAGCTCGCGGATTCGCTGGGCATCGCCGTCATCCCGTTCGGCGGCGGCACGAGCGTCGTCGGCGCCCTCGACCCAGAGCGCGGCGCCCAGCGCGCCGTCGTGAGCCTCGACCTCCGCCGACTCTCGGGCCTCCTCGCCCTCGACGAACTGAGCGGCGAGGCCGTGCTCGCCGCCGGCACCACCGGCCCCGAGGCGGAGGCGCTTCTCGCCGCACGCGGACTGGAGCTCGGCCACTATCCGCAGAGCTTCCGCTACGCGACCGTCGGCGGTTTCGCCGCGGCGCGCTCCTCGGGCCAGAACTCCGCCGGCTACGGGCGCTTCGACGCCATGGTGACGGGCTTGCGGGTCGCCACCCCGACCGGCGAGCTCGAACTCGGCCGCTCCCCCGGCTCCGCCGCCGGTCCCGACCTCGTCCGCGTCTTCCTCGGCTCGGAGGGCATCTTCGGGGTCATCACCGAGGTCCGGGTGCGCGTGCACCCGGTGCCCCGGGAGCGCGTCTTCGAGTCCTGGACCTTCCCCGACTTCGCCGCGGGTGCGGAGGGGCTCCGCCGGGTCGCCCAGCACGGCGGCGGCCCCACCGTCATCCGGCTCTCCGACGAGGCGGAGACGGCCGTGAGCCTCGCCCAGCTCGGCAAGCTCGGCAAAGCGCTCGCGAAGGGCGCGAGCGCCGTCACGGTCTACGAGGGCGCGCACCTCGAGGAACGTCGGGCGCGGACCGCGGAGCTGCTGCGCGCCGCGGGCGGCACCTCCTCCGGCGCGGGTGCCGCCTCCGACTGGCTGGGCAGCCGATTCGACGGGCCGTACCTGCGCGACGCCCTGCTCGACGCCGGCGTGTTCTGCGAGACGCTCGAGACGGCGACGACCTGGTCGAAGCTCCCCGCGCTGCGCGAGGCCGTCGAGCGCACCCTCCGCGACGGGCTCGCCACGGCCGGGGCGAAGTCGTACGTGATGTGCCACGTCTCGCACGTGTACCCCACCGGCGCCTCGCTGTACTTCACCGTCCTCGCGGGCATCCGCGAGGAGCCGCTCGAGGTCTGGGACCGGGTGAAGGCCGAGGTCAACGACGCCATCCTCGCCGCCGGCGGCACCATCAGTCATCACCACGCAGTGGGCCGCGACCATGCCCCGTGGCTGCCGGCCGAGATCGGCGAGACCGGCATCCGCATCCTCCGGGCGATCAAGCGCGAGCTCGATCCACGCGCGATCCTGAACCCCGGCGCGGTCATCGCCGCCGAGCCGGCGACGCGCCGGGAGGGATGAGCGTGGGCGGGCACATCGCGGTGCTGGCCAACCCGTTCGCCGGCAAGGGGCGCGGGCGCGCCGCCGCGGCGGCCGCCATCGCCGGGCTGCGTGCGCACGGCGCCGAGGTGCGCAGTTACGAGGGCGCCTCGGCCGCCGACACCGCGGCGCTCGCCGCGCAGGCGCTCGAGGACGCCCCGACCGCGCTCGTGGTCGTCGGCGGCGACGGGACGCTCTCCGGGATCCTCGAGGTCCTGCTCCTCGCCGGGCCCACGCCGATCGTGCTCGTGCCCGCGGGCACCGGCAACGACCTCGCCCGCGCGCTCGGGCTCCCGCGCGACGACGCCGCAGCGGCCGCCGCGCTCGCGCTCACCGGCACGGTGCGCATCATCGACGTCGGCGTGGTGCGGAGCGAGGGCCGGTCGACCCCGTTCCTGACGGTCGCCGCGCTCGGCTTCGACGCGAAGGTCAGCGACCGCACCAACCGGCTGCGCTGGCCGCACGGGGCTCTCCGCTACTATCTGGCGCTCGCCATCGAGCTCGTTCGGCTGCGGCCCATGGACTTCACGATCCGGATCGAGGGCGAGGCGGCCCAGCACGCCCCCGGCACCCTCGTCGCCGTCGGAAACACCGAGAGCTACGGCGGCGGGATGCCGGTGTGCGTCGGCGCGCTCCCCGACGACGGGCTCCTCGATATCGTGCACGTCGCCCCGCTGACGAGGCTGCGGCTCGTCCGCCTGTTCCCGCTGCTGCTGCGCGGCCGGCACGACCGGCGGCCGGAGGTCACCCACCGGCGCGCCCGCGAGGTGCACGTCTCGGCCCCGGGGCTCACGGTCTACGCCGACGGCGAGCGCGTGGGCAGCGGCGCGTGCGAGATCGTGTCGCGGGCGGGCGCGCTGCGCATCATGGTGCCGCACGCGACCCCCCGGCCTGAGGCCGGCGACGCCGCGCACGCCGAGGGCGGTCGAGCATGAGCGCGCAGGCGACGTTCGACGAGGACGTCGTCATCGTCGGCTCGGGCTTCGGCGGCTCGGTGGCGGCGCTGCGACTCGCCGAGAAGGGCTACCGCGTCCGCGTGTACGAGGCCGGAAGGCGGTTCGCCGACGAGGACTTCGCGAAGACGAGCTGGAACCTGCGTCGCTACCTCTGGGCCCCAGCGTTCGGCTGCTACGGCGTGCAACGCATCCACCGGCTGCCGCACGTGATGATCCTCGCGGGCGCCGGGGTCGGCGGCGGCTCGCTGAACTACGCGAACACGCTCTACGAGCCCGGACCCGGCTTCTTCGCCGATCCGCAGTGGCGAGGACTCGCCGACTGGGCGAGCGAGCTCGCCCCGCACTACGCGACGGCCAAACGCATGCTCGGGGTGGTCGAGCGCTACCCGCATCACGGCCCCGTCGAGCGGATCATGGCGGGTGCGGCCGAGGACCTCGGCGTGGGCGACACCTTCCGGCGCGCCCCGGTCGGCGTCTGGTTCGGCCGCCCCGGCGAACGCACCGCCGACCCGTTCTTCGGCGGCGAGGGACCGGAGCGCACCGGCTGCACGCTCTGCGGTAACTGCATGGTCGGCTGCCGCGTCGGCGCGAAGAACACGCTCGTCAAGAACTACCTCGCGCTCGCCGAACGCCGGGGCGTCGCCATCGAGCCGCTGCGCACCGTCACCGAGGTGCGTGAGCTGCCGGGCGGCGGCTTCGCCGTCACCACCCGGCGCACCGACGGCCGCCTGCGGCGCGGCGAACGCACCGTCACCGCCCAGCGGGTCGTGCTCGCCGCCGGCACCTGGGGCACGCAGCAGCTCCTGCACCGGATGAAGCACTCCGGCGCGCTGCCCGGGATCTCCGACACCGTCGGCCGGCTCACCCGCACGAACTCCGAGGCGCTCGACGGCGCCGTGGCGACCGCGGTGCCCGAGTCGCTCGGCCTCGCGCACGGCATCGCCATCACGACTTCCTTCCACGTCGACGACCGCACCCACGTCGAGAACGTGCGGTACGGCCCCGGCTCGAACCTCATGGGCGCGCTGGCGACCGTGATGGTGCCGGGCGAGCTCCCGCTCGCCCGCCGCCTCGGCCGGGTAGTCCGGCTCGTGCTGCGATCGCCCGCCCGCCAGTTCCGGCTCGCCTCGCTGCACCGTTGGAGCGAGCGCGGCATCATCGCGCTCGTCATGCAGACGGCCGACAACTCGTTGACCCTCTCGCTACGCCGCCGCTTCGGGCGACTGGGCCTCACCAGCGCGCAGGGCCACGGCGAACCGAACCCGAGCCACCTGCCCGAAGCGCACCGCGCCGCCGAGGCCATCGCCGCCCGGATGACCGAGGCGAGCGGCGTGCCCGCCGAGGCGCGCGGCTCGTGGCCGGAGGTGTTCGGCATCCCATTGACCGCGCACTTCCTCGGCGGCGCCCCGATCTCCGCGTCGCCGTCGGACGGCGTCGTCGATGCGTACCACCGGGTGTGGGGACATCCCGGACTCTCCGTCGTCGACGGCGCGGCCGTGCCCGCGAACCCGGGCGTGAACCCCTCCCTCACGATCACCGCGCTCGCCGAGCGCGCCCTGTCGTACTGGCCCCCGGCCGGCGCGGACGATGAACGGCCGAGCCAGGCGGAGCTGCTCGCCCGCTGAGCGCGCTGAGCGCGGCGTGCGCGGCGTGCGCGGCGAGCGCGGCGAGCGCGGCGTGCGCGCAGCCGCGGACGCCGGGCCGCTGCTTTCGATCGAAGCAGCGACAGCGGCGCCTCCGCTTCGCTATGCTCCGATGCAGCGCACGGTCCCGGCCGCGCCGCTCCACCCCGGCCCGCCGCGCGACCCCGCGACGACGGGCACCCCCACCACGCGAAACGGAGCCCCATGGCACTCCCCTGGACCCTTCACGGCGACGGCAAGACCGTCGCCCCGGGCGAGGTCGTCGCCCCCGGCGAACGCCTGAGCTGGCCGCGCACGATCGGTCTCGGCGCCCAGCACGTCGTCGCCATGTTCGGCGCCACCTTCCTCGTGCCGCTCCTCACCGGCTTCCCGCCGGCGACGACGGTGCTGTTCTCCGGCATCGGCACGATCCTCTTCCTCGTGATCACGCAGAACCGGTTGCCCAGCTACCTCGGCTCCTCGTTCGCGTTCATCGCCCCGGTCACCGCCGCGCTCGCCGCCGAGCAGGCGGCCGATCCTATGGGGGCGGCGCTCTTCGGCATCGTCGCCGTCGGCGTGATGCTCGCCCTCATCGGCGCGCTCGTGATCTGGACGGGCACCGGCTGGATCGACGCCCTCATGCCGCCGGTCGTCGCCGGTGCGATCGTGGCGCTCATCGGTCTGAACCTCGCCCCGGCGGCGAAGTTCAACTTCGACCAGGCACCGCTCACCGCGCTCATCACCCTCAGCGCCGTGCTGCTCACGACCGTGCTGTTCCGCGGCATCCTGGGCCGGATCTCGATCCTCATCGGCGTCGCCGTCGGCTACATCGCCGCGATCGTGCAGAACGAGGTCGACTTCACCAAGATCGATCAGGCCGCCTGGGTCGGGCTGCCGGAGTTCCACCTCGCGGGCAACCCCTTCGCCGACACCGCGCTCTGGGGGCTCCTGCCCGCGTTCCTGCCGATCGTGCTGGTCCTCATCGCCGAGAACGTCGGGCACGTGCGCGGCGTCGCGCAGATGACCGAGCCCTCCGTCAACCGGCAGACCGGTCGCGCCCTCTTCGCCGACGGCATCGCCACCACCATCGCGGGCTTCTTCGGCGGCTCGGGCACCACGACGTACGGCGAGAACATCGGCGTGATGGCCGCGACGCGCGTCTACTCGACGGCGGCGTACTGGGTGGCGGGCTTCGTGGCGATCCTGCTCGGCCTCTCGCCGAAGTTCGGGGCGCTCGTGAACACCATCCCCGCGGGCGTCCTGGGCGGTGCGACGGTGGCGCTGTACGGCCTCATCGGCATCATCGGCGTGAAGATCTGGGTCGACAACAAGGTCGACTTCTCGCGCCCGGTGAACCAGTTCACGGCCGCGACGGCGCTCATCATCGGCATCGCGAACTTCACGATCGAGTTCGGCAACGTGGTGTTCAACGGCATCGCGCTCGGCACCGTCGCCGCGATCGTCGTGTACCACGTGATGAACG
Source organism: Agromyces mediolanus (assembly GCF_023715325.1). Taxonomy (GTDB): domain Bacteria; phylum Actinomycetota; class Actinomycetes; order Actinomycetales; family Microbacteriaceae; genus Agromyces; species Agromyces mediolanus_A. Next base: position 394,957 of record NZ_JAMBNX010000002.1, on the reverse strand, counting down.
CCATCGGAAAGGCGCGCGGCACCGCGTAGCTCGCCCTGGAACGGCGGATGCCCCGGGCAGCAGTGCTGCCCGGGGCATCCGCGTCTCCGGCGTCGATCAGGCGAAGAGCGCCTTACCGGGCCGCGCGCGAAGTACGGCAAGCAAGATCGCGACGTTCCCGGAGCTTCGCGCCGACGTGGAGTCCCGGCTCGATCTGCGCTGGAGCCCGGAGCAGATCGCGAACGCGCTTCGCCGTGAGTTCCCTGACCGGCCTGCGATGCAGGTCGCGCACGAGACGATCTACCTGGCGGTGTACGTGCCGGGGCTGGGCGGTCTTCGCCGTGAGCTGTACAAGGCGCTCCGCACGAGTCGCGCGCGTCGGAAGTCGCGGCGTCGCGCGCAACAGCGCCATCATCACCGAACTGCCCGCCCAGCTGCGCCGATCACTGACCTGGGATTAGGGCAGCGAGGTGGGCCAGCGACCGGGTAGCCGGCTCAGTCGTCGGCCTCGAGGTCTTCGAGGGCTTCGAACGGGGACTCGACGTCGCCGCGCCACGCCTCGATGCCTTCACGGATCGCGAGGCCGGCGACGACGAGGGCTGCGACGGAGTCGGCCCACATCCACCCGAACAGCGAGTTCAAGAGGAGCCCGATCAGCACGGTCCCGGACAGGTAGATGCACAGCAGCAGCTGCTTCGCGTCGGCCTGGACACTCTTCGAGCCGAGCTCACGTCCGGTGCGGAACTCGAACCACGCCAGCACCGGCATTACGATCAGGCTCAGCGTCGCGATCCCGATCCCGAGCGGGCTGTGGTCGACTTCTTCGACGCCGGTGAGGGTCAGGATCGCGTCGATGATCACGTAAGCGGCGAGGGCGAAGAACGCGATCCCGATCGCGCGGACCGTGGCCTTCTCCCACCGTTCCGGGTGCTTCCGGGTGAACTGCCACGCCACGGCTGCGGCAGACAGCACCTCGACCACGGAATCGAGACCGAACCCGATGAGGGCGGCCGAGGACGCCATCGAGCCAGCCCAGATCGCGATGATCGCTTCGAGCACGTTGTACGTGATCGTGAACCCAACGATGAACCGCACCCGGCGATGCAGCCTGGAACGATGTTCCGCCGTCAGGGCAGTGGCGGTCATCGGACAGCTTCCTGTCGACAGCCGGGGACGGTGCAGCCCACGTCCATACACGGTGCACCCTCGTCGACCGCGAGGGTCACGTCCAGCAGCGCGGTCAGCGATCGCGCCAGGTGCGCGTCGGCGATCTCATACCGGGTCCGACGCCCCTCGGGCTCGGCGATCACGATGCCGCAGTCCCGCAGACACGTCAGGTGATTCGACACGTTCGATCGGGTCAGATCCAGCTCACGAGAGATCACCGCCGGGTAGCTCGGCCCCTCGAGAAGCACCATCAGAATCCGTGAACGCGTCGAGTCCGCCATGGCTCGACCCAGCCGGTTCATCACGTCGAGTCGTGTCGCAATAGTCAGCACGCGCTGACTATACAGTCCGTGCTGAACTAAACCAATCGACCCGCTACGTCAGTACTTCAATACCCCGGCATGACTCAGACCCGGATCCGAATCGCTTCGACGATCTGGTCTGTCGTCGGCATGCCTGCCAGCCCCTGATCAGTGAGGTAGACCCGGCAGGCCAAGTCCGCCGTGCGTCCGTCCGAGGGGAACGCGTCGGTACCGTCGACGGTGATCGTCGGCGACCCCGCGAACGCAGTCACAGCCGCCTCTTCCGCGGTGCGCAGCACCCGCGCCTTCACCTGCACCGCACCCAAGCCGAGCAGGTCGAGCGCTTCGCGCGTCCGAACCGCGGCCTTCTCCCAGGACGGGCATTCATCGATGTGCAGCACCTCAACGATCACCCCTCCATTCTCCTGCCGCTACGCTCGCACACACGCTGTGTTGCAACGATCCCCAGAATTCGCCCATCCTCCCGCGGGGCGATTTCCTCCGCCGCGGTGTCGGCGGGCCGGTACGACGGTCTGATGGAGCACCTCGAACGGCGGATGCCCCGGGCAGCAGTGCTGCCCGGGGCATCCGCGTCTCCGGCCTCGATCAGGCGAAGAGCGCCTCCACCGGGCCGCGCGCGAAGTACAGCAGGAAGCCGGCCGCGACGATCCAGAGCAGCGGGCTGATCTCTCGCGCCTTGCCGCCGAGCGAGCGCACCACGACCCAGGCGATGAAGCCCGCGCCGATGCCGTTCGCGATCGAGTAGGTGAGGGGCATGACCGTCACCGCGAGGAACACGGGCAGCAGCACCGAGAAGTCGCTGAAGTCGATGTAGCGGATCTGCGACATCATCAGCGCACCGACGATGACGAGCGCCGCAGCCGCGACCTCGGTCGGCACGATGGACACGAGCGGCGTGAAGAACATCGCCAGCAGGAACAGCGCGCCCGTCACGACGTTCGCGAGGCCCGTGCGCGCCCCCTCGCCGATGCCGGCGCCCGACTCGATGAACACCGTGTTCGACGAGCCCGAGGTGAAGCCGCCCGCGACCGCGCCGACGCCCTCGACCACGAGGGCCGACTTGATGCGCGGGAAGTCGCCGCGCTCGTCGGCGAGCCCCGCCTCCTTCGACAGGCCCGTCATGGTGCCCATGGCGTCGAAGAAGTTGGTGAAGACGAGGGTGAACACGAGCATCAGCGCGGCGAGCACGCCGATGCGCTCGAAGGAGCCGAAGGAGACCTGGCCGACGAGGGAGAGGTCGGGGAGGCTCACCGGCGAGCCGGAGAGCTCCGGCACCGAGAGGCCCCAGCCGTTCGGGTTGACGAGCTCGCCGTTGGCGATCTTCGGGCCGAGGTTCCAGATCGCCTCGATGACCACCGCGAGCACGGTGCCGGAGACGAGGCCGATCAGGATGCCGCCCTTCACCTTGCGCGCCACGAGCACGCCGGTGATGAGGAGGGTGAGGATGAACACGAGGCTCGGCACGGTGGCGACCGAGCCGCCGGCGCCGAGGCCGACCGGCGGCGAGGAGACCCCGGTGGCGGTGACGAAGCCGGCGTCGACGAAGCCGATGAAAGCGATGAACAGGCCGATGCCGACCGTGATCGCGAGCTTCAGCTGGATCGGCACGGCGTTGAAGATCATGCGCCGCAGGCCGGTCGCCGCGAGCAACACGATGATGAGGCCGTTCACGACGACGAGCCCCATCGCCTCGGGCCAGGTGACCTGGCCGACGACCGAGACCGCGAGGAAGGAGTTGATGCCGAGGCCGGCCGCGAACCCGAACGGGAGTCGCGCGACGACGCCGAAGAGGATCGTCATGACGCCCGCCGTGAGCCCCGTGACCGCCGACAGCTGGGCGAAGCCGAGCTGGTTGCCGTCGACGTCGACGCCGGAGGACAGGATGATCGGGTTCAGGATCACGATGTAGGCCATCGTCACGAAGGTGACGATGCCGCCTCGGATCTCGGTGCCTACGGAGGAACCGCGGGCGGTGATCTCGAAGAAACGGTCGAGCGCGTTCTTGGGGGCCTGCTGCGGAGCGTCAGCAGTCGGGGTGGTCGTCATTGGCTGCGCCTTCTTTGGGGTCGCCGAGCGGTCGCTCGGAGGTGGGGAATCCGAAGGGTGGTGCAGCAGCTCGGGCGTCAGGCCCCGCCGACGAGCCGCGTGAGGTGCTCGCCGAGGATCAGGTAGATCCCGACGAGCACGGCGATCGCGCTCAGCGCGAAGCACCCCCACGCTCCGACGAGCGCGAGTCGCTTCTGGCCTTCCGTGAGCGGACTCTTCTTGGCCGCCTTCGCGGCGCGCTTCGCTGCGGCCTTGATCTCGGCGGGCGTGACGATGGTGATCGCGTCGGTGAACTCCGCGGGCGTCACGAGCGGGGTGCGGCCGGACAGGGTGAGCAGCCGGATGCCGAGCGCGTACGCGCTCACGACGACGCAGGCCCCGACGAGCGCCGAGACGAGGACGAGCAGGAAGTCGAGCCAGTCGATCACTTCTTCGCCTTCCGCTTGGGCTTCGGATTGCGCTTGATCTTCACGGCCCGGCCGGAGTCGGCGACCTCGGAGACGACGTTGTGGTGCGAGACCTCGCTGCGCCGCGACCACATGAAGATGCCGATGATGACGATGACCCCGACCACGGCGTCGATGATGACCCCGCCGACGCCGAGGTGCGCGACGAGCGCGGCGAGCGCGCCCACGGCGCCGGCGGCGGGCAGGGTCAGCAGCCAGCCGACGCCGATGCGTCCCGCGGTGCGCCAGCGCACCTTCGAGCCGCGCCGGCCGAGGCCCGAGCCGATCACCGAGCCCGACGCGACCTGCGTGGTCGAGAGGGCGAAGCCGACGTGGCTGGAGGCGAGGATGGTCGCGGCGGTGGCCGTCTCGGCCGCGAAGCCCTGCGCGGGCTTCACGTCGGTGAGGCCGGTGCCGAGCGTCTTGATGATGCGCCAGCCGCCCATGTAGGTGCCGAGCGCGATCGCGATGGCGCACGTGACGATGACCCACCACTGCACGTCGCTGCCGGGCGCCTGCAGGTTCGCGGCGACGAGCGTGAGCGTGATGACGCCCATGGTCTTCTGCGCGTCGTTCGTGCCGTGCGCGAGCGCGACGAGCGACGAGGAGAAGACCTGCGCGTAGCGGAAGCCGTCACGGCCGTCGGGCTTGCCGTCGTAGCGGCGGGTGATCGCGTAGGCGAGCTTCGTCGCGGCGTAGGCGACGAGGCCCGCGGTGAGGGGGGCCAGGAGCGCCGGCAGGATGACCTTCGACACGACGACCGGGAAGTCGATCGCGCCGAGACCCGCACCGACGATCGCCGCGCCGATGAGGCCACCGAACAGGGCGTGGCTGGACGAGGACGGGAGCCCCAGCAGCCAGGTGATCATGTTCCAGACCACGGCGCCGATGAGCCCCGCGAACACGAGCTCCGGCGTGATCAGCACTCCGCCGTCGCCCTCGCGGATGATGCCGCCCGAGATGGTCTTCGCCACCTCGGTGGACAGGAACGCGCCCACCAGGTTCAGGATCGCGGCGAGCGTGACGGCGGCCTTGGGCCGGAGCGCCCCGGTGGCGATCGGCGTCGCCATCGCGTTCGCCGTGTCGTGGAAGCCGTTCGTGAAGTCGAAGAAGAGCGCCAGTGCGATGACCAGCACGACGATGAGGGTGAGATCCACCGGCGCCTTTCTGTAGTGGACGCTGCCTCTGTGATCGGTGAAGACCTTCACCAGAAGTTCATGGGGTACCGCTTGCGGCCTCCGGGGAGCCCGCGCACCCGTCGATCCTACGCGACGGACGGGCCCGGTTCCACCACGGTCGCGAGATCGTCGCCGAAGACGAACGATCGCTCGACCCGACCGCCCGCGAGCACGCCCGGAAGCCAACGGGAGGCGTCGTCCCACATGCGCTCGAGCGGCACCGCGTCGACCGGGAACCACTCGGGATCGAGCTCGTCGGAGCCCGTCGGCTCCCCCTGCCAGTCACGGCAGACGAACACGTGCGAGCGCTGGCTCCACGCCTCCCGGCTCGGGAAGCGGTAGTCGATCACGCCGCGCGCCTCGAGCGAGGACTCCGCCACGACGAGGCCGACCTCCTCGGCGACTTCGCGCACGCACGCGGCCGCCGGGGTCTCCCCCGGCTCGAGCTTGCCGCCCGGCGCGACGAGGCGGCCCTCGCCGAGCCCGTGCTTCTTGCGCCCGAGGAGCACCTCCTGCCGTCCCTCCCGCTCGCGCAGGAGGTAGCAGACGCACACCTCGGGATGCCGCATCCGTCGCCCGCTCAGCCGAAGAGGATCTTCGCCTCGTCGTAGCGCGACTGCGGCACGACGTTCAGGCTGCCGGTCGCCTCCGCGATCGACACCGTGCGGATGTCGGTGCCGCGGAGCGTCACCATCGAGCCCCAGGCCTCGTCATAGGCCGCCTCGACGGCCGCCATGCCGAGGCGGGTGGCGAGCACGCGGTCGTACGCGCTCGGCTCGCCGCCGCGCTGGATGTGCCCGAGCACGGTCGCGCGCGACTCGATGCCGGTGCGCTCCTCGATCATCGGCGCGAGGACGTCGGCGATGCCGCCGAGGCGCGGACGGTTGAAGGCGTCGAGGCCCTTGTGGGAGTGCGGTTCGTCCATGCCGGGCAGCGTGAAGCCCTCGGCGACGACGACGAGCGGCGCGCGGCCCCGTGAGCGCACCGACTCGACCCACTCGCAGATCTGCTCGATCGACTGGGGCTGCTCCGGGATGAGGATCGCGTGGGCGCCGCCGGCCATGCCCGAGTGCAGGGCGATCCAGCCGACGTGACGGCCCATGACCTCGAGCACCATGCAGCGGCCGTGCGAGTCGGCCGTCGTGCGCAGCCGGTCGATGGCCTCGGTCGCGATCTCGACCGCGGTGTCGAAGCCGAACGAGTAGTCGGTGGCGGCGAGATCGTTGTCGATCGTCTTCGGCACGCCGACGACCTTGATGCCGCCCTCGTCGTAGAGCCGCCGGGCCGCCGTGAGCGTGCCCTCGCCGCCGATGGCGATGATGGCGTCGATGCCGTGCTCGTCGAGGGTGCGCTGGATGTTCTCGGGACCGCCGAGCTCCCCCTCGAAGGGGTTCGTGCGACTCGAGTGCAGGATGGTGCCGCCCTGACGTGCGAGGCCTCGCACGTCGTGCCGGGTGATCGGCACGATGTCGCGCTCGACGACGCCCCGCCAGCCCCAGCGGAAGCCGACGAACTCGGTGTCGTGGGAGATGACGCCCTTCAGCACGGCGCCGCGGATGACCGCATTGAGTCCGGGGCAGTCGCCGCCGGAAGTGAGCAGGCCGATCTTCATATGTGCACGTCTCCTGGGGAAGTGGGAAGGCGGGAAGGGTGCATGACCACGTCGGCGGGGTCGAATCGGAGTCTATACGCTCCCCACGGGCACCCCGGGACGACGACGGGGCCGGGGCGAACGCCCCGGCCCCGTCGCGCACGGATCGCTCAGAGCGCGCCGTCGAGCGCCTGCCGAAGGAGGTGCTGGAGCGCGTCGAGCTGCACCGAGTCCGCCGAGCCGGGCTCGACGTCCTGCCCGTCGAGCGCACGGGCGGCGAGGCCCTGCTTCTGGTCGATGAGCTCGGCGATGCGCGCGTCGATCGTGTGCGCCGCGATGATCCGCCAAGCGGTGACCGGCTCGTCCTGCCCGATGCGGTGCACGCGGTCGATCGCCTGCGTCTGCTCGGCGCTCGTCCAGCTGAGCTCGGCGAGGACGACGTTGGACGCCGCTTGCAGGTTCACGCCGACGCCGGCCGCCGTGAGCGAGCAGACCGCGACGTGCACCTCGGGGTCCGAGTTGAAGGCGTCGATCGCGGCCTGCCTGGCGATCGCCGTCTGGTCGCCGCGGAGCGACACCGTGCGGATCTCGCGCGCGGCGAAAGCGGCCTCGGCCTGGTCCATGACGTCGATGTGCTTCGCGAAGAAGACGACCTTGCCGACCGAGCGGGCGAGCTGGGCCGCGTAGTCGGCCGCGAGCCCGGCCTTCGCCTGGCCGATGCGGCGCACCATCGTGAACACGTTCTCGCCGGACTTGGCCTGCTTCGACTCCTCGAGCTCGGCGCTCGCGACCGCGCGGACGAACTGGTCGCGGGTGTCCTCGTCGAGATCGCCGACGCGGAGGTCGCGCGCCTCGACGAGCGCCCGGAAGCGCTGCACGAGCCGGTTGCCGAGCTCGCGCTCCGCGGCCCGCACGGAGCGGCCCAGCTCGTCGTCGAGCTCCACGGGGAGGTCGGCGATGCGCTTGGCGGGCAGGTCGGCGGCGACGTCCACCTTGCGGCGGCGCACGATGCCGAGGTCGATGACCGCCCGGCGCGCCTCCGCGTAGAAGCCGTGGTCCGCGGGCGTGAGCCCGATGCGCTCGAGCTCGGCGAGGAGCTGGGGCGCGGGCTTGTCGCCGTCGATCCAGCCGAGGAACTGCCAGATCGCCCGGAAGTCGTCGACGTCGTTGATGAGCGGGGTACCGGTTAGGGCGAGCAGCAGCGGGTCGCCGCCGGGCGCGCTGCGCCGGATGCGCTCGGCGAGGGCGAGCACGTTCTTCGAGCGCTGCGAGCTGAGGTTCTTGATGAAGTGCGCCTCGTCGACCACCATGCCGCGGAAGCCGAGGGTCGACAGCCACGACATGTGCCGGTCGAGCACGTCGTAGTTCACGACGACGACATCGGCGAAGGCGTCGACGGTCTGCCCGTCGCCGTGGATGACGGTGGCGCGACGCTGCGGCGTCCAGCGCTCGACCTCGCGCGCCCAGTTCATCTTCACGACGTTCGGCACGACGGCGAGGAGCGGGTACGCGTCGGCGACGGAGGCGGCGAGCACCGACTGCGCCGTCTTGCCGAGGCCCGGCTCGTCGGCGAGCAGGAAGGTGCGGTGGCCGAGGCGGGCCGCCTCGACGAAACGGGCCTGGTGCTTCATCAGCTCGAGGCCGCGCGGGGTGACCCGGTCGATCTTCGGCGCTTCCGGCAGCGGCATGGTCGCCGACTGGCCGCCCGAGCCGAGTTCGAACGCCTTGAACAGGGGGCTCAGCAGCTCCCAGTTCGCGAGGCGGCGGGCCGGCACGGCGGGCTGCGGCTGCTGCGAGAAGTCCGGCGCGAGGAACGGGCTGGCGAGCTGTCGAGACTTCACCGAGCGCGGCACGACCTGGTTCTCGGCGATCATCGGCGCGGGCTCGGGCTCGCGCGTGATGATGAGCTCGTCGGCGCTGAGCTCGGCGCCGGACTCGAGCAGCCAGTCCCGGCGGAAGCGCTGCGCGACCGTGGAGATCGAGGCGTCCGGCTCGAGCAGGGTGATGAGGCTGGTGTCGCGCGCCGCGGTCTTCGCGAGGATCTGCGCGATGCCGTCGAGGCGCTTCAGCAGCTCGGCCCGCTGGGCGTCGCTCAGTTCGGCGTCGGCCTTGACGCGGGACCGTTCCTCGCGCATGAGCAGCGCGATCACCTGGAACTTGGTCCGGTTGGTCGGGCCGAGCTTGTTCTTCTGCGCCTTCTGCTCCACTTCGCGCACCTTGCGCGCGAGGATGGGGATGATGGGCGCGTCGTCGTCGCGGGAGCGCGTGCGGGCGCGCTGCCTGGTCTGGGCCATGGTCCTCCGGTCTCTTGGCCGTCGCGCCGAGCGTCGGCCCGTTCGGAACGACGACTCCCCCTCGCGGCCTCCGGCTGACGGATGCCGCACGACCGGAACCGCGGACTGCGCGGTGTCGATCGTCGACTGCAGGGCGGCATCTGGGACGGCTGGGTGCGGATCGCACCGCCTGCCCCGTGAGCGGAATCGCCCGGCGCACCCCACATTCTAGCCGGAATCGCGCCGATCGGGCGAGTTCTCGCGGAACGGCGCGGCGCACGGGGCCCGAGCGCCGCGCTCCACCGCCGCCCCTCACCATCCCGAAGGGGTCGATTCCCGTCACGAACTGGGCTGCCGCCCCCTACGGCCGCCGCGATCCGACCCCGTGGGCGGGACGGCTCACAGCCCGCCGCCTCCGCCGCCGCCCCCGCCGCCGCCCGAGGAGCCGCCGCCGCCCGAGCCGCTCGAGGAGGAACTGGAGCTCGAGCCCGACCACGAGCTCGAGGACGTCGCCGAGAACGCGGAGACCCCGGCGCTGAAGGCGACGGCGTCGAACGGCCCGCGACCCGAGTACCACTCCGGCTGGGCGCCGCGCTCCGCGTACTCCGCGGCGAGCACCCGGCTCCACTCGCGCTCGATGCCGAAGAGCACCGCGTAGGGCAGGAGTTTCTCGTGCAGCTTCAGCACCGCCTCGGGGCCGCCGGTGCGCAGCGCGCCCTCCGGGCTCTGCAGCATCCGGATGCGATCCGCCTCGGCGAGCTGGAGGTAGACCTTGAGCCCCTCGAGGTGATCCTTCGCGGCGCGACCCGGCTCAGTCAACGGCCGGACGTCGATGACGGCGAACGCCGCCGCAAGCACCGCGAGGATGCCGAGCACGAGGCCGAGCACGGGCCAGCCCCCGCCCATCGCCTGGTCGAGGGCGATGATGCCGAAGACGATGCCCGCGATCCCGCCGAGGAGGGCCAGCAGGCCGAGCAGCAGCCGCGGCCCCACCGGCGGGGTGCGGCGGAGCCCCTCCGTCACGACCCGGCTGCGCACGGCGCTCCGGAGCGCGAGGAGCTTCTTGCCGAGCGCGGTGTCCTGCTGCTTCAGCTCCCGCCGGCCGCTCGTGGCGAACAGGTCGCGCAGCAGCTGGTCGGCGTCCGGGTCGGGTCCCTCACCGCCGCCGTACTCGACGGCGAAGCGCTTCGGGGCGAGCTCGACGACCCGGAGGCGGTGCTGCACCGCGAGCTGCAGGATCGTCGCGGTGACGCCTTTGCCGGGCTGGCCGGCGATCTCGGCCGCCTCCATGACGCTGAGCCCGGGCGGCGGCTCGTACTGCGCGATGATCGTGCCGCGTCCCGGATGATCACGCCACCTCGTGGCGCGGGCGATGATCGCGGTGGCGGCCGCGCCGAGCGCGAGGAGGGCTCCCCCGGCCCCGGCGAGTGCCGCCGGCGACGAGGTGAAGGCGTCGTCGCGCGGCACGAAGGTGCCCGGCTCGAAGGCGAGCGCGATCGTGAGGTTCTCGTACGGACCGACGGCGTCGGCGGAGGCTGTTGCTCCGGCCTCACCGAGCTCGAGCGAGGTGCACGGCGTGTTCGAATCCGACGGGCCCTGGTAGCAGGCGCCCTCGCCGGTGAAGCCCGAGGCCGCGGCGCCGCTCAGCCGCACTTCGGCGCTCACCCGGCCGAAGGGCTGGGCCCAGCCCGTGCCGTTCACGTCCCAGTAGAACTCGTCGATCGCCCGATCGTCGGGCACGTGGGTGACGTTGTGCTGCCGGTACTCGATGACGTAGCTCTGCCGGCCGTGCACGTACTCGTCGCCCGCGATCGACACGAGGAGGAACTCGTCGTCGTCGTCGGGTTCGGTCGAGTACGCGCGCGGCGTGCCCGCCTCGTCGGTCACCGAGCGCACCTCGAGGTCGACCGGGTGGCCGTCGTAGGAGAGCGGGATGGCCCGGCGGATGCCCCGGTTCTGGTCGAACTCCGGGAACACCGCGACGAGCGTCTCCGTGGTGTCGAGCACGGACCGGCCGTCGGCGTCGGTGCCGAGCTCGTAGACGGCGTCGAAGGAGTCGAAGACGAAATCGTCGGTGCCCGCCGGCACCACGGAGACACCGGCCGGCGCGGCCGGCGCGGCCGGCGCGGCCGGCGCGGCCGGCGAGTGCGGCGAGTGCGGCGAGTGCGCCGCCGAGCCGCTCGGGGCGGCGAACGCGAGCGGGGCGCCGGCGAGGGCGAGCCCGGCGCCGGTGAGGAGGCCGGCCACGAGGGCGGCGGCGGTGCGGGGCATCCGGCGGCTCATGCTGCCACCGTAGCGAACCACGGCCGGCCGCCCGAGCATGAATACCCCGGTCGGTACTGGATTCGCAGGCGCTATCCTGAGGGGGTGATCGAGGACATCAAGAAGCGGGCGCTGCACCGCACGAAGATCATCGAGGGCCAGCTCCGCGGCATCGAGAAGATGATCGAGAACGAGGACTACTGCGTCGACATCATCACGCTGTCGCTCGCGGTGCAGAAGTCGCTCGGCTCACTGAACAAGCTGCTCGTGGAGAACCACCTGCGCACGCACGTGAGCCACCAGTACGAGGCCGGGGGCGAGCAGCGCGAAGCGGCCGTCGCCGAGCTGATCCGCATCTTCGAGCTTTCGAACAACCGCGGCTGAGGCCGCGGTTCAGCCGCCGGAGCGCTGTTCGCCGCCCCGGCGAGAGGTGCCGGTCGCGCGGGCCGGCAGGTGCTGCACGACGAGGTCGTCGTCCGCCTCGGCCCGCTCCGGGCGCGCGAGGAAGCGCGCCGCCCCGGGCCCCGCGACGCTCATGACCCGGCGGCCGCCGCGGGAGACGAGCCGCCGGCCGGACGCCGCGGCACGCCGGGCGAACGGATCGTCGATGAGACGACCGCGCTCGTCGGACGCACCACGACGACCCGCCACGCTCAGCGGAGGCTCTTCGTGTGCCAGACCGTCTTCGTCTCGGTGAAACCGACGATGCGTTCGAGCGTCGGCGCCGCGGCATCCGCACCCTGCTCCGGGCGGTGCACCCGCTTCAGGGTGTCGGCCGCCGCGATCTCGAGCTCGATCCAGTCGAGCGCGCCCGCGCCGACGAGGTCGAGCGCGTTGACGTCGGCGTGGCTCGCGAGCCACGGCGCGATCTCGGCGGGCGATCCCGTGAGCACGTTGACGACGCCCTTCGGCACGTCGCTCGTGGCGAGCACCTCGGCGAGCGAGATCGCCGAGAGCGGGAAGCGCTCGCTCGCGACGACGACGACCGCGTTCCCGGCGACGAGCGCCGGGGCGACGGCCGACACGAGGCCGAGGAGCGAGGAGTCCTGCGGCGCGACGATGGCGACGACCCCCGTCGGCTCCGGCACCGAGAGGTTGAAGTACGGCCCGGCGACCGGGTTGGCGTTGCCGGCGACCTGGGCGAACTTGTCGGCCCAGCCTGCGTACCAGACCCAGCGGTCGATGGCCTCGTCGACCTGCGCGCCCGCCGCGGCACGGGAGACGCCCTCGGCCTCCTCGATCTCGGCGACGAATTGCGCCCGCCGCCCCTCGAGGAGCTCGGCGATGCGGTAGAGCACCTGCCCACGGTTGTACGCGGTGGCGCCGGCCCAGCCGGCGACGGCGCCGCGCGCTGCGACGACCGCGTCCCTGGCGTCCTTCCGCGAGGCCTTCGCGGCGTTGGCGAGGAAGCCGCCCGACGCGCTCGTCACCTCGTAGGTGCGGCCGGACTCGCTGCGGGGGAACGCCCCGCCGATGAACAGCTTGTAGGTCTTCGGCACGGTGAGGCGGCTCACTTCGCGGCTCCCTTCTCAGCGGACTTGCTCGTTCGGCGGCTCCGCTCGGCGGGCGCCGGCTTCGCCTCGGCATCCGCCTTCGCGGCCGGCGCGGATGCCTCGACGGCGCGCGCGGCGCGGGCGCTGCGGCTCGTCGCGGGCGCGAGGTAGGCACCGAGCCCGTGCCGTCCGCCCTCGCGACCGTAGCCGGACTCCTTGTAGCCGCCGAAGGGGCTCGCCGGGTCGAAGCGGTTGAAGGTGTTGGCCCAGATGACCCCCGCCCGGAGCTGGTCGGCGACCGCGAGGATGCGGCTGCCCTTGTCGCTCCAGATGCCGGCCGAGAGGCCGTAGGGGGTGTTGTTCGCCTTCGCGATCGCCTCCTGCGGGGTGCGGAAGCTCAGCACCGACAGCACCGGGCCGAACACCTCCTCGCGGGCGATGCGGTGGCTCGTCTCGACGCCCGTGAAGATCGTCGGCGCGAACCAGAAGCCCTCGGCGGGCAGCTCGCACGGCGCGCTCCAGCGCTCGGCGCCCTCGGCGACGCCGACGTCGCTGAGCTCGCGGATGCGGGCGAGCTGCGCGGCGGAGTTGATCGCGCCGATGTCGGTGTTCTTGTCGAGCGGGTCGCCGAGGCGGAGCGTCGACAGGCGCTGCTTCAGCCGGTCGACGACCTCGTCGTGGATGTTCTCCTGGACGAGCAGGCGGCTGCCGGCGCAGCACACGTGCCCCTGGTTGAAGAAGATGCCGTTGACGATGCCCTCGATCGCCTGGTCGATGGGCGCGTCGTCGAAGACGATGTTCGCCGCCTTGCCGCCGAGCTCCAGGGTGACCTTCTTCTGCGTGCCGGCGACCTGCTTCGCGATCGCCCGGCCGACGCCCGTCGAGCCGGTGAAGGCGACCTTGTCGACGTCGGCGGCGACGAGCGCGGCCCCCGTCTCGCCCGCGCCGGTGACGATGTTCACGACCCCGGCCGGCAGCTCGGCCTGCTGCAGGATCTCGGCGAAGAGCAGCGCCGTGAGCGGCGTCGTCTCGGCGGGCTTCAGCACGACCGTGTTGCCCGCGGCGAGCGCCGGGGCGATCTTCCACGCGAGCATCAGCAGCGGGAAGTTCCACGGGATGACCTGGCCGGCGACGCCGAGGGCGCGCGGGTCGGCGCCCAGGCCGGCGTGGTCGAGCTTGTCGGCCCAGCCCGCGTAGTAGAAGAACCAGGCCGCGACGAGCGGCACGTCGACGTCGCGCGACTCCTTGATCGGCTTGCCGTTGTCGAGCGACTCGGCGACGGCGAGCTCGCGGGCCCGCTCCTGCACGAGGCGGGCGATGCGGAAGAGGTACTTGCCGCGGTCGCGGCCGCTCATCTTCGACCAGACCCGCTCGTAGGCGCGGCGGGCGGCCGCGACGGCATCGGCCACGTCTTCCGTGTTCGCCGAGGCGATCTCGGCGATCCGCTCCTCGTTCGCGGGAGAGATCGTCTGGAAGGGGGTGCCGCGGCCGTCGACGAACTCGCCGTCGATGAAGAGGCCGTAGCGGTCGCGCAGCGACAGGATGGCCCGCGACTCGGGGGCCGGTGCGTATTCGAGGAAGCTCATCTCAGGTCTCGTCTCGGTCAGTCGATGGTCACGTAGTCGGCGCCGGAGTAGTGCCCGCTCGCGAGCTTCTGGCGCTGCAGCAGCACGTCGTTCAGCAGGCTGGAGGCGCCGAAGCGGAAGAGGTGCGGCACGAGCCACTCCTCGCCCACGGTCTCGGCGACGGTGACGAGGTACTTGATGGCGTCCTTCGAGGTGCGGATGCCTCCGGCCGGCTTCACGCCCACCTTGTGCCCGGTGAGGCGGTGCCAGTCGCGGACGACCTCGAGCATCAACAGGGTCACGGGCAGGGTCGCCGCGGGCTGCACCTTCCCGGTGGAGGTCTTGATGAAGTCGCCACCGGCGAGGATCGAGAGCCACGAGGCGCGGCGCACGTTGTCGTACGTCACGAGCTCGCCGGTCTCGAGGATCACCTTGAGGCTCGCGCTCGTGCCGTCGGCGCGGCGGCAGGCCGCTTTCACGGCGGCGATCTGGTCGAAGACGAGGCCGTAGCGGCCGGCGAGGAACGCCCCGCGGTCGATCACCATGTCGATCTCGTCGGCACCGGCTGCGACGGCCTCGGCGGTGTCGGCGAGCTTGATGTCGAGCGAGGCCCGACCCGACGGGAAGGCCGTCGCGACCGCCGCGACCGAGATGGCGCCGTCGTCGGGGTCGCCGTGAGCGGCGCCCAGCGCCTCGACGGCGGTGGACACCATGTCGCCGTAGACGCAGACGGCGGCGACCCGCGGCGCGCCGGGGTCGGCGGGGTCGGGGGTCTGTGCCTTCGCGACGAGCGAGCGGACCTTGCCGGGGGTGTCGGCGCCCTCGAGGGTGGTCAGGTCGATCAGCGAGATGATGCGGTCGAGCGCCCAGGCCTTCGAGCTGGTCTTGATGGAGCGGGTGCCGAGGCCGGCGGCCCGCTGTTCGAGGCCGACGGCGTCGACGCCGGGGATGCCGTGCAGATAGCGGCGGAGCGTCGCGTCGTCGGGGTCGCCGCCGAGCACGGCGAGTGCGCGCTCGCGCGCGGCGACGAGGGTGGTGCCAGTCATTCTGGGTGACCTGCCTTCCGGCTGTTGTGGCGATTCGTGGTTCGTGGTTCGTGGTGGTCCGCGGCGTTCAGCCGTCGAGGAGGTGGAGCGCCGTGGCCTCGTCGGTGACGAGCACGGTGCAGAGCCCGCTGCGCACCACCGCGTCGGCGACGGGGTGCTTCGCCTGGCCGGCGATGACGGCGATGGCGAGCGGGGCCTCGCGCAACTCGTCGAGGGTCAGCCCGACCGTGCGCGCGTCGAGGGCCGGATCGACGATGTTGCCGTCGGAGTCGAGGTAGCGGCCGACGACGTCGCCGACCGCGCCCTTGGCGACGAGGAGCTCGACGTCGGAGACGGAGAGGTAGCCACTCTCGACGTGCACCGAGCTCTCGTCGGCCGCGCCGGCGCTGAAGAGGTAGGCGTCGGCGGAACGGGCGAGCTCGATGACGCCGGCCACGACGCGGTCGGACTCGATGGCCTGCTTGGTCTCGAGCCGCTCGAGGATCGCCGGGCTCGGCAGCAGCGTCGCCTGGCCGCCGCCCTTCTGGGCGATGCCGACGGCCGTGGCCGCGGCGGTGCCCGGACGTCGGTTGAGGCTCACGCCGCCGTTGATCTGCACCACGTTGACCCCGGTGGCCCAGCCGTTGCGGAGGTGCTGCGAGATCTCGTACAGCGTGCGCCCCCAGCTCACACCGAGCGTGCGCGGCACGGGGCGGAGGGCGGTGAGGTAGTCGGCCGCGGCCTGGGCGGTGCGCGCCTGCAGCTCCTCGGGCCCCGCGACCCCCGCGGAGGACACCACGATCGCGTCGGCGAGCCCGCGCTCCTCGCGCAGCCGCCGCTCGATCGGCAGCCGCCGGGCGCGCGGGTGCAGGATCTCGATGCGGATGAATC
Source organism: Agromyces mediolanus (assembly GCF_023715325.1). GTDB lineage: Bacteria > Actinomycetota > Actinomycetes > Actinomycetales > Microbacteriaceae > Agromyces > Agromyces mediolanus_A. The sequence continues at coordinate 378,718 of NZ_JAMBNX010000002.1, read as the reverse complement.
CCCGCTGCTTGGCCTGGGCGAGCAGCCGCCCGACCTTCCAGCGGGTCAGGCGCAGGGCCTGCCCGATCTCGTCCTGGGTCTTGTTCTCTTCGTAGTAGAGCTCAGCGGCCCGGATCGACAGCAGCTCATCGGTCTCGTCCATCCGTCTCCTTCCCCTCGTTCCAGGGTAGGCATCGGAGTGGTTCCCAGCAACACTCGCAGCTCCTTCTGCTCAGATGAGCAGGTGGACTGCGCGCCGCACGCGAGCGAGCGGCGCGGCGAGGCATCCGTCCGACCGTGCGACGCGCGTCCGAGACGCCGTCAGCGCGCCGCATCCTCCAGATACCGCGGTCGCGCCACGACTGCCCCGGCGACCGCCGCCGGCAGCGAGGACGCGAGCAGCAGGAGGAGCGGCCACGTCCAGCCGCCGCTCGCCTCGTGCAGCAGGCCGACCGCGAGCGGTCCGACCGCGACGGCGAGATACCCGACCGACTGGACGAATCCGCTCAGCGCGACCGCACCGTCGTGGCTCCGCGTGCGGAGGTTGATGAGCACCAGGGAGAGCGGGAACAGCATCGGGCCGCTCCCGACGAGCGCGACCCAGAGCCAGGTCGCGTGCCCGGGTGCCAGCAGCAGGCCCAGGTATCCGGCGATGAACACGAGCACCGCGAACCAGACGAGCGGGCGCACCCAACCGAAGCGCACCGCGAGCACCGGCACGAACAGCCCGGCCGGAATCCCCATCGCCGCGTAGAGCGAGAGCAGGGTGCCCGCCTCGGCGGGCGACGAGCCGGCGATGTCGTGCAGGATCTCCGGCAGCCACGCGAACGCGGAGTAGGCGTTGAACCCGGCGACCGCGAAGACCACCATCAGCGCCCAGCCGAGCGGCGATCGCGCGGCGCGCGCCAGCAGCCCGGCCCGGGGCTCGTCCGTGTCCGGCCGGTCGGTCGATCCCGGCCGCGCCAGTAGGATCACCCACGGCACCAGCGCGACCGCCGCGACGATCGCCCACTCCCCCACCGAGACCCGCCAGCCGGCGGCCTCGGCCACCGGCTCGGCGAGGAGTGGCGGCACGAACGTGCTCACCGACATCGCCGTGACGTACACCGTCGTCATGAGCCCGATCCGCTCCGGGAAGTAGCGTTTCACGAGCGGCGGCAGCAGCACGTTGCCGACGCCCATCGCCGCGAACGTCGCGACGCTCGCCAGCACGAGCTGCCCGGCGTCGGCCGCGAGCCCGCGCCACGCGAGCCCGCCGGTCAGCAGCAGCAGCGAGGCCACGAGCGTGCGCTCGAGGCCGAAGCGGCGCGCCACGAGCGGCGTCAGGATGCCGAACACCGCGTAGCACAGCGGTGGCAGCATACCGAGGAAGCCGACGAGGGCCGGGCTGAGTGCGATGTCCTCGCCGACCCGCGCGAGCACCGGCGAGATCGCCGCGACGGCGGTGCGGAGGTTGAACGCGACGAGCACGATGCCGAGCAGCGCGAGCAGGCGCCCGCGCCACGGTCCCTTGATCGACGCCGGATCCGCTGGCGCCACGGATCAGCCCAGCAGGATGGTGCGGATGCGGTCGACGTCGTCCTGGATCGTCGCGATGAGGTCGGGGACCGTCGTGAACGCGACCATGCCGCGGATCCGCTCGACGAACTCGACGTCGACGAGGTGGTCGTACAGGTCGAGCTCCCGATCGAGCACGTATGCCTCGACCTGCTTCTTCGGGACGCCCTCGAACGTCGGGTTGTTCCCGACCGAGATCGCCGCCGGATAGCGGACCCCCGCGTCGGTCAGCCACCCCGCGTACACCCCGTCGCCCGGGATGAGCCCCTCCGACTCGGGCGAGAGGTTCGCGGTCGGGAAGCCGAGCTCCCGCCCGCGTGCGGCGCCGTGCACGACCACGCCGCTCACCGTCGGCCGGTGCCCGCCGAGGAGCTCGGAAGCGCGGGCGACGTCGCCCTCGTCGAGCAGCTCGCGCACCCAGGTGGAAGACACCCGCCGTTCGCCGTCGGGCCGGATGTCGCCGAGCACCTCGACGGTGAAGCCGTGACGCTCGCCGAGACGCCGGAGCAGTGCGACGTCACCCGCGCCCCGGGCGCCGAAGCGGAAGTCGTCGCCGACGAGCAGCGCCTTCGCGTCGAGTGCGCCGACGAGGATGCGCTCGACGAACTCCTCGGCCGGCACCGAGGCCAACACGCGGTCGAAGTGCAGCAGCAGGGTGGCGTCGAGGCCGGTCGTCGCGAGCAGCTCGAGCTTCTGCCTCGTGCTCACGAGCGAGGCCGGGCACTGGTCGGGAGCGAGGAGGGCGAGCGGATTGCGGTCGAACGTGACGGCGACCGCGGAAAGCTGCCGTTCGGCCGCGATCTCGCGCAGCCGGCCGATGACGGCGCGGTGGCCCACGTGCACGCCGTCGAACTTGCCGATCGTGACGGCAGCGGGCCCGAACCCCGCCGGGACTCCGGCGAGGTCGTCGAAGACCCTCACTGGGCCGGCCGTTCGGCGGCGGCGAGGGGCTCCCTGACCGGGGCGTCGGCGGCGGGCCGGTGCTTCGCGAGCCACCACATGCCGAGCACGGGCAGCACGAGCGGGATGAACAGGTAGCCGCGGCCGTACCACGACCACACCGTGTCGTGCGGGAACAGCCCGGGCAGCGCGATGCTGAGCGTGCCGACGACGAGCACGCCGGTCAGTTCGAAGACGATCGTCGCCCACGCGACCCGGTACCAGCCGCGACCGGAGCGGACGAGCGCGATCGTCGCGATCACGTAGACCACCGCGGCGAGCGCGGAGAGGGTGTACGCGAGCGGCGCCTCGTCGAACTTCTGCACGATCTGCACGAAGGAGCGGCCGAGCGCCGCGAGGGCGAGCACGCCGTAGACGGCGACGAGGACGCGGCCGATGCCGCTCATCCGCCGGCGTGCGCCGGGCTCGGCCGGGCTCTGGGGTGCGCTGTTCATGTCGCTTCGATTCTCTCAGACGCGCCGGCGGTGCGGCGCACGGGCGTCAGAGCCCCTGGACGGTCCAGATCTGCAGCATGCGGTAGACCATGACCCCCACGGCGAGGGCGGCGACGCCGAGCACGACGGTCGACCAGCGATTGCGCTCGAGCAGCGCCCACAGCGCCGCGGCCGGCGGGAGCAGCAGGGCGCTCACGAGGTAGGTGTAGAACTCGAGCACGCTGCCGCTCGGCACGTTGCCGAACGCGGGTGCGAGCAGTGCGACGACGAGCTGCGCGAGGAGCAGCACCTCGACGAGGGCGAGCGCACCCACCGAGAGGTCGCTCGGCTTGCGTCCGGCGAGGCCGAGGACGAGGCAGAGCAGTCCCGCCGCCACGGCGACGCCCAGTTGCACCCAGGTGTACCACTCGATCACGGGGTCGTCTCCTCGTTCGGGAAGCCGGCGATGACGCGGAGCTCGTCGCCGCGGCGCTCGACGATGGCCACGAGCCGGTCCGCAGGACCGATCGCGGCGATGGGCTGCTTGGCGGGAACGTCGCCCGCCGGGATGCGCTTGCCGTGGCCGAGATCGACCGCCTGCTGCGCGTCGATCACCACGGTCGGCAGGGCCCGCCGCGCGGCATCCGCGGGGCTCAGGATCCGCTCGGCGACGTCGAGCCCGTCGAGCTCGGCGGCCTCCTCGACCGGGAAGCCGCCGATCCGAGTGCGGCGGAGCGCGGTCAGATGGCCGCCGACGCCGAGGTCGGCACCGAGATCGCGGGCGAGTGCGCGGATGTACGTGCCCGAACTGCAGTCGACGCGCACGTCGAGGTCCAGGTGGTCGTCCGACCGGCGGAGCTCGAGCAGCTCGAATGCCGAGACGGTCACCCGACGGGGCGCGAGCTCGACCTGCTCGCCCGCTCGGACCCGGTCGTACGCCCGCCGTCCGTCGACCTTCACCGCGCTCACCGAGCTCGGCACCTGCTCGATCTCGCCGGAGAGCGCCGCCATGCCCGCGGCGATGGCCGAATCGGCGACGGCCGCGACAGCCGCCGGATCGGCCGGGTCGGACGGCTCGCCCTCGGCGTCGTCGGTGGCGGTCCCCCACCCGAGCCGGATCGTGGCGAGGTACTGCTTGTCGAGCCCGACGAGGTAGTGCAGCAGTCGGGTGGAGCCGCCGACCCCCAGCAGGAGGAGGCCGGTGGCCATCGGGTCGAGCGTGCCGGCATGGCCGACTCGGCGCGTCCCGGCAAGACGCCGGACACGTGCGACGACATCGTGGCTCGTGATCCCCTGCGGCTTGTCGACGAGGAGGATGCCGCTGTTCACGCGGTCAAGGCTAACAGTCGCCCGCGGACGCGATCGCCGCCCCTACGCTGGAGGAATGCGGATCGGGATCATCGGCGCGGGCGCGCTCGGCGGCACCTTCGCGGCGCTGCTCGCCCGGGCCGGTCACGAGGTCGAGGTGACCGCGCGCGGGGCGGGCCTCGAGGCCATCCGCTCCGGAGGCATCCGCCTGTCGGGCGGATACGGCGACACCGCGGTCGCGGTCGAGGCGAACACCCGGCTCACGCGCCGGCCGGAGCTCGTCCTCGTGTGCACGAAGGCCCAGGACGCCGAGGCCGCCATCGCCGCGAACGCGGAGCTGATCGCCGGTCTTCCGGTCGTCGTCGTGCAGAACGGGCTGGACGGGGTCGCCACCGCCGAGCGGGTGCTGCCAGGCACGCCGTGCTTCGGCGTGCTCTCGATCATCGCGGCGAACTACACCGAGCCGGGCGTCGTCAGGGTCACGACGACGGCGACGAGCTACCTCGGCCGCGGCGCGGGGCCGGCCGACGTGGACAGCCGACGGATCGCGACGCTGCTCTCCGCGGCGGTCCCGGTCACGGCGATCGGCAACTTCCGCGGCGCCCAGTGGTCGAAGCTCGTCGTGAACATGGTCAACGCGGTCCCCGCCATCCTCGGCCGCCCGGTGCAGGACGTGCTCGGCCACGGCCCGACGCGACGGATCGTCGCGCGGTCGATGCGCGAGACCGTGCGGGTCGGCATCGCCCGCGGCGTCCGGTTCGGGGCGCTGCAGGGGCTCGGCCACCGGCGCCTGCGCTGCTTCGCGGCGCTCCCGATCTCGCTCGGCCAGGTCCTCCCGTGGCTGATGGGGGTGCGCATGGGCCGGGTGCCGAACCTCGGCTCCACCCAGCAGAGCCTCCGCCGAGGGCAGCCGACTGAGATCGACTACCTGAACGGCGCCGTCGTGCGTGAGGCGGCGGCCGCCGGGCTCGTCGCGCCGGTGAACGCCGCCCTCGTCGAGCTAGTGCACCGCGTCGAGCGCGCCGGCGCACCGCTTGACGAGGCCGAACTGCTCGCGGCCGTTCCGGGCTGAGCGCGATCCGGGTGCGGCCAAGGTGGGCTCAGGCCGCCGGGACCGCCGCCGCATCGAACGAGGCGGTGAGCGCGCGGTGCTCCTCCTCGCTCAAGAGCTCACCGAAGCGGTCGGCGAGAAGCGCCCACCGGATGGTGGCGAGCGCGGTGTTGCGGCCGCCGGTGTACCCGACGCGGTCCATGAGCTCGATCACGTCGTCGGTGATCTCGGCGGAGGCCTGGGCGAACTCCGGCGCCCCGGCGATCGTGACGCGGGCGCGCAGGTACTCGGCGCTGAACCGGGCGCGCTTGGCGGCTTCGTGCGCGACGACGATGCGGTGCAGCTGCTCGGCGTCGAGGCCGGCGAGGCGGTCGGTGGTGGTCATGGTCGTGGTCCTTTCTGCGGTCGGACGGTCGGTGGACGGCGGCGACGGAGAACGCCACCCGGTCGTCGACCGGGTGGCGTTGAGCGTCTGGGTGTTCGGCTCAGCTGCCTGGCGGTCGGGCGGGGCGGTCGGGGGTGACGACGCGGTCGCGCAGCAGCGCGCCCGCGGTGCGGTGAACCATCACGACTGCCCTCCCCGGTTCGATTTCGAGTGATTGGCTATCATCCCAGATTCCCTGGTGAACGGCAATTCCCTGCAGCCGCGGGAGTCGAACGAACGCGAGTCCGTCCCGAGCGCAGAAATGGACTATGGTTTCCGGAAGCCCGCCAGCTGACGAAGGGAAGCGAGCTCATCATGGCCGGAAAGTCACCCAAGGCAAGCACGTCCAAGAAGCAACCTCAGCTCTCGCTGAAGGAGAAGCGAGCGCAGAAGCGCGAGAAGGCCGACGAGGGCATCATCAAGGCGCGCAAGCGCTGAGCCCGATCCGGGTGCGGGCAGCCGCCCGCACCCGTGCGGCACCCCACGGCGCTCAGGCCGCGTGCGGACGGGACTGGTCCGCGAGGTCGACGACCACGTCCGCGACCCGTCGAGGATCGCACCTGCCGTAGGCGATCACATCCGCCGGGTCGACCGGCTCGCCGGCGATCGCGATCGAGAAGTCCCAGAGCGGACGCAGCCGGTCGCGCAGCAGGAACCGACCGTCGATGAGGAGGACCGCATCCTCGGGCCCGGTGAGCCATTTCGGCTCGACCCAGGCGTCCCGCCCGACGTCGCGCACCCGCGTGACGAACCCCGTCGACCCGGCGAGCCGGAACGGCTCCACGAGCACCCGGCGCAGCGCCGACTCGTCGAACCCGTAGTCGACGTACCGCTCGGCCGTGTCGGGTCCGAACGCCGCCTGCGCCTCCCGCGACCGGTGGAAGCCTTCCATCCGCGCCCGGAAGACCGTCGCGCCGCGCTCCTCGAGCACCGCACCGAGATCGTCGGCGAACGCGGTCTTGCCCGAGCGCAGCGGCCCGTCGACCGCGACCACCACTCTCCCCCGGGCGGTGCGCAGCTGCACGAGGTCGGCGAGGTCCCGGAGGAACGTCACTCGCGGGGTCGTCACGAGTCGCATACTGCGAGCCTAACCGCCGCAGGCGGCGACGGCACGGCCTAGGCTCGAGAGGATGTCACGTCCCACCCAGCAGAGCTTCGCCGAACTCGTCGACGACTGGTTCGCACACGCCGCGCGGCCCCTCCCCTGGCGCGCCGCCGAGGTGTCGCCGTGGGCGGTGCTGGTCAGCGAGTTCATGCTCCAGCAGACGCAGGTCTCGCGGGTGCTCCCCCGCTGGAGCGCGTGGATCGAGCGGTGGCCGACCCCGGCCGCGCTCGCCGCCGCTCCCCCGGCCGAGGCCGTCCGCGCCTGGGACCGGCTCGGCTATCCGCGTCGCGCCCTCTGGCTGCACGAGGCCGCGACGGAAATCGTCGAACGCCACGGCGGCGAGGTCCCCGCCGAGCTCGACGAGCTGCTCGCGCTCAAGGGCATCGGCCCGTACACCGCGCGTGCGGTCGCGGCCTTCGCGTTCGGCGAGCGCCACCCCGTCGTCGACACGAACACCCGCCGAGTGCTCGCCCGCGCGATCGACGGCCGTGCCAGCGCCGGTGCCCCCTCGACGGCGCGCGACCTGGCCGCGATGTCCGCGCAGCTGCCGATCGAGCCCGCCGCGGCACGCCGGTTCAACGCGGCGGCGATGGAGCTCGGCGCGACGGTCTGCACGGCGCGGGCGCCGGACTGCGACCGCTGCCCCGTGCGTGAGCGGTGCGCCTGGCTCGCCGCGGGCCGCCCGCAGGATGCCGCGCCGAAGCGCCGGCAGGCCCGGTACGAGGGATCCGACCGTCAGGTGCGCGGCATCGTGCTCGCGGAGCTGCGCGCCGCCCACGCGCCCGTCGCCCGGGCCCTCCTCGACACGCGCTGGGCCGACGCCGTGCAACTCGAGCGCGCGCTCGGCACGCTCGTGGCCGACGGCCTCGCGGTCGTCGGCGCCGAGGGGTACTCCCTCCCCGACGCCTGAACGCCCACGGCCGGGCGGAACGCTGAACGCCCGGCATCGCCGGGCGTTCAGTGATGCAGGGGCGGGATGCGGCTCAGTCGCGAGCGGCGGCGGGCGCCGCGTCCTCGTCGTCCTCGTCCACACGGGGCTTCACGTAGGGGTCGGCCTCGCCCGCGAAGCTCGCGCCCGAGGCGAGCGCCGTGGTCTCGGCGTCACGCTCGCGCGCCTCGCGGAGCAGCTCCTCGATGTGCTCGGCGTTCTCGGGGATCGCGTCCGCGATGAACTCGAGCGACGGGGTGAGCCGTGCGGTGATGTTGCGACCCACCTCGGTGCGCAGCATCCCGGTCGCCGCTTTGAGGGCGAGCGCCGAGTCGCGCCGCTCCTCCTCGCTGCCGTAGACCGTGTAGAAGATGCTGGCGTGCTGCAGGTCGCCCGTCACGCGGACGTCGGTGATCGTCACGAAGCCGAGCCGCGGGTCGCGCAGCCCCTTCTCGAGCCGACGCGCGACGATCTCGCGGATGCGGTCGGCCATCTTCCTGGCGCGCTGGGGATCAGCCATGATGCAGGGTCTCCTTTCGAACGAAAGGCCGGGGCGGCGAACCGCCCCGGCCGTTTCGATCAGACGCGAGGCTTCTCGCGCAGCTCCACGGTCTCGATCTCGTCGCCGACCTGGATGTCGTTGTACTTGCCGAGGCCGATACCGCACTCGAAGTCCGTGCGGACCTCGGTGACGTCGTCCTTGAACCGACGCAGCGACTCGATGGCGAGCCCGTCCGCGAGGACGACGCCGTCGCGGATGACGCGCGCCTTCGCGTTGCGGGTGATCGTGCCCGAACGGACGATGACACCGGCGATGTTGCCGAACTTCGAGGAGCGGAACACCTCGCGGATCTCGGCGACACCCGACTGGACCTCTTCGTACTCGGGCTTGAGCATGCCCTTGAGCGAGTTCTCGATGTCGTCGATCGCGTTGTAGATGACCGAGTAGAAGCGCACGTCGACGCCCTCGCGGGCGGCGCGCTCGCGCGCCTTCACGTCGGGTCGCACGTTGAAGCCGATCACGATCGCGTTGTCGATGGTGGCCAGGTCGATGTCCGACTCCGTGATCGCACCGACACCGCGGTGCAGGATGCGGAGCTGGACCGAGTCGTCGACCTCGATCTTCATCAGGGACTCCTCGAGCGCCTCCACGGCACCCGACACGTCGCCCTTGATGATGAGGTTGAGCGCCTCGACCTTGCCCTCCTCGAGGGCCCGGGTGAAGTCCTCGAGCGAGATGCGCTTGCGGGCCTTCGCGAGCTGCGCGTTCCGCTGGGCGGCCTCGCGCTTCTCGGCGATCTGACGCGCCGTGCGGTCGTCCTCGGTCACGAGGAAGGTGTCACCGGCGCGAGGCACCGAGGACAGACCCTGCACCTGAACCGGACGCGACGGCAGCGCGGCCTCGACCGGCTCGCCGTTCTCGTCGCTCATCGCCCGCACGCGGCCGTAGGCCGTGCCCGCGACGATCGCGTCGCCGACCTTGAGCGTGCCCGACTGGATGAGCACGGTCGCCACGGCGCCGCGGCCCTTGTCGAGCTTCGCCTCGATCGCGACACCGCGGGCGTCCTTGTCGGGGTTGGCCCGCAGGTCGAGTCCCGCGTCGGCGGTGAGGAGCACCGCGTCGAGCAGGTCCTGGATGCCGATGCCTTCACGGGCCGAGACGTCGACGAACATCACGTCGCCGCCGTACTCCTCGGCCACGAGGCCGAACTCGGTGAGCTGCTGACGCACCTTGGCGGGGTTCGCCTCGGGCTTGTCGATCTTGTTCACCGCGACCACGATCGGCACGTTCGCCGACTGCGCGTGGTTCAGCGCCTCGACCGTCTGCGGCATGATGCCGTCGTCGGCCGCGACCACGAGGATCGCGATGTCGGTCACCTGCGCTCCACGGGCACGCATGGCGGTGAACGCCTCGTGACCCGGGGTGTCGATGAACGTGATCGCGCGGTCGATGCCCTCGTGCTGCGTGTGCACCTGGTACGCACCGATGTGCTGGGTGATGCCGCCGGCCTCGCCCGCCACGACGTTCGCGTTGCGGATGGCGTCGAGCAGTCGGGTCTTACCGTGGTCGACGTGACCCATGACAGTGACGACCGGAGGCCGCTGGGCCAGGTCTTCGTCGGTCTCATCCTCGAGCTCCTGGTCGAGGTCGATGTCGAAGCCCTCGAGCAGCTCGCGGTCCTCGTCCTCGGGCGAGACGACCTGGATCTTGTAGCCGAGCTCCTCGCCGAGCACCTGGAAGGTGGCCTCGTCGAGCGACTCGGTCGCCGTCGCCATCTCGCCGAGGTGAAACAGCACGGTGACGAGCGAACCGGGGTTCGCGTCGATCTTGTCGGCGAAGTCCGAGATGGAGGCGCCGCGGCGCAGCCGGATCAGGGTCGAACCGTCACCGCGGGGCACGCTCACGCCGCCGAGCGACGGAGCCTCCCGCATCTCGAATTCTGCCCGCTTCGTCCGCTTCGACTTGCGCGCCTTGCTCTTGCCGCCACCGCGGCCGAACGCGCCGGCGGTGCCACCGCCGGGGCCACGTCCACGACCGCCGCCGCCCGCGGGACGCGGGCCGCCGAAGCCGCCGCCGGGGCGCTGGAAGCCGCCGGCGCCTGCACCGGGACCGCCCGGACGGCCTGCGCCGCCGGGAGCACCGCCGGGACGGAAGCCGCCGCCACCACCGGGGCGCCCGGCACCGCCGGGACGACCGGCGCCACCGGGACGCGGGGCGCCGGGGCGCGGCGAACCGGGACGCGGCGCCTGCGGGCGCGGGATGTTGCCGGGGCTCGGGCGCTGACCCATGCCCTGCGAGCTCGCGAACGGGTTGTTGCCCGGGCGGGGCTGCGCGGGACGCTGACCCATGCCCTGCGAGCTCGAGAACGGGTTGTTGCCCGGACGCGAGGAGGCGGGCTTCGGGCCGGCCGGGCGCGGCGCGCCGGGCTTCGGCGCTCCGCCGGGCTTGACGGCGTCGCCGGCGGGCTTCTCAGCCGCGGGCGCCTGCTCGTCGCCGCCCTGCTCGGCGGCGGCCTTCTCGGCTGCCGCCTTCTCGGCGGCGGCCTTCTCGGCCTGCGCCTGACGCTCGGCGACCGTCAGCGGGGCCTCGCCCGCGGGGGCGGGGGCCGGCTCGGGGGCCGCGGCGGGCTTGGGGCCCGGCTTGGGGCCGGGCTTCGCCGCCGCGGGCTTCGGCGCCGCGGCGGGTGCCGCGGTGCCGGCTGCTCCGGCGGCCTCGAGGGCGGCCTTGAGCTTGCGGGCGACGGGGGGTTCGATCGACGAGGACGGGCCCTTGACGTATTCGCCCAGTTCCTTCAGCTTCTCGAGGGCGATCTTGGTGTCGACCCCGAGTTCGCTGGCGATCTCGTGTACGCGTGGTTTGGCAGCCACAACTCTCCTGTTCCGGGTCTGCGCCCGGACAGGGGCAGACCTAATAGTGGACGGGTCTCATTTCGAGCCGCTCATCAGTGGTCCATTAGCCGTTCAGCCTGTTCTGTACGTCGCTGGTGTCCAGCGAACCCGTGAATCGGAGCGCGCGCCCGAAGGCTCGGCGCCGGTCCGCGAGTAGGAAGCACTCGTTCGTCGGATGCAGCCACGCACCCCGCCCAGGACGCACCGCAGCCGCATCTGCGACCAGTCGGGAATCTTGGAGAACGACCCTCAGAAGTGAGGATCGTGGGGCACGCGCACGGCAACCGATGCACGTTCTGACGGCTTCCATCTTACACCCCCGGCCGCTCGCTCCGTCGCGTCCGGGCGCGACGGAGCCGCCCGACCGCGGTTCTCCTATTCCGCCGTGTCCGGCTGGATGTCGATCTTCGCGCCCGTGAGCTTCGCCGCGAGGCGCGCGTTCTGCCCCTCCTTGCCGATGGCGAGGGAGAGCTGGTAGTCGGGCACGAGCGCGCGCACCGCGCGGAGCGACTCGTCGACCACGTAGGCGCGAGTGACCTTGGCGGGCGAGAGCGCGGAGGCGACGAAGGTCGCCAGATCGTCCGAGAAGTCGACGATGTCGATCTTCTCGTTGCCGAGCTCGGCGGTCACCGCGCGCACGCGCTGGCCGAGCTCGCCGATCGCGGCGCCCTTGGCGTTCACGCCGGGCTGATTCGCGCGCACCGCGATCTTCGTGCGGTGACCGGCCTCACGGGCGAGGGAGACGATCTCGACGACGCCCGACGCGATCTCGGGCACCTCGAGGGCGAACAGCTTGCGCACGAGCGCCGGATGCGTGCGGGACACCGTGATCGACGGCCCCTTGGCGCCCTTCGCGACGCTCGTCACGTAGACGCGCACGCGCTGGCCGTGCGGGTACTCCTCGCCCGGAACCTGCTCCTCGGGCGGCAGGATCGCCTCGACGGTGCCGAGGTCGATGTGCACCATCTTCGGGTTCGGCCCCTGCTGGATGATTCCGGCGACGATGTCGCCCTCGCGCCCGCGGAACTCGCCCAGCACGGCGTCGTCGGCGATGTCGCGGAGGCGCTGGCTGATGACCTGCTTGGCCGCATAAGCGGCGATGCGGCCGAAGTCGTCCGGCGTGTCCTCGGCCTCGCCGATGACGTCGCCCTCCTCGTCGAGCTCGGGCACGAAGATCGCGACGTGACCGCTCTTACGGTCGAGCTCGGCGCGCGCCCCGTTCGGGTTGGCATGACCGTGCTGACTCGGATTGCTGTGCTTGAGGTAGGCCATCAGGATCGCCTGCTCGATGATCTGCACCAGTTCGTCGAACGGGATCTCTTTCTCGCGCTCCACCATGCGGAGCATGCTGAGGTCGATATCCATCGCCGGCCTCCTCTATTCAGCTCTTCCCGCCGATTCGGCGGAGATCCCAGGGTACCGGATCGACCGGCCGGTCAGTACCGTCCGTGCGACGCCGCGTACGCCGGCGACGCTCAGACGCCGAGCGGCGGCTCGGCGGGCGCGCTCGGCAGCTCGTCGAGCGCGCGGATGAGCCGGTGCAGCTCCCCCACCTGCCTCGGCACGAGCTCGAGCGCCAGCCGGGGCAGCTCGAGCCGGTCGTCGTCGTTCCGTTCGACGGCGAAGGGCGCGACGCGCTCGATCCGCCCGCCCGCGAGCAGGCCCGCGAAACGTTCGTTGAGCCCCGCGATCTCCTCGTCGCTCGGCTCGGCCCGCAGCCGCAGCACGAGGCGGCCGCCGACCCAGCGGAGGGAGTCGTAATTGCGCCAGAACCCGACGATCTCGTCGACCGCGCGCACCGGGTCCTCCGTGATCAGCACACGGTCGAGGTCGTCGGGCGCGATGAAGCCGCCGGCCGCCAGCTCCGTCTCGACGAAGTCCGCGAGTCCGCGCCAGTAGTGGCCGCCCGGCCGGTCGAGCAGCACGATCGGCACCGGCTCCGCCTTGCCGGTCTGCTGCAGCGTGAGCAGCTCGAAGGTCTCGTCGAGGGTGCCGAAGCCGCCGGGCAGGCAGACGAACCCCCGCGACTCCTTGACGAGCATGAGCTTGCGGGTGAAGAAGTACTTCATCGCGACGCGGTTCGGGTCCACGAGCACGGGGTTCGGGCTCTCCTCGAACGGCAGCCGGATCGAGACACCGAGCGAACGGCGCGGCCCGGCGCCTTTCGTGGCGGCCTCCATGATCCCGGGTCCGGCGCCCGTGACGACCATCCAGCCCTGCTCGGCGAGCGCTTCGGCCACCTGTTCGGCCTGTGCGTAGCCCGGGTCCTCCGGCCTCGTCCGCGCCGAGCCGAAGACCGTCACCTTCGGCACGTCCGCATAGGGGGCGAAGAGGCGGAACGCCGCCCGCATCTCCTCGAGCGCCGCCGCCGTGATCTTGAGATCGAGCCGGTCGGTGGGATCGGTGCCGAGATGCAGGCCGGTCACGAGGATCCGCTCGATCAGTGAGCGGTTCGCCGAGATCCCCGCCTCGGCGATGAGTTCGTCGACGGCGCCCTGCAGCTCGGACGGGAGACTCGGGGTGTCAGCGGGCGTGAGACTCATGCCTCCAGCCTCGCACGGGGCGCGGCGATCCTCGCCCGCCGCGCCCCTGCGCTCGGCTCAGTCGGCGGCGAGCGCGGCGACGACGCCGTCGATCGGCACCTGCACGCGGTCCCCGCTCGCACGGTCCCAGAGCTCGACGACGCCGTCGGCGACGCCGCGACCCGCGATGACGATCTTCGGCACGCCGATCAGCTCGGCGTCGGCGAACTTCACCCCGGGCGAGAGCTTCGGACGGTCGTCGTAGAGCACCTCGCGCCCGCTCGCCTCGAGCTCGGCGACGACGCGCTCGGCCGCGTCGAACGCGGCCTGGTCCTTGCCCGTCGCGAGCACGTGCACGTCGAACGGCGCGACCGCGGCGGGCCAGACGAGCCCCTTCTCGTCGTTGTTGAGCTCGGCGATGATCGCGAGGATGCGGGTGACGCCGATGCCGTAGGAGCCCATCGTCACGGTCGCGAGCTTGCCGTTCTCGTCGAGCACCTTGAGGCCGAGCGCCTCGGCGTACTTGCGGCCGAGCTGGAAGACGTGGCCGATCTCCATGCCACGGGCGATCTCGACCGGCCCCGAGCCGTCCGGGGCGGGGTCGCCGTCGCGCACGTCCGAGGCCTCGACGATGCCGTCGGCGACGAAGTCGCGGCCGGCCACGAGCCCGAAGACGTGCTTCTGGTCGACATTGGCGCCCGTGATCCACTCGGTGCCGTCGACGACGCGCGGGTCGAGCAGGTACCGGATGCCGGTCGTCGACTCCTCGCCGAGCACCGCTCCGGCCTCCGACCAGGGGCCGATGTAGCCCTTGACGAGCCCCGGGTGCTTCGCGAAGTCCGCCTCGGTGGCGGGCTCGACCTCGGCCGGGGCGAACGCGACCTCGACGCGCTTCATCTCGACCTCGCGATCACCGGGCAGGCCGACGACGACGAGCTCGCGGCTTCCGTCGAGCTGGGTGAGCGCGAGCACGACGTTCTTCAGCGTGTCGGCGGCCGTCCAGGCGCGGCCGTCCGGCCTCGGCACCTCGGCGTTCGCGAGATCGACGAGCGTCTGGATCGTCGGCGTGTTCGGCGAGTCGAAGACGACGGGGGCGGGCAGGCCGTCGAAGGGGATGGCATCGGGGACGACGGTCGTGAACGCCTCGACGTTGGCCGCATACCCCCCGGCGGAGCGCACGAAGGTGTCCTCGCCGACGGGGGTGGGGTGCAAAAACTCCTCGCTCTTCGAGCCGCCCATCGCGCCGGCGTCGGCCTTGACGATCACGTACTCGAGGCCGAGCCGCGTGAAGATGCGCTCGTACGCGTCGCGCTGCGCCTGGTACGAGGCATCCAGTCCTTCGTCGCTGACGTCGAAGGAGTAGGCGTCCTTCATCGTGAACTCGCGACCGCGCAGCAGGCCCGCGCGCGGACGCGCCTCGTCGCGGTACTTGTCCTGGATCTGGAAGATCGTGAGCGGCAGGTCTTTGTACGAGGAGTAGAGGTCCTTCACGAGCAGGGTGAAGACCTCCTCGTGCGTCGGCGCGAGCAGGTAGTCGGCGTCCTTGCGGTCCTGCAGCCGGAACAGCGCGTCGCCGTACTCGGTCCAACGGTTCGTGAGCTCGTACGGCTCCCGCGGGAGCAGCGCCGGGAAGTGCACCTCGTGCGCGCCGGCCGCGGTCATCTCGTCACGGATGATCCGTTCGATCTTCGCCTTCACCCGCAGTCCCAGTGGCAGCCACGCGAAGATGCCCGGCGCCTGGCGCCGGATGTAGCCGGCGCGGACGAGCAGCTTGTGGCTCGTGACCTCGGCGTCGGCGGGGTCTTCACGGAGGGTGCGGAGGAAGAAGTTCGTAAGACGTGTGGGCACGCGACGAGTCTAGTTGCGAGCGGCGGGCGGCCCCGTGCCCGGCCGGCTCGTAGGCTGACCCCATGCCCGCCCGCCGCACGCACCTCGCCCCGTCCACCGCGCAGAGCGAGCTCGCCGAGGCCCTCGCCTCGCTGCGGGCCGAACTCGAGCTGCCCGGCGACTTCCCCGCCGAGGCGCTCGTCGAGGCCGAGTCGGCGCGAGCCGCAGAGCCGGCGCCCGGGCGAGACCTCCGCGAGCTGCCGTTCGTGACGCTCGACCCGGCGGGCGCCCGCGATCTCGATCAGGCGTTCGTGATCGAGCCGCGATCGGGAGGCGGATGGCTCGTCCGCTACGCGATCGCCGACGTCCCCGCGTTCGTGCGGGCGGGCGGCGCGGTCGACGCCGAGGCCCGTCGCCGCGGGCAGAGCCTCTACGCGGCCGACGGCATGATCCCGCTGCATCCGCCGGTGATCGGCGTCGACCGTGCCTCGCTCCTGCCGGGCGAGGACCGCACCGCCTACGTCTGGTCGTTCGAGCTCGACGCCGCGGGCGCGGTTCGGCGCACCGAGCTGGAGCGGGCGCTCGTCCGATCCCGGGCGCAGCTCGACTACGAGTCGGTCCAACGCGCCGTCGACGCCGGCGAGCACGACGGGCCGCTCGCCGAGCTCCCGGCCTTCGGGGCGGCCCGACTCGAACAGGAGCGGCTCCGCGGCGGTGCGAGCCTCGACCTGCCCGACGAGGAGGTCGTCCGCGACGACCACGGCGGCTACCGCATCGAGCGTCGGCTGCCGCTGCCGGTCGAGACCTGGAACGCGCAGCTCTCGATCATGACGGGGATCGCGGCCGCCCGGCTCATGCTCGACGGCGGCGTCGGGGTGCTGCGGACCATGCCGGCGCCCGACGCGGACGCGGTCGCGGCGTTCCGCACCCGGACGGCCGCCCTCGGCCTGCCCTGGCCGCAGCACCTCGCGTACGGCGAGTACCTACGCGCGCTCGATCGCCTGGATCCGCGCACCGGACCCGTGCTCCGGGCGGCGGCCGCGCTCTTCCGCGGCGCCGGCTACGCGGTGTTCGACGGTGCTCCCCCGTCCGACCCGGGGCAGGCGGCGATCGCCGCGCCCTACGCGCACGTCACGGCGCCGATCCGGCGGCTGGTCGATCGGTGGGGGCTCGTCGCGAGCCTCGCGATCGCCGAGGGCCGGCCGGTGCCCGCTTGGCTGCGGGAGAGCCTGCCCGAGCTGCCGGCGCTGATGCAGGCCTCCGCCACCCGCGCGAGCCGGCTCGAGCAGGCGACCCTCGACCGGGTCGAGGCAGCCCTCCTGGCCGACCGCGTGGGCGAGGTCTTCGAGGCGACCGTCGTCGAGGTGCGGAGCGGAGAGCGGCTCATCGTGCAGCTCGACGACCCCGCGGTGACGGCGAACTGCGCCGCCCCGGCCGGTCGGGCGGCGCCGCAGGCGGGAGAGCGGATGCCGGTCGTGCTGGAGCACGCCGACATCCGCTCGGGGTCGATCGGGTTCAGGCCCGGCGGCGGCGCACCGCTGCCGTCGTGACGAGCCCGAGTCCCGCGAACGCCAGCAGCGCGGCGGCGAGGAGACCGTCGGCCGGCTCGGCGCCGGTCGAGGCCAGTTCGTCGCCGGACGCCTCCGTCATCTCCACCGCTGCGGCAGGCACCGCGACGGGTGCGCCGGGTGCGGGAGCGGCCACCGGGGTCTCCGGCTCCTGCCCGTCGATCGGGAAGATCGGCGCACCACCGACGTTGCCGAACGCGAAGATGAAGGTGTTCGGCGTGCCGCCGCTCGGATCGTCGCTCGTCTGCCCGAAGGAGTACGCCTCCGCGCCGACCGCGGCGAGCGCGGCCCTCGCTTCCGCTTCGTTCGCCGCCGCGCCATAGAAGATGACGAAGCTGAGCGAGCCCCCGGCACCGAGCGGGCCGAAGGCGAAGTCGAACAGCGCCCCGTGGTCGGCGGGCCCGTTGTCGACGGCGTTGCCCTCGAAGTTGATCGAGCTCGGACCGGCGAGCGGGTTCGGGCTCGCGAAGCCGTCGTCGCTCGAGTACGCGAGCGCGCTCGCCGAGCCGCCGTCGATCGTGACGAACTCGCTGAACGCCGTCGGCTCGATGTCCCAGTCCATGACGCGGCGGTACTTCACGGTGGCGATGGTCTCGCCCGAGAGGTTCTCGATGGTGACGTTCACCTGGTAGAGGTTCTTCGTCGCCGTCGACGGCACGTACTGGTGGGTGACCCGGAACACCGGTCGGGCCTCCGCGTCCTGGACCACGACGACCGAGGTCGCCGTCGATGCGGTGTGCGTGAACGACTCGAGCACGAGGTTCGTCCCGCCCGGCCCCTCGGTGTCGAGGTTCGCGCCGCCCCAGACGCCGCTCGCCGGATCCGCGACGCCCCAGCCCTCGCAGAGGCATCCCGGCGAAGTGGCGTCGTTGTTCGTGGGCAAGTAGTCGAGTCCGGCGTCGCCGGGGCCGGCCTTCGAGCCCGCCCCGTTCGGGGTGTTGAGCTCGCCCGTCGGGTTCACGGCGAGCAGGATCGTGCCGTTGTCGATGCAGACGGCCGGATAGCAGGGGTCACCGGGTTCGGGTGCGGCGAACGGGGCCGCCGGGGCCGTCGCCGTCGCTGCCCCGGAGAACAGCGTGACGGTCGGCTCCGCAGCGGGCTCGGCGAGCGACTCCGCCGCGGTGGTGCCGGGCTCCGCGACGACGACCGCAGGCGGTGCGGCGACGGCCTCGGGAGCGGACGCCGGTTCCGTCGTGGGTGGCGGTTCGAAGGCCGGGGCTGGTTCGGGAGCGGGGTCGGCGGGGGCCGGCTCGGATGCCGTGACGGGTTCCGCGGCGGGTGCCGGGTCGGCCGGGGCCGTGGCGGCCGCGGGGTCGGCCGGGGCCGGTTCCTCGGCCTGCGCCGCGAGCGGCGTGAGCAGGAGGCTCAGCGCGGCGAGCGCAGCACCGGCACCGAGGCCGGCGCCGAGCCGCGCGTGAGCGCGCGTTCGGATGGACATGGGTATCGCTCCATTCGTGCAGCCGCCAGGGCAGGCGGCAGTCGGGTTCGGCGATTCCCGGAACGGGGCGGAGGCGGCACCGGCGCGGCGTCCCGGTTCACGCCATCACGGTACTGATCTGTGAGGTTTTCTCAGATCAGGGAGTGCCCCGATTCTCCACCCCTGGCAGACACGGAGCGACCCCCAGCTCGGGGCACCCGAGTGGGGGTCGTTCGAGCGTTCTCGCGGATCAGACGGTGACGACGGTGGGCGAACCGGTCTGCGCGTCGCCGCCCATCTCCTCGGCGATGCGCTGGGCCTCGGCGATGAGCGTCTGCACGATCTCCGCCTCCGGCACCGTCTTGATCACCTCGCCCTTGACGAAGATCTGCCCCTTGCCGTTACCGCTCGCGACGCCGAGGTCGGCCTCGCGGGCCTCGCCGGGCCCGTTCACGACGCAGCCCATGACCGCGACGCGGAGCGGGACGGTGACGTCCTTCAGGCCCTCGGTGACGTCGTTCGCGAGCGTGTAGACATCCACCTGGGCCCGCCCGCACGACGGGCAGGAGACGATCTCGAGCTTCCGCTCGCGGAGATTCAGCGACTGCAGGATCTGCAGGCCGACCTTCACCTCCTCGACCGGCGGAGCCGAGAGCGAGACGCGGATGGTGTCGCCGATGCCCTCACCGAGGAGGATGCCGAAGGCCGTCGCGCTCTTGATGGTGCCCTGGAACGCCGGCCCCGCCTCGGTCACGCCCAGGTGGAGCGGCCAGTCGCCGCGCTCGGCGAGCAGCCGGTACGCCTTCACCATGACGATGGGGTCGTTGTGCTTCACGGAGATCTTGAAGTCGTGGAAGTCGTGCTCCTCGAACAGCGAGGCCTCCCACACCGCCGACTCGACGAGCGCCTCCGGCGTCGCCTTGCCGTACTTCTCGAGCAGCCTCGGGTCGAGCGACCCGGCGTTCACGCCGATGCGGAGCGAGACGCCGGCCGCCTTCGCAGCGGCCGCGATCTCACCGACGCGATCGTCGAACTTGCGGATGTTGCCCGGGTTCACCCGGACGGCGGCGCAGCCCGCGTCGATCGCGGCAAACACGTAGTTCGGCTGGAAGTGGATGTCCGCGATCACCGGGATCTGGCTCTTCTTGGCGATGATCGGCAGCGCCTCGGCGTCGTCGCGGCTCGGCACCGCCACGCGGACGATGTCGCAACCGGACGCCGTGAGTTCGGCGATCTGCTGGAGCGTCGCGTTGATGTTCGTCGTGGGTGTCGTGGTCATCGACTGCACGCTCACCTGGGCGTTGCCGCCGACGAGCACCTTGCCCACCTTGATCTGGCGGGACTTGCGTCGCGGGGCCAGGACTTCGGGGACCTTCGGCATTCCGAGATTCACAGCAGGCACGTCTTGCAGTCTAGTTCCGCCGGGCTGGGTCGCGGCCGAGCGACCCAGATCCCTCAGACGCAGCCGTCCTCGTACACCGTCGTCGGCGCGGTGATGCGCGCGAGTGTCGTCGCCGTGTCATCCGGCCAGAAGTCGACGGCGACGCGACGATCCGAAATCGCGCCGTCCGGCCGGTCGAGCCGTTCGGTGACGAAGTCGACGTACGGCCCCGAGCAGCCGCTCGGATTCGTCTGCAGCCCCGGTGCGGCCAGAACGGTGGACCACGGCATGCCGACGACAAACCCTCCCTCCGCCTCGATCGGGATCCCGGCTGCCGTCGGACCGGATACCCAGACATCGAAGCTCGACCCGGTGAGTGTGCGTGGCTCGTCGGCGGCGAACGCCCAATGATCGACGTACCGGCGCTCGAGGAAGGCCAGTCCGTCCCAGGTGTACGTGGTCGTCGGCGGCACTTCGCTGCTCCCGTGGAATTCCTCGGCGGACGACTCGGGCCCCAGAGCGCTCCGCAGCACCTCGAGCGCGGCGAACGGATCGCTCCGGTAGTCAAGCGCGGCGATGACCGCGCCACCCATATCGCGCAGCTCGAGCGCCTCCGGCCGAACGATGAGTGCGGCGACCACCGCAGCGTTCGGCGTCGGAATCGGGGTCGATGTCGGCTCCGCAGTCGCCGCTGGCGTCGGCGGCGGAGTTGGCGTCGGCGCCGACGGCGAGCACCCTGCGAGCAGCAGAACCGCCACGACCGCGCAGGCGGCCCTCGCGCGAATCGCTACGCGCATCCGCCGAACCTTTCAAGCTCGATCTCGGGAGCGCTGATCCACTGCACGGTGCCGTCGTCGTCGTCCTTCACCGCGACGACGCTGACTCGGGCGGGCCGATCGCGCGGTGTCTCGATCGGTTCGGCTTCGATCGAGACGCCGTTGCAGACCACGAGGTCGGGATCGAAGGAAGGGAGCTCGGCGAGCACCGCCCATTCATCCCCGATCTGCGAACCTTCGAGTGATCGAAGGGAGACCGTCTCGGCGACCGTTCCGTCGAAGAAGACGGCGAAGCGGGGCCAGACGAGCCAGTCGTGCCCATCGCGCTGCCGACGTTCCTCGTCGTAGAAGCGTTCGTCGAGTACGAAGCCGCCCCAGCGGTGATAGACGCCGTCGGGCCAATGATTTCCACCTTGGTAGGCCTCATCGACCGGAGGCCGCCCGAAGAGCTCGGTGAGCGTCGCCACCGCGGCCGCCGGCTCCGACATGTAGTCGAGCGTCTCGACCACCGCCTCACCCGCGCGGAGTTCGAGCGCCGTCGGCCGGATCACGAGCGCATCGACGGAGGCGAGCGGATCGGCGCTGGGCGTCGGAGTCGGGGTCGGCGACTCGGCCGGCGCCGCCGAGGGACTCGGAGTCGGGGTCGGCGCCGGCTCGGCCGTGCAGCCCGTCAACATGAGCGCGGCCGCCACGACGGCCCCGAAGATCCCCACGCGCATCCGGCGCATCCCCCACCATGCCTCTCCGGGCATCTCGGGCCCGTCGAGCACATTCTGCCGGAAGCATTCACCCCTGGACAGCGAGCGGAGAGCACGATCCGGTAACGCGTCACTCGCCGGATTCGCGACGGAGCCGCCTGGCCCGCTCGCGCTCCTCCGCGAGCCGTTCCGCGTTGCGTGCGATCCGCGTCGTGTCCCGGGGCTCGAGCAGGATGCGGTCCTCGGCATGGGCGCCGGCCTGCAGCTCTCGCGCACGTTCGAGCTCAGCATCGAAGGCGGCGCCGATCAGCAGCCCGCCGTTCACGAGCCACAGCCAGACCAGGAAGACGACCGCGCCCGCGAGCGAGCCGTAGACGCGGTCGTAGTGCGCGAAGGCCGTGAGATACCAGAGGAACGCCGCCGAGGCGACCGCGATCACCGCGATCGCGACGACGGCGCCGACGCTCACCCAGCGGAACCGCGGCTGGCGCACGTTCGGCGTCGCCCGGTACAGCAGCGCGATGAGCCCGATGAGCACGGCGACGAGGAGCGGCCAGCGGACGACGGCCCAGGTGAGCTGGACCGCCTCGCCCGCGCCGAGCTGCTCCGCGACCGCGTTCGCGACCCCGCCGCCGAGGAGGAGCAGCAGCACGATGACCGAGACGAGCACCAGCAGCCCGGCCGTCACGAGGAGTTGGAGCCCGCGCAGTTTCCAGATCGGCCGACCCTCTTCGACTCCGTAGACATCGTTCATGGCCCGGCCGAACGCGGTCACGTACGCGGAGGCCGTCCAGAGCGCCACGACCGCGCCGGTGATGACGCCGAGGCTCGCCGCCGGCGACACCGCGAACTCTCCGAGCCGCTCTCTGAGGAACGCCACCGTCTCCCGCGGCAGCACGTCGCCCGCGAGGTCGATGGCGGCACCGAGCGCTCGCCCCTCCTGCCCGGCGAGCGCGAGGATCGAGGCCGTGACGAGCACCGCGGGGAAGATCGCGAGCACACTGAAGAACGTGAGCGCCGCGGCGCGGTCGATGCCGTTGCCCGCGAAGAAGGTGCGCGACGTGCGGCGGGCGGCGACCCGCCACGCGGCTCGACTCAACTGCACGGGCGATGCTGGGCGGTCCACGCTGTGATTCTGGCGGACGTCGGCCGAGCGCCGCAGCCCCTTCCGTTGCGACCGGATCCGCGCTAGTGCGCCGCCACGGCACTGACGTCGAGTGGCGGCTCGGTCGCGGCGACGACCTCCTCGACGCCCACCCCCGGTGCGAGCTCGACGAGCCGCAGTCCCGCGGGCGTCACGTCGATGACGGCGAGGTCGCTGATGATGCGGTCCACGACGCCGCGCCCCGTGAGCGGCAGCGAGCACTCGCGCACGATCTTGGGCGAGCCGTCCTTCGCCACGTGCTCCATGAGCACGATCCGGCGTCGGGCGCCGTGCACGAGATCCATCGCCCCGCCCGGGCCCTTCACCATCTTGCCGGGGATCATCCAGTTCGCGAGGTCTCCGCTGGCCGACACCTGCATCGCGCCGAGGATCGCGGCGTCGACCTTGCCGCCGCGGATCATGCCGAAACTCGTCGCCGAGTCGAAGAACGCCGCGCCGGGCAGCACCGTCACCGTCTCCTTGCCCGCGTTGATGAGGTCGGGGTCGACCTCGTCCTCGCGCGGGTACGGGCCGACGCCGAGGATGCCGTTCTCCGACTGCAGCACCACGGTGACCCCCTCGGGCACGTAGTTCGGCACCAAGGTCGGCAGCCCGATGCCGAGGTTCACGTACGAACCGTCGGCGAGCTCCTTCGCGGCCCGTGCCGCCATCTCGAGCCGGCTGAGCGCCATGTCAGTGCTCCTCTCGCACGGTGCGCCGTTCGATGCGTTTCTCGATGTCGGGGCCGACTTCGACGAGCCGGTCGACGAAGATCCCGGGCAGGTGCACCGCGTCCGGGTCGATCTCGCCGGGTTCGACGAGCTCCTCGACCTCGGCGATGCAGATCCGGCCGGCCATCGCGGCGAGCGGCGAGAAGTTGCGCGCCGACTTGTCGAACACCAGGTTGCCGTGCCGGTCGCCGCGCTGCGCGTGCACGAGCGCGAAGTCGGTGGTGATGGCCTCCTCGAGCACGAAGTCGCGCGGCTCGCCGCGCACCTCGAAGCGCTGCACCGGCTTCGGGGCGGAGGCCACGGCGATCCCGCCGTCGGCGGCGTACCGCTGCGGCAGCCCGCCCTCGGCGACCTGGGTGCCGACGCCCGTCTGTGTGAAGAACGCGGCGATGCCGGCACCTCCGGCACGGAGCTTCTCGGCGAGCGTGCCCTGCGGGGTGAGCTCGAGCTCCAGCTCACCGGAGAGGTACTGGCGCTCGAACTCCTTGTTCTCCCCCACGTAGGAGGAGGTCATCTTGCGGATGCGCCCGGCGGCCAGCAGGACGCCGAGCCCCCAGTCGTCGACGCCGCAGTTGTTCGACACGACGGCGAGCTCGCGGGAACCGCGTGCCAGCAGCGCGTCGATGAGCACCATGGGGATGCCGCAGAGGCCGAAGCCGCCGACGGCGAGCGAGGCGCCGTCGGGGATGTCGGCCACCGCGGCGGCAGCGTCCGGCACGGTCTTGTCGAGCGTCATGTCGCGACCTCCTCGTCACGTCGACCACCGGAAATCGGCCGTTCGCCCGAATCCGGTGAATCACCGTTAACTGAACCGTAGAATGGTGGGGTCGCGCAAGCCCGCGCCCCGACGAAGGAGTCCACCCACCATGAGCACCGAAGACGTCGTCATCATCGCCGGCGCCCGCACCCCGTTCGCCCGCATCAACGGCACCCTCGCGAGCCGCAGCGCCGTGGAGCTCGGCACGGCCGCGATCCGCGGGGCGCTCGAGCGCGCCGGGGTCTCCCCCGACGATGTCGACGCCGTCATCATGGGCCAGGTGCTGCAGGCCGGCGCCGGGCAGAACCCGGCCCGTCAGTCCGCCGTCGCCGCGGGCATCCCGTGGAGCGTGCCGGCGATGACGCTGAACAAGGTGTGCCTCTCGGGCCTCGTCGCCATCACCGACGCCGCGCGCATGATCCGTCTCGGCGAGGCGAGCGTCGTGGTCGCCGGCGGCCAGGAGTCGATGACGAAGGCGCCGCACCTCCTCCCCGGCTCCCGGGCCGGGCACACGTACGGCAGCATCGAGCTCCTCGACCACGCCGCGCACGACGGGCTCACCGACGCCTTCGACCACGAATCGATGGGTGCCTCCACCGAGCGGGTCAACGGTCGCTACGGGATCGGCCGCCCCGAGCAGGACGAGATCGCCGCCGCCTCGCATGTGCGCGCGGGCCGCGCCCAGGCCGACGGCCTCTTCGCCGACGAGATCGTGCCCGTCGAGATCCCGCAGCGCAAGGGCGACCCGGTGACCGTGTCCTCCGACGAAGGGGTGCGGCCGGACTCCTCCGTCGAGGTGCTCGCGAAGCTCCGCCCCGCCTTCGCCGCCGAGGGCACCATCACCGCAGGCAACTCCTCGCCGCTGTCGGACGGCGCGGCCGCGGTGGTCGTCGCGAGCCGCAGCTGGGCGGAGGAGCGCGGCCTCAGCTGGCTCGCCGTGGTCGGCACCGCCGGGCAGGTCGCCGGCCCCGACAACTCGCTGCACTCCCAGCCGGCGAACGCGATCGAGGCGGCACTGACGCGCGCGGGTTGGACGGCCGGTGAGCTCGACCTCGTCGAGATCAACGAGGCTTTCGCCGCGGTCTCCCTGCAGTCAGCCCGCGACCTCGGCCTCGACCACGAGCGGGTGAACGTGCACGGCGGCGCCATCGCGCTCGGCCACCCGATCGGCGCCTCCGGCGCCCGGCTCGCGCTGCACGCGGCGCTCGAGCTCTCGCGCCGCGGCGGTGGTCGCGCCGCGGTCGCGCTCTGCGGCGGCGGCGGACAGGGTGAGGCGCTGCTGCTCTCCCGCTGACGCGCCGACCAACCCGACAGCCCCCGGATCGCCGCCGATCCGGGGGCTGTCGCCGTTCCTTCCGCCCGTGCGACGATGTGCGCATGACCTCGCCCGCCCACCCGCCGCTCGACCACCGGCTGCGCCGGATGGTCGGCCGCGACCCCGAAGAGCAGCATCGGGCGGCGACACCGCTCGAGCTGCTCTACGACCTCACCCTCGTCGTCGCGTTCAGCCAGGCCGGCTCTCAGGCCGCGCATCTGCTCGGCATCGGCAGCTTCGGACCGGCGCTGCTCGCCTTCTGCCTCGCGGTCTTCGCGATCTGCTGGGCGTGGATCAACTACTCCTGGCTCGCCAGCGCCTTCGACAACGACGACGTGTTCGTGCGCGTCGCCACGATGATCCAGATGCTCGGCGTGCTCGTGCTCGCCCTCGGCCTGCCGCCCTTCTTCCACTCCATCGAAGCTGGCGCGCACGTCGAGAACGGCATCATGATCGCGGGCTACGTCGTCATGCGCGTCTCGACGATCGCGCTCTGGCTGCGCGTCGCGCGGCACGACCCCCGCTATCGGCGCACGGCGCTCCGGTATGCGTGGCTCCTCGGCGCCGTCCAGGTCGCCTGGATCGTCCAGATCGTCGTGTACCCGCCGTTCGGCGTGGCAATCTGGCTCATGGTGCTGTTCGGCGTCGCCGAGATGCTCGTGCCGCTGCTCGCTGAGCGCCGTGGCGGCACGACGCCGTGGCATCCGCACCACATCGCCGAACGCTACTCGCTGCTCGTCATCATCACCCTCGGTGAGATCGTGCTCGGCACGATCCTCGCCATCTCGGCCGTCGTCGAGGAGCAGGGCTGGTCGGCCGATGCCGTCATCGTCGCGTTCGGCGGAGTGCTGCTCGCCTTCGGGCTCTGGTGGTGCTACTTCACGATGCCGTCCGGCAAGCTGCTGGCGGCGTTCCCCCGGCGGTCGTTCGTCTGGGGGTACGGCCACATGCTCGTGTTCGGCTCGCTCGCCGCGACCGGCGCCGGGTTGCACGTGGCGGCGAACGCGATCGGCGGGCACGTGGAGATCTCCGAGATCGCCGCACTCGCGACCGTCGTGGTCCCGGTCGCCGTGTTCCTGACGATGCTGTTCGCCCTGTACTCGTTCCTGCTCGGCCGCTTCGATCCCTTCCACATCGGCCTGTACCTCGGCAGCCTGGTGATGCTGGCACTCGCCGCCGTCGCCGTCGCGGCGGGGGCGAGCCTCCCGCTCGGCATCCTGATCGCGGCGCTCGCTCCCGTCGTGGTGGTGGTCGGCTACGAGACGGTCGGCCATCGTCACCAGCGGCGCGCACTGAACGAGATTCTGGGGCGTTGAGCGACGGGCGGGCGCCGCAGCGCCCGCCCGTCGCAGCCCGGACGCTGCTCAGCCGTTCGGCCGGTTCGCCCGCAGCACTTCGAGCCGCGCGCGGTACTCCTGCTCGTCGATGTCGCCCTTCGCGAAGCGCTCGGCCAGGGTCTGTTCGGCGCTCGCCGCGCGGGCCCACGGCGGGCCGTAGGCACCGCCCTGCGCCCAGGCGGCGCGGCGCCAGCTGCGGCCGAGCAGCCCGAAGACGAGCACGAAGACGAGGATCCAGAACAGCGGGATGAGGAAGAACACCCAGCCGAATCCGGCGCCCCAGGGGCCGGCATGGGCGGCGACGGCCGCCGCGAGTGTGGTGGAGAACATGGTGGAGGTCCTTTGCGATCCGGTCGGCCCCGAGTGGGCCGCTCCGATTCGAGCCTCCTCGTCGTGCACCGGCGACGAATCCGCCGGCAGGAGACACCTCGACTGCTCCCCAGGGAGCAGCGCCGGACCTCGACCGTGCTCAGCCGGCCGGGCCGTGCCATCCCGGAGCGACGAGCCCGGTCTCGTAGGCGAGCACCACGAGGTGCACCCGGTCGCGGGCGTGCACCTTGGACAGGATCCGGGAGACGTGCGTCTTCGCCGTCAGCGGGCTGAGCACGAGCCGCGCCGCGATCTCCTCGTTCGAGAGCCCCGACCCGACGAGGCGCAGCACCTCGCGCTCCCGCTCGGTGAGCACATCGAGCTCAGCGAGGCGGGGCGACTCGCGGAGACCGGTCGACAGCCGTTCGAGCAAGCGCCGCGTCACCCCGGGTGAGAGCAGTCCCTCACCCTCGGCGACGACACGGACCGCGCGGATGAGATCGACCGGCTCGGTGTCCTTCACGAGGAATCCGCTCGCCCCGGCGCGCACGGCGCGCGCCACGTACTCGTCGAGCTCGAACGTGGTGACGATCACGACCCGCACGCCGGCGAGCGCAGGATCCGCTGCGATCTGCTCCGTCGCCCAGAGACCGTCGCCGTCCGGCATCCGGATGTCCATCAGCACGACGTCGACCGGTCGTTCGCGGAGTCGGGCGAGGAGCTCCCGGCCGCCCGCCGCCTCCACCGCCACCTCGACATCCGGCTCGGCGTCGAGCAGGGCGCGGAAGCCCGCGCGCACGAGGAGCTGGTCGTCGGCGAGGGCGACGCGGATCACCCGGGGTTCGGCGGCGGCGGCCGGCTCGCTCATCGCGGCGCTCCCCAGGGCAGCCGGGCGATGACCCGGGCGCCGCCGTGCGGTGCCGCCGTGAAGTCGACGGTGCCGCCGAGCAGGGCCGCCCGCTCACGCATGCCGAGGATGCCTCGGCCGGCCTCCAGCCCGTCGCCGAGCGCGATCGCACCGCCCGTCGCCGCATCGGCCGGGGCGGGCAACCCGACGCCGTCGTCGTCGATCGTGAGCACGAGGGCGTCCGCGTCACGCTCGAGCCGCAGCTCCACCCGGGTCGCGTCGGCGTGGCGGGCGACGTTCGTCAGCGCCTCCTGCGCGATGCGGTAGGCGGCGAACTGCGTCGGACGCGCGGGCACCTCACCGCCCAGGCGGTCGTCGAGGCTGGTGGTGAGCCCGGGCACCGTGAACTCCGTGACCAGACGGGGCAGCTGCGCGAGCTCGGCCTGGGGCGCGAGCGGAGCCTCGCCCTCACGGAGCACGCCGAGCACGCTCCGCACCTCCTCGAGCGCGGTCTTGGAGGCGCCCTTGATGCTCGCGAGCGCGGAGCGCGCCTGCTCGGGATCGCGGTCCATCAGGTGCAGCCCGACGCTCGCCTGCACGTTGATCTGCGAGAGCGCGTGACCCAGCACATCGTGCAGTTCCCTCGCGATCCGCACGCGCTCGCGTTCCTCCGCGGTCCGTCGGCGGCGCGCCACCGCTTCACGGAAGGCGCTCGCCCGCTCGCGTCGGCGGCGTGCGAACCAGCCGATCGCGAAGCAGAACCCGAGGCCCGCGGTGGTCGCGGCGACCCGGAACGGCGACCAGGTGTGCCCGGTGGCCGGCCCGAGCGCGACGGCGGCGACCCACGCGACACCGACCGCGCTCGCGGCCCAGACGGCGGCGCCCCGCACGATCGCCAGCACGATCGCGAAGGCGAGCGCGAGGTACGGGGGCCCGACATCTGGGCCGGTGAGCACGGCGGCGAGCGCGAGGAGGGTGACGAGCGCGACGGTCGGCCCGGGCCAGCGCCGCGAGGCGAGCAGGGCGAGTCCGCCGGCCGCGGCGAGCCCGATCTGCAGCGCGGCGAGCGCCGGGGGTGCCGCCGTCCAGACGGCGATGCCGATCGCGGCCGGGACCTGCACGAGCAGACTCAGCACGACGGGGAGGAGCAGGACGACGGCGGCCGGCGGACCCTGCCGTGCGGCCTGATCGTCCCACGGGGGCAGGGGCATGTCCCGATCGTAGCCCCGGGCCTGCCCGTCCGGATCCGCCCAGGGGAGGCGACCGCGATACTCCCGCGGGCGTAGCCGTGCCGCCCAGCCGATCCCGGCACGCGCTGCTCCCCTGCGGCCGTCCCGGATCAGAGCAGCGTCACCGGCTTCACGAGGTCGGCGTAGATGAGCAGGGCGCTCATCGCGCCGACGACGACCACGACGCCGAGGGTGAGCGGCATGAGCTTCGCGAGGTCGACGGGCCCCGGATCCGGACGGCGGAACAGCTTCGCGAAGCCGCGGCGGATCGCCTCCCAGAGCGCGCCCGCGATGTGTCCGCCGTCGAGCGGGAGCAATGGGATGAGGTTGAAGACGAAGAGCGCGATGTTCAGCGAGCCGAGGATGCCGATCATGCCGGCGGCCTTGTCGACGAGCGGGATCGTGTCGATCGTCGCGATCTCGCCGGCGACCCGCCCGACGCCGACGACCGAGATCGGTCCGTTCGGGTCGCGCTCGCCCGGCCCGAAGGCCGCGTTCGCGACGTCGATCATGCGCTGCGGCAGGTTCACGATGATCCCGGCGACGCCGGAGATCTGCTGCCCGACCGCTTCGAGCGTCGTCCCCGGTGACTGCGCGACCCGCTCGTACGCGGCTCCGATGCCGACGAAGCCGGCCGAAATGGTCTCCGGCTCGCCGTTCGCGCCGGTCACCACCTCGCCGCGATCGTCGAGCGCGTAGCGCTCGCTCAGCATGGGCGTGACCGTGAGCTCGACCTCGGAGCCGTCGCGCTCGACGACGAAGGCCATCGCCTCGTTCGGGCGCTCCCGGATGAGGGCCGTCGACTGGGTCCAGCTGGTGATCGGGGTGCCGTCGATCGAGACGATCCGGTCGCCGGGCTTCAGCCCCGCCTCGGCGCCGGGCGCCTGCGGGTCGCCGCTCTCGCAGCTCTGGCGCTCGCTCGTCGCGGGGAGCGCGCACGCGTTCACGCTGCCGATGGTCGTGGAGGGCTGCGGCATTCCGAGCCCCATGAAGAGGATGCCGAAGAACACCACGGCGAGCAGCAGGTTCATGAACGGGCCGCCGAACATGACGATGATGCGCTTCCACACCGGCAGCCGGTAGAAGGCGCGGTCCTCGTCGCCCGGAGTGATCGATTCGGCGCTCGAGTCGCGGGCGTCCTGCACGAGGCCGCGGAAGAAGCCGGTGGAATCGGCCTTCGCCTGCCCGCCCTTCCCCGGCGGGAACATGCCGATCATCGAGATGTAGCCGCCGAGCGGGATCGCCTTCACGCCGTACTCGGTCTCGCCCTTGCGTCGCGAGAAGATGGTCGGCCCGAAGCCGATCATGTACTGGGTGACCTTGACCTTGAAGAGCTTCGCGGGCAGGAGGTGCCCGATCTCGTGCAGGCCGATCGACAGGCCGAGGCCGATCACGATGATGACGACGCCGAGGATGAAGGCGAGCACGGATTCCACGGGACGAAGCGTACTGCGATCCGCTCGGAGGCCGCTGGGCGGCGGCTATCGATCCGCTGAGCGGCGCGCGATCCTCGCGTCGGCGGAGCGGCGGGCGGATGCCTCGGCCGCGGCGAGCGACTCCAGGGTGAGGGCGCCGGCGGTCTCGTGCTGCTCGACGACGTCCCGCACCGTGTCGACGATGTCGAGGAAGCCGATGCGGCCGGCGTGGAAGGCGGCCACGGCCTGTTCGTTGGCGGCGTTGTAGACCGCGGGGTACTCCCCGCCCGCCCGGCCGACCTGCTTCGCCAGCCGCACCGCGGGGAACGCCGCATCGTCCAGCGGCTCGAAGGTCCAGCTCTGCGCCTGCGTCCAATCGAGCGGACGCCCGACGGCGCCGACGCGGTTCGGCCAGTCGAGCCCGAGCGAGATCGGCAGCCGCATGTCGGGCGGTGAGGCCTGCGCGATCGTCGATCCGTCGATGAACTCGACCATCGAGTGCACGATCGACTGCGGGTGCACGACCACGTCGATCCGGTCGTAGTCGACGTCGAAGAGCAGATGCGCCTCGATCACCTCGAGCCCCTTGTTCACGAGCGTCGCGGAGTTCGTGGTGACGACGAGCCCCATGTCCCAGGTCGGGTGCGCGAGCGCCTCGGCCGGGGCGACCGCCTCGAGCTCCTCGCGCGTCCGGCCGCGGAACGGCCCGCCGGATGCGGTGAGCACGAGCCGGCGCACCTCGTCGTCGGTGCCGGAGCGGAGCGCCTGGGCGAGCGCGGAGTGCTCGGAGTCCACCGGCACGATCTGCCCGGGCGCCGCGAGCCCGGTCACGAGATCGCCGCCGACGATGAGCGACTCCTTGTTCGCGAGCGCGAGGGTGGTGCCGCGCCGGAGCGTCGCGAGCGTCGGTCCGAGCCCGACCGAACCCGTGATCCCGTTCAGGACGACATCGGCGTCGACGTCGTCGACGAGCTGCACGGCCTCGTCGATGCCGACCGCGGTGTGCTCGACGCCGAACTCGGCGGCTTGCCGCTCGAGGGTCGCCCGGTCGGAGCCGACTGCGAGGCCGACGACTTCGAAGCGGCGCGGATTGGCGCGGATGACGTCGAGCGCCTGGGTGCCGATGGAACCGGATGAGCCGAGGATGATCACGCTGCGCACGCCTCCACCCTAGGGCCGACGACGACCATCCGCCCGGGTTCCGGGTATGCCGCCGAGCGCATACGGATGGCCCTACGCTCGTCTGGTGAGCGAGATCGAGGCCGAAGCCGTCCCTGCTGCGCCGAAGCGCCCCGGGCCCCTGTACACGATCGTGCGAGGCATCCTCCGTCCCCTGGTGGCGATCGTCTACCGGCCGAAGATCACGGGCCGCGAGCACGTGCCTCGGCGCGGTCCGGTCATCCTGGCCTCCAACCACCTCTCGTTCATCGACAGCATCGTGATCCCCCTCGCCGCGCCGAGGCCCGTGCAGTTCCTCGCGAAGTCGCACTACTTCACCGGCAAAGGACTCAAGGGCTGGGTCTCGCGGACCTTCTTCGGGTCGATCGGTGCGGTGAGCGTCGAGCGCGGCGCCGGCTCGCAGGCGCAGGAGGCGCTCGACCTCGGCCGGCGCATCCTCGAGGGGGGCAACGCCTTCGCCCTCTACCCGGAGGGGACCCGCTCGCTCGACGGCCGCCTGTACAAGGGCCGCACCGGGGTCGCCTGGCTGGCGCTCACCACGGGCGCGACCGTCGTGCCGGTCGGCCTCGTCGGCACCCAGGAGATCCAGCCGGTGGGCGCGAAGCTCCCCCGCATCCGGCCCGTGCAGGTGCGTTTCGGCGAACCGCTCGACCTCTCGGTGCACGGCAGCGCCGAGTCCGGCAAGGCGCGACGGGCGGCGACCGACGAGATCATGGCGGCGATCCACGCGCTGAGCGGTCAGGAGCTCGCGGGCCGCTACAACGAGACGCCGCCGCAGAGCGCGATCGCGCGCATCGCGGACCGGGTGGTCCCGCGCGAGCGGGTCTGAGCCCACTGCGCGGTGCACCCCGCGACGCCTACTGCGCGGTGCACCCCGCGACGCTCCGGCGCTTCTCAGCGGCTTGGCACCCACACCCGCTAGCGTCGAGCGGGTGACCAGCCTCCGACCGCTCTCCGCCCTCGCCGCGATCGCCGCGGGCGTCGTCGTGCTGCTCACGGCCTGCGCTCCGACCGCCGACCCCGCCGCGACGGTCCGCGCGAATCCGGAGCAGATCGACGAGGTCGACACGAGCGGCTTCGATCCGGGGCTGATCGTCAGCGACGACAGCTTCTTCGACTCGACGGCGCTCGACGAGGACCAGATCCAGGACTTCCTCGAGGCGCTCCCCTGCCGCCCCGATGCCGGCATCAGCTGCCTCGCCGACTACCGGCAGACGACCGAGACGCAGCCCGCCGTGGGTCCGGGGCATTGCGCCGAGTACCGCGGCGGGGTGAAGGAGCGCGCGAGCCGCATCATTGCGAAGACCGCGGTCGCGTGCGGGGTGAGCCCGAAGACGCTGCTCGTCCTGCTGCAGAAGGAGCAGTCGCTGCTCACGCGCCCGAGCGAGCACGGCTACCTTCGGGCGACCGGGTACGCCTGCCCGGACACCGCCGATTGCGACGTGAAGTACTTCGGCTTCTTCAACCAGGTGTACAACGCCGCGTGGCAGTTCCGCCAGTACACGCAGCAGCCCGACCGGCAGTACCGCATCGGTGCGGTCCCGGTCTCGTACAACCCGGACGCCGCCTGTGGCGGTAGCACCGTGCTGATCCGGAACCAGGCGACGGCGAACCTCTACAACTACACGCCGTACCAGCCGAACGAGGCCGCGCTGGTCTCGGCGGACGCGGGCGGCGACGGCTGCTCCGCCTGGGGCAACCTGAACTTCTGGCTGCTGTGGAACCGCTGGTTCGGCGACCCGACGAGCGAACGCTACCCGGGCTTCCTGCCGCCGTGCAGCCGGCTCGTCGACGGGCAGGTCTGCCCGACGCCCGGCATCCCGACCGCGCCGCCGCGCGAGGACTGACCCCACTGCCGACTCAGTCGGCCCCGGCGACCACGACGGTCGGTTCGTGGCCGACCGGGAAGGAGACGGATGCCGCGATGAAGCACTTCTCGGATGCCTCCGTATGCAGCTGCTGCGCGAGCTCGGCCATCGCCGGGTCCGCCACAGTGACCCTCGGACGCAGCGTCGCGGCGACGAAGGCCCCGCCCCCGCGTCCGTCCTCGCTCATCGTGCCCGTCGCGGCGTCCTCGTAGCCGAGCACGACCACGCCGTGATTCGTCGCGACGTGCAGATACGACAGCATGTGGCACTGGCTGAGCGCCGCGAGCAGCAGCTCCTCGGGGTTCCAGCGCTCGCGATCGCCGTGGAAGGTGCGGTCCGCGGAACCCGCGACCCCGTGCTCCTTGCCCGGTGCGCGCACGACGTGCCGACGCGAGTACGCGCGGTACCCGCTCGTGCCGGTGCCCAGATTGCCCGTCCACTCGACCTCGACCTCGTAGTGGTGTTCGCCCAGCATCTCGCCTCCATCCGACCCTCCCGCGGCCCGCGCGCTGCGCCGTCCGGGCCGGCGGCCGGATCGACCGCCCACACGATTCTGCCTCGGGGATAAGCTGGGCGCATCATGACTGAGACCCAGATCGCACCCTCGTACACGGTGCCGCAGCAGCGCCAGCTCGTCACGGCCGTTCCCGGCCCGAAGTCGATCGCGCTGCACGAGCGACGCACCGCGGTCGTCTCCGCGGGCGTGTCCAGCGCCCTGCCGGTCTACATCGAGCGCGCGAGCGGCGCGATCCTCGTCGACGTCGACGGCAACCGCTTCGTCGACTTCGGCGGCGGCATCGGCGTGACGACGGTCGGCCACACCGAACGGCACGTCGTCGAGGCGGCGACGGCGCAGCTCCACGACGTCACCCACACGCTCTTCACGGTCACGCCGTACGAGGAGTACGTGCGCGTCGCCGAGCTCCTCGCCGAGCACACCCCTGGCGACTGGGCGAAGAAGTCCGTGCTCGTGAACTCGGGGGCCGAGGCCGTCGAGAACGGGGTGAAGATCGCACGCAAGTTCACGGGTCGCCGCGGCGTCGCGGTGCTCGACCACGCGTACCACGGGCGCACCAACCTCACGATGGCCATGAACTACAAGGCCCACCCCTACGCCTCGGGCTTCGGCCCGCTCGCGGGCGACGTGTACCACGCGCCGAACTCCTACCCGTACCGTGACGGGCTCACGGGCGAGCAGGCGGCAGCGCGCACGATCGCCTACCTCGAGAAGGTCGTGGGCGCCGCAGACCTCGCCTGCCTCGTGGTCGAGCCCATCCAGGGCGAGGGCGGCTTCATGGTGCCCGCCGAGGGCTTCCTGCCCGCGCTGCAGGCCTGGTGCACCGAGCACGGCGTCGTCATGATCGCCGACGAGATCCAGTCGGGCATGGCCCGCAGCGGCAGCTACTTCGCGAGCGAGCAGCTCGGCTGGGAGCCCGACCTCGTGCTGTCGGCCAAGGGCATCGCCGGTGGCCTGCCGCTCGCGGCCGTCACGGGGCGCGCCGAGATCATGGACGCCGCCCAGCCCGGCGGCCTCGGCGGCACCTTCGGCGGCAACCCGGTCGCCTGCGCGGCGGCCGTCGCCGTGTTCGAGGCGATCGAGGAGGACGAGCTCCTCGCCGAGGCCCGCCGAATCGAGGCCAGCCTCACCGCGGGGCTCCGCTCGCTCGCCGAGCGCTTCGACGTGATCGGCGACATCCGCGGCAAGGGCGCGATGATCGCGATCGAGCTCGTGCGCCCCGGCACCCGCGACACCACGAAGGAGCCGTACCCCGAGGCGGTCGCGACGCTCATCGCGCACGCGGCCCAGCAGGGCGTGCTGCTGCTGAACGCCGGCACTTACGGCAATGTGCTCCGCTTCCTGCCGAGCCTCGCCGTGACCGACGAGCTCATCGCGGATGCGCTCGGCGTGCTCGAGTCCGGCCTCGCGACGCTCGGCTGATGGCCGGCACCTTCAGCATCGCCGATTCCGTCGAGCTCGCAGTGGTCGAACGCAGTGGTTTCATCGAGTCCAGGCACGCCGGCTCCGCCATCGTGCTCACCCCGGAGGGCGAGGTGCTTCGCAGCCTGGGCGACGTGCGCACGCCGGTCTTCCCGCGCTCCGCGCTGAAGCCGTTCCAGGCGGTCGCGGTGATGACCTCCGGCGTCGTCCTCCGCGGAGAGGATGCCGCCATCGCCATGGCGAGCCACTCCGGCACGGCGGCCCACGTGGCGCTCGTGAAGGGGCTGCTCGACCGAGAGGGGCTCAGCGGATCCGCGCTCGGCTGCCCGCCCGCACTTCCCGGCGACCGGGCGGCGCGCGAACAGCTGCTCCGTGCCGGCGGCACCGCGGAGCGCGTCTTCATGACCTGCTCGGGCAAGCACGCGGCCATGCTGCTCGCCTGCGTGCAGAACGGCTGGCCGGTCGAGGGCTACCTCTCCTCGGAGCATCCGCTGCAGAGGAAGATCCTCGACGTCCTGGAACGATTGACCGGCGAGCGCCCGGCCGCGAGCGCCGTCGACGGCTGCGGCGCCCCGGTGCACGCGATCAGCCTCACCGGACTGGCCCGCGGCATCCAGAAGATCACGACCGCCCAGACCAGCTCGCCGTTCGCCCTGTACCGCGAGGCCGCGGAGCTGGCTGAAGCGGCTCGGGCCCACCCGTGGGCGGTCGCCGGCCCGGGGCAACCCGATACCGTGGCGATCGAGCGGCTCGGAGTCTTCGCGAAGTTCGGCGCGGAGGGCGTGATGGTGATGACCGCTCCGAACGGCACGACTGTGGCGTTGAAGGTGCTCGACGGATCGTCCCGCGCGTCGACGATCGTCGCGCTCCGGCTGCTCGCCGATGCGAAGGCGCTCGACCACGACGACGTCGACCTCGCCCGCGCCGAACTCGACCTCTGGGTGATGGGCGGCGACCGCCCCGTCGGCGAGATCCGCGCGACCGTCTAGCTCGTTCGTCGTTCCGGCCGGGGGTTCCGGGCGGGCGTTTCGTCCCGGTCGCTCCGAGCGGATCTTCCGGGCGGGCGTTCCGGGCGGGCGTTCGGAGCGCCCGCCCGGATCCGGCACGGTTCAGCCGGCCGAGCCCAGCCGAGCTCAGCTCAGCTCAGCTCAGCTCAGCTTGGCGAGGCGCTTCTCCCGGGCCGCGCGAGACACCTGCACCGTGATCACGAGGATCATCGCGAAGAGGAACACCGCGGAGGCGATGACGTTCGCCTCGGCCGGGATGCCGCGAGCGGCCGAGATGTAGATGTACTTCGGGAACGTCGACACCGAACCGGAGTTGAAGTTCGTGATGATGAAGTCGTCGAAGCTCAGGGCGAAGGAGAGGAGCGCCGCGGCGAGGATGCCGGGCATGAGCAGCGGGAAGGTCACCCGCCAGAACACCTGAGCCGGCGAACCGTAGAGATCGCGACCCGCCTCCTCGAGGGCTGGATCGAGGCTCGCCACACGGGCTTTCACAGTGACGACGACGAAGCTGATGCAGAACATCGTGTGCGCCAGGATGATCGTCACCATGTCCTTCGGCACGCCGACCGCGAGGAACTGCGCCGCGAGGCCGGCGCCGAGGACCACCTCGGGGGTGGCCATCGGCAGGAACAGCAGCAGGCTGATCGCGGAGCGTGCGCGGAAGCGGTACCTGACGAGGGCGATCGCGATCATCGTGCCGAGCGTGGTCGCGAGCACGGTGGCGACCACGCCGATGAGGATGCTGTTGCCGAAGGCCTGGCAGACCGCACCGCCCTCGACGTTGCAGACATTCAGCCATTTGTCGAAGGTGAACCCGCGCCAGGCGATGTTCGACTTAACCGAGTCGTTGAAGCTGAACACGAAGGTGTAGACGATCGGGATCATGAGGAACGCGAACGCGATCGTCACGTAGGTGGGCAGCAGCCAGCGGCCGAGCCCCCGCCTGGGCCGGTCGCGCCCTGGCTGCGTACGCTGCTCGAGCTGCTCGCTCTCCGCGAGGCCGCCGAGGACCGCCCCGGCCTGTCCTTCACCGCTCACAGCAGGTCCTCCGTTCCGCTCCGCTTCACATAGATGCCGACGAGCACGAGGATCGCCGCCATCAGGATGATCGAGAGCGCCGCGGCCGCCGGATAGTTCAGCAGCACGAGGAAGTTGGCCTCGATCACATTGCCCATCATCTGCGTGCCCGGCCCGCCGAGGAAGTCCCGGCTGGCGTTGACGTAGTCACCGGCCGCGGGGATGAAGGTGAGCAGCGTGCCCGCCACGATGCCGGGCATCGACAGCGGCACGGTGATCTTGCGGAACACCGTCGCCGGGCTCGCGTAAAGGTCGCCACCCGCCTCCAGGTACCGGAGGTCCAGCCGCTCGAGGGTCGTGTACAGCGGCAGCGTCATGAACGGGATGAAGTTGTACGTCAGACCGAAGATGACCGCGAACGGCGTACCCGTGAAGTGCGCGTCGGGGGCCATCAGCGACAGCGCCTTCAGCGAGGTGATGATGAACGACTCGTCCGAGAGCACCTGCTTCCAGGCGAGCGTCCGCAGGAGGAAGGAGATGAAGAACGGCGCGATGACGAGCACGAGCAGGATGCCCTGCAGGAGCGGCTTGCTGCGGGCCTTCACGCCGATGAAGTACGCGATCGGGTAGCTGATCACGAGCGCGAGGATCGTCGCCACGAGCGCGTAGCCGAAGGAACGCAGGATGTGCGGCCAGTAGGCGGTGACGACGTCGACGTAGTTCTGCCAGTTGAAGCCGTAGTCGAACTCGCCGATGTCGCCGAACTCGCTCTGCACCTGCAAAGAGGTGAGGAGGAGCGAGACGAGCGGGGTGAGGAAGAACAGCACGAGGTAGGCGATGCCGGGGGCGAGCAGCACGAGGGCGATCGCGCTGCGTTTCCTCGGCGCCTGGGGCTGTGCCTCTGCGGTGGCGAAGGCTGCGAAGGCCACCTCAGTGCTCCTCGAGCTCCGCCACGAGCGCGTCGCGGTGTTGAGCCGCGATGGAGCTCGTGGAGTCGTCCGCCTGGAACCGCGCTTCGTCGGGAGTGTCTTCCAGTCCGAAGCCGTGCTCGACCGCCCAGCTGACCCAGACGCGGTCGCCCTCGGCCGCGGCGGGCCCGAAGCCGATGTTCTGCGCGAACACGAGCACACGGCCCGCGCCGGGGATCTCGACGATGTACTGGGTGCTCACGCCCGAGAAGGAGACGTCGACCACGACGCCGGGGCCGAGCAGGTTCCGACCGGCCTCCGCCTGTGGCTGATCGCGGTGCAGCTCGACCTTCTCCGGTCGGACGCCGACGGTGATCTGCCCGGTGTGCCGCTGCGCGCGAGCTGCCGGAACGACGATGCGCGAGCCCCCGGCATCGACCGCGACGGCCGTGTCCGTGGCGCCCACGACGTCCCCCGTGAACAGGTTCGACTGGCCGAGGAAGTTCGCGACGAACGCGGTCCTCGGCAGTTCGTAGAGCTCTTCGGGGGCACCCATCTGCTCGATGCGACCCTTGTTCATGACCGCGACGGTGTCGGCCATGGTCATGGCCTCCTCCTGGTCGTGCGTGACGTGCAGGAAGGTGAGCCCGACCTCTTCCTGGATCGCCTTCAGCTCGAGCTGCATCTGCCGCCGGAGCTTCAGGTCGAGTGCGCCGAGCGGCTCGTCGAGAAGGAGGAGTGCAGGACGGTTCACGATCGCCCGGGCGAGCGCGACGCGCTGCTGCTGGCCGCCCGAGAGCTGTTGCGGACGGCGCTGCGCGATGTGGTCGAGTTCGACCAGGCGGAGCGCTTCGTGCGCCTTCCCGACCGGGTCGTCGATCCGACGACGACGTAGGCCGAAGGCGACGTTCTCGAGGATCGTCATGTGCGGGAACAGCGCATAGCTCTGGAAGACGGTGTTCACCGGACGCTCGTGCGAGCGTGTGGCGGTGACGTCGGTGCCACCGATCAGGATTCGTCCGCTCGTCGGCTCGTCGAGCCCGGCGACGAGGCGGAGCGTCGTCGTCTTGCCGCAGCCGGACGGCCCCAGCAGGGCGAAGAACGACCCCGCCGGGATCGTGAGGTCGAGCTCCTCGATGGCGGTGAAGCCGGGGAACCGCTTATGGATGCCGACGAGTTCGAGGTCCGCGCCTCGCTCGGCGAATTCGCGCATCGCCATGGTCACACTCCCAACAGGATCGACTGGAACTGGGTCTGGTACTTCTGCTCCTCGCGCGCCGTGAGCCCGCGGAACACGTGGGCCTGCTCGAGCGTGTCGGCGTTCGGGAAGATGAGTTGGTTCTCGGCGAGCTCCGGGTCGATGGCCATCGCGGCCTCCTTCGCTCCGTCGACCGGAGTGATGTAGTTCACCCACGCGGCGACCTCCGCCGCGATCTCGGGCTGGTAGTAGAAGTCGATGAGGCGCTCCGCGTTCGCCTTGCGCGGGGACCCGACGGGGACGAGGAAGTTGTCGTTCCACAGGGTGCCGCCGCCGACCGGGAGCGCGAACTCCCATTTGTCACCGGCCTCCGCGTTGATCACGGTGATGTCGCCCGACCAGCAGATCGCCGCGAGGGTGTCGCCGGACTTCAGGTCTTCGAGGTAGGCGTTGCCCTTGATGTTGCGCACCTGGCCGCGGTCGACCTGCTCGCGGAACACGTCGATGGCCGCGGTGAACTCGTCGTCGCCCCAGTCGCCCGCGATATCGGTGCCGAGGTCCTGCATGATGCAGCCCATGGTGTCCCGCATTTCGGAGAGCACGCCCACCCGGCCCTTGAGGGACGGGTCCCACAGGTCGGAGACCCGGGTGATGCCGCCGGGGATCGCCTCCTTGTTCCAGCAGATGCCGCCGAAGCCCCCCTGCCACGGCACCGAGAACGTACGGCCGGGGTCGAAATCGGGGTCGCGGAGCGCGGGGTTGAGGTTCGCCAGGTTCGGCATGTTGGCGTGGTCGAGCTCCTGCGTGTAGCCGAAGCGGATCCAGCGAGCCACCATCCAGTCGGTGAGGCACACGGTGTCGGAGCCGATGTCCTGGCCGAGCGCGAGCTGATCCTTCACCTTGCCGTAGTAGGTGTTGTTGTCGTCGACCGCGACTTGATAGTCGACCGAGATTCCGGTGGCCTCGGTGAAGGCCTGGAGGGTCGGATAGTTGCCGTCGTCGTCCTCGTCGATGTACGCGGCCCAGTTGGCCCAGCGCACCGTCGGGTCGCCGTCGGAGCGGTCTGCGGCGGGCTTCGGTTTCGGTCGGGGTCCGCTCTGGCACGCGGCGAGCGCGAGCGCAGTTGCCCCGGCGCCGGCACCGGCGAGCAGGGTTCTGCGGCTCAACTGCTGACGGCGTGCGAGATCGATGAGGGAACGGATTCGTGGATCCGTCGGGGGTTGCCGAGTCACGGGCTTCCTCTCGGGTTCGCAGCACTGCGGGGTGGATTGATCCTGCCACACTGCTCGGCCGGAATCACGGATGGATGTCCGATTCGTTACGTTCGTGCGTCGTGCGCGATGGTTCCGGTTGCATTGTGCGGCTTCGACGGCGGTTTCCGTTGAAATCGCCGCGCGGGCCAGACGAACCGTTCGATGCTGCCGTCCGGGGCGATGCGCCATCCCTGCGCGGCGGCGCGGTCGAGCAGCGGCGGCAACTCGCGCCCCCGGTACAGCGCCCGGAATTCGGCGAGCCCGCCGTCGACGATCGCGACGCCGCGGTGCTTCAGCTCGGCCCAGACCCGCCACCCCGCCGCCCATCCCTCCGCGTCGCCGACGATCACCTCCGCTCCGCCGGGCGGGGAGTCGGCCGTGCCGGGCACCGCTTCGACCGCGCCGGTCGAGGTGAGGCGGTGGATGCGGACCCCCGAGAGCTCCGAGAGCCGCGCCAGCACGAGCGGCACGTTGCGAGCGACGAGCGCGTGGCTGACGCCGTCTCGGAGCACGAGCTCCGGAACCTGAGGATGCCCGCGGGGGGACAGCGCCGTCGGGGTGACTGCCTCGGGCGGCGGCGCCTCGGCCAGCGCGACCTGGAGGCGAAGCCCACGCCATTGCCCCGCTCCCGGCCCCTCGTCGGACCGCCACAGGGTCGGATCACCGCCCAGCTGGGCGAGTTCGCCGCGCGACGGCTGCCGGAGGAGGAGCAGCGATCGGAAGCCGTCGCGGATCTCCGACGACAGCGCCGCAGGTCTCGTCGCCGACGCCACGAGGAACGCGCCGCCGGCGCCGTCGAGGATCGTCGCGAGCTGGTCGACGGCGGCCAGCCGATATTCGTCCGGCCAGGCGCGGAATCGCACGTCGACTCCGTCGACCATCAGGAGCTGCGGAGTGGCGGAGGCGTCGCCCGTTTCCGCCGCCTGAGCCAGCGCGGTGAGGGTGTCCCAGGCCTCGGAGCGGTGCTCGGAGAGCCGAATGACCCGGTGCGGGCCGTACCGCGCCGCGAACGCCGCCGCGATCGTCCGCAGGGCCGTGCTCCGTCCGCTCCCGGGCGCACCGCAGACCAGCATCGCTCCGTCTGACTCCGGCCGCCACACGGCGTTCAGACGCCGTTGCTGCTCCGGGACGTCGAGCAGTCCGAACGCGACTCCCTCGCCGACTGGCTCGAGTTCGGCGAGCTGGAGTCGCGCGGGAAGCGGGTCGAGCCAGGTACGCTTGGCCGGCCGCTCGCCGCTGCTCCCGGCCCGCAGGAGTTCGAGGTGCACCGGGTCGGCGATCGCCGATTGGAAGGGCTGCGGCCGAGCCGTCCCATCGTCGACGATCGCCCGGCCGGGGAAGGTCGGTGGAATCCCGGCGGCATCGTCGACGCCGATGACGGCGCGGCTGTCGCTGGCGTGCAGCACGCGAAGGCAGACGCGCAGCCGGCAGTTCGCGGTGATCTGTTCGCGGACGCTCCCGTTCGGCCGCTGGGTGGACAGGATGAGGTGCATGCCGAGGGATCGACCGCGGGCCGCGAGGTCGGCGAAGAGCCGACCGAGCTCGTCGAACCGTTCGACCAGCGCCTGGTACTCGTCGACGACGATCACCAGCCGCGGCAGCTCGACCGAACGATCGAGCTCGACGAAGTCTCGCACGCCACTCGCCCGTAGCCGACGCTCGCGCTGGCGGATCTCGGCTCGAAGACTCTCGACGGCGCGGAGCGCCTCGGCCTCGTCGAGATCGGTGACGACTCCGACGACGTGCGGGAGCCC
Source organism: Agromyces mediolanus (assembly GCF_023715325.1). GTDB lineage: Bacteria > Actinomycetota > Actinomycetes > Actinomycetales > Microbacteriaceae > Agromyces > Agromyces mediolanus_A. The sequence continues at coordinate 336,207 of NZ_JAMBNX010000002.1, read as the reverse complement.
GGCGATCGGTTGAAAGGCCGCTCCGCCCTTGAAGTCCACCAACAGCATGGCGAGCGCCGCCGGTGAGTACGAAGTGGCGAGCGCGGCGAGCCAGGCGAGGAGGAACTCGCTCTTGCCGCTGCCGGTCGTGCCGCCGACGAGCGCGTGCGGGCCTTGCCGCACGAGGTCGAGCTCGAGCACCCCGCCCGACGCGGTTCCGACGGCGGCCGCAAGACGCGCCCGCCCAGCGGTCCTCGGCTGCGACAGCGTCGCGAGGTCGACCCGCGGCGGGAGGGGTGTGGCGCCGAGCCCGCTGCGGGCCGCCGTCTCGGCCAAGCGGTGCGCGGCGACCCCCGCCTGCCGGTCACCGAGGAGTTCGGGCACGAACTCCTGACTGCGTTCGGGTGCGCCGAGGACCTCGATGCGGGCTCGGCGGGCCGAGCGAAGCTCGACCACGGTGCGCAGGCCCGGCGGCAGTGCCCTTCGCTCGCGCGCGACCGCGATCACGCCGCCGGAATCGGGGCGTTGCTCGCCCTCGACCACCGTGATCCCGGCCCCGGCGCCGTGGTGCGGCAGCGACGCACCCCACGCCCACGCGTCGGTCTCGGGGAGGCGGAGGCCTGCGACGCCGGGTCGCACGGTGGACGCCCACCTGATGACCGCCGCGCGGGCCGCGGCGCGTGCCAGGAAGGTGGGGCCGACGAATCCGATCCCCACGTCCGGATCGGCCCGGATCGGGGCGTCGGCGAGGGCCCACGCGTGAGCGAGCAGGGCGCGATCGCCCTCGTCGACGGGCTCCCCCTCGATGCGCAGCGCGCTCGCAACCGTGCCGCGGCCGAGCACGAGTTCGCCCGCCCGAGCGCTCGTCCACCGTGCGCCCGCCGCTTCGGCGAGCACGGTCTCGAGTTCGGCCGCGCGCCGCCAGACGTCGTCGTGCTCCGCCGCGTGACGATGTGCGATCTCGTCGGCGAGCGCACGCAGCCCCTCAGCGCGCTCTCGCTGCTCGCGCCGCAGTTGCCGCCGAGCGCTACGCCGGCCGTCGAGGACTGCGGCGAGCCCGACGACCGGCCCGACCGCCGCGAACACGAGCGCGAGCGGCGAGCGGGTGAGCGCATAGAGCAGCCCGGCGGTCACGATCGGCGCGAGTGTCGCAAGCAGCGGGAACGGCGTCCTCTTGCGGCTGCTCACCGGCGGAGGAAGCCGGAGCAGCGGGAGTCGATCGGTCGGCGCGTCCATGCCCCCAGCTCAGCAGCGCGGTGCCGTCCCTCTGCGCCGGCGTGCGAGATCTGGGGGTGCGAGATGGCGGGTCATCCATTGTGGAGGACGAGAACCGCGGACCGCAGCTAGTCGACGATGACCTGCTGCTGCGCGAGCTCGATGGTACTGCCCCGTGGCACCTGGTAACGACGGCCCGGCTCGCAGCGGACCGCGCCGTCATCGGGCCGGCGCACCATGGTGCCGTTGCCCGAGAAGCGGTCGGCGATCCACAGCACCCCGTCGTGCGAACCGAACTCCAGGTGAGTCTTCGAGACGGAGAGCGTGCGATCCGCGATCTGCACGAGATGGTCGAACTGCTCCCCCGGCTGAGGCAGTGGCTTGCGCCCGATGAGCCCGCTGCCGAATACGATCCTCGTCTCGCCCGTACTGAACCGCAGGCGGAACCGGTCGCTCTCCCCGACGCGGCGAGCGGCCGGCGACTCGGCGACGGGCGTTTCCGGCGCTCCGGACCCCGGCGCATCGGCCACCGGCGAACGCTCGTCGCGTTCGGCCTCGGCGGGCGGCGCGAGGAAACCACCGACCGGGATGCTGATCACGCCGCTGTTTCGGCGCGCGATCGGGTGGACGATCGTCGTGTCACCGGGGCGCGGGTCGAGCTTGCGCCGAGACTCGGGCGTCGCACTCGTCGAGCTTCCGCATTCACCGCAGAACATCGCCCCATCGGGCAACTCCGCATCGCAGATCCGGCAGTTCACGTGCACGCTCCTCATCTCGGCTTCCAGCGTAGCCGCGGGATACGCCGAGCCGGCGCAGGCGAGCGGCGCCCGTGTCGCCGAGCGCGGCTCAGTCGGCGGCCGGGGGCCGCACGACCTCGAGGACGTCGACGACCACGACCGTGACGTTGTCGCGCCCTCCGTTGCCGAGCGCGGCGTCCATCAGATGCCGGGCCGCCGCATCCGGTGTCGGATTGGATGCGAGGAAGTGACGGAGGCCGTAGGCGGTGATCTCCTTCGTCAACCCGTCGGAGCAGATGAGGAGCCGCATCCCGGGCTCGATCGCGATCGCTCGGTAGTCGGGCAGCGGCGCCTCGTGAAAGCCGACCGCGCGCGTGATCACGTTCGAGTGCGGATGGGTCTCGGCCTCTTCACGGGTGATCTGCCCGGCGTCGACGAGTTCCTGCACGATCGAGTGGTCGACCGTGAGTTGTTCGAGGACTCCCCCGATCAACCGGTAAACCCTCGAATCGCCGATGTTGAAGACGATCCACGCCGGTTCGCCCGAGATCGACCCGAGTGCGGCGCCGGTGACCGTCGTCCCGCTGCCTTCGTCGGTCACGCCGCGACCTCGCCCCATGTCCTGCACGGCCGAGCGGAGCGCCTGGTCGATCTCCGGGGTGCCCACGACCGTCCGTCCGCCGTACTCGGCGAGCCTCGTGACCACCGCGGCGCTGGCGAAATCACCGGCCGCGTGACCGCCCATCCCGTCCGCCACGGCGAAGATCGGCGGCTGGGCGAGGAAGCTGTCCTCGTTCACCTCGCGCCGGAGCCCGGTATCGGTCAGAGCCGACCACCCGATCTCCACCTCGGTGCCGCCGGGCAGCACGACGCGATGGCGCGGATTGCCGATGCCGATCTGGGTCACGGATCTCGCCTGTCTGCGGGGGGACGCGTCAGGATGTGAGGGAACCCGTCGATCGTAGCGCCTCGAACCCGCGCCCGGCTGATGCCGGCTCGTTCCGGGCGGCGCGCGCGTCGCGGCACGAAGGGCGAGGAGATCCATGGAATCAGTTGTGAAACGCCTACCATTCGACTGATTCCCTTGCTTCTGGCGCTTTCGACTGTCATGATCGAGCCATGACGAACACAGGACGACTGACGTCGCGTCCGGTGCAACTCGACGATGTGTCGAAGGCGATCATCGAGCAGCTCCAGACCGACGGCCGGCGTTCCTATGCCGATATCGGAAAGGCCGTCGGCCTCTCCGAGGCCGCGGTGCGCCAGCGCGTGCAACGGCTGCAAGAGGCCGGGGTCATGCAGATCGTTGCGGTCACCGACCCGATGCAGCTCGGGTTCACCCGGCAGGCGATGATCGGCATCCGCGCCGAGGGCGACACCCGGCTGCTCGCCGAGCAGCTCTCTTCGATCCCCGAGATCGACTACGTGGTGCTCACTGCCGGCAGTTTCGATCTGCTCGCCGAGGTCGTGTGCGAGAACGATGAGGAGCTCATCGATCTCCTCAACGCCCGCATCCGCTCGCTCGACGGCGTGCAGCAGACCGAGACATTCGTCTACCTGAGGCTGCAGAAGCAGCATTACAACTGGGGAACCGTGAGGAACCGATGACCATGACCGATGTCCGCTACGACAATGCGACGCTGCAGAAGCAGGCGAAGGATCACCTCTGGATGCACTTCGCGCGCCAGTCGACGATGGAGCAGGGCGTGCCCATCATCACGCGCGGCGAAGGCCACCGCATCTTCGACATCAACGGCAAGAGCTACATCGACGGCCTCGCCGGCCTCTTCGTTGTGAACGCCGGCCACGGCCGTTCGCGCATCGCCCAGGCGGGCGCGAAGCAGGCCGAGGAGCTCGCGTTCTTCCCGATCTGGTCCTACGCGCACCCCAAGGCGATCGAGCTTGCCGACCGTCTCGCAGAGTACGCGCCCGGCGATCTGAACCACGTGTTCTTCTCGACCGGCGGCGGCGAAGCGGTCGAGACGGCCTACAAGCTCGCGAAGAACTACTGGAAGCTGATGGGCAAGCCGACCAAGTACAAGGTCATCTCGCGCGCCCTCGCCTACCACGGCACCCCGCAGGGCGCCCTCGCCGTGACCGGCCTGCCGATCAAGGCGCCGTTCGAGCCGATCACCCCCGGTGGTCTTCGCGTGCCGAACACCAACTTCTACCGCGCCGCCGAGATGGGCGCGCCGGCCGACGACATCGAGGCCTTCGGCCTCTGGGCGGCGAACCGCATCGAAGAGCAGATCCTGATGGAGGACCCGGACACGGTCGCCGCCGTCTTCCTCGAGCCCGTGCAGAACTCCGGCGGCTGCTTCCCGCCTCCCCCCGGCTACTTCCAGCGAGTGCGCGAGATCTGCGACAAGTACGACGTGCTGCTCGTCTCGGACGAGGTCATCTGCGCCTTCGGCCGCATCGGCGACTACTTCGCGTGCAACCAGCTCGGCTACGTGCCCGACATGATCACCTGTGCGAAGGCGATGACCTCCGGCTACGCCCCGATGGGCGCCACCATCATCAACGAGAAGATCTACGAGCCCTTCAAGAAGGGCGACACGACCTTCTACCACGGCTACACGTGGGCCGGTCACCCCGTCTCCGCGGCGGTCGCGCTCGAGAACCTCGACATCTTCGAGGAGGAGAAGCTCAACGAGCACGTCCGCGAGAACAGCCCGCTGTTCCGCGCCGAGCTCGAGAAGCTGAACGATCTGCCGATCGTGGGCGACGTGCGCGGCGAGGGCTACTTCTTCGCGGTCGAGCTGGTCAAGGACAAGGCGACCCGCGAGACCTTCAACGAGGAAGAGTCCGAGCGACTGCTCCGTGGCTTCCTCTCCACGGCCCTCTTCGACGCCGGACTCTACTGCCGCGCCGACGACCGGGGCGACCCCGTCATCCAGCTGTCGCCGCCCCTCACCATCGGCGTGCCCGAGTTCCAGGAGATCGAGCAGATCCTCCGCAGCGTGCTCACGGAGGCATCCAACCGTCTGTGACCGTGTTCGCCCGGATGCCTTCGGCATCCGGGCGAGCCGATCCGGTCGGAGCCCGAAGGCCTCGGACGCTCGTCGTCCGGGGCCTTCGCCGTCGCCGCGACGCGCGCGGGAGCGTCACGGACCGGCGGTGATGCGACTCCCCGCGTCAGTCCGCACCAGGGAGCGCCTCGGCTTCGTCGTCGCGCACGAACGCCCACTCCGGCAGCGCTCCTGATCCCAGATACATGTCGAGAAGACAGGCCATCGCGTGGTCAGGGTCGATCTCGAGCGCACGATCGAGATGCTCCCCGGCCCGGCTCCCTCGCCCGAGGGCCCAGTGCAGCCACCCGGCGATGCAGTGCACGCCCGGCCGATTCGCTCGCGGGAGGTCCACCAGGAGCTGCTCGACGAACACCAGCCCCGCTTCGACCCGCGCCGCCGCCGGCTTCAGCCGAGTGCGACCGAGATAGAGCTCCGAGACGAACTCGTCGCTCCCCTCCGAGCGGCCGGAGTCGCCCGACCACTCGTGCTCAGGCATCTGCTCGACCTCGTCTGCCGCTCCGGCCATGCCTTCGAGCGCGATCTCCCCCACCGAGGCGCCGAACGCGATCTGCAGCACGATCGCGTCTCGGAAGACCGCCGATGCGGCGAGCTCCGCGAACCATGCGCCCTGCGCGTCGGACGGCGCCGGCTCGTGCAGCACCCGCTCCACGAGCTCGATCGGATCGATCTGCGCCCCGAGCTCGCGGTGGAGCCACTCGGTCGAACTCCGCTCGCGCAACGCGAGGAGGCGCCGACGCAGTCGAGCCGCTCGGGCGCGGTCCGCGACCGGTGGCCGAGGCTCGGGCATGGCCTCTCCCAGGGTGGGTAGCACCGACGCCGCCGCGTCGATGAGACCGAGGTCGTGCCCGCCGACCGGGACGCACGGGTCTGAGACCGAGCCCCACCCGGTCGCTGCGACGAGGAACCCGTCATGCGCCTCGAAGCCGGCGTCTTCGAGCCGCGCGCACGTTCGATCGAGCAGGCGGCGTTCTGCCACCCCGTTGGTGCGCGGATACTCGCGATCCGAGTACACCGCGACGATGATGCCGTCAGCGCCCTCGATTCGGCACACGGCGCCGACCACCGCGGTCACGAGCACCGGATGATCTGCCATTCGCCGCGGGAGGTCGTGCCGGAGGACCCCGATGACCGTGCTGCCGCGAAAGGCGATGCAGACGAGGGAGCGACGGAGCGAGGTGCCGGCGAGCTGTGGCAGAAGGGCGAGGAGCTCGTGCCCGCCTGTGGCGCGCACGGTGATCTGTTTCGTCATCGGCCCAGCTTCGGCGCCACCGTATAGCCCCGACCGGCGGCAGCCGATTCTGTTGAGGGAGTCGTCGGGCACCGCCCTGGGGAGGACGAGACCCGCACCCGGCGTGCATGCACCGCTGCCTCTCCCCCCACAGCCTGGTACGCAGATTCGGCTTCCACAGGCGTCCGATTCCCGCGAGATGACATCGGGGGGCGCGGCTACGCTCGAAGCATGAGCAACGTCTACCTCCTCCGCATCGATTCACCGATCGGGCGCATCGAGCTCGTCGGCGACGACGAGCATCTCGTCGCATTGACCATCGAGGACGCCGACGGCGCGCTGCCCCACGACGACGAGCCCGAGCGGGTCAATGCCGTGCTGGCGCTCGCCCGCGAGCAGTTGACCGAGTACTTCGCCGGAACACGCACGGAGTTCGAGCTGCCCGTGAAGCCGGCCGGCGGCAGCGACTTCCAGCGCGCCGTCTGGGCGGAACTCGCCCGCTTGCACTGGGGCGAGGCGACCACGTACGGCGCCTTGGCCGCAGCCGTTGGCCGCCCCGGCTCTGCACGAGCGATCGGCGGGGCGGTCGGGGCCAATCCGATCCCCATCGTCATCGGCTGCCACCGGGTGCTCGCCTCCGATGGGCGCATCACCGGCTACTCGGGTGGGCACGGCATTCCCACGAAGCTCTGGTTGCTCGGGCACGAGCAGATCGGCTTCGCCGCGTGAGCGCACCGAAGGCCGACCTCGTCGTCGGTGACGACGGGCGTACCCGCTGCGCGTGGGGCGCCAACGACGCCGAGTATTCGCGCTACCACGACGAGGAGTGGGGCACCCCCATGCGGGATCCCGTCAGACTGTTCGAGAAGCTCTGCCTCGAGGGTTTCCAGGCGGGCCTGTCCTGGATCACCATCCTGCGACGACGACCAGCCTTCCGAGAGGTCTTCCTCGGCTTCGATCCGGTGCTGGTCGCCGCGATGGACGAGCACGACGTCGAACGCCTCCTGGGCGACACGCGAATCATCCGGCACCGGGGCAAGATCGAGGCCACCATCCAGAACGCTCGGGCCACCCTGGCGCTCGATCGACCGATCGACGAGCTGCTGTGGTCGTTCGCGCCGCCGGCGCGCGACGCGCCCTTCACGGCATTCGCCGATGTCCCTGCGACGACGCCGGAATCGACCGCGATGAGCGCCGAACTCCGCCGGAGGGGATTCCGCTTCGTCGGGCCGACGACGATGTACGCCCTGATGCAGGCGTCCGGAATGGTCGACGACCATCTCGAAGGCTGCTTCCGCTCCACCCGATCGCGCTGAGCCGTCAGGCCGCGCTGTCCCGGCCCCAGTCCCAGTCCCAGTCCCAGTCGCAACGCCCTGAGGCCGCCGCCGCAGCCACCGGGCGCCCACCGAAGGCGGATCAGGCGGCGAGCAGCTCCAGTTCGTGCACGCCCTGGTGGCCGGGCTGACCGTCCGCGCCGACACCGAGCTCGAATCCCGCAGCACGGGCCCAGGCGAGCAGGGCGTCGAGATCGTCGAGCGGCGCAGGGCGCGCCGCGAGCAGAGCTCGGGTGAACTCGCCCTTCGCCCGCTTGTTGAAGTGGTTGAGGGCGCGCTTGCGGCCGGTTCCGTCGACCGCGACCACCCGCACGAACACCGACCCGGGAGGGGCCGGGCCGAGCTCGACGTATCCCTCGGACCGCAGATCGACGACGAGGCCGCGATGCGCGGCGAGCTCCGCCGCGATCGGTTCCCGCCACAGGTGCTTCAGCTGATGCTCCGGCACCCGGGAATCGTGCGAGAGGCGGTACGCCGGAATCGGATCGAGCGCAGCCACGAGGCCGAACAGGGCGGAGTGCACGGCGACATGTCGTCCCGCGTACGCGCGGGCTTCCGCGTCCAGGCTCGGCGCGTCGAGAGCGTCGTACAGCACCCCCGTGTACCGGTCGAGCGCGGGCATCGTCGGCGACGACTGCAGGACGCGATCATGATCGACCTCGGCCGCGGAGCGCGGGCCGAGCTTCAGTGCGCGCATCGCGGCCTCGTGATCGGCAGCGAGCTCGACGACTGCCGGAACCAGCTCGGCGCGCACCCGCTCCAGGGACGGATACGACAGCCCGTCGATCCGAAGCGGGGGCAACGCGCCACCGCTCCGCTTCGTCTCGGATGGCGGGAGGACGAGCAGCACTACGAGGCGATGAACGCGAGCGCCGCGTCGACGTTCTCACCGAGCGAGCGCACCGAATCGATCGTCACCCGCGGCAGTGCCGCCGAAGGACCGTTCCACGCCGCGTATCCCTCGAGGCTCTGCTCGACGGCACGCCACGTGGTCTCGTCGAGGTGCGGAAGCTTGCGCTCCCGCTTCTCCAGACGCGAGCGGTGAACGCCCTCGTCCGAACACACGACCTCGATGACGCGGAGCCGGGCATCCGTGCGCTCCGCGAGATCTCGCCACTGCAGGCGCGCGGCCTCGGCCGCGTTCACCGCATCGACGATGACCGTGCGGCCGGCCTCGAGCTCCTTGCGCGCGATCTCCTCGGCGACGAGGTAGGCGGCGAGGCCCGTGGGCTGATCCGCATCGATGCCGGCGCGAAGCACGGCGGACTCGATCGGATCGACCGACACGACGGTGGCGCCGAGGCGGGCGCCGACGATCTCACCGATCGTCGACTTCCCCGCACCCGGCAGCCCCGCCATGACGATGAGCTGGGTGACCGCGAGGTCACCGAACTGGCGGTCGAACGGCTGCTCCCCAGGCATCCGCGAACTCCTATCTCAACTGGGTCGGTCGCTCAGACGAGCGCGGCGCGAGACGCCACGATCTGGACCGAGTTCTGCTGCACCGAGAGGAAGCCGTCCTCCGCGTTCGCGGTGAGCTTCTCCCCTCCGTCCAGCGTCACGCGGACCTCGCCACCGGCGAGGATCGCGAGCATCGGCTCGTGACCCGGCAGAATGCCGATCTCGCCTTCGACGGTCTTCGCGACCACCATCGCCGCCTCGCCCGACCAGACTTCCTGGTCGGCCGAGACGACGCTCACATTGAGGGCGGCCATGATCAGCCGTTCTCCTTCTGGATCTGCGCCCACTTCTCTTCCACGTCGGAAATCGAACCGACGTTGAAGAACGCCTGCTCGGCGACGTGGTCGAAGTCGCCACGGGAGATGGCGTCGAACGACTCGATCGTGTCCTTCAGCGGAACGGTCGAGCCCTCGACACCCGTGAACTTCTTCGCCATGTAGGTGTTCTGCGAGAGGAACTGCTGGATCCGACGTGCGCGCGACACGGTGATCTTGTCTTCCTCGGAGAGCTCGTCGACACCGAGGATGGCGATGATCTCCTGCAGCTCCTTGTTCTTCTGGAGGATCTGCTTGACCGTGGTCGCGACGCGGTAGTGGTCGGCGCCCAGGTAGCGCGGGTCCATGATTCGCGAGGTCGAGGTCAGCGGGTCGATCGCGGGGTACAGACCCTTCGACGCGATCTCACGCGAGAGCTCGGTCGTCGCGTCGAGGTGCGCGAACGTGGTGGCGGGGGCCGGGTCGGTGTAGTCGTCGGCCGGCACGTAGATCGCCTGCAGCGAGGTGATCGAGTGACCGCGCGTCGAGGTGATGCGCTCCTGAAGGATGCCCATCTCGTCGGCCAGGTTCGGCTGGTACCCCACCGCGGACGGCATGCGGCCGAGGAGGGTCGAGACCTCCGAGCCCGCCTGCGTGAAGCGGAAGATGTTGTCGATGAACAGCAGCACGTCCTGCTTCTGGACGTCGCGGAAGTACTCGGCCATGGTGAGGGCCGACAGCGCGACGCGGAGACGCGTGCCCGGCGGCTCGTCCATCTGGCCGAAGACGAGCGCGGTCTTGTCGAAGACGCCCGCCTCCTCCATCTCGTGGATGAGGTCGTTGCCCTCACGGGTGCGCTCGCCGACCCCGGCGAACACCGACACACCGCCGTGGTCCTGCGCGACGCGCTGGATCATCTCCTGGATGAGGACGGTCTTGCCGACGCCCGCACCACCGAACAGGCCGATCTTTCCACCCTGCACGTACGGGGTGAGGAGGTCGATCGACTTGATGCCGGTCTCGAAGAGCTGAGTCTTCGACTCGAGCTGGTCGAAGGCCGGGGGCTTGCGGTGGATCGGCCAGCGCTCGGTGACCTCGATGGTCTGCCCGGGCTCGAGGTTCAGCACCTCGCCGATCACGTTGAAGACCTTGCCCTTGGTGACGTCGCCGACGGGCACCGAGATCGGCGAGCCGGTGTCGGTGACCTCCTGGCCGCGGACGAGACCGTCGGTCGGCTTCAGCGCGATCGCCCGGACGACGTCGTCGCCGAGGTGCTGGGCGACCTCGAGCGTCAGGGTCGTGGTCTCGCCGCCGATGGCGACCTGCGTGGTCAGGGCGTTGTAGATCTCGGGGATCGAGTCGTGCGGGAACTCGATGTCGACGACCGGGCCCGTCACGCGGGCGATCCGGCCGACCGCGACGGCCTGGTCAGCGACCATGTCGATGGTGTCAGTCATTCTGCTCACTCTTTCTGGATTGCTACTTGGCGACGACGAGCGCGTCCGCGCCGCCCACGATCTCGGAGATCTGCTGCGTGATCTCGGCCTGGCGAGCGTTGTTCGCGAGGCGGGTGTAGTCGGTGATCAGCTTGTCGGCGTTGTCGGAGGCCGACTTCATCGCCTTCTGCGTCGCGGCGTGCTTGGCGGCCGCCGACTGCAGGAGCGCGTTGAAGATGCGGCTCTCGATGTACACCGGCAGCAGCGCGTCGAGCACCGTCTCGACGTCGGGCTCGAACTCGTAGAGCGGCTGCACCGTGGCATCCGGCTCTTCGACGCCCTCGACCACCTCGAGCGGCAGCAGACGCACGACCGTCGGGGTCTGCGTCATCATGCTGACGAAGGTGTTGTACACGACGTGGATCTCGTCGACGCCGCCGTCGGCCGCATCGCGGAGGAAGGCCTCGAGCACGGCGTCGGCGACTTCCTTCGCCAGCTCGAACTCGGGGTTCTCCGAGCTGCCCGTCCACTGCTGTTCGAACGCACGGTGCCGGAACTGGAAGTATCCGACCGCCTTGCGTCCGACGAGGAAGTACACCACCTCTTTGCCCTGCGAGCGGAGGAGCTCGGCGAGCTCCTCCGCCTCACGCAGGACCTGCGAATTGAAGGCGCCGGCGAGGCCTCGGTCGCTCGTGAGGATCACGACGGCCGCTCGCTCGATCTTCTCGGGCTCGGTCGTCAGCACGTGATCGACGTTGGAGTACGTCGCCACGGCCGAGACGGCACGGGTGATGGCACGCGAGTACGGCGACGACGCCGTCACTCGGGCCTGCGCCTTCTGGATGCGCGAGGCGGCGATGAGCTCCATCGCCTTGGTGATCTTCTTCGTCGTCTGGGCAGACTTGATCTTCTGCCGGTAGACCCGAAGTTGCGCTCCCATGTCTCTCCTGTATCCCTGGTGACCTGGCTAGATCGCCGGATGCCTCAGCGGCGACCCTTGACGATCTTCTCCTGGTTGACGTCTTCCTCGGCGATGGCCTCGAACTGCTCGCTGCCGACCGAGGCGAGGGGCTTGCCCTCACCGGTCTGGAACTCGCTCTTGAAGGTCGAGATCGCCGATTCGAGCTTGGCGATGGTCTCGTCCTCGAGCTTGTTGGACTCGCGGAGCACCGTGAGGGCGTCCGAGTTGCGGCGCAGGTAGTCGAGGAACTCCGACTCGAAGCGCAGAATGTCCTCCACCGGGACCTCGTCCAGGTGGCCCTTCGTGCCGGCCCAGATCGAGACGACCTGGTCCTCGACCGGGTACGGCGAGTACTGCGGCTGCTTCAGCAGCTCGGTCAGACGTGCGCCACGGGCGAGCTGACGACGGCTGGCCGCGTCGAGGTCGGACGCGAACATCGCGAAGGCCTCGAGCGAGCGGTACTGGGCCAGCTCGAGCTTCAGCGTGCCGGAGACCGACTTGATCGACTTGACCTGCGCGTCACCGCCGACTCGCGAGACCGAGATACCCACGTCGACCGCCGGGCGCTGGTTCGCGTTGAAGAGGTCGGACTGGAGGAAGATCTGGCCGTCGGTGATCGAGATCACGTTGGTCGGGATGTACGCCGAGACGTCGTTCGCCTTGGTCTCGATGATCGGCAGGCCGGTCATCGAACCGGCGCCGAGCTCGTCGGAGAGCTTGGCGCAACGCTCGAGCAGACGCGAGTGCAGGTAGAAGACGTCGCCCGGGTAGGCCTCGCGGCCCGGCGGACGGCGGAGGAGCAGCGACACGGCGCGGTAGGCCTCGGCCTGCTTCGACAGGTCGTCGAACACGATGAGGACGTGCTTGCCGGCGTACATCCACTGCTGGCCGATGGCCGAGCCGGTGTACGGCGCGAGGTATTTGAAGCCCGCCGGGTCCGAGGCCGGCGCGGCGACGATGGTGGTGTACTCCATCGCGCCGGCTTCCTCGAGGGCGCCCTTCACGCTCGCGATGGTCGAGCCCTTCTGGCCGATCGCGACGTAGATGCAGCGGACCTGCTTGGTCGGGTCGCCCGACTCCCAGTTGGCGCGCTGGTTGATGATCGTGTCGATCGCGATGGCGGTCTTGCCCGTCTGGCGGTCGCCGATGATCAGCTGGCGCTGGCCGCGGCCGACGGGGATCATGGCGTCGATCGCCTTGATGCCGGTCTGCATCGGCTCGTGCACGCTCTTGCGCTGCATGACGCCGGGCGCCTGGAGCTCGAGGGCGCGACGGCCGTCGATGTCGGTGATCTCGCCGAGGCCGTCGATCGGGTTGCCGAGCGGGTCGACGACACGGCCGAGGAAGCCCTCGCCCACCGGGACGGACAGGACCTCGCCCGTGCGGGTGACCTCCATGCCCTCCTCGATGCCGGTGAACTCGCCGAGCACGACGACACCGATCTCGTCCTCGTCGAGGTTCTGAGCCAGACCCAGGGTGCCGTCGGCGAAGCGGACGAGCTCGTTCGCCATGACCGAGGGCAGGCCCTCGACGTGGGCGATACCGTCGGCCGCGTCGGTCACATACCCGACCTCGGTCTTCTGCGCCGCGCCAGGCTCGTACGCCTGAGCGAACTCCGAGAGAGCCGAGCGGATCTCATCGGGGCTGATGGAGAGTTCTGCCATTGCCTTTTCCTTTTCCTGGGCTGGCCTGTACCGCGGTACAGCTACTGATGTGTCGCGGCGCGGGACGCCGGTCGTTGTCGTCCGGCGTCAGCCGGCAAGCTTCTGCCGCAGCTCGTTGAGGCGGCTGGCGACGCTGCCGTCGATGACCTCGTCGCCGATCTGCACGCGGACTCCGCCGACGACGGCGGGGTCGACGATGGTGTCGAAGCGGATGGCACGGCCGGCCTGGGCGGCGAGGCCGCGCTCGAGCCGGGCGAGCTGCTCGGCGGTGAGCGGGACGGCGGTCGTGACGGTCGCGACCTCGAAGCCGCGTTCGTCGGCCACCACGGATGCGGCACCGCGGAGCATCTCGCCGATGCGGCGGCCGCGGGGCTGCTGCACCAGGTGACGAACGATGACCACCGTCGCGGGCGAGGCCTTGCCGGTGAGGAGGCGGTCGACGAGCGCCGCCTTCGGCTCGGGGCCGCCGAGCTTCGAGCCGAGCGCGAGCTCGAGCTCGGAGTCGCCCGCGACCGTGCGGTCGAAGGCGAACAGCTCGGCGTCGACCTCCGCGTCGCCCGACGTCCGGGCGGCGACCCGGATGCCGAGCTCTTCGGCACCCGCGAGGAAGTCCGCGGCGTTCGACCAGCGGCTCGACGCGGCGCTCACGAGGAGCGAGGCCGCGCCGGCCGAGATCTTCCCGCCGAAGACCGACTCGACGAGTGCGCGCTTCTGCGCGGCGTCCGCCTCGTTGTCGGTGAGTGCGGTGCGCAGCTGCGGCGTGGCACCGATCACGCGAACGGCGGCGAGCAGTTCGCTCGCGACCGACAGCTCGGCCGGGCCGAGCGCACCGAGTGCGGTGCGCGTGGCGGCCAGGGCCTGGGTCGTGGCGCTCCCCATGGGCTAGTTCTTCCCTCCGGCGGTGGCCGTGTCGGCCTCGAGATCGGCGAGGAATCGGTCGACGACCGCCTTCGCCTTCGCGTCGTCGGACAGCGTCTCGCCGACCACGCCCGAGGCGAGGTCGATCGCGATGGTGCCGACCTCGCTGCGCAGCGAGACGAGCGCCGACTGACGCTCGGCCTCGATCTGCGCCTGCGCGCTCGCGGTGACGCGAGCGGCCTCGGCGACCGCGGTGTCCTTGGCTTCGGCGACGATCTGCTTGCCGTCTTCGCGGGCGGTCTCGCGGATGCGACCGGCCTCAGCGCGCGCGTCGGCGAGCTGAGCGGTGTACTCCTCGAGGGCCGCTTCGGCCTTGCGCTGAGCCTCGTCGGCCTTCGCGATGTTGCCTTCGATGGCCTCGCCGCGCTCGTCGAGCATCTTCTGGACGCGCGGCAGCACGTACTTCCAGAAGAAGACGAGGATGATGACGAAGCAGACCGACGACCAGATGATGTCGTACCACTCCGGGATCACCGGGTTCTGCGTCGACTCCTCCGTCGCAGCCTTGAGTACTGCGTGAAGCACAGTGGCCTCCTAACTCGCTGCGGAAGGGGACTAGTTGGTGAAGATGAAGTAGGTGGCGATACCGATGAAGGCCAGCGCCTCGGTGAAGGCGATACCGATCCACATCAGCACCTGGAGGCGGCCGGCGAGCTCGGGCTGGCGGGCCACGCCCTCGATCGTCTTGCCGACGACGATGCCCACGCCGATGGCCGGGCCGATGGCAGCGAGGCCGTAGCCGACCGTCGCGATGTTGCCGTTGATCTCAGCGAGAACGGTGGTTGCGTCCACGTTGGGGTTTCCTTTCTTAGGGATTGGTGTGGGCGGTTGCCCGGCTCAGTGCTCTTCTGCGACCGCGAGCTGGATGTAGACCGCGGTGAGAAGAGCGAAGACGTATGCCTGCAGCACGGCGACGAGGATCTCGAAGAGGGTGAACGCCAGGCCGAAGGCGAGGCTGCCCACGCCCAGGAGCTTGAACAGCCCGGGCGCCGTGAAGAAGAAGAACTGCGTGGCCGAGAAGAAGAGCACGAGCAGCAGGTGGCCGACGATCAGGTTCATCATGAGTCGCAGCGTCAGCGTGACGGGGCGGATGATGAACGTCGAGATGAACTCGATCGGCGTGACGATGATGTACACCGGCCACGGCACCCCAGCGGGGAAGAGCGCGTTCTTGAAGAAGTTCTTCGGGCTCTTGCGCACACCGGCGTAGATGAACGTGATGTACGAGACGATCGCGAGCACCAGCGGCACACCGATGACCGAGGTGCCGGCGATGTTCAGGAACGGGATGATGCCCGTGATGTTCATGAACAGCACCATGAAGAACATGGTGGTGAGGATCGGCAGGAACCGCTTGCCGTCCTTCTTGCCGAGCAGGTCTTCGGCGATGTTCACGCGGACGACGTCCAGACCCATCTCGACGATGCTCTGGAAGCGGCCGGGGACGACGCGCATGCGGCGCGTGCCGAGCCAGAAGAGCAGGAGGAGCGCGGCGACGGCGACGAAGCGCACCAGCATGATGCGGTTGATCTCGAACGGCGTGTCCTCGAACAGGAACGGGCCCGGGAAGAATTCGCCGATCGACGGCCCGTGGAATTCACCATCATCGGTTGACATCGGAACCAGCAGGTTCACAGCGTGTGCTAGCAGCGCGTTCTCCTGTTTCGGGGCGTGGAGCGGGGCTCTCGCGACGACGAACATCGGATACGGTTTTGCACACGCGTAAGCGGCGCAAACCGTAGGGGATCGCCGTCTACTCTAGCAATACTTCTACATCGAGACGAATTCGCCGTAGCCGGGTGTTTCCCCGAGATCAGTCCTCGGTGGGGGCCTTCGGGAGCTCGACATCGCTCGCGTAGGGCAGTCGCGACCGTGCGACGACGAGCACGTCGACGACGAGCGAGGCGAGCACGCCGGCCACGATGCTGAGGAACAGCACGGTCGGATCGAGCCAGTCGACACCGCGCAGGACGACGACCAGCACGATGAAGACGATGAACTTCACGAGCCAGCCGCCGAGCACGACGCCGAAGAAGATGCCGACGAAGAGGTCGCTGTTCGCGTATCGGTTGGCGAGCAGGATGCTCGCGGACGTGATGCCCATGAAGAGCACGGCCATCACCGTGCCGATGAGGGCGCTCACGAGGCCGGGGACGCCGGCGAAGATCAGCCCGAGCACCGAGCTCACGACGAGGATCACGGCGGCCAGCAGGCCGCCCCACGTCAGCGCTCGGCGGAGCACCGGGTTCGAGGTCGGCGTGCGGTCGGCGGGGGCGTCGGCGTTCATCGGGCTCCTGTTCCGGGGTCGCCCGATTCTACCGAGGGCGTCGCTGCGAGTTCGTCGAGCCCGTCGGCGTGCACCGGCTCCTCCGTCTTGCCGTCGATGGAGTTGACCGGCCCCTCGACCGGGCGCTCCTCGGCGGCCACCGTCAGCCGCTTGCGCCGACCGAGCGGGGCGAGGGTGAACACAGTGCACACGACGAAGCCGACCCCGAGGAACACGAAGGCCCACAGCACGTCGATGTCGAAGTAGACGGGGAACACGTACGTGAGGAGGCAGCCGACGGACGCGACGGCCGTCCAGCCGTAGAAGATGAGGACCGCGTTCAGGTGGCTGTGCCCCATGTCGAGCAGCCGGTGGTGCAGGTGCTTGCGATCGGCGGCGAACGGCGACTTGCCGGCCCGCAGGCGGCGGACGATCGCGAGGCCGAAGTCCAGCAGCGGGATGAGCAGCACGATGAACGGCAGCAGGATCGGGATGAACGCGGCGAAGAGCTGCTCGAAGCCGACGCTGCCGGGATTCAGCTGGCCCGTCACCGAGATGGCCGAGGTCGCCATCAGGAGGCCGACGAGGAGCGCTCCCGCATCGCCCATGAAGAGCTTCGCCGGTCGCCAGTTCAATGGGAGGAAGCCGGCGCAGGCGCCGACGAGCGCGACCGCGATGACCGAGGCCAGGTTGAAGTAGTTGGTCGGCGAGGTCTGCTGCACGAGCAGATAGGTGTAGACGAAGAACACGCCGTTGGCGATGAGCGTGACGCCGGCGACGAGGCCGTCGAGCCCGTCGATGAAGTTCACCGCGTTCATCACGAGCACGATCGCGAACACCGTCACGGCGGCCGACATCCAGGACGAGCCGACCGTGATCCCGCCGATCGGCAGCGAGACGATCGAGACCCCCTGCCAGGTGATCAGCCCGGCGGCGATGAACTGGCCCGCGAGCTTCGTCATCCAGTCGAGGTCCCAGAGGTCGTCGGCGACGCCGATGAGGACGATGAGCAGGGCCGCCCCGAGGATCGCGAGCACCTGGCCCGGGTTCTGGAAGATGATCGCGATGTTCGCGAACCGCGTCGAGCCGAGCGACGAGACGAACCAGGCCGCCCCGAACGCGGCGAGCACGCCGATGAACATGGCGATGCCGCCGAGCCGCGGCGTCGGCCGCGTGTGCACGTCGCGCTCGCGGATCTTCGGGTACAGCCGGTACTTCAGGCTGAGCCGCCAGACGACGACCGCGCACCCGAAGGTGACGAGCGCGGCGAGGAGCGCGAGCGCGACGAACAGGGTCATGAGCGGGCGGCGTCCGTCCCGTCGGCGCCGGCCTCGGCCGGGCTCGAGGCATCGGCGGCGGAGTCCGCGTCCACGATCGGAGCGAGGAGCTCCTCCCCCACCACCTCCGCGATGCGCTCGCGGGTGATGACGCCGGCGCGGGCGATGCGCAGCGGCCCGCCGCTCGCGAGCGCGGTCGCGTCGACGATGGTCGACGAGAGGTCGCCGGGGCGCTCGCCGACCGCCTCGTAGCCGGCGCCGCTCGGCCCCGCCTCGAGGTACACCGCGACCGAGTCGCCGAGCATGGCCTCGGCCTCTGCGGCCGTGGTCGCGCTCGGACGCCCGGAGAGGTTCGCCGAGGAGACCGCGAGCGGTCCCGTCTCGCTCAGCAGCTCGAGCGCGATCGGGTGCGACGGCATGCGGAGCGCCACGGTGCCGCGGGTCTCCCCCAGGTCCCACTGCAGCGACGGCTGAGCCCGGAGGATCAGGGTGAGGCCGCCCGGCCAGAACGCCGCGACGAGCTCGCGGACCGCGTCGGGCACCTCGGCCGCCAGGGCGTCGAGCGTCGGGATGCCGGGCACGAGCACGGGCGGCGGGGAGGTGCGCCCGCGGCCCTTGGCCTCGAGCAACCGCTGCACGGCAGCCGGTGCGAAGGCGTCGGCCGCGAGCCCGTAGACGGTGTCGGTCGGCAGCACCACGAGCTCGCCCCGGCCGATCGCACCCCTGGCGAGGCGCATTCCGGTGAGCAGCTGGGCGTCGACCGAGCAGTCGTAGATGGCAGTCATGACCTGCCGATTCTAGTCCGGGCGCCGGGGTGCCGCGGGCCTCCGGCCGGGTGCGGCGGATGCCTCGGGCGACCCGCGCCCGAGGCATCCGCCCGTCGTCTCGCTCAGCGGCGGCCGGCCTTGCGCCGGAACAGCCAAGCACCCCACACGGCCGCGACCAGCACGATGCCGACGCACCAGGCCAGCGCGATCCACCCGGTGTTGCCGAGCGGCGTGCCGAGGAGGAGGGAACGGATCGTCTCGATCACCGGCGTGATCGGCTGGTGCTCCGCGACCGGCCGGAGCCAGTCCGGCATCGTGGCGACCGGGACGAAGGCGCTCGAGACGTAGGGCAGGAAGAGCAGGATGAAGCCGTAGCCGTTGGCGGCCTCCGGGCTCGAGGCGGCGAGGCCGATCGCCGCGAACAGGTAGGTGATCGCGAGGATGTACAGCGCGACCACGCCGAACATCGCGACCCAGTCCAGCGGGCCGGCGCTCGGCCGGAAGCCGACGAGGAGCGCCACGCCGATGACGACGGCCGTCGCGAACAGGTTCCGGATGACGCTCACGATGACGTGCCCGGTGAGTACGGCCCCGCTGCGCAGCGGCATCGTTCGGAAGCGCTCGATGATGCCGGTCGTCATGTCGCGGGAGACCGAGACGGCCGTCGAGGACGCGCCGAAGCCCGCGCAGAGCAGGATGATGCCGGGCACGACGTAGTCGACGTAGCCGCCGCTCGGGTCGATCGCCTGTCCGAAGATGAAGGTGAACATCAGCATGAGCATCACGGGCAGCGCGACGGCCATCAGCAGCGCCTCGGGGTCGCGGAGCTCCTGGAGGAGGCTCCGGGTCACGAAGACGCGTTCGGCGACGGTGCCGCGGATGCGCGGCCGCAGGCTGCGCGACGGCACGGTGCGCGACGGCACGGCCGGCGTGCCGCGCGACGGCAGGGTGGGGGCGTGGGCGGTCATGGTCGTCCTTCTTTCGTCGAGTCGTGGTTCGTCGAGTCGGCCGGTCACTTGGTCTCGAGCAGCTCGCCGGCAGGTGCGGCGGATGCCTCGGCCCGGCCACGGGTTCCGTCGCCGGTGATCGCGAGGAACACGTCGTCGAGGCTCGGGCGTCGGATGCCGATCCGCGCGCCGGGCACGGCGCCGAGCTCGCTGCGGTCGAGCTCGTCGATGGCGCGTCGGAGCGCGTGCACGCTGCCGTCGGTCGGGATCTCCCGCAGCAGCTCGCCGCCGGCGTCGCGGAGCTCGACGAGCTCGCCCCCGACGCGCGCCTTGAGCTCGGCGGCGGTGCCTTCCGCGGCGATCACGCCGCGATCGAGCACGGCGATGCGATCGGCGAGGCGATCGGCCTCCTCCAGATACTGCGTGGTGAGGAAGACGGTGGTGCCGGCATCGGCGAGCGAGCGGATGATCGCCCAGAGCTCCTGCCGACTCCGGGTGTCGAGGCCGGTGGTCGGCTCGTCGAGGAAGAGCACCGGAACGTCGACGACGAGGCTCAGCGAGAGGTCGAGGCGTCGGCGCATCCCCCCGGAGAAGGTGCTGACGCGCCGCTTGGCGGCCCCGTCGAGATCGAACCTGGCGAGCAGCTCGGCGGCCTTCTCGCGCGCCGGCCTCCGCCCCAGCCCGGACAACCGCCCGAGCATCACCAGGTTCTCGATCGCGGTGAGCTCCCCGTCCACCGCGGCGGACTGGCCGGTCAACGCGATGCGCCGCTGCACCTCGCCGGGCGCGGTGCGCACGTCGGCGCCGGCGACGGTCGCGTTCCCGGTGTCCGGCCGGACGAGCGTCGTCAGGATGCCGATGGTCGTCGTCTTGCCCGCGCCGTTCGGGCCGAGTAGCGCGAAGATACTGCCCACCGCGACCGCGAGATCGAGTCCGGCGAGCACTTCGGTGCTGCCGAACCGCTTCCGCAGTCCGCGGGCTTCGATGGCGAGTTCCACGGGTGAGTCCCTTCGTCGAGTCGTCTGCGTATGTCGCAAACTGTTTATGTTACCTACCGTTGTTTAAGTAATACACAGTTCTAGACTGTGGTCAAGCCGAATCGAGGAGTGCCGAGTGAATCAGCCCGAGCCATCCACCGACCCCGAGCTGCCCCGCGGGGTGGCCCTGGCGTGGGGCGTCGCCGCGCATCCGCAGCGCGGCCCGAAGCGCGAACTCTCCATCGAACGGATCGTGGAGACGGCGATCGAGCTCGCCGACGCCGAGGGCCTCGCCGCCGTCTCGATGAGCAAGGTCGCCACCGCTCTCGGGTTCACCACCATGTCGCTCTACCGCTACGTCACGAGCAAGGACGACCTCGTCCTACTGATGCAGGAAGGCGCGAGCCTTCCCGTGCAGCCCAGCGAATCGGTCGAACGGGACTGGCGAGCCGGGGTCACCGCGTGGGCGCTCGGCATCCGCTCGACGTACCGCGAGCACCCCTGGCTCGTCGACATCCCGGTCTCCGGCGCCCCGATCACGCCGAACAGCCTGCAGATCGTCGACTGGTTCCTGCACGAGGTGCGGGAACTGCCGCTGAGCGACGGCGAGAAGATGTCGGCCCTCCTCCTGCTCACCGCGTACGTGCGCGCCACGAGCGCACAGGACCGCGATCTCCGGGCCGCCGCGCGCGAGCCCGGCGCGACGGGCTCAGCGGCGTTCGCCGCGCTCGCGGAGCTCGTGACACCGGAGCGCTTCCCGTCCCTCAGCCCGCTGTTCGCCGCCGGCGGCTACGTGCCGCCGGTCGAGGACCTCGATGAGGACATCGACACGGACTTCACCTTCGGCCTCGAGCGCATCCTCGACGGGCTCCAGTACCACCTCGACCGGATCGCCGCAGCCGGGTCGGACGGGCCGGAGGGGCCGGCCGCGCCGGACGGGCCGGCCGGGCCGTCGACGGATTCCGCAGCCGGGGCCGCCGCGGAACCGGACCCCCTCCTCGTCCTCCCCCGCGACCCCAAGGTGCGCGACGCGGCGAAGGCGCGGAAGGAGGCCGAGCAGAAGGTCCGCGAGGCCGAGAAGGCCCTGCGCGACGCCCGGAAGCGGGAACGCGAGGCAGTGAAGCACGCGCGCGAGCGCGAGCAGCACGCCAGGGAGAAGGAGCTGCAGGCGAAGCAGAAGGCCGCGCGCCAGGGCTGAGCTCCGCCGAGGGATGCCCGCGGACCAGGGCAGGGACCGGCAACTGCCGCGCCCGCCCGGTTCAGCGGAGGGCGGTCGTCGCCCGGTCGCGAGCGGTGAGGTCGCGATGATGGGAGATGCCGCGCCAGCCGTCCCCGGCCAGCAGCGCCGCGATCGGCGCCGCCTGCAGTTCCCCGTGCTCGATGACGAGCATGCCCCCCGGCCGCAGCAACCGCAGCGCGCGCTGCGAGAGCACGCGAACGATGTCGAGCCCGTCGACCCCGCCGTACAGCGCCATCGCCGGATCGTGCAACCAGACCTCGGGGTCCCGCGGCACCGCCTCGTCGGGCACGTAGGGCGGGTTCGAGATCACGAGGTCGACGGCGCCGTCGAGCTCGGGCAGCGCGTCGGCCAGGTCGCCGTGCACGAGGGTGAGGTTCGCGCCCGCGAGCTCCTCGACGTTCCGCCGCGTCCAGTCGATCGCGTCGTCGGACTTCTCCACGGCGTACACCCGCGCGTGCGGCACCTCCGTGGCGAGCGCGATCGCGATCGCCCCGCTTCCGCTGCCGAGGTCGACGGCGACCGGCTCCGGAGCGGCGACCGCCCGCAGCGCCTCGACGGCGAGCCCGGTCACCTGCTCGGTCTCCGGACGGGGCACGAACACTCCAGGTCCGACGTGCAGCTCGAGCGAGCGGAACGCAGCGCGCCCCGTGAGGTGCTGCAGCGGTTCGCGTCGCACACGGCGGGCCACGAGGCCGTCGAGCGTCGCGACCTCCGTATCGGGAACGTCGGCGCCCACGACGAGTTTCGCCTGGACGGCGCCGCGGCTGAGGCCCAGTACGTGGCCGAGGAGCAGCTCGGCATCGACCTCCGGGTCGGGCACGCCGGCGGCCGTCAGTCGAGCCACCGTCTCCTCTCGCAGCTGGCGCAGGGAACGGGCGGGCGCGTCGAACGGATTCACGCAATGGAATGTAACGCACACCCGGCTGTGAGAGTCCCGCCGTAGTCTGGCAACGCCCGACCCAGTTGCGCTCCGCAGCGCCCGACCCGTTGCTCTCCGAGAGGGGCTCCAGATGGCCAAGATCTACGACGACATCACCCGGACGTTCGGCGGCACCCCGCTCGTGCGCCTGAACCGGCTCACCGAGGGTGCTGGCGCCACCGTGCTCGCGAAGCTCGAGTTCTACAACCCGTCGGCGAGTGTGAAGGACCGCCTCGGGGTCGGCATCGTCGACGCGGCCGAGGCATCCGGCCAGCTGCAGCCCGGCGGAACGATCGTCGAAGGCACGAGCGGCAACACCGGCATCGCGCTCGCCCTGATCGGTGCGGCCCGCGGCTACCGCGTCATCCTCGCGATGCCCGAGACCATGTCGGCCGAGCGCAAGGCGCTGCTGAAGGCGTACGGCGCCGAGCTCGTGCTCACGCCGGGCTCCGAGGGCATGCGCGGCGCGGTCTCGAAGGCGGAGGAGATCGCGGCCTCGACACCCGGCGCCATCCTCGCTCGCCAGTTCGAGAACGAGGCCAACGTCGAGATCCACCGCAAGACGACTGCCGAGGAGGTCTGGGCGGACACCGACGGCGGCGTCGACATCTTCGTCTCCGGCATCGGCACGGGCGGCACGCTCACGGGGACCGGCCAGGTGCTGAAGGAACGCAAGCCCGAGGTGAAGATCGTCGGTGTGGAGCCCGCCGAGTCGCCGATCCTGAACGGCGGCGATCCCGGCCCGCACAAGATCCAAGGCATCGGCGCGAACTTCGTGCCCGCCGTGCTCGACCGCGAGGTCTACGACGAGATCATCGACGTGAACATCGACCAGGCGGTCGCCACGGCGCGCCGGCTGGGTCAGGAGGAGGGCATTCTCGGCGGCATCTCCTCCGGCGCGACGGTGTACGCGGCGCTGGAGCTCGCGAAGCGCCCGGAGAACGCCGGCAAGACGATCGTCGTGATCGTCGCGAGCTACGGTGAGCGCTACCTGTCGACGGTCCTGTACGAAGGTCTGCTTGACTGATCGGGTGACGATCTTCTCGCGCCTGAAGGAAGACCTCGCGACCGCCCGTGCGCACGATCCCGCCGCACGGGGCGGTCTCGAGGTCTTCCTCGTGTACTCCGGACTGCACGCCATCTGGACGTACCGGCTGACGCACCGGATGTGGCGCCGCCGCTGGCGCTTCCTCGCTCGGCTCGTCTCGCAGCTCGCACGCTTCCTCACGGGGATCGAGATCCACCCGGGCGCCACCATCGGGCGACGCTTCTTCATCGACCACGGAATGGGCGTCGTCATCGGCGAGACCACGGTCATCGGGGATGACGTGATGCTGTACCACGGCGTCACCCTCGGCGGGAAAGCGCCCCGAAACACCCCGCCAGGCACCAAGCGGCATCCCACCCTCGAGGACGGCGTGACGGTGGGCGCCGGCGCGAAGGTACTCGGCAACATCACGATCGGCGCGTGGAGCGCCGTGGGCGCGAACGCGGTCGTCACGAAGGATGCCCCGCCCCACTCTCTCGTCGTCGGGGTGCCCGCGACCGTGCGGCCGCTCTCGAACGCCGCCGCCGACGCCGCGCGCGGCGTGCACGATTGGCACTGGCAGATCTGACCCGGCCCCGGGGCAGCACCGAGCTGCCCGCACCGGACCGATTCATCGCCGCCGGGCGAGGCCGCTCGTGGGAAGCCCCGCGTCGAGCAGGGCACGCGCGAGGGGAACACCGCGCCACGCGTCCTGCCATCCCCATCGCACGCATCGCCACCCGGTGATCGCCCGAATCGCATCCTCTCTCCGTTTCTCGTCGATGACGGTTTCCGCCGAGTGCCGGCCGCTGCTGCCGTACTTGCCGATGCCGTCGGCCTCGCCCCAGACCCCCATGCCCGGCCAAGCGAAGTCGAGCCGTGCGGTTCGCCCATCGACGAGGCGCACCTCGTGCTGCGAGAGCGGCGGAGGAAATCCGTACTCCTCGAACCGCAGCCGGCTCAACGACTCGAGGGGGCTCTCCGCCAACGGGTCGGCGCGAGCGAGCACGGCGGCGACCCGGCGACTCCCCCGGAACGGGCGCCGGCGATCGAGGATCGCCACGAGTTCGTCGAGTGTGCAGCCCGGCCGGTCGTCACCCTCGAACCGACGACCGATCGCCGCATCCACCATCGCGAGCGCGGTCACGAGCGGTGAGCGGCGACCGACTTCGAGGACCGCGTCGGCGAGCGAGGTGAGCCTGATCCCGTCACGCGTCTCGATGATGGTGTCGGCACGCCGACCGAGCTCGACGACCCCGTTGCGGATGCGCCCGGAGGCGCCGCTCGCGAGGAGGGTCACCTGCGTCGGGATCGCGCCGACCGCCGGCATCCGGTGCAGCAGCGCGGACGTGTAGCCAGCGAAGACCGGGTGGTCGCGCTGGGCGGCCGCGGCGAACGCGGTCAGCAGGTGGCTTTCGGCTCCGCGCCGCGGCGGGTCGGCGCCGACCGGCGAGTAGACGCCCCGTCGCACACGCTGCACCTCGCCGGCGCGCACCGCCCGGAGAAGTTGCGCCTGCTGCCCCGCGTGCAGCACCACGGACGCGTGGATCAGCCGATGGCGATCGATCGGCAGGGGCGTGGATTCATGCGCATGGCTGGTCATCGCCCCAGCATCGGCCGTTTGAGAGGCCGTTCGGACGCTCGGACGACTTCCGTGGACGGCGCTGCCGGGCACGACGATGTGGAGGAGGGATGAAGCCGAAGCGCTTCGGCGCCGCGGGCTCAGGCCGCATACGTGGAGCGCCCGCACCCATCCCACGCACCTCCCGCACAGCCCAGGGCGTAGGGCCGAGGCATCCGCACCACTTCGACCGCCACGCGCCACTCCAAGTGGCGCAACGAGCACGAACTGGCGCACACCGCCATCACCGGTGCGGCGAACGGACCCCCAGCCGCGTACGTGGCGCGCCCGCGCCCCTCCCGCACAGCCCAGGGCGGAGGGCCGAGGCATCCGCGCCACTTCGACCGCCACGCGCCACTCCAAGTGGCGCAACGAGCACGAACTGGCGCACACCGCCATCACCGGTGCGGCGAACGGACCCCCAGCCGCGTACGTGGCGCGCCCGCACCCCTCCCGCGCACCGCAGGGCGGAGGGCCGAGGCATCCGCGCCACTTCGACGGCCACGCGCCACTCCAAGTGGCGCAACGAGCACGAACTGGCGCGGATGCCTCGGGGAGTCACCGGAGGTGGTGAGGGCCGTCAGCTCGCCGTCAGCCGCCAGGCAGCCGGTGTTCTCGGGCCGTCAGCGCGCAGCGCCCGCGCAGCCGCGCCTACTCGTCGCCGTGCGCGGCCAGCTGCGACTCCTCGTCGGCGCGGATGGCCGACTCGATGATGGGGTCGAGGGCGCCGTTCATGACCTGGTCGAGGTTGTACGCCTTGTACCCGGTGCGGTGATCGGCGATGCGATTCTCGGGGAAGTTGTAGGTGCGGATGCGCTCCGAGCGATCCATCGAGCGGATCTGCGACTTGCGGGCGTCGGAAGCGGCCGCGGCGAGCTCCTCCTGCTGCCGGGCGAGCAGCCGGGCGCGGAGCACGCGCATGGCCGCTTCGCGGTTCTGCAGCTGCGACTTCTCGTTCTGCATCGAGACGACGATGCCGGTGGGCAGGTGCGTGATGCGCACCGCCGAGTCGGTGGTGTTCACCGACTGCCCGCCGGGGCCCGAAGACCGGTAGACGTCGATCTTGAGGTCGTTCTGGTTGATGTCGACCTCTTCGGGCTCGTCGACCTCGGGGAACACGAGCACCCCGGTCGTCGACGTGTGGATGCGCCCCTGCGTCTCCGTCACCGGCACCCGCTGCACGCGGTGCACGCCGCCCTCGTACTTGAGGTGCGCCCACACCCCCTGCGAGGGATCGCTGGCGTTCGACTTGATAGCGACCTGGACGTCCTTGTAGCCGCCGAGGTCGGACTCGTTGCGCTCGAGCAGCTCCGTCTTCCACCCCTTGGACTGCGCGTACTGGATGTACATGCGCAGCAGGTCGGCGGCGAACAGCGCGCTCTCGGCGCCGCCCTCGCCGCCCTTGATCTCCATGATCACATCGCGCCCGTCGTCGGGGTCGCGCGGGATCAGCAGGCGCCGCAGCTTCTCCTGCGCCTCGGCGAGGGCGGCCTCGAGCGCCGGCACCTCCTCGGCGAACGCGTCGTCCTCCTTCGCCAGCTCGCGGGCGGCCTCGAGATCGTCGCCGGCCTGCACCCAGGTGTCGTGGGCGGCGACGATCTTCGAGAGCTCCGCGTAGCGCCGATTCGCCTTCTTCGCTCGAGCGGGGTCGGCGTGCAGCGCCGGGTCGGCGAGCTCCTGCTGGAGCGCGCCGTGCTCGGCGATCAGCGGCTGGACGGATTCGAACATCGGCGGATCAGCGGTGGTCGGACTCGTTCGAGTGCCCGCCGACCGGCGCCGACTTCTGCATGAGGAGCAGGAACTCGGTGTTCGACTGGGTCTCCTTCAGCCGGCCGAGGACCGCCTCGAGCGCCTGCTGCGGCTCGAGGCCGGCGAGCGCACGACGGAGCTTCCAGGTGATCTTCACCTCGTCGGGGCTCAGCAGCATCTCCTCGCGACGGGTGGACGACGCGTTCACGTCGACGGCCGGGAAGATCCGCTTGTCGGCGAGCTGACGGCTGAGCCGCAGCTCGCTGTTGCCGGTGCCCTTGAACTCCTCGAAGATGACCTCGTCCATCTTCGACCCGGTCTCGACGAGCGCGGTGGCGAGGATGGTGAGCGAGCCGCCGTTCTCGATGTTGCGCGCTGCGCCGAAGAAGCGCTTCGGCGGGTACAGCGCCGAGGCGTCGACACCGCCGGAGAGCACGCGGCCCGAGGTCGGCGCGGCGAGGTTGTACGCGCGGCCGAGACGGGTGATCGAGTCGAGCAGCACGACAACGTCGTGACCGAGCTCCACGAGGCGCTTCGCGCGCTCGATGGCGAGCTCGGCGACGGTGGTGTGGTCCTCGGCGGGACGGTCGAAGGTGGAGGCGATGACCTCGCCCTTCACCGTGCGCTCCATGTCGGTGACCTCTTCGGGGCGCTCGTCGACGAGCACGACCATGAGGTGGACCTCGGGGTTGTTCTGCGAGATCGCGTTGGCGATCTGCTGCAGGACGATCGTCTTGCCGGCCTTCGGCGGCGCGACGATGAGGCCGCGCTGGCCCTTGCCGATCGGGGCGACGAGGTCGATGATGCGCTGGGTGAGCTTCGTCGGCTCGGTCTCGAGGCGCAGGCGGTCCTGCGGGTAGAGCGGCGTGAGCTTCTGGAAGTCGACGCGCGCCGCGGCCTCATCGGTCGTCTGGCCGTTGATGGAGTCGACCTTCACCAGCGCGTTGTACTTCTGGCGGCTGTTGCCCTCGCCGTCGCGGGGCTGCTTGATGGCGCCGACCACGGCGTCGCCCTTGCGCAGGTGGTACTTCTTCACCTGGCCGAGCGAGACGTAGACGTCGCTCGGGCCGGGCAGGTAGCCGGTCGTGCGCACGAAGGCGTAGTTGTCGAGGACATCGAGGATGCCGGCGACCGGGATCAGCACGTCGTCGTCGAGGATCTCGGGCTCGACCTCGTCGCCGCCCCCGCCCTGACCGCGGCGCTTGCGGTCGCGGTACCGGCTGCGACGGCCGCCCTCGCCGTCCTGCTGCTGGTTCTGCTGGCCGCCCTGCTGGTTCTGCTGGCCCGACTTTTCGCGGGCCTGCTTCTCGCCGCCCTTGTCGCCGTCGGCGGGCTTGTCGCCGTCGTGCTTGTCGTTCTTGTCGTTCTTGCGCTCGGCGTTGCGGGCGTCGCCGTTGCGACCGCCCTGCGACTTCTCACCCTCGGGCTGCGACTCACCGCGGCCGTTCTGCTGCTTGTCGTCGCCGTTGCGCTCACCGCCACGGCGGCCGCGGCGGCGCCCCTGACGGGGCTCGGGCGTCTCGCCCTGCTCGGCCTCGGCGGCCGGGCGCTGGCCCGCTTCGCCGGTGGCCGCCGCGAGCTCCTCGCGCACCGCGGCGCGGGCGGCCTCGCGGGCCGCCTCGTCGTCGCCGGGGACGAGCGGCACGCCGGCTCCGCCGCCGTTCACGTGCTGCACGGCGGCGGTGCCGCTGCTCGTCACGCGACGCGACTGGCGGCCGCGACGGGCGGGGGCCTCGGTCGGGGCGGATGCCTCGGCGGGCGCTTCGGCCGGAGCGGATGCCTCGACCGGCACATCGGCCTGGACCGGTGCCTCGGCGGGGGCCTCCGTCGCGGGGGCCTCCGTCGCGGGGGCCTCCGTCGCGGGGGCCTCGGGCTCGGCGGCGGGCGCCGGCTCGGCCGGGGCCTCGACGACGGCCGCAGCGGCCTCCGCCGGGACGTCGAGCTCGACGCTGCCGGCTGCCTGCTGCGCCTCGATCAGCTCGATCAGCTCGCCCTTGCGGCGCTTCGAAGCGCCGGCGATGCCGAGGGAGCCGGCGAGCTCGACGAGCTCGGCCACCTTGAGGCTCTTGAGTTCTGCGGTGCTGGCCGCGTTCTGGACGCGGTCGGTTCCGTTGGTCACTGGGGTATGTTCCTTTCCCCCGGCCGCGAGATTCGCGGGCTCGGAAGGGCTGGTCGCTCGACAGCGGGCGATCGATGCGCACGGGGCGCAGACCTGCGCGTGAGCGAGAGCAATGAATTGCCGGGAATCGCACCATGCGGCGACGGACGCGAACCGCGTGTCGGTCGTCGGGTGCGGGGTCGAGTCTAGCACCCGACCCCGCCTCGGGACGAACCGCGACGCGCGGATCCGTACGGAACCGTCCGCCGGGTGCCGGCTCAGCCCGCTTGGACCGTCGCGCCCTTGAAGTCGACCGCGAGCGGCAGCGCCTGCCACGCCGTCTCCGCGCGCTCGGCCACGAGCGCGGCGGCCTCCGCCCGCTGGGCGGGGTCGCTCGCGAGGACGAGGATCGAGGGCCCGGCACCGGAGACGACCGCGGGATGCCCCGCAGCGCGCAGCGCCCGGATGAGGGCGTCGGTCTCGGGCATCGCCTGCGCGCGGTAGTTCTGGTGCAGCTTGTCCTCCGTGGCCGCGAGCAGCAGCTCGGGGCTCTGGATGAGCGCCGCGACGAGCAGGGCCGAGCGCGAGACGTTGAACACCGCGTCCTCGTGCGGCACCTGCTCGGGCTGCAGCGAACGGGCGAGCGCCGTCGACATCTCGTGCTCGGGCACGAGCACGAGCGGCGAGACGCCGCGGTGCACGATGAGCTTCTTGTGCCGGGGGCCCTCTGGCGTGGTCCACGCGATCGTGAGCCCGCCGAAGAGCGCCGGGGCGACGTTGTCGGGGTGGCCCTCGAGCTCGGTCGCGAGCTCGAGCAGCCGGTCGGCGTCGAACTCGACGATGCCCTCGAGGAGCCCCTTCGCGATCATGACGCCCGCGACGATGGCCGCTCCGGAGGAGCCGAGCCCGCGGCCGTGCGGGATCGTGTTCCGCGCGACGAGCCGGATCGGCGGGAGGGCGTACCCCGCCCGGGCGAAGCTGTGCGCCGCGGCGCGCACGACGAGGTGCGAGTCGTCGAGCGGCACCTCGCCGGCGCCGACGCCGTGCACCTCGATCTCGAGGCCGGCGTCGATCACGCTGACCTCGAGCTCGTCGTACTGGGCGAGCGCGAGCCCGAGCGTGTCGAACCCGGGGCCGAGGTTCGCCGAGGTGGCGGGCACCTTCACGAGGATGGAGCGTCCCGCGATGCCGGGGGCTTCGGGCAGCTGCTGGTCCGGCATCGCGCCGGGCATCCCGCCGCTCACGCGCCGAGCTCCAGCAGCGAGGCGACCTGGGCCGTGTCGACCGGGACGACGACCGGCTGCTCCTCCGTGCCGTCGGCACGCCGGACCGCCCACTGCGGGTCCTTCAGACCGTGGCCGGTGACGGTGAGCACGACGCGCGAGCCGGCCGGGACCTGCCCGGCCTCCGCACGCTCGAGCAGGCCCGCGACGGAGATCGCGGACGCCGGCTCGACGAAGATGCCGACCTCGGCGGAGAGGATGCGCTGGGCCTCGAGGATGCGCTCGTCGGCGATCGCGCCGAAGTAGCCGTCGGTCTCGTCCCGTGCCGCGAGCGCGAGCTCCCACGAGGCGGGATTGCCGATGCGGATGGCGCTCGCGATCGTCTCGGGGTCGCGCACCGGCTCACCGCGGACGATAGGCGCCGAGCCGGCGGCCTGGAAGCCGAACATCCGAGGCATCCGAGTGGCGTTGCCCGCCTGGATGTCCTCGCGGTAGCCGCGCGTGTACGCCGTGTAGTTGCCGGCGTTGCCGACCGGCACGAAGTGGAAGTCGGGCGCGTCGCCGAGCACCTCGACGACCTCGAACGCCGCCGTCTTCTGCCCCTCGATGCGGTCGTTGTTCACCGAGTTCACGAGGTGCACGGGGTGCACGTCGGCGAGCTCGCGGGCGATGTCGAGGCAGTCGTCGAAGGTGCCCTGCAGCTGGATGATGCGCGCGCCGTGCGCGACGGCCTGGCTGAGCTTGCCCATCGCGACCTTGCCCTCGGGCACGAGCACCGCCGCGGTGATGCCGGCGTGCGCCGCATAGGCGGCCGCCGAGGCGGACGTGTTGCCCGTCGAGGCGCAGATCACGACCTCGGCGCCGCGCTCGACCGCCTTCGTGACGGCCATGGTCATGCCGCGGTCCTTGAACGAGCCGGTCGGGTTCATGCCCTCGAACTTCACCCAGACGTCGGCGCCCGTTCGGCGGCCGAGCGCGGGCGCGGGGATCAGCGGTGTGCCCCCCTCGCCGAGGGAGACGATGGGGGTGGCGTCGGTGACGTCGAGCCTCGAGGCGTACTCGCGGATGACGCCGCGCCACTGGCGCGAACCCGGCTTGGGGGTGGGCTGGTTCACTGGGCTCCTTCGACTCGGAGGACGGACGCGACCGACACGACGACCGGGCTCGCCGCGAGCGCGGCGACGGTCTGGGCGAGGGCGCCCTCACTGGCCTCGTGCGTGCCGATGACCAGCGTAGCCCGGCCGGAGGCCTCGTCGACGGTCTGCTCGAGCTGCTCGACCGAGACGCCGTGGTCGGCGAAGACGTGCGCGATCGTGGCGAGCACGCCCGGCTCGTCGGCCACCTCGAGCGTGATGGCGTAGCGGGTCGTGATGCGGTCGATCGGCAGCACCGGCAGGGCGGCGTTCGTCGACTCCGCGGTGCCCGGGCCGCCGATGACGTGGCGGCGGGCGATCGCGACGAGGTCGCCGAGCACGGCGGAGGCCGTCTGCACCCCGCCGGCGCCCGCGCCGTAGAACATCAGCGGACCGGCGGCGGCGGCCTCGACGAAGACCGCGTTGTTCGCCCCGTGCACGGCGGCGAGGGGATGGCTGCGGGGCACGAGCGCCGGGTAGACCCGGGCCGAGACGCCCTCCTCGCCGGTCGCGTCATCCGCGATCCGCTCGCAGATCGCGAGGAGTTTCACGACGTACCCGGCCTTCCGGGCCGACTCCACCTGCTCCGCGCTCACCTGGGTGATGCCCTCGCGGTGCACCTCCTCGATCGGGACCGTCGTGTGGAAGGCGAGGCTCGCGAGGATCGCGGCCTTCTGCGCCGCGTCGTACCCGCCGATGTCGGCCGTCGGGTCGGCCTCGGCGTAGCCGAGCTCGGTCGCGGTGGCGAGGGCGTCCTCGAGGGAGGCGCCCGTCGTGTCCATGCGGTCGAGGATGAAGTTCGTCGTGCCGTTCACGATGCCGAGGATGCGCTCGACCCGGTCGCCGGCGAGCGAGTCGCGGAGCGGCCGGATGATCGGGATCGCCCCGCCGACGGCGGCCTCGTAGGAGAGCTGCGCGCCGACCTGCTCGGCCGCGGCGAAGAGCTCCGGGCCGTGCGCGGCGATGAGCGCCTTGTTGCCCGTGACGACGTCGGCGCCGGAGCCGATCGCCTGGAGCACGAGGCCCCGGGCCGGTTCGATGCCCCCCATCAGCTCGATGACGACGTCGGCGCCGAGGATGAGCGTCTCCGCGTCGGTCGTGAGGAGCTCGCGGGGCAACTCGACATCGCGGCGGGCGTCGACGTCGCGGACCGCGATGCCGACGAGCTCGAGCCGCGCGCCGATGCGCTGGGCCAGCTCGTCGCCGTGCTCGAGGAGGAGCCTCGCGACCTGCGATCCGACCGACCCTGCGCCCAGGAGTGCGACGCGGATGGAGCGGTACTCGATCATTCTGAGGTCCCTTCGGCTGGGGTGGAGACGGCGTCCGTGGTTCCGGATGCCTCGTGCCCGACGTCGCGGGCGAGGAGATCGGCGATGGTCTCGCCGCGGACGATGACGCGCGCGGCGCCCCCGTCGACGGCGACGACCGCCGGGCGGGGCACGTGGTTGTAGTTGCTCGAGAGCGACCAGCAGTACGCTCCGGTCGCGGCGACGGCGACGAGATCGCCCGGCCCGACGTCGTGCGGCAGGTACTCGCGGTCGACCACGATGTCGCCGGCCTCGCAGTGCTTGCCCGCGATGCGGACGAGCGCGGCGGGCTCCGCCGAGCTGCGCGAGGCGAGCCGGGCCGAGTAGTCGGCCCCGTAGAGCGCGAAGCGCGCGTTGTCGCTCATGCCGCCGTCGACCGAGACGTAGTGCCGCCAGCCCTCCTCGGTCGGCACGGGCTTCACCGTGCCGACCCGGTAGAGGGTGATGCCGGCGGGACCCACGATGGTGCGGCCGGGCTCGAAGGCGAGCTTCGGAACGGGGATGCCGAGGGCGCGGCAGCCCTCGGCCACCGCGTCGGCGATGCCGTCGGCGATGCGCTCGATGGGCGCCGGATCGTCGGCCGCGGTGTAGGCGATGCCGAAGCCGCCGCCGAGGTTCAGCTCGGGCACGGGGCCCGTGGCGAGGAGCGCGGCGTGCTCGGCGAGGAGCCGCGCCGCCGACTCGGCGAAGCCGGCCGCGTCGAAGATCTGCGAGCCGATGTGGCAGTGCAGGCCCAGGAACTCGAGCGAGGGGTGCGAGCGGATGCGCTCGCCGAGCTCGACCGCACGGCCGAGCGTGACGCCGAACTTCTGGTCCTCGTGGGCGGTGGCGAGGAACTCGTGCGTCGAGGCGTGCACGCCGCTGTTCACCCGGAGCCGGACGCGCTGCACGCGCCCGGCTGCGGCCGCCGCCCGGGCGACCCGCTCGATCTCGATCTCGCTGTCGATGATGAGGGCGCCCACGCCCGCCTCGACCGCGGCGGCGATCTCCGTCTCCGACTTGTTGTTGCCGTGGAAGCCGAGCCGCGCGGGGTCGGCCCCGGCGGCGAGAGCGACGGCGAGCTCGCCTCCCGAGCAGACGTCGACCGCGAGACCGGACTCGGTCACCCAGCGGACGATCGCCGTGGAGAGGAAGGCCTTGCCCGCGTAGTACACCGTCGTCTCGGTGCCGATTCGGCGCGCCGCGGCCTCGAAGGCCTCGCGGGTGCGGATGGCCCTGGCCCGCACCTCGCCCTCGTCGAGCACGTACAGCGGCGTGCCGAAGCGGGACGCCAGCGTCGCGGCGTCGACGCCGCCGACGACGAGCCGGCCCTCGGCGTCGCGCGTCGCGCTCGCGGGCCACACGCCCTCGGCGAGCGCGTTGGGGTCGGTGGGCACCTCGAGGGTGCCGCGGTCTGCTGCGTGTCCTGCCACGTACGAACCTCACGGGATGCGGGAGCTTGGGGGCGTGCTGCGCGGCGAGCGAACCCGGATTGGTCCCTGAAGCCAGTCGGCGTCATCCGCCTCGGCGGATCATCGCGAGTCTATCGAGCGTGCGGGAGCCGCTGAAATTGATGACGACGCGTTCGGAGCGCCGGACTCAGTCGCAGTTCCCGGTCGTCGCCAGGCTCTCGCCGTCGAGCACGAAGCGCTCCGCGCCGAGCCACCCCGTGGCCGTTCCCGGCTCGACCTGCACCCGCTCCGCCCGGAGCCCCTCCGGCAGGTACTGCGCGACGCACACGGCGATCGGCTCCTCACCGAGCAGCCGCTCGACGAGCCCTGAGACGTCGATACTGCCGCCGAGGGCGCCCACGGAGACGTCGACCGGGGTGAGCAGCACCTCGTCGCCGGCGGCCTCCGGGCGCGCGCTCGCCGTGTAGTCCACCGTGAAGCCGAGCAGCTCGGCCTGGCCGGCGTAGCCGACCGTGCCGTCGCCGAGCTCGACGGTGCCCACCGCCGCGGCGGTGCCCGCTTCGGCGATGAGGGTGTTCAGCGCGTCCTGCCCGATCGAGACGCGGGCGGAGAGCCGGCCGACCGGTTCGGCGAGGTCGACGGGCACCCCGTGGAGAGTGACGTCGACCGCGACCGGCGCGCCGCGCACCTCGAGCTCGGGGGCGGAGAGCTCGACCTCGTCCATGCGGCCGGAGAGGTACTGGGCGATGACGGAGAATCCCCCGATGCGGACGTCGACGTCGCCCTGCACGCCCTCGGGCAGCTTCTGCTGGATCTTCGCCGACACCTGCTGCTGCGCGATGCCGCGGGCGATGCCGTCGGCGACGACCGCGGCCACGCCGAGCACGACCACCACCACGAGCACGATGACGAGAGCGCGGAGCCCGCGCCGTTTCGGCTTCGGCTCCCGGGCGCCAGGAGCCGGGTCGATCGGCACCGTCGCGGCCTCGCTCATCGTGCCCTCGTCACATCCGCTCGGGCGCCGAGACGCCGAGGAGATCGAGGCCGTTGCGGAGCACCTGGCCCGCGGCGTCGTTCAGCCACAGCCGGGTGCGGTGCAGCGCGCCGACCGGCTCCTCGCCGAGCGGCAGCACCCGGCAGGTGTCGTACCAGCGGTGATAGAGCGCGGCGAGCTCCTCGAGATACCGGGCGACGCGGTGCGGCTCGCGCAGCTCCGCCGCCTGCGCCACGACGCGCGGGAACTCCTGCAGGGCGCCGAGCAGGGCCGACTCCGTCTCGTGCTCGAGCAGCTCCGGAGCGAACTCGGAGCGGTCGACGCCGGACGCCGCGGCGTTCCGCGCGACGGCCGCCGTGCGGGCGTGCGCGTACTGCACGTAGAAGACGGGGTTGTCGTTGGTGCGGCGCTTCAGCACCTCCGGGTCGATCGCGATCGGCGAGTCGGCCGGGTAGCGGGCGAGCGTGTACCGGAGCGCGTCGGTGCCGAGCCAGGCCTGCAGGTCGTCGAGCTCGATGATGTTCCCGGCGCGCTTGGACAGCCGTGCGCCGTTCACGGAGACGAGCTGGCCGATGAGGATCTCGATATCGCGCTCGGGGTCCTCGCCCGCGGCGCCCGCGACGGCCTTCAGCCGGTGCACGTAGCCGTGGTGGTCGGCGCCGAGCAGGTACATCTTGTGCTCGAAGCCGCGGTCGCCCTTGTCGAGGTAGTACGCGGCGTCGGCGGCGAAGTAGGTGGGCACGCCGTTCGAGCGGCAGAACACGCGATCTTTGTCGTCGCCGAAGTCGGTCGTCTTCACCCAGATCGCGTCGTCGGCCTCGTAGACGTGGCCCTGGGCGCGCAGCCGCTCGAGCGCCGCGTCGATCGCGGAGACGCCCTCGTCGTCCTTCTGGTGCAGGCGGCGCTCGCTCGTCCACACGTCGAAGTGCACGTTGAAGCGGTCGAGCGAGGCCTTGATCTCGGCCAGCTGGTGCTCGTAGGCGATCTCGCGAGCGGTGTGCAGCGCGGCCGCGTCGTCGAGCTCGCCGAGGTTCGGCTCGCGCTCGAGCACGATCTTCGCGAGGTCGGCGATGTACTGGCCCGGGTAGCCGCCTTCGGGCGTGGGCTCGCCCTTCGCGGCGGCGAGCACCGACGCCCCGAAGTTGTCCATCTGGTTGCCGGCGTCGTTGATGTAGTACTCGTTCGCGACCTCGGCGCCCGCGGCGCGCAGCACGCGGCTGATCGAGTCGCCGAGCGCCGCCCAACGGGTGTGGCCGATGTGCAGGGGGCCGGTGGGGTTCGCCGAGACGAACTCCATGTTGATCACCCGGCCGGCCTGGCTCGTGCCGTGTCCGTACCCGGCCCCGGCGTCGACGATCGTCTTCGCGAGGGCGCCGGCGGCAGCGGCGTCGAGGCGGATGTTGATGAAGCCGGGGCCGGCGACCTCGGCGCTCGCGACACCGTCGAGCTCCGCAAGGCCCGCAGCGAGCTCCGTGGCGATCTCGCGGGGGTTCGCGCCGAGCGGCTTCGCGATGCGCAGCGCGATGCTCGAGGCCCAGTCGCCGTGCTCGCGCAGCTTCGGCCGCTCGAGCACGATCTGCTCCGGGGTGACCTCGAGCTCGAGCTCCGCGCCCGCCGCGCGACGTCGCTCCACGAGGGCGGCGACGAGGTCGGACAGGGCATGCGAAAGATCGGCTGGAGTCACGCACGAATCCTATCGTTCGTGATTGATAGGGTTCCTCCCATGTCGCGCATGCACCGCTCCCCCGCCGTCCGGTCACCGAGGGCCGTCTCGGCGCTCCTCGTCGCTCTGACGGCGACCGCCGCGCTCGCCGGCTGCGCGAGCGAGTCCCCCGCGCCGAGCGGGTCGCCGAGCTCGGCGCCGACGGCGACGACCGGGGCTCCGAGCGAATCGCCGACGCCCACGCCCTCGGAGACTCCGACGCCGTTCGCCGCAGACTGCGACACGCTCATCACTCCGGAGCAGATCTACGCCTTCAACCCGAACTTCGGCCTGCAGGACGGCTTCGAGCCCACCTCCGCCGATGTCACCGCGACGGTCGACGCCGGCGGCACCGCGTGCGGCTGGCTGAACCAGACGAGCGGCGACCCGATCCAGCTCGGCGTGGCGACCCCCACCCCCTCCGTCCTGGAGTCGGCGCGCAATCAGGCGGCGTCCTCCTCCAACGCCGTCCCCACCTACGGCACCCCGCCCGCGGTGGAGGGCTACTTCCGCCAATCCGGCAACACCGGCGAGGCGCAGATCTTCACCGAGTCCGGCTACTGGGTCGTCATCGAGTCGAGTGCGCTCTTCGAGCCGGGCGACGCCCAGCAGCTCGTCGAGGCGGTGCTGTCGAACCTGCCGGCGTGACGCCGGTCCCGGGTGGACCGGAGCGGAGAGGAGCGAAGATGGCGGCGCGATCTGCCAAGGGGACGCCATCGTGGCTCGGCGCGGTCAACGACCGGGTGGGGCTCTCCGCTCTGCTCGACCACGGTCCGCTCACCCGCAACCGCATCTGCGAGATCGTCGGCGTCTCCAAGCCCACGGCGTCGCTGATGATGACCCGGCTCCTCGCGGCCGGCGTGATCGAGGAGCGCGGCACGGTCGCCGGCAGCCCCGGCCGGAACGCCGCCCTCTACGCCGCGCGCGTCGACCGGCCGCTCGGCGTGGCCGTCGATCTCGATGCGGCCGAGCTCCGGGCGACCGTCGTCGACGCGGTCGGCACGGAGCATCCGGTCGCCCGCTTCGCCCTGCCCGCCGCAGTCGCCGACCGTGACGCGGTCGCCGAGATCCGACGGGCGATCGCCGACGCGAGCGCCGCGGCCGGCACCGATCCAGCGGCGGTGCACACCGTCGTGATCGGCACCGCGGGCTACGTCGACCCGGGTGAGGAGGGCGCTCTGTTCACCGAGACGCTTCCCGGCTGGCCGGTGCTGCACGTCCGGGCGACGCTCGAGGCGGCGCTCGACCGGACGGTGTTCATCGAGAACGACGTGAACCTCGCCGCCGTCGCCGAGCGCGACTCCGGCGCCGGGGTCGACGGCGAGGTGTTCGCGCTCGTGTGGCTCGGCAACGGCGTCGGCGCCTCCTTCGACGTCGCGGGCGACCTGCATCGGGGCAGCTTCGGCGGCGCGGGCGAGATCGGCTTCCTGCCCCTGTCGGCCGAGGCGCGCGCGATGGACCCCGAGGCGCAGACCGTGCAGGACCTCGTCGGCGGCCGCGCGGTCGAGCGCTTCGTCCGCGCCGAGGGGCTGCCCGCCGGCGAC
Organism: Agromyces mediolanus; assembly: GCF_023715325.1. Taxonomy (GTDB): domain Bacteria; phylum Actinomycetota; class Actinomycetes; order Actinomycetales; family Microbacteriaceae; genus Agromyces; species Agromyces mediolanus_A. Next base: position 297,803 of record NZ_JAMBNX010000002.1, on the reverse strand, counting down.
CACCCCACGGCGCTCGCCGCCCTCGCGGCCGCCGGCCCCGAGGTCCGCGCCCGCTTCACCGCCGAGTTCGGCGAGCGGATCGCACATGCCGTGCTGCCGCTGCTCGCCACGCTCGACCCTCGCCAGCTGGTGCTCGCCGGCCCGGTCGCGGCGATCGGCGGCGACGAGCTCGCGGTCGTCGTGCAGTCGGCGATCCGGCGGATCAGCCGCTGGTACCCCGAGGTCGTGGCGACCGAGGTGCGCGACGTCCCGGTCCTCCGCGGCGCCCGCACCTACCTCCGCGCCAAGGTGCGCGAGGACCTGCTCGACACCGTCGCGAGCCTCGTCGTGCACTGACCGCGGCGTTCGGATCGCCCCTCGCGGGGTGCTACTGTTGACAGCTGTGCGCCTCCGTAGCTCAGGGGATAGAGCGCCGGTTTCCGGTACCGTAGGTCGGGGGTTCGAATCCCTCCGGGGGCACGAGTTCGAATGACGCGGGACACGAGTCCCGCGTCATTCGTGTTTCCGGCTCGTGCGCGATGATCCCGCCCGATGCCCGCCGCGGCCGGCAGGGCCCGGTAGCGTCGGGGAGACGGCTGCCCCAACCGAACCGGCGACTCGTTCGTCTGTATGGGTGACGGCGGATCGTCCGTCGTCGGGAGGAACCAACGTGGCGAGCGCATGGGACCGGGTAGCGGAGCGGCTCGTCGCCGAACGCGGCGACGCCCTCCTGCGGTACGCGTACCTGCTCTGCGGCGACCGCGAGGAGGCCGCGGATCTCGTGCAGGACGCCCTCGTCCGCACCTTCGGCAGGCCCCGGCGCTCGCTGGAGCTGCCGCGCGCCGAAGCGTACGTGCGCCGGGCCATCCTGAACCTCGTCATCGACCGCTCCAGGCGGCGGGACACCTGGCGCCGGGTCAGGCACCTGGCCGTCGAACCGGATCTCCCCGTCTCCGCCGCCGATGCGGTGGATGAACGGATCGACCTCGCCGAGCGGCTCCGCGCGCTCTCGCCGCGTCAGTCGGCGTGCCTCGTGCTGCGGTATTACGAGGACCTGCCGGTCGCCGAGATCGCGCGGCTCCTCGGCATCGCCGAGGGCTCGGTCAAGCGCTACCTGAGCGACGGGCTCAGGGCGCTCTCCTCCGTGCTGGCCGCGGCCGATCCGGCCGCGAGAACGGGAGGCGAACATGCCCACCCCACCTCCTGACCCCGATGAGCTGCGGCGGGCGCTGCGAGCGGATGCCTCGAACGCCGGGGGCGCCCGGCTCGACCTCGACGAGGTGCTCGCCCGCAGTCGCCGGGAACGCCGGCGACGGCGCACGACCCTCGTCGGCGGGACCGCCGCCGCGGTCGCGGTGCTCGCCATCGGCGGGATCGCACTGACCGGCGGTCTCGGGCTGAACGCCGGGTCGACCACGGCCGACGCGCCGGTGAGCTCGTCGGCCGATACGGATGCCGAGACCGAGGGGCAGTCGCTTCCCTCGACCGGAGTCGCCCCCGCCGACGAGCCGCCGGAGGAGGAGCTCGTGCTGCGACCGGTCGACCGCCTGAACGCCTGCGGCGCGCCCCCGGTCGGGGCGACCGCGCCCGGCGCCGACGGCCTCACGATCTCGATCGCCTCGGTCGGCCGGCTCGACGCCGGCGGCAGCGCGCAGGCGACCGTGGTCCTCACCAACACGGGTGAGACGCGCTACCGCGGCGAGCTGTTCGCCGGCCCAGCCCTGACGATCGCCGACGAGGTGACACGGTGGCACACGAGCGGGCTCGAAGCCGTCCGGACCCCGCTGGAGCTCGATCCCGGTGCCTCGGTTGAGCTCGCCGCCACCCTGCGGGCCGTGCGCTGCGACGACGACGCCTCGCTCGCCGATCCCGGCGCCCTCCCGGCGCTGGCCCCCGGCGAGTACCGGCTGAGCGCCGCAGTGGCGCTCGCCGCCCCCGGTGCCGCGCTCGGCGTCCCGCTCGTCTCGGAGGCCGTGGAGCTGACCGTCCGCTGAACGCGGGCCCGCGCGGTGGCGCCCGTTCGGGGGCGGGACATAGACTCTGGAGCGTCTGGTCCCGGGGCGGAGGGCTGCTGGTACATGTCGAAGCGACGTCTGGGTTCGATGCTGCTGGCGCTCGGCGCCGTCCTGGCCGCGGTGGCCGTGCCCGCGGGCATCGCGCACGCCGAGGACCCGGTCTCGTTCGGCAGTTCGCCCGTGGTCGATCAGGCGGGCGTGCTCGGCGAGCAGCTCGCCTCGGTCGAGCAGGCCCTCGTCGCGGCCGGCGACCGCAGCGGCCGCCAGCTCTACGTCGCCTACGTCGACGAGTTCACGAATCCCTCCTCCGCCGTCGAATGGGCGGCGGACACCGCCGTCGGCGCGAACATGGGCGCCGAGGACTACCTCCTCGCGGTCGCCGTCGACGGCCGCGCCTACTACCTCTCGGCCGACCAGAACGCCTCCCTCTCCGACGCGGAGCTCGACCGCATCAGCTCGGAGATCGTCGAACCGCGCCTCCGCGACGGCGACTGGGCGGGCGCCGCGACCGCCGCGGCCGACGCGATCGCGGGCGGCGCCGGCGCGGGCGGCGGCTGGTGGGGCTGGGTCATCGCCCTCCTCGTCGTCGCGGCCGTCGTGGTCGTCATCGTGCTCGTGGTGCGCTCGCGCCGTCGGCGCGGCGCCGGGGCCGCCGGGGCGGCCGGTCCCCCACCGCCGTCGCTCGAGGAGCTGCGCCGCACGGCCGGCGGGGCGCTCGTGCAGATCGACGACGCCCTGAAGACGAGCGAGGAGGAGCTCGGCTTCGCCGTCGCCTCCTACGGCGACGAGGCCACCGCGCCCTTCCGGGAGGCGCTCGCCGCGGCGAAGGGCAAGGTGCGCGAGGCGTTCGCGATCCAGCAACAGCTCGACGACGAGGTCCCCGACACCGACGAGCAGCGCCGCGAGTGGTACACGACGATTATCCGCGTGACCGGCGAGGCCGACGCCCTGCTCGACGCGCAGGCGGAACGTTTCGACGCCCTCCGCGAACTCGAGCGGACCGCACCCGAGGCGCTCGCCCGCGTGCGTCAGGCCGCCGCCTCGGTCGAGACGAATGCCGCCCCGGCGGCCGCGCGGCTCGCCTCGCTCCAGGCGCAGTACGCGGGCCCGGCGCTGGCCGCGATCGCCGACAACCCGACGCAGGCTCGCGCCCGCCTCGACTTCGCCCGCGAGGCGATGACCGAGGCGGAGGCCGCCATCGCTCGCGGCGAACAGGGTCCCGCCGCCGTCGAGATCCGCGCCGCCGAGGAGGCCGTCGACCAGGCGAAGCTGCTCGCGGCGGCGGTGGAACGGCTCGCGGCCGAACTCTCCGCCGCGGACGCGGCGGTCGCCGCCGGGGTGGCGGATCTCGAGCACGACGTGCAGACGGCCCGCGGGATGCCGGGCGACGGGCTCGCGGCACTCGCCGAGCAGACCGCCGCGGAGGCGGCCGCGCTCCGCAGCGCACTCTCGGGCGCCGCTCGTGATCCCCTCGCCCTGCAGGCGCGGCTCGCGCAGGCGAACGCCGCCATCGATCAGGCCATCGCCGGGGCGCGCGACGCGGCCGAACGCGCCCAGCGCGCGGCCGCGCAGCTGCAGCGCACCCTCGCTGCCGCCTCGGCCAAAGCGCAGACGGCGGAGGACTACATCGTGGCGCGCCGCGGCGCGATCGGCCCGGAGGCGCGCACCAGGGTCGCCGAGGCGCGCCGGCTCGTCACCGAGGCAGGCAGCCAGGCGCCCGGCGACCCCGTCGCGGCGCTCGCCACCGCGCAGCAGGCCGAACGCCTCGCCGACGAGGCGATCTCGCTCGCGCGCACCGACGTCGGCGGATTCGGCGGTGGGGGCGGTTACGGCGGCGGATTCGGCGGCCCCGCGGCCCCGGCCGGGCGGAGCTCCGGCGGCGACCTGTTCGGTGCCGTGCTCGGCGGCATCCTCATCGACAACCTGCTCGGAGGAGGCGGCGGCGGACGCCGCTCGAGCAGCGGTTGGGGCGGCGGCTCAAGCTCGTCGGGCGGCTTCGGCGGATTCGGCGGCGGCAGCTCCGGGCGCCGCTCCGCAGGGAGCTTCGGCGGCTCAGGCACGCGATCCCGCCGCGGGAGCGGAGGCCGATTCTGATCCGCACAGCCCGCCCCACACGCACCGGCCCCGGCCGACCCGCCGGCCCCGGCCGGCCCGACGACCCCGCGGATGCCGACGGCATCCGCTGACCCGCCACAGGAAAGGAACCGCCATGGTCAAACAGTCCATCTTCGGTCGCATCTCGCAGCTCGTCCGCGCGAACATCAACGCGCTGCTCGACGAGGCCGAAGACCCGCAGAAGATGCTCGATCAGATGGTGCGCGACTACACGAACTCCATCGCCGACGCCGAGGCCGCCATCGCGGAGACGATCGGCAACCTGCGCCTCCTCGAGGACGACCACCGCGAGGACGTCGACGCCGCGAAGGAGTGGGGCGACAAGGCCCTCGCTGCGAGCCGCAAGGCCGACGAGCTCCGCGGCTCGGGCGACGCAGCCGGGGCCGACAAGTTCGACAACCTCGCGAAGGTCGCCCTCAGCCGGCAGATCTCGTCCGAGAACGAGGCGAAGGCCGCCGAGCCGCAGATCGCGGCGCAGACCGACGTCGTCGACAAGCTGAAGGCCGGCCTGAACGGCATGAAGCAGAAGCTCGTCGAGCTGCAGAACAAGCGCAACGAGCTCGTCGCCCGCGCGAAGACCGCCCAGGCGCAGCGTCAGGTGCAGGACGCGGTCAAGTCGATCGACATCCTCGACCCGACGAGCGACCTCGGCCGCTTCGAGCAGAAGATCCGCCGCGAGGAGGCGCTCGTCCGGGGCCAGGCCGAGATCGCCGCGTCGAGCCTCGACGCCCAGTTCAACGAGCTCGACGACCTCGGCGAGCTCACCGAGGTCGACGCGCGGCTCGCCGCGCTGAAGGCCGGCGGCGGCCAGGGCGCGATCGGCGGCTGATCCGTCCGCGCGCGAGTCGGATGCCCCGGGCGAACCGCCCGGGGCATCCGCCGTTTCTCCCCCGATGCTCCGCGAAGGGGCGATACTGGAGTCCATGCCGGCCACCTTCGTCGTCGTCCCCCTCTGGCAGGGTTCCGTCTCCGCTCGCGCGATGAGCCACGTCGACGGGGCCGAGGCGATCCGCGGCGACCTGCCGTCGGCCGCGACCATCGCCGTCGAGGTGCCCGTCGAGGCCGGCGAGGCCCTCGGCACCGGCATCCAGCGGTACAGCACGATCCGCCGGGTGCGCGACGCCGCCGAGCTCGCCCTCGAACAGGTGCCCGACTGGGCGCTCACGATCGGCGGCGACTGCGGGGCCTCGCTCGCCGCGGTCGGGCACGCCTCGGCACGCGGCGACGGCGAGCTCGCGGTGCTCTGGCTCGACGCCCACCCCGATCTGAACACGCCGGACAGTTCGCCCTCCGGCGGCTTCGGCGGGATGACCCTCCGCGCCATCGCCGGTGAGGGCGCGGACGGCCTCACCCTCGACGAAACGCACCGGATCCCGCCCGGGCGCATCGTGCTCGGCGGCGCCCGCGCGTTCGACGACGAGGAGCGCCGCTACATCGACGAGCACGGGGTGCAGACCCTCACCGTCGAGGACCTCTCCGATCCGACGGTCGTGGTCGGCGCCCTCGAGGCGACCGGTGCGAAGCGGGTGTTCGTGCACATGGACCTCGATGTGCTCGACCCGTCCGCGCTCGCCGGGCTGTCCTACCCGCTCCCGTTCGGGGTCGACGCCGCGACCCTCGCCGCGACGCTCCGCGCGGTGGTCGCCCGCTTCCCGATCGCGGGCGCGGCGATCGCGGGCTTCGCCCCGGGCTCGCCCCTGGCCGCCGAGGACGATCTGCCGACCATCCTGCGCCTCGTCGCCGCGCTCACCTCGGCCGACCGGGGCGAGGCGTGACGGGCGGGGCCCGCGGCATCCCGTCCCGGGAGCCGCGCCGCTTCGTGCTGCGCCTCACCGACTCGCCCGTCAGCCGGGTCGGCTACTGGTGGGCCACGGCGGTCGGGTTCGTCTGGGGCTCGCTCTGGAGCACCGGACGCGTCGAGCGCCGCAACGGGCTCTGGGTCTTCCAGGGGATGCCGAAGTGGACGTTCGGCCGCGGCGGATCCTGCGTCGGCGGCTGCTACCTCACCGACCGCAACGTCGGCCGGCGAGTGCTCGTGCACGAGGCGGTGCACCGACAGCAGTGGCGGAGGTACGGCATGCTCTTCCCGCTGCTCTACTTCGTCGCCGGGCGCGACCCGCTGAAGAACCGGTTCGAGATCGAGGCCGGCCTCGAGGACGGCGGCTACCTCCCCCGCCGTCGCTGACGCCGCTCCCCGCCGCCGCCCCCGCTCCCTCCGCCGCCTACACAACTCAGGAACATCTGGCGATTATGCGCGACGTGCCGTTGCGCGAAGCGCGGCTTCGCAGGGATGCCGGTCGGATTGTTCCTGAGTTGTGGAAGGCAGGGACGGCGAGCGACACGGAACGGCCCGGATGCCTCGGCGGTTCGCCGAGCGTGTCGAAGCGGCCCTTCGACGGGCTCAGGGAACCAGCGGAGGCCGACTACTTGGCGAGCGCCGCCGCGATCGCGTCGACGAGGGTCGGCAGGCCGCCCTCCCAGTCGAAGCTGAGCGCGGTCGGCGGCGACACCGACGAGACCGTGACGGGGTCGGAGACCTGGGCGACCCTGCCCGCGGCGACCGCGGGGATGGCCTGCACCTCGGGCTTGGTGAGGAACGCGTCGGCCTCCTCCTTCGAGGAGTGGTAGCTCACGATGAAGTCGGCGTCGAGCTGGTCGAGCTGCTCGTAGCTCAGCTCGTAGTAGAAGCCGCCGTCGCTCGTGTCGAGCTTCGAGACGCTCGGTGCGACCTCGAGGCCGAGCTCGGTCAGCACCTCGATCCTGGAGTCGGCCGCCGTGTAGACCGAGACGAAGCCGTCGCCGTCCCAGATGCCGGCGAAGGTCTTGCCGGCGAACTCGGGGTGGGCCGCGGCGGTCTCGGCGAGCTGGTCCGAGATCGAGGCCAGCAGCTCGTCGCCCTGCTCGGCGAGGCCGAGCGCCTCGGCGGTGATGCGGATCTCCTCGTCCCAGGGGGTGGTCCACGGCGCCTCGGGGTATGCGACGACCGGGGCGATCTCGGAGAGCGTGTCGTACTGCTCCTGCGTGAGGCCGGAGTACGGGGCGAGGATCAGGTCGGGGTCGGCCTCGATGAACTCCTCGTAGGGCACGGTCGCGCCGCCCTCCGGGTCGCTCAGCAGGGTCGGCAGCTCGACGCCGGCGTCCTCGTAGGCCGCCTCGACCCACGGAAGGTAGTTGTCGGCGCCGACCGTCCACACCTGCTCGCCGATCGCGACGGGGTAGACGCCGAGGGCGACGGCCGCCTCGGTGGAGCCCCAGCCCCAGGTGGCGACGCGTTCGGGTGCCTTCTCGATCACGGTCTCGCCGAGGGCGTGTTCCATCGTGATCGGGAAGCCCTCCCCGGTGACGGCGGCGTCACTCGGCGTGGGCTCGGCGCTCCCGCCGGCGCAGGCGGAGAGGGCGATCGCGGTGACGGCGGCGGCGGCCACGGCGAGCAGGGGACGGCGAGAACGCACGGAGACTCCTTGAGTCGGTCGGGGGATGATAAGGACAGGCTAACCTAAGCTTCAGTGGAATGGGAACCGGGATGACCTCCGGTGACGGGCTGCCCCGCGTGGAAACGCCCGATCGGCACGATGAGCGGCCCGCCGGAGACCGGATCGTCGATCACCTCGGCCTCGAGCCCGAACGCTCCGTGTACCGTGTCGCGGTCGAGCACGCGGGCCGGCTCCCCCTCGGCCACCACCCGGCCGCCCGACATCACGACGAGGTGATCGGCGTACCGGGCGGCGAGGTTCAGCTCGTGCAGCACCATCACGATCGTCGTGCCCCGCTCCCGGTTCAGCGAGGTCAGCAGGTCCAGCAGCTCGAGCTGGTGCGCAAGATCGAGGTACGTGGTCGGCTCGTCGAGCAGCATCACGTCGGGCTGCTGCGCGAGCACCATCGCGATCCACACCCGCTGGCGCTGCCCCCCGGAGAGCTCGTCGATCGGCCGGTCGGCGAGCTCGGCCGTGCCCGTCGCCTCGAGCGCCTCCGCCACAGCCCGGTCGTCACCGCTCGAATGCCGACCGAACCAGCCCTGATGCGGGTAGCGGCCCCGGCCCACCAGATCGGCGACACGCACGCCGTCGGGGGCGATCGAGGATTGCGGCAGCACGCCGAGCCGTCGGGCGAGGTCGCGGCGCGGCATCCGCCCGACGTCCCGGCCGTCGAGCGTGACTCGGCCGCCCTCGAGCGGGTGCAGGCGGGCGAGACCGCGCAGGAGGGTCGACTTGCCGCACGCGTTCGGGCCGACGATGGCCGTGATGCGCCCGGCCGGCAGCCGCAACGAGAGGTCGTCGATGATGCGCCGGCCGTCGTAGCCGAGACTCACCCCGTCGGCGGCGAGTCCCAGGGCGTGGTCGCCTGGCGGCGCGGCAGCTCCGCCCGGGGCGACGGATGCCTCGGCCGGGTCGACGGTGCGTGCGCGGGGGGTCATGCGCGAGTCCTCTCGGTGCGGGCGAGCAGCCAGAGCAGATAGGGGGCGCCGATGAGGCCGGTGACGATGCCGACGGGGGCGGTGACCCCCGGGATCGCGAACTGGCCGACGACGTCCGCGGAGAGCGTGAGCACGCCGCCGACGACGGCCGAGGCGACGAGTGCCGCGCCGCCGCCGCCGACGAGTCGGCGGGCGACGGCGGGGGCGATGAGCGCGACGAACGCGATCGGGCCGGCGATCGCCGCGGCGACGGCGACGAGCCCGACGGCCGCGGCGAGCAGGACCACGCGACCCGTGTGCGCCCGCGCGCCGAGCGAGGCGGCGTGGTCGTCGCCGAGTGCGAGCACGGCGAGCATCCTGGAGGCGAGCGCCACCGCGAGCGACATGACGGCGACCCCGAGGAGGAGCCCGGCGAGGTCGTCGCCCCGCACGTCCGCGACGCTGCCGACCGTCCAGTGCAGCGCCTGTTGCGCCTGCCGGACGTCGCCGCGGGCGAGCAGCCAGCTGACCGTCGAGCCGCAGACGTACGCGAGCCCCACGCCGACGAGCACGAAGCGGATGCCGTGCAACCCCTGGCGCCAGGCGGCCGCCCAGATGATCACGGCGACGGCGAGACCCCCCGCGAAGGCGAAGCCGGCGACCCAGACGCCCGCAAGGCCGAGTCCGAGCATCGCCCAGACCGCACCGAGGCTCGCGCCCGACGAGATGCCGAGGATATCGGGGCTCGCGAGCGGATTGCGCAGCACCGCCTGGAACACCGAGCCGGACAGGCCGAAGGCCCAGCCGACGACGAGGGCGGCCACGATCCGCGGCAGACGCAGTTCGAGCACGACGAAGCGCTCCACCCGCTCGCCCTGCCCGAGCAGCACCGCGAGCACCCGGTCGGGAGAGACGGCGGCGGCACCGAGCGAGGCGGCGGCGAGCGCGACGGCGAGCCCCAGGGCCGCGACGATCAGCACGACCGTGAGCTCGCGCCTGCGGCGTCGGCGGCGCACCTGGTGCAGCAGCGCGACCCCGGCCGGCCGTGTCGTCGCCGTGCGGTCGCGCTCGGCCTCCACCGCGCTCACAGGCCGGCCACTTTCCGGCTGCGCGCGACGGCGATGAGCACGGGAGCGCCGAGGAAGGCCGCGACGACGCCCGCCTCGAGTTCCGCATTCGGCACGATGAGCCGGCCGAGGACGTCGGCGGCGAGCAGCATGATCGGCCCGAGCAGCAGCGCGAGCGGCATCACGAGCCGGTAGTCGCTGCCGATGAGCCGGCGCGCCGCGTGCGGGACCACGAGTCCGACGAGCGCGATCGGACCGGCGAGCGCGGTCGCGGTGCCGCACAGGAGCACGATCGCCGCTCCGGCGAGCGCACGGGTGACCCCGACGCGCTGACCGAGGGCGCTCGCGACGTCTTCGCCGAGGGCGAGGAGGTTCAGCCGGTGGGCCAGGAAGAAGGCGAGCACGGCGCCGACGAGGAGGAAGGGCCAGAGCACGCCCACCGTCGACAGCTCCCGACCTGTCAGGGAGCCGACGGCCCAGAAGCGGTACTGGTTGAAGGCCTCGGTGTCCTGCAGCAGCACGAGCGCGATGAGCGGTGTGATGAAGGCCGTCACGGCGGCGCCGACGAGCGCGAGACGCACCGGCTCGCCGTGGCCGATCGAGAACACCGCGACCGCCGCGAGTGCGGCGCCGGCGAAGGCGAGCCAGATGTAGCCGAGCGGGTCGACGAGGCCGAGGAAGGAGATCCCGAGAACGACAGCGAGGGAGGCCCCGGCGTTGATGCCGAGCAGGCCCGGGTCGGCGATCGGGTTCCGGGTGACGCCCTGGATGACGGTGCCGGCGAGGCCGAGCGCGACGCCCGCGACGAGGCCGATGACGGTGCGCGGCACGCGCAGCTGGAGCACGACGAACTGGTCGGGGTCGGCCGTGTCGGGAGAGAAGATCGCCCGCCAGACTTGGGCGGGGTCCATCGCCCGGACGCCGAACGCGAGGCTCGCGAGCACCATCAGCACGAGGACGACGGACGCGACGAGGAAGACGAGGGCGATGCGGCCGGGCCGGGCCCGCTTCGTTCGGCGCGGCGCCGGCGCGGACGCGGCGGCGGCCGCCGCGGGGCTCTCACCGGACTCGGGCGTGCTCGATCCGTCCGGGCGGGAGGCGGTCGCCGGCATCACTCCAGTTCGGCGCGACCGCGCCGCCAGTAGCCCATGAACGCGACCTGACGACGGTCGAGTCCGGCGTCGCGCACGAGGAAACGACGCAGCGAAGTGATGACGGATGCCTCGCCGGCGAGCCACGCGTAGCAGGCTCCGTCGAGGCTCCGGCCCTCGGGCACGTCCCAGAGCGGGACATCGTCGCCGTCGGCCAGCTCGGCCGCGGAGAGCGCGGCGGCCGAGGCGTCCGCCGCGGCGTCGGTCGCCGGCCGGTCGTCGATCGGCGTCGTCGCCCGGGCCACCCAGTCCCGCACCGCGGGCACCAGTCGCTCGCCGTGCACGGCGTCGGCCGACGAGCGGGCGAGCCAGCGCACCTCGACGCCCTCCGGCGCGGCGACCTGGAGGACGTCGGCGGGGCTCGGCACCTCGATGAGGGCGGCGCCCGAGGCATCCGCCGGGAGCTGCTCGAGGATCGCGCAGATCGCGGGCGCCGCGGTCTCGTCACCGGCGAGCAGCACCGTGTCGACCGCGCCGGGGCGGAAATCGATGCCCACGGTGCGCTCCGGGCTGCGCTCGTCCGGCCCGATGATGAGGAGTTCGTCGCCCTCGCTCGCGCGAGCTGCCCAGGCGGAGGCGGGGCCGAGGTCGCCGTGCAGGGCGAAGTCGACGTCGACCTCGCGGCGGCCCGGCCGCACGGCGCGCACCGTGTAGGTGCGGAACGCGTTTCGCCGGTCGGCGGGCAGCTCCCGCCAGGCGCGGTACCAGTCCTCGCCCGCGGGGAAGTCGGCGAAGCCGCGGCCCTCGATCGGGAACACGAGCTTCACCCGCTGATCGAGACCGGCCGTGCCGAAGTCGGCGAGCTCCTCACCCGCGAAGGTGACCCGGACGAAGTGGGGCGAGAGCCGTTCGGCGCGCGCGACGGCGGCGCGGAAGGTGCGGTACGCCGGTCGCGGCCGGACGACCGACTCCGCTACTGAGGTAAGCATTACCTAAGTCTCGCACACGCCTCCCCGTGTGCGAAGAGACAATTCAGGAACATCTGCCCGATATGGCCCTCGAGCATTCCCGCACGGCCCGAGAATCCGGGCCTGTCCTGGACGCGTTCCTGAGTTGTCGCACCGGGCGCGACGCACGACCGGGCGAGGCGGGCGGGGCGGGGCGGGATCACCAGACGGGCGGGCGCTGCCCCACGATCCCCGCCCGACGCTCGAACTGCGCGGCGATCGACAGCAGCACCGCCTCGCCGCCGGGACGTCCGATGAGCTGCACGCCCATCGGCAGGCCGCCCTCGGTGAAACTCACCGGCACCGTGATCGCGGGCAGCCCGGTCACGTTCACGAAGGAGGTGAACGGCGTGAACGCGACCTGCTGGGCGAAGTTCCGCTCGCCATCCTCGGCGTCGTACCAGCCGACCGGGCGCGGCGTCATCGCGAGCGCAGGGGTGAGCACCGCGTCGTAGCTCGCGAGCCGGCGGATGACGCGCTGCTCGTAGTCCGAGAGCCACGACAGTGCCGCGACGAGTTCGGTCGCCGGCAGCGCCCGTCCGCGACGCAGCAGCCACCTCGTGAGCGGCTCCAGCAGCTCCTCCCCCTCGCCCCGCACCGGGATGCCGCCGGCCCCCGCCTGCCACACCGCACGGAAGGCGTCGGCGTAGTCCGGCTCCGGCACGGGCGGCACCGCCTCGACGCCGTGGCCGAGCCGCTCGGCCAGCTCGATGCCCCGGTCGAGGGCGGCGCGCGCCTCCGGCTCGATGACGATCTCCGTGAACTCGTCCCACGGGGTGTCGGTCATCACGCCGAGCTGGAACCGGCCCTCGCCCCGGATCGCAGCCCCGAGGAAGGGGCCGTCGCCGCCGGCGGGCCGGAGCGCGAAGGGATGCTCGGCCGGATACCCCACTGGGGCGACCAGCCCGTCCAGGAGCAGCGCGGCATCCGCGACGGTACGCGCGATCGGGCCGGCGACGCCCAGGCCGGCGAGGCTGCCGATCCCCGAGCCGCCCGGCACCCGGCCGCGAGAGGGCTTCAGCCCGACGAGCCCGCAGGAGGCCGCCGGGATCCGGATCGAGCCCCCGCCGTCCGACCCGGGGGCGAACGGCAGCAGGCCGGCGGCGACCGCCGCCGCGGCACCACCGCTCGAGCCGCCGGCGCCGCGGGACAGGTCCCACGCGGTGCGCGCCGGCGGGAAGGCGAGCCCTTCGGTGTACGAGGGCAGTCCGAACTCGGGCGTCGCCGTCTTGCCGAGGCTCACGGCGCCGGCCCGGTCGACGTCGCGGACGAGCGCATCGGACTCGGTCGGCACGAACCCGGCGAAGGCGCGGGAGCCGAAGCGGGCCGGCATCCCGGCGCGGAGCTGCAGGTCCTTGTCCGCGAGCGGCATGCCCCAGGGCGGCGCCGTCTTCGGCACCGCCCGCTCGACGAGCCGGGCGCGTTCGAGCGCGGCATCCGCGTCCACGTGGGCGAAGGCGCCGAGCTCGGGCCCCAGCCGCTCGATCCTCGCGAGGAAATGGGCGGCGAGCTCGCTCGGCGAGATGCGGCCGCGCTGGAGCAGCTGGTGCAGTTCGAGGGCGGTCGCGTCGTGCAGTTCCACCGGTTCGCTCATCCGTCGAGCCTACGACCGACGGGAGCCCGCCCGCTCAGCGGAGGTTCTTCTGTAGCAGCACCGTGCCGAGCCAACGGTCGAACTTGAAGCCGACCCGGCCCATCCGGCCGATCTCCACGAAGCCGAACTTCTCGTGCAGCGCGAGCGACGCCTCGGCGCCCTGATCGGCGATGACGGCGATCATCTCGCGGAGCCCCGCCGCCGTCGAGGCGTCGATGAGTGCGCCGAGCAGCGCCCGGCCGAGGCCCTTGCCGGACGCCGCCGGCCCGAGGTAGATCGAGTTCTCGACGGTGTAGCGGTACGCACGCCGCTGCCGCCAGGGCGCGGCGAGCGCGTAGCCGAGCAATTGCCCGGACGGCGACTCGGCGACGAGGAACGGCAGGCCGAGCTTGTCGAGCATGGCGTACTTCTGCCGCCACGCGCGGAGGGTCATCGCGTCCTCGTCGAACGTGACCGTGGAGTTCGCGACGTAGTGGTTGTAGATCTCGCGCACGCTCGGCAGGTCGGCGGGGCTCGCCGGCCGGATGACGTACTCGAACGGCGCCTCGGCGGGCTCGACCGGCCGCAGGTGCGGCGGCGGCACGCGCCGCTGCTGGTATTCCTCCTCGAGCATGGCGGTCAGCCTACGCGTCCGGTGTTGCGTCCACGTTTCGGCGGCGGATCCAGTCGGTCGGTGGCGCGGCTCAGGCGGGCAGCGACCAGTCCACGGGCGCACCGCCCTGCGCCTCGAGCAGCGCGTTCGCCCGGCTGAACGGCTTCGAGCCGAAGAAGCCGCGCGAGGCCGAGAGCGGGCTCGGATGCACCGACTCGACGGTCGGGACCTCGCCGAGCAGCGGCTTCAGCGACTGCGCGTCACGCCCCCAGAGGATCGCGACGAGCGGCGCGCCGCGGGCGACGAGGGTGCGGATGGCGTGGTCGGTGACGGCCTCCCAGCCCTTGCCCCGGTGCGAGGCCGGTGTGCCCGGGCGCACCGTCAGCACGCGGTTCAGGAGCATGACCCCGTTGCGGCTCCAGGCGCCGAGGTCGCCGTGCGCCGGGGGCTCCACGCCGAGATCGTCGCGCAGCTCTTTGTAGATGTTGCCGAGGCTGCGCGGCAGCGGGCGGACGTGCGCCTCGACGGCGAAGCTGAGGCCGATCGGATGGCCCGGGGTGGGGTACGGGTCCTGGCCCACGATGAGCACCCGGACGTCGCCGATCGGCTGCGAGAAGGCGCGCAGCACGCGGTCGCCGGCCGGGAGGTAGCCGTGCCCGGCGGCCTGCTCGGCGCGCAGGAAGTCGCCGAGCTCCGCGATGCGCGGGGCGACGGGTTCGAGCGCCGCCGCCCAGCCCGGGTCGATGAGCCCGGCCTCGGCGAGCTCCGGCAGGGTCTTCGCGGGCGCCATCATGCGCCGATCGTCGAGACGAGCACGCCGCCGTCGCCCGGCAGCACCCGCCACACGCTGCCGACGCCCTCGACGCGGAGCCCGCCGTCGCCGACGATGAGCACGGTGCGCTCGTCGATGCCGAGCGCGCCGTCGATGAGCCCGGACTCGACGGCGGCGACGAGTCTGGAGAGCGTGCCGCGCTGCGCGACGTGCACGTCGATCGCGACGTCGACGAGACCGATGCCGGCGTCCGCCTCGAACTCCGCACCCCCCTCGTCCGGGTCTTCGGGCGCGACGAGCACGCCGTCGATGCGGGAGCCGCCGCCGAGCGCACCCTCGGCGGCGATCATGGCGCCGGCCGAGACGCCGAGGTAGGGCACGCCGCCCGCGACCTGTCGGCGCAGCTCGCCGAAGAGGGGTTCGAGTGCGGCGCGCACCTGCTCCACGATGCCGCCGCCGACGAGGATGCCGTCGACGTCCGAGATCGCGGTGGGCGGGAGCTCCTCGCCACCGGGCGAGCTGGTGAGGTGCGCCTCCACCTCGCCGGCCGCGGCGAGCACCCGGCGCAGCGCCTCGGCGCGCTCCGGCCCGCCCGGGTGGATCGACAGGATCGCGATCCGGGGCACGGGGCGGCCCGCGGCCCGGGCGCGCGCCGCCGCTTCGGCGAGGAACGGGGCGTACAGCGCGGCGTCCGCCGGCTCCAGCGCGCCGCCGCCCAGCAGGTGGACGCTCACGCGGTGACCTGCACCGGCGGCTGCGCCGACCAGGGGAAGACGATCCAGTCGTCGGTGGCGCGGTAGCTGTAGTCGGGCACGAGCACCGTGCGCGACTTCGTGTAGAGCGTCGCCGTGCGCACCTCGGAGCCGACGTCGGTGAGCAGTTCGAGGACCTTCGCGAGCGTGCGGCCCGAGTCGGAGACGTCGTCGACGAGCAGCACCTTCAAGCCGGCGAGTGCGGGCGCGTCAAGCATCGGCGGGTGCACGATCGGCTCGGGCAGCACCTGCTCGATGTCGGTGTAGAACTCCACGTTGATGGAGCCGCATTGCTTCGTGCCGAGCGCGTACGAGATCGCCCCGGCGAGCAGCAGCCCGCCGCGCGCGATCGCGATGACGACGTCGGGGCGGAACCCCGACCCGAGCACGTCCGCGGCGAGGGTCCTCGCCGCCTCGCCGAACTGGTCCCAGCCGAGGATCTCGCGACGCACACCGGGTTCGCCGATGGCCGCGTCATTCGCGTCGAAGGTCATCCTGCAAGGGTACGGCGTCGGCGGCGGCGCCGGCATCCGCGGCCCGCCCCTCGCGGCGCCGTTCGCGCTCCCGGTCCGTCGTCCCGCGCCCCTCGCCGGTCTCGTGCGGCCGCTCGCGGAGCTGGCCCAGCCGCTCGGTGAACAGCGACACGATCGTCGCCGAGGCGGTGCCGACGATCGCGATGCCGCCGATCATCAGCATGACCGCGAAGATGCGACCGGTCACGGTCACGGGGTACATGTCGCCGTAGCCGACGGTGGCGATGGTGACGCAGGCCCACCAGATCGCGTCGCCGAAGCTCTGGATCGTCGCGCCCGGGGCGTCGCGCTCGGCGTTCAGCGTCGCGAGCGCGATGAAGATGATGAAGACGACGGCGTAGACGAGCATGGACGAGACGATCCGCGCCCGGAACGCGTCGCCGCCGTGACCGCGGAAGTACCGGACCCGGTGCACGAGGCTCACCACCCGCAGCGCCCGGAACACGGGCAGTACGGCCGAGAGCACGTCGAGCGGGTGGTGCACGAGGAAGGCGGTACGCTGCCCGCGCGGGGTGAGCGCGCAGCGCACCACGACGTCGACGACGAAGGTCGCCCACGAGAGGATCAGCAGCAGCTGCAGCGCGAGCACTAGCCAAGCGGGGAGCGCGTCGGCGAGCACGAGCGTCGCGTACGCCACGAGGAAGGCGGCGCCGAGGACGACGAGCGGCCCGGTCGTGCGCTCCTCCCAGGCGCGGCGGCGGGCGGTCTCGCGGTCGTGCTCGCCCCCCGCCCCGCTCATCGCCCGGTCCGCACCTCGAGCGGGCCGCGCGCCAGCAGGTGCGGGGCGGCCTGGGCGACCGGCTTCACGACGATGAGGTCGAGGTCCACATGCGCCGGTTTGCCCATCGCGTCGGCGATGACGGCGGCGACGTCGTCGGCGCCGAGCGGCTCCGCCACCCCCGCGTACACGGCATCCGCCTTCTCGCGGTCGCCGCCGTAGCGGACGAGCGAGAACTCCTCCGTGCGCACCATGCCCGGCGCGACCTCGACGACGCGGATCGGCTCACCGTTCAGCTCCAGGCGCAGCACGGCGGTGACGGCGTGCGCCGCCGACTTCGCGGCGTCGTACCCGCCGCCTCCCGCGTACGGCACATGCCCGGCGATCGAGGTGACGTTCACGAGGTCGGCGACGCCGCGCTCCGCGGCCCCCTGCCGCAGCAGGGGCAGGAGCGCGGCGGTCACGCGCTGCAGGCCGAGCACGTTCACCTCGAACATCCAGCGCCAGTCCTCGGGGTCGGATGCCTCCACGGAGGCGACCCCCTTCGCCCCGCCGGCGTTGTTCACGAGGCCGTGCACGGGGCCGCCCTCGGCGAGCGCGGCGGCGAGCGCGTCGACCTCCTCCTGGCGGGTGACGTCGCACACCTGGAACGCGGCGCCGGTCCGGTCGGCGAGCGCCCGGAGCCGATCCGCGCGCCGCGCGACGGCGACGACGTCCCAGCCGTCGGCGCGGAGCGCCCGCACCGTGGCCTCGCCGATGCCCGAGCTCGCCCCGGTGACCACTGCCCGTCTGCCGTTCATGCGCCTATTCTGCCCGTGCTGGGAGAATGGGGCGATGCCTTCCACGCCGACGACGCCGACGAAGTCCCAGCCGCACGCGAAGAAGCGGGTGCCGCTCTGGGACAACGCGAGGTGGATCGCGATCGTGCTGGTGGTCGTCGGCCACGGCATCCTGCCTCTCATCGGCGAGTCGAACTCGGCGTACAGCGTCTACCTGTTCATCTACTCGTTCCACGTCGCGGTGTTCGTCACCGTCTCGGGCTACTTCGCGAAATCGGGCCCGCCGACGGCCCGGTCCATCCGCCAGGTCATCACCGACATCGTGCTGCCGTACCTGATCTTCGAGACCATCTGGACGGTGCTGCGGTTCCTGCTCGGCACGGGCGTCGGCCTCGACTACGCGACGCCGTCGTGGACGCTCTGGTTCCTCATCGCGCTCGCCGTCTGGCGCGTGGTGCTGCCGTACCTGGTGATGCTGCGGGCGCCGCTCGTCATCGCGATCGTGATCTCGGTCGCGGCGGGCTACTCGGAGACCATCGACTCGACGCTCGCCCTCAGCCGTACCTTCGGCATGCTGCCGTTCTTCGTCTTCGGCTGGAAGCTCCGCCAGTGGCGCATCACCGGCCGCTGGCTGGCGCTCCCGGCCCGGGTGGCCTGGCGCTGGCGCGCCGGGGCGATCGCCCTGTTCCTCGCCGTGCTCGTGGCCATGCCGACCGCCATCGAATGGTGGCGCGATGTGAAGCTCCGCCGCTTCCTGCTGTACGACGAGTCGTACCCCGATCTCGGCTACGACGAACCGTGGACGGGCGCCATCCGGCTCGGGCTGCTCCTCGCCGCGATGGTGCTCGCCGTCGCGTTCCTCACCCTGATGCCGCGCGGGGCGCACTGGTTCACGCCGTTCGGCACGGCGACCATGTACATCTACCTGCTGCACAGCTTCGTGCTGTTCCCGTTCCGGGAGTCGGGCGTGCTGGAGGGCGACCAGCCGTTCTGGGTGCTGCCCGCGATGATCGTGTTCTGCGTCGGCATCTCGATCGTGCTGTCGCTGAAGCCGGTGCGCCGCCTCTTCCGCCCGCTCGTCGAGCCGCGCGCCAGGTGGCTGTTCCGGCCGGAGCCGTCGACCGCGACCGGCACGATCGTGCTGCCGCCGGAGGCGCTCCCGCCGGGCCCGGCCGGCACGACGCCGCCCACGGCCCCGCCCGCACCGCGCGACTGAGCCGGCCGGCCAGCGGTTACGCCGTGTGTCGGGTCGCGTTGCCCGGCCTGCGCGCCCCGCCTAGCGTGGTCGCAACACGGCCGGGCCACCCGAGCCGGCCGAACCGAAGGAGAGCTCGATGAGCAACGCAGCCGACTGGCGCTTCGAGACCAAGCAGGTCCACTCCGGCGCCGCCCCCGACCCGATCACGAAGGCCCGCGCGACCCCGATCTACCAGACCACCTCGTACGTCTTCGACAACGCCGAGCACGCGCAGAACCTCTTCGCGCTCGCCGAGTTCGGCAACATCTACACCCGCATCCAGAACCCGACCCAGGCGGTCGTCGAGGAGCGGGTCGCCGCCCTCGAGGGTGGCACCGGCGCGCTGCTGCTCGCCTCCGGCCAGTCGGCGGCGACCTTCTCGGTGCTGAACATCGCCCAGGCGGGCGACCACATCGTCTCGTCGAGCTCGATCTACGGCGGCACCTACAACCTCTTCAAGTACACCCTCGCGAAGCTCGGCATCGAGACCACCTTCGTCGAGAACCAGGACGACGCCGAGGAGTGGCGCCGCGCGGTGCGCCCGAACACGAAGCTCTTCTTCGCCGAGACGATCGGCAACCCGAAGATCAACGTGCTCGACATCGGTCTCGTCGCGGGCATCGCGCACGACGCCGGCATCCCGCTCGTGGTCGACAACACGATCGCGACGCCCTACCTCATCCGCCCCTTCGAGCACGGCGCGGACATCGTCATCCACTCGGCGACGAAGTTCCTCGGCGGCCACGGCACCACCATCGGCGGCATCATCGTCGACGGCGGCACGTTCGAGTGGTCGAAGAACGTCGAGAAGTTCCCCGGCCTCACCGAGCCCGACCCCTCGTACCACGGCGCGAGCTACACGGCCGCGGTCGGCGACGGCCTCGCCTACATCATCAAGGCGCGCGTGCAGCTGCTGCGCGACCTCGGCGCCGCGATCTCGCCGAACAGCGCGTGGCTGCTCATCCAGGGCATCGAGACGCTGTCGCTGCGCATCGAGCGCCACGTGCAGAACGCCCAGGAGATCGCCGAGTGGCTGGACGACCACCCGGACGTCGCGACCGTCAACTACTCGGGCCTGCCCTCGAGCCCGTGGTACGCCGCGGCGAACACGTACTCGCCGAAGGGCGTCGGCGCGGTGCTGTCGTTCGAGCTGAAGGGCGGCGTCGACGCCGGCCGCGCGCTCGTCGACAACCTCTCGCTGTTCTCGCACCTCGCGAACATCGGCGACGTGCGCTCGCTCGTCATCCATCCGGCCTCGACGACGCACTCGCAGCTCACCCCCGAGCAGCAGCTCACCTCGGGCGTGACCCCGGGCCTCGTGCGCCTGTCGGTCGGCATCGAGAACATCGATGACCTGAAGGCCGACCTCGAGGCCGGTCTCGCCGCCGCCCGGGCCGCCTCGGAGGCGCTCCGCGCGTAACGCGGAGCCCAGCACGACCCCGGATGCCGCAGGCCGACGCCTGCGGCATCCGCCGTTCCCCCTCGCACTTCACACAACTCAGGAACATCTGCCACTTATTGCTGCCGTGATCCGCCGATTCCGCGTCGCGGCGGGACCCCGTTCCTGAGTTGTGCGAGGGCTCGAGCTTCCGTAACAATGCCCGGCGGCGCCGCCCGCTCGGGGAGAATCGAAGACATGGACTGGCAGACGCAGGCGGACGTCGTCCCGGCGAGCATCGTGCCGGAGGCGCGGGCGCACAGCCTGCTCGGCCGGGCCCCCGCAACCGGCGCCTGGCGCATCGGCGACCCGGTCGGCGACCGCCGCTTCGCCGAGATCGGCACGGTGCGGCTCGAGTCCGGCGAGACGCTGCCCGAGGTCACGATCGCGTACGAGACCTGGGGCGAGCTCTCGCCCGCCCGCGACAACGCCGTGCTCGTGCTGCACGCCCTCACCGGCGACAGCCACGTCCTCGGCTCAGCCGGCCCAGGGCACCCGAGCGCCGGCTGGTGGGAGGACGTCGTCGGCCCCGGCCGCGCGATCGACACCGAGCGCTGGTTCGTCATCGCGCCGAACGTGCTCGGCGGCTGCCAGGGCTCGACGGGGCCGGCTTCGCTCGCCCCGGACGGCGCCGAGTGGGGCGGGCGCTTCCCGTTCCTCACGATCCGCGACCAGGTCGCCGCCCAGCAGGCGCTCGCCGACGAGCTCGGACTCGAGCGTTTCGCGGCGGTCGTCGGCGGCTCGATGGGCGGGATGCACGTGCTCGAATGGGCGATCACGGCCCCCGATCGGGTCGAACGGATCGCGGTGCTCGCCGGTCCGCCCGCCGCGACCGCCGACCAGATCGCGCTGAACTCCGTGCAGCTGGAGGCCATCCGCTCCGACCCCGCCTTCGCCGGCGGCGCCTACTACGACGCGCCCGACGGCGAGGGCCCGAGCCGCGGCCTCGCGCTCGCCCGCCGGATGGCGATGCTGAACTACCGCACGGCGAGCGAGCTCAACGACCGCTTCGCGCGCAGCTGGCAGTCGGGACTCGACCCGCTCGGCGGCGGCGGGCGCTTCGCCGTCGAGTCGTACCTGGACTTCCACGGCAACAAGTTCACCCGCCGCTTCGACGCGAACAGCTACCTCGTGCTCACCGAGGCGATGAACTCGCACGATGTCGGCCGCGGCCGCGGCGGCACGGCGGCGGCCCTCGCCGGCATCCGGGCGAAGAGCCTCGTACTCGGCATCGAGAGCGACCGCTACTTCCCGCTCGCGGGGCAGCGCGAGATCGCCGCGCAGCTGCGCGGCAGCGTGCACGGCCCGGACCCGGTCGTGCTCGACTCCGAGTACGGGCACGACGCCTTCCTGATCGAGTCCGACGCCGTGGGCCGCGCGATCGCGGAGCTGCTCGCGGCCTGACACCCACCCCGATCGCCGGCCGGAAGGCCGCCCCGGGCACCGGCCCGAACGGTCCCCCCGGGGAGGTCTCGCCGGCGGGCCGCGCGCGGCCCGCGCACTCTGCACTAGGGTTCGACTATCGGGCTGCCGTCGAGGGCGCCCTTGTTCGGCTGAGGAAGATCGTGCATCGCATCCACAACGAACGCGACCGGCTCCTCGCCCGGCTCGCGCGGCTGACCGGCCTCTCCGGGTGCGCCGGTGCGGTGCTGTGCCTGCTCGTCCCCGACTCCACCGGCCTCGTCGCCCGGATCGTGGCCATCGTGCTGACCCTGCTCGTGGCCGGCGCGATCGTGCTGCACACGGAGCGCGGCGAGCTCGGCCCGGCGCTCGGCGCGGTCGCCGCCGGCGTGGCCGCCATCCTCCTCATCGGGCTCGACACCCCGGGGCCGGCCGGGTCGACGGCCATCGCCGCCCTCGCCGGAGCCGCGACCGCCGCGCTCGCCCTGACCCTCGTCCCGCGGCGGCACGGGCAGCTCCTCGTCGCGAGCCTCGGCGCGCTCGTCGTCATCGCCGTCTGGTTCGGCGCCGTGGCCGGTCGCGGTTCGCTGCTGCCGATCGTCGCCGCGATCGCCGGCTGGGCCGCGTGCAGCCTGCTCGCGACCTGGACCGCGCAGTCGATCGACCGCGCGGCCGATCGGATCTCGGAGGTGGGTCGCGCGCACGAGGCCGAGCGGCTCGCGAGCGAAGCGGAGTCCCAGCAGCGCCAGGATGCCCGCCTCCTCCACGACACCGTGCTCGCCACCCTCAGCCTCCTCGCGCACTCCGGGGTCGGCGTCGGGCAGTCCGCGCTCCGCGATCAGGCCCGCGACGACGCGCGCCTTCTGCGCCAGCTGCGCCTGGGCGTGCCGCTCGAGGTCGGCTCGCACCCGATGTACGCCCCGGAGGCCGACGAGGACGCGCTCGGCTCGACCTTCGAGTCCGTCCGCCAGCGTTTCGCCCGGATGGGGCTCGACGTGAACTGGCACGGGGCTGGCCAGCTGCTGCTCCCCCGCGACAGCCTCGACGCGCTGCTCGGCGCGCTCGGCGAGTGCCTCGAGAACGTGCGTCGCCACTCGGGCGTGAACGAAGCGGACGTCACGGTGACCGACGACGAGCGCGCGGTGCGCGCGATGATCACGGATGCCGGCAGCGGCTTCCAGACCGACGCGGTCGAGCCCGGCCGGCTGGGCTTCGCCGAGTCCGTCGTCGGCCGGCTGCACGCCGTCGGGGGGCGCGCCAGAGTGTTCTCCTCCCCCGGAGCCGGCACGACCGTCATGCTCGAGGTGCCGAAGCCATGAGCGGACTGCACACCACCATCGAACGCTCCTTCCGGCGCCCGGCCCGCTCGGCCCGCGCCGCCGTCGACATGCGCGAGCGGCACGGCGGGCGGCGGATGTCGGCCGGCATCACGATCGCCGCCGCCGTGCTCGTCGTCGGCCACCTCGTGCATCTCCTCGCCACGGCGGGCGCCTATCCGGCGGGCCGCGACCCCTGGGCGGGCTGGATCGCGCTCGCGGTGATCCTCGCCGGCGGGGTCGTCTCCCGGCTCTTCTCGCCGCGGATGCCGGCGTGGGTCTACCTCGCCCTGTTCACCGCGCTCGCGGTGCCCGTCGGCCTCGACCTCGTCGCGACCCAGGGGCTGCTCGATCTTGGCATCGCGCCGACGGCGGCCGCGGCATCCGCCGTCGTCCTGATGCCCGTGACGACGCTGCGCGGCCGGCGGGTCCCCGTCGCGGTCGCCGGGGTCATCGGCGCGGCGATCGCGATCGCCGCGCTCGTGCAGCTGCCCGCCGCGGGCTCGCTCGTCGTGGTGGGCGTCGCCGTGGCGGTGTCCGCCGTGCTGCCGGTCGTCGTCGCCGCGCTCGCGATCGTGGGCTTCCGTCGCCTCGTCGGGCGCGAGCTCGACCTCTCCCTCGTGCAGAGCACCGTGCAGACCCCGCGGAGTGCCGTCGGCATGCGCGCGTCCGAGGAGCTCGCCCGGCTCGACTTCGACGCCGAGTCTCTGCTCGAAGACGTCGGCTCGGGGCGCCTGCCGATCCCGCTGCCGACCGATGCGGCCCTCCGGGCGGCCGCGCTCGCGGCGAAACTCCGCGTGCGTCTCATCGAGGGCCGCAGCGACACCTGGCTGAAGCACGCCGTCACCGAGTCGGCGTACCTCAGCCGCCGCGTCACGATCGACGATGCGGAGGGCGACGCGGGCGTCCTCGCCCCGGCGCAGCGCGACGGCCTCCTGCTCGCGCTCTGGCTGATCGCGGGCGAGCGCCGCCCGCGCCGGGCGGCGGGGGCGAGGGTCGTCGTCCGGGTCCGCAGCGAGCCGTTCGACGACGACGAACGCGGCCCGCTCGCGATCGAGATCGAGGTCTCCGGCGTGGCGCGGCGTCATCTGGACCCCGCCATCTGGGATGCACTCGGTAGTCTCGGAAGTCACGAGGTCGTGTCCGCGTCGGATTCGATCAGGATCGAACTCGTCTGCCCGGTCGACCCGAACGCCCCGGCAGCCGCTTCGGCGCCTCGAAGCGCCCGAACGAGGGGAAGATGAATGCCTGAACCGGCCACACCGATCCGCCTGGCGATCGTCGACGATCACCGCATGCTGCTCGGCGCCCTATCCGAGTGGCTGCGCGGTGCCGCGCCCGACATCCAGCTCGTCGCCGCGGTGCCGTCCTGGTCGGAGCTGCTCGCGCATCCGGAGTTCCCGGCCGACGTCGTGCTCCTCGACCTCGACCTGCGCGACAACATCCCGGTCTCCCTGAAGCTGTCGATGCTGAAGTCCGCCGGCGTGCAGACGATGCTGATGAGCACCTACTCGGAGCCCGCGGTGGTGCGGGAGGCGTTGAACGCCGGTGCGCTCGGGTACCTCGTGAAGTCGGAGCCGGTCGAGACCATCGTCGAGGCGATCCGGGCGGCGCGGCTCGGCGACTCGTACATCACGCCGGAGCTCGAGACGACGCTCGCCGACGCCGACGCGGTGCAGGCCCCGAAGCTCTCCGCGCAGGAGCGGCGCGTCATGGCGCTCTACGGCGCCGGGCAGCCGGTGAAGGCCGTCGCGTTCCAGCTCGGCATCTCCGAGGAGACGGCGAAGAGCTACCTGAAGCGCATCCGTGAGAAGTACCGCGTCGCCGGCTACGACGTCGGCACGAAGGTCGCGCTCCGCAAGCGCGCCATCGCTGACGGCATCCTGCTGCAGACCGACTGACGCGGCGCGCGGCCGGCGGCACGCGACCGGCGGCGCCGCTCAGTCCCGCTCGGCCGCCGCGACTGCGCCCGTCGCGTACGGCACGTCGACGCCACGTCCGATCCGCCGACGGTCGAGCGCGAAGCTCGCGAACGCGAGGGCGATGCCCGCAAGCGTGAGCGCGAAGCCGACCCAGATCGGGGCGAGGTAGCCGAGGCCGCCGGCGATCACGAGCCCGCCGAGCACCGCGCCCAGGCTGTTGCCGACGTTCAGCGCCGAGTGGTTCAGCGCGGCGGCGATCGATTGGCTGTCGCGCGCGACGTCCATGAGGCGGGTCTGGATGGTCGGCGCGAGCGCCGACGACGTCACGCCGACGAGGAACACCCCGCCGAACAGGCCGAGCGGATGGCTCGCCGTCAGGGCGAGGAGGAGCAGCGCGGCCGCGAGGGCGACGAAGAACAGGTACATGGTGCGGCGCACGCTCCAGTCGGCGAGCCGGCCGCCGATGAGGTTGCCGACGGTCATGCCGAGTCCCGTGGCGACGAGCACGAAGGGCACGAAGGCCGCCTGGAGCCCCGTCACCTCGGTGGCGAGCGGGGCGATGTAGCTGTACATCGCGAAGAAGCCGCCGAAGCCGATCGCGCCGATCGCGATCGCGAACCACACCTGCGAGCGGCGGAATGCCCCGAGCTCCCGACGGATGCTCGCCGCGGGGTCCCCCGCCTGCCACGGCACCGCCGCGGCGATGGCGAGGAAGGTGAGCACGAAGATCACGGCGACGGCGAGGTAGGCGATCCGCCAGCCGGCGAGCTGCCCGAGCCAGGTGATGCTCGGCACGCCGACGACGTTCGCGATGGTGAGCCCCGAGAGCACGAGCGCGACGCCGCGGGCGCGCTTGCCCGGACCCATCAGGCTCGCCGCGACGAGCGAGGCGATGCCGAAGTACGCGCCGTGCGGCAGGGCCGCGACGAAGCGGGCGACGAGCACCAGGCCGAAGCTCGGCAGCAGCGCCGAGGCGAGCGTGCCGAGGGCGAACCAGGCGGCGAGCGCCAGCAGCAGCCGCTTGCGCGGCCACTTCGCGGCCGCCGCGGCGATCGTGGGCGCACCCACGACGACCCCGAGGGCGTACGCCGAGATGAGCCAGCCGGCCTGCGCGTTCGCCTCGTCGGGCGAGGTGGCGGCGAGGCCGGGCAGCAGGTCGCCCGCGATGTCGGGGAGCAGGCCCATCGCGACGAACTCGGTGGCGCCGATGCCGAAGCCGCCGAGGGCGAGCGCCAGCAGCGCGAAACGAAGACGGGCCGGCGACAGCGTCGTCGGCCCGGAGGAGTCGGGGATCACTCGGCGATTCTGCCACGCCTCGAATCGATTCGACAAGCGGATGCCGTCATCCGCCGTCGTGCGTTCGCGGCATCCGCCTGCTACGACTCGTCGATCGCCTGCTCCAGCCGCTCGACCTTCGCGTCGAGCTCCCCGGCGTAGCCCGGGCGGATGTCGGCCTTCAGCACGAGCGAGACGCGCGAGCCGTACGCACCGACGGCCTCGGTCGCCCGCCGGACCACGTCGAAGACCTCGTCCCACTCCCCCTCGATCTCGGTGAACATTGAGGTGGTGCGGTTCGGCAGCCCGGACTCCCGCACGATCTTCACCGCCGCCGCGACGGCGTCGTGCACCGACCCGTCGCTCCGGCCCGTGCCGCTCGGCGCGACTGAGAATGCCACCAGCATGTCTGCTCCCTACTCCGTGTTCTCGTGAATCACCCGGTGCGAGGAGAACCACGCCTTTGCCTGGTTCTCCGAGGCGAGCGCAGGGCTCTCGGCGAGGCACTCGTTGCACCGTGCGAATGTTTGGTCCCACTGGCCCCAGATGTGCGGGGACCCCTTCGGCACCCACTTCGGCGCCCAACGCACGTCGAACGCATACTGGATGTTCGCCGTCAGGGCCCAGGCCAGTCTCTCCAGGGCGTCGGCCTCGAGCCCCAGGTCGCAGAGCATGTTCTCCGCGTCGAGCTGCTCCAGAATGTTCGATTGGAGCAGCTCGAGATGCGGGGAGTCCCACTCCTCGCTGTCCCGCAGTACGCGGATCATCTCAGTCCCTCCCGTCGATCGCCCGCCCGAGACTCGACCGTGACTCCATCGACAGCGATCGGGTATCCCGCCGGGAGCGCGACCCGGTTCCCAGCCTGCCACAGCCGCCGCAGCGCCCACACGAGCAGGAGGGCGAGCAGCACCACCTTCCCGGTGAGGAGCAGCACGAACGCCGGGTCTGCGACGAGCAGCCAGCCGTACCAGTACGGGTAGATGACGTGGGTGATCAGCGCGGCGCCGGCCGCGAGGAGGGCGGGCACCGTGAAGCGTGCGGAACGCAGCACGAGTCCGAGCACGACGGGTGCCGCGAGCCAGGTGACGAACTGCGGCGAGCCGACCTTGTTGCCGAGCAGCAGCACGACGACGAAGGCGAGGGCGAGCGGCGGCAGCAGTCGGCCGAGCGGCGCCCCGCGACGGACGGCGCGGATGCCGACGGCGAGCACGGCCGCGACCCCCACGGCGAGCAGCGGCGTCGTGAGCCAGGCCGCCACCTCGACCCCCGGACCGTACACCTGGTAGGTCAGGATCTCGCGGTCGTACGACACGTGCACGCCCGGGGCGCCGGCGACGATCCCCCACAGCCAGAGCACCGCGAGCGGCGCCTCGACCTGCAGGCCCCGGCCCGCCTGCTCCCAGATGAAGCCGACCGCGTTGGCCCCGGCGCCGGCCACGAGGCTCACCGCGAGGATGCCGAAACTCAGCGCGAGCGCGATCATCGCGACCTCGGCGCGACGACGGAGCACCACGACGAGCGCCGCGACGAGCGCCGCCGGCCACACCTTGATCCACGCGCCGACGGTGAGCAGCACCGCCGCGACGCGTGGCCGCCCGGCGGCGAAGAGCAGCCCGAGCATGGCGAAGGGCACGGTCACGGCGTCGATCCGCCCGAGCGCGATCGGACCGAGCAGGGCGAGGAAGCAGAGCCACCACCAGGCGGCGAGCCGGCGGTGCCGCGAGAGCGCCGCGCGGCCCAGCAGCACCGACAGGGTGATGCCGTTCAGCAGCGTCACCAGGGCGAGCCACGTCTCGCCGAACCACTCCCCGCCGAAGGCGAGCGAGACCGCCATCGGGGCGAAGGCGAGGATCGGGTAGACCCACGGCAGGTCGATCCCCATCCGCGCGTACCCGTGCGCCGCGTTCTCCGCCCAGACCCGGTAGACGCCCGTCACGTCACCGAGCGGCAGCCCGGGCGCGAACAGGTTCAGCGCGACGAGCCCGGCGTGCACGAGCGCGAAGGCAATCCAGATCGCGCCCCGTCCGGCGAGGAGACGGCGGATGCCACGGCTCGCGCGACGACCCCCCACCCGAACCGGCATGGCTCAGAGCCTAGCCGCGTCGCGATGTCATACGACGCCATGCGTGCTGCGGAATCCGGCGAGTTCGGCCAAGCTTGAGCCATCCCGATCGGAAGGCCCAGCCATGACCCGTCGCACGCTCACCGCCGTCGCCCTCGCCGCCGCAGCGGCCCTCGCCCTCGCCGGCTGCACTGCTGGTGGTGACGGCCAGGCCGCCGGCCCGAGCGCCGAGGGCTACGTGACCGACGGCAAGCTCACGATCGGCACGGGTCAGCCCGCCTACTTCCCCTGGGTGATCGACGACGCCCCCGAGTCCGGCGAGGGCTTCGAGTCGGCCGTGGCCTACGCGGTCGCCGACGAGCTCGGTTTCGCGAAGGACGACGTCGTCTGGGTCCGGTCCACCTTCGAGCAGGCCATCGCACCGGGGCCGAAGGACTTCGACTTCAACCTCCAGCAGTTCTCCGTCACCGACGAGCGCAAGCAGGCGGTCGACTTCTCCTCGCCCTACTACGAGACCACGCAGGTGGTCGTCACGGTCGACGCCTCCCCCGCGGCCGGCGCGACGACGATCGCCGAGCTGAAGCCGTTCAAGATCGGCGCGCAGACCGGCACGACGAGCCTCGCCGCGGTCGAGGAGACGATCGCCCCCGAGGGCGGAGCGCAGATCTTCAACACGAACGACGACGCGAAGCTCGCGCTGCAGAGCGGCACCGTCGACGCGATCGTCGTCGACCTGCCGACCGCGTTCTACCTGACGGGCGCCGAGCTCGACGGCGGCAAGATCATCGGTCAGCTGCCCTCGACGGGCGGCGGCGACCAATTCGGCCTCGTGCTCGCGAAGGACTCCCCGCTGACCGGGAAGGTCACCGCCGCGGTCGACGCGCTCCGCGAGAACGGCACGCTCGACGAGCTCGCGGCGAAGTGGCTCGGCGGCGACGACACGGCGCCCGTCCTCAAGTGACCCGCGTGGCCGCTCCGGCCGGCTCAGCTCCGGCGGCCGCATGAGCGCAGCATCCCCCGACGGCGCCTGGCGGCCGAGCGAACTCGAGCTCGGCCGTCGGGCGTTCCGCCGTCGGCAGACCTGGCGCTCGGTGCTCGTGAGCGCACTCAGCACCCTCGTCTTCGCCGGCCTGCTCGCCTGGGCGGTGCTGGGGTCGCCGGGGTGGGCGCGGGTTGCGGAGACCTTCTTCGACCCCGAGGTCGCGATCGCGTCCCTCCCCCGCATCGCCCAGGGGCTGCTGCTGAACCTCCAGGTGCTCGTCTTCGCCGCCGTCGGCGTGCTGCTCGTCGCCATCACGCTGGCGACCCTGCGCACCCTCCGCGGCCCGGTGTTCTTCCCGCTCCGAGCGATCGCGGCCGGCTACACCGACCTCTTCCGCGGGGTGCCGCTGCTCATCGTGCTCTACCTCGTCGGCTACGGGGTGCCCGCGCTCGAGTTCTTCCCACGGCTGCCGGTCGCGGTCTGGGGCACGATCGCGATCGTGCTCGTCTACTCCGCGTACGTCGCCGAGGTGTTCCGGGCCGGCATCGAGGCGGTGCACCCCTCGCAGCGGCTCGCCGCCCGCTCGCTCGGCCTGAGTCACGCGCAGACGATGCGCCGGGTCGTGCTACCGCAAGCGATCCGCAAGGTGACGCCGGCGCTGATGAACGATTTCGTCGCGATGCAGAAGGACGTCGGGCTGATCTCGGTGCTCGGCGCGGTCGACGCGGTGCGGGCGGCGCAGATCGAGACGGCGCACTACTTCAACTTCACGCCCTACGTCGTCGCCGGGTTGCTGTTCGTCCTCCTCGCGCTGCCGATGGTGCGGCTCACGGACTGGGTGACGGCGCGGATGCGGCGGCGCGAGCAGATCGGGAGCATCGTATGAGCCGCGCGGCCGACGAGGCGCAGCCGCCCGCCGGGGCCGCGGGCGAGCGCGAGCCCGTGCTCGCCCTCTCGGGCGTCCGCCGCGCGTACGGCGAGCACGTCGTGCTCGACGGCGTCGACCTCGAGGTGCGCGCGCACGAGGTCGTCGCCCTCATCGGCGCCTCCGGCTCGGGCAAGTCGACGCTGCTGCGCACCGCGAACCTCCTCGAGCCGATCGATGACGGCGTCATCCGGCTCGCGGGTCGCGACATCAGCGATCCGCGAGTGGATGCCGACGCGGTCCGCGCGCGGATCGGCGCCGTCTTCCAGCACTACAACCTGTTCCCGCACCTGAGCGTGCTCGACAACGTGACGCTCGCCTCGCGCCTGGTGCACCGCACGTCGAAGGCCGAAGCGGAGCGCCGCGGGCAGGAGCTGCTCGCCTCGATCGGCCTGGCCAACTTCGCGCGGGCCTACCCCGACCGCCTCTCGGGCGGGCAGCAGCAGCGCGTCGCGATCGTGCGGGCCCTCGCGACCGGCCCCGAGCTGCTCCTCCTCGACGAGGTGACGAGCGCCCTCGATCCTGAGCTCGTCGGCGAGGTACTGGCGCTCGTCCGTTCGCTCGCCGACGGCGGCACGACGATCCTGATGGCGACGCATGAGATGGCCTTCGCGCGAGACGTCGCCGACCGGGTGGTCTTCCTCGACGGCGGCCGCATCGTGGAGCAGGGACCGTCGCGGGAGTTCTTCGCTGCACCGCGCGAGGAGCGCACCCGCGCCTTCCTCGCCCGCGTGCTCCCCGGCTGACGGCCGGGCGGCTCCCGACGGCGATCCGGCGCGGTGCTCAGCCCGCGAGCTGCCCCAGCACCCGCTGCACCTGCGCGGTGATGTCGGAGGCGACGATCGGCCCGCCGTCGACCGCGGCGACGGCCCGCTCCGCGGCGAGCCCGTGCACGAGCACCGCGGTGGCGGCGATCGGTGCGAGCGCGTGCGCGTCGTTCGCGAGCCGCTCGTGGGCGCCGGCGACGAGGGCGCCGAGGATTCCGCCCAGCACGTCGCCCGAGCCGGCGGTGGCGAGCCGGTGCGTCGGCGCGGTGACGGCGATCGCCGCGCCGTCCGGATCGGCGATGTGCGTCACCGCGCCCTTCAGCAGCACCACGACACCGATCTCTCGCGCGGCGCGCGCCGCCCACGCGGCCGGGTCGCTGCGGACCTCCTCCACGCTCGTTCGCACCTCCCGATCGGCGAGGAGGGTGGCGAGCTCGCGGGCGTGCGGGGTGATGACGGTGGGCGCCGAATGCGCGCCGACCAGGTCGAGGGCGCCCGCGTCGAGCACGACCGGCACCCCGGAGGCGAGCGCGTGCTCGAGCTCGCCGATGAGCACGAAGGAGCGGCGCGAGGGGTCCATTCCCGAGCCCAGCAGCCAGGCCTGCACCCGCCCGGCGGTCGTGACCGCCTCGGGGGCGCGGGCCAGCACGAGCGCACGCACCGGCCGCGGCCCCGTGTAGCGCACCATTCCGACTCCGCTCCGGGTGGCCGCCTCGACCCCGAGGAGCGCCGCACCGGGGTACTCGTGGGAGCCGGTCACCACGCCGAGGACGCCGCGGGAGTACTTATCGTCTTCCGCGGTGGTTGGCCGCAGCCACTCCGCCGCGTCCTCGGCCCGCCATTCCTGCCATCCACCAGCGCTCATGCTTCAACGATAGGTTGGCGGGGATGACTCCGACAGCCCTCGCCCCCATCGCCCTCTCCCCCGCCGTCGTCGTCTTCGACTACGGCGAGGTGATCTCCCGGGAGCCGGGCCCGGCCGACCGGGCCGCCCTCGTCGCCCGTGCGCGCGTCGCGCCCGGGCAGGAGGCCGCGTTCTGGACGGAGTACTGGGCGCACCGCGAGGGCCTCGACCAGGGCACGCTCTCGATCGCCGGGTACTGGGCGGCGGTCGCCGCGGGTCTCGGCACCGAGTTCTCGCCGGTCGACGTGCACGAGCTCTGGGCGATCGACCACCGCGGGTGGCTCAGCGTCGACCCGGGCACGCTCGCCGTGCTGCACGCGCTGCAGGCCGGCGGCACCCGTCTGGCACTGCTGTCCAACGCGGGTGCGGATTTCTCGGGGTGGCTCCGGCACGGCTCGTTCGGCCCACTGTTCGAGCGGGTGTTCGTGAGCGGCGAGCTCGGCCTGGTGAAGCCGAACGCCGACATCTACGAGCACGTCATCGCCGAGCTCGGCATCGCGCCGGGCGAGTTCCTGTTCATCGACAACCGCGCCGAGAACGTCGAGGGTGCGCGAGCGGTCGGCGGCGACGGCCACGTCTTCATCGACGCGGCGGGCCTCGAGCGCTGGCTCCGCGAGCGGGCCGGCTGAGCGCACTCAGCTGGAACGGCCGCGGGCCCGCAGCCGTTCGACGAGCGCCGCCGACTCCGCCGCGGGCTCGCTGAGCGAGAAGATGTTTCCCTCGCTGTCGCTGAACCAGGCCGCGCGCTCATCGCCGAGCTCGGCGACGCCGTCGACCGTGCCGAGGCCGGGGAGCTCGTATTCGTGGAAGGTCACCCCGGCGGCGCGGAACGCGGCCATGTCGCGGTCGAGGTCGTCGGTCAGCAGATTGAAGGCGGTGTTCTGCGCGGTGCCGGCGAACCCGGTGCGGTACACCATCACCGGCACGCCGCCGATCTCGTAGAACAGCGTCTCGCCCCCGGGCTCGCCGCCGATCGGCTGGCGGCCGAGCACCTCCGCCCACCAGCGCTCGGCGCGGTCGAGGTCGTGCGCCGGCAGGACCGCCGTCGCCAGGATCGTCTCAAACATGAGTGAATCTCGATTCCTCGGGTCGAGACGAGTTTACGCCTGCCGGCATCCGCCCGGCGTCCGAGGCGACGACGCGGCGGCGGGGGCACGCCCCGCCGCCGCGCACGCCTCATCCGCGCCGAGTCGCGTCCTGCACCTCTCCGACGAGCTCCTCGATGATGTCCTCCAGGAACACCACGCCCGTCGTCGCGCCCTGGCGGTCGAAGGCCCGGGCGACATGGGTGCCGAGCCGGCGCATCGTCGACAGAGCGTCCTCGACCTCGGTGCCGTCGAACACCGACACCAGTCGGCGCACCCGCTTCGCGGGCAGCGGGTCGTCGAACTCGCCGTCGTCGAGATCGATGACGTCCTTCAGGTGCACGTAGCCGTCGGGCTCCCCGTCGTCGCCCAGGATGACGTAGCGCGAGAAGCCGTGCTTGGCGACCGCCCGTTCCACGTCGCGCGGGGTCGCCCCCGGCGGGAGGCTGACGAGCGAGTCCATCGGCACCGCCACGTCGGAGACGCGCTTCGTCGTGAACTCGAACGCCGCGCTCAGCGTGCCGCTCGCGTCGTCGAGCACGCCCTCGCGGCGCGACTGGTCGACGATGGTCTGCACCTCGTCGAGCGTGAACGTCGAGTTCGCCTCGTTCTTCGGCTCGACGCCGAAGAGCCGCAGCACCCCGTTCGCCGTCGCGTTCAGGGCGACGATCACGAACTTCAGCATGCGGGCGATGAACACCAGCGGCGGCGCGAGCAGCAGCACGGCGCGGTCCGGCACCGAGAAGGAGAGGTTCTTCGGCACCATCTCGCCGAACACCACGTGCAGGTAGCTCACGAGCACCAGCGTGATGATGAACGCGATCGTCCCGATCACCTCCTCGCTCCAGCCGGTGAGGGCCAGCGGGACCTCGAGCAGGTGGTGGATCGCCGGCTCGGAGACGTTCAGGATCAGCAGCGAACAGATCGTGATGCCGAGCTGGCTCATCGCCAGCATCAGCGTCGCGTGCTCCATCGCCCAGAGGGCGGTCTTGGCGCTGCGCTTGCCCTGCTCGGCGAGCGGTTCGATCTGCGAGCGCCGCGCCGAGATGACGGCGAACTCGGCGCCCACGAAGAAGGCGTTCGCGAGCAGCAGCACGAACAGCCAGGCGAGGCCGGCCCAGTCGCTCATCGCTCGTCCCCTTCCTCGTCAGCCGTCGGGAGCGGGGTGGGGATGAACCTCACCCGGTCGACGCGGCGGCCGTCGAGGCGGCGCACCTCGAGCCGCCCCTCGTCGATCTCGACGGTGTCGCCGACGACGGGCAGCCGCCCGAGCGCCGCGGTGATGAACCCGGCGACCGTCTCGTAGTCGCCGTTCTCGGGCACGCGGATGCCGGTGCGCTCCTCGAGCTCGTCGGGCCGGAGGATGCCGGGGAAGCTGATCTCGTCGCCGCGGCGGACGATGCCCGCGCGTGTGCGGTCGTGCTCGTCGGCGACCTCGCCGACCAGCTCCTCCACGAGGTCCTCGAGCGTCGCGACGCCGGCGGTGCCGCCGTACTCGTCGACGATCACCGCCATCTGGAAGCCGCGGGCGCGCAGCTCGCCGAGGAGCGAGTCGAGCTTCATCGTCTCCGGCACTCGGAGCGCGTCGGACTGCAGCGCCGAGGTCGGCACCTCGCCGCGGCGCTCGCGCGGCACCGCGACGGCCTGCTTCACGTGCACGACGCCGACGATGTCGTCGAGGTTCTCGTCGTAGACGGGGAAGCGCGAGTAGCCGGTCTGGCGCGCGAGCTCGATGACGGCCTCCGCCGGTTCGAGCCGTTGCACCGCCGCGAGCCGCGGGCGGGGGGTCATCACGTCGGAGGCATCGTGCCCGGAGAAGCGCAGCGTGCGGCCGAGCAGCGTCGCCGTGTCCTGCTCGAGCAGCCCGGCGCTCGCCGAGCGGCGCACGAGCGAGCTCAGCTCCTCGGCCGAACGCGCACCGGACAGCTCTTCCTTGGGCTCGATGCCGAAGGAGC
The DNA here is from genome assembly GCF_023715325.1 of Agromyces mediolanus. Taxonomy (GTDB): domain Bacteria; phylum Actinomycetota; class Actinomycetes; order Actinomycetales; family Microbacteriaceae; genus Agromyces; species Agromyces mediolanus_A. The sequence continues at coordinate 263,127 of NZ_JAMBNX010000002.1, read as the reverse complement.
GGATGACCGCGTTCGCGCTGCCGTTCAGCACCGCGATCGCCGGGCGGAACACCCAGGTGAACGCGGTCTGGAACGGGATGACGACCTTCGCCGTGGCGAGCGGGAGCGCGAGCGCGAAGTTCTTCGGCACGAGCTCGCCGACGAGCATCGACAGCAGGGTGGCGATGACGACCGCGGTGGTCGCCCCGACCGGCCGCACGAGCTCCTCGGGCAGGCCGATCGCGGTGAGCGGCCCCGCGAGCAGCGAGGAGATCGCCGGCTCCATCGTGTAGCCCGTGAGCAGCGTCGTCAGCGTGATGCCGAGCTGCGCACTCGAGAGGTGGGTGGAGGTGATCTTCAGCGCCTGGATCGTGAGACCCAAGCGGGTCTCGCCCCTGGCGCGACGCGCCTCGAGGTCGGCGCGATCGAGGTTGACGAGCGCGAACTCGCTCGCAACGAACAAGCCCGTGCCGATCGTGAGAAGCACCCCGATTCCGAGCAGAATCCACTCAGACACGGGCACCTCCCCGACGCGTCACGGGCGAGGGTCTATGGCCGGGCGGGGTCGCAGAAGGAGGTTCGTCCATGGTCCGCCCAGTATATCGGCGGCGTCCCGCCCGGAGACTGGGAAGCCGCCGCATCCGTCACCAGCTGACTGGCAGCGCCTTGCCCTCTTCGTATCCGGCCGCCGACTGGATGCCGACGAGCGCCCGATCCCGGAACTCCGCCAGCGAACGCGCGCCCGCGTACGTGAAGGAGCTGCGCACGCCGGACGTGATCATGTCGAGCAGGTCCTCGAGCGAGGGACGGAGCGGGTCGAGGTAGATCGCCGAGGAGGAGATGCCCTCGGCGAAGAGCTCCTTGCGCGCCAGCTCGTACGGCGACAGCCGGTCGAAGCGCTCGCGGACGGCCTTCGTGGAGGCCATCCCCCAGCTCTCCTTGTACAAGCGGCCGTCCGCGTCCGAGCGCAGCACGCCGGGCGCCTCGATGGTGCCCGCGAACCACGAGCCGATCATCACGGACGCCGCCCCCGCCGCGAGCGCGAGCGCGACGTCGCGCGGGTAGCGCACGCCCCCGTCCGCCCAGACCTTCGCACCCAGCGCCGTCGCGGCCTCGGCCGTCTCGAGCACGGCGGAGAACTGCGGCCGCCCGACGGCGGTCATCATCCGGGTGGTGCACATCGCGCCCGGTCCGACGCCGACCTTCAGCACGTCGGCCCCGGCCCCGACGAGATCGGCCACGGCCTGCTCGGTGACCACGTTGCCCGCGACGATCGGCAGGCCGAGCTCGAGGTCGCGGACCCGGCGCACTGCCGCGACCATGCCCTCCTGGTGCCCGTGCGCGGTGTCGAGGACGAGCATGTCGACCCCGGCGGCGGCGAGCGCACGCGCCTTCGCCTCGACGTCGCCGTTGATGCCGACCGCCGCGGCGACCCGGAGCCGCCCGTCGCCGTCGACGTTCGCCTCGTAGATCGTGCCGCGGAGGGCGCTGCGCCGACTGAGCGTGCCGACCACCTTCCCGTGCCGGAGCACCGGGGCGAACTCGAGCTCCGCCTCCACCATCAGGTCGAAGGCGCGCCGCGCCGTGTCGACGTCCTCGGCGTCGAGCGCGGGACTGCCCCCGTGCACGAGATCGCCGAGCCGCGCGTCGGACAGCGCCGTGGCGAGCCGCTCGGCCGGGATGCAGCCGCGGAACCCGCCGTGCTCGTCCTCGAGCACGAGGCCGTGGCCGGCCGCCGCGGGGAGGGCGACGAGCGCGTCGGCCACCGTCTGGTCGGGTGAGAAGCGGTGCGGGATGTCGAAGCTCGGCGATTGCGCCTTGACCCAGCGGATGGACTCCGCCAGGTCTTGCAGGTGGAGGTCCTGCGGCAGCACGCCGATGCCGCCGCGACGGGCGAGCGTGGCGGCGAGGCGCGGACCCGTGATCGAGTTCATGTTCGCCGAGACGATGGGGATCGAGCCGCCCGAGCCGTCGTCGGGGGCGAGCGAGACGTCGAGCCGGCTCGGAACTCCGGAGCGGCTCGGGACGAGGAACACGTCGGAGTACGTCAGGTCGTGCGTCGGCGCCGTGCGATAGAACTCCATGGCTCCCACGCTACTGCCAGGCGTGGGGTCCTCGGCCGGGTCGCAACGGGTTTAGGCTTGGGTGGGTGATCGGGGCGCGGTCGCGAGCGCGGCCGGTCCGATCTCCGCGGAATCCTTTCATCAACGGAGAGAGTGGGCGAGAGGCTGTGTCGAGCCAATTGACCGGGGCGGGTGCCGAAGAGACGGCGTCGGGCGAATTCGGAGCCAACGAATGGCTCGTCGACGAGATGTACGAGAAGTACCTCGCCGACCCCGATTCGGTCGACGAGACCTGGCGGCCGGTGCTGGAGCACTACCACCGGTCCAAGACGGCCGAGAGCGCCGCCGCCGCCCCCGCACCCGCGGCCGAGGCATCCGCCGCGCCGACGGCACCGGCCGCCCAGGCGACCCAGGGCGCCACCCAAGCGGCTCAACCGGCCCAACCAGCCCAAGCGGCCCAGGCGGCCCAGACGGCGCCGCAATCGGCCGACGGCTCGGCGAACGGCGCCGTGCCGACGCCGACCACCCCGACGCCCGTCATCGGGCAGACCCCGGCCGCCCGCACCACCTCCCGGGCGCCGCGTTCCGAGCCGGTCCCGGCCGATGTGCCGGTGACGAGCCCGCAGCCCGTCGTCGCCTCCGAGCGCGAAGACGAGGTGGTCACCCTCAAGGGCATGCCGAAGACCCTCGCGGCCAACATGGACGCCTCGCTCACCGTCCCCACCGCGACGAGCGTGCGCACCGTGCCCGCGAAGCTCATGATCGACAACCGCATCGTGATCAACAACCACCTGCGGCGCACCCGCGGCGGCAAGATCAGCTTCACCCACCTCATCGGCTGGGCCCTGATCCAGGCGCTGAAGGAGTTCCCGAGCCAGAACGTGTTCTATGCCGAGGTCGAGGGCAAGCCGTCGCTCGTGAAGCCCGCGCACGTGGGCCTCGGCATCGCGATCGACCTCCCGAAGCCCGACGGCACCCGTGCCCTCCTCGTCCCGGCCATCAAGCGCGCCGAGACGATGACCTTCAACGAGTACCTCGCCGCCTACGAAGACCTGGTGTCGCGGGCGCGTCAGAACAAGCTCAAGGCCGACGACTTCCAGGGCGGCACGATCTCGCTCACGAACCCGGGCGGCATCGGCACGGTGCACTCGGTGCCCCGGCTCATGAAGGGCCAGGGCTGCATCATCGGCGCCGGCGCCCTCGAGTACCCCGCCGAGTTCCAGGGCGCGAGCGAGAAGACCCTCGCGAACCTGGCCATCGGCAAGACGATCACGCTCACCTCGACCTACGACCACCGGGTGATCCAGGGCGCCGGCTCGGGCGAGTTCCTGAAGAAGGTGCACGAGCTCCTCATCGGCCAGCGCGGCTTCTACGAGGGCATCTTCGCCGCGCTGCGGCTGCCGTACGAGCCCATCCGCTGGGCCCCCGACATCGCGGTCGACGTCGCGAGCGCGATCGACAAGACCGCGCGGGTGCAGGAACTCATCAACGCGTTCCGCGTGCGCGGCCACATGATGGCCGACACCGACCCGCTCGAGTACGTGCAGCGCACCCACCCCGACCTCGACATCGCGAGCCACGGCCTCACCTTCTGGGACCTCGACCGCGAGTTCGTGACGGGCGGCTTCGGCGACCGGCGCAAGGCGCTGCTCCGCGACATCCTCGGCGTCCTCCGCGACTCCTACTGCCGCACCATCGGCATCGAGTACATGCACATCCAGGACCCGGTGCAGCGCGCCTGGATCCAGAACGAGGTCGAGCGGCCGTACGAGAAGCCGACCCACGACGAGCAGATGCGCATCCTCGGCAAGCTGAACGAGGCCGAGGCGTTCGAGACCTTCCTGCAGACGAAGTACGTCGGCCAGAAGCGCTTCAGCCTCGAGGGCGGCGAGTCGGTCATCGCCCTGCTCGACGAGATCCTCCAGGGCGCCGCCAAGGCGGGCATGGACGAGGTCGCGATCGGCATGGCCCACCGCGGCCGGCTCAACGTGCTCACGAACATCGCCGGCAAGACGTACGGCCAGGTGTTCCGCGAGTTCGAGGGCGCGACCGCCGGGCAGGGCTCGGGCGACGTGAAGTACCACCTCGGCACCGAGGGCACCTTCATCGCCGACGGCGGCCAGCAGGTTCCCGTCTCGCTCGCCGCGAACCCCTCGCACCTCGAGGCCGTCGACGGTGTGCTCGAGGGCATCGTCCGCGCGAAGCAGGACCGCAAGCCCATCGGCACCTTCTCGACCCTGCCGATCCTCGTCCACGGCGACGCGGCGATGGCCGGCCAGGGCGTGGTGGTGGAGACCATGCAGATGTCGCAGCTGCGCGGCTACCGCACGGGCGGCACGATCCACGTCAACATCAACAACCAGGTCGGCTTCACCACCGTGCCGGGCGACGCCCGCTCGTCGATCTACTCGACCGATGTGGCGAAGACGATCCAGGCGCCGATCTTCCACGTGAACGGCGACGACCCCGAGGCCGTCGTGCGGGTCGCGGAGCTCGCGTTCCGCTACCGCCAGGAGTTCAAGCGCGACGTCGTCGTCGACCTCATCTGCTACCGCCGCCGCGGGCACAACGAGGGCGACGACCCCTCGATGACGCAGCCGCTCATGTACAACCTCATCGAGGCGAAGCGCAGCGTGCGCAAGCTCTACACCGAGGCGCTCGTCGGCCGCGGCGACATCACCGAGGAGGAGTACGAGAACGCGCACCGCGACTTCCAGGACCGCCTCGAGCGCGCCTTCGCGGAGACGCACGCCGCGCAGACCGGCGCCATCCCGGTGATCGGCGCCACCGAGTCGGTGGCCGAGCCCGAGCCCGCCAGCGGCGAGCTCGAGACCACCGGCGTCGCGCTCGAGGTCGTGCACGCCGTCGGCGACGCGTTCGGCAACAAGCCCGACGGCTTCACCGTGCACCCGAAGATCCAGCAGCTGCTCCAGAAGCGCGTCGACATGAGCCGGAACGGCAAGATCGACTGGGGCTTCGGCGAGCTGCTCGCCTTCGGCTCGCTCCTGCTCGAGGGCACCCCGGTGCGCCTCGCCGGTCAGGATGCCCGCCGTGGCACCTTCGTGCAGCGCCACGCGGTCATGCACGACCGGGTGAACGGCCAGGAGTGGCTGCCGCTCATGAACCTCGCCGAGAACCAGGGCCGCTTCTACGTCTACGACTCGCTGCTGAGCGAGTACGCGGCGATGGGCTTCGAGTACGGCTACTCGGTCGAGCGGCCGGACACGCTCGTGGCCTGGGAGGCACAGTTCGGCGATTTCGCCAACGGTGCGCAGACCATCATCGACGAGTTCATCTCCTCCGCCGAGCAGAAGTGGGGTCAGCGCTCGAGCGTCGTGCTGCTGCTCCCCCACGGCTACGAGGGACAGGGCCCCGACCACTCGAGCGCCCGCATCGAGCGGTACCTCCAGCTCTGCGCCGAGAACAACATGACGGTCGCCCGTCCCTCGACGCCGGCCTCGTACTTCCACCTGCTGCGCCGTCAGGCGTACGCACGGCCGCGCAAGCCGCTCGTGGTGTTCACGCCGAAGGCGATGCTGCGCCTGCGCGGCGCGACGAGCGAGGTGGCCGACTTCACCCAGGGTCGCTTCGAACCGGTGATCGACGATGCGCGCATCACCGACAAGGCGGCCGTGAAGCGGGTCGTGTTCATGTCGGGCAAGCTCTACTACGACCTCGCGGCCGAGCTCGAGAAGTCGCCGAACCCCGAGATCGCCCTCGTCCGCCTCGAGCAGCTGTACCCGCTGCCCGCCGGCGAGCTGAAGGCGGTCGCCGACTCCTACCCGAACGCCGAGCTGGTCTGGGCGCAGGACGAGCCGGAGAACCAGGGCGCCTGGCCGTACTTCATCATCGAGACGAACAAGCTCGGGCCGCGCGAGGTGCAGATCGTCTCGCGGGCGGCCGCCGCTTCGCCGGCGACCGGATCCGCGAAACGTCACGCGGCGGAGCAGAGCGAGCTGGTGCGGCGCGCGCTGACGCTGTAACACGAGCGACGAACGCCGAAGGGCGCGGATGCCGAGGCATCCGCGCCCTTCGGCGTTCGCGTGCGCGGTCAGCGCCGCCCGCGGGCGAGCTTCGACGGCCACCAGATCGACCGGCCGAGATCGTAGGCGAGCGCCGGCACGAGCAGCGTCCGCACGAGGAAGGTGTCGAGCAGCACCCCGAACGCCACGATGAAGGAGATCTGCGCGAGGAAGAGGATCGGCAGCACCCCGAGCGCCGCGAACGTCGCCGCGAGCACGAGCCCCGCCGAGGTGATCACCCCGCCGGTCAGGCGGAGCCCCCGCAGCACGCCCTCGCGCGCCCCGAAGCGCAGGGACTCCTCGCGCACGCGGGTCATCAGGAAGATGTTGTAGTCCACCCCGAGCGCCACGAGGAACACGAAGCCGAACAGCGGCACGCTCGGGTCGGCCCCGGGGAAGCGGAAGATCCCCTCGAACACCCAGGCCGAGACACCGAGGGCCGCCGTGTAGGACAGCACGACGCTCGCGATGAGCAGCAGTGGCGCCACGATGGCGCGCAGCAGCAGCATCAGGATCAGGAGGATCGCGGCGAGCACGAGCGGGATGATCAGCGTCCGGTCGGCGATCGCGGCGTCGTTCGTGTCGAGGGCGACGGCCGTGGGGCCGCCGACGAGCGCGTCGGCCGACACCGCGTCGAGCGCGTCGCGCAGCGCCCGGACGGTGTGCTCGGCGGCCGCCGAGTCGGGCGCGTCGTCGAGGGTCGCCTGCAGCAGCACCCGGCCGTCGACGACCGTGGGCTCCGGCGCCGGCGTTCCGGGCGGGCCGAACGCGCCGATGCCGTCGGCCGTCACCGGCGCGGTGCCCGACGGGGAGTCCGCCGAGACGACGGCGACACTCGCCACGCCGTCCGTCGCGAGCGCGGTGTCGGCCATCGCCTGCAGCTCGTCCTCCGGGCCGACGATCGCGGCGGGCGCGCCGGAGCCGCCCGGGAAGTGCTCGGCGAGGAGCTCCTGCCCGTCGCGGGCCTCGGACTGCCCGAGCACGAACTCGCTCGAGGGCACCCCGTCGGCGTCGAGCCTCGCGAGCCCGAGCGAGAGGCCGGCGAGCAGCAGCACGGAGAGCACCCAGACGAGGCGGGGGCGGCGGCCCACGAGCCCCGCCAGCTTCGCCCAGAGCCCGGTGGCGGGCAGCTCGGGCTCCGCCGCCCCACCGATGCTCGAGGCATCCGGTCGGTGGAGCCTCCGCGGCCAGAATGCCGTGCGACCGGCCCAGAGGAGGAGTGCCGGCAACAGGGTGAGCGCGGCGAGGATCGCCGCGACGATGCCGATGGCCGCGACCGGCCCGAGGGCCTTGTTTGAGTTGAGCTCGCTGAACAGCAGGATCAGGAGCCCGGCGATCACCGTGCCGCCCGAGGCGACGATCGGCTCCCAGGCGCGGCGGAGCGCGGTCAGCGTCGCCGCCCACTTGCCCGGCGACGCTTCGAGGGCCTCCCGGTAGCGCGCCGTGTACAGCAGGGCGTAGTCGGTCGCCGCCCCGATGACGAGGATGAACAGGATGCCCTGCGTCTGACCGCTCAGCAGGATCGCTCCGCTGCGCGCGAGCGCGACGACGACGAACACCGAGGCGCAGAGCGCCGAGAGGCTCGTGAAGAGCACGATGAACGGCAGCAGGAGCGAGCGGTAGACGACGACCAGGATGATGAACACCGCGGCGAGCGCGACGGCGAGCAGCAGGCCGTCGATGCCGGCGAAGGCGGCGACGAGGTCGGCGGTGAACCCCGCCGGCCCGGTCACGGCGCTCGTGGCGCCGTCGACGGGATGCTCGGCGACGAGGTCCCGCACCTCGCCGACCACTTCGTCGACGCCGCCATCCGCTGCGGAGTCGACCGGGACGACGAACTGGGCCGCGGCGCCGTCCTCCGAGGGGATGACCGGCGAGGTCTCCCCCGCGCCCTGCACGCCGGCCACGAGCCCGCGGACGTCGTCGATCTCAGCGAGCGCCGCAGGGTCGAGCTTCGCGCCGTCCTCGCTCGCGTAGACGACGATCGCGGGGACCTCGTCGCCGGTGCGGAACCCCTCCTCGAGCGCGTGGACCTCGGTGGCCTCGGCGCTCGCGGGGAGGAACTGGGTCTGGTCGTTCGTCTGCACCTCGGAGATGGCGCCGAACGAGGCCCCGCCGATGCCGAACGCCGCCGTCCAGAGCAGGATCAGGACGGCGGGGAGCAGCACGCGGAGCCAGCGCGGCACTCCGGAACGGGCGGGTCGAAGGTGTGCATCGTTCATGATGCTCTCGACGTTAGGCCGGACGCCGGCCGCGGCGCGTCCATCGAAAGGTTGGCCGCGCCCGGACCGCCGGACTAGTCAGCGAAGACGGCGTGCGCCTGGATCTCGCGGATCCGCGTGAGCACGACGGTGCGCAGCTCGTCGGGCGCGCTCTCGCGGCACGCCCGCTGCACGACCTCGGTGATGGTGATGCCGACCTTCAGCTCGCCGGAGCACTCGGGGCAGTTCTCCATGTGCGCCCGGATGTCGGCGGCATCCTCGCTGCAGAGCTCGTTGTGCAGGTACTCCTCGAGCTCGGCCCGCGCCTTCTCGCAGCCGCAGTCGTTCATTTCTTGCTCCTGGTGGGGTTGGCCGCCGACCGGATGCCCTGCTCGAGGGCGTAGTCGGCGAGGGACTCGCGAAGCATCCGCCGGCCACGGTGCAGGCGGCTCATCACGGTCCCGATCGGGGTGTTCATCATGTCGGCGATCTCCTGGTAGGAGAAACCCTCGACGTCGGCGAAGTAGACCGCCAGACGGAAGTCCTCCGGGAGTGCCTGCAGGGCGTCTTTCACTGCGCTGTCGGGCAGGTGGTCGATCGCCTCCGCCTCGGCGGAGCGGCTCGTCGCGGCCGTCGTCGACTCGGCGCCGCCGAGCTGCCAGTCCTCGAGCTCGTCGATCGTGCCCTGGTACGGCTCCCGCTGCTTCTTGCGGTACGTGTTGATGAAGGTGTTCGTGAGGATGCGGTACAGCCAGGCCTTGAGGTTCGTGCCCTGCTTGAACTGGGCGAAGGCGGCGTAGGCCTTCACGAAGGTCTCCTGCACGAGGTCTTGCGCGTCGGCGGGGTTCTTGGTCATCCGCAGCGCGGCGGCGTACAGCTGATCGATGAAGGGCAGCGCCTGCTCCTCGAACAGCTCGCCCAGCGGGCGCTCGGCCTCGACCTTGGGCTCGTCGATCTCATCACCGGTCATCACCGGCCATCCTAGATCGTCGACCTGTTCGGCCGCCGTCCGCTCCAGCAGTGCGAGGCTCACCTGCACCCTCTCCTCCCGCGCCCGCACGGACGCTACTGTTGATAACCGATGCAGATCACGCCATATTCCGAGCCCGAGTTCGACCCGTACGGCGACGCCCGCCGGACCGAGCCCGACCCGGGCTGGCTCGCGCCCACCGCGAGCCGGCCGCTGCACGCGACCGTGTCCGTGCCGGGCTCGAAGTCGCTGACGAACCGGGAGCTCGTGCTCGCCGCCCTCGCCGACGGGCCGTCCGTGCTGCGCGCGCCCCTCTGGTCCCGCGACAGCGAGCTCATGGTCGAGGCGCTCTCCGCCCTCGGCGTCGGTTTCGAGCGTCTGCCCGGCCGCGGCGGATTCGGCGACGACCTGCGGGTGACGCCCGCCGAGGAGCTCCTCGGATCGACGACGGTCGACTGCGGCCTCGCCGGCACGGTCATGCGCTTCGTGCCGCCCGTGGCCGCACTGGCGCTCGGCCCGACCACCTTCGACGGCGACGAGGCCGCCAGGCGGCGGCCGATGTCCGGCGTCATCGACGGCCTCAAGGGCCTCGGCGTCGACCTCGACGACGACCGCCGCGGCGCCCTCCCGTTCACCGTGCACGGCACGGGCCGCATCGCCGGGGGCGTGCTGGAGATCGACGCCTCGGCCTCGAGCCAGTTCGTCTCCGGACTGCTGCTGTCCGCCCCGCGTTTCGAGCAGGGCCTCGACCTCCGGCACACCGGCGAGCGGCTGCCGAGCATGCCGCACATCGAGATGACGGTCGCGGCGCTCGCGCGCCGGGGCGTCGTCGTCGAGTCGCCGGAGCCCGGCCGCTGGATCGTCGCGCCCGGCGCCATCGCCGCCACCGACGTCGAGATCGAACCGGATCTCTCGAACGCCGCGCCGTTCCTCGCGGCCGCGCTCGTCGCCGGCGGCGAGGTGACGGTCTCAGGATGGCCGGAGACCACCACGCAGGTCGGCGCGCAGCTCGAGACCCTGCTGCCGCGCTTCGGCGCCGAGGTCGAGCGCACCGGCGACCGCCTCACCGTCCGGGCCGTCGGCGCGGCCGCCGGCGGCATCCGCGCCGTCGACCTCGATCTAGGCGAGGCGGGCGAGCTGGTACCGAACCTCGTCGCGATCGCGGCGTTCGCCGACGGCCCCTCGACGTTCACCGGCATCGGTCACATCCGCCATCACGAGACCGACCGGCTCGCTGCGCTCGCGGCGGAGCTGAACGGCCTCGGCGGCCGCGTCACCGAACTCGACGACGGGCTCCGCATCGAGCCGGCACCGCTGCACGAGGGCGGATGGCGCGCCTACGCCGATCACCGCATGGCGACGACGGGCGCCATCGTCGGCCTCGCCGTGCCGGGCGTCATCATCGACGACATCGCCTCGACGGGCAAGACGCTGCCGCAGTTCCCCGAGCTCTGGGGCGGGCTGCTGCGATGAGCTGGTGGGACGCCGACGACGAGGACGACGAGCCCGAGTTCGACGAGTCCGACATCCGGGTGCGTCCGAGCCGCCGTGGCAGCCGCCCGCGCACGAAGCAGCGCCCGGAGCACGCCGACGCCGTGCAGGGTCGCGTGCTCGGAGTCGACCGGGGCCGGTACGCGGTGCTGGTCGACGAGGGCGGCCCGGACGAGCGCGAGGTCACCGCGGCACGCGCGCGCGAGCTGAAGCGGAAGTCCGTCGTGACGGGCGACCTCGTCGACGTCGTCGGCGATACGACGGGTGCCGACGGCACCCTCGCCCGCATCGTCCGGATCGGCGAGCGCACGAGCCTCCTGCGGCGGAGCGCCGACGACACCGACGCCGTCGAGCGCATCATCGTGGCGAACGCCGACCAGATGCTCGTCGTCGTCGCCGCAGCGAACCCGGAACCGCGCACCCGGCTCGTCGACCGCTACCTGGTCGCCGCCTACGACGCCGGCATCACCCCGCTCCTCTGCATCACCAAGACCGACCTCGCCGACCCCGAGCCCTTCCTGCAGAGCTTCGCCGGGCTCGACTTGCCGGTGTTCCGCTCGGCCGCCGAGGACATGCCGCTCGACGAGATCCGCGCGGCGCTCGTGGGGCACCGCACGGTCTTCGTCGGACACTCCGGCGTCGGCAAGTCGACGCTCGTGAACGCCCTGGTGCCGAGCGCGGAGCGCGCCACCGGCCGCGTGAACGACGTCACCGGGCGCGGCCGGCACACCTCATCGTCGACGGTCTCGCTCCGCCTCGAGGCCGCGGAGGGCGACGGCTGGGTCATCGACACCCCCGGCGTGCGCTCGTTCGGCCTCGGCCATGTCGACCCCGCGAACATCCTGCGCTCGTTCACCGACCTCGCCGAGATCGCGGAACGCTGTCCGAGGGGATGCACCCACCTGCCCGACGCCCCGGATTGCGCGCTCAACGACGCGGCCGCGGACGGCGAGCTCGACGAGACCGGGCGGGCCCGGCTGGACTCGCTGCAGCGGCTGCTCGAGACGTTCTCGACCGCACCGGGCGCCGCCGATCGCGGCGGACACTGATCGAGCCGAGCACCGGACGGGGTGGTGTCGTCCGGCCTCGGCTCGATGGAGGTCGTGGTGCGGTGGTCAGCCGGCGCGGCGGGCGCGCGCGGCGCGGCGCTTCAGAGCGCGGCGCTCGTCTTCGCTGAGGCCACCCCAGACGCCCGAGTCCTGACCGGTCTCGAGGGCGTACTGCAGGCAGATCTCGGTGACCGTGCAACGGGCGCAGACGGCCTTCGCCTTCTCGATCTGGTCGACGGCCGGACCAGTGTTCCCCACCGGGAAGAACAGTTCGGGGTCGGCGGTGAGGCAGGCGGCTTTGTCGCGCCAATCCATGGAGATGCTCCTTGTTGCTACTCGTCGCAGTCACGCTCGCGCGCTCTCGCGCGGCCAATTCGTTCGGACGTACTCGCGTACGCACGAACTCGGTGGCGGTGTTGCGGGGGGAAAGCCAAGTCTCGGGAAGTAGGATCATGATTGATCGGCTCACCACCCTGTGAGCATCAACTCGGCCTTGTAAATCGTGGCATAGCGACGGGGTCGAATCAATAGCCGTGTATGGGATATCGCTGTGAATCAGAGCTCCGACCGCCCCGCCTCAGCCGAGGAACCGCCCGCTGATCAGGGAGTCCCCCGCGCGGCACTCGCGATCGTGAACGTGCTGCTCGTGCTCGAGGCGCTCGCCGTGGCGGGCGTGCTGATCTGGCTCGTCGTCGATCTCTTCACGCTCGCGCCGTCGTCCTACGCGACCGCCGTCGCACTCGTCGTGCTCGTCGCGATCGGCGCCGTCTTCACCGCCGCCGTGGCGGTCGCCTCGATCCGCCGTGCCGGCTGGTCGAGGGCCGGCGCCATCGTCTGGCAGGTGCTCCAGGTCTCCGTCGCGGCCGGCGCCTTCCAGGGCTTTTTCGCCAGGCCCGATCTCGGGTGGGCGCTCCTCATCCCGGCGATCGTCGTCGTCGTGCTGATGCTCGCGCCGTCGGTGCGCCGCGCCTACGGGAACGCCGGGGCGGCACCGGAGCACTGAGCGCCCGGCACCGCCCCGGCGGTGTGCGGCGATGGGTCAGCCGTCGAGGCCGAGCTCGCGGCGGATCCGGGCGACGTGCCCGGTGGCCTTCACGTTGTAGAAGGCCTTCGCGATGCGGCCGTCCTCGTCGACCACGAAGGTGGAACGGATCGAGCCGACGACGATCTTGCCGTAGAGCGACTTCTCGCCCCAGACGCCGTAGGCCTGCTGGACCGCGAGATCCGGGTCGGCGAGCAGGGTGAAGTTCAGTCGGTCGCGCTCGGCGAAGCGCTTCAGCTTCTCGACCTCGTCCTTGGAGACGCCGAGCACACGGATGCCCGCGGCCTTGAACGAGTTGAGGCTGTCACGGAAGTCGCACGCCTCGGTGGTGCAGCCCGGGGTCATCGCCTCGGGATAGAAGTAGAGCACCACCTTGCCGCCGCGGAGCGACGAGAGCGTCACGGGAGTGCCGTCCTGGTCGTCGAGCGTGAAGTCGGGGGCGAGATCGCCGGGGGCGAGTCGTGCATCGTTCATACCGACCATGGTAGGCCGCCCCGAGGCGCGAGTCCCCCGACCGGCCCGGAGTGCGCCGACCGCCCGCGCGCCCGCTCAGGCCGGGGCGATCCAGCGCATCGGCACCTCGATGGTCACCTCGGTGCCGGTTCCGACGACGGTGTGCCAGTCGATCGTCCCGCCGAGCTCGCCCTGGATGAGGGTGCGCACGATCTGCGTGCCGAGCCCCTCGCCGACCCGCCCCTCCGGCAGCCCCGAACCGGTGTCACGGACCTGCACGGTCAGCACCTGGTCGGATCGGTCGGCCACCACCTCGACCTCGCCGACGCGGCCCGCGAGCCCGTGCTCGACCGCGTTGGTGACGAGCTCGGTCAGTGCCAGCGCGAGGGGGGTCGCGTACTCGCTCGGCAGGACGCCGAAACTCCCCGAACGCTTCGGGTGCGCCGTCGTGTTGTGCGCCGCGGCGACCTCGGCGACGAGCAGCAGCGCCCGGTCGAAGACCTCGTCGAAGTCGACGTTCTGCGAGAGACCGGTCGACAGTGTGTCGTGCACGACCGCGATCGCGCCGACCCGGCGCATCGCCTGCGTGAGCGCCTCGCGCGCCTCGTCGGAGTGGGTGCGCCGCGCCTGGATGCGCAGCAGCGACGCCACCGTCTGCAGGTTGTTCTTCACCCGGTGGTGGATCTCCCGGATGGTCGCGTCCTTCGTGATGAGCTCCTGCTCCTGGTGGCGGAGTTCGGTGACGTCGCGCGTGAGCACGATCGCGCCGATGCGCTCGCCCGTGCGGCGGATCGGGATGGCTCGCAGGGAGACGGTGACCCCCCGGGACTCCACGTCGGTTCGCCAGGGGGCGCGGCCGGTCACGACGAGCGGCAGCGACTCGTCGACGACCAGCTTGCCGGCGAGCAGGCGGGTGGTGACGTCGGCGAGCGACTCGCCCTCCAGCTCGTCGTCGAAGCCCATGCGGTTGAACGCCGAGAGGGCGTTCGGGCTCGCGAAGGTGGTGATGCCGTCGACGTCGAGCCGGATGAGCCCGTCGGAGGCGCGGGGCGCACCGCGGCGCGGCCCGGTCGGCGCCCCCAGATCGGGGAAGTCACCGGAGGCGATCATCTGGAACAGCTCGCCGGCGCAGTCGTTGAACGTCAGCTCCTGCCGGCTCGGGGTCCGGGTCGCGCCCAGGTTCGTGTGGCGGGTGATCACGGCGACCGGCTCGGGGGCCACGGCGGTGCTCGCCTCGGCGAGCCGTCGCATGACGGGGACGGCGCGAACCCTGGTCGGCATCTCCTCGTACCAGTCGGGAGCGGAGGAATCGACGATCTGCGCGCCCGAGTACGCCTGCGTGACGAGCTCCCGCCACTGCGGCTTGATGCGCTGACCGACGAAGTCGCGGTAGAAGAGCGTCGCGGCGCTCGACGGACGCGAGTGCGCGACCGCGACGAAGTCGTCGTCGCCGGACGGCACCCACAGCACGATGTCCGCGAAGGCGAGATCGGCGAGCAGCTGCAGGTCGCCGACGAGCATGTGCAGCCAGTCGACGTCGGCCTGACTGCTGCGGCCCTGGGCGAGGACGAGTTCACTGAGGGTCGACACAGCTCAAGCGTAGTGCGGCGGGCGGCGTCGCACGCGATCGAGGAGACGCGTTCCACGGATGCCGGAACCCGAGGACTCGGGCGCCGGGCGTCCCGTCCGGGCGGCGCCCGACCGGGGCCCGGTCGCCCCGCCCCCGTCGGTGCCGATGGTCCCGGGTGGAGCGGGGAACCGCTCCGCCGCGTACTCCCGGATCGCCGTCGCCAGCGGCGAACGCGGCGCCGCATCGCGAAGCGCCCGCGCCCGGAGGATCGCGGCATCCGCGCCTCGGCCGTCGTGCGGGAGGAGCCAGGCCCGCTCGATGCCGCCGAGCCGCTGCAGGGTCGCTCGCACCTGGGCGTACGCCCCCACCCCGAGTGCGCCCTGCCGCACCCGGTTCACGATCACGTCGAGCTGCGCGGGGTCGACCAGCTCGGCGAGCTCGACGCAGCCGCGGAGCAGCCGACCGAGGCCGAGCGGGTCGGCGAGCCCGACGGCGAGCACCCGATCGGCCGCCTCGAGCGCGGCGAAGGTCGCGGCGTTTCGCCGCGGCGCGAACTGGTCGCTCGTGAGCTCCTCGTCGCGCTCGAGGCTGAAGCCCGTGTCGATGACCACCGCGTCGGCGTGCTCCGCGATCGAGGCGACGGCGGAGGCCACCCGCTCCGCGCCGAGCTCAGGCCAGCGCGCCGGCCCGATGAGCCCCGTGAACACCTCGAACTCCGCACCGCTCGTCGTGCATCGCTGCGCCAGCCGCTCGCGTTCGGATCGGTCGAGCGCCCCCATGCCGGCCAGCCGGCACGCGGCGGCGAACCCGGGGGTCTCGTCGAGCAGCCCGAGCGCGAGGGCCACCGCTCCACCGTACGGGTCGGCGTCGACGAGCACGACGCGCCGGCCGGCGGCCGCGAGCTCGGCCGCGAGGTTGACGGCGATCGTCGTACGCCCCGGCGCTCCGGACGGCCCCCAGACGGCAATCGTGCGCGCCGTGCTCGGGAGGGGAGGCGGGGGCGTCGGAGCCGTGCCCGCGACGACCGGCTCGAGATCGGACCACGCGACCGCCGGCCCGAGGACCTCGAGCAGCCCGGCGGCGCGCGCCGCCGCGCGCTCGCGGTCATCGTCCGCGATCGCGATGACGCGGACGCCGGCGGCATCGCACGCGCTCAGAAGCTCCCGATCGAACGTGAGCGCACCGGCGCCGACGAGGACCACTTCCGGCGCGCACTCGCGCAGGGCGACGAGCAGCTCCGGCCAGGCGCCGACGCGCGCGACCACGCGATGGCCGTGTTCGACCGCGTCCGGAAGCAGCCGGTGCTCCAACTCGCGCCCGAGCGCGACGGCGAGCCGGGCCATCAGTCGGCCGGCCGCGCGGGCACGAGGTCGATCGTGTCGCCGGAGGCGAGCGCTTCGAGCAGGAGCGGCACGCGCTCGCGATCGATCCGCAACTCGACGAGCGGGCCGTCGGCGCCGGGCCCATCGGGGTGCCGTACCGAGGCGACCTCCGCACCGGGCACGAGCACCACCGGCGGGGCGAAGCCTCGGTCGACCGCGTCGGCCGCCCAGACATCGACCATGGCGCCGGGCTGGACGGCCGCCGCCAGCGCCCCGCGGCTCGCGACCACCACGGCCGCGGTGGTCGCATCGCCGACCTCGTCGACGGCGGCGAGCGGAACGAGCTCGCCCGGCCCGACCGTGCGCGCGAGCACCGCGTCGGCCGCCGGGTCGGACTCGACCGAGAGGTAGTGCGCCGCACGCTCGCCCAGCACGACGCGGACCACCTGGAGATCGTCGTGGTCGAGCTTCGAGCCCGCGGTGATCGTGTCGCGAGCCGCGTAGACCTCGACCGAACGGTCGAGCCCACCGACGATCGCCCAGACGCCGACGACGGACCCGACGACGAGCAGCACCCCGACCACCAGCCTGACATCGATGCTCCGGCCCCGTCGCCCACGCCAGCCCATTCGTTCTCCCTCTCGTTCGTTCGCCGTCGCGGCTCGGCGTCGCCTTCGCTCGGCGTCGTTCCAGCAGACGACCGAGCACACCCATCGTCGCGACGGCAGCGACTCCGCGCCCGGAGTTATCCACAGCGGGTGCCTTCCGCGCCCACCGGGTCGATAATCGAGGCATGACCTCACCCGGATCCGACGGCGAGCTCGGGCGATTCCTGTCCATCGCCGACACGGCGGAGCTGCTCGCCGTCGATGTGGGCACCGTCGACGGGCTCATCCGCTCCGGCGAGCTCCCCGCCATCCGCATCGGCGAACGCGGCCCGTGGCGCGTCGAGCGGGCGCAGCTCGAAGTGTGGATCGACGAGCAGTACGAGGCGACCCGACGGCACACCGCGTGGAATCAGGGCGAGTTCGCCAACGTCGTCGAGTTCTCGGGCGTTCGACGCGGCGGCGTCCGCCCGGTCGACTGAGCCGGTTCCCCTCGACCGGGCCGACCACCGGCCAGCGTGACACCCGACCGACCCGTCAGCCGACCAACCCGTCAGTCGAACTGGGGCCGGGCGCTGAAGGCGCCGACCGTGAGGACGGCGCCAGCACAAGTCCATCACGGGATACCACGAATGGGCCGAACCCGCCGAGCCGATCGAACGCGCTCGCCTCAGAACACGACCGTCGAGATCCGCTCGAACGGCACGAGCCGATAGCCCCGGACCTCAGCCTCGCGGCGCGGCACTCCGCGTGCGTGCAGGGCGAGCTCGACGTGGTCGGCGCCGACGCGATCGATGGTGCCGTGCCAGTCGGCACCCGCGACGCCATGGACGAGCACCGGCGATCGGCGACGCGCGAGATCCCGCAGCAGGAAGCCGAATCCGATCCGAGCCGCAAGCGCCGTCGGCGACTCCGGAAGCGGCTCGAGACTCGCCGCGAGCTCGTCGCGAACCGGCAGGATCGCCTCAACGGCGGGGAAGTGCACGATCACCCGAGCGCCGAGGTGGACCTCCGCCCTGCCCGCCAGCCAGTCTCGGCCGATCGAATCCGGCACGAGGGTGAGCGCCCGCCCGTCGACGAGTTCGCAGCGCACCGGCAGCCCGGCGCCGTGCAGTGCACGGACGCGATCACGCAACGTCAGCCGGCCGAGCCGGTGCCGCTCCTCCTCGAGCGCGAGCGCGCGCTCCTCCTCGCGCTGCTCGTGATCGATCTGCGCGGCGAGGTCGTCGATCAGGCGTTCCCAGCGCATGCCGACGACCCTAGTCTGGGCGGGCACCCTCCGCCCTCGACTCTCCACAGGAGCCCGCTCGGCTTGACAGGGATTCCAGGCGCGCCTTAGCGTTCAAGCACGGATCCCCCACCTCCCCCGTCCGGGGGTGATCCGGTCGTCGGGCTGTCTCCGACGATCGCCACGATCCAGGAGCACGATGGCCCCGCACTTCGAGCCGGCGCACGCCGGCGACGCGTTCGACGAACCCGGCCCCCTCGACCGCGACGACTTCTTCGGGCCGCAGCCGGTCGGTCGCGCCGAGCTTCCCGACCCGATCCCGGTGCTTCGGAACCTCGCGCACTGCGTCGTCGAGGCCCTCGCCGGCGCGAGAGACCTCGAACAGTTGGCGCGCTGGGTGACGGACGACGTCTATCGCGGGCTCGAGAAGCGCGTCGCCCTCGCATCCCGCGCGAGGCGTGTTCGCGGTGCACGGCCGCACCGGCCGGTGTTCGCGATCGGCACCATCCGAGCCAGCGAGCCCGCCGACGGCGTCGTCGAAGCCGTGGTGCTCGTGCACCAGCGCCCGCGCACCCGTGCCATCGTCATCCGCATCGAGGGGTTCGACGCCCGTTGGCGGGCCTCGGTCCTCGGCGTGCTCTGAGCCGCACCGCCCGGCCTCCGTCCGGACGCGTCGAGCCCGCGGAGCGGCATCCTCCGGCGATCGACGCGGCATCCCCCGCCGGCCGACCGCCACGCGACGCGAGGAGGGCCGCGCATCGCTCGGATGCGCGGCCCTCCTCGGTCGAGTCTCGGCGGTGACCCGCTAGCGGCCCTTGCGGTCCTGCGCGCGCCGCTCGGCGCGGTTCTGCGGAGCCGCCTCGCCGGTGGCCTGCCCGAAGGCGCCCCGGGCACCGCCCTGGGTGGGCGCCTCGCCCGCGCCCTCGCTCTGCGACTCGGCAACCGCACGGCGAAGACGCTGCGTCGCGGCCTGCTGCAGCTGACCGCGCTGGTTGCGCACCTCGGCCTCGCCAGAATCGCTCGGCGCGGTGTAGCTGAGCTTCTCCTCGGGGGTGGCCTGCCGGCCGAGCCCCTTGGCCTCGATGTTCGGCCCCGCGACGCCGCCCTGCTGCGCGACCTCGACCTCGAGGTTGAACAGGAAGCCGACCGTCTCTTCGCGGATCGAGCCCATCATCTGCTGGAACATCGCGTAGCCCTCGCGCTGGTACTCGACCAGCGGATCGCGCTGCGCCATGGCGCGCAGGCCGATGCCGTCCTTCAGATAGTCCATCTCGTAGAGGTGGTCGCGCCAGCGGCGGTCGATCACCGAGAGGACGACGCGGCGCTCGAGCTCGCGCATCGCCGGGCTGCCGAGCTGCTCCTCGCGGCGCTGATAGGCGAGCTTCGCGTCGGAGAGGATCTCGCGGCGGATGAAGTCGCGGTTGACCCGCCCCTTCTCGCCGGCCTCGGCGACGACCTCGTCGATCGTGATGTCGATCGGGTAGAGCGTCTTGAGCTCGGTCCACAGCGCGTCGAGGTCCCACTCGTCGGGGTTGCCCTCGGCCGTGTGCTGGTCGAGCACCTCGTCGATGACGTTCTCGAGGAACGCCTGCGTGCGCTCGTGCAGGTCGTCGCCCTCGAGGATGTGCCGGCGGTCGGAGTAGATCGCCTCGCGCTGGCGGTTCAGCACATCGTCGTACTTCAGCACGTTCTTGCGGATCTCGGCGTTGCGCGCCTCGACCTGCGACTGCGCCGAACGGATGGCCCGGGAGACGACCTTCGACTCGATCGCCACGTCGTCGGGCACGCCGCGCGACATGATGCTCTCGGCCGCGCCGGCGTTGAACAGGCGCATGAGGTCGTCGGTGAGCGAGAGGTAGAAGCGGCTCTCGCCGGGGTCGCCCTGTCGACCGGAACGGCCGCGGAGCTGGTTGTCGATGCGTCGCGACTCGTGCCGTTCGGTGCCGAGCACGTACAGCCCACCGGCCTGGAGGACCTTCTCGCCCTCGGTCTCGACTTCGCGCTTCACCTCGGCGAAGACCTCGTCCCAGGTGGCCTCGTACTCCTCGGGCGTGTCGACCGGCGACAGGCCCTTCTCGTGCATGCGCTGCACGGCGATGAACTCGGCGTTGCCGCCCAGCATGATGTCGGTGCCTCGACCGGCCATGTTGGTGGCGACGGTGACGGCGCCGTGGCGGCCGGCCTGGGCGATGATCGCGGCCTCGCGCGCGTGGTTCTTCGCGTTCAGGACCTCGTGGCGCACGCCCTTCTTCGCGAGCAGCCGGGAGAGGTACTCGCTCTTCTCGACGCTCGTCGTGCCGACGAGCACCGGCTGGCCGTTCTTGTACCGCTCGACGATGTCCTCGACGACCTGCGCGAACTTCGACTCCTCGTTCTTGTAGACGAGGTCGGGCTGATCGATGCGCTGCATCGGCTTGTTCGTCGGGATCGGCACGACGCCGAGCTTGTACGTCGACATGAACTCGGCTGCCTCGGTCTCGGCGGTACCGGTCATGCCGGAGAGCTTCGAGTAGAGCCGGAAGTAGTTCTGCAGGGTGACGGTCGCGAGCGTCTGGTTCTCGGCCTTGACCTGCACGCCCTCCTTCGCCTCGATCGCCTGGTGGATGCCCTCGTTGTAGCGGCGGCCGACGAGGATGCGGCCGGTGTGCTCGTCGACGATCAGCACCTCGCCGTTCATCACGACGTAGTCCTTGTCCTTCTTGAACAGCGCCCGCGCCTTGATCGAGTTGTTCAGGAAGGAGATGAGCGGCGTGTTCGCCGACTCGTACAGGTTGTCGATGCCGAGGTAGTCCTCGACCTTCTCGATGCCGGGCTCGAGCACGCCGACGGTGCGCTTCTTCTCGTCGACCTCGAAGTCCTCGCCGGGGACGAGGCGTTCGGCGAGCCGGGCGAACTCGGTGAACCAGCGGTTCGCCTCGCCCGAGGCGGGGCCGGAGATGATGAGCGGCGTGCGCGCCTCGTCGATGAGGATCGAGTCGACCTCGTCGACGATGGCGAAGTAGTGACCGCGCTGCACCATGTCGGAGGCCTGCCACGCCATGTTGTCGCGCAGGTAGTCGAAGCCGAACTCGTTGTTCGTGCCGTAGGTGATGTCGGCCGCGTACTGCTCGCGTCGCTGCTGCGGGGTCTGCCCGGAGAGGATGCAGCCCGTCGTCATGCCGAGCGCGCGGAACACGCGGCCCATGAGCTCCGACTGGTACGAGGCGAGGAAGTCGTTCACGGTGATGATGTGGACGCCGCGACTCGTGAGGGCGTTGAGGTACGCCGCGGTCGTCGCGACGAGCGTCTTGCCCTCACCGGTCTTCATCTCGGCGATGTTGCCGAGGTGGAGCGCCGCCCCACCCATGAGCTGCACGTCGAAGTGACGAAGGCCGAGCGTGCGGCGAGAGGCCTCGCGCACGGCCGCGAACGCCTCGGGCAGCAGGTCGTCGAGCGACTCGCCGTTCGAGTAGCGCTCGCGAAGCTCGACGGTCTCGTGCTTCAGTTCCTCGTCGCTGAGGTCCTTGAAGTCGTCCTCGAGGGCGTTGATGGCCTTCGCGTAGTTCTCGAGGCGCTTGAGGGTGCGGCCCTCGCCGACGCGCAGGACCTTTTCCAGAATCGAAGCCACGAAATGCTCTCCCAGTGTCGTCGGCCGCACCCGCTCGGGTGGAGGGCGCGCCCGCTGCCGCCTGTGCAGACGGTCATCATAGCCATGCTAGTGGCCAGCGAGCTGGACACGAGCCGGATGCCGGGACGCCGGCGCCGGGCGCGGCGGCGCGCGTCGGGGCGGGCGGACGGACGTGACGCGGGGCATCCGATCTCGGACCGGATGCCCCGCGCGTTCCCACGTTCTAGGAGGCGACCGCCTCGCGTCCCTTCGTCACCGGGCTGTCGACGACGGCGTCAGCCTGCTCGTCGATGCCGATGACCCCGTAGTCCCAGCCCTTGCGGCGATAGACGACGCTCGGCCGGCCCGACTCGGAGTCGACGAAGAGGTAGAAGTCGTGTCCGACGAGTTCCATGAAGTACAGGGCCTCGTCGACCGACATCGGCGCGGAGGCGAACACCTTCCGCCGGATCACGACCGGGGTGTACACCTCGTCTTCGCCGTGGTCCTCCTGCTCGTCGACGACCGGGATGCTGCCGGTGCGGACCTGTTCGAGCACCTCCGCCCCCGCGGCCTGGACTCCGACTCCCGCGAAGCCCGCGTCGGCAGCTTCTCTGAGCGAGGTGGGCCGGTGCGCCCCACCCCGATGCACCTTCTTCCGATCCTTCGCCCGGCGGACCCGCTCGAGCAATCGCCCGAGCGCCACATCGAACGCGGCGTACTTGTCGCTGCCGTCCGCCTCCGCCCGGACGACGGGACCGCGCCCGACGAGCGTGAGCTCGACGCGGTCTGGACCGGGGTTGCCGTTCTTCTCGCTGTGGCGCACGAGCTTCACATCCAGCGCGATCGCACGCTCGGCCAGGTGCGAGACCTTCTCGGCCTTCTCTGTGACGTAGGCACGGAATCGATCGGTGACCCCAAGGTTGCGTCCGACGATGTTCAGTTCCATTACGGCCTCCATCTCCCGGCGTGTCACCCGGTTCTGAAGGGTGGTTGGACCACGCCTGTGCTGCCACCGTAGCCCGCTTCGGCTCGGTTGTCACGGAGAGTTCGCCGAGGATCTCCTGCGATGTTCATCACGGTGCAGCGGCGTCTCGGCCAGCACCGCGCACCCCACGACCTCGGCACCGCCAGATTCCAGCGCGGCCACCGCCGCGGCCAGCGTCGCCCCCGTCGTGAGCACGTCGTCGACCACCAGGAAGCGGCGCCCTCCGGCCCCGCGGGCCCGCAGCCAGCCCGACGCGTTGCGCCGGCGCGCCTCGGCGTCGAGACCCGCCTGATCGAGGTGTCCGGCGATCGGTCGCAGCACGCGCGCGGCGCGCAGGTCGAGCCGCGCGAGCAACCGGTCGACCGGGCGGTACCCGCGCGCCCGGATGGCCGACGGCGTCGACGGGATCGTGCAGAGTTCGATGCCGGCGCTCCCGGTGCGGTGGGCCGCGGCCCGGAGCGCCGCGTCGATCGACGCGGCGAGCGCGGGCACGAGCGCCGGGGCGGCGTCGGTGCGCCCGCCGTCCTTGTAGGCGCCGAGCACGGGGCGGACCGCTCCGCGGTAGGCGAGCCCCGCCCAGGCCGTGAGGGCCGTCCCGGCGCGGTCTCGGACGACGAGCCGCGGCGCCGGCACGAGCTCGGCCCGGCAGGCTCGGCAGACCGCCCGGTCGAACGCGCCGCAGCCGGCGCAGGAGACCGGGAGTGCGAGCGCGACCGCCTCGGCGACGGCGGCGCGGACCGCGGCGAACCTCATTCCGCCACCATTCCAGCGGGATTGCGCGCTGCCACGTCCGAGCGAGGATCCGTGGATGACGACGCCGGGGTCGGCGTGGGGACGGAGGGGCGCGACTCAGCCGGCGAGCTGGGTGCCGAGGAACCGCAGATCGCCCGCCCGGACCTGCCAGCCGACCCCGCTCACCGTCTCGAGCTCGCCGGCCGTGGTGAGCACCCGGTACTCCCGAGGGCTCGCCGCCGCGTCGATCTGCACGCCCCCCGCCGGTCCGTCGCGACGGGTGGCGAGCCCGCCCAGCACCTGGCTCACGATCGCGCTGCCGCCCTCCGCGGAGGTCAACGAGGCCACGGTCGTCTGGTCGAGCCAGCTGACGTCCTCGGCCGCACCGGCCTCGCCGGCCAGCACGAGCTGCACCGAACCGATCGACTGGGGCGCACCGGCGGCCGTCCGGCCCACGGAGACCGCGACGAAGCGGCTCCCCGTGCCGTCGTCGAGGAGCGCGACGAGCCTCGTGCCGTCCGGGGAGAGTTCCATCGAGGCGATGGTGTTCGCCGTCCAGGGCGGGGTGAGCGCCACCGTGGTGCCGTCCGTGCCCGTGGCGCGGATCTCGCGCGCCGCCCCGGCCGGCACGGTCCAGATGTACCCCTGCCCGTCGATGGCGGGCGCGATCAGCCCGTCGCGATCGTCGACGCGGACCGGCTGCTCGTCCGGGCGGACGCGATAGACGTCGCCCTCCACCGAGCGGACCGCCGCCGACTGCGCTTCCGGGGCGAGCGCCGCCGCCGTCGGCAGCAGCGCCGCGACCTGGTCGGACAGCCCGGGGATCGGCTCGATCCCGCCGCCGTTGGCGACGAGACGGCCGAAGGTGGTGCCGTCGTAGACGACGGGCCTCGAGTCGCCGACCGGGTCGGTCACGGCGGCGAAGGTGAGCGCGCCACCCTGGACCGTCCCGTCGAGCGAGAGCTGCACGTCGTCCACGTTCGGCACCGAGGCGAGGCTCTCCTTCAGCTGGAAGCGCATGCGTTGCGACGCCAGCTCGTCATCGGCCGGCACGCCCTCGAGCGAGACGTCGGCGATGCCGCCGTCGATCGGGACCGCGTCCGGATCGAGCCGCACCCCCTCGGGGAACGCCGAGACCACGCCGGCGTCGAGCCAGTCCGCCGGGCCGGCGAGGAGCGCCCGCACGATGCTCGTCTGCACCGACTCGCGCCCCGCGAACCAGCGCACGTCCGGCACCGCGAAGCGGAAGTCGCGATCGTAGTAGTAGAGGGTGTGGGTGCGGTACACGCGGGAGAAGTTCGACTCGTCCATCAGCACGCCGGCGGGGGCCTCGCTGATCCGCCACTCGCCGCCGACCCGCGCGAAGCGGTAGTCGAGCTGGATCGGCGCCTGCGACTGCGCCGCCTGGTACTGCCCGTTCGCCGCGAGTTCCGCGGCCGGCACCGCGTCGATCCGGAGCTCGCCGTCGTTCACGCGGACCGTGTCGCGATCGGCGAATCGGTCGATCGTGGCGCCCTCGCCCGGCTGCCACTCGTCGGCGAACTCGGGCGCCAGGTACTGCCTCGCCACGGCGTAGTTGCTCCGCGGGCTCGTCGCCGCGTTGATGAAGCCGCGGAGGATCTCCTCCTGGCTCGCGCCCTCCGTCGGCGAGGGGGCCTGCAGGTCGAGCTCGAGCGCCTCGTCGCCCGTGCCCGGGCTGCCGGCGTTCACCCCGCCGGAGCTCGGCAGCGACGCACAGCTCGCCAGCAGCAGGGCGGCGAGCGCCGCCGCGGCGAGCGCGATCCCCCTACGCATCGGGCACCCCCAGGCTCTTCGTGTCGGTCGTCATCGCGTTCGGCGCCCCGGGCCCGACGGCCTCCGGGTCGACCGGGATCAGCGGCAGCGGCGAGGAGGCGATCTCGCCGCCGGCCATCCGCGGCACAGTCAGCCGGAAGAGCGTGCCGACGCCGGGCCGAGACCAGACGTCGAGCGCGCCGCCGTGGGCGACCGCGTCCTCGAGCGAGATCGCGAGCCCGAGCCCGGTGCCGCCGATCGTCCGGGTCCGGCTCGGGTCGGCGCGCCAGAACCGGTCGAAGACGTGCGACTGCTCCTCGTCGCTCATCCCGAGCCCGTAGTCGCGGACGCTCAGCGCGACCGCCTGCTCGTTCGAGTCGACGGCGATCACGATGGGCCGTCCCTCGCCGTGCTCGATCGCGTTGCCGAGGAGGTTGCGGACGATGCGACGGATCCGCCGGGGGTCGACGTGCGCGTCGAGGTGGCCGCCGGGCGCGTCGAGGCGGAGCTCGCTGCCGCGCTCCTGCGCGAGCTCGTGCATCGACTCGATGGCGTCGCCCGCCAGGTGCACCAGGTTCGTCGGCTCGGTCGCGAGCTCCACCGAGCCGGCGTCGTATCGACTGATCTCGAGGAGGTCGGCGAGGAGCTGCTCGAAGCGGTCGGTCTGGGTGTGCAGGAGCTCGACCGTCCTCGCCGTCGGGCCCGGGAAGTCGTCGCGCTGGCCGTAGAGCACGTCCCCCGCGAGCCGGATGGTCGTGAGCGGCGTGCGGAGTTCGTGCGAGACGTCGGACACGAAGCGCTGCTGCACGACCGAGAGCTCGGCGAGCTCGCGGATGCGGGCCTGCAGGCTGTCGGCCATGCCGTTGAAGGAGGCCGCGAGCGTGGCGAGCTCGTCCTCGCCCTTCTCCGGCATCCGCACGCCGAGGTCGCCGGCCGCGAGCCGTCGGCTGGTCACGGCCGCGGTGCGGATCGGTTCGATGACCCACCGCACGACGAGGAGGGTGATGACCGCGAGCAGCGCGAGCAGCGCGATCGCCCCGACGATGCCCGTGGCCTGCATCTGGTCGAGGGTCTGCTGGGCGTCCGCGAAGTCGTAGCCGATGTACAGCTCGTAGCGCCCGGCACCGGGCACCTGCAGGTCGGAGCCGACCACCACCCCGGGGTCCGTCCCGCCCTCGCCGTCGTCGAGCGCGACCGACTGCCAGAACTGGCCGCCGGGGTTCTCCTGCACCCGTTCGCGCAGCTCGTCGCTGAGGACCGCCTCGAGGCCGGGCGCGATGCTGCCGAGGGGGGCGATCGTCGACGGGTCCTGGTCGGGCGCGCGGTACACGCCGATGAGCGAGCTGCCCGAGCTCGACTGCACGATCTTCACCGTCGAGTCCATCAGGGACTGCATGGCCGCCTGGTCGGAGGCGTCGGAGGGGTTCAGGATGCGCTGCGCCGCCGCGGTCGCGTTGTTGGACGAGCCCAGCACCTGCTCGAGCTGCGTCTGGAAGAGATTGGAGGCGACGCTGAAGCTGATGTACAGCCCGATCACGAGGATGGCGAGCCCGGACAACGCCAGGGTGATCAGCACGGTGCGGAACTGCAGCGAGTGGCGCCACAGGGTCGCCAGCCGCCGCGGGATGCCTCGCCAGCGGCCGATCCGCAGCGTCGCCGGCGCCGCCTCGGCCGTGCTCATGGGCTAGGTGGTGGCGCCGGCGCGGTAGCCCACGCCGCGCACGGTCATGACGATGCGGGGGTTGTCCGGGTCGTGCTCGACCTTGGCCCGGAGGCGCTGGACGTGCACGTTCACGAGCCGGGTGTCGGCCTTGTAGTGGTAGCCCCAGACCTGTTCGAGGAGCATCTCGCGGGTGAACACTTGCTGCGGTTTCGCGGCGAGGGTGTGCAGCAGGTCGAACTCGAGCGGTGTGAGGTTGATGCGCTCGTCGCCGCGCCGCACCTCGTGCCCCGCGACGTCGATGACGAGATCGCCGACGCCGAGCGTCTCGGGAGCCTGCTCGGGGGCGGGGCGCAGGCGCGTGCGGATGCGGGCGATGAGCTCCTTCGGATTGAAGGGCTTCACGATGTAGTCGTCCGCGCCCGACTCGAGGCCGCGCACGACATCGGTCGTGTCGCTCTTCGCCGTGAGCATGATGATCGGGGTCCCCGACTCGGCGCGGATGCGGCCGCAGACCTCGATGCCGTCCATGCCGGGCAGCATGAGATCGAGGAGCACGAGATCCGGTCGCGCCTCGCGGAACGCCTCGACGGCCTGCGCGCCGTCGGCGCAGAACAGCGGCTCGAAGCCCTCGGAACGCAGCACGATGCCGATCATCTCGGCGAGGGCCGTGTCGTCGTCGACGACCAGGATGCGTTGGGACATCGATTCACATCTCCGCTCGGGCCGGGGCTTCTGCGACGTGGCCGGTCGTCCAAGCGTAGCCGCTCGACGACGGACGAGGCTGGAACCCGGCGTTCCCCGGCCGGACAGTGCGGGGCGGACGCGCGTCCCGCGCTGGATGTGAAAGCATGGGGAGACCGCCGGAAGGAGCCCTTCGTGACCGATCCGCAGTGGCAGGCGCCCGGACAGGGCGCGTGGCCGCCGCCGGTGAACGGCGGGACTCCCGCGGGCGGGTGGGCGGCGCCCGGCGCACCGCAGCCCGGGTACGGCGCACCCCAGCCGGGATACGGCGCACCCCAGCCGGGATACGGCCCGCCCCAGCCGCCCGGGTACGGCGCACCCCAGCCCGGCTGGACGCCGCCGCCGAAGCCGGGCCTCCTGCCGCTCCGCCCGCTCGGGTTCGGCACCCTCATGTGGGCGCCGTTCCGCACCCTGCGGCGCAACCCCGGCCCCGTGCTCGGCAGCGGCCTCATCGTGCAGCTCGTCGTGGCGCTCACGACCGTCGGCGCGTTCGTCCCGTTCTTCTTCGCCATGACGTCGCGGGTCGGGTCCGCGAGCGCCGCCGACCAGGATGCCGTCACCGCCGGCGCCATCGGCGGCTTCCTCCTCCTGATGCTGATCCCGCTGGCGCTGTCCGTCGTGGGCAGCGCGTTCCTGCAGGGCATCATGGTCGTCGAGGTGGCGAGCAGCACCCTCGGCGAGCGGCTCCGCTTCGGCGAGCTCTGGCGACGCACCGCCCGGCGCATCTGGCCCCTCATCGGCTGGACGCTCCTCGTCGCGCTCGCGGTCATCATCGCGATCGTCGCGCTCGTGCTGTTCGGCATCCTCGTGGGCGTCGGCTTCGCATCGACCACGTCCGGCGGAGTCGGCGGGGTCGTCGCGACCGTGCTCATCATCGGCGTCGTCGCCCTCGCCATCGGGGCGGTCGCCGTCTGGTTGGCCGTCAAGCTCTCCCTGGTGCCGAGCGTCATCGTGATGGAGGGGGCCGGGGTCGGGCGCGGGATCGCACGGTCGTGGCAGCTCACGAACGGGTACTTCTGGCGCACCTTCGGCGTCGAGGCCCTCGTGGCCGTGATCCTCTCCTTCGCCGCGCAGCTCGTGACCACGCCCGTCAGCCTCATCGGCGGCATCATCGCCGGCCTCGTCGACCCGACCGGCACGGGCAGCGGCACGGGGGCGATCATCGCCGTGTACGCCATCTCGATGGTGCTCTCGCTCGTCATCGGCGCGGTCACGGCCGTCGTCCAGTCCGCCGTCGTGGCGGTCGTCTACGTCGACCTCCGCATGCGCAAGGAGGGACTCGACCTCGTCCTGCAACGGCACGTCGAGCTCCGCGAGGCGGGCTACCCGGTCGGCGACCCCTTCGCGCCGTCCGCGACGCCCTCCGCGACCGCGCCGACCTGGGCTTGAGCCCCGTGCGCATCGAGATCCCGGTCGATCCGGACGCCGAGGAGGCCCGGCGGTGGCTCATCGACGAGCTGGCGAAGCCGGAGTACCGTGCGGCGGAGCCGAGCTGGTTCGACCGGCTGATGCAGCGCATCGGCGAGGCGCTGAACGAGCTGTTCTCCGGCGCGGGCGGGGTCCCGCAGCCGTTCGTCATCGGCATCGTGGTGCTGATCGTGGTCGCACTCGTCGTGGTCGGCCTGCTGGTCTTCGGCCTCCCGAGGCTCCGCCGTCGGCGGGCCGCGCAGGTGCCGCTGTTCGACGACCGCGACGTCCGGGGGCTCGACGAGCTCCGTCGGGCCGCCGAGCTCGCGGCGCAGGCGGGCGACTGGCCGCTCGCGATCGAGGAGCGGTTCCGGGCGCTCGCCCGCGGTCTCGTCGAGCGCGAGCTCGTGCGCATCCACCCCGGCACGACCGCGCACGCGATCGCGACCGCCGCGGCGACGCCGTTCCCCGACGCCTCGGCCGCGCTGCAGCAGGGCGCGCGCGCGTTCGACGAAGTCCGCTATCTGGGCCGCAGCGGCGGGGTGGCGGAGTACGAGCAGCTCACCGAGCTCGAGACGAGGCTCGCCGCCACGACGCCGAGTGAACCGGCGCCCGCCCGGCCGGCGGTGCCCGTATGAGCCGCCGGGAGGCGCCGCCCGCCGAGCAGGACGCGGCCGGCCCCGCCCAGGCGACCTCGCTCACCCCGACGCTCCGGGGCGGGCTCCGTCGTGCGCGCACCTGGATCGCCATCGCCGCCGTCGCGATCCTCGGGGCGGCCGCCCTGATCCTGCTCCAGGGAGCACCGGGGGGCGGCGGCCCCGCGCTCGGCGCGGACAACCCCGGTCCCGCCGGGGCGAAGGCCGTCGTCGAAGTGCTCCGCGCACAGGGCGTCGACGTCCGCGAGGTGTCGGCCTTCGACGACGCCGAGGACGCCGCCCGTGCGGGAGCGACCGTCGTCGTCGCCGACTCCGCGGGCTTCCTCGACCCCGATCGCCTCGCCGAGCTCAGCCACGCGGCCGAGCGGCTCGTCGTCGTCGAACCTGGCTTCGCCTCGCTCTCCGCACTCGTCGACGGGGTGCGGCTCGCCGGCGCTGCGAGCGGGGCGATCGAAGGAGCCGACTGCCGCCTCCCGGCGGCGGAGCGGGCCGGGACCCTGTCGGACGGGCAACGGCTGCTCCGCGTCGACGACGAGGCACAGGCCGAGGGCTGGCAGGGCTGCTTCCCCGACGGCGAGTTCGGCGTCGCCGTCGCCGAAGGGCCGAGCGAGGGCGGCCGCGTCGCGATCGTCGCCGCGGCCACGGCGTTCGCGAACGACACCGTCGACGAGGCCGGGAACGCCGCGCTCGCGCTCGGGCTGCTCGGGCAGACCGCCGAGCTCGCCTGGTATGTCCCCGGCATCGAGGACGTCGACGCGTCCACGGCTCCCACCCTCGGCGAGCTCACCCCGGGCTGGGTCACCCCGACCATCCTGCTCGCCATCGTGCTCGTCGTCGTGGCGGCCGTCTGGCGGGGCCGCCGCTTCGGGCCGCTCGTCGCGGAGGACCTCGTCGTCGACGTCCCGGTCGCCGAGACGAGAGAGGGCCGCGCACGCCTCTACGAGCGCAGCGCGGTGCGCACCCACGCGCTCGATCAGCTCAGGATCGGCGCGCTCGGCCGGCTGACCGGCGTGCTGAAGCTGCCTCGCTCGGCGGACGCCCGAGAGATCGCCCTCGCCGCCGCGCTGGCGACCGGCCGCGACCCGTACGCCACCGAGCGGCTGCTCGTCGGCGAGGAGCCCGCCGACGACCGGCGGCTGGTCGAGCTCGCCGCCGGCATCCACGAGCTCGAGGCCGAGGTGCGGCGAACGCTCCGGCCCGACGCCGACCTCACGCAGACCACCGAACGACCAGGAAGGCCCTCATGACCGACCCCATCCAGACGGACGCCGAGCTGCGCGACGCCCTGAACCGTGTGCGCGCCGAAGTCGGCAAGGCCGTCGTCGGCCAGGACGGCGCGATCACGGGCCTCATCATCGCGCTGCTCGCCGACGGCCACGTGCTCCTCGAGGGGGTGCCCGGCGTCGCCAAGACGCTGCTCGTGCGCACCCTGAGCCGCACCCTCCGGCTCGAGACCCGCCGGCTGCAGTTCACCCCCGACCTGATGCCGGGCGATGTCACGGGCTCCCTCGCCTACGACCCGCGCTCCGGGGAGTTCGCGTTCCGCGAGGGCCCGGTGTTCACGAATCTGCTCCTCGCCGACGAGATCAACCGCACGCCGCCGAAGACCCAGTCCGCGCTGCTCGAGGCCATGGAGGAACGGCAGGTCTCCGCCGACGGCGTCACCCGCCCCCTCCCCGACCCGTTCCTCGTGGCGGCCACCCAGAACCCCATCGAATACGAGGGCACCTACTCGCTGCCCGAGGCGCAGCTCGACCGCTTCCTGATGAAGCTCGTGCTCGAGGTGCCCGAGCGCGACGCGGAGTTCGCGATGCTGCGCCGGCACGCCGACGGATTCAGCCCCCACGATCTGGCGGCCGCCGGAGTCGAGCCCGTGCTCTCGGCCGGCGAGCTCGCCGCCGCGCGGGCCGCCGCGGGCCGGGTCGGCGCCTCCGACGACGTGCTCGCGTACCTCGTCGACCTGGCCCGGGCCACCCGCCGCGCGCCGTCGCTCCGGCTCGGCGTCAGCCCCCGCGCGGCGACGGGGCTGCTCGCGGCGGCGAAGGCGTGGGCCTGGCTGACCGGCTACGATCGGCTGACCCCCGACCACGTGCAGGCGATGCTGCTGCCGGTCTGGCGTCACCGCGTCCAGCTGCGGCCCGAGGCCGAGCTCGAGGGCGTCGCCGTCGACCAGGTGCTGCGCGGCATCGTCCAGCAGGTTCGGGTTCCCCTCTGAGATGACCATCTCCGGGAGGTTCGTCCTGCTCCTCGCGCTCGGCGTCGTGCCGGTCGTCGCGGCGGGCGTGCTCGCGAGCGCCGCGTCGGGCGCGCCGTTCCCCGCGGACGCGGCGGCGGCCGGGGCCCAGGCGGCGTGGCTCGCGCTGCTCGCCTGGGCGGCGCTCAGCATCGGCCTCGGGGCGATCGACCTCTCGCTTGCGGCGTCGCCTCGGCGGATCGCGCTCCAGCGTGAGCTGCCCGCCCGGGTCCGGCTCGGCGAGCCGGCGGATTCGCAGCTCATCGTGCAGAACCTCGGCCCGCGCCTGCTGCGCGCCGTGGTCCGCGACGGCTGGCAGCCCTCCGCCGGCGTGACGGGCGCGAACCGCACGCGCCTCCGGATCCCCGCCGGCGAACGCCGACGCGTCGCCCTCGTGCTCGTGCCCCGGCGGCGAGGCGATCGTCGCGTCGAGCAGGTCACCGTCCGCAGCGCCGGGCCGCTCGGCCTGTGGTCGCGGCAGGCCACCCTCGCCGCCCCCGGAGTGCTGCGCGTCCTGCCGCCGTTCGCGTCCCGGGTGCACCTGCCCTCGCGACTGACCCGCCTGAGAGAGCTCGACGGCCGGACGCCGCTCCTGATCCGCGGGCAGGGCACCGAGTTCGACTCCATCCGCGAGTACGTGCGGGGCGACGACGTCCGATCGATCGACTGGCGGGCGACCGCGCGCCGCACCGACCCGGATGCCCCGGGCGGCACGCGGCTCATGGTGCGCACCTGGCGCCCGGAGCGCGATCGGCGCATCGTGATCGTCACGGACACCTCGCGCACCGCCGCGGCCCGCATCGCCGACGAGCCGCGACTCGACACTGCGTTCGAGGCATCCCTGCTGCTGTCCGCCCTCGCCTCGCACGCCGGCGACCGGATCGACTGGCTCGCCTGGGACCGCCGCGTCCGGGGGCGCGTCCACGGGGCGAACGGCGCCGAGCTGCTCGCGAGGCTCGTGGACGCCATGGCGACCATCGACCCCGAGCTCATCGAGGCCGACTGGTCGGCGGTGCCGGCGCACGTGCGCCGCCTCACGAGCCGTCGGGCGCTCGTCGTCATCCTCACCGGCGTGGACTCCCCCGCGAACGCCGCCGGACTGCTCGCCATGCTCCCCCAGCTGACCGCCCGGCACCTCGTCATCGTCGCCTCCGTGGCCGACCCCGAGGCCGTCGCCGCGAGCACGCGCACGAACGATCTCGACGAGGTCTACCATGCCGCCGCCGCCGAGCGAGGCCTCCTCGACGGGGCACGGGTCGAGGCGGCCATCCGGCGCCTCGGCGCCGAGACCGTCAGCGCCCCTCCGCACGAGCTCCCGCCGGCCCTCGCCGACCGGTATCTGGCGTTGAAGGCGGCAGGCCGACTGTAGGCCCCCGCGCACGCGGAGACTCCCGCCGTCATCCGACGTCGTGGCACGACACACCGGCGCGGCTCGCCGCGGCGGCGATCCCCGTTGTCGATAGGCTCATGCCCGGCGCGGAGGGGTCCCGCGCCGTTTCGTCGCCCCCGCAGGGGGCGATTCGTCTCCAAGGAAAGGACACCAGCATGGCCGGAACGGCCGCCCCCTCGACGGGGCAGAAGCTCACCGCCGAACTCCTCGGCACCTTCATCCTCGTCTTCGGCGTCATCGGCGCGGCGATCTTCTCGTCCGCCGACGCCACCCTCCTCGGTGTCGCCTTCGCGCTCGGCCTCAGCGTGCTCGTCGGGGTCTACGCCTTCGGCCCGATCTCGGGCGGGCACTTCAACCCGGCCGTCACCCTCGGCCTCGCCGTCGCGGGCCGCTTCGCCTGGAAGGACGTCGCCGGGTACCTCGTCGCACAGATCGTCGGCGGCATCCTGGGTGCCGTCGTCCTCCTCGGCATCGTCGCGAGCGCGCCCGGCGCCGACGTCGTCGCCACGTTCCGTGCGGCGTCAACGGGCTACGACGAGCTCTCGCCCGACGGGTACGGCCTCGGCGCGTTCTTCATCGCCGAGATCGTCGCGACCGCGGTGTTCCTGTTCGTCATCCTCGGCGTGACCTCGGCCGGACGCTCGGCGGCGAACCTCGCGCCGCTCGCCATCGGCCTCACCCTGACCGTGCTGGTGCTCGTCGCCGGTCCGATCACCAACGGCTCGTTCAACCCGGCCCGCTCGATCGCGACCGCGGTCTTCGGCGGCGGCGACGCGCTCGTGCAGCTCTGGGCGTCGATCGTCGCCCCGATCGTCGGCGGCCTCGTCGCCGGCGTGATCTACAAGGCGGTCTTCGATCGCACGACGAAGCTCACCGCCTGAGCCTCTCGACCACGATGGCGGATGTCCCGGACGGGGCATCCGCCATCGGCGTCTCCGGGCCGGTCAGCCGGCGACGATGCGACGCTCGCCCGAGTCGAACTCGGAGAGATCGCCGGTCTCTCCCGCCTTCGCGGCGCGACGGCCGAGCCCCAGCATCGTGAACAGGAAGGCGGCGAGCGCGAGCGCGCCGATGCCGATCTTCACCGCCCACGGCCAGGGCTGCGGGGTGACGAAGCCCTCGATGAGGCCGGCGACGAACAGCCAGAACACGAGGCCGATCGCGATGGTGAACAGTGCCCTGGCCTCCGAGGCGAGCGCGGAGCTGCGGCTGCGTCGGCCGGGTGCGATCCAGGCCCAGAAGATGCGAAGCCCGGCGGCTGCGGCGACGAAGACGCTGGTGAGCTCGAGCAGCCCGTGCGGGGCGATGTAGAGGAAGAAGGTGTCGGCCTCGTCGAAGTGCAGCATGATGCCGGCCATGACGCCGAGGTTCTGCGCGTTCTGCAGCAGCACCCACGGCACCCAGACGCCGACGACGCCGAACGCGACGCACTGCGCGGCGATCCAGGCGTTGTTCGTCCAGACCGAGCCGGCGAAGGAGCCGGCGGGGTGCTCGGAGTAGTAGGCGGCGAAGCCCTCGTCGGCGATCTGCTCGAGCTCGGCCTCGCTGCCGAGGTTCGCGATCACCCTCGGGTCGGAGAGCACCCACGAGGCGAAGAGCGCCGCGACGACGACGGTCGCGACGGCCACGGCGAGGGTCACCCAGCGCACCCGGTAGAGCGCCGCGGGCAGCGAGACGAGCCAGAAGCGGGTGAACTGCCGGAGCGGGTTCTCGGGAACCCCGGTGAACCGGAGCCGCGCGCGGGCGAGCAGGATCGAGACTCGGTCGCCGAGCGCCGTCGAGCCCGCCGTCGTCTGCACCGCCGAGAGGTCGGAGGCGGCGGACTGGTAGCGCTCGATCAGCTCGTCGGTCTCCCGGCCGTCGAGCCGGCGCTGCCGGGTGAGCGCGTCGAGGCGCTGCCAGTCATCGGCACGGGCTGCGGCGAGAGCGTCGAGATCCATCTGCTTGAATACTACCCATGACCGTCGCAGCGCCAGAGCGCCGTTCCACCGTGGCCGACGAGGGCCTGCTGACGGGCGAGGCGGTCCAGCTCGACGTCCGCCCGGCCGGGGCGGTGCTGCGAGCCGCGGGCGCCGCGATCGACGTGCTCGCGACGCTCCTCGTCGGCGGCGGGCTGTTCTGGCTGACCGCGAGCATCAGCCTCGACGAGGCCGCGCTCCGCGCCATCGGGATCGCCCTGCTCGTGGTCTGTCTCGTGGTCGCGCCCACGGCGGTGGAGACGGCGAGCCGGGGCCGTTCGCTCGGCAAGCTCGCGGTGGGCCTCCGGGTCGTCCGCGACGACGGCGGTTCCATCGGCTTCCGGCACGCGTTCATCCGTGCCCTCACCGGCGTGCTGGAGATCTACTTCACCCTCGGCGGGCTGGCGCTCCTCGTCGGCTTCCTGAACCCCTCCTCGAAGCGGCTCGGCGATCTCCTCGCGGGCACCCACGCGCAGATGGAGCGCGTGCCGAAGCTGACGATCGACCCGTTCGGCGTGCCGGCCCCGCTCACGGCGTGGGCGGCGACGGCCGACGTCGGGCGCCTCCCGACGACCCTCGAGCGTCGCATCGCCGCGTTCTTCCGCAACGCCGAGCACCTCGTGCCCGAGCGGCGCGCGGGATTCGCCGCGGCGCTCGCCCAGGAGGCGGTCCCGTACGTCTCACCGGTTCCGGATGCCCCGGCCGAGCTGTTCCTCGCCGGGGTCATCGCCCTGCGCCGGGAGCGCGACACCGCCGCGCTGGAGCTCGAGGCGGCGCGGATGCGCGCGCTCGCCCCGGTGCTCACGGCGCGTCCGAACGGCTTCCCGGAGCGCTGAACCGGATCTTCCGGGGACCGCGGCGGCGCAGGCGGGCCGCCGCGGCATCCGGTCAGTAGCGGTAGTGCTCCACCTTGTACGGGCCCTCGACCGGGACACCGATGTAGGCGGCCTGCTCCGGGGTGAGTTCGGTGAGCTCGACGCCGAGCGCGTCGAGGTGCAGACGCGCGACCTTCTCGTCGAGGTGCTTCGGCAGCACGTACACGCCCGTGGGATAGGCCTCGGGCCGGGTGAAGAGCTCGATCTGCGCGAGCACCTGGTTCGTGAACGAGTTGCTCATCACGAAGGAGGGGTGCCCGGTCGCGTTGCCGAGGTTCATCAGCCGGCCCTCGCTCAGCACGAGCACGCTGCGCCCGTTCGGCAACCGCCACTCGTGCACCTGGGGCTTGATCTCGATGCGCTCGGCGCCCGGCAGCGCCTCGAGCGCGGCCATGTCGATCTCGTTGTCGAAGTGGCCGACGTTCGCGACGACCGCGAGGTGCTTCAGCCCGAGGAGGTGCTCGAGGCGCACCACGTCCTTGTTGCCCGTGCCGGTGACGAGGATGTCGACCTCGCCGACGACCGACTCGAGGCGCGCGACCTGGTAGCCGTCCATCGCCGCCTGCAGCGCGTTGATGGGGTCGATCTCCGAGACGATGACGCGGGCCCCCTGGCCGCGCAGCGCCTCGGCCGCACCCTTTCCGACGTCGCCGTAGCCGGCGACGAAGGCGACCTTGCCACCCATGAGCACGTCGGTGGCGCGGTTCAGGCCGTCGGGCAGGGAGTGGCGGATGCCGTACTTGTTGTCGAACTTCGACTTCGTGACGGAGTCGTTGACGTTGATCGCCGGGAAGCGCAGCTCACCGCGGGCGTGGAGCTCGTAGAGGCGGTGCACGCCGGTCGTCGTCTCCTCGGTGACGCCCTGGAGTTCGTCGGCGATACGGGTCCAGCGGTCGCTCGAGCGCTCGAGCGAGCGCCGCAGGGTCTCGAGCACGACTCGGAACTCGGCGCTGTCGGCCGCGCCGGCCTCGGGCACCGCTCCGGCGAGCTCGAACTCGCGCCCCTGGTGCACCAGCAGCGTGGCGTCGCCGCCGTCGTCGAGGATCATGTTCGGCCCGATCCAGTCGGCGCCGGCCGCCGCGGCCTCGGCGGACCAGTCGAAGATGCGGTCGGTGCACCACCAGTACTCCTCGAGCGACTCGCCCTTCCAGGCGAACACCGGCACGCCCGCAGGCTCGTCGACGGTGCCGTTCGGGCCGACGACGACCGCGGCGGCCGCCTCGTCCTGGGTGGAGAAGATGTTGCAGCTCGCCCAGCGCACCTCCGCGCCGAGGGCGACGAGGGTCTCGATGAGCACCGCCGTCTGCACCGTCATGTGCAGGCTGCCGGCGATGCGGGCGCCGGCCAGGGGCTGCTCGGCGCCGAACTCGGCGCGGAGCGCCATGAGCCCCGGCATCTCGTTCTCGGCGAGCCGCAGCTGGTGGCGGCCGGCCTCGGCGAGCGAGAGGTCGGCGACCTTGAACGGCAGGGCGGTGGTGAGGGGCTGGGAGCTCATGGCATCCATTCTCCGGCCTCAGCCGTGGAATGCGGAACTCGGGCGCCGAGTATGACGCCGCCGTCTCAGGCGCGGATGAGTTCGAGCACCTCGTCGCGGATGCGGATCATCGTCGCCTCGTCGGCGCCCTCGACGTTCAGCCTGAGCAGCGGCTCGGTGTTCGACGGGCGCACGTTGAACCACCAGAAGGGCTCGTCGATCGCGGTGATGCCTTCGGCGGTCAGGCCGTCGAGTTCGTCGAACTCCGCGCGACCGGTGAACGCCTCGAAGATGCGGGCGTAGGCGGCGGGCACGTCGTCGACGGTCGAGTTCACTTCGCCGGAGAGGGCGTAAGGGGTGAACCGCGCGGAGAGCTCGGAGAGCGGCCCCTGCTGACCACCGAACTCGGCGAGCAGGTGCATCGCCGCGAGCATGCCGTTGTCGGCGCCCCAGAAGTCGCGGAAGTAGTAGTGGGCGGAGTGCTCGCCGCCGAACACGGCACCGGTCTCGCGCATGCGGTCCTTGATGAGCGAATGCCCGACCCGGGTGCGCACGGGCACGGCCCCGGCGCGCTCGATCGTCTCCGGGACGACGCGAGAGGTGATGAGGTTGTGGATGACGGCGACCTCGCCGGTCTCGCCGGCTGCGCGCACACGGGCGATCTCGCGGAGCGCGACGATCGCGGCGACCGCCGAGGGCGTGACGGCGGTGCCGCGCTCGTCGACGACGAAGCAGCGGTCGGCGTCGCCGTCGAAGGCGAGCCCGAGATCGGCGCCGTGCTCGACGACCGCGCGCTGCAGGTCGACGAGGTTGGCGGGCTCGAGGGGGTTCGCCTCGTGATTGGGGAACGTGCCGTCGAGCTCGAAGTACAGCGGGACGATCTCGAGCGGGAGCGCCGGGAGTCCGGCTGCCCCACCGAGGACGGCGGGCACGGTGAGCCCGGCCATGCCGTTGCCGGCGTCGACGACGATCTTCAGCGGTCGGATGCCGGCGAGGTCGACGAGGCCGCGGAGGTACGCCGCGTAGTCGACGAGGACGTCACGCGCGGTGATCGCGCCCGGCTCGGAGACCGGGAGGATGCCGCCCTCGAGGTAGTCGGCGGCCCGGTCGCGGATCGCCGCGAGACCGGTGTCGAGGGAGATGCCCTGCGCACCCGCCCGGGAGAGTTTGATGCCGTTGTACGCGGCGGGGTTGTGGCTCGCGGTGAACATCGCGGCCGGGGCGCCGAACGCGCCGGACGCGTAGTAGCTCTCGTCGGTCGAGCAGAGCCCGATCTCGGTGACGGAGGCGCCGCGCGCCGCGGCGCCGCGCGCGAACGCCGCGGCGAAACCGGGCGAGGAATCGCGCATGTCGTGCCCGACCACGACGGTGCCGCCCGCGGCTCCGACCTCGTCGACGAAGGCCGCGGCGAGCGCCTCGACCATGGGTTCAGTCAGTTGCTCGCCGACGAGCCCACGGATGTCGTAGGCCTTCACGACGGCGGACAGACGGCCAGCGGAATCGGACGAGTCGGCGGAGGCGATCACGCCTTGAAACCTACCTCACCCATCGGCTTGTGCCGCACGACCTGCCAGCCCCGCGGCGCACTCGTGCGCTCGGAGTGCGCGGCGCAGAGATCGTAGCCGTGCGGTTCGCGGACCGGCGAGAGCGGGCCGACGACGATCATCGAGTCGGCGTAGTCGTAGCTCAGCGTGGCGACCGCTTCTGCGGTGCATGCGGTGCGCGAACAACGTCTCATGGCTCGACCAGCGTAGCGAGGCCCGCGGACATTACGATGGAGGGCATGCCCCGTCCTCGTCGTGTCGCCCGGGTCCCGAGCTCGCCGCGCCGACTCGCGCGGGACCGTCACGGGCGCGGCCTGCGCTCCCCCGTCACCGGGCCGCACCTGCCGCTGCTCACCACCCGCATCGACGAGTTCGAGATGACGATCGCGGCGACCGCGTCGTACCTGCGCGGGCTCTGGCCGGAGCTCGACGGCGTGGTGTTCGAGGTCGCGCAGGCACCGGCCGAGGCCATCCACGTCGATCACGTCGATCGC
Source organism: Agromyces mediolanus (assembly GCF_023715325.1). GTDB lineage: Bacteria > Actinomycetota > Actinomycetes > Actinomycetales > Microbacteriaceae > Agromyces > Agromyces mediolanus_A. The sequence continues at coordinate 223,618 of NZ_JAMBNX010000002.1, read as the reverse complement.
TGGCGCGTCTCCCACGACGAGCGGCGCATCGTGTTCTTCCGGTTGCCCATCGTGCGATTCCTGCGCCTGCAGGAAGGCGAGGACAAAGACGAGAAGCTCCTCATCGAGAGCTGCGTGTTCCGGGCCGTCGGCGAGCTGATCGGTCGAGACCCGTGGGAGCTCGCGCCGGGGCGCTACCGGCACTTCTGAGCAGCGCCGCGACCGCGGCGCTTCCGGGCGAGCTGCGACTCAGCGCGGATAGACGACGATCGGCGAATCGAGCGGGCCGGGCGGTTGCACCGCGAACCCGGCGAGCTGCCGGTCCCCGGCGAAGCTGACCGAGGCGAACAGCCCGGCGTCGGCGGTGACGAACGCCCGGCCGCCGTTGCCGGTCATCGGCACCGAGGCCGCGCCGCCCGCGGGAACGCTCACCAGCTGCTCGCCACCGTCGGTGGTCACGGTCGCCTCGACATCCGCGTCGCCCAGGTTGGCGAAATGCAGTTTCGCGCCGGGGCCGCGCGGCACTGAGATGAGCGTCTCCGCCAGGAGCGGCAGGGAGGCTGGGAACCAGGCGAAGTCGCTCGGCAGCTCCTCACCGCTCTTCACGGTCGCCGTACGCGCCGCGGCGACGAACTCGCCGTCGGCGTCGAGCCGAACGGTGTACTCGCCCGCGGCGAGCTCGCCGAGCGGGATATCGCTGACCTGCCCGGGTTGAAGCACGACGTCGAAGACGGCGCCCTCCCCACCGGATTCCGGCACGACCGAGACGGCCGCCTCGACCGGGTCGTCGCCGGGCGCGAGGAGGCGCAGGCTCGGATGCGCGTCACCCTCGGCGTGGTCCTCGTCGACCGCGATGCCGCCCGACTGCGGCACCACGACGCCCGTGATGGTCTGCCGCTTCGCGGGCGGAGCCGTCGTCCCGATGAGGTCAGCACCGGTCGGGGTGAGCACATCTATGGCGGTCTGCTCGAGCGTCGCCGCGACCGTGCCGCCCGTGCTCGTCACGTGCACGACGGGTGACGCGGCCCCGGGAGCGAGGCCGGCGATCGAGACGACGCGCTGCGCACCGGGCTGCACGACGAGCCCGAGGCCCGCCGGCGCGTCCACCGCACCGGTCTCGGAATGCACACGGACATCCACCGTCGCGGTCACCTCGCCCGGGTTCGCGAGCAGCAGCAGCGTCGAGCGGCCGAGCTCCGTGCTGCCGCCGGCGAGCCACGCCTCGGCCACGGGCTCGGCACAGGACGCGGCGAGGAACCCGGCCGCCGTCTCGGTCGTGAGCTGCTGGGACTGCGCTCCGGCCAGCATCCCGGCCCCGACGCTCCCCGGCTGGGTCACGAGGGCGACCGCGACGTCCTCCTCCGTGCCGCGCGGAGGCGCCAGGGGGACGCGTTCGGCGCCGGCGTCCTCGGGCTGCGTCGCGATCGTGAGACCGGCCGAGCCGAGCGCCGACACGGACTCCGCATCGGCGCCGAGCTCGAGCATCGGGCCGGGGCACACGCGGAGCGTCCGGCTCTCGGCCGGCTCGATCGAGCGGGCGACGGGCTCGGCACGGTGCTCGGGCCAGGGCACGACGGCCGCGGCCCCGAATGCGACGACGGTGAGTGCGGCGGCGGTGAGTACGGCGACGCCGCGACCTCCGGCGCGAAGCAGCTTGCGGCTATCGGCCATCGGAGGCTCCCTCCCGCTCGTCGGGGTTCGTGTGGTCGGCGGCCGTCACCGGCGGCGGATCGAGGGCGGCGTCGCTCGCGGCATCCGGCTCCTCGCCGTCCGCCGCGTCCGCCGCGCCAGGGACGTCGGTGTCGTTCGCGGATCGCGCGTCCGCGTCCGCCGCCGCTCCCTCCGACGAGTCCGCCTCGGGATCGCCCGTCGCGGCGGCAGCAGCCGCAGTCTCCGCCTCCGGCGGGGTCCGGTCCCGTCGCCGCACCCGCGCCGGGCGGGACCGCTTGGGACGCCGACCAGGCTCCTCCCGCCCGACTCCCGCGGGAATCGAGAGGAGCAGCACCGCACCGAAGACGATGAGCTGCACGGTCGCGATCCAGCCCGTCAGCGGCGCGCCGGCCTGAGCCGGGATCTGCGCGGCCGGCGCGTCGGGCGCCGCGTCCGCGAAACGCCACAGCGTGCCGAAGTCGGTCTCACCGACCGGGACGAGTGCCGCATTGGCATCGAGCGCGGCGCGCGAGCGGTCGGCCGTGAGTGCCGCGGCCCGCGGGGCGTCCTCGTCGACCTGACCGAGCAGCACATAGGAGATCCCGAACTCCTCGATCGCCCGGTCGGCGTCGAAGCCGCCCCGGGAGGCGAGGTTGCCGGCGATCTCCGCGAGGGCGAGCTCTCCTGCGTCCATCGAGACCCGGGTCTGCGCGATGGTCGATTGCTCGTCGAGCGTGGCGCCCGCACCGTGCTCGAGCGTCGCGCGGAGCCCGCCGTCCGACTCGGGCACCAGGCGCAGCGTGGTCACGCGCGGATTGTTCTCGGCTTCCGCCGTGACGAAGGCGGGGAGCGAGCGAGACCCGGCCGCAGCGACCTCCGCCCGCCCGGTGGCGATGCTGACGGCGAGCGGCAGCACGGCGGCAGCCGTCGCGACGGTCAGCAGCGCCGCGAGCCAGGCCGAGGCACGACGAAGTCCGTCGAGGGCGATGACCGCGGCGAGCACGAGCCCGAGCCACATCATGCTCTGACCCGGCGCAGAAGCCACGGGAACGGCCGTGGACCCGACGATCGCGAGCGACAGTTGCGCCGCAGCCACGGCGGTCGCGAACCCGAGCGCGGCGCCCGCGAGCGCGAAGGTCGCCGCGCGCAGCCGGCCGACCGCGAAGGCGGCGAGCGCCGAGAGCGCCAACGGGAGCAGGAGCGCGGCGACGACCCAGCGCGGGTCGATGCTCGCCGGCAGCGAGGCGAGGACCTGCTGCCAGCCGCCGAGCGACGGATCGGTGAAGCCGAGCGCGAGGACGCCGGAACCGGGCACCGCCGCGGGCACGGGCGCGCCCGGGTCGGCGAGCAGCGCGAGAGGGTTGCCCGCGGCGAACTGCGCCCAGATCACCGGGGCGGCGAGGACGACGGCGGGGATCGGCAGCAGCGCGAGCCTCGCGGCGCCGCGCCCCGACACGACCGTGCCGACGATCCAGGCGACGATGAGCGCCGGTGCGAGACTCGGCGCGGACGCGACGACCGCCGTGAACAGGAGCGACGCGGTCGCGGCCGTCGCCCAACTCGTGGCCGAGCCGAGGGCGGCGTACAGCAGCCAGGCGAGGAGGACGTGCGCGAGCACCGCTCCCGGTCGCCCGTCGGCGAGCGACGACAGCAGCGGTGGCGAGAGCATCCAGAGCACGGCGGCCAGGGCTCGCAGCGCGCCGCGGTCGGTGAGGCGGGCGGCGGCGAACCAGGCACCGAGCGCCGAGACGGGGATGGCGAGGAGCCAGAGGGCCACGATCGCCCACGACGGCGCCCAGAACGCGAGGGATCCGAGCACGGCGAGCACGGCCTGGAACGGGTCCGCGGCGCCGACGAACCCGGTGCCCACGTCGCGCCAGCCGTAGCTCGCGTTGCGCCACAGCTCGTCGACGGCCGGGGAGAGCGGGAGGAGGCCCGGCCCGGACACGCCCGCGGCGCCGAGCAGCGGGAAGAGGACGGCGATCGCGACCACGACGGCGACGAGCAGCACCCAGCCGCCGCCGGTGGCGAGGAAGTCGACCCCGTCGACGCGCCCCCTGGCCCTGGCCCGTCGTTCCTCGGCTTCGAGGCGACGGCGACGACGCATCTCGTCGGGCTGGATCCGGAGCGGCGCGATCGCCGACCAGCCGACCGACCGGGCACCGCGGAGGACGCGCCGGGAGCGCGCGACGGCGCCGAACGAGAACATGGTGCGCAGCGCCGCGCCGAACTCGCCGACGATGCGGCCGGGCGCCTTCGTCACGAGCAGCACGATCGAGCGCAGGAGCGCGAGCGGGAGGAGGCTCAGCCAGTGCAGCGGCGTCGCCGCGGCGGGCGCGTAGCTCATCCGGCGATGCAGGGCGGCGCGCCTCGTGGCGGCGGCCCGGCGACGCACGGCCCCGGCACGGTGGCCGGCGGCCGGGCCGATCAGTCCGCCCGCCGCGAAGCGGACGTGCGCGGTCGGCACCACGGCCACGCGATGCCCGGCGAGCCGAGCCCGAACCGCGAGGTCGAGCCCGTCGTCGACGACGGGCAGGGCGGGGTCGAACCCCTCGAGCGCCCGCCAGACGCTGCGCCGGACGAGGAGGCCGCCGGGGTCGACGCCGAGCACGTCGCTCAGTCCGTCGTGCTGCCCCTGGTCGAGCTCCGCCGTGACGAGCGGCACGGCCGCGCCGAGTCGGGTCATGGATCGGCCGAGGCTCGCGATGCGGTCGGGCGACTCGGCGTCGAGCAGCTTGGGTCCGGCGATCGCGACCGAGCGCGCGGTCTCGAGGGTGGTCTCGAGCGCGGCGAGCGCCCTGGGCTCGGCTTCAGTGTCCTCGGAGAGCAGCCAGACGGCGTCCTCGTCGTCCTGCGGAGGCGGCAGGGTCTGCTCGGCACGGCGCACGGCCTCGCCGAAGGCGATCCGCTCCTCGATCTGGATGATGCCGTCGGGGGCGGCTTCGGCCGCGGCGTTCCGCGTCTCCGCGTCCGCCTGCACCAACGCGACGATCAGACGCTCGGGCCGGCGCGACTGCGCGCGAATGGCGTCGAGGGCACGGGTCAGGCGTTCGCCGCCGTGATGCACGACGAGAATTGCGGTCACTCTGGGGGACATCGCAGTCAGCCTAAGCACCCGCCTGCCGCCAGCCGTCGCCATCGGCGGGCGTGCCGCCGATCCGCGCACGGCTCGCCGGCTCCGCGCAACGGCCGAGGGCCCGTGCATCGCACGGGCCCTCGTTCGTCGCGTCGGGTGTCGTCACCCTGCTCGCTTGCGGAGCTTTCGCCGTTCTCGCTCGGAGAGCCCGCCCCAGATCCCGAACCGTTCGTCGTTCGAGAGCGCGTACTCGAGGCACTGCGCCCGAACCTCGCAGCCGGTGCAGATCTTCTTCGCGTCCCGGGTCGATCCGCCCTTCTCGGGGAAGAACGCCTCCGGGTCGGTCTGCGCGCATAGCGCGTCGCTCTGCCATGCCAGAGGGTTGTCGTCGTCCGTCGTTGGACGCACCCCCGGCACTCCCAGCCGCACCGGATCGATGAACCAGTCGTCAGGTACTCCAGAACGATATTCAGGAATTGCCATATCGTCTCCCACCCAGTTGTACCGCCCGCCGCCTCCGAGGATCCGGGAGCTGCGTCACGACCAATTACAGCGGTGTAATTCGAGTGAGTCAAGTCGCAGATCGTAAACCCTCAAGCCGCGCTCGAGGCTTCCGCCTCGCCGCGACACGCCGGAGTCGTTCCGGAGTTGTGATCCCGTCCCCCGCTCTGGGGACATGACGGCACCTCCCGACGAGCTCAGCCGGCGGCGCGCCGCGCCTCCCAGGCGCTTCGCACCATGTCCTCGAGCGAGTGCCGCATGCGCCAGTCGAGGTCGCGCGCGGCGAGCTCTCCCGAGGCCACGATCCGGGCGGGATCCCCGGGCCGGCGCGGCGCCGCCTCGGGGGTGAAGTCGATGCCGGTCACCGCGGCGACCGCCGACATGATCTCGGCGACCGAGACGCCGTCGCCGGAGCCCAGGTTGTAGACGGGGGCGACGGGCTCGCCCGCCTCCAGCCGCTCGGCCGCCACGACATGCGCCGCGGCGAGGTCGGCCACGTGGATGTAGTCGCGCACGCAGGTGCCGTCCGGCGTCGGGTAGTCGGTGCCGTTGATCGTCGGCGTGCGGCCGTCGAGCAGCGCGTCGAAGACGAGCGGGAAGAGATTGTGCGGGCTCGGGTCGAAGATCTCCGGCGTTCCGGAGCCGACGACGTTGAAGTAGCGCAGGCTCGTGTGCGCGAGCCCCGTCGCCTTCGCCTGGTCCGCGAGGAGCCACTCGCCGATGAGCTTCGACTCGCCGTAGGGCGAGGCGGGGTGCTTCGCCGTCTCCTCGGTCACGAGGTCGACGTCGGGCGTGCCGTAGACCGCGGCGCTCGAGGAGAAGACGATCCGCGCGACCTTCGCCGCCTCCATCGCCGCGAGGAGGGTCGCGGTGCCGGTGACGTTCTGCTGATAGGTGTGCAGCGGACGCTGCACCGAGACGCCGGCGTACTTGAAGCCCGCGAGGTGCACGACCCCTCGGACGTCGTGGCGGGCGAAGACGCTCTCGAGCAGGGCGCCGTCGAGGATCGAGCCGTGCACGAAGTCGACGCCGTCGGTGACGAACCCGCGGCGACCGGACGAGAGGTCGTCGAGCACGACGACGTCGATGCCCTTCGCTTGGAAGGCCCGCACGACGTGCGCTCCGATGTAGCCCGCTCCTCCGGTGACCATCCAGCTCATCCGTCGTTCCTTCCTCAGCACCTCGACACGGCGACCGGGCCGGCCGCCGCCTCGTCGATGCTAACGGCTGGACTGCGGCTCGTGCTGGGCGTGGCGGACGCGGTCGCGGATCTCCGGGCGGCCGTATCCGTCGGAGTCGAGCCGGAGCAGGGTCGCGACCACGCCCCAGACGGCGAGTCCGGCGAGGATCAGCAGCAGGAAGATGGTCATGGCAGGAAATCTATGTCTTGTGAGATCCTGCCGACAGTGGCAGCATTGCCATCGTCCCGCCATTCTCTGCCAAACGAGGTGCCCATGCTCCGGTCCATCGCCTGCATCGCCGTCCCGCACATGGCGCCGTTCGAGTTCGGCGTCATCTGCGAGGTGTTCGGCATCGACCGGCGCGAGCACGGCGGCCCCGAGTTCGACTTCCACGTCGTCGCGGCCGAGCCCGGCCCGATCCCGACGAAGCTCGGCTTCGACGTCGTCGTCCACGAAGGCCTCGACGCCGCCCGATCCGCCGACCTCGTCGCCGTGCCCGCCGCGCTCATCGACCAGGACGCCGACGAGCGGGTGCTCGCGGTCATCCGCGAGGCGGTCGACCGCGGCGCCTGGGTCCTCTCCGTCTGCTCCGGCGCCTTCATCCTCGGCCAGGCGGGCGTCCTCGACGGCCGGCGGTCCACCACCCACTGGATGTACACCGACCGGCTCGCCGACGCGTTCCCCGCGACCGAGGTCGACCCGGACGTGCTGTTCGTGCAGGACGGCCGCGTTGTCACGGGCGCCGGCACCGCCGCGGGCATCGACGCCGCGCTGCACATCGTGCGCACCGAGCTCGGCGCGAGCGCCGCGAACATCGTCGCCCGACGCATGGTCGTCCCGCCGCAGCGCGACGGCGGCCAGTCGCAGTTCATCCAGACGCCCGTCGTCGAGTGCAAGAGCGACTCCTTCGCGACCGTCACGGCGTGGATGCTGGAGCATCTCGACGAGGAGCTCACCGTCGACCGACTCGCCAGGAAGGCGCTCATGTCGCCGCGCACCTTCGCCCGGCGCTTCCGCGCGGAGACCGGCACGACGCCGAACGCCTGGCTCAACCGGCAACGCCTGTTGCGCGCGCAGCAGCTCCTCGAGGAGACCGGCCTGAGCCTCGAGGAGATCGCGCGCGAGTGCGGCTTCGGCGCCGCCGCGGTGATGCGCCACCACTTCGTGAAGGTGCTGCAGACGACGCCGACGGCCTACCGCAGGCTCTTCGGGCAGCGCGAGCCCGTCGAGCTCGTCGGCTGACGCCCAGCGGATGCCTCGGCGGCACCGGAGTCAGCCGGTCGTCGCAACCCAGACCGCGTCTGCGCCCGTGCCCGCGCCCGCGCCCGCGCCCGCGAGGCGCAGGTAGCGTTCGTCGGGCGTGACGAAGGCCGCCTCGCCGCGCCCGAGCTCGACACCGCCCTCGGCCCCCACGAGCCGCACGCTGCCGCCCTCGGCGAGCACGATGGCGGGTCCGTCGATCGCGACCTCCGGCTGCCGTCCATCGACGGCGGCTTCCAGCCGGTGCAGCACGAAGTCGGGCACCGGCGGCCGGAAGCTCCGCACCCCGGGGGCCGGCCGCTCGGGCTCGAGGCGCGGCGGCGGCATCGGCGTGAAGTCGAGCACCTCGACGAGCTCGGCGAGGTCGATGTGCTTCGGGGTGAGCCCGCCGCGCAGCACGTTGTCGCTCGCGGCCATGAGTTCGATGCCGAGGCCGCCGAGATAGGCATGGATGTTGCCGGCCGCCAGGAAGAGGGACTCCCCCCGCGCCAGGCGGACACGGTTGAGCAGCAGCGAGATGACGATGCCCGGGTCGCCGGGATAGGTCTCGGCGAGCGCGCCGACGGTGCGGAACGACTCGGCGTACGGCGAGGCGAGCACCGCCGCCGAGTCGGCGAGCGCGACCACGCGCTCGATCAGCCACGCGGACTCCCCCGTGTCTCCGCCGCGACCATCGGTCAGCAGCCACTCGACGGTGCCGGCGAGTCCGTCGGCGGCCAGCCGGTCGAGGAGCAGCCCGATCGCGCCCGGCTGGGGCTCGGGCGAGGCGGCGTCGGCGGCACGCAGCGCCTCGAGCACGCCGTCGACCTCTTCAAGCGGCCGGAAGCCGGAGAGGGCGTCGAACGTCTCACTGAGCGCGACGACGAGCTCCGGCTTGTGGAAGCGGTCGCGGTAGTTGCGGTCGTACGCACCGATCGGCACGCCGTCGGCCTCCTCCCTCGCGAAGCCGATGCGCGCCCGCTCCGTGGTCGGGTGGGCCTGCAGCGACAGCGGCCCACCGGCGGCCAGCAGCTTCAGGAGGAACGGCAGCCGAGGCATCCCCTCGTCGGCGAACCGCGCGGCGACCGACGAGCCGAGCGCGCGGTCGGGCTCGGCGCCGATCCATGCCCCGAGATCCGCGAACGGCGGTTCGCCGCCCAGGATCCGCGACGGCGAACCGGGGTGGGCCCCGAGCCAGAGCTCCGCCTCGGGCGCCCCACTCGCCTCCCGGCCCCGGAAGTCCGCGATGAGCCCGCGGTCGCCCCAGGCGTAGTCCCTGGGCTCGTTGTCGATCCTGACGAACATCTCGGGGCAGTTCCTTTCGCGGCTTGGCTCCAAACTACCAACGGCTACGGATGCCTCGACCCGGCGTCCTAGGCTCGGGGCATCCGACCCGCATTGGAGCAGTCATGACCTTCGCGCCCCTCTCGAGCGACTTCTACGGCTACGCCGAGGCCCTCCTCAGCGAACGGGAGCAGGAGGCCCTGATGGCCATCCGGGCCTGGGGCGAGCGCGAGGTGACGCCCATCATCGGCGGCTACTGGGAGCGGGCCGAGTTCCCGACGGGGATCGTGCAGCCGCTCGCCGAACTCGGCGTGCTCTCCTTCGCCTGGGACGAGACGACGCCCTTCGAGAACTCGGCCGTGTTCCGCGGTTTCGTCGCCCTCGAGCTCGCCCGCATCGACGCCTCCGTGAGCACCTTCGTCGGCGTGCAGAACGGCCTGGCCGCCGGTTCGATCGCGGTCGCGGGCTCCGCCGAGCAGCGCGCCGAGTGGCTCCCGAAGCTCGCCTCCGCCGAGGTCATCGGCGCGTTCGGCCTCACCGAGCCGCTCTCCGGCTCCGACTCCGCCAGGGGCCTGCGCACGACCGCGCGACGCGACGGCGACGAATGGGTGCTGAACGGCCAGAAGCGCTGGATCGGCAACGCCACCTTCTCCGACGTGACCATCATCTGGGCGAAGGACGAAGCCGACGGCCAGGTGAAGGGGTTCATCGTGCCGACCTCGACTCCCGGGTACACGGCGACGAAGATCGAGGGCAAGATCAGCCTGCGGCCGGTGCAGAACGCCGACATCGAGCTGCGCGACGTCCGTGTGCCCGAGGCGCTGCGCCTGCAGAACGCGAACTCGTTCCGGGACACCGCCGCGATCCTCCGTCAGACCCGCGCCGAGGTCGCCTGGGCCGCGGTGGGCACCGCGATCGGCGCCTACGAGGCGGCCGTCGCCTACGCGAAGGAGCGCGAGCAGTTCGGCAAGCCGATCGCCGCCCACCAGCTCATCCAGGAGCACCTCGTGAACGGCCTCGGCAACATCACCGCCTCCCTCGCCATGGTCGTGCGGGTCTCTCAGATGCTCGACGCCGGCACGCAGCGCGACGAGCACTCCGCGCTCGCGAAGGCCTTCGCGACCGCCCGCATGCGCGAGACCGTCGCCTGGGCGCGCGAGACCCTCGGCGGCAACGGCATCGTGCTCGAGCACCACGTCGCGCGCTACTTCGCCGACGCCGAGGCGCTCTACTCCTACGAGGGCACCCGCGAGATGAACACCCTCATCGTCGGGCGCACGGTGACGGGGGAAGCGGCGTTCGTCTAGCTCGCCCGCGCTCGCCTGCGGGTGCCCCGGCGCTCAGCCGCGGCCGCGCACCCGCCGCGCGATCTCGCCCACGGTGTCGGCGACCTTGACGATTCGACGGTCCCGGGCCGCGGCGAGCTGCCCGCGGAGCCCATCGCGTTCGGCACCGAGCTCGGCGAGTCGCCGCTCGAGCCCGTCGGCGCGCAGTCGCTCCTCGCGGGCACGGGATTCCGCCGTCGCCAGCGCGGCGGCAGCTTCCTCCAGCTGCAGCTTCGCGACGACCCGTTCGGCGGTGAGGGTATCGAACAGCGGGGCGATCCGCTCGCTGAGCACGCTCCACGCCGCATCGACGTCGATCGGCTCCGGCGGCCGGTACTCGTCGGGGCCCGTCCAGCGCCCGCGCTCCGCCGCATCCACGATCGCGTCCCACCATCGGGCCTGGTAGCCGGCGGCGGATCGCGCCTGCTCGGCGGCGGGCGCACCGTTCGCGACCGCGTCGAGGGACGCGGGGACGAGCTGATCCCAGGCGGCCGCGGGAACGACGAAGCGCTCGAGGCCGACATTGCCGAGCGCACCGCGCATCCGCACCGACGAGTACTGGGACATGGCGATCCCGACCGTCGGAACGCCGAGCGCGGGCGCGAACACGGTGGGGTGGTACCTGGTCGAGATCGAGAGCATCGCAGCCTCGAGGATCGCGAGGTACTCCCGTGCGGGGAGCACCGGGAGCGCGGTGATCGCTCCGGATCCGGCGGCGGCGATGTCGAGACCGAGCTGGTGGTCCCGGGACGCCGCGGCGGGTTCGAGCCCGCCCGTGTGCGGAGCGAGCACCACTCGAGCATCGAGCGCCTCGGCCAGCTCGTCGAGCAGTCGAGCGACCTTTGGCGCGTACTCCTCGCGCGACCATCCGGTCGCCCCCTGGTCCGCGGCGAACGAGGCGACGATGATCCGCTCGCCGAGGTTCAGCTCGGTGGCGTCCGTCCGAGCGGACTCGTCGGCTCGGAGCAGCACGCCGTCGTCGAGGGTGAGGCGCACCCGCTCGGGATCGGCGGCGAGCTCCCGCACCAGCTCGGTGGAGAAGCGCTCGCGAGCCCCGAAGCAGACTGCGGCGTCGATGATCTCCGTGACGAGGTCGCGTTCGCGAGCGCGGAGCACCGGTCCGACCGTCTGGCTCGTGACGAACAGCGGGACGCCGAAGTGCGCGGCGATCCGGCTGAAGGCGACTCGCTCGTAGACATGGAGCGGATACTCGCTCGTGAGATTGCCGCCGCCCGCGATGACGACGAGGTCCGCGGCCCGGACCGCTTCGACGAGCGGGCCGGTCGCGGTGCCGTCCCGGAGCGCCTCCGTGAGGCCGGTCAGCGCGGCCTCGACCTTCTGCCGCGACCAGTTCCAGGCGAAGCCGAACTGCCGGACGGCGGGGACGCCGTAGAAGGCCTGAGCCGTGGCGGGGTCGACGGCGGCAAGGGTGATGTCGCGGACCCCCCGAGCGGTGAGCTGCTCGATCGCGACTTCCGTCATCGCCTCGTCGCCGAGGTGGTAGTTGTCCACGCGCCCGATGTCCCCGAGCACCACGGCGCGGAGCTGGGCGCGCCGCCCGCTCGGGCGGTCCTCGGCGCTGGTCGCGCTCACGCGGCCGGCTCCGGGGCCGGCTCCGTGCGGCTCCAGGCGTCGCCGCCAGGGGTGAGGGAGTAGCCCGTACCGAAGATGTGCTCGACCCGCGTGCTGATCATCGCGGCCGATGCGCTGAATCCGCTCTTGCCGCAGACCACGACCTTGCCGAGCGCCATCAGATGGAAGTCGTCGATCGACGCATAGTGGTGGTTCCCTTCCACGAAGGTGATCCGCTCGCCCGCGAGGTCGAGCCCGAGCTCCTCGCGGTGGCTGCGGCAGTAGTCCAGGTCGTCCGAGAACACGAACCAATGCTTGTTCGGCAGGTGCTCGAGTCCGGCGGTGCGCAGCATGAAGTCGCGGTAGTAGGCGTCGCCGTCGGCGATTCCGAGGGCGACGCGGTCGCCTCGCCGGATGTGCACCACGACGGCGTCGGTCTCCAGCATCTTCGTTTCGATCGCCTTGGCCGTCTCCGACTCGAGCGGCGCCAGATGGATGGCTCGTTCCCACGTCGGCTTCTGAGCGAGGAGCCGGTAGCCGAGCAGTTCGTGCTTCGCGAGGACGTCCAGGTACAGCAGGCCGGGCGGGGCCGTCATCAGACGCTCATAGCCGTCGAGGTCGATCACCTGCACCGTGAGCGAGGACGGATACTCCCGGCGGTCGTAGCACGCTTTCAGATGCATCCGGTCGGTCGCGAGGACCATCTCGCGCAAGCCCATCCGGTGGTACTCGCTGCGGTTGTCGCGCCGTTCCTTCAGATCCCGGACCCGGGCCGCGCGCAACCGGCGGGAGACGAGTTCGGAGAACACGCCGTCCGACTCGGTGAACGGGAGGACGTCGGGCCGGATATGCGGCGTGTGCGCGATCATCTCGTCGTTGTCGTAGAGGAGGTCGTCGAGATACAGACGGAGGCCGTGCTTGGAGCTGAGTGCGCGCGCGTGCACGTAGTAGTACAGCTGATCGCCGAATCCGCTCCGCAGCCCGCACACCCGGGCCGACGGGTCGAACAGGAACGCGAGGTCCACCATCGGCGCCCACTCCGGCCGTTCGGGCAGGCGCCCGTCCACGGTCAGGCAGAGCCGCTCGTTCTCGAGCACCTCGGCGTAGTCGACGGCCGAGAGCGACCGGGCGAAGGCGGCCCGATCCCGGAAGGAGACCCGGAAGGGCTGCGTGTCACCCCGTCTGGCCCGTTCGAAGTACATCCACCAGCTCTCCAGCACATTGTCGATCTGGTCGAGGCCGAGCGAGTAGCCTCCGTCGACGAACTGCGCCGCATCCCATCCGTCGGTCCGGGTCGTTCGCTCGATGGCCGCGGGCAGCTCGGCGGATGGGTCGATGACCAAGCGGACGTCGTCGGCGAGCGGCAACGAGCCGTGCGGCTCGAAGCCGACGTCGAGGCCGCCGTCGACGTACACGTGCGGGTACGCGCCGAGGACTTCGATGTTGCGCTCGAAGCGACGGCGTGCCGCCTCCACCGGGGCGGCGCCGGGCGTTGCGCAGACCAGCTCGGCCACGGCCCGCCAGTCGCTCTCCGGGTGCGCTCCGACGAACGCGGCGAGCGCGACCGCGTCGGCATGCGATACGGATGCCTGCGCCGAGAGTCGGCGGTGCACCGCATCCGCTCTGACCCGGCGACCTCGTGCGAGCTGCCGATGGGCCCACTCGCCGAACTCGGACGTCGCCGAACGTTCCCCGCGGTCCGCCGCCGAGCGCTGCGTCGACGACGGCGGTGTCGCCGGGCGACGCGCGGCGACGACGATCTCGCGCTCGAGGGCGGCCTCGAAGTCCGGCCCGAGCCTGAGATCGTCGGGCGCCCCGTCCGCGCGCGGGAGGTAGCGCGCGGCGATATCGATCTGCCCACAGCCGGTCAGCTGCGCGAATCGTGCCTCGAGTGTGGCGAGCAACCGCCGGAGCGGGCGGATCTCCGCGACACGTCCCCGGGGCTGCACTCGCACCCCGTCCCAGAAGAACTCGGAGACCGCGGACCCGACCAGGAGGGTGCGTTCCGGTCCGTAGACGTCGCGGACCAGTCCGGCGAACACGTCGAAGCGCTCGAGTTCCCCCTCGGACGGCCCCCGCAACGCCGGCGAGGTCGTACGACCTCGTTCGACCTCCGCTGCGAGACGCCGACCGAGCCAGGAGTCCTCGCCGGGAGCCGGCGTGTACCAGCTGCTCCCGAGTTCCACGATGGCCCGCGACGCCCCGGTGAGATCGACGACCAGCAGGTCGGCGTGAGCGTCCTCGAGCACCGTCCTCAGCGCCTTGCTGTGATCGAGTCGGCTCCGCGGCGTGCTCTTCCCGTCGTCGTCGGGTCGCTGCAGCCCGGCATCGTGCGGGGCGGCGATCGTGAACGGCGAGACGCCGGAGATCCGGGAGACGACGGAAAAGTCGCGCTCGAGGCGGAGTCCGAGCCTCGAGACGTAGTCCTCGCCCAGCACCTGTACCGTCGTCCCGCGCATTCCTCGCCCTTCCCCACGGCTGATCGGACTCGGCGGCTCGGGCGGGTGGTCCCGGTGCCGGCCGCGCCGCGGCGAGCGGCATCGTGCCAGGCTACCGGTATCGCTGATCGAATTGGCGCTCCGGGTACGCTGTCAGGGGCGCGCGGGAGGAGCACGCCGAAACCGAGGCGAGGACGAATTTGAGCAAGCGCGCGTTGATCACCGGAATCACGGGGCAGGACGGGTCGTATCTCGCCGAGCTGCTGCTCGCGAAGGGCTACGAGGTGCACGGCCTCATCCGGCGCGCCTCCACCTTCAACACGGCGCGCATCGACCACCTCTTCGTCGACCCGCACGAGAGCGACGCGAAGCTGTTCCTGCACTACGGCGATCTGAGCGACGGTGCCCGGCTCGTCACGCTGATGGCGCAGATCGATCCCGACGAGGTCTACAACCTCGCCGCGCAGTCGCACGTCAGGGTCTCGTTCGACGAGCCCGAACACACCGCCGACACCACCGGCACGGGGACGGTCCGACTCCTCGAGGCCGTCCGCCTCTCCGGCGTCCGCACCCGCTTCTACCAGGCCTCCTCCTCGGAGCTGTACGGGTCCACGCCGCCCCCGCAGAGCGAGGCCACGCCGTTCCACCCCCGTTCGCCGTACGCGGCCGCGAAGCTCTACAGCTATTGGATCACCAAGAACTACCGCGAGGCCTACGGGCTGTTCGCCGTCAACGGGATCCTCTTCAACCACGAGTCGCCGCGCCGCGGTGAGACGTTCGTCACCCGCAAGATCACCCGAGCCGTCGCGCGCATCAAAGCGGGGATCCAGTCGGAGCTCTACCTCGGCAACCTCGATGCCGTGCGCGACTGGGGCTATGCGCCGGAGTACGCGCTCGGCATGTGGCAGATGCTCCAGACCGACGAGCCCGACGACTACGTGCTCGCGACCGGCGTCGGCTACACGATCCGCGACTTCCTCGATGTCGCCTTCGGTCACGCCGACCTCGACTGGAACGAGTTCGTGCGGTTCGACGAGCGCTACCTCCGCCCCTCCGAGGTCGACGCGCTGATCGGCGATGCCACGAAGGCACGCGAGCGACTGGGCTGGGAGCCGTCTGTTGACGGCGCAGCCCTCGCCCGCATCATGGTCGAGGCCGACGTCGCCGCTCTCGAAGCCGGCGCCGCGCACTGGGTGGATACCCCCGAGTCGGCGCCGTGGTCCGAGGCGCTGCGATGAAGGTCGTCGTCACCGGCGGTCGCGGCATGCTCGGCAGCGCCCTCGCGCGCGCCTGGGAGCGCACCCACCCCGACGACGAGGTCCACGCCATCACCCGGGACGATGCGGACCTCCGGGACCGAGCCGCCACCCGTCGCCTCTTCGAGCGCCTCTCCCCCGACCTCGTGCTGCACGCTGCGGCGAAGGTCGGCGGCATCAGCGCGAATGTGGCCGCTCCGACCGAGTTCCTGGCGGACAACCTCGCCCTCGACACCAGCGTGCTCGAGTCCTCCCGAGAGGTCGGCGTGCGCGACCTGATCTACTTCGGCAGCTCCTGCATGTACCCGCGCGACTACCGGCAGCCGCTCGTCGAAGCCGATGTGCTGCAGGCCCCGCTCGAGCCGACCAACGAGGGCTACGCGCTCGCGAAGATCGCCGGGGCGAAGTACTGCGAGTATGCGTCCCGCCAGTACGGCCTCAACTATCGCGTGGTGATCCCGTCCAACCTGTACGGGCCGAACGACCACTACGGCACTGCGGCGAGCCATCTCGTCGCCGCGACGCTCTGGAAGGCGCACGTCGCCCGAGCGACGGGGGCGGACCATCTCGACGTCTGGGGCGACGGCACCGCTCGGCGCGAGTTCACCTACGTCGAGGACGTGGCCGCCTGGGTGGCCGACGCCGCTCACGGCCTGGCCGACTGGCCGGCCCTGCTGAACGTCGGCATCGGCCGAGACCACTCGATCCGCGAGTTCTACGAGTTCGCCCTGGAGACGGTCGGATACGAGTGCGAGCTCAGCTTCGATCCGTCGAAGCCGGCGGGGATGCACCAGAAGCTCATGGACTCCTCACTCGCCGCGTCCTTCGGGTGGAATCCCCCCACCGGCATCCGCGCAGGGATGGCGGCCGCGTACGCGGCCTTCCTGCGTTCCGAGGCGAACCACGACCGGACGGAGAACCCGCAGTGACGAGCGAGCAGCCCTGGTACCCCCTGGCGACCACCACCTGGGACGACGCCGAGTACTCGGCCATGCAGGCGGTGATCGAGAGCGGCCGCTTCACCATGGGGCCGAAGGTCCGCCGCTTCGAGGAGGACTTCGCCCGCTTCACCGGGAGCCGCTACGCCGTGATGGTGAACTCGGGCAGCAGCGCCAACCTCCTCGGCATCGCCGCCGCCGCCTACAGTCCGCACCTCGGTCTCCGACGCGGCGACGAGATCATCGTGCCCGCCGTGTCCTGGGCCACCACGTACTACCCGATCAGCCAGCTCGGCTTCGTCCCGGTGCTCGTGGACGTCGACCCGGACACCCTGAACCTCGATCCCGAGCGCGTGCGCACCGCCATCACGCCGCGGACGCGGGCGGTCTTCGCCGTGAACCTGCTCGGGAATCCGGCGGAGCTCGACACCCTGCGCGCGCTCTGCGCGGAGCACGGGCTGCTGCTCTTCGAGGACAACTGCGAATCGCTCGGCGCCACCCTCGGAGCGCGCCAGACCGGGACGTTCGGAGTCTTCGGCACCTACAGCTCGTTCTTCTCCCACCACATCTCGACGATGGAGGGCGGCCTCGTCGTGACGGACGACGAGTACCTCTACCAGGCCATGCTCTCGATGCGGGCTCACGGTTGGACGCGCGAGCTGCCCGCGGAAAACCTGATCCACCCGAAGACGGGCGACCAGTTCGACGACCTCTTCCGGTTCGTACTCCCCGGCTACAATCTGCGTCCGCTCGAGCTCTCGGGCGCGCTCGGTATCGAGCAGCTCGCCAAGCTCCCCTCGCTCCTCGCCGGACGCCGCGAGAACGCCCGGACCTTCGTGGCCGAGTTCGCCGACGTGCCCGGGGTTCGGATCCAGCGTGTCGCCGAGGGCGCGGACTCGAGCTGGTTCGGGTTCTCGATGGTGCTCACGGGGCGCCTCGCCGGCCGTCGCGCCGAACTCGTCCAGCTCCTGTCCCGAGCGGGCATCGAGTCCCGCCCCATCGTCGCCGGCAACTTCGCGCGGAACCCCGTCATGCATCATTTGGACGCGCGCGTCGACGGAGCGCTGCGCGCCGCGGACGAGATCCACACGGACGGTCTGTTCATCGGCAACCACCACTACCCCGTTCCCGAGCAGATCGCCGCGGTGCGCGAGTTGGTCGCATCGCTCTGAACCGGGCGGTCCCATGAGTCTGAAATCGTCGATCTACCGCACGCTGGGGGCGCCCGGCCTGCTGCCCGCTCGGGAGGCCGCCCGGGATATCCTCGGACGCGCCTACGGGGTGCGGCGACGGATCCTGTCGGCCGTCGCCCCGGATCGTGCCGCAGCGGGGGTGCTCACGGTCGTGGTCCCCGTCTACAACGTCGAGACCTACCTCTCGACGATGCTGCGGTCGCTCCTGCGACAGCGCTATCGGGCGCTGGACGTCGTCATCGTCGACGACGGAAGCACCGACGGGAGCACTCGCATCGCTCGACGGTTCCGTCGACTGGACCCTCGCGTCCGCGTCATCCGGCAGGAGAATGCCGGCCTGGGCGCTGCGCGCAACACGGGGGCGCGCGCTGCCCGCGGGGAGTTCCTCGCCTTCGTCGACAGCGACGACACCGTCGACCGCCACGCGTACCGGTACACGATCGCCACCCTGCGGCGCACCGGATCCGACTTCGCGGTGATGCCGTACCGCCGACTGGTGCGCGACGTCGAGCATCCCGCCGGGCCGTGGATCTACGAGGCGCACGCGGCGGAGCGGCTGGGCGCCCGGCTCGCCGACGATCCCTCGATCCAGGTGAACGCGGTCGCCTGGAGCAAGGTCTATCGCACGAGCTTCTGGCGGAAGCAGGGGTTGAGCTTCCCCGAGGGCATCCTCTACGAGGACCAGCCCGTCTCCACCCGCGCGTACGCGCTCGCCGATCGTTTCGACGTGCTCACGCACCCGGCGATCAACTGGCGCGTCCGCGACGACGGCTCCTCGATCTCGCAGGCCGTGCTGGACGTCCGGAACACCCGGGACCACCTCCGCGTCGCCCTCGACTCGCTCGCCTTCCTCGACGCGGCCGGGCTGGCGGAGGCGCGCGCCACCAGGCTCGAGCAGCTCCTCTCGAACGATTACTCGCACATGATCCCGATGCTCCCCGACGCCAGCGCGGAGCAATGGGGCGAGTTCGTCGCGGCACTGCGCAGGCTCGTCGAGGAGGTGCGCGGCGACCCCCGGATCTGGGCGAACGTCCCGGCGCGCAACAAGGTCGCGTTCTCGCTCATCGTGGCCGACCGGCGCGACGATCTCACTGCGTTCCTCCTCGGCGGAGGCTGGCAGGCAGATCAGCTCGAGTCCCGAGTCGTCGGCGCGACCATCGAGGCGGACTTCGGCCGCCTCACCGCGCACCTGGCCGGGGTCGCTCCGGAGGCGTTCCGGCTCAGCGAGTTCCAGTCGCGCCTGCGCAGCCGGACGCAACGGGTCCGCTGGCGGGAGGACGGGCGGCTCGAGGTGAGCGGGCACGCCGCGATCACCGGCCTCGATCCGGCCGCGCACGACGTCGACATCGCCGCAGAGCTCGTGCAGGGCTCCACCCGCATCGCGGTCGACATCGAGTGGACCGCCGACGAGTTGCGGACGGCATCCTTCGCGACTCCGAACACCGACGGCACGAAAGCGCACTTCCGGCTCCTGCTCGATCCAGCGACGGCGGAGCTGGAGCCCGGTGATTGGTACACCGAGTTGAAGCTCACCTCCGGCGGGATCGCCCGCGTCGGGAAGCTGAACGACGGGCGGCCGAGCGGAGACGCCCCGGCGCGGGCGCTCGGCACCGGCGTCGTCGTCGACGCCGTCTCGGACCACCTCGGATGCCTCGTCCTGCGCGTGAGCCGCCCGGCCGTCACGCTGAAGCGTGCACGGTTCGATGCCGAGCGGCTGCTGGTCGATGGTCGCGCCGCCGAAGAGGTCACCGCGATCGCACTGGTGCGGGCCGATGACCGGTTCGCCATCCCCTCGGCCATCGCGAGGATCCAGCCCGGCGCCCGGGAGTTCGACACCGAACTGGAACTGCCCCAGCCGAACACCCGGACGAAGCAGGCGCGGGCGGAGCAGGTCTGGCGGCTCGAAGCCCGCCTGGCGGACGGCCGGTGGATCGCCGTCATCGCCGACTCCGCGATCCCCCTCCGCGGCACGCCCGGCGCCGGCCCGTTCAGCGTCGAACGCCGTCCGAGCGGCGCCCTGCTGCAACCCCGCATCGAGCCCGCGGACCCCGCGCGGATCTACTACCCGGGGCACGCTGCCCTCCTCGTCGAACGCTCCCGCAGTGCGGACCTGCAGTCGATCGAGCTCGTGGACGACGTCCTCATCGCGCGGTTCACCGCGATCGGCATCCCGGAGTCCGGCGTGACGGCGGTGTTCCGTTCAGCGAAGCACGAGATCAGGAGCGAACCCCTCCAGAGGGTCGACGGCGAGTACCTCGCCCGGTTCCCCCTCCACTTCCCCATGTGGGGCGGAGAGCCGCGGATCGCCCCGAGTGGCATCTACCGCCTGCGCATCGAGTGGGCCGGTACCGGCTTCGCACCCATCGACTCCGGCGCCCTCGGTGCACGACTGCCGCTCGAGTTCGCCCGCTCGGACGTCCGCCTCTGGGTGCAGCAGAACGCCGACGGGCGCGTGCGCCTCGAGATCGCGCCGCCGCTCGACCAGCAGGAGCGCAGCCGGTACTGGCAGCGACGGATGCGCGAGTCGAGCGCCCTCACCGCCAGTGACCGGCCCGCTCGCCCCGCGGTCTTCTTCCGCTGCCTCTACGGCGAGGTCACCGGCGACTCCGCGGAAGCGATCCACCACGAACTCCGCCGCCGCGGAAGCCCCCTGGAACTCATCTGGTCGACGATCGACCATCGGGTCCCGGTTCCCGAGGGCGGCACCCGGGTGCTGGAGCACTCGGAGGAGTTCTACCGGGCGATCAACGGGTCGAAGTACCTCGTCGTCAACGTGCACCAGCCGGATTGGTTCGTCCGGGGGCGCGAGCAGGTCGTGATCCAGACCATGCACGGCTACCCGTTCAAGCTTGCAGGCCGGCGCCACTGGGAGGCGAGCGGCCTTCCGCCCGCGCGCATCGCATCGTTCGAGGCGCGGGCCGCCGAGTGGGACTACTTCGTCTCCCCCGCGGCGTATGCGACCCCGCTCCTGGAGGAGTTCCTGCCCCGCGAGGCGTGGCGTGGGCAGATGCTCGAGATCGGCTATCCGCGCAACGACATCCTGTTGCGAGCCGAGGCGGAGCAGATCCGGCAGCGCACACGCGCCGAGCTCGGCATCCCCGAGGATCGGAAAGCGGTGCTGTACGCGCCCACCTATCGCGACTACCTCTCACTCGACGAGTTCCGCGCCCGCCCGATCGCGTCCCTCGATCTCGCTCGCCTCGCCGACAGGTTCCGGGACACCCAGGTGATCCTCGTCCGAGGTCACGTGATGAACTCGAGAGTCGGCTACTCCGTCGCCGGGCAGAACGTCATCGATGTCACGGATCACCCGTCCATCACCGATCTCATGCTCGCTTCGGACGCCGCCATCCTCGACTACTCCTCGCTGCGCTTCGACTACGCGCTCACCGGCAAGCCGATGCTGTTCCACGTGCCGGATCTGGAGGAGTACTTCGAGGGCCGTGCACCGATGGTGCCGTACGGGCCGACGGCCCCGGGCCCGTGGGTGCGCACCTTCGACGAGGTGGCCGCCGGTCTCGCGAACCTGGACGCGGTGCGGGAAGAGTACGCCGACGCGGTGCGTCGTTTCCGCGCCCAGTACCTGGAGCTCGAGGACGGCGCCGCGGCGGGCCGTCTCGTCGACGCGGTGTTCGTCCCGCGCGGGGACGCCTGAGTCCCCGCGCGCCTCGATCGTTTCACCCGGTGGCGTCACCGCTCGGGGTGGGCGGGTTCGCCGCATGCTGCGCCGACGACGGCTGCGCCGGACGCCGTGGCATCAGCCCGGCGAGGCGACGCCCGAAACGTTTGGCCACCCGACGGAACCCCACCTCGCGCTGCAGCCGGAACAGCCTCGGCGCGAGCCCGGTGGAGCGCTTCATGCTGATGGGGAACGACCTCGTGATCTCGCCCATCGGCCGCCCCCGGAGGAAGGCCACGAGATCCCGGAGCGTCAGCACCGGCGCGAACTCCCGCTCGGTGCCTCCGAGTTCGACGGAATCGCGCAACGGGGCGATGAGGTCCACGTAGTCGACGAACCCGGGCTGCGTCCGGTAGTGCTCGAACCCGAAGCGGAATCCGTCGCGGGCGAGCTGCGCGCGGTCGAGCGCCGGCAGGGCGAGGAGGTCGCACGCGAACTTCGGCAGCATCCGTTCCATCGCGTCGAGCAGGGTCGCGTTGTACGCGCGGGGCGTCGTCCGGGCCACGATGCGCCCGTCCACCCGCTCGTACCCCTCCGTCGTTCCGTGCGGCAGGTTGGCGAAGAGCGCCTCGATGAGCAGGAGCGAGTACGAGGCGGAGGTGTAATTGTGGCGCTCGGCGGACGTCGCCGAGGGGTAGATGCTCCGCGCATAGTAGAAGGGAGCGCCGGTGTCGACTCCCATCGATCCGAAGAGGCGCACCAGGCAGTCCTGCGTGTAGCCGCGCCCCCAGTACTCGACGAACGCGAACGACTCCGTGAAGTCGATCTCCTGCGCCAGGTAGGCCGTCGTGAGGACACGGTCCTCCTCGGCCAGCGCCTGCAACCGCGCCCGGTACCTGCTCGACGCGCGCATCGTCTCCACGATCGACGCCGCCGTCCCGGCGTCGAACCGTCCCACCCGCCGGTGGCGCTCGAACTCGGGGAAGAGCCGGAGCAGCTCGTCTTCTTGCAGTCTGGAGGCTTCGACGAGGCCCGCGAAGGTGCGGATCCCGCCGAAGCTGCCGTGCGGCGCGAACGTGTCGTCGTCGATGCCGTCGAGCTGGGAGGCGAGCCGCCAGGCGCGACGCGAGCCGTAGATGTAGCGCGTCTTCAACGGGAGCCCGAGCGTCTCGATGCACTGATCGGCGATGCGGTGCAGGAGATGGCCGTCGCGGGAGATGAAGTACAGGGTCTCGTACCCACGGGCCACGGCGTCCTGCACCGCCCACAGCACGTAGGGAACGAGGTAGAGCGCGCCGGTGCGGTACGCGAAGAGCTCCGCGCGCGTGGGCTGGGTCAGTCGCTGTCCGCGCAGCATCCCGGCGAGGAGGTGGCCGTCGTAGGATCCGACGGTCTGGATGAGCGACCGCTCGTACGCATCGAGCGTCGTGGCCGGGATCTGGACGGTCGTGATGCCGAGCTGCGCAGCCATCCGGATATCGGCGTGCGCGTTGTCACCGGTGTGGATCCACCGTTCGAAGTCGTAGCCGAGATCGACGAAGGCCTTCACGTACAGGTGCTTCGTCGATTTCTGCACGCCGTACTCGCTCGAGAGGTAGAGCGGCAGCGCCGCGAGCACCGGATCCGCGCGCTCGAGCATCCGTCGGATGACCGGGCGCGGGAGATACATGTCGCTGATGAGCACGACCCGCTCCCCGGCGTCGACGAGCCCGCGAACCTGTTCGACGACGACGGCGTCGGGGACGACGTCACGGACCTCGTACTCGATCTCCCAGGCCATCAGGCGCTCGATCTGACGATGCTCCAGATCGAACACTCGGCCGATGCGCTCGTAGATGCCCTCGAGGCTGATCTCGAACTCCGCGGTAGCGGCGCGCAGCGGATCCTTGCGGCGCCCTTCGCGAACCGCGGCTTCGCTCTGCTGGCGCACTTCGACGAAGCGCTGCGCGAGGAACTGGGGGAAGTCGTCGCCAGCTCGAACGATCTCGCGGCGCACCGCATGAAAGATCGAAGCGGGGGTGACGCCGCGGCGATGCAGCACCGTGTCGAAGATGTCGAAGCTGTGGAGCGTCGGCAGCGGGATGTCCCGGACCTGGAAGGCCAGCGCGTGCTCGACGATGCGGTCGAGCGAGGCGTCGTCGTCGTACGACCAGAACTGCGCGCGAAGCGCATCGAGGTCGGTCTCGGGCACGGTGTTGTCGCCCTCGAGCGCCACGAGGAGTTCCTCGAAGCTCCTGGCGAGCGTCCCCCTGGAGAGCTCCAGGTAGTCGAAGCCCGGCTCGAGCGTGCCCGGCTCACCGAGATCGTAGGCGTACCTGATGTACGAGCGCACCCCGGCGGCGACCAGGTCGTAGTGGATGGAGGAGTAGTCGACGATCGCCGTGTCCACCTGATCGAATACCTCGTAGACGTCGAGCGCGTTGTCCCAGAACAGAAGCCGAGGATGGGACGCGTATCTGCGCTTCAGCTCGACATAGGCTGCATCGTTCACGAGATGCGGGTGCATCTTGAGGATCAGCAGCTGGTCGCTGCGTTCGAGGACCTCGATCACTCGGTCCAGGTCGGGAAGCGCCCGAGTGATGAACCCGGCATTGCCGCCGACCCGATGCGTCGGAGCGTAGAGCACGATCCGGGTCTGCTCGCCGAGGCCCTTCGCCCGCCGGATGCCGTGGTCGAAGGTGGCGAGTCCTCCGTGGAGCCGGCGATACGTGTTCTGCGGGTACCCGGCTCGAATGATCTGCGCCTCGTCGAACCCGATCTGATCTCGGAAGTGCTGCTCCATCAGTTCCGAACTGACGAGGAAGAGCTGAGTGTCCCGGTAGGCCTTGTTGTTGCGAACGTACTTGCCGACGATCCGCGGCATCAGCACGCCCGTGGTCATCGCGCGCTCGACGCGCTTCACCCCGACCCCGTGCCAGAGATTCAGGAGGACCACGCCGCGGAGCGCCTCGGGAATGCGCTCCTTCACCTGATTCACCACGAAGACACCGGCGGACCGCTGAATGCGGAGGCTCTCGCTCCCGGTGAACAGCAGCGCCTGGTAGCCCGCACGGCGCACCTGCTTGACCACACTCGACGAATCGGAGATCCAGTAGGCGTCGATATCAGGCCGATGCAGCGCGACATAGGCCAGCAGCCACTTCGGGTTGCCTGCGTACTCCGCTGCGTTGAACAGCCAGATTCGCCTGTTCCGTGCTGATTCTGCCACGCGTTCCCGCGCCTCCTCGTCACCCGCGACCACTCGTCGCATCAGATGGATCAGCAGTGGGCCCCACCGCCTCGACCGCGATGCGATCGGAGCGAGTCTAGTATCCCAACGAGCAAGCGGAGATTCGACTCCATGAACGGCGCCCGCTACCATCGAGTGAGCTCGCACCACGCAGGTGTCGCCGGTTCACGCGCGGTTCAGAGATTCACTGCGTGAGACTCATCCGAAGGAGTGGTTCCCGCTGAAGACGACCGCTGTCGTACTGGCCGGAGGGGTCGGCACCCGTGTCGGCCTCGGCATGCCGAAGCAGCTCATCCGCATCGCTGGAAAAGCCATCGTGGAGCACACGCTCGAGCGCCTCGACGCGAACCCGGCGATCGACGAGATCCTCGTCGTCATGAACGCCGGCGCCATCCACGAGCTCGATCATCTGCGCGACGACGCACGGTTCACGAAGCTCGTCGACATCATCCCCGGCGGCGAGACGCGCAACGACAGCACGAAGGCTGCCCTCGCAGTGCTCCCGGCGGACGGGAAGGTGCTGTTCCACGACGCGGTCCGCCCGTTCGTCGACGACCGCATCATCGACGACTGCATCGGGGCCCTCGACGAGTACGAGGCGGTCGACACCGCCATCGCCTCCGCCGACACGATCATCGAGGTCGACGACGACTCGGTGATCGCCGGGATCCCGAAGCGAGCGAGGCTCCGCAGGGGCCAGACGCCGCAGGGTTTCCGACTCTCCGTCATCCGCCGCGCCTACGAGCTCGCGGCCGACGACCCGGCCTTCGCCGCGACCGACGACTGCGGCGTAGTGTTCACCTATCTCCCCGAGGTGCGCATCAAGGTCGTCGAGGGGACCGCCGAGAACATGAAGGTCACCGAACCGCTCGACCTGCACATCGCCGACAAGATCTTCCAGCTGCAGTCCGCCTCCTTCGCCGCGCAGGCGAGCGACACCGAACTGCCCGATCTCGACGGCCGCTCGGTCGTCGTGTTCGGCGGCAGCTACGGCATCGGTGCCGCTATCGCGGAGCGGGCACGCCAAGCCGGGGCCACCGTGCACGCGTTCAGCCGGAGCACGACCGGCACCGACATCGGTTCGCGGAAGACGGTGCGACGAGCCCTCGCCGAGGCGGCCGAGTCGGGGCCGATCGACTTTGTCGTGGTCACCGCGGGCGTGCTCACGATGTCCGACCTGACGCGAACCTCGAAGAAGCGGCTCCGACGCACCGTCGACACGAACCTCGTCGGGCCGGCCAAGGTCGCGCAAGAGGCCTACCCGTATCTGGAGGCGTCGGGCGGCCAGCTGCTGCTCTTCACCTCGAGCTCCTACACGCGTGGTCGCGCCGGCTACAGCATGTACTCGGCGACGAAGGCCGGCGTCGTGAATCTCACCCAGGCCCTCGCCGACGAGTGGGCCGATGCCGGGGTCTCGGTCAACTGCATCAACCCGCAGCGCACCCGCACTCCCATGCGCGTCCAGGCGTTCGGCGACGAGCCCGCGGGGACGCTGCTGGACCCCGACGAGGTGGCCCGGGTCTCGCTGGCCGTGCTCGACTCCGGTCTTACCGGCCAGGTAGTCGACGTCCGGGTGCAGCCGGCCGCCCCGCCCGTGCGCCGCACCGTGGGGAGTTGAGCCGCCGCGCTACGCTTGTCCGCATGACTCCGGCCCGGCGCGACACGTTCGTGGGCGCGTACGCGACCTTCGCGTTCTTCACGCTGTTCGCCGGGCAGTTCTGGCGGAATCTGCTCGGGTGGTGGGGCTTCGGAGCGATCGCGCTCCTCGTCGTCCTGGGCGGCGTCTGGCTGCTCCTGGCCGAACGGCCGACGTGGAGCTGGCGGCGGGTCCCGAAGTCCACGCTCGCGTTCGCGCTCATCGCGACGATGTCGATCGCCTGGTCCGCCTATCCGGCGTCCTCGGCGCTCGGCGTCGCACTGGCGCTCGTCACGATCTTCGTCGGCGTCGCGCTGGCGACCGCACTGAGCTGGAATCGCATCGCGCGCACCCTCGGCGGCGCCCTGAAGTGGGTCCTCGCGCTCTCCCTCCTCTTCGAGCTCTGGGTGGCCGTCTTCATGCGGGCACCGCTGCTGCCGAACTTCCCCGACTTCGAGGTCACCGGCGAGAAGCTGCCGATGGCGTTCTACTGGTCGCGCGGGCTCCTACTCGGTGGCGGCCCGATCGAGGGCATCGTGGCGAGTCGCAACCTCCTCGCGATGGTCGCCCTGCTCGCCGTCATCCTGTTCGCCACCATGCTCGCCGCAGGCAGCGTGCGTCGCGGCCCCGGCGTCGCCTGGCTCGTGATCGCCCTCCTCACGCTCGCGCTCACCCGTTCGGCGACCGTCATCCTCGCGGGCGTCCTCGTCGCCGCCGCCCTGGGCTTCGCGATCTGGGCGCGGCGGGTCGGACCCGAGCGCCGCCGCGGGGTCTATGCCACCGCGCTCGGCGCCCTCGTCGCCGGCGTGACCGCGCTCGTCGTCGGCTGGGACCTCCTGCTCCGCCTGTTCGGCAAGGGCGAAGATCTCACCGGCCGCCTCGACATCTGGAACGCGGTCATCGGGATGGCGATCGAGCGACCGTGGTTCGGCTGGGGCTGGATCGGCTACTGGATGCCGTGGGTGCCGCAGTTCGAAGACCTCGCGGTGCGGAAGGGCGTCACGTACCTGCAGGCGCACGACGCGTGGCTCGACGTGTGGATGCAGCTCGGCGTGCTCGGCCTCCTCGCGTTCGTCTCGATCGTGATCGGGGCCCTCTGGCGCAGCTGGTTCCTCGCGGTCGACCCGCCGATGGACGCCGTCGGCCGCCGCCTGCCGCACACGGCGGCCTCCCTGGCCCCGCTGCTCCTGCTCGTCGCGCTGATCGGGCAGAGCTTCGCCGAGAGCCGGCTGCTCGTCGAGGGCGGGCTCGCCCTCCTCGTCGTGATCGCCTGGTCGACCAAGCGCGGCCAGTGGCAGCCCGAACCGATGCCGGCCGAGGCGCCGCCCGTCCCGGCGCACCGACTCCCGCCCCGGACCGACGCATGATCGGGAGCGCCCACCGATGACCGAGCGCCCGGCCGTCGCGGCGCTGCGCGAATTCGCGGGCTCCGCCCGCTTCGCCCAGGCGCTCACGCTGATCGCGGTCGGCCTCGCCTTCTCGACGCACGCGATCCGCAGCCTCGTCGGCTGGCCCGGTCTGCTCGCGGCGCTGACGGCGCTCATCGCCCTCTGCGGCGTCTCACTCGTCGCGAGGTGGCGCGCGGTCGAGTGGTACGGCATCCTGCCCCTCACGATTCTCGTCTTCGTCGGCTGGTGCGCCGCCTCCGTGATCTGGAGCGCGACCCCTGCGCGGAGCGTCGCCGGCGTCGCCTACCTCGTCGCCTTCACGGTGCTCGGCGTGTACGTCGCGCTCATGCGGGACACGATCCAGATCGTCCGGGCGTTCGGCGATGTGCTGCGGGTGCTCCTCACGGTGTCGCTCGTGCTCGAGGTGCTCTCGGGCCTGCTCCTCGACCTGCCGATCGTCTTCCTCGGCATCAAGGGCGACCTCGCCTCCCTCGGCCCCATCCAGGGCCTCTTCGGCTCCCGCAACCTCCTCGGCTTCGTCGCCCTCATCGCCCTGCTCACGTTCGTCATCGAATGGCGCACGAAGAGCGTCCGTCGCGGCCGGGCGATCGCCTCCTTCGTGCTGGCGGCGGGATGCCTCGTCCTCTCCGGGTCCCCCACCACCTGGATCGCGCTCGGCGCGGCGCTCGTCGCCACACTCGCGCTCTACGGCCTGCGCCGGGCACAGCCGGCGACCCGCCGCAACTGGCAGCTCGCCCTCATCAGCACGGGTGTCGTCGCGGTCGTCCTCGGCTGGGCGTTCCGGGTGCAGATCATCGAGGCGCTCGACGCGCGCGGCGAGTTCGACGTGCGGCTCGACGTGTGGCGGGAGCTGTCGCGCTACCTCAACACCAACCCGATGCAGGGGTGGGGGTTCGTCGGGCCGTGGCCGGACCGGATCCCGTACACCTGGATCGAGGTGGCCACCGGCCGCCCGCACGAGTCCGCGCTGAACGCGTACATGGACGCGTACTTCCAGGTCGGCGTCATCGGCGCGCTCCTGCTCGTCGCCCTCGTCGGCGTCGCCCTGGTGCGGGCGTGGCTGCTCGCATCCAACCGCCGCAGCGTCGTCTACGCGTGGCCGGCGATGATGCTCGTCGTGATCGCCGTCACCAGCTTCGCCGAGAGCTTCGCACTGCTCGAAGGCGGCTGGATGCTGCTCGTCGTCTGTGCGGTCAAAGCCGCGCGGGACATGAGCTGGCGCGATGCGCTGGCGGTGGGCGCGCGCTGAGCGCGGCCGACTAGAATCGTCGGGATGTCCGAGCCGCAGTCCTCCGCCGATCTGTCCGGCTTCGTCGTCCCCGGCACGAGCCGCGGCATCGCGGACGTCTTCCGCTACCGCTATCTGCTGCGGCTCCTCGTGCGGAAAGGGGTGCTGACGCGCTACCACGGCTCCGTGCTCGGGTGGGCCTGGTCCTACGTCAAGCCGACCGCGCAGTTCTTGATCTTCTACGTCGTGATGGGCGTGTTCCTGAACCTGAACCGCGGCATCGAGGGGTTCCCGATCTACCTCTTCTCGGGCATCGTCGTGGTGAACCTCTTCAACGAGGCGTTCGGCAACGCGACCAAGTCGATCGTGAACAACAAGGCGCTGGTCAAGAAGATCTACCTGCCGCGGGAGCTCTTCCCGATCGCCGACGTCTTCATCGCCTTCGTGCATTTCCTCCCGCAGCTGAGCATTCTCCTGGTGGTCTGCCTCTTCGTCGGCTGGGTGCCGACCGTCGTCCAACTGGCCGGTGCGCTGCTCGCCATCGTGATCGTGCTGCTCCTCGCGACCGGCCTCGGCATGATCTTCGGCGCCGTCAACGTCTCCTACCGCGATGCGCAGAACCTGGTCGAGCTGATCCTGCTCTTCGCCACGTGGACGTCGCCGGTGCTCTACTCGTTCACCATGGTTCGCGACAAGGCCCCCGCGTGGCTGTTCGACCTCTACATGGCCAACCCGCTGACCGCCGCGGTGGAGCTGTTCCATTCGGCGTTCTGGTACCCGACGACCTCCGAGCTCGCCGAACGTCCCGAGCATCTGTGGCTCTTCGCCGGCACGGGCGTCATCGTCGCACTCGTGCTCCTGCTCGTCGGGCAGCTCGTCTTCAGGAAGCTGGAGGGCCGCTTTGCCCAGGACCTCTGACGCCGCACCTCGCATCATCATCGAGGGGGTGCGCAAGACGTATCGACTCCAGCACACGCACTCCTTCAAGGAGACTTTCGTCGCGTGGCTGCAGCGCAAGCGCATCTCGACGAGCTTCGAGGCGCTCGACGAGATCGACATCACCGTGGGCGAGGGCGAGTCGATCGCGCTGCTCGGCTACAACGGCTCGGGCAAGTCGACGCTCCTGAAGCTCGTCTCCGGGGTGCTTCGGCCCGATGCGGGACGCATCCTCACGCGGGGGCGCGTGGCCGGCCTCATCGAAGTCGGAGCCGGCTTCCATCCCGACCTCAGCGGGCGCGAGAACGTGTATCTGAACGCCGCGATCCTCGGCATGTCGAAGGACGAGATCGACGCGAAGTTCGACGAGATCGTCGACTTCTCCGAGATCGGGGAGTTCATCGACACCGAGGTGAAGCACTACTCCTCCGGCATGTTCGTTCGGCTCGCCTTCTCAGTGGCCATCCACACCTCGCTCGACATCCTCCTCGTCGACGAAGTGCTGGCGGTCGGCGATGCGCCGTTCCGGGAGAAGTGCAAGACCAAGATCCGCGAACTCGTCGCCGCCAGGAAGACGCTCTTCATCGTGAGCCACGACCTCGGTATGGTGGCCGAGCTCTGCGAACGCGGGATCGTGCTGCAGCGCGGCCGCGCGATCTTCGACGGGTCCGTCGACGAGGCGATCGCCGCCCTCAAGTCGTCGAACCGGTGAGCGTGCCGCGCTCCCGTCGCCACTGCGCGCGCCGGGCGGGGCGACACGGCGGCGCAGATCAGCGCGCCGCGTCCTCGCCCAAACGCTCGAAGACGAGGTCGTAGAGCTCGGCTGCCCGACGGGCCTCGGAGCGCAGTTCGTCGAGTTCGCGTCGGACCTCGGTGAGCTCTCGCTCGAGCCTGGCGACGTCGGGAGCGCTCGATGCGGGACGGGGCTTCCGCCCCGCCAGTCGAGAAACCGCCCGTCGGAGTCTGCTCATCGGGTCCTCCAAAGGTTCGTTCCGAATCCGGTCATGCGTGGTGCCTGCGCTCGATCACCACGGTGGCGAATCTGCGCACCCCTGCGCTCGTGCGACGATACTCCTGGCCGATCACCTCGAAGCCGAGCCCGAACGGCTCGATCTCCTCACTGAGCCAGTCGAGCGGAAGGTGCCAGGTGTCCGGCCGCTCGTGCTCGTATCGGAGCGACGGGTTGACGGGGAACGACGCCAGTACGCGCCCGCCGGAGCCGAGCACGAGCTGGAGGAAGCGGTAGACGTTCTCGCGGGTGGGTCGCGTCAGATATGCGAGGACGTCGCTGAGCAGCACGTTCGGCTCGACGCCGGAGGAGCGCTCGTCGGCGGCCGTCCCGATCAGGTCCCGCCGGTCGGCGGCATTCACGCGTCGCACCTCGAACGAGCCGCCCGACATCCGCTCGGCGGCCTTCACCGCGGCGATCGCGTAGTCGAGGGCGAGCACCCGGTGGCCTCGTTCCGAGAGGTACCGCGCGTTGGCTCCGGTGCCGCAGCCGAGATCGATCACCCGGGTGGCGCGCGGCAGCAGCGCATGGAGCTGTTCGGCGTCCGCCTCCCAGGAGACGGGGCGCCGGTTCAGCCACTGCTCCCAGAAATGCCGGTTGAGGTCGTACACGCCGAACCAGTTCTCGAACCGTCGTCGCGTGGTCGCCGGGGTGCGGAAGCGGAACGCCGGGTCCGGCGTGCGCCAATCCGGTCCGTAGCAGAGCTCGAGCCAGCGTTCGGGATCGGCGACCGCCGGAAACTCCCGACCGGCGAGGTGAACCGCGCCGAGCGGGAGGATCGCCTCGACCGGCAGCTCGCCGCGCACGGCGATCGGCTGGTGATAACGCCCCTCGTGGTGGAACCCGAGGAACACGTCGACGTGCGCGTCTCCGGCGTGGTCTTCGACGGGAATCTGCAGATGCGCGTCGCTGTGGCGGATCACCCGGCGCCCCGCCCGCTCGAGCGCGCGTTGGATGCCGTACGAGGCGAGTGACACCTGCTCGGGTCCGACCTCACCGAGATAGACGACGACGTCGACGTCGTCGTCGCGCTCGAGGATCTCGCCCGCCCGCACGGCGCCGAGCAGGGTGCCTCCGGTGACGCTCGTCGTGTATCCGGCATCCTGCAGCTGCCGGATGACTCCGTCGAGCTCGTGCAACAGGAGGAGGTGCAGGCTCTTGCTCGGGGCGGTCGCGAGCTTGCCCCATTTGTCCACCACGAGCGCCGCCGCGCCGACCGCACGCAGGTCCCAGCCGGATCTGGACTCACCGAACGAGTACCGGCCCGTCGCGAGCACCTCGCCGTTCGGGGAACGGACCTCCGCCTCGCCGTCGCCGCGGAGGTAGGGGCGCAACGTCCGGGGCCACACCACCCGCTGCGTTCGCGGATTCGGACGCTCCGTCCGCCCCGACCACATCCGGTGGCCCTCGACGAAGAGGTCGACGTCACGCCGAGGATCGCTGCTCGGAGCGGTCCACTCGAGCCACCGTCGTCGTACGACCAGTTTGCGCGGACCAGCCGGGTTCGCGGGCTGAAAAGACATCGGACCTCCGTTCCCCCGTCCGGCAGCCCTCGCCGTCACCCGATCCAGCAGCCAGTCTAGAGGCGCGAGCGGACCCACGCCAACGCACCGGACGGTCGGGTGAGGCAGAATGGATCGACCGCCCGACCCGGGCGCCACCGGCCCGAGGAGACCACCGCGGATGAGAACACGGACCGCAGTGCGCTTCGCGGGCGGCTACGGCTTGTCGGTCGTCGTCTCCGGCGTGGTCAGCCTGGCCGTCATTCCGACCGTGATCATCGCGGCCGGCGACCGCGCCTGGGCGGCGATCGCCGTGGCCCAGGCCGTGGCCGGCTTCGCCTCGGTCCTGGCCGTCTACGGGTGGGGCGTCGTGGGCCCGACCAGGGTCGCCGCGCTCGAGCCCGAGCGGCGAGGCGCGTACTTCTACGATTCGCTGCTCAGCCGCATGTGGCTGGCCGTCGTCATCGTCCCCATCGCCGTGCTCATCGCCGTGGCGCTCGTCCCGGGCTACCCGCTCTTGGCGGCGCTGACGGTCGCGAGCGGCACGCTCGTCAGCCTCGGCGCCGGATGGTTCTACGTGGGAGAGGCGAGCCCCCTGCGGTTCCTGCTCCTCGACACCGGGCCCAGGACGATCGGCACGGTCGCGGGTGCCGTCGTGCTGATCGTGACCCGTGACGCCGTCTGGTTCGCCGCGCTGCAGCTCGCCGGAGTACTCGCGGCCGGGCTGCTCTCGTCCTGGGACATCCTCCGAAGGTACCGCGGATGGACTCCCGGGATCTCGGTAATCCGAGCGATCCGGGGGCTGCGCGGGCAGGCGGCCCCGGTGGCGATGTCCGCGACCTCCTCGGTGTACCTCAACGTCCCGATCGTCCTGG
Source organism: Agromyces mediolanus (assembly GCF_023715325.1). Classification (GTDB taxonomy): domain Bacteria; phylum Actinomycetota; class Actinomycetes; order Actinomycetales; family Microbacteriaceae; genus Agromyces; species Agromyces mediolanus_A. The sequence continues at coordinate 190,543 of NZ_JAMBNX010000002.1, read as the reverse complement.
TCGAGGTCTTCCTCCCCCAGGCCACGGCCGCCTACGCGCTCGCCGAGCGGATCGTCCGGCTTTCGCTCTATGCGACCCGCCCGGTGGTCCAAGTGGCGCAGGGATGGGTGCCGAACCCGGACGAGCGCGTGATGGCGCGCCGTGCCGCCCGCGTGACCGTGCTCGCCGTCGTCATCGGCGGGGCGGGCGGACTCATGTACGCGCTCGCCGGGCCATGGATCGGTGACCTGCTCTCGGGCGGGACGCTGGCGATCACCGTGGCGCTCGCCGTCCCGATGGCGATCAACCTCGCCGCGATCCTCGCATCCCAGCTGACCGGGTTCGCCTGCCTCACCGCGTTCGGCATGGACCGGGTGCTGGCCTCCAGCACCATCGTCGGGGCGATCGTCGGCACGGCGCTCATGACGCCGCTGCTGTTCCTGCTCGGGGCGCCGGGGGTCGCCTGGGGCCTCGCGATCGCCGAGCTGTGCGTCCTCGGCGTCCAGCTGCTGCGGCTGATTCCGCGACTGCGCAGCGCGGCAAGCTAGGCTCGTAGCGGCCCGATCCGCTGGCCGCCTTTCGACTCCGGAGCACCGTAACCGCCGTGGCCAATCACTGGACTGAACTGCAGCACGTCGTCTTCCCCCAGGATGCGGATCCCGACGTCCTGCCGCTGTACGTCGACTCCGACGTCTGGGCGTCCATCGGCGGGCGCGAGGTGCGGGTGAGCGACCGGGCGCATCTCGACGACGTCCTCGGGCGCACGAGCCTGCGCGTCGCCTCGGGCGAGCGGACATCGCTGGCGAGCTACTTCAACGCGTTCCCCGCGTCGTACTGGCAGCGCTGGACCGTCGTCGACCGCGTCCGCCTGCGCGTCGCCACTCGTGGCGGTGGAACCGTGCTCGTCTACCGCTCGACGGCTCAGGGCGTTCCCCAGCGCGTCGCATCGGAGGCGGTGAGCGGGGACGCGCAGACGATCGTCGAACTGCCGGTCACGTCGTTCGGCGACGGTGGGTGGTACTGGTTCGACCTCGTCGCCGGGAGCGAGGATCTGGTGCTGCTCGACGGCGCGTGGGAGACCGATGTCGCACCCGTGCGCACCGGTGGCGCATCGATCGGCATCACGACGCTGAACAAGGCGGGGTACTGCGTCGAGACGCTCGACGCCATCTCCGGCGACGCGGCCCTGTCGGAGCTGATCGACCGGATCTACGTGATCGACCAGGGCACCGAGCTGCTCTCCGACCACCCGGCCTTCCCAGGGGTGGCCGGCGAGCTCGGGGATCGACTCCGTGTGATCCGACAGGCGAACCTCGGCGGATCCGGTGGGTTCTCGCGCTCCATGTACGAGACGGTCGATGCGGACGAGAGCGGTTCGCTCATCGTGCTCGACGACGATGTGAAGATCGAGCCCGAGAGCATCGCCCGCGCCATCCGCTTCTCGAGGTTCGCGGCGCGACCGGTCCTCGTCGGCGGTCACATGTTCGATCTCCTCAACCGCCCGGTGCTGCACGCCTTCGCGGAGACGATCGAGAGCGTGCCGTTCGTTTGGCGGGCCCAGCCGCACGACGAGGTGCCTCACGACTTCCGGCACAGCAATCTCCGGCAGACCCGCTGGATGCACGCCCGTATGGACGCGGACTACAACGGCTGGTGGTTCTGCCTCATCCCCGTCGAGGTCCTGCGCACGGCGGGCTACGCGCTCCCCGCCTTCATCAAGTGGGACGACGCCGAGTACAGCGTGCGCGCGAGCGGTCTCGGATACCCGACCGTCACCCTCCCGGGCGCTGCGCTCTGGCACGTCTCCTGGCTCGACAAGGACGATTCGATCGACTGGCAGGCGTACTTCCACGCCCGCAACCGCTTCGTGGCGGCGCTCCTGCACTCGCCCCATCCCGGTGGGGGCTCGATCACCGAGGACAGCCAGCGCTGGGACCTCCGGCATCTCCTCGCCATGCAGTATTACCCGATCGAACTGCGGCATCGCGCGTTGCGCGAGATCCTGCGCGGGCCGGAGCACATGCGGGCGGAGCTCCCGACGATCCTGGGCACCCTGCGGGAGATCGCCACGGCGTTCCCGGAGAAGACCGTGCTCCGCGGAGCCGAAGCCCCGGCCCCGGTCCAGGGCAAGCGGGTCTATCACTCCCCCGACGGCCGGCCCGCCAAGGGACCGCGTGGACCACGTCTGGCGCTCTTCACGATCCGGATGGTGCTCCGACAGGCACTGACCGCGCCGCGGCCCGAGTTCGTCCGTGCTCCGCAGGTCGAACTGTCGAAGCGGGACGGGACGTGGTTCCGCCTTCCGAAGTTCGACAGCGCCCTGGTCTCGACGGCGGACGGCGGCGGGAAGGTCCGATACACGAGGGACCCGCGAACCTTCCGACGGCTCCTGCGCGAAAGTCGACGGCTGCACCGCCAGCTGAAGAAGCGCTGGCCGGAACTGTCGCGGCGATACCGTGACGCGCTGCCCGAACTGACCTCCGCCGCGGGATGGGAAGAGCTCTTCTTCGCCGGCGAGCCCCGGGACCGCGACTGACGGCCTCGTCGCACCGACCGCTCAACGCTCAGCAACTAGAATCGAGCCCATGCCCTCGCCACTCGCCAAGACTTTGATCGTGATGCCGGCGCTCAACGAGGAGGAGTCCGTCGCCGCGGTGATCGCCGAGGCGTACGAGAAGCTTCCGGGTGTCAGCATCCTCGTGGTCGACGACGGCTCGTCCGACGCCACCGCGGAGGTGGCGAGGTCGGCGGGCGCGATCGTAGCGATGCTGCCGTTCAACCTCGGCGTCGGCGGGGCGATGCGAGTGGGCTTCAACTACGCCCTCCAGCACGGCTTCGACAACGTGGTCCAGGTCGACTCCGACGGGCAGCACGATCCGGCCGGGGTCGAGGCACTGGTGGCCGAACTCGCAGAGGCGGACGTCGTGCTCGGCGCTCGATTCGCCGGCGAGGGCGACTACGAGGTCCGCGGGCCGCGCAAGTGGGCGATGCTGGTCCTGTCGACGATTCTGAGCCGCATCGCGAAGACCAAGCTCACCGACACGACGTCGGGATTCCGCGCGAGCGGCCCCCGCGCCGTTCGCCTCTTCTCCGACCACTACCCCTCGGAGTACCTCGGTGACACGATCGAATCGCTCGTGATCGCCGCCCGGTCCGGCTGCACGATCCGACAGGTGCCGGTGGCGATGCGACCGCGAGCCGGCGGGACTCCGTCGCACAACCCGCTGAAAGCGGCGAAGTACCTGGGGCGTGCGACGATCGCCCTCGTCTTCGCGCTGATCCGCCCCCCGATCCCCCTTCGCGAGGTCAACGTCTCCCGTGAAGCGAATGTGAGCGCCGAATGAGTATCGCCAGTTACATCCTCGGGATCGTCGCCGCGCTCCTCGTCCTTCTGGTGGTCGTGGAGATGCTCCGTCGACGCCACCTCCGCGAACGCCACGCGACCTGGTGGCTCGTGGCTGGCGTCCTCGCGCTGATCGTCGGAGTGTTCCCCGGCACCCTCGAGTGGGCCGCGGGACTCGTGGGGATCACCGTGCCGACGAACCTCGCGTTCTTCGTGAGCCTGGCGATCCTGTTCCTCGTCTGCCTCCAGCACGCCTCGGAGCTCACCAAGCTCGAGTCGGAGGCGCAGACCCTCGCTCAGGATGTCGCGCTCCTCGCGGTGCGCGTGGAGGAGCTCGAAAGGTCCGCGGAAGCTGAGCACGGCGCCGATTCCGCATCGCGCTGAGCGCTGACGCGAATCGGGCCCCCGCACCACTGGTGAGGGGGCCCGGTCGTTGGAATCGGTGTCAGCCGAAGACGTGACGAGCGAGGGTACCGAGCGAATCGAACTTGCCCTTCCCGACCGCCTTGGCCATGAGCGTCACCGCATTGAGCCGAGACGTCCAGTGGTTGCGGGCTGCGCGGGCGCTTCGCTTCCACCCGAGCCCGCCGAAGCGGTCGGCCTGCCACTCGAAGAAGCGACGCTCCTCGTCGAAACGCGAACCGTCGAGCGCCTTCACCGACGAGTCCGAGGCGGAGTGCCGCCGGTATCGGAAGGAGATCTCCGGGTCGACGACCATCGTGCCGTTCTCGGCCGCGATGTCGAGCAGGAGCGCGAGGTCCTGCACGACGTCGTACCCCTGGCGGAAGCCGATCCGCTTCACGGTGGCGGAGCGCCAGGCGAGCGACGGGAAGTAGGCCCAGTCCGCGCGGATGAGCGAGGTCGCCATGTCCTCGCCCTGCAGCACAATAGGGACCTTCGTCTTCGGTGCGTACCAGGACTTCACCCGGTCGGGGAGCGGATTGCTGAACTCGCCGTGTTCGTCGATGGTCCGGACTCCCGGCTGCACGACATCGGCGTCGGGGAACGAGGCGAACGCGCGCATGACGACCTCGAGGAAGTTCGACTCCATCACGTCGTCCGCACCCATCATGACGAAGTACTCCGCCTCGACGAGGTCCACCGCCTTGCGATAGTTGCCGTTGGCTCCGAGGTTCTGCTCGTTCCGCTGGTAGCTCACGCGCTCGTCGGTGAGCTCACCGAACCAGCGGGCCGGCTCCGGGTCGGGGTAGCCGTCGTCGATGACGACGAGGCGCCAGTCACGGAACGATTGCTCGAGCACGCTGTTGATCGCCGCCTTCATGAGGTCGACGTCCCCGTAGTAGGGGAACATGATGTCAATGGCGGCCAAGCGCACACCCTCTCCTGATCCTGGACACAGTCAGCCGCCAATGATACCCGAGAAGCCGGGTCCGTCCGTTCGGTTCCCGGCGGCTAGAGTGGTACGGCGGACCGCGCGGGTCCCGGTCGAAGGAGGAACAGAGTTATGTCGGACGCCGACCTCATCGTCGTCGGATCGGGCTTCTTCGGCCTGACCATCGCGGAGCGCGTAGCCAATGAACTCGGCCAGCGCGTTCTGGTGATCGATCGACGCGACCACATCGGCGGGAACGCCTTCAGTGCACCGGAGCCGGTCACCGGGATCGAGGTCCACCAGTACGGAGCGCACCTCTTCCACACCTCGAACGAGACGGTGTGGGAGTACGTGAACCGATTCACGCGGTTCACCGACTACGAGCACCGCGTCTACTCGAACTTCCGTGGCGAGGTGTACCCACTGCCCATCAACCTCGGCACGATCAACCAGTTCTTCCGAAAGGCGCTCGGCCCGGACGGTGCGCGAGCGCTCGTCGCCGAGCAGGCCGGCGAGTTCGACACGAAGACCGCGAAGAACCTCGAAGAGAAGGCGATCTCGCTCATCGGGCGCCCGCTTTACGAAGCGTTCATCCGCGACTACACGGCGAAGCAATGGCAGACCCCGACGACGGAGCTGCCGGCCGAGGTGATCAGCCGCCTCCCGGTGCGCTACACCTACGACAACCGGTACTTCAACGACACGCACGAGGGACTGCCGGTCGACGGCTACACGGCGTGGCTCGAGCGCATGGCCGACCACCCACTGATCGAGGTCCGGCTCAGCACCGACTTCTTCGACGAGAGCCAGCCGATCAACAAGCGGGCTATCGTCGGCCAGGTCCCCGTCGTCTACACGGGACCGGTCGATCGATACTTCGACTACACGGAGGGCGAGCTCTCCTGGCGCACCCTCGACTTCGAGCAGGAGGTCCTGCCGGTCGGCGACTTCCAGGGAACCAGCGTCATGAACTACGCCGACGCTGAGGTGCCGTACACGCGGATCCACGAGTTCCGGCACTTCCACCCGGAGCGGGAGTACCCGACCGACAAGACCGTCATCATGAAGGAGTTCTCGCGCTTCGCCGAGCGCGGGGACGAGCCGTACTACCCGGTCAACACGCCCGCCGATCGCGAACGCCTGCTCAAGTACCGCGACCTTCGCGAGGCGGAGCCGAAGGTCATCTTCGGCGGTCGACTGGGCACCTATCAGTACCTCGACATGCACATGGCGATCGGGTCGGCGCTCTCGACCTTCGAGAACAAGATCGCGCCGGAGTTCCGCTGAACCGCGACTCCGACGCCGGATCCGATGCGCCCGAGGGCGTGGCGGCTCCGGCGGGCGACGAGCATTCGAGCCCCGTGGTCCACGGGACCACGGGGCAGCGCCTGCTCTACCTGATCGCCGCGGTAGCTCAAGGCGGAAGTGCCGTCCTCGTCCAACCGTTCGCGATTCGGATCCTCGATCCGGAGCAATGGGGCCAGGTCAGCCTGATGCTCTCGCTCTGCGCCGTGAGCCTTGTGGCAGTGACCGCTGGATTCCCGACGATCATCGGCTCGATCTACTTCGATCCGGAAAACGGGCGTGCGAAGGCGCGCTCCTTGAACGCTTTCGGCATGCTGACGAGTCTCGGGACGGCGACGCTGGCCGGGGTCGTCTACACCACGATCGCCCTGTCCACCGGCGCCTTCGACGTTTCCACATTGCTGTTGATCGCACTCGCGACGATCGCCCTCCAGGCCGTTTGCCAAACTGCCCTCGCTTTCCTTCGCTCCAGTCAGCGCGCCGTCGCATACGTCATCGTCCTCGTGCTCGCAACGGCACTCGGCCACGTCGCGGGGCTCCTGGCAATCGTGCTCTTCGAGGCGACCGCGGTCGTCTATCTCGCCGCATACGCGAGCTGCGCCCTCGTCGCTGCGCTCATCGCCGTGGCGCTGTCGAAACCGTCGCCGCCCTTCCGGTACCCCGCCGCGCTGAAGCACGCGGTTCTGTTGGCTCTGCCCGCCCTTCCGCACAGCGTCGCGTTCATCGCGCTGCAGCAGGGAGAAGCGCTGCTGATCAATGCCTTTCAGGGGCCCGGGCCGACTGGACGATACAACGCGGTGATGCCCTTCGCCCTTGGAGCGATCGCGATCGCGATCGCTCTGAGCAACGTCTGGCAGGTCACGCTGCTCTCGCTGCGGGGGCGCGACGAGGAAGGGCACGGTGCAGCGACGCAACGCGAAGCGTACTTCATGGCCTTTCTCCTCACTCTCGCGGGGACCGGTTCAGCCGTCATCGGTACCTACATCCTCGTCAACGGACCGGACGCTGAGCTCTTCGCCCTCGCGAAGGTGCTTCCGTTCGTGGTCTATGGCTACATTGCGTTCACCGTCGCTCAGACTCAACTCTTCGCTGTACACCGCACCCGCTCCCTGGCGGTAATCACGCCGCTCGTGGCTGCAATCGCGCTCGGGATCGCAATCTATCCCGCGTCGATCGGGGCATTGTTTCCGATCGGTGTCATCAAGGTGCTCGCGTTCCTCGTTCTCGGATTGCTCTACGTCTGGGTCGCACGGCGAGTTCAGCGTGACCTGATCGCCTTGAAGCCGCTCTTCGGCTGGATGGGGCTCGCCGCTGCCGCCACGTGCATCTCACTCATGTTGCCGAACGATCCACTGACGGGAACAGTGACGTTGGTCGTCAGCCTCATGGTGGCCGCCGCGCTGGGCTACTGGTTCTTGCGCCGCCGCCGTTCAGCGAAGCCCGAGGCTCCCGGTCGTACAATCGACCGGATATCCCCCGACCTGCCCCCGAACGATTGATCGATGAGGTTTCCTGTATGGAGAGATTGAACCGTCGAGCCTTCTTGAGCATCGCGGCCGCATCAGTGCTGCTCGGGGGCGCCGGGTGCACGTCTGCCTCTCGCGGATCACGCCCCGCTATCGCCGGATATCCCGTGACGATCGCCCACCGGTTCGGTGAGACAACGATCCCCCGCTCCCCCAAGCGGGTCGCGTGCATCGGTTACGCGTCCCACGACACGTGCATCGCGTTCGGCGTTCTGCCCGTCGCGATGAGCGGCAATCTGGTGGACGGCAGCAAGACCCCGTGGTTCACGGCAGAGCTGAACCGGCGAGTACTGCCGACCCCGACGAAGTACGACCCTGACGAGGGCTTTCCGATCCGTGAGATCGAGGATGCGCGACCCGACCTCATTCTCGCGGTCAACTCGACCATCAACGAGTCGCAGTACGAGCAGCTCACCGAACTCGCGCCGGTCGTCGCTCCCCCCGGGCCGAATGAGACGGACTGGCGTACCACGACACGAATCGTCGCCGAAGCTCTCGCCGTCGAAGACGGAGGCGACCAGGTGATCCGCACGACGGAGAAGCGGATCAGCAAGGTCAGAGCGTCGTACGCTTCGCTCGACGGCCTTGCGGGGGTGTTCGCAGATGCTCGATCCGTGGTCGGGGCAGACCTCAAGGTGTACGGCGCATCCACGAATCCGGCACTCATCCTCAAGGAGTACGGTCTCGCTCCGAGCGCTGCGCTCGAGGCGGCCGACATCCCATCCGAAGGAACGAAGTTCGAAGCAGCAGCTGACCTCGATCTGAGCGACCGCGACTTGCTGCTCCTGACCGCTCCCACCAAGGAAGTACGCTCGCTGCGGGACTCGGCGCTGGGATCAGCTCGCCGTTCGGTGGTGCTCGACCGTGGCGCCGAAGGGTACGCTCTGATCGAGGCCTCGCCACTGAGCGTCCGTTGGGCGGCCGAGCCGGTGATCGCCGAACTCGCACGAGCGGCCTTCGAGCTCGACGGACGGCGGAGTTAACCGGATCCTCTGGGACACGAATCGGCCCCGGCTCAGCGGTACTCCGCTTGGCCGGGGCCGATTCCGCGTGTGCATCCGCGTCAGTTCACGACGATCTCCACTTTCGCGGAGGTCCAGATAATCCTCCCTGCCTGGAACTCCTGAACGACCTTGCCGTTGTCGACCCGCTCGCTGGAGATCGGAAGACCGAGTTTCCCGCTCAGACCGCCCTGGCCGATCCATGCAGCGTGGATTCCGCCCCAGACCGGAACTGCTTTCGCCTGACCAGCCTTGACGATGACGCCGCCCTGGAACCGTTGCGTGCAGATCTCGCCCTTGCACTCGGCGGATGCAGTGGGGTAGAGAAGAGGGCTGGCCTCGGCTTTCACCCCGGCCCAGATGGAGGCGAACTCCCCGGATACGTCCCACGCGCCAACGGCGGGCGTCCACGACATGATGCCCTTCTCGAACGTCTGGGTGCAACCGCCCTGCGCGAGCCCACATCGTTCGCCACCGGTGGGGTAGCCGAACTGACCCGCCTCGTACCCGGTGCCGCCCCAGCGTGCACGGATGGCGCCCTTCGTCTCCCACGCACCTGTCGTGCCCTTCCAGGAGACAACGCCTCCCTGGAAGACCTGGTAGCACCCTCCGTCAGGCAGGGTGCAGCTCTCTCCGGAGACCGGATACCCGAGCGTGCCACGTTCGAAGCCCAGCACGTTCCACCGAGCACGGATCGCGCCGTGGGTGTCCCAGGCACCAATGCCCGGAACCCAGTTGATGGCGCCATTCTCGTACATCTGATAGCACGATCCGTCCGGAGCCGCGCATATCTCGTCGCTCACCGGGAACCCGAGTGGGCTACGTTCGAAGTCGATCGCCTTCCAACGATCGCGGATCGCACCCCAAGTCGGCCAGGCGCCGGCCTTCGCGGTCCAGGTGATGACGCCGTTCTGGAAGCCCTGGTAGCACCCGTTGTCCTTGATGCCGCAGATCTCCGGACCGAGCGGCGAACCGAGCTTCCCCCGGAAGCCGCCGAGCGCGTCGTACTTGACACCGATGGCACCACGCGTGAGCGCCGCGTTCGGGTCGCCGAACCAATCACTATAGAACCCGTAGAAGTTCCGATTCCCATAGCTCGAGCAGGCGTTGCCCGTGCCGTAGCCGGCAGCCAGCGCTGCGTCATTCGGGGTGTATGGCGTGTAGTAGTAGAGCGCTGCAGTCGCCTTGTTCTCGATGTACACCGATTTCGTGCCACAACCCGTATTCGGGTGGTACTGGATCTGACTCGTCCGTCCGACTGGGAACCAGGAGAAGGTGGACGAGATCCCGTACCGCTTCAACTGACGAACACCGTTGTACACCTGGTTGAAGAAGCCGTAGTACTGCGAATCGCAGTTCGCCGACCCGCCCGGGCCGCTGTCCGGACACGCGTAGCCCATCGAGGCTTTCCAAGCCCAAGACGACGAGGTGGTGTCGGTTCTCGTGACGAGCGTCTGCTCCTTCTCGAGCATGACGAGAACTACCTTCGGGCTGATCCCGCAGGCGAGCGAGACCTTCGCGATGATTTGCGCGGCCGTCTCTGTACCGGCACTGCGATATGGGCCGCACGCCTCATCGGCAGCTCGTGAGCTCGTGACCTGCCGATAGTCCCGAAGACACTGACGTCCAGGTGGGCAGTACGGGACCTTCTGCTCGAGGAACGCCTGGATCTGCCCCTCGTTCATAGCCGCGCCGTTGTAAAACTGATCGTCCGAGATGATCCGTCCCGCACGGAATCCCGAGTAGTCGACTGCTTCAGCCGACTGCCCGACGCCGGCCCCGATCGCGCTGAACCCGACGGCCAGCAGACTCCCGATTACCACCGCGACGATACCCCGCCGCAACCCACGAAACATGTGGCCCCCTTACACCGGTTTCCCAGCCTAGGTGCGCGAGCACGCCAGGCAACGACGCCACGCTGCTCGCGCGGCGGCACGCGCGAATTCTCCCGATGAGATCGAGACTAGTCGCAGGCAGTCGTGCGCACGAGTCGTGCATCGCCGACTTGAGCCAGGACTTCCACGTCTGGGGCGAGTCCGCTGCTCAGCGAGTCGACGCCACGGAACTCATCCTCGTCGGCTGGGATGACAAGTTCGGTGCCGAAGTCCAGCGCCCAGTATGCGTTGTACTCCTCGATGATCGGACAGACGTCCCCGCGGAACGCAGCTTCGTCCCAATGGCGGAGGAGGATCAGCTCGTCGGCGCTTCGTTCTCCGAACACGTGCGGCGCCACGGTCGAGCGGTCTCCGAGCGCATAGACATACGCTGCACCCGTGAGTGGGTTGCCGACGATCATTCCGTCCTCTGGTACGTAGTCGGCAACCTCCCGGATCAAGGCGAGCTCGTCCGGAGTGACGAGTCGGGAGTCCGCGTCGAGCGCGAAGGAGTTGGCGATTCGTTTCTGGATCCCAGCGAGAGCCCCGCCCTGCGTCGCAACGACCATGAGCGCGACGCACACGAGCACGACGGTCGCCCCCATCCATCCAGCGTTCCCGGCGATGGCCCGCCGACGGCGGATCCACCCGGTTACCCGGCGCCGTAGGAAGTCGAGCGCAAAGAGTACGCCGATCACGACGACCGGAAGCGTCGTGACCGGGAGCAACGCAGCGAGCCGGAATGGGTCGTTGTACCACACGCCGACCATGAACGTTCGGAGCGCCCCGGATCCCCAGCCCGCCGCGAACACGTACAGGGTGCCAGCGATCGCATAGCACGCGATGAGCCACCATCGCGACGGAAGCCACCGCACGATTGCATACAGCCCGAGGATCGTGCCGAACAGATAGACCCAGGCCGTGATCGCACCGATCGGCGACGCGGCAGCGACCTCGCCGATCGCGCCGGAAGTCGTCTGGGTGGCGCCCCAGGGAGCAGCACCGAGGTTCGGACGCACCTTGAGCCACACGATGAGGAAAACGATCAGATAGACGGGCACGGCGATGGTCCAGAACGTCCTGACCGCCCGCCGCTGAGGCCCCGGCGAGGAGCGCCACGCGAGCAGCAGCCTCGCCAGCAGGAGGGGAATCGTAAGCGCCATGACTGCGATCACCGCACTCGGGTGCGTCAGCATGAACCCCGGCAGGATCGCGATGAATGCGAGGATCGGGGCGATCCAGGAGCGCGACCGCTGAGCTGAGAGCCGGAGGAGCTCGATCACGAGCCCGAGCGCGACCGGAGCGATCACCATCGCGGCCATCAGCGGGTACAGTACGCCGAATCCGATCAGCAGGTACGGCGAGCCGCTCAGTCCGGCGCTGAGCGCTCCCGCGACGAGCAGGGGAAGGGGCCGGTACCCCACGACTCGGGCGACGAGGAACATGCAGGCGAGCGGCCAGGCCACGGCCGCGATGACAAGCACCGAGGCGTTCATCGCCACCGCCGCGTCGACGCCGGCGAGCTGTTCCACGATCGCCACGACGTCATGCATGGCAGCCGGGTAAAACGCGCGCGATGCCTCAGTCAGGTTGCCGAGAGTCAACGACGATCCGGACTGCGTCACGGCGATGTGATGGACCGCGTTGAGATGGAAGATGTTGTCGAACGTCTGGGAAAAGTTCTCGGGTTGCCCGAAGCCGAGCACGAGCCGGCGCGCGATCAACGCTGCCCCGATCGTCCAACCGAGCACTGGCAGAGCGCCCCGCCAGCGTCCGAACCCGCTGCGCGGGAGGCGCCCCTCGGCGGCGAGCCCGCCGCGTGTGACGTCCCGCACCGCCCACGGCCACCAACCGGAGCGGTGGGGTTCCATCCGTCCCGCTGCACGGACCAGGAGCAGGCGGGCGAGCAGCGCGACCGCTGCCGCGATGATGGCACCGCCGACGAAGGTCGGCGCGGAGAATGGCAGACGGAGGAAGGGTGCAAGGACAGCTACGACACCGCCAACGGTGAACGTCACCGGCATGGCCAGTGCGAGGAGGTTCAGACGGCGCACTCCTGCCGCGGCGAGCACCAGACCGCCGGGCACGAGGAGCACCGCTGCCGCGAGTAGGACCACGGGGAGCATCTGCCACCAGCTCATCGGTTGAACGATCTCCTCTGCTCGACGCTCTCACCCGCGCGCACGGCGGCGCGATGACCTGTACATCGTAGTGCCCGCCGTCTCGGAGTCCGCCGAGCTTCGAAGGCTAGGCTTGACTGCGCGATCGTCGTCCCAGAAACCCGACGGTGCGAATGGAGGACGCAGTGCGGGTCAGCGTGATCACCCCGATGTTCAACGCTGTCGGAACCATCGAAGCGCTCGTCGACAGTATCCTCGCGCAGGACGAGACGAGCTGGGAGCTCATCGTGGTGGATGACCGCTCGACCGACGACAGTGTCGCCGTCGTGCGCCGCCTCGCGGCTCGCCGACCGGATGCCACGATCGTCGTCGTCGAGTCGGAGATCAATGGCGGCCCGAGTGCTGCCAGAAATCTCGGTCTGGACCAGGCAGTCGGGGAGTTCGTCGTCTTCGTCGATGCCGACGACGAGCTTCCGCCGAACGCACTCTCCGCACTCTTGGCCGCCGTGGACAGCGGTACTGATGTCGTGGTCGGAGCCCACGCGGTGCGAACCCCCGACGGCCGACTCGACCCCAGGCCGGACCGGCTCCATGGGCTGGTCGGCGGTGCCGACGCAGCGAACGCCTCCTTGCAGGGGCTGCTGTGGAACTTTCTGCACGGCAAGCTCTATCGCCGCACCTTGTTCGCCGAGCTACGATTCCCCGAGCAAATCCGACGATACGAAGATCTCGTGCTGAACACCGTGGTGTATGCGCAATGCTCCCAGATCCGCTACCTCGAAGAGGTCGTGTATGTCTATGCAGTGCGGCGGGATTCGCTGACCTGGAGTCAAACACCTACCCCTGGGATCGTCACGACACCGTACGACGCGCTCCGCGCTCGGCTCGGGAGCGACCCGCGGTTCCCGCCAGTATCGTGGGCAGCTCTTCGCACCTTTCTCGCCGTGATGACACTGTCGGGGGGGATCACGGCTGGCGCCTCGGCCGAGCAGCTGCGACCGATCGCTCTGGCATTCCGCGCCGAGGTCTCGATCCGCGATCTCATCGGGGTAGCTCGGCGCAATCGCACGATGGGCCTCGGCGGCATCCTGATCCGGGTGTCGTTCCCGACCTACCGATGGATGTATCGGCGCCACGTGCGTCGCACCTTCGATCTCAGTACCGGCTAGGGTATGTGGAGTTCCTGTTCATGAGGTACATCTGAGATCAGCTACGGCCTCCGGCTTCTGAGACAGAACGCACAGGGACGCTCCAAATTCTTTCCGCCTGCGGATGCTAACGTATGGGGGCGTTTCTCCGCAGGGACGCGGAGGAAACCAGAGGAGTCGAGTGCAGCAGACGGCAGTCACCGGACGTCGATCGGCGGCGCCCGCGCCCCCTCGCTCGCCATCGAGAGTCCGAGCCGACATTCAAGCCCTCCGGGCACTCGCCGTGATTCTGGTCGTCGTCTCGCATTTCTGGCCCGGACGCCTTCCCGGCGGATACGTCGGAGTCGATGTCTTCTTCGTGATCTCGGGCTTCCTCATCACCAATCACCTCCTCGCGGAACTCGAGTCGACCGGGCGGCTGCAGTTCGCCAGGTTCTACATGCGGCGCGCACGCCGTCTCCTGCCCGCCGCCTTCCTCGTGTCGCTGGTCTCGCTGGCCGGAGTCGTGCTGCTCCTGCCGGCTTCGGCGTGGCGGACCGCCGCGGAGGAGACGGCCGCTGCGGCGGTGTACGTCGAGAACTGGCTCCTCGCCGGCAAGTCGGTCGACTACTCCGCCAACAACGTCGCCGCCTCGACCGTGCAGCACTACTGGTCGCTCTCGGTCGAAGAGCAGTTCTACTTGGTCTGGCCGCTCTTCCTCCTCCTCATCCTCGTGCTCGCGCGGAAGCTCGGGCGGCCGAACCACCGTCGCATGTGGACGATCGGGATCGGCGTCGTGACGCTGCTCTCCTTCGCCTATGCCGTCTACTTCACAGCGGCCGACCGCAGCCCGGCCTACTTCGTCACGACGACCCGCGTCTGGGAGTTCGGCGTCGGCGCGCTCCTCGCCGTGCTGGTCGCGAGGTCCCGCGTCGAGGTCGTGCGCCCGGGGGGCCGGGCAGCGGTCTTCGTGCTCCAGTGGGGTGGACTCGCCGCCGTCATCGCTGCGGCCGTGCTCTTCGACGGCCGGACCGCGTTCCCCGGCCCGATGGCCGCCATCCCGGTGCTCGGCACCGCAGCCGTCATCCTCGCCGGTTCGCTCGCCGCGAGCGCGAGCTCGAGCTGGGTGTTCCGCCCGCGGCCGATCCAGTACCTCGGGGACATCTCCTACTCCCTCTATCTCTGGCATTGGCCGCTGATCCTCCTCGCCCCCTACGTCCTCAGTCGGGTGCCGGGCCTGGTCGACCGCCTGGTGATCCTCGTCATCGCGATCGCCCTCGCCGCACTGACGAAAGCCCTGGTGGAAGATCCCGGACGGAAACGCCTGCTCGCCAAGGCGAGCGGCCGTCGGTTCCTGGCCGTGTTCCTCGCGTCGGTGATCGCGATGCTCGCCGCGAGCGGGGCCGTCCTGCTCGGCAGCCGTGTGGTCCTCGACAACCAGACGGCTCAGATCCAGCAGCTCGCGGAGGGCAGCTGCTTCGGCGCCGAGGCCTTGACGGGGGCCGGATGCGCCGATCCGTACGGCCCTCCGAAGGCCTCCAACATCGGCGAGGACGAAGCGCCGTGGTTCTCCGCAGCGGAGTGCGCCGACGACCCGGACCCGATCATCGTCGACGGCGCCGTGCTGCTCCAGACCTGCGACTTCTCGTCTGGCCGCAGCGATGCGCCGATCGTCTGGCTCGTCGGCGACTCCCATGCCGAGCAGTGGAAGGTGGTCGTCTTCGAGCTCGCCCGGGAGCACGGCTGGATCGTGCGGCAGAGCGTCCAGGGCGGCTGCCCGCTCGCCGAGGCGCCGCGTGTGGCGTTCAATGGACAGCCGGGTGGCGGGCCCGCCATCGAGGAACGCTGCATGGGCTGGTCGGAACAGGTCTCGCAGCGCATCGTCGATGACCGGCCGAACCTCGTGCTCGTCTCGACCTTCGGTGCCGGCGAGACGATCGACGACGGCAGCGGCGCAGACCAGCAGACCCAGTACCGGAACACGCTGCTGCCCCGGGTCTCGGCCTGGGCGGATGCGGCCGGCGCCGTGGTCGCGATCCGTGACACTCCCCTGACGCTCGGCCGGAGCACGCCCGAGTGCCTTCAGCTGAACCGCGACGACCCGCTGGCCTGCGCGAACCCCCGCGCGACCGCGCTCGTCGACGATCCAGTCAGCGCTGCGGTCGCCGCCGACCCACGGGCACGCGTGATCGATCTCAGCGACCAGTTCTGCGATCAAGAGACGTGCTACGCGGCGATCGGAGGGCTCATGGTGTACTTCGACCTGGACCACGTGTCGCGAAGCTACATGAAGTCGCTGATCCCCGTGTTCGAGGCACGCTTGACCCAAGCAGTCGGCGATCTCGGTATGCTCAGCCGTCGGTAGCCGCTGCCACGCACGGGCCCCCGCCCACATCGAGCGTCGACGCGGAGCACGTGTTCCGGGACTGTCGCAGCTCAGGGCCGACGGTCTTCGCCCGGGCATCGAGCGCAAAGCAAGCGTTCTGCCCTCCGCCTCCGAGTATCACCCACCCGCGGCGATGAACCGCCGGTACGCGGAGCGTCGGATCCGTTCGGGGACGAACCGATAGGCGCCTCGGATGCCGAGATTCCGCATCGCCTGCCAGCGCGAGGTGAAGCCGATCGATCGGAGGGCGCGCTGGAGGGCGAGCTCCGAACGCCACTGCTCCCAACCGCCCCGCCGAGTGTAGGCTCCCGCACCGACCCGATACATCAGCAGCGGTTCTGCGAGGTTCTCCACCGCAGCGCCCGTGTGGATCATCCGGGCGAAGAGCCAGTAGTCCTCCATGCGCCCGAGCGGCTGATACCCGCCCGCGCGGACGACTGCCGAACGTCGGTAGACGACGGTCGGGTGGTTGAACGGATCGTGGAACCGCGCATATCGCTCGATCTCGGCGGCGCCCACGCGCGGCACGCGTCGGCCGACGATCAATCCGTCGTCGTCGAGGAACTCGAGCATGCCGGAACCGACCAGGTCCGCGCCGGCTTCGATGACCGGGAGCTGACGTTCGAACCGCTCGGGCAATGAGACGTCGTCCGCATCCATCCGTGCCACGATCTCGTGGGCCGCACGCGCGAGGCCCAGCTCCAGAGCGCGGGCGAGCCCGACGTTCTCGATGAGCACCTCGTGCACCACTGGCACCGCGGCGGTCGCGATCGCCTGTCGGACGGCGCGGTCGAGTTCGGTGCCGATCGGACCATCCTGCACGAGGACGACCTCGCTCGGCGCGCGGGTCTGGTCGCGCACGCTCGAATCGAAGGCACGGGTGAAGTGGGCGGGGTCGTCCGCGGCGTACACCGGCAGCAGCAGGCTGAAGGGCTCGCTCATGGTCGCTCGATCCCCTCGACTGCAGCAGTGACGCGACCGAGGTCCGCGAGCGAGACGATGTTCGGGCGAGGACGGGTCCGCCACCCGTCACGACGCCCCCGCGCCCAGCCGCTCGCGAGCGTGGCGCGATCGTTCGAGCGGCGATAGGTGCGGACCCAACGCCGCACGCTGGACGCTCCATAGACAAGCTTCTCGAGCACCCCGAGGGACCGCGACCACCGCAGCATCCAGAGCTTGTTCCGCACCTCGTAGTAGAAGCGTTCGCCCGGGTCGGTATCGGTGGAGCCGAGCGCCTTCGTCTTGTGGACGACCACCGACGCCGGCACATGGATCCCGCGTCGCCCGCGAAGCACACGGGTGGAGTACTCGAAGTCGTCGTTCCAGATGAAGTAGTCCGCGATCGGGAGACCGACCAGCCGGGCGACCGGGGCCGAAACGAGCATGGACACGAACGAGGTGCTCCGGATCGCGATCCCCCCGTGGGCCCGCGCCCGCGCCCGCTCGGCCTTCGTGGCGAACGGATTCGTTCGCGGCGAGTTCATGGGGTGCTCGCTGCCGTCCGTCCAGATCACCCGCGATCCCGCGGCGACGTACTCCGTGCCCGCCACCGCAGCGAGAAGCTCCCGCAGCGCGGACGGGCTCGGCACGGTGTCGTCGTCCATGAGCCAGAGCCAGTCCGGGTCCCCCTCAGCGAGCGCGAGCGCCATCCCGGCCGCGAATCCACCGGCGCCGCCGGTATTGCGAGGGAGCTCGACGACGGAGATCAGCGGGCCGAACGTGCGCGCGAGCGCCGCCGACCCGTCAGTGGACGCGTTGTCGATCACCACGACGCGATCGGGGGCGACGTCCTGAGCGAGCAGTGCCGTGAGGGTCTCCGCGAGGAGGTCGCGACGGTTGTAGGCGACGACGACGGCCACCACGCTCGGCATTCGCGCGACGTCTGGCATGCGGTTCACTCACTCCCTCGGATCCGGTTGGTTCAATCATGCCTGCTCGGCGCGACCGCCCAGGACCGCATCACCTGGGGAGCACTCCGGCGAGTTGCGCCTCGAGGGCGCCCGCGAGGGTCGTGGCGTAGGTCTTCGTCAAATGATTGTCGTCGCGGTACACGTACACGTTGCCGATCTGAGGCGCGCAAATGCCGTCTGGGCAGATCTGGTCCGTGAAGTCGACCAGGAAGACCCCATCGATCCCGCCGACTCTGGCGAGCGGGTTCACCGCGGCGAGCGCGGCCTCCGCGGTCGTGCCGCACTCCTCGAGCGGCGCGTCCGAGAGGAAGGCGCACTCGTAGACGTCGTAGCTGAACCTGGGGTTGTCACGAACGGCCAGCACGGCGATGCCCTCGTCCACGAGTCGCAGCGCGACGCTCTCGAGCCCAGGGGTCATCCGCTCCCCCGGACCGTCGACCTCGGCGGCCGTCCCCACCGTGAACACCGCGTCCGGCGCGATGTCGAGCAGGTAGTCCAGCACGGCGGCACTCCACGACGGGCACCGTCCGCCCTCGAGGCCGAAGGAGCATCCACCGCGCAGTACGGAGACGAGCTCCCATCCCGACCGCTCGGCCACGGGGATCAGGGCACCCATCATCTGCTCACTGTGGGAGTCGCCGACCACGACGACGGTGGCGGTGATCGGCACATCCGGAGTGAATTGCGCGCAGTCGGCTTCGACGACCTCGTCGTGCGGCGCGAATCTGCCGTCGCACCGGTCCGGCAACGACACCCACTCGTCATCGAGGGCCGTCGCGTCCGGGAGCGGCGGCGACGTCGCGACGAACGCCGACCCGATCGTCGGATCGAGGACGAGGGCTCCCGGGTGATCGCCGGCGGCGACCAGCGCCCCCATCTGCGCCTTCGACTGCAGCTGCCACCCACCGAGCGGGACCACGACGATCGCGAGGCTCGCGGCGATGACCACGAGCCCGTTGCGCTTGGCGCGGTTGCCCCAGGAGAACTCGCGGAGCGGGCGCTCGACGAGCAGGTGGACCACGATCGCGAGCGCGATCGATGCTCCGATGATCGCGGCGCCGGCGAGCGGCCCGGGGGCGCCCCGGCCGGCCAGCGCCATCCAGAACACGAGAATCGGCCAGTGCACCAGGTAGAGCGCGTAGGCCGAGTTGCCGAGCCAGCGGAGCGGGCCGAAGGCGAGGAGCCGGTCGGGGCCGAACCTGGTCGGCGAGCTCCCGGCGACGATCAGCATGGCCGCGCACATCGTCGGCCAGAGCGCGAGGTAGCCGGGGAACCCGCCTTCGACGTCGAAGAGCACTCCGCAGAGCACGATTCCGGCGAGGCCGGCCCAGCCGAGCACCGCACGCACCGCCTCGGGCAGCTTGACGTACGGCAGCACGAGGGCGACGAGCGATCCGAGCGCGAACTCCCAGAGCCGTGCGCCGGTGTCGAAGTACGCCCACTGCTGGTTGACCGCGGTGATGACGATCGAGTACGACAGTGATGCGGCGAAGACGATCCCGAACACGACCACGAGCGTCAGGCGCACCGATCGTCCGAGTCGGCGGGCGATCATGGTGCCGCCGAGGATGAGCAGGGGCCAGAGCACGAAGATCTGTCCCTGGATCGACATCGACCAGAAGTGCTGCAGCGGGCTCAGCATCGCTCCGTGCGGGGCGTAGTAGTCGACCGCGGTCGAGGCGAGCTCCCAGTTCTGGAAGTAGAACAGCGAGGCGACGGTCTGCGACCAGATCGTCGGCCAACGCGTCGCCGGCAGGAGCAGCGCGGTGGCGGCCAGCACCCCGAGCAGAACGACGGCTGCCGCCGGCAGCAACCGCTTGAACGTCTTCGTCCAGTAGGCGAGCGGGGCGATCGCGCCACCGGCCTCCGCCCGCTTCGCGAACGAGGCGGTGAGGAAGAACGCGGACAGCATGAGG
This sequence comes from Agromyces mediolanus, assembly GCF_023715325.1. GTDB lineage: Bacteria > Actinomycetota > Actinomycetes > Actinomycetales > Microbacteriaceae > Agromyces > Agromyces mediolanus_A. The sequence continues at coordinate 170,723 of NZ_JAMBNX010000002.1, read as the reverse complement.
AACACGTCGACGCCGCCCGAGACGCGTCCCACCCAGACGTGGTAGACGACGATGAGGAGCACGGCGAGCGCTCGGAGCCCGTCGAGATCGTGTCGATAGCGCAGCTGCGGGGCGCTCTTGACGTCCCGGCTCGGCGCGTCGGGGATTACGCGAAGAGTCATGTGTGAAATCGCTCTCATGCAGTGGGGGAAGCCCGAGAGCAAGGCTGATTTCGACCAAGGGTAGTTGAAGTGCCTGAGAAGAGCCAGAAGGGCGGCGCTCGGTCGGGCGCGCGTCCGGCGGCGCGGACCGCGCAGCTCGGGGTGATAACTTGGCACGTCTGAGGAGGTCCGATGCCCGTCACCCTGCGCGTCGTCGTCGATCAGCTCATCGCCCCGGTGCCCGGCGCATTGGGCCGCTACACGGAGGAGCTGACCCGCGCCGTCCTCCGCACGGCGCCGCCCGGCTGCGCGGTCGAGGGCATCGTCTCCTCCTCCCCCGAGGAGGACTACGCGCGCGTCCTCGACACCCTGCCCGGGCTCGCCGAGCTGTACAAGACGAGCCTCGCGCGCCGCGAGCTCACCGCCGCCTGGCAGCTCGGCCTCACGACGTCGCCCGGCGGGGGCATGATCCACTCCCCGGGCCTGTTCGCTCCGCTCCGCAAGCACGATCGCAGCACCGGCGATCAGACGGTCGTCACGGTGCACGACGTGCTGGCCTGGACGAACCCGGAGGCGCTCAGCTCGACCGCGGTCGCCTGGCAGAAGGGCATGCTGAAGCGCGCACGCAAGCACGCGGACGCCGTCGTGGTGCCGACGCATGCACTCGCCGACCGGCTCTCGATGATCGTCGACTTCGGCGACCGGCTCCGGGTCATCGGCACGGCGCCGCGGACGGGGCTCGTGCTCGGGCCGGACGCCGACGCGCGCGCCGAACGGCTCGGCCTGCCGGACGAGTACCTCCTCGTGCAGGGCACCCTCGAGCCGCGGAAAGGCCTCGTCGACGTGCTCGCCGCCCTCGGCCGCACGGGCGTACCCGAGCTCCCCCTCGTGGTGCTCGGGCCCGACAGCTGGGGCGACCAGCACCTCGTGACGGTCGCTGAGGAGCACGGCGTCGGTGCCGCGCGACTGCATCGTCTCGACGGGCTCGAGGCGGCCGACCTCGCCGTCGTGATCGGCCGCGCGACCGCGGTCGTCGCCCCCGCGCACGACGAGGCGAGCGGCACGTGGCTGATCGAGGCGTTCAGCCTCGGCATCCCGGTCATCCACTCGGATGCGCCCGCGCATCAGGAGATCGCCGCGGGCGCCGGGCTCTCCGTCGCCGTCGGGGTCGGTGGCTCCGACGGCTTCGCCGACCGGCTCGCCGCGGCGATCACGCACGTCGCCGAGGACCGGGAGCTCGCCTCCAGGCTCGCGATCACCGCCGCCGACCGCGCACGCGCGTTCAGCTGGCAGGACGCCGGCGAGCGGGTCTGGCAGCTGCACGCCGACCTCTGACCGCCCGAGCGGCGGACGAGCCTCAGCCGGCGGGCTGCTCGCCGGGGTCCGGGCTCGGCGGCACGATGGCCTGGGCGACGAGCGAACGGATGTACTCGAAGTCCGGATCCGTCGGGTCGACCCCGTTGGCCGGCACGAGCTCGACCTGCCCGATCGGCAGCTCCTTCGTCTTCATCGCGAGGTTCGCGAAGTAGCCGAGCATGGACTGCGGGATGTCGGTCTTCACCGTGTCCGCTCCGGCCGAAGCGACGTCCTGGAACTTCGCCAGCACGTTCCCCGGCGTGAACTGGTGCAGGATCGCCTCCTGCAGGACGCGCTGGCGCGCCATCCGTTCGTAGTCGCCTCCGGCCACACCGTAGCGGGCCCGGCCGTACCAGAGTGCGTAGTAGCCGTCGAGGTGCTGCTGGCCGGGCTCGATCCACCCGTCGACCCCGTCGTTGTCCTCATCGCCGCCGATGGGGATACGCGTCTCGACGTTGATGTCGACGCCGCCGAGCGCGTTGATCAGCTGCTCGAACCCCTGCATGTCGATGAGCACGTAGTACTGGATGTCGAGGCCGGTGACCCCCTCTGCCGCGTCGCGCATGCCCTCGATGCCGGGCTCGCTGCCGCGCGAGACGGCGTCCGGGTACATCTCGGGGCTCTTCAGCTCGACCTCGGTGTAGATCGAGTTCAGCATGCACACGTCGACCTCGCAGCCGTCGATCGCCCCGTAGCCGTCCGGGTAGACCTGGGCGAGCGGCGAATCGTCGGGGAACGGGACGTCCTCGAGGTCGCGCGGCAGGCCGATCATGACGGCGTGCCCGGTATCGGCGTCGATGGAGACGACCGACATGCTGTCGGGTCGCATGCCCTCACGGTCGGGGCCGGAGTCGCCGCCGAGCAGCAGGATGTTGTACCGGCCGTTCTCGTCCGGCGGCTCGGTCGGGCCGGCGATGAACACCGAGTTGAGGAAGCCGCTCGCGGTGAACGCGAGGTACGCGCCGTACGAGGCGCCGCCGGAGAGCACGATCATCAGCACGGTCGTGAGGCCGGCGATCCAGCCGCGGGCAGACGGCGCGGTCTTCACGAGCCGTACGATCCTGAGGGTGTCGAAGGTCAGGATGACCCAGAGCACCGCGTAGAAGACGAGCACCGCGGCGAGGATCCAGAGCGACCAGGACATCGAGACCGCGCTGAACACGACCGTCGGCCAGACGAACCAGCAGACGATCGCCGCCACGAGCAGCAGCCACAAAAGGAGCGTCGCACCGAGGCCGAAGCGGCCGAGCCGGCGGCTGCCCGCCAGCACCTGCGGCGAGCCGGGGATGAGGAAGTTGAGGACGACGAGCCACCAGCCGCGCCGGGTCATCAGCGGGCGCGAGGCGAGGTCCGGGTACCGGATCGGGCTGGCGGCGAGACTCATCGGGACTGCTTCAGCCGCGCGTTCTTCTCATCGACGAGCTCGGCGAGGGACGCCGCGTAGGCGGCCAGCGCCGCGCTGAGCGCCGGGTCGGCGGTGGCGAGGATCTTCGTCGCGACGAGCCCGGCGTTCTTCGCCCCGCCGATCGAGACCGTCGCGACCGGGACTCCGGCCGGCATCTGCACGATGGAGAGGAGGGAGTCGAGCCCGTCGAGGCGGGAGAGGGGCACGGGGACGCCCACGACGGGGAGGGTGGTGACCGAGGCGAGCATGCCGGGCAGGTGCGCGGCTCCCCCGGCCCCGGCGATGATGACCTTGAGCCCGCGGCCGGCGGCCTGCTTGCCGTAGTCGATCATCTTCTCCGGCGTGCGGTGGGCGGAGACGACCTCCACCTCGTGGGGGATGCCGAACTCGTCGAGCAGCTCGGACGCCTCGCGCATGACGTTCCAATCGGAGTCGGAACCCATGACGACGCCGACGAGCGGAGCGGGAGAGGTCTCAGTCACTCGAATGAGTGTAGGGGCGAGGGCTGGGAGATGTCCGCAACGACGCCGCGCGTCAGCGGTCGTTCGGCGATCGGATCCCCGCCATCAGCGCGGAGGCGCGGCGACCGACCCAGCCGGAGGCGCGGTGCGACGGCGCCTCCACGATGCGGTGGAACACTGCTCCGACGAGGAGGGACAGCGGGATGCCGAGCGCCATGATCCAGTGCGCCGGCAGTTCCGGCAGGGCGAACCGGAGCGCCACGATTACCGGGACGTGAACGAGGTAGAGGCTGAACGAGGTGCGGGCGAGGAACTGCACCGGGCGCGACCCGAGCGGCCTCGCCGCCCCCCGCGCGCCGAGGCAGCAGAACACGAGCAGCCCCGCGCCGATCACGACGACGACCTTCAGCAGCGCGGCGTAGGGGGCGATCGAGCCGAAGGCGCCGAGCTCCCACCGCAGGACCAGCAGCACGAGCGCGCTGGCGAAGAGGCCGGCCCAGGCCAGCGGCGCCCAGCGAGCACGGTTGATGGAGGCGGCCGCCCGCTCGAGCAGGTCGAGCTTCGCCGCGAGCAGCACGCCGACGAGGAAGACCGGCAGGTACTCGAACGCCGCCGTGCCCGTCTCGGCCCCGACCCAGACCCCGGCGAGCGCCGCCGCGAGCCCGAGCGCCCACCAGCGGCGCAGCGCGAGCGCGAGCACCACGAACACCGGCAGTGTGACGGAGAAGATCATCTCCCATTGGATCGACCAGAGCGGGTTGTCGAGCTTGTACGAGCCGTTGAAGAGGTTCAGCGCGTTCAGCACGAGGTGCCAATCGAGCTCTTTCGCGGTGCGTTCCTCCACCCAGGGGGAGAACCGCTCGATCGCGGGGCGCGGCACCGCGGCGATGAGGAACGCGGCGAACGCGACGGCGCCGGCGACCGGCAGCCCGAGCCGAACGACGCGGCGCGGGAAGTAGGAGACCCAGTCGAAGCCGCCCCGCAGGACCGGCAGCGCGAGCACGAAGCCGCTCAGCACGAAGAACACGGTGACCGCCTCGTGGCCGGCGTTCGTGAGCTTCAGCGGGCTGTAGGTGAGCCACCACAGGGCCGTGCCCGGCTCGGGCGCCGAACCGCCGTCGACGTAGAGCGAGGAGATCGACGGGTTCAGCAGCAGCGCGTGGTGGACCAGGACGACGAGCGCCGCGATCCCGCGCAGTCCGTCGAGCGCGAGGAAGCGGCCGCGTCCCCCGCTACCGCCTCCCGCCGCGGGCGCAGTGGAACGGGCCGACGACAGCGCCGTCGAATCCAGCGATGCGGTCGTCGCGCCGGACATCAGTCCTGGAACACCGCCGCAGCGGCTCGTGCCTCGTAGACCACCTCGTCGAGATCGGCTCCCACCGCGGTGACATGGCCGACCTTGCGGCCGGGCCGCGGAGCCTTGCCGTAGTTGTGCACCTTGACCGTCGGATGACCCGCGAGCGCCGCGGGGTAGCGGTCGGCGAGCGACCCCTCGGCGGGGCCGCCCAGGATGTTCACCATCACCGACCAGTCGTCGCGGGTGCCGGTGCCGCCGAGCGGCAGATCGAGCACGGCGCGGAGGTGCTGCTCGAACTGCCCAGTCGTCGCGCCGTCCATCGACCAGTGGCCGCTGTTGTGCGGGCGCATCGCGAGCTCGTTCACGAGCACGCGGTCGTCGTTCGTCTCGAAGAGCTCGACCGCGAGCACGCCGGTGACGCCGAGCCCCTCGGCGATGGCGATCGCGACGTCGGCGGCCACATCGGCGAGACGGCCTGCGGACCGCGGCGCCGGGGCGATCACCTCGCTGCAGACACCGCCGACCTGAACGGTCTCGACGACGGGCCATGCGGCGAGCTCGCCCGACGGGCGGCGCGCGACGAGCTGCGCCAGCTCGCGGCGGAACTCCACGAGCTCCTCGACGAGGAGCGCGCCGGGGCGGCCGTCCTCGGCGAGCGCGGCGAACCACTCGGCGACCTCGGCGGAGCCGTGCACCACGCGCACCCCCTTGCCGTCGTACCCGCCGCGAGGCGTCTTCACGACGGCGGCGCCGCCGTGCGCCTCGATGAACCGGTCGAGCTCCTCGGCGGTCTCGACGCGCGCCCAGTCGGGCACCGGGAGCCCGAGCTCGGAGAGCCGATCACGCATGAGCAGCTTGTCCTGCGCGAAGCGGAGCGCGTCGGGGCCGGGGTGCACTGGGACGCCGGCGTCGACGAGGGCGCGCAGCACGTCCTGCGGCACGTGCTCGTGATCGAAGGTGACGACGTCGACGTCGCGCGCGAAGGCCAGCACGGTCTCGGCGTCGAGGTAGTCGCCGACCGCGGTCGCGGCGAGCTCGGCGGCCATCCCCTCGGCCTCGGCGAGCACCCGGAGCTCGACGCCGAGCTCGATCGCCGCAGGGATCATCATCCTCGCGAGCTGCCCGCCACCGATCACTCCGACCCGCACCCGACCGACCTCTTCCTCTGCTCCGCCGCGCGACGCCCAGGGCGTCGCGGTCCAGCCGAACGGCCGGACCCGATCCCCCCAGTCTACGGGCGGTCCCTGTGGCTAAAATGTGCCGAGTGACGACGCGCGATCTCACGACGGGAGCGGCGGCCGGCTCCCGAGCCGGTGATCTGGCACGCCGCCTGTGGCGCGGAGTCGTCGCGTACGCGCTGAAGTTCGGAGTGGTCGGCCTGATCGGGCTCGCGATCGACGTCGCGCTGTTCAACGCCCTTCGGCTCGGCGCCTTCGGGGCCGACGGCTGGGCCCAGTCGGCGCTCGGCGCGAAGACGATCTCGACGAGCGTGGCCATCGTCTTCAACTGGCTCGGCAACCGGTACTGGACGTTCCGCAGCCACCGCCGGAAGAACTACCTCCGCGAGTTCGCGGAGTACGTCGTCGTCTCGCTCGGCGGGATGGCGATCGCGCTCGGCTGCCTCTGGGTCAGCCACCACGTGCTCGGGTTCACGAGCCTCGTCGCCGACAACATCGCCTCGAACGTGATCGGCCTCGGCCTCGGCACGCTGTTCCGCTTCGTGCTCTACCGCTACTGGGTGTACGGTCACCACCGCGCGGACGGGCTGTCGCAGCTCGCCCGCGCGGAGGAGGCGCAGCGCGCCCTCTTCGAGGAGCCCGCTCAGTCCTCGGCGGGCAGGAACCAGGGCGGGTAGACCGCGATCCGCGTCTTCGCGCCGACCGCGGAGAGCGCGGCGCGCACGCGATCGCGAACTCGTTCGTTGCCGACCGCGATGAGGGCGATCCGCTCGAGCGGAACCTCCCCGCGCACCAGGAACTCGGCGGTGCGCAGGCGCGCGTTCTCCTGCTCGTGGGCGAGCAGTCGGAGCATCCGCTCGACCGCCGGCCAGGCGGCCGCGAGCTCCGCGCCCGGCAGCGCGGCGTCGACGTCGCTCACAGCGACCGCGCCGTCGGCCGTGGCGGCGCCGCGGGCGGCGGCCACCGAGCTCACGAGCATGACGTGGTCGGCCGCGGGCCGCTCGACGGCCTCGGCCGTGAGCCGCGGGTCGGGCGTGCCCTCGCGCACCGCGTTCCAGACGAGGGCGTCGGGGGTGAGCAGGAACGGGACGTAGTCGGCGAGGACGGCGTCCGTCCCCCCGACCCCGCGGGTGCGCCGGAACTCGCGCACCGCGGGAGCGGCGAGGTCGACGACCGGGGCGGCCCCGGCCGCGTCGGGCACGAGCGCGCCGGCGCCGAGGATGCGGGCCAGGTTGTCGAGGTGCGTCACGTGGTAGATGCGGAGTGCCCCGGCGTCGATGGGAGGAGCGCTGAGCGCGCCGCTGCCGGCCTTCGCCCGCGTGGTCCTGGCCGCGGGTGCGGGCGGCGGAACGGCGCTCGGCCGCCGGCCCGGTACGCGGGCCGCCCGCGCCGCCGGTGCGGGCTGCGGCGCCGGCTCAGGAGCCTTCGGCGGGAAGCAGATGGCGCAGAGGCCGTCGTCGAAACCATGGATGCATTCGTCGGCCAAGAGGCACCTTCCTCTGCGTCCCGCGCCGGGGGGCGCGCGGGAACCGCCCGTCTACTTTACGCGTGCACGACGGTCGTCGCCGCCACGTGCGGCGATACGGAGGCGGACCTCAGCGCTGGCCCCACATGACGGTGTCGGCGTCGGTCTGCGCGGGCTGGAGCGGCGCCACGGAGGGCGCACCGGCGATGAGCTCGTGGAGCGCCTGCTGAGCGAGCTCCGGACCGGGAAGATCCTTCAGCACGAAGGGCCGCTCGCGCCCGACCTCGATGCGGACGTCGCCCGAACCGGCCATCCGCTGACCCGGCGTGCGGCGCACGGTCACGTCGTAGCCGCGGCGCAGCGGGAGCTCGCGGCGCACCCGGACGAAGACCCCGTTCGTCACGATCACGCGGCGGTCGGTGATCGTCACGCGGCCGGCGAGCCAGGCGAGGAACGGCAGCAGCGAGGCGAGGACCACGAGGAGGAGCGAACCGCCGAGGAGCGCCCAGCGCTGCCAGTCCTCGAGGAGGATGCCGCTCGCGTACGCCGCACCGCCGACCACCCCGATGAACACGAGCGCGGGGAGGATCAGACGACGCCCGTGCCGCCGCAGGCGCACGACGACGCGCTCCGGCGTCGCCTGGCGCAGCTCGGTCTCGGGTGGCCTCATAGGGTCATTCATACCGCAGGTGGGTCACATCGCCCGCGGCGACGGCCTGCGATTCGTCCGACTCGCGGTCGAGCACCAGCAGGCGGCCGTCGGCGTCCAGCCCCTGCGCGGTGCCGAGCAGCATCCGCCCGCCGGGGAGTTCGACCCGCACCTCCTCGCCGATCGTGCCGCAGAGCGACCCCACCCGCTCGGCGACGCCGGAGACGACGGCGTCTCCGCCCGCTGCGCGGTACGCGTCGAAGAGCTCGAGGAAGCCGCCCAGGTAGTCCGCGAGCACGGCGTCCGCGTCGGGTCGGCGCCCGCTCGCGAGGAGCAGCGAGGTCGAGGTGAGCGTCGGCAGGTCGTGCTCGTCGAGGGTGAGGTTCAGGCCCGCGCCGACGACGACGCCGGCAGGCGCCGCCTCGCCCGGCTCGGGCGGCAGGAGTTCGGAGAGGATGCCGCAGACCTTGTATCCGGAGACGAGCACGTCGTTCGGCCACTTGAGCTCGACGTCGAGCAGGCCGGGGCCGTCGCCGTCGCCGTCGGCGTCGGCGTCGGCGTCATCCGTCGCCTCCTCGAGGCGCGCGGCGCGGGCGCGGTCGAGCTCGCGCCGCACCGCCTCCGTCATCGCGGCCCCCGCGATGAGCGGAATCCAGCCGTACGCCTCGAGCGGGAGGGCGGGGCCCTGCCCCGAACCCGGGCGCAGCAGCAGCGAGATCGCGAGCGTCTTGCCGCTCGGGGCGAGCCAGCTCCGCCCGAGGCGGCCCCGTCCGGCGGTCTGCTCGTCGGTGACGACCACCGCGCCGTGCGGCCAGGCCGCGGCATCCTCGCCCGTCGCCGCGATCCGCAGCTCGTCGTTCGTCGATCCGGCTTGTTCGAGGAACTCGAACCGCGGCACGGCGGCCCGCGAGCGCTCCCAATCCATGGCCATCACCCTACCGAGCACCGTCGCCGCCGGGGCGCACGACGGTGGCGGGAGGCGGGAAAGGAGCGCCCCAGATTTGTAGGGTTCCGTCAACGATCCGGCCGGAGTGCACACCGGTAGAGTGATCCGGTGACCGAAGCGACGAACGACGGCCCCGACCTCTCGACCACCGCGGGCAAGCTCGCCGACCTCAAAGCGCGCTACCACGAGGCGGTGACCGCCTCCGGCCAGGCCGCCATCGAGAAGCAGCACGCCAAGGGCAAGATGACCGCGCGTGAGCGCATCGAGGGTCTGCTCGACCCGGGGTCCTTCGTCGAGCTCGACGAGTTCGTGCGGCATCGCACGCACGCCTTCGGCATGGAGTCGAAGCGCCCCTACGGCGACGCCGTCGTGACCGGCACCGGCACCATCCACGGCCGCCAGGTCGCGGTCTACTCGCAGGACTTCACCATCTTCGGCGGCTCGCTCGGCGAGGTCGCCGGCGAGAAGATCATCAAGGTGATGGAACTCGCGCTGAAGATCGGCGTGCCGATCATCGGCATCCTCGACTCGGGCGGCGCCCGCATCCAGGAGGGCGTCGTCGCGCTCGGCAAGTACGGCGAGATCTTCCGCCGCAACACCGCGGCATCCGGCGTCATCCCCCAGATCTCGCTCATCATGGGCCCGGCGGCCGGTGGTGCGGTCTACTCCCCCGCCCTCACCGATTTCGTGATCATGGTCGACAAGTCGAGCCACATGTTCGTGACCGGTCCCGACGTGATCAAGACCGTCACGGGCGAGGAGGTCGGCTTCGAGGAGCTCGGCGGCGCGCTCACCCACAACACCGTCTCCGGTGTCGCGCACTACCTCGCGAGCGACGAGGAGGACGCGCTCGACTACGCGCGCACGCTCGTCTCGTTCCTGCCCGACAACAACATGGCCGACCCGGTGGTCTTCGAGTCGGAGCTCGAACTCGAGATCACCGACGACGACCGCCGCCTGAACACGGTCATCCCCGACTCGCCGAACCAGCCGTACGACATGCGCACCGTCATCGAGGGGCTCGTCGATCACGCCGACTTCCTCGAGGTGCAGCCGCTCTACGCGCCGAACATCGTGATCGGCTTCGCCCGCATCGAGGGGCGCACCGTCGGCATCATCGCGAACCAGCCGAGCCAGATGGCGGGCACGCTGAACATCGCCGCGGGCGAGAAGGCGAGCCGCTTCGTGCGCTTCTGCGACGCCTTCTCCATCCCGATCCTCACCCTCGTCGACGTGCCCGGCTACCTCCCCGGCACCGACCAGGAGTGGACGGGCGTGATCCGCCGCGGCGCGAAGCTGCTCTACGCGTACGCGGAGGCGACGGTCCCGCTCGTCACCGTCATCACCCGCAAGGCCTACGGCGGCGCCTACATCGTCATGGGCTCGAAGCAGCTCGGCGCCGACATCAACCTCGCCTGGCCGACCGCGGAGATCGCGGTCATGGGCGGCCAGGGCGCCGTGAACATCCTGTACCGCTCCGAGATCAAGCGCGCCGAGGAGGCCGGCGAGGACGTCGCGGCGGTGCGCACCCAGCTCGCGAACGAGTACACCTACAACGTGGCCTCCCCGTTCCTCGCCGCGGAGCGCGGCGAGCTCGACGGCGTCATCGAGCCCGCGGCCACCCGCGTCGCCGTCGCCAAGGCGCTCCGCACGTTGCGCACGAAGCGCGCGAGCCTGCCGCCGAAGAAGCACGGCAACATCCCGCTGTAAGGAGCCGCAGTGACCGATCAGGACCCCCGTCCGCCCGTCGACCTCCGTTTCGTCGACCGCCGGCCGCCGGCGCCCGCCGAGACGGCGGCGGTCATCGCCGTCGTCACCGCCGTGCTCGAGGAGCGCGCGCCCGAGACCGCCGCCGCGCCCGCTGGGCGGGACGAATGGGTGCGCTCGGGAACGGCACTGCGACGGCCGATCGAGACCCGTCAGGGCCGCTGGCGGCGCTCGCTCCGCTAGGGGGACCCGGTGAGGACCCGTTGTCCTCACAAATGCTGACTATTGCGAACCCTGCCCCTGTTGCACTATTGATGTGCAGGCTCCAGAGGAGTCGCCATCATCACCGGTCGGGTAACCGGTGATTGTTGGGGGCGAGCCAGGGCGATATTCGGGTTGTCGCCGTGGCTCGGGCTGTGAGGGGGCCGGTCATCGACCGGCCCCCTCCTCATTTAACTCTGCGGCATCCGTCTCCCCGGCATCCGACTCCCCGCGGTGTCCCGTACTCGGGAACGCCCGTCCGCGTCGCGCGCGAGCGCCACTTCGGCTGCGTTGTGCCAGCAGAAGTGGCGCTGGGCACTGGAAGTGGCGCGGATGCCCCGGGGGCCGGGCGCTCGGCGGTCGGGGCGCTCAGTCCTCCGCCGGCTCCGTCTCGCCGGCCGGCATCGCCGCCGCGGCCTCGCCCTCGGGGGCACGCGGGATCTCGAGCCACAGCTCCACCTCGGCGTCGTCGCCGTCGTCCCCGGGCACCGCCGAGGTGCGGAGGCCGACGACCGTCACCGCCGCGGCCGACCCCTCGGCGGCGGTGCGTGCGATGATGCGGTCGGCGTTGGAGCCGGCGATCGCCTCGGCGAGCTGCGACAGCACGCGGTCGCGCGCCACCTCGTCGAGGTCGTCGATGCCGCCCTCGTCGAGGAGGGTCACGGTCATCCCCCGCTCGCGTGCGCGCTGCACTTCGACGCGGACGGCGTCGGTGAGGAGCATCCGGCCCCGGATCTCGTCGCGGATGGCCGCTTCGAGGCGCCGGCACTCGTCGCGCTGCGACTCGCTCAGGATGCCGTCGCGGTCGATGATCCGGCGGAGCATGGGGGCGGCGACGCGGTTGGTGTGCGCGAGCCGCATCCGCCCTTCGAAGAGGTAGGCGTCCTGCGCCGCCTGCCACGCCGCAGCCTCGCGTTCGGCCTGCGCGTAGCGCCGGGTCTCCCGGGCGGAGTTCGCGAGCGCCGAGGTGAGCGCGTGGGCGATGGCTACCCAGACCACGCTGCCGATGACGCCGAGCGAGCCGAGGGCGAGCGGCCCCGCCCACACCATCGTCTGCACGGCGAGCGCGATCACGCCGAGCCAGGCGACCACGAGCTGGCGACGGGCCGCGGCGATCGTCATGAGAGTGCCGACCGCGGCGACGTACCAGGTGGCGTAGCCGTTGTCGCCGCTCGCGTCGAGCTGGCTGGTCGCGAGCAACGGCAGGGCGATGCTCACGGCGAGATCGAAGGCGGCGAGCCAGTCCGGCATCCGCGCCCGGGACGACGGCCAGAGGCTCAGGACCGTCGCGACCGCGTAGCAGCCGAGCGCCACGACGGCCGGCCACGGGCTCGCCGGCACCGCGAGCGAGTACACGCCGAGGATGACGTGGTACGTGGAGAAGAGCGCCGCGAGGACGAGCAGCAGCCATCTGGGGACGGAGATCACGCGTCGCCCCCGATCGCGCCGGTCGGCCAGGCGAGGATGATGGTCGTGCCGTGCCCGGCGAGCGACTCGATCTTCGCGAGGCCGCCCGCGTTCGTCATCCGCTCCTCGATCGAGACCCGCACGCCGAGCCGCTCATGCGGCACGGTGATCGGGTCGAAGCCCACCCCGTTGTCAGCCACCTCGATGACGCAGCCGTTCGCCCGCACGCCGCGCACCCGGAGCTCGCGCCGGGTGACCCGGCCGGGCTCGTCGGCGTGCTGCAGGCTGTTCACCATCGCCTGCACGGCCGCCGAGTACAGCGCCTCGACCGCCTCGACGGGCAGCTCCACGCCGCCGGCGTTCACGACGCGCACCGCGAAGCTCGCGTTGAAGGTGCCGATCGCGGTGCGCAGCCGCCGCACGAGCACGCCGAGCGACACGCGGTCGAGCGAGCGCGGCCCCGCGGCCCCGGCGTCGTCGAGCCGGGCGATCGCGTCCTTCGCCATCCGTGCGGCGAGGGCCTGCTGCTCGGGCCTGGTCGCGGCGGCGGCCGACAGCAGGGTCGTCAGCACGCTGTCGTGCACGAGGGCGTCGACCTTGACCCGCTCGAGCTCGTTCGCGTGCAGGCGGGCCGCGAGGTCGTAGCGCTGCAGCGCGGCCTCCTGCGCCTGGTCGACCCCGATCGCCGCCTGCCTGAGCATGGTGATGATGACGAGCACCACGATGCCGAGGATGAGCGCGTAGGTCGCGTCGAGCACGGCGAGGAGCGGCTCGGCGGCGCCGCCGGAGGGCGAGACGCGCACGATGCCGTAGACGATCGGCACGACGACGGTGTACGCCGCCGCCCACCAGCTCGGCAGGGCGACGACCGCGGCCGTCGTCGCGACGGTGCAGAGGAAGTAGAGCCACGGCACCTGCCCGGCCATCGCGCCGAAGTCCTCGACGAGCGTGGGCCAGGACAGCAGGGCGAGCAGGTAGAGGATGGCGAAGGCGAGACAGGCCGCTCGGATGGCGACCTTCGAGAGCGTCGCCACGGCGAGCGCGACGATCGCGCCGTACACGACGGCCATGAGCGCGGCTCCGGCTCCCGGGCGGAGCACCGCCGCCTCGGCGAGCGCGGAGGGCACCGTCTGGGCGGCGAAGACGAGTCCGGCGATCCCGACGGCGCGGGCGGAGATCGTCTCGACCTGGCTCCGGCTGACCGACATCCTCCGTCGAACGGTGGGCCGGGCGACACGCCACTCAGCGGACGGCATCGCCTGCTTCGCCATCGAGGCCGGGGAGGATGCCGTCTTCGACCGCTCGGCGCAGCAGGTCGACCTTGGTCGGGGCGGGCCGGCCGACCTCGACGTACTTCGCGCGGATGCGGTCGAGGTACTCGCGCGCGGTCGAGTGCGCGATGCCGAGCTGGGCGGCCACGAGCTTCAACGGTAGGCCCGAGGCGTAGAGGTGCAGCACATCGCGCTCGCGGCGGCCGAGCTGGGCCCTCGCGAAGTCGCGGTCGGCCTCGATCGCGCTCGCCCACTCGACGTTGTTCAGCACGTCGCCGCGCGCGACCGTGGAGATGGCGCCGATCACCGCCGCCATCGGCGAGGCCTTCGGGATGACGCCCGCGGCTCCGGCGGCGAGCGCCTCGCGCACCGCGGCGACGCGGTCGGCGATGGAGTGCACGAGCACATGGCTGCCGGTGGCGAGCACCTGGCGCACGTTGTCGGTGACGCTCGAGCCGTCGCCGAGGGAGAGGTCGAGGACGACGACGTCGCAGCTGCCGCCGCCGAGGGCGGCGAGGAGCTGGGGCACGTCGGCCGTGTCGGCGATGACGTCGTAGCCGGCGTCCTGGCAGGCGGCGCGCAGCCCGAGTCGGACCGCCTCGTGATCATCGACGATCGCGACCGTCGCCTGTCGTGCGTCGCTGTCGCGCTCGTCGCTCACCGCACCCCCCGTTTCCTCAGGTGCCACCCTAGCGGGCCAGACGCGCCACTGCTTCGAGGTGATGCGTGTTCGGGAAGAGATCGAACGCCTCGACCTGCTCCGGCTCGTAGCCGTGCGCGCGGAACAGGGCGACGTCGCGCGCGAGGGCCACCGGGTCGCAGGCGACGTAGACGATCTGCGCGGGCCCGAGCTCGGCGAGGCGGTCGACGACTTCGCGGCCGGCGCCGGCGCGCGGCGGGTCGAGCACGACCGTGCCGCCGGCGAGGCTCGCGCGCTCGGCGCCCCCGGCAGTAGCGACGAGCTCGGCGAGGTAACGGTCGACGCGGGCCGTGACCGCCTGCGCGCCGACCCACTCGGCGAGGTTCTCGCCCGCGTGCATGGTCGCCCGCGGCTCCGCCTCGACGGTGGTGATGCGGGTCGCTCCGCCGAAGCGGTCGCCGACGGCGGCCGCGAGGAGGCCGACGCCGCCGTACAGGTCGAGGTTCGCGGCGCGGGGGTCGAAGCGCTCGACGTCGATCGCGCGCTGGACGGCCCCGGACAGCGTGGCGGCGGCCCCGCGGTGCACCTGCCAGAAGCCCCCGCGGTCGACCTGGAAGCGGCGCCCGGCGACGAGCTCCTCGACCACGACGGTGTCGACGGGCGCCGCCTGGCGCGCCGGCTGCGGGCGGCGCGCGCCGCCTCGGCGTCCCCGCCGGTCCCGCTGGCCGCGCTCACCGCGCTGCGCCGGTTCAGCCGCCGCCTCGTGGGTGACGAGCTGCGCCTCCCCCGTGCTCGGCAGGACGAGGTCGATCGCGCCTGCGCCGGGCATGGGGGCGCCGAGCGGGGCGAGCGCCGCGAGCTCGGCGGCGGCGAGCGGGAGCGAGGCGACCGGGATGACCCGGCGACTCCGCGCCGCATAGGGGCCGACCCGACCCTCCTCGTCGACGTGCAGGCGGACCCGGGTGCGCCAGCCGGTGCCGAGCTCGCCGTCGACGCCCGGTGCGAGCTCCGCGTCGACCGCGCGCACCTCCGGGGCGAGCTCGACGCCGCCCATCCGAGAGAGGGCGTCGGCGAGGACCTCCCCCTTCAGCGCGCGCTGCCGCTCGATGCGGATGTGCCCGAACTCCGCGCCGCCGGGGCGCTCGGCGGGGTCGCGATCGACGGATGCCTCGGCCCAGACGTGCTCGCGGCGGTCGGGCGAGGCGTCGAGCACCTCGACCGTGTCGGCGCGCCAGAACCGGTCCTTCGAGGCATCCGTCACCCGTGCCCGCACCCGTTCGCCGGGGATGGCGTCGGCGACGAAGACGACGCGGCCGTCGTGGCGGGCGACCGCGACGCCGCCGTGGGCGATGCGGTCGACCTGGAGGTCGAGCAAAGTTCCGAGCATGCATCGAGCATCCCACAGCAGCGCCGGGCGGCCGCCGCCCGGCAAGATGGGCTCATGCGCCTCTACCTCGCCTCCACCTCCCCCGCCCGCCTGCAGACTTTGCGCGCAGCGGGCATCGAGCCGATCGCGGTCGCCCCCGGGGTCGACGAGCGCGCCGTGGTCGAGGCGTACGAGGGCCAGCACGGGCCGCTGCCGGTGGAACGGATGGTGCAGCTGCTCGCGCAGGCGAAGGCGGAGGCGCTGCTCGGCACGACCCCCGGCGGCGAGCCGATCGACGGACTGATCTTCGGCGGGGACTCGGCGTTCCTCGTCGACGGCCGCATCCACGGCAAGCCGCACGCGCCCGAGGTCGCCAAGGAGCGCTGGCTCGCGCAGAACGGCGGCAGCGGGGCGCTGTGGTCGGGGCACTGGCTCATCGACCACCGCGGCGGTCGGGTGAACCGTGCGGTCGGACGGGCGGATGTCGCGACGGTGCGCTTCGCGACGCTCGACGACGCCGAGATCGACGCCTACATCGCGACGGGTGAGCCGCTGGCGGTCGCGGGGGCGTTCACGGTCGACAGCCTGGGCGGCCCGTTCATCCGCTCGGTGGAGGGCGACCCCTCGACGGTCGTCGGCCTCTCGCTCTCGACGCTGCGCGAGCTCGTGCGCGAGCTCGGGGTGCCGTGGACCGAGCTCTGGAACCGCTGACCCGAAATCGCCGATCCGATCGGTGTTCAGGGGGCACGGCGACGCCGGAGTTGTGAGCTGCCGCACCATGGACCCGCGTGTTTTTGTGGGAGCCCTTCAAAGCCGAGGGGGTCCCGCGCAATAGAGTGGAGAACTATGCCGCGCATCACCAAGGTCCTCATCGCCAACCGTGGCGAGATCGCCGTCCGCGTCATCCGGGCGGCCCGCGACGCCGGAATCGGCTCGGTCGCCGTCTACGCCGACCAGGACCGCGACGCGCGCCACGTGAAGCTCGCCGACGAGGCCTACGCCCTCGACGGCGCCACGAGCGCCGACACGTACCTCGTCATCGACAAGCTGCTCTCCGTCGCCCGCCGCTCCGGCGCCGACGCGGTGCACCCCGGCTACGGCTTCCTCGCCGAGAACCCCGACTTCGCCCGCGCGGTCATCGCCGCCGGCCTCGTCTGGATCGGGCCCTCCCCCGAGGCCATCGAGCGCCTCGGCGACAAGGTCTCCGCGCGGCACGTCGCCGAGAAGGTCGGCGCGCCCCTCGCCCCCGGCACGCTGAACCCGGTCGCCGGCGCCGACGAGGTGCTCGAGTTCGTCGACCAGCACGGCCTTCCGGTCGCCATCAAGGCCGCCTTCGGCGGCGGCGGCCGCGGCCTGAAGGTCGCCCGCACCCGCGAAGAGGTACCCGAGCTCTTCGACTCGGCCACCCGCGAGGCCGTCGCCGCCTTCGGCCGCGGCGAGTGCTTCGTCGAGAAGTACCTCGACAAGCCGCGCCACGTCGAGACCCAGTGCCTCGCCGACCAGCACGGCAACGTCGTCGTCGTCTCGACCCGCGACTGCTCCCTGCAGCGCCGCCACCAGAAACTCGTCGAGGAGGCCCCCGCGCCGTTCCTCAGCCAGGTCCAGATCGACGCCCTGTACTCGGCCTCGAAGGCCATCCTGAAGGAGGTCGGCTACGTCGGCGCGGGCACCTGCGAGTTCCTCATCGGCCAGGACGGCACCGTCTCCTTCCTCGAGGTGAACACCCGCCTCCAGGTCGAGCACCCCGTCTCCGAGGAGGTCACCGGCCTCGACCTCGTCCGCGAGCAGTTCCGCCTCGCCGAGGGCGGCGTGCTCGACTACGACGACCCCGAGGCGAGCGGCCACTCGATCGAGTTCCGCATCAACGGCGAAGACCCGGGCCGTAACTTCCTGCCCGCGCCCGGCCCGATCCACCAGCTCCGCTTCCCCGGTGGCCCCGGCATCCGCGTCGACTCCGGCGTGACGAGCGGCGACGAGATCTCCGGCGCCTTCGACTCGCTGCTCGCGAAGCTCATCGTGACCGGCAAGGACCGTCAGGAGGCGCTCTCCCGCGCCCGCCGCGCCCTCGACGAGTTCGAGGTCGCGGGCCTGCCGACCGTGCTGCCGTTCCACCGCGACATCGTGACGAACCCCGCGTTCGCCCCCGAGGGCGAGCAGCCCTTCTCGATCTACACGCGGTGGATCGAGACCGAGTACGACAACACGCTCGAGCCCTGGTCGGGCGAGCTCGAAGAGGTGCGCGGCCCGGCTGCGCGCGCGAGCGTCGTCGTCGAGGTCGACGGCCGCCGCATCGAGGTGTCGCTGCCGAAGAAGCTCGTCGGCACGGCCGGCTCCAACGGCGGCGCGTCGAACGGCGCCCCGGCGCCCCGCCGACGCACGGCCGGCGGCTCCGTCGACACCGCGACCGGCGACGCCGTGAAGGCGCCCATGCAGGCCACGGTCGTGAAGGTCGCGGTCGCTCAGGGCGACAAGGTCGTCAAGGGCGACCTCGTGCTCGTGCTGGAGGCCATGAAGATGGAGCAGCCGATCATCGCGCACAAGGACGGCATCGTCGGCGTCGTGAACGCCGAGGCGGGCGTCACCGTGTCGAGCGGGCACCTGCTGCTGTCGATCGCGGACGCGTAGGGCGACCGCGAGTCAGGTCACGGAGTTCCGCGTCGGCCCTCCCGGACCGGACCGGCGCACGGATCTCGTGTGCCGTCCTCGGCACGGCAGCTGCGCCCTGAGTCGCAGAACGCCGGTCAGCACACTTCCTGGGAGTGCTCGGTCAGGATCCAGCGCCCGCCCTCGGGCACGAGCACGACGGTGCCGCAGTCGGCTGAGCCGTAGGTGACGAACAGCTCGGCGCGGTCGGCCGCCTCGCTGATCGTCTCGACCTCGGCATCCGCGCTCTCGCCGAGCGCCGCGTAGAGCTCCGCGGTCGTGGCGATCATCTCGGCGCAGCCGCCGAGCGGGATGCCGCCCGCGGCGAGCTCCGCCAGCATCCTTTCGACCAGTTCATCGCTCAGGTAGGAGCAGGCCAGCTCGACCTCGGGCTCACGGCTCGCCGCGAGCCAGGTGCGGAAGCTCTGCTCCGGGGTCTCCCTCGCCGCGGGGCTCGACGAAGGGGGCGACGAGGACGCCGGGGCCGATGCAGCCGCGGTGGGCGCGGCTCCGTCGACCGGCGCGCCCGCGCACCCGGCGAGCACGCCCGCGAGGAGCGTCGCGGCGAGCAGGGGGCGGATGGCGCGGCGAAGCGAGCGAGACGTGGTCACCGTCTCATCTTGCCGGGT
This sequence comes from Agromyces mediolanus, assembly GCF_023715325.1. Classification (GTDB taxonomy): domain Bacteria; phylum Actinomycetota; class Actinomycetes; order Actinomycetales; family Microbacteriaceae; genus Agromyces; species Agromyces mediolanus_A. The sequence continues at coordinate 151,902 of NZ_JAMBNX010000002.1, read as the reverse complement.
TCCGAGCCGCGGCCGCGACGCCCGCCCTCGACCGTCAGCCCGGCCCGGTGAGGTGGTCGAAGTCGCCGCGAGCCCAGGCGGCGTGCCGGTCCGCCGAGGCGCGCAGTCGAGCCTTCCCCTCGGAGCGGATGGCGCCCCCGAAGTTGCCGTAGACGCGGTCGAACTCGTAGCGCTCGACGTGATCGGCGATCCGCAGCACGACCCCGGCGGACAGCGGGATCCGGTTCGGGTACGAGCGCATGAAGGCCAGCGACTCCCCGTCGGGGTTGACCCCGATCGTGTCTCCGGTGAGCAGCACCCCGGCCCCGTCGCGCCCGGCCCAGTGCACGACGCAGCTGCCAGGGAAATGCCCGCCGGGCTGCGAGGCGAAGACCCCGGGGACGAGCTCGATCTCGCCGTCCCAGTACACGACCGGCTCCGGCGTGACGCCGAGCCACTCGCGGTCCGCGTTCGAGACGTACACCGTTGCGCCGCCGAGGGCCCGCGACCACTGCGACTGCAGGCCGTACATGTGCGGGTGCGAGGCGATGATCGCGGCGAGCGGGCCGAGCGCGCGAACCGCCTCGACCGCGCGCTCGGTGATCGAGGCCGGCACCTCCACCATCACGTTCCCCGCCTCGGTGACGACGACCTTGGCCTGCTGGTCGATGCCGGGGCCGCCATCGACCGCGATCGACCACAGCCCGGGCTCGGTCTCGAACACCTCGATGCCCCCGGCGAAGTCGGCCGGGTCGACCCAGTGCTGCCGCCGGTCGGGGGCGAGGTACTGCCGTTCATCGGCGCAGATCGGACAGATCTCCGGAAGCGCCTCGGGGTCGTACTCGACGCCGCAGACGGCGCACTGCAGGACGGATGGATTCATGCGGGCTCCTCACCTCGAACCCCAGTCTCGAACCTCAAGCACACTCGAGGTCAAGCGCCCGGCATCACCGCCACGTCTCGACGAGCCGCGTCGCGAGTGCCCGGTCGACGTCGGCCGGCACCGCGTGCGGCCCGGTGAACGGCGCCCGCCCCGTGGCGATGGCGGCGAGGCTCGCGGCCTGCAAGGAGAGGCCGAGGTCCATCGCCTGGATGGGGTTCCCGCTCGCGGCGACGAGGTTGATCATGCGGGTGCCGTGCAGCACGACGATCTCGCGGCCGTCGGGCATCCGATAGAGCGTGCGCGCCGAGCCGTCGCCGCCCGGCACGGACAGCGAGCGCCGCTCGAGGGCCGCCTCGGCGAGCGCGGCGAGGTCGAGCTCGTAGGGTTCGTGCCCGACGCCGGCGACGATGAGCCCGTCGGGCAGCAGCGGGAACGCCTCGGCCGGCACGACGTCGGGATGCCCCGTCGCGAGGAAGAGGGCATCCGATGCCGGCAGCAGCTCGTCGAGCGGGCCCACCCGGTGGCCGTGCATGATCGCCTCGAGCGCCCGGTACGGGTCGGCATCCACGACGCTCACTCGGGCGCCGAGGCGCTGCAGGGTGTCGGCGACGCCCTTGCCGCAGGGGCCGTAGCCGATGACGGTGGCGCGAATACCGGGCAGCATCGCGTTGGTCGCGTTCATGAAGCCCTGCACGATGCTCTGCCCGACGCCGAACTCGTTCTCGACGAGCAGCTTCAACGGGCTGTCGTTGATCACCACGACCGGGAAATCGGCAGCGACGTCGAGTTCGCGCAGGCGACGCCCGCCCGTCGTCGTCTCCTCGGTCGCGCCGAGGAAGCCGGCCCCGCGCGGGCCCCCGCGCAGCACGAGCTCGATCATCTCGCCGCCGTTGTCGAGCAGCAGGTCGGGCTCGGCGGCCACGACCCGCGCGACGTTGCGGGAGTGCTCGGCCGGGTCATCCGTCCGCTCCCCCACGACGGTCGCGCCGAGCTCGGCGAGCGCCGACGCCGTCTCGGGGACGGTGGTGCCGAGGTTGCCGGTGATCGTGACCCGGGCGCCGACCCGGAGCAGCCACTGCACGAGCACCCCCGTCTTCGGCTCGGTGTGCAGGCAGATGCCGACGTGGCGTCCGGCGAACGCGTCGGCGTGCTCGCGCATCGTCGCGGCGAGCACGGGCATCGAGCGGGCGGCCCAGTCGAGCGCGGGGAACCCGCTCGGCGGGAGGTGGAGATCGGTCATCGGGGGGTCCTTTCCGCTGACCGAAACCTACCGCGCCGGCTCCGTGACGCGCACCCGGTAGCGGAGGTGGCTCGTGAGCGGCGACGACTCCACGCCCGACTGCTCCACGCCGATCCGCGCGGCGTCGATGCTCTCGAAGAGACGCACCCCTGCTCCGAAGAAGACCGGCGACACCGCGAGATGGAACTCGTCGACGAGCCCCGCGTTCAGCGCCTGCACGATCGTCTCCGCTCCGCCGGCGATACGGATGTCGCGCGGACCGGCCGCCGCGCGGGCCCGCTCGACCGCGGTCTCGACGCCGCCGGTGACGAAGAAGAAGGTGGTGCCGCCGGCGCGCACCCAGGGCTCGCGCGGCGTGTGGGTCGCCACGAACACCGGCGTGTGGAACGGCGGCTCCTCCGGCCACATGGCCTCGCCGGCGTCGAACATGCGCCGGCCAATGACGCTCGCCCCGGTGCGCTCGAAGGTCTCGCGGACGATCTCGTTGTCGCGCCCCTCCTCGCCGCCGGTGCCGAGCTGCAGATTCTCGCGGAAGTGCTTCTGCCGGAAGACCCACTGCTGCAGCTGCATCCACTGCCGGCCCATCAGCTCGTCGGCCGATGCCGGGGCGATGAAGCCGTCGAGCGACATCGAGACGCTGAAGAACACCGTGCCGGCCATCAGCGCACCCCCGGCGTTCGGAGCCGGCGTTCGACGTAGGCTGCGAGCTCGGCGAGCGTCTGTCGCCCGCCCTCGATCGCGCCGTGCCGTTCGATCGCGGCATCCCGCAGCTCCCGGCTCGGGAACACCGTCAGCATCCGGACCGCGGTCGACTCCCCGCGCTGCTCGAAGCTCAGCACGGACTCGAAGGCGTCGGGATCGCCGTCGTGCTCGCCGTGGAGCATGGCGATGCGCTCGGGCGCGACGATCTCGGTCCAGGTGATCCACTCTGGGTACTTGGTGCCGTCCGGCCCGTGCATCACGAACGCCCAGACCCCGCCCTCGCGGAACTCGAAGGAGCGTGTGGTCGTCGTGAAGCCGTGCGGGCCCCACCACTGCGCGAGATGCCGCACCTCGGTGAAGGCCTCGAACACGAGGTCCCTCGGGGCGTCGATCACCCGGGTGATCACGATCTCGCGGTCGGCCGTGGCCGACTCCGCACCGTTCGTCGCCGCGTCGTCCGTCATTCCGCGCTCCTGTTCTGCGTGAGGTCCTGCACGTACGCGTCGAGCCGCTCGAAGCTCTCGTTCCAGAACTGCTCGAAGCCGCCTGCCCACTCGTGCACGGGCTCGAGGCCGCGCGCGTCGAGCGCGTAGACGCGCTGTCTGCCGTCCCGCCGGTCGTGCACGAGCCCGACCTCCCGCAGCACGCGGAGGTGCTTCGACGCCCCGGGCTGGCTCAAGCCGAGCGCCTCGGCGATGGAGGTCGCAGGGCGCTCACCGGCGCGGAGCAGCATCAGGATGTCTCGTCGCTGCGGTTCGGCGATCGCATTGAAGACGTCGGAGGTGGTCGCTGCACGGGCCATTCCCGCATCATATGCCCATATGGGAAAGCATTGCAAGCCGGCGGCGCTCGACTCATGGACGATCGACAGTCCGATCGACGATCCGATCGACAATCCCTTCGGCATCCCTTGACAGCCCGAAAGCCGAGTGCTTCACTCTTCTCACTAACTGGAATCAGCTTTCCATATTATGGAAGCTCATCCTTCGGCAGCGTCGCCGACCTCACGTCGGTGCACCCTGCCACCTCGGGCCGTTCCCCACACGGCTCCGGTGAAGACACATGCGAAACCGCATCAACCGCAACCGACAGCAGAGGAACCAATGGGACGCACACGATCGGGCGCGAAGCCCGCCCCCGCCAGGCCCGAAGACACGAAGCTCGGACTCGGCCCGACCTTCGCCTACGGGCTGCAGCACGTGCTCACAATGTACGGCGGCATCATCGCCCCGCCGCTCGTCATCGGGCAGGCCGCCGGCCTCAGCCAACTCGAGATCGGCGTGCTGATCGCGTGCGCGCTCTTCATCGGCGGCCTCGCCACGATCCTGCAGACCATCGGCGTCCCGTTCTTCGGCTCGCAGCTGCCGCTCGTGCAGGGCGTCTCCTTCGCGGGAGTCGCCACGATGCTCGCGATCCTCTCCGGGGGCGGCGGGCTGCCGGCGGTGTTCGGCGCCATCATCGCCTCCGCCGTGATCGGCATCATCATCGCCCCGTTCTTCGCGATGATCGTGAAGTTCTTCCCGCCCGTCGTCACCGGCGTCGTGATCACTTCGATCGGCCTCACCCTGATCCCGGTCGCCGGGACCTGGGCGATGGGCGGCGCCGGGGCGCCCGACTTCGGCGACCCGGCGAACCTCGGCCTCGCGGGCATCGCCCTGCTCCTCATGGTGCTGCTGACGAAGTTCGGCACCCCGGCGCTCGCTCGCCTCGCCATCCTGATCTCGCTCGTGCTCGCGACCGTCGTCGCCGCCGCGTTCGGCCGCGTCGACTTCGCGGGCGCCCTCGAGGGGCCGATCTTCGCCGTGCCGACGCCGTTCCAGTTCGGCCTGCCGACCTTCGAGCCCGCGGCGATCATCTCGATGCTCATCGTCGTGCTCGTCACCTTCACCGAGACGACCGCGGACATCCTCGCCGTCGGCGAGGTCGTCGGAACGAAGGTCGATTCCAAGCGGATCGCGGCGGGCCTCCGCGCCGACATGCTCTCGAGCGCCGTCTCGCCGGTCTTCAACTCGTTCATGCAGAGCGCGTTCGCGCAGAACGTCGGACTCGTCGCCATCACGCGCGTCAAGAGCCGCTACGTCGTCGCTGCGGGCGGCGTCGTGCTCGTGCTCCTCGGCGTGCTGCCCGTGCTCGGACGGATCGTCGCGGCCGTCCCGACGCCCGTGCTCGGCGGCGTCGGCGTGGCGCTGTTCGGAACCGTCGCCGCGAGCGGCATCGCGACCCTCTCGAAGGTCGACTACAAGAACAACCTCAACCTCATCATCGTCGCGATCTCGCTCGCCTTCGGCATGCTGCCGGTCGTGCTGCCGACGTTCTACGACGCGTTCCCGACGTGGTTCCAGATCATCTTCCACTCCGGCATCAGCTCGGCGACGATCATGGCCGTGCTGCTGAACGTGCTGTTCAACCACGTCGTGCGGCGCTCGAACTCGCGCGGCGACCGCTCGACGTTCGTGGCGGCCCCGACCCGGCTCGTGCCCGAAGAAGCGCTCACCGCGCTCGAGGAGGGCGACTACTACGTCGGCGGCAAGCTCATCGACAAGGACGGCTCCGAGGTGAGGATCGTGCCCACGGGGTCGATCCCCGCCGTCGAGCCCGACCGGCCCTGACCTCGCTCGCACCCCTCGCACCCCCTCGCACAACTCAGGAACATCTGGCGGTTATGGACCGCGAGACATCTCGCCCGGCCCGCGATCTCGCGGGTCGGGCGAAGTGCGTTCCTGAGTTGTGCGGGCGCGCAGGATGCCGCGAGCAGCCGGTGCCGGGCTACCGTCGGTGCGGGCTACCGTCGGCGCGGGAGGCGGGCCCGGCGAACCGTCGCGAGAGCCTCGACGATCAGCCGGGTCGCGAGCTCCGGCTGCTCCACCACGGTGCGCGCGGGCAGCCGCAGCACCGGGTAGCCGAGCGCGAGCAGCCTGGCGTCCCGGCGCCGATCGGCCTCGAACTGCGGCTCGGCGGCGTGGTAGCGATAGCCGTCGACCTCGATGACCAGGCACCGCTCCACGAGGGCGTCGACCCGGGCCACCCCCGGAAACTCGACCTGCTGGACGAACGCCACTCGGAGTGCGAGCAGGATCTCGACGAGGTGGGACTCGGCGCCCGAACCCGAACCGGCGAGCAGGGTCATCGGCGCCCGCTCGCGCGACCAACTCGCATCGAGCAGGGTCTGCGCGGTCGAGAGCCGGAGCGCCCCGGCGGCGACCGCCGACTCGAACGCCGCGCGCACGTCCGCGCGCGGCGCGCACCCCGCGGCATCCGAGAGCGCCTCGTGCAGTTCGACGCGCCAGCTCGACGCGCGCGACGGCCTCCGCAGCACGGGGCGGTCGCGCCAGTGCACCCGGCACGGCCGGGCAGGATACCGGTCGGCGCGCATCCCGCCGTCGTCGTCGCTGCGCCATCGGAGCCTGGACGCGTTCCGCGGGAGCGTGATGTGCGTCGCCTCGTCGCGGAAGCCGCCCCAGAGCCCGTAGCTCCGCAGCGCGCTCAGGCATCCGACCCGGCCGCCGAGCCGGACCGCGACCCGCCCGTCGAGCGGCGCGGCGGGCGTCGCGAAGTAGCCGCGGCGGATCCGGAGGACCGCCCCGCCCCGAACGGCCGCCGCGAACTGCACGTCGCGGAAGCCTCGGTCGAGAAGCTCGCTGCGGCAGGCGATACCGCCGAGCGCGGTGATTGCCATGACGAGACGCCGTTCCACGCCTCACATGGTCTCCGGCCCCGCCGCCGCGGACGGCGGTACGGCTCAGGAACGGGGATGACTCGACGAAGGCCTGCCGTGTGGAGGACGAGCCATCCGCGCGCCGCGCCCGCCCGCGGCCGCGCCCGCGCCCGCGCCTGAGAGAACTCAGGAAGCCCACCCGCGCGATCCGCGAGAACCCGGGCCCGACGCGGATCCACGACCCGCATAACTGCCAGATGTTCCTGAGTTGTGTCAGGGGGGTGAAGGTGGGAGGGGGTGAGGGAGGGTGCGGGCGGCGGCGGCGTCAGCGCACGACGTGCATCGCGCGGGCCGCGTCGGTGAGCGACCCCGAGAGCGAGGGGTACACCGGGAACGCCTCGGCGAACTGGTCGACCGTGAGGCGGTGCTCCACGGCGAGCGCGAGCGGGAAGATCAGCTCCGAGGCCTTCGGCGCGACGATCACGCCGCCGATGATCGCGCCGGACCCGGCCGAGGCGAAGAGCTTCACGAAGCCGTCGCGGATGCCCATCATCTTCGCCCGCGGGTTGGAGGCGAGCGGCAGCTTGTAGACGGTTCCGGGGACGACGCCCTCCTCGATCTCCTTCTGCGTCCAGCCGACGGTCGCGATCTCCGGCTGGGTGAAGATGTTCGAGGTGATGTTGCGGTTCTCGGGCGGGTTCACGACGTCGCCCATCGCGTGGAACACGGCCGTGCGGCCCTGCATCGACGCGACGGAGGCGAGCGGCAGGAAGGTCGTGCAATCGCCGGCGGCGTAGATGTTCGGCATCGAGGTGCGGGCGACCCGGTTCACCCGGATGTGCCCGGACTCGGTGAGCTGCACGCCGGCCTCCTCGAGGCCGATGCCGTGCGTGTTCGGCACCGAGCCGACGGCCATGAGGCAGTGCGAGCCGCGCACCTCGCGCCCGTCGGTGAGGGTTGCGACGACCGAGTCGCCGTCGCGCACCACGGACTCGGCGCGGGACTTGTTCATGACCTTCATGCCGTTGCGGGTGAAGACCTTCTCGATGACCGCCGCGGCGTCGGCGTCCTCGCCGGGCAGCACCTGGTCGCGGCTGGAGATGAGCGTCACCTTCGCGCCGAGCGCGCGGTACGCCGAGGCGAACTCCGCCCCCGTCACGCCGGAACCGACGACGATGAGGTGCTCGGGGATCTGCTGCAGGTGGTAGAGCTGCGTCCAGGTGAGGATGCGCTCGCCGTCGGGCACCGCGGTCGGCAGCACGCGCGGGGTCGCGCCGACCGAGATGACGAGGGTGTCGGCCTCGATGCGGTCGAAATCGGTGCCGCCCTTCGAGGTCGAGACGATGACGGCGTTCGCGCCGTCGAGGCGCCCCTCCCCCTGCACGAGGTGCACGCCCGCTTCGATGAGGTTCGAGCGCATGTCCTCCGACTGCTGGGCGGCGAGGCCGAGCAGGCGCTTGTTCACGGCCGCCAGGTTGATCGCGACCCTCGGCTTCACGGCCTTCTCGGACTCGCCCTTCGCGTAGAACTGCACGCCGAGGTCGGCGGCTTCCTTCACCGCGTTCGACGCCTCGGCGGTCGCGATGAGCGACTTCGACGGCACGACGTCGGTGAGCACCGCGGAGCCGCCGACGCCGGCCCGTTCGATGAGCGTGACTTCGGCGCCGAGCTGCGCGGCGGCGAGCGCCGCCTCGTACCCGCCGGGACCGCCTCCGAGGACAGCGATTCTCTGGGTGCGCTCGAATTCATAGGCCATGCTCAACATTCTGGCGCAGGCCGCGAAAGGGCAGCAAACGAGCAGGCGGATGCCACGGCCCTCCCGTGCTGATTAGCATGGTGGGATGACCGAGCAGAACCCCCTCGACGACCCCGCCGCCGACCCCTTCGTGGTGGCCCAGCAGGCGGCCGACCGCATCGCCGAGCTCACCGGGATCGCCCGGCACGACCTGGCCCTCACCCTCGGCTCCGGCTGGGGCAAGGCCGCCGAGATCATCGGCGAGACGACGCACACGATCCCCGCGACCGAGGTGCCCGGCTTCTCGAAGCCCGCGCTCGAGGGTCACGTCGGCACGCTCCGCTCGGTGCTGCTGCCGAACGGCAAGCGGGCGCTCGTCATCGGGGCGCGCACCCACTACTACGAGAACCACGGCGTGCGCCGCGTCGTGCACTCGGTGCGCACCGCCGCCGCGACCGGCGCGAAGACGATGATCCTCACGAACGGCGCCGGCGGCATCAAGTCGCACTGGAAGCCGGGCACGCCCGTGCTGATCAGCGACCACATCAACCTCACCGCCGACTCGCCGCTCGAGGGCGCCACGTTCATCGATCTCACCGATCTGTACTCGACGCGGCTGCGCGAGCTGGCCCGGTCGATCTCGCCCGAGCTCGACGAGGGCGTCTACTGCCAGTTCCGCGGGCCGCACTACGAGACGCCGGCCGAGGTGCAGATGGCGAAGACCATCGGCGGCCACATCGTCGGCATGTCGACGGCGCTCGAGGCCATCGCCGCGCGCCAGTCCGGCATGGAGGTGCTCGGCATGAGCCTCATCACGAACCTCGCCGCCGGCATCCAGACCACCCCGCTCAGCCATGAGGAGGTCATCGAGGCGGGCCGCGAGGCCGAGCCCGTGATCTCCAAGCTCCTCGCGGACATCGTCGCCGCGATCTGAGCCCAGCGCCGCCCTGTTGGCGGCTCCGGCGTTTCGCCGACCCCGAAAGGACCATCGGATGCCCGAGCAGCACCCCACCGACGACGCCCGCGTCGCCCTCGCCGAGGCCTGGCTGGCCCAGGACCCCGACCCCGAGACGCGGGAGGAGCTGAGCGGCATCCTCGACGCCGTCCGCGCCGGCGACGGCGCGGCGGCGGCCGAGCTCGCCGACCGCTTCGACACCCGGCTCGCGTTCGGCACGGCGGGCCTCCGCGGCGAGATCGCCGCAGGACCGAACCGGATGAACCGCGTGCTCGTGGCGCAGGCGGCCGCCGGGCTCGCCGCCTACCTGCTCGAGCAGGCGGCCCCGGGCGAGTCGCCCTCCGTGGTGATCGGCTACGACGGCCGCAAGAACTCGGCGGTGTTCGCCCGCGACTCGGCCGAGATCATGGCGGGGGCCGGCGTGCGCGCCGTGCTGCTGCCGCGGCTGCTGCCGACGCCCGTCACGGCGTTCGCGGTGCGGCACCTGGGCGTGAGCGCCGGGGTCATGGTCACCGCGAGCCACAACCCGCCGAACGACAACGGCTACAAGGTGTACCTCGGCGGCGAGCACGGCGGTTCGCAGATCGTCTCCCCCGCCGATGCCGAGATCGCCGCGCACATCCTGCGCGTCGCCGAGACCGCGCAGGTGCCCGAGCTGCCGCGCGGCGCGTTCGAGACCGCCGACGAGTCGGTCGTCGACGCGTACGTCGCGGCGACGGCGCTGGTGGCCGGTGGCGCACCCGCCGCCCAGCCCAAGGTCGCCTACACGGCGATGCACGGCGTGGGCTGGGAGACGACGGCCAAGGTGCTCGCGGCCGCGGGATTCGACGAGCCGACGCTCGTCACGGCCCAGATCGAGCCCGACCCGGCGTTCCCGACGGTTGCCTTCCCGAACCCGGAGGAGCCGGGCGCCATGGATCTCGCGTTCGCCACCGCCCGCGAGGCCGGGGCGGAGCTCATCGTCGCGAACGATCCCGACGCCGACCGGCTCGCCATCGCGATCCCCGATACGACCGCCGCCGAGGGCTACCGGCGCCTCACCGGCAACGAGGTGGGCCTGCTGCTCGGCTGGCAGGCGGCCGAGCGCGCCGTCGCGGCCGCGACGGGCGACGGGGGCCCCGAGGGGACCCTCGCCTGCTCGATCGTCTCCTCCCCCGGCCTCGAGACCGTGGCGCGCCACCACGGACTGGAGTTCCGGGCTACGCTCACGGGCTTCAAGTGGATCTCCCGGGCGCCGGGCCTCGTGTTCGGCTTCGAGGAGGCCCTCGGCTACCTCGTGAACCCGGGCACGGTGCGCGACAAGGACGGCATCTCCGCCGCGGTCGCCTTCCTCGCGCTCGCCGCCGAGCTGAAGGCCGCGGGCCGCACGGTCGCCGACCATCTCGACGAGTTCGTCGAGCGCTTCGGCTGCTTCGCCTCCGCCCAGGTCTCGATCCGCGTCACCGACCTCGCCCGCATCGCTGAGGTGATGGCCCGGCTCCGCGCGAACCCGCCCGCGGAGGTCGGCGGCATCCGCGTGGAGCGCATCGAGGACCTCGCCGAGGGCGGCGAGCTGCCGCCCTCGGACGTGCTGCGCATCGTGCTCGCGGGCGGCGGGCGCGTGATGGTCCGCCCGAGCGGCACCGAGCCGAAGCTCAAGGTCTACATCGACGCCGTCTCCGACGAGGGCACCGTCGCCGAGCGGCGGGCCGCGGCGACGGCTGCGGCGTCCGCACTCGAGGCGGGCATGCGCGAGCTCGTCGCCTGAGCACCGGGGCCGCCGACGGCTCGGGCGCCCGCTCCGGCTCAGCCGAGCGAGCGCTCGAGCAGCACGGCGAGCTCGTCGAGGTCGAGGAAGTTCCGCACCTCGACGATCTCGGCGTAGTTGCGTCCGATCGCCCGGCGCACCGCCGCTGCGAGCTCGGTGGAGGTCAGGATGACCTGCGCATCGCTCGCCGCGCGGGCGACGCCCTCGAGGTCGCTCGCGCTCACCTCGGCGTCGATGCCGAGGCGGTCGAGCACGCGCTCGGCGTTGACCTTCAGGATCGCCGAGGTGCCGATCCCGGCGCCGCACACGGCCACGATCCTCATCGTCCGGCCTCCAGCCCGAGGATCGCGCGCACCTCGTCGGCGCTCGCGGCCGCAGCGAGCCGCTCGACCGCGTCGTGGTCGTTGAAGGCGTTCGCGAGGGCGGCGACGCTCGCGACGTGCTCCTCCGCGTTCGCCACCGCGAGGCCGACGATCACGCGAACCGGGTCGTTGTGCGGGTGGCCGAACGCGACCGGCTCGGCGAGCGTGACGACGGAGAGCCCCTCGTGCAGCACGTCGGGGCCGGGTCGGGCGTGGGCGAGCGCGAGCCCGGGCGCGATCACGACGTAGGCCCCGAACTCGTCGATGACCGAGATCATCCGCTCCGCGTACTCGATGCGCACCGCGCCGGCGCGCGTCAACGCCCGGCCGGCCTCACGGACGGCGGCGCGCCAGTCGGCGGCGTGCACGCGAAGGGCGACGGCCTCGTCGGGGAGCGGCGGGAGGATCACTGGCGGTTCCGTTTCACAGCCCGGCGGTGTTCGTGGCGCGGCGGGCAGGTTGCGACGGGGTCGTCGCGGCCGGTCAGGCCTCGTCGAACCCGTCTTCGATCAGCTCGGCGAGTTCTTCGCGATCGTCGAGCGGGAGGAAGGCGGCGGCCGCCGCGTTCAGCTGGAACGCCTCGAGGTCGTCGAGGTCGTAGCCGAAGGCGTCGGAGAGGAGCGCGAGCTCGCGGGTGAGCGACGTGCCCGACTGGAGCCGGTTGTCGGTGTTCACGGTGACCCGGAAGCCGAGCTGGTAGAGCAGGTCGAAGGGGTGGTCGACGAGTTCGTCGCCCCAGGCCGCGATCGCGCCGGTCTGCAGGTTCGAGGACGGGCTCGTCTCGAGCGCGATCTCGCGGTCGCGCACCCACTGGGCGAGCTGGCCGAGTGAGACGTAGGTGTTCTCGTCGTCCTGGCGCTCGATGATGAGGTCTTCCGCCAGGCGCACGCCGTGGCCGAGACGGAGGGCGCGGCCGTCGACGAGGGCGCTGCGGATCGAGTCGAGGCCGTCGGCCTCCCCGGCGTGCACCGTCACCGGCAGGAACTGTCCCGCGAGGTAGTCGAACGCGGTGCGGTGACGGCTCGGCAGGAAACCCGCCTCGGCGCCGGCGATGTCGAAGCCGACGACACCGCGGTCGCGGTGGCGCACGGCGAGCTCGGCGATCTCGAGTCCGCGGTCGGCGTGGCGCATCGCGGTCACGAGCTGGCCGATGCGGATGCCGCGGCCCTGGTGCCGGGCGTCGTCGATCCCCTGCTCGATGCCCGCCTGCACGGCCTCGACCGCCTCGTCGAGGCTGAGGCCCCGGACGAGGTGCTGCTCGGGCGCCCAGCGCAGCTCGCCGTAGATGACCCCGTCGGCCGCCAGGTCCTGCACCGATTCGCGCGCGACGCGGGTGAGCCCCTCGCGGGTCTGCATGACCGCGGTGGTGAGCTCGAAGGTCTTCAGGTACTCGACGAGCGAGCCCGAGTTCGACTGGGTGGAGAACCACTCGGCGAGGCCGGCCTCGTCGGGGGCGGGCACGTCGAGGTCGATCTCCTCGGCGAGTTCGATCAGGGTCTGCGGGCGCAGGCCCCCGTCGAGATGATCGTGCAGGCTGACCTTGGGCAGGCTCCGCAGCTCGGTCCCGTCGCCCTCGAGGCGGTACTCAGTCGTGTCCACGAGTCAACGATAGCCGGTCACAACTCAGGAACATCTGCCGAATACGGCGAACGTCGCGTCGCGGCATCCTTGGAATTCCGGGGATGCCGCGCGCGACGTTCCTGAGTTGTGTGACGCGCGCCTCGCGCTCAGCGGGCGCGCCGCGCGCTCAGCGGCCGATGCGGTCGGCGATGAGCGGCCCGCCGTCCTGCACGGGCTCGCCCGGATCGCCGATGCGCCAGGCGCCCTCGACGGCCTCGAGCGCCCGAGCGAAGCGCTCCGGCTCGTCTGCGGCGAGGGTGAACAGCGGCTGGCCCGCGCGCACCTCGTCGCCGGGCTTCGCGTGCAGCTCGATGCCCGCGGCGTGCTGCACCGGGTCCTGCTTGCGGGCGCGCCCCGCCCCGAGCCGCCACGCGGCGATGCCGAACGGCAGCGCATGCTGCTCGACGAGCACGCCGTCGCGGTCGGCCGTGACGACGTGGTGCTCGCGGGCGACCGGCAGCTCGGCATCCGGGTCGCCGCCCTGCGCCGCGATCGCGCGCCGCCAGGTGTCCATCGCCCGACCGTCGTCGAGGGCTCCTTCGACGTCCTCGCCGTCGCGACCGGCGACGGCGAGCATCTCGCGGGCGAGCGCGATCGTGAGCTCCCGCACGTCGGCGGGGCCGCCGCCGGCGAGCACCTCGACGGACTCGCGCACCTCGTTCGCATTGCCGATGGTGAGACCGAGCGGCACGTTCATGTTGGTGAGCAGGGCGCTCGTCGCGACGCCGGCGTCCTCGCCGAGCTCGACCATGGTGCGGGCGAGCTCGCGCGAGCGCTCGATGTCCTGCAGGAACGCACCCGAGCCGAACTTCACGTCGAGCACGAGCGCGCTCGTGCCCTCGGCGATCTTCTTCGACATGATCGAGGAGGCGATGAGCGGGATCGCCTCGACCGTGCCGGTGATGTCGCGCAGCGCGTAGAGCTTCTTGTCCGCCGGGGCGAGGCCCGCGCCGGCTGCGCAGATCACGCCGCCGACATCGCGGAGCTGCGCGAACATCTCGTCGTTCGTGATCTCCGCGCGCCAGCCGGGGATGGACTCGAGCTTGTCGAGGGTGCCGCCCGTGTGCCCCAGCCCGCGGCCCGAGAGCTGCGGCACGGCGACGCCGAAGGTCGCGACGAGCGGCATCAGCGGCAGGGTGATCTTGTCACCGACGCCGCCCGTCGAGTGCTTGTCGCTCGTCGGCTTGCCGAGCCCCGAGAAGTCCATCCGCTCCCCCGAGGCGATCATCGCCATCGTGAGGTCGCGGATCTCGCGACGGGTCATCCCGTTCAGGAAGATCGCCATCGTCATCGCGGACATCTGCTCGTCGGCGACGTAGCCGCGCGTGTACGCCTCGACGAGCCAGTCGATCTCGGCGGTCGTGAGCTCGCGCCGGTCGCGCTTCGCTCGGATCAGGTCGACGGCGTCGAAGGCCTCGACTCCGGCCATGGTCACTCTCCCTTGCTGGGGCCGGCGGAGTCCTCCGCCTGGCCGCGGTAGACGGCGAGGGTGCGCGGGCCGAACGCGTCCGGCAGCACCTCGTCGATGGTCTTGAATCCGGAGACGGTGTCGAGCAGCATCCCCTCCGCCGAATGCTCGAAGAGCAGCTGGCGGCAGCGCCCGCACGGCATCAACGTCTCGCCGTGGCCGTCGACGCAGGCGAACGCGACGAGCTTGCCGCCGCCGGACATCACGAGGGCGGAGACGAGCGAGCACTCCGCGCAGAGCGTCACCCCGTAGGAGGCGTTCTCCACGTTGCAGCCGGAGACGACGCGGCCGTCGTCGACGATCGCGGCCGCGCCGACGGGGTACTGCGAGTACGGCACGTAGGCCTTCGCCATCGCGTCACGGGCGCGCTCCCGGAGGAGCTCCCAGTCGATCTCTTCGGTTCGGGTCATGGGGCTCCCCTTTCCGGGCAGTGCTTGGCGGATGGTGCGGCCGGCCGGATGACGCGGCGCGCCGGCCGGATGGAACGCCGGAGGCCCCGGGCGGGCTGGCCGCACGAGGCCTCCGGATGCGCCGCTCAGGCTTTTCGGTATGGTTTGCCCGCGGCGGCCGGCCCGCGGACCTTCCCGACGAGGCCGGCGACGGCGATGATCGTGACGAGGTACGGCAGCATCAGCATGAACTCGCTCGGCACCGGCGAGCCGATCACCGAGAGCGTGTTCTGCAGGTTCGAGGCGAAGCCGAACAAGAGCGCCGCGAGCGTCGCCCGGATCGGATCCCAGCCACCGAAGATCACCGCCGCGAGGGCGATGAAGCCCGCACCCGCGGTCATCTCCTTGTTGAACGCGATGCCCGAGCCGATCGTGAAGAAGGTGCCGCCGAGACCGGCGATGGTGCCGGCGAGGGCGACGTTCCAGAACCGGGTGCGGTTCACGTTGATGCCCACCGTGTCGGCGGCCTGCGGGTGCTCGCCGACCGCGCGGAGCCGGAGTCCCCAGCGGGTCTTGAAGAGCCCGATGAAGACCACGATGACCGCGAGGTACATGAGGTAGACGATCAGCGTCTGGCGGAACAGCACCGGCCCGATGATCGGGATCTCGCTCAGCAGCGGGATCGGCAGCCGCGGGAAGCGCGGCGGCGAGTTCAGCACGGCCGCGTTCGGGGCGAGCACCTGCGAGAAGAAGAAGCTCGTGAGGCCCGTGACGAGCACGTTCAGCACGACACCGACGATCACCTGGTCGACGAAGTACTTGATCGCGAAGGCCGCGAGCACCATGCCGACGAGCGCACCGGCGACCATCGCGCCGATGACGCCCGCGAAGAGCGCGAGCCACATCGACCCCGTCGAGCTCATCACCACGGACGCGGTGATCGCGGAGGTGAACGCGCCCGCGAGCAGCTGGCCCTCGATGCCGATGTTGATGACGCCGACCCGCTCGCCGATGACGCCGGTCAGCGCACCGAAGATGAGCGGCACCGCGAGGCTCAACGAGCCGTAGAGCAGGTTGATCATCGGCAGCATCGCCCCGGCGCCGGCCCAGGTCAGGAAGCCGAACAGGAAGAGGATCGCGAAGACGACGACGAGCCAGAGCGGCACCCGGCGCTTCTGCGTGACGAGCCAGACCGAGAACGCGGTCGCGACGGCCAGCAGGACCACGACGGCCCACAGGGCCGGCATCGCGGGCACCGAGATGTTCGCGATGATGATCGCGTCCTTGTCGGAGGCGTTCAGTCGGTAGGTCGTGTCGCCCTCGCGCGGGGCGAAGACGGCCAGGGCGAGCGCCGCCACCGTGAACACGGCGAACGCGATGGGCGCCTTCCAGCTCGTGACCACCGTGGTGGCGAGCGCGTCGGGCTGGGGGGACACCTGGTGGTGTTCGGTCACGGTGGTCACTTCGCCGTCACCTCCTTCGTGACGATCGGTCGAGGTCGCTTGGGACCTCGGCCCGGGTCGGGCAGGCGGAAGATCGTGCGGACGAGCGGCGGGGCCGCGATGAACAGCACGATGAGGGACTGGACGACGAGCACGATGTCGACCGGCACGCCCTCGGCGGCCTGCATCGAGTAGCCGCCGGCCTTGAAGGCGCCGAAGAGCAGGCCCGCGGCGAAGATGCCCCACGGGGTGGATCGGCCGAGGAGGGCCACGGTGATCGCGTCGAAGCCGACGCCCGCGTCGATGCCGGCGGTGAAGCCGGTGGTCACGGTGCCGAGCACCTGGTTCACGCCGGCGAGGCCGAGCAGCGCGCCCGAGATGAGCATCGCGTAGACGTAGATCGACGGCACGTTGATGCCGGCGACGCGCGCCGCGTTCGGGTTCTCGCCGACCGCGCGGAAGCGGAAGCCGAGGCTCGAACGGCTGAGGATCCACCAGACGAGCACCGTCGCGGCGACGACCACGACGAAGCCGAGGTGGAGGTTGTAGCCGTACTCCTTCAGGTTCCAGAAGATCGCGGTGTCCTTCATCGGCGGCGTCTTCGGGTTCGAGGAGCCGGGCGCCTGGAGCAGCCCCGGCGTGCGCAGCAGCCAGGAGACCAGGTAGAACGCGATGAAGTTCAGCATGATCGTCACGATCACCTCGTGCGCGCCGGTCTTCGCCTTCAGGAGACCGGCGATGCCGCCCCACAGGGCGCCGCCGAGCAGGCCGCCGACGAGGGCGACGAGCATGTGCAGGCCCCAGGGGAGGTCGAAGCCGAAGGCGAGCCAGCCGGCGACCGAGGCGGCGATCAGCATCTGGCCGCGGCCACCGATGTTGAACATGCCGACGCGGAAGGCGAGCCCGACGCCGAGACCACCGGCGATGAGCGGTGTCGCGAAGGTCAGCGTCTCCGTCAGCGGCTTGATGCCCGCGGCGAAGGTGTCGCGGCGGAAGTTGTAGATCGAGCCCTGGAAGAGCGCCGAGTAGGCACCCGACACGGACTGCCAGACCGCGACGAAGGTGTCACCCGGGCGGGCGAAGAAGTACCCGGCCGCCTTCTGGACGTCCTCGTCGGTGAACGCGATCATGATGGCGCCGACGACGAGGGCGAGCAGCACCGACAGCACCGAGATGAGGGCGTTGCCGGTGGTGATCTTCTGGAACGTCTGGTGCCAGCGCGAGGGCTCCGGCGCCTGAGCCGGCACCGTCGTGGTGTCGCGCGGCGTCGTGCTGGTCTTGGGCTGGGGCTCGCTCACGCTGCGGCTCCTTCGGGCTGTTCGCCGGCCATCATGAGGCCGAGCACGTCACGGGGGGTGGTGCCGGGCACGATGCCGACCACGCGACCGCGATACATCACCATGATGCGGTCGGCGAGCGCGACGACCTCGTCGAGCTCGGTCGAGACGACGACGACGGGGACCCCGCTGTCGCGCGTCTCGACGATCCGCTTGTGGATGAACTCGATCGAACCGACGTCGACGCCGCGGGTCGGCTGGGCCGCGACCAGCAGCGAGAGCTCGCGGCTGAGCTCGCGCGCGAGCACGACCTTCTGCGCGTTGCCGCCGGAGAGCTGGCGCACCTGCTCGTCGATGCCCTGGGTGCGGACGTCGAACTCCTTCACCTTCTCGCGTGCGAACTCGGCGAGTGCGCCGCGCTGGATGGTGCCGGCCTTCACGAAGGGGGCGCCCGAGGAGCGGTCGAGCATGAGGTTCTCGGCGATGGTGAACGCGCCGACGAGGCCGTCTTCGTTGCGGTCCTCGGGGACGAAGCCGACGCCCTCGTCGAGGATGCGCTGCACGCTCACGGTCGTGAGCTCCTCGCCGTTCAGGCGGATCGAGCCGCGGACGCGCGGCTGCAGGCCGACGAGCGCTTCGGTGAGCTCGGTCTGGCCGTTGCCCTGCACGCCCGCGATGGCGAGGATCTCCCCCTTGCGCACCTCGAAGCTGACGTCGTTCACGACGAGCTGGCCGATGTGGTCGACGACGGTGAGGCCCTCGACGACGAGCGCCTCGTCACCGAGGGTGGGCGGGTTCTTGTGCACGGTCAGCTCGACGGCGCGACCGACCATGAGGGAGGCGAGCTCGGTGTTCGACGCGGTCGGGGATGCCTCGCCGACGACCTTGCCGAGGCGGATGACCGTGATGCGGTCGGCGACTTCTCGCACCTCGCGGAGCTTGTGGGTGATGAAGACGATCGAGGTGCCCGAGTCGCGCAGCTGGCGCATGATCTGCATCAGCTCGTCGGTCTCCTGCGGGGTGAGCACCGCGGTCGGCTCGTCGAAGACGAGCACGCGGGCGTCGCGCGAGAGCGCCTTGATGATCTCGACGCGCTGCTGCACGCCGACGGGCAGTTCGTCGACCAGCGCGTCGGGGTCGACGTCGAACCCGAAGCGCTGGCTGATCTCGCGCACCTTCGCGCGGGCCGCGTTCAGGTCGAGGAACACCCCGCCCTTCGTCGCCTCGTTGCCGAGCATGACGTTCTCGGCGACGGTGAAGACCGGGATGAGCATGAAGTGCTGGTGCACCATGCCGATGCCGGCGGCCATGGCATCGCCGGGGCCGGAGAACTGCTGGACGACATCGTCGAGCAGGATCTCGCCCTCGTCGGCCTGATACAGGCCGTAGAGCACGTTCATCAGCGTCGACTTGCCTGCACCGTTCTCACCGAGCAGGCAATGGATCTCGCCGGCCTCCACGGTGAGGTCGATGTGGTCGTTGGCGACCAGGCTGCCGAACCGCTTCGTGATTCCGCGAAGTTCGAGCTTCATGTCCTTGATCCTAGTGAGCGCGCAGCATCTGCAGCAGATGCTGCGCCGATGTTGGGGCGGGGATGACGGCCCCGCTCAGATGTTGCGGCACGCGCGCCATCGCGCGCACCGCGGGAAGCAGATCGGGGAGGTCGGCGTACCGACCTCCCCGATCATGGCTGCCTCGACTTAGCCGGCGAGGTAGGACTCGACCGTGACGTCGCCCGAGATGATCTTCGCCTTCAGGTCGTCGAGCTCGCCCTGGAGCGAGGGCGAGACCTTGGACTCGAAGTCGTGGAACGGCGCCATGCCGACGCCGTCGTTCTCCAGCGTGCCGACGTACGGGGTCGGGTCGAAGTCGCCCTTGCCGGCCGCGAGGACCGAGTCGTACGTCGCGACGTCGATGCCCTTGAGGATCGAGGTCAGGATGAGGTCGGCGACCGAGGGGTCGGTCTGCGTGAGGTCGGCGTCCACGCCGACCATCGCGATGTCACGACCGGAGTCGCGGACCGCCGCAGCACCCGACTGGTAGATCGGGCCGCCGACGGGCAGCAGCACGTCGATGTTCTGGTCGATGAGCGCCTGCGCGGTCTGGCGAGCCGTGTCGTTCGCCTCGAAGCCGCCGGTGAAGGAACCGTCCTGCGCGGCGCGGTCCCAGCCGACGACCTTGACGGCCTTGCCCTTCTCCTGGGTGTAGTAGTCGACACCCTGGGCGAAGCCGTCCATGAAGATCGAGACGGTCGGGAAGTTCATGCCGCCGTAGGTGCCGACGACGTTCGTCTTCGTGAAGTCGGCCGAAGCGTAGCCCGCGAGGAACGCCGCCTGCGCGGTGTCGAAGAGGATCGGCTTGATGTTCTCGGCGTCGGTCTTGCCGTCGAAGTCGTTGTCGGCCGCGTCGTCGATGATGACGTACTCGACGTCGGGGTTTGCGGTGGCCGACTCGACGGTCGCGGCGGAGAGCGCGAAGCCGACGGTCACAATGAGGTCGCAGCCCTGGTCGACGAGGCTCGTCAGGTTCGGTGCGTACTCGGTCTCGTCCTTCGACTCGACCGTCTTGACCTCGACGCCGAGCTCGTCGGCGGCCTTGGTGATGCCCTCGAAGCCGAGCTGGTTGAAGGACTTGTCGTCGAAGCCGCCGGCGTCCGAGACCATGCAGGGGAGGAAGTCGATCGCCTCGCCGCTGCTCGAGCCGCCCTCGTCGGGGGCCGAGGCGCAGCCGGCGAGCAGCGCCGCGCTGCTGAGCAGCGCGAGGCCGCCGATGGCGGCCTTCTTGGTCGTGACCTTCACAGTGTCCTCCAAAGACGTGAGAGGCCCCCGCCTTCTCGCAGGGGGCTGATCGTCGTTACGTTACCGAATGTTGCGCCGGATGCCTCGGGCGCGAAGAGCCGCAGCGTCAATGGTTATCAAGACGCGACATTCTGCTCATATGAGCAGGATCGGGCCGGCGTCGTTCCCTTCGACAAGCTCAGGGAACCATCGATCGTCCCGCGACGCCCATGGCCCCCTGAGCTTGTCGAAGGGGTTGGTTCCCTGAGCCCGTCGAAGGGAGCCCGTCGAAGGCAACGGGCGAGCTCACCCGCCAGCCGTCCGTGCGCGCCCCCGCGCCAGCCCCGGCAGTTCCGCGCCGCGCCCCTCGATGAGCGCGAGCTTCTTCGCCCGCCCCCATCCCTGCACCTGCTTCTCGCGCTCGAAGGCCTGTGCGACGGTCGGCCACTCCTCGCAGTAGACGAGGGTGACCGGGCGATGGCGGCGAGTGAAGTTCGCCCCGAGGCCGGCGTTGTGCTCGGCGACGCGGGACTCCACTTCGCCGTTCGTCGAACCCGTGTAGAAGGCGCCGCCCGTGCAGCGGACGATGTACATCCATGGCATGGGTTGATCGTGGCCGAGGGCGGGACGCTGCGGTGCCGGATGAGCGGACCTGGGGAAGGATCATGTCTGGCGGCAGGTGGGGAGGACGAGCTCCCTTCGACAAGCTCAGGGTGCCAGGCCTTCGACAAGCTCAGGGAACCAGGCCTTCGACGAGCTCAGGGCGCCAGGCCCTTCGACAGGCTCAGGGAACCAGCCCTTCGACAGGCTCAGGGCGCCAGGCCCTTCGACCAGCTCAGGGAACCAAGATGAGGGTACCGGGGAGCCTAGGGGGCGCTCGGGGAGGTGATCTCGAGCTCGCCGGCGATGATCTGCTGACGCAGCCCGTCGATCTCGGCATCCAGCTCAGCGCTCACGAGCGGCGCGAGGTCGTGGTACGGCGCGATCTCGACCCCGCCGTTCTCGAGGGTGCCGATGTACGGCTCGTTCGTGAACGCGTCGTCGAGCACCTCGCCGACGATCTGCACCATCGCGTCCTGCGTGTTCTTCAGCACGCTCGTGAGGATCACCGGCCGGTACTGCGCGGCGAGCGTCTCGTAGCCGTCGCTGTCCACCCAGATCACCGAGACGCCGCCGCGCTCCACGGCGGCCGAAGCGGCGCCCTCGCCGACCTGGCCCGCGACCGGGAGGATCACGTCGGCGCCCTGGTCGATGAAGCCCTCGGTGAGCGCCTTGCCCTTGTTGATGTCCTCGAAGTCGCCGGTGAACGCACCGTCCTGCGCCGCCTTGTCCCAGCCGAGCAGCCGCACCGTCGCGCCGTGCACCTCGTTGTACTTGGCGACGCCGTCGGCGAAGCCGTCCATGAAGAGGGTCACGGGCGGCTGGTTGCCGCCGCCGAACGTCGCGACGACGCCGGTCTTCGAGACCCCGGCCGCGAGGTAGCCGGCGAGGTAGGCCGCCTGGGCGGTGTCGAAGACGACGGGTTTGATGTTCTCGCCCTCGACCGTCTCGTCGACGATCGCGAAGGCGAGGTCGGGGTTCTTGCCGGCCTGGTCGGTCGTGGCCTCCGCGAGCTCCCAGCCGACCGTCACGACGAGCCCGCAGCCGCTGTCGACGGCCTGCTGCACGTTGGGGGCGAGGTCGGTCTCGCCGGTCGAGACGATCGCCTCGGCGTCGATGCCGTACTCGGACTCCGCCTGCTGCAGCCCCTCCCAGCTCGACTGGTTGAACGAGCGGTCCTCGAGGCCGCCGGAGTTCGTCACCATGCGCACGCAGGCGTCGCTCTGGGTCTCGCCGTCGCCGGCGGGCGCCGGCGCGCACGCCACGAAGGCCAGGGATGCCGCGGCCAGCACGGCGCCGAATCCGAACCGAGTGCGTCGGGTCATCCGCCCGCCTCCCCCATCTGCTGTGCCCCGGAGGGCCCCGGCTGCCAGCCCGGTCGGGCTAGAGCACGTCGCTCGAGCCGCCGAGCCGCAGGGCGTCGACGACCGCTTTCACCCGCTGCGCGTGCTCGCTCGTGGTGACGAGCAGCGCGTCGGGGGTGTCCACCACGACGATATCGTGCACGCCGATCAAGCTGATGACCCGCTTCGAGCGGCTCACGACGATGCCGCTCGAGGCGTCGGCGAGCACTCGGGCGCCCTCGCCGAGGATCGCGAGTTCGCCGGAACGGCCCGCCGTGTTCAGCTTCGCGAGCGACGCGAAGTCGCCCACGTCGTCCCACTGGAAGTGCCCGCGGACGACGGCGAGCCGCCCGGCCGCCGCCGCGGGCTCGGCCACCGAGTAATCGATCGCGATCTTCTCGAGGTGCGGCCAGATGCGGTCGACGGCGGGCCCCCGGGTCGCGGGGTCGTCCCAGGCCGCCGCGAGCTCCAGGAGCCCGGCGTGCAGCTCGGGCTTGTTGCGCTGGATCTCGGCGAGCAGCTGGTCGGCGCGGGCGATGAACATGCCGGCGTTCCAGAGGTGCTTGCCGCCCGCGAGGTAGCGCTTCGCGGTCGCGAGATCGGGCTTCTCGACGAAGCTCGAGACCGTCTCGACGTCGTCGGCACCGGCGACCTCGAGCCGCTCGCCGCACTCGATGTAGCCGAAGCCGACCGCGGGCTCCGTCGGCGTGATGCCGATGGTCGCGATGTAGCCGGCGTCCGCCGCGGCGACGGCCTGGGCGACGGCGTGCTGGAACAATGCGTCGCCCGAGATCACGTGGTCGGCGGCGAAGGAGCCGACGATGACGCCGGGCTCGCGGCGTTCGAGGATGGCGGCGGCGAGACCGATCGCGGCGGTCGAGTCGCGGGGCTCGCTCTCGAGCACGACGTTCTCGTCGGCGAGCTCGGGGAGCTGCGCCTCGACGGCGGCGCGGTGCGCACGGCCGGTGACGACCATCACCCGCTGCTCGCCCGAGAGCGGGGCGAGCCGGTCCCAGGTGTCCTTCAGCAGGGTCTGGCCCGAGCCGGTGAGGTCGTGCAGGAACTTCGGCGCGTCGGCGCGGGAGAGCGGCCACAGGCGGGAGCCGATGCCCCCGGCGGGGATCACCGCGTAGAACCGGTCGAGCTTCGCTGGCATCAGCCCAGGATAGTCGGACGGCCCGCCGCTGTGGCGAGCTGCTAAGGCTCCCCTAACCCGCGTGGTGAGCGGCACGGGTCTAGACTCGGCACCGGGCGCACTGCGCCTCGACGCGCCCGCTCGTCACGGGCCGATCGTCACACAGCCAGGGAGGGTTGTTCATGCCAGAGTCCTCGGCAGGAACCCTGACCGCACCCGAAAAGCCGGCGAAGCAGAAGCCGGGCGGCACGCTGTATCGCGGCCGCGAGGGAATGTGGTCT
The DNA here is from genome assembly GCF_023715325.1 of Agromyces mediolanus. Classification (GTDB taxonomy): domain Bacteria; phylum Actinomycetota; class Actinomycetes; order Actinomycetales; family Microbacteriaceae; genus Agromyces; species Agromyces mediolanus_A. The sequence continues at coordinate 128,312 of NZ_JAMBNX010000002.1, read as the reverse complement.
TGGGTGCTGCACCGCATCACGGGTGTCGCCATTTTCTTCTTCCTGCTGGTGCACATCCTCGACACCGCGCTCGTCCGGGTCTCCCCCGAGGCGTACAACGCGGTGATCGGCACGTACCAGACCCCGATCATGGGTGTCGGCGAGGTCGCCCTCGTCGGCGCGATCGTGTTCCACGCCCTGAACGGCCTGCGCATCATCCTGGTCGACTTCTGGACCTGGGCCACGCGCCACCAGAAGGTGCTGTTCTGGATCGTCGTCGCCCTCTGGGTCGTGACGATGCTCGCCTTCACCCCGCGCCACCTGATCAACGTCTTCAGCCACTGAGGAGTGCGAGCGTGACCACCATCGAAGCACCCCGCACCCCCGTCCGCCCCGCCCCCAAGCGCGGCGTGAACCTCGAGAAGTGGGGCTGGATCTACATGCGCGTGTCGGGCGTCGTGCTCATCGTGCTGATCTTCACCCACCTCTTCGTCAACCTCATGCTGGGCGACGGCGTCAAGGCCATCGACTTCGGCTTCGTCGGCGGCAAGTGGGCCGACCCGTTCTGGCAGTGGTGGGACGTCGCCATGCTCTGGCTCGCCCTCATCCACGGTGCGAACGGCATGCGCACCATCGTGAACGACTACACCAAGCCGGGCACCGCGCAGAAGCTGCTGAAGCTCGCGCTGTTCCTCGCCGCCGCCGTGCTCATCGTGCTCGGCACCCTCGTGGTCTTCACCTTCGACCCGTGCCCCGCCGGCGCTCCGGCTGACCTCCTCCCCTCGTTCTGCGCTGCATAGGAGACACGTGACCAGCGAGACCCACGCCGAGACCCAGGTCGTCGACGGCGTCCACTACCACCAGTACGACATCGTCATCGTCGGCGCCGGCGGCGCCGGCATGCGGGCGGCCATCGAGGCCGGCCCCGGCGCGAAGACGGCCGTCATCTCGAAGCTCTACCCCACGCGTTCCCACACGGGCGCGGCGCAGGGCGGCATGGCCGCGGCGCTCGCGAACGTCGAGGAGGACTCCTGGGAGTGGCACACCTTCGACACGGTCAAGGGCGGCGACTACCTCGTCGACCAGGACGCGGCCGAGATCCTCGCCAAGGAGGCGATCGACGCCGTCATCGACCTCGAGAACATGGGCCTGCCGTTCAACCGCACGCCCGACGGCAAGATCGATCAGCGCCGCTTCGGCGGGCACACCCGCGACCACGGCAAGGCGCCGGTGCGCCGCGCCTGCTACGCCGCCGACCGCACGGGCCACATGATCCTGCAGACGCTGTTCCAGAACTGCGTCAAGCTCGGCATCGAGTTCTACAACGAGTACTACGCGCTCGACGTGATCATGACCGAGGTCGACGGGGTCCCCCAGCCCTCCGGCATCGTCGCCTACGAGCTCGCCACCGGTGAGCTGCACGTGTTCCAGGCGAAGGCGATCATCTTCGCGACGGGCGGCTTCGGCAAGATCTTCAAGACCACCTCGAACGCCCACACCCTCACGGGCGACGGCGTCGGCATCATCTGGCGCAAGGGCCTGCCGCTCGAGGACATGGAGTTCTTCCAGTTCCACCCGACCGGCCTCGCCGGCCTCGGCATCCTCCTCACCGAGGGCGCGCGAGGCGAGGGCGCGATCCTCCGCAACGCCTCGGGCGAGCGGTTCATGGAGCGCTACGCCCCGACCATCAAAGACCTCGCGCCCCGCGACATCGTCGCCCGCTGCATGGTCCAGGAGGTCGCAGAGGGCCGCGGCGCGGGTCCACACAAGGACTACGTGCTCCTCGACTGCACCCACCTCGGCGCCGAGGTGCTCGAGACGAAGCTCCCCGACATCACGGAGTTCGCGCGCACCTACCTGGGCGTCGACCCGGTGTACGAGCCGGTCCCCGTCATGCCGACCGCGCACTACGCGATGGGCGGCATCCCGACGAACAACGACGCCGAGGTGCTGCGCGACAACACGACCGTCGTGCCCGGCCTCTACGCCGCGGGCGAGTGCGCCTGCGTCTCGGTGCACGGCTCGAACCGCCTCGGCACCAACTCGCTCCTCGACATCAACGTCTTCGGCAAGCGCGCCGGCCGCAACGCGGTCGAGTACGTGAAGACGGTCGACTTCACCCCGCTCCCCGTGGACCCGGCCGCCGGCGTCCGCGAGCTGCTCACCGGTCTCCGCGACTCGACGGGCACCGAGCGCATCGCAGCCATCCGCAAGGAGCTGCAGGACGAGATGGACCGCAACGCGCAGGTGTTCCGCACCGAGGAGTCGCTGACCCACGCCGCCGGCGTCATCGCGGGGCTCCGCGAGCGGTACCAGCACGTCGCCGTGCAGGACAAGGGCAAGCGGTTCAACACCGACCTGCTCGAGGCCGTCGAGCTCGGCTTCCTGCTCGACCTCGCCGAGGTCGTCGTCACGAGCGCCCGCAACCGCAAGGAGAGCCGCGGCGGCCACATGCGCGACGATTTCCCGAAGCGCGACGACGAGAACTTCATGCAGCACACGATGGCCTATCTGTCGGGCGACGCGCACTCGTCCGACGCGAGCGATCACATCCGGCTCGATTGGAAGCCGGTCGTGATCACTCGATACCAGCCGATGGAGAGGAAGTACTGAGGTGAGCACCGCTACGCTCGAGCACCCGCCGGCCGAGGCCGACGCCATCCAGTCGTTCACGGTGACCTTCCTGATCCGTCGCTTCGACCCCGACGTGGACACCGAGCCGCGCTGGCAGGACTTCGACGTCGAGATGTACGCGACCGATCGCGTGCTCGACGCCCTGCACAAGATCAAGTGGGAGCAGGACGGCTCGCTCACGTTCCGCCGCTCGTGCGCCCACGGCATCTGCGGCTCCGATGCCATGCGCATCAACGGGCGCAACCGCCTCGCCTGCAAGACGCTGATCAAGGACCTCGACATCTCGAAGCCGATCTACGTCGAGGCGATCAAGGGCCTCCCCCTCGAGAAGGACCTGATCGTCGACATGGAGCCGTTCTTCGCGAGCTACCGCGAGGTGCAGCCCTTCCTGCAGGCCAACTCCACGCCGGAGCCCGGCAAGGAGCGCGTGCAGTCGGTCGCCCAGCGGGCCATCTTCGACGACACCACGAAGTGCATCCTCTGCGCCGCGTGCACGTCGAGCTGCCCCGTGTTCTGGACCGATGGACAGTACTTCGGCCCCGCCGCGATCGTGAACGCGCACCGCTTCATCTTCGACTCGCGCGACGACGAGGCGAAGGTGCGCCTCGACATCCTGAACGACAAGGAAGGCGTGTGGCGTTGCCGCACGACCTTCAACTGCACCGAGGCCTGCCCCCGCGGCATCGAGGTGACGAAGGCGATCGCCGAGGTCAAGCAGGCGATCATGCGCGGCCGCCCCTAGCGGCTCCAGCACAGACGGCGGATGCCGCGGCGACTCGATCGCCGCGGCATCCGCCGTTTCCGTGCCGGCACGTGCGCTCGGCACGCACCCGGAATGCACTCACCCGGGCCGCTCTCGGGGGAAAGCGGCCCGGGTGGGTGTTATGGGGAACGGGCCCGGAGCTCGGGATGGACTCCGGACCCGCTGGAGCAAAGAAGGCTCCAGCCTCGGCGGCGACGACGGCCGCCGGGGTCTTACTCCGCGGTGCGGCGGCGGCGGATGATCAGCAGCAGCCCGACACCCCCGATCACGAGGATCGCGGCGCCCCAGATGCCCCAGCTCGGGTCGAAGCCGGTGCTGGCCATGCCGCCAGGCGTGCTCGGCTTCGGCTGGGTCGGAGCGGCGTTGCAGTCGGGCGTTGCAGGCGGGTAGGCCTCGACCGCGTCCGTGCTCGGGTTCATGCGGATCTCGACGATCGCCGACCCGCGCAGATCGTAGAACGGCGCGGACGGGTCGAGGACCCAGCGACCGTTCGGCAGCAGACGCCAGCCGGGCCAGGCGATGCCGTTGCCGGCCTCGTCGACCGCGGCACCGGGCCAGAGCTTCTGACCGGTGATCGTCACACCGCTCTGCGCGTCGGCCGGGGGCACGATCTCATCGACCTTCGCGGCGCCGTCGGCGAGGATGCCGTCGATGTCGCTCGCCGGGATGTTGGGGTTGCGGGCGGCGTAGGCCTCCGGCGTCCACCAGATCATCACGATCCGCGGCAGCTCGACGTTCTCGATGTTGTACGGCGTCAGGTCGTACGTGACCCACGGGGCGTTCGCGATGCACATCGCGAGCGCGTTGACCTCGATCGACTTCACCGGTGTCTCCTCGGTCGACGTGTTGTCGTCCGGGGTGCCCTCGACGCCGCCGCTCGTGACCGTCGCGGTGTTCTCGATGTCGAGGATCTTGCCGGTGTCGCTGCCGTCCTCGCGCGGGAGCGCCGAGGCCGTCGTCACCTGGAAGCCGAACTCGAAGCTCTGCTCCTCCTCCGGCGTCCACGAGGCATCCTTCGTGAAGGTCGCCGTGCCGCCGAATCCGTCGGCCGATGCGCCCGTGAGCGCGGCGGTCCAGCCGGCCGGCACCGTCCACTCGGCGACCGGGGCCGCCTTCAGGGTGGCGGGCAGCTCGTCGGTCACGACCACGTTCGGCACGACCAGGTTCGGCGTGTTGTTCTTCACCGTGATCGCGTAGGGGTAGCTGGCGTCCTCGTCGGTCGGCACGAGCCACTCACCGCTGTCGTTCTGCTCGACGTGGCGCTTGTCGATGGACAGGTCGACCGTCTTCGCGGTGTTCAGGATCGTGCAGGTGCCGTCGGCGCCCGGGTCGAGCGTGAGCACGCCCTCGCTGAGCGAGACGCCCTCACCCACGCAGCTCCAGTCGCCCGGGCTGTAGAAGCCGAGCAGCGGGTTCGTCTCGTTCTCGAGCGACTCCAGGAGCGTGTAGGCGCCCGGCTTCACCTCGCGGTCGAAGATGTCCGCCGAGCCGCCGAGGCCGTGGAAGACCGACTGACCCTGGCCGAGCAGGCGCAGGCGCCAGTCGACCGGCGTGCCGGGCACCTGACCCTCGCGGAGCTTGCCCACGAAGGCCGAGTTGTCGACCTCCTTCACCAGGGTGAGGTGGGCGGGCTCCGGGTCGGTGTGGTGGTCCGTGGTGCAGGGCTCCTCCGGGGTGCACTCGTCGGACGGCACGTCGCCGCCGGCGGTGACCGAGTTGCCGATCGTGGCGTCCCAGGCGTCCGCGTTCACCGTGACCGAGTAGACGAGCGTCTGCGGCCCGGCGTTCGCGGCGAGGTCGCCGACCTGCCAGGTGAGCTTCTGCGTCGCCTCGTCGAAGGCGAAGGTGCCGACGCTCGCCGTGATGCCGTCCTCGTCGAGCACCGCCTTGCCGAGCACGCCGCTCAGGTCGTCGACCGCGACGATGTCGTGCACGGTCACCTGACCGGTCGGGGTGACCGTCACCGTGTAGGTGATGGTGTCGCCCGGCTTCACCGTGCTGCCGCTCGGCGGGTTCGACGTCTTCGCCGTGGTGAAGGCACCCGGGGTCTTCGTGATCGGGTTCGTCGCGGTGACGAGCACGTGGCCGAGCTCCTCAGCGCCGTTGCCCGCGATCGTGAAGGTGATGCTGCGGCCCTCGGTCGTCGCTCCCGCGTCGCTCGAGGTGTAGCTCACGTCGCCCCACGAGTAGGCGTCGTCCTTCAGGCCCGGCAGTTCGTCCGCCGGCTCCGTCACGGTGCACTCGGTGCCCGCGGGGAGCTCCACGCCCGCCGGCAGGTTCGCCGGGGTCGTCGCCGTGGCGGTGAGCTCGCCCGTGACCGGGTCGCCGCCCTCGGGGAGGGTGCAGGAGTACTCGAAGGTGTACGAGGCATCCGGGTCGACGCCCTCGAGCGCCGCGTCGGTGCCTGCGACGACCTTCTCGATCGTGAAGTCGCCCTTCAACCGGAAGGTGTCGTTCGTGACCGTGATGACGGGCCAGTCGTTGCCCGCTGCCGGGACGGTGGCCGGGTTGCCGTCGTAGCCGACGACCTCGACCCACTGGTACGACGGGTCGGTCGGGACCGGACCGGTGGTCGGCGCGGTCTCCACCGCGGTGCAGTCGCTCGTCGCGAGCACCCCGTTCACGGTGGCGTTGCCGTCCGGCGTCGCCGTCCACTCGTACTCGACCGCGGGGTCGTCGCCGTAGACGCAGCTCAGGGTGCCCGTGAACGGCGTGGCGCCGTCGACGAGGCCCTTTGCGGGGCCGGTCACGACCTTGTCGATGATGACGGTGCCGCGCACGCGCTCCACCGTGTTGGTCACGGTGATGCCGCCGGTCTGGCCGTCGACCAGGGTGACGGTCTCACCGTTGTCCGGGGTGGCCCAGGCGTACGACGGATCCTTCAGCTCACCGTTGTCGAGCGTGTCCTCCTGCACCTGGCAGTCGGCGCCGACCGGCACCTTCTTCTGCGCGGCGGTGAAGAGGGAGACGGTGCCGCCGGTGGCCGGGACGGTCCACAGGCCACCGGCCTGCGTGTCCTCGCCCTCGCCGTCGACCCAGTCACAGGTCCACGAACCGGTGACGTCGAGGCCGGCCGGGATGCCGGCCGTGTCACCCTCCGTGACCTTGGTGAGCTCGAGAGCGCCCCACAGCTGGGACACCGAGTTGGTGACCTCGGCGGTCGGCACGACGTCGGTCGACACGATCTCGACCGGGTCGGCGATCGCCGGCTCGTTCCACGACCATCCGGTCGCGAGGTCGCCGTCGCTCGGCTCGTCCTCGGTGATCGAGCACTCGCTCGTCAGCGGGACCGGGCCGAAGGCCCCGGTGGTGCCGCCGCTCGCGTCGTCGATGCTCCAGTCGCCGGAGGCCACGACGTCGCCGTCGTAGGTGCAGCTCCAGGTGCCGGTGTAGCCGGTGCCGGAGGCGACGACCTTGCCGGGCACGTGGTCGAGCTGCTTCGTCACCGTGAAGGTGCCGAAGGCCTGCGAGATCGGGTTCGTGACGTTCACGAGCTTCGTCTCACCGTCGGAGCCGAGCGTGACCTGCGCGGGCGACACGGTGGCCTGACCCCAGCTGTAGGAGGGATCCTTCAGCGTGTCGGGGTCGAGCTGACCCTCGCTGAGCTCGCAGCTCCAGCCGAGCGGCACCCCGTCGACGAGGACGGTCTTCTGGCCGTCCGCCACGTTCACGGTGCCCATCAGGTGGCCGGCGACGCCGTCCACGGAGCAGTCGAAGTTGATCGGGAAGTCCGTGCCGCCCGCGGCCTGGGCCACGTAGCCCTCGGTGTCGCCGGTGACGGCCTTCAGCACCTCGATCGTGCCGGTCTCACGGCTGAACGAGTTGCCGACCACGAGGAGCGCGGGCTCGGCCGCACCGACCGTGTCGCCCGTGAACACCGGGTCGCCCCAGGTGTACGAGGGGTCGTTCGACGGCTTCTGGCCGAGGTCCTCGCCGAGCACCACGCAGTCGGAGTCGACGAGCACCTCGTCGCTCAACGTGATCGCGCTCGCGCCGGCCGTCGTCGTCCAGTCGCCGCCGACCGGAGCGTCGTCGCCGTACGTGCACTGCCAGGTGCCGGAGTACTCGCGGTCGGGGTCGACCACACCGGTCGGACCGGTCAGGGTCTTCTCGAGGGTGACCGAGCCGGTGACCCGCTTCAGCGTGTTCGTGACGGTGACGTCGACCTGCTGGCCGGGCTGCGTGATGGTGAAGTTCGCGGGCGAGACGGTCACGCCGTCCCAGGCCCAGCTGCCGTCGGCGAGACCGCCGACCGGCGTGACCTCGGTCACGGTGCACTCGGAGCCGAGCGGGAGCTCGAGCGGGTCGCTGCCGCCGGTCGTGAAGGTCACCGACTCGGTACCGTTCACGCCGCAGGCGACGGATGCCTCGAACTCCATGTCGGCGCCGCCGGTGTACCCGTCGCCCTCGACCACCTTGGTGATCTCGACCGAGCCGTACTTCTTCGACAGCGCGTTCACCGCCGAGACCTGCACGGTGACGGGGTCGCCGTTCTGCGGAGCCGGGATGGTGAAGGACACCGAGCGGCCGTCCTGCGGGCTGCCGCCCGGGGTCGCCGTGAGGGTCACGCCGTCCCAGGTGTAGCTCGCGGCGGGCGCCGGGGCGTCCTGCTCGGTGACGGTGCAGTCGCTGCCCGCGGGGATGAGCTCCCCCGGTCCGCCGACCGCACCGGCCAGCACGTCGAAGCTGCCGGTGTACTTCTTGTTGCTGTCGTCGGTGCAGACCCAGTCGAAGCCGAACGGCACAGCCGGGTCGTAGCCGGCGGCGTCGCCCTCGACGGTCTTCGCGACGGCGAAGGAGCCGGACTGGCGCACGATGGTGTTCGTCACCGTGACGCCGGGGTTCGGCGTGGCCGCGCTCAGGGTCACCTGGGTGCCCGGCGCGTAGTCGATGCCGGCCCAGACGTAGGAGCCGTCACCCGGGGCGGGAGCGGCCGGGGCCGTCTCCGTCACGGTGCAGTTGGCGCCGAGCAGGATGTCGGTGATGGTCGCCTGACCGCCGTCGGCCAGCGGGCCCCAGTTGCCGTTCGAGCCGTCGGTGCAGCTGTAGGTGCCCGAGAAGCCGGGCCCGCTGTACACGCCGTCGGGGTCGACGAGGTCCTTCGTGATCACGAGCGAGCCGTAGACGCGCTTCGTCGTGTTCGTGATGACGACGTTCTTCGTCTCGTTCTTCGCGACGGTGACCTTCAGGTCGTTCGCGACGGGGGTCGCAGCCCAGGCGTAGGAGTCGTCGACGAGGCCGCCGGAGACCGCGCCCTCGTGCACGGTGCACTCGGTGCCGGCGAGCAGCTCGCCGGCCGGGGTCGTGTAGGTCTCGCCGGCCTTGATGGAGGCGTTGTAGCTCGTCGCGCCACAGGTGACGGTGACGTCGAAGGCCGTGTCGGCCGCGATGCCGCCGCCCTCGGTCGCCTTGGTGACCGAGACCTGGCCGTAGACCGGCACCGTCGTGTTCGTGACGGTGACGAGCTTCGTCTCGCCCTTCACGACCGTGACCTGCGTGCCCGGCGCGTACGTCGGGGCGCCCCACTCGTGGCCCGCGTCGAGCGGTGCCGTGATCGGGGTGACCTCCTGAACGGTGCAGAGGCTGCCGACCGGGATGTTCTGGACGGTCTCGGTCTCGCCGTTCTTCAGCGTGAGCGGCGTCGTGGTCGAGCCGCAGACGACGTTGACCTTGAAGTCGTCACCGGTCGAGCTGTAGCCGGCGCCCGTGACGACCTTCTTGACGTCGAGCTTCGTGAAGTTGCGTACGAAGGTGTTCGTCACCGTGGAATCGACGGTCGCGTCGACGCCCTTCGGGATCGTCACCACGTTCGGCAGCACCGTGCGGTTCGCCCACTCGTAGGAGGCGTCCGCGAAGTCGCCGGCCTTGGCCGAGAACGCCGGCTCGGTGAGCGAGCAGCTCGCGCTCGTCGGCAGCGTCGGCCCGGAGACCGGCGTGCCCGGCGTCACCTGCAGGTCGCCCTCGGAGATCGTCTGGCCGCCGAGGGTGCAGACGTAGTGGACGGTGAACTGACGGCCGGTGCCGCCCGTGTACCCGCCGGCGGGGGTGTTCGCGTCGGCCGGGACCACCTTCTTCTCGACCGTGAACGTGCCGGAGTTCTGCTTCGTCGAGTTGGTGACCGTGATGGTGGCCTTCTGGTTGTCGACGATCGTCTTCGGCCCGTCGGTGGCGTATTGCACCCACTCGTAGGAGCCGTTCTTCAGGTTGCCGCTCGGCCCGTTCTCGGTGACGGTGCAGTTCGCGCCGGCCGGGAGCGTCGTGCTCACGGTCTGGGCGGTGCCGGTCGAGACGGTGTAGGTGCCGCTCTGCACGACGCCCTGGCCGGCGACGGTGCAGCTCCAGGTGCCGGTGAATTGGGTCGAGGCGTCGCCCGAGAAGCCCGAGGCATCCGTGATGACCTTCTTCACCTCGAGCGAACCGGTCTGGAATCGGTTCGTGACGGTGCAGGTGACCGCGGACTTGTCGACGAGGTCGACGTTGCCGTTCGTCACGGTCACGCTCGAGCCGTTCGCGTCGTTGACGCAGACCCAGTTGCCCTGCTGCGTGTAGCCGGCGGGTCCGCCGGACTCGGCGAGCGCGTAGGTGCCGGCCGAGAGGTTGGCGTTGCTCACGCCCGGGCCCTGGTCCTGCCCGGAGAGCTCGGCGGCGCCGCCGCCGGTGTTCGCGGAGAGGGTCCACGAGTTCTTGTTCGCGGTGCCGGAGGCGACGACCTTCTTCAACGTCAGCTTCGCCTTCGTGGCGTAGGTGTTCGTGAAGGTACAGGTGATGTCGGAGTTCGCGCTGGCCGGGATGTTCGTGAGGGTCACGTTCCGGCTGCCGAGGTTCGGTGTGCCGATCGGCTGGTTCGCGCTGTCGACGCAGGCGACGCCGGTGAGCGACCATTGCACGTCCGCGACCGCGTTCTCGGCGATCGTGACGGTCTCGCCCTGCACGGCGTCGGCCGTCTTGGACTGGCCGCCCTTCAGGGTGAAGCTGTTCTTCCACGGCGAGCCGTCGAGGTTGCTCGTGGGGGCGAAGCTGAACGTGGTGTCGGGGGCGCCCGCGCCGACGACGACCTTCTTGACCGTGAGCTTGCGGACCTGGGCGAGCTTGCCGTAGAGGCAGGCCTGGGTCTGCTGGCCCTCGTAGGTGAGCCATTCGTTGACCGCGCTGCCCGGGTCGGCGGGACACGCCGCGCCGTTCGAGACGGTGCGGAAGCCGAGGATGACGAGCTTGTAGTCGACGCCGCCGACCGAGATGGTCGTGTCGGACGCCTGGTTCAGGAACTTGAACTGGTCGCGGTTCTGGTTGTCGTTGCCGTTGTTCGGCGTCTCCCACATCCACCAGTTGAAGTCGAACTGCTTCGACAGGCTCGGCAGCCGGTAGCTGACGGTGCCCTTGAAGTAGTCGCTCGAACCCGAGTAGTTGATGGGGTTGTTGTAGTGCGTGATCTTCCCGATGTTGAACGCCGCACCCGGCTCCGGCGCCAGCGACCCGGCGGCCGGCTGCACGCCGATCGCGCTCTGGGTCGACGTGCTCAGGTTGTTCGGACAGTTGCTGCCGCCGCGACCGTGCGCGGTGAGGGCTTCGCTGCCGCTCGCCACCCAGTTCGACGGCCCGGTCTCGCTCGAGGAGTTCGGCGGACTGTATCGGATGCAGTAGCCGCTCGTGGTGCCGGCGTTCTGGCCGGTACTGCCGGCGTCACCGCGCTGGTTGGAGACCTGGGCCTCCACCGTGCCGAGGTCCACGGGCGCAGCCTGGGCTGGCGCCGCGGTGAAGAGTGCGCCGCTCACCCCCATGCCGATGATGAGCGCACCGCTCGCGAGGACCGAGAGCGCCTTCTTCAGGCGGCCCTTGGGTAGGGTGTCGCGGTGCCGAGGGGTCGACGAAACACGGGTTCGGGTAAGCATGGCTGCACGCCTTCGGGTTCGACGCGAAATTTCGGGTTGCGCGTCATTCGGGTTTCGGGTTTGCAACCCACGCAGAACGTGAGTCCTTCGTAGCGTGGCAGAGATGAGGGTCGTTCGGAATACTGGCACCACCACCAAAACGGGGGTCAACTGACGGTTGCGTGTCCCCCGCGCCCGTGCACGGCGGATGCCCCGACGTCGCGGTCGGGGCATCCGTCTTCCGGGGTCGGCGCGGACCGGGGTCCCCCGACCCGATCCGCCCCGACCGGGCGGTGCGCCGCCGCGCCCGTTCACGGCGCGGCGGCGCGTGGGCTCAACCGGAGTCGTCCCGCCGCTGACGGCGGGCGACGAACCAGACGCCGAGCGCACCGACGGCGAGCAGGCCCGCCGCGAGCGGCAGCAGCCAGCCCTGATCGAACCCGGTCGATGCGATGCCCGAGGCGGGCGTCGACGGCTTCGGCGAGTTCGTCGGCGCCGCGTTGCAGTCGGGCGTCGCCGGCGGGTAGGCCGTGATGGTGTCCGTCGACGGGTTCACCCGGATCTCCACGACCGCCTCGTTGCGGAGGTCGTAGAACGGGGCCGACGGGTCGAGCACCCAGGTGCCGTTCGGCAGCAGGGTCCAGCCCGGCCAGTCCGTCGGGTTGCCCTCGGCGTCCACCTCGGCCCCCGGCCAGAGCTGGGCTCCGGAGATGGTGTCCCCCGGCTGCCAGCCCGGCGGCACCGTCACGTAGTCGACCTGGGAGGCGCCGTCGGCGAGGATCGCCGCTTCGTCACCGGCCGGGATCGACGGGTCGTGACCCGCGAAGGCGTCGACCGTCCACCAGATGAGTGCCACATCGGGCAGGGTGTCGAGGTTCGACGGCGTGATCGCGTAGCTGAACCACGGGGTGTCGTTCAGGCACTGCGCGAAACCGTCGAGCGCGATCGACTTCACGGGCGTCTCCGCCTCGGCGCAGTCCACGAGCGGGCCATCCGGATCCGGCTCCTCGTCGACCGCGGCCGCGACGATCTCGGCGAGCGAGGCCGGGGCGGTCTCCGGCGACGTCTCCGTCTCGGGCGGCGGCACCTCCGCGGCCACGCAGGCCGCGTTCACGAGGTCCGGGATCGGCACCGTCGGGTCGGGCTGGGCGAGCTCGCCCACCTCGACGTCGAAGGTGATCGTGACCCCCGGGTACGCCATGCTGCCGAACTCTCCCGTGTAGGAGAAGGTCAGCTCGCCCTCGACCGAGTCGTCGAGCATCCAGCCCGCCGGCAGCACCTCGCTGCCGGGCACGAAGGTCACGCCCTCGGGCAGGGTGTCGGTCACCACCGGGTCCACGACCGGGTCGCCGTCGTTCCACACGTTGAGGGTGTAGGAGATGACGTCGGGCGGCGCGTCGCCGGAGTCGACGGGGTTCTCACCGTCGTCGTGCGACCACAGCTTCTCGATCCGCATGTCGGGCTCGGCCACCTCGTGGTCGGTCTCGCAGTCGGCGAGCACGAGCTGCTCGCCCTTCACGAGCGGTGCGTCGTCGGTGCCCTCCGGCGGGCACTCCCCGACGCCGTCCGGCGTGACCACGTTGCGCAGCGTCTCGCCCCAGGCGTCGTCGTCGACGGTCACCGTGAAGGAGATCGCCGCCTCCTCACCGGGCGCGAGGTCGGGGATGGACCAGGTGAGGTCCGTGCCGTCGAGCTCCAGCTGCGGGTCCAACGGCTCGACGAGCGTGGCGTCGTCGAGCACGTCGGCGAGGTCGTCGACCGCGGTCGCGCCCGTCACCTCGGCCTGCGAGAAGTTGTACGCGTGCAGGGTGTAGACCACGTCGTGGCCCGGGTAGACGGTGCTCCCCGAGACCGGGTCGGCGGTCTTCCACAGCTCCCAGCCGGGGGTCGGGTGCTCGGTGACGCACGGGTCGGGCTCGGCGTCCGGCACCGCGGCCACCGTCACCGGCGGCTGGGCGGGCGGGCAGTTCGTGAGCACGTGGTTGCGCAGCACGGCGCCGGGATCGGCGTCGTCCCGCACCGTCACGCGGTACACGAGGTCGAGCGTCTCGCCCGGGTCGAGCTGGTCGACCTTCAGCCAGAGCTTGCCCGGTTCGTCGTCGTCCCAGCTGAACTCCGCCGGCTGCGTGCCGATGAAGCCCTCGAAGTCGACGTACGGTGCGAGCTGCGAGATGTCGTCCTCGATCACGATGTCGCTCACTCCCGGACCGGAGACGTGCTGCACCGAGAGCGTGTAGTCGATCGTGTCGCCACGCTCGACCGAGGTCCCGCTCGGCGGATCGCTCGACTTCGTCACGCCCCAGACCGGCTCGTTCTCCCGGTTCGCGACGCTGCAGTGCACGATCTCGAACTTGCCGACGTCGACGGTCCAGCCGTGGTCGCCGACGAGGGTGACCGGCCGGTCGTCGCCGCCGACCTCGCAGCTGACGGAGGCCATCTCCCAGTAGGGACGGTCCTCCTCGGTGAAGGTGATCGCCCGGGTGTTCTCGTCGCCGTAGCCGGAGACGTCGTACGGGTCGGTCATGCCGTCCGCCGCCGTCTCCTGCGAGGCCGGCGTGACGTCGGCGTCGCTCGTCGAGAACTCCCAGCCCTCGGCGGGCTGCCCGTTGACCGTCTTGTCGATGACGACCGAGCCGCCGCAGAGGGCGATCGCGACCTCCTTGAGGGAGTCGGCCAGCGTCGAATAGTCGGTCGTGGTGAGGTAGTCGGCGGTCGTGATGTTCGTGCCGTCGAAGGCCTCGGGGCCGGAGATCGCCTCGATCGGGGCGAGCGTGACGCTGCTGCCGACCGCGATGACGAGCACGTGCGAGCCGGCCGCCTTGATCGCGTTGGCCTGCTCGATCGCCGGGTTCAACGCGCCGGGCGAGCCGTCGGGGAACTCCCCGCCGTTGTTCGGGTCGACCGTGTTCGGGTTGCCGTCGGTGATGACGATCGTGAGCTCGACCGGTTTGTCGGTGAAGCCGCCGAAGGTGCCGAGCCCGACTTCGAGCCCGCGCTTCCAGTTCGTCCAGCCGTCGGAGCTCAGGCCGCTGTAGGAGCCCTGCACGGCGCCGACGTTGCCGCCGCTCAGCTCGGTCGCCCCGAGCAGCACCGCGGCGTCCTGATCGAAGGAGGTCACCGAGACCTCGGACCCCGTGTCGACGAGGGCACCCGAGAACGCGTTGGCCGCGGCCTTCAGGTTCGCGATGCCCGCGCCGCCGATGGAGCCCGACTTGTCGAGGATGAACGCCATGTCGAGGCCGCACACGGCGGGCAGATCGGGGTTCGGGGCGGGAACAGCGGGCGCGACGTCCTGCGCCGCCATCGAGCGCATCGAGCCCTGCTGGGCGGCGAGACAGGCGTCCCGCTCGCTGCGGTCGTCGTTGGCGATCGGGATCGTGTCGCAGTCGATGGGTGCCGGAGGCGCGTCCGCCTCCGGCACCGTGGCCGGCACCTGCGGGTCAGGTGCCGCCGGGGCATCCGTTTCGGGTTCTACGGCTGCGTCCGGGGGGGCTGCGGGGGCGGGAGGTGGCACCTCCTCCGCCGGCGGAGCGGGCTCCTCGGCGGGCGGAACCTCCTCCGCCGGCGGGGTGGCGGGGTCCGGCGCCGGCGGCGTCGTCGCCGCGGAGTCGGTGCCCTCGGCCGCCGGGTCGGCGACGAGCGTGTCGGCGCTCGCCGCCGAGTCGGGCATCTCCTCGGCGGCGGCGAGCGTCGGCGCCCCGAGGAGGATGAGTGCGGGAATCGCGAGCATGGACACGAGGGCGACGGCGGGTCGCCGCCTCGGTCCGGATCGTGCAGGCGCGCTGAAGCGCCCACGACTGAGTGCGTGCATGACAGCTCCTGTGTTTCATCGGGTTGGAGCCGGCTCGAACTTCGGGTCAGCTGGCGCCAGTTCTGCCACACTTCGGCGCCATCCGCAAGGATTCCTCACCTTCGACCCCCCGAAAGCGGGGTGTCCCCCGAGCGGGGCTCATGGCGGGCCCCGAGCCCGGCTCAGAGCAGGCCCGGGCCGGGGTGGGCGCCGCGCCAGGCCCGACGCCCCGCCGCCGGAGGCCCGTCGGTATGGTGAGAGCGTGAGCGGACGGGATGCCTCGGGGCCGGCGCGGCGCGCAGGCGCGCCCCCGCCCGGGCCTGCCCATGACGAGGCATCCGCGCCGGAGCCGCCGGAGTCCCGGAGCGCCAGGATCCGCGCCGAGCTCACCGTCGCCGAGCAGGAGGCGAAGCAGCGGCTCGAGACCGCGGAGCAGCCCCTCCGGCAGCGCTTCGACGAGCCGATCAAGCGGGTGACGGCGATCACCCAGCGCACCCTCGCGCTGTTCCCGGTGCGGGTGTGGCGGCGCTTCCTCGATCGCAACGGCTTCATCCTCGCGGCGGGGCTCAGCTACCAGGCCCTGTTCGCGGTGTTCGCGGCGCTGTACGTCGTCTTCGCGGTCGTCGGCCTCTGGTTCACGAACAATCCCGATGCGCTGAACGCGCTGCTCGGGCTCATCAACACCCTCGCCCCGGGGCTGGTCGGCGACGACGGCAGCGCAGGCGTCATCTCGGAGCAGGACGTCGCCGAGATCGCCCGCTCCAGCACCAGCCTCTTCGGCTGGACGGGCGCCATCGCCCTCGCCGGCCTGATCTGGACCGCGATCGGCTGGATCACCTACACCCGCACCGCGGTGCGCTCGATCTTCGGCCTGCCCAAGGACACGCGCGCCTATCTCCTGCTGAAGGCGCGCGACCTGCTGGCCGGGCTCGGCTTCGGGCTCGTCCTCCTCCTCGCCTCCGTGCTCTCGGTCGGCGCGACCTCGTTCGTGAGCTGGGTGTTCTCCCTGCTCGGCTGGAGCAACGAGTCGGGGTGGTTCACCTTCTTCGTGCAGCTCGGGTCGCTCGTGGCGGTGTTCATCATCGACACGCTCGCCCTCGCCGTGCTGTTCCGCTTCCTCTCGGGTGCGGCGATGCCGTGGCGGCGGATGTGGATCGGCTCGCTGCTCGGCTCGGCCGGGCTCTCGGTGCTGCAGCTGTTCAGCGGCTTGCTGCTGTCCAGCACCTCGCGGAACCCCCTGCTCGCGACCTTCACCGTCTTCATCGGGCTCCTGCTCTGGTTCCGCCTGACGAGCATCGTCATCCTCGTGGCCTCCGCGTGGATCGCGGTGGAGGCGGAGGACGCGCACGAATCGCTGCGGATGGTGACGCCGGAGCAGCTCGAGGCCGAGCGGCTCGCCGAGGAGCACCGGGCACTCGTCACGGCGGCGAAGGTGCGGGTGCGGGAGGCCGAGCAGGAGCTCGGCGAGTCCGGCTGGTTGGCCCGCTTCCCGGCACGTCGTCGCCTCGAGCGGGCGCGGCTCGAGCTGGAGGAGATCGAGCAGGCCGGCCCGGGCCCGGCCGACCGGCACTGACCCGGACGGGTCCCGCCTGGGCCGCACCGCCCGGGCGTCGCCGTGTCGGCGGGCTCCCGTAGGATCGATTCATGCCCGCCAAGCCGCTCCGCATCGCCAGTGTCAACGTCAACGGGGTGCGCGCCGCGTTCCGCAAGGGCATGGGCGACTGGCTCGCCGCCCGTGACGTCGACATTCTCGCGCTGCAAGAGGTGCGGGCCTCCACCGACGACCTCGTGGGCCTCCTCGGCGACGAGTGGGACGTGCTGCACGACCCCGCCACCGCCAAGGGGCGCGCAGGCGTCGCCCTCGCCAGCCGGCACCGCGCGAGCATCCACCGCGTCGAGCTCGGCCCGGTCGACTTCGACAGCGCCGGCCGGTGGCTCGAAGCCGACTACGAGGTCGGCGGCTCGGTGATCACGGTGGTCAGCACCTATGTGCACTCCGGCGAGGTCGACACCCCCAAGCAGGTCGAGAAGTACAAGTTCCTCGACGCGATGGTCGAGCGCCTTCCCGAGCTCGCGAAGCACTCCGAGTACGCCGTCATCATGGGCGACCTGAACGTCGGCCACCGCACCCTCGACATCAAGAACTGGAAGGGCAACGTCAAGCGCGCCGGCTTCCTGCCCGAAGAGCGCGCCTACTTCGACCGGTTCCTCGGTGCCGAGGGCGAGCCCGGGTACAACGACGGCGCCGGCCTCGGCTGGATCGACGTCGGCCGTCGTCACGCGGGCGAGGTGCCCGGGCCCTACACCTGGTGGTCGCAGCGCGGCAAGGCCTTCGACACCGACACCGGCTGGCGCATCGACTACCACCTCGCCACGCCGCAGCTCGCCGCGAAGGTCGAGAACTACGCGGTCGACCGCGCAGCCGCCTACGACGAGCGATGGTCCGACCACGCCCCCGTCGTGGTCGACTACGCGATCTGACGCCGCACCCGACCCGGCGACCCTCGGCCTTCGGCCACCCCGAACGAGCGTCAACCGAACTTCCATCGAGGACACCATGAACTCCGCACGACCCGTCGTCTTCTCCGGCATGCAGCCGTCCGGCGACTCCCTCCATCTCGGCAACTACCTCGGCGCGCTCGTCAACTGGGTCGCGCTGCAAGACACCGTCGACCCGATCTACTGCGTCGTCGACCTGCACGCGATCACCGTGGCGCAAGACCCGGCGAAGCTCCGCGAGAGCTCGCGGCGCACCGCCGCGCAGTACCTCGCCGCGGGCATCGACCTCGAGCGCTCGACCCTGTTCGTGCAGTCGCAGGTGCCGGCGCACGCCGAGCTCGCCTGGGTGCTCGGCACCATCACCGGCTTCGGCGAGGCCGGGCGCATGACCCAGTTCAAAGACAAGTCGCAGCGCTACGGCGCCGAGTCGACGACGGTCGGCCTCTTCACCTACCCGGTGCTGATGGCCGCCGACATCCTGCTCTACGAGACGAACCTCGTGCCCGTCGGCGACGACCAGCGCCAGCACCTCGAGCTGACCCGCGACCTCGCCGCCCGGTTCAACTCGCGGTACGGCGACACCTTCGTCGTCCCCGAGGCGTACATCCCCGAGGCGTCCGCGCGCATCTACGACCTCCAGGACCCGTCCGCCAAGATGTCGAAGTCCGCCGCCTCAGAGGCCGGGCTCGTGAAGCTCCTCGACGACCCGAAGGTCACGGCGAAGAAGATCAAGAGCGCGGTCACCGACGCCGAGCGGGAGATCCGCTACGACCGGCAGGCGAAGCCGGGCATCTCGAACCTGCTCGACATCTACGCGGCGGCGAGCGGCGAGTCGATCGAGACCATCGCGGCGCGCTACGAGGGCCGCGGCTACGGCGAGCTGAAGACGGAGCTCGCCGAGCTCGTCGTCGAACGGCTCGAGCCGTTCCGCGCGCGCACCTTCGAGCTGCTCGACGACCCGGCCGAACTCGACCGCCTCCTCGCGATCGGCGCGGAGAAGGCCTCCGAGCGGGCCGAGCGGGTGCTCGGCCAGGTCTACGAGCGTGTCGGCTTCCTCCGCCGCCGCTGAGTCCGCATCGGCCGGGGCGTCTGCGAGCCGCCCCGCGCCGGTCGTGCTCTTCGACCTCGACGACACCCTGATGGCCCACCGCGAGGCGGTGCGGCTCGGCATCGCCCAGCACATGCAGCTTCGGGCATACGAGGCGGTCGAGGGGCTCGACGTGCCGGTGCTGTGGCACGAGCTCGAAGAGCGCCACTACCACGCTTACCTGGCGGGTGAGCTGAGCTTCGAAGGCCAGCGGCGGGCGAGGGCACGCGATTTCGCGCTCGCGCACGGCGAGATCCTCGACGACCCCGCGGCCGGAGCCTGGTTCGACGAGTACTTCGCGCACTACCGCTCCTCGTGGAGCCTGCACGCCGACGTCGCCAGCAGTTTCGCCGCGCTCGAGGCGGCCCTGCCCGGCGTGCGCTTCGGGGTCATCACCAACGGCGAGCTCGACTTCCAGCTCGCGAAGCTCGACCGGCTCGGGCTGACCGACCGTTTCGACGAGGTCATCGCCTCCGGGGCGCTCGGCGTCGCGAAGCCCGACCCGGCGATCTTCCGTGCCGCGGTCGAGCGATTCGCCGAGACCGCACCCGTCGGCCCCGTCGCCTACATCGGCGACCGGCTGCGCACCGACGCGATCGGCGCGGCCGAAGCCGGGCTCGTCGGCGTCTGGCTGAACCGCACCCATGCCACGCCCGAGCCCGCGGAGGCCTCGCGCGCCCGCGTGCTCGGGGTGCTCGAGGCGACGACGCTCGACGAGGCATCCGCCCTCCTCATCGCCAGGCTGGGCTGACGACCCGGGGGCTGGGCCGACGACCCGCCCGGCTGGCCCGACGACCCGCCCGGCTGGGCCGACGACCCGCCGGGCTGGGCCGACGGCTTCGCTACGGCTCACGACGCCGCGGCCCCTCAGGAGACGCGAACGGGCCGGATGCCCTCGGCATCCGGCCCGTCCTCCCCTTCGGGTCCTCCCCAGGACCCGGGTGCGCTGAATCAGCGCACGTCGTCGTCGACCCAGTCGAGGGTCTTCGTGACGGCCTTCTTCCAGTTGCGGTCGAGGCGTGCGCGCTCGGCCTCGTCCATCGACGGGGTCCAGCGGCGGTCCTCCTGCCAGTTGGCGCTGAGGTCGTCGAGCCCCGACCAGAAGCCGACGGCGAGGCCGGCGGCGTAGGCCGCGCCGAGCGCCGTCGTCTCCGCGACGACCGGGCGCACGACCGGGACGCCCAGGATGTCGGCCTGGAACTGCAGCAGGGTGTCGTTCGCCGTCGCCCCGCCGTCGACGCGGAGCTCCGTCAGGTCGACCCCGGCATCCGCGTTCACGGCCTCGATCACGTCGCGGGTCTGGAAGGCGATCGCCTCGAGCGCGGCCCGGGCGATGTGGCCCTTGTTCACGTAGCGGGTGAGCCCCACGAGCGCGCCGCGCGCGTCCGGGCGCCAGTACGGCGCGAACAGGCCCGAGAACGCCGGCACGAAGTACGCGCCGCCGTTGTCCTCGACCCCCTTCGCGAGCTCCTCGACCTCGGCCGCCGAGCTGATCAGCCCGAGGTTGTCGCGCAGCCACTGGATGAGCGAGCCGGTGACGGCGATCGACCCCTCGAGCGCGTAGTGCACCGGGGCGTCGCCGAGCTTGTAGCCGACGGTCGTGAGCAGCCCGTTCTTCGAGTGCACGATGTCCGTGCCGGTGTTGAAGATCAGGAAGTTGCCCGTACCGTAGGTGTTCTTCGCCTCGCCGGCCTCGAACGCGGCCTGCCCGAAGGTCGCGGCCTGCTGGTCGCCGAGGATGCCGGCGATCGGCGTCTCGCGCAGCAGGCTGGATGCCTCGGCGACGCCGTAGACCTCGGAGGAGCTCTTGATCTCCGGGAGCATCGAGCGCGGCACGCCGAAGGCGGCCAGGATCTCGTCGTCCCAGGCGAGGGTCTCGAGGTCCATGAACATCGTGCGGCTCGCGTTGGTGACGTCGGTGGCGTGCACGCCGCCGTCGACCCCGCCGGTGAGGTTCCAGAGCACCCAGCTGTCGGTGGTGCCGAACAGGAGGTTCCCCGCCTCGGCCTTCTCGCGGGCACCCTCGACGTTCTCGAGGATCCAGACGATCTTCGTCCCGGAGAAGTACGTCGCGAGGGGCAGCCCGACCTTGGCCTTGAAGCGCTCGACGCCGCCGTCCGCGGCGAGGCGGTCGACGATGTCCTGGGTGCGGGTGTCCTGCCAGACGATCGCGTTGTACACGGGCTGGCCGGTGGTCTTGTCCCAGACGACGGCGGTCTCGCGCTGGTTCGTGATGCCGACCGCGGCGATGTCGTGGCGGGTGAGGTCGGCCTTGGCGAGGGCCTGGCCGATGACCTCGCGGGTGTTGTTCCAGATCTCCTTCGGGTCGTGCTCGACCCAGCCGGCCTTCGGGAAGATCTGCTCGTGCTCGAGCTGTCCGGTCGAGACGATCGAGCCGGACTTGTCGAAGATGATCGCGCGCGACGAGGTCGTGCCCTGGTCGATCGCGAGGACGTAGTCAGCCATCTGAGAACTCCGTTGCTGTCAGTGCGGGTGGTGGGTGGGAATCGGTGCGGCTCAGCCGAGGATGGGCAGCAGCGGGGTCGCCGCGAGGCCGGCGAGGACGCCGCCGACGATCGGGCCGACGACGGGCACCCAGGAGTAGCTCCAGTCGCTCGACCCCTTGCCCTTGATCGGCAGGATGGCGTGCGCGATGCGCGGGCCGAGGTCACGGGCCGGGTTGATCGCGTAGCCGGTCGGGCCACCGAGGGAGGCGCCGATTCCGATCACGAGGAGCGCGACAGGCAGGGCGCCGAGCGCGGCGAGGCCGGAGGCGTCGCCGTTGCGGCCGAAGCCGATCACGACGAAGACCAGCACGAAGGTGCCGATGATCTCGGTGACGAGGTTCCAGCCGTAGGAGCGGATCGCCGGCCCGGTCGAGAACACGCCGAGCTTGTTCGCGGCCTCGGGCTCGGCGTCGAAGTGCTGCTTGTACGCGAGCCAGGTGACGACGGCACCGAGGAACGCGCCGAGCATCTGTGCGCCGAGGTAGGTCAGCACCGAGACGAACGACACGGCGACGGTGGTGCCCATCGCGGCGTTGCCGAACTCCTCCGCGCCGTTCGCGACGAGGCCGAGCGTGACCGCCGGGTTCAGGTGCGCGCCGGAGGCGTACGAGACGACCACACCGGCGAAGACCGCGAGGCCCCAGCCGATGTTGACCATGAGGAAGCCGCCGTTGAAGCCCTTGTTGCGCACGAGCGCGACATTGGCGACGACGCCCGTGCCGAGCAGCACGAGCAGGGCGGTGCCGACGAGTTCCGAGAGGAACAGGACGCCGAGATTGTCCACGTTGACCTTCTTTCAATGGGTGGGACGGCACGGGTCGCCGCCCCCGGTGTGGCATCGGGCCGAGGGGCCCTGCTGCACGCTATCCGGCCGGCGCCCCGGTGCGGGGCGTTTCCGGGTGCACATCCGTGCAGATCTGCTACGGGGTTGCGGTGACCTCGGCCGCCGCGAGCCGCACGCCGTGGCGCTCCTCGAGGAGGAGCCGCGTCGCCGCGACCTCGGCGTTCCGCCGCTCGGCGTCCCAACCGAGCACCTCGCCCGCGATGGCTGCGAGCTCGTCGAGGAGCGGCAGCGTGGCGGTGCCGGTGAAGGCGATGCTGGTGCGCCGCAGCACGAGGTCGTCGAGTCGGGCGACACGCTCGTGCCGCACGAGCCAGGCGACCTCCTGACGGCTGTAGCCGGGGTGGTTCGCGAGCGCGAGGTCCTCGGCGGGGTCGAGCTCGTCGATGAGGGCTTCGGCGCGGGTGCCGTAGCGTTCGAGCAGCTCCTCCGCCCGCGCGGCGCCGAGCTCGTCGCCGTGGGAGACCACCCAGACGCGGCGGGCGTCCGGCGTCGTCGGGTACCCAGCGCCACCGCCGATCGCGAGGCCGGCGGTGCTGCGACGGCGCTCGGTGCCGAGGAGCTCCAGCACCTCGTTCGCGAGGTGCTCGGCGAGGGCCCGGAAGGTGGTCCACTTGCCGCCGACGAGGCTCAGCACGGTCGTCCCGCGGCGGCCCGGCGCCTCCGCCCGCTCGATGCGGTAGTCGCGGGACACGAAGCCGGGTTGGGTGTCGTCGTGGCGGGGCAGCGGGCGCACGCCGGAGAAGCGGTACACGATCTGCGATCGGTCGACCCGGATGTCCGGGAAAACGTGCGCGACGAGCTCGAAGAAGTAGTCGATCTCCGCCTCGGTGCACACGGCGGGCTCCCGCATGTCGTGCTCGAGGTCGGTGGTGCCGACCATCACGCGGCCCTTCAGCGGGTAGATCAGCACGATGCGGCCGTCCTCGTGCTCGAAGAAGATCTCGCGGCCCCCGGTCGCCTCCAGGAGCTCGGGGTGGTCGAGCACGATGTGCGAGCCCTTGGTGCCGCCCATGAAGCGGGTCTCGTGGCCGAGCGCCTCGTTCGTGAGGTCGGTCCAGGGGCCGGAGGTGTTCACCACGACGTCGGCGACGAGCTCGAACTCGGTGCCGCTCAGCCGGTCGCGCACCCGCACGCCGCCGACCCCGAGGCCGACGGCCTCCAGGTGGTTCGCGGCCCGGGCGTGCGCGCCCGCGGCGAGCCCGTCGTGCAGCACGTCGAGGGCGAGCCGCTCGGGGTCGTGCATGCTCGCGTCGAAGTACGTGGCCGTGTACTTCACGCCGGGGTTCAGCTTCGGCAGCTCGGCGAGGGTGCGCTTGCGGCCGAGGAAGCGGTGGCGCGGCACGCTGCCGCCGTCGCGGGAGAACGAGTCGTAGATCGTGAGGCCGGTCTTGATGAGCAGCGCCCCGCGCTCGGTCGGCTTGCCGGAGCGGTGGGTGAGGAAGCGCAGCGGCGCCGAGAGGATGCCGGAGAAGGTGGAGAAGATCGGCACGGTCGTCTCGAGCGGCTTCACGTAGTGCGGCGCGAGGCGGATGAGCGCGTTGCGCTCGGTGACCGACTCCTGCACGAGCCGGAACTCGCCGTTCTCCAGGTAGCGGATGCCGCCGTGGATCATGTGCGAGGACGCGGAGGAGGCGCCAGAGACGAAGTCGTCGCGCTCGACGAGCACGACGTCGACGCCCTGCAGCGCCAGGTCGCGGAAGGTCGCGATGCCGTTGATGCCGCCACCGATGACGACGACCTGCGCGCTCGGTCGGGCGCGGAGCTCGGCGATCTCGGGCCGCTCCGCGGCAGTCGGATGCGTCGACGTCGACGTGTGGCTCATCCCGGTCCTTTCGACGGTGCCGACGGGCTTGCCAGAAGCGTCCCGTCTGTGGATGAATACATCGTGAACGCACGCGAACCTTCTTTCAACTCGCGTGCACAAACGTGCAAGGAGACCGGTGATGACCTGGACCCCGCAGGACGACCCCGACCGCAGCCCCGAGGTGCCCGCCGGCAAGACCCGCGACGCCCTCCGTGCGGCGCACCTGTACTACATGCAGGACCTCACGATGGACGCCATCGCGGCGGAGCTGCACACCTCCCGTTCCTCGGTCTCGCGCCTGTTGAGCCACGCCCGCGCGAGCGGTCTCGTCGAGATCTCGATCCACTCCCCGCTCGATCTGCCGAGCCGGCTCGAGCAGGCGATCCGCGAGCGCCACGAGATCGCCGCGCACGTCGTGCCGGTCCCCGACCAGGCGAGCGACGTCGATCGACTCGACCGCGTGGCGCTCTCGGCTGCACGGATTCTCGGCCGGTTCATCGACTCGAACCAGCTCGTCGGGGTCGCCTGGGGGTCGACGATGAGCGCCGTGAGCCGGCATCTCGTCCCGAAGTCGACGCACAACAGCGAGATCGTGCAGCTGAACGGCGCCGGCAACCTCCGCACCACCGGCATCCTCTACGCGAGCGAGCTGCTCCGCCGATTCGGCGACGCCTTCGGGGCGAAGGTGCAGCAGTTCCCGGTTCCCGCCTTCTTCGACGACCCCGCGACGAAGGAGGCGTTCTGGCGCGAGCGCAGCACGAAGCGGCTCCTCGAGCTGCAGGGCCGGCTCGACGTCGCCCTGTTCGGCGTCGGCTCGCCGTTCGCCGAGGTGGCGAGCCGGGTCTACCAGGGCGGCTACCTCGAGCGCGACGACTACGCCGCCCTCAGTGCGGACGGCGTCGTCGGCGACGTCGCCACCGTCTTCTACCGCGCGGACGGTTCGAGCGACGGCATCCCGCTGAACGAGCGGGCCACCGGCCCGGACTTCGGCGTGCTGCGCCGCGCCCCGCGCCGCATCTGCGTGGTCTCGGGGCGCGCGAAGCTGCCGAGTCTGCGCGGCGCGATCGCCGCCGGCCTCATCACCGACCTGATCACCGACGAGGGCACGGCCCGGGCGCTCGTCGACGAGCGGACGCCGAGCGCCCCGTAGCCAGGAAGCGCCGGCGACCCGGGAACAGCCCGTAACTCGGGAACAGCCCGTAACTCGGGAACAGCCCTCCACCCGGGAATAGCCCGCCCGCCAGCGCGTTGACCTAGAATCGAACACGACAACGTGCTCCGGGGTCGGTGCAATTCCGAACCGGCGGTGACAGTCCGCGAGCCGCGAGCGCCCTTCGGGGCGCGAGCGGTTGAACCGGTGAAACTCCGGTACCGACGGTGAGAGTCCGGATGGGAGGCGGCACGTGTCGGCCGAGGAGTGTTCGCGCGCCCGGCCGATGAGCGCCGCGCCGCGCACCCCGGAGCCTCGACCACGAGGACGGACATGACGGCAGGCCAGGAGGCGGAGCTCCGCGCGATGCGTCGGGCGATCGAACTCGCCCACCGCGGGCCCGCGACGGGGGCGAACCCGCAAGTCGGCTGCGTGCTGCTCACCCCCGACGGCGAGGTGCTCGCCGAGGGCTGGCACCGCGGGGCCGGCACGGCGCACGCCGAGGTCGACGCCCTCGCGAAGCTCCCCGCGGGTGCGGCTCGCGGCGCCACGGCCGTCGTCACCCTCGAACCCTGCAACCACACGGGTCGCACGGGCCCCTGCGCGGTCGCGCTCATCGAAGCCGGCATCGCCCGCGTCGTCTACGCGGTCGCCGATCCCGGTCGCGCCTCGCGCGGCGGCGCCGAGCGCCTCCGCGCCGCGGGCGTCGACGTCGAGCAGGGCCTCCTCGCCGACGAGGTCGAGGCCGCGATCGGCGACTGGCTGTTCACCGCTCGCTCGCGCCGGCCCCGCGTCACCGTGAAGTGGGCGTCGAGCCTCGACGGTCGCGCCGCGGCGGCCGACGGCACGAGCCAGTGGATCACCGGTCCCGCCGCGCGCACCGATGTGCACCGCCGCCGGGCCGCCGCCGACGCCATCGCCGTCGGCACCGGCACCGTCCTCGCCGACGACCCAGCGCTCACCGCCCGCGACGCCGACGGCGCCCTGCTCGAGCAGCAGCCGGTCCCCGTCGTGTTCGGCCGCCGCGACGTGCCGGCCGACGCCGCCCTGCGCCGCCACCCGCACGAGCTGCTCCAGTACGAGGGCCGCGAGCTCGCCGCGGCGCTCGAAGACCTCGCCGCCCGAGGCATCCGCTCGCTCTTCGTGGAGGGCGGCCCGACGCTCGCCTCCGCGTTCCTCGCCGCCGGCCTCGCCGACGAGCTCCTCGTCTATCTCGCGCCGACGCTCCTCGGCGGCGCGAAGCTCGCCCTCGGCGAGCTCGGCGTGCCCACGATCTCCGCCGCCCCGCGCTTCGCGTTCACCGCCGTCGAGCGCCTCGGCGACGACGTGCTCCTCGTCGCCCACCGGGCCACCCCGACCACCCCCACCGAAGGGAACTGACATGTTCACCGGCATCATCGAAGAGCTCGGCCGCATCGAGCGCGTCGAGCGCGGCGCCGACGCCGCCCGGCTCACCGTCCGCGGGCCGCTCGCCGTCGAGGGCGTCGCGCACGGCGACTCGATCGCCGTCTCCGGGGTCTGCCTCACCGTCGTCGACTTCGACGCGGAGCGCTTCACCGCCGACGTGATGGGCCAGACGCTCGCCCTCTCCACCCTCGACGGCGCCCGCGAAGGGCTCGCCGTGAACCTCGAGCGCGCCGCCCGCGTCGGCGACCGCCTCGGCGGGCACATCGTGCAGGGGCACATCGACGGCACCGCCCGGGTGCTGGAGGTCCGTCAGGAGGACGGCTGGCGCGTCGTGCGCTTCTCCCTCGACGATGCGCACGCCCCGCTCGTGGTCGACCAGGGCTCGATCGCCGTCGACGGCGTCTCGCTCACCGTGAGCGAGGTCGGCACGACCGCCGCGGGCCCCGACGCCGGGCATTGGTTCGAGGTGTCGCTCATCCCCGAGACGGTGCAGGCGACGACCCTCGGCGAGCGGCGGCCCGGCGACCTCGTGAACATCGAGACCGACATCCTCGCGCGCCACGTCGCGCGGCTGCGCCGCTTCGAGGGACGCGAACTGCCGAGCTCCCTCGCGGACGAGCGGGAGGTGCGGGCATGAGCCTCGCCACCATCCCCGAGGTCCTCGACGCGCTGCGTGCGGGCAAGCCCGTGATCGTCGCCGACGACGAGGCGCGCGAGAACGAGGGCGACGCCATCATGGCGGCCGAGTTCGCGACGCAGGAGTGGATCGCCTGGATGGTGCGCCGCACGAGCGGCTTCCTCTGCGCCCCCATGCCGAACGCCTTCGCCGACCGGCTGCAGCTGCCGCCGATGGTCGCGCACAACGAGGACCGCCGCGGCACCGCGTACACGATCTCGGTCGATGCGGCCGACCGCACCTCCACCGGCATCTCGGCCGCCGACCGCGCCCACACGCTGCGCGTGCTCGCCGACCCCGAGGCGACCCCCGAGCGACTGATCCGGCCCGGGCACATCCTGCCGCTCCGCGCCGTCGACGGCGGCGTGCGCGAACGCGCGGGGCACACCGAGGCCGCGGTCGACCTGATGCGGCTCGCCGGCCTCTCCCCCGTCGGCGTGATCGGCGAGCTCGTGGCCGACGACGGGGAGATGATGCGGCTGCCGGGCCTCATCGAGCTCGGCGAGGAGGAGGGGCTGCCGGTCACGACCGTCGCTGCGCTCGTCGACTGGCTGCGCACGCACGGCGATGCGGGGACGGATGCCGCGACGGCGACCCCTTCGCCCGCACCCGCGATCGCGGAGTCCTCGCGCGTCGACTTCGAGGTCGAGACGCTGCTGCCGACGAGCTTCGGCGAGTTCCGCGTGCGGGCCTACCGCGACCGCAAGACGGGCGCCGACCACCTCGCGATCATCTCGGGCGACCCCGCCTCGGCTGAGGGCGGCGCCATCGTCCGGGTGCACTCCGAGTGCCTGACCGGCGAGGCGCTCGGCTCGCTGAAGTGCGAGTGCGGGCCGCAGCTCGACGCGGCGCTCGAGATCATCCAGCGCGAGGGCGGCGTCGTCGTCTACCTCCGCGGGCACGAGGGCCGGGGCATCGGCCTCATCAACAAGTTGCGGGCGTACCGCCTGCAGGAGGACGGCCTCGACACCCTCGACGCGAACGTCGCGCTCGGCCTCCCGGCCGACGCGCGGGACTACGGCGCGGCGAGCGCCATCCTCGCCGAGCTCGGCGTGGCGCGCGTGCGCCTGCTGACGAACAACCCCGAGAAGGTGCGCCAGCTCGCCGAGCACGGCGTCGACGTCGCCGAGCGGCTGCCGCTCGTCGTCGGGGTCGGGCGCGGCAATCAGCGCTACCTCGAGACCAAGGCCGCCCGGATGGGGCACCAGATCGACGAACAGCAGCTCGCGGATGCCGCGGCTGAGGCACTCCTGGAAGGACACGCATCATGAGCGGAGCCGGCTCCCCCAACCTCGACAGCTCGCACCTCGACCTCGACGGCTCCGGCCTCGAGATCGTCGTCGTCGCCGGCAGCTGGCACGACGAGATCACCGACGGGCTGATCGCCGGCGCCACGCGCACCCTCGACGCGGCCGGTGCCGACCACCGTCTGGTGCGCGTGCCCGGCAGCTTCGAGCTGCCCGTAGTCGCGAAGGCGGCGCTCGAGGCCGGCGCCGACGCGGTGGTCGCCCTCGGCGTCATCATCCGCGGCGGCACCCCGCACTTCGAGTACGTGTCGGCGGCGGCGACCGACGGCCTCACCCGGGTCGCGCTCGACACGGGCAAGCCCGTCGGCTTCGGGGTGCTCACCCTCGACGACGAGCGTCAGGGCCTCGACCGCGCCGGGCTCCCCGGCTCGAAGGAAGACAAGGGACGCGAGGCCGCCGAAGCCGCGATCGCGACCGCGCGCGTCCTCCGCGGGCTCGCCGGCGCGTAGCCCGCGGCATCCGCCCTGCACCGCGAAGCGTCTCGGAACCGGTCTGACAAGGCACTACGCAACATGCATGCCAACTCGCATCTTTTCTGCGTTTCCCCCTTTTGCGACCCCTTTTACCCGGCATAGCGTTGACACATGCATCCGATGGGCAGAGAGTCGTGGCACGTGTCCGAAAGCGATGGCCCCGGGGCGACGCTCCTCGCACTCTGGGTCAAGAGCCGTGTCGACCATTCCACAGACACGACTCGGATTCCAGTAGTCCACGGCCCGCGAAGGGGGTCTGGACGCGCCGTGAGTTCGGCTTCTACTCAAGCGGTCGCCGAATGGTGGGTCTGGTGGGATCGTCTTCGTGGCGAGTCGGAAGCGTATGGAACCTGGCCTCTCCGCACGGAAGATCTCCCAGGAGACCCAGAGCTTCGTGCCGTGGTGCGACAGCTCGAACCATCGATTGCCGACGACATGATGGCTTGGAGAGCGGAACACCGCGCAAGTCGTGACGCCGCGTCAACGCCTGATTTCCTGTATCTAGAGCTTGTCCAGGAAGCGGAGATACTCCTCGGCCGCGCGGCGCGGCCGTTCCACCTGACTGTGTTCATTCAGCCAACGTCCACAGAGGACGTCTGGGACATCGGCCACGACACCCTGATCGTGAGTGCAGATCTCAGGGCAAGGGCGGGAGACTACAAGACGGCGATCGCGGACCACATCCGAGTCCGCGCGTAAGTTGTCCGAGGCGCAGGTAAAGAATGGGGTGGCCCGCCTGGGCCACCCCATCGCCATCAATAGCTATCGGCGGGGTTCCCCGAATTGCAGATGGTGCCAGAGGTGACGAGGACTTCACCGCTCGCAACTCCGTTCGCGTGGCCGGTGTAGTTCTGGGTAACCGCTCGCGTCGCACTCCACGACGGGCTGCCCCACGACGGGAGGCCCGACAGGTCGTACCAGCCAGACTGACCCCCCATTCCGGTGGTCGTAACCGTCACGGTCCAATCGTGACTGATCGGCGCCCCGTAGTTCGGAGCGATCGAATAGCTGGTCTTGAACTGTGAATTTCCTGCTGTGAAGTCGAACGAGGAAGTGCCGCAGTTGCCCCAGACCGTCCCGCGCGCCACAGCGCCTCGCTGACCATCGATCACGTTATTGTCCGCGTCGAGCATTCCGAGGAATGCGCTGTCGGTGAAATCGTTCTCGGCGTTTGTCTTCGGTACCGAGTATGCCGCGCCGGACCCATCCCATCGGAGCTCGTATCCGTGCTGACTCGCGATTTCGGCGTCGAAAGCGACCGGGATCAGGATGCTCGTTCCATCACTCAGGCTCGCCGGATCGGCCTCGCCCTGAGGTTCAATGGCATTTGCGGGCCCGCCCACGGGGAAAACCAACAAACCGGTCGCAAGAGTGCAGGCCAAGGTACTAAGTTTCGCTCTATTCAACGTTGCTCACCCGATTCTGTCTCCATGGAACCGTATGTCACGGCTCTCGAGAGGGTTGTTTCCACG
The DNA here is from genome assembly GCF_023715325.1 of Agromyces mediolanus. Classification (GTDB taxonomy): domain Bacteria; phylum Actinomycetota; class Actinomycetes; order Actinomycetales; family Microbacteriaceae; genus Agromyces; species Agromyces mediolanus_A. Next base: position 98,052 of record NZ_JAMBNX010000002.1, on the reverse strand, counting down.
GCACTCAGTTTTGTTACAACCGGGCATCCGTTTTGTTGCCACCGGGCGTCGGTGTTGCACGTAGGTGGGCGCAAGCGCTCAGGACCGAGGCACCCCCGATCGCGATCATGGTCATGGTCATGGTCATGGTCATGGTCATGGTCATGGTCAACCGAGATGCTGGCACTCGCCGGCGCGTAGCCGGGGTCTCGCCCGCGACGACGAAGCGCCTCGGAACCGGTCGGTTCCGAGGCGCTTCGGCGTGGTGCAGGGTGCGCTACGGCTTCCAGACCATGAGCACGACAACGACGACGAGGAGGAGCGACACGATGCCGCTTCCCGCGGCGATCGCCGGGTAGCCGGACTTCTCGGCGGCCACGGCGCCACCCGCGCTCGCGGCGGCGCTCGCCTCGAGCGCGTCGGCGGCCTTGTTCATCGCCGGGACGACGAGGAAGACGCTGAGGGCGAAGGCGATGACGTAGAGGATGATCGACCAGAGGATCCACGGCGTCGTGAAGCTGAGGCCGTACTTCTCGTCGGCCATGCCCATGACGCCGAAGCCGAGCACGAAGACGATGAGCGAGAGCCAGCTGAAGATCGTCGTCGACTTCGCGAGCACGCGGACCTGCGCGGCGTTGCCCGCGCGCACCGCCCGCATCGCCGTCATCGGGATGATCGCCATCGGCCCGACGATGAAGACCGCGGTGACGACGTGCAGAACGGTGAAGATGGTGTCCATGCCCCTAGCCTAACGAGGCGGCATGTGCCCCGCTTCGAACCTTCGATTGACGCGCCGCGCACCGCTCGTCGCCCGGATCCGACCGTTCGTCGCAGCAGAGCCGCCGCGCGGGCCGCTCGCGCGTAAGGTTTTCGGGTTGCCACAAGCAGCAGATCACCCCGCCACCAGCGGAACCGACGCCAGACCGACGCCAGTCCGCGGGGCCTCGAACCGCACGGAGTCTCTGCAGCATGTCAGCCCCATCGACCGCCCCCGCCGCGCCGGCCAATCCGCGCAGCCGGGTCATCCTCGCCAGCCTCATCGGCACGACGATCGAGTTCTACGACTTCTACGTCTATGCGACCGCGGCGGTCCTCGTCTTCCCGCACCTGTTCTTCCCGACCGGCGACGCGACCACCGCGCTGCTCTCCTCCTTCGCCGTGTTCGGCGCGGCCATGGTCGCCCGCCCCCTCGGCGCGGTCGTCTTCGGGCACCTCGGCGACAAGATCGGCCGCAAGGCGACCCTCGTCGGCGCGCTGCTCACCATGGGCATCGCGACCTTCCTGATCGGCGTGCTGCCGACGTACGACGTGGTCGGCTGGTTCGCGCCGCTGCTCCTCGTCATCCTCCGCATCGCGCAGGGCTTCGCCCTCGGCGGCGAGTGGTCGGGGGCGGCGCTCGTCGCGACCGAGAACGCCCCGAAGGGCAAGCGCGCCTGGTACGGCACCTTCCCCCAGCTCGGTGCACCGATCGGCTTCATCATCGCGAACGGCCTGTTCCTCATCATCGCCGCGGCCCTGCCCTCCGACGACCCCTCGATGCCCTCCCAGGCCTTCCTCGACTGGGGTTGGCGCATCCCGTTCCTGTTCTCGATCGTGATGGTCGCCGTCGGCCTCTGGGTGCGGCTGCGACTCGTCGAGTCGACCGCGTTCTCGAAGGCCGAGAAGCAGGGCCGCATCCAGCGTCTGCCGCTCGCGACGGTGTTCCGCACCCACTGGCGTCAGCTGATCCTCGGCACCTTCTTCATGCTCGCCACCTACGTGCTCTTCTACCTGATGACGACGTTCTCGCTGAGCTATGGGCGGGCGCCCGTCGAAGCCGCCGACGGCGCGCTGCCGGGCCTCGGCTACTCGTACAACACCTTCGTGCTGATGCTCATCGGCGGCGTGCTCTTCTTCGGCGTCTTCACCCTGCTGTCCGGCCCGTGGGCCGACCGCTGGGGCCGCCGCCGCACCCTGATCTGGGTGACGCTCGGCATCATCGTGTTCGGCCTCGTCTGGGTGCCGCTGCTCTCGGCCGGCTTCGCCGGGGTGATGGCCTGGCTCGTCGTGGGCTTCGCGCTCATGGGCATGACCTTCGGCCCGATGGGGGCGCTGCTTCCGGAGCTGTTCCCGACGAACGTGCGGTACACGGGCTCGGGCATCTCCTACAACGTCTCGTCGATCCTCGGTGCGGCGGTCGCGCCGTTCATCGCCGTGGCGCTCTGGCAGGCCGGCGGCGGCAGCCCGTTCTGGGTCGGCATCTACCTCTCGGTGATGGGGGTGCTGACGCTCATCGCGCTGCTCGTCTCGAAGGAGACCCGCGACGTCGACTTCGACGAGGCGGGCCTCGAGTCCTCGGCGGTGCTCTGAGGCCGGCGCGCGCCGTCACCGCGGGGCGAGCGCGCCCTCCCGTGAGACGCGCACCTGCGCCTCCCGCGGCACGAGCTTGACCCGCTCGCGCGGGTACCGGTCGGCCTCGCCGAGACCGCGTTCGTGCGCGTCGAGGGCGAGCCAGCCCGCCCAGCTCGTGGGCTCCACGCCGCGGGCGTCGAGCAGGTCCAGCACCTCCGCCTCGGCATCCGCCACCACGGGAGCCGGCAGCCGCCCGGCGGCCGCGTCCGCCACGAGGTTCGCGACGGTCTCCATCGCGTCGCTCTTCGTGTGGCCGATGAGGCCGACCGGGCCGCGCTTGATCCATCCGGTGGCGTAGAGGCCCGGCACGGCCTCGCCCCGCCCGTCCTGAACGCGCCCCGCCTCGTTCGGCACGACGCCGCGCGACGCGTCGAAGGGCGCGCCCGAGACCGGCGAGCCGAAGTAGCCGACCGCGCGGTACACGGCGCCCACGGCGACGTCGCGGAGCTCCCCGCTGGGCCGCACCACCCCGTCGGCACGCACCTCGGTGCGCGCGAAGCGCACGCCCTCGACCCGCTCGGCGCCGAGCACCTCGAGCGGGACGTGATGGAAGTGCAGGTGCAGGCGGCGCGGCGCACCGGTGCTGCGACCGCGCCACGAGTTCAGGGTGCGGAGCATGATCTTCACCTGGTTCGTGCGACCCGCGGGAATTTCGCCCGCCGCGGCGAGCGCGTCCTCGGCGACGAAGTCCGCCTCGTCGAGCACGATGTCCACGCCCGGCACCTCGCCGAGTTCGCGAAGCTCGATCGGGGTGAACTTGACGTCGGCGGGCCCGCGACGGCCGAAGACGTGCACGTCGGTGACGGGCGAGGCGTCGAGGCCGGCGAGCACGTTCGCCGGCACCTCGGTGCTGCGCAGGTCGACGGGATGCTTCGCGAGGATGCGGGCGACGTCGAGCGCGACGTTGCCGTTGCCGATCACCGCCACCTCGCGCGCCTCGAGCGGCCACTCGCGCGGCACGTCGGGGTGCCCGTCGTACCAGGCGACGAAGTCGGCCGCGCCGTAGGAGCCGGGCAGGCCGATGCCGGGAAGCTCGAGCGCGGCGTCGCGGATCGCGCCCGTCGCGAGGATCACCGCGTGGTAGCGCGCGTGCAGTTCGTCCAGGCCGAGGTCGCGGCCGATCTCGACGTTGCCGAGGAATCGGATCCCGGGTTCGTCGAGCATCTCGTGCAGGGAGGCGACGATGCCCTTGATGCGCGGATGGTCCGGCGCGACGCCGTACCGGATGAGCCCGTACGGGGCGGGCAGCGACTCGAAGAGGTCGATCGCGACCGAGCCGCCGGCCTCGGCGACGGCCGCGCGCAGGAGATTGCCCGCGTAGACGCCGGCGGGGCCGGCGCCGACGATCGCGACACGGAGTGCGGGGAGGGTCATCAGGAGCCTTTCTCGGAGGGCGCGCCGGCGGGCGGCGCGACCGGATCGTCCGGCGTGCCGTGCAGCGCGAAGGGATCGTGCGCCGCGGCGACGGCGTAGCCGTCCACGGCGAGCTCGGCGGGCGCGTAGGGGCTCAGCCGCACGACGTCGCCCACGACCACGACGGCCGGCGAGCGGACCCCGCGCAGCGCCGCCTGCACCGCGATGGTGCCGAGCGTGCCGATCGTGACCCGTTGCCCCGGCCCGTAGCCGTCCTCGACGATCGCGACCGGGCAGTCGGCGCCACGCCCGCCCCGGGCGAGCGTCGTCGCCGAGTTGGCGAGCGTGCCGACCCCCATCAGCAGCACCACGGTGTGGTCGCGGCCGCCGCCGAGCTCGGCGATCTGGTCGTGGCCGGTCGCGACGGTGAACGCGGTCGCGAGCCCGCGGTGCGTGAGCGGGATGCCGGCGACGGCCGGCACCGAGACGGCGCTCGTGATGCCGGGCACGACCTCGACGTCGACGCCCGCGGCGCGGCACGCGGCGAGCTCCTCGCCGCCGCGGCCGAAGACGTAGGGGTCGCCGCCCTTCAGCCGCACGACGCGCCGACCGGCGAGGGCCAGCTCGACGAGGAGCGCGATGATGCCCTCCTGCGGTACGGCGTGATGCCCGGGGCGTTTGCCGACGTCGACGATCTCGGCGTCGAGCGGGCACCCCCGTTCGACCTCGAGCTGGTCGAGCACCGCGCGGGCGCCGAGCCGATCGGCGACGATCACCTCGGCGGCCTCGATCGCGCGCAGGCCGCGCACGGTCAGCAGGCCGAGGTCGCCGGGCCCCGCGCCGACGAGCTGCACGAGCCCGGTCGCGCCGCGCGGCGCGTGCCCGACGGTCATCGCGCGCCCGCCGCTCATCGCGCACCTCCGGTCGGGAGCAGCCCGCGGCGGCGGAGCAGCGCCCGTTCGAGCGGGGCGAAGACGGCGAGCTCGACGAGGATGCCGATGACGAGGATGGCGAGGATCGCGACGAACACCGCCGAGAGGTCGGCGAGCTGTCGCCCCTGGTCGAGCAGCGCGCCGAGGCCGAAGCCGATGGAGCCGCCGGTCGCGATGATCTCCGCGGCCATGAGCGAGCGCCAGGAGAACGCCCAGCCCTGCTTCAGTCCGGCGAGGTAGCCGGGCAGGGCGGCGGGGAGCACCACGAGGGCGGCGAGCTCGGCCCGGCTCGCACCGAGCACCCGGCCGACCCGGCGCAGCTGCGGCGGCACCTGGCGGACGCCGGCGACGAGGCCGTTCACGATCGAGGGCACCGCCCCCATCAGGATGACGAAGTACACGGTCGCGTCCGAGAGGCCGAACCAGATGATCGCGGCGGGCACCCAGGCGACCGAGGGCAGCACCTGCAGGCCGGAGACGAACGGGCCGAAGGCTCGCTGGAGCGGTCGGGACTCGGCGAGCAGCAGGCCGATCGGCGTGCCGATCGCGGCGGCGATCAGGAAGCCGAGGACCCCTCGCTCGAGGCTGGTGCCGACGGCGAGCTGGAGCCGCCCCGACTCCCAGGCGCCGCCGATCGAGGCGAGCACGTCGAGCGGGCCCGGGTACAGGTCGGGCCGGGGTTCGGCGATGACCGTGTACGCCTGCCAGACGGCGACGAGCACCACGAGCAGCACGATCGGGGGCAGGATGCCGCGCGCGGCCCGCCGCCACCACGGTTCGCGTTCGAGCGGCGCGGTCTGCAGGCGGTCGAGGCCGGCTTCGAGCGCCCGCAGCTCGCTCGCGGAGGGCGGGACGGCCGCGTCGGAGGACGACCTCGACTCGGACGACGGCGCGCCCGGCGCCGCCGGCTCCCCCGCCGCGGCGCGGCGATCTTCCGCGAGGGCGTCCCGCACGAGTTCAGGCGGCATTGCTCGCGATCTCCTTCCGCAGTCGCTCGGTGATCTCGCGGGCGACCGTTCCGGCGTCGAGGCCCGGGGCATCCGTCCGCCACTGGCCCGCGACGCGCCCGGGCCGGCTCGACAGCAGCACGATCCGCTGCGCGAGCCGCACCGCCTCGTGCACGTTGTGCGTGACGAAGAGGATGGTGCGGCCGGTCTCACGCCAGACCCGCTCGAGCTCCTCGTGCAGCAGGTCGCGGGTGATCGCGTCGAGCGCGGCGAAGGGCTCGTCCATGAGCAGCACGGTGCGGTCCTGCGCGAGCGCACGGGCGAGCGCGACCCGCTGGCGCATGCCGCCGGACAGTTCGTGGGGCCGCTGGTCGGCCGCGTCGGCCAGGTTCACGAGGCCGAGCAGCCGTTCGGCCTCGGCGCGGCGCCCCGCGCGCGGAGCTCCACGGAGCCGGAGGGCGAGCTCGACGTTCCGCCGGGCCGTGAGCCAGGGCATCAGGGCCGACTCCTGGAACATCACCGCGGCCCCGTCACCGGGCACCTCGATCGAGCCCGACGTCGGCGCGTCGAGTCCGGCGACGAGGTTCAGGAGCGTCGACTTGCCGCATCCGGAGGCCCCGAGGAGGCACACGAACTCCCCCTCGCCGACCTCGAGGTCGATGCCGTCGAGCACCTGCGGCGAGCGCGGGCCGCCGAAGCGCTTGCCGACCGCGGTCAGCCGGATCGCCGTCGCCGTCATTGGGTGCCCAGCCCGCCGGCCGAGACGGTCGGCTCGCCGCGCTCCTCGAGCACCTCGTTCAGGATGCCGAGCGCGAACAGCCCGTCGATGGAGCCGTCCTTCGCGGTCCCGGCGGCGACGCCGTTCGCGAGGACGTCCTCGAACGCCCCGGCGACCGGGTCGACGGTGAACCGCACGTGCTCGAGCGCGCGGGCGAGCACCGCGTCGTCGAGCGGCTTGCCCGTGTCTGCGGCGAGCTTCGCGTTGAGGTCGGCGGCGGCGCGCTCGGGCTCGTCGGCGAGGAAGCGCACGGCCTCGGCGTGCCCGTCGACGAGGGCGCGCACGGTGGCGGGGTGCTCGTCGAGGAAGCGCTTGGACACGAGCAGCACCGTCGTCGGGAAGTCTCCGTCCGGCCACAGCTCCGCCTCGTCGACGAGCACGTGGGCGCCCCCTTCGAGCACGAGGCGGGACACCCAGGGCTCGGGCAGCCAGGCGCCGTCGAGCTGTCCCTGCTGGAAGAGGGTCAGCGTCTGCGCGTTCTCGGTCGGGGTGATCTTCACCGCGCCGCCGCCGGTCGTGTCGGTCGCGAAGCCCTCGTCGGCGAGCCAGGTGCGGAGGGCCACGTCCTGGGTGTTGCCGAGCTGCGGGGTCGCGAGCGTCGCGCCGGCGAGGTCGGCGGGCTCGTCGATGCCGTCGCGGACGACGAGCGCCGCTCCGCCGGAGGCGGCGCCGGCGACGATGACCGCGGACTCGCCGCCCGACTTCACGAAGGTGTTGATCGCGGGGTTGGGCCCGAGGTAGGCGGCGTCGATCGCGCCGGCTGAGAGCGCCTCGACCGCGGCGGGCCCGGCGTTGAAGACCTCGGTGCGCAGCTTCGTGTCGCCGAGGGTGTCGGCGAAGAAGCCCTCTTCGAGGCCGACGAGGGCGGGCGCATGGGTGACGTTCGCGAAGTAGCCCAGGCGGAGCTCCGCGGCGGGCTCCGACGAGGCATCCGGCCCCGGGTCGGCCGTCGCGGCCGCGGCGCAGCCGGTCAGCATCGCGGCCCCGGCCGCCATGATCGCGATCGCTCGGCTGATGCGGCTGGGTCGGGTGGTGCGGTGGTGCATGGTGGTCGCCTCCTCGGGGATCGCGGTGGGGTGGGATGGGAACGCGGCGGGGTGGGCAGCGGGCGGGAGTGCCGCTCAGCCCGTCGAGCGGGTGCCGGCGGCGAGGGTCGCGCCGTCCTGCTGGTGGATGACGAGGAAGCCGCCGGCACCGCGACTGGCCTCGTACTCCTCGATGGGGAGCGCGGCGCCGAGCCGGATGACGGCGCGACCGATGTCGTTCGTCTCCAGCCGGTCGGCGGGCGCGGTGCGCAGCGTGTCGAGGTCGCGTCGGCCGGTGATCTCGGCGACGAGCGCGGGGACCGTCGCGGTGCCCGCCTTCACGAGCACGCGGGCCCCGGCGACGAGCGGGCGGGCGTCGAGCTGGAACAGCTCCGCCTCGAGCTCCCGCACGGGAGCCGGCGAGGCGTCGGCCGCGGCGATGACGGCGCCGCGCGCGGCATCCACCTCGTCCGCGAGCCGGAGCGCGACCGAGCGCGGCGCCCGAGCCTCCGCGAGCGGCCCGTCCGCCGTATCGATGCCGACCACCGTGGTCAGGATCCCCGCGGGCAGCACCTCGACGAGGTCCCCGGTGCGTACGGTGCCGCTCGTGATCCGCCCGGCGAAGGCGCGGTAATCGCGGTACTCCGCCTCGGCGCCCGGCACCGCCGCGAGCTCGGGTGCGAGCGCGCCCTGCGGGCGCAGCACGAGCTGCACGTCGAGGCGGAACGGTTCACCGCCGTCCTCGGCGGACGCCGCGAGCTCCTCGGCGGACGGCAGGGTCTCCAGCAGCTCGAGCAGGGCGGGGCCCGCGTACCAGGGCGTGCGCGGTGAGCGCTCGACGACGTTGTCGCCGGCGAGCGCCGAGACCGGGACGACGTGCACCCCGTCGAGACCGAGCTCGTCCGCGACCGCCGCGACCTCCTCGGCCACCCGGGCGAACGGCTCCGGGTCGTAGCCGAGCAGGTCGATCTTGTTCACCGCCACAACGACGTGCGGCACGCGCAGGAGCCGCACGACGGCGAGGTGACGCCGGGTCTGCTCGAGCACGCCCTTCCGCGCGTCGACCAGCACGACGACGACGTCGGCGGTCGTCGCCCCGGTCACCATGTTCCGGGTGTACTGCACGTGGCCGGGGCAGTCGGCGAGGATGAAGGAGCGCCGGTCGGTCGCGAAGTAGCGGTAGGCGACGTCGATCGTGATGCCCTGCTCGCGTTCGGCGCGCAGCCCGTCGGTGAGCAGCGCGAAGTCGAAGCCGCCGGCATCGCCGCCGAAGCCGCGCGCCCGGCTCGCGGACTCGATCTGCGCGAACTGGTCGGCGAGGATCGCCTTCGCGTCGTGCAGCAGCCGGCCGACGAGGGTGGACTTGCCGTCGTCGACCGAGCCCGCGGTCGCGAAGCGCAGCAGCGTGCTCATCAGAAGTACCCGTCCTTCTTGCGGTCCTCCATGGCGGCCTCGGAGATGCGGTCGTCGGCGCGGGTCGCCCCGCGCTCCGTGAGCGTCGAGGCGGCGACCTCCGCGGTGACGGCGGCGAGGTCGGCCGCCACGGACTCGACCGCGCCGGTGCAGCTCATGTCGCCGACCGTGCGGTAGCGCACGGTGCGTCGCTCGACGGACTCGTCGGGGCGGGGCAGCGAGTGCTCGCCGACGGCGCGCCACATGCCGTCACGGCGGAACACCTCGCGCTCGTGCGCGAAGTAGAGCGGCGGCAGCTCGATCCGCTCGCGCTCGAGGTAGCGCCACACGTCGAGCTCGGTCCAGTTCGAGATCGGGAAGGCCCGCACGTGCTGGCCGGGCGTGTGCCGCCCGTTGTACAGGCTCCACAGCTCGGGGCGCTGGTTGCGCGGGTCCCACTGCCCGAACTCGTCGCGGAGGCTCAGGATGCGCTCCTTCGCCCGCGCCTTGTCCTCGTCACGGCGGGCACCGCCGAAGACGGCGTCGTGCCGGCCGGCGGCGATGGCGTCGAGCAGCGGCTGGGTCTGCAGCGGGTTGCGGGTGCCGTCGGCGCGCTCCTGGAGCCGGCCGTCGTCGAGGTAGTCCTGCACCCGGGCGACCTCGAGGCGGATGCCGAGGCGCGCGACGGTCTCGTCGCGGAACGCCAGCACCTCGGGGAAGTTGTGCCCGGTATCGACGTGCAGCACCGGGAACGGCACCCGGCCCGGCCAGAACGCCTTCCTGGCGAGGTGCAGCACGAGGACGGAGTCCTTGCCGCCGGAGAACAGCAGCACGGGACGCTCGAACTCGGCGACGACCTCGCGGATGATGTGGATCGCCTCGGCCTCGAGCTGGTCGAGCACCTCGAACCGGCTCGACGCCCGGGGAGCGGGAGCGAGCCTCGGCGATGGGGTGGAGACCGTCATACGTGCAACCCGCATTCCGTCTTGGCGAGGCCGGCCCAGCGGCCGGACCTCGGGTCTTCGCCGGCGGCGACCGGCTTCGTGCACGGCTCGCAGCCGATCGAGGGGTAGCCGCGGCCGAGGAGCGGATTCACCGGGACCCCGAAGGCCGTCGCGTAGTCGGTGAGCTCCTCGAAGCTCCAGGCCGCCAGGGGGTTCACCTTCACGAGCCCGTTGCGCTCGTCCCAGGCGACGAGGGGGGTGCCCGCCCGGGTGGGCGCCTCATCGCGACGCACCCCGGTGAACCAGAGCTCGTAGCCCGCGAGCGAGCCCCGCAGCGGCTCGACCTTGCGGCGCTGGCAGCAGAGCCCCGGCTCGCGGGCGAAGAGCTCCGCGCCGAACTCGGCGTCCTGCTCGGCCACGGACTGCGTCGGGCGGACGTCGACGACGCGCACGTCGAGCCCCCTCGCCACGGCATCGCGGGTCTCGTGCGTCTCGGCGAAGTGGTAGCCGGTGTCGAGGAAGAGCACGTCGACCCCGGGCAGCGACTGGGCGACGAGGTGCGGCAGCACGGCGTCGGCCATCGAGCAGGCGACCGCCGCGAGCTCGGCGTCGAAGTGCTGGGCCGCCCAGGCGACGACGGCGTGGGCGCTCGCCTCGCCGCCCTCGGCACCGGCCAGCTCGGCGGCACCGGCCTCGGCGAGCGCGCGGAGCTCGCCGGCATCCCGCGTCCGCGTCCGCCTGGGCGCCAGCGCCGCGCTCACCGCAGGGCCTCCCCGCCGGTCGGATCCGCATCCCGCGTCCGCGCCCGCCTGGGCGCCAGCGTCGTCTCGCCTGTCGCGCTCATCGCAGCGCCTCCTCGTCGGCCCGGTGCGCCCACTCGGCGAAGGTCTCCGCCGCCGTCTGGTCGCGCTCGGCGAGGAAGCGGCGCACGACGCGCTCGACGTAGTCGGCGAGCCCGTCGGCGGTGACCTTGAGGCCGCGGACGGTGCGCCCGGTGCCGGCCTCCTCGCGGTGCGCGGAGGCGAGCCCGCCGCCGAGGTGCACCTGGAAGCCGGGCGTCTGCCCGCCGTCGCCGTCGGGCAGCAACTGGCCCTTGAGCCCGATATCGGCGGTCTGGATGCGTGCACAGGAGTTCGGGCAGCCGTTCACGTGCAGGCTGATCGGGTGCGGCAGCTCGAGCCCCGCGAGGCGCTCCTCGAGCCGGACGACGGCCCGCGAGGCGGTCTCCTTCGTCTCGACGATGGCGAGTTTGCAGTACTCGATGCCGGTGCAGGCGATCGTGCCCCGCCGGATGAGGCTCGGCCGCACCTGCAGCCCCAGCCCGTCGAGCCCGGCGACGACGCGCTCGACGTCGCGCTCCTCGATGTCGAGCAGCACGAGCTTCTGGTGCGGGGTGGTGCGCAGCCGCCCGGAGCCGACACCCTCGAGCAGCTCGGCGATCGCGGTGAGGGTGGTGCCGGAGAGCCGGCCGACGAGCGGCGTCGCGCCGAGGTAGAAGCGGCCGTCGCGCTGCCGGTGCACGCCGACGTGGTCGCCCTGGGCGATCGGCTTCGGCGCGGCGGGGCCGTCGGGCAGCGGCTCGGCGAGGTACTCGGTCTCGAGCACCTCGCGGAACCGCTCGGCGCCCCAGTCGGCGACGAGGTACTTGAGCCGCGCACGGTTGCGCAGCCGCCGGTAGCCGTAGTCGCGGAAGATCGAGACGACGCCCTCCCACACCTCGGCGACCCGGTCCGGGGTCACGAAGGTGCCGGTCCGCACGGCGAGGTGCGCGGCGGTGGAGAGGCCGCCGCCGACCCAGAGGTCGTAGCCGACGCCGAGCTCGGGGTGCTCGACGGCGACGAAGGCGACGTCGTTGATCTCGTGCACCACGTCCTGGCTCGGATGCCCCGTGATCGCGCTCTTGAACTTGCGGGGCAGGTTCGCGAACTCCGGGTCGCCGAGGTAGCGGCGCTGGATCTCCTCGATCTGCGGCGTCGGGTCGATGAGCTCGTCGGCGGCGATGCCGGCGACCGGCGAGCCGAGGATGACCCGGGGCACATCGCCGCACGCCTCGGTCGTGGAGAGGCCGACGGCCTCGAGGCGCCGCCAGATCTCGGGCACGTCCTCGACGCGGACCCAGTGCAGCTGCACGTTCTGGCGGTCGGTGAGGTCGGCGGTGTCGCGGGCGAACTCGGTCGAGATCCCGCCGATGGTGCGCAGCTGCTCGGTGGTGAGCTGCCCACCGTCGATGCGCACCCGCAGCATGAAGTATTCGTCCTCGAGCTCGTGCGGCTCGAGGGTGGCGGTCTTGCCGCCGTCGATGCCGGGCTTCCGCTGGGTGTACAGCCCCCACCAGCGGAAGCGCCCGTGCAGGTCGGTCGGGTCGATGCTCGCGAAGCCGCCGGCCGCGTAGATCCGTTCGATGCGCTCGCGGACGGCGAGTCCGCCGTCCTGCTGCTTCCACTCCTCGTTGGCGTTCAGCGGCGCGCGGCCGTCGACCTTCCACTGCCCGTTCGGCTTGTTCGCCCCGCGCGCCGGACGGACCCCGGCGGCGCGCCGGGCCGGCGCGGCCTGCTCGACCGGCCTCGTCTCCGTCTCGCCCAGCGTCATGCCAGCTCCCTGCTGCTCACCCCCGTCGGAGGGACGGCGGTGGTCGCCGTGGGAGCGACGCTAGGCGAGCGGGAATCGGGCGGCACCTTCGTGACGACGCGGTCGTCACGCGAGGAAACGGGATGTCTCGCCGCGCCGTATTGCGTCACATGGTTGACAGGCGGGCGGCCGCCGCGGCGAAGCGGTCGACGACGAGTTCGGCGAGCTCCTCCGGGGGCAGCGCACCCGCGCGGAGCAGCGGCTCGGTGACGGCGGCGGCACCCGCCTCCCGGGCCGTGGCGACGGCGAGGTCCTGGAAGTAGCCGGGCGCGAGGAGGTAGCTCGCGACGACGACGCGGCGGGCGGCGGCTGGGTCGGCGTCCGGGTCGGCGTTCGGGCCTACCGCCCGCCGGATGGCCTCCTCCAGCGTCGGCTCGGCCGCCGAGAGGTACCCGATCGCCACCGATGCTCCGAGCTCCCGGGCGAGCCGCTCCCCCATCTGCGCGCAGTCGGCCACGGCGCGGGCGTCGCTCGAGCCGGCGGCGGCGAGCACGACGGCGTCGCCGGCCCGCCACCCGGCCTCGATCAGGCGCCGCACGAGCACGCGCGCGAGCCGGTCGTCGGGGCCGAGCGCCCCGGCCAGTCCGATCGTCCGCGACCGCTCGGCGGCGACCGCCTCGGCGAGGTCGACGTGCACGTGGTACCCGGCCGAGAGCAGCAGCGGGACGACGACGGCCGGCATCCCCGCCGGGAGGCTCGCGAGCGTCGCCGGCACGTCGGGCTGTTCGACGTCGACGTGGCCGAGGCGCAGGGCCGCCGCACTCGACGCCGCGTGGCCGGCCGAGCCGGGGAGCATGCCGCCGCCCCGCATCAGCCGGGCACCGACGGCCTTGACGAGGCCGCGCACCGCGGAAGCCCCCTCGAGCGAGGAGGTGCCGTGCGAGATCGCGACGAGTGCAGGACGAGTCATCCCCCCATCGTGCCGTACCTGGGCGATCTCCGAGCCCGACGGCGTAGGCTGCTAGACCGATGAGCACCCCGACCTCTCCCGCCCGTTCCCGCTTCGGCCGCCGCGAGACTCCCCCTGGCCCGCGTGCCACGTTCCGTCAGCTGCTGCCCTTCGTCTTCGAGCACCGCCCGGTGCTCGTCTGGGTCGCGATCCTCTCGATCGTCGGGGCGCTCGCGAGCCTCGCGCAGCCGCTCCTCGTGAGCCAGGTCATCACGGTCGTCGAGGCCGGCGATCCGCTCGGTTGGATCGTCTGGGCGCTCATCGCCCTCGTCGTGGTGAGCGGCATCATCACCGGCTACCAGCACTACCTGCTGCAGCGCACGGGCGAGGGCGTCGTGCTGTCCAGTCGCAAGCAGCTCGTCGCGAAGCTCCTGCGCCTGCCGATCGCCGAGTTCGACACCCGCCGCACGGGCGACCTCGTCTCCCGCGTCGGCAGCGACACGACGATGCTCCGGGCGGTGCTCACCCAGGGTCTCGTCGAAGCGGTCGGCGGTGCGGTCACGTTCGTCGGCGCGCTCATCGCGATGCTCGTCATCGACCCCGTGCTGCTCGGGCTCACCGTGCTCGTCATCGCGGTCGCCATCACCACCGTCACGCTGCTCTCCGCCCGCGTGCGCGACGCCTCGCACGCCGCGCAGGCGAAGGTCGGCGACGTCGCCGCCTCGGTCGAGCGGGCGATCAGCTCGGTGCGCACCATCCGCGCCGCGGGCGCCACCGAGCGCGAGCTCGCCGACGTGCAGGCCGAGGCCGAGGGCGCCTGGCGGATGGGCGTGAAGGTCGCGAAGATCTCGGCGCTCATCGTGCCGATCGCCGGCATCGCGATGCAGGTCTCGTTCCTCGTCGTGCTCGGCGTCGGCGGTTTCCGCGTGGCGTCCGGTGCGATCACGGTGGCGAGCCTCGTCGCGTTCATCCTGTTCCTGTTCATGATGATCCTGCCGCTCGGGCAGGCGTTCGGCGCGATCACCTCGGTGAACCAGGCGCTCGGCGCGCTCGGCCGCATCCAGGAGATCCTCGACCTGCCCGACGAGGACGCGCACGACCGCGAGCTCGCCCCGCTCGCCGTGGTCGTCGGCCCGGCGAACGAGGGCGTCCGGCCCGAGGCGCCCGCGATCGAGTTCGACGACGTGCACTTCGCCTACGCGCAGACCTCGCCGCAGGATCCCGCCGACCCGGGCAACGGCTCCGCCGACGCCGACGCCCCCGAGCCCTCGGTGACCGAGCGCCAGGCGGTGCTCCGCGGTGTGTCGTTCGCGGTGCCCCGCGGGCAGCGCGTCGCCCTCGTCGGGCCCTCGGGCGCCGGCAAGTCGACGATCCTGGCGCTCGTCGAGCGGTTCTACGACCCCTCGGTCGGCGAGGTCCGCATGGGCGGGCTCGACCTCCGCTCCATCGACCGCGCCGAGCTGCGCGCGCAGATCGGCTACGTCGAGCAGGATGCCCCGGTGCTGGCCGGCACCCTCCGCGACAACCTGCTGCTCGGCAGCCCGTCGGCGAGCGACGAGGAGTGTGCGCACGTGCTCCGCGCGGTGAACCTCGGCGGCGTGCTGGAACGAGACCCCGCCGGCCTCGGCGCGCAGGTCGGCGAGGACGGCATCATGCTCTCCGGCGGCGAACGGCAGCGGCTCGCGATCGCGCGGGCGCTGCTCGCGGCGCCGCCGATCCTGCTGCTCGACGAGTCGACCTCCTCGCTCGACGGGGTGAACGAGCGGATGATGCGGGAGGCGATCGACGAGGTCGCCGCCGGCCGCACACTCATCGTGATCGCGCACCGGCTCTCGACCGTCGTCGACTCCGACCGCATCGTCGTGCTCGACGACGGGCGCATCATCGGCGAGGGCACGCACTCGGAGCTCGTCGCTACCGTGCCCCTCTACCGCGAGCTCGCCGAGCACCAGCTCCTCGTCTGAGCTCCGCCCCCACCAGGGTTGCCCGACTTTCATGTAAGTCCGGCAACTCCTGAACCGTTCCACGGG
Source organism: Agromyces mediolanus (assembly GCF_023715325.1). GTDB lineage: Bacteria > Actinomycetota > Actinomycetes > Actinomycetales > Microbacteriaceae > Agromyces > Agromyces mediolanus_A. Next base: position 82,764 of record NZ_JAMBNX010000002.1, on the reverse strand, counting down.
CTTGCCCGACTTTCATGAAAGTCGGGCAAGTCCGTGCGGCCAGTTACCTCGGGCCGCGCCACCCGCGGGCGCGAAGCGCGCGTTCGACGAGATCGAGCGCCTCGTCCAGCGCAGCGAGGTCGGCCGCACTGAGCCGGAACGCCGCCCACCCCGCAGCGGTGTAGCGATTGAACCGAGCGAGGTCGCTGCTCCACTGCCGAGGATCGCTCCGATGATGGTCTCCCTCGTACTCGCAGGCCACCAGGTACTCCGGAAAGGCGAGATCGGACACCGCCACGAATCCGCCCGCGGCATCCAGGACGCGGAACTGCGCCACGGGCGCGGGGAACCCCCGCCCTGCCATCGCCAGTCGCACCCGCGTCTCGGGGGACGAATCGCTCCCCGGATCGAGCAGCGGCAGTGCGGCGCGCAGCCGGGCGCCGCCGCGTCCGCGCCATCCGTTCGTCCGCCGCACGAGATCGCCGAGGCCCGCGAGCGGTGACCGCCGATGCAAGATCCGATCGCCCGCGATGACGAGCTCTTCGACGGATGCTCCGGCCGCCCCGAGGTCGAGCCAGGTGCGCACCGGGGTCGTCACCGGGAGCCCGTCGACCGTGGCGACGTCACCGGGCCGCAGCCGGAGCTGGTGGCCGCGGATCCCGGCGGCGTGAGGGGCCCGACGCGGCGCGAGCACGCTGAGATGGATCGGATCGTCGAGGGCCACCGGCAGCTGAAGCCGCCAGATCTCCGCGGCGGTACGGTGGCTGAGGTAGACGGGCGGCTCGAGCCTCCCGAGCAGCAGCCGACACCGATCGATGCGCGTGACCTGCGTCGCGGCGTCGATGCGCATGCCGTAGACCGGAGCCGCAAGCGACGCGTTCTGGAGTCGGCCCCGTCCGACCCCGGCGCCTCGGGCAGCGCGCACGCTGAACCCGACTCCGGGATCGATCTCTTCAGGGAGTTCTGCGTGCGACGTCATGGCCACACCTTGCGCGGTCGGGGACGCCCGCCACTCCGGGCACGACGACTCTGTGGATGCCGAGGCGTACCCGCTCACAACCGCGGAGGGTTGCCCGACTTTCATGAAAGTCGGGCAAGTCGGGCAAGTCGGGGGTTCGGGGCCTCGGCAGGCCCGGGCTCGACTCCCCGGGGTTCGGTGCCTCGGCAGGGCCGGGCTCGACTCCCCGGGGCTCGGGGCCTCGGCAGGCCCGGGCTCGACTCCTCGAGTTGCCCGACTTTCATGAAAGTCGGGCAACTCGAGAGAAGTGAGATTGCCGCGGGCGGTGCGCCTTCCCGTGCCCACAACGCCCGCGGCGGGTCCGTAGACCCATGGATGCCGCGGGCGGTGCGCCTTCCCGTGCCCACAGCGCCCGCAGCATCCATCGGTCTGCGCATCCCATGATGACGCATCCCGCGCCGTTTCCCGTCATCGAGTCGATCGAGCGGACGAGGATCGCGCCAGACCTGGGACCCCGGCGCGATCCTCCTCCGCTCGATCGTGCGCCCCGGTGGCCGGGGCGCACGATCGACGGGACCTCACTCAGTCGGTCACGGGCACCTGCCCGTGCTCGAGGTGGTAGCGGAGGCTCGACAGCTCGGCGCGGAGGGCGGCGGGCACCCGGTCGCCGAACTGGGCGAAGTACTCGTCGGTCAGCTCGCACTCGGCGAGCCACGAGGCGGGGTCGACGCGGAAGAGCTGCTCGAGCTCGTCGTCCGTGATCTCGAGGCCGTCGAGGTTCAGCGCGCCCTCGGCGGGCAGGAGGCCGATCGGCGTCTCCGCCGCGTCGGCGTCGCCCTCGAGGCGGCCGACGATCCACTCGATGACGCGCGAGTTCTCACCGAACCCGGGCCAGAGGAAGGAACCGTCGGCGCCCTTGCGGAACCAGTTGACCTGGAAGATCTGCGGCGCGCGGTCGCCCAGCACGCGGCCCATCTTCACCCAGTGGCCCCAGTAGTCGGCCATGTTGTAGCCGCAGAAGGGCAGCATGGCGAACGGGTCGCGGCGCAGCTCGCCGACGGTGCCCTCGGCGGCCGCGGTCTTCTCGCTGGAGATCGTCGCGCCCATGAACACGCCGTGCTTCCACGAGCGGGCCTGCGCGACGAGCGGCACGTTGGTCGCACGGCGACCGCCGAACAGGATGGCGTCGATCGGCACGCCGTCGTGGGCGTCCCAGTCGTCGGAGATCTGCGGGCACTGGGCGGCCGCCACCGTGAAGCGCGAGTTCGGGTGCGCCGCGGGCCGGCCGGATGCCGGGGTCCACGGCTGGCCCTGCCAGTCGGTGAGCTCCTCGGGCACCTCGTCGGTGAGCCCTTCCCACCACACGTCGCCGTCGGGGCGGAGCGCCACGTTCGTGAAGATCGTGTTGCCCCAGAGGGTCTGCACGGCGGTCGGGTTCGTCGTCTCGCCGGTGCCCGGCGCGACGCCGAAGAAGCCGGCCTCGGGGTTGATCGCGTAGAGGCGGCCGTCGTCGCCGGGGCGCATCCAGGCGATGTCGTCGCCGATCGTCTCGACGGTCCAGCCGGGGATGGTCGGGCGGAGCATGGCGAGGTTCGTCTTGCCGCACGCCGAGGGGAACGCCGCGGCGATGTGGTAGACCTTGCCGGCCGGCGAGGTGACCTTGATGAGCAGCATGTGCTCGGCGAGCCAGCCCTCGTCGCGCGCCATCACCGAGGCGATGCGCAGCGCGAAGCACTTCTTCGCGAGCAGGGCGTTGCCGCCGTAGCCCGAGCCGAACGACCAGATCTCGCGCGAGTCCGGGAACTGCACGATGTACTTGGTCGGGTTCGAGGGCCACTCGATCTCGTCCCGGCGCTGGCCGACGCCGTCGACGAGGGGGTAGCCGACCGAGTGCACGGTGTGCACCCACGGCTCGCCGGCCTCGATGAGGCGGTAGACCTGCTCGCCCATCCGCGTCATGATGCCCATCGAGAGCACGACGTAGGGCGAGTCGGTGATCTCGACGCCGAGCTGCGAGATGGGGCCGCCGAGCGGGCCCATCGAGAAGGGCACGACGTACATGGTGCGGCCCTTCATCGAGCCGTCGAAGACGTCGACGAGCTCTTCGCGCATCTCGCGCGGGTCGCGCCAGTTGTTCGTGGGGCCCGCGTCCTCTTCGTACGTCGAGCAGATGAAGGTGCGGTCCTCGACGCGGGCGACGTCGGAGGCGTCGGTGCGGGCGAGGTAGCTGTTGGGGCGCCACTCGGGGTTGAGCTTGATCAGCTTGCCCTCGGCGACGAGCTGCTTCGTGAGGAGGTCGGCCTCCTGCTTCGAGCCGTCGCACCAGACGATCTCGTCGGGCTTCGTGAGGGCGGCGATCTCGTCGACCCAGGCGCGCAGGGCCGGGTCGGTGGTGCCGCGGGGGGTCTCGCGGGCGTCGGAGTCCGTTCCGATGGAGAACTCGGAGAGGGTCATCGTCGTCGCGCCTTCCTGCTGGGTGCCGTGCGGGGCCGCTCGGCCGAACCAGAATCGGTCCGTCCTTCAAGAATGCGGGAAGACCGGACGGACATCTGGCGGAAAGATCTGGAAAGAATGACCGATCTTTAGATATCCTTAAGTCATGAAGGCCGGCACCCCAGACCTCGCGACGCTCGGGCATCGCATCCGCCACTTCCGCGGCGAGCGGGGGCTCACCCTCGACCAGCTCGGCGAGCTGGTCGACCTCGCCGGCAGCCAGCTCTCCCTCATCGAGAACGGTAAGCGCGAACCGAAACTGTCGACCCTCGACGCCCTCTCCGCGGCCCTCGGCGTCGAGCTCGCCGAACTGCTCTCCCGCGAGGCGCCGAGCCGGCGCGCGGCGCTCGAGCTCGAGCTCGGCCGCGCGCAGGCGAGCCCGCTCTACGCGAGCCTCGGCCTGCCGCCGATCCGCGCGGGTCGCGGCATCAGCGACGAGACACTCGAGTCGATCGTCGGACTGCACCGCGAGCTGCAGCGCCGGGCGAGCGAGGCGATCGCCACGCCCGAGGAGGCGCGCCGGGCGAACACCGAGATGCGGGAGCGGATGCGCGAGCGCGCCAACTTCCTCCCGGACATCGAGCGGCTCGCGGAGGAGCAGGTGCGCGCCTCCGGGCACCGCTCGGGCGCGCTCACCCACCGCGAGGTGAGCGTGATGGCCGAGCGGCTCGGCTTCAAGCTGATCTACGTCGACGACCTGCCCGACTCGACGCGCTCCATCACCGACCTGGAAAACGGCCGGATCTACCTGCCGCCGGCGTCGATCCCCGGCGGTCACGGCCTGCGCTCGATGGCGCTGCAGGCGATGGCGCACCGGCTCCTCGGCCACACGCCGCCGGCGAGCTACGACGAGTTCCTCTGGCAACGGCTCGAGATCAACTACTTCGCGGCCGCGTGCCTGATGCCGCAGGAGGCATCCGTCGCCTTCCTGCAGGAGGCGAAGAAGGACCGGCGCCTCGCGATCGAGGACTTCCGGGACGCCTTCGGCGTCACCCATGAAGCCGCCGCGCTCCGCTTCACGAACCTCGCGACCTCGCACCTCGACATGACGCTGCACTTCCTCCGCGTCGCGGGCGACGGGGCCCTGCTGAAGGGCTACGAGAACGACGGCCTGCCGCTGCCGACCGATGTCACCGGCTCGATCGAAGGCCAGTGGGTCTGCAAGAAGTGGAGCGCGCGCACCGCCTTCGAGCACACCAACCGCACCACGGAGAACTACCAGTACACCGACACCCCGGCCGGCACCTTCTGGTGCGCGACGCAGACGGGACGCACGGATGCCGCGGAGTTCTCGATCACGGTGGGCGTGCCGTTCAACCAGGCGAAGTGGTTCCGCGGCCGCGAGACGACGCTGCGGGCGACCTCGAGCTGCCCCGACGAGAACTGCTGCCGGCGCGCGCCCGACGGCCTCGCGGAGCGCTGGTCGGGCCGGGCGTGGCCGAGCGCCCGGCTGCACGCGCACGTGCTCTCGCCGCTGCCCTCCGGCACGTTCCCGGGCGTCGACGACGTCGAGGTCTACGCCTTCCTCGAGGCGCACGCCGAGCAGTGAACGGGCACCGGGCGCACGCCGAGCAGTGACTCGGCGCAGGGCGCCACTCGCGAGCCGCACAGCTTAGAAGCTGCCGCCCATCTCTTCGAGGCGCTTCACGCGCTCGGGGATCGGCGGGTGCGTGGCGAACAGGCGGTCGACGATGCCCGGCTTCAGCGGGTCGGCGATCCAGAGGTGCGCCATCGAGGTGTTCTGCCGCTGCATGGGGCGGCCGTAGGCCTCGAGCTTCAGCAGCGCCCGGGCGAGGGCGTCGGGGTGCCGCGTCGTCATCGCCCCGGTCGCGTCGGCGAGGTACTCGCGCTGGCGCGACACGGCGAGCTGCACGAGGGTCGCGACGAGCGGCGCCACGAGCATCGCCACGATGCCGAAGATCATCACGATGGGGTTGCCGTTGTTGTTGCCGCGGCCGCCGAAGAAGGCCATCCGCACGAGCATGTCGGAGATGAAGCCGACGGCCACGACGAGCCCGAACACGATCATCGAGAGCCGGATGTCGTAGTTGCGCACGTGCCCGAGCTCGTGCGCCATGACGCCTTCGAGCTCGGCGTCGTCCATGAGCTCGAGGAGCCCGGTGGTCGCGGCGACGGAGGCGTGCTGCGGGTCGCGGCCGGTCGCGAACGCGTTCGGCGCCGGGTCGGAGACGACGTAGACGCGCGGCATCGGCGTGCCGGTCGTGATCGACAGGTTCTCGACGACGCGCCAGAGCCTCGGGTGCTCGGCCTTCGAGGTGATCTCGACGGCGCCCGACATGGCGATCGCCTGCCGGTCGGCCGTGAAGTACTGGATGAGGGCGTAGCCGATCGCCACGACGAGCGTGATGACCACGATCGTGAGGTTGCCGTAGATGGCGGCGGCGAGCCAGCCGAGCCCGCCGATGATGAGCAGGAACAGCAGGATCGTGAAGACGGTGTTGCGTTTGTTCTTGGCGATTGCGCGATACATCGGGTGGCGTCAGCGCTCCGCTCGCGTCAGAACTGCACGCGCGGCGGCTCGGCGATCGCCGCCGGCTCCGCGACCTCGAAGAACTCGCGCTCGTGGAAGCCGAGGCTCCGCACGAAGAGCGTGTTCGGGAACACCTTGATCTTCGTGTTCAGCTCGCGCACACCGCCGTTGTAGAAGCGGCGCGAGGCCTGGATCTTGTCTTCGGTGTCGACGAGCTCCGACTGCAGCTGGAGGAAGTTCTGGCTCGCCTGCAGCTGCGGGTACGCCTCGGCGACCGCGAAGATCGACTTCAGCGCCTGCTGCATGTGGTTCTCGGCGGCACCGGCTTCGACGGGGCCCTGCGCCTGCAGGGTCTCGGCGCGCGCCTGGGTCACCGATTCGAACACGGACTTCTCGTGCGCGGCGTAGCCCTTGACCGCCTCGATGAGGTTCGGGATCAGGTCGGCACGGCGCTTCAGTTGCACCGTGATGTCGCTCCACGCCTCGTCGACGCGCACGTTCAGCGTGACGAGGGAGTTGTAGGTGGCCCACAGGTAGATGCCGATGATGAGGACCAGCGCGACGACGATGATGACGGGAATGAGCCATTCCATGGCTGATCAGCTCCTAGCGCTGCGGGAATCGGGGTGCCCCCTCATCTTATCCGCGCACCCCGGCGACGGCCGGGTTTCCCATGAGACTCGAAGGCTTCTCACGCCCGGCGCACCGCGCCCGTGCCGCGGGCTCGCAGCGGGGGCGTAGGCTCTGCCTCGTGGAACAGCAGGGCACCCGGGTTCCCCCTCGGAAGCGCGGTCGGCCACGCGCGGCCGAGGTCGGCGAGGCGCGCCGGCGGATCCTCGCCGCAGCCACCCAGGAGTTCGCCGAGCACGGGTACGAGGCCGCTTCGATCCGGGCGATCGCGCGACGGGCGGAGGTCGATCCGGCGCTCATCCGGCACTACTTCGACGACAAGCAGGCCCTCGTCGCGGCGGTCGTCCAGGTGCCGCTCCGGCCCGATCAGCTCGTCCGCGGAGCGCTCGACGGCCCGATCGACGGCATCGGCGAGGCGCTGGTCACCGGCGTGGTGCGGGCCTGGGACGCCCCTGCGGTACGACCCGCGGCGCTCGCCGCGCTGCGGGGCACGGTGGGGCACGGCCCGGTGTCGCGGATGCTCCGGGAGTTCCTCCGACACGAGCTCATGCACCGCATCGCGACGAGGCTCGCCGAGGCCGGCGTGCCGTCGGACGAGGCCGAGCTCCGAGCGGAGTTCGCGGTCTCCCAGATCGTCGGGCTCATCATGGTGCGCTACGTGCTCGTCGCGGAGCCCCTGGCGAGCCTGCCGCCCGCCGACATCGTCCGGCGCGTCGCGCCGGTGGTGCAGCTCCACCTCGAGGGCGGCGCGGCTCTTGACAGCCCGGTGTCCGGGGCGAAGAATTCCTCGCATGATGAATAATGCGGATGCCTCGACCGGCGCCGCCGTCGTCGTCCGCGGGCTGCACGTCCGCCGCGGCGGCAGCGAGGTGCTCGACGGGCTCTCGCTCGCCGTGCCGCGCGGCCGCATCGTCGGGCTCCTCGGTCCGAGCGGCAGCGGCAAGACGACGCTCATGCGCGCCATCGTCGGCGTGCAGGTCGTCCGCTCCGGCGAGATCGAGGTGCTCGGCCTGCCCGCCGGCAGCGCCGCCCTCCGCACCCGGGTCGCCTACGTCACCCAGCAGCCGAGCGTCTACGACGACCTCACGGTGCGGCAGAACCTCCGCTACTTCCGACGGGTGCTCGGCGCGCCCGCCGGCGACGTCGAGCGGGTGATCGCGCGCACCGAGCTCGGTCCCGTCGCCGATCGTCTGGCGGGCACCCTCTCCGGCGGGCAGCGCGGCCGGGTCTCCCTCGCCGCGGCGCTGCTCGGCTCGCCCGAGCTGCTCGTGCTCGACGAGCCGACCGTCGGCCTCGACCCCGTGCTCCGCGTCGAGCTGTGGGGCCTGTTCCGCGCCCTCGCCGACGACGGCGTGACGCTCCTCGTCTCGAGCCATGTGATGGACGAGGCGAAGCGCTGCGACCGGCTCCTCCTCATGCGCGACGGCGAGCTGCTCGCCGACGACACGGTGGCGGGCGTGCTGGAGGTCACCGGCACCGACGACGTCGAGGCCGCGTTCCTGCGACTCATCGAGCGCGGCGAACCCGACCTCCGCTCCCCCGCCGAGCACGACCGCCACCCGCACGGCCGCCACGAGGCATCCGCGCCCGCCGCCGCACCGGAGGAGCCGCGATGACGCTCACCCGCACCTTCGCCACCGCGGGCCGGGTGCTCGCGCAGATCCGGCACGACCCGCGCACGATCGGCCTGCTCGTCGTCGTGCCGAGCCTGCTCATCGGGCTCGTCGCCTGGATCTTCGTGGACACGGACGTCTTCAGCGACATCGGTCCCGCGATGATCGCCCTGTTCCCCTTCATCGTGATGTTCCTCGTCACGAGCATCGCGACGCTCCGGGAACGCCGCAGCGGCACGCTCGAGCGGCTGCTGTCGATGCCGCTCGGTAAGGGCGACTTCATCCTCGGCTACGCCCTCGCGTTCGGGCTGCTCGCGGTCGTGCAGACCGCCGTCGCGGTGTCGTTCGCGGTCTGGGTGTGCGGGCTCGAGATCGCCGGCTCGGTGTGGCTGCTCTTCGCGGTCGCCGTCGGGGACGCGCTGCTCGGCACGGCGCTCGGCCTGCTCGCGAGCGCGTTCGCGCGCACCGAGTTCCAGGTCGTGCAGTTCATGCCCGTGCTGGTGTTCCCGCAGATCCTGCTCGGCGGCATCTTCATCCCGCGCGACCAGCTGCCCGCCGCACTCGAGGCGATCAGCGAGTGGCTGCCGCTCAGCTACGCGATCGACGCGTTGCAGGCCGTCGCGGCCGATTCCGAGTCGACCGAGTGGGTGGTCGGCAAGCTGCTCGTCATCGGCGCCTGGATCGTGGGCTCGATCGTCGTCGGCTCGGTCACCCTCCGCCGCCGCACGCCCTAGCTTCCGGACCGGGCCCGCGGCCGGCCCCGCCCGGGCTACGCGCCGAGCACGCGGTCGAGGTAGTCGTTCCGGAAGCGCCGCTCGGGGTCGAGCTCGTTCCGCACCGCGAGGAAGTCGTCGAAACGCGGGTACCGCTCCCGCAGCACCTCGGCGTCGAGCGTGTGCATCTTGCCCCAGTGCGGCCGCCCCTCGTGGGCGAGCATGATCTCCTCGACCGCACGGAAGTACTCGGTCGGATCCTCGCGGAAGTAGCGGTGCACCGCGAGGTACCCCGTCTCGCGCCCGTGCGCGGTCGAGAGCCAGTTGTCGTCCGCCGCCGCGGCCCGCACCTCGACGGGGAAGCTGATCCGCCAGCCGCGGCGCTCGATGAGCCGCTGCACCTCACGCAGCGCGTCGGGCACGGCGGCGATCGGCACGGCGTACTCCATCTCGCGGAAGCGCACCGTGCGGTTCGTCACGAACACCTTCGGCGAGAAGTCCGCGAAGTCGCGGCTGCCCTGCAGGCGCTCCACCTGACGGGCGAAGAACGGCACGATCGGCGGCACCGCCGTGCCGAGCGCGCAGACGCCGCGGTACACGCCGTTCGCGAGCAGCTCGTCGTCGAGGTAGCGGGACACCCGGCCGAGCGGTCTGCGCGGCGCGTCGCCCGGCAGCCGGGTGTTCGTCTTCGTCATCGCGATCTCGGTGTGCGGGAACCAGTAGAACTCGAAGTGGTCGGCCCCCCGCACTCGCTCGTCCCAGCCGTCCAGCACCTCGGCGAGCGGCTCGGGGTGCTCGTCGGCGTGCAGCACGTAGCGGGGCACGAGCTGGAGCGTGAGCTCCACGAGCACGCCGAGCGCGCCGAGGCCGAGTCGTACGGCGGGCAGCAGCTCCGGGCGGGATGCCTCGTCGACGACGAGGAGCTCCCCCGTGCCGGTGACGAGCTTGGCGCCGACGATCTGCGTGGCGAGCCCGCCGAAGCCGAGGCCGGTGCCGTGCGTCCCGGTCGAGGTGGCGCCCGCGATGGACTGCCGGTCGATGTCGCCCATGTTCGGCAGCGCGAGCCCGTACGGGGCGAGCAGCGCGGGCAGGCGATGCAGCCGGGTGCCGGCGCCGAGGGTGACCCGGCCGCGCTCGACGTCGACGTCGAGGACGCCCTCGATCGCGTCGAGGTCGAGCTGCACGCCCGGGGCGACGGCGATGCCGGTGAAGCTGTGCCCCGCGCCCACGGGCTTGATCGCGAGGCCGGCGGCGGCCGCGGCCGTCACGGCCCGCTGCACCGCCTCCGCGCTCTCCGGCCGCTCCACCCGCAGCGGCCGCACCTGCTCGGTGCGCCCCCAGTTGCGCCAGATCGCGCCCGTCGCCGCCACGGCATCCCGTCCTCTCGTCACCGCGGCGCGCTCCCGCGCGCCGTCCGTCGTCGTCCCCGTCACAGGAACGCCCAGCCCTCGCCGCGGTACGTCGGCAGCTCGCCGACGACCGCGTCGCCGTCGACGACGGCGAACGCGTTCAGGTGCTCCGCGAGCTCGCCCGACTTCGTGTGCCGGAGCCAGACCCGGTCGCCGACACGGAGCCGCCTCGCGGCCCGGCCGGTGACGGGCGACTGCACCTCGCCCGCCATCTCGCGCGGCAGCAGCTCGAGCCCCTCGGGCCAGGCGATGCGCGGCAGCCGGTCGGGTCCGGGCGGGCCGGAGGCGATCCAGCCGCCGCCGAGGATCGTCGCGTGCTCGGCGCTCGGCCGGCGCACCACGTCGAGCGCGAAGGCGGCGGCGGGGGCCGGGGCGAACTGCGTGTACCCGTCGAAGAGGTGGCCGGCGAGGATGCCGGAGCCGGCGGCGATCTCGGTGATCGAGGGGTCGGCGCTCGTCGCCTCGAGCGAACCGGTGCCGCCGCCGTTCACGAACTCGAGCTCGGCGCGCTCCCGGATGCGGGCGATCGCCCGAGCCCGGCGCTCGAGCAGTTCGGGCATGGAGCGCGACTGCATCCAGCGGTTCAGCGCGCCGTCGACGGGCTTGCCGGGCGGCGCGGTCTGCACGCCCGCGATCTGCGCCTCGTACGACATGACGCCGACGAGCGCGAAGCCGGGGCGCCTCGCGAGGTACGCCGCGAACGCGCCCGCGTCGTCCGGCTCGTGGATCGGCGAGCGGCGGACGCCGAGATGGCCGAGCACGGGCGCCTGCCAGGAGGCGTCGAGCTCGAGGCACACCCGGATCATCTCGCGCTTCCCGGGCGGCAGCACCGCGTCGATGAGATCGAGCTGCGCGGGCGAGTCGACCATGAGGGTGATCTTCGCGGCGAGCTCGGGCGTGGTGGCGAGGCGGCGGATACTGCCCCGCTCGGCGGTCGGATACCCGACCACGAGGTCGTCGACGGTGTCCGCGAGCCGGATCGCCTCGGCGAGCGTGTACGCGAGCACGCCCCGGTATCCGGGCATCCGGAGCAGCGCCTCGATGACGCCGCGCACCCGGATCGACTTCGAGGCGACCCGGATCGGCGTGCCGTTCGCCCGACGCACCATGTCGGCCGCATTGTGCCGGAGCGCGCCGAGGTGGAGCGCGCCGACGGGGGCGTCCAAGTGGGCGGTGGCGGCCGTCATGCGGCCCCAGTACTCGGCCGGGTCGCGCCAGACCGCGGCATCCGCTGTCGGCCGTCCGGTGAGCCGCAGGTCGATCGCCGTCCCCTCGGGGCCGCTCGTCGTCGTCGTGCCGCGCTTCGCGGGCGATGCATCCCCGGCCGGGGCGGCCGCCGGCCGCTTCGCCGCGCTCATGCCACGCTCCGCACCCGCGCCACGGCGAACGCGCCCGCGGCCGCGAACACCGCGGACAGCACGAAGACGAGCACGAAGGAGCCGGTCAGCACGACCGCCGCGGCACCGATGAGCGGCGCGATCGCCTGCGGCACCGCGGAGGCGATGTTCATGATGCCGAGGTCCTTGCCCCGGCTCGCCGCATCCGGGAGCACCTGGGTCGCGAGCGCCTGGTCGACCGAGAGGAAGCAGCCGTAGCCGGCGCCCAGAAGTCCGGCGGCGACCATCGCGACCGTGAGGTCGGGCACGAGCGCGAGCAGGAGCGCCGCGAGCGCCTGCAGGCCCGCGGCGACGAAGACGAACACCCGGCGCTTGCCGGTGCGATCCGACCAGCGGCCGAGACCGAGCGAGGCGAGCACGACGAACACCATGTAGACGAGGGTGAGCACGATGAGGTCGTCCTCGGCGTTCTGGTCCTTCAGCCCGAACATCAGGAAGTACAGCAGCAGGCTCGTGCCGAGCGCGTTGCCGACGGAGACGAGCACGCGGCTGAGCAGCGTCCAACCGAAGTCGGGGTAGCGCCTGGGGCTGATCCAGAGGGAGGAGAGGATGCCTCGCGCGCTCACCCGGGCCCGGTCGGCCGCGAGCAGCGGCTGGTCGCGGCGCAGCAGGAACGGCACGGCGAGGAGGACGAGCAGGAGCGCGAGCACCGCGTAGCCCGCGACCTGGCCGGCCACCAGTTCGGTGACGAGCAGCAGGCCCGCGATGATGCCGACCGCCTGCGGGGCCGACATCCACCCGGAGACGAAGCCGCGCTGGCCGACCGGCACCTGGTCGGAGATCGTCGCCGTGAGCGCCGCGGTCATGATGCAGAAGCCGACGGATGCCACGACCCAGGCGGTGCCGATCGCCCAGATCTCCGTCTGGAAGCCGAGCAGCACGAGCGCGAGGGCGAAGACGAGCGCGCCGATGGCGATCCAGGGGCGGCGGCGGCCGAACCGGCTCGTGGTTCGGTCGCTCACGGCACCGGTGAGCGGGTACGCGATGATGGTCGCCACGGCCGCGATACCGGAGATGACGCCGAAGGCGACGACCGAGTCGACCCAGTTCTCCGGGTGCAGCTCGGCGTCGATCTGGGCGGGGAGCAGCAGCTGCACGGGGGTGAGCTGCGCCATCCAGACGCCGAACCAGACGGTCGCGAACGCCGCGATCCAGCCGGCCGACACCCGGCGCACCGGCTCGGCGAGGGCGCCGACCGCGCCGCTCAGCGTCCCCACGCCGATGCCGTGGGCCCCGTGGGCGGCATCGGGGCGGCCGCCGGGGTCGGACGCGCCCGGGTCGGACGCGCCGGAGTCGGGCGCGCCGGGGTCGGTTCGGGTCATCGGGGGTCCGCCATTCTCGAGAGCGCGTCGGCCGCGGCGGCGGCGACGCGGGCGGCGGCCGCGTCGTCGCGGTCGACCAGCCAGGTGATGGTGAGTCCGTCGCTGAAGGCGACGAGCACCCTCGCGACGTGTTCGACGGGCAGCCGCCAGCGCGCACCGGTGAGGTCCGCCGCGGCCTCGAGCGCCTCGACGACGAGGTCGGTGTAGCGGTCGTACTGAGCGACGGCGAGCGGATGCCGCTCCGGTGAGCGGAGCGCGTACTGGGTGAGCTCGAGCATCGCCTGCTCGTGCTCGGGGTCGGCGCGGAGGTGGTCGAAGTAGCGCAGGAGCCCGGCCTCGACGAGTTCGGCGAGGCTCGCGCCGGCCCCCGCGGCGGCGATGAGCTCCTCGGGCGCCACCGCCTTGCGCTCGCGGGCCACGACCGTGCCGATGAGCTCGTCGACGAGTTCGTCGCGGGAGTCGAAGGCGTAGTGGAAGCTCGCGAGGCTCATGCCGGCCTCGGCGACGATGGCCCGCGTGGTCGCCTGGGCGAGCCCCTCGCGGGACACGACCCGGAGCGCCGCCTCGATGAGCGCCGCCCGGCGGTCGGCCGCGGACATCCGCACCATCGCGTCCTCCTCGCCGTCGAGTCGCCGCGACGACCGCGTCGCGACGGACTGGGACAGTTGACCCAGTCGCCTCAGTATGCAGCATGGGGCCCGGGATCGCTACGCTCGCTTTCATGCGCCTCGGTGTCCTCGATGTCGGTTCCAACACCGTCCACCTCCTCGTGGTCGACGCCCACCCGGGCGCCCGCCCCATCCCGACCGCGTCGAACAAGTCGGTGCTGCGCCTCATGCGCTATCTGGAGCCCGACGGTTCGATCAGTTCGGAGGGGGTCCAGGCGGTCCTCTCGGCCGTCGGCGAGGCGGCCAGGGCGGCTCGCGAGGCCGGCATCGACGAGCTGCTCGCCTTCGCCACCTCGGCGATCCGCGAGGCCGCGAACGGCGAGCACCTGCTCGACCTCGTCGAGCGCGAGACCGGCATCCGGCTCGACGTGCTCTCCGGCGAGGACGAGGCGCGGCTCACCTTCCTCGCGGTGCGCCGCTGGTACGGCTGGTCCGCCGACCGCATCCTGCTCTTCGACATCGGTGGCGGCTCGCTGGAGATCGCCCTCGGCGGCGACGAGGTGCCCGACGTCGCACGCTCGCTCCCCCTCGGCGCGGGCCGTTCGACGATCGCCTTCCTGCCCGACGACCCGCCCTCCGTCGAACAGGTCGGCCGCCTGCGCGAACACGCCCGGCGCATCATCGAGGGCGCGCTCGCCGACTTCCGCACGCACACCGGCCCCGATCACGTCGTCGGCTCGTCGAAGACGATCCGCTCGCTCGCCCGGCTCGCGGGCTGGACCGAGGACGGCGTCGGGTCGTCCGGCCGCGCCATGTTGAAGCTCAAGGGTCTCGACGACTGGATCCCCCGGCTCGCCCGCATCCCCGCCGACGCGCGCCCCGCGCTGCCCGGCATCACCGCCGACCGCACCTTCCAGATCGTCGCCGGTGCCGTGGTGCTCTCAGAGGCCATGCGGGCCTTCGACGTCGACGAGCTCGACGTCTCACCCTGGGCGCTCCGCGAGGGCCTCATCCTGCGCCGGCTCGACCACCTCGACTGAGGGCCGCGCTAGCGGCCGTATCGCTCCAGGCGCTGCACCTCGGCCATCACATCGCTCGCGAACCAGAGGTACGACTGGCGACCATCGGGCAGCTCGACCGAGTCCTCGCCGTACACCTCGTAGGCGATATCGACGAGTGCGGCCGGGTCGGTCAAGCCCTCGTGTCGGGCGAGCAGGACCAGATCGCTGGCATCCTTGTCACGCCCCGCCGCGAGTTTCATCGCGATCAGTTCCCTCGGCGAGGCGACCGACACCGAGAGCGATCCCGATGCGACCGGAGTACCTGAGACCCGGAGCCAGCCGCTTCCCGCCGCATTGAGCCACCGAGCGGGCAGCCCGAGATCCTCGGCCATCTCCGCGACGATTCGTTCGAGGTCCCCGCTCGGCTCGATCATGGCGTCGATGTCGCGCGTCACCCGCACCGCCGGGTCGTCGGGGTAGTTCAGCAGCATCGCCGCGCCGCCGGCGATCTTGATCGATCCGGAGATGCCGGCCGCCGCGAGCCGTTCCGCGAGCT
Organism: Agromyces mediolanus; assembly: GCF_023715325.1. Taxonomy (GTDB): domain Bacteria; phylum Actinomycetota; class Actinomycetes; order Actinomycetales; family Microbacteriaceae; genus Agromyces; species Agromyces mediolanus_A. The sequence continues at coordinate 67,594 of NZ_JAMBNX010000002.1, read as the reverse complement.
CGTCGAGGAGGGCACGGACCTCGGGTGCGCCGAAACTCCTCATCGGGTGCTCAGTGAGTTGGCATCGACGTAGATGTTCAGCTCGCGGAGGAAGTCCGGTGTGGTCACCTTCGCCTTCTCCTGGAGGGAGGGGAAGCGCGAGACATACCAACGGCGCTGCAGCTTCGACGTGACGGCCCAGTCGGGTCTGTGCGACTCGGGGATGGCGCCACCGTACACCGCTCGGAACAGCTGCTCCCATCGCTCATCCTTGATGCTGGACGGTCGGTCCGCGAGCTCGGCGGAGCTGAGTGCGTCGGCCTCGTGCGCGATCATGTCGGCCGCGTGAGAGATCACCCGGAGCGCGAGGCTCGGCTCGCGACGATCGAGCGCCTCGTTGACCCGATCGGTGACCGCCGCCGGGGTGTAGTCGGCGTACGCCGTGGCCGGACTCGTGGAGACGCGCAGTCGAAGCTGCATCGCCTCGAGGGCGCGGGAGAGGGTGTCGATCCTGATCCTGCCGGAGCGCTCGGACCGTTCGATCTGGGAAACGGCGCCTGCGGTCACCCCGAGGCGCGCCGCGAGTTCGGCACCAGTGATACCCAGCTCGTCCCGCGCAGCGCGAATGAGATCAGACATGCAGCCAGTATAGCTGAAGCTAATATTCGCGCATCCAGATCCGAGGCGCGACGCCCGCCCTCCCCGCGCCCTCACTCCGCGTGCCCCCACTGGGATTCGAACCCAGACTTGAGCGGGTTTAAGCCGCCTGCCTCTGCCGGTTGGGCTATGGGGGCGCGGCGGCCGGGCGCACCCGCCCGAGACGCCGAACGCGGCGCCGCCCAGGGGGCGACGCCGCGTCACAGTGTAGTCAGGCGCTGCGTAGTCAGCTGCCGTACCGCCTACTTGGCGGCGACGACCTCCTCGGCCGCGGGCGCCTCGGCGGCGGGCTCGGCCGGTGCGGCCTTCTTCGCGGTCGTGCGCTTGGCCGGAGCCTTCTTCGGCGCGGCCTCGCCGGCCTCGGCCTTCGCGGCGGGAGCCTTCTTCGCGGCGGCCTTGGCCGGGGCGGCCGTGGGCTCCGTCTTGGGCTCCGCCTTCGCGGGGGCGGCGGGCGTCGTCGGGGCGGCGTCGGCGGCCGGCTTCGGGCGGGCGGCGAACTCCTCGAACGCGGCGCGCGGGCGCTGCACGGCCGACAGCGACACGATGTCGCGGCCGAGCCAGAAGTTGTTCCACCAGCCCCAGAACACTCGGAACTTGCGCTCCCAGCTCGGCATCGCCAGGCCGTGGTATCCGCGGTGCGCGAACCAGGCGATCAGGCCCTTGATGGCGAGCTTGCCCGACTGGAACACGCCCGAGCCGAGGCCGAGGCCGGCGACGGCACCGAGGTTCTTGTGCACGTAGTTCTTGGGCTCCTCGCCGCGGAGCACCGCGACGACGTTCTTCGCGAGCAGCTTGCCCTGACGGACGGCGTGCTGGGCGTTCGGCACGCAGTAGCCGCCGACGCCGCCGCCGGTGAGGTCGGGCACGGCCGAGATGTCGCCGGCCGCCCAGGCGTCGGCCACGATGTCCTCGTCGTCCCCGACGCGGAGGTCGGCGCGGGTCTTGATGCGGCCACGCTCCTCGACGGGGAGGTCGCTCGTGCGGACGATCGCCGGGTTCGCCATGACCCCGGCGGTCCAGACGATGAGGTCGGACTCGAAGCTCTCGCCCGTGGACAGCTCGATCTTGCCGTCGACCGCGCTCGTGAGCTGCGTGTCGAGGTGGATCTGCGCGCCGCGCTGGTCGAGGTGGTTGATCACCCAGTGGCTCGTCGGGAGCGACACCTCGGGCATGATGCGGCCCATCGCCTCGATGAGGTGGAAGTGGGTGTCCTCGAAGCTCAGCTGCGGGTAGTACTCGAGCAGCGCGCTCGCGAAGGAACGCAGCTCGGCGAACACCTCGATGCCGGCGAAGCCGCCGCCGACCACCGTGACGGTGAGCAGCCGGTCGCGCTCGGGCCCGGCGGGCAGGTTGGACGCCTGGTCGAAGTTCGAGAGCAGCCGGTCGCGGATCGCGACCGCCTCTTCGATGGTCTTCAGGCCGATCGCGTTCTCGGCGATGCCGGGGATCGGGAAGGTGCGCGAGACGGCGCCGCCGGTGACCACGACGATGTCGTAGTCGAACTGCCACGGCTCGCCCTCGGCCGGGGTGATCGTCGCCGTCTTGGCCGCGTGGTCGATCTTCGTGACCTTGGCGGTGACGACGTTCGTCTTCTTCAGGTGGCGGCGCTGCGCGACGACCGCGTGGCGCGCCTCGATGGACCCGGCCGCGACCTCGGGGAGGAACGGCTGGTACGTCATGTAGGGCAGCGGGTCGACCACGGTGACCTCGGCTTCGCCGGGACGCAGCCACTTCTCGAGCTTCCACGCGGTGTAGAAACCTGCATACCCGCCACCGACGATGAGAATCTTGGGCACGGTGAATGGACTCCTTGATTTGTGGGGATGGGCGGTCAGTCCCCGCCGCCGCGGGTGCTCCGCCTGATATGCCGAGTGGCGCCGATGCCCAACAGCGCTGCTAGCGTACCAAATCCCGCGACCAGTGAGAGCGGGATCGTGATATATGCGAGCGTCCACGAGGTGGGCAGTAGGGTCTGGGTGCTCGCCGACTCGGGCAGCGGCGGGTCGGCGATCGGCACGATCTGCTCGTCGGGCGCCGCCGTCGCCGGCGCCTCCCCGCTCGCCCGGCGGTGCAGCCGGATCCAGTCGGACAGGCTGCCGAGCGGGTTCGCCTCGACCCTCGGCACGTCCTTCGTGAGGGCGGCGACCGGGTCGATGATGCCGTAGCCGTAGAGCGGGCCGCCGACCGGGTGGCCCTTCGGGTCGGCGGTGGAGATCACCCGGTTGATCACGTTCGCCGCGTCGAGCTCGGGGTACTCGGCGCGCACGAGCGCCACGAGCCCCGAGACGATCGGCGCCGCCGCGCTGGTGCCGTTCCACTGCACGTACGAGCCGTCGGGACGCACACCCACCAGGTCCTCGCTGGGCGCCGCGACCGCGATCGTGATGCCCTGCGAGCTCGCATCGAAGCTCGCGTTGCCCTCGCGGTCGACGCCGGCGACGGTCAGCACGCCGGGGATCGTCGCGGGCGCGCCGACCTCGGTGGTGCCGCTGCCGCGGTTGCCCGCCGCCGCGACGATCACGACGTCCTGCTCGAAGGCGTGCATGAACGCCGCGTCCCAGCTCTCCGGCCAGTCCCGGGTGTTGCGCGTGAGCGACATGTTGATGACGTCGGCACCGTGGTCGACGGCCCAGGTCACCGCCTCGGCGATCTGCTCGTCGTTCGACGCCGCCGCCCCCGTGTCCTCGCCGAAGGCGACGGACGCGGTGAGGATGGATGCCTCGGGCGCGACGCCGATGACGCCGTTCCCCGGCGTCGAGCCGCGGCCGGCGAGGAGCGAGGCGACCATCGTGCCGTGCTCCGGCTTCTCGCCGACCGGGGTCTGCCCGTCGGGCGAGCCGAGGCCCGAGACATCCGTGCCCCCGGTGATCGCGCCCTTGAGCTCGACGACGGTGCCCGCGACGCCGGTGTCGATGACGGCCACGGTGACGCCCTTGCCCTTCGTCGTGTTCCAGGCGGTGGAGAAGCCGTACTCGCTGAGCCAGTACTCGAGGTCGCGGACGGTGTCCGCGTGCGCGGGGGCCGCACCGACGCCGACGAGGCCCGCGGTCGCGGCGACGAGCGCGAGCCCGCGCACGAGCCGCGACACCCGGCCGCCGCGCCGGCGCGAGGTCATCGGCCCGGCTCCGCGGTCGGCGGCGCGTCGTCGGCGGCACCCGGCAGTCGGTCGATGCCGTAGTCGGCGCACTGGCAGACCTCCGGCGACCAGCTCGAGCGGGCGAGCGCGAGGTCGCCGACGGGGTTCGCGCCGGGGCCGGCGGCGAGCGCGTGCGCGGCGACCGCGTGCAGGCACTTGACGCGATTCGGCATGCCGCCGGCCGAGACGCCGGCGATCTCCGGCACCTCGCCGAACTGGGCGCGGTCGGCCAGGTACTCCTCGTGGGCCCGGGCGTAGCCCGCGGCGAGCTCGGCGTCGGCGTGCAGCAGCTCATTGCACTCGACCATGAGCTGGGCGGCCTCGAGGAAGCTCATCGCCGCGGTGGCGGCGGGGTGGCTCAGGTAGTAGAAGGTCGGGAACGGCGTGCCGTCGGCCAGCCGCGGGGCGGTGGCGACGACGGTCGGGGCCCCGCAGACGCAGCGAGCCGCGATGCCGACGACGTTGCGCGCCTCGCGGCCGAGCTGGGCCGAGACGATGCGGAGGTCGCGCTCGGCGACGGGCTCGAACGGCGGGCGGGTCATCGGGTACCTCCGGATGGGGCCGCGGCGGGCGGCGTGGTCGCTGCAGGGTCGGCGGGCGGCGCGGTCGGGTCGGCGGGCGCCGGTGCCAGGCCCGCGGTCATCACCGAGTCGAGGAGGCTCGTCAGCCAGTCGCGCCGGGCCTCGGTCACCTCGGCGGAGACCGCCTGCTCGGCCTCGGCCTTGTCGGCGTCGCTGCGGTCGTCGATGACGAGGTAGCTGACCTCGCCGGGCAGCACGTAGTAGAGCCGTTCGCGCGCCTGGGTGACGATGAACGTCTCGTCGCTCCAGCGCTCGCGCTCGGTGCGCAGCTTCGTGAGCTCGGCCTCCTGCTGCGACACCTCGGCGCGCAGCTCGGCGATCTGCTGGCGCTGCGAGGCGAAGGCGGAGATCGTGGGCGCGAGCACGACGACGGCGAGCACGAGCAGGCCCATCATGATGAGCGAGAAGCCCGAGAAGCGGATGCCGCCGAGCCAGCCCTGCCGCACGGCGCCGGCCTCGGGGGCCGCGGCGGCCGCCGAGGCGGCGCGTCGCCGCGCGCTGCGCGGGGCCGTCGGGCCGGCCGGTGCGGGCCGGGTGGTCTCGGGCGGCGATGCGGGAGTCGCGGGCCGCGGGGGCCTCGGCCGTCCGGGGCGCTCGGGACGCTTCGGTCCGCTCATGACGCCTCCTTCCCGGCCGATCGCCCGGGGAACGCCGCAGGGGGCGGCCGCCTGGCCGCCCCCTGCGTTCCGCTGCGCTCTCGCGCCGCGATCGTCTTACGCCGTGAAGCGCGGGAAAGCCGTGCGGCCGGCGTACACCGCGGCCTCACCGAGCTCTTCTTCGATCCTCAGAAGCTGATTGTACTTGGCGACCCGCTCCGAACGGGCGGGCGCGCCCGTCTTGATCTGGCCGCAGTCGGTCGCCACCGCGAGGTCGGCGATCGTGGTGTCCTCGGTCTCGCCCGAGCGGTGCGAGAGCACCGCGGTGTAGCCGGCGCGCTGCGCGAGCGTGACGGCGTCGAGGGTCTCGGTGAGGGTGCCGATCTGGTTGACCTTCACGAGGATCGAGTTGCCGGCGTGCTTCGCGATGCCGTCGGCGAGTCGCTTCGGGTTGGTCACGAACAGGTCGTCGCCGACGAGCTGCAGCTTCTGCCCGAGCGAGGCGGTGAGCTCGGCCCAGCCGTCCCAGTCGTCCTCGGCCAGCGGGTCCTCGATCGAGACCAGGGGGTAGGCCTCGGCGAGCTCGGCGTAGTACGCGTTCATCTCGGCCGCGGTGCGGTCCTTGCCCTCGAAGCGGTAGACGCCGTTCTCGAAGAACTCCGTCGACGCGACGTCGAGGCCGAGTGCGATGTCGGTGCCGAGGGTGAAGCCGGCCTTCTGCACGGCCTCGGAGATGAAGTCGAGCGCGGCGCGGTTGTGCGCGAAGTCGGGGGCGAAGCCGCCCTCGTCGCCGAGGCCGGTCGAGAGGCCGTTCGCCTTCAGCAGGCTCTTCAGCGCGTGGTAGGTCTCGACGCCCCAGCGCAGGCCCTCCGAGAAGGTCGGCGCGCCGACCGGGAGGATCATGAACTCCTGGATGTCGACGCCGGTGTCGGCGTGCGCGCCGCCGTTGATGATGTTCATCATCGGCACGGGCAGCACGTGCGCGTTCGGCCCGCCGAGGTAGCGGAACAGCGGCAGGTCGGAGGCGTCGGCCGCGGCCTTCGCGACGGCGAGAGAGACACCGAGGATGGCGTTGGCGCCGAGGCGGCTCTTGTTTTCGGTGCCGTCGGCCTCGATGAGGGCGGCGTCGACGAGGCGCTGGTCGCTCGCGTCGAGGTCTTCGATGGCCGGGCCGAGCACGTCGAGCACGGCGTCGACGGCCTTCTGCACGCCCTTGCCGAGGTAGCGGTCGGCGTCGCCGTCGCGCAGCTCGTACGCCTCGAACGCCCCGGTCGACGCCCCCGAGGGCACGGCCGCCCGCGCGAGCGAGCCGTCGTCGAGGAGGACCTCGACCTCGACGGTGGGGTTGCCGCGCGAATCGAGAATCTCGCGCGCGCCGACTGCTTCGATGAATGCCACAGTGGACTCCTCTGATGGGGGCTTCGTGGGGTTGGGAAGGTGTGGACGACGCCATCGTGATCCGCCGCCCAGTCTAGAGGCGTCGGCGGGAGCCACAACTCCGCGGGTCGCGGCGCTACTCGGCGAGCTCCCGGAACTCGAGCGCCGAGGCATCCGCCGTGTCGGCCGTCACGGTGGCGAAGGCGTCGAAGCCGTCGGCGGTGACCCGGTCGAGGAGCGCCCGGAAGTTCTTCACCCGGCGTTCGAGGCGCACACGGACGCCGGAGGCGACGAGCTCCCGCTTGATCGCGAGCAGGCGCTCGGCCGGAGTCGCGCCGTCGTGGACGAGTACGACCGCGCGGGGGCGGCCGGCGTTGCGGAGCTCGAGCAGGTCGACGATCCGCTCGAAGCCGATCGAGAAGCCGCAGGCCGGCACCTCCTGGCCGAGGAACCGCCCGATCATGCCGTCGTAGCGTCCGCCGCCGCCGAGCGAGTAGCCGAACTCGGGGTGCGCGATCTCGAAGATCGTGCCCGTGTAGTAGCCCATGCCGCGCACGAGGGTCGGGTCGAACTCGATGGCCGCCCCCGGCAGCGCCTCCCGGAGCGCGAGCAGCTCACGGTAGGCGTCGGGGTCGAGCCAGGCGGGCGGCGGGGCGACGCCGTCGTGCAGGTGCCAGTCGGCGGTGGCGAGGCCGTGCAGGGCTTCGACGACGGCGTCGGGGGCGGCCACGGCCCCGGTCTCGACGAGCTCGTCGGCGACCCCGTCGACGCCGATCTTGTCGAGCTTGTCGACCGTGATGAGCGCGCGCTCGCGGAGCTCGGGCGGCACGCCCCAGGCGGCGAGGATGCCGGCGAGGATGCGCCGGTCGTTCAGGCGGATGGTGCAGCCGGCGAGGCCGAGCGCGTCGAGCGTCGCGACGGTCGCCGTCAGCAGCTCGAGCTCGGCGAGCGGGGTGGCGTCGCCGATGATGTCGATGTCGCACTGCACGAACTGGCGGTAGCGCCCCTTCTGCGGGCGCTCGGCCCGCCAGACCGGCGCGATCTGGATGGAGCGGAACACGGGCGGCAGCGCCGCGCGGTGCGTCGCGTAGAAGCGCGCGAGCGGCACGGTGAGGTCGTAGCGCAGGCCGAGGTCGGCGAGCGAGAGCGGGTCGCCCGCCGCGGCCGCGGCGCTGAGCTCCGCCTCGCCGAGCCCGCGCTTCATCACGGCGAAGGCGAGCTTCTCGTTGTCGCCGCCGAGGCCGGCGTGCAGCCGGGAGCTGTCCTCCATCACGGGCGTCTCGATCTCGTCGAAGCCGTGCGCGGCGTAGACCCCGCGGATGACGCCGAGCGCGTGCTCGCGACGGGCCTTCTCGGCGGGCAGGAAGTCGCGCATGCCGCGCGGAGGCGTGACGGTCTGGGCCATGCGCCCATTCTTCCAGGCGCCGGCCGGTGCCCGCGTCGCCGGGCTGCCCGACGTGCCGGGGCTGCCCGACGTGCCGGGGTTATTCGCGCGGCCCGGGCGGCGTGGACGCCTCGGCGGCGCGCACCTCGGCGGTGAAGCCTCTGATCGCCCCGCGCAGCGCCCGCTCCGCGTCCAGGCCGCGGCCGCGGGCCTCGGCGACGAGTCGGAGCAGCGCCTCGCCGAGCTCGGCCTCGTCGGCAGGGAACGGCTCGCCGAGGAGCGGATCGGCCGGGGCGTGCGGGCTCGCGCTCGGCGCGACGCCCGCCTTCTCGGCCTTGGTCAGCACCTTCGCGGCGAGCGCGAGCGCGGGCATACCCATCGGCACGCCGTCGAGCACGCTCGTGCGGTGCGGCTTCTCGTCGGCCTTCAGCTCGTCCCAGAAGCCGACGACGTCCTCGGCGGTCTCCGCCTCACGGTCGCCGAAGACATGCGGATGCCGCGCCACCATCTTCGCGGTCATGTGCCGGGCGACGTCCTCGAGGTCGAAGTCCTCGCCCGGGGTGTGCGCGGCGAGATCGGCGTGGAAGAGCACCTGGTAGAGCACATCGCCGAGCTCCTCGATCATCTCGGCGCGGTCGCCCGACTCGATCGCGTCGATGAGCTCCCAGCACTCCTCGACGAGGTACTGCACGAGCGACTCGTGGGTCTGCTCGGCATCCCAGGGGCAGCCGCCCGGGGCGCGCAGCAGCGCGACCGTGGCGATGAGCTCGTCGAGGGCGGGATGGGCGGCGGCGGTCATGCGCCCAGCCTAGGCTGGCCCGTCTCGGGCGGGGCTAGTGCACGACCGCGAGCAGCACCCCGACGCCGATGAACAGGCTGCCGAACAGGCGGTTCACGATGCGCTGCCCCCGCGCGGAGGCGGTGAGCCGGCGCAGTCCCTGCGCGGCGACCGCGAAGAAGCCCCACATCACGATGACGTCGACGAGCACCACCGTCGCCCCGACCACGAGGTACTGCGGCAGCAGCGGCAGCCCCGGCCGGATGAACTGCGGCAGGAAGGCGAGGAAGAACACGATCGCCTTCGGGTTCAGGAGGTTCACCCAGAGCCCGCGCCGGAACATCGACCAGCGCGACTCGCCGCTCGGCGCCGCGGGTGGCGCCGCCTCCGCTTCGGGCTCGGCCGGCTCCGTGCCATCCGCCCGCGCCGCATCGACCGCCACCGCCTCGGCGCTCGGCTTGGCCAGGATCTGGCGGATGCCGAGGTACACGAGGTAGGCGGCCCCCGCGTACCGGATGATCTCGAAGACCACGGGCGACCCCGTGACGAGCACGCCGACGCCCGCCGCGACGATCACGATGTGCACGACGAGCGCCGCCTGCTGGCCGAGGATTCCCCAGATCGAGCGGAGGAAGCCGACCGTGAGCGAGTTGCCCATCGTGTTGATCGCCCCGGCCCCCGGCGTGAAGCTGATCACGAAGCAGGCGGCGAGGAGCGTCGCCCAGAGGGAGAGGGTCACCGCCCCAGCGTACGGCGGCACGGGCCGCCCGGCACCTGCGCGGTAGGATCGTTCGCGGAGTGCCGGGAAGTCTGGTCGGCGAACGTGATCGAAGACCGTACGAAAGGCTCGCATGAACCTCCTCCGATCCGAGCGCTGGGCCGCCGTCCTGCTCCTCGTCGCCGCCGCCCTCGGCCTCCTGCTCGCGAACACCTCGGCCGGTCCCGGTCTGCTGGCCCTGAAGACCGAGCACCTCGAGCTGCCGTGGCTCGGCCTCGACCTCTCGATCGGCCACTGGATCAGCGACGGCCTGCTCGCGATCTTCTTCTTCATCGTCGCGGTCGAGTTGAAGCGCGAGCTCGTGATCGGCGAGCTGAACAGCCTGTCGAAGGCGCTGCTGCCGGCGATCGCCGCCGTCGGCGGGGTCGTCGTGCCGGCGCTGATCTTCCTCGCGTTCACGGCGGGCACCCCGACCGCCGACGGCTGGCCGATCCCGACCGCGACCGACATCGCCTTCGCGCTCGGCGTGCTCGCGGTGTTCGGCACCTGGATCCCGACCCGCGTGCGGGTGTTCCTGCTCGCCCTCGCGGTGCTCGACGACCTCATCGCCATCCTCATCATCGCGTTCTTCTTCACGAGCGACGCCGATCTCGCCTCGCTCGGCTTCGCGGGCATCGCGATCGCCCTGTTCGGCGCGGTCAGCCGCATGATGAAGCCCCGCTCGGCGTGGATCCTCTCCCGTCGGCCGCAGTGGCCCGTCGTCGCCGTGCTGATCCTGCTCGGCGTGCTCGCCTGGTACTTCGTGTACCAGTCCGGGGTGCACGCGACGATCGCGGGCGTCGCGCTCGGCCTCGTGATGGCCCGCCGACCCGGCGGACGCGCCGTCCACGCCCTCGAACCCTGGTCGAACGGCGTCGTGCTGCCCCTGTTCGCGCTGTCTGCCGCGATGGTCGCCGTCCCGCAGGTGAGTCCGTCGGAGCTGGACCCGGCCTTCTGGGGCATCTTCGTCGGCCTCCCGGTCGGCAAGATCGTCGGCATCCTGATCGGCGGCGGCATCGGCGCGCTGGTGGCGCGACGGCGCGACAGCACGCCGCTCACCTGGGGCGACCTGCTCGTCGTCGGCGCGCTCGGCGGCATCGGCTTCACGGTGTCGCTGCTCATGAACGAGCTCGCCTTCGCCGGGCTGCCGGAGGTCGCCGACGAGGGCACGCTCGCGGTGCTCCTCGGCTCGGGCGTCGCGATCGTGGTGTCCGCCGTCGCGGTGTCGCTGCGCTCGGCGCAGTACCGCCGGCGCGGCGCGCGGGCGGGCGTGGGCGGGGCGTTCTCCCGATGAGCGCGGCGGAGCTGCCCGACGACGGCCTGCCCGATGACCCAGGCCTGCCCGATGACCCAGGCCTGCCCGACGGCGCCGAGCCGGCGAGCGCGCACCTGCGCGCGGAGCTCCGCCCCCGGCGGCTCCGCGGCCTCGGCAAGCTCGTGCACACCGTGCTGCTCGTCGCGGGCGAGGCGACGAGCCTCGGCGGCCCCTCGGTCGCGGAGCTCGTGGTGGTGCGCACCGACTCGGCGGCGCCCGTCATCCGCACGAAGGCGGGTTCGCTCGTCGACGCCGACATGCTGCTGCAGCAGATCCGGCTCGACCTCGAGACCATGACGGTCGCCGAGTTCCTCGCCGAGTGGGGCCACCTCAAGCCCTAGGCCTGCCGCGCGAGGAGAATCGCCCCTCGGGAGGACCGGATCCCCCGAGGCATCCTCCCTCGGCGACGATCTCCTCCCGGCGCGCGTGCAGCCGCAGCCCCACGGGCCCCGGCTCTGCTGCTCAGCCCTGCTCGGCCGGGGCCGGGCTCGGCTCGAAGATGTTCGCCACGAGCCTGGACACCCACTCGATGAGGTCGCCGTCGCCCGGCGCCTCGCCGCCCGGGGTCGGGAACGGCACGAGGATCACGTCGTTCTGGGCGAAGTGCTTCGCGCCGGGGTACAGCCGCTCGAGCCGAACCCGCCTGGAATCGGGGATCTTCGCCGGGGCGATGCGGAGCTTCGACCCGGTCGCGATGACCTCGGCGAGCCCGGCGAGCTGCGCCTGACGGCGGAGCCTCGAGACCGCGACGAGGTGCTCGACCGACTCCGGCGGGGCACCGTACCGGTCGACGAGCTCCTCGAGCACTTGGTCGATCTGCCCGTCCTTCGATGCCGGCCCGCTCGCCGCGGAGAGCTTCTGGTAGGCCTCGAGCCGCAGCCGCTCGCTGTCGACGTAGTCCTCGGGGATGTGCGCGTCGACGGGGAGCTCGAGCCGCAGCTCCGTCTGCCCCTCGGCGACCTCGCCGCGGAACGCCGAGACCGCCTCGCCGATCATCCGCAGATAGAGATCGAAGCCGACGCCCGCGATGTGGCCGGCCTGCTCGGCCCCGAGCAGGTTGCCGGCCCCGCGGATCTCGAGGTCTTTCAGCGCGATCTGCATGCCGCCGCCGAGCTCGTTGTTCGCCGCGATCGTCGAGAGCCGGTCGTGCGCGGTCTCGCTGAGCGGCTTCGCCGGGTCGTAGAGGAAGTAGGCGTAGGCGCGCTCGCGCCCGCGGCCGACCCGCCCGCGCAGCTGGTGCAGCTGCGAGAGCCCGTACTTGTCGGCGCGGTCGATGATGATCGTGTTCGCGTTCGAGATGTCGAGGCCGGTCTCGATGATGGTCGTCGAGACGAGCACGTCGAACTTGCGCTCCCAGAAATCGCTCACGATCTGGTCGAGCGCATGCTCGGGGAGCTGGCCGTGCGCGACCGCGATGCGCGCTTCGGGTACGAGCTCGGCGAGCTGCGCCGCGACGCGGTTGATCGAGGACACCCGGTTGTGCACGAAGAACACCTGGCCCTCGCGGAGCATCTCGCGACGGATGGCGGCGCCCACCTGCTGCTCGGAGTACGGTCCGACGAAGGTGAGGATCGGATGCCGGTCCTCCGGCGGGGTCACGAGCGTCGACATCTCGCGGATGCCGGTGACGGCCATCTCGAGGGAACGCGGGATCGGCGTGGCGCTCATCGCGAGGATGTCGACGTTCGTCTTGAGCTTCTTCAGCGCGTCCTTGTGCTCGACGCCGAAGCGCTGCTCCTCGTCGATGATCATCAGCCCGAGGTCTTTGAACCGCACCTTCTCGGTGAGGATGCGGTGGGTGCCGATCACGAGGTCGACGGTGCCGTCGGCGAGACCGGCGATCGTCTCGCGCGCCTCCTTGTCGGTCTGGAAGCGGCTGAGCGCCCGCACGTGCACGGGGAAGCCCGCGAAGCGCTCGGTGAAGGTCTCGAAGTGCTGCTTCACGAGGAGCGTCGTCGGCACCAGCATGGCGGCCTGCTTGCCGTCCTGGATCGCCTTGAAGGCGGCGCGTACCGCGACCTCGGTCTTGCCGAAGCCGACGTCACCCGCGAGCAGCCGGTCCATCGGGATGGGCCGCTCCATGTCGGCCTTCACCTCGTCGATGGTCTGGAGCTGATCGTTCGTCTCGGTGAAGGGGAACGCCTCTTCGAGCTCGTGCTGCCAGGGCGTGTCGGGGCCGAAGGCGTGCCCCTTGGCCGCCATCCGCGCCGAGTAGAGCTTCACGAGCTCGACCGCGATGTCGCGCACCGCCCTGCGGGCGCGGCCCTTCGCCTGCGCCCAGTCGCTGCCGCCCATCTTGGAGAGCGAAGGCGCCTCGCCGCCCACGTAGCGGCTCAGGAGATCGAGCTGGTCCATCGGCACGAACAGCCGGTCGCCGGCCTGGCCGCGCTTGGACGGCGCGTACTCCAGCACGAGGTACTCGCGCACCGTCGTCGGCTGCTGGGCGATGCCGGCGGTGCGGCTCGGGCCCTTCGGCCGGGTGCCGGTCGCCACCTCGCGCTGGACGAGCTCGACGAAGCGGCCGATGCCGTGGGTGGCGTGCACGACGTGGTCGCCCGGCTTCAGCTGGATCGGGTCGACGACGTTGCGCCGGCGCGTGGCGAGCTTCTTGCCGGCGCGCGGGTCGTAGGCGGCGGAGCGTCCGTAGAACTCGGCCTCGGCGAGCAGGCCGAGCTTCGCCTCCGGCACCTCGAAACCGCGCGCCGCCTCGGCCTGCACGAGGAACACGACGCCCGGCTCCGGATCGGCGGGCACTTCCTCGACGAGGCGGGCGGCGAGGCCGGCTTCGGCGAGCACGTCGCGCGCGCGCTCCACGAGGCCCTGCCCGGCGGCGGCGACGACGAGCGCCCAGCCCTCGCGCATCCGCTCGGCGACGTGCTCGACCGCCCCCGAGACGTTGCCCTGGAAGCTCGGCACCGCGTTCGCCGCGATCCGGACGTAGCTCGTGTCGAGCTCGAGGTCTTCGGCGGCCTCGCCGGCGTCGAAGTGCGACAGCGTCCACCACGCCCGCTTCGGATCCGGCTCGCCGGGCGCGCTCAACATCGCGGCATCCCGCAGTTCGCGCAGGCTCAGGAAGTCGCCCGCATCGAGGTCGATGGGCGCGCCGGCGCCGACGGTGGCGGCGCTCCAGGCGGCGGCCAGGAACTCCCGGTTCGTCTCGGCGAGGCTCGCGGCGCGGCCGGCCACCCGCTCGGGCGCGACGACGGCGATCGCGGCCTGGTCGGGCAGATAGTGGCTGAGCGGCACGAGCCGCTCGGTGAGGGCGGGAGCGAGCGACTCCATGCCCTCGACCGGGATGCCCTCGGCGATCTTCTCGAGCATCTGCGAGAGGCTCGGGAACTCGTGCACCATCTCACGGGCCCGCTGGCGCACCGTCGGCGTGAGCAGCAGCTCGCGGCTCGGGGCGAGGTGCACGCGCTCGACGGGCTCGGGCAGCGAGCGCTGGTCGGCGACCGAGAAGGCGCGCAGCTCTTCGACCTCGTCGCCGAAGAACTCGACGCGCACCGGGTGGTCGGCCGTCGGCGGGAAGACGTCGAGGATGCCGCCGCGCACGGCGAACTCGCCGCGTCGGGACACCATGTCGACGCGGGCGTAGGCGAGATCGACGAGCCGCAGCGCGAGCTCGGAGAGGTCGTGGCCGCGCGCGCCGGCGACGAGCTCGATCGGCGCGAGGTCGGCGAGGTTGTCGGCGATCGGCTGGAGGGCGGCCCGCACGGAGGCGACGACGACGAGCGGATGCCGCTCCCCGGCGCCCCACTCGTGCAGGCGCCGGATGGCGTGCAGGCGCCGGCCGACCGTCTCGGCGCTCGGCGAGAGCCGCTCGTGCGGCAGGGTCTCCCACGCCGGGAACTCGAGCAGCTCGGCGTCGGCCGGCAGGTAGGGCGCGAGGGAGGCGCGCAGTGCCTCGCCCTCACGGCTCGTGGCGGTCACCACGAGCAGCACCGGGGCGAGCCCGGCGGCACGGCGCCGCTCCAGCAGGCCGGCGAGCAGCGGGGCGTCGAGCCCGGCCGGAGCCGAGAAGTCCGCGCTGCGCAGCGCTTCGCCAAGGGCGCGTTCGATCGTGGAGGCGCGCGAGAGCGCCGTGTTCAGACCCTGCAGACTCACCGGAGAAGTCTACGTCTCCCCACCGACACGGCTCCCGGTCGAGGCGTCCCCCGCGGCGCCCCGCGGTGGTGCCGGATACGATTGGCGCGGCCCGACGGCCGAACGGAAGGACCACGCATGATCATCGCCGCCGCAGACGGATCGGCCCTCGGCAACCCCGGCCCGGCAGGCTGGGCCTGGTACGTCGCCGACGATTGCTGGGCGGCGGGCGGCTGGAAGCACGCCACCAACAACCAGGGCGAGCTCACCGCGGTCCTCGAGCTGTTCCGCGCGACGGCGCACCTCGACGAGGAGCTGCTCGTGCAGTGCGACAGCCAGTACGTGATCAACTCGGTGACGAAGTGGATGCCGAACTGGAAGCGCAAGGGCTGGCGCAAGTCCGACGGCAAGCCCGTGCTGAACGTCGAGCTCCTGAAGCAGCTCGACGAGGCCATCGCCGGGCGGCGCTACCGCTTCGAGTGGGTGAAGGGGCACGTCGGGCACCCGATGAACGAGGCCGCCGACGAGCGGGCCCGCGCGGTGGCGGAGGCCTACCGGCGCGGCTCGGCGATCCCCACCGGCCCGGGCTGGTCGGGCACGTGCGAGGCGGATGCCGCAGCGGTCCCGGCACCGGCACCGGCCCCGGCCGGGGCATCCGCGCCGTTCGAGCCCGCGCCGTTCGAGCCGGCGCCGTTCGAGCCCGTGCTGCACGACGACCGCTCCCCCGCCGACGCCACCCTCTTCGACTTCGACGACCCGGCGGCCGACTGGCGGTCGATGTCGCTCGAGCTCACGAGCGACGAGCACGCACGGCTCGTCGAGCGCGCGCGTGCCGCGGGCACCAGCCCGGAGGAGTTCCTGCGCGGGCTGATCTAGTCCGAGGCGCGCCGCACCGCGCCGCGCCAGCCCAGCCCAGCCAGCTCAGCTCAGCCCAGTTCAGCTGGGCGAGTGGAAGCGCTGCTGGGCGGCGAGCAGCCCGTCGTCGGCGATGGCCTCGACTGCGTCGGCGGCGTCGGCGAGCAGGTTCGGCAGCGATGCCCGTTCGGTGCCGGAGAAGTCCTTGAGCACGAAGTCGGCGGGGTCCTGGCGCCCCGGCGGCCGGCCGACGCCGACCCGGACCCGCAGGTAGTCGGCGCCGAGCGCCTTCGAGATGTCGCGCAGCCCGTTGTGGCCGCCGTGTCCGCCGCCCTGCTTCAGCCGAACCGTGTCGAACGGCAGGTCGAGCTCGTCGTGCACGACGACGAGCCGCTCGACGGGGACGTCGTAGAACTTCGCGAGCGCCGAGACCGGGCCGCCCGAGGTGTTCATGTAGCTGTTCGGCTTCGCGAGCACGAGCTTCGGCCCGCCGGGGCGGAGGAACCCCTCGGCCACGCGGGACGGGGTCTTGTGGCTCTTGAAGGCCGCGCCGAGCCGGGCGGCCAGCTCGTCGAGCACCATCTGGCCGACGTTGTGCCGGTTGCCCGCGTACTGCGCGCCGGGGTTGCCGAGGCCGACCACCAGCCAGGTGTTCTGCGCCACCTCGGGATCCTCTCGTCCGCGCCGCCGGAACCATGCCATGCCGGGCTCCGATCAGTCCTTCGGGCCGATCGGCCCGAGGTCCGAGCGTACCGGACGGCGGGCCGCCCGCCCGCGACGCGAGGCGGGTCGAGGCGGGTCGACGCGGCCCGACGACGAGGGCCCGCCTCGATCCGGGGATCGGGGCGGGCCCTCGTGCGCGGAGGCGCGGAGCTTACTCCGCGGCCGCCTCCTCGGCGGGGGCCTCGGCGGCCTCCTCGCCCTCGGCGGTCTCGTCGACGTCGGCCGCCTTCTGCGGCACGTGCACGTTCACGACGAGCGCGTCGGCGTCGCTGATGAGTGCAGCGCCCTTCGGCAGGGTGACGTCCTTCGCGTGGAGCTGGGTGCCCTCCTCGAGGCCCTCGACCGACACGACGACGTTCTCGGGGATGTGGGTGGCCTCGACCTCGAGGGTCAGGGTGTGCGAGTCGAGGTCGGCGACGGTGCCCGCGGCCGACTCGCCCTCGAGGTGCACCGGCACCTCGACCTGGACCTTCTCGCCCTTCTTCACGACGATGAGGTCGAGGTGCTCGATGATCTGGCGCACCGGGTCCTTCTGCACGTCCTTGACCAGGGTGAGCTGGCTCTTGCCCGAGATCTGCAGGTCGAGCACGGCGTTCGCCTTGCGCACGATGAGGCCGATCTGGTGGGCCGGCAGGCTCACGTGCACCGGCTCGGTGCCGTGACCGTACACGACGGCGGGGATGCGGCCGGTGGCGCGGAGCTTGCGCGCCGCACCCTTGCCGAACGAGTCGCGCTCGAGGGCTTCGACCTTGTTGTCTTCGTCCATGATGGTTCTCCTTGCGGGGCCCACGCTGCTGCGCTCCGGGGTGGTGCACTCTGCCGGCCCAGATCTGGTGTCTGTTCTCTTCAACTCGAACGCGCGGCACCGGAGGGGTGCGCGTGAGGAATCGCCGTGAGTCGCATTCGACCGCGTCGATCACGGATGCCTCGAGCCGACTCGCGCCCGCCCGCGGCCTCCCTCGCCGAAGTTCAGTGGCCCAGTCTACCCGATCGCGCGGCCGCCGCCGACCGGGCGGAATTCCGGCGTGATCGGGGCGCCATCCCCGGGCGGCGGCTCGCTATCCTCGACCCATGAGCTCCCGCCTGCACGACCTCGCCGTCGACACGCTCGGCCGGCGGATCGTCGACGGCAAGCTGCCGGCCGGCGCCACGCTGCTCGCCGCCTCGCTCGAGACCGAGCTCGGCGTCTCGCGCTCCGTCGTGCGGGAGGCGGTGCGCGTGCTGGCCTCGCTCGGGCTCGTCGAGAGCGTGAAGCGGCTCGGCATCCGGGTGCTTCCCGCCTCCTCCTGGAACGTGTTCGACGCCTCGGTCATCCGCTGGCGCCTCGCGTCGTCCGGGAAGGGCGCCCAGCTGCGCTCGCTCACCGAGCTGCGCTCGGCGGTCGAGCCGGCGGCCGCCGAGCTCGCCGCGGTGCACGGCAGCGACGACGCCGCCGCCGAACTGATCGCGATCGCCGGCCGGATGCGGGCGGTCGGCCGGGCGGGGCGCCTCGAGGAGTTCCTCGAGCTCGACATCCGCTTCCACGCCCTGGTGCTCGCCGCCTCGGGCAACGAGATGTTCGCCCGTCTCCAGGGCGTCATCGCCGAGGTGCTGCGCGGGCGCACCCACTACGGACTCATGCCGGCGCAGCCGCACGAGGAGGCCCTGCAGCTCCACCTCGACGTGGCCGACGCCGTGCTCGGCCGCCGCCCCGAGGCGGCCAGAGACGCGATGGACCGCATCATGCGTCGCACCGTCGCCGAGGTCGAGCCGGTCTGGCGCGACGAGCCGCGCGCCTTCCCCGGCTGAGCGGCCCCTCGCCTGCCCGCCGGCCGCGGGCGTCAGAACGCCCCGGCGAGGAGGAAGATGCCGAGGGCCAGCACGAAGCCCATGGTGCCCACGAGCGCCTGGCCGACCGTCCAGGTCTTCAGCGTCGTCTTCGTGTCCATGCCGAAGAACCGGCTCACGAGCCAGAAGCCGGAGTCGTTCACGTGGCCCGCGAACACCGAGCCCGCGGCGAGGCTCAGCACGATCGCGGCGAGCTCGACCGGGTTGAAGTCGGGATTGCCGAGCACGACCGGCTGCACGAGGGCCGCCGCGGTCGTGAGCGCCACGGTCGCCGAGCCCTGGGCGAGGCGCACCACGGCGGCGATCACGAAGCCGGCGACGATGACCGGCAGGCCGATGGCGTCGAGCGAGTCGGCGATGGCGTCGCCGATGCCGCTCGCCCGGAGCACGCCGCCGAACATCCCGCCGGCGCCGGTGATGAGGATGATCGAGCACACCGGGCCGAGCGCCGAGTCGACGACGGTCTCGACGAGGCTCGCGGGCTTGCGCTGGCGCCACCCGAGCAGCCACATCGCGAAGAACACGGTGATGAGCAGCGCGATGGGCGTCTCGCCGAGGAGGCGGAGCGCCTGCACCCAGCCGTCCTCGAGGGAGACGAGCCCGGCGGTGGCCGCCATGTTGAGGCCCGTGTTCAGGAAGATGAGTACGAGCGGCAGGAGCAGCAGGAAGACGATGGTGCGCAGCTTCGGCGCCGAACGGAACTCGGTCTCGCTGGACCCCTGCACGGCGTCGAGGAGCTCGGGCACGGGCAGATCGAAGCGGCGCCCGAGCACGCGGCCGAAGAGGGCGCCGACGACGTACCAGGTGGGGATCGCGATCACGAGGCCCAGCACGAGCACCAAGCCCACGTCGGCGCCGAGGAGTCCCGTCGCCGCGACCGGCCCGGGGTGCGGCGGCACGAAGATGTGCATGACCGAGAACGCGATCGCGGCGGGGAAGGCGTAGAAGAGGAGCGACCCACCGAGGCGCCGGGCCACCGTGAAGATGATCGGCAGCATCACGACGAGTCCCGCGTCGAAGAAGATCGGGAAGCCGAACATGAGCGACGCCACCGAGAGCGCGAGCGGCGCGCGCTTCTCGCCGAAGCGCCGGATGAGCGCGTTCGTGAGCACGTCGGCGCCGCCGGAGACCTCCAGCATGCGGCCGAGCATGGCGCCGAGGCCGACGAGCAGGGCGACGCTCGCGAGCGTGCCGCCGAAGCCCGACAGCAGCGTCGGCACGAGCTGCCCGGCGGGCACGCCCGTCGCGATCGCGGTCAGCACGCTCACGAGCACGAGCGCGATGAACGCGTGGATGCGGAACTTCATGATCAGGAGGAGCAGCACCGCGATCGCCGCGACCGCGATGCCGAGGAGCCCGGGGGTGCCGAGCGTCCAGTTGAGTTCGAGATCGGTCATCGTCGTCCTTCGATTCGGATCGGTGGGTGGGTGGGTGGGTGCGGGGATCGGGCGGTCGGCTGCGGGGCGTCGGGTCTGCGGGGCGTCGGGCCTGCGGGGCGTCGGGCCTGCGGGGCGTCGGGCCTGCGGGGCGTCAGGCCTGCGGGAGCGCGTCGAGCGCGGCGCGGACGTCGTCGACGATCTGCGCCGGGGAGCGCCGCACGTCGATCTCGATGCCGCGCTCACCGTCGCCGAGGGGTTCGAGCGCCTCGAACTGCGAGGCGAGCAGGCTCACCGGCATGTACTCGTGCACGCGGCCGTGCTGACGTTCGGTGATGAGCTCGGCGCCGCCGACGAGGTGCACGAAGACCGTCTCGGGTGCGTGGGCGACGAGCTGGTCGCGGTAGCGGCGGCGCAGGGCGGAGCAGGCGACGACGATCGGCGTCCCCCCGGCCAGTTCTGCACCGATGCGGAAGGCGATGATCTCGAGCCAGGGCGCACGGTCTTCGTCGTCGAGCGGCTGACCCGCCGCCATCTTGCGCTTGTTGGCGCTCGGGTGCAGGTCGTCGCCGTCGACGAACGGGACGCCGAAGGCGCGGGAGAGCGCCTCGCCGATGGTCGACTTACCCGACCCGGACACGCCCATCACGATGAGCGGGGTTCGCAGCTTCGCGGTCATGCGCACTCCTCAGACGCCCCATTACATCTGATTCAACACGCGTGTAAGCGCAACAAATCAGATTTATTTCCGATACGGTACCACAGCGGCGGCGGGAGACCGCGCGCGCACCCGCGCTCCGCCGCGCACTACGCTGAGAAGACCCCACGTTCCCGTTCCGAGGAGAATGCCTTGCCTGAAGCCGTCGCGAACATCGGAGTCGTCGGACTCGCCGTCATGGGTTCGAACCTGGCTCGCAACCTGGCCAGCAGGGAGGGCAACACCGTCGCGGTGTTCAACCGCTCCCCCGAGCGCACGCGCACCCTCGTGACCGAGCACCCGGAGGCGGGGTTCGTCGCCGCCGAGAGCTACGACGAATTCGTCGCCTCGCTCGCGACGCCGCGCACCGCGATCATCATGGTGCAGGCCGGCCGCGGCACCGACGCCGTCATCTCCGAGCTCGTGAGCCGCTTCGAGCCGGGCGACATCATCGTCGACGGCGGCAACGCCAACTTCCACGACACCATCCGCCGTGAGGCCGAGATCAGCCCGAGCGGCATCCACTTCGTCGGCACCGGCATCTCCGGCGGCGAGGAGGGCGCGCTGAACGGCCCCTCGATCATGCCCGGCGGCACCGCCGAGTCGTACGAGACGCTCGGCCCGATCCTCGAGACGATCGCCGCCCGCGCCCCGGAGGACGGCGCCCCCTGCGTCACCCACGTCGGCACCGACGGCGCGGGCCACTTCGTGAAGATGGTGCACAACGGCATCGAGTACGCCGACATGCAGCTCATCGCCGAGGCGTACGACCTCATCCGTCAGGGCACCGGCAAGTCGCCGGCGGAGATCGCCGACATCTTCGCCGAGTGGAACACGGGCGAGCTCGAGAGCTACCTCATCGAGATCACCGCCGAGGTGCTGCGCCAGGTCGACGCCGACACCGGCGCGCCGCTCGTCGACGTCATCCTCGACTCGGCGGGGGCGAAGGGCACCGGCGCCTGGACGGTGCAGAACGCGCTCGACCTCGGCGTCCCCGTCTCCGGCATCGCCGAGGCCGTCTTCGCCCGCAGCCTCTCCTCCCAGCGCGCGCAGCGCGAAGCGGCCGCGACCCTGGCCGGCCCCGACGGCGACTGGGCCGTCGCCGACGCCGACGCCTTCATCGAGGACGTGCGGCAGGCCCTCTACGCGTCGAAGATCATCGCCTACTCGCAGGGCTTCGACGAGATCATCGCGGGCGCCGCCCAGTTCGGCTGGGACGTGAAGAAGGGCGACATCGCCCGCATCTGGCGCGCCGGCTGCATCATCCGCGCCCGCTTCCTGAACCGCATCGCCGACGCCTACGCCGAGGATCCCGAACTGCTCGCCCTCGTCGTCGCCCCCTACTTCCGCGACGCGGTCGCGGGCGCCCAGCAGGCGTGGCGACGCGTCGTCGTCGCGGCGGCCGAGGCGGGCATCCCGGCTCCGGCGTTCTCCTCCTCGCTCGCGTACTACGACGGACTCCGGGCCGAGCGCCTCCCGGCCGCCCTCGTGCAGGGCCAGCGCGACTTCTTCGGCGCGCACACCTACCAGCGCGTCGACAAGCCGGGCGTCTTCCACACCCTCTGGTCGGGCGACCGCAGCGAGATCGAGACGACCCCCTCGTCCCACTGATCGTACGAGCGCCGATCGCCCGAGCACTGCTCGCCCGAGCGCCGCTCGCCCGAGCACTGATCACCCGAGCGCCGCTCGCCCGATCGGCCGCTCACCCGCCGAGCCCGGCCCCGCTGCACGCGGGCCGGGCTCGCGGCCGTTAGGCTCGCGACGACCCGCGACGCACACCGCAGACACCGCCGAGGAGGCCGCCATGCCGGAACCCCGCTGGAAGCAGGAGGGGCAGGACCCCGACTACCGCTTCTCCCTCGCGAACGAGCGCACCTTCCTCGCCTGGATCCGCACCGCGCTCGCCCTCATCGCCGGCGGCGTGCTGCTGCACGAGTTCGCCGCGGGCATCGGGCCGCGGGCCGTCGTCACGGTGCTCTCGGTCGGCCTCGGCGTCGCCGCGGCCGGGCTCGGCCTGCTCTCCTACGTCCGCTGGCGCAGCAACGAGATCGCGATGCGACACGATCGCCCGCTGCGGTTCAGCTGGTCGCTGCCGGTGCTCGCGGGGGTCTGCCTGGTCACCTCCGTCGTGCTCACGGTGTTCCTGATCCTGCCGTGAGCACCGTCATCCGCGACCCCGGGCTGCAGCCGGAGCGCACCGCGCTGTCGTGGACGCGGACCGCGCTCGTGGTGGCGGTGAACGCACTCCTCGCGCTCCGCACCGGACTCGTCGAGGGCGAGCCGTGGCTCGTCGTGACCGGCGCGGTGCTGTTCTTCGTCGCGGGCGCGGTCGGCGCGGTCGGCGGCATCCGCCGTCGGGAGCTCAGCACGGGCCGCTACGCGCCGGCTCCGTGGCTCATGCTCGCGGTCTCGGCGGCGACGCTCGCCGCGGCGGGGGTGGGCATCGCCTCGGTGTTCGCCGGCCGCTGAGCCACCGGCCGCTGAGCCACCGGCCGCCGAGCCACCGGCCGACGAACCACCAGCCGCCGAGCCACCAGCCGCCGAACCACCGGCCGCTGAGCCACCGACACTGAACCACCGGCCGCCGAACCACCGGCCGCCGCGTCCGGCTTTGCTCCGCCGGGCCCGGCTCCCAGCCGCGGATGCGAGACTGGACCCCATGGCACCGCGCGACCTCGAACCACGCCACCCGGCCGAGCCGGGCGAGCCCGGTCCCCGCGGCCCGCGCGATTGGGACGAGGTGCCGGCCGAACTCGCCTTCGCCGACGACGGTCCCCCGCCCGAGGGCCCCACCCGCTGGGATCGCCGCCGCCGGGTCATCCGCGTCACCGTCATCGTCGCGCTCGTCGCGATGCTCGCCCCCGTGGTGCTGTCGACCGTCTCCGTGGCGCAGTCCAGCGCGGCGCGCAGCTGCGCGGTCATCGTCTCGGGCTTCGATCGGGATGCCGTCGGATCGCACGTCGCGCTCGAGCTCTTCGGCCCGGGTGGGCCGGGCTGGATCTGCTACGCGGATGCCTCGGGCGAACCGCGCGCGGTCGCGAACCTCGGTCTCCTGCCGGGCGCGCCGCCCCGCGTGCTCGGCCCGGACGAGGTGCCCGCCTGAGCGAGGGCGCCGGTGCCCTCAGACCTCCGGCGCGTCGCCGTCGGGGAACACGCGTTTGTACTTCCGCCCGTCCGGCAGCTCCACCGTCCGCGCCTCGAGCTGCCCGCGGCTGACGCGGAGGTAGATCGCCTGCGGCGTCACGCCGAGCTTCGCCGCCGCCTCGGCCACGGAGAGTCCCGGCAGTTCGGTCGGCCGGCTCGACGGCCGGGCGCGCTTGCGTCTGCGGCTCGCCTCGCGTCGATCGGCGATCTCGGCGTCGTCGCCCGCCCAGCGCTGCTTCGCCGCTCCCTCGCTGAGCCCGGCGGCCTCGGCGAGCTGCGACCAGTCGACGCCGTCGTCGCGGGCCTCCCGCACTGCCGCCAGCAGGGCCGGCTCGGCCTCGAGCGCACGGAGCGCCCGCCGAACGGCGCGCACCCGTTCGAGGGGCGGCGAGGCATCCGTTCGTCCGCTCTGCGCGGTCCCACCGTCGAGCGCGGCGAGCGCGTCGAGGGCCGCCCTGGTCTCCCCGTTCAGGAACCCCATCAGCTCACCCCCGGCGCGCTCGCCCGCGTCAGCCCTGGCCGGCCTCGGCGTTGATGAGGCGGGTGCGCACCTCGCGCCGGACCACCTTGCCGATGAGGGAGCGCGGCAGCTCGTCGACGGCGACGACGCGCTTGGGCACCTTGTACGGGGTCAGCTGGTCGCGAGCTGCCTGGCGGATGCCGGCCTCGTCGAGCTGCTGACCCGGCTTCAGCACGACGACGGCGACGACCTGCTCGCCCGAGTGGGCGTCCGGCATCCCGACGACCGCGACGTCGACGACCGAGGGGTGCGCGCGCACCGCCTCCTCCACCTCGCTCGGGGCCACGTTGAAGCCGCCCGTGATGATGAGCTCCTTGATGCGGTCGACGATCCGCACGAAGCCCTCGTCGTCGATCGAGACGATGTCGCCCGTGCGGAACCACGGCGCGCCGCCCTCCGGGTCGTCGGCGAAGACCGCGGCGGTCTCGTCGGGCTTCTTCCAGTAGCCGGAGAAGACCTGCGGGCCGCGCACGACGAGCTCGCCCTCGGCGCCGGCCTCGACGTCGCGCGTCGGCTCCTCCGGGTCGACGACGCGGCACTCGGTGCCCGGCAACGGCAGCCCGACGGTGCCGGCCTTGCGGTTCGGGGCGACCGGGTTCGCCATGAGCACCGGCGAGCACTCCGAGAGCCCGTAGCCCTCGACCAGGTAGCCGCCGGTGGCGGCCTCCCACGGTTCGACGACGGCCGGGGAGAGCGGCATCGCGCCGGAGATGGCGATGCGGATGCCGGCGAGCGGCACGCCCTCGGCCGCCGCAGCGGCCGTGAGCCGCTCGTAGATCGGCGGCACGGCCGGCAGGAACGTCGGCGGCCGGCGCTTCACGACCTTCAGCACGAGGTCCGGGTCGAACTTCGGGAAGAGCACGAGGCGGGCGCCCATGCTCATCGCGAAGGTGAGGCAGAGGGTCAGCCCGTAGGCGTGGAACATGGGCAGCACGGCGTAGACGACGGCGCTGCCGCGTGGGATCTCCGGCACCCAGCTGCGCGATTGGGCGGCGTTCGAGATGAGGTTGGCGTGGCTGAGCGTCGCCCCCTTCGGGCTGCCGGTGGTGCCGCTCGTGTACTGGATGAGCGCGACGTCGTCGACGCCGGGGGCGATGATGTGCGGGTCGATCGGCTCGGCGGAGACGAGCTCGGGCCACGGCACGGTGCCGCGCACCTTCGTCGTCAGTGCGGCCCGGGACTCGCGCGCCTTCGCGACCGGGAGCCGGAGCGCGAGGCGGGTGCCGAACGGCATCGCCCGGGTCGGGTCGACCGAGACGACGTGCGCGAGCTTCAGGTCGGCGGGGAACGCCTGCAGGGTGTCGACGACCTTGTTCCAGGCGATGACGACGCGCGCGCCGTGGTCCTCGAACTGGTGGCGGAGCTCCCGCGGCGTGTACAGCGGATTGTGCTCGACCACGATGCCACCGAGCCGGAGCACGGCGTAGAACGCGACGATGTGCTGCGGGCAGTTCGGCAGCACGATCGCGACGGGGTCGCCCTTCTGCACGCCGAGCAGGCGCAGCCCCTCGGCCGCCCGCTCGATCTCCGCGCCGAGCTCCGCGTACGTCGTCTCCCGACCGAAGAACTCGAGGGCGACATGCTCCGGGTAGGTCTCGACGGAGTGTCGGATGAGGTCGTAGAGCGAGCCCTCGGCGGCCGGCAGGTCGTCGGGGACGCCCTCCGCGTAGCTCGCGACCCACGGGCGGCCGGGCAGTGCGGGCCGGCCGGACGGGGCCTGCGCGCCGGGCCCGGTCATCAGGCCGCGCCGTCGAACATGCTTGTGACCGAGCCGTCCTCGAAGACCTCGTGGATCGCCCGCGCCAGGAGCGGCGCGATCGGCAGGATCGTGAGCCGGTCCCAGTGCTTCTCGGCCGGCACCGGCAGCGTGTCGGTGACGACGACGCGGTCGATGAAGTCGGACTGCAGGATCTCGACCGCCGGGTTCGAGAACACGGCGTGCGTCGCCGCGACGACGACGCCGATCGCACCGTTGGCCTTGAGCGCTTCGGCGGCCTTCACGATCGTGCGGCCGGTGTCGATGAGGTCGTCGACCAGGAGGCAGACGCGGCCCTTCACATCGCCCACGATCTCGTGCACGGAGACCTGGTTCGGCACGAGCGGGTCGCGTCGCTTGTGGATGATGGCGAGCGGGGCGCCGAGCTTGTCGCTCCAGATGTCGGCGACGCGCACGCGGCCCATGTCGGGCGAGACGACGGTGAGGGTGGCGGGGTCGAGCGAGTTCTTGAACTCCTCGAGCAGCACCGGCATCGCGAAGAGGTGGTCGACGGGGCCGTCGAAGAAGCCCTGGATCTGCGCGGCGTGCAGGTCGATCGACATGATGCGGTCGGCGCCGGCGGTCTTGAACAGGTCGGCCACGAGACGGGCGGAGATCGGCTCGCGGCCGCGGCCCTTCTTGTCCTGGCGGGCGTAGGGGTAGAACGGGGCGACCACCGTGATGCGCTTGGCCGAGGCGCGCTTCAGCGCGTCGACCATGATGAGCTGCTCCATGAGCCACTCGTTGATCGGGGAGGTGTGCGACTGGATCACGAAGGCGTCGGAGCCGCGCACGCTCTCGTCATAGCGGGCGTAGATCTCGCCGTTCGCGAAGGTGCGGGCATCGGTCGGCACCAGGTCGGCGCCGAGCTCGCGGGCGATCTGCTCGGCGAGCTCCGGATGCGCGCGCCCCGACACCAGCACGAGGCGCTTGGATCCAGTGGTCTCGATACCCGACATGTGTTGGTCCTCTCAGCCGGTCCGGCCTCGTGTCAGTCGGCGTCGGTCGCGGCGGCCGTGCTCGCGGCCTCGGCCGCCTGGGCGGCCGAGGTCCCGGCACGATGCGTGGTGACCCACCCCTCGATATTGCGTTGCGGTGCGACGTTCACGGCGAGCGCTCCGGCCGGGACGTCTTTACGGACGACCGTTCCGGCGCCCGTGTAGACGCCGTCTCCAATCGTAACGGGCGCGACGAACACCCCGTGCGACCCGGTGCGCACGTGCGAGCCGATCTCAGTGCGGTGCTTGTTCACCCCGTCGTAGTTCGCGGTGATCGAGCCGGCGCCCACGTTCGACTGCTCGCCGACCCGGGTGTCGCCGATGTAGCTCAGGTGCGGCACCTTGCTGCCGCGGCCGATCTCGGCGTTCTTCGTCTCGACGAAGGTGCCGATCTTGCCGTCGTCGCCGAGGACCGTGCCGGGGCGGAGGTAGGCGAACGGCCCGACCTCGGCGCCCGCGCCGATGACGGCGAGGGTGCCGTCGGTGCGCTTCACGTGCGCGCCGGCGCCGATCTCGCAGTCGACGAGGGTGGTGTCGGGGCCGACGACGGCGCCCGTGGCGATCGTCGTCGCCCCCTTCAGCTGGGTGCCGGGGCGGATGGTCGTGTCGGGCTCGATCGTGACCGCGAGGTCGATCCAGGTCGTCGCCGGGTCCTCGATCGTGACGCCGTTCAGCTGCCAGCCGCGCACGATGAGCGCGTTCAGCCGGGCCGCCGTCTCGGAGAGCTGCGCGCGGTCGTTGATGCCGGCGACGAGCCACGGCTCGGCGACGGGCACGGCCTCGACCTCGCTGCCGGCCTCCCGGAGCAGCTCGATCACGTCGGTGAGGTACTTCTCGCCCTGCGCGTTCTCGGTCGTGAGGTTCGCGAGCTGGTCGCGGAGCGCGGCGGCGCCGAAGGCGTAGATGCCGGCGTTGATCTCGGGGATGGCCCGTTCGGCCTCGCTCGCGTCCTTCTGCTCGACGATGCGGTCGAAGGCGCCGGCCTCGCTGCGGACGATCCGGCCGTAGCCGTACGGGTCGTCGGAGATCGCGGAGAGCACCGAGGCGGCCGAGCCGGTGTCGCGGTGCTGCGCGAGGAACGCGGCGAGCGTGTCGGCGTCGAGCAGCGGCACGTCGCCGTTCAGCACGAGCACCTCGCCGGCGAAGTCGGCGGGCAGTGCGGCGACGGCCTGCTCGACCGCGCGACCGGTGCCGGGGATCTCGTCCTGGTCGACGATCGTGGTGCCCGGCAGCTCGGCCTCGATGGTCTCGGCGACGCGGTCGCGCTCGTGCCGCACGACGGCGAGCACGTGCGCGGCGTCGAGCGCCCGCGCGGTGTTCAGCACGTGCCCGACGACCGGCGAGCCCGCGAGCGGGTGCAGCAGCTTCGGGGTCGCCGACTTCATGCGGGTGCCCTGTCCTGCCGCGAGGACGATGATCGCGAGGTTCTGATCGCTCATGCTCCGCCACCAGGATTCGAACCTGGGCCTCACAGCTCCAAAGGCTGTCGTGCTGCCGTTACACCATGGCGGACCGCGCCGCGGCGTGCCGTGCGCGCCATCAAGTCTGCCACGGCGCGCGCCGCCGCATGACGGCCAGTGGCGCTGCGGCATGAGCGCGCCCGCGCCTCGGGCGATAATGGCCGGATGACGCACGCGGACGAGGTGGATCGGATCGTCGCCGACTGGGAGCGGGAGCGCCCGGATCTCGACTTCTCGCCGCTGCAGGTGCTCTCCCGGGTGGCCCGGCTGTCGAAGCACCTCGACCGGGAGCGCAAGCAGGCCTTCGCCCGCTCGGAGCTCGAGTCGTGGGAGTTCGACGTGCTCTCCGCGCTCCGCCGCGCGGGCGCGCCGTATCGGCTCTCGCCCAAGGCGCTGCTGCAGCAGACGCTCGTCTCGAGTGGCGCGATGACGAACCGCATCGACCGGCTCGTCGCCCGCGGCCTCGTGAGCCGGCAGACCGATCCGCACGACGGTCGAGGCATCCTCGTCGAGATGAGCCCGGCGGGTCTCACCCGGGTGGATGCCGCGATCACCCGACTCGTCGACGCCGAGGCGGAGCTCCTCGGCAGCCTGCCGCCGGCCGAGCAGAAGCGCCTCGCCGGGCTGCTGCGCAAGCTGATCGTGAGCTTCGAGGACCCCGCCTAGCCTCCGACCACCCCACCGACTTGCCCGACTTTCATGAAAGTCGGGCAACTCGGGTGGTTTCTGACTTGCCCGACTTTCATGAAAGTCGGGCAACTCGGTGGGTTACTGCGGCGTTTTGAGAATGATTATCGTTAACGATAGCGTGGCGGCCATGATCACACGCAGCAGTCCCCCGCCTCGCCGCCGAGGCATCCGCCTGGCCGGCGCCGCCGCAGCCCCCGCCCTCCTCCTCGCCCTCGCCGCCTGCGCTTCCCCGGGCGGCCAGGCGCCCGCCGAGCGACCCGACGCCGAGCCCGCACCGGCCGCGCGCGAGCTCGCCGCCCCGCGCCTCGTCGCGAGCTACGACGGCGGTCTGCTCGTGCTCGAGGGCGACACGCTCGAGGTCGCCGCCGAGCTCGAGCTGCCCGGATTCCTCCGGGTGAACCCCGCCGGCGACGGCCGGCACGTGCTGGTCTCGACGGACGTCGGCTTCCGCGTGCTCGACACCGGCCTCGAGGCCGAGCAGCACGGCGACCACGCGCACTACTCCGGCGAGACCCCGCGACTCACGGAGCTCGTCTTCGCGGCCGACCACCCGGGCCACGTCACCACGAACGCGGGCGTCACGGCCCTCTTCGCCGACGGCACCGGCGAGGTGCAGCGCTTCGAGGCATCCGCTCTCGCCGACGCGGTCCCCGCAGGCGCGCTCGACGCGCTCGAGGTCCGCCGGCACGCGAGCGCGGCGGCGCACCACGGCGTCGCCGTCGCGCTGCCCGGCGGCGAGCTGCTCTCGACCCTCGGCACCGAGGAGGCGCGCACGGGCGTCGCGGTCTTCGACGCCGCGGGCGCCGAGCTCGTGCGCGACGAGCGCTGCCCCGGGGTGCACGGCGAGACCGTCGCCGCCGGCGGCACCATCGTGGTCGGCTGCCAGGACGGCGCCCTCGTGTACCGCGACGGCGCCTTCACGAAGGTCGCCTCCCCCGACGCCTCCGGACGCATCGGCACCCTGGCCGGCTCGCCGGCGTCGCCGGTCGCGCTCGGCGACTACCAAACGGATGCCGCGGCGGAGCTCGAGCGCCCCACCCGCGTGAGCCTCGTCGACGCCGAGGCGGGCACGATGCGGCTCGTGGAGCTCGGCACGAGCTACACCTTCCGTTCGCTCGCCCGCGGGCCGCACGGCGAGGCGCTCATGCTCGGCACCGACGGCGCCATCCACGTGATCGACCCGGCCGCCGGCACGGTCACCGCGACGATCCCGGTGATCGAGGCGTGGACGGAGCCCGTCGAGTGGCAGCAGGCCCGCCCCGCGCTCCGGGTCGACGGGCATCGCGTGTACGTGACCGATCCGGCCGCCTCGACCATCCACCTCGTGGACCTCGACGCCGGTGAGCTCGTCGAGAGCGTGCAGCTGCCAGCCGCGCCGATCGAGCTCTCGACGGTCGCCGCCGCGCACTGACCGCGACGCCCCGGGCACTCACCCACGAGTTGCCCGACTTTCATGGAAGTCGGGCAACTCGGGTGAGTGCCGACCCGACCGGACCCGACCCGACCCGACCGGACCCGACCGCCCGCCCCGCCCCGGCGCGGGCGGCGCTGTGTGCGGCCAGCTGATCGAGTACACCTACCGGCGCAGCACCTACCGGCGCAGCACCTTCCGGGCCAGCCAGTTGCCGAGGTACTGCACGATCTGCACGAACACGATGATGAGCAGCACTGCGGCCCAGGTCACGATCGGCTCGAACTGGCGGTAGCCGTAGAGCTGCGCGAAGTAGCCGAGGCCGCCGCCACCGAGGAAGCCGGCCATCGCCGACATGTCGATGACGGCGACGATGATGAAGGTGTAGCCGAGGATGAGCGGCCCGAGCGCCTCGCCGATCACGACCGTGGTCAGGATGCGCCAGGGCCCGGCGCCCATGGAGCGCGCCGCCTCGATGACGCCCGGCTTCACGGTGAGCAGGTTCTGCTCGACGATGCGCCCGATCGCGAAGGACGCCGCGAGCGACAGCGCGAAGACGGCGGCGTTCGTGCCGATGCCGATGCCGATGACGGCGCGGGTGAGCGGCTGCACCGCGGCGATGAAGATGATGAACGGGATCGGCCGGAAGAAGTTGATCAGCACGTTCAGCACGTTGTTCACGACGACGTTCGGCAGCAGGCCGCCGGCCCGGGTGACGTAGAGTCCGACGCCGAGCACGAGGCCGGCGAGTCCGCCGAACAGCATGGTGAAGAACACCATGTAGAGCGTCTCGCCGGCGGCCGTCCAGAACTCGGGTCCGAGATCGATGAGCTTGTCCATCAGCGGGTCTCCCCCGTCTCGGCGCCGTCCCCGGCGGACGGCCCGGCAGGCGGATCCGCGGGCGGCTCGGTCACCTGGACGAGCTCGCCGATCCGGGCGAGCGCCCCGTCGACCGCGGCCTGCTCGCCGCGGATCGCGAGCGTGAGATGCCCGAAGGCGCGGCCCCGGATGTCGTTGATGCCGCCGTACACGAGCTCGAACTCGAGCCCGGCCTGCGCGAGCTCCACGAAGACGCGGGCTTGCGAGGCATCCCCGTCGCGGAACGAGAGGGTCGCGATCCGCCCCGGGTGCCGCTCGCGCAGCACCGCGAGCTCCGCCGGTGACGGCACGCCCTGCACGACGGTCGAGACGAACTTGCGGGAGGAGGCGTGCTGCGGGTCGGAGAAGACGTCGAAGACGTCGCCCTGCTCGATGACGCGGCCGCCGTCCATCACGGCGACCTTGGTCGCGATCGACTGGATGACGTCCATCTCGTGGGTGATCACGACCATCGTGACGCCGTACTCCTCGTTCACGCGCTTCAGGAGCGCGAGCACCTCCTGCGTCGTCTCGGGGTCGAGCGCGCTCGTCGCCTCGTCGGCGAGCAGGATCCGCGGGCGGGTGGCGAGCGCCCGGGCGATGCCGACGCGCTGCTTCTGCCCGCCGGAGAGCTGGTCGGGGTAGGCCCGGGCCTTGTCGGCGAGCCCGACGAAGTCGAGCAGTTCGGCGACGCGCGCCGTGATCTCCGTTTTGCCCCAGCCGGCGACCTTGAGCGGATACGCGACGTTCTGCGCCACGGTCTTCGCCTCGAACAGGTTGAACTGCTGGAAGATCATGCCGATGCCGAGCCGCACGGCCCGCAGCTCCCGCTCCGGCAGCCCGGTGATCGCCCGCCCGTCGATCGTGACGGTGCCCGCGGTGGCGGGTTCGAGCGCGTTGATCAGGCGCACGAGCGTGGACTTGCCCGCGCCCGAGTAGCCGATGATGCCGGTGACCTCACCGGCCTCGATCTCGAGACTGACGTCGTCGACGGCGACGATGCGGGGCGCGCCCCGCTCGGGCGACGGGTACGACTTGCTGACGTTCGCGAGGCTCACGATGGCCATGCGGGATTCCTCCTCGGGTGCGGCGCGGAACGCGCCGACGGCTCCCGGGCGACGCGGGGTGCGCGCCGCCCGGGAGCCGGATGGTGGGACGTCGATCAGCCCTGCTGGGCGGCCGTGTCGGCCTCGACGTCGGCGAGGGACTTCTCGAGGTCGGCGACCGGGACCTGCAGGGAGACTCCGGTGCCGCCGGATGCCTCGTCGAGGCCGGCCTGGACCTTCGCGTTCGTCTGGAAGATCTCGACGAGCTTCGCGTAGGTGGCGTTGTCCTTGTCCTCGGCGCGCGCGGCGAAGATGTTCACGTACGGCAGCGCGTTCGGGTCGGCCGGGTCGTCCTGCGCGATGGCGTCGGCGAACGTGAGGCCGGCGTCCTCGACGAAGTCGTTGTTGATGATCGCGGCGGCGACGTCGGGCAGTGAGGTCGCGGTGATGGCGGCCTCGAGCGGGGTGACCTTGACCTTCGACTTCGCCTCGTCGATGTCGGCGATGGTCGAGAAGATCGAACCGCCGTCCTTCAGCTCGATGAGGCCCGACGACTGCAGCACGAGCAGCGCGCGGGCGAGGTTCGAGGGGTCGTCGGGCACGGCGACGGTCTCGCCGGCCGGGATCGACTTCACGTCGTCGTACTTCGTGGAGTAGAGGCCGAGCGGGTAGATCTGCGTCGAGCCGATCGGGGTGAGGTCGGCGTCGGCGTTCACGTTGTAGTCCGCGAGGTAGACGATGTGCTGGAACTGGTTGAGGTCCAGCTCGCCCTCGGTGAGGGCCGGGTTCGGCTGGTTGTAGTCGCCGAAGTCGACGAGCTCGACCGTGATGCCCTCCTCGGCGGCCGCCTCGACGAACGGCGCCCACTGCGGGTCGGACTTGCCGACGACGCCGATCTTCACGGTCTCGCCGCCGGCGGCGTCGCCCGAGGCGTCCGAGCCGGTCGAGGCGCACGCCGCGAGCGAGGCGACGAGGGGCACCGCGGCGAGCGCGGCGATGACGGAGGTGATGCGGGAACGTCGTGACATGGTGGGTCCTCTCTTGGTGGGCGCACGCGTTCTGAGGCCGTTGGGCTGTGGGCCGGCATGGCTCCGCCACGGAGGATGTCGGTGGGGGCTTCGATGCCGCGAACGCGGGTGCCCTCTTACGGTAGGCGAAGGTTCTTCGCCGTGTTGACCACGTGGTCACACAGTGTCACAGCTCCTGCGAGCGTCGTCACATATGACGATGGATGCTTCGAGCATCCAGTAATTCAATCATTCAGCGCGTCCAGCGCTGCAGGCAGCGCACCATGATCTGGAACGGCAGCACCCGCGCCTGCGTCTGGTCCACGGTGCCGGCGAGCATCACGCCGAGCTTCGGGCAGCTGAACAGCCAGGTGCCGGTCGAGCCGGAGTGGCCGACGAGCGTCGCAGGGCCGCTGCGGGGCAGATTCAGTCGGCTGACGCCGAAGATCATCGTGCCGAGGCCGTAGTGCAGGCTCGGGGCGTTGCGCAGCCGGTTGCGCCGCTCGGTCAGCAGCGCGCTCGTCGCGGGGTCCTCGAACAGCTCGCCCCGGACGAGCGCTCGCTCGAACGCGATGAGGTCAGCCGTCGTGCTGAACAGGTCGTGGCTCGCCGCGTACACGCCGTCGAGCTGCACCGGCCGCCGCCGCACGTGCAGCGGGAGGGGCGCCGGCGTCGCCGGATCGGCGGGGGCGCCGCCGGGGTGCCAGGTGCGGCCCAGCCCGAGCGGCGCGGCGATGCGATCGGCGACGAGCTGCGCGAAGCTCCGCCCGGTGACGAGCTCGAGGATGCGGATGAGCAGGAGGAAGCCCGTATCGGAGTAGGAGGCCCGCTGCCTCGGGGCGGACAGGTCCTGCGGCGGGAAGTGCGGGCGCTGCTCGTCGCGCGCGATCGCGATGGCGTCCTCGAAGCCCCAGTCGAGGTCGTGCCCGGCGCGAAGCTGCCGGTAGAGGCTCGGCCCGCCGCTCCGCCGCTCGTAGAAGTCGGGCAGTCCCGAGGTGTGGCTCGCGAGGTGGCGCACCGTGATCTCCGGCGTGCGGTCGACGCCCTTCCAGACGTGCAGCCGCGTCGTGACCTCGGCGGGGAGGTACGCCGGGATCGCGGTGTCGAGGTCGAGCTCGCCGCGCTCGTGGGCCTGCAGCACCAGGGCCACAATGAAGCGCTTCGTGATGGAGGCGATGAAGAACGGGGCGTCGGGGCTCGCGCCGGGCCCGGCGGCGCCCGACCAGCTCCGCCCGCGGTCGTCGGCGAGGGCGAGGCTCACGTGGTGCAGGCGGCGACGGGCGGCGAGGCGGTCGACGAGGGCGGTGAGCCCGAGGTCGAGCTCCTCCGGGACGGATGCCGCGGGCGCGGCAGTGGCGTGGCTCATGACAATCCTCAATCTCTCTCGTAGATATGTCTAGTAGATATATCTAGTAGATATGTCCTGCGGCGTCAACCGGCTAGGCTCGGCACGTGGCACACGTGATCCTGGGGCTGCTCATGCTCGCCCCGCAGAGCCTCTACGACCTCGTGAAGAGCTTCGAGGCGGGCGTCGGGCTCGTCTACAGCGCCAGCTCGGGCAGCATCAAGCGGGCGCTCGACGGCCTGCTCGCGAGCGGGCTGATCGAGGTCGAGAGCGTGCAGCCCGGCGGCCGGGGCCGCAAGGTCTACCGCACGACGGAGGCCGGCCGCGCAGAGTTCCGGCACTGGATCGACGGCCCGATCGAGGGGCCCGACCTCGAGACCGCGGCGCTCTCCCGGCTGTTCTTCCTCGGCCTCCTCGACCCCGCCGAGCGGGCGACGGTGCTCGGGCGCATCCGCGAACGGGCCGCGGCCAACGTCGCCGAGCTCGAGGCGGTCGAACGTCAGCTCGCGACGCTCGAGGTGCCAGAGGAGTTCCGCGAGGTGCTCGCCTACCAGCGGGCCACGCTCGACTACGGACTCTCCTCCGGCCGGCACGCGCTCGATTGGTTCACCGAGCGCGCCGCGCGCGAGGCATCCGCCTGAACCGGGAGACCGAGCACCACGCCGCCGAGCGGCGCGGCGCGCTCAGCCCAGCTGTTCGGTGAGCGCGAACCAGCGCTCCTCGAGCTCGGCGACCTCCTGCTCGGCGGCCGTGACCTTCGCCATCTCGGCGTTCAGCCGCTCGTAGTCGCTCTGGTCGAGCTCGGCGAAGCCGTCGCGCGCGGCGGCGATCTGCTGCTGCAGCTTCTCGATCCGCCGCTCGACGGCGGAGAGCTCCTTCTCGGCGGTGCGCCGCTCGGCCCCGGACAGCGCCGTCGCCGACGCGGCGGCGGCCGAGGCATCCGCCCCGCTCGAGGCGACCCGGGCCGCCCCGTTCGCCGCGCCCGTGCTCGCCCCGCGCTGCTGCTGCGCGCGGAGCTCCAGGTACTGGTCGACCCCGCCCGGCAGGTGCCGCAGCTTCGCGTCGACGATGGCGAACTGCTGGTCGGTGACCCGCTCGAGCAGGTACCGGTCGTGGCTGACGACGAGGAGGGTGCCCGGCCAGGAGTCGAGCAGGTCCTCGATCGCGGCGAGCATGTCGGTGTCGAGATCGTTCGTCGGCTCGTCGAGGATCAGCACGTTCGGCTCGGTCAGGAGGATGAGCAGCAGCTGCAGCCGCCGCTTCTGGCCGCCGGAGAGATCGCGCACGGGCGTCGCGAGCTGCTGGTTCGTGAAGCCGAGTCGCTCGAGCAGCTGGCCCGGCGTGAGCTCCACGGCCTTCGAGCCGTTGCCGATCGTGTAGCTCGTGCGCTGCGCGGCGACCACCGCGCTGACGCGCTCGTCGGCCCACTCGGCGAGTTCGGCGAGCTCCTGGCTGAGGGTCGCGATGCGCACGGTCGTGCCGCGCTTCACCCGGCCGTGGGTGGGGCTGACCGCTCCGGTGACGAGGCCGAGCAGGGTCGACTTGCCGGCGCCGTTCACGCCCAGGATGCCGGTGCGCTCCCCAGGCGCGATGCGCCACTCGACGTCGCGGAGCACGGTGCGGATGCCGCCGCCCGGCGCCGGGTAGTCGACGCCCGCGTCGAGCAGGTCGACGACGTCCTTGCCGAGCCGGGCGACGGCGAGCCGGCTGAGCTCGACCCGGTCGCGCACGGGCGGCACGTCCTCGATGAGCTGGTTCGCGGCGTCGATGCGGAACTTCGGCTTCGAGGTGCGCGCAGGCGCCCCCCGGCGCAGCCAGGCGAGTTCCTTGCGCATCAGGTTCTGCCGCTTCGCCTCGCTCGCGGCGGCCATCCGGTCGCGCTCGACCCGCTGCAGCACGTAGGCCGCGTAGCCGCCCTCGAAGGGCTCGACGATGCCGTCGTGCACCTCCCAGGTGCCGGTGCAGACCTCGTCGAGGAACCAGCGGTCGTGCGTGACGACGACGAGCGCGCCCTCGGTGCGGCTCCAGCGCTCCCGCAGGTGCCGGGCGAGCCAGGCGATGCCCTCGACGTCGAGGTGGTTCGTCGGCTCGTCGAGGAAGAGCACGTCCCAGTCGCCGACGAGCAGGGCTGCGAGGCCGACCCTGCGTCGTTGGCCGCCCGAGAGGTCGCCGGCCCGGCCGTCCCAGGGGACGTCACCGAGGAGCCCGGCGATGACGTCGCGCACCTTCGGGTCGCCCGCCCAGACATGCTCGTCGATGCCGCCGACGACGGCCTCGGCGACCGTCGTCTCCGGGGCGAGGGTGTCGGTCTGGTCGAGCATGCCGATGCGGATGCCCCGGCGCACCGTGACCCGCCCGGCATCCGGTTCGAGGCGGCCGGCGAGAAGCTTCAGCAGGGTCGACTTGCCGTCGCCGTTGCGGCCGACGATGCCGATCCGGTCGCCCTCGTCGAGGCCGAGGGTGACCTCGTCGAAGACCGTGCGCGTCGGGAACTCGAGATGCAGGCGCTCGGCGCCGAGGAGGTGTGCCATGTCCCGTCGAGCCTAGTTGCTGTTCCCGGGCGCGAGCCGCGAGCGCGAGCCCGGCAGCCCCGGCAGCCCCGGCGATCCGGCGATCCGGCGATCCGGCGATCCCGGCAGCCCGACAATCCCGGCAGCCCGGCGATCCCCGCAAGCCCCGGCCCGCTCGTGCCGAGGCTCAGCGCACGACGCGGGCGCCGTGCACGGGGCCGTGCACGTGCGTCGCCAGGTGCCCGGCCGAGGAGAGCGTGACGGCGAGCGAGATCGCGTCGTCGGCCCCGTCGGCGAGGAAGGCCAGCGTCGGACCGGAGCCCGAGACGAGCCCGGCGAGCGCACCGGCCGAGGCACCGAGCCGGAGGACGTCGTCGAGTTCGGGAGCCGAACCGACCGCCGCGACAGCGAGATCGTTGTGCAGGGCGTCGGCGAGGAGCGCCGGGTCGCCGGCCCGGAGCGCCTGCAGCACCGCAGGGTCGAC
The DNA here is from genome assembly GCF_023715325.1 of Agromyces mediolanus. Taxonomy (GTDB): domain Bacteria; phylum Actinomycetota; class Actinomycetes; order Actinomycetales; family Microbacteriaceae; genus Agromyces; species Agromyces mediolanus_A. The sequence continues at coordinate 30,244 of NZ_JAMBNX010000002.1, read as the reverse complement.
GGCCGGCACGCCCGCGGGCGCGACGGACTCCGGCGGCACCCGGCCCTCGTGCCGCAGCCGGTCGAGCTCGCCGTACACCGCGGGGGTCGAGAGGCCGAACTCGGCGAAGACGAGCACCCAGTGGAAGGAGCCGGTCGCGAGCACGGGGCTCAGCCGGTCGCCTCGCCCGGTGCCGATGGCGGTGCCGCCGGCGAGCGCGAAGGGGACGTCCGCGCCGAGCTGCGCGGCGAGGCCGTGGAGCTCGTCTTTCGTGAGCCCGGTGCCCCAGAGGGCGTCGCAGGCGACGAGGGCGGCCGCGGCATCCGCCGATCCCCCACCCATGCCGCCGGCGATCGGAACGTGCTTGTCGATCGCGAGGTGCACACCCTCGGTGACCCCCGTCGCCTCGGCGAGCAGGCGCGCGGCGCGGACTGCGAGGTTCGAGTCGTCGACAGGCAGCCCCGACACGTCGACGCTGCCCGAGAACGAGACTTCGATGCCCGCCGCGGGCGTCGCGACGACATCCTCGTAGAGCGAGACGGCCTGATACGCCGTGGCGACGTCATGGTAGCCGTCGTCGCCCGGTTCGGCGACGCGCATGAAGAGGTTGATCTTGCCGGGCGCCCGCACATGCACCGACGGCTGGGCTGCGGCGATCGTCATGCCCCCACGCTAGTCGAGCTCTGCCCCGCCCGTGGCCGCACCCGCCGCGGCGTGCGCCCGGGCGATCGCGAGGAATTCCGGCATGCCGAGCTGCTCACCGCGGGCCTGCGGGTCGACCCCGGCCTGCTCGAGCACGGCGGATGCGGAGGCGGCACTGCCGCCGAGCACGCCGGAGAGCGCCTGCCGCAGCATCTTGCGGCGCTGCTGGAAGGCGGCGTCGACGAGCGCGAACGTCGCCCGGCGTTCGGCCTCGGTGCCCGGCTCCGTGTCGCGCTCGAAGCCGACGAGCACGGAGTCGACGTTCGGCACCGGCCAGAACACCTGCCGCGAGACCTGCCCGGCGATGCGCCAGTCGCCGTACCAGGCGGCCTTGACGCTCGGCGCCCCGTAGACCTTCGAACCGGGTCCCGCGGCGAGCCGGTGGCCCACCTCGGCCTGCACCATGACGATGCCGGCGCGGAGCGAGGGGAAATGCTCGAGCAGGTGCAGCAGCACCGGCACCGAGACGTTGTACGGCAGGTTCGCGACGAGCCGCACCGGGTCGCCCGGCAGCTCGGTGACCCGCAGCGCGTCCTGGTGCACGACCCGGAGCGAGGCGCCCGGCTGCAGCAGCTCGGCGGTCTTCGGGAGCTGCTCGGCGAGCCGGCCGTCGATCTCGACGGCGACGACGTCGGCGCCCGCCTCGGTGAGGCCGAGGGTGAGCGAGCCGAGGCCCGGACCGATCTCGAGCACGGTCTCACCGGCCTGGACGCCCGCGAGCTGCACGATGCGGCGCACCGTGTTGGCGTCGTGCACGAAGTTCTGGCCGAGCTTCTTCGTGGGGGTCACGCCGAGGAGTTCGGCGAGGTCGCGGATCTCGGCGGGACCGAGCAGCCCCTGGCGCGGTGCGGTCATGCGAGCCCCTCCTGCCAGGAGCCGTAGACACGCTCGGTGTTCTCGGCGAGCTGTGCGCAGAGCTCGTCGAGCGGCACCTCGAGCAGCTCCGCCATGAACCGAACCGTGAGCGGCACGAGGTACGGCGCGTTCGGTCGGCCGCGGAGCGGCGCCGGCGTCAGGTACGGGGCATCCGTCTCGACGAGGACGAGCTCCCGCGGCAGCACCCGCAGCGCCTCGCGCAGGTTCTCGGCGTTCTTGAACGTGACGTTGCCGGCGAAGGAGCAGTACCAGCCGGCGTCGGCCGCGGTGCGGGCGAGCTCCTCGCCGCCCGAGAAGCAGTGGAACACGGTGCGCTCCGGCGCGCCGACCCGGCGCAGCGTCTCGACCACGTCGTCGTGCGCGTCGCGATCGTGGATCTGCAGCGCGATGCCGTGCCGCTTGGCGAGGTCGAGGTGCGCCTCGAAGGCACGGTGCTGGGCGTCGCGGCCCTCCTCGCCGGTGCGGAAGTAGTCGAGCCCGGTCTCGCCGATCGCTCGGACCCTCGGCTGCGCGGCGAGCTCGTCGATGACGGCGAGGGCGGCGTCGAGCTCGCCCCTGGCCTCGAGCTCGGGCGCCTCGTTGGGGTGCAGCGCGACGGCGGCGACGAGGCGCGGCTCGCGCGCGGCGATCTCGGCCGACCAGCGGCTCGTCGCGACATCCGTGCCGACCTGCACCGCGCCCGCGATGCCGACCGCGGCGGCCCGCTCGAGGTGCTCGGCCGGCGACAGCGGCAGCGCGCCGTCGGCGATCTCGAGGTGGGTGTGGTTGTCGTAGACCGGCACCGGCAGCGGCTCGGGCGCCGGCGGGTACTCGGCCGCGCGGCCGCCGTCCGACCTCCGCCGCAGGTGCTCGCTCACGTCCGCGCCTACTCCGCGACCTCGACGCGCGGGAACAGCGCTTCGAGCGGCTGCACGCGCTCGCCGAGCTCGGCGTCGTCGGCACGGTCGATGCGCTGCGCCGTGACCTCGCCGGGGGCGCCGAGCGCCGTCCAGAGCTTGGCGCTCGCCTTCGGCACCACCGGCGAGAGCAGCACGGCGAGCGTGCCGAGCCCTCGGTAGGCGGTCGCGAGCACGGCCTCGAGCCGGTCGCGCTGCTCCGGGTCCTTCGCGAGCGCCCACGGCTCCTCGTTCGTGAGGTAGCCGTTCAGGGCGTCGACGAGCTGCCAGACCTCGGCGATCGCCTCGTGGATCGCGAGGCGGCCGATGGCGTCCCACGAGCGCTCGGTGGCGCGGCGGGCGATCGTGCCGATCTCGGCGTCGGCGGGGCTCAGCACGCCGGCGGTCGGCACGACGCCGTCGCAGTAGCGGGTGATCATCGCGACCACGCGCGAGGCGAGGTTGCCGAAGCCGTTCGCGAGCTCCGCCTGGTACCTGGCGGCCAGGTCCTCCCAGGAGAACGAGCCGTCCTGGCCGAAGGAGATCGCGGACATGAAGTAGAAGCGGAACGCGTCGGAGCCGAACACGTCGGTGATCTGCTCGGGGGCGATGCCGGTGAGCTTCGACTTGGACATCTTCTCGCCGCCGACGAGCAGCCAGCCGTGCCCGAAGACCCCGCGGGGCACGTCGAGGCCCGCGGCCATCAGCATCGCCGGCCAGATGACGGCGTGGAAGCGCAGGATGTCCTTGCCGACGATGTGCTGGGCGGGCCACCGGCGGGCGAACTCGGCCTCGTCGTCGCCGTAGCCGACGGCGGTGATGTAGTTCAGCAGGGCGTCGAACCACACGTAGACGACGTGCGTCTCGTCCCACGGGACCTTCACGCCCCAGTCGAACGTCGAGCGCGAGATGGAGAGGTCGGCGAGGCCCTGGCGTACGAAGCTCACGACCTCGTTGCGGGCCGACTCGGGCTGCACGAAGTCGGGGCGCTCCTCGTAGAGCGCGAGCAGCCGCTCGGCGAAGGCCGACATGCGGAAGAAGTAGTTCTTCTCGTGCAGCAGCTCGACCGGCTTGGAGTGGATGGCGCACACGGGCTGGCCCGCGTACTCGCCGGTGCCGTCGACGAGCTCGGACTGCTGCTTGTACTCCTCGCAGCCGACGCAGTAGTAGCCCTCGTACTCGCCGGTGTAGATGTGGCCCTCGTCGTAGAGCTTCTGCAGGAACCGCTGCACGTTGCGCTCGTGCCGCTCGTCGGTCGTGCGGATGAAGTCGTCGTTCGCGATGTCGATCGTCTCGAGCAGCGGCTTCCACGCCTCGGCGACGAGCTTGTCGGCCCACTGCTGCGGCGTAACGCCGTTCGCGGTCGCCGTGCGCAGGATCTTCTGGCCGTGCTCGTCGGTGCCCGTGAGCGACCAGGTGTCCTCGCCCGCCTGGCGGTGCCAGCGGGCGGCCACGTCCGCCGCCACCTCCGTGTAGGCGTGCCCGATGTGGGGCACGTCGTTGACGTAGAAGATGGGCGTGGTGATGTAGAACGAGGAGCCGTCGGCCATGCGCTCAATCCTACGGGCGCGGCGGATGCCCCGAGCGCCGGTTACGGCTGCGGCCGCTCCTCCGCCGGAGTCGTCTCGCCGCCGACCGGATTCGCCGCGGCATCCGCCTGTTCGCGCGCCGCTCGGTGCCTGCGCCGCACGCTGCCGTCGCCGATCGCGGCGGGCACCGCCTCGACGGCCTCGAGCCGCTCGTGCGGGGTCGGCACGCCGAGGGTGACGTCCTGCTCCTTGATCGCCGGCTCCTTCACCCGCTGCCCCGGGTAGTCGACGGTGCGCAGGCCGAGCACGATCTTGCCCGCGGCATCCCGTCGGTCGAGCGCCCGGTAGGCGGCCGCGACATCGGCCATCGGGAACACGTCGGCGATCGGCAGGCGCACCTGCTTTGCGGCGATCGCGGCGGACACCCGGCCGAGCGCGACGAGATCGCCCGCCTCGACCCTGGCCACGCCGTGCTCGTCGATGGCCTCCTCGTCGAGCACGGTGAGCACGCGCCCGGCGGGCACGCCGAGCGCGACCGCCTCGGCCGACTCGCCGCCGAGGAAATCGAGGAACGCGGTGACCGGCGCGGAGGTCGTCACTCTGACGCGCCCGGCGAGGCCCGGTCCGTAGCCGAGCGGCTGGATGCCGAACTGGCGCAGGAAATCGAAGCGCGCCTCCGCGCTCGTGCCGATGACGGCGGCGCCGTGCCGGCGTGCGAACTGCGCCGCGAGGCAGCCGACGCCGCCGGCCGCGGCGGTGATGACGACGGTGTCGTTCGGACCGAGGGCGAGCCCTTCGACGGCGTTCCAGGCCATCGTGCCGGCCGTGGCGAGCGACCCCGCCACCTCCCACGGGATCCCCGCCGGCTTCAGCATGAGCTGGGTCTCGGGAACGACGACGTGACTCGCCTGGGTGCCCTCGCCCCAGCCCATGACCTCGTCGCCGCGGGAGAAACGCTCGACGCCCGGGCCGGTCGCGATGACCACGCCGGCGAGGTCGCGCCCCTGTCGCGCGGGCAGCTCGACCGTACGGCCGGCCCTCGCCTCGCCGCGCCGCAGCGCGCTCTCGGCGGGGTTCAGCCCGGTCGCGTAGACCTCGACGAGCACCTCGGCGGGGCGAGGAAGGGGCGCCTCGACCTCCACGACCTCGAGCACCTCGGGTCCGCCGTAGGCGGTGAATCGCACTGCGTTCGACATGTCGCACCTCCACCCCCGGCGCGTCGGGACCGCTGCCTCGGCGCGGCCGGGCTCACCTCAATTGTCCCGCGTTCCGGTCGATTCGGGTGGGCCTTGCAGGAATCGGTCAGGGATGCTTCGATGCCCCGCCGGCGCGCTCGCGGAGTGCCGCCTCGTACAGTTCCCGCTTGCCGAGCCCGCTCGCCGCGGCGACCTCCGCCGCGGCATCCTTCAGGCGGATGCCCTCGGCGGTGCGCCGCAGCACGCGTGCGACCGCGTCGGCGGCGTCCGCCGGTCCCGGCTCGGGCGCACCGCCGACGACGATGCAGATCTCACCGCGCACGCCCTCGGCGGCCCAGTCGGCGAGCTCGGAGAGGGGACCTCGCCGCACCTCCTCGTGGAGCTTCGTGAGCTCGCGGCAGACCGCGGCGGGACGATCCGGTCCGAACGCCTCGGCGAGCGCGGCGAGGCTTGCGGCGAGCCGGCTCGGCCCCTCGAAGAACACGAGCGTTCGGCGGTCGGCGGCGAGCTCGCCGAGCCGGCGCGCCCGTTCTCCGGCCTTGCGCGGCAGGAAGCCCTCGAACGCGAAGCGGTCGGTCGGCAGGCCGGAGAGCGCGAGCGCGGTCACCACGGCGCTCGGTCCGGGGATGACGGTGACGAGCACGCCCGCGGCGGCCGCGGCGGCGACCAGCGGGAAGCCGGGATCGGACACCGTCGGCATTCCGGCGTCGCTCAGCACCAGGAGGTCCGCGTCGCGCGCGAGCTCGACGAGCTCGACGGCCTTCTGCCGCTCGTTGTGCTCGTGCAGGGCGATGAGCCGCGGGCGGTTGTCGATGCCGAGCGCGGCGAGCAGTCGCTGGGTGACGCGGGTGTCCTCGCTCGCCACGACGCGCGCCTCGGCGAGCGCGGTGCGCAGGCGGGGGGAGGCGTCGCCGAGATTGCCGATGGGCGTGGCGGCGAGGATGATCATGAGCCCAAGTCTCCCGCATCCGCGGCTGGAGGAGTTCTCCACAGATCAGGATCCGACCTCCAGTTTCGAAGGTGTGTTCGATAGTCTTGAGGCATGTTGCGAATCGATGAGCGGGCGGTGCCGCCCGGGGCGGAGCCACACGACTGGGCTTCGCCCGACGGGGCGACGCCAGACTGGGAGTCGCCCGACTCGGCCTCGCCCGACTCGGCCTCGCCAGACTGGGCCTCGCCAGACTCGGTCTCGCCAGACTGGGCCTCGCCAGACTCGGTCTCGCCAGACTGGGCTTCGCCAGACTGGGCCTCGCCAGACTGGGAGTCGCTGGATGCCTGGCGTGCGGCCTCGGCGGCCGGCGGCTCTCGCGCGGCGTTCGCCGAGCTGCAGGCCAACCTCGACGCCGCCGAGGGTGCGCAGCTTCAGAGCAACCGCCAGTTCGCCGCGCAGCTCGATGCGTTCCGTCGCGCGTTCGCCCTCGCCGACGCGCACCCCGAGCTGTACCTGACGGCCGAGACGCTGGCGGCCGGCGCCGGGAGCGGCCAGCCTCCGGCGCACGGGCCCCGGCTCGACGTGGCGGAGCTCGCCGCCCGCTCGGTGGCCGCCGAGCTGTCGATGCGGCTGCTGCTGCCCGCCGCGACGATCCGCAGTCGTGGCTTCGAGGCGGCGCGCTGCCACGACCTCCTCCCCCGGCTGTGGGGCCGGTTCCGAGACGGCCTCGCCTCCTACGCCGAGCTGCGCATCGCGCTCGACGCGATCTCGGGCTTACCCCTCCCAGCGGACTTCCGCGGAGCCTCGGCCGAGCAGCGGGCGGCCGCGCGAGCCGCCGCCGAGCAGCTCGCGACGTTCGACGACGAACTGACCGAGCTCGCCGGCACGGTGCCGCTCGCGCGCTTCCGCCGCCGAACACGTCTGCTCCGGGCGAGACTCGACCGGCCCGACGAGACGGCGGCGCGTCATGCGCGAGCGCACGCGCAACGCCGGCTCACGGTCGAGTCGGCCGATGATGGCATGGCCTGGGTCACGCTGTACGTCTCGGCGATCGATGCCGCCCGCATCCGCGCTCGCATCGGCGCGACGGCCGTCGAGTGCTCGGGGCAGCCCGGCGAGACGCGCACCCTCGATCAGCTCCGAGCCGATGTCGCGACGGCGCACCTCACGGGCGCCGGCACGCCGAGCGCGGTACGCACCGAGATTCTCGTCACGATCCCCGCGCTGACCCTCGTCGGCCGCTCGGGCAGCGGGGCACGGACCACAGCCGGAACGGGATTCGACCACCCGGCCGGTGCCGGTGCGGCGGGCACGCACCCCGACCCGCCGTATCTGCCCGCCGAGCTCGAGGGGCACGGCCCGATCGACGACGACACCGCGCGTCGACTGTTCGCCGAGGCGCCGACGTTCCTTCGACTAGCCACCGATCCGTTCACGGCTGCGCCACTCGCACTCGATCGCACGCGCTACCGGGTCACCGCCGCTCAACGCCGGTGGCTCGCGCACCAGTACGAGGGCTGCACGCGACCGGGCTGCACGAGTCCGGCCACGACGACCGATCTCGACCATCTCACCGCCTGGGCGCACGGAGGCACGACCGATGTCGACAATCTCGCCCCCGCATGCCGCGCCGACCACACCCTGAAACATCGAGCCCGATTCAGCGTGACCCGCTCCGCCGACGGCACGATCACCTGGCGCAGCCCGACCGGGCACCTCGCGCGTACCGAGCCGATCCCCGCTCGGAGCTACCCCGATCATGCGCCGTTCTGATGTCTTAGGGTTGGGCGCATGAGTGTCGCCGAGCCGCCGGAGCCGCCCGCGCGCGGCGACGACGGCCGGAGTACGCCGCCGTTCCCGGGCTCCGACCTCTTCACGGCCGACCCGTTTCCGCCCGAGCGCCCGCACGACCCGACCCCAGAGCCCTTTTCCGCCCCAGAGCCCACTTCCACCCCAGAGCCCACTTCCGACCCAGAGCCCACTTCCACCCCAGAGCCCACCGGCTCCCGACACGACGAGTGGTGGGCCCGACTTCTCGCGACCCCGCGGCGGCATGCTCTCTGGTATTGGGGCGGCCCGCTCCTCGTCACCCTGCTGGCGGCGGTGCTGCGGTTCTGGAACCTCGGCCACCCGCAGGCGCTCGTCTTCGACGAGACCTACTACGTGAAGGACGCGTGGACGCTCCTCCAGCACGGCTACGAGTCCACCTGGCCCGACGGCGCCGACGCCGACTTCGCCGCCGGTGACACCGACGTCTACGGCGATGCCGCCTCGTACGTCGTCCATCCGCCGCTCGGGAAGTGGATGATCGCGCTCGGCATGGCTGCATTCGGCGCCGACTCGGCCTTCTGGTGGCGCGCGTCGACCGCCCTGGCCGGCACTGTCGCCGTCTTCCTGCTGACCTTGGCCGGGCGCCGGCTCTTCGGCTCGACGATGCTCGCCGTGATCGCGGGGCTGCTCTTCGCCGTCGACGGCAACGCGATCGTGATGTCCCGGGTCGCGCTCCTCGACAACTGGCTCATGCTCTTCGCGCTGCTCGGGTTCTGGTTCGTGCTCCTCGACCGCGATTGGACGGCGCGCCGACTCGAACAGCGGGTCGGCGCCGCTCGCGCCGCCGGACGCGACCCGCACTACGGGCCGGTCGTCTGGGCCCGCCCCTGGGTGATCGCCGCCGGCGCGGCGTTCGGTGCCGCCGCCGCCGTGAAGTGGTCCGGTGCGTGGTTCGTCGCCGCCTTCGGCATCTACCTCGTCATCGTCGATGCCGTCGCCCGCCGCCGCGCCGGCCTGCCGCTCTGGGCGAGCGGCGCGGTGCTCAAGCAGGCGCCGGCGACGTTCCTCCTGCTCGTCCCCATCGCGGTCGGCGTCTACCTGGCGAGCTGGACCGGCTGGTTCGTCACGTCAGGCGGTTACGACCGGCACTGGGCCGAGACCGCCGGCAACGCGGCGACGGGATGGCTCTCCTGGGTCCCGCTCCCCCTGCAGAGCCTCTGGCACTTCCACCAGAGCGCCTACACCTACCACGTCGGCGTGCACACGCCGCATCCGTGGCAGGCGAACCCGCTGACCTGGCTGTTCATGATCCGGCCGACCAACATGTACTACGCCGATTCGGCGGGTTGCGGCGACGGGGGCTGCACCGAATCCATCATCGGACTCGGCAACCCGCTCATCTGGTGGGCCGCCGCGATCTCCGCGGGCTACCTCGTCTACCGGCTCATCCGGCGCCGGGAGTGGGCGGTCGGCGCCATCCTCGTCGGCCTCGCCGCGGGCTATCTGCCCTGGCTGGCCTACCTCGACCGCACGGTGTTCCAGTTCTACTCGATCGCGTTCGAGCCGTTCCTGCTGCTCGGGCTGACCTTCGTCATCGGCCTGATCCTCGGCCACCGCGGCGATCCCAGCTGGCGGCGCGAGCGCGGCATCCTCACCGTCGCCGTCTTCCTCATCGCGGTGGTACTCGTGTCGGCCTTCTTCCTGCCGATCTGGACGGCGCAGCCGATCCCGCCGCTGCTCCGGCAGCTGCACTTCTGGCTGCCGAGCTGGGGCTGATCCGGCGCTATCCCGCACCGTGCTGCAGCTCGGCGAGGCGCGTCTCGAGCTGGTCGAGCACGAGTTCCAGCCCGAAGTCGAACTCGTCGCCGTAGTCGTAATCGTGTCCCGCCAGCATCACGGCCATGAACTCGGTGAGGTAGGGGTACTCGTAGGCGGGCAGCGCCAGTCCGGCCGCGAACTCCTCCGCTCCCGCCTCGGGCGTGAACGGCAGATTGGACTCGGACAGCACGAAGCCGTACACATAGGCATCGACGGCCGAGAAGGCGTGACCGGCGAGCGGCACGTCGAAGCCGTTGGTGCGCAGCACGCCGAGCACCCGGTCGTGCTGACGGAGCACGGTCGGCCCGGGGTTCACCCGGGACTCGAGCAGCACGAGCGCCCAGGGATGCGCCGCGAGCACGGTCCGCGCCCCCTGCGCACGCTCGGTGAGCGCCTGCCGCCACGGCGCGCCGAGCTCCGCGAGCGGGAACCTCGAGAAGATCTCCTCGGCGATCGCGTCGAGCATGGCGTCCTTGCCGTCGACGTGGTGGTAGAGCGACATGGCCTCGACCCCGAGCTCGCGCGCGACGGTGCGCATGCTGACCGCCGAGAGGCCGCCCTCGTCGGCGACCGTCATCGCGGCGGCGACGATCCGTTCGCGGGTGAGCGGTGCGCGTGCACGAGTCGATGCCGCGTTCGACCTCCGGCTCGCCCGGCTCGCGCCGCTCGCCCGGCCCGCGCCGCTCGCCCGGCTCGCCCCGCGGCCCCCTGCTGCTTCGGCCACTCGCCCTCCCGACTCGTCCGCGTGCGCCGCCCGATCCGGATCGGATCCCCGCCGGGGGTCGATCGCAACTCGGCACTTGCGTCCTTACGAGTGTAAGGCTACCGTAGGCGCCAACAGACTTACAGGCGTAAGGGAGCAGCATGCGCGCAATCGTCGTCGAACGGTACGGCCCGCCCGAGGTGGCGCGGCTCGTCGAACGCCCCGACCCGGTGCCCGGTCCCGGGCAGCTGCTGGTGCGCGTCGAGGCCAGCACGGTGAACTCGGGCGACGCCCGCATCCGCGCCGGGCGCTTTCCCGAGGGCTTCGGGCCGGTCGCGCGGCTCGCCTTCGGGTTCCGGGGGCCCCGGCGCCCGGTGCTCGGCAACGTGGTGTCCGGCGTCGTGGTCGCGGTGGGGCCCGAACCGCGCGGACGCGCCGCCGCACGGCTCGCCGGCACCCCCGCGGCCCGACTCGCGGTCGGCGACCGGGTCTGCGGCATGACCGGGGTCGCGATGGGCGCGCACGCCGAACTCGTCGCCATCGCGCGCGGCAAGCTCGCGCGGATCCCCGCGGAGGTCTCGTTCGAGGATGCCGCGGGCGTGCTCTTCGGCGGCAGCACCGCGCTGCACTACCTGACCGACAAGGGCGGCATCCGTGCGGGCCACCGCGTGCTCGTGGTCGGCGCCTCCGGCGCGGTGGGCACGAACGCGGTGCAGCTCGCGAAACACTTCGGCGCCCACGTCACGGCGGTCACGAGCGGCCGCAACGCCGCGCTCGCGACCGAGCTCGGCGCCGACCGCGTCGTCGACTACCGGGCGACGCCACCCGAGGCGCTCGAGGAGCGCTTCGACCTCGTGCTCGACACGGTCGGCGCGCTCTCCCCGGCCACGGGCCGGCCCCTGCTCGCCGAGAACGGCCGGCTGCTCCTCGTCGTCGCGAGCCTCGGCGAGACGCTCACCGCCCGCGGCCCGGTGAAGACGGGTCCCGCCCCCGAGCGGGCGGAGAGCTTCGTCGCGCTGCTCGAGCTCGTCGCAGCGGGGCGGCTCCGGGTCGTGCACGAACCCGCGCTGCCGCTCGACCGCATCGCGGAGGCCTACGCGCTCGTCGACAGCGGGCGCAAGGTCGGGAACCTCGTGGTGCATCCGCACCCGGCGAGCACGCGTCGGCGGTCCGCGCGGCAGGCGCCCGAGCGGAGGCCGTCGTGACCGCCGAGACGGCCCAGGCCGTCGGCACCGCGGCCGGCACCGCCGGCATGGACCCCGTGCGCATCGTGCTCGCGGGCGCCTGGGTGTCGCTCATGCTGATCTACCTGCTCGGCGACGTGCTGCGCCTCTTCTCGGGCGACGCCACGCCGGGCCGCATCGACGGCACGGTGGCCACGAGCGGTATGTGGCTCACGGCCGCGCTCATCATGCTCGTGCCGATCGCGATGATCCTCGTGTCGCTCCTCACCCCGGCCGAACCGCTGCGCTGGATCACGATCGTCGTCTCGGCGGCGCTCGTCGTCTTCAATCTCGTCGGGATGCCCTACCCGGGCCTCTACGACAACGTGCTCCTCGTCGTGAGCTTCGCCGTCAACGGCGTGCTCGTCTGGCAGGCGCTCGCCTGGCGGCCGGCCGGGTGACCGACCGGGTGACCGGCCGCCGGCGAGCCGTGCCGGCTAGTGGCCCGAGCCGCCGTCGACGAACTTCAGCCCCACGACGCAGCCGACGAGGCCGACGAGCAGCGCGATCTTGATCCACGACACCTCGGTGTCGCCCGTGATCATCGCCCAGACGACGGTGAGCGCCGCGCCGATGCCCACCCACACGGCATACGCCGTGCCCGTGGAGATGTCGCGCATGGCCCAGGCGAGCCCGCCCATCGACAGCGCGAGCGCGCCGAAGAAGATGACCGAGGGCCAGAGCTTCGTGAAGCCCTCGGACTTGCCGAGCGCCGTCGCCCAGACGGCCTCGAGGACACCGGATGCGATGAGGATGACCCACGCCATGACTGTTCACTCCTGACTCGTTCGGCATCGATCGTACGGATGCCGTGCGCCAGTCGTCGTGTCCGGGTACTGGGTGCCCTCGTCCGGTGGCCGCCGGAGTGGGCGACCCGGACTTCAGCGTAGCAATCCACGCTGATCACGGCCTGTGCAACGCTGATCGCACCGCTGACCAGAGGTGGCGCAACGCCGACGCCGACCAGAGATGGCGCAACGCGGCGTGCGCTGCCGTCGCGCGCTACGCCAGTGCCACCCGGGCGAAGTGCTCGACGACGGGGAACGGCTCGTAGAAGCCGTGCAGGAGCTCCCGCCACCGGCCGTACTGCGCCGATCCGCGGAATCCGGGGTCGTGCGCCTCGACCGACTCCCAGCGCACGAGCAGCAGGTACTCGTTCGGCGTCTCGATCGAGCGCGACAGCTCGAGCTCGACGAAGCCGGGCATCGCCCGGATGATCCCCTTCGCCTCGAGGAAGGCCGACTCGAACTCCGCCTCTCGACCGGGGACGACGGGCAGGATCGCGTGCTCGAGGATCATCGCGCCAGCGTAGCCGCCGTGCGGCGCGCACGGACGACCGGCGCGCATTGCCCCGCGTTACGACGGCGCTCGGGCCGCGCGGACGCCCCGGCTAGCGTTGCGGCATGGCAGACCGCGAATACGGCTTCAAGACCCGCGCCATCCACGCGGGCAACATCCCCGACCAGGTGACGGGCTCGCGGGCCCTGCCGATTTATCAGACCAGCGCCTTCGTCTTCGACGACACGGCCGACGCCGCCGCCCGCTTCGCCCTGCAGAAGTACGGCAACATCTACTCGCGCCTCGGGAACCCGACCGTGGCGAGCTTCGAGGAGCGGGTGGCGAGCCTCGAGGGCGGCCTCGGCGCGGTGGCCACCGCGAGCGGCCTGAGCGCGCAGTACATCACCTTCGCGAGCCTCGTCGGTGCCGGTGACCACCTCGTCGCCTCCGCGAACCTCTACGGCGGCTCCATCACCCAGCTCGATGTCACCCTCCGCCGCTTCGGCGTCGAGACGACGTTCGTCGCGAGCCCGGATGCCGAGGCCTACGCCGCGGAGATCCGCGACTCCACCAAGGCGATCTTCGTCGAGACCATCGCGAACCCCTCGGGCGAGATCGCCGACCTCGAGGCCCTCGCCGACGTCGCGCACGCCCACGGCATCCCGCTCATCGTCGACTCGACGATCGCGACGCCGTACCTCAACCGCCCCATCGAGTGGGGCGCCGACATCGTGACGCACTCGGCGACGAAGTTCCTCGGCGGGCACGGCACCACCCTCGGCGGCGTCGTCGTCGAGTCCGGGCGGTTCGACTGGCACTCCGAGAAGTTCCCGTTGTTCGGTCAGCCGGTGCCGAGCTACGGCGGCCTCGAGTGGAGCGGCAATTTCGGCGAGTACGCCTTCCTCACCCGGCTCCGCGCCGAACAGCTTCGCGACATCGGCCCGTCGCTCGCCCCGCATTCGGCGTTCCTCCTCGCCCAGGGCGTCGAGACGCTGCCGTACCGGATCCAGGCGCACGTCGACAACGCACGCACCATCGCGCAGTGGCTCGCCGAGGACCCGCGCATCGAGCGCGTCTTCTGGGCCGGCCTCGAGGACCACCCGCACCACGAGCGCGCGAAGAAGTACCTCCCGCTCGGCCCCGGCTCCGTGTTCAGCTTCGAGGTGAAGGGCGGTCGGCAGGTCGGCCAGCAGCTCATCGAGTCGGTGGACCTCGCGAGCCACCTCGCGAACATCGGCGACGCGAAGACGCTCATCATCCACCCGGCCTCGACGACGCACGCGCAGCTCACCGAGCAGCAGCTGCTCGACGCGGGCGTCGCGCCCGGCATCGTCCGCCTCTCCGTGGGCATCGAGGATGTCGACGACCTCATCTACGATCTCGACCAGGCGCTCGCGGCCGCGACAGGAGGCACCCGATGACCGACACGACGACGGCGCCCGCCGCCGACGAGCTCGAGACCGAAGCGCTCGAGACCGAAGCGCTCGAGACCGTGCGGCTCGTGAACGGCTTGAGCTGCGAGCTGCCCGCCGACTCGCCCCTCGCGAAGCTGCTGCGCTCGCAGCGCACCTGGACCGGTCCCGACGCGAAGGCCCGCCTGCGCATCCTGAACGCGGCGAAGTCCGTCGCGATCGTCGGCGCCTCGCCGAAGCCGCAGCGCTCGAGCTACTTCGTCGGCACCTACCTGCAGCAGTCGAGCGACTACCGGCTGTACTTCGTGAACCCGAACGAGACCGAGATCCTCGGTGAACCGGCCTACCCGAGCCTCGCCGCCCTGCCCGAGGTGCCCGACGTGGTCGTCGCGTTCCGCCGCGGCAGCGACATCCCGCAGGTGATCGAGGAGGTGCTCGCCGTCGGCGCGAAGACGATCTGGGTGCAGCTCGGCATCTGGAACGAAGAGGCCGCCTACTCCGGCGAGGAGCAGGGCCTGACCGTCGTCATGGACCGCTGCATCAAGGTCGAGCACGCCCGGTTCCACGGCGGACTGCACCTGCTCGGCTTCGACACCGGGCAGATCAGCGCGCGCAAGACGGCGCGCTGAGACTGGTTCGCTGAGCCCGTCGAAGCGCCCCCTGGTTCGCTGAGCCCGTCGAAGCGCCCCCTCGACGAGCTCGGGGAACCAAGCCACCCCTCGACGAGCTCGGGGAACCACGGGCGCGGCGCTAGGCTCGACCGCGTGCTGAACGCCGAGCGAGCGAACGGAAGCGAGCCGCGAGTCGGCGTGCTCGGCCCGGTGGCGGTCGCGGACGCGAGCGGATGCCTCGTCGAACCGCCGGGCACGCTCTCGAAGGCGCTCATCGCTGCCCTCGTGGCGGTCCCGCGACGTCCGGGTGACGCCGTCGGCATCGACACGATCGTCGACGAGCTCTGGGGTGAGGCCGCCCCGCAGCATCCGCGCGCCGCCCTGCAGACGCTCGTCAGCCGGCTCCGCCGGCTCGCCCCGGGTCTCGTCCGCTCCACTCCCGGCGGCTACGCCCTCGCGCTCGATCCGAACGCCGTCGACCTCTTCGACGCCGAGCACGCCGCCGAGCCGGGCAGCGGCGGGCTCGAGACCGTCGACGCCGCCCTCGCCCGCTGGCGCGGCGAACCCGGAGAGGACCTCGGTGGGGCGCCCGTCGCCGGCGCGCTCGCCGCACGGGCCGCGACGGCACGGGAACGCCTGCTGCGCCGCCGGGCCGAGCTCCTCGCCGCGGGCGGCACCGCTCACGACGAGACCGCCGAGGCCTACGCGACGCTCTCGCAGCGGCATCCGCTCGATGAGGCGGCCGTCGCCGGCCGGCTGGAGGCGCTCGCCGCCGCCGGACGCCGGGCGGAGGCGTTGGCCGAGTACGCCGCCTTCCGCGGGCGGCTCGCCGAGGAGCTCGGCGTCGACCCGTCGCCGGCGCTCGTCGCCGTGCACGCGCGCCTCCTGCGTGAGGCGCCCCCGATCGGAGCGGCGGCGACCGTGGCCGCGGCGAGCGCGCGCACGCCCGCGGCCGGCGTCCGCCTCGGCCTCCGCGCCGCCCCGAACCCGCTGCTCGGCCGCGACGACGATGTCCGCGAGGTCGCCCGGCTCCTGCACGATCACCGGCTCGTGACCGTCCTCGGCGCGGGCGGGCTCGGCAAGACCAGGCTCGCCCAGGCGGTCGCGGCCGAGTTCCCTGCGCCGTCGGTCGTCGTGGTCGAGCTCGCGGGCGTCCGCGACGACGCGGACATCGAGCTCGCCCTCGGCTCGGCGCTGGGCCTGCGCGAGGCGCGCTCGGCGCGGCTGGCCGACGCGGCGAGCCGTCCGGAGCTCCGTCAGCGCATCGAGGCGCGGCTCGGCGAGACGCCGGCGCTGCTCGTCCTCGACAACTGCGAGCAGATCATCGACGGCGCGGCCCGGTGGGCGGCGGAGCTTCTCGGCGCGCTGCCCGGGCTGACGATCCTCGCGACGAGCCGCAGCCCGCTCGCGATCGGCGCCGAGCGCGTCGTGCCGCTCGCCCCGCTCGCGGTCCGCGAGGGCGCTGAGATCGGCCCGGCCGGGCGCCTGTTCCGGGATCGTGCGCTCGCCGTCCGCCCCGACGCCGCGCTGCCGGACGAGATCGTCGATCGTCTGTGCGAGCGGCTCGACGGGCTGCCGCTCGCGATCGAGCTCGCCGCCGCTCGGGTCCGTTCGATCTCCGTGGCCGAGATCGAGGCCCGCCTCGACAACCGCTTCGCGCTGCTCTCCAGCGGCGACCGCAGTGCGCCCGAGCGTCAGCGCACGCTGGAGGCGGTCATCGACTGGAGCTGGGCGCTGCTCGACGGTGACGAGCGACGCGGGCTCGCGCGGCTCTCCTGGTTCGCCGACGGCTTCGGGGTCGATGCGGCGGAGGCCGTGCTCGGCGCCGACGCGCTCCGCGTGCTCGACGGGCTCGTCGCCCAGTCGCTCCTCACCGTGCGCGAGACCGACGACGGCACCGCCCGGTACCGCATGCTCGAGACGGTGCGCGAGTTCGGCCAGCTCCGCCTCGAACGCGACGGCGCGACGGAGGAGGCGCGCGACGCCATGGCGCGCTGGGCGGAGGAGGTCTCGGACCTGCCCTTCGTCGGCGGCGGCGAGACGCAGCTCCGGGCACTCCGCCGCCTCCGGATCGAGGAGGAGAACCTCGTCGAGGTGCTCCGCCGGGCCATCGCCGAGGAACGCGTGCCCACGGTGCTCAGGGTGTACGCCGCCCTCGGCTACTTCTGGAGCGTGCGGAGCGCCCACGCCGAGGTCATGGTCTTCGGCCAGGCGGCCCTCGCGGCCACTCGGCACGGCGCGCGCGGGCCGGAGCTCGCGGTGCCTGCGCTGCTCACGGCGGTCTTCGCGGCATCCACGGCGATGGCGTACGACGCCTCCACCGGCGCTCGCCCGCTCGCCCGGCTGAAGGCGCACGCGCGCGACGACTGGCCCGTCCCCCGCTGGTTGCGCGGTGTCGCCGGCTTCCTCGAGGCCCCCGACCTGGAGCGCGCGGTCGAGCAGCTCGTCGCCATGAGCGAGTCCGACGACGGGGCGACCGCCCTCGTCGGCTCGCTGCTGCGCACCCAGTTCGAGGAGAACGCGGGCGACCCGGAAGCCGCCGCCGAGCACGCCAGACGCGCCCACGGGCTCGCCCGCCGCGTCGGCGACATCTGGGCGGAGTCGATGTCCTCGATGATGCTCGCGCAGCTCGCCAGCCAGACCGGTCAGGCCGAGGACGCCCTGCGCTGGGCCGGGGCCGCCGAGGCCGAGCTGCGCCTCCTCGATTCCGAGCCGGGGCTCGTGCAGCTCGAGTGGATGCGCGCGGGCAATCTCCTCTCGGCCGGTCGCCTCGACGAGGCCCGCCCGCTTATCGCGGAGTTCGCGTCGAGCGAGCGGCGGACGGCCGACGGACTGGGGCTCGCGACGGTCGGCGAGCTCGGGCTCTCCGAGCTCGCCAGGGCCGAGGGGCGGATGACGGATGCCGCGCACCACGCCCGCACCGCGGCCGAGTCCTTCCGCGTCGCCGAGCGCTCCTCGCCGTGGTACCTCATGGTGCTCGCCGATCTGATCTCGGCGGCCGTCCACGACGGGCGCGACGCCGCGGATGCCTCGTTCTGGGCCGCGAGGCTCCGCTACCGCACGCTCGGGATGCAACGCGCCTGGGGCAGCTTCACCGACAAGCCGGTGCTCGGCACCGCCGCCCTCGGCTGGTCGGCGTGGGCCATCCGTCAGCCGGGCCTCCGCGAGCGCGGGCTCGAGCTCCTCGCCCTCGCCGAGCGGCTCCGGGCCAGGCAGGACCTGCCCGGCCTCCGGCTCGCGACGCACCTCGGTGACGCCGAGGGCCTCGTCGGCCGGGCTGCGCTCGAGCGCGCCCGATCCGCGGCGGCCGCACTCGATCCCGAGGCCCGGATGGCACGGGCGCGAGCGCTTCTCGCGCAACCGTTGCCGTCCGCGGGCCCCGGGGTCTGAGCGGGGCGGCTACGCCTTCCGCATGTACGCGCGCACGGTCAGCGGCGCGAACACCGCGACCACGACCGCGGCACCGAGCAGCGTCGCGAGCAGGTCGCCGGTGACGTCGGTGCCCATGGTGAGGCCGCGGGCCGCGGTCACGAGGTGCGAGACGGGGTTGATGCCGACGAACCACTGCAGCCAGTCGGGCATCGTGTCCGCCGGGACGTACGCGTTCGACAGGAACGTCAGCGGGAACAGCACGAGGAACGAGATGCCCTGCACGGAACCCGCCGAACGGGCGATCACGCCGAAGAACGCGAAGATCCAGCTGAGCGCCCACGCCGCCACGATGACGACGACGCTCGCCGCGAGGACGCCGCCGAACCCGGCCTCGGGGCGGAAGCCCATGAGGTAGCCGGTCACGAAGGTGAGCGTCGTCGCGATGCCGTAGCGCACCGTGTCGGCCAGCAGCGCGCCGGCGAGCGGGGCGACCCGCGCGATCGGCAGCGAGCGGAACCGGTCGAACACGCCCTTGTCCATGTCCTCGCGGAGCTGCACTCCCGTGACGACCGAGGTCGTGATGACGGTCTGCACGAGGATGCCGGGCAGGAAGAACGGCAGGTAGCTGAGCGCGTCGCCCGCGATCGCCCCGCCGAAGATGTACGTGAACATCAGGGTGAACAGGATCGGCTGCAACGTCACGTCGACGAGCTGCTCGGGCGTGCGCTTGATCTTCAGCAGCCCGCGGTAGGCCATGCTGAGCGAGTTGCGCACGGTCTGACCGAGGCTGACGTGGTTCTTCAGGGCGCGCTCGGCGCCGGGGACGATGGTCGCGGTGGTCATGCGCGGCTCCCTTCGAGCTGCGGTTCGGTCGAGTCGTCGTCGACGGAGTCGTCCGTCTCGACGCCGTGGCCGGTGAGGGTGAGGAAGACCTCGTCGAGCGTCGGCTTCTGCACGCTGAGCTCCGTGAGGTGGATGCCGGCCTCCCGGAGCGTGACGAGCAGCTCCGTGACGCGGTCGGCGTCCTGCATGGGCGCCGTGAGCCGGCCGGCCTCGGGGCTCGTCGTGGCCCGCACGCCGAGCACGCGTTCGATGGCCGCCTGCGCGTCGCCGAGGTCGCGCGGCTCGGCGAGCCGCAGTTGCAGGCTCGAGGAGCCGACCGAGGCCTTCAGCTCGTCGGCCGTGCCCTCGGCGGCGACCCGCCCACGGTCGATCACCGCGATGCGGTCGGCGAGCTGGTCGGCCTCGTCGAGGTACTGGGTGGTGAGCAGCACGGTCGAGCCGCTCGACACGAGACGCCGGATGGTGTCCCACATCTGCGCGCGGGTGCGCGGGTCGAGGCCGGTGGTCGGCTCGTCGAGGAAGATGAGGGGCGGCTGCGCGATGAGGCTCGCGGCGAGGTCGAGCCGACGCCGCATGCCACCCGAGAACTGCTTCAGGGGCCGCTTCGCGGCCTCGGTCAGGCCGAACTCCTCGAGGAGCTCCGCCGCCTTCCGCTTGGCCTCGGCGCGGCCGAGTCCGAGCAGCCGCGAGAACAGCACGAGGTTCTCCGTCGCCGAGAGGGTCTCGTCGACCGAGGCGTACTGGCCGGTGACGCCGATGAGCTGCCGCACGATCTGCGGCTCCTTCACGACGTCGTGCCCGAAGATGCGCCCGGTGCCGGCGTCGGGGCGCAGGAGGGTCGCGAGCATGGAGATGGTGGTGGTCTTGCCCGCCCCGTTCGGGCCGAGGACGCCGTAGACCGTGCCGCTCGCGACGCGCAGGTCGACGCCGTCGACGGCGCGGTTGGCGCCGAAGGTCTTCACGAGACCGTCGGCCTCGATCGCCCAGGTGGAATCGGTGAGGTTCATGTCCCAAGGCTCCCGCCGGCCGCTTGCACGGCGCTGCCGCGGCGCTGTCATGGGCCGGTCGTGCGGCGCCGGCGGCGTGCGATGCCGTCGCGACGCAGGATTCTTCGATTTCTCGCGGCATCGATGCGCGAGAACGCGCGTACCCTGGTGTGGTGACAGCGTTCGTCTCCGCCCTCGATCTCTTCTCGATCGGCATCGGGCCCTCGAGCTCCCACACCGTCGGGCCGATGCGGGCCGCGACGGCGTTCGTCGACCGCCTCGACGAGGCCGGGCTCACCGAACGGGTCGCCCGGGTCAGCTGCTCCCTCTACGGATCGCTCGGGGCCACCGGCCTCGGCCATGGCACGCCCGACGCCGTGGTCGCCGGCCTCGCCGGCCTGCACCCGCACGACTGCGACCCCGACGAGGTGCGCGGCGCCTGGCAGCGACTCGACCCCGAGGGCTCGGAGCTCCGGCTGAACGGCCGTCACCCGATCCGGCTGCGGCCGGGCGACATCACCCTCGAGCCCCGCACCCGGCTGCCCGGGCACCCGAACGCCCTCACCCTGCAGGCGTGGGACGCCGACGGCGCCCTGCCGATCGCGGAGGAGACCTACTACTCGGTCGGCGGCGGCTTCATCCGCCGCGACGGCGACCCCGCCACCGAGGCCGAGGCGCTGCGGCATCCGCTCCCCTACTCGACCGCGGCCGAGCTGCTCGAACTCTGCGACGAGCACGGCGTCTCGCTCTGCGACGTCGCCCGGCACAACGAGATCGCCGTGCACGGCGAGGCCGGCATCGACGAGGGACTCGACGCCATCTGGGCGGCGATGGCCGAGTGCGTCTCGCACGGGCTCGCGACCGAGGGCGAGCTGCCGGGCGGGCTCCGCGTGAAGCGCCGCGCCTCGCAGGTACGCCGTCAGCTCGAGGCCTACGACCGTGAAGAGCTCGAGGCCGCCGCGCACCGCGACACCTCCACGGAGTGGCTGCACGCCTTCGCCCTCGCCGTGAACGAGGAGAACGCCTCGGGCGGGCGCGTCGTGACCGCGCCGACGAACGGCGCGGCCGGCATCCTGCCCGCCGTCGGGCACTACTACCTGCGCTTCGTCCCCGGCGCCGACCAAGCCGGCATCCGCCGCTTCCTGCTCACCGCCTCGGCGATCGCGAGCCTCGTGAAGAAGAACGCGTCGATCTCGGGCGCCGAGGGCGGCTGTCAGGCCGAGGTCGGCTCCGCGTGCGCGATGGCCGCCGGGGCGCTCTGCGCCGTGCTCGGCGGCACGCCGCGGCAGATCGAGAACGCCGCCGAGATCGCGATGGAGCACCACCTCGGCCTCACCTGCGACCCGGTCGCCGGCCTCGTACAGGTGCCCTGCATCGAGCGCAACGCGATCGCCGCCTCGACCGCCGTCTCGGCGGCGCGGCTCGCGCTGCACGGCGACGGCACGCACCTCGTCTCCCTCGACACCGTCATCGAGACGATGCGGCAGACCGGCCTCGACATGATGACGAAGTACAAGGAGACGAGCGAGGGCGGCCTCGCGGTGAACGTCATCGAGTGCTGAGCGCACGGGGATCGGGCGGACGCCCCTCGGTGTCCCGGCCGGGGGCGCCCACCCGTCGGGCCGTCAGCAGGCGCAGGCGATCGCGCCCGGCGTGGCCGGGTCGCCGTCGAGTCCGCGCCCGACGGTGACGTTCGTGAGCGGGTCGGCCGCACGCGCGCGGCGGCCCTCGTCCGTCTCGAATGAGAAGCCCTCGCGCACCCAGTACTCGAACCCGCCGATCATCTCCTTGACCGGGTGGCCGAGCCGTGCGAACTCGAGGGCGGCGCGCTGCGCGCCGTTGCAGCCGGGACCCCAGCAGTAGACGACCACGGGCGTGCCCGCGGGCACGAGCTCCGCCGCTTCCGCGGCGATCCGCCGCGTCGGCAGGTGCACGGCGCCCGGCACCCGACCCTGCCGCCAGGATGCCTCGCTCCGCGTGTCGACGAGCACGAAGCCGTCGGGCTCCTCGCGGAGCGCGACCGCCACGTCGGAGACGTCGGTCTCGAAGGCAAGCCGGGCGGCAAAGTGCCGGGCGGCATCTCCCGGCTCGGCGACGTGCGCGAAGAGCGCGGGGCCCGTGGCGGTGAGGGCGGAGCTCGTGGCGGCATCGGTCATGCCTCGAGCCTCGCAGGATGCGAGCTCGGCGACCCCGTCAGATTCCGCCGACGTGCCGCGAAATCCCGCCAGATGCGCCGGGACGCCCCGGCTCGGCCGGCGAGAACGCTCAGCCGGCGAAGAAGGCGGTGACGGCCGCGCCGAGCGCGACGAGGTCGTCGACGTGGGCGAGCTCGCGGGCGGAGTGCATCGAGAGCAGCGGCACCCCGACGTCGACGGTGCGGATGCCGAGCCGCGTCGCCGAGATCGGGCCGATCGTGGAACCACACGGCACCGTGTTGTTCGAGACGAAGGGCTGAGTCGCCACTCCGGCGCGCTCGCAGGCGGCGAACCACATCGCGGAACCGACCGCGTCGCTCGCGTAGCGCTGGTTCGCGTTGAGCTTCAGCAGCGGGCCGCCGCCGAGCACCGGCCGGTTGACCGGATCGTGCCGCTCGGGGTGGTTGGGGTGCACGCCGTGCCCGGCGTCGGAGGAGAGCAGCCAGGAGGCGGCCGCCGCGCGGCGCCGGTCCTCGGCGGTGGCGGCGAGGCCGTCGCCGATGCGCGCGAGCACGTCCTCGAGGAACGGACCGGCCGCGCCCGAGCGGGACTCCGAGCCGAGCTCCTCGTGATCGAAGGCGGCGAGCACGCTGAGGTGCTCGGCGTCGTCGGGCGCGGCGAGCAGGGCCACGAGCCCCGCGTACACCGAGCTCAGGTTGTCCATGCGGCCGGAGGCGAAGAACACGCCGTCGCGACCGAAGCGCTGCGGCGCGGCGGTGTCGGCCAGCAGCACGTCGTAGCCGACGACGTCTTCGGCGGCCACCCCGGCGTCGGCGGCGAGCTCGGCGAGCACGTCGCCCTCCTCGCCCGCGCCCCACACCGGCTGCACGTGCCGCTGCTTGTCGAGGGTGAGCGCCTTGTTCTGCTCGCGGTCGAGGTGGATCGCGAGCTGCGGGATGCGCAGCATCGGCCCGGTGCGCGCGAGGTACTCGACCCCGTCGCGGGTGACGAGGCGGCCGGCGAGCTCGAGCTCCCGGTCGAGCCAGGAGTTCAGCAGCGGGCCGCCGTAGATCTCGACACCGGCCTGGAGCAGGCCCGCGGCGGCCGTCGAAGCGCTCGGCTTCAGCTTGAACGACGGCGAGTCGGTGTGCGCCCCGAGGATGCGCACCGGCGCGGTCGGCGAGGCGCCGTCCGGCTCGACCCAGGCGACGACGGCGCCGTCGCGGACGACGACCCGCCGCCCGGGGCCGGAGGGCCAGGCGTCGTGCTCCTCGAGCCGCTCGAAGCCGGCCGCCTCGAGCCGCCGGGCCACCTCGGCCGCCGCGTGGTACGAGGAGGGCGAGGCCTGCACGAAGGCGGCGAAGTCGGCGAGGTAGGCGGTGGGATCGATCGCGGGCATGCCTTCGACCCTACGCGAAGCGGATCACCGCTTGCAGCCGCGACCGGACCTCCATCACGTCGGTCCCGCCGAGGCTCGGCGAGCCGGGGATCCCTTCGCGGATCGCGCTCACGAGGCGCGACCGGCGCACGAGCGCGGTCGCGGCGCCGCGGATCGAGCCGCCGAGCTCGAGCGGCTCGGCGGCGTGCTCGTCGGGCACGACGACGACGAGCGCCGTCGGCTTCACCTTCGCCGGCCGGGTGACCGCCTTCGCGCGGGCCGCCAGCGCTCGGAACGGCCGTTCGCCGTCGAGGCCCTCACCGATGAGCTCGTTGCGGCGGAAGCGCACCTCGCCGCCCCAGTCCTCCGACTGGATGGCGAAGAGCCCGGTCGGCCCGAGCACGAGATGATCGAGCTTCGGCGGCAGCCCCGGCCCCGCGGCGTCCGTCGCGACGTCGTGCCAGACCGTGTAGGCGATGCCGAGGGTCGCGAGCGATCGAGCGGTCGCCTCCTCGGCGAGCGCGTCGGCGAGCACGTGCCGGATGTCGCGGGGTGCGGCGCGCACGAGCGCCGGGTCGTAGGGATCGTCGAGCTCCTGGCCGCGGCCCACCCACTCCCGGATGAGCGCGAGATAGCGCTCGCGATCGTAGCCGCCCGGATGCCCGTGCGAGCGCGCCTGGGGGCGGGAGTCGCGGCGCGGACGCGGGGCGGCGGGCGCCCAGGTCTCGCGCGAGGGCGCGGTCGTCCCGGCGCCCCGGTCGAAGCGGGCCCGCGCCTCGGGGGTGCCGACGAGGGTCCAGGCCAGCTGCACGGCGTGGAAGCGGGCGGCATCGCCGCCGGTGTCCGGATGCGCCTCCCGGAGGGCGCGACGATAGGCGACGCGCAGCGCGGCGTCGTCGGCATCGGCCGGGACGCCGAGCAGCTCGTACGGCGATGCGGACAGTGGGCTCTCGGGCATGTGCTCGCTTTCGTGTGCGAGGTCGAGGATACCGCCGCAGGCCTGGATGGCGGCGGAGGGCGTTCGGGTGCCGGGCCGTTCGGGTGCCGGGTCAGGCGGGTGCCGGGTCGGTCGGGTGCCGGGGCGTTCGGGTGCCGGATCAGGCGGGAGCAGGGCCGACCGGCTGGAGCAGCCCGCCCGCGACGAGCTCGCGGAGCGTCGGCGCGAGCTCGGCCCAGAGCTCGGCGGCGTCGGCGTCGAGCAGCTGCGCGATCGCATCGGACATGACGCCCGCGGGCAGCTCGCCGTCGGCGGCACCGACGAACGCGGCGAGCGCGGTGCCGGCGTCGACGACGCGGCCGAAACCGCCGCCCTGGCGCAGCAGGATGACGGTCGGCTGCTCGGCGCCCGGCCAGTGGTGGCGCTCTTCGGTGACGTCGGGCGCGACCTCCAGGCGGATGCCTCGCAGCGCCTCGTCGTCGAGCGGCGCGAGCACGTCCATCGCGGCGAGCGCGCGCTCGAGATGTGCGCCGAGCCCGCCGGACTCGGCACCGAGGGGCCCGTGCAGGCGCTCGGCGCGCGCGAGCCCGGGGGCTGCGTCGCCGGCGGGGCGGCGCAGCAGCACGTATCCGAAGCCGACCGACTCGACCCCGCGCTCGGCGAAGTCCTCGAGCCAGGCCGCGTGCAGCTGCTCGAACTCCGCCGTGCCCGGCCGGGTGCCGCCGTCGCGGATCCAGGTCTCGGCGTACTCGCTCGGGTCCTGCCGCTCGCGTTCGACGATCCAGTACTCGAGGCCGGTGCCGTCGAGCCAGGCGGCGACGCGCTCGAGCCCGTCGGCGATGCCCTCGCCCGCCTCGGGATCCGAGGTGATCCGGTACTCCCAGTTGGCGAGGAGCTGGGCGACGCCGCCGGGCGCCAGGTGCTCGGCCGCGCCGCGGATCACGCCCTCGACGAGTGCGTCGCCGACGAGGCCGCCGTCGCGGTACTCGTAGCTCGGCACCTCGGGGCGGCGCGGGGTGATGACGAACGGCGGATTCGACACGATCCGGTCGAAGCGCTCCCCCGCGACCGGCTCGTACAGGCTGCCGAGGCGGAACTCGATGCCCGCCACCCCGTTCAGCTCGGCGGCGAAGCGCGCGAACGCCAGGGCTCGCACCGAGACGTCGGTCGCCACCACCCGCGCGCTGAAGCGCGCCGCGTGCAGGGCCTGGACGCCGCTGCCCGTGCCGAGGTCGAGTGCGGTGCGCGCCGGGCGCTGGAGCAGCAGCCCGCTCAATGTGGTCGTCGCCCCGCCGATGCCGAGCACGTGGTCCTCGGCGAGCGCGGGCCCGGTGCCGGCGTCACCGACGAGGGCGAGCTCGCCGAGGTCGGAGGCCACCCACCACTCGCCGTCACCCGCGGCGTCCGCGAAGCTGTAGGGCCGCAGGTCGACGAGCGCGCGCACGGACCCGGACGACGGATCGCCGAGCAGGCCGAGCGCCCGGGCGCCGTCGAGCCCGAGCGTGGGCAGCGCGAGCTCGAGCGCCGCGGGCTCCACCGGTGCGCCGAGCACGAAGAGCCGCACGAGCGCGACGAGGGCGCGCGTGGGGTTCGGCGGCTCGGTCGGGCCGCGGGACGGGCCGCCGCCGGACGGGGCGCCGAGCTCCGCCAGCACGTGGTCGAGTGCGAGCAGCGCCGGCGTGCGGTGGCCGCGCTGCAAGGCGTGGCCGGGGTGGGTGCGACCGTCGACGGCGCTGCGCTCCCAGAGCCCCTCGATCCGCGCCACCCGGAACTCGGCGGCATCGAGATCCGCGCGGAGCGCCGCCACGAGCCCGCGGGTGTCGGCGTCGAGCTCCGCACCGAACCGCCGGACGAACTCGGCGGCCCGACCGCCGCCGAGGCGCGTCGACGGCTGGGGCTCGTTCGTTTCCGGCATCCTGGGCCTCCTGCTCCTGCGCGCGGCGCGCGGGATCCATTCAAGCAGGCCCGGCCGCATCCAGGCCCGGCCGCGTGCCAGGCCTGGCCGCATCCAGGCCTGGCCGACCCACGCCTGGCGCGCGGGCGGCGATCGTCACACCGCCGACATCTTCCCGTCACCTCGCGCGTCGCCGTGTAACCGCGCCGTCACACGGGCGGCGTACCCTTGGCTTACATCGACCTGCTGGCCGGCATCGACACTGCTGGCCGAGACTGCTGGCCGACACTGCTGGCCGACATCGACACTGTGAGGGGAGGGTCGTCTTGACCGAGCCGATCTCGCTCGACCGCCTGCGGCAAGACGCACGCGACGAGCTCGCCGCGCTCATCGAGCTGCGGTGCCGGCTGGGCGAAGATCCCTGGGTGTTCCTGCCCGAGCTGCCCTCGGTCGACGAGCAGGTGGTGGCGACGCTGCGCGAAGACCGGCTGCAGGACGGCGGATGGGCGGTGCAGCGGGCCCGTGCCTATCACCCGACCGCGCGCCCCGGCGACGTCGAGCGCTTCGAGTACGAGCTCCTCCGCGGTATCGCGCTCGAGCACCCCGAGCTGAGCCAGGCGGCGTGGTCGATGCTCGACCGGGTGCCGAGCGCCTGGTAGCGCCTCCGCGGCGCACTCAGCCCGCGGCGAGCTTCGCGCGACGCTGCACGGCCGCCCAGGTGAAGAAGCCGACGATCGTGAATGCGCCGTAGAACAGGTACAGCAGCGCCGAGGCGTAGTAGCCGGCGCTCACGAGCAGCGGCACCCCGACGGCGTCGACCGCGACCCAGATCAGCCAGAACTCCGTCCAGCCGCGGGCCATCCCCCACGTCGCGAGCAGCGAGCCGACGAAGATCCAGGCGTCCGCCCACACCGGCTCGAAAGAACCCAGCGCCCGGAAGATCGGCGTGAGCACGAGAGTGCCGCCGAGCAGCCCGACGACGAGGAGCACGCGCACGCGCCAGCCGGCCCAGCGCGGCTCCACCGCGGCGACCGCCGACTTCCGATGCTGCGACCAGCGCACCCAGCCGTAGATCGACACCGCGATGAACATCACCTGCCGACCGGCCTGGCCGAGCAGGTTGACCGGGTTCGGCGTGTGGAACACCGCACCGAGGAAGACGGTGAACAGCAGCGCGTTGCCGATGATGCCGACGGGCCAGGCCCAGACCTTGCGCCGCATGCCGCCGAGGGCGCTCACGAGACCGAACAGGTTGCCGACGATCTCGCGCCAGAGGATCACCTGGTCGCCGATGACGAGCTGCGCGTCGAACAGCCACTCGATGGGGTTCATGAACCGTGCGCCATCAGACGGCTCGGCCGGCGGTCACGAGGCCGCCCGCGGCGACCGCCACCGGGCGACGAGCGCGACGGCCGCACGCCAGCCGAGGAGGAAGAGCGCGAGCGTGCCGGCGGCCACGAGCACGAAGGCGAGCTGCGTGCCCTGCCCGCTCACGGTGCGCAGGAGCATGCCGCCGACGAGCGTCATCGCCCAGATCACGACCCCGCTCGGCCAGACGGCGAGCGGGCGGCGCCAGGCGAGGCTGACGAGCCAGCCGATCAGGAGCGCCGCCAGGAACGGCCAGGCCGTCTGCCAGAGGCCGCCGAGGTCCAGTCCTTCGGCGTGGCTGCGCCGCCCGATGACGACGAAGAGCGCGACGAGCAGCGTGTCGGCGACGGCGGCCCACACGGCCGACTGGCGATTCATCCCTCAATCGTAGGGCTCGCGAGGGCGGCCAGCGCGCCGGCGTCGTGCACCGGCAGCGCGCAGACGAAGCGCTCACACCGGTACGCCGTCGCCCGCCCCGCGAGCGCCTCACGGGCGGCGAAGAGCGCGAACCCCGCCGCCGCGAACTCCTCCGCCTGCGCGGGCGACACCACCGCCCTGACCGCCGCCCGCTGTCGCCGCGCCTCCTCGAGGAGCGCCGCGGACTCGCCGCGGTCCGGCTGCCCCGGTGCGTCCGGCGCCACCACGACGAGCTGCACCTCCGGTGCGCGCAGGCGCGCCATCACCCCGAGCGCTGCACCGAAGGCGATGGGACGGTCCGTCGCGATCGCCGAGACCGAGGCCATGGCGCGCTCAGCGGCCTCGCGGTACCGCTCGCCGGCGCCGAGCTGCGCGAGCAGCAGGGCCGCGTCGGCGCAGCTCGTGAGTCCCGAGGGCGCCGCACCCTCGGCCGGGTCGTCCGGCAGCACGAGTCCGAGGCCGTCGAGGGTCTCGTCCTGCGTCGGCGGGGAGAAGGGGATGCCTCGACCCGCCTCGCCACTCGCCTCAGCGTCGGCGAGCGCCCGATCGACGAGCTCACGCGCCCGCACCGCCCAGACGACCTCGCCCGAGGCGAGCGCGAGCCGGAGCAGCCCGCCCGCGAGCATCCCGACGTCCTCGAGCGTCGCCGGCGCCGCCGACCCCACCCCGTCGAGCGAGGCACGCCGGAGCACCCCGCCGACCAGGTGCCGATCGATCACGACCGCCGCCGCCTCGCGCGCCGCCGTGAGCGCCGCCGCGGCGGCCGACTCCTCGAGGCCGCGGTCGGCGAACGCCGCCAGTGCGCCGATCGCGAGGCCGTTCCATCCGCTCAGCAGCTTCTCGTCGAGCGCCGGCGGGCTGACGCCCGCCCGGCCGTCGGCGTCGAGGCGGTAGTAGCCGCCCTCGTCGCGGCGGCCGTCGAGCACGCTCTCGGAGTCCTGCGCGCTCGCGAAGCCCCCGCCCGGCAGCGCCATCGTCGTCGTGAGGAACCGGGCGAGATCGACCGCGAGCGGCGACGCCCAGCCGAGCGCACCGTCCCAGCGGCTCGCCTCGACCGCGAGAGCGAGCAGTTGCGCGTTGTCCGGAAGCATCCGCTCGTAGTGCGGCTCGCTCCAGTCACGCCGCGTGGCGTAGCGGAAGAAGCCGCCGTCGACCGGGTCGAACAGCGGTGAAGCCGCCATCCGCTGCAGCGTGCGGGCCGCGAGGGCGCGCGGTGCGCCGGGCAGTTCGCCGAGGAACCCGAGCACCGTCGGCACCGGGAACTTCGGCGCGGGCCCGAAGCCGCCGTACTCCCGATCCTCCTCGGCTTCGAGCGAGTGGGCCGCCGCCTCGAGCTCGGCCGCGGAGGGCAGCGCGCCGGAGGTCGTCGCGGACGCCGCCGCCTGGAGCGCCCTGGCCACCTCGTCTCCCATCGCGACGAGCTCGCCGCGACGGCTGCGCCACGCCTCGGCCACCGCCGCGAGCACCTCACCGAACGCCGGCGTGGCGCCGACCGCCTCCGGCGGAAAGTAGGTTCCCGCGTAGAAGGCCCGGCCTTCCGGCGTCGTGAACACCGTCAGCGGCCACCCGAGTTCACGCGTGAACGCGGACGCCGCGGCGAGATAGCTCCCGTCGACGCCGGGATGCTCCTCGCGGTCGACCTTGATGGCGACGAAGTCGCGGTTCATCAACGCGGCGATCGCCGGATCGGAGAAGCTCTGCCTGGCCATCACGTGGCACCAATGACACGTGGCGTAGCCGATCGAGACGATGACCGGCACGTCGCGCTCCCGCGCCGCCGCGAAGGCCTCGGGCCCCCACGGGTACCAGTCGACCGGGTTGTCGGCATGACCGCGGAGATAGGGGCTCACGGCGCCCTGCAGTCGCTTCGCCATGCAGCCAGCTTAAATGCCGAAAGGCCACCCCGGGGTTCGGGGTGGCCTTTCGTGAATGGGTGTCCGGCGGTGTCCTACTCTCCCACAGGGTCCCCCCTGCAGTACCATCGGCGCTGTCAGTCTTAGCTTCCGGGTTC
>NZ_JAMBNX010000029.1 GCF_023715325.1 Agromyces mediolanus | reverse complement strand
ACTATAACGACTGGCGCCTGCCGGTGTTCCCGATTGAAAACGGCATCGGGGTGATTGAGTCCTGGGACGGCGAACATCCCATTGCCGACGATTACCGCATCGCTTACCATCGCGACCATATCAACGCCATGAAAGCGGCCATCTTTGAGGATGGGGCGCAGGTGATCGGCTATCTCGGCTGGGGATTAATCGATATCCTGAGCTCACAGGGCGATATGCGTAAGCGCTACGGCGTGGTGTACGTCAATCGCGAAAACCATGACCTCAAGGACCTGCGGCGGGTGCCGAAGAAGAGCTATGCATGGCTGAAGCAGGTGTTCCGCAGCAACGGCGAAGCGATGTAACGCTGCCCTGGCGGTCAGATGGTGTATCCAGCCTGCCAGCCACTCACTGAATGGATAAGGACCGGGAAATGACGGCGAAGTATCTGCAAATCGCGCGGGAAATAAAAAAACGCATCATCAGCCAGCAGTATCC
>NZ_JAMBNX010000028.1 GCF_023715325.1 Agromyces mediolanus | reverse complement strand
GGGCAAGACGGTCCGCTTCTATCTCGCGGGCAAGAAGGGGCGCGTTCTGCGCCGTTTCTACCCGGACGCGATCCTGGCCGATCATGAACTCGGGCAGCACAAGGTGCTTGGTTTCGACCAGGCGCGCGAAGTTGCCGACGATCTGATCGCACGCTTCGAGGCGGGCGAGTTCGACGTCGCGCATCTGTTCTACGCCAAGTTCCAGTCGGCGTTGGTGCAGATCCCGACCGGGCAGCAGATCATTCCGGTGTCGGTGCCGACGGTTGCCGTCGAGACCGCCAACGATGGCGATGCGGCGGTGGAGTACGAGCCCGACGAGGAAGCGATCCTCGCCGAGCTGCTGCCGCGCAACGTCGCGATCCAGGTGTTCCGCGCGATGCAGGAAAACGCCGCGTCCGAGCAGGGCAGCCGCATGACCGCGATGGACAATGCGACCCGCAACGCCGGTGACATGATCAAGCGGCTGTCGATCCAGTACAAC
>NZ_JAMBNX010000027.1 GCF_023715325.1 Agromyces mediolanus | reverse complement strand
ACCTCGATAAGGCGGTTCAGATGCTTCGTGATCTGTTCGATCACGTCGTCGGAGCCAATGGAAACGATGGTGAGCCGCGACAGCGATTGATCTTCGGTCGGCGCCACCGTCAAGGTTTCGATGTTGTAGCCGCGTGCGGAAAACAGGCCGACCACGCGCGACAGCGCGCCCGGTTCGTTCTCCAGCAGGACGGAAATGATGTGTCTCATGTTCGCTTCTTCCAGAATGTGTCCGTGTCGATTCACTCGCGCCGCGCGCCGCCGCGTGCCGCACCGCCCTTCGTGAAGGCGGCCGCATCGGGCCGGGCGCGCGTCGCGCCGTTACAGATCTTCCGATCCGAGCAGCATCTCGGTGATGCCCTTGCCGGCCTGTACCATCGGCCAGACGTTTTCGGTCGGATCGGTCTGGAAGTCGAGAAACACGGTGCGGTCCTTCAGGCGCAGCGCTTCCTTCAGCGCCGGCTCCACATCCGAAGTATTTTCGA
>NZ_JAMBNX010000026.1 GCF_023715325.1 Agromyces mediolanus | reverse complement strand
TCCGCCCAGGGCAAGGCAGCGTTCGCGCGCCCGAAGGCAGCCGCAACCACCGCCGCATCGCGCAGGTCGGTGCCAAGCCCCTCCTCGTCCGCCGCCACGCCCAATTGGCCGAGCCCGGTGTCCACCACGGCCGCCTGCCAGTCAGCCCCGTTGGAAAGGGCAACGTCCAGCGTCTCGGCCAGCATCCGCTGTTCGTCGGTGCGTGCGAAGCTCGTCAATTCACTCTCCGTTCGTGGCCGGCCCAGAAAGGCTCGCGCAGCGTGCGCCGCAGGATCTTGCCCGACGGGTTGCGCGGCAGCGCCTCGATGAACTCGACGCTCTTGGGGCATTTGAAACCGGCGATCCGCTCGCGGGCATGGGTGATGATCGCGTCGCCGTCACACTCGGCGCCGGGCTTCAGCACCACCATCGCCTTCACCGCCTCACCCCATTTGGGATCGGGAACGCCGATCACGGCGACGTCCGCCACCGCAGGATGGCCGTAGAT
>NZ_JAMBNX010000025.1 GCF_023715325.1 Agromyces mediolanus | reverse complement strand
CCCCAATGGCGTGTCCGATCCGGGCGCTGGCAAGCACCTGAACTATTCCCCGATCCGCCAGCCGAGCCGCGACCGTTTCTACCTGCCGTCGCTGAAGATCGGCTATGACGCGGGCGCCATCTCGATCAACTCGGTCACGTCCTATTTCGACCGCCATGTCGAGGACATCAACGACGCGACCAACGTCAACGACCGCGTGACGTTCGGCAATGCGTACCTGTTCCCGATCACGCCCGGCTTCGACAAGTCGATCACCTGGCAGAACCCGAACATCTACCAGAAGGTGTTCTCGCAGGAAGTCCGGCTGTCGGGCGGCGACACGGATTCGCCGATCAAGTGGACGGTCGGTGGCTATTATTCGCGCGGTTCGGTGAAGTCCGACCTGCCGATCTACCAGCCGCACTTCAACGACCTGTATTTCGTGCGTTATGGCCGCACCCCGCAGGCCGCCGGCGTGCCGCCGCTCGTCAACGGCAATGCGCGCTATTACGG
>NZ_JAMBNX010000024.1 GCF_023715325.1 Agromyces mediolanus | reverse complement strand
GCACACCCGCGTCACCGGAATGTGGCGCCAGATCTCCGCCACGATCGCATCGTGAAACTCGACGTAGCGCCGGTGCCGCGCCGGGGTGACGACAAGGTCCGGGCAGCGCTGCTTCGCCTCCCACACCGGCGTCCCCGTGGTGATGCCATGGCGTTTCGCCTCCACCGACGCGGCGATCGCGACCGTCGTATCGCTCCCCACCGGCGCGACGATCACCGGCCGCCCGCGCAGCGACGGCTGCAATTGCTGTTCGACGCTGGCGAAATAGGAATTGAGGTCGAGGAACAGCCAGCGCAGCGGCCGCGGCGTCAGGTCGTGCCGCGGCGCGATCGAAGGGAAGGGCGACTCGGCCGGCATCATGGCTACGGCAGGATAGCGAAGCGCGGGATTGTTCTCCAGTTGTTCTCACGATAGGACAGGCGGCGATGCTCCCGCCGCGATCCCGGAACCCCCATGGCTAAGATCCAGAAGCGCTTCGTCTGCCAGTCCTGCGGGTCGGTCTCGTCGCGCTGGCAGGGGCAA
>NZ_JAMBNX010000023.1 GCF_023715325.1 Agromyces mediolanus | reverse complement strand
GCGCACTTGCCGCCCAGTGCGGCCATGCCGGCGATGGTGTTCGCCGCGGACCCGCCCGAAACCTCCTGCCCCGGACCCATCTTGGCATAAAGCGCATCGGCCTCCTCGGGCGAGAAGACGAGCGCCATCGCGCCCTTCGTCATGCCGTTGTCGGCGACAAAGGCGTCGGTGGAGGGAGACAGGATGTCGACGATCGCGTTGCCGATCGCGACGACGTCATAGGCAGGCTGGGTCAAAAGCAGGGACTCCGATCCCGATAAGATGAGGGTTGCGCGCGGCCGTAGATGGCAGGTCCGCCTTGCGCAACCGCACGGGTGCGCGCATTCGGCAGGGATGTTCACGGCGCTTGCCCTCAGCCTGGCCCAGCTCGGTGACCGGGCGATCCTGTCCGTCCTGCGCAAGAGCCTGCTGCTGACGCTTGCCGTCTTCATCCTGCTGGGGGGCGCGCTCTGGTGGGGGGTGAACCGCCTGCTGGAGGGCTGGACCTACAACGGGTCGCTGGCCGCCGCGGCCGCGCTGATCGTCAGCATGCTGGCACTGTGGCTCACCTTCCGCGCGGTCGCGATCGCGATCGTCGGCCTGTATGCCGATACGATCGTCGCGGCAGTGGAAAGCCGC
>NZ_JAMBNX010000022.1 GCF_023715325.1 Agromyces mediolanus | reverse complement strand
GGCTGAAGATTGGGAAAACGGCACTCTACAAGGCTTTGGAAAGCGCGATGGCTTAGCTATGGCACCAAATATCAACCCGCTCCATCATGACGCTACACCAGCGCGATCCCGCGTGGACGCACGCATTCGGGTTGTCATGGGAATCTATATAGCCGGTTTTGGAATAGGTTTGTTCAATCATGCCCGGGACTTTATAACATACGGATGGAGGCCCTATGATTGGGGTCCATTCCTACTCGAGATATTTTGGACATCACTGATATTCTTGGACGCGCTTGCTATTGTGCTACTTCTTTCACGTTTCAATCGAGCGGGATTGGTTTTGGCCGCGTCTATTATGATCGGTGATGTCGCTGCAAACACCTACGCTCTGGTAGAGTTGGGCATTCCGGCATTTGGCTTTTCAGTGCCGCTTCAGGCAACGTTCTTGGGCTTTATCCTAGGCTCTCTACCGTTCGTTTGGCCCGCAAAACCTTCTGCTTTACGTTGAGCGCTGGCGCCTGCAGCAGCCTTCCCCGTATCGTACTGCATTCGTTCGTCTATCGCGTACGTTAAACTCACTTTCGTGTAGTCACCCCTTGTACGCGCGGTAAGGATCGCCGCAACTGCCGCATCCCCGCCGGCAA
>NZ_JAMBNX010000021.1 GCF_023715325.1 Agromyces mediolanus | reverse complement strand
CAACATCTGTGGTGCGCCGCAGGTTGGTACGGCCCAGCCGGGTACCTGCCTTGCCGACTTCACCACCGACCGTCGCCTGCGCGAAAAGACGATTTCGCCTTATGTTCAAGTGAACTCGAGCTTCGACCTGCTGGCCGGCGCGGCGCACATCATCGCTGGTGTCCGCTACGACCAGACCACCGTTACCTCCAACGCGCTGGTACAGGTGCCGACGGGAACCCGCTGGACGGCAGCGAACGAATTCGCGCTGGTCTATGCGCCGGAGCGCTCGTTCATCACGTCCAAGGGCAGCTACCAGAACTGGTTGCCAGCGATCGACTTCGACATGGAGCCGATCCGCAACGTGAAGCTGCGTGCGTCGTACAGCCACACCATCACGCGCCCCGACTATGGCGTGCTGCAGGGCGGGCTTGAGCTGGCGTCGAACCCGCGCATCGGCGGCGGCACCGGCACCAACGGCAACCCGAACCTGATCCCGTTCAAGTCGAAGAATATCGATGTGTCGGCCGAGTGGTATTACAACCGCGAAAGCTACATCTCGGTCGGCTTCTTCAACAAGGACGTGCAGAACTTCATCGGGACCACGCAGATCGACCAGTCGGCGTTCGGCCTGCGCAACCCTGCTG
>NZ_JAMBNX010000020.1 GCF_023715325.1 Agromyces mediolanus | reverse complement strand
AATGCCACCTCGCCGGCGCGCACCAGTACAAGCCCGCGCGACCGCGCCAGCCGCAGCAGGCGGGCGAACAGCCGCCGCCGCTGCGCCAGCGGGGTGCGATGATGGCGAAAGACGATCCCCGCCCCGCGCGGCAGGCGTTGGACGGCGTGCCACAGCCGCTTCCCCATCCGCTCGTCCGTCATCAACCAGATGCTGGGAATCGGCCGGGTGGTCGGGACAGGCTGGCGGCGCGGCATCCGCCTGCCTATAGCGCGGGCGATGCACGCCGACGACCGTCTCGCCGCGATCACCACCCGCATCGCGCACGCCGCCAAGCTCGCCCGCCGCAGGGCGAGCGATGTGACGCTGATCGCCGTTTCCAAGACGCATGGGGCCGAGGCCATCGTGCCACTGCTGGAGGCCGGCCAGCGCCATTTCGGTGAGAACAGGGTGCAGGAGGCGGCCGCCAAATGGCCGGCGCTGCGCGAGCAATTTCCCGACGTCACGCTGCACCTGATCGGCCAGCTGCAATCGAACAAGGCGGCCGATGCCGTGGCGCTGGCCGACGTGATCCACGCCGTCGATCGGCCCTCACTGGTCGGCGCGCTGGGCCGCGCGATGGATGCGCAGGATCGTCGTCTGCCCTGCTTCGTTC
>NZ_JAMBNX010000001.1 GCF_023715325.1 Agromyces mediolanus | reverse complement strand
CCCCACCCCCTTGAGCAGCGAAGGGGTCAGTTTCCGGCATCCATCTGCCCAATCGGCCCATCGGATGCCGGAAAGTGACCCCTTCGGTGGGGAGCTGGGCGCTGGGCGGGCGCGGTCGCCGACGCGAGTGCTCGGGCGATCGACGCGATCGCCTGCTCGAAGCGGGCGGGGTGGTGCGCCGCGTAGTGCACGACGAGGCCGGGTGGCCCAGGCCGGTGCCGCTGGGCGCTGAGCGGCTGCACGAGCACGCCGAGCTCGCGGGCCGCGGCGGCCACCTCGACATCGTCGGCACCGTCGGGGAGCTCGAGCAGGAGGTGCAGGCCCGCGGCCACGCCGTGCACGCGCACGCCGGGCAGGTGCGTCAGCACCGAGGCCACGGCAGCGTCCCGACGTTGCCGGTGCCGCGCACGCATCACCCGGAGATGGCGCTCCAGCGCCCCCGAGTCCAGCAGCCGAGCGAGCGCGAGCTGCGGCAGCGCGGGCGAGCCGAGATCGGTCGCCCAGCGCCGCTCCACGATCCGCTCGACGAGTCGTGGCGGCGGCACCAGCCAGCCGAGCCGCAGGGCGGGCGCGAGTGTCTTCGACAAGCTCGACGTGTAGGCGACGAGCTCGGGCGCGAGCGGCTGCAGCGCACGGACCGGCCGCCGGTCGTAGCGGAACTCCGCATCGTAGTCGTCCTCGATGATCAGCCGGCGCTCCCCCGCCCTCGCCCAGGCGAGCAGCTCCCGTCGCCGCTCGGGGGCGAGCACGACGCCGCTCGGGTACTGGTGCGCCGGGGTCACCAGGACGACATCCGCGCTCGACCTCCGGAGCTTCTCGACCACGAGGCCGTCCGCGTCGACGCGCACGGGCTCGACCCGCGGCATCCAGTACTCGAGGATCAGGCGGTTGCCGGTCGCACCCGGATCCTCGAGCGCCACCGACTCGTGCCCCTCGCCGAGGAGCGCGTCCGCCAGCAGCGCGAGCGCCCCGGTGACGCCGGAGGTGACGACGATGCCGTCCGGGTCGGCGACGACGCCCCGAGAACGGGCGAGCCAGGCGGCGAGCGCCTCGCGGAGCGCCGGAGCCCCGGCCGGGTGCTGATAGCCGAGAGTCCGGCGGGATGCCTCGGCGAGCACCTCGTGCTCCGCGCGCAGCCACGCCGCCCGGGGGAACGCCGAGAGCTCGGGCAGCCCCGCGGCGAGGTCGATCGGCTCCGATTCGGCGGCTCGGGGAGATCTCGCCGGCCGCGCTCCCCCGGTAGCGCGCGGGTCCGCGGCCCGCTCGCTGAGCGTGCTCGCGGCGGCGACCACGGTGCCGACTCCGACCCGCGGCACCACGAGCGCCTCCTCCGCGAGTCGCCGGTACGCCTCGGCGACGGTGTTCCTGGCGAAGCCGAGCTCGTCGGCGAGCACGCGGCTCGCCGGCAATCTGGCGCCCGTCGGCAGTGCGCCGCGCGCGATCGCGGCGCGCAGCTCACCGGCGAGCCAGTCTGCGCGGCGCCCGCGCGCCACCGTCGTCGAGTCCAGCAGGAGGAATCCGTCGCCCGGCATTGGCTCAATCTATCCATCGATGATCGCCCCTGTCGATGGTCCACTCGACCGGGCAGGCTCGCTCGCATGACCACGACGTCTCCGACTCCCCCTGCTCCCGCCCGCAGTTCAGCCCGCGGCTGGCGGGCGCTCTGGCCCGGACTCTCCGCCATGGCGCTCCTCGGCAGCAGCGTCGCCGTCATCGACGCGACCCGCGCGCTGCCGGTGTTCGCCCTGCAGTCCGCGCGCTATGCCGTCGCGGTGGTCGCGATCGTCGTGTTCGCGCGGCTCTTCGGCGTGCCGCTCGTGCTGCCACGGCTTCGCGATCTCGGCTGGGTGCTCGGCGGCGCCGCGACCGGGCTCATCGGCTTCAATCTCGCGACGATCGTGGGCACCGCCCACGCCGAGCCGGCGTTCCTCGGCGCCGCCGTCGGCTGCATCCCGCTCGTGCTGGCCCTCGCCGCCCCGCTCACCGCCGCGCGCCGCCCCGCTCCGCGGCTCGTCGTCGGCGCGGTCATCGTGAGCGCCGGGGCGATCGCTGTGACCGGTTGGGGCCGAGCCGACCCGCTCGGCGTGCTGATGGGACTCGCGCTCATCGCCTGCGAGGCGGGCCTCACCCTGTTCGGGGCCCGGGCGCTCCCGCGCATGGGCGCCTGGAGCTACTCCGCGGCGACGTGCGCCGTCGCTGCGCTCGTCTTCGGAGCGCTCTCCGTGGTGGCCGAACGGCCGGACCCCGCGGTGCTCGTGTCGCCGGCCGCGCTCGGCGCGGTCGTCTATCTCGGGGCGATCGCCACCGCGCTCGCGTTCGTGCTCTGGTTCACCGGGGTCGGCCGGATGGGCGCCGACGCCGCAGGTTTGTGCGCCGGCACGGCCGCCCCGACGGCGGCGCTCGTCGCGGCGTCACTGGGCGCTGCGCTCCCCTCGCTCGGCGCCTGGCTCGGGATGGCCGCGATCGCCCTCGGCCTCGTCATCGGCTTCGCGCCGTCCGTGTCCGCGCGCCGGCAGCGGCGCAGGACGGCGAGCCCGCAGCCCGAGCGCGGCACGGTTCCGCGCCGTCGCTAGGTGCACCACCCGTTCCCGCTTGACTTCCCTTTCAAATCCAATATTATTTGAAACAACGGAGCTGGAACGGCCGGTCGACAGGCATTTCCACCCCGGGTCGCACTCGCGGCCGCGTTCGGCGCCGACCGCGCCGAACGGATGAACCCCGTCGACGCAGCGTCGCCCGGCCGAGGTCGGCTGCGCGCCCGCGTCCCATCCCCTGAGGAGCACTCTCATGAGCTACCCCTACCTCGACCGCTTCAACGGCGTGTTCGGCGGCAAGGCCCCCGTCATCGGCATGGTGCACATGTACGCCCTGCCCGGCGCCCCCGCCTTCTCCGGCAACCTGAACGACGTCATCGACCGCGCGGTGCAGGACGCCACGACCCTCGCCGAGGGCGGCGTGGACGCGCTCCTCGTCGAGAACTTCCACGACTACCCGTTCTACCCGGTCACCATCGAGCCCGAGACGGTCGCCGCGGCGGCCGTCGTCGCCCGCGAGGTGCGCCGTCAGACCGAGCTGCCCATCGGCATCAACATCCTCCGCAACTCGTGGAAGGCGTCGCTCGGCATCGCCGCGGCCGTCGACGCGCAGTTCATCCGGCTGAACATCCTCACCGACGCCTCGGTCACCGACCAGGGCATCATCAACAGCGAGGCGCACCTCGTCGCCCGCTACAAGAAGCACATCGGCGGCGAGCACATCCTCACGCTGGCGGACCTCCTGACGAAGCACGCCCGCCCGCTCGTCGAGCGCCCGGTGCCCGTCATCGCCGCCGACATGCTGCACCGCGGCGGCGCCGACGCGATCATCCTCGCCGGCGACGACACGAGCATGCCGCCGAGCCTCGACCGCCTCCGCCAGGTCAAGGACGCCATCCCCGACGCGCCGATCATCCTCGGCTCGGGCATGACGGCGAAGCACGCCGCCACCTACGCCGAGGTCGCCGACGGCGCCGTGTTCGGCTACGGATCGAAGCCGAACGCCGACATGGACCTCCCGGCGAGCGGCGAGATGACGCGCGAGTTCGTGCAGCTCTGGCGCTCGGGTCAGGCCCAGAAGGCGGCCTGAGCCCCGTCGCTCCCGTCTGCACCACCTCGGGGCCCGCGCCAGCACGGCGCGGGCCCCGAGCCGTGCGCGGGCGACGCGATAGGTTCGAGCAGGCACGACCGACCACCCCAGAGGAGCCCGAGTGAGCGAAGAGCGCGTTCCGCCGTCGCGACGGCGATCCACCCGCGTGCCGTACGCCGACCGCGCCTACGACGAACTGCTGCTGCAGATGATCAGCGGCCGCCGGGAGCCGGGCGACCGGCTCAACATCGGCGCCCTCTCGCGCGAGATGGCGCTGTCGGCGACCCCGATCCGCGAGGCGCTCGCCCGGCTCGAGCCGACCGGCTTCGTGCTGCGTCACCCGCTCCGCGGTTACGAGGTCGCGCCGCTCCTCTCCCCCACCGAGATCGTGCAGCTCATGGACGCCAGACTGCTCTTCGAGCCGAGCTTCGCGGGCGAGGCGACGGCGAAGGCGACCCCCGAGTTCCTGGCTCAGCTGCTCGCGAGCATCGAGACGATGGAGCGGGCGGGCGAGAACGCCGACCCCGAGACCCTGAAGGCGAGCTGGGTGGCCGACGAATCGTTCCACACCCTGATCAGCGCGCAGACCGGCAACCCCTTCACCCACCGAGCCTTCGCCGCGCTCGGCAGCCAGCTGCAGCGCTTCCGACTGAGCGGCCGGGCCGGCCGCACGCACGCGCTCGAGGCGGCCGCCGAACACCGCGGGATCTACGACGCGATCGAGCGCGGCGACCGGGTCGGCGCCGTGCAGCTCATGCGCGCCCACATCGAGGAGGCGCGCCGCCGCACCCTCACCGACGAGCGCGCGGCGAGCGCGGAGGCCGCGGAGCACTGAGCGCACGTCGCCGGGACACGGCCGCGCCGCCGACCCCCGCCTGACGCGGGGACCGACGGCGCGGCCGATCCGGATGCCTAGTCGGCCTGCTTGCCCTTGAAGACGCCGTTCTTGCGCTTCGCGACGAGGTAGAGCACGACGCTGATCGCGCAGAGCGTGGCGACGTAGAACGGGAAGACGTTCCCGAGGCCGATGCTCTGCAGGTAGACGAACAGGTACGAGGCCGTCCCGCCGAAGAGGGCGACGCCGATGCCGTAGCCGAGGCCGACGGCGGTGCCGCGGAACTGCTGCGGGATCATCAGGTTCGCGACGGTGCTGAAGATCGTGAGGTTCAGCAGCAGCACGAGCGATCCGCCGAGGAGCACGCCGGCGAGCGCGCCGACGCCGTTCCCCGTGTAGAGCAGCACGAGGAAGATCGTCGGGATCGCGAGGAGCCGGCCGAGCACGAACCAGCGGGAGAGGTCCCACTTGTCGAGCACACGGCTGAGCACGAAGGCGCCGACGGTGAGGATGACGCCGAGCGAGGTCGAGACCGCGAAGACGCCCGTCGGGTCCTCGCCGTAGGTGCCCGTCGCGATCGAGGGCAGGCCGGAGAGCCAGGTGTAGTTGTACGCCTGGATGGCACCGACGATGAAGACGACGGCGAGGATGCTGAGCCAGTACTTGCGCACGCCCTTCCAGACGTCGCCGGTCTGCTGACGGGCGGTCATCCGGCTGCCGTCGGCGACGCTCGACGCGGCGGGCAGCGTCTCGGGCAGCGTGCGGCGGAGCCAGAGCACGATGAAGCCGAGCAGGCCGCCGAGGATGAACGGCACCCGCCAGCCGTAGTCGGCCATTCCCTCCGGCCCGATCAGCGAGCTCGTGACGAAGGCGGTGAGTGGGGCGAGCATGTTGCCGAGGTTGTTGAACGTCGCCATGAAGCCCGCGACGTAGCCCGGGCGGTCGGGCACGAGCTCGACGCCGTAGGCCGCACCCAGCGAGCCCTCGATGCCCGTCGAGAAGCCCTGCATGATGCGGCAGAACAGCACGATCACGCCGGCCCAGATGCCGAGCGTCTCGTGCGTGGGCAGGACGCCGATGACGAGGCTCGCCGCCGCGGTGACCGCCACGGCCCCCACCATGACGGGCTTGCGGCCGAGGCGGTCGGCCACGAGGCCGAAGACGACGCCGCCGATGGGACGCACCACGAAGCCGACCGCGAACACCGCGAGCGAGTTCAGGGTCGCGGCGACCGCGTTCTCACCCGGGAAGAACGCCTGTCCGATGTACACGGACAGGAGCCCGAACATCGCCCAGTCGTACCACTCGAGCGCGTGGCCGGCGCTCAGGGCGAACAACTGCTTGGCGTGCCCGGGCTTCCGGACGGCGGAGGCCTCGGCGCGCGAGGCGGGCGCTGGGTCTTGGAGTTTCGACATCGGGGGGAGCTCCTTCGCTCGATGCCACCTTCGCAGAAGCGGGGTGAGGTTGTCGGTAATAAAATAGTATAGCGGGCGCTATAGGATTTGCGCGAGGGTCGCCCGCGGAATCCTCGGATGCCTCGCGCCGGAGATCAGCGCCAAGGCAGCGGGCGGCGGAGCGTCTCCCCGATGAGCTCCAGCACGCCGTCGAAGTCCATATCGAAGATGACCCGGTGGATCGGTCGGGTCTCCCCCTTCACCGGATGCACCCCGGCGAGGAACCGCTCCCCCGTCTCCTGGTCCTGGAACGTCTGCAGCGGGCGCTGCACGGCCCCCGCCACCAGGTCCGGCCGCAACAGCGTCGCCACCGCGAGACTGTCGTTGATGCCCATCACCCGCGCCGAGTCCGGCCGGCCGTACGACCGCGAGTAGAAGCCCGCGTAGTCGTGGCTGATCGCCGTGATGAGTTCAGCCGGCGGCGACTTCGTCTCGGCGGCGAGTTCGAGGAAGAAGTTCTCGGGAACGAGTGCCTGCCGGGTCACGTACGGGCCGCACCAGGTGACATCCCCCTCGTGACTCGCGACGATCTCGGCCGCGTCGATGTCGAAGGACACGTTGGGGTCGCGCGAGACGCGGAAGCGGCGGTCGGCCCACGGCTCCGTGTCGTGGTAGAGCGCCGGGCCCAGCGTGCCGACGATGGTCGTGCTGCGCAGCCGCTCGAGCAGCCGCGAATCCTGCTGCAGCGCCTTCGCGAGGTTCGTCTGCGGGCCGAGCGCGAGGTAGTCGATCTCGCCCTCGTGCTGGGCGACGAGGTCGAGCAGGATCGGGATGCCGTTCGGCTCGGCGGGCACGCTCGTCAGGGGTCGCAGGCCGGTGTTGCCGAAGCCGTCGTCGCCGTGCACGCCGGAGGAGAGCTTCAGCTCCTGCTTCAGCGGCACGTCGGAGCCTCGGTACACGGGCACGTCCTGGCGCCCGCAGGTGTCGAGCACGTAGCGCGCGTTGTCCGCCGCACGGTCGCCGTGGCAGTTGCCGAAGACGCTCAGCACCGCGAGGATCTCGACCTCCGGGTCCGCTGCGAGCAGCATCAGCGCGAGAGCGTCGTCCACACCGGTGTCGGTGTCCACCACTACTTTCCTCATGATCCGTTCCTTCTGTTCTCTCGTGCTCGTCGGCCCGAGGGGCCGTGATCGGGTGCCGGCTCGTGGCCGGCGCGGTTCAGGGGGCGCTCAGCCCGACGGCTTCGAACGCGGCGAGGGCCCGCTCCCCCGCCAGGGTCGCGGCGAAGTCGCGGGCAGCGGCCGGGGCGTCGGCGCTCGCACCGATCGCGAAGCGCGCGTACGACTGCAGCTCGTGCGGGATGGGCTCGACGAGGTGCGGGCCGTGCACGGAGCGCAGCTCGCTCACCTGCTGGATGGCGAGTTCCGCCCGCCCGTCCACGACGGCCTCCGCGGTGAGCCCGGCCGGGAAGCGCACGGCGCGCTCGTCGAGGCGCTCGAGCAGCCCGCGCGCACGCAGCACCCCGCTGAAGTGCAGTCCGCTCGCCCCGGAGAGCGAGTAGGCGACCGCACGGGAATCGAGCAGCCGGTCGAGGAACACCTCGGCCGAGGCATCCGCCAGCGACGGCGTCTCGGGCAGGCGTGCGACGCCGATCGCCGACACGGCGAGCTCGACGACCGTGTCCGCGGCGAGGACGCCCTGCGCGGCGAGGTCGTGGACGGAACCGGCGACGCCGAGGACGAGGTCGGGACGCTCGCCTGCGGCGATGCGCTCGAGCAGCACCGTGGTGGGCTCGAACGTCGCCTCGATACGCTCCC
Organism: Agromyces mediolanus; assembly: GCF_023715325.1. Lineage (GTDB taxonomy): Bacteria > Actinomycetota > Actinomycetes > Actinomycetales > Microbacteriaceae > Agromyces > Agromyces mediolanus_A. Next base: position 801,286 of record NZ_JAMBNX010000001.1, on the reverse strand, counting down.
CGGTCTCGGCCTCGAACGCGGGGATGAGCGTGTCGACGAGCGGCTGCCGCACGACGAGGCCGCTGTAGAGGGTGATCATGCGGCGGGGGTCCTTCCGTCGGCGGGTCGAGGGGCGAGGGCGGCGACGCGCTCCGGAGTGAGCGGAGCGGCGCGGTGCCCGGCGGTGAGGAAGAAGAGCTGCGCGGTGTGCTCCAGCTCTTCGAGGGCGTCGAGCGCGCCGTCGAGGTCGGTGCCGGCGACGACCGGCCCGTGGTTGCGCAGCAGCAGCGCGTGGCTCGCCGCGGCCGCCTCCTCGACGGCGGCGGTGCCCGAGGCATCCCCCGGCGCGAGGTACGGCAGCAGGCGCAGCGCGCCGACCCGCATCGCGAAGTAGGCGGTGAGCGGCGGCAGCGGCGCCTCGGGGTCGAGCCCGTCGAGGCACGAGAGCGCGGCGGTGTACGGCGAGTGGGTGTGCACGACGGCGTTCAGCTCGGGCCGGGTGCGGAGCACGGCGAGGTGAAGGAACGCCTCCTTCGTCGGGCGGGGCCCGTCGAGGCGCCGGCCGTCGGCGTCGAGCACCGAGAGCGCCCCCGCCTCGACCTCGCCGAGGCTCACCCCGGTCGGGGTGAGCAGGATGTGCTCGCCGTCGCGCACGGCCAGGTTGCCGGTGCGCCCGTGGCTGAGCCCGCGCCGGTGGATGGCGTGGGCGACCCGCTCGACCGCGCGGGCCGCGGCGCCGGCGCCGCTCATGAGTCCGCCCCGACGCCGGCGACGTCGACGAACAGCTCTGGCCCGCCGAAGTTCCCCGACTTCAGCACGAGGTGGAGGTCTCGGCGCGGATCGTGGATCCACGGCGCGCCGAGCGCGGCCTCCGCACCGACGACCGCCGTGCCCATGCCGAGGGCACGGACGACCTCGCCCGAGGTCTCGCCGCCCGCGATGACGAGCCGCTGCACGCCGCGCTCCGCGAGCCCGTCGGCGACGATCCCGGCGGTGCGCTCATAGAGCTCGCCCGCCTCGGGGAACTCGGCGTCGCGCTCGGCGGCGGGGCTCGAGGAGTAGATCAGCGCCGAGGGGCCGTCCGACTGCGCGTCCCACCAGGCGAGCGCGTCGGCGGCGAGCTGTTCGGCGGTGTCGCCGCGTTCGGCGCGCAGCCGATAGCTCGGTGCGCCCGTCGCCTGGAAGCGGTCGATCTGTTCGAGCGTGCGACGGGAGCAGCTGCCGGCGAGGATCGCGGTGCGCCCCGCCGGGGCGGCATCCGCGGCCCGGCCGGTCGACGGTCGCCGCCGGGCGAGCGCGCCGACGAGGCCGGCCGAGCCCGCGACGAGCGCTGCGCCGTCGACGGCCTCGGCGATCACGTCGAGGTCGGCCTCGACGGCCGCGTCGGCCACGAGGTGGGCGACGCCGGATGCCTCGGCCGCCGCAACGGCCTCGCGCACCGCCGCGGCGCCCGCTCGGACGACGTCGAGCGGCAGCAGGCCGACCTCGCCCGCGACCTGCGGGGCGAGCAGTCGCGGCACCGAGGAGTCCCGCATCGGCGTCACCGGGTGCTCGCGCATGTGCGTCTCGTCGAGCAGCTGGTCGCCGACGAACAGCCGACCCCGGTAGACCGTGCGGCCGTGGAGCGGCGCGGCCGGCGTCGTCACGACGAGTTCCGCCCCGAGCTCGGCCGCGAGTGCGTCGGTGACGGGCCCGATGTTGCCCTCGGGCGTCGAGTCGAAGGTGGAGCAGTACTTGAAGTACGTGAGCTCGGCGCCGGCCGCGCGGAGGGCGGCGAGGGCGGCGAGACTCTGCGCGACCGCATCGGCGACCGGGATCGAACGGGTCTTCAGACCGATCGCGATCGCCTCGGCATCGACCGGGCCCTCCCCGAGCTCGGGGGTGAGCGCCAGCAGGGTGCGCAGGCCGGCGCGACTGAGCGCCGCCGCGACATCCGTCGCTCCGGTGACGTCGTCGGCGATGACGCCGATCATCGGCCCTGCCCCGCGATCTCCGCGGCGAGCCGGCTCGCCGCGGTCCGCGGCGCGTCCAGCACGGGGACGCCGAAGCGCTCGGCGAGCGCCGCGGCCGCCGGCGCGAGCGAGAACTGGGCGAGCACGATCGCGTCGTAGCCCGGCTCGGCCGCGTCGATCGCGGCGGCGAGCGCCTCGATGAGTTCGCCCTCGGGCAGCGGCTTCGCGGCGGCGGGCACGACCACGGTCTCGAGCGTCGTCGCGACGCCCGCGTCCGACAGCACGGCGCCGAGCCGCGCCGAGCTGTCGGACGCGGCGGAGTCGAGCGAGGCGACGAGGAGCACGCGCGCGGCGCCCAGGCCGACCACCTCGGCGAAGAGCGGGCCGTCCGCGGCGAGCACGGCGATCCCGTCGACCGCCGGGTCGCGACGCTCGGCGCGCACCCCGTACTGCGAGCAGGTGAGCAGCACGCCGTCCGCGCCGCCCTCGATCGCGAGCTCGATCAGCTGGTCCATCCGCGCGGCGAGCGGGGCGGTGATGCCGCCCTCACCCTGCGCGTCGGCGAGCAGTCGGTCGTCGAGCAGGTTCCAGACGGTGCCCTCCGGGAACTGCGCGGCGATGGCCGCGGCGGCGGGCCCGATGGCGAGCGGCGTCGCGCTGATGAGCGCGATCCTGGGGTCGGTCATCAGCGGATCCTCTCCGTCCAGGCGAGCCCTTCGACGGTGCCGGCGACCGGCCCGTACTCGAGCCCGATCCACCCGTCGTAGTCGCTCCCGGCGATGTGCGCCAGCACGCGCTCGTAGGCGATCTCCCCGGTACCGGGCTCGCCACGGCCGGGGTTGTCGGCGATCTGCACGTGGCCGATGCGCGGCACGAGTCGCTCGAAGCGCTCGATCACGTTCCCGCCGTCGACCTGCGCGTGGTAGACGTCGAAGAGCACGCCGACGGTCTCCGGGTCCACCGCCTCGGCGACGGCGGCGGCGGACTCCATCGTGGCGAGGCCGTAGCGCGGCTGGTCGCGCTTGTTGATCGCCTCGAGCACGAGCCGGATCCCGGTGTCGCGGGCGTGCTCGGCCGCCCAGCCGATGTGCGCCACATACCCGGCGAACGCGAGCTGCGGGTCGACGCCCTCCGGACGGAGGCCGGCCATCACGTGCACGACGGGCGCACCGATGACGGTCGCGTACTCGAGGGCCTGCAGCACACCCGCGCGGAACTCCTCCCCCGCGCCCGGCACGAAGCCGGCACCCATGACGGTCGCCGAACCCGCGGGGCCGGCCGGGGTGTTGATGAGCGCCTGCTGGAGACCGGCCGCGCCCAGCAGCTCGCGGATGCGCTCCGCCGGGAGCTCGTACGGCGAGGCGTACTCGACCGCGGTGAAGCCCGCCGCGGCGGCCGCGTCGAAGCGGGCTTCGAAGGGCAGCTCGGTGAACATCCACTTGAGGTTCGCGGCGAGGCGCAGGGGCCCCGAGGCCGTCTCGACGATCACGCGGGAACCCCCTCGTAGCCGGGGTTCACGACGAAGCGCGGGGCACCGGCCTTGCCGAGCACGTCGATGACATTGGCTGCGGCCATCCGCCCCGACTCGCCGCGCGCCTCGCGGGTCGCCCCCGCGACGTGGGTGGTCGCGAGGATGCCGGGGGTGCGCAGCAGCTGACTGTCGGCGGGCAACGGCTCGGTGGCGAACACGTCGAGCGCTGCTCCGCCGATGATCCCGTCCCGCACGGCGTCGACGAGGGCGTCCTCGTCGACGATGCCGCCGCGGGCGGTGTTCACGAGCACTGCGTCGCGCTTCATGGTGCGGAGCCGTGCGGCGTCGATGAGGTTCCGGGTGGAGTCGTCGAGGAAGAGGTGCAGGGTGACGAAGTCGGCCTCGGCCAGCACCTCGTCGAGCGAGGCTCGGCGGATGCCGTTCGCGGCGGCGAACGCCTCGTCGAAGTACGGGTCGTAGGCGACGACCGACATGCCGAAGCCCGCGGCGATGGTCGCGACGGCCTTGCCGATCGAGCCGAGGCCGAGGATGCCGAGGGTGGCGCCGGCGAGCTCGCGCCCGGTGAGCTGCTGCCAGCTTCCCGCCGCGAGATTCTGGATGTTCTCGGGCACCCGGCGGGCGACGGCGAGCATGAGGGCGAAGACGTGCTCGGCGACGGCCTGGCGATTCGCCCCGGCGGTGATGCAGACGGGGATGCCTCGGGCGGTGGCCGCGTCGAGGTCGACGCTGTCGTAGCCGACGCCGGTGCGCACGATGAGCTCGAGGTGCTCGGCCGCGGCGAGGTGCTCGGCGGTGAGCGGGAGCGTGCCGGCGATCACGGCGCGGACCCCGGCGAGCAGCTCGGCCCGCTCGGCCGGGTCGAGTGCGGCGAGGTCCGGGACGTGCCGGGTGGAGAGCCCGGCCGCGCCGAGCATCAGGTCGACCTCGTCGCCGGGGTGGAGGAACGCGGTCGTGATGAGGACGTCGGCGGTGGCGGTCACCAGATCCCTCCCTCGTAGTCGGCGGCGGTGAAGGCCCCGCCGTGGAAGGCGGGCACGGGCTTCTGGCGGTCGACAGCGTCGGCGTGCTCGGCCGCGTCGTCCTTCGGCTGGTAGCCGATGGCGGCCCAGCCGGCGTCGGCGTTCCACCAGCGCTCCGAGTTCGCCGAGGTGCCGTAGACGACCTGGCAGCCGACGGGCCCGTTCTCGATCGCGCAGCGCACGAGCTCGACGCCGTCCGGCCAGCTCAGCCAGAGCGCGAGCTGACGGGTGTCCTCGGGCGCGGGGCGGAAGGTGCCGATGCGCAGGAGCACCGATTCGACGCCCCACTTGTCGTGGTAGAGGCTCGCGAGCGCCTCGCCGAAGGCCTTCGAGACGCCGTAGTAGGTGTCGGGCCGGAGAACGGCCGACTCGTCGAGCAGCTCCGTAGCGGGGTGGAAGCCGACGATGTGGTTCGAGCTCGCGTAGACGACGCGGCGGACGCCGGCCCGGCGGGCGGCCTCGTAGACGTGGTAGGTGCCGTCGATGTTCGCGGCACGGATCGCCTCGTACGGCCCTTCGTCGGCGACGCCGCCGAGGTGCACGATCACGTCGACGCCCTGTGCGGCCGCGGTGAGCCGGTCGAGCTCGGCGAGGTCGCCGATGACGACCTCCTCGCCGGGGAACAGCTCGCCTTCCGGCGCCCGGCGGGCGAAGAGCACCACCCGGTCGTAGCGGCCTGCGAGGCCCTCCCGGATCACCTGGCCCATGCGGCCGGTGCCTCCGGTGTAGAGCACTGTCGTCATCGTCGTCCTTTCGTTCGCAGCGGCGTCAGCCGATGCTCCGGTCCTGCTCGCCTTCGGCATCCGCGAAGTAGCCGATCTCGGCGCGCTGCGGTCGTACGCGGTGCACGGCCCCGTCGGCGAGCGCGAGCCCGACGTCGTGGCCGGGCACGAGCACGCCCGCGGTGACGCCGACGAGCGAGCGCAGCCGGTCGATCGTGGCGGTGCTCGCCTCGTCGTCCATGCTCGAGTCGGCCCGGAGGGTGGTGAGCTCGTGAAGGTTCTTCACTGCGTCGCCCGCGAAGACCAGGCGGTCGTCGGTGCGCTCGGCGAAGAAGGCGAGGTGGTGGGGCGTGTGGCCGGGGCTCGCCAGGGCGTGGATGCCGGGGAGCACCTCTTGCCCGGCGTGCATCCGCTCGACGCCCTCCCGACGGCGGAGCAGTTCCTGCACGTGCAGGTCGGGGATGAACTTCGTGCCCGCGGGCTGCTCGGCGGCCCAGGCGAGTTCGTCCTCACCCACCCACGTGGTCGCGTTCGGGAACATGGTGAAGTTCGCGACGTGATCCCAGTGCAGATGGGTGATGAGCACGTCGGTGACGTCGGCTGCGGTGAGCCCGAGCCGATCGAGCCCGTCGTGGATGAGCGGGAGGTATGCGGGCTGGCCCGCGTCGATCAGCACCCGGCGCTCCCCGTCGTCGAGGAGCCAGAGGCTGCTCCAGCCGAACGCCCCGTGTGAGGCGGACTTGCCGGGGAAGCCCTCGACGAGCGGTGTGGCCGTGTACCCGCTCCTCGTGCGGGCACCGTCCTCCGACTCGGTGCGCTCCATCGCCGCCTCCTCAAAAATAGTATGGACTATAGTATTGCACAATCCGGGGCACTACAGCGCCGACCACCGGGACGCTCAGTCCCCGAGCAGTCGCTCCGTCGCACCGATCACGTGCGCGCGCATCGCCTCGGCCGCCGCAGCCCCATCGCCCGCCGCGATCGCCTCGAAGATCGCGGTGTGCTCGGGCGCCGCCCGCCGTGCGCCGGTGCGGCCGAACTTCGAGAACAGCCGGAAGCGCTGGATCTGTCCCCCGAGCGCGCCGTACGCCATCTCGAGGAAGCGGTTGCCCGCCTGCGCGGCGATGCACATGTGGAAGCGGTCGTCCGAGCGCCAGTACAGGTCGAAGCCCTCGGTCTCGATGTCGGCGAGCTCAGCGGACTGGTGGAACTCGTCGACCGCCTCGCGCAGCTCCGCGATGAAGGCATCGGTCTTGCGCAGAGCCGCCTGCTCGGCGAGCTTCGGCTCGAGGAGCAGCCGCGCCTCCATGAGCTGCTGCACCTCGGTGCGGGTCATCATCGGCGCCACCCGGTAGCCGCGGAGCGCCTCGCGCTCGACGAGGCCGGTGTGCTCGAGCCGGGCGAGCGCCTCGCGCAGCGGGGTCTGGCTGACATCGAGCTCGCGCGAGAGCGCGCCGATGTTGAGGCTCTGGCCGGCGCCGCGCTCCCCCGACATGAACTGCTGCAGCAGGACGTCGTACATCTGATCGGCAATCGGCCTCTTCGTGGGTGTCCGCTCGATCATCCCCTCAGTGTAGAGCCCCGCCCCCGGTCCGGAGTGCGATCTCCGCCGGGGCGCGCCAGCTGCTGGACGGCCCGCCGCCGCCGCGCCGCCGCCCCCGCTCAGGCGCGCATCCCCCGCCAGATCAGCTCGATCGCGGCGCGCATCCGCGCCACCACCGCGGGCTCGTCGATCCGCTCGCCGCGCACCACGAGCTGGTAGTAGGCGACACCCGCGATGGCGTCGAACGCGGCGGCGACGTCGAGTTCGGCGCGCAGCTCGCCGCGCGCGACACCCGCGGCGAGCGCGCGCTCGAGGGGCACGCGGCGGCGGGCGACGTGGGAACTCCAGTAGGCCCGCTGCAGCGCCCGGTCGGCCATGACGAGACGGATGCGCTGGCGGAACCGCTCCTCCGGGTACCCGGGCGCCGACGGGGCGACCCCGTCGGCGCCGAGGCCGAGCCCGGTGAGCAGCAGCTCGCGGAGGTCGACGGACTCGCCCACCTCCGGCGGCACCTCGCGGCCGACGTCGAGCGCCGCGGCGATGAGGGTCGTGAGCGACGGCCAGCGCCGATAGAGCGCGGCCCGGCTCACCCCGCTCCGGTCGACGACGCGGCCCACGGTCACCTCTTCGCCCGCATCGATGATCGCGAGCGTCGCCGCGACGAGCTGCCCGTCGAGCTCCTCGTCGCGCGGCCGACCGGGGCCGCGACGGTGCGCAGCCCCGGTCGACGCGTCGAGCACGAGGCCGGTCGTCGTGCTCGTCACGCGGCGAGCGCCCGCGCGCGGAGCCGGCCCACCGTGTCCGCCGAGAGCCCGGCGCCCCGCAGTGGGGCAAGCGGATCGCCGTAGCGTCCGCGGAGGGTGCCGAGCAGGAGCCGCATCGAGACGTCCATCGGCCCATCGGGCAACGAAGCTCGCATGCGCTCCTCGTCGAAGCCCAGCCGGGCGAGCAACGGCCCCATGACGCCCTGCGTGCGGCGCATGATCGCCGGCATGTTCTCGCCGGTGCGCGCGTAGTCGGCCACGATGTCCTCGTCGGCGGCCCCGAGGGCGAGCAGCAGCATCGCGGCGACCACGCCCGTGCGGTCGCGGCCCGCCGCGCAGTGGAAGGCGGTGGCACCGGGCGCGTGGGCGATGACGTTCAGGGCCGTCACGAGCTGCGGCGCGGCGGTCTCGACCATCGCGACGTAGGACTCCCCCATCGACTCGTGCGTGAACGGCAGCTGCGTCTTCATCGAGTCGCCCACGTTCGCCATGAGCGCGAGGTGGTGGTACGCCACCGGGCGGGCGCCGAACGGACCGCGACCGCTGATCGCGACCTCGTCCGCCGAGCGCAGGTCGATGATCGCGGTGAGTCCGTCCGCGATGAGCCGGTCCGCGACCTCCTCGGTGACGAGGGCGAGGTCGTCGGTGCGGATCGCGAGCCCGGCGCGCAGCACTCCTCCTTCGATGGGGATGCCGCCGAGGTCGCGGAGGTTGACCGGGGCGCTCAGCGCGAGCGCGGGGCTGTCGATGATCGTCATGTGATTCTCCTTCTGATGAGGGCGCTGCCCTGGTCGATGGCCGTCACCAGCACGATGATGCAGATGATGATGGCGCTCAGGTGCCCGTAGTCGTACATGCGCATCGCCGTCGTGAGCTCGAGGCCGATGCCGCCCGCGCCGACGAGGCCGAGGATGGTCGCGCCGCGTACGTTCCCCTCGAAGAGCAGCAGGCTGTACGAAGTGAGCAGCGGCGCCGCCTGCGGCAGCACGCCGTACTGCACGACCTGGCGCTTGGACGCGCCGACGGCCTGCATGGCGACGACGGGGCCACGGTCGACCTGCTCCATCGCCTCGGCGAAGATCTTCCCGATCGAGCCGATGGAACCGAGCGTCATCGCGAGGATGCCGGCGAAGGGGCCGAGCCCGACCGCCGAGACGAACATGAGCGCGAAGACGAGGTCGGGCACCGAGCGGATGATGTTCATCACCCAGCGCGTCGGGTAGTACAGCCACTTCGGGGCGATGTTCGACGCGGCGCAGACCGCGACGAAGAGCGAGAGCACGGCGCCGAGCACCGTGCCGACGACGGCCATCTGGAACGTCTCGAGCAGCAGGGCGAGGATCGTGCCGAGCTTCGAGAAGTCCGGCGGGAACAGCCGGGAGAGGAACTCCCCCATGTTCACCGCGCCCTCGCCGAGCTTCACGAAGTTGAACTGGGCGCCGTTGAACGACCAGATCAGGAGGAGCGCGGCGATCGGCAGCCCGATCAGGAAGCGGGTGCGCGGCATCCGGAAGGCGCGCTCCAGGCGCTGCCGCTCCGCGGCGGCGAGCACCGGGTCCGCGAGCGGCGACGCGGCGGGAGCGGCGCCACGGGTGGTCCGGTCGCGTGGCTCAGTGCTCGTCATCGCGGGCCTCCTCGTCCTCGTACAGCGGCGCGAGCGCCGAGGCATCCAGCTGCGCCGTCCGACCGGAGACGAGGATCTCGCCGCGGCGGAGGCCGACGATGCGGTCGCTGTGCGCGAGCGCGAGCGGCAGTACGTGGAGGCTCACGAGCACGGGGATGCCGTCTTCGCTCGCGATCTCGCGGAGCAGCTCCAGCACCGAGTCGGCGAGCTTCGGGTCGAGCGAGGCGACGGGCTCGTCGGCGAGGATCACCTTCGGCCGCTGCATGAGCGCCCGAGCGATGGCGACCCGCTGCTGCTGCCCGCCCGAGAGCGAGCGCGCGGGCTCCAGGGCCTTGTGCGCGATGCCGACGCGGTCGAGCAGTTCGAGCGCGCGGCGGCGGTCGGCGCTCGAGAAGCCGCCGACGAGGTTGATCGCCCCGGCGCCGTGCAGCGCGCCGGCAAGCACGTTCGTCAGCACGCTGAGACGCGGGATGAGGTTGAACTGCTGGAACACCTGCCCGACCTCGCTGCGGAGCGTCCGCAGCTGTCCACGGCGGAGGTTCGTCACGTCGTGCCCGGCGACTCGCACCGCCCCGCCCGTGATCGGCGCGAATCCGGTGAGGCTCCGCATGAGCGTGGACTTGCCGGAGCCGGACGCCCCGAGCAGCGCCACCATCTCCCCCGGGAAGAGTTCGAGGTCGACGCCAGCGAGCACCCGTTGCGTGTCGTAGGCGACCTCCAGGCCGCGCACGGTGACGAGCGGCAACGCCTGGCGCAGCTCCGCCGTCGTCACGCGCGGCTCGACCGGCTGCGGCTCCGTCACGAGCGTCACTTGAGGTCCTTGAGCTCGACGCCCGCGACGGCCGCGATCTCGGCGAAGCCGGCGAACTCCTCAGCCTTCGGGTCGACGGTCTGCGGGGCGGCCGCGAAGGAGCCGTACGCGCCGAGCCGCTCGGCGTTCGCGGGCGAGAAGACCTCGGCGATGCCGTCCTGGATCACCTTGCGGGTCTCGGCGTCGAGCGACTGGCGGCCGAGCACCGCCCCGGCGATCGGCATGGCCGGGCTCTCGCCGACGGCGCGCCATTCGCCGTCCTCGAAGGGGAACATGGGCTTGCCGAGCTGGGTGAGCATGACCGCGGTGCAGGCGGCGTCGACCTGACCCTGCGCGAGCGCGGCGAAGCTGCCCTCGTGGCCGCCGGCGAAGATCGCCTCGTAGTCGGCGTCCCGCTCGAGGCCCGCCTCGTGCAGCATGTACACCGGCATGAAGTAGCCGGAGCTCGACGCCTGGTCGGCGAAGGCGACCGTCTTGCCGGCGAGGTCCTCGACCTCCTGGATCGGCGAGTCGTCGAGCACGACGCAGGTGGATACCGGCGCCTCGTCGCCCTGGAACGCGACGAGCGCATCGACCTCGCCGGTGTTCACGGCGAGCGCCGAGGGGAAGCCGCTCATGATGCCGATGTCGACGTGATCGGCCCGGATCGCCTCGACGACGCTCAGGTAGTCGGGCACGTCGGTGATCTCGACATCGCGGCCCGTCGCCTCCTCGAGGAGCTCGGCGAACACCTCGACCGGGTTCTCGGCCGTGGGGTCCTCGCCGACGGGGATCGTCGCGATCGTGATGGGGGCGTTCGGGTCGGCGGCGGCCGCCTCACCGGACGTGCTCTGGCAGCCGGTGAGGGCGAGGGCGGCGACGCCGAGGACGCCGACGGCGGGCAGGGTGAAGCGGCGCATGATGACCTTTCGGAAGGGGGATGCCTCGGCATTCCGAGACCATCGGTATTCCAACTCCGGAAGGTGTCCGGCAATTGCGAGACCGGCGGACTCCGAATCGAACGGATCGTGAACGGCCGGTGACGCCGCTCGGGTAGCGTGCAGGCATGCGAGCCAGTAACACCCTGCTGCCCGACGGACGCACGATCCGCAGCTACGCGACCGGACCGGCGGATGCCTCCGCCGCGATCGTGTGGCATCCGGGCACGCCGCACACCGGCCGGCCGCCCGCTCCGCTCGTCGCGCACGCGGAACGGCTGGGGCTGCGGCTCGTCTCGATCGCCCGGCCGGGCTTCGGCGGCTCCACCCCGCACCCCGGACGCACCGTGGCGAGCGCCGCGCACGACGCACTCACCGTGCTCGACGCAGCCGGGGTATCCCGGGCGATCGCGGTCGGCTACTCGGGCGGCGGTCCGCACGCCCTCGCACTCGCGGCCCTCGCGCCGGAGCTCGTCGGCGCGGTCGTCGCGGTCGCGAGCCCGGCACCGTTCGAGGGCGACACGGGCCTGAACGGTGCTGGATGGTTCGCCGGCATGCGTGCGCCCGGCGGGCTGCGAGCTGCGCGCGAGGGCCGGGCCGCGCGCCTCGGCTACGCCGAGCACGAGGTGTTCGACCCGGAGCAGTTCCTGCCGGTGGACTGGGCTGCGCTCGAGGGCGAGTGGGGCGCGGTCGGCGAGGACGCCCAGGCCGCGGACGCGTTCGAACCGGATGGCGCCGTCGACGACGACGTCGCCTTCGTCACCGATTGGGGCGTCGCACTCGCCGAGGTGACGCCGCCGGTGCTGCTCGTGCACGGCACCGCCGACCGAGTCATCCCCTTCGCCCATGCCGATCGGACCGCCGCCGCACTCCCCCGCCCCGAGCTGCTCGCCCGCGAGGGCGACGGCCACGTCGCCGTGCTCGCGGGCCTCGCCCCCGCCCTCGACCGGGCGCGCCTGCTGCTCGGCTGAGCCCCACCCCGACTTGCCTGACTTTCATGAAAGTCGGGCAAGTCGGGGTGGGTGGCGACGGCCGCAAGGCTTGCCGTCACGTGAGCGGAGGAGCGAGCGGGCCCGACTGGCTCCCCGGCCCGGGGTCCGCTACGGTCGAACGAGGCTGCGCCGGACTTCCACGGGAGTCCGGCCTCGTCATGGCGGAGCCAGGAACCTCGTTTCCGGCATCCCGATTCCCGCCGTCTCGCCAGCCCCGGTGCGTCAGCGATCCCCCGGATCGCGCCGCGCGTTGCGCGCGCCACGCACCGCCCCGACCACCGACGAAAGGGACCGCGTGCTCGTAGCTGCACGAACGTTCTTCCCGCCCTGCGGGACCCGCCTCGGCACCACCGGGCGGCACCACGAACACGCCGCAGCGACCCGCATCCCTCCCGACTGACCGTTTCTCGTCCCTGCCTCCCGCGTCCCGCACCGACGCGGGACGCCCTGACGAAAGCGAGTCGACATGGAACAGCTCCAACAGCTGTCCGGACCCATCGTGGTCACCCTCATGCTGCTGTTCTTCGGCGGCAGCCTCTACATGTCCATCCGGATCAGCCGAAAGCGCGAGAACGCCGACGGCTACATGACCGGCGGCGGCAAGATCGGCTACGGCATCTCGGCCGCGTCGATGACCGCCACCTGGATCTGGGCGTCGTCGATGTACGCCTCGGCGACCTCGGGGTTCACCTACGGCATCTCCGGGCCCATCCACTACGGGCTCTGGGGCGCGCTGATGATCCTCCTGATCTACCCCTTCGGGCGGCGGATCCGGCAGGTCGCGCCGCGGGCACACACCATCGCCGAGGTCATGTTCGCCCGGCACGGGCGGTCGAGCCAGCTCATGCTCGCCGGATCCAACGTGCTCGGCAGCGTGATCAGCCTCACCTCGAACCTGATCGCGGGCGGCGCGCTCATCGACATGCTGTCGCCGTTCACCTTCACGCAGGGCATCATCGCGATCGCCGCCGGCGTGCTGCTGTACACCCTGTGGTCGGGATTCCGCGCTTCGGTGCTCACCGACTTCGCGCAGGTCGTGGCGATGCTCGGCGCGGTGGTGATCATCATCCCGGTGGTGTTCTTCGCCGCCGGCGGGCCGTCGCTCTTCGAGACCGGCGCGCACAACCTGACGCCCCAGCAGCAGGACTTCTTCTCCTCCGACGCGTTCTTCAACCAGGGTGCGCCGTACATCGCGGCCGTGCTGGCCTACGCGATCGGCAACCAGACGATCGCGCAGCGCCTCTTCGCCGTGCGCGAGGACCTGATCAAGAAGACCTTCGTCACCGCGACGGTCGGCTACGGGGCGACGATCATCGGCGTCGGCATGCTCGGCGTGCTCGCGCTGTATGCCGGCATCCAGCCGCTGAACGACGACGTGAACAACCTGATCCCGCAGCTCGCGGCGAACTACCTGCCGCCCGTGCTGCTCTGCGTGTTCTTCGTGATGATCATCGGCTCGCTGTCGTCGACGGCGGATGCCGACCTGACCGCCCTGGCCTCGATCATGATGGCCGACATCTACGGGCAGAACATCGCCGGCAAGAGGCGGGCGAACCCGCAGACGATGATCTGGGTCGGCCGCATCACGATGATCGTCGCGACCGCCGCCGGGCTGTTCTTCGCGAGTTCGCAGTTCAACATCCTCGACCTGCTGGTGTTCGTGGGCGCGCTCTGGGGTGCCCTCGTGTTCCCGGTGATCTCGAGCTTCTACTGGAACCGGGTGACGAACCTCGCCTTCAGCGCCGCGGTGATCGCCGGACTCGCGTGCTTCCTGCCGGTGCGCTTCGAGTGGATCGACCTCTCCGGCGGGATCGGCATCGCGAGCGACGTGCTCGCGACGATCGGCATCGGCGTGGTGCTCGGGCTCATGGCGTTCGGCTTCTTCGGCCGCCGGGTGGCGCTCGTCGTCGGCACGGTCGCGACGCTCGCGGCGGCACCGTTCGCGATCGGCTTCCTGCACACCTACCCGGTGCTCTCGGGATCGCTCGTGGCCTACGCCGCGTCGACGATCGTCTGCGTCGCGCTCACGATGATGAACACCACCAGACGCTTTGACTTCGCCCTGATCAAGGAGCGTACGGGCGACTTCGACACCCGGGACGGCGGTGCGGACGGGACGGATGCCTCGGCCGGCGCCGGCATCGCCGGTTCGTCCGGCCCTGCCGGGGTGGATGACCGGCTCGAATTCGCGAACGACGGAAAGGACCGCGCATGACCGCCCTGCTCACCCTGTACGTGCTGATCTGGCCCGTGATCGTGCTCGGCGTGCTCGCCGTCATCGTGCGCGCCTTCGTGAAGGAGTGGCGCCAGGCGAAGCGGGAGGGGCGCAGCATCATCTAGTCGCCCGGCGAGGGGTGGGCGCGGCATCCGGGTCGCGTCCGCCCCTCTCGCCCCCTCGCCGCCGACGCAGGCGGGGCGTATCGTGGCGCGCATGTGCCGGAACATTCGCGTGCTCCACAATTTCGAGCCGCCCACGACCGACGACGAGGTGCGCAAGGCCGCCTTGCAGTTCGTGCGCAAGGTGAGCGGCTCGACGCATCCCTCCCGGGCGAACGCCGAGGCGTTCGAGCTGGCGATCGAGGAGATCGCCGTCGCGACCCGGCGGCTGCTCGACGGACTCACCACGAACGCGCCGCCGAAGAACCGCGAGACCGAGGCGCTCAAGGGGCGCGAACGCCACGAGAAGCGCATGGAGCGCGAGGTTCGCGTCCGCACCGCGGTCGGATGATCCGTGCCGTCGTCGGCCGTGCTGAGTAGCATGCGCAGTATGGCCATCAGACTCGAGAACGTCGCCATCGCCGTGCGCGACCTCGACCAGACGATCGCGTTCTTCACCGACCTCGGGCTCAGCGTGATCGGCCGCGACACCGTCAGCGGCGAGTGGACCGACACCGCCGTCGGCCTCGACGGCAACCACGCGAAGATCGCGATGCTGCAGACGCCCGACGGGCACGGGCGGCTCGAGCTCTTCGAGTACCTGCACCCCGACGCGATCGAGACCGAGCCGACGCTGCCGAACGAGATCGGCATGCACCGCGTCGCGTTCTCGGTCGACGACCTCGACGCGGCACTCGAGGTCGCGGCGAAGCACGGCTGCTTCCCGCTGCGCGGTGTCGGCACCTACCAGGACATCTACCGACTCACCTATCTGCGCGGCCCGAGCGGCATCATCGTGATGCTCGCCGAGGAGCTGCAGAAGTGACGGGCGCGGAGCCCACTGGTGCCGACGTTCCGGCCGGCGCCCCGGCCGGGGCCGCGGCCTCAGGTGGCAAGGATGCCGCGCTGCCGCCGACCTCGCGGGCGCAGCGGCTCGTGCTGCTGATCGCGATCCTGGCGTCGTTCGTCTCGTTCCTCGACGGCACCGTCGTGAACGTCGCGCTGCCCGCCATCCAGCGGGAGCTCGGCGGCGGGCTCATCACCCAGCAGTGGGTCGTCGACGCCTACCTGATCACCCTCGGGGCCCTCATCCTCGTCGCGGGATCGCTGAGCGATGTGTTCGGTCGCATCGTGATCCTCCGGGTCGGCCTCATCGGCTTCGGCCTCACCTCGATCGCGATCGCCGCCGCTCCCGATCCCCTGTTCCTCGTCATCGCGCGCGGCCTGCAGGGCATCGCCGGGGCGCTGCTCGTGCCGAGCTCGCTCGCCCTCATCACCTCGAACTTCCGGGGGCCGGCGCAGGCCCGCGCCATCGGCATCTGGACGGCGTCGACGACCGCGGCCATGCTCGTCGGGCCCGTGATGGGCGGGCTGTTCGTCGACTACCTGTCGTGGCGCTTCGTGTTCCTCATCAACGTGGTGCCGATCGCGGTGACGCTGTGGCTTCTCGTCGTGCTGCGCCAGCGCGACGTACGCCAGCCCGGCGCCACGATCGATTGGGCCGGCGCCGTGCTCTGCACCGTCGGCCTGGGCGGCACCGTGTTCGCCCTCATCGAGCAGCAGAACCTCGGCTGGTCGAATCCCGCGATCTGGGGCACGCTCACGCTCGGCATCCTCGCGCTCATCGGCTTCGTCGTACGCCAGGCGACCGCGAAACAGCCGATGCTGCCGCTCTCGCTGTTCAAGGTGCGCAACTTCTGGTCGGGCAACATCGCGACCATCTTCATCTACGGGGCGCTCTCGCTGAACGGCCTCGTCGTCGCGCTGTACCTGCAGCAGGGCGCCGGGCTCTCGGCGACGCTCGCGGGGCTCGCGAGCCTGCCGACGACGATCATCATGATGGCGCTGAGCTCGCCGATCGGCACGCTCAGCGGCAAGTGGGGCCCGCGCCTGTTCATGACCGTCGGTCCCGCGATCATGGCCGTCGGCTATCTGCTGCTGCTCACCGTGACGCCCGAGTTCAACTACTGGACGCAGGTGCTGCCCTCGGTCGTGCTCACCGGCTTCGGCCTCGTCATCACGGTCGCGCCGCTGACCTCGGCGATCCTCGGCTCGATCGAGCCCGCCCGCTCCGGCATCGCCTCGGCCGTGAACAACGCCGTCGCGAGGATCGCGGGCCTCATCGGCGTCGCCCTCCTCGGCGTCGTCGTGGGCGGCGTGCTCGACCTCGAGGGCTTCCACCGCATCGCGATCTTCACCGCGGCACTGATGGCGGCCGGCGCGCTGGTGTCGCTCCTCGGCATCCGCAACTCGGCGGTGCTCGACCCGGAGGGGTGAGCCGAGCGGCCCCCGGCGGCCCGTGCGAGCCGCCCGCCGCAGGCGCAGCTCGAGCCTCTTCGTAGACTACGCACAGCTGACCGCGCTCGTCGCTGAGCTTCGACGCGGCCGGCATCGAAAACGTCGCGTCACTTTTCGACCGCGGGACACTCCTTCTGATCGTGGGGGTGCCGTGCGGTGCCGCCACGTCATCGGCGGATGAGCCGCGCGATGTTGATGTTCCTTTCCGGGGAGGAAATGTGCGAAGTCGTGGTGACGATTCGGAGTTGATCGCGGCAGTACGTGGCGGCGACCGAGCGGCGTTCCAGGCGCTCTGGGAACGCCACGTGGACGCGGCCTACCGATATGCACGGCACGCGCTGCCGGCCCAGGCAGACGATCTCGTCTCCGAGGCGTTCCTGGCGATCTTCCAGCAGCTGACGACCACGGAGGCCGGGCCGACGTTCGCGTTCCGCTCCTATCTGAAGACCGTGATCCGCAACACCGCGATCTCGTGGCGGAGGGACGGGGATCGAGTGCTCGTCTCAGACGAGATCGACCAGATCGACGACCGGGACGGACTCAGCCAAGTGGCGCGGGATGCCGACGCGGTGGAGGTGATCGCCACCTTCGAGGAGCTGCCGCAGCGGTGGCAGCGCGTGCTCTGGCTCACCGAGGTCGAAGATCTCGGGCGCCCGCAGCTCGCGAAAGAGCTGGGCATCAAGCCGAACGCCGTGTCAGCCCTGCAGCGACGAGCACGGGCGGGGATGCGGTTGAGCTGGCTGGAACGGCAGATCCCCGTGTCGCTCCGAGCCGATGTCGACCACGTCGCGCGCCTCCTCCCGCAGCACTTGACCGAGCCGAAGAACGCGTCGCTCGCCGCCGAGGTCGGAGTCCATCTGGCCGCGTGCCTGCGCTGCCGCGACGTCCTCTCGGCGATGCGAGGCTCGCTCGCGCGGGTGCGGGGTGGCGCCTTCTCGGCGGCGCTTCTCGGCGCGTTCGGCACCGGCGGCCCCGGGGTGGCGTGGCTGGCCGCTCCGCCTGCCGCTGCCGCCGGAACCGCGGTCGTCGCCTGGCTGCTCGCCGGCGGCGTGGCCGCGACTGTGGGCGGGATCGCCATCCCGTACTCCGTGGCCGATCAGTCGGTCGCCGGACCGCCCGCTCCCCCGGCGATCACCGCGACGCCTCGACCGACGCCGGTCGCGGCGACCGGCCCCGAAGCGGTGACCGCCCAGGAGCCGGAGGCCGCTGCGCCCCAGTCGCCACCCGAGTCTCCCGCGACCGGGCGTCAGGTCGGAGACCCGACGGTTCCGGTGCTTCCGCTCGTCATCGACCCGAGCGCGGAGGGGCCGACCTCGCCAGGACGCCCGCATCCGACCGACTCGGCCCCCTCGCCCGGCTCCGAGCCCACGCCGAACTCGACGCCGGGGGTGTCGACCCCGCTCGATTCGACCGGGTACCTCGCCCCCGTCCTCGCGGGGAAGGCCACCCCGGGCCAGCAGGTCGCCATCGAGCTCGTCGACGAACGGTACGCGCCGACGGTGGCGCCGGACGGCTCGTGGAACTTCAATCCGCGCGGCCTCGAGCTCCGCGCCGGGACGTATCCGTTCAAGGCCTGGGTCTACGACGCCGAGACCCAGTCCGCGGCGACCGCGGGCAGCTTCACGATCCTGCCCCCGGTGGTGGAGGGATTCGAGCAGATCCGCGGCACCGAGGACATGACGGTCGAGGAGGCGAGCACGACTGGCCTCGTCATCGCACTGACCGGTCCGGCGAACGGCACGGTCTACGTCTCCACGATCGAAGGCCATACGGCGTACATCCCCCTGGATGCGAACGGCTACACCCGACAGCGGCTCACGATGCAATCGCGCGGCTGGTACTACTTCACCTTCCGAGTCGTGGACGAGGAGGGCTACGTGGGGCCTGAGGCCGAGCGGGCGCTCGACGTCTACGATCCCCTCATCATTTTCGACCCCTGGGGGCCGAGCCCCGACGAGATGACCTTCACGGTGGAGCCGCAGTAAGCGCATTCTCCGATCGATCCGGCGTCACTTCTCGCCGATTCAATACTCCTTCTCTCTGGAATGGCGATTCAGGTCTGCCGACGACGGCGGCCCGCTGAGCGCCACGACCACGAGAAGGAGTGTTCAACGACTATGACCGTACGACGAGCCCAGGGCCACGGGCGTTCCCGGGTGCCCATGCTGGTGGGTGCCGGAGCGCTGACCTTGCTCTTCCCGCTCGCGGGAATGCCCGCGGCATCCGCCGCACCCGCCCCCGACGCCACCGCGACCTCGATCACCGCCGCCGGCGCGTTCACGCAGACCGTTCCCGACGGCGTGTGCGCCGTCAACGTGCGCATCGCCGGCGCGGCCGGTGGTGTCGCGATCGCCGACGGCGACGCCGAGCCGGACCCGGACAACCCCGGCGGCCTCCGCGGCGCGAACGGCGCTGGCGCCGTGATCTCGACGCAGCTGGCCGTGACCGCCGGCACCATCCTGGAAGGCCAGGTCGGCGGCAACGGCAGCAACAGCGGTCCCGGCGGACTGCCCGGTGGCGGTAAGGGCGGCGCCGGCGTCCACCCGGGCGGTGGCGGCGGCGGATACTCGGAGCTGACGGTCGGCGGCGAGCTGCTCCTCCTCGCGGCCGGCGGCGGCGCGACCGGCGGTGGGCACACGCCCGACTTCGGCCACGGCGGCGACGGCGGCTCGGTGCTCGGCGACGGCATCGCGGTCACCGGCGGCACCGTGATCCCCGGTGGCGACGGCGCGGCCGGGCAGGACAACGGCGTCACGGGAGACCCCGACACGGGCGCCCTCCCCACCGCACCGGGTGGCGGCATCGGCGGATCCACCGTCGGCGGCGCCGGCGGTACCAACCCGCGCAGCCAGACCGATCCGGACCAGCCCGGCTTCAACTGGGACGCGACCGCCGGCTCGTCGCTGCAGGGCGGCAACGGCGGCGCCGACAACACGGCTGACACCGGTGCCGGCGGCGGCGGCGGGTACTTCGGCGGTGGCGGCGGCGCCAGCACCGACGGCCAGGTCGGCAACGCCTCGATCGGCTACTTCGCGGGCGGCGGCGGCGGTGGCGGCTCCAGCTTCGTGTCCGACTCCGGCCTGCTCGTGCCCGACACGCTCGACCTCTCGAAGAACCGCGACGCGGACGGCGAGGCCCAGCGCGGGTTCGTCGAGTTCGACTGGGTGATGTGCTCGTACGACCTCGCCGTGAGCAAGCAAGTGGTCGGCACCCCGGTCTACGAGGATGGCGCGACGGTGCGCTACGCCGTGACCGTCACCAACCAGGGAGCCGACGACATGGCGATCGGCGACACCGTCTCGGTGGTCGACGAACTCGCCACCGGCGGCGTGCTCGTCTCGGTGACCGGGCTCGAGCAGTCGACTCCCGAGGTGGGTGAGACGATCACGGATGCCGGAATCGAGGCGTTCGACGTCGTCAATCTGGCCGCGCCCGACGACCCGGCCGTGGAGCGCCCGCGAGGGCTCGCCGTGGGCGAGAGCGTCGAGATCGTCTACGACGTGGTCGTCACCGGTACCGAGCCGGTCGTCAACACCGTCACCGTCACGGACCGCGGCGACGCCAGCAACAACGCCGCAGAAGCGACGATCGCCCCCGCTGCGCCGTCGCTCGCGCTGACGAAGACCGCCGACACGGAGCGTGCGACGACCGTGGGCCAGAAGGTCGTCTACTCCTTCAAGGTCACCAACACCGGGAACATCGAGCTTCGCGACATCGCGATCACCGAGGGCACCTTCAGCGGCAAGGGCACCGCTCCCGTTCCGAGCTGCCCGACGACCCCGGTCGAGCCCGGTGCGAGCATCACCTGCACCGCGGACTACACCGTGGTCGCCGCCGACCTCAGCGGAGCTGCGCTGACGAACACGGCCACGGCTGACGGTGCGACGCCGATGGGACGCTCCGTGGTGAGCGAGCAGGCCGACGCGGCGATCGACACCGTGAAGCCCGCTCCGGCTCCGGCCGCGAGCGCCGGCCTGGCGAGCACCGGCATCGACGGCGGCGGCTACCTCGCCGTCGGCGCGGGCGCACTGCTGCTCGCCGGTCTCGGCGCGTTCCTGGCGCGGAGGTTCGCCAAGCGGGCGTGAACGGCTGAAGCAGCCGGCTGAGTAGACGGGAAGGGCACGACCGAGTCGGTCGTGCCCTTCCTGCTGTTCCATCCCGTGTTTCCTCCGCCGCGCCCTCGTCGACCCCGAGCCTCGCGGGAACGCGCCGCCTCAGGTACTTCGCCAGATCGGCACGCTGCACTTGTAGCGAGGAAAGCTCAGTGCCATCCTGGAACCACGGTTCGACAGAGAGCCCGATTGGGGGGTGCTCATGTATGACGAAACCTTGGCAGCGACGGGCGTCGGTGGGATTGTGATCGGCTCCGTCTTCGTCGACATCTGGTGGGTGGCCCTGATCGGAATCGGCCTCATGGCGGCCGGGGTGGTCGCCGCCAGGCTCTTCAGGCGCCGCGCCGACACGAACCGGTGAAAGCGCTCTCCTTCCTCACGCTCGGACTCGTCGGCGCGATCGTCGCCGGATCGTGGGCGATCTCGGGTCGATTCTCCTGGTTCGGGCTTGCCATGATCGGCATCCTCGCGGCGAAATCGGTGCTGTCGTGGTCGCACAGCGACGTCGACGTGACAGACGCGGCCTCCCGCGGGGTGATCGAGCATTCACGCCTGGGCGTGGCGATCCCCATGTACAACGAAGACCCGGCTTTGATCGAGCGCACCCTCGAGTCGATCCTCGTACAGACACGCAAACCCGACTCGGTCGTCGTGGTCGACGACGGCTCGATGGATGCGACGGCCGCCGCCCTCGTCACGGCGATGATCCCCAGATTCACCGACGCGGGAATCGAGCTGCAGCTGGTGCGCGAGGACTCGAACCACGGAAAGCGCCGTGCCATCGTCACGGCGCTCGACGCACAGGCGGCCACCGACATCCTGCTGAGCCTGGACTCGGATACCGTCTTGGCCCCCGACGCGATCGAGCACGGCCTCGCGCCGTTCGCCGACTCGGCGGTCCAGGCCAGCACGGGCATGGTGCTGCCGCTGAACTATCGCACCAATCTCTTCACCCGGTTGATGGATGTGCGATACGCGAATGCGTTCCTCTTCGAGCGCTCGGCGTACTCGCGACTGGGTTCCGTGCTGTGCGTCTGCGGCGCGCTCGCGTTCTACCGCGTGAGCCTGCTCTCGAAGTACCGCGAGGACTTCCTCGGCCAGACCTTCCTCGGCAAGCCTGCCGAGTTCGGTGACGATCGTCGACTGACCAACTACGCGCTCACCGAGGGCACCGTGCGATTCCAAGCCCACTCGGTCGCTTACACGGCCGTTCCAGAACGCCTGGGGCACTACATCCGGCAGCAGATCCGCTGGAACAAGTCCTACTTCCGCGAGACGCTCTGGGCGCTGGCGAACCTTCCGGTCTCCCGTCCGGCCTTCTGGCTCACCTTCATCGAGCTCGCCTCGTGGTTGCTCTTCTCGTTGCTGCTCGCGTACGCGCTCGTGATGGCACCCGTCCTCACCGGCAGCATTCTCATCGGCCCGTACCTCATCTACACGGTGCTCCTCGCCTATGCCCGGTCCGCGCGCTACTTCGAAGTCACCGGCATCCGCAGACCCGCATCCGACGTGGCCATCGGCTACCTCCTTGCCCCGCTCTACGGCCTCATGCACCTCTGCCTCCTGATCTGGCTGCGCTTCTACGCGCTCCTGACGCTGCGCAGGGGATCGTGGGGCACCCGCCGCAAGGTCGAAGTCGCCGTCGCCGGGCGGCCGTCATGACCATCGCACGGGAACGCGAACGGCTGGCACACGACGACGCCGACGCGTCGAAGGTGCTCCGCGTCGGCATCGTCGGCCTCGGGTACGTCGGATCGTCGCTGGCCGAGGCCTTCGTCGCCGTCGGCCACACCGTGCGGGGATTCGATGTCGACCCGGATCGCCGCCACGCCGCGCGGGCGCGGGTGCGAGCGCGAGGCGCCTCCGGCCGCTTCGCGGCCGTCGCGACGGCCGCGGGCCTCGACGGATGCGACGTGTTCATCATCGCCGTGCCCACGCCGACGATCGATGGCCGGCCCGAGCTGCGCTTCGTTCGCGATGCCAGCCGGAGCGTCGGCGCGGCGATCGGCCCCGGGGCCCTCGTCGTGGTCGAGAGCACGGTAGCCCCGGGCACGACCCGGACACTCTGCCTGCCCATCCTCGAGGCGGTCTCCGGGATGACGGCGGGGACCGACTTCCTCCTTGCCTTCTCGCCGGAGCGCGTGAACCCCGGCGACGCACTTCACTCGGTTCGCTCGGTGGTGAAAGTGGTCGCGGGCTACGACTCGGCATCGGCTCAGGCCGCCGCCGCGCTCTACGGGCAGATCGCCCCCGTACACCTTGCGCCCTCACTCGAAGTCGCCGAGCTCGCGAAGCTCGTCGAGAACACCCAACGCGACGTCAACATCGCGCTGATGAACGAAGTGGCCAGGCTGTGCGGCGCACTGGGGATGGACTGGAGCGATGTCCTAGACGCGGCACGCACGAAGTGGAACTTCGCCGACTTCTCCCCCGGCCTGGTCGGCGGGCATTGCATCGCCGAGGACCCGTATTATCTGCTGGCCGCTGCGCGGTCGAACGGCGTCGCCCTGCCCACCGTGGCCGCCGCGCGCGAGACGAACGCGACCCGGGCCGAGGACATTGCGGATGCCGTCGCCTCGCTGCAGCCCGACCCGGCCGGCGGACCGGTGCTGATCCACGGCCGCACCTACAAAGCCGACGTTGCGGACACCCGCAACGCCGGAGCCGAGCAGCTCCGCGCCGCACTGGCCCGTCGCGGCTACGCGGTGGTCATCGCCGACCCGCTCACCGACGATCCGTTGGAGTACGAGACCACACTCGCGGCACTCCGCGCCGCGCCCGTCGAGGTCGCTCTCGTCACCGTGGTCCACCGCGACGAACGAGGCACACTCGAGGCCGAGCTGCTGAACTCGGTGCGGGAACACGGCACCATCATCGACCTCACCGGACTCCTGAGCGCAGCACGGTTGCCCGGCCTGCACCTGCGCCACGACGGCTGAGCCGCCCTGCCGCGGGCCGGTCGCCACTCCCGGGAATGAGCATCGCGATGCCGAGTCCGAGCGCCACAGCACCCCGGCCGCCCCGGCCGCCCCGGCCGCCCCGAGCGCCCCGAGCGCCCCGAGCACCCCGAGCGCGAGGTACATCGAAACCAAATGGCCGCGGAACACCGGGGCTACGTTCACATCAAGACTGACTGGGGTACCTGGACTCGACCAAGTGGCCTAGCTCGTTCACTCGAGTGGTGCGAATCTGACGCGGCCGTCGTCGGCCCGGTATCCGAGCGCGAAGCTCGGGCACCGATCGATGACCTCGACGATCTCATCCACGGTCGCGGCGGACGGATCGATCCACGGCCTGGCATCCGAGTCGAAGACTTGCGGGAGTCCGCGGACGCACTCCGCGGCATGCCGACAGCGCCCCGGCTCCCACGTCACCACGACTCCCGGGGCCGCGTATTCGCGGATCGGACGGCCCTGTTCATTCGATCCCGCGGCGAGGTTCGGATCGTTCATCGCCCATCCCCCGAGGCCGGGTCGCGCTCAAGATGCCGGCGTAGCGCGGCGGTGAGGTCCTCGACCTCGCCGAGCTGCGCGGGCGTGAGGGCGTCGATGAAGAGCTCCCGGATGGCCCGCAGATGCGGAACGGATCCCGCACGGAACGCGGCCGCCCCGGCATCCGTGGCGACCACGTCGATGCCGTGCACGTCGTCGACGCAGGCCTGGCGGCCGATCAGCCCACGCTTCTCCATGCGGCCGAGATGGTGCGAGAGCCTGCTGCGCTCCCATCCGATGAGATCTGCCAGCTCGGAGGAGCGGACGGTGCGCCCCTCGGCCTCGGTGAGGGCGAGCAGCACCTGATAATCGCCCGCCGACAGGTCCGACTCGCTCTGCAGGCGACTCGCCAGGCGAGTGCGCAGCACCTCGGCGGTCTCGATGTAGTTCCGCCAGATGCGCAGCTGCTGGGCTGTCGGCATCGACCGGTGCCTGTCGTCGTTCATCGCAGTCGCCCTCCATGGGAATTGACATGTCAAGTCTATTGTTGCAGAGTTGACACGTCAATCCGGAGAGGCCGGGCGGCGGGAGAGGTCGTGATCGACATGGCAGAGCTCGAGTTCGGACTGAACTCCTTCGGCGACGTCGCGACGGACGGCGGACGCGTGCTGTCGGACGCGGAGACACTGCGCCTGATGATCGAGGAGGCGCAGCTCGCCGAGTCGGTCGGGCTGGACGTCTTCAGCGTCGGCGAGCACTACCGCGAGGGCATGGTCGACTCGGCCACCCCGGTGCTGCTCGCGGCCGCCGCACAGGCCACCTCGAAGATCCGCCTCGGCACCTCCGTCACGGTGCTGTCGACGCAGGATCCGGTGCGGCTGTACCAGCAGTTCGCGACGGTCGACGGCATCTCCGGCGGGCGTGCCCAGCTGGTGCTCGGCCGGGCGTCGGCGATCGAGTCGTTCCCGCTGTTCGGCTACGACATCGCCGACTACGAGGACATCTTCGAGGAGAAGCTCGACCTGTTCCTCCGGCTCATGCGCGAGGACCGCGTCACCTGGTCCGGAACCTATCGCACGCCGCTCGAGGCCGTCCGCCTGCATCCGCGCATGCCCGAGGGCGGCATTCCCGCCTGGATCGGCATCGGTGGCAGCCCCGACTCGGTGATCCGCGCGGCCCGGCACGGGCTGCCCCTGATGATGGCGATCATCGGCGGCCGGCCCGAGCGGTTCGCCGGCCACGCCGAGCTGTACCTGCGGGCGCTGGCGCAGTTCGGGCAGCCGGAGCTGCCGATCGCCCAGCACTCCCTCGGCTTCATCGCCGACACCGACGACGAGGCGAAGAACGTGCACTGGAAGCACTGGCAGCCGGTGGTGAAGCAAGTCAGCGAGGAGCGCGGCTTCTACGCTCCGACCGCGGAGCGGTACGCCGAAGAGGTCGACACCGGGCGCTCTACGTCGGATCGCCTGAGACCGTGGCGCGCAAGATCGCCGGCATCGTGCAGGCGAACCATCTGTCGCGTTTCGACCTGAAGTACGACGTGCTGCACCTTCCGCGCGAGGCTCGCGCCCGCAGCATCCGCCTGTTCGGCGAGAAGGTGGCCCCGAGGGTCCGCGAGCTACTCGCGGACGACGCCGACGACTGGCGGCTCACCGGGCGCACCCCGGCGCAGATCATCCAAGGCGGCAAAGCCGTCCACGCGTGAACGACGACACGACATTCACAAGGAGAGCATCATGAACGACTTCGAGGGCCTGGAGTTCGGCCTCGACACCTTCGGCGATCTGCCCCGCGACGACAACGGCGAGATCACCACCTACGGCGCGGCGATCCGCGCGACCCTCGTGGATTGGCTGGACGTGACACCGCCGGACGGGCTGATTGTGCAGTTCGCTGCCTACACGGGGCTGCGAACAGGAGAGCTGGAGGGGCTGCGCATCGGCGATGTAAACCTGTTCGCTCGGCAGCCATACGTTCGCGTGCAGCGTCAAGCTCAGTTCACGGCAGGCGTCGGCTGGGAGTACATCGCGCCGAAGCCGAACAAATCGATCCAGAACGTGCCGCTGCACCCCGTGCTGGTCGAGCGGCTCCGCGCTCATCTGAAGCAACACCACCCTTCCCTCTCGAACCCGGACGCTCCGCTCTGGCCCGGCAGGCGTCGAGGCGGGCATGGCAAGAGCCGAGGCGCGCTGGACTACTCGATCCAGTTCAACCACGGGAACATGTACAAGAAGCACTTCGCCCCGGCGCTCGCAGAGCTAGGCATCCCGGCTGTCCGTTGGCACGACCTTCGACACTTCTACGCCAGCGCGTGCGCCTCAGCCGGTCTGCCCATCGAGCGCGTCGCCAAGTTCATGGGCCACGCAGACATCGCCACGATGTACAAGCACGATCTGCACTCGTTCAACGATGATCTGACCGACGACATGGACCGCCTTGCTGCTGTCGCAGCCCGCCCTGCACTTCGACCTGTCTCTCAGATCAGCTAGCGCTGGCGGTCTCGACGGTTGGCGATGTATTGGGCAGACAGATCGAGCAGTGGACGAACCGCGCCGCGCGCTGTGCTCTCAAGGTCGTAGCCGCTGTGCAAATCGCCGCCGCTCATCCCGCGCATGTAGCCGATCGTCCACCCGTCTTCATCCGGCTGGAAGGTGATGGCAAACCCTTCTTGCTCGCCGAGCGCGATCAGCTCGCCAACGGCCTGAAGCGTTGCGTCATCGAATGTCCCCACGAGGTCAACCTACCGCTGACCGTCGTCGCGGAGCAGCTTCTGCGCAGTGCGGACGACGAGCACCGTCGCCTGCGCTGCCGCGAAGGCATCCACTTCTGCAATGTCGCCATGGGTGACCTTCTGCGAGAGGTCCCAGACGGCCCGCATCGTGGCGCGTAACTCTGACTTGTCACGACCTACCGCATGCCGTGCAAGGAACAGGTCGAACCAAGACTTGGCGTCGGCCCCCTTCGGCACCTCCTGGCCGCTCGGCACGATCGCGGGATCGGCGATTAGCTTGCCGAAGTCGATGAGTATCTCGCGACTACGACGACCCACGTCCTGCCAGTCGTCTCGATCTCGCGCAGCCGAGTACTCCTTGACGAGACCAGCGATGCGCGCGTTCAGGTTTTCCCACGTGGGCGTCTCATCGCCTGCCGCAGGGTCATGCACCTCACCGCGCGATTCGAGGTCATCAAGGGCGGACAAGGCCGACTGCGTCAAATCGACGATATGCTCACGTCGTTCTCGATACGTGCTGAGGTTCTGCGAGTAGAACCCGTGCCAGCCCCAGAGCGTCGCCCACGGGAACGGCGGGTCAAGTCCAAGCCGCTTGAAGTTCGTGTCCAGTCGGCGGGCGTTCCGCTTGTACTCAGCCTCCACCGCTTGGATTCGAGGACCGCCCGTTCCGACCGAGACGATGGTGTTCGCCTGCGTCTGAAGGAGCACCCGCAGGGTATCCAGGTCCAGGCTCGGCGCAGGTTCGTCCCTCGTCAGATCGAAGAGGTCGCTGATCGGATCCGTCACGCTCTCATTCTGGTCGACGATGTCGAGGGCGCGAACTAACGACGAGCGATGCCGCCATTCGAGAACAGGTTGACGAGCGTCACCGCAAGGGAAACCGCAGCCTCCGCTGCCTCCTGGGTCGACAGAACGTAACTTGCAGTACCCGGATGGCGGTCACTGTGTCCAGACCAGAGCGCCTGCATCATGCCCAATACGACGCCTTGACTCGGGTTTTCCTTGTGCTCCTTAATGAAGGGGAGCTTCCAATTGCCCTCCGCCCGCATCTGACCGATGGCCTTGCCGAGAGTAGCGGTGTCATCCTTCGGTGCCACGAGCGGCAGCACCACAGCTTCAACCGCCTCAATGGACTTCCGGTAGCCGAGATCAGGCTGTCGGTTCACTCCGTATGTCGCATGCCATGCTTCCGCAAGCAGACGTCCACCATCGCCGGGGCGGTTCATCGCGGACTCGGCAGCGATCTGCATGCCCTCAGGAACGCGACGCTCCAGTCCCGCGAAACCGTCGCGTTCCCCAACCTTCCATGCCGACGATCCCGCGCTGAGGATGGATTCGAGCTCCTTGTTGCGTTCCTTACCGGCGTACAGGGCCGCGTAGTCATAGACCGTCCAGTCCAGGAGGCGGATAATCTCGTCCTCACCAAGAGAGTTGAAGACCCCGTTGGGCCCATCCTTGCTGAGCTTGCCTACCAACGGCGTCCCCCGAGAAGCCAAGTCAAACTTGCGCATGCGCTCAAGGTGGTTCACGCGGGTATATCCATTCGGGTAGGTAAATGCTTGGCCGAGCCACGAGCGCAATGAACTACGCATGTACGGCGGCACGCCTTCTACGAGAGTGTGATGAGTCGACGGGTCGGCACCGATGGGGGTCCAGTTCACGCCTCCATTGTGGCGGAGACTGCCAACACCAGGCCCTCGCCCCGCCAATGAACCCGAGGGGTTTCCGAGGGGATCGCCCGATCGCGCCCGGAAACACTGAAGCCCGAATCACCGCTACTTCCGCGGTATTCCGGGCTTCTACATTGGCTGGGGTACCTGGACTCGAACCAAGAACAACTGAACCAGAATCAGCCGTGTTGCCAATTACACCATACCCCAATGGCCCGAAACCGGAGTACCGGGCCGAGAGTCAACTGTAGCCTACGCCGGGGCCCCGGCCAAACTGAGCGGGGCTCAGCCGGCCGGGGCCACACGACGCGAAACGAGGCCGGTTACGCCCCGGCGATCTCCCCCGCGAGGCGGTCGATCCGCGCGAGCGAATCGATCTTGCCGAGGATCTGCATCGACTCGAAGAGCGGCGGCGACACCCGGCGTCCGGAGACAGCGACGCGCACGGGGCCGAAGGCCACGCGGGGCTTCAGACCGAGCCCGTCGATGAGGGCGCCGCGCAGGGCCTCCTCGATCTCGGTGTGCGTCCACGACTCCGCGGGCAGCGCCTCGAGCGCGTTGCGCGCCGCGGTGAGCACCTCCGAAGCGTTCGCGGGCAGGCCCGAGACCGCATCGGCGTCATAGGCGAGCGCCGAGGCATCCGTGAACAGGAACGACACGAGCCCGGGCACCTCGCCGAGCACGGTGATGCGCTCCTGCACGAGCGGGGCGACCTCGACGAGCACGGCCTCCTGCGCGGGCGTGATCGGCGTCTCGACGACGCCGGCGGTCTGCAGGTAGGGCACGGTGCGCGCGGTGAAGTCGGCGAGCTCCAGCAGGCGGATGTGGTCACCGTTGATCGCGTCGGCCTTCTTCTGGTCGAAGCGCGCGGGGTTCGGGTTCACGTCGGCGACGTCGAACTTCTCGACGAGCTCCTCGCGGCTGAACACGTCGCGGTCGGCCGAGAAGCCCCAGCCGAGCAATGCGAGGTAGTTCACGAGGCCCTCGGGGATGAAGCCCCGGTCGCGGTGGTGGAACAGGTTCGACTCGGGGTCGCGCTTGGAGAGCTTCTTGTTGCCCTCCCCCATCACGTACGGCAGGTGCCCGAAGCGCGGGATGAAGCTCGCCACGCCCACGTCGATGAGCGCACGGTACAGCGCGATCTGGCGCGGCGTGGAGCTCAGCAGGTCCTCGCCGCGCAGCACGTGCGTAATGCCCATGAGCGCGTCGTCGACCGGGTTCACGAGCGTGTACAGCGGTGCGCCGTTCGGGCGCACGACGACGAAGTCGGTGGTCGAGCCGACCGGGAAGTCGATGCGGCCGCGCACCAGGTCGTCGAAGCCGAGGTCAGCTTCGGGCACGCGGAGCCGCAGCGCGGGCTCGCGCCCCTCGGCGCGGAACGCGGCCTTCTGCTCCTCGGTGAGCTCGCGGTCGAAGTTGTCGTAGCCGAGCTGCTTGGGTCGGCCGGCGGCCTCGTTGCGGGCGTCGATCTCCTCCGCGGTGGAGAACGACTCGTAGAGGTGCCCCGAGGCCTTCAGCTTCTCGATCACCTCGGCGTAGATCCCGCCGCGCTGCGACTGCCGGTAGGGCTCGTGCGGACCACCGACGCCGATACCCTCGTCCCAGTTCAGGCCGAGCCATCCGAGCGCTTCGAGGATCTGCTGGTAGCTCTCCTCGCTGTCGCGCGCGGCGTCGGTGTCTTCGATGCGGAAGACGAAGGTGCCGCCGGTGTGCCGTGCGTACGCCCAGTTGAACAGGGCGGTGCGCACGAGCCCGACGTGCGGGGTGCCGGTGGGTGAGGGGCAGAAGCGGACGCGGATGTCGCTTCCGCTCGCCGTGGTCGTGGGGTGGGCCGTGTCAGACATCACCGTCAATCGTAGTGGCGGCGCCCTCCCGCAGCACGGCGAGCGCCGCGAGGGCCGCGGCGATCGCCGGCACCCGCTCCGCTCCGCGCGCGGTGACGAGGTGCAGGGAGCGTTCGTCGCCATGATCGGTGGGCCGGGTGACGACGGCCGGATGCCTCGGCGCGGCCGCGAGCGCGAGCGCGGGCAGCAGCGCCACTCCGAGGCCCTGCGCGACCATGCCCTCGACGGCGACGAAGTTGTCGGTCTCGAAGGCGATACGCGGCGAGAAGCCCGCCTCGGCGCAGAGTTCGAGAAGGTGCCCGCGGCAGCGCGGGCAGCCGGCGATCCACGGCTCTCCGCCGAGCTCGGCGAGCGAGACGACGTCGGCGCCTGCGGCGGGATGGTCGCCCGGCAGCACGAGCCGCATCGGCTCGTGCGCGTACGACCGCACCTCGAGCCCGCGGGCACTCTCGCGGTGCGGATCGTTGCGGTCGCCCGGGTAGCTGAAGGTGATCGCGAGGTCGGCGCGGTCCTCGCGCACGGCGGCGACCGCCTCGGGCGGCTCCGCCTCGACGTAGGTGACCTCGACGCCGGGATGGCTCGCCGTGAGCGCCGCGATGAGCCGGGGCACGAGGCTCGGCGACGCCGAGGGGAACGCGACGAGCCGCACCCGTCCGGCCCGGAGCCCGCGGAGGGCGGCGAGCTCCCCCGCAGCCGCTTCGAGGCTCGTCGCGACGGCGTGCGCGTGCCGGGCGAGGGCGCGCCCCGCTTCGGTGAGGCGGATGCCTCGGCCCACCCGTTCGACGAGCGCGACTCCGGTGCGCTGCTCGAAGCGGCGCAGCTGCTGGCTCACCGCGGGCTGGCTGTAGCCGAGGGCCGCGGCGGCCGCCGTCAAGGTGCGATGCTCCGCGATGGCGCGCACGACCCGCACGGTCTGCAGCTCGATCGCGTCCGCGAGAGCTTCGGTGGAGGCATTCGACATGCTCGAATCATAACCAAACGGCATGTGATTGATCGAATACCTGGCCTTGTCGAATGAATACCCGCGGCGGAGACTCATGGCATGCATCCGGTTCGATCAGCATTCCAGGCGGGGCGCGGCTACCTCGCCGCCTGCACCCTCGGCCTGCCGGCCGCCGCGACCCGCGACGCCGTGCGCGCCGACCTCGAGCGCTGGAGCGCCGGCCAGGCCACCGCCCCCGACTACTCCGCCGCCCTCGAACGGGCCCGCGGTCACGCCGCGACGCTCCTCGGCACCGCCGCCGAGCGCATCGCCACCGGATCGCAGGTCTCCGTCTTCACCGGCATCGCCGCGGCCTCCGCCCCGGCCGGCGCCGAGGTGCTCTGCGTCGACGGGGACTTCTCCTCGGTCGTCGCGCCGTTCCTCGCCCGCGGCGACCTCCGCGTGCGGCACGTGCCGCTCGACGCCCTCGCCGACGCGATCAGCGAGCGCACCTGGCTCGTCTCCTGCTCGCTCGTGCAGTCCGCGACGGGTGAAGTGGCGCGGATGGCCGAGATCTCCACCGCCGCCCGGGCGAACGGCGCTCTGCTGCTCGTCGACACGACGCAGGCCACCGGCTGGATGCCGACCACCGGCCTCGACGCCGACCTCCTGGTCTGCCACGCCTACAAGTGGCTCGGCGCGCCGCGCGGGGCCGCGTTCGCCGCGTTCTCAGACCGCGCGATCGCCGAGTTCGCCACGCACACGATGGCCGGCTGGTACTCGGGCGGCGACCCCTGGGCGTCGTGCTACGGACCCGAGCTGCACCTCGCCGAGGGCGCGCGCCGCTTCGAGGTCTCCCCCGCCTGGAACGCCTGGGCGGGCGCCGAGGCCGCCCTCGGCTTCGCCGCCTCGCTCGACCTCGCGGGCGTGCGCGACTTCGACCTCTCGCTCGCGAACGCGTTCCGTGCGGCGATCGGGCTCGAGGCCTCCGACAGCGCGATCGTGAGCTGGCCCGACGAGACCGGCTGCGACCTCGGCGCGCTCACCGCCGCCGGGATCATCGCTTCCGGCCGCGCCGGTCGCGCCCGCGTCGCGTTCCACCTCTGGAACGACGAGGAGGACGTCGAGCTCGCCGCCCGCGCACTCCGCGGCGCCGCGGTCTCCGCGCGGTAGGGACGAGCACGGGCTTCGGCAGCCCGCTCTTCTGGTCGGCGAGCGCGGGCCCAGCCCCGCGTTGGCCGGACGCAGCCCGTCTTGCCCGGATCCGTCGCACTGACCCGACCGTCCCCACCGCGCGCGCCACTTCGGCCCCATCGCGCCAGCACAAGTGGCGCAACGACACCGA
The DNA here is from genome assembly GCF_023715325.1 of Agromyces mediolanus. GTDB lineage: Bacteria > Actinomycetota > Actinomycetes > Actinomycetales > Microbacteriaceae > Agromyces > Agromyces mediolanus_A. Next base: position 768,742 of record NZ_JAMBNX010000001.1, on the reverse strand, counting down.
ACTGGCGCAAACGGCCCCGGCAGCCGACGAAGGCGCAGACCCGTACATCAAGAGAAGTGGCGCAAACGGAGACCCGGATCGGCGATCCACCGGGCCACCGCCACCGCGCGCGCCACTTCGGCCGCGTCGCGCCAGCACAAGTGGCGCAACGACACCGAACTGGCGCAAACGGCCCCGGCAGCCGACGAAGGCGCAGACCCGTGCATCAGGAGAAGTGGCGCAAACGGAGACCCCGATCGGCCATCCACCGGGCCACCGCCACCGCGCGCGCCACTTCGGCCCCATCGCGCCAGCACAAGTGGCGCAACGACACCGAACTGGCGCAAACGCTGCCGGGCAGCCGACGAGAGCGCAAACGCTGCCGGGCAACCGACGAGAGCGCAGATCGGCCACCGGGCAACCGACGAAGGCGCACACCAGCCCCGGGCAACCGCCACGAGCGCAGACCGGCACACAGGCCGATCGCAGAGGTACGCACGCCGGTCCGAGCCCCGGGAGGCGCCCGCCCGCCGCCCTTACTGCACGGCGGCGCGCACCGGGTTCTGGAGGGTGCCGATGCCCGACACGGTCACCTCGACGGAGTCGCCGTCGACGAGAGGGCCGACGCCGGCCGGCGTGCCCGTGAGGATCACGTCGCCCGGCAGCAGCGTGAACACGCTGGAGGCGTACGCCACGATCGCGGCGACGGAGTGCACGAGGTCAGCGAGCTTGCCCTGCTGGCGCACCTCCTCGCCGACGCGGGTCTCGATCGTGCCGTCGGCGAAGTCCACGTCGGTCTCGATGACGGGGCCGAGCGGGCAGAACGTGTCGAAGCCCTTGGCGCGGGTCCACTGGCCGTCGCGGCGCTGCAGGTCGCGGGCGGTGACGTCGTTCGCGATCGTGTAGCCGAAGATGACGTCCTCGGCATCTTCCTCGCGCACGTTGCGCGCGATGCGGCCGATGACGACGGCGAGCTCGCCCTCGTGCTCGACCTGCTCGCTCTGCGGCGGCAGGACGATGGCGTCGCCCGGACCGATGACCGAGGTGTTCGGCTTCAGGAACAGCAGCGGCTCGGCCGGCGCCTCGCCGCCCATCTCGGCGGCGTGCTCGTGGTAGTTCTTGCCGACCGCGACGATCTTCGAGCGCGGAATCACCGGGGCGAGCAGCTTCACGGCCGACAGCGGCACGCGGTCGCCCGTCGGGTCGAAGCCGGCGAACAGCGGGTCGGCCTTCAGCACGACGAGCTCGTGCTCGTCCTCGTCGACGATGCCGTAGGAGATGGTGTCGTCATGGCTGAACCGCGCGATCTTCATACGCCAAGCCTAGCCGCGCGCGGCCGCGCTGCCCGGGGCCGCCGAGGCATCCGCGGCCCCGCCCGAAGCGGACGAGGCATCCGGCCCGTCGGGGATCAGCCGCTTGCCGAGACTCACCGCGTCGTCGAGCCGATAGCCGAGCCGTTCGTAGAACGCGATCACCGCGGTGTTCGCGGAGCGCACCTGCAGATTGAGCTTGGGGCAGCCGCGCTCGAGCAGGAGCCGTTCGACCTCGGCCATAAGGGCCCGGCCGAGGCCGGTGCCGCGCTCGGGGTCGGCGACCGCGAGGTAGTTCACCCAGCCGCGGTGCCCGTCGTAGCCCGCCATCACGGAGCCGACGACGGTGGAGCCCGCGCCCGAACCGGCGGAGCCCGGCCCCGAGGCGGCCGCCTCCGCCACGAGGAACAGCTCCGGCTGCACCGTGAGCTTGCGCTCGATGTCGAGGTACGGGTCGTTCCAGGGCTTCACGAGACCGGCCGCGCGCCACAGCGCCACGACCTCCTCGGTGTCCGAGACGGCGAACGGCCGGATCCGAAAGGACCCGGCCGTCGCGCGCTCCGTGGGAGCCGTCGTCATGCGTCGAGCCGGACCATCCAGCCGTGGCGGTCCTCGACTCGGCCGTACTGGATGCCGGTGAGCTCGTCGCGGAGCGAGAGCGCGAGCTCGCCCGCGGCGTCGCCCTCGTGCACGATCTCGAAGTCCTCCGCGAGCAGGCGCCCGATCGGCACGACCACGGCGGCGGTGCCGCAGGCGAAGGCGCCGACGATCTCACCGGATGCCGCACCCTCGCGCCACTCGTCGATCGACACCTTGCGGTGCTCGACCGTGAGGCCGCGATCGCGGGCCAGCTGCAGGATCGAGTCGCGGGTGATCCCCTCGAGGATCGAGTCCGACTCGGGCGTGATCAGGCGGCCGTCCTTCGTGACGAGCACGACGTTCATGCCGCCGAGCTCCTCGAGGTTGCGTTCGTCGTCGAGGAACAGCACCTGCTGGCAGCCGTGCTCGGCGGCCTCGGCCTGCGGCAGGAGGCTCGACGCGTAGTTGCCGCCGGTCTTCGCCGCCCCCGTGCCGCCCTTTCCGGCGCGCGCGTACTCGGTCGAGAGCCAGATGCTCACGGGCTTCACGCCGCCCGGGAAGTACGCGGCAGCCGGGCTCGCGATGAGGTAGTAGGCCACCTTCTTCGCCGGGCGCACACCGAGGAACGCCTCCTTGGCGAACATGAACGGGCGCAGGTAGAGGCTCGTCTCGGCCTGGCCGGGCACCCACGCGCCGTCGACCGCGATGAGCTGGCGGAGGGAGTCGAGGAAGATCGACTCGGGCAGCTCCGGCAGGGCCATCCGCTTCGCGGAACGCTGCAGGCGGGCGGCGTTCGCCTCGGGGCGGAACGTCCAGATGGAGCCGTCGGCGTGACGGTACGCCTTGAGCCCCTCGAAGATCTCCTGCGCGTAGTGCAGCACGGCCGCGGCCGGGTCGAGCTGGATCGGCCCGTACGGCGAGACGCGCGGGCGGTGCCAGCCGCCCCGCTCGCTCCAGCACACGTCGACCATGTGGTCGGTGAAGTGCTGGCCGAAGCCCGGGTCGGCGAGGATCGCCTCGCGCTCGGCGTCGGGCTTCGCCTCGGGGTTGCGGACCGTCTGCCAGATGAGACCGGCGGCGGTGGGGGCCTGGAGCGGAAGGTCGATGGTCATGGTCGTCTTCTTTCGGATGCTACGGATGCTACGAGTGCGCGGGCTGCAGCGCCTGGATGCGTGCCGCGATCTGGTCGCCGATCTCGGAGGTCGATCGGGGCCGATCGCCGCGCTCGGCGACGTCGGCGGCGATCGCCCGCTCGACCCGCTCGGCCGCCTCGGACTCGCCGAGATGGCGGAGCAGGAGGGCGACGGAGCCGATGGCGGCGGTCGGGTCGGCGATGCCCTTCCCGGCGATGTCCGGCGCGGAACCGTGCACCGGCTCGAACATGCTCGGGAACGTGCCGTCGGGGTTGATGTTGCCCGAGGCTGCGAGGCCGATGCCGCCGCTGATTGCGCCGGCCAGATCGGTGAGGATGTCGCCGAAGAGGTTGTCCGTGACGATGACGTCGAATCTACCAGGATCCGTGACGAGGAAGATCGTCGCGGCGTCGACGTGCAGGTAGTCGACGGTCACCTCGGGGAACTCCTCTGCGACGCGGTCGACGGTGCGCTTCCACAGCGAGCCGGCGAACACGAGCACGTTCGTCTTGTGCACGAGGGTGAGCTTCTGCCGCGGGCGGCTCGCCGCGAGGGCGAAGGCGTAGCGGACGACGCGCTCGACGCCGTAGGCCGTGTTCACCGAGACCTCGTTCGCGACCTCGGCGGACGTGCCGACGCGGATCGCACCACCGTTGCCGACGTACGGGCCCTCGGTGCCCTCGCGGACCACGACGAAGTCGACGTCGCCGGGATCGGCGAGCGGGCTCCGGACACCCTCGTAGAGCACCGAGGGGCGCAGGTTCACGTAGTGGTCGAGGTCGAAACGGAGCTTCAGGAGCAGCCCGCGCTCGATGTTCGCCCCGACGAACCGAGGGTCGCCCGGCACGCCGCCGACGGCGCCGAGCAGGATCGCGTCGTGCGACGCGATGGCGGCGAGGTCGTCGTCAGTGAGCACGTCGCCGGTCTCGAGATAGCGTGCGGCGCCGAGCGAGAACTCGGTCCGGTCAAACTCGATACCGCTGCCGACGGTGGCCGCGTCGAGCGCCTTCAGCGCCTCCGCCACGACCTCGGGACCGATGCCGTCACCAGGGATGACCGCGAGTTTGACCGTCGTTACCATGAATTCTCCTTCGAGCGCCAGCCCCTCCAGCGTAGTGTCCCGCGTGCCGCGCTGCGCGCTACGCTCGGGCCCGGACGAGGCATCCGCCTCATCGAACCGGGGCACGATCTGCCCCGGGAAGAGAAAGGGGTCCGTCATGAGTATCGGATTCGGCATCCTGCTGTTCGTCATCGGGGCGATCCTCGCGTTCGCGCTGAACCTCACGGTCGACTGGATCGATCTGCAGCTCGTCGGCTACATCCTGATGGGCGCCGGCGTGGTCATCGTGATCATCGGCATCGTGCTGCTCGCCCGTCGCCGCCGCTCGATCGCGACGTCGCAGACGAGCATCGACCCGGCGACCGGCGATCGCGTCACGCGCACCGAGCGCAGCGCACCCGACGACGAGGTCTACTGAGCCGCGTCCCGCGGACGCAGCTCCGCGGAACCGTGAACGGCCGCCGCCCGGGAGGGGCGGCGGCCGTTCGGCTGTCAGGATGCCTCGTCTCGGGCCCCTGCGGCTCAGTGCTCGGCGGGCTCCCGCGACGGGTCGGGGTTGCGCAGCGTCAGGGCCGCGATCGTCGCCGCCACCAGCATGAGGCCGAACCCGATGAGCGAGGTGACGAGCACGCCTCCGTCGAACGCGACCGCCGCCGCGTCCATGAGCTGCTGCGCCTGGCTCGCCGGCAGATCAGAGGCGACCGCCGCTGCACCCGCGAGCGTCTCACGGGCGGCATGCGCCTGCTCGGCCGTGAGTGACGAGGGCACGACCATCGAGCTCGCGTAGTGCGCGGCGATGATGCTGCCGAGCACCGCGGTGCCGAGCACGGCACCGAGTTCGTACGCCGTCTCGGACACGGCCGAGGCGGCGCCGGCCTTCGCGGGCGGTGCGCTCGTCAGGATCAGCTCGTTCGACACCGTCTCGGCCATGCCGATACCGATGCCGAGCATGACGAAGGCGATGATGACCGCGGCCATCGACCCCTCGGAGGCGCCGAACGCGACCACCAGGTAGCCACCGGCCGACAGCGTGAGCGCCACCGGCACGAGCACGCGGGCGCGGACGCGGCGCGAGATCGGCACGACGGTGAGGCCGGCGATGATCATCGCCACGAGCCCCGGCAGCAACGCGAGACCGGCGTTCACGGGCGACAGGCCCGCGATGATCTGCAGGTGCTGCGACACGAAGTAGAGGAAGCCGACGAGCGAGACGACGCTCAGCAGGTTCACGAGCACGGCTCCGCCGAAGGGCCCCGTAGTGAAGAGCCGCACGTCGAGCATCGGCGACTCGCTCGCGAGCTGGCGCCGCACGAAGACGTAGCCCGCCACGAGGCCGATGACGATCGCCAGGATCGAGATGAGGTCGACGCCCTCGGTCGCGATGTGCTTGATGCCGAACACGACCGGGGCCATCGTCGCGAACGAGAGCAGGATGCTCCACACGTCGATACGGCCGGGCGCCGGGTCGCGGCTCTCGGTGATCAGGATGGGCACGAGCACGAGGAGCGGCACGAGCACGGGGACCGCGAGGAGGAAGACCGAGCCCCACGGGAAGTGCTCGAGCAGCACGCCGCCGACGAGCGGCCCGAGGGCGCTGCCGGCCGCGAAGCCCGAGGCCCAGACCGCGATCGCGAGCCGGCGCTGCTCACGGTCGGTGAACAGCGAGCGAAGAAGCGACAGCGTCGAGGGCATGAGCATCGCGCCAAAGAAGCCGAGCGCGGCGCGCGCCGCGATAAGCGCGGCCGCCGTCGGGGCGAAAGCGGCGAGCACCGACACGAGGGCGAAGCCGATCGAGCCGATCAGCAGCATGCGGCGACGGCCCCAACGGTCGCCGGCGCTGCCCATGGCGACGAGGAGCGCCGCGAGCACGAGCGGGTAGGCGTCGATGATCCAGAGCTGCTCGGCCGCGGTCGGCGCAAGGTCGCGCGAGATCTCGGGCAGGGCGAAGCTCAGCACCGTGTTGTCCACGGAGACGAGCAGGGTGGGCAGCATGAGCACCGCCAGCGCGAACCAGGCGCGGCGGGGCGCACGGCCCGTGCTCGCGGGATCGCCGACGCCGCTCCGGCGGGTGGCCGGTCGGGGGGTCGGATCCGTCGAGTGGCCGAGGCGTTCGGTCGACGACGTGCTGGTGTTCTCGTTCATTTCCATCTCAGTTTCTGTACCGTCCGGCTGGTATAGTAACAGATATGCGCCCCGTTTCGCTCCTAGGATTGTGCCGATGAGCCGACCCCCAGCCGCCAGAGAGGCGGTGCTCGACGCCTTCGAGCACCTCATCGCGAGCGAGGGCGAACGCGCCGCCACGATCGAGGCGACCGCGCGCGAGGCCGGCGTTTCGAAGGGCGGCCTCCTCTATCACTTCGGCACCCGCCAGGCGCTCATCGAGGGGCTGATCGAGCGGCTGCACCGTCTCATCGAAGAGGACGTCGCCCGAATCGACACGGCCCCCGACGGTCCGATCTCCTACTTCGTGCGCTCCTCCGTGCAGATCGAGACCCCGCTCGACCGCAGCTTCATCGCCGTCGTCCGGCTCGCGCAGGGCGGCGACCGTGAAGCGGGCCGCGCCATCGACGAGGTGCGCCAGCGCTGGCTCGATGTGCTCGGCGAGTACGTCGACGACCCCTCGCTCGCCATCGCGATCGCGCTCATCGGCGACGGGCTGTACTACCACGCCGCCACGCGCGCCGAGGCGGTCGACCGCCCGGTGTCGACGGGCGACTTCACGCCGAAGCAGATGGACGAGCTCGTCGCCCTGCTCGAGCGACTCGCCGCGCGCGACTGAGCCGCTCCCCCCGGCTGCGCATGCCGCCGCCGAACGCCGGCGCGCCATCCCCCACCGACTTGCCCGACTTTCATGAAAGTCGGGCAACCCAGAAACGCGACGCGACGCGACGCGACGCACCACAACGCGACTTGCCCGACTTTCATGAAAGTCGGGCAAGTCGAGAACACAGCAACGAGGTGGGGCTACTCCGTGATGTCGATCTCGACGAAGACCTTCGCGTCGATCGCCTCACGCACGCGGTCGAGCACCTCGGTGGGCACAGGCGAGTCGACCGTCAGGACGCTGAGCGCGGTGCCGCCGGCCTCGCGACGGGCGATCTGCATGCCCGCGATGTTGATGCCGGCCTCGCCGAACTCCTGGCCGTAGATCGCCACGATGCCCGGGCGGTCGGCGTAGGTCATCACGATGTGGTGCTTCGCGATCGGCACCTCGAGGTCGTAGCCGTCGATGCCGACGAGTTTCTCGGACTGCTTCGGCCCGGTCAGCGTGCCCGAGACCGACACCTGGGTGCCGTCGGCGAGCGCGCCGCTCAGCGTGATGACGTTGCGGTACTCGGGGCTGTCCGACTCGGTGATGAGGCGCACCTGCACGCCGCGCTGCTCGGCGAGGAGCGGTGCGTTCACGTAGGAGACGCTCTCCGAAACCACGTTCGTGAAGACGCCCTTCAACGCCGCGAGCTTCAGCACGCTGACGTCGTAGTCGACGAGCTCGCCGCGCACCTCGACGTCGAGGCTCGTGAGGGCGCCGTGCGCGAGGCCCGAGAACAGCTGGCCGAGCTTCTCGACGAGCGGGATGCCGGGGCGCACGTACGGGTCAATGATGCCGCCCGCGACGTTCACCGCGTCGGGCACGAGCTCGCCGGCGAGCGCGAGCCGCACCGACTTCGCGACCGAGATGCCCGCCTTCTCCTGGGCGTCGTCGGTCGAAGCGCCGAGGTGCGGGGTGACGATGAGGTTCGGGAGGCCGAGCAGCGGCGACTCCTTCGGCGGCTCCTGCACGAAGACGTCGAGCGCGGCACCGGCGATCTCGCCGGCGACGAGCGCGTCGTGCAGCGCCGCCTCGTCGATGAGCCCGCCGCGTGCGACGTTCACGACGTACGCGGTGTTCTTCATCTTCTTCAGCTGCTCGGTGCCGATCATGCCGAGCGTCTCGGGCGTGCGCGGCATGTGGATCGTCACGAAGTCGCTGCGCTCGAGCAGTTCGTCGAGCGAGACGGTCTGCACGCCGAGCTGCTGTGCGCGGGCGGCCGTGATGTACGGGTCGTAGGCGATGACCTCCATGCCGAACGCCTGCAGGCGGGCCGTGATCAGCGCACCGATGCGGCCGAGACCGATGATGCCGACGGTCTTCTCGTAGAGCTCGGTGCCGGTGTATGCCGAGCGCTTCCACTCCCCCGCCGAGAGCGAGACGTGGCCGGCGGGAATGTGCCGGGCGAGGCTCAGGATGTGCCCGATGGTGAGCTCGGCCGCCGAGATGATGTTCGAGGTCGGCGCGTTGACGACCATGACGCCCGCGGTGGTCGCGGCCTTCACGTCGACATTGTCGAGGCCGACGCCGGCACGGGCGACGACCTTCAACTTCTTCGCCGCGGCGATGGCCTCGGCGTCGACCTGGGTGGCCGAGCGGATGAGGATCGCCTCGGCGTCGGCGAGCGCGGACAGCAGCGCCGCCCGGTCGGTGCCGTCGACGTTGCGGACGTCGAAGTCGGGCCCGAGGGCGTCGACGGTGGCGGGCGAGAGTTCTTCGGCGATCAGCACGACCGGCTTTGACACGAACGGTTCCTTCGGGGCATGCGCGCAGCGAAGCGCGGGTTGCGGTGGGGGTGCATGCGCCACACGCCGTCGGGGCGCCTTGCGCCAATGCTACTGGAGTGTGACGAAGCGTCTCGTTGTGTGACGCCGAGCCCGTGCGTCCTCAGCCGAGGTCGAGGCCGTTGAGGCCGAACAGCACGGCGACGTCGGCGCCCAGCACCTGCACGAGGGCGTAGCCGACGACGAACAGCGCGAGCCGGCCGAGGGGACCGCGCTTGCGGCCGAGCCAGAAGGCGATCGCGTAGACGGCGAAGGGCAGCACGACGCCGATGATCAGCACGACGACGCCGTAGACGGTGAGCCCGACGCCGAGGCTGTCGGCGTAGAGGTTCAGTCCGACGAGATTGCCGACGGCTTCCCATACGTCGTAGGCGTAGAAGATTCCCGTGACGGCGGCGATGACGACGGCGAGCCAGAGCGGCGTCGCCGGCCGGACGGATGCCTCGCCGGCAGCGGCCGCCGCGGCGTCGGTGCGGGCGTCGGTCGCGGTCTCCGGCTGCTCGGCGGGAGCGGATGCGTCGGTCATGTCAGCCTCGCAGCAGGAACGGGATCGGGACGAGCAGGATGGCGCCGGCGACGAGCCAGAGCAGTCGGGCGCGATGCCGCTCGGCGCAGAGCCACATCGTGACGCCGAACCAGAGGGCCGGCGCGAGGACGGCGAACCAGCGGCCGAGGCCGAACATGAAGGTCGCGACGGGGTCGGCGAGCTCGGGGGCCGGGGTCGTGGCGACGATCAGCCAGCCCACGGCGTAGAGCAGGTACACCCCGCCGAGGATGCCGAGCACGACGAGCTCGACCGAGCCGGTCTGCCCGGCGCGGTCCGGTTCGTCGGGGTCGGATGCCTCGTCGAGGGCCGTGGCGGCCTCGCTCGCGGGGGCGTCGCCCGCAGTGGCTTCGGGCGATGTCGCGGACGGGGCATCCGCTGCGCGCTCGCCGCTCGCCGGGGTCGCCGCGCCGACGCGCTTCCAGCCGGGAGCGAGCGTCGCGTCGTCGTCACCCGCCCAGCTGAGGGCTTCGTCGTCGGATTCGGGGTGGGCCATGGCTCCCAGCCTAGTCGCGAGTGCGCGCCGCGCCCGGTCCGGGGAGACCGGCGCTCAGCCGGTGGTGAGGCAGCGGCTCGTCACGAAGGGCTGCGCGACTCCGAACTCGAAGTCGACGCCCGCGGACTCCACCTCGACGACCGAGCCGCCGCCGAGCCGTGGTTCGTCGTGCAGCCGCTCGGGTGTGCCGAGGCCCGCCTCATGCCAGGCGTCGGCGATGCGGTCGGCAGCCTCGACGTTGCGATCGATGACGTCGCGGTCGTGCTCGTCGCTCGTGGTGTCGGTGATGGTGCCGAGCGCATACTCTCCCGCGATCCGGAGCCGGATGCCGCCACCTCCGCAGGCTTCCTCGTCGATCTGGAGCGGCGTCGCGTCGCGCCAGACCGCGGCGTCGCCGACCTCGCCGACCTCGGCGACCGCGAGCTCGGCCAGTTCGGCGAACTGCGCGCGTACGGTGTCGAGGTCGGCGACCGGGTACGGATCCGGAATCGCAGGCGGCGCGGGCGGCGCCGGTTCGGGCGAAACGAGGGAGGTCCCCGCGAGGCCGGCGCCGCGCGTCGGCTGCGGTGCGAGGGCCGTCCAGGTGGCGGTGCCGAGGGCGATCGCCGCGACGACGAGCGCGGCGATCGCGGCGATGCCCGGTGCTCGACGACTCGGCGCGAGCGCTGTCGCGAGCGCGGCGAGCATTGAGACGACGAGCACGAGAAGGCTGCCGGCCTGCAGCACCGCGGCCGAATCGGGTAGGCCGGCCCAGTCCGGGGCGGGTTCCTCCGCCCAGCCGGGGTCGGCGAGCGCCGTCATGGCGACGAGCAGCTGCACCATGCCCGCGGTGATCGCGGTGGCGACGAACGCGCCGGCCACCGAGACCCGCCGCCCGGCCGGGTGCCGCCGGGTGACGGCACCGGTCCCGGCGACGACGGCGAAGATGGCGACGGCCAGCGTCGCGAACCAGAGCCACGAGCCGGAAGTGTTCTCGCCCCACCAGGGCGCTGGGAGTCCGAGTGGGGCGGCTGCGGCCGCTGCCCCGAGCAGCATGAGCAGGCCGCCGAGTGCGCCGAAGCCGGCGCGGCCGCCGAGCGAGCGGCCGAACCGGGATCCGATGGCCGCGCCGAGCGACGTCGCCCAGGTGCCGATGACGAACGTCGGCGCGTACGAGACGACCGCGAAAGCCAACCACGGGACGGCGAGCGACACGGGTGTGACGATGAGTACGACCGCGATCGCCGTCCAGGTCGACCGGGCCACGAGCGCGGCGCCGGCGATGGTCCGCGGCGAGCCGAAAGCCGCGCGGACGGCACCGGGGGTCCGCGGAGCGCCTCGCTCACTCACCCGGTCGCACCCCCGCCGGCCGCCTCCACCGCGGCCGCGACGAGCGCGGCGTCAGTCTCGTCGAAGCCGTCGACCCCGCCGCCGGGGCCGCTCGCTCCCCCGCGGAGGGCGCGGCCGCGCGCCGAGAGGTGCACAGCGTCGACGCCGGCGGCGGCGAGCGCCGGGATGTCCTCGATCCGGACCCCGCCGCCGGCCATGATCTCGATCCGGCCGTCGGCGGCGAGGACCATACGCTCCAGCGTCGGGAGCCCCGCCCGGCAGTCGGCCGCGCCGCCCGAGGTGAGCACGCGCCGCACCCCGAGCTCGGCGAGCGCGGCGACGGCGGCGAGCTGGTCGGCGGCGGCGTCGACCGCCCGGTGCACGGTGACGTGGGCGTCGCCCGCGGCATCCTGGAACTCCGCGATCGCGTCGAGGTCGAGCCGGCCGGACTCGTCGAGCGCGCCGACGACGACCCCGTCGGCGCCGAGCCGCACGGCGAGCCGGATGTCGCGCACGATCTCGCGGCGCTCCTCCGCGTCGTAGACGAAGCCGCCTCCACGTGGCCGGATGAGCGCGTGCGCGAAGCCGGTGACGCCCCGCTCGGTGGCGAGCTCGGCCGTCGCCTCGATGAGTCCAGCAGATGGGGTGAGCCCGCCGAGGCCGAGGGCGAGGCACAGCTCGACGCGGGCGGCGCCGGCGTCGAGGGCGATCCGGGCGCCGACCGCGTCCTGCACGGCGATCTCGACGGGAAGCGGGCGGCGAGGCTCCTGGTTCATCGGGCCAGGCTACCGGGCGGCTGGGATGCCCGTTCGACGAGCATTGCGGCGCGTGCCACGGGGGCTACGCACACGGCCTGCTCGTCGAATAGGCTCATCGCGACATCCGAGCGCCTGGAGGGAATCGCGTGGCTGAGCAGCGGAAGAAGAAGGTCGTCCGCGTCGAGACGGCGGCGTCGAAGGGCGCCTCGGGACGCACGAGCACCACGGGCGGGTCCGGCGACGCCACCGAGCCGCCCCCCGGTTGGACGCCGACGCCCGAGGCGAAGGCCAAGGCGACCCGCTTCCGCCTCATCGCGGGCGGGCTGTGGCTGCTCGCCATCGCTGGCGAGGCCGTCGCCATCTTCTGGGTGCTGCGGCAGAGCCCGGTGAACCTCTGGCTCCTCATCGGTCTCACCGTCGTGATCGGCGCGCTCGCCATCACTGGCTCGGTGCTGTGGAAGAAGGCGAACCGCCTCGACCCGGCGTCGAAGCAGGACACCGTGCGTTTCTTCGTGCAGAACCAGCTCGGCGCGATCATCGCAGTCATCGCGTTCCTGCCGTTGATCGTGCTGATCTTCACGAACAAGGACATGGACGGCAAGCAGAAGGCGCTCGCCGGCATCATCGCGATCGTCATCGGCGGCGGTGCCGTCGCCCTCGGCGTCGACTACAACCCGCCGTCGGTCGAGCAGTACACCGAGGAGTCGAACCTCGTCGCCCAGCTGACCGGCGAGGACCTCGTCTACTGGACGAAGTCCGGATCGGTGTTCCACGTCTGCGCCGACGTGCCCGACGTGAACAAGGAGTCGCAGGACAACCAGATCTACGAGGGCACGGTCGCCGAGGCGCACGCCGCGGGCAAGGACCGGCTCACCAAGCGCTGGGAGAGCGAGGCCGTGAACTACTGCGGCTACACCGAGGCCGAGGTCGAGGCGGTCAAGGCCGGCACGGATACCCCGGCGAGCGATGCCCCGGCCGAGACACCCGCCGAGGAGGAGCCGGCCGAGACCCCGGCCGCGAACTAGCGAATCGCGCCCGCTACTCGGCGGGCGCGATCGGCCCCGCGGCCCGCACGACGCCCTTCCGCAGGATGAGGTTGCCGTACGCGCGAAGCTCGCCGCTGCGCACGACGAGCCGCGCCCGAGCGGCGCGCTCGTAGAACGCGAAGCGCTCGAGGGAGTCGACCCTGCCGGGCGCGGCTGCGGCGGCCGTCACGAGTTCGCGCTGCACGGCGGGCGGCTCCGGATCCTCCGAGGTCATCAGCAGCACGGCCGGCCCCTCGTAGGCGTCCACCGGCAGTACGGTGCGGATCGCGGTGACGAGCTCGGGCGACGGGATCCCGGCCGCCTCCACGACCGGCGCCCCCGCGGAGTACGCGGGGAAGTTCGCATCGGCGACGACGAGTTCGTCACCGTGGCCGAGCCGGTCGAGGGCTGCGAGCAGCTCGCCGGTGAGCAGCGGGTGGATGCCGTGCAGCATGGGGATCCTCTCGTGGGTGCGATCAGCTCGCGGTGCGTAGTGACGGGACGTCGTGGAGGCCGTAGACGCGGGTGGCCGTGCCGCCCAGCACGGCGGCCGCCTCGTCGGTGCTCAATCGGTCGATGGCCGCGCGCATCGCGGCGAAGGTCGGAGCGTAGCCGCCGTGCGGCACCGACATCGGCCAGTCGCCGCCGTACATGACCCGATCGGCGCCGAAGAGCTCGAGCGCGACCTCCAGCAGCCCCGAGGCGAGCGCGATGTCCAGCACGGTGCCGGGCAGGTGCAGGCCGGAGAACTTCGCGGCGGTGTTCGGCAGCGCGGCCGCCTCGGCGAGCGCGGTGCGCCACCCGTCGAGGCCTGCCCGCCCGAGGGGTGGCTTGCCGAGGTGGTCGATCACGACGGTGAGCTCCGGCGTCGCGCGGGCCGCGGCCGTGGCGCCCGCGAGGTGGCGGGGCCAGGCGTCCGGCACGTCGAGCACGAGCCCGCGGCGGCCGAGTTCGACGAGCGACGCGCGCACCTCGGGCAGCTCGAAGAACTCGTCGCGCGGATCGTCGTGCACGAGATGACGGATGCCTCGCAGCCTCGTCTCCCCCGCCAGCTCGCCGTCGAGCGCGGCGACTGCGGCGGTGCGGTCGTCGAGCGCCACCCAGCCGACGACACCCGCGATCCAGGGGTTCGCCTCGGCGGTGCGGAGCAGCCACCGGGTCTCGTCGAGCGAGTCCGCCGCCTGCACGAGCACCGCCGCGTCGACGCCCGCCGCACGCAGCTCGGCCTCAGCCTCAGCCGGCCCGAAGCTGCGGTGCAGCGGGCCGAGGGCCGGAGTGAGCCACGGGATCTCGACGGCGTCGAGGTCCCAGAGGTGCAGGTGGGTGTCGATCACGGTCACGGGATGAGTCCGGCCTCCCGCAGCTCTGTCCAGAATCCCTCGGGCACGGGGGCGCCGAAGCGGGCGAGGTTCTCCTGCACCTCCACGGCGCGCGCGGAGCCGACGACGACGGCCTGCACCGCGGGGTGCTGCAGCGGGAAGTGCAGCGCGGCGACCGGGAGGGGCACGCCGGCGGCCCGGCAGGCCGCGGCGAGCCGCTGCGCCCGTTCGAGGATCGCCGCAGGCGGCGGCCCGTAGTCGTAGTGCGCGGCGGCGGAGGGCTCGTCGCTCGCGAGCAGTCCCGAGTTGTACGCGGCCGCGGCCACCACCGCGACGCCACGCTCCGCGCACGCTGGCAGCAGCTCCGCGAGGGCGGGCTGTTCGAGCAGCGTGTAACGACCCGCGATCATGACGACGTCGAGGTCGCCCTCACGCACGGCGCGGGTCGCCGCCGCGGCGTCGTTCGTGCCGATGCCGATGGCCTCGACGAGCCCTTCCTCGCGCAGCTGTTGCAGCGCTGGCAGCCCCTCGGCGAGGCCACGGTCGAGGTCGTAGACGTCGGGGTCGTGCAGGTAGGCGAGGTCGATGCGGTTGACGCCGAGGCGTTCGAGCGAGTCCTCGATGCTGCGCCGCACGCCCGCCGAGCTGGGGTCGAAGCGGCGCACCGTGCGATCGGGGACGGCGAACCCATTCGCCCGGTCGTCGCCGCCGGCGAAGTCGGGGTTCGGCTCCAGCACCCGGCCGACCTTCGTGGAGAGCACGTACTCGGCCCGAGGCATCCGCCCGAGGAATGCGCCGAGGCGCCGCTCCGAGAGCCCCAGCCCGTAGTGGGGGGCGGTGTCGAAGTAGCGGATGCCCCCGGCCCACGCCGCCTCGAGCGCGGCCTCGGCGGCCTCGTCGTCGACCTCGCGGTAGAGGTTGCCGATCGAGGCGGAGCCGTAGCCGAGCCGGCCCATGCGGGCGGCGAGGGCCGGGGAGAGGCTCACGCGCCGACCTCGGTGTGCGCGCCGCGCCAGGTGTGCCGCTCGATCGAGGCGGCCAGCATCTCGGTGCCGGCGCCGGCGGCCGTGGGCGCGAGGTAGCGCCCCCGCTCGATGACGACGGGGGTGACGAAGTGCTCGTGGAGGTGGTCGACGTACTCGATCATGCGCCCCTCCATCGTGCCCGAGACCGCGACGAAGTCGAACATCGAGAGGTGCTGCACCGCCTCGCAGAGGCCCACGCCGCCGGCGTGCGGGCAGACCGGCACGCCGAACTTCGCGGCCAATAGCAGGTTCGCGAGGTTCTCGTTGACGCCGCCGACACGGGCGGCGTCGATCTGCATGACGTCCATGCCGCGCGCCTGGAGGAGCTGTTTGAACACGATGCGGTTCTGCACGTGCTCGCCGGTCGCGACGCGCACCGGTTCGACTCCGCGGGCGATCGCCGCGTGGCCGAGCACGTCGTCGGGGCTCGTGGGCTCCTCGACCCAGGCGAGGTCGTGTTCGGCGAGGGCGTTCACCCAGGCGATGGCGTCGGCGACGTCCCAGCGCTGGTTCGCGTCGATCGCGATCGGGAACCCGGGGCCGACGGTGCGGCGGGCGATCGCGAGGCGGCGTCGGTCGTCGTCGAGGCTCGCGCCGACCTTGAGCTTGATCTGGGGGAAGCCGTCGGCGACGGCCTCGCGGCAGAGGCGTTCGAGCTTCTCGTCCGAGTAGCCGAGCCAGCCGGGGCTCGTCGTGTACGCCGGGTAGCCGAGCTCGAGCAGCGCCGCGATGCGCTCCTCCCGGCCGGGCTCCGCGGCGCGGAGGATCGCGAGTGCTTCTTCCGGCGTGATCGCGTCGCTGAGGTAGCGGAAGTCGACCAGTGAGACGAGCTCCTCGGGCGAGAGCCGCGCGAGGTGCAGCCAGAGCGGCTCCCCCGCGCGCTTGGCGCGAAGGTCCCAGAGTGCGTTGACGACGGCGCCGATCGCCATGTGCATGACGCCCTTCTCGGGCCCGAGCCAGCGCAGTTGCGAGTCCGTCATGAGCAGTTGGGAGGCGCCGCCCATGTCGCCGAGCAGCTCCTCGACGTCGCGGCCGACGAGGTGCTCACGGAGCGTGTCGATCGCCGCGACCTGCACGTCGTTGCCGCGCCCGATCGTGAACACGAAGGCGTGGCCCTCGAGCCCGTCGCCGGCGTCGGTGCGGATCGCGAGATACGCGGCCGAGTAGTCGGGGTCGGGGTTCATGGCGTCGGACCCGTCGAGCGTACGAGAGGTCGGGAAGCGGATGTCGCGGGTGACGACGTCGGCGATCGTGGTCATGGCGTCCTTTCTGGCGATCTG
Organism: Agromyces mediolanus; assembly: GCF_023715325.1. Taxonomy (GTDB): domain Bacteria; phylum Actinomycetota; class Actinomycetes; order Actinomycetales; family Microbacteriaceae; genus Agromyces; species Agromyces mediolanus_A. The sequence goes on along the minus strand of NZ_JAMBNX010000001.1, from coordinate 752,333 downwards.
AGCATAGACATCCGATGTTTAGCGCGTCAAGCGGAGTGAAATGTGCGAGAATGCCGGAATCGCCCCAATTCTTGCGGGCGAGAGAGCTGACCTTCCGCCGAAAGGAACCCGATGAGATTCGCCCGCCTCGGAGCCCCCGGAGCCGAGATCCCCGTCGTGGTCGACGGGGAGCGCCACCTCGACCTGCGGCCGCTGACCGCCGAGCTCGACGGGGCCTTCCTCGCCGCGGACGGTGTGGCGCGCGCGCGGGCGGCCGTGGCCTCGGGCGAGCTCCCCGAGCTCGACGGCGCCGCGGGACTCCGCATCGGCGCGCCGATCGCGCGGCCGTCCGCCGTCTACTGCGTCGGCATGAACTACGCGGCGCACGCAGCCGAGTCCGGCTCGCTGCCGCCCGAGCACCTCGTGCTCTTCATGAAAGCGCCGAACACGGTCGTCGGCCCCGACGACGAGGTGGAGATCCCCCGCGGCAGCACGAAGACCGACTGGGAGGTCGAGCTCGGCATCGTGATCGGGCAGCGCACCTCGTACCTCGACTCCCCCGCGGACGCGCGGGCGCACATCGCCGGCTTCGTGCTCGCGAACGACCTCTCCGAGCGCGACTGGCAGCTCGCCGTCTCCGGCGGCCAGTGGTCGAAGGGCAAGAGCGGCCCGGGCTTCTGCCCGACAGGACCGTGGCTCGTGACCGGCGACGAGGTCGACGCCGACGATGTGCGGCTGCGCAGCTGGGTGAACGGCGGGCCGCGACAGGACTCCCGCACCGCCGACCTCATCTTCGGCATCGACCGGATCGTGCACGAGCTCAGCCAGTTCCTCGTGCTCGAGCCCGGCGACCTCATCCTCACCGGCACCCCGGAAGGCGTCGCGCTCTCCGGCCGCTTCCCCTACCTCGGCGCGGGCGACGTCGTCGAGCTCGAGATCGACGGCCTCGGCCGTCAGCGCCAGCACTACGTGGAGGCCGCACGATGAACCCCGCACCCCACTCATCGGCCGGCCCCCTCGACGGACTCGTCGCCGTCGTCACGGGAGGTGCCAGCGGCATCGGCGCCGCCATCGCGGAGCGCCTGCGCGCCGACGGCGCGAAGGTCGCCGTGTTCGATCTCCGCCCGGAGGGGGCCGAGCACGCCGACCTCGCGGTCGCCGTCGACGTCGCCGACGACGCCAGCGTCCGTGCGGCTGTCGAGCAGGTCGTCGCCCACTTCGGCCGACTCGACCTGCTGGTGAACAACGCCGGCATCGGCGCGCAGGGCGACGTGGCCGCCAACGAGGATGCCGAGTGGCACCGGGTGCTCGACATCAACGTCGTCGGCATCGCGCGCACGAGCCGTGCCGCGCTCCCGCACCTCCGCCGCTCGCCCGCCGCGGCGATCGTGAACACCTCGTCGATCGCCGCGACCGCCGGGCTCCCGCAGCGTGCCCTGTACAGCGCGAGCAAGGGCGCGGTGCTCTCGCTCACGTTGGCGATGGCCGCGGATCACCTCCGTGAGGGCATCCGCGTGAACGCCGTGAACCCGGGCACCGCCGACACCCCGTGGGTCGGGCGCCTGCTCGACTCGGCCGACGACCCCGCCGCCGAGCGCGCTGCGCTCGAGGCCCGGCAACCGCACGGACGCCTCGTCTCCGCGGCCGAGGTCGCCGACGCGGTGGCATACCTGCTGAGCCCGCGTGCCGGCTCCACGACGGGCGTCTCGCTCGCCGTCGACGGTGGCATGCAGGCCCTGCGGCTCCGACCCGCCGGCGCACGCTAACATCGCCCCATGGCCGTCACCGATGAAGCGATCCTCCGTATCAAGGAGATGATCACCGGGGGCCAACTGGCCCCCGGTGACCGCCTCCCGCCCGAGAAGGAGCTCAGCGAACAACTCGGCCTGTCCCGCTCTTCCCTGCGCGAGGCCGTGAAGGCGCTCGAGGTCATCCGGGTGCTCGACGTGCGGCGCGGCGACGGCACCTACGTCACGAGCCTCGAGCCCTCGCTGCTCCTCGAGGCGATGTCCTTCGTCGTCGATCTGCACGACGACCAGTCGGTGCTCGAGATCCTCGCGGTCCGCCGCATCCTCGAGCCCGCCGCCTCGGCGCTCGCCGCCCGGAATGCCGACGCCGACGCCATCCAGTTGCTGCGCGAGGCGGTCGACGCGGTGGACCGGCAGGCGAATGTCGAGCAGCTCGTCGAGCACGATCTCCACTTCCATTCCGGCATCGCGCAGGCGGGCGGCAACGGCTATCTCGCGAGCCTCATCGACTCGCTCTCGAGTCACACCATCCGCGCGCGGATCTGGCGCGGCATCACGCAGGAGAACGCGGTCGACCGCACCCTGCACGAGCATCACGCGATCCTCGAGGCGATCGAGGCCGGCGACGCGGAGCTCGCCCAGGCGCTGACGACGGTGCACGTCTCCGGCGTCGAGCAGTGGCTGCGCTCCGCGGCGCTCTGACTCAGGCCGGCACCGCGAGCACCGCGATCGGCGCAGCGCGCAGTGCCTCGGGCACCGCGACCCAGGTGCGCCCCTCGCGCACGGCGCGCTCGACGGCGCCGCCGTCGCCCAGCCAGTGCGCCGAGGCCGCCGCGCCCTCGAGCTCGGTCGGCAGAGCGAACTCGCCGGCTGCCGGATCGAGCGCGTGCACGAAGGCGCCGCCCGTACCGCTCGTGAAGCGCAGCGGCACCCCGTGCTCGGAGGCCGCGCGCAGCCACGGGCGCGTGCCGTAGACGCCCTCACCGTTCCGGCGGAGCCACGCCCCCATCTCGGCCATCGCCGCGGCCTGCAGCTCGGGGATGGAGCCGTCGGCACGCGGGCCGACGTTGATCAGCAGGTTTCCATTCTTCGCGACGACGTCGACGAGGAGCCGCACGAGCGCTTCGCCCGCGAGCGAGTGCTCGGGGCCCTCGGCCTGGTTGTAGCCGAAGGAGAAACCGAGCCCCCGGGTGGACTCCCACGGCGTCGGGAGGGCGTCCTCGACATGCGTGTACTCGCGGGTGAGGAAGCCGTGGTACGGCACGCCCCAGCGGTCGTTCACGACGCCGTCGGGCACCCGGGCGAAGTAGCGTTCGAGCAGCGCGGCGACGCCGTACTCCTCGCGGCCCTTGCCACCGTCGGGCCACTCGATGTCGTTCCAGAGCACATCGGGGCCGAAGCGCTCGACGAGCTCCTCGAGCTGAGCGGCCGCGTAGCGTGCGAAGCGCTCGTCGTTGCGACGGAACCGGAACAGGTCGGTGTCCGACTCGATCGGCGGGAAGTCGCTCACGTGCCAGTCGAGCGCGCCCGAGAAGTACACGCCGAAGCGGGCGCCGGCGGCGCGTGTGGCGTCGTGGAACTCCGCGATGAGGTCGCGCTTCGGTCCGCGGCGGGCAGCGTTGAACGGCGTCGTCGCGGTGTCCCAGAGACAGAAGCCCTCGTGGTGCTTCGTCGTCGGCACGACGTAGCGGGCGCCGGCGTCGACGAGGGAGCCGACGAAGGCGGTCGGGTCGAAGGCGCTCGCGTCCCAGAGATCGGCGAGGTCCTCGTAGCTCGTGCCGGTGCCGTACACGTCCTGGTGGCGCTTCCACGTGGGGCTGCCTGCGATGCGCACGGTGTTGCCGTACCACTCGGCGTACTGGTGGTGCGCGTAGGCGTCCTCGGTGGGCACACCGCCCGGCCCGTGAGCCGTGCCCCAGGCAGGCACGGAGTAGAGGCCCCAGTGCACGAAGAAGCCGAGCTTGGCGTCGCGGTACCACTCGGGCACCGCGTTCGCGGGGTACGTGGGCGCGAGAGCCCCGAAGTCGGGGCCGGTGCGGGTCTCGAAGTTCAGCATGGTCGGTCCTCTCAGTGGGTGACGAGGGCGGTCGGGGCGGATGCCTCGGCGGGCATCGTCTGCGGCGCGTCGGAGTAGGCGAGGGCGGCGGCGCCGAGCACGACGCCGTCCGCGCCGAGCTCCGCCGGACGAACCTCGAGCGGGAACCCGGAGACGGGCGGATTGCCGTCGATCCCGGCGCGGATGGCGGGCTCGAGCAGGTCCCAGGCGGCGCGCACGCCGCCGCCGACGACCACGACGGAGAGGTCGAACATGCTGGCGGCGGAGGAGGAGGCGAGGCCGACCGCACGTCCGGCGGCGTCGAAGACGGCGAGCGCATCCTCCTCGCCCGCGCGGGCCCGCTCGGCGATCTCGCCGCCGCGCACGCTCGGCGCGGCCGCCCCGGTGCGCTCCGCGTAGCGCGCCTCGATCGAGCGACCGGAGGCAAGCGTCTCCAGGTGGCCCACCCGGCCGCAGGTGCAGACGAGCTCGCCGTAGCCCGGGGTGTGCCCGATCTCACCGGCGGCGCCGCGATGGCCGGCGAACAGGCGCCCGTCGAGGGCGATCGCCCCACCGACGCCGGTGCCGAGCATGATGCCGAGCACGTCGGCCTCACCGCGGGCGGCGCCCCAGCGGAGCTCGCCCACGAGGAAGGCGTTGACGTCGTTGTCCACGGCGACCGGCACGCCGAGGCGATCCGCGAGCGCGGCCCCGAGCGGGAATCCCGCCCAGTCCGCGAATGTCGCGGAGGCGGCGACGACGGTCCCGGTGCGCTGATCGATGACGCCCGCGGCGCCGACCCCGGCGAGGCCGACGGCGACGCCCGCCTCGGCTTCGAGCCGACGCACGAGGGCGGCCGCAGCATCCGCCATCGCCGGTCCGCCCGCCGCGGCGGGCGCCGGCACGTGATCGAAGGCGAGCCGACGGCCGTCCTCGTCGGTGACGACCGCGGAGATCTTGGTGCCACCGAAATCGATGCCGGCGGCGAGCGGAGTGCGAGGCATGGGGTGTCCCGTCTGCGTCTGAGGGTCGGTCGGCGGACTCGTCGCGGAGGTCGGTGGCCGGGCCGGCGGCTCAGCGGCCGCCGAGCCCCGCCATCGCGATGCCCTTGACCAGGTGCTTCTGAAGGGCGATGACGAGCACAGTCGTCGGCACCATCGAGATGATCGCGGCCGCCATCTGCAGGTCCCAGCGGGTGCCCTGCAGCCCCGAGAACGAGGCCAGACCGATCGGCAGCGTGCCGTGCGAGGCGTAGTCGACCGTGACGATGAGCGGCCACAGATAGCTGTTCCAGAAGGAGAGGAAGGTGAAGACCGCGAGCACGGCGACCGCGGACTTCGCGAGCGGCAGGATGATCTGCAGGAACGAGCGGATGGGGCCCGCGCCGTCGACCCGGGCCGCCTCTTCGAGTTCGAAGGGGATGCCGCGGAAGAACTGCCGCATGAGGAAGGTGCCGAACGCGGTGAACGCGAACGGGAAGATCAGCGCGGGGTAACTGTCGACCCAGCCGAGCCACTGCATGACCTGGAACATCGGGATGACGAGCACTTCCTGGGGCACCATCAGGGTGCCGAGGAAGAGCACGAAGACGAGGTCCCGCCCCTTCCAGCGCAGCCGCCCGAAGGCGTAGCCCGCCATCGTCGACACGGCGAGCACGACGAGCGTGCCCGAGACCGCGACGAAGAAGGAGTTCCCGATGTAGGTGAGGAACGGACCGTACGCGAACACGTCGGCGAAGTTCGACCAGCGCAACTCGGAGCCGACGAGCGTCGGCGGCATGGCGAACATCTCCGAGTTGGGCTTCAGCGCCGAGAAGAAGGCGTAGACGAGCGGTGAGACGAAGACGAGCGCCGCGAGGTAGACGCCGAGGTGGGCGAAGACGAGGCGGATGCGCCCGCCGGTCGTGAGCGGGGCGCGCCCACGACGCTCGGACTGCTCGACCGGTGCGGCGTCGTGCTCGGCGTCGGCCATCGCCGTCACCGGGGAGATCAGCTCAGTGCTCATAGTGCACCCACTTCTTCTGCGCGCGGAACTGCAGCGCGGTCAGGATGATGATGATGGCGAAGAGGATCCACGCGGCCGCCGCGGCGAGGCCGAGCTCCTGGAACTTGAAGCCCTGGTTGTAGATGAACTGCACGAGGGGCTGCGTCGCGTTGCCGGGCCCGCCGCCGGTGAGCAGCTGCGGCTGGGCGAAGACCTGCAGCGAGGTGATCATCGTCATGATGCTCGCGAAGAAGATCGACGGCGAGATCATCGGCAGCATGACGCTCCAGATCATCCGGAAGCCCTTGGCCCCGTCGATTCGCGCCGCCTCGACGACCGACTCGGGCAGCTGCTCGAGCGCCGCCGAGAAGATCAGCATGTTGTAGCCGAGGCCCTGCCAGACGCTCATCACGACAACCATGATCATGGCCCACTGCGGGTCGGCGAGGAAGTTCGGCAGCTGCACCCCGAACCAGCTCTGCGCGAGGCCGTTGAAGAGGCCCTGCGGCTGCAGCAGCATCTTCCAGACGAGCACGTTCGCGACCATGGGCGTCACGACGGGGATGAAGAACAGTACGCGCAGCGCGCCGCGCCCCCGGATGCGGGAGCTCAGCGAGAGCGCCAGGAGGAGCGAGAGGATGACGCTGATCGGCACGTAGAGCAGCGCGAACACGAAGGTGTTGCGCAGCGCCGGCCAGAAGTCGGGGCTCTGCGTGAACAGCCGCACGTAGTTGTCGAACCCCACGAACTCCTTGTCACCGAAGGTGGGCCAGTTGAAGAAGCCCATGACGATGGACAGGACGACGGGGACGATCGTGAACAGGGCGAGGCCCGCCAGGGCCGGGCTGACGAAGCCCAGCGCCTGACGGGACTCGGTCCTGGCGAGCGTCCCCCTGCGAGGCGTGTACGTGGTGGTCGACATCTCGTGGGGGTTCCTGTTACTTGCCGAACTGCTGCTGCGCGCTCTCGAGCACGTTCTCCATGCTCTCCTGACCGTTGTAGACGCTCACGAGCTGCGGCTGGATGTAGGTGCCGACCTTCGACCAGTTGTCGCTGACGTACTGGCCCTGGACCTCTTCGAAGGCCTTGGTGAAGACCTCCTCGACCTGCGGGCGGAACTGCTCGTCGATCGACTCGAAGTAGAGCGGCTGCGAGGCGGTGCGCGCCGGGTAGCTGCGGCCGGAGGAGGCGATGTAGTCCTGCGCCTCGGGGCTCAGCATGGAGCCGAGCACCTTGAGCGCGGCGTCCGGGTTCTTGCAGCTCTTCGCGATGCCGAAGCCCGAGCCGAGGATGAGGCCGAGCGAACCGTTCTCACCGCTCGGGAGCGTCGTCATGCCCGCGGTGAAGCCGGCGTCGTTGTTCAGGTAGCTGACCGCGTTCCAGGTGCCGTCGACCGCCATCGCGGCGTTCTGGCCGGTGTACTGGTTCTCGCCCCATCCGGTGTCGGAAGCGCTCGCGACGGGCGCCGCGACCTTCTCCTCGGTGACGAGGCCCGAGTACCAGCTCGCCGCGTCGACGAAGGCCGGGTCGGTGAGGGCGAGGGTGCCGTCCTGCTCGACGGGCTGCTGGCCCGCCTTCGCGATCGGCAGCGCTTGCCACTGGAAGTCGCCCATGCCGACGGCGAAGCCGTACTTGCCGTCCTTCGTGGCCGCCTTGGCGGTGGCCTCGAAATCGTCGAAGGTCCAGCCGGCCTCGGGGTGCGCGACGCCGGCCGCGTCGAGGAGGTCGGCGTTGTAGTAGACGAGCATCGTGGCGATGTCGAAGGGGACGCCGTACATGGTGCCCTTGTTGCTCAGGATCTCGTCGGCGCCGGCCGAGAAGTCGGCGAGGTCGATTCCGGCGGTCTTGAGGTCGGCGTCGCTCAGCTCGAGGAAGCCGTCGGTGTAGCTCGAGAGCATGCCCGAGTTCATTCCGGTGACGCAGGCCATGTTGCCCGAAGCCATGTTCGTGGTGAGCTTCGTGAAGAAGTCGCCCCACGGCGCGGTGCGCAGTTCGATCTTGAGGTCGGGGTTCTGCTTGCGCGCGATCTCGAGCTGGGCGTTCAGCGCGTCCGTGTCGGACTGGCTGCCGGCCCACATGTCGATGACGACGGTGTCGGACGACGCGTCGCCCCCGCCGGTGCTGCAGCCCGTCATGACGAGGGCCGCGGCGGCGGCGGCCGCGACCGCGCCGACGTGGATCTTCTTCATTGAATGTCGCCTCCTAGGCAATGGACGTTATTCATCCGGTGTTTGCTCGGGCGAAGTCCGAGAACTCCGGTGGTGCGAGTGCAATCATGTCACTGGAATCAGCGATTTGCCAACTTTCATCCGATGTTTGAATGCGCAAACATCGGATGCCTCACGCAAAGCCCGCGTTCGGGGGACGCTCCCCGGCATTGCCGCCATCACCGCCGTCGTCGAGCACGAGCTCGATCACCGGCACGGCGATCTCGGGGCGGCGTACCGGCAACGTGAGCGTCAGCGTGCCGTCCGCCTGCCCGGCCGGCTGCGTCAGCAGCGCCTCCTGGCCCGGGTCGGTGACGCTCCGCCGGAGCCACGAGCCGTCATGCAGCAGACGGGCGTGCCGCACTCGACCGGCGAGCCCGGGCAGGTGCACGTAGCCGAGCGGCCAGGTGAAGAGGTGCAGATACAGCCGATCTCCGCGGCGCGTGTAGACGCCCTCCCGCGGCGGGAGGAACTCCGCGTGCCCGGCGCCGACCACGGCGCGCTCGTGCAGGGCCATCCACTCGCCGATGCCGTCGAGGACCGCGCGGTCGCGCGGCGCGATGGCGCCTCGGCCGTCCGGCCCGATGTTCAGCAGCATGTTGCCGTCCATCGAGACGGAGTCGACGAGCATGCGCAGCAGGAGCGCAGCGCTCTTGTACTCCTCGTTGTCGCGGTGATAGCCCCACGAGCCGTTCGTCGTCTGGCAGGCCTCCCAGCGCACCGGGCGACCGTCGCGCAGGATCGGGCTCGTCGGCTGATACTGCTCCGGGGTCACGAAGTCCCCCTCGATGCCCAGGCGATCGTTCACGAGGATGCCGGGCTGCAGCTCACGACAGCGGGCGAGGAGGCGCTCGGCATCCCAGTCGGCGGCGGACTTGCCCGCCCAGCCCTGCTTCGTCTCCGGATAGGTGAAGTCGAAGAACAGCGAGTCGATCGGGCCGTAGCCGGTGAGCAGCTCCTCGACCTGGCCGTGCAGGAACGCCCGGTAGCGTGCCATGTCCCGCCCCTCGTTCAGCGCGGCACCCGCCGGGTCGTCGCGGAGGGGATGATTCCAGTCGACCGCGAAATCGGGGTGATGCCAGTCGATGAGCGAGTAGTAGAGCCCCACTCGGAGCCCCGCCTCGCGGAGTGCGTCGACGGTCTCGCGCACGAGGTCCCGCCCGCAGCTGCGCATCGAGGTGAAGTCACTGAGCTTCGAGTCCCAGAGCGCGAACCCGTCGTGGTGCTTCGTCGTGAGCACGACGTAACCCGCGCCGGCGGCCTTCGCGGTGCGGGCGAGCTCGCGCGCGTCGAAGCGGTCGGGGTCGAAGAACTCGACGTACTCCCGGTACTCCTCGTCGCTCAGCCGTTCGTAGTTCTGCACCCATTCGTGCCGGGCCGCCACACTGTAGGCGCCGAAGTGCACGAAGAGGCCGAAGCGGGCCTCGGTGAACCAATCCGGGGTCATCTCGTCCTTCCGTCCGCGATCGCCGTCCATCCTGTCACGGAACATCGGATGTTTCGAGATGGAGCCGATCCACCGGATCCGCCGCGTCCCGCCCGCGCTGAACCGGCCTCCCCGGCACGCGGAACGGCCCGCCCCGGAGAACCGGGACGGGCCGTTCATGCCTGTGGGAGCTCTGCGGCCCCCGCGGGTCAGCGCCGGATCAGCGCGCGACCTCGCCGTCGACGTAGTCGTCGTCGTCCGAGGAGTTCCAGGCGAAGAGCTTGCGCAGCTCGCGGCCGGTCGTCTCGATCGGGTGCTGCTCGCCCTTGGCGCGGAGCTCGAGGAACTCCTTCTGGCCGTTGTCCTGGTCGGCGATGAAGCGCTCCGCGAACGCGCCGTTCTGGATGTCGCCGAGGACCTCCTTCATGCGCTCCTTGACCGAGGAGTCGATGACGCGCGGGCCGGAGACGTAGTCGCCGTACTCGGCCGTGTCGGAGACCGACCAGCGCTGCTTGGCGATGCCGCCCTCCCACATCAGGTCGACGATGAGCTTCAGCTCGTGGAGCACCTCGAAGTAGGCGATCTCCGGCTGGTAGCCGGCCTCGACGAGCGTCTCGAAGCCGTACTGCACGAGCTGCGAGGTACCGCCGCAGAGCACGGCCTGCTCGCCGAACAGGTCGGTCTCGGTCTCCTCGGTGAAGGTCGTCTTGATGACGCCGGCGCGCGTGCCGCCGATCGCCTTCGCGTACGACTTCGCGAGGTCCCAGGCGGTGCCCGTGGCGTCCTGCTCCACCGCGATGATGTCCGGGATGCCTCGGCCGGCGACGAACTCGCGACGCACGGTGTGGCCCGGAGCCTTCGGGGCGACGAGGATCACGTCGACGCCCTCGGGCGCCTCGATGTAGCCGAAGCGGATGTTGAAGCCGTGGCCGAAGACGAGCGCGTCGCCCGTCTTCAGGTTGTCCTTCACCGACTCGGCGTAGATGTGACGCTGGTACTGGTCCGGCGCGAGGATGACGATGACGTCGGCCCACGCGGCGGCGTCGGCGACGTTCTTCACCTCGAAGCCCGCCTCCTGGGCCTTGGCGATCGACTTCGAGCCGTCCTTCAGGCCGATGACGACCTCGACGCCCGAGTCGCGGAGGTTCTGCGCGTGCGCGTGCCCCTGCGAGCCGTAGCCGATGACGGCGACCTTCTTGCCCTGGACGATCGAGAGATCCGCGTCCTGGTCGTAGTACATCTCAGCCATTGCTGTTCCTTCTCCTTTGGTGTGGCCCCCTGAGCTTGTCGAAGGGGACCACGGGGTCCGTGCTCCCCTCGACAAGCTCAGGGAGCGGAGTGCTAGTTCTTGAAGACGCGTTCGGTGATGGACTTGCCGCCGCGGCCGATCGCGAGGAGGCCCGACTGGGCGATCTCCTTGATGCCGTAAGGCTCGAGCACCTTGAGCAGCGCCTGGGTCTTGCCCGAGTCGCCCGTGACCTCGATCACGAGCGCATCGGTCGACACGTCGACGACGCGGGCGCGGAAGAGGTTCACCGCCTCGAGCACCTGCGAGCGGGTCGTGTTGTCGACGCGCACCTTGATCAGCAGGTGCTCGCGCTGCACCGACTGGGCCGGGTCGAGCTCGACGATCTTGATCACGTTGATCAGCTTGTTCAGCTGCTTCGTGACCTGCTCGAGCGGCAGCTCCTCGACGTCGACCACGACCGTGATGCGGGACAGCCCGTCGATCTCGGAGTGGCCCACCGCGAGGGACTCGATGTTGAAGCCGCGACGGGCGAACAGCCCCGCCACTCGGGTCAAGAGGCCCGGCTTGTCCTCGACGAGGAGGGAGAGCACGTGGGTCGACATGGTCAGTCCTCCTCGCTGAAGGCCGGCGAGTGATCGCGGGCGTACTGGATGTAGCTGTTGGAGACACCCTGCGGCACCATCGGCCACACCATGGCGTCGGCGGAGACGACGAAGTCGATCACGACCGGGCGGTCGTTCGTCTCGAGCGCGAGCTTGATCGCCTCGTCGACCTCCTCCTCCTTCGTGACGCGGATGCCGAGTGCACCGTACGCCTCGGCGAGCTTCACGAAGTCGGGCACCCGCACCGAGTCGTGCCCGGTGTTCAAGTCGGTGTTCGAGTAGCGGCCGTCGTAGAACAGCGTCTGCCACTGGCGCACCATGCCGAGCGAGGAGTTGTTGATGATCGCGACCTTGATCGGGATGTCGTTCAGGGTGCACGTGGCGAGCTCCTGATTCGTCATCTGGAAGCAGCCGTCGCCGTCGATCGCCCACACGTGGCGGTCGGGCTGGGCGACCTTGGCCCCCATCGCCGCCGGCACCGCATAGCCCATCGTGCCCGCGCCGCCCGAGTTCAGCCAGGCGTTCGGGCGCTCGTACTTGATGAACTGCGCGGCCCACATCTGGTGCTGGCCGACGCCCGCGGCGTAGACCGCCTCGGGTCCGGTGAGCTCGCCGATGCGCTGGATCACGAACTGCGGCGACAGCAGTCCGTCGGAGGTGGGTGCGAAGCCGAGCGGGTACTCGTTGCGGAGCCCGTCGAGCGTCGCCCACCACTCGGCGGTGTCGGCCGTGCCGCGCGCGGCCACGTCGCGGTAGGCCGCGAGGAGGTCGACGAGCACGTCCTTCAGGTCGCCCACGATCGGCACGTCGGCCGTGCGGATCTTCGAGATCTCGGCCGGGTCGATGTCGACGTGCACGACCTTCGCGTTCGGGGCGAAGAGTGCCGCCTTGCCGGTCACCCGGTCGTCGAAGCGCGCGCCGAGCGAGACGACGAGGTCGGCCTCCTGCAACGCGAGCACCGCGGGCACCGTGCCGTGCATGCCGGGCATGCCGAGGTGCTGCGAGTGGGAGTCGGGGAAGGCGCCGCGGGCCATCAGGGTGGTCACGACGGGGGTCTTCGTCGCCTCGGCGAGCTCGAGGAGCTCGGCGGAGGCGCCGGAGCGGATGACCCCGCCGCCGACGTACAGCACCGGGCGCTCGGCCTCGGCGATGAGCTGCGCGGCCGCGAGCACCTGCTTGCCGTGGGCCTTGGTGATCGGTCGGTAGCCCGGCAGGTCGACCTTCGGCGGCCAGCGGAACGCGAAGGTGTTCTGCTGCGCGTCCTTCGTGATGTCGACGAGCACGGGGCCCGGGCGGCCGGTCGTGGCGATGTGGTACGCGGCCGCGATCGTCGCCGGGATCTCCTCGGCACGCTTCACGAGGAAGGAGTGCTTCGTGATCGGCATGGTGATGCCGACGATGTCGGCCTCCTGGAACGCGTCGGTGCCCATCAGGTTCGAGAAGACCTGACCGGTGATCGCGAGCAGCGGCACCGAGTCCATGTGGGCGTCGGCGATCGCCGTCACGAGGTTCGTCGCGCCGGGGCCCGAGGTCGCGATCGCGACGCCGAGCTTGCCGGACGAGGACGCGTAGCCCTGGGCGGCGTGGCCGGCGCCCTGCTCGTGCCGGACGAGGATGTGCCGGAGCTTCCGGCTCTCGAACAGCGGGTCGTAGACGGGGAGGATGGCGCCGCCGGGCAGACCGAACACGTCGGTGATGCCGAGATTCTCCAGCGAGCGGACGACCGCTTCGGCGCCCGTGATGATCTCGGGCGCGCCCGGCGGTGCTGGGGCAGGCGACGGCACGGGGTGGGATTCCGTGGGCATGCGATTCCTATCTGGGTGAACGGGTGTGCGAATGAGCGCAGCACTCAGCCAGTGGTCGCGCCTTCGGCAGCGGAGCGCACGAGCTTGGAGTACTTCGCGAGAACGCCTCGGGTGTAGCGCGGAGGAAGCGGCGCCCAGCCTTCACGGCGGGCGGCCAGCTCGGCCTCGTCGACCAGTAGGTCGATGGACCGGGCCGCGATATCGACCCGAATCAGATCACCATCGCGCACCAAGGCAATCGGACCTGCGTCGACTGCTTCGGGTGCCAGATGGCCGATGCACAGGCCGGTTGTGCCGCCTGAGAATCGACCGTCCGTCAAGAGTAGTACATCTTTGCCGAGCCCCGCGCCCTTGATGGCCGCGGTGATGGCCAGCATCTCCCGCATACCGGGACCGCCCTTGGGGCCCTCGTAGCGGATGACGACGACGTCGCCGTGCTTGATCTCGCCGTTCGTCAGCGCGTCCATGGCACCGCGCTCGCGCTCGAACACCCGGGCGGGCCCCTCGAACACGGCCGCGTCGAAGCCGGCCGTCTTGACGACCGCGCCCTCGGGCGCGAGTGAGCCGTGCAGGATCGTGAGTCCGCCGGTCTCGTGGATCGGGTCGTCGAGGGTGTGCAGCACCTCGCCGTCGAGCGGCGGCAGGTCCATCTCGGCGAGGTTCTCGGCCATGGTCTTGCCGGTGACGGTGAGCACGTCGCCGTGCAGCAGCCCGGCCTCGAGCAGTGCCTTCATGAGCACCGGGACACCGCCGCGACGGTCGACGTCGTTCATCACGTACTTGCCGAAGGGCTTCAGGTCGCCGATGTGCGGCACCTTCGAGCCGATGCGGTTGAAGTCCTCGAGCGTCAGGTCGACCTCGGCCTCGCGGGCGATCGCGAGCAGGTGCAGCACGATGTTCGTCGAGCCGCCGAGCGCCATGCCGACCGCGATCGCGTTCTCGAACGCCTTCTTCGTGAGGATCTGGCGCGCGGTGATGCCGTGCTTCAGCAGGTTGACGACCGCCTCGCCGGAACGGTGCGCGTAGTAGTCGCGGCGGCGGTCGGCCGAGGCCGGCGACGCCGAGCCCGGCAGCGACAGGCCGAGCGCCTCGGCCACCGAGGCCATCGTGTTCGCCGTGTACATGCCGCCGCAGGCACCCTCGCCCGGCGCGAAGGCGCACTCGATGCGCTTCGCGTCGGCCGCGCTCATCGTGCCGGCCTTCACCGCGCCGACCGCCTCGAAGGAGTCGATGATCGTGATGTCCTTCTCGGTGCCGTCGGACAGGCGCACCCAGCCGGGCGCGATCGAGCCGGCGTAGAGGAAGACCGAGGCGAGATCGAGCCGCGCGGCCGCCATCAGCATGCCCGGGATCGACTTGTCGCAGCCGGCGAGCAGCACGGAGCCGTCGAGGCGCTCGGCCTCCATGACGACCTCGACCGAGTCGGCGATGACCTCGCGGGAGACGAGCGAGAAGTGCATGCCCTCGTGGCCCATGGAGATGCCGTCGGAGACGGAGACGGTGCCGAACTGCAGCGGGTAGCCACCGCCCGAGTGCACGCCCTCTTTCGCGGCCTGCGCGAGGCGGCCCAGCGAGAGGTTGCAGGGGGTGATCTCGTTCCAGGAGCTCGCGATGCCGATCTGGGGCTTGTCCCAGTCTGCATCCCCCATGCCCACGGCCCGGAGCATGCCCCGGCTGGTCATGGCTTCGATGCCGTCGGTGACGGTGCGGCTACGCGGTTTGGGATCGAACTCCGACATGCATCGAGTCTATGGCTAGCGCGAGGTGTGTTCGCGCGCCGCCTCCCGCGCCTCCGCGAGGGCCTCCAGCAGCAGTGCGACGTCCTCCGGCCCGCGCAGCCGGTACCCGGCGAGCGACTTGCCCTGGCCGACCTTCACACCCACATCGTCGACGTCGAGGGCGGCGAAGGCGTCCTCGTCGGTGACGTCGTCGCCGACATAGAGCACGGCCGTGGAGCCGAGGTACTGGCGCACCCGGGTGAGCGACTCGCCCTTGTCGCTCGAGCGCACCGCGAACTCGATGACGGACTTGCCGGTGCGGACGGTGATGCCGGGCAGCTCGTCCTCGATGCGCTCCCGCGCGGCGTGCTGCAGGGCGGCGCCGACCGCGACCGGCAGCTTCCGGGTGTGCAGCGCAACGCCCGCGGGCTTGTGCTCGACCCACGCGCCGTCGGCCTCGGAGGCGGCATCTTCCAGCAGCTCCGTCAGGCGAGCGAGGCGGGCGTGCTCGACATCGCGCAGCTCGATCGTCACTCCCCCGTCGTCGAGTTGCAGCTCGACGCCGTGGGACCCGCTCAGCAGGACGCCCTCGGGCGGGTCGGCGACCTCGCGCAGGCTCTCGAGCGCGCGCCCCGACACGATCGCGACCCTCGTGTCGTCGCTCGCGACGAGCCGCTCGACGGCCTCCCGTGCCCGGGCGGTGGCTCGTGCGTCTTCTGGCCGGTCGACGAGCGGCGCCAGGGTACCGTCGAAGTCGAGTGCGACGAGCAGACGCTCGGTCTGCGCGAGTCGGGAGACCGCCGCCATGAGCGCTTCCTGCACCCCGGCGGGGATCTTGCCCGCACCGGTGAGCGCCTCGAGGAACGTGGCCGACCAGTTCGCCACGTCGTTCGACTGCACGCGACGGCGCAGCGCCCGCATGCGCCGGGTGCGCTCGCTCTTCGGCATCTCCGCGGCCGCGATCATCGCGTCCTTCAGGCCCTCGATGTCGTGCGGGTTCACGAGCACCGCCTGCCGGAGCTCGTCGGATGCCCCGGTGAACTCGCTGAGCAGCAGCACGCCGTCGTCGTCGAAGCGGCAGGCCACGTACTCCTTCGCCACGAGGTTCATCCCGTCGCGGAGCGCGGTCACGAGCATGACGTCGGCGGCGAGGTAGAGGGCGACCATCTCCTCGCGCGGGTAGCCGTGGTGGAGATAGGAGATGGCGGGATGGCCGAGCTCGCCGTGATCGCCGTTCAGGCGGCCGACCATGAGCTCGATCTCGTCGCGGAGCTGCCGGTAGGTCTCGACGCGCTCGCGGGACGGGCTCGCCACCTGCACGAGCGTCGCGTCCTCGACGGACAGACGGCCGTCGCGCAGCAGCTCGCCGAAGGCCTTCATCCGGTGCCGGATGCCCTTCGTGTAGTCGAGCCGGTCGACGCCGAGCATGATCGTGTCGGGATCGCCCAGATTGCGACGGATCTCGGCGGCGCGCTCCTGCACCTCGGGCCGGCGGGCGATCTCCTCGAAGCCCGCGGCGTCGATCGAGATCGGGAAGTGCCGGGCGACGACGCGGCGCAGCTCGCCGTCGTCCTCCGGCACCTCGATGATCGATCCCCGCGTCGCATAGCCGAAGAGCCGGCGCACCGCGCGGGTGAAGTTGCCGGCATCCGCCGCCCGCTGGAAGCCGACGACATCGGCCCCCAGCAGCCCCTCGATGACCTGACGACGCCAGGGCAGCTGCGAGTAGATGCCGTATGCGGGGAACGGAATGTGGTTGAAGAAGCCGATCACGAGATCGGGACGCGCTTCGCGGAGCATCTTCGGCACGAGCTGAAGCTGATAGTCGTGCACCCACACGACGGCGCCCTCCGCGGCAGCCTCGATCGCGGCGTCGGCGAAGCGACGGTTGACCCGGACGTAGGCGTCCCACCACTCGCGGTGGAACGACGGCGGGGCGATGACGTCGTGGTAGAGCGGCCAGAGGGTGTCGTTCGAGAAGCCCTCGTAGTAGTCCTCGAGCTCGTCCGCGGTGAGCGGCACGGGGATGATCTCGATGCCGTCGTGGGCGAAGGGCTCGAACTCCCGGTCGGCGACGCCGGTCCAGCCGATCCAGGCGCCGTCCTCTGCGCGCATCACCGGCTCGAGGGCGGTGACGAGCCCGCCGGGCGAACTGCGCCAGCCCGGCGTTCCGTCAGCGGACTCGACGTAGTCGACCGGGAGCCGGTTCGACACGACGATCATCTCGTAGGAGGCGGATACACCGCGGGCGGCGTTGGGTGTCTGGGCGTCCGGCATGGTGATGGAGATCCCTCCTCGGGCTCACGCCCAGGCTAACAGCCGCCGCTCAGCGCCCGCGGGGGGCTTGCGCTCGGCCGCTGGTTCCCTGAGCCCGTCGAAGGGAGCCCGTCGAAGGGATGGTTCCCTGAGCTCGTCGAAGGGAGCCCGTCTAAGGGTTGGTTCCCTGAGCCCGTCGAAGGGAACGCCACCCGCTTCGACAAGCTCAGCGAACCAACACCCCGTCGAAGGGAACGCCACCCGCTTCGACAAGCTCAGCGAACCAACACCTCGTCGAAGGGAACGCCACCCGCTTCGACACGCTCAGCGAACCAACACCGCTCAGCCGAGCGCGGCGGACGCGAAGCCGATCGACCGCAGACCGCGGCGGCGCCCGACGACGATACCGGTGCCGACGACCCCGATCAGGGCGAACAGCGCGAGCACCCCCGCGGCTCCGGCCACTCCCGCTCCCCCGGCGCCGGAGACGATGAGCTGCATGCCCTGCACCGCCCAGGTGAGCGGAAGGAACGGGCTGATCGTCTGGTACGGGCCGCTCAGCGCCTCGATCGGGACGAGACCGCCCGTCGCGGTGAGCTGCAGTGTCACCAGGATGAGCGAGATGATCATGCCGCCGCGTCCGAGCCAGGTCATGAGCCACGCGTGCACCGCCGTGAAGGCGAGCGCCGCGAGCGCGGAGAAGGCGAGGGTCTGCGGCAGCAGCGACCAGGAGACGCCGAGGGCGAGGTGCAGCAGCCCAACGACGGCGACGGCCTGGCCGAGCGCGACGAGCCCGGCTCGGGCGAGCGCCCGCCAGAGGAGCCCGCCGGTCGATGCGGTGCTCCGCAGCGCTTCGCGCCCGAACGGACGGAACACGAGGAACATGGCGAGCGCACCGACCCAGAGGCCGATCGGGGCGAACCACATGCCGACCGCCTCACCGGTGGAGGCGATCTCGTGGTCGCGTGCGGTGTCGACCGTGACCGGCTGCGAGACGACGTCCGACATCTCCTTGCCGTCGACGTTCGTGAGTGCGCCCGCCTGCTCCGCGCCATCCGCGAGGCCGTTCGCGAACTGGGTCGCTCCGCTCGCGAGCTCGCCGGCCCCGTTGGCGGCGCTGGAGGCGCCGCTCGAGAGCTGGTCGAGGCCGCCGGCCAGCTCGCCCACGCCGGACGCGAGACCGGAGGCGCCGTCGACCAGCTGCGTCCCACCGTCGCGGATACCGGAGGAACTCGCCGCCAGCTGCTGCGCACCCGACGCCGCCTGGGCGATACCGCTCTCGAGCGCTCCGAGTCCGGCGGTACCCGCCGCGAGGGGCTCACCCCCCGCCGCGACGGCGCTCATCGTGCCGCTCACCTTGGCGAGCTCGGTGTAGAGCCCGGGAATCGCCGCCGGGTCCGTGTTCGCCAGGATCCGCGCGGTCACGTCGGCCAACTGCGCCGAGTAGGTGTTCACCGCGCCGACGTACCCGCCGACCCCGGTTCCGAGCTGACCGAGTCCGGTCGTCTTCGCGGCGAGCTCGCCGAGCCCGCCCGCGACGCCATCGACGCCGCCCGTGTACTGCGCCACACCGTCCGTGTACTGCCGCACGCCGTCCGCGTACTGCGAGGCTCCGCTCGCGGCATCCGAGGCTCCGGACGCCGCCGACGCGACGCCGGTCGAGAGCTGGCCCACGCCCGTCGAGAGCGAGCCGGCACCGGAGGCGAGCTCCGAGGCGCCGTCGGCCGCCTGGTCGAGCGAGCCGCCGAAGTCGGCGAGACCCGCGTAGAGCCCTTCGAGGTATTGCTGCGTGAGCGTGCGCCCGAAGGCGGCGGTCATGGCGTCGCCGACGGACTGCACGACGGAGCCGGCGAGGTAGGAGTGCGCGTCGTCGGTGCGGATCTCGAGGTTCGCCTTCGTCGGGTTCGAGCCCGAGAGCGAGGTGACCGAGGCGGAGAAGTCGGACGGGATGGTGAGCACCGCGTAGGCCTCGCCGTCGGCGAGCTTCTTCGCGGCCTCCTCGTCGTTCGAGATGGTCCAGTCGAAGCCGCTCGCCTCGCCGCCGGTGAGCTCGGTGACGAGCAGCCGGCCGGCGAGCACCTGCTGCTCGGCGCCGTCGGCGTCGGTGGTCGTGACCATCTCGTCATCGTTCACGACGATCGCCGGGATCTGCTCGAGCTGGTCGCTGCCGCCCGCGACCGCGCCGGAGACGAGGCCCGCGACGGCGAGCGGGACGGCGACGACGGCGGCGAGCAGCGCGCCGTAGCGGAGCCGGCGCTGGGCCGGGGTGGTGCCGAAGAGACGGGAGAGTCGGCCGCTCATCGCAGGGCCTCCTGGTGGTCGGGGGAAACGGGGGAATCAGGTTCGGCCGGGAGAGCCGGGAGAGCCGGGAGGGCCGCGAGATCGATCGTCTCGACGCCGCGCGCGGCGAAGAGGCTGCCGGCGGCCGGCCCCTGGGCGGAGCGACCGATGCCGACGATGAGGGCGACGTCGGCGGGCACGAGCACGGCGAGGGCGTCCCAAAGTTCGGCGGTCGCGGCACCGGGCGCCTCGTCGAGGTCGATGGCGACCGCGTTCGGTCGTTCGGCGAGTGCGGCGGCGGTCGCGACGACGGCGCGCGCGACGGCCCCGAGCGATTCGAGCGGGGTGTCCGCGTCGAAGCGCTCGCCGATCGCGAGCGCGGCCTTGCGCGACCACTCCGATGCCGTCCGCGAGGCCGGAGCGAGCCGGTACCACGGGCGGGTGGCGTCGAGTCGACGGGCGATGAGCTCGCCGACCGTGCCGCCGTCGAGCGCCTGATCGGCCGAGAGCTCGGCGATGGCGACGCGACGGAGGACTTCGCCGCCGGAGCCTGGCAGCGGTCGGCCGAGCACCGCGAGCCGACCGGACACCGGGGCGAGGCGCGCGGCGAGCGTCGCGACGACCACTCGGCGGTCGACGGCCGATCCGCGCACGAGCAGCGCACCGTGCTCCGGCACCTGGAGGTCGACGGGGCCGATGGTGCGCTCGGGCAGGCCGAACACGGCGCGTTCCGCGAGCACCGCCGCCGGGCGAGCGCTCGCCCACTCCTCCTGGTCGAGGTGGGCGCGGAGTCCCTCGCCCTCGATGTCGACGTCGGGCAGCACCCGCCCGAGCCACTTCGGCAACCACCACGCCCCGCGTCCGGCGAGCGCCATCGCGGCGGGCACGAGCGTCATCCGAACCAGGAAGGCGTCGAAGGCGACGCCGATCGCGAGCGCGAACGCGATGCCCTTGATCGGGCCCGATCCTTCCGGCACGAAGGCGAAGAAGACGAAGAACATGATGAGCGCGGCAGCGGTGACCACGCGGGCGGCGTGCTGGAATCCGTGCACGATCGCCTCGCGAGGCCGGCCGCCGGGGGTCTGCCGCTGCGAGCGCACGAACTCCTCGCGCATGCCGGACACGAGGAACACCTCGTAGTCCATGGCCAAGCCGAAGAGCACCGCCATCAAGAGGATCGGCAGGAAGCTCAGGATCGGACCCGGCTCGATGTGCAGGAGGTCGGCGAACCAGCCCCATTGGAACACCGCGACCGTGACGCCGATCGCGCCGAACGCGGAGAGCAGGAAGCCGAGCGCCGCCTTCACCGGCACGAAGACGGAGCGGAACACGATGAGCAGCAGCACGATCGAGAGTCCGACGACGATGAGGGCGAACGGCACGAGCGCGTCGCTCAGGCGCTGCGAGATATCGATCGAGACGGCGGTGTACCCGGTCACCGCGATGGGCGTGCCGAAGTCGGCCTGGATGCCGGGTTCGAGCTCGCGGATCGACTCCACGAGCTGCTTCGTGGCCGGGTCGTCGGGCGCGCTCTCCGGGATGACCTGGATGATCGCCGTATCGACCGTCGGGTTCGGCATGCCGTCGCCGACGTAGGCGACGTCGTCGAGGGCGCCGATGCGCGCGCCGATGGCGTCGAGGTCGTCGAAGATGTCGGTCGTCTGGGTGATGTCGACGGTCACGATGAGCGGGCCGTTGTAGCCGGGGCCGAAGCCGTCGGAGATGAGGTCGTACGCCTCGCGCGAGCTCGAGCCGACCGGGTCGGTCGCCGCGCTCGGTAGGTTCAGGTCGAGGCTCAGCGCCGGCACCGACGCGGCACCGAGGAGGCCGACGATCACGACGACGAACGCGATGGGGGCCTTCAGCACCGTGTCGACCCAGCGTCGGCCGAGGGGCTTCTTGCCGCCGTCGTCGTCGGCGTTGGCGCGCCGGTGCGCGCGACTGCCGGGCTTCGGCACGAGCCGCTTGCCGAGCACGCCGAGGAGGGCCGGCAGGAGGGTCACCGCGCCGACGACGGCGATGAGCACCGCGAAGGCGGCGCCGACGCCCATGACGCTGAGGAACGGGATGCCGACGACGAGCAGGCCGAGGAGGGCGATGATGACGGTGAGGCCCGCGAACACGACCGCGCCGCCCGCCGTGGCGACCGCCTCGGCGGCGCTCTCCTCGGGGTCTTGGCCGCGGGCGAGCTGCGTTCGGTGCCTGGAGAGGATGAACAGCGCGTAGTCGATGCCGACGGCCAGGCCGATCATGACGGCCAGCATCGGCGCGGTGCTCGAGACGGGGGTGACGGCGGCGACGATCGAGATGCCGCCGAAGGCGAGGCCGACGCCGACGAGGGCGGTGAGGAGCGGCATGCCGGCGGCGAGCAGCGAACCGAAGGTGATGAACAGCACGACGCCCGCGAACAGCACGCCGAGCGCCTCGGTCACGGTGAGGCCGAAGCTCGTGTCCTGGAACACCTCGCCGCCGAAGGCGACCTCCATGCCGGCCTCCGTGGCGAGGTCCTTCGTGGCGGTCACGGCGTCGAGCTGGCCCTGGGTGACGTCGGTGCTGGGGCCGTCGAACTGCACCTGGATGATCGCGGTGCGCGCGTCGTCGGAGACCTGGTCGCCGGCGTACTCGTCGAAGGGGCCGAGCACGCTCGCGACGCCGTCGATGTCGGCGAGCTCGCTCGACATCTCGTCGATCGCGTGGCGGTAGGGCGCGTCTTCGACCGAGGCGCCGTCGGGCGCCTCCACGACCGCGCGGGCCGACGCGCCGGCCGTCTGCGGGAAGACCGCGGCGAGCTGGTCGATCGCCGACTGCGACTCGGTGCCGGGGATCGCGAACGATTCCTGGAGCTGACCGCCGAGCCCGATGCCGGCGCCGAGGAACGCGCCGAGCGCGAGCACCCAGGTGACGATGACGAGCCAGCCGCGACGGTAGGCGAAGCGGCCGATGCGGTGCAGGAGGAGTGCCATGGTGTCTTCCAGGTCAGCGGCCGGCGGCCGGGATCAGCAGTTCGGTGAGGACGTCGACGAGCGCGGTGCGCACGTCCTCGTCGGAGTAGGAGGTGACGAGCTGGGTCATCTCGTCATCGTCGAAGAAGGTGGCGTCCGCGACGAGCGCGTAGGTCGCTCCGGCCAGCGCGACGCCGAAGCGCATCTGCTCGGCGAGCGAGGCACCCGTGCAGATCGCGTCGGCGAGGATGCGGATCGCGGCGTTGCCGCGTTCGATCGCCGGGATGCCGCGCAGGGAGTGTCCCTGGCTCACGAAGAGGTGCACGGCGAGCCGCTCGCCGAGCAGAAGGTCGACGAAGCGGCCGATGAACGCCCCTCGGGCCGCATCGGAACGGCGGCCCTCGGCGAACTCCGCGACGAGCACTTCGAGCTGGTCGATGGCGGGCGTGACGGCCGCCTCGAGCAGGGCCTCCTTCGAGGTGTAGTGGTAGAGCACACTCGACTTCGAGTACCCGGCGTGGTCGGCGATCTGCTGCAGCGAGGTCGCGGCGAATCCTGCGGTGGCGAACTGTTCGAGCGCGGCCTGGCGCAGCTCGTCGCCGGCGCGGGGGCGCGCGGGGAGGGTGGCGTCGGTGGGCATACTTCGACGGTAGCTGACCGATCGGTCAGACTCTGTCCGATCGGTCAGATTCTCGGTCGACTCCCAGCGCCCGTTCACCTCCAGGACCGTCTGGCGGATGCCCCACCGCGCGGATCCCGTCAAGGGGGCGACGTGGACGCGCTCGGCCGGGTAGCGTTGCGGCATGCGCAAGTACCTCTTCAGCGGAGCCGTGCTGAGTGCCGCCATCAGCGGCATCGGCGTCGTCAAGGCGACCATGTCCGGCCCGCGCGACTGGCGGCTGCTCATGATGTGGATCGCCTGGGCCGCGAGCCTCGCCGTCGCCATCGGCACGGTCGCCGACGAGACGAAGCGCGAAGAACTGGAGTAGGCTCCGCCTGCCGCTCTGCGGCGTGTCCCCCGCGCGATGGCGCGTCGGTGCCTGAGACTTGAGGCACTGCACGCGATCGAGAGGGTTCCATGATGTTCCGCCGCTGGCGCCGCGCGAGGCTCACCGCCGAAGCCTCGGAGCACGTCGCCGCGCCGGCGCCCCGCCCCTCCGCGGCGGAGCTCCGCGGCGAGCACATCTTCGAGCTGCTGCACGGCAAGCTCTCCGAGTTCATCGGCTCCTCCGGGGAGTGGACGCTCGTCCGTCGCACCGACGCGGATTCCGACCGGATCTTCCACGCGATCGTGACCCATCAGATCGCCGCCGAGCTCACGCGCAGCATCCTCGACGAGCGTGAGAACGTCGCCGTCGTCGTCCCCGAGGGCGAGCAGCAGCTCGCGCTCGACTGGGAACCGGCTCCCCTCGTGGTCTGGGCCGAGCCGCTCGGCGCTCATGTCGCCAACGTCGAGACGGCCGAGGCGGCCGCCGCGACCCAGGTAGCCGACGAGGCGGTGGCGTCCGGCGAGGTCGAGGCATCCGCCGTCCAGGCATCCGCCGTCCAGGCACCGCAGCACGCTCGCGCCGCCTGACGGCACTCCGGCCTCGGGCGTCCAAATTCCCGAGCGGATTCTTGTACGGCGATCCGCGCGCGCCGTCGTCCCGCGCTTCTAGCGTGAGAAGCGGGCGAACCCGCCCGACGACTCCGCGAGAGGGACGCAGCAGATGAGCACCGCACCGAGCACCGGATCCGCGCAGGACACCACCGCCGAGACCGCGCCGCCCGCCCCCCGCCGCCGCACGACCGCGAGGGACCTCGCGCAGATCGCCGTGTTCGCCGCCCTCATCGCCGCCCTCGGGGTTCCGGGGGCCATCCCGCTCGGCCCGGAGGGCGTGCCGATCACCCTGCAGACGCTCGGCGTCATGCTGGCCGGCGCGATCCTCGGCGCACGCAAGGGCTCCCTCGCCGTCCTGCTGTTCATCGCCCTCGTCGCGGCCGGACTGCCTCTGCTCTCCGGCGGGCGCGGCGGCCTGGGCGTCTTCGTCGGCCCGTCGGTCGGCTACCTGCTCGGGTGGCTGCTCGGCGCCGCCGTGATCGGCTGCGCGACGGCACGACTCCTCCCCCGCTACCGGCTCGTGCCGGCCCTGCTCTGGACGGCGCTCGGCGGCATCGTCGCGGTCTACGCGGTCGGCATCCCCGTCTTCGCCCTGGTGACCTCCACCCCCATCGGCCTCGCCGCCGCGGGGTCCGTGGTGTTCCTCATCGGCGACGCGATCAAGGTCGTCGCGACCGTGCTCGTCGCGAAGGGCGTGCACCGCGCGTGGCCGGGTCTCATCGAACCGAAGCCGTGGCCGTGGCGCCGCCGCTCGGCAGCGGGCTCGGTCGACGGCACCGCATGAGCGGCTGGCTCGGCGGACCGGACGATCGCGTCGCGCTCGCACTCGGGGGCCGGACGCTCGACTACCGCGCCCTCGGCCGGGCGGTCACAGCGCTCGATCTCCCGGCCGACGGCGCACCGCTCCTCGTCCCGGTCGGCACGCATCCGGTCGACGCGATCGTCTCCGTGCTCGCGGGGCTGGAGCGCGGTCGACCGGTGCTCGTAGGCACCGACACCCGGCCGGACGAACCGCTGCCGAGTGCGACCGAGCTCGCCCTGACCACCTCCGGGTCGAGCGGCGCGGCCGGACGACCCCGGATCGTCGCGCGCACCGCCGCCTCGTGGCTCGCCTCCTCGGCTCCGCTCGCCGAGGCGAGCGGCGCCGCCCGCGGAGCCGTCGTGCTCATCACGGGGCCGATGCACGTCTCGATGCACCTGTACGCAGCGCTGCACGCCCTGCACCTCGGCGGCACGGCGAGCGACGAGCCGACCGCCGCCTCGGTCGTTCACGCGACGCCGACGAAGCTCGCCCGGCTCCTCGATCGCACGGCGGTGCCGGCCACCGCCGTCGTGGCCGGCGCGGCCCCCGGCGACGGGCTGCGCGCACGCGCGGCGGAGCGGGGCGTACGGCTGGTGCAGTACTACGGCGCGGCCGAGCTCTCCTTCGTGCTCATCGGTGACGGCGCCGGGATGCACGCGTTCCCCGGCGTGGAGGTCGAGCTGCGGCCCGCCGCCGCCGGACGCGAGCTCTGGGCCCGCTCGCCGTACCTCGCCCTCGACGTGCTCGGCGGCGGGATGCTCCGCCGCGACGCGTCCGGCTTCGCCACCGTCGGCGATCTCGCCGAGCCGGTCGCGCGCGGCGACCGTTCGGAGGCGCCGCGGTTGCGGGTGCTCGGGCGCGGCGACGCCGCCGTCACCGTCGCCGGTGAGACCGTGCTCGCCGAGGACGTCGAACGGCGCCTCGTCGAGCTCGCCGGTGTTCGCGCCGCCGTCGTCCTCGGCGAACCCGACGGCCTGCTCGGCCAGCGCCTCGTCGCGGTCGTCGAGCTCGCCGAGGGCGCCGACCCGGCGCCGGCCCTCGCCCGTGCCCGCGACCTGCCCGCCGCCTGGCGACCTCGACGGTGGCACCACGCCGCGTCGCTGCCGCTCACCGACTCCGGCAAGCCGGCCCGCGGCGCAGTGGCGGACGCACTCGGTTCGGGCGTATACCCGCGCATCGACCTCCCGGAGCGCGGCGCATGACCGCGGTCATCGTCGCTGCCCGGCGGACGCCCATCGGCACTTCCGGGCGCAGTCTCGCGACGCGCACCGTCGACGAGCTCGCCGCACCCGTGCTCGCCGAGGTGGCACGCCTCGTCGAGCCCGCCGGCCGGGCGATCGACGACGTGATCCTCGGCAACTGCATGGGCCCCGGCGGCGACCTCGCCCGCGTCTCCGCACTCCGCGCCGGCCTCGGTCACGACGTGCCCGGGGTCACCGTCGACCGCCAGTGCGGCTCGGGACTCGACGCGGTGCTGCAGGCCGCGTCCCGGGTGCGGGCGGGTGACGCCCGGCTCGTGCTCGCCGGTGGCGCCGAATCGGCTTCGACCGCCCCGCACCGCAGCTGGCCGGACGGCACCCGGTTCACCCGGGCGCCATTCGCCCCGGCTGGATTCCCCGACCCCGACATGGGTCCGGCGGCCGAGCAGGTGGCGGCGCTCCGCGGCATCGACCGGGGTCGCCAGGACGCGTGGGCTGCGCGCTCCCACGAGCGAGCCGTCGCGGCGCGCGCCGCGGGGCGATTCGATGCCGAACTCGTTCCGATCGGCGAGGTGACGGCCGACGAGCGGCCGAGCGCCCGGATGACCCAGGCGGTGCTCGCGCGCTTCGCGCCCGCGTTCACCGCGCGCGACGACGGCAGCGTGACCGCGGGCAACTCCTGCGGCTTCTCCGACGGCGCTGCCGCGATGGCCGTGACGACGCCCGAGATCGCCCGCGAGCTGGGCCTGCCCGCCTTGCGGGTCCGGGCGGCGGCGGTCGCGGCATCCGACCCCGCGCTGCCCGGCCTCGGGGCCGCATACGCCGCGAGCATCGCGCTCGACCGCGCGGGCCTTGCCCCGAGCGCGCTCGGGGCGGTCGAGATCACCGAGGCCTTCGCCGCGCAGCTGCTGGCCGTGAGCGACGAGCTCGGGCTCGACGAGGAGGCGATCGGCGCGGACGGCGGTGCGATCGCGCTCGGGCACCCCTGGGGCGCCTCCGGGGCCGTGCTCGTCGTGCGGCTCGCCGCCCGTCTGCTCGCCGACGACGACGATCGGCCCGCCCTCGCGGCGTGCTCCATCGGCGGCGGCCAGGGCGTGGCGATGATCGTGGAGCGGATCGCATGAGCGCGATCGTGTTCGAGCGGGTGAGCCGCAGCTTCGACGGACGGCGGGTCGTCGACGACGTCTCCCTCGAGCTCGTCGAGCACCGGATCGGGATCGTCGGCGCCAACGGCTCCGGCAAGTCCACGCTGGCGCGCATGATCAACGGGCTCGTCGAACCCGACGCCGGGCGCGTGCTCGTCGACGGGCTCGACGTGGCGAAGCAGGGCCGCGAGGTGCGCCGCCGCGTGGGCTTCGTGTTCACGAACGCCGACACCCAGATCGTCATGCCGACGGTGCGGGAGGACGTCGCCTTCACCCTGCGCCGCCACCGGCTCGCCCCGGCCGAGGCGAACGAACGGGTGGATGCCGCGCTCGCCCGCTTCGGGCTGACCGAGCTCGCCGAGCGCCCCGCGCACCGGCTCTCCGGCGGGCAGAAGCAGCTCCTCGCGCTCGCGAGCGTGCTCGTCGGCCATCCCGCGATCCTCGTCGCCGACGAGCCGACCACGCTCCTCGACGCGAGGAACGCGCGCCGCGTCGCACGCCACCTCGCCGGACTCGACGAGCAGCTCGTCGTCGTGAGCCACCAGCTGGAACTCCTCGACGACTTCGATCGGATCATCGTCATGGAGCACGGCCGGGTCGTCTGCGACGATGTCCCCGCGGTGGCGCTCCCCCGGTACCGCGCCCTCATCGACGCCGACGACGACGCGGATGATTCCGCATCGGAGCGGACCGCCCCATGATCGGCGTCTTCCACCCGGGCGACTCGCTCGTGCACCGCACTCCGGCGCTCCTGAAGCTCGGGCTGCTCGCGGCGCTCGTCACGGCCATCGCGCTGCAGCACTCGGTGCTCGTGCTCGCGGGCGCGTGCCTCGTGGTCGCCGGGATCGTCGCCCTCGCCCGGGTGCCGCTGCGCCTCCTCTGGCGCCAGCTCGTGCCGCTGCTCTGGCTGCTCGCGATCGCCGTGCCGATCCAACTGCTCCTCGCGGGCTGGGAGCTCGCCGTCACGGTCGCCCTGCGGCTGCTGCTCGCGGTCGTCCTCGCCGGGGTCTACTCGCTGACGACGCCGGTGACCGAGACGCTCGACGCGGCCCAGCGACTGCTCCGACCGTTCCGGCGGTGGATCGACCCGGACCGGGTCGGACTCGCCCTCGCCCTCGCGATCCGCGCCATCCCGCTCCTCGGTGAGATCGTCGCGGAGGTGCTCGACGCCCGCCGGGCTCGCGGCGCGGAAGGCTCGATCCGCGCGGTCGCCGTGCCCGTGATCGTGCGCGCGCTGCGCACCGCCGATCACCTCGGCGAGGCGCTCGTCGCCCGCGGCCTCGACGACTGACGCACCGGCCGGCACCCGTCAAGCCCCTGCCGGTGACGCGGGGCATCGGCCAGCATGACGCCATGTCGCAGAACGTACGCCGCATGCACTGCCCGCCGGGTGCGGTCCTCGCCGTACTCGCCGACGGCTGGCTCTACCCCGCTTGGGTCGTCGGAGCGTCGCGGATGCGGCAGGTCGACGCCCGGTGGCCCGACCCGGGCACGGAACTGCATCACTCCGTCGGCGCCTGGCCGCTGCTGATCGACGACCGCACCATCAGCCTCGAGCGCACCCCGACGGCACTGACCGTGCGCGCCAGGGGATGGCTGCTCGGGGAGGCCCGGGTACGCGTCGAGGTGCGGGCGAGCGGGGACGGATGCCTCGTCCGCCTCCAGGAGGAGCCGACGGCGGGACCCGCGCACTGGCTGCCCCGACCGCTGCGCGATGCAGCGCTGCGCGTGCGGAACCGGGAGACCCTGCGGCGCCTCGCGTTCCTCGCGGAGGGGCGCGCGGCCGTCGTCGTCAACCCTCCGCCCCGGATTCCGGACGCTGGCTAGCCTGGCGGTATGCGCACTGCCGAACCAGAGACGGACCCCGCGACCGCGACGCCGCCGAAGGCGGGCGGCTTCAAGCGGCTCGTGGCCTGGGCGCTCGAACGGAAGCCCGTGCGGGCGTTCCTGCTCTATCAGGAGCACCACGGCCCGATGCTCGCCGACAGCGTGACCTACCGGGCGCTGTTCTCGGTGTTCGCCGGGGTGCTCCTCGGCTTCTCGCTGGCCGGCATCTGGCTCTCCCGCGACGACGAGGCCATGCAGGCGCTCATCGACGCGGTGGGCCGGGCCATCCCGGGGCTCGTCGGCGAGGGCGGCGCCATCGACCCGCGCTCGCTCGTGCAACCGGTCGCGTTCAGCGTCGCCGGGATCGTGGGCCTCGTCGGTCTCGTCGGCACCGCGATCGGGGCCGTCGGCTCGCTCGCCATCGCGTTCCGGGAGCTCGCCGACCAGGCCGCCGATCAGACCTTCGTCGTCTGGGCGGTGCTGCGCAACCTCGCGATCGCCGTCGGCTTCGGTGTGGCGCTCGGGGCCGGAGCAGTCGTGACGATGGCCGGCACCGCGGCGATCGGCTCGGTGCTCGACTGGCTCGGCGTGCCCGCTCGCTCCGGGTTCGCCGACCTCGGCGTACAGGCACTCTCGATCCTCGTCGTGCTCGCGATCGATACCGTCGCCGTCGCCGCGCTCTTCCGCCTGCTCTCCGGGCTGCGCCCCCGCCGCCGCTCGCTCTGGACCGGGGCGTTGCTCGGCGGCGTCGGGCTCACCGTGCTGCAGGTGCTCTCGGGCCTGTTCATCGGCGGTGCGTCCTCGAACCCGCTGCTCGCCTCGTTCGCCTCGATCATCGCGCTGCTGCTCTGGCTGAACCTCTCGAGCCAGGTCGTACTCATCGCGGGCGCCTACATCATCACCGGCGTGGACGAGGAGCACGATCGCGTCGCCGCCCGCTACGGCAGCCCCACGATCGCCGTGCGACGCCTGCAGCGC
This sequence comes from Agromyces mediolanus, assembly GCF_023715325.1. Taxonomy (GTDB): domain Bacteria; phylum Actinomycetota; class Actinomycetes; order Actinomycetales; family Microbacteriaceae; genus Agromyces; species Agromyces mediolanus_A. Next base: position 722,552 of record NZ_JAMBNX010000001.1, on the reverse strand, counting down.
GCCGAGCGCCGGGCCATGGCTGCGGTCGCGGAGGTGGAGTCGGCGCGCGAGGCGGTCGAGCGGGAGCGCGGCTGAGCGAGTCGGAAACGACGAAGGCCCCGGCATGCTGCCGGGGCCTTCGCTCTGGTGCACCCCCAGGGACTTGAACCCTGAACCCACTGATTAAGAGTCAGTTGCTCTGCCGATTGAGCTAGAGGTGCGAAGTGCGGATCTTGCGAACCGAACCGAGAGACCACGCTATCAGCTCGGCCACCTTCGCGCCAATCGAGCGCGGGCCCGTCCGCACCCCGGGCGCGTCGCCGGATGCCGCACCGAGAACCCGCCGTTCACCACCGGCCGATACGCTGATTCGGTGACCGAATCCTTCGCCGACGACCTCGCGCTCGCCCTCGAACTCGCCGATCTCGCCGACGGGATCTCACTCTCCCGGTTCCGTGCCGTCGACCTCGACGTGCGGACGAAGCCCGACCGCACGCCGGTCACCGAGGCCGACCTCGCCGTCGAGCGCGCGATCCGCGACCGCCTGGCCCTCGCCCGCCCGGACGACGGCATCATCGGCGAGGAGTTCGGCACCGAGGGCAGCACGAGCCGGCAGTGGATCGTCGACCCGATCGACGGCACCGCCAACTTCCTGCGCGGGGTTCCCGTGTGGGGCACGCTCATCGCGCTCGCGATCGACGGCGTCCCCGTCGTCGGCGTCGTCTCCGCGCCCGCGATGGGCCGTCGCTGGTGGGCCTCGGTCGGCGAAGGCGCCTGGACGCTCGAACTGCCCGACGAGTCCGGTGCACGCCCGGCGCCCCGCCGTCTCGCGGTGTCCGCCGTCGCCTCGCTCGCGGATGCCTCGCTGAGCTTCCAGAGCCTCGCCCAGTGGCGCGACGCCGGCTACCTCGACCGGCTCCTCGCGCTCTCCGAGCGTGTCTGGCGCGACCGCGCGTACGGCGACCTCTGGTCGTACATGCTCCTCGCCGAGGGCGTCATCGACATCGTGGGCGAGTTCGACGTCAAGATCTACGACCTCGCCGCCCTCATCCCCATCGTCGAAGAGGCCGGCGGCCGGTTCACCTCGATCACGGGCGAGGTCGGCCCCCATCACGGCAGCTCGCTCGCCACCAACGGCGCACTGCACGAGCTCGTGCTCGACGCCCTGCGCTGAGCGCGCCACCACCCGAACGGGGGCGGCTGCCCGATAGAGTCGATCGGCATCCATCCGACCCGACCCGACTGGAGCACCAGATGGCCTCGTCGTACGACTACTTCCTCCTCGGCGACCACGCCGCCGCCCGCACCGCGATGCGCGGGGCCCTCGAGGCGCAGGGCTTCGCGATCACCGAGACCCCGAACGGCGGCTTCTTCGCCAAACGAGGCAGCACGGCGCGCACGGTCTGGCTCGGCGCGATGGCCGGGTCGAAGTTCGTGATCAACCTGGCGGTCGACTTCATGACCGATGCGCAGGGTCTGCTCGTCGCCCGACTGCACCGGGACATGACGAGCGGGGCGCTGCTCGGCGGGGCGATCGGCGCTGCGAAGACCGCCACGATCTTCGGACAGACCGGCGACGCGGTCGCCAACGATCTCGTCGCGCGTCAGGTGCTCGCGCACCGCATCGACAACCCCTGAGCGGTCTGCCCGCGGGCAACGCGCTCGGATCGGCGTGCCGAGCGCGAGCCGGTCACTCGGGCTTCAGCGCCGGCAACGGCCCACCCTTGCGGGCGTCGGCCCACAGGTCGATGCCCGCATCGACCGCGTGCTCGTCGATCGCGCGCAGCTCCGCCTCGTCGAAGTCGAGCCGCCCGAGCGCGTCGAGGTTCTCGTCGAGCTGGGTGACACTCGACGCCCCGACGACGAGGCTCGTGACCCGCTCGTCACGCAGCGCCCACGCGAGCGCGAGTTGGGCGAGGGACTGCCCACGCGCGACCGCGATCTCGTTCAGCGCCCGCAGATGGCCCACCACCTCGTCAGTGAGCACGGTGCGGTCGAGCGAGCCGTCCGAGGCGCCACGCGAGCCCTCGGGCACGCCGCCGAGGTACTTGCCGGTGAGCAGGCCCTGCGCGAGCGCCGTGAATCCGATGACCCCGAAGCCGAGCTCGCCGGCGACGTCGAGCAGCCCCTCCGTCTCGATCCAGCGATTCAACATCGAGTACGACGGCTGGTGGATGGTGAGCGGGGTGCCGAGCTCGGCGAGCAGGCCCGCCATCGTGCGCGCGTCGGCCGCGGAATACGAGGAGATGCCGACGTAGTGCGCCTTGCCCGCCCGCACGATGGCATCGAGCGCCGACGCCGTCTCCTCGAGCGGTGTGCCCGGGTCGGGCCGGTGGTGGTAGAACACGTCGACCGAGTCGAGGCCGAGCCGGCCGAGCGAAGCGTCGAGGCTGGACATCAGGTACTTGCGGCTGCCGCCGGAGCCGTAGGGTCCGGGCCACATGTCCCAACCGGCCTTGGTCGACACCACGATCTCGTCACGGTGCGCACGGAGCTCACGGCCGAGCACACGCCCGACGTTCACCTCTGAGGCGCCGTAGGGCGGGCCGTAGTTGTTCGCCAGGTCGAAGTGGATGACGCCGCGGTCGAAGGCGCGCAGCAGGATGTCGCGCTGCCGCTCAGCCGGCCGGTCGTCGCCGAAGTTCTGCCAGAGCCCGAGCGAGAGCAGGGGCAGCTGGAGGCCCGAACGGCCCGAACGGCGGAACGTCATCTGGTCGTAGCGGTCGGACGCCGCGGAGTAGCTCATCGCTCGATCGTAGCCGCGGCCGCCGACGCCGAGCCGAGGCATCCGCTCTGCCCGGGGCACGGACGCACCCGCCGGTCAGGTGCCGAGCAGGAAGCGCAGCACGACCCAGCCGCCGAGCACGCCGACGCCGATCGCGATGCCGCTCCAGGCGACGCCCGTGCGGAGCCTGCGCCCCTCGAGGGCGACCGTCTCGTCCTCGTCGGCACGCTCGTCGCGGTAGCGGCGCGTCTGCCGCCTGGCCTTCGGCAGCACGAGCGCCATGATCCGTTCGTAGCGCCGCCACGTCTCCGGGTCGAGCAGGTCGATGTGGCGCCGGGTGAAGAGGGTCATCCGGTCGTCGACGATCTCGACGTCGAAGTCGCCCGCCTCGTCGACGAGGAGCGCCATCAGGTCGGGCGTGAACACGTAGAGCGCGTCGCGCTCGTAGCCCGCCGGGCAGTACAGCGCGAAATGCCGGTCGAAGTCGCCCTCGAGCGAGAGCCGCTGCGCCCGGTGCATCGTCTCCGGCAGCGAGCTCTGGCCGAGCACGTTGTCGCGAGTCGAGTCGAGCACGAGATGCGGCAACTCGCGGGTGAGCCGGAGGGCGAGGTACGACCACTCGACCGTGCGCCGGTCCTTCCCGCTGCCGGTCACCGCCTGCAGCACCCCGACGTCGAAGAACTCGCCGGAGCCGGCGAAGAGCCGATCCCGCACGAGACGGGTGGATCCGACCGAGAAGATCGCCCCCGGGTACTGGGGCGCGTTGCCCTCGGGCATCCAATACAGCCGGTTGTCCCGCGCGAAGCGTTCGAGCCGGAGGTGGCGCGCTCGACGCCGCCGCGCCGCACCGAGCGACGAGATCGTGATCGCGACGACGAAGGCACCCACGCCGCAGAGGACGAGCAGGAAGAACGCCGCGGGCCACGGGCCTCGCTCCACCCACTCGTCGAGGACGCCGAGGAACGTCGCGGTGAAGACGAGGGCGAGGAAGCCGGCACCGAGCGCCCGCCAGAGCAGGCCCGCCGGCGACGGCCGGTCGGCCCTGGCGGCGAGCGCGAGCTCCCGCGCGTCGTCCGGCCCGAACGGCGCGGTGAGCGCAGTGGTGTCGAGGGCCGGACGCACGATCGCCAGCCTAGGGGATGCCACGGCGTCGAGGATGACCCGGCACCAACGCACGACGGGCCGCCCCGAGGGGCGGCCCGTCGTGCTGGCGTTCGCGTGCGACAACGACCTGTGGTGGAGATGGGGGGAATTGAACCCCCGTCCATCGCTGAGTTTCCACGCCTTCTCCGGGCGCATCCTGTGAAGCGTTCTGCTCGGCCCCGACCGTTGTCACAGGCACCTCGGTCGACGAGCCCAGCCTGAAAAAGTCCCGCACGTCGCTCAGGCGACGACGCGCAGCAAGTTCCCTAAATGACGCCAGGGACCGGGGCGGGAACCCACCCGGACTGACGGACTATCGGACTCGCTTAGGCAGCGAGGGCGAAGTCAGACTGCTTCTTATTGGCAGTTATTTGTTCGCAGGGAGCGTTCACGAGATAACCCTGCATCCTCGGCCCGCTTCTCGTGGGCGCACAGGCGATGTCGAAACCGATCATCCCCATGAGCACCGGTGGAGTCGTCCGTGTGGAGTCGTCCGTTCGGAGGGCCGTTGTCGCACGCTGTGGAGTTGCCATGTTCCGCGCGCTTCACCAGGACGGTGAGGGGTGCGCGGCCTTACAGTCTAGAACAGGCGGGATGCTTCCGCCATTCCCGGCCGCGCCGCCCGTTCGGCGCCGAACCAGCTGGAGGTCGCCCGTGGGCACGCTCATCACCGTCACCGCCACCGCCGAGGAGCGCGCCTGGCCCGAGCTCGGCGCCGTGCATCTCTCGGTCGGGGCGTCCGGAGCCGATCGGCAGCAGGTCATCGACCGCACCGCCGCGGCGCACGAGCGGCTCCTCGCCGAGGTGCGCCGGCTGGACGGCGAGGGCGCGCTCGAGCAGTGGTCGGCCGGTCAGCTCCGGGTCTGGTCGCAGCGCCCGTTCAACTCGGAGGGGCGTCAGCTCCCGGTCGTGCACGAAGCCAGGGGCGAGCTGGAGCTCGTGTTCAAGGATCTCGCCGCGCTGTCGGCCTGGGTGAGCGAGCAGGCGGCCGGCGAGGAGCTCTCCGTCGGCGGCATCGAGTGGCGGCTGACCGAGGCGACCGCAGCCCGGGTGCGGGAGGCGGCGCAACGACGCGCCGTCGCCGAGGCGGTCGCGAAGGCGACCGTGTACGCCTCCGCGCTCGGGCTCGGCTCCCCCGCACCAGTCGAACTCGCAGATGCCGGGCTGCTGGACGCCCGGCCGAGTCCGATGGCCAAGGGCGGTCACCTGGCACGTGCGGCGGCGTTCGGAATGGATGCCGCGTCGGCCCCGATCGCCGAGCTCGCCCCGGCAGAGCTCGTGGTGCAGGCGACGGTGGAGGCGCGGTTCGACGCATCCGCCGGCTGAGCCAGGATAGGCTTACCTTAGTCTTGGCTCGACGCCGCTCCGGCGGGGCCGTCTTCACGATGAGAGGTGCTGTCCGAATGCGATCCCCCCTGCCCCGGCGAGTGCTCGCCCGGTCCATCGCTGTCGCGGTGGGCACGATCATGGCGCTCGCCGGATGCGCCCCCGCCGCGCAGTCCGAGGACGCACCGAACGGGAGCGCGAGCGGGACGCAACCGATCGAGCACGCTCGCGGCACCACCGAGGTTCCGGCGGCCCCGCAGCGAGTGGTCGCGCTCGAGCCGGTCGAGCTCGACACCGCCGTCGCGCTCGGGATCACCCCGGTCGGTGCCGCCGTCGCGAGCAACGTCGCCGGTGTCCCCGACTACCTCGGCGTGACGGGCGTCCAACCCGTCGGCACGGTGCCCGAGCCCGATCTGGAAGCGATCGCGGCGCTGAAGCCCGACCTCATCCTCGGCACCGAGGCCCGGCACTCCAAGCTGTACGAGCAGCTGTCGGCGATCGCCCCGACGGTCTTCATGCAGACGCAGGCCGACCCGTGGCAGGAGAATGTGCTGCTCATCGGCGCCGCGCTGGGGCAGCCTGAGGAGGCGAAGGCCCTGCTCGACGGTTTCAACGAGCGATGCGATCGCATCGCCGAGGAATTCGACGTCGAGGGGAAGACCGTCAACCTCATCCGCCCGCGCGACGAGACCACCCTGAGCCTGTACGGGCCGACGTCGTTCGCCGGCAGCGCGCTCGAATGCGCCGGCCTCACCATCCCCGCGCGGGAGTGGGAGGACGGCCTCCAGGCCGACCTCTCCCCGGAGAACGTCCTCGACGCCACCGCCGACTACGTCCTCGTCACGAGCGCCGACCCGAGCGACGACGCGACGATCCCGCCGGCGATCGCGCAGAACCGCAGTGCGTTCCCGTCGCTCACGCTCGTCGACACAAGCTACTGGGTGTCCGGCGTCGGGCCGAAGGGCGGCGACCTCGTCCTCGACGAGATCGAGGCGCTCCTCGAAACCGAGCGGTGACCGCCGCCGCCATCGGTCGACCGCGCGGCACGTTCACCGGATCCCAGAGCGGCCGAGCCCGCACCTGGATCGGTCTCCTCGGCCTCCTCGCCCTCCTCGCGACCGCGATCGTCCTGTCGCTGACGCTCGGCTCGAATGCGCTGTCGCTCGACGCCGTCGTCGACGTGCTGCGCGGCGGCGGCTCCCCCGAGGCGCGATACGTGGTCGAGGAGCTCCGACTGCCCCGCACCGTCACCGGCCTCGTCGTCGGCGCGGCGCTCGGAGCAGCCGGGGCGCTGATCCAAGCCTTCACACGGAACCCCCTCGCGGACCCGGGCATCCTGGGCGTGAACGCCGGCGCCGCATTCGCCGTCGCGATCGGCGTCGCCTTCCTGGGGATGCGGGACATCGCCGACCTCGTCTGGCTCGCGTTCCTCGGGGCGCTCGTGGTCACGGTGGCCGTCTACGTCATCGGCTCGTCCGGTCGAGGCGCCGCCGACCCGATCCGTCTCACGCTCGCGGGGGTCGCCCTCGGCGCGGTGTTCTCGGGGATCACCACCGGCCTGACCCTCAGCGACCCGGACGCCTTCGAACACCTGCGCTCGTGGAACGCCGGGTCGCTCCTCGGGCGCGGCTTCGACCTCCTCCTCCCCGTCCTGCCGTTCGTGGGTCTCGCCGTGCTCGGCGCGCTCCTGCTGGCGCCCGGTCTGAACGCCGTGGCGCTCGGTGAGGACATCGCGCGCTCGCAGGGCGCGAACATCGCGGGAATCCGGATCGGGGTCGTCCTCGCGGTCACCATGCTCGCCGGCGTCTCGACGGCCCTCGCCGGCCCGATCTCGTTCATCGGGCTGATGGTCCCGCACGTCGCGCGATGGGTGTTCGGCGTGGACCAGCGGAAGATCCTGCCCGTCTCGATCGTCCTGGCCCCCGCGATCGTGCTGCTCTCCGATGTGCTCGGGCGGCTGCTCATCGCACCGGCCGAGATTCCCGTCGGCATCGTCACGGCGTTCGTCGGGGCCCCGGTGCTCATCGCGCTCGCGCGTCGCGCGAAGGCGAGCGCCCCCTCATGAGCACGATCGACCGTCCCCGCCTCGACCCCGGATACCGACGCCACCGGCTCCGGTGCGGCCCGATCGCCGTCGCCGTGCGCACCCGGAGCCTCGCCGTGGCCGCCGCGCTCCTCGCGGCGATCGCCGTACTCACCATCGCCGCTCTCGGCCTCGGCACCTACCCGCTCACCCCGGACGCCGTCCTCGGCACGCTCTTCGGTGGCGGCGACGCCCTCGACCGCACCGTCGTCCTCGAGTGGCGCCTTCCGCGGACGCTCGCGGCATGCGCACTCGGCGCCCTCTTCGCGATCGCGGGGGCCCTGTTCCAGACCGTCACCCGCAATCCGCTCGCGAGTCCGGACGTCCTCGGGCTGTCGAACGGCGCGTTCACCGGCATGCTCCTGACCGTGGTCTTCTTCTCCGCGAGCTGGCCGCTCATGACCGCCGGCTCCGTCGTCGGCGGGCTCGCGACCGCCGGCCTCATCTGGGTCCTCTCACGGCATGGCGCGGGGCAGAGCTTCCGGCTGATCGTGATCGGCATCGGCGTGGCCGCCATCCTCGCCTCCGCGAACACCTGGATGCTGCTCGAGGTCGAGCTCGACACGGCGATGTTCGCCTCCGCATGGGGTGCCGGCAGCCTGAACGGGGTGACCGCGGGCGCGCTCGGCGGGGCGGTCGTGGCCAGCCTTCCTCTCGTGCTCTCGCTCGTCCTGCTCACCCCCCGTCTCCGGCAGCTCGATCTCGGCGACGACGTGGCGCACGCGAGCGGCGCACACCCGGCGCGCACCCGCGCCTTCTCGCTGCTCATCGCCGTCGGCCTCGTCTCGATCGCGACGGCGGTCGCCGGCCCGATCGCCTTCATCGCGCTCGCCGCCCCGCAGATCGCCCGCCGGCTCGCCGGCGCCCCGTCCCTCTCCCTCACGCTGTCGGCGCTCGTCGGCGCGTTCCTCCTGCTCGCGTCGGATGTCGTGGCGCAGCATGTGCTCCCCGTGACGTTGCCGGTCGGCGTGGTGACCGTCTCGGTGGGAGGGGCCTATCTCGTCGCCGTCCTCATCCAGGAGATCCGTCGCCGTGCCTGATCGAACCGCTACGCCGAGTGCGCTGCCCACCACCTCGCGTCTGCACGCCGAGAACGTCACCCTCGGCTACGACGCGCGCCCCATCATCACCGGGCTGAGCACCGCCATCCCGGACGGGTCGTTCACCGTCATCATCGGACCGAACGCCTGCGGCAAGTCGACCCTCCTCCGGGGTCTGTCCCGACTGCTCTCGCCGACGGCCGGACGAGTGATCCTCGACGGGAAGGCCATCTCCGCCCTGGCGGCGAAGGAGGTGGCCAAGCGCCTCGGCCTCCTGCCGCAGTCGGCCGCCGCGCCGGACGGGATCACCGTGGTCGACCTCGTCGCCCGAGGGCGGTACCCCCATCAGGGACTCCTCCGGCAGTGGACCGACGCCGACGACGCGGCCGTGGCCGAGGCGCTCGACGCGACCGGCACCCGGGAACTCGGGCCGCGCCGTGTGGACGAGCTGTCCGGAGGCCAGCGGCAGCGTGTCTGGGTGGCGATGGTGCTGGCCCAGGAGACCGACCTCCTGCTGCTCGACGAGCCCACGACCTTCCTCGACATCGCGCACCAGATCGAGCTCATGGAGCTGTTCGCGCGGCTCAACCGCCAGGGGCGCACCGTCGTCGCCGTGCTCCACGATCTGAACCACGCCGCCCGATACGCGGACCACCTCATCGCGATGCGCGACGGGCGCATCCTCGCCGAGGGGCCGCCGTCCGACGTCGTCACGAGCGAACGCGTGGAGGAGATCTTCGGACTGCCGAACGTGGTCATCGCCGACCCCGTCACCGGCGGCCCCCTGGTCGTTCCGGGCGTCCCCGTCGCCCGAGCCGAAGCGGTGGAGCGATGACCGCCGCCGCGACCCGCCCGTGGGAGTACCGGGCGTTCCCGGTCACCGTGCGCCGCACGCGGAGGCTGAGCCCCGGGTTCATCCGGGTGACCCTCGCCGGCCCGACACTCGGCGAGTTCGCCCCCTGGGGCCTCGACCAGCGGATCAAACTCGTCCTTCCCGCGCCGGACGGCAGTCGCCCAGACTTCGGCCTCCTCGACGACCCCACTCCGCACCCCAAGGAGTGGTACACCCGCTGGAAGGCACTCCCGGAGGCGAGCCGGAACGTCCTGCGCACCTACACCCCGGCGGCCGTCCGGCCCGAGCACGGCGAGATCGACGTCGATCTCTTCATCCATCAGCCCGCTGGTCCGGCGTCGGCGTGGGCCCTCGCCTGCCGGCCCGGCGACGAGATCGTCATCACCGGGCCCGACGCCCGCGCGGGCTACACCGGGTACGGCATCCACTACACGCCGCCGTCGCCGCCGCAGCGGCTCGTCCTCATCGGCGACGAGTCGGCCCTCCCCGCGATCCGCAATATCCTCGAGGCGCAGCCCACCGACACGACGGTCGACGTCATCCTCGAGCTCGGTGATCTCGCCGACGATCTGCTCGGGGGAAGGTGGCCGGGCGCGGGCATCCGACTCGTCGCTCCGGAGGCGCGCCCCGGAGTCGCGCTCGAGCGAGCGGTCGTCGAGTGGGTCGAGCACGCGGCCATCACGGCGGCCGGACGCTCCGAGATGTACGCGTGGGTGGCGGGCGAGGCGAGCGCCACGACGCGCATCCGCCGCTATCTGACCTCGACCGCCGGCCTCGACAAGGCGCGCGTGGCGTTTCTCGGATACTGGGCCCTCGGCGGGCCGCTCGTCAGCTGAGCGCTCAGCCGCGCTCGACGAGCTGCCGCTCGAGCCGTGCGAGCTCCTCGAGGGCCAGACCGGACGAGAGCAGGTACTCACGGGCGCTGCCGTGATCGCGTTCGACGAGCTCGATCATGCCGTCGATCGCCTCCGGCGGGCTGCCGCCCATGAGCACGCGCAGCGCCGGGGTGTCGGGCACGCCGTACTGGCCGGCGAGCCCGACCATGCGGTCGAGCCACTCGCCGGCGAGATTGCGCTCGGTCTGCTCGTAGTCCGCGATCACGAGGTCTCGGTCGACGCCGACCGCGAGCAGGGTGAGGGCGATGACGACGCCCGTGCGGTCCTTGCCGGCGGTGCAGTGCACGACGACGGAGCGGTCGCGGGCCGTGGAGATCTCGCGCACCGCGTCGACCACCACCGAGGAGTGCTGCACGACGATGCGCTCGTAGAGCGCGTCGAGCGAGATGCCGGCCATGCCCTGCGAGGCGCCCGAGCCCTCGAAGACGGGCAGCCGCAGCACCTCCACGTCGAGGCCGGTGAGGTCGTCGGGCATGCGCGCGACCTCCTGCTCGTCGCGCAGGTCGATGACCACGCCGACCCCGAGGTCGCGCAGCTCCGCCTTGCCGGCCTCGCCGAGGGCGTGCAGTCCGTCGGAACGGAAGAGCACCCCCGGCCGCACGAGCCCGTCGCGGGCCACGAGGCCACCGACGTCGCGGAAGTTGTAGGTGCCGGGAACGGGGATCCGAAGCGAAGTCTCCATCGAATCCGAGCCTACCCCGAGCCGCCGCCGCACCGGCCCGCAGCCGACCCGCGGGCCACGAGGCATCCGCCCGCCCGAGTCGCTCGGCGCTACTCGCCGAGATGCCGTCGGCTGGACATCGCCCGATCGGCCTCGCGCTTGTCCTGGCGCTCTCGGAGCGCCTGCCGCTTGTCGTACTCGCGCTTGCCCTTCGCCACCGCGAGCTCGACCTTCGCGCGGCCGTCGCTGAAGTAGATCGACAGCGGGATGAGCGTGTACCCGCCGTCCTTCACCCGATGACTGATCTTCACGATCTCCTGCTTGTGCAGGAGCAGCTTGCGCTTGCGCCGTGGGGCGTGGTTGTTCCAGGTGCCCTCGGTGTACTCGGGGATGTGCACCGCGTCGAGCCACATCTCGCCGCCGTCGATGAAGGCGTACCCGTCGACGAGGGACGCCCGCCCCTCGCGCAACGACTTCACCTCGGTGCCCTGGAGGACGATGCCGGCCTCGTAGGTGTCCTCGATGGTGTACTCGTGCCGCGCCTTGCGGTTGGTCGCGACGACCTTCTGTCCGCGTTCCCTGGGCACGGCCCTCTCCTCACGGTCTCGATGTGATTGACGGATGCCGCGACCTCCGCCGCGGCGAGCCGTTCAGTCTACCGGTCCGGGCGGGGCGGCACCGACCAGCCCGCCCGGCCGGCGATCAGACCTTGAGGTAGCGCGTGATCGCGATGCCCGCGGAGATCGCCGCGAGCAGCACGCCGACGACAATGAGCAGCGGCACCACGAGCAGGGCATCGCCGAGATCCACGAAGGTGAACGCGAGGTTCTGCGCCAGGTAGCCCTGCACGAAGAACTGCACGATCGCGACCACCGCCCCGCCCGCCAGCAGCGAGCCGATCAAGCCCGCGAACACGCCCTCGAGCACGAACGGGGTTTGGATGAACCGGTTCGAGGCGCCGACGAGTCGCATGATGCCGAGCTCTCGCCGTCTCGAGAAGGCGGAGAGGCGGATGGTCGTCGCGATGAGCAGTGCGGCGGCGACGAGCATGATCGCCGCGACCGCGATGGCCGAGTAGCTCGCGGCGTTCAACACATCGAAGATCTGGTCGAGCAGGCGCCGCTGGTCGCTCACCGACTCGACGCCGGACATGCCCGCGAGGGCTTCGACGAGCACATCGGACTGATCGGGGTTCTTCAGGTTGACCCAGAAGCTCTCGTTCAGCACCTCCGGGGTCACGTAGTCGGCCGCGGGGCTGCCCTTGAACTGCTCCTGGAAGTTGTCGTAGGCCTGCTGGTGGTCCTCGAAGTAGTACTTGTCGATGTACGGGGCCAGGGTGCTGCTGTTCAGCTGGTCTTCGACGGCCGTCTTCTGCTCGTCGGTCGCCTCCCCGTCGGCGCATCCCGCCGTGCTCGACAGCGAGGTGCAGAGGTACACGGCGACCTGGGCACGGTCGTACCAGTAGTTCTTCATCTGCGCGATCTGCAGCTGCAGGAGCGCGGCGGTGCCGACGAAGGTGAGCGACACGAAGGTGACGAGCACCACCGAGACCACCATCGAGGCGTTGCGGCGAAGCCCGTTCGCGGCCTCGCTCAGTACGAGTCCGATCCTCACTTCGTCGGCCCTACTTCCTGCTGGTCGTCATCGGCTCGCGGGCCGCCGGGCGCGCGAAGGCCCAACCGTTCGGCGAGGGTGAGTGGTGGTCCCTCCGGATCCTCGGCGGGGGCCGGCGCCTGCGCGCGAAGGCGCTCGGGGTCGACGTCGATCTGGCCGGTGGCCGCCGCGGTGATCGCGGCCGCCTCCTCGGTGACCGCGTCGCGCGTCTCCTCCGGTTCGACGTACAGCGGCTGCGCCTCGCGCATGACCTCGGCGGTCACCTTCGGGGCGGCCGGGCTGATCCCGGTGTCGGCGATCGGCTCGAGGGGCGCCTGGGACGTCTCGCCGGTCTCGCTCGCGCGCGCCGCGCCCTCCGGCTCGAGCGCCGTCGCGACGACCGCCGCCGGTGTCGTGCGCGGCGGGAGATTCATGTCGCGCACGGTCTGCCCGTCGTAGCCCGCGTCGAGCTCGTCGCGGACGATCTGGCCGGCGGACAGCTCGATGACCCGCCGCTGCATCTGGTCGACGATGCCGGCCTCGTGCGTGGCCATGATGACGGTCGTGCCGCTCGCGTTGATCCGTTCGAGCAGGGTCATGATGCCCGCGCTCGTGACGGGGTCCAGGTTTCCGGTCGGCTCGTCGGCGAGCAGGATCTGCGGCTTGTTCACGATCGCCCTGGCGATGGCGACGCGCTGCTGCTCGCCGCCGGAGAGCTCGTGCGGCATCCGCTTGCCCTTGCCGTCGAGGCCGACGAGCTTCAGCGTCTCCGGGACCGCCGACTGGATGTACCCGCGCGACTTGCCGATCACGCGCAGGGTGAAGGCGACGTTGTCGTAGACGGACTTGTTCGGCAGCAGCCGGAAGTCCTGGAAGACGACGCCGAGATCGCGGCGGAAGTACGGCACTTTGCGACTCGAGATCGAGCCGAGGTGCTGGCCGAGGACGTGAATCTCGCCCTTCGTCGGCTTCTCCTCCTTGAGGATCAGCCGCAGGAAGCTGGACTTCCCGGAGCCGGAGGCGCCGACGAGGAAGACGAACTCGCCGCGCAGGATCTCCACCCCGACGTCGTTCAGGGCGGGCCTCGCCTGGCCCGAATAGGTCTTGGTGACGGAATCGAAGCGGATCATCGTGTTCGAGCCTAAGCAGCGGAGCGCGGAATGCGGGCAGCGACACTGGATTTCGCCAGCGCGCCGCCCGCACTCGGGACGATCGGTCCGTTCGGCGGGCCGGCAGCGGCTCGCCGGACCTCGGGCGCCGGCGAAGCCGACGACGAGGTACAACACGAGCGAGAGCGCCGCCGCGATCGCCGCGTAGGGCAGGATCGCCGTCATCAGGTTCAGCGGCTTGATGCCGGTCGAGCGCGAAGCGAGGATGATGCCGTCGCCGTACCGGCAGGTCGTCGAGCCGAGCGCCCGGTGCGCAACTACGACACGATCGTCCGACGGCTGATGGCCGAAGGCTGCCCGGAGGATGAAGCGGTCGACGCCCTCGTCACCTTCGAGGCCCTCATCATCGGCTCAGCACTCGATGCGGCGGCGCCCGACGACATCATGGCGCCCGGTGACGCCGGGGCCGGATCCCCCGCGTTCGCCGCCGCCGAACGGGCCCGCACGGCGGCCGCGTCGGCCCGAGGCATCCGCCCGACCGACCGCAGCTTCACGCTCGGGGTGCGAGCACTGCTCCGCGGGCTCCGCGCCGAGTGGCCGCGCGGCTGACGCACCGCGCGCGAGCGATCAGTCCGTCGGCTTCTGCTTGCGCCAGCGGATGCCGGCCGCGATGAGACCGTCGAGGTCGCCGTCGAAGACCACCGCGGGGTTGCCGACCTCATAGCCGGTGCGCAGGTCTTTCACGAGCTGCTGGCCGTAGAGGAAGTAGGAGCGCATCTGGTCGCCCCAGCTCGCCGTGATCGTGCCGGCGAGCTCCTTCTTCTGTGCCGCCTCCTCCTCGCGCTTGGCGAGCAGGAGGCGGGTCTGGAGCACGCGCATCGCCGCAGCCCGGTTCTGGATCTGCGACTTCTCGTTCTGCATCGAGACGACGATGCCGGTCGGGATGTGCGTGATGCGCACGGCCGAGTCGGTCGTGTTGACCGACTGCCCGCCCGGGCCCGAGGAGCGGAAGACGTCGACGCGGATGTCGTTCTCGGGGATCTCGACCTCCTTCGCCTCCTCCATGACCGGGATGACCTCGACCGCGGCGAAGCTCGTCTGCCGCTTGTCGGCGCCGCCGAAGGGGCTGATGCGCGCGAGGCGGTGCGTGCCCGCCTCAACCGAGAGGGTGCCGTAGAGGTACGGCGCGTCGATCTCGAAGGTCGCCGACTTGATGCCGGCGCCTTCGGCGTAGGAGGTGTCGAGCACCTTCACCGGGTAGTCGTGACGTTCGGCCCAGCGCAGGTACATGCGCATGAGCATCTCGGCGAAGTCGGTCGCGTCGTCGCCGCCCGCACCGGAGCGGATCGTGACGACCGCGCCACGATCGTCGTACTCGCCGTCGAGCAGCGTCTGCACCTCGAGGTCGCCGATCGTCTTCTGCAGTGCGACGACCTCGGCACGCGCCTCGGCGGCGCTGTCCTCGTCGCCCGCCTCGTTGGCGAGCTCGACGAGCACCTCGAGATCGTCGATGCGCGACTCGATGCCGGTGATGCGCTTGAGCTCCGCCTGGCGGTGGCTCAGCGCGCTCGTGACCTTCTGCGCGTTGGCCGGGTCGTCCCAGAGATCGGGCGCGCCGGCCTCCTCCGAGAGACGGGCGATGTCCGCCTCGAGCGCGTCGGTGTCGACGACAGCGCGGATTTCGCGGAAGGTCGCGCGGAGCGCGGAGATCTCGGTCGACAGGTCAAGTTCGAACATGGCATCATCCAGCCTAGTCGTGGCCGGGGCCGCCATCGTGCACGATCGACCTCCGCCCCCCGGCCGGGGGTCGCTAGGCTGGCGCGGTGAGCACGATCGACCCCGCCGCTGCACGGCGCGAACGCCTGGAACGCCAGCGGGGAAGCACCGGCGCCGCCCTCGCGGCCGCAGCGTTCGCGCTGCTGCTCGTCGCGACCTCCGCGGTGATCGGCTACAGCTTCGCCGGCATCTTCGACACCTTCCGGCTCATGGAGCTGAACAGCGTGTTCTCGAACTGGGAGTCGCAGATGCCGAACACGGCGTTCGGCCTCCCGATCGGCATCCTCACGACCATCGCCGCGTGGGCGTTCTACGCGAAGTGGAACCACCGCTTCACGGGCGACTCCTCGCGCTTCGTCGGGGTCGGGCCGCTCACCCTCGTCCTGGCCGGACTCGCGATCGGGCTCTGGATCGGCTGCGCCGCGTGGACCGCGCCCGACCAGCCCGGCATGCAGATCGACCCCACCTTCGGCGAGGACGAGGTCTGGGGCGTCGGCGCCTGGATCTTCTACGCCGCGCAGTGGTGGCTGCCAGCCCTCTTCGGCGTGCTCGCGATCGCGGCGTTCTTCGCCGGGGTGGCCGGCCGACGTCGCAGCGCCGGTCGCACCGCACTCATCGAACGGATGCTCGTCACCGGCCGCCGCGCCCGCGGCGTCGTCACCGAGAGCACCCTGCCGTCGGGCGAGGCGAGCTCGGTCCTGTTCGCTCTGACCGTCAAGTTCACCGATACGAGCGGGACGGACCGGTGGGTGAAGCGCGTCGCGAAGTACCGCGCCGCCGAGGTGCCGCCCGTCGGCGCCCCCGTGACCGTGCTGTACGACCCGGCCGCGCCCGGCGACACCTCCCGCATCTTCGTCTCGAGCGGCCCCGCCGAGACCGCGGCCGACTTCCGCCGCAACGAGTTCTGATCCCGTCGCGGCGTCGGCGGGCCGCGATCCCGACGCTTCCCCGACGGTTCCGCGCCGGGTGTAGCGTCGGAGACGATGACCGACTCCCAGCCCCAGTTCTCGTGGGGTTCGATCGTTCTCCCGGCCTACCTGCCGACCCTGCTGTTCTCGCTCGGTGAGGGCGCGATCATCCCGGTCATCCCCGTCGTCGCGTCCGAACGTGGCGCCTCGATCGCCCTTGCCGGCCTCGTCGCCGCGATGCTGATGATCGGCGAGCTGCTCGGTGATCTGCCGGCCGGCTGGCTCGTCGCCCGAATCGGCGAACGGAACGCCATGATCGGCGCCGCCATGCTCGCGGTGATCGGCGTCGTGGTGGCGCTCGCCCTCCCGAGCGTCACGGCGCTCGCGATCGGTGTGCTGCTGCTCGGCCTCGCCACCGCCGTGTTCGGCCTCGCCCGGCACGCGTTCCTCACGAGCTACGTGCCGGCACGGGTGCGCGCCAGGGCGCTATCGACGCTCGCCGGGGTCTTCCGGGCGGGCTGGGCGATCGGCCCCTTCGTCGCCGCCGCGATCATCGCCTGGACGGGGAGCTCCGAGCCGGTGTTCTGGGTGCTCGTCGCGGCGTGCCTCGCGGTCGTGGTGGTGCTGGTGCTGCTGCCGGACCCCGAGCGGGTCTTCGGCCTCGGGCGCGGGTCGTCTGCCGCCGTCGGCGTCTCCGCAGCGGAAGCGCCGCAGGGCGTCTTCCGGGCGATCGTCGAGCATCGCGGCGTGCTCGCCCGAGTGGGCTCGGGGATCGGCCTACTCGCCGCGGTGCGTGCGAGCCGCACGATCATCCTGCCGCTGTGGGCGGTCTCGATCGGCATGCCGCCCGAGACCGCGGCCCTCGTCATCGGCGTTTCCGCGACGATCGATTTCTGCCTGTTCTACGTCAGCGGACAGGTGATGGACCGCTTCGGGCGCCTCTGGGGTGCGATCCCCGGCCTCGTCGGACTCTCGACCGGGCATCTGATCCTCGCGTTCACCCACGACGTGCCGGGCAACGAAGCGTGGTTCATCGCCGTGGCCGTGCTCTTCGGCGTCGCGAACGGCGTGTCGAGCGGCGTCATCCTGACGGTCGGCGCGGATCTCGCGCCGAAGCGGCATCCGGCGGCCTTCCTCGGCGCGTACCGCACCATCGGCGACGCCGGCCAGGCGGCGGCGCCACTCGTCGTGTCGGCCGTCACCTCGCTCGTCTCGCTCGCTGCGGCGAGTGCGGCCATCGGCGTGCTCGGCTTCGTGGGGGCGGGCATGCTGCTGCGCTGGATCCCGCGCTACGTGCCCGGCCGCCGGGGGCGGCGCCACGGCGACGACGGTACCGCGGACCAGGCCGAGGGAGCGGGCTGAGCCCGGCTCCCCCGGCGTCCGGATGCCCCGCGACTACTGGCCGGCGACCTTCTCGACCGACATGACCAGGATGACCCGGTCGGCCTTGTCCGCGGGCGGCTGCGCGTCGGCGTCGCCGTAGCGACGGCCGAGATGAGCGTAGAACTCGCCCGTGGGATCGGCGACCGTGTCGACGAGACGACCGCGCACCTCGACGTACTTGAACGGGGAGCCCGCGTCGAGCGCCTCGAGGGTCATCACCGGGTTGTCCTGGAGGTTGCGGAACTTCGCGCGCTTCGTGGTGTGCGTGAAGCGGATCACCTGCGCCTCGGCGTCGAACTCGAACCACATGGGGTTCACCTGCACCTCGCCGTTCGGTCGCACGGTGGCGAGGTGGCCGTAGACCGGCGCGGTAAGGATGCGGAGGAGGTGCTCGGGGATGTCGATCGTCATGGTCACCAGTCAAGCACCTCAGTTCCATCCGCCCGCCGCCCTCGGTTAGCCTGCACGGGTGCTCACCGATGCCGAGATCGCCGCGTCCCTGACCGCATCCGCCCGCGCCATCCCCTACCCCGGCGAGTGGCTGGAGCCCCCGTTCGACGGCGAGCGGCAGGCCGTCGTCGCGCGCGACGCCGGGCTCTCCGAGCTGCGGGTCGACCGCGCGAGCGGCCGCGTCGTCGCCGTCGAGGTGCCCGGCGGGTTCGCCCAGCCGATCGCGCCCTCGTCCGCTGCGCTCGCCGAGCTCGGCGCCGCCTACGCCGAGGCCCTCGCTCGCACCGACGGTGCCGACGAGCACGAGCTGCGCGTCGTCGAGGCGTCCCTGCTCGCGGCCGTGCGAGTCGTCGCACCTGAGCTTGCGGACGCCGAGACGTTCTGGTCGATCGCCGCCGAGGAGCTCGGCGACGGGATCACGGCGGATGGCCCGGCCGCACCGCCGACGGTCGTCACCACGGCGGGCGGGCCGACCGTCGTCATCGCGCTGCAGATGCTCGCGCTGCATCAGGCGCTCGCCGCGGAGGGGCTGACGCTCTCCGGCTACGCCGAGTTGCTCCCCTCCGTCTCGCTGAACGGCTCGCTCGCGACGACGCTCGCGGCCACGGCCGCGCCGGGCGCGTTCCGCAGCGGCCCGGTGCAGGTGCTCGTGCTGCCGGCCGGTGCCGTGGCGACGGCGAAGGAACTCGCGTTCCCGTCGCTGCGGCTCGTCGTCGTGTTCGGTGCGGCGGATGCCTCGGCGCCGGGTGCGCCCGCGGCACTGCCCGTGCCCGAGGGGGTCGAACTCGTCGTTCTCAACGGCCCGGAGCCGTTCGCCGCGCTCGCCGGTCTCGTCGCCGAGCGGTGGGCCGCCGCTCAGTTCGCCGGACACACCCGAGGATGAGGCGATGACGGACGACGCACTCCCGACGATGCCCGAGGTCGTCACGTACGACGGCCTGCCCGCCACCGCGGGCGGTGCGCACTCGCTGCGCGTGAAGCGCCCGGCGGATGCCCACGAGCGGGTACAGCGCTTCCTCGCGGCGTGCACGGTGCCGACCGAGCCGGCGCAGTGGACCTTCTCGATCACCGCCGACAGCGACCTGGCGGCCACGGAGCGGCTGGCGGCGTTCGCCGCCGAGGTGCTGGGCGGGCCGCGGCGCACGCAGCGGGTTCGCCGCGACTGGAACGTGCGGCCGGACTCCGTGCCCGAGGTGCTCGACGCGATCGCCGCCGAATCGGGCGCGACCACGAGGTACGGGGCATCGCTCGCGACACTCGCTCAGGCACTACCCGTGCAGCTCGTCGATCCGTCGACGGGCGAACCGTTCGACGGACTGTCGCCGGACGCGTTCGGCGGCTTCGCCGTCGACGGCTACGGCCGACTGCTCGGCGCCTCCGGGGTTCGAGCGAGCTACGGAACCGCGGGTTCCGCCCTGTCGCTGTGGCTGTGCCTGCCCGCCGACGAGCGCTTGACTCCGGCGGCGCGGCATGTGCAGGACCACCTGCCGTTCCGGCTGTCGGCGAAGCACTGGCGGCGGTGGCAGCCGACCCGTGCGCGCGACGGCTACCGCTCCTCGAAGGCGCCGTCCCCGCTGGCCGGCTGACGCGGAACGGGTCGCCCGACGCCTGTGTGTGCGCGGCACGGCGGGTGGCGCGGCCGAGCGGTCATGGGTCGGCCGCGCCGACCGAGCGGTCATGGGCCGCGCGGACCGAGCGGTGATCGGTCGGCCGCGCGGACCGAGCGGCTATGGGCCGCGCGGACCGAGCGGTCATCGGTCGGCCGGCACGGTGAACACCGAGCGAGCCGTCGATTGCACCGCGAGCTCGACCTCGATCGGGAGCCAGTCGACGCTCACCGGTGCCCGCCATACTCCGCGGAGCTGCACCGTCGCACTGGCTCCGTCGTTCGACTCGACGGCCACGAGCTCAGCTTCGGCCGGCGCGACCTCGGCCAGATAGTCGGCGGCGGCGCGGTCCATCGCCCGGTGCTCCGCAGCGACCCGCACCCCGTCTCCGTCGGCGACGGCGTCCGCGACCGCCCACGCATCGGCGGCGGCGAGCGCGGCGCCGTCCGCGAGAGCGAGCAGACGCTTCCGTTCGAGGTAGAGCGAGCTCGCCGAGACGACCGCCAACACGACGGCGAGCGCGAGCAGGGCGAAGCCGACCACCAGCGGCAGGGTGGAGCCCCGTTCGCCCGTCGGTCGCGGCCACGGTGGCGGACCGGGCCGCCGACCGGGCGGGCGGGCGCCGGCCCGGGTGCCGTCGTGCGGGCTCACTCCCCCGCCTCCACCGGCGCACGCCAGTGCGACACGGTCTGCACGGCGCTGGCTTCGACGGGCACCACGAGGACACGGTCGAGCCCGAGCACCCGCGGCGCGAAGGGCAGCGGCACCTGGAGCTGCACCGTCACCCGGACCCTCGCGCCCGGCGTGACGCAGTGCGCACCACCGCAGTCCAGCCCGATCCGGCGTTCGTCGTTCTCCCGTCCGAAGTCGTCGAGCACGAGCTCGATCGCCGTCGCAGTCGAACGACGCACCTCCGACTCGTCGCTCGCCTGCACCGCGACGCGGGCGCCGTGCCGCGCGGCGCCTTCGGCCGCGAAGCTCGCCGCCTGCAGCTCACCGAGCGCCAGCACGAGATACACGACCGGCAGCATGAGCAGCAGCGCGGCACCGAGGAATTCGAGTGAGGCGGACCCCCGTTCCCGCTCACGGCCGACACCGCGCGGCACCCGCTCCGAGCGTTCACCCGACTGCCTCGCGCACGGCATGCCCGGACACCTCCAAGCTCGCCGGGGGCCCGAACAGGCCGAGCACCGGAAGCGCCGCGCGGACCGTGACACGAACGAGCTCGACGCCGTCGCGATCGACACGGGATTGCTCGATCTCGGTGGCGTACCCCGCGCCGACGGCCGTGCTGATGAGCTCGCGCGTGCGGGCCGCGCCTGCTTCGGGAGCCACCCCGGCGAGCGCGGCGAACCTCGCCCCCTCGGCGGCGGCGTCGAGCACCGTATTGCGCACGTGCAGCGCGAGCGCCAATTGGATCACCCCGAGTGCCAATAGCGTCAGCAGCATCGCGACCATCGCGAACTCGGCGACCGCCGAGCCTCGCTCGTCGCGGGGCCGCGACTGGCGCCGGACGGCCACCACGGGACCGCTGAGTCGGGCTCCGCGGCTCAGAGCCCGCTCACTCGTTCGATCGCCTGCTCGAACATGCCGCCGAGTGCCGGCCCGGCGAGCGCCCAGATCACCGCCACGAGACCGGCGGTCATGAGGGTGATAAGCACCCACCCGGGCACGTCGCCGCGCTCGTCCTCGCGGACCGTTGCGACTCGGCGCAGCATCCGGTTCATCTCCATAGTGTTCCCTCTCCTCGGTCATGCTGTATCTGGTTGCCTCATCGTCGCCGCGGTCGAGCGCCACGCTCAGAACCCCGCCTGCAGGACCAGGTATCCGGGGAACAACCCGAACACCACGGTCACCGGAAGGATGAGAAACACGAGCGGGACCAGCATCGCGATCTCCTTGCGACCGGCCGACTCGATGAGTCGACGCTTCGCCGCCTCTCGCGCATCGGCCGCTTGAGCGCGGAGCACGGTCGAGAGCGGAGCCCCGCGCTCGACGGCCCCGATCACCTGGTCGAGCGCGCGGGTCACCGGCGGATGCGCGAGCCGGTCCCGCATCCCTCCGAGCGCCTCGTCGAGCGGCGCCCCGGCCCCTGCAGCAGCGACGGCGCGCCCGAACTCGCCACTGAGCTCCCCGCCAGCCGATCGGGCGACGCGGCGTACGGCGTCGAGCAGCGATTCGCCCGCGGTCAGGCTGAGCGTCAGGAATTCGAGCACGGTCGGCAGCTCGTCATCGATACGGGCCAGTCGCTGCCGGGCGGCGCGCTGGAGCACCAGCTCGGAGAGCGCCGATACGGCGAATCCGCTCACGACTGGGCCGACCACCGTGATGACAGGAGCGGCGCTCGCCGTCGGCAGCACCAGGAGCACCACGGCGGTCGCACCGGCGACCACTGCCGCACAGCTCACTTGCTCGAGGCGGAACCGTTCGACACTGCGACGCCAGCCCGCCTGCCGCAGGCGCAGCGCGACCGTCTGGTTGCCGGCCAACAGCATCGGAACCCGCCGTAGGCGGGTGCTCCAGGGCTGGAGCACCGCAGCGAACACCTGGCCGGGATCGCTCGTGCGGCGTTCGAGCACCGCGCGAGCTTCGGTCGAGACGTCCGTCACGAACGGCGCGACCCGTTCGACGAGCGATCGTCGACCGAACCGTGGCGCGCTGACGAGCAGCAGCCACAGGCCGATGCCGAGGAGCAGGCCAGCAGCGAACACGAACGGGGTCACCGGAACCACCGCCGTTCCGGGCGGAGCCGCCCGATTCCGAGCATCAGTCGGTACGCGAGGACCGTCACCGCGAGGCCTCCGACGATGACCGCGGTTCCGGCCGCCGAGTCGTAGGCGCGGATCGCCTCGGGCCGTGTGGCAAGGACGGCGAGGAGCAGCCACGGGGCGGCGGAGCCCAACCTCGCCGCGTTGCGCAACCAGGACTGGCGCGCGTGCACCTCGGCCCGGACCGCCCCCTCCTCGCGGAGGGAGCCCGACAGCGTGCGCAGCACGTGCGGGAGCTCGGTGCCGCCGACTTCACGGGCCATCCGGACTGCTTCCAGGAGCCGATCGGACGTCGGGTCGGCGAGCAGGTGCTTCAGCCGGTCGAGCTCGCCCGCGAAATCGCCCGTGCGCGCGTACCCGTCTGCAAACGACGCGAAGGCGCTGCGGACTCCGGCAGGGCCACGTCGAGCGAGCTCCGCGAGCGCTTCAGGAAGGGAACGTCCCGCGCGCACGGAGGCCAGCAGATGATCGACGACATCGGGCCAGAGCGTTCGGTACTCGGCCCGCTGGTCGTTGGCACGTCGACGGATCATCATCGGGATGAACAGCGCTCCGAGCACGGCCGCGGCCGCGGCGAGCGACGGAACGGCGAACAGGCCGAGTGCGAGTGCCCCGCAGAGCAACGCAGTGCACACGCTTGCGGTGACCACCACGGCGAGCGGCACGCGGGCCAGTCCCGCGAGCACGAGCTCGTCATGGACGCGGACCAGCGCAGCCGAGGGCGCTCCCCCGCGGGCGGTCGAGGCGGCCCGGGGCCAGACCCACGGTGCGGCGACGAGCAGCAGGCCGGCCCCCAGCGAGATTCCGAGCAGTGCGCTGACGGGCAAGGCACTCACCGGAAACACGGGCAGATCGAACACACTCATGCGGCGGCGCCGCCGAGGACGATGACGGGATCGAGGCCGGCTGCGCGGAACTTCTCGAGGCGAGGCATCCGCTCGCCCGTGAGCTGCAGTTCATCGTCGACCCGTCGGAACAGGGGCACGGTCTCGATCGTGGCCGCGCCGTGCTCACCGGTGGTCGCGACGATCTCGAGGACACGCCGCCGCCCGCGCCGATCGATGCCCAGCTGGACGACGAGGTCGACGCAGGCGGCGACGGTCGGAACCACGAAGCCCGCGTCGATGTTGCGGCCGGCCAGCAGTGGCAAGGTGCACAGCTTCATGAGCGCGTCGCGCGCGGAGTTGGCGTGCAGCGTGCACATGCCCGCGATGCCGGAGTTCAGCGCGATGAGCAGATCGAGGCTCTCCGCGTCGCGCACCTCGCCGACGACCAAGCGGTCGGGTCGCATCCGCAGCGACTCCTTGACGAGGCGGCGGAGGGTGATCTCACCGGCACCCTCGAGATTGGGCGGACGACACTGCATCGCGACGAGGTCGCCCGCCTGGATGTCGAGCTCGAAGGTCTCCTCGACCGTGATGACCCGGTCGCCGGACCGCACGCAGGACCCGAGCGCATTGAGGAGCGTCGTCTTGCCGGTGTGGGTCGCGCCGGACACGAGGAGGTTCGCGCCGGCGAGCACCGCCATGCGCAGGAACTCGGCCGCCTCGCGGCTCAGGGCGCCGAGGCCGACGAGCGCGGAGAGCGAGTGGAGTCCCCGACGGAACTTGCGCACGTTGACCGACCAGGCGCGCGTCACCTCGGGAATGGCGACGTGCAGCCGGGAACCATCGGGCAGCGCGGCATCGACGAAGGGCTGCGACAGGTCGAGCCGCCGCCCCGAGGGCCGGAGCATGCGCTCGACGAGCTCGCGCACCTCGCGCTCGGAGAGGGGCGACGGGATGCGCTCCGCGACCCCGTTCCGGGCGATGAACACCCGGTCGGGTCCGTTGATCCAGATCTCCTCGACCTCGGGATCGTCGAAGTAGGGCTGCAGCGGGCCGAAGCCGGTGAGCTCGGCCAGGACCTCGCTCGTGGCCGCCCGCTCGTCGCCGATCGGCTCGCCGCCGCTCGCCAAAGCGCGCTCACCGAACCGGCGAACCTCCGCTCGGGCAACGCGGTCCGCAGCGATCGGATCGGCGGATAGATCGACCCCTTCACGGATCGCGCGCTCCCGGACGAACTGGGAGAGGGTGCGGACGGCATCTGGCATGCCTTCATCCTCCAGACCGGCGGGCAAGGAGGCGCAGAGTTATCCACACGCCGATCATCGGGCCCCCCGCTGCTGCGCGAGGCGCCCACGCACCTAGACTGGTCGGGCACTCGCGGGAGTGGTGAAACCGGTAGACACGCAGGATTTAGGTTCCTGTGCCTTCGGGCGTGAGGGTTCGAGTCCCTCCTTCCGCACCACGGTCCACCTGGTGGTGGAAGGCACGCTCGCCCGCTGCTCCGCGTTGGCGTCACACGTGACCACGCCCGACCGGTCGATGCCGACCGGCCGGGCGCGGCCTGAGCGCTACTCCGCCTTGCGGGAGCGCCGCCCGAGCACGAGCGCCGCGATCGCGGCGCCGAGTCCGAGCACGCCGACGGCGATGCCGGTCACGCCGATCGCCCGCGCGGTGCCGTCGTCGCTCGCGGCGGCGTCGCTCGCCTCGTGCCCCTCGCCGTGCTCCGGAGCCGCGGCGCCGTGGTGGCCGCCCTCCTCCGCCGCGGTGACGGTGATCGAAGGCGCCGGGTGCTCCGGCTCCTCCTCACCCTCGGCGGCAGGCTCGCTCCAGTCGGTCGAGCCCTCGGCGCACTCCTGCAGCACCGGGAAGGCGAGGGTCTCGCCCTCGGCGTCGGCGGGCAGTTGGAGCGAGAGTTCGATGACGTCCCGGAGTTCGGCGGGCAGCGGCGTCGTCGCGGTGTAGACGACCTGCGCGACCCGGTCGACGACGCTCGCGCCGTGCGAGTCGATCTTCGGCTCGGGCAGCTTCTCGACGATCGTGCCGATCGTCCATCCGGCGTTGACGGTCGGGGTCACCCGGTCGATGCCATCGGGCATCGTGAAGGTGAGCTTGGTGGTCGGGCTCGTGCCGCAGCCGTGCGGGATGCCGAAGCTCAGCACCGTGTACGCGCCGGCGGCGGTCGAGGTGGAGTCGACGCCGACATGGGCGCTCGCGGCGAGCGGGGCGCCGAGGGCGATCACGGCGCCGGCGCCGAGGGCGGCGGCCGTCACGAGGGCAGGGCGGACGTGGGTCTTCGTGGTCATGTTCATGCTTTCGTGCGAAGTGGAATGTGGAGGCCTGCGCCGCTCAGGCGGCGCCTACTCCGCACGGTGGCCCGCGTCGCACGAGGACCTGCGCGAGCCGCCGCAGCGCCGACACCCGGACGGGGCGGTCCGCCACTCGCGCGACGATTGCTGGCGCTTCGGTGAGCGGGACGAGGAACAGCTCGACCGCGACGAGGATGCCGCGCGCCGCCCGGGCGAGTGCCCTCACCGTACGGTCGGCCAGTGCAATGCTCGCGACCGCGAGCAGGGCTGCAACGAGGTGCGCGACCGGCATGGCCGCGCCGAAGTGCTCGCTGTGTCCGGGCTGCCCGGTGCCCGCGACGGCGAGCCAGGCCTCTCGGCTGACCGGGCCCGCCGATGCATGCAGCGCGTGCGGGTCGGCGCCCGCCGCGAGTCCGCTCGGGGAGCTGCCCGCCGAAAGCGAGAACGTGGCGTGCAGCGCGAGCTGCGCCACCACGGCAGCGAGGGCGGCACCGGGCCAGCGCGCACCGCGGCCCACCATCAGGATGCCGAACGGCACCGAGAAGGCAAGAGCGACCGCGAGCGCGACGAAGCCGGGCGGACTCCCGCCACCGATCGTGTGCGCGAGCGACGCGAGCAGGGTCGACGAGGACGCGACCAGGAGTCCCCGCGTGGTGCGGGCGGCGCGCGCATGGTGCACGATCATCGAGCCTAGTCGCCCGCGCGCTGCTCGGTCAGCTCATCGGCGGGCCCGCGGCGATGCGCGCTCGCGCGTACGTCTCGATCTGCTCGGCCGGGACCGACCAGTCGGTGTCGAGCCACCAGCTCGCCCCGGCCTCGGCCCACGGTTGCACGACCGCGGCATCCGCCGCCGGATCGAGCCCGCCCGTGGTGCCCTCCTGCACCCAGTCGAACGGTCGCTCGGCGAGACCCAGGCGCTCGCGCTCGGCGAGCAGCCACTCGTAGGCCTCTCGGCCGATCTCCGGAGTGAAGACCTGCTGCTGCGTTTCAGGGCCGGCCACGCCCTCCCCCGGCGGCGCGTAGTTCGGCAGCCAGCCGTCGAGCCGGGCCACTCGGCGCATCGACTTCGTGCTGGGCCAGAGGCCGACGGCCCAGATCGGCACGCCGGGCTGCTGCACGGTGGGCGGCGGCAGCATCTCATCGGTGCGGCGGACCGTGAAGTGCCGCCCCTCGTAGGCGAAGGGTTCGCCCCGCCAGAGCTTCGGCAGCAGCTCGAGCGTCTCGTCGAGCTGCTCGGCCCGCACTCGGCGGCCGGGGTCGTGCTCGAAGATCCAGAAACGCCCCTCGACTTCCTCGGGCACGCCGAGCCCGGCGGAGAGCACCACGCGCCCCCTCGAGAGCCGATCGACGGTCATGGTCTGCCCCGCGAGCTCCCACGGCCGGCGCCGAGGGACGGGCGTCAGCATCGTGCCGAGCCGGATCGTCGAGGTGCGCACCGCGGCCGCAGCGAGGATCGACCACGGGTCGGGCGCCCAGATGCCCTCCCACACGAAGAAGCCGTTCCAACCGTGCTGCTCTGCCAGTTCGGCCAGCTCGACCGCGAGCTCGGGATCGGTGCCGGGAAAGATGAATCCGTAGCGCATGCGGCGAAGCTACCCCGCCCGACCGACATTCGGATGCGATGCCGAGTTGCGCACGGTAAGGTAACCCTTGCCTATCCTTTCGAGAAACCCGAGGGTCACCATGTCGACTGCTCCGCCCGTCATCGACCGCGAGACCGCCGCCGAACCTCTCGACGTCGCCGCCCTCGTCCGCGCCGCCTCGGCCGACGACCACCGCGCGACCGAGACCCGCGGCTTCATCGTGGAACTGATGCGCGGCGAGCGCTCGCTCGACGACTACACGCGCTACCTGGCCCAGCTCGCCTGGATCTACGAGGCGCTCGAGGCCCGCGGCGCTCGCACCGACGACCCGGACGTCTTCGACCCCGCCCTCGCCCGCATGGCGGCCATCGACGCCGACCTCGCCGCGCTCGGCGCCCCGGACTGGCGCGAGACGCATCCCGCACTCCCCGCCACCGCGGAGTACGCGACGCACCTGCGCGGGCTCGCCGACGACGACGTGCGGTACTTGGCGCATCACTACACGCGCTACCTCGGCGACCTCTCCGGCGGCCAGGCGATCGCCGCGCTCGTCGCCCGGCACTACGGTGCGACGTCGGAGCAGCTCGGCTTCTACGCCTTCGACCTCGAGGGCGGCCCGGTGCAGTACAAGCGCCGCTACCGCACCGCGATGAACGAGCTCGGGCTCACGGCCGAAGAGGTCGACGCCCTCATCGACGAGGTGCGCGCATCCTTCCGGTTCAACGGCGCGATCTTCGAGGCCCTCGACGCGTGATCCGGGCCCGTCATACGACGGGATGATCCCGCACCCCTACGACGGGATGATTTCCCACCCCACACCCGGCTGGCCGGGTGTTCGCGTGGGTAGACTGCATCGACACTGCACGCCGCGGCACCTCGACCCGTGCCCGACGACTGGAGCTTTCCCGTGATGAACACCGCACTCATCCCCTGGCTCGACCCGGAGAACATCATCTCCGCGGCCGGCCCCTGGGCGCTCGTCGTCGTGTGCCTGATCGTATTCGCAGAGACCGGCTTGCTCGTCGGCTTCCTGCTGCCGGGCGACACCCTGCTGATCATCTCCGGGCTCCTCACCCACACGAGCCTCGTCTTCGGCGTTGACATCTGGTGGGTCTGCCTCGCGATCGGGCTCGCGGCATTCCTCGGCGGAGAAGTCGGGTACTTGATCGGCCACAAGTTCGGCCCACGCATCTTCGAACGGAAAGAGTCGGGGTTGTTCAGCGTCAAGAACGTCGAACGCACGAACGCGTTCTTCGACCGCTTCGGCGCGCTCGCGGTCATCCTCGCCCGGTTCGTCCCGATCGTGCGGACCTTCACGCCCGTCGCGGCGGGCGTCGGGCACATGAACTACCGCAAGTACACGCTCTACAACCTCATCGGTGCGCTCATCTGGGGCGTGGGCCTGACGTACTTCGGCTTCCTGATCGGCTACATCCCGCCGGTCGCGGACTTCGTGCAGAGCTACATCGACGTGATCCTCATCGGTGCCGTCGTGCTCACCCTCATCCCGACGCTCTGGCACTACTTCCAGTCCGCCCACAAGGCGAAGCGCGCCGCAGCGGCCGGCGAGGACGTGGTGACCGACGAGCAGGAGGCGGAGCACCTCGTGCTGGACCAGGACGTCTTCGAGCGCGGCCCGCGTCACGAAGAGCAATAGCCCGAGGCACCTGCCGCACCACCGGCTCGAGAGGGTCGGATTCCGACACCGACGGCGGTACCTCCGGGAGGACCTGTCGGAAATAGACCCCCTCGACGCGGGCGCGGGGCGCGGGGCGCGGGCGCGGGAAGCGCGGATGCGGGCGGCGGGCGCGCGGGCACCCGCCGATCAGCGGTGGGAGCCCTGCTCCTGCTCGGCCCGTCCCGCGGGTTCCAGCTGGAAGGTGGAGTGCGCCACGTCGAAGTGCGCGGTGAGGCATCCGCCGAGCTCATCGAGCAGCTCCCCCGTGCGCCCCGACGCGAACACCTCGGGCTCGACCTCGACGTGCGCCGTGAACACCGGCTGGCCCGAGGTGATCTGCCAGACGTGCACGTCGTGGACGGCGACGACGCCGCGCGTGCGGAGGATGTGCTCGCGGATCTCGGCCACGTCGGTATCTGCCGGCGCCGACTCGCTCAGCACGTGCGCGACGTCGCGCAGCAGGATGAACGCCCGCGGGATGATGAGCGCCGCGATCGCGAGCGAGGCGATCGGGTCGGCGGCGTTCCAACCGGTCAGCAGGATGACGACCGCGGCGATGATGACGAGCGCCGAGCCGATCGTGTCACCGAGGACCTCGAGGTAGGCGCCCCGCAGGTTGATCGAGTCCTTGGCCCCGCCGCGGAGCACGAGCATCGCCGCGATGTTCGCCGCGAGGCCGAGGATCGCGACGACGAGCATGAGCCCGCCCTGCACCTCGTGCGCCTCGCCCTCGGCGCCCGAGATCAGCCGGCCGATGGCGCCGATCGCGACGGTCACGGAGACGCCGAGCAGGATCAGCCCGTTCACCAGGGCTCCGAACACCTCGAAGCGCCGGAAGCCGTACGTCTGCCGGTCGGTCGCCGGCCTCGCGGCGACGATCGCCGCGACCAGGGCGACGACGAGGCCGAGCAGATCGCTCGCCATGTGCCCGGCATCGGCGAGCAGCGCGAGCGATCCGCTGAGCAGACCGCCGATGAGCTGGGCGACGAGGAAGGTGCCGATGATCGCGATCGCGATGATGAGTCGCGCGCGGTTCGCGCCCCGGGCGTGGTCGTGGGAGTGATCGTGTGACATCACTTCGAGCTTAGGCGAGAATTCCCTGGTCAGCCCAAGATAGAAGTGGGAATGAATAGCGTTCTCAGCGGAGCGTCGCGGCGAGCCGTTCGAGCTCCGGGATGAGCGCCTCGAACGCCCGTGCGCGGTGGCTGATCGCGTTCTTCTGCTCGGGCAGCAGCTCCGCCGCGGTGATCTCGTGGCCCTCGGGCTCGAACACCGGGTCGTAGCCGAAACCGTGCGATCCGCGCGGCTCGTAGGCCACCTGGCCCGGCCAGGTGCCCTCGACCACGACCTCGACCAGCTCCTCGGTGCCGGCGAGCGCGGCCGGCACCACGAGCGCGATGGTGCAGTGGAACGCGGCCGCACGGTTCGGCCGACGCACGTCTGCGAGCTGCGCGAGCAGCAACGTGCGGTTCGCCTCGTCGCCCGCCCCGTGGCCCGCCCACCGGGCCGAGAAGATGCCGGGCGAGCCGCCCATGACCTCGACCGTGATGCCCGAGTCGTCGGCGAGCGCGATTCGCCCCGTGTGCTCGGCGGCGGCGCGCGCCTTGATCAGGGCGTTCGCGGCGAAGCTCGTGCCGTCCTCGACCGGCTCGGGGCCGTCGTAGCCGAGCACCTGGAGCTGCGGCATCCGCTCCCCCAAGATGCGCTGGAACTCGGCGACCTTGTGCGCGTTGTGCGTCGCGAGCACGACCTCGAGCGCGTCGGTGCCGCTCACGCGCCGGCCGCCTCGCGGCCCGCAGCGAGCGCGGCGAGCTGGAGGGCGGCGAGATCGGCGTTGCCGCCGAGCGCGAGGTCGAGGAGCGCATCGAGCTCCCGGCGGTCGAAGGGCGCGCCCTCGGCGGTGCCCTGCACCTCCACGAAGAGGCCGCGGCCGGTGGCGACGACGTTCATGTCGGTCTCGGCGCGGACGTCCTCGACGTAGGCGAGGTCGAGCATGGGCGTGCCGTCGATGATGCCGACGGAGACGGCGGAGACCGTGTCGATGAGCGGCGTCGACTTCTGCCCGATGAACTTCTTCGTGCGTGCCCACTCGACGGCGTCGGCGAGGGCGACGTAGGCGCCCGTGATCGCGGCGGTGCGGGTGCCGCCGTCGGCCTGCAGCACGTCGCAGTCGATGACGACGGTGTTCTCTCCCAGCGCCTTCGTGTCGATGACGGCGCGGAGGCTGCGGCCGATGAGCCGGCTGATCTCGTGCGTGCGCCCGCCGATGCGGCCCTTCACCGACTCACGGTCGTTCCGGGTGTTCGTCGAGCGCGGCAGCATCGAGTATTCGGCCGTGACCCAGCCGGTGCCCTTGCCGGTGAGCCAGCGCGGCACCCCGTTCGTGAAGCTCGCGGTGCAGAGCACCTTCGTGCCGCCGAAGGAGATGAGCGCGCTGCCCTCGGCGTGCGCGCTCCATCCTCGCTCGATGGTCACCTCGCGGAGCTGGTCCGGCGTGCGCCCGTCGGCGCGGACGATGGCTGAGGGGTCGGTCACGAGGATCTCCATTCGGAACGGGACGGCAGGGCGATCGAGCCGGTCTGCACGAGCTCGACGCTCGGGATCTCCGGGCCGATGAGGCGGTTGGCGAGGTCGAGGAAGGCGCTCGTGGACTCCCCGGTGGCTTCGTAGCGATGCGTGGGCGGGGTGCTCGCCCGCCGCTCGGTGCCCGTGGAGACGAGCACACGGTACACGTCGTTGGCGGTCTCGACGTCACTCGAGACGAGGGTGACCCCCTCGCCCATGACGTAGGAGATGACGCCCTTCAGGAAGGGATAGTGGGTGCAGCCGAGCACGAGGGTGTCGATCTCGGCGCGCTTCAGCGGCGCCAGGTACTCCTCGGCGACCGAGAGCACCTCCTCGCCGGTCGTCACCCCGGCCTCGACGAACTCGACGAAGCGCGGGCAGGCCTGGCTGAACAGCTGCAAGTGCGGCGCGGCGGCGAAGGCGTCATCGTAGGCACGGGACTGCACGGTGCCGGCCGTGCCGATGACCCCGACCCGGCCGGACTTCGTCGCGGCGACGGCGCGGCGCACCGCGGGCTGGATCACCTCCACGACGGGCACGTCGTAGCGCTCGCGGGCGTCGCGGAGCATCGCGGCCGACGCGGTGTTGCAGGCGATGACGAGCATCTTCACGCCCTGTGCGACGAGGTCGTCGAGCACGGCGAGCGCGTAGCGCCGCACGTCGGCGATCGGCTTCGGCCCGTACGGCGAGTGCTCGAGATCGCCGACGTAGAGGATCGACTCGTTCGGCAGCTGATCTTTCACCGCCCGGGCGACGGTGAGCCCGCCGATCCCTGAGTCGAAGATCCCGATCGGCGCTTCCGTCACGAGATCCAAGCTTAGGCGAGCGGCGCGGGCGGCGCTGCGCCACGGGGCGGCGGATGCCTCGGCATCCCCCGCCCGAGCAACTAGGCTCTCCTTCGTGACCGGCTCAGCTGCGCTCCTCACCGACCGCTACGAACTCACCATGGTGGATGCCGCCCTCCTCGACGGCACCGCCCACCGGGAGTCGCTCTTCGAGGCCTTCGCGAGGCGATTGCCCGACGGCCGCCGCTACGGCGTCGTCGCAGGCACGGGCCGGCTGCTCGAGCTGATCGAACGGTTCCGCTTCGAGGACGCCGAGCTCGAGTGGCTCCGCGAGCACGAGGTCGTGCGGCCGGCGACGCTCGACTGGCTGGCCGACTACCGCTTCACGGGCGATGTGTGGGGCTATCGCGAGGGCGAGGCGTACTTCCCGGGCTCCCCGCTGCTGACGATCCAGGCGAGCTTCGCCGAGGCGGTCATGCTCGAGACCCTCGTGCTCTCGACCCTGAACTACGACTCCTCGGTCGCGAGCGCCGCCGCACGCATGGTCTCCGTCGCACTCGGCCGCCCGCTCGCCGAGATGGGCTCGCGACGCACGCACGAACGCTCGGCCGTCGCCGCCGCACGCGCCGCGTACATCGCCGGCTTCGACGCGACCTCGAACCTGGAGGCCGGGCGCACCTGGGGCATCCCGACGATGGGCACTGCGGCCCACGCGTTCACCCTGCTGCACGACACCGAGGAGGAGGCCTTCCGGGCCCAGGTCGACGCCTTCGGCCCGTCGACGACGCTCCTCGTGGACACCTACGACATCGCGAAGGGCGTCGAGCTCGCCGTCGCCGTCGCGGGCCCCGAGCTCGGCGCCGTCCGCATCGACTCCGGAGACCTGCCGACGGTCGTCGCCGCGGTGCGCGAGCAGCTCGACTCGCTCGGCGCGGTGAACACCAGGATCACCGTGACGAGCGACCTCGACGAGTTCACGATCGCCGGGCTGTCGGGCGCCCCCGTGGACTCCTACGGGGTCGGCACCTCGGTCGTGACCGGCTCCGGGTTCCCCGCCGCCGGGATGGTCTACAAACTGGTGGCCCGACGCGACGACGCCGGCGAGTGGATCCCCGTCGCGAAGGCGTCGTCGCAGAAGGCCAGCGTCGGGGGGCGGAAGAACGCCGCCCGCCGACTCGATTCGACGCGCACGGCCCGCGAGGAGCTCGTCTTCGTCGGCGACGGTCCGGCCGGCGAGGCCGAGTTCGAGGCCGGCGACGAGCTGCGACCGCTCATGGTGCAGCTGATGTCGGGCGGGGCCGCGGATGCCGCGCACACCGGTCGGGCGGGCACCGAGGCGGCGCGCGCGCATCGCGCGGAGGTGATGCAGGAGCTGCCGATCGAAGCGTTCCGCCTCGGTCGTGGCGAAGCCGTCATCCCGACGAGCTACCGCTGAGCCGGTCGGCTCCTCGTCGTCGGCGAAGCCCTACTTGCCGCGCATCTTCTCGTAGATGGCCTTGCACGCCGGGCACACCGGGAACTTCTCCGGGTCGCGGCCCGGGGTCCACTTCTTGCCGCACAGCGCCTTCACCGGCTTGCCGGTGATCGCGGACTCGAGGATCTTGTCCTTCGGCACGTAGTGCGAGAAACGCTCGTGATCGCCGGGCTCGATCAGTTCCTCTTCGAGGAGCTTCTCGAGCTCCCGGTCGAGGACGTCGGTGCCGCCTCCTGGCTGGCCGGGGTCGGCGATGCTCGCGCGCACGGGGTGGATCATGCGCTCGATTCTACGCGCGCTCCGAAGGACTCGGGCCGCTCAGGCGCGAAGCGCCGCAGCGACGATCTCCGGACCGCGACGATCGAAGACGCGCCCGCCGAGCCAGACGCCGGCGACGAGGACGACGAGCCCGAGCACGGTGCCCGACACGAAGGCGGCGAGATGCCAGCTCGGGTCGGAGAACACACCGAGCAGCGCGAACGCGACCGCGGGTGCCGCCACGATCAGGGAACCGAACATCGTGATCGACTGCACGAGCGAGGACAGGCTGCCGGTGGACTGGGGCTGCTGGAACGGGCTGTCGCCGGGCTTCACCGCCGGGTAGGGGAAGCGGGCGGAGGTGACGGAACCGATGCCGAGCCCGCTGAGCAGGAGCACGGTCGACACCCCGATGAGGGATGGCAGCGGCCGCCAGTCGTTGAGCAGGAACACTGTCAGCGCACTGCCGAGCGCGATCACGACCAGCCCGAGGACGAGCACCGGGACGAGACGCCCGAAGCGGTCGGCGGTGCCGCGCACGCCGGACACCACGTGCAGCCAGATCGCGGTCGAGTCGTAGGCGGTGTCGTTGTGCAGCGACCAGCCGAGGAAGAGGCACATCAGCGGCACCGGGGCGAGCCCGAGGTACTCCATCGGCACCCCCACGATGCTGAAGGCGACGATGAGGATGACCGGCGCCAGCGGCACCATGATGATCGACACCCAGTAGCGCGCGTCTCGGAACCAGTAGGTGAAGCTTCGAGCGGCGACGGCGCCGGTGGGGTTCTGGGGCAGGCGGTCGAACCACCCGAGTCCGCGATAGCTCTTCGAGGAGCCCTCGCGGCCGGGCGTGACGAGCATCGTCTCGACGAGCCGGATCCAGCCGAGCCCGAGCAGTCCGAGCGTCGCCGCCGCGATGAGGAGCTTCAGGATGGCCGGTCCCCAGTCGCCGTTCGCCGCGTCGCCGGGGACGGCGAAGGCCGCGCCGAGGGGCGTCCAGCCGAGCCAGCCGGCCAGCCCCTCGAGCACCTGCCGGCCGTCTCGGGCCCAGTCCACGGTGGTGAGCGCCACGAAGACCGGCGAGGCCGCCACGACGAGGAGGAGGCCGAGCACGCCGGTGAGCTCGCGCGCACGCCGCGTGGCGAGGAGGAAGGAGGCGACCGCGGTGGCGACCCGGGCGAGCAGCAGGCAGGTCGCGAAGGCGAGGGCCGCCGACAGGATCGCGAGGATAGTCTCCCCCACGCCGCGCGACCAGGTCACGACGCTGCCGAGCAGCACGATGCCGAGCACGATCGCGGGGATGCCGATGAGGGCCGCCACAGCGAGCGAGATCGCGAGGCGCCGCCCGGGGATGCCGAACAGCGCGAACTTGCGCGGATCCATCGTGTCGTCGACGCCGAAGATCAGCGGGAAGACGATGAAGCCGACCACCGTCGCCGACCCCGCCACGACGAGCGCATCACGAATGACGGCGACGTCGTCGACGAAGCGCAGGCCGACGAGGGCGAAGAAGAGGAGCCCCGCGATGCCGAGCCCGTAGACGAGCCCCACCACGATGCCGACGACCTGCCAGGGACTCCGTCGGAAGATGTTGGCGAGGAGGCGCAGCTTCAGTCCGAGAAACTGTGCAACCATTCCATGCCTTCCGCAGCCTTGCGCCCACCGGCGAGCGCGACGAATCGATCTTCGAGGGTCTCGCCCTGACGTACCTCGTCGAGCGTGCCCGCCGCGAGCACCTTGCCGCCGACGACCACCGCGACCGAGTCGCAGACGCGTTCGATGAGGTCCATGCCGTGGCTCGAGAGCACGACGGTGCCACCGCCCGCGACGTAGCGCTCGAGGATCTCGGTGAGGTTCGCCGCCGAGACCGGGTCGACCGACTCGAACGGCTCGTCGAGCACGAGCAGGCGCGGCGAGTGGATCATCGCGCAGGCGAGGGCGATCTTCTTCGTCATGCCGGCGGAGTAGTCGGCGACGAGCCGGTCGACCGCATCGTCGAGACCGAACGCCGCGATGAGGTCGGCGCTGCGCTCCCGGACGGTTCGCGCGTCGAGTCCGCGGAGGATGCCGGAGTAGTGCAGCAGCTGGCCGCCGGTCAGGCGGTCGAAGAGCCGCAGCCGGTCGGGCAGGACGCCGGTGGCGCGCTTGGCGGCCTCGGGGTCGGCCCAGGCGTCGATGTCATGGATGCGCACCGTGCCCTCGTCGGGACGCAGCAAGCCCGTCACCATCGAGAGCGTCGTCGTCTTGCCGGCCCCGTTCGGGCCGACGACGCCGAAGAACGAGCCGGCCCGCACCTGCAGTGAGATGTGGTCGACGGCGGTCTTCTCGCCGAAGCGCTTCACGAGCGAGTCGACCACCAGCACCCGGTCGGCGCTCTCGGGCGGCGCCGCACGCGCGACGCGGAGCGTGCGCTTCTTGCGGCTCGACTTCTTCGCGGGGGCCGGGACGACGGCGATGGCGACGTCGGCCGCGCGATCAGCGGGCTGCGCCTCGGCGGGCGCCTCGGGCGCTCCGCGCTCGCGGGTCTCCTCGTCGACCCGGTCGTCGACGACGACGTCGGCGGCGACGGGCACCCGTTCCTGCGTCTCCTCGTCGACCCGGTCGTCGGCGACGGGCACCCGTTCCTGCGTCTGCTCGTCGACCTCGCTCACGCCGCCGACCGCTTCGCTCTCGACGATCGCTTCCGCGACGGCGACGACCTCGGGAGCGCCGTTCATCGGTTCGACCGGAGCGCTCGGCGCGACGGCGTCCGTGTCGGCCGCCTTCTTCGGGCGCTCGGCCGCCGTGGTGTCGGTGGTGACCGCGGCGGCGGCGCGGAGCGCCTGCCGCTTCGCGCTGACGCTGCTCGCCGAACGCGAGCGCGAGGCCGGGGACCCCGGCGCCTCCGCCTTCGACGCGCCCTTCGCGGCGCGAGCCGAACTCGCGGCGCTCGCACGCTCGGCCGCTCCGCGGCTGGAGGCACTCCGCGACGAGCTCGAGCGCTTGGACGCCGGCCCCGCTGCTCCCTGCGTCTCAGACGCGTCGCTGCGCTGCTCGTTCGCCGAGCCGGCCTTCGCCGCCTCGGCCTTCGCCGCCTCCGCCTTTCGGGCCGCCCGCGTCGCTGCGGCGCGTTTCGCGGCGGCGGAGCGTGCCGCGCTCTTCGCCGCGGCATCGGACGCGGTCGGCGTCGCCGACTTCGCGGACGGCTTCTTGGCGGCGGTACTCCGCTTCGACGCCCCTGCCGCCTTCGCCCGACCGGGCGCGCTCGACGTCGGCTCCCCTTCGCCGGCTTGCTCGGGCACCCCCGTGCCGGTGCCTTCGGGAGCCTCGTCGTTCGGATCGGAGCGAGAAACGGAAGTCACCCAGCCAACCTACCAACTGGACGCGCCCGATCCGTGCCCCGGCCGATCCGCCGGCCCGTGGGAAAACTGTGCATTCCCTGTGCGGCGTATCACGATCGCACTACGACTCCTCCGCCGGCCCCGCCCCGGATGGGTGACAGCGGATACGCTGAGACCGGCATAACGGCGTGTCCCAATGTGAACTTCCGGGTGAACCGAAGGCGAACACGAGGTTTCGATCACCGCTCCGAACGGGCGGCTCGAGCTCGGTCGCCCCGGCACCCGCACCACCGAAGGAGATGCAGTGACCACGCAGATCGTGATCCTCGCAGCCGGCATGGGGAGCCGGCTCGGACGATCCCTCCCCAAGCCGCTCACCGAGCTCGGCGACGGGCGCACCATCATGCGCCAGCAGTTCGACAACATCGGTCACGCGTTCGGCGGCGACGCCGACGTGACGATCGTCGTCGGCTACAAGCTCGAGCACATCATCGAGGCGTTCCCGCAGGCGTCCTTCGTCTACAACGAGGAGTACGACCAGACGAACACCTCGAAATCGCTCATGCGGGCCCTGCAGGCGTCGCAGAGCGGTGGCGTGCTCTGGATGAACGGCGACGTCGTCTTCGACCCCCGCATCCTCGACCGCGCCGTCGCGCTGATCGCCCGCGATCAGTCCTTCGTCACGGTGAACACCGCGAAGGTCTCCGACGAAGAGGTGAAGTACACGACCACGGCCGAGGGCTACATCAAGGAGCTCTCGAAGACCGTCAAGGGCGGCCTCGGCGAGGCGGTCGGCATCAACTACATCTCGAGCCGCGACAAGGCGACCTTCCTCGCTCAGCTCCAGCGCGTCGGCGCGCAGGACTACTTCGAGCGCGGACTCGAGCTCGCCATCGAGCAGAACGGTCTGCTGATCGAGCCGATGGACGTCTCCGACCTCTACGCGGTCGAGATCGACTTCGCCGAAGACCTGGAGCGCGCGAACCACTTCGTGTGATCCGGAAACGCTGCGTCCTGCAGCACCACAGCGACACGGGGCGGATGCCGAACGGCATCCGCCCCGTGTTTGTGTGTCGGCGGGGCTCAGCGCAAGCCGCGGGCGACGCCGGCGCGTTCGAGCTGGGCCGCGATGACCCGTCCGATCCAGGTGAAGAGGACGGGGCTGCCCGCGTAGAGCGGAAGCGCGATCGCCCACATCCAAGCGGGGAAGTGCTCTCCGCCGAGCGCGATGAACACCACCACGGCGATGACGATGCCGGAGATCAGCCCGGAGGCGTAGTAGAGCCACGGCTCCCATCGCCGGTACCGGGTCAGCAGGAAGGGCAGTTCGACGAGCACGCCGACGAGGAGCGCCGTGCCGATCAGCCGCGGAAGCCAGTGCGGCGCGAAGGCCGCGCCCACCAGTCCGGCGATGAGCCCGGCGAGCAGCGCCGTGCCGGGGCGGCGGAGCAGGGCGAAGGCGACGACGCTGGGCAGGAAGTGCACGCCGATGGTCACGCCGTAGAACATCGGCCCGATCGCGGCGAGCACGAGCGCGAGGTACCCGGACCCGCCGGCGACGACTCCGCCGGCGACGCCGATCGCGGCGCAGCTCAGGAGGATTCGGGTACTGGTGCTGGTGCGAGGGGCCACCATCCAAATCTACCGTCGCGCGGCCACGGACGGTTCTCGGGGCGAACGCCTCTACGATGGGAGACGTGACTGCTGCCACCACTCGCGTCGGAGGCGACGTGCATCCGCTGCGGCGGAAGCCGTTCGCCAGCTACCGGCATTCGCTGTGGCTGCTGACGACGCGCGATCTCAAGGTGCGGTACTCGACCTCGGTGCTCGGGTACGTCTGGTCGGTGCTCGACCCGCTGGTGATGGCCGGCATCTACTGGTTCGTGTTCACCGAGGTCTTCGAGCGGTCGGCCGGCTTCCAGCCCTACATCGTCTTCCTGCTGACGGCCCTGCTGCCGTGGATGTGGTTCAACGGCTCCGTCTCCGATTCGACCCGCGCCTTCCTGAAGGACGCGAAGCTCGTGCGGTCCACGATGATCCCCCGGACGATCTGGGTGAACCGCATCGTGCTCTCGAAGGGCATCGAGTTCATCTTCGCGCTGCCGGTGCTCGCGCTGTTCGCCGTGATCTTCGGCACCCCGCCGAGCTGGGAGATCGTGTTCTTCCCCCTCGCGATCGTGCTGCAGGCGATCCTCACCGCCGGGATCTGCCTCATGGTGGCCCCCCTCGTCGTGTTCTTCCGCGATCTCGAGCGCGCGGTGAAGCTCATCCTGCGGTTCCTCTTCTACGCGACGCCGATCATCTACGCGACGACGGATCTGCCGGGCGGCGTGCAGTTCTGGGCCGCGTTCAACCCGCTCTCGGGGATCTTCTCGCTCTACCGCGCGGCGTTCTTCCCGCAGCAGCTGATCTGGTTCGAGGTGCTGATCTCCGCGCTGATGTCGATCGCGTTCCTCATCGCCGGCCTGCTCGTGTTCCGCGCCTCCGAGCGCCAGGTGCTGAAGGAGATCTGATGACGCACTCCGTCACGGCCGGCCGCCAGACGAGCGACGTCCCGGGTGCCGACGGCTATGCCATCCGGGTCGCCGATCTCGGCGTGCGGTTCCGCCGCAACCGTCGCGGGCGCCGTTCGTTCAAGGACCTGCTCGCAGGCCGGCGGCGCCGCAGCAGACCCGACGAGTTCTGGGCGCTGCGGGACGTCTCCTTCGACGTGCGACCGGGTGAGGCGATCGGCGTGGTCGGCCGGAACGGACAGGGCAAGTCGACGCTGCTGAAGCTCGTCGCCGGTGTGCTGCTGCCCGACGAGGGTTCCGTCACCGTCGCGGGCGGGGTGGCGCCGCTGATCGAGATCACCGGCGGGTTCGTCGACGACCTCACGGTGCGCGACAACGTCTACCTCACGGCCGGCCTGCACGGCATGTCGAAGGCGCAGATCGACGGCAAGTTCGACGAGGTCATCGACTTCGCGGAGATCGGTGACTTCCTCGATACGCCGTACAAGCACCTCTCCAGCGGGATGAAGGTGCGCATCGCCTTCGCGGTGATCTCCCAGTTGGAGGAGCCGATCATGCTGGTGGACGAGGTGCTCGCGGTCGGCGACAAGGCGTTCCGCGAGAAGTGCTACCGACGCATCGACGAGCTCCTCGCGGGCGGGCGCACCCTGTTCTTCGTGTCGCACAACGAGCGCGACCTGCGCCGGTTCTGCACGCGCGGCCTCTATCTCGACCGCGGCCGGCTCGCACTGGACTCCTCGATCGACGCCGTGCTCGACCGCTACAACGCGGAGCACGCGAGCCGCTGACGCTGAGCCGCGCGGCCGCTCAGCGTGCGGCGTCGCGCGCGATCAGGTTCCGGATGGCGACCGCGTCGTTGGCCACCTCGACGACGTGCTGCGGCGCCTCGAGGAGCGCCTGGAGCTCTTCGGGGAGCTCCGCCGGCGTGCCGATCGCTTCGGCGACGATCTCGGGGAACTTCTGCGGCTTCGCGGTCTCGAGCACGAGCATCGGGATGCCGGGCTCGAGGTGGCGTGCGGCGACGGCGAGACCGTCGGCGGTGTGCGGGTCGACCACCACCCCCGTCTCGCGATACGTCTCGCGGATGGTCGCCACCCGATCGGCATGCGTGCTGGAGCCGCTCACGATCCCGAACTCCTCGGCGAAGCGCGGCTGTTCGGACGCGAGGTCGAGCACACCGCCCTGCTCGAGACCGCCCCAGCGCTCGAGCAGGGCCTCCGGATCGCGGCCGACGACCTCGAAGACGAAGCGCTCGAGGTTCGAGGCCCGGGAGATGTCCATCGACGGGCTGGAGGTGGCGAAGGTGGACTCCCCGGTGCGCGGGCGGTAGACGCCGGTGCGGAAGAACTCGTCGAGCACGTTGTTCTCGTTGGTCGCGAGCACGAGCCGGTGGATCGGCAGCCCCATCCGGCGGGCGAGCCAGCCCGAGAAGATGTTGCCGAAGTTGCCCGACGGCACGGTGATCGACACGCGGTGCTCGGCACGGCGTTCGGGGTCGACGCCGTCGCTGTGCCGCAGCCACGCCCAGAAGTAGTAGACGAGCTGCGCCGCGATGCGTGCGAAGTTGATGGAGTTGACGGCGCCGAGCCGGTGCTCGCGCTTGAACGCCGTGTCGCCGGCGATCACCTTGACGAGGTGCTGGCAGTCGTCGAAGTCCCCCTCGACGGCGATGTTGTGGATGTTCTCGTCGGTGAGCGAGTACATCTGGGCGCGCTGGAAGGCGCTCATCCTGCCCTGCGGCGACAGCATGAACACCGAGACGCCGTGCTTGCCGCGCAGCGCGTACTCCGCGGCCGAGCCGGTGTCGCCGGAGGTCGCGCCGAGGATGTTGAGCGTCGTCCCGCGCTTCGCGAGCTCGTGCTCGAGGAGCTGGCCGAGGAACTGCATGGCCATGTCCTTGAACGCGAGCGTGGGGCCCTCCGAGAGTCCGACGAGCGTCACCTCGCCGAGTGGAGTGAGCGGCACGACGGGGTCGCCGCCGAAGACCGCGGGGTCGTAGGCCGCCCGGCAGATCCGCTCGAGCGCGTCGGCCGGCACCCCGCTCGCATAGCGGCCGATCACCTCGGCCGCGAGACCGGCGTAGTCCAGCCCGCGCCAGGCCTCGAGCACCTCGGCGGTGACGGCCGGCACGACCTCGGGGACCACGAGGCCGCCGTCCGGCGCGAGCCCCTCGATGAGGATCTCGGTGAACTGGGCGGGCGACAGACCGCCGCGGGTCGAGCGGTACTTCACGAGACTCCTGCGGGTCGACGAGAGGCTGAGCTTCGATCGTATCGGGCGCCCGGCGGAGCGACGAACGCATGACGACGCGCAACGCGCGACTCAGCGACCGCGCATGGACGTGTGCGTACAATCGCTGCATGCCCGAGCGCGTGCACCGGATCACCTCCCTGGGACGGGACGCCCCGAGCGAGGGCGCCCCGGGCGACGACTCGGCACCGCCCGTCGACGAGGGCCGCGCCCACGGCGTCGAGCGCACGATCGACCGCGTCCTCGCGATCCATCGCCCCGTCGTGCTGGCGCATCTCCGAGGCATCCGTCGGCGCGCCCCGCAGGCGACGCCGGACCAGCTCGTCCGCATCCTCGAGCGGCGCTACCTCGCCGCCGTCACGACCGGCGGGGCCGCGGTCGGCGCGACCGCCGTCATCCCTGGGATCTCGACCGGCATCACGCTCGCCCTCTCCGGCGTCGAGACCGCCGGCTTCCTCGAGGCGACCGCGCTGTTCGCCCAGTCGGTGGCGGAGGTGCACGGCATCCCGGTGGAGAACCCGGAGCGGGCGCGGGCGCTCGTGATGACGCTGATGCTCGGCAGCGAGGGCAGCGACCTCGTCCGCCAGTTCGCCGCGCAGGCGAGCGGCACCGGTGTCGCCCGCAGCGCCTACTGGGGCGAGCTCATCACGAACACCCTCCCGAAGGCCGTGATGGGCACCGTCGTCGACCGGCTGCGGGCGACCTTCGTGAAGCAGTTCGCGGTGCGCGGGGGCGCCGGTTTCCTCGGCAAGGCGCTGCCCTTCGGCATCGGCGCGGCCGTCGGCGGCGTCGGCAACCATGTGCTCGGCAGACGGGTGCTCGCCCAGTCGCGGCTCGCTTTCGGAGCGGCCCCGACGATCGTGCCGTCCGAGCTCGAGCCGCGCGGCGACGAGACGGTGCTCTCGAGTGCGGGCCGCCGCGTCGTCGGCGCGGTCGGCGCGGTCGGCCGCGCCGCGGGACGTCCGATCGGCCGGATCGTCGGCGGGCGTTCGCGGCGCGAGACCCCGCCGGTGGACGACTCGGTCGAACGGCCGGATTCGGCGACCGAGTAGCAGGCAGCCGCGCGGGGCGCTCCGCGTCGGTGGTTCCGGGTACCGTGACGGTGTCGTGCCGCATCCCCGACCCGAGGAGGACCCATGCCGCACGGGGCCCGGCCCGTGGCCGTCGAAGCCCACCCCGCCCATTCACCCATCGCGTACCGCGTGCCCTGGCAGATCGACCGCAGTCGCGCGCCCTGGTACACGCTGCACAACGCCGGCGACGAGACGGCGCACGGCGTGCACCTGTCGCTGTTCGGCGACGGCCGCCTGCTCTGGCAGCCGCTGCTGCGGGTCGAGCCCGGCGAGCACCTCGCCTTCGTGCTCCGGGCCGACGACCCGGCGCGTGACTGCGTCGCCGTGCTGCGGTGGTTCCGCGCGGGCGGCGAGGAGTACCTCTGGCGCATCGCCTTCTGATGCGGCCGAGCGGCGGGGCCGGTCAGTCCCGGCTCACTTGCCCCGTCGCTTGAGCTCCTCGATGAGGTCGCGCACGTTGACGCGGTCCACGCCGGGCAGCTCGGCGAGCCCGATGCCGGCGAGCAGCTCCCCGGGATCGACGTCGAGCACCCCGGCGATGCGCACGATGGTCGTCATGCGGGGGTTGGCCTGCCCGCGCTCGATCTTGCCGAGATTGGTGACGTGCATGTCCGCGAGGTGGGCGACCGTCTCCTGGCTCACGCCCCGTTCGAGCCGGACCGCCTTCAGACGCTCTCCGAGAATCTGGGCAGCACGGGATTGAGGCTCAGGCATGCCTTCATGCCTATCCGCCCCCAGATCACCAATCCAGCGTTCAGTCACCTCCAGTGTTTCTACCTCTATTCTAGGTTGACCGCCAGTCCAGTCGTGAGGGGACCCATGAGATCGCTGCTCGAACAGCTGCCGAAGATCGTCGCCGACGGCCGACGCGAGGCCGCACGCATGCTGGAGCAGCTCTCGGGCGAGCACCGGGTGCGGCTGCACACCCGAGAGTTCGTCCAGCCGAGCCGCGAGACGAGCGGGTTCCCACTCCACGACCCCGCCGGGGCGCCGCAGCCCGAGGCATCCGGCCGACTCATCTACGGTGACAACCTGCTCGCGATGTCGGCGCTGCTCGCGGGCGACGAGACGACACCGGGGCTCGCCGCCGGCGTCGACCTCATCTACCTCGATCCGCCGTTCGACTCCAAGGCCGACTACCGCACGAAACTGACGCTCCCCGGCCACGAGGTCGAGACCCGGCCGACCGCCGTCGAACAGTTCGCCTACTCCGACACCTGGGCCGACGGCACCGCATCGTACCTCGCGATGCTGACCCCGCGACTCGTCCTCGCCCGGGAGCTCCTCGCCGAGACCGGCAGCTTCTACCTGCACATCGACTGGCACGTCGGCCACTACGTCAAGCTCATCTGCGACGAGGTGTTCGGCCGAGAGAACTTCCTGAACGAGGTCATCTGGTACTACCGGCGCTGGAACATCGCGAGCACCAGCTTCGCGCGGAACCACGACACCCTCCTCGTCTACGCGAAGCGCAAGGGGCGGCACTACTTCAAACAGCTCTACATCCCGAAGTCCGAGAAATCGAGCGGCCAGGGCCGGGCGTGGGTGAGCACGATCGGCGACGACGGGGTCCGTCGCTCGGTGCTGAGCGAGCAGGCCACGAAGGGCGTCGCCATGCCGGACGTCTGGGACGTCTCGATGATCAACCCCGTCGCGAAGGAGCGGGTGGCCTACGCCACGCAGAAGCCGCTCGCGCTGCTCGACCGCGTGCTCGAGGCTTCCTGCCCGCCCGGCGGGCTCGTCGCCGACTTCTTCGGCGGCTCCGGCACGACCGCGGCCGCAGCCGAGGCCTCCGGCCGGAGATGGATCACGAGCGACCTCGGCCGCCCGGCCTCGATGATCATCCGCAAGCGCCTCATCGACCAGGATG
The DNA here is from genome assembly GCF_023715325.1 of Agromyces mediolanus. GTDB lineage: Bacteria > Actinomycetota > Actinomycetes > Actinomycetales > Microbacteriaceae > Agromyces > Agromyces mediolanus_A. Next base: position 677,750 of record NZ_JAMBNX010000001.1, on the reverse strand, counting down.
CCCGGCCGTTCCTCTATCAGGAGATCGGCGACTACCAGGTCGAGCAGATGCGCTCCAGCCTCGGGCGCCGATATCGCGTCGGCGACCTCGCCAGAACGGTACTCGAGCTGTACGGCGCGGTCCCGCTGCCGGAGGCCGAGAACCCCGCCGGAACACTCGGGAGCCTGCCGGGCGGCCGCACGCTCGTCGTCGCGGAGAGCCCGGCGAAGCTCACCACCGCCCAGTCGCTCCGCCGGGCGCAGCTCCAGCGCGACGCGGCGCTCGGCGGCTTCGAACGCGTCGTCGTGCTCGGGTGGAACTTCCCCGCCGGCATCGGGCACGACATCGAGGCGCTCGACGACCCGCGGCTCGAGGTGCGCGTGATCCCGCCGGACCTCATCGATCGGCTCAAGAAGAAGGGGAGCCGGATCGGCGACACCGTTCGATTCTCGACGTTGCAGTACCTCGAGGCCGGCCTCCGCAGCATCCGCCGGCACGGCGAGGAGCTCGAGCTCGTCGTCGGCCTCGACAGCTACGTGCTGCTCTCCCCGGAGGCGATCAGTCTCCGCGCCGAGGACCGGGAGAAAGTGCTCCAGCTGATGAACCGCGACCCGCTCTCGCTCATCGAGTACTGGGCGGTCGATCCCGACTACGACGGCGAGCTGTTCCGTTCGAGCTGGCAGGACTACCGCGGCAACACGCTGAACGACGACGATCCCCTCCGCGTCGTGCGCTCGGCGACGCTGCGCGCCCCCTGGCGCGCGGGCGTCCGGCGCATCTGCATCCGGGCGGTGGATGTCTTCGGCTTCGAGTCCGAGGTCGTGCTCGAGATCGAGGACCCGAGCCAGGTCGACGGCGCCGGCACGGAGACCGTCCCGTGAGGATCCCGATCGACGAGGAGCTGCCGCTCGCCCGGGCGATCTCGATCCGGCTCGCCGACGATGCCCGTGCGATCGAGGCCGGCGAGCCCTGCCCGCTGCTCGAGTCGGTCACGCCGACCACCGCCGAGCTGCTGCGGTGGTGGTTCGACGCCTCGCTCGCGGCCGGACGCCCAGACGCGTTCCACGAGGGGCAGCGCGACGCCATCCTCGCGATCGTCTACGCGCACGAAGTGCTCGGCGCCGCGTCCCTCGAGGGCCTCTACGAGCAGCTCGCGCCCGACGCGCTCACCCCCGCGCTCCGTGAGGAACTCCGGCACGAGCGCCACCGGCATCCGAAGTACGCCGCGAAGCTCGCGACCGGCACCGGCAAGACCTGGGTCATGAACGCGCTGCTCGTCTGGCAGCACCTGAATCATCTCACCGCGCCCGGCGACCCGCGATTCAGCAGCAACTTCCTCGTCGTGGCGCCCGGGCTGATCGTCTACGAGCGCCTGCTCGACTCGTTCCGCGGGCGCCTCGTCGACGGCGTGCGCGATCCGAGCACGAGCGAGCTGCACGTCCGACGCGCCCTGTTCATCCCGCCCCGCCACGAACGCGCCATCGCGGCGCTGCTCGCGTCCGGCGTCGTCGAGAAGCACGAGATCGGCCACCGCCGCCCGAGCGGCGGCATGATCGCGGTCACCAACTGGCACCTCCTCGCCGGCGCGGAGGACCCGGACTTCGTCCGTGACGACGAGCCACGCGACGGCCGCACGGGCGAGCGGGATGCGGGGCGGGCGGCGATCGAGAGCTTCTTCCCACTCTCCCCCGGCACGGCCTCGGGCAATTCGCTCGACGTCCTCGACCGCCGTGCCGCGCGCGGCCGTCCGCTGCAGTCCCTCGTCGAGCTCCCCGATCTCGTCGTCTTCAACGACGAGGCGCACCACGTGCACACCATCCGTCGCACCGAGGACGCGAGCGACGTCGAATGGCAGCAGAGTCTGAGCGCGATCGCCGCGCCGAAGGGCCGGCGCTTCGTCCAGCTCGACTTCTCCGCGACCCCCTACGACGAGTCCGGCACCGCCCGCCGGCGGCACCGGCGCTACTTCCCGCACATCGTGGTCGACTTCGACCTCCACGCCGCCATGCGGCGCGGCCTGGTGAAGGCCATCGCGCTCGACCGACGGAGCGAGGTCGCCGCGCTGCCCCTCGACTTCACGGCGGAGCGCGACGAGCGCGGCGAGGTCCTCGGGCTCTCGACCGGCCAGCGCACGATGGTCCGGGCAGGGCTCCGGAAGCTCGCACTCCTCGAGCGACAGTTCGCCGCGGTCGATCCCGAACGGCGGCCTCGGCTGCTGATCGTCACAGAGGACACCGCCGTATCGCGCCACGTCGAGCGGTTCCTCCTCGATTCGGAGGGCCTCGACGGCGACGAGGTGCTGCGCGTCGACAGCGGCCGCCGCTCCGAGCTCGGGCCGAAGGACTGGGAGCGGGTCCGCTCCCGCCTGTTCGACCTGGACCGGCACGCGCACCCCCGTGTCGTGGTCAGCGTGCTCATGCTGCGGGAGGGGTTCGACGTCGACAGCATCTGCGTCGTCGTCCCGCTCCGCTCCGCTGGTTCCGGCATCCTGCTCGAGCAGACCATCGGGCGCGGCCTCCGGCTGATGTGGCGCGGCGATCCCGTCGTCGACGAGCTCAAGCGCGAGACGCGCGACCGCATGCGCCGCCGGCTCGAGCCGAGCAACCACTTCGACGTGCTCTTCATCATCGAGCATCCGGCGTTCGAGGAGTTCTACGACGAGCTCCTGGGCGACGGCCTGCTCGCCCTCGTCGACGACGAGGCGACCCGCGCCACCGGCGACCTCGAACTCGTCGGCCTCCGTGAGGACTGGCGCGCATACGACATCCTCGTCCCCGTCGTGCTCCACGAATCCGAGGAAGACGCGGTCGCGCCGCGCATCGACCCGATGTCGCTGCCCCCGAGCCGGTTCGAGCGCTCCGTCCTCGAGCGCGCCGTCGGGCGCGGCGAGCTCTGGAGCTCCCACGACGTCGAGACGAAGACCCAGTACGGCGACTACCGCGTCGACGGCGGCGTCATGACCGCGACGGGGTACAACGACTTCCTCGCCCGCCTCACGGTGCGGGTCACGACGGTGACCGGGCGCACGTTCACCGCCGCCGCCGCGCGGTTCAGCGGCGCGAGCCGCTACCCGCTCCTCGTCTCGCATCGCGCCCGCATCGCCGCCTGGATCGACCGGTACATCCGTGCGCGGCTCTTCGCCGAGCCGTTCGACCCGCAGCAGGACGACGCCTGGCGCGTCCTGCTCCTCCCCGGCATCGCGGAGCACATCGCCGGGGTGTTCTCGACCGCGCTCGTGGAGACGCAGCTCAGCCCCTCACGCTCCGAGGTCGAGGTCGAGCAGCGCAGCATCGCCGAGGTCGGCACCATCTCGATGCGGGCGCGCGACGCCGTGACGTGCACGAAGAGCGTCTTCCCGAAGCTGCGGGTCGCGAGTCGCGGCGGCGGCCTCGAACGGCGACTCATCGCGTGGGCCGACCGGGACTCCCGGATCGAGGCGTTCGTGAAAATCGACGAGCACGCCCACGACTTCCTGCAGCGGCCGTACCTCCGGGCCGACGGCTTGCCCGCCCGCTACTCGCCCGACTTCCTCGTGCGCACCTCCGGCGCGGTCTACGTCGTCGAGACGAAGGCGCAGTCCGCACTCGACGACGAGAACGTCCGCCGCAAGCAGCGGGCCGCGCTCGCGTGGGCCGACCGCCTCAACGAGCTCCCGGCCGAGCTGCGCAGCGACCGGAGCTGGCACTACGTCCTGCTCGGCGAGGAGGCCGTCGAGGCCTGGAGTCGGGCGGACGGTCGCCTGTCCGACCTCCTCGCGCTCGAGCGGCTCGCCAGCACGCCGCGCGACGGTGCACCGAAGCTCTACTGAGGGCCGTGCGGGCGACCGTCGCGGTCAGCCGTGCGCGCTCTCGTCGGCACCGGCCTCGGCCCGCTCCCCCTCGACGTCGTGCTCGTCGATGAGGCCGTCGTCGACGTGCTCGGCCGCGAAGCGGTGCCACTCCGCCATGAGATGGTCGATCGCAGCGTGGAACCGAGCCGTCGCCGCACCCGGCGACGTGTCGCCGAAGTAGCGTTCCACCCAGTGCCCGAGTCGTTCGAGCGCCTCGCGGTCATGGGCGACCTCGTCGATGCGCGCCAGCATGGCCGCCCCGGCACGCTCGGCCGGCTCCGGCTCGGCCACGAGCCACTCGCACGCGGAGAGGTAGCCGTTCGTGTCGATCTCCGCCTCCGTGGCGACCGGGCGGGTGATCAGCAACGGTTTCCCCGTCGCGAGCCGGTCGTACACCATCGCGGAGATGTCGACCACGGCGATGTCGGCCGCGGCGAGCTGCCAGCCGAGCTCACGACCGTCGTCATAGACGTGCATGGCCGTCGGATCGGCCTGGTTGGCCGCCCCGATCGCCGCGATGATGGTGCGATTCGCGGCCTCGTACTCGTGATCGAGGACGCCGGAGCGGGGGTGCGGGCGGTAGATCACCCGGTGGCGGCCGCTCGCGAGCAGCGCGGTGACGAGCGCCACGCCGTGCGAGGCGATCGAGCCGTACGCGGCAGCGGCTCGGTCCCCCTCCCAGGTCGGGGCGTAGAGCACGACCTCGCGGCCGTCATCCGGGTAGGGCAGCTCGCGGCCGTCCTCGTAGTGGTCGGCCTGCGGCCTCCCGATCGGGATCGCCCGCTTGTCGAAGTCGTAATCCCACAGCACCTTGCTCAGCCGGGCCCGGGCTGCATCGCCGGCGATCAGCGCGTAGTCGTAGGCCTTGAACTGGTTCGTGGTCATGTACATCTTGTCGGACTCGCCGTGGTTGATGAACACGTGCCAACGGCGCCCGTAGCGCATCATCTGGAAGTTCTTCGCGTTCTGGTTCACGTAGAGGATGAGCTGGAGCTGTTGATCGTGGATGAGCTGCTCGAGGTCCGCGACCCGACGCACGTAGGCGACCGGCACCGGCGACTCGTCGAGCAGCGCGAGCGCCGCACCCGACGCACGACTGAGCACGACGACCGGATGCGTCTTCGCGAGCTCGGCGAGCGGGCGGTACCACTGACGGAGCTGGTAGAGGTTGACCTTGCCGTCGGCGAAGTACACCCCGATCCGGTACCGCCCCGCTTCGAGCGGCGCCCGCTCGGCGAGCGCGGCGGCGAGCGCCCGCTGTGAACGCCGCGAGGCGATGATGTTCTTCGCGAGCTTCACGGCGCGACGCGCGTCAGTCTTCAATCCCACCCGCCAAGGGTAGCGACGGCGCCTGGACGGATGCCTCGGGCGGCGGCCCCGCCGACGCACCGAGAGCCGATCGTTACCCGAGGTGGCCGATGCGGCCGGTTCAGATGATCGGCGGTCGCCCGGCCCGGGTCATGCGCCACACCGTGCGCCAGCGCAAGGGTCGACGCTCACCCGGGTCTTCGCGCCACCCGTCCCGCCAGCCGCCGAACCAGGCCCGCAGCTGCGCGGGCTTCCGGGCCCAGCGCAGCAGCTGGATGAGCGTCCACGACCCGACGTAGAACGGGACGAGCACGGCGGGCAGGTTGCGCCGCGCGAGCCAGACGCGGTTCCTCGCGTTCAGCCGGAAGTAGTACGAGTGCCGGGCCGGGTCGATCACCGGGTGCGCCGCTTCGAGCTCGCCCGCGTACCACGCACGATGCCCGGTGTCCCACACCCGCCAGGCCAGCTCGATGCCCTCGTGCGCGTAGAAGAACGGATCGGCCCAGCCGCCAGTCTGCTCGAAGACCGGGCGCGGCAGCAGCACCGCGCCCTCCCAGCACGAGAAGACGTTGCTCGAGCGTGCCGGGTCGCCCGCGCGGATGCGCGGCGTCCAGCGCCGGGGCGAGACGAGTCCGGTCGGATCGACGACTCGCGGCTGCACGAGCCCGATCTGCGGCTGCGCCGCCAGTAGGGCGGCCCCCTTCGCCAGGAACTCGGCGTCGGGCAGGTAAGCGTCGTCGTCGAGGAAGAAGAGGAGCTCCCCGCCCACCTGGGGAACCCCGCGGTTGCGCCCGGCGGGGATGCCGAGGTTCTCCGGCAGCGCGAGCGTGCGCACGGCAGCCGGAAGCGCGGGCTCCGCGGTCGCCGGGTCCCAGCCGTTCCCGACCACGACGACCTCGACCTCGACGCCGCGCTGCTCGAGCACGCTGCGTACGCCGCGCACGAGCTCCGCCGGGCGGCGGCCCATCGTCAGCACGACCACGCCGACCCGTGGCGTCACCGCCTCGGCCGGAGGTTCAGGATCGGACACGTCGACTCGCCATGATCGCCACGAAGTGCCCGACGACCGCGAGCACCGCGAGCGGCAGCAGCGCCGCGACGACCACGCGGTCGACGATCGGCTGCCCCGCGAAGAGGCCGACCACCGCCGCGGCGAACGCGATGAGCGTCAATTCGACCGAGTGGTAGAGCCGATGGAACGGCACGAAGCGCGCGACGCGGCGAAGCCTCGCGACGAGACCGCCACGCGGCGCCGTCTCGCCGTGGGTGTCTGCGAGCTTCGGGAGTCCGGCGTTCGCGCGAGCCACGTGCACCATGTCGTTCAGCGCCTTGTTCAGCACGATGACGAGGGCGAGCAAGGCGCCGACCGTGGTCCAGAGGAAGTCGGCGGGGAACTCGAGCGGGTACGCGGCAGCGCGGATGCCGAGCGCGATCGGGATGAGCGCCTCGGTCGAGTAGTGGCCGACCTTGTCGAGGAAGACCCCGGCCGGCGAGGAGGTGCGGCGCCATCTGGCGACCTCGCCGTCGCAGCAGTCGACGAGCATCTGCAACTGGCCGAGGATCACGGCGAGCAGCGCACCCCAGATGCCGGGGATGAGCAGGGCGGCGGCGGTGGACCACCCGACGAGGATCATGAGGCCCGTCACCCCGTTCGCGGAGATCGGGGTCTTCAGCAGCACCCAGGTGAGGTACGGAGACAGCCGGCGCAGGTAGAGCGAGGCGGTCCAGTGCTCCGCGTTCCGCCGGCCGCGGACCTCGGGCGGCTGCGTAACCGCCTTCAGCTCGGCCAAGCTCGAGGGGTACTGTCTCGACGGCTCCGACGACGTCGAGTGCGGGTGCGACATCCGTTACCTTCCCGTGTGGCTGGCGATGTTCCGTGTCAGCGAGAGATAGCCGAGCACGAAGCCGACTCCCCACGCGACATGGATGCACGGCAAGACTATGAGAAACCAGAGCCACGACGCGGCTCCCTGGCCGCGCCCGTACACGAGGGCCGCGACGAGGACGAATAGCAGGTAGACGGCCGGCACGACGAGTCCAACGGCGAGCCACGGGGTCGCCCCGGCGAGCGCCTGGATGAGGCCGCCGACGCCGGCGAGGAGTCCGAGCAGCACGCCGAGCACCATGATCGGCGGGACGAAGTACCGCAGCCCGTTCGCCGCGGGGAAGCGTCGCGCGAGCTCGCCGCGCCAGAGCCCGGTCGAGAACATCTGCCGGCCCAGGCGTTCGAGGCTCGACCTCGGCCGGTAGGTCACACTGAGCTCGGGCGTGAACCAGACGATGCCGCCGGTCGCGCGCAGCCGCCGGTTGAGCTCCCAGTCCTGGCCGCGCTTGATGGTCTCGTCGAAGAGACCGACGCGCACGAGGGCGTCGCGACGGAAGACCCCGAGGTAGACGGTCTCGACCGGTCCGGCCGTGCCGCCGACGTGGAACGCCGAGCCGCCGAGCCCCACGGGCGTCGTGTATGCGCGCGCCACGGCCCGCTCGAACGCCGTCTCGCCGTGGGCGGCCATGATGCCGCCGACGTTGTCGGCGCCGGTGCGGTCCAGCGTGTCGACGGCGATGCGGGTGTACTCGGCCGGCAGCATCGAGTGGGAGTCGACGCGCACGACAACGGGGTATTGCGCCGCACGGATGCCGAGATTAAGGCCCGCCGGCGTCGAACCCACCTCGTTGTCGAGCACGCGGACCCGGGCGTCGCGGGCGGCCAGATCGGCGACCAGCTCCGCGGTGCCGTCGATCGACGGACCGAGGGCGATCAGTACTTCGACCGGACCCTCGTAGTGCTGATCGAGGATGGACTCCACGGCGGCGCGAACGTGCGAGGCATCGTTCAGCACCGGCATCACGTAGGAGACGCCGAGCGTCGACCGGGTGGTGCCGTCGGGCTGATCGGGCAAGATTCCTCACTCTGCTGCTGGGTCGATCGAGCCTAGCAAACGACGAGTGGCCGGAGCCTCGGCGGCTCCGGCCACTCGCCGGTGATTCGGCGTCGCCCGCGGGGTCAGCCCTCGAAGGTGCCGAGGGTGACCGTGACCGTCTGCGCCTCGCCGTCGCGGAGGAAGGTGATCTCGGCGTCCGCGCCGCCCGCGAGCGCGCGCACCTGGGCGGTGAGGTCGGTCTGGTCGGTGATCGGCAACCCGTTGAACTGGGTGACGATGTCGCCCTTCTTCAGGCCCGCGTTCGCCGCGGCGCCACCGGCAGGGACGTCGGTGATGAGCGCGCCGACGGTGCTGCTGCTCTCGTCGCTCTGCGCGGCCGTCACCGTCGCACCGAGCAGGCCGTGCGTCGCCGTGCCGTTCTCGATGATCTCGTCGGAGACGCGCTTGGCGAGGTTCGACGGGACCGCGAAGCCGACGCCGATGTTGCCCGACTGGCCGGACGAGGAATCGCCGGTGCCGAGGATCGCGACGTTGACGCCGATGAGCTCCCCCGAGCTGTTGAGCAGCGCGCCGCCCGAGTTGCCGGGGTTGATCGCGGCGTCGGTCTGGATCACCGGGATCGAGATGTTGCCGCCGCCCTGCTGCGGCTGCTGGCCGCCCTCGCCGCCCTGGCCCTGCTGACCGGGGATGTCGAAGTTCCAGAAGTCGAAGGGCTGCTGGCCGTCCTTCGGCTGCTCGCCCTGGCTGCCGTCGTCCGGCGTGGACGGCGCGGCCGAGGAGGCGACCTCGATCGACCGGTTCAGGGCGCTCACGATGCCGTCGGTGACGGTGCCCGAGAGCCCCAGCGGGGCGCCGATGGCGATCGCGGTGTCGCCGACGTTCAGCTTGCTGGAGTCGGCGAAGGCGAGGGGGGTGAGCCCCGAGGCGTCCTTCAGCTTGATCACCGCGAGATCGCTCAGCGGGTCGGTGCCGATCAATTCGGCGGTGTACAGGTGGCCGTCGTCGGTCTTGACCTGGATCGTGGGCGCGCCGGTCGCGCCGTCGAGCGTGACGACATGGGTGTTCGTCAGCACGTAGCCGTCGTCGGAGAGGACGATGCCCGAGCCGGTGCCGGCGCCATCGGTGGAGGAGACCGAGATCGTGACGACGCTCGGGCTCGCCTTCGCCGCGACCGCGGTGACCTGGTTCACCGAGTCGGTGTCGTTCACGACGACGTTCTGCGGACTCGTGCTCGCGGCGGTCGACGTCGTGCGGTTCGCCATGGCGAGCGCGGTGACGCCGGCTCCTGCGCCGCCGCCGATGAGCGCGGCCGCGACGATGGCCGCGGCGATGCCCAGGCCGACGGGACGCTTCTTCGGTGCGGGCGCCGCGGCGGGCTGGCCGCCGAACGCGGGCGGGACCTGGCCGGGCGGCACCTGGCCGGGCTGCGGCTGACCGTGCTGCGGCTGACCGTGCTGGGCCTGGTGCCCGCCGGGCAGCGGCTGCGTGGGCTGCGTCGCGGTCGGCGCCGGCTGCTGGGCGGCGGGGTGCGGGTACTGAGCCGCGTGGTACGGCTGCGGGGCGCGGCCGGGCTCGTAGAGCGTGCCGGTGGCCGGCGCGGGCTGCTGCGGGGCGGTGGCGTTCGGGGTGACCCAGCCCGCGGGCGCCGCGGCCGGCGCCTCGCCCGAGGCGGGCGCCTGGGTCGGCGCTTCCGAGGCGGGCGCCTGGGTCGGGGCCGCAGCGGTCGGAACCGCAGTCGCCTCAGGGGCGTTCGTCTCGACGACGTCGTTCGTTGCGGTGACGCCGGCGGCTTCCGTGACGTCACGCTCCTCGGGGTCCCGCGGCTCCTCCGAGACGGGGCCGGTGGTGTGATCGGTCATGTCTGCTCCTTCCAAGCTGCCCCCACTCTCGTGGCGGAAGCTGTGCGCGGCATCGGCGAAGTCTATGGATCGGCTATCGGCCGGCAGTGAAGCCTCCGAACCCGACGCGTGAGCTCGTGCAGCCCGTCGCCAGCGTAGCGCCGGCCGCTGCGGGTACGGTGTGAGCGTGACCGACTCCCCCGCTCAGCCGCCCCTGGCCCCGTGGCAACGCACCGCGGCCGGAGCGGGCCTGCTCGGCGCCGACGGGCGCATCGCCGCGACGGTGTTCGCCGAGATGAGCGCGCTCGCCCAGCGCACCGGCGCCATCAATCTCGGCCAGGGTTTCCCCGACGAAGACGGTCCCGCCGTGGTGCTCGACTCGGCGATCGAGGCGATCCGCGCCGGCACGAATCAGTACCCGCCGGGGATCGGCATGCCGGTGCTGCGCGAGGCCATCGCCAGGCACCAGCAGCACTGGTACGGGATCGAGGTGGACCCGGATCGCGAGGTCCTCGTCACCGCGGGAGCGACCGAGGCCCTCGCGGCGACGCTCCTCGCCTTCGTCGATGCAGGCGACGAGGTCGTCACCTTCGAGCCGTTCTACGACGCCTACGCCGCGGTCATCGCTCGCGCCGGTGGCGTGCATCGCACCGTCCCGCTCCGCTTCCCCAACTGGAGACCGGACCACGACGAGCTGCGGTCAGCCGTCACGGATCGCACCCGGGTCATCCTCGTGAACGACCCGCACAACCCCACCGGCGCGGTGCTCGACGACGCCACCGCCGAGCTCCTGATCGAGCTCGCCGAGCGACACGACGCGCTGCTCGTCACCGACGAGGTCTACGAGCACCTGCGCTTCGACGGGGCCCACCGCCCGCTCGCGAGTCGGCCCGGCGCGCGAGCGCGCACGATCACCATCTCCTCCGGCGGCAAGACGTTCTCGACCACCGGGTGGAAGATCGGCTGGCTGACGGCACGCCCGGAACTCGTCGCCGCGGTGCTCGCCGTGAAGCAGTACCTCACCTATGTGAACGGGGCGCCGTTCCAGCCGGCGATCGCGGCGGGCCTCGATCTCCCGGACGCGTACTTCACGGGGGCCGCGACCTCGCTCGCGCACCGCGCCGAGCTCCTGGCCGACGGTCTCGAGGCCGCGGGCTTCGCGGTGTCCCGACCCCGCGCGGGCTACTTCGTGGTGGCCGATGCCGGCCCGCTCGGCTACCCCGACGCCGAGGCGCTGTGCCGCCGTCTGCCGGATCTCGCCGGCGTGGTCGGCATCCCCGTCTCGGCGTTCGTCCGGCCCGCGCACCGTCGCGAGGTCGGCAGCCTCGTGCGCTTCGCGTTCTGCAAGCACGAAGACGTGCTGCGCGAGGCATCCGCCCGACTCGCCGCGCTCGCCCGGGCCTGACGGTCTGAGGCGGCCGCCGTCCGGCGTGCCGGTCAGCGCGGAACGACGCGGTAGCGCCGCAGCGCCAGAGCCGGATTCACCCGGCGCACCCGGTCCAGCCGATCCCGCTCGAGCCAGGCGACCGCCACGCCGGCTTCTTCACCGAGTCCGGCGAGCTCGATCCCCATGGGGTCGACGACGAGGCTCGCGCCGACCGCGACCGGAGGCGTCTGATCCGCCGCGGCGAGATACACCGTGTTCTCGATCGCCCGGGCCGTCGCCAGGGTGCGCCAGTGGTGCTCCTTCAGCGGCCCGCGCACCCACTCCGCCGGGACGAGCACGAGCTCGGCACCGGCGTCCACGAGCGTGCGCGTCACCTCGGGGAACCGCAGGTCGTAGCAGGTCTGCATGCCGACGGTGAAGCCGTCGAGTTCGAACAGCTCCGGCTCGGCGAGCTCGCCCGGTGCGACGTGGTCGGATTCCCGCTGGCCGAAGGCATCGTAGAGGTGCTGCTTGCGATAGCTGGCGACGACGCGGCCCCCGGCGCCCGTCGCGACGATCGTGTTCGAGAACCGGCCGTCATCGCGGTGCTCCAGCATTCCCGCGACGAGGTGCACGCCGAGTTGGCCAGCGAGCGCGCTCAGCGCGCCGACGAAGGCTCCGTCGAGCGGCTCGGCGGCCTCGGCCATCTCGCGCCCGAGTTCCGGGGTGAAGAACATGGCGTACTCGGGCAGCACCACGAGCTTCGCACCGCGCTGAACGGCGAGCTGGCTCAGCTGTTCGATCTGTTCGAGGTTCGCCGCGACGTCCGCGACCGGCGCGAACTGCGCGACCGCGACGCCGAGCGCGCCGGGGACGCCCGGCCCGCCGTCGCCGGTCATCGCGCCGCCTCGATCGCCGCGACGGCCCAGTCGTAGTGCCCGCCGAGGCACTCGTGCACGGGTTCGGCGAGCGGGCCGCCGAGCCAGGCGAATCTCGACGCATCGAACAGCGTCTCGGCGTCCAGTGCCCCGACCTTCGCCAACGCCACCGCGTGGCTGCCCTGCAGGCGGGCGAACGCGCGCTCGGCGCCACCCCTGGTGCGCGAGCGATCGCGGAGGCTCAGGTTCAGCTCGTCGAGCGAGTTCCAGTCGAATCCCTCGGCCGGGTAGGCGGGGGTCTCCTCGCGCTCGATCGCCCCGATCCAGCCGAGGAGCAGCTCGTGCCAGGCGTGCACGTGGTTGAGCACGTCCGGCAGATCGCGGTCGCGGCCGCCCCGCTGCGGGAACGGCGCGTCGCGCTCACCCGCCGGAATGGCGTCGACGACCGCTTCGAGCGCCCGGAACGACCGCATCGCTGCGGCTTGCAGGGCGATCTGCGTCTCCGGCGTCGGCATGCCCCCATCGTAGACGGATGCCCCGGCTCCGCCTGCTGCGCTCCAGCGACGGTTTCCGCAGCGCGCCGCACCCGACCGGATCTGGTCAGTCGAGCAACCAGTCCGAAAGCGCGGCGAGGTCGGCTGAGAGCTGGTCGTCGACGGCTCGGTACCGCACGACGCGACCCTCTCGCGGCCCGTCGGCCACCAGATATCCGAGCCGCTCGAGTTCGCGGATCGCGGTCGTCGCCGAGCCCCGACTCACTCCGGTGCTCGCCACGATCTCGGTGTGCGAAGCCCGCGGGTGGTGGACGACGTGCCGGAGCACGCTCGCCCGCGCCGCCCCGGCGAGCGCATGCTGCACCGAGGTGATCCGTTCTGGAGCATCGTCGAGCTCGCGTCGTGCTGGCATGTTCACCCTTCCGATCGCCCCGAAACGACCCCCGGGGTGCCGTGCGACCGACCGGAAGACGCGGATGCGAGCTGCACCGGGTGCCGGACGGCGAGAGATCGGGCTCCCGAGACGTGGGTGATCCGGGGGGATCCAAGTCTCGGGAGCCCGTTGCAACTGCGTTGCAGGCCCCGAAGAACGGAGCATCACGATCGACCCTCAGGCTTGTTCGACCTCAACCCGTTCAAGGACCGCTCGCGACGGACTCATGGTATCCCGAACTGCTTCATGTGCGCAACTCAGATCACCACGCCGCTCGAACGCCCGCAATCTCAGCCCTTCAGTGGCCGACCGACAAGCGGTCATGGCATCCCGTGATGCGCCCGTGAGTGCACGGCGAGGCGCGCTCGGACTCTCGCCCGGGGCCGCATCGGCGCGCGCGTGCTGCCGCGTCAGGCCCGATCGGCCGCGTCGGGCCCGCTCGGCGCGTCTGGCCCGATCGGCTGCGTCAGACCTGCTTGGCCGCGTCGAACTTGCCGGGTGAGATGTAGTCGCCCAGGATCGTCTCGGCGAGCTCCGCGTCGCCGATGGCGATCGCGCGGTACAGCGCCTCGAGATAGTGCCCGGCCACGGCCGGGTCGAGCGCGTGCGAGATGACCTGCGTCACGCGAGCGCCGACGAGCTGGTTGAGCTCGTCGAGGATGGGGCTGTCGGCCATGACGAAGAGCTGGTCGCGGAACGCGAGGACGGCCCGGCGCATCGCGGCGGCGTCGGCGCTGCCGTCGAGCGGGACCTCCGGCACGATCGCGCGGAGCTCCTCGACCTGCTCGGCGGTGCGACGCATCGCGGCCCAGCGGATGACCAGTCGCTCGAGCGTCGCGTGCACGACGCTCAGAGCGTCGAGCTCGTCCACGTCGAACCCGCGCACGATCGCCGGCGAGCGCGCTCCGCCCGGCACGACGAGCTGCTCGGCGACGAGGCCCTGGATGGCCTGACGGACCGGCAGGCGGCTGACGCCGAACTCCTCACCGATCGATCGCTCGACGAGCGGAGTGCCCGGGGTGCGTTCACCCTCGACGATCTGCTGCCGCAGGGCGATCTGAATCCGCGTCGCCTCGGGGACCCGAGCGGTCCGTTCGCCGGTCATCAGCGCCCTCCCGCCGCGCGCGTCGCGGTGAGCTTCGCTTCGAGGTCTTCGAGCACCTCGCGCCGCATGGCGTGCCGCGCCGCCGCGTACTGGGCGCGCACGCCCTGATCGACGGCGGCTGCGTCGCCCTCCTCGATCGCGCGCACCACGGCCTCGCCGTGCTCGGCGATGACCTGGGGCGTCAGCACCGCACCCGCCTCACGTCCGCGCAGGACGGTGCTGATCTCGACCAGGAACGGATTGCGCGACGCGTCCGCGATCGCGCCCCGGTACGCGAGCACCGAGCGCGCCGTCGCCCCGGTGTCGTCGTCGCCGATCGCGCGGCTCATTTCGGCGAAGGTCGCACGGATACGCTCGAGGTGCGCGTCACTGCGTCGCTCGGCGGCGAGCCTCGCAGCCACCGCGTCGAACGCTTCGCAGACCTCGGCGAGCTCGCCGAGGTCGCGGAGCTCGAGCTCGCGGACCGCGATGCTGCGGCCGACTCGGGCGACGAGCCCTTCCCGCTCGAGCACGCGGAGCGCGTCACGGACCGGCAGCCGGCTCACTCCGAGCTCGGCGGCGATGGTGCGCTCGATGAGCCGCGAGCCCGGCAGGCGCGTGCGAGCGATGATCTGCTCGCGCACTGCGTCGGCGACCCGCTCGGCTTCAGTTCGCACGTGATCGGTCATGCTGCCACGCTCAGTCTGCCGACGCGCGCGGCCGCACTGCCACGCGAAAACTGCATCCTGAACGACATAGCGAAACTGTATCAGCAACGATGCGCGCGGGCACGGCAAGTTCGCTCGGGCACCCCACCCCAGAAGGCGGGTCGTGTCAGAGCGCACGGGCACGGATTCAACTCCACCAATGGTATCCCATGTGTTATGTTCTGGAAGTCCGCATCTTCGCGAGCGATGATGTCGACGCTTCCGCACGACTGGGAATCGGTGCGGAGAGAGGGTCCGGTACCAGGGGGAATCGGGCCGGACCCTCTCATGCTCCAGTAGACGTGGCATCCCGCTGTGTCCGCTCGGGTGTCGGTGCTGTCAGACCGGGCAGCGCCCGGAATGGAACGACGTGCTCAGCCGCCGTAGTCAGCGCGCCCCGGCACAGAAGAGAGCCTTCACGATGCGAGCGCACGCCGAGCCGAGTTCCGAGCACGATCGCCGCGAGGCCCGACTCGCGTTCGAGGCGCTCGCCGCCCGGCAGGCGGCGGTGCACCGCTCGGCCGCGCAGGCGGAGGCCCTGCTCGAAGCCGCGGAGCGGGTCGGCGCCGTGGCCGGCGAACGAGATTCGACCGAGACCGCCGCCGCCACCACCGCTGATGCGGCGTTCCGACGGTGCCTCGCCGATGCCGCCCGAGTGCCGATGCTCCGCGAGTCGCTCGATCTGCTCGCCGAGCACTCCCCCGCCCGACCGATCCGCCTCGCCGCCGTCGCGTATGCGCAGCTCGCCGAGGCCGTGCACGCGGCCGACCCCGATGACGCGGAGCGAGCCGTCCGCGAGCTGCATCAGGCCGAGTGGACGCTGCAGCGCCGTGAGGTGCTCGGCCGGCTGCCGAGGCCCGGGGCCTCCGAGCACCGACCGGCCTGACCGCGCTGCTCGGCGGGTGCACGCCGATCCCCGCACTTCCAGGATACCGCCGGTCCGGGGGCTTGCGGCAAGGCCCCTCACGTGGCGCATACTGGCTGACCCACGCCACCTGCTGCCCTGGAGGACCCCTGTCCGCGAGCCCGTTCCACCTGCCTGCCCACCTCATCGAGAAGTCCGATCCGGCACTCCTCGCCGAAGACGAACGCCACTTCGCCGCCATCGGCGAGGCGCTCGCCTCCGCGACCGCCGAGGCCCGTGCGCGGCTCGACGCCGCCCTTCGCGCCGAGGCCCGCCACGGACAGGCCGCGCTCGACCGCGACCTGGCGGTGCACCGACTGGAGAACCGGCTGCGAACGCTGCGCCGGTACGGGGTCGACGCCTGCCTGGGGCGCATCGTCGTCGACGACCGCGAGGATCCGCTCTACATCGGGCGGATCGGGCTGTCGGACGCCGAGGGGGAACGTCTCCTCGTCGACTGGCGCACCCCGGCGGCCGAGCCGTTCTTCTCCGCGACCCCGGCCCGGCCGATGGGCCTGCGCAGCCGGCGCCGCTATCGCTGGACCCGAGGCCGGATCGTCGACTTCTGGGACGAGGTGCTCGTGCCGGGCGAAGAGGGGCGCGCGCTGGCCCTCGACGACCAGTCGGCCTTCATCGCCAGCCTCGCCACTGATCGGTCCGAGCGGATGCGCGACGTGCTCGGCACGATCCAAGCGGACCAGGACGCGATCATCCGGGCGGCGTCGGACGGGGCGCTCGTCGTCGACGGCGGTCCGGGCACCGGCAAGACGGTGGTCGCCCTCCACCGCGCCGCCTATCTGCTCTACGCCGACGCCCGCGTCGCGGCCCACCGCGGCGGGATCCTCGTCGTCGGTCCGTCCCACCCCTATCTCGACTACGTGGCCGACGTGCTGCCGAGCCTCGGCGAGCAGGAGGTGGCGATGGCGGTGCCGTCCGACTTCGTCCCGGAGGGTGCGGCGCTCCTGCCCGACTCCGCTGCGGCAGCCGCCCGGCTGAAGGCGGACACCCGACTGGTCGATGCCGTCGACGCCGCCGTCGCCGGCTACGAGGCGCCGCCGGCCGTCGAGCTCCGGGTCGAGACGCAGTGGGGCGAATCGCTGCTCGGACCGGCGGACTGGGCCGAGGCGTTCGCCGCGCCTGAGCCGGGCACGCCGCACAACGACGCCCGCGGGATCGTGTGGGACGCACTGCTGGAGATCCTCGCGGACCAGCAGCCGGCCGGCGTCCCGTCCCGGCTGGTGCGCCGGGAGCTGGAGACCGACGAGGAACTGCGCCGCACCTTCGACCGCGCCTGGCCGCTGCTCGACCCGGTCGGGCTCGTCGCCGACCTCTGGACCTCGCCCGCCTACCTCCGCCGCTGCGCACCGTGGCTCACCGAGACGGAGGCGGCCGAGCTGCGACGGGAGCGACCGCGGGACTGGACCCGCGCGGATGTGCCCTATCTGGATTCGGCCCGCCGCAGGGTCGGCGACCCGGAGGCGTCAGGACGGGTCCGTCGCGCCCGCGCCGAGGCGGAAGCGGATCGCGAGCAGATGGACCTCGTGGTCGATCAGCTCATCGCCGCCGACGACGACGGCGACGGCGAGGGGCTCGTGACGATGCTGCGCGGCTCGGACGTGCAGCACACGCTGCTCGGGGAGCTGCCGGGCCCGGAGCGCACGGCCGCGCTCGACGGGCCCTTCGCGCACCTCGTCGTCGACGAGGCGCAGGAGCTCACGGATGCCGAGTGGCGCATGCTCCTCGCGCGGTGCCCGTCGCGCAGCTTCACGATCGTCGGCGACCGGGCGCAGGCGCGGCACGGTTTCGTGGAGTCCTGGTCCGAACGGTTGCGCCGGGTGGGGTTCGGGCGGATCGAGCTCGCCGGCCTCACCGTCAACTACCGCACGCCCGCCGAGATCATGGCCGAGGCGGCGCCCGGCATCCGGGCCGCCGTTCCCGACGCCAACGTGCCGACGAGCATCCGCTCGAGCGGCTCGCCGGTCGAGCATCTCACGCTCGGCGAGCTGCACGCGACGCTCGAGAGCTGGGCGGCGGAGCATCCGGAGGCGAGCGCCTGCATCATCCATGCGGAGGACGCACCGGCGCGGACGACCGTGGCCGTCGACGCCGAGCTCGCACATCACCCCCGCGTGCGCCGGCTCACTCCGGAACTGGCGAAGGGGCTCGAGTTCGACCTCGTGCTCCTCGTCGAGCCCGACGACTTCGCCGAGGGCATCGAAGGCGCCGTCGACCGCTATGTGGCGATGACCAGGGCGACCCGCCGGCTCGTCGTGCTCACGGGCGAGCCGCCTCGGCGGTGAGCGCCCGGGCGAGCCGCTCGACAGTGCCGACGATCACGGCTCGCCGTTCGGCGCGGCGACCCTCGACCCGGCCGCTCAGGAACTCATCGACCTGCGGCAGCACGGGCCACGAGTCGCAGAGGGTGACGATGGTCAGGAGGAGTTCGGCGACCGCGGCGTAGTCGACCCCTGGGAGCATCCCCATCATCGCCCTGACCTTGGCGGTGTGGTGCTCGAGGCGGTCGGCCCGGGCGACCGTCTCGCGGCCGCGTTCGAGCCCTTCCCAGGTCACGAGACGGGGCACGGTGGGGTCGTCGACGTGGTGGTCGAACAGACGCCCCGCGTAGTCGGCGACGGCCGCCGGGCCCTCGCCGCGCAGCGGCACCTCGTCCATGACGCGACGCAGGGCGCTCACGAGCACCGCGTCGAAGAGCTCGTCCTTCTTGCCGAAGTACTGGTAGATGCGCTCCTTGTTGACGCCGGCGGCCACGGCGATGCGGTCGATGCGACCGCCGGCGAAGCCGTGCTGTGCGAACTCGACCGTCGCCGCGTCGAGCAGTCGCCGCTTGGTGCCCTCGGTGTCCCAGGCCATACCGACCAGCGTAGCAAGATCCAACCGAGTGGTTGCGGAATAGCCACGGCCGATCTATGGTTGCAACCGTTCAGTTGGAAGCAACCAAATAGTTGGAGAAATCATGTCGACCGAACCCACCCCCGAACCGAACGCCCTCCCCGCACCGTCCGAGCCCGCCGTGCCGTCGGCGCCGCCCTCGGTCCACCTGCGCGCCGCCCTCACCTGGCTCGCGATCTTCCCCCTGGTCGCCGTCGGCATGCTCGCCTTCGCCCCGCTCTGGGCCGATTGGAACCCCGTGCTGCGCGCGCTGCTGCTCACCGCGATCGTCGTCCCGCTCGCGGTCTACCTCGTCGTCCCGCGCCTGCTGTCCGGCTACGGGCGGCTGCACCGCCGCTGAGGCACGCAGCGAACGGGCCCGGGATCGTCGACCCCGGGCCCGTTCACGTGGTGCCGAACGAAGGTGGGGCTACTCGTCGATCGCCTTGTTGAACCCGGTCACCGGCTGCGCCTCGTCGAAGGCGGCGACCCGACGGCGGAAGCCGCGCGTCAGCACCAGCAGGTACACGAAGCCGATCGCGGCCCACGCGGCACCGCCGATGAGCGCATCGACGTGCAGGTTCGCCCAGAGGATGCCCGTGAGCACCATGCCGATGCCGGGCAGCACGATGAACGTGAAGATGTCCCTCGGCGTGCGACGGCGGCCCTTGCGGATCGCGAACCAGGCGATCACCGAGACGTTCACGAAGGTGAACGCGATGAGCGCACCGAAGTTGATGAAGGCGGCGATCAGCTCGAGGGTGAAGGCCGCGGCGAGCAGACTGATGACGCCGACGAGGACGATGTTGAAGGTCGGCGTGTGCGTCTTCGGGTTGATGTACCCGAAGAACCGCTTCGGCAGCACGTTGTTGCGGCCCATCACGAGGAGCATGCGCGAGACCGAGGCGTGCGACGCCAGTCCCGACGCGAGGGTGGCCGCGAAGCCGGCCGCCGTGAGGATGGCCTGGAACACCGGCCCGCCGACCTGCAGCCCGATCTCGGGGAGCGTGCTGTCCTCGATCGCCTCCACCGGGAAGGCATCGGAGGAGGGGAAGCGCAGCTGCGTGAAGTACGCGGCGACGAGGAAGATCGCACCGCCGATGACGACGGTGAGCAGAATGGCCTTCGGCATGATCTTCGGCGTTTTGGCCTCCTCCGCGTACATGGTGACCGCGTCGAAGCCGATGAACGAGAAGCAGACGATGGTCGCCCCCATCAGCACGGCGCCGAGCGTCACGCCGTCGTGGAAGAACGGCTGCATCGAGGCGACGGTGCCCTGCCCCTCGCCCCGCATGAGCTGCGCGAAGACCATGATCACGAAGACGGCCATGACGACGATGGAGAAGACCAGCAGCAGCATGTTGATGTTCGACGTGCCGCGCATCGTCAGGTAGATGACCGACGTGACCAGGGCGCAGTACAGGACGACCCAGATCCATCCCGGGATCTCCGGGAACAGAGCCTCGAGGTAGCTGCGGATGATGAGGCAGTTCACCATGGGCAGCAGCACATAGTCGATGAGCGAGGTCCAGCCGACCATGAACCCGACGTTGGGGTGGATCGACTCGCGCGCGTAGGTGTAGGCCGACCCGGCGCTCGGAATGGCGCCGGCCATCTTGCCGTAGCTGATCGCGGTGAACATCATGACCACGAGCGCCACGAGATACGCGGCCGGGACGACGTTGTCCGTGTCGCGCGCCACCATGCCGAAGGTGTCGAACACCACGGTCGGGGTCATGTATCCGAGGCCGAGGCCGACAATGGCCCACAGTCCCAGGTTCCGCTTGAGGCTGGCACCCCTGCTCGGGGCGCTCACCGCCGTTGAAGCCATGCTCTCTCCTTCACTGAGCCGTGCGCGGCACCAGGAGGCGAGAACCAGCGGTGTTCGGCGCCGGACCAGCATGCCATAGATGCGAGACCCGGAAACGCCACCCTCGAGCGGCGGGATGCCGCGACACTGACCCCTGAACTGGGGAGGATTCCTCAGTGCCTGTAGGTCATACTGCTACGAGTGCCTGCAACCGACGCGAGGAGCGCACGATGGAGTTCCATCTGCCCGCCAATCGGTTGCTGCTCCCCCTGATCGGGGTCTCGATGATCGCCACGGCGGCGATCGCCGCGACCATCACCCTCTGGGCCACGAGCGAGGCCCGCACCACCGAACTCGAGGCGCAGCTGCAGCTCGACCAGGATCGCGCCGATCGGCTCGTCGAACAGCTGACGACCTTCGAGGACGAGGACGGCGGGCTGCGGGCGCGCGAGCAGATACTCGCCGCGCGAGAGGCGGAGCTCGTCGCCCGGGAGCAGGCGGTGGCGACCGCCGAGGCCGCACTGCCGGCGACCGCGCTCGAGGACGACCGGTGGTACACCGCGGGCACCTCGATGCTGCCGGGCAGATACGAGTCGTCGGCGAGCGATGCGGCCTGCATGTGGTCGATCTCGGTCGCCGACCCCGAGGATCCCGGCGCCGGCGCAGTGATCGATTCCGGACAGGGCGCCGGCGAACTCGTCTCGATCGTCGTCGAGGCCGGCCAGGACTTCAGCTCGACCGGGTGCGGCAGCTGGAGCCGAGTCGGCTGAGGCGCTGCTCAGGGGCCACCACTTCCGTCGATCCACGCTTCGAGTTCGGGTCAAGAAGCGGTGAGCTGCGGTGCTCGGGTGGCCCCTGCGAGCACATGCCAAGCCTGACGCAGAGACCTCAGGATCAGCTCAAGTCCGGCTCAAGAAGCGGTTCGGATCGGCGCAGAACCGGGGCGCGGGAGCGGCAGGCCGGGTTCAGGCCTGGGCGAGGCGCATCGTGTCGCCCGCCCGCGCGGCGAAGGCCGTCGCGGTCGCGGCGATCGTGCGCTGCATGACCCCGACCGCGATCGTCGGCGCGACATCGGCCGGCCTGGCGAGGCTGATCGTCCTCGTCAGGGTCTCGCCGCCCAGGCGGACGGAGCGCAGTCCCGGGCGATCGATCAGCACCATGGCGGGCACGATCGCGACGCCGAGGCCGCGTTCGGCGAAGCGCAGCACGGCGTCCATCTCGGCACCCTCCAGCACGACCTCGGGCGAGAGGCCGGCCGCGCGGAAGGCGTCGTCGGTCGCGCTGCGGAGGTCGTAGGTGGAGCTGAACACGATCTGCGGGAGCGTGGCGAGCTCGGCGAGCGAGATCTGCTCCCCCGGGGCCACGGGCGCCGCGGCCGCCGAGGAGACGACGACGAGCTCCTCGTCGAGCAGCGGGACGACGGAGAAGCGGTCGGCGGCCGTGGCATCCGAGGTGGTGATCAACGCGAGATCCAGCTCACCGCCGGCCAGCTCGTCGAGGAGCCGGCGCGACCCCTGCTCCGACAGGTGCAGCTCGATCGCCGGATGCGCCGCGTGAAAGACGCTCAGCACCTCGGCCACGAGGCTGATGCACAGCGTCGGCGTCGCGCCGAGCCGAACTCGACCGCGCTCCAGGCCGGCGAGTTCGGCGAGCTCGCGCCGGACGGACTCCGCGTCGGCGAGCATGCGCCGTGCGAGCGGGAGCAGGGATTCGCCGGCCACCGTGAGCGTCGCCCCGGTGCGGGCCCGGTGGAAGAGCTCGGCGCCGAGGTCCTGCTCCAGCGCGGCGATCTGCCGGCTCAGCGAGGGCTGCGCGAGATGGAGCTCCGTCGCCGCCCGCGTGAAGTTGCCCAGGCGGGCGACCGCGACGAAGCCGCGCAGCTGCTCGAGATTCACCTCCATAGCCTATCTGCATCGTGATGACTACATAAATGCATTGGAGTAATCGACGAACCCGACCTAGCCTCGGGCTCATGCAGACCTCTGAACGGCAGATCTCCACCAGCGTGCTCGTCATCGGCACCGGCGGCTCCGGCCTCCGCGCGGCCATCGAGCTCGCCGAGGCCGGCGTCGACGTACTCGCGCTCGGCAAACGGCCCAAGTCGGACGCGCACACCTCGCTCGCGGCCGGCGGCATCAACGCGGCGCTCGCCACCATGGACGCCGAGGACAGCTGGCAGCAGCACGCGGCCGACACGCTCAAGGAGAGCTACCTCCTCGCCGACCCGCACACCGTCGAGACCGTCACGAAGAACGCCGCCCGCGGCATCGAGGACCTCGAGCGCTACGGCATGCCCTTCGCCCGAGAGGAGGACGGCCGGATCTCCCAGCGCTTCTTCGGCGCGCACACCTACCGGCGCACCGCCTTCGCCGGCGATTACACGGGGCTCGAGATCCAGCGCACCCTCATCAACCGCGCCGTGCAGCTGCAGATCCCCGTGCTCGACACCGTCTACGTCACGCGGATCCTCGTGAACGACGACGGCGCGGTCTTCGGCGCATACGGCTTCGACCTGGAGACCGGCACCCGCTACCTCATCCACGCCGACGCGGTGATCCTCGCCGCAGGCGGCCACAACCGCATCTGGCGCCGCACCTCCTCGCGCCGCGACGAGAACACCGGCGACTCGTTCCGCCTCGCCGTCGAAGCCGGCGGGCGCATCCGCGACCCCGAGCTCGTGCAGTTCCACCCCTCGGGCATCCTCGAGCCGGAGAGCGCCGCCGGCACCCTGGTCTCCGAGGCGGCCCGCGGCGAGGGCGGCATCCTCCGCAACGGCCTCGGCGAGCGCTTCATGCCGAAGTACGACCCCGAGCGCGCCGAGCTGTCCACTCGCGACCGGGTCGCGCTCGCCTGCTACACCGAGATCGCGGAGGGCCGCGGCACGCCGAACGGCGGGGTCTGGCTCGACGTCTCGCACCTGCCGCGCGAGACGATCATGACGCGGCTCCCCCGCGTGTACCAGACGATGCTGGAGCTGCAGATGCTCGACATCACGACGGAGCCGATCGAGATCGCGCCGACCGCGCACTACTCGATGGGCGGCGTCTGGGTGCGTTCGGAGGACCACTCCACGGATGTCCCGGGCCTCTACGCGATCGGCGAGGCCGCCAGCGGCCTGCACGGCGCGAACCGCCTCGGCGGGAACTCGCTCATCGAACTGCTCGTGTACGGGCGACTCGTCGGACAGGCGGCTGCCGCGTACTCGGCCGGGCTGCCGGTGCAGTCGCGTTCGGCGGACGCGGTCGCGACCGCCCGCACCGAGATCGCGGCGCTCCTCGCGAGCGACGGTCCCGAGAACGTGCGGGCGTTGCAGCGCGCCATCCGCGACACCATGACCGAGCACGCCGGGGTCGTCCGTTCCGAAGCCGGGCTCTTGGCCGGACTCGCGGAGCTCGACGCGATCGAGGAGCGGATCACGCGGGTCGGCGTGCACCCGGACATCGCCGGATTCCAGGACCTGGCGCACGCCTTCGACTTGAAGTCCGCGGCGCTCGCCGCCCGGGCGACCCTCGAAGCGGCCCTCGAGCGTCGCGAGACGCGCGGCTGCCACAACCGGAGCGACTATCCGGAGCTCGACCCCGCCCTGCAGGTCAACCTCGTCTGGTCGCCCTCGGCGGGAGTGGTCCGCGAGCCCATCCCGGAGATCCCCGCGGAGATCGCCGCACTCATGGGCGGCGAGATCTCGCTCGCCGGCAAGCTCGTCGAATAGCGTCGGCGCGCATCGCACGACGCCCGGGTCCCCGAGGGATCGCCCGGGCGTCGTGCCGTCGGTAACGAAACACCCCGAGCCGGAAACAGGGATGATGTGATGGTGTCCCGTTTCCGCACTCAGCGCCCCGCCGCAGGCGAGCGCGAGTTCGAGGACCTCTTCCGCACCTATCACGCGGTGATCGTCGCTGCGGCGTTCAACCGATTGAGCGACCGGACCGACGCCGAGGATGCCGCGGCAGAGGTCTTCGCGCAGGCATGGCGGCGCCGCGACGATGCGTCGCAGGTGTTCACCCTCGCCTGGCTCTATGCGACGCTGCGCAATGTCGTCGGCAACACCTACCGCGGCCGGGATCGCCATCAACGGCGGGCCGACCGAGCGGTGCACGAACTCGAGGCGGCGCCCGCGCTCGCCTCCGAGGAGGTGCTCGAGGTGCGTCTCGCGGTGAACCGGCTCGACGAAGCCGACCGCGAGGTGATCTGGATGGCGTACTGGGAGGACCTCAGCCGAGAGGAGATCGCCGAGATCCTCGGCTGCTCCACGGCCACCCTCCGGGTCCGCCTGCACCGCGCACGACGACGGCTCGAGCAGTTGCTCGCCCTGGATCCGGCATCGACGGTGAAGGAGGACGCATGGACGAGTTGACCCGCAGACTGGACGCCGCGCGACCGGCGCTCCCTCGCCGAGGCGAACCGCTCGAGGCGGCCGCCGAGACTCGGCTGCACGAGATCGCGCACCCGCCCCGGCCCGGGTCCCGTCGCCCGCTCTACCTCTCCGTCGCCGCCGCCGTGGTCGTCTTCCTCGCCGCCACGATCGGGATCGCCGCGCTCGGCAAGCCGAGCACGAGCTTCGCCGCCGCGACCCCGCCCCTGCTCGAGCCCACCCCCGTCGACGGTTCACCGGAGGACCTGCTGATGCAGCTGAGCGAGAACGCCGCGCCGACGAGCGCGGGCGGAACGGTGCGGTTCCAGTCGTGGTCGCTGTCGCTCGTCATCGGCGACGACGGCGCAGTCGAACAGTCGAGCATCGAGCCGGAGGTGCGAACGTTCGAGCACGGGGACGGCGGATCCAGGATCGAGGTGCGTCGCGGTCAGCCCTACGACTCCGACGGAGCGCCGATCGAGGTCGACGGCTACGACGTCGGCTCCCTGATCTGGGAGCAGGACTTCGGTCCGGGCGAGTACGCCTTCGTCTTCGGGACGCCGCCGACGACCGCAGCCGAGTTCGGGCCCTTCCTCGAGCAGCCGCTCGGGCGCACCGGGATCACCACCGGCGACGCCATCCTGCAGCTCGGCAATCTGCTGAGCGAGCAGCGACTCGACGCCGGACAGCTCCGTGCCGCGCTCCAGTTCCTCGCAGGACGCCCGGACCTCCGAGTCGAGGGCTCGGTCGAGGACCGGCTCGGGCGCGCCGGCCTCTCCTTCGTGACCGAGAGCCGTTCGCCCGGAGAGTACGCTGAGCGAATCATCGTCTCGAACGAGGGACTTGGCATCCTCTCGATCGAGACGACGTTCATCGGGCACGACCGCACGGATATCCCGAGTCCGGCGGTCATCAACTACACCGCTTGGGAGTAGTCGAACCCGCAGTGGATCGGGAACGAGAGGACCCCGAACCGTGCTGCTCCCCCGAATCGCCGCCGCCGCACTCATCGTCGCCGGCGCGGTGCTCGCCCCCGTGCCCGCCCTCGCCGCCACCTCGCCGGACGAGCCGGACCTCCAGCAGCAGATCGACGCGGTGCTCGCCGAGTTCCCGGGCGGCACGCAGACCGCGCCGAACGAGGTGAGTTGGCAGGACGGAACGGTCGTGCTCACGCTCGCGAACGACGAGCAGGTCGCGGCGCGCTCGGTCGGCTCCTGCGCGACGGGCACCCACTGCGTCTACAGCGGGAGCGGTCTTTCCGGCTCGAAGCTCACCTTCTCGACGTGCAGCACGCAGTCGGTGGCCCCGCTCGGCGCGCCCGTCGCGTCGATCGCGAATGCGCGCTCGGTGGTCGTCCGCGCGTACAACAGCATCGGCGTCGTCGGATCCGTCTCGGCGAACAGCTCGGCGAACACCGGCTCCTGGGGCGTGACGAAGGTCGGCTGCTGAGCCGATCCCGACGCGGCTCGCAGCAGCGCTGCCCAGCGCAGCGCTGCTGTGAGCGGCATCCGATGCGTCGCCTCTCGCGTTCCCGCACGCTGGAGGCATGAGCGAACCGACTCCCACGATCCAGCCGATCGACGCCGAGCTCACCGCCCGGCTGTTCCACGAACGCATCATCGTCCTCGGCGACGAGCTCGACCAGCAGGGCGGGAACCGCCTCTGCGCGCAGCTCGTCGCCCTCGCCGGCGAGGATCGCCGCCGAGACATCCGGTTCTGGATCAACTCCCCCGGCGGCTCGGTGTCGGCGATGCTCGCCATCGCCGACCTGATGCGGTCCATCCCGAACGACGTCGTCACCATCGCGTACGGCATCGCGGCCAGTGCCGGGCAGTTCCTCCTGAGCGCCGGCACCCCGGGCAAGCGATTCGCGCTGCCGCACACCCGCATCCTCATGCACCAGGGGTCGGCGGGCATCGGCGGCACGGCGGTGGACATCGAGTTGCAGGCCGACGACCTGCGGCACATGCGCGACACCGTGCTCGGCATCACCGCCGCGAACACCGGGCAGCCGATCGAGCGGATCGCCGAGGACTCCCTCCGCGACCGCTGGTACACCGCCGAGGAGGCCGTCGACTACGGCTTCATCGACCGCGTCGTCGACGGATTCGACGACATGTTCCCCGCGGGCGTGCAGCCCAGGACCGGATTGCAGGTGACCGCATGACCAGCTACCCCATCCCCTACGTCGTCGAACGGCGCGGCAACACCGAGCGCTCGCTCGACGTCTACAGCCGGCTCCTGTCCGAGCGCATCGTCTATCTGGGCACCGAGATCGACGACGGTGTCGCGAACGTGCTGATCGCGCAGTTCCTGCACCTCGCCTCGGAGTCCAGCGAGACGCCGATCAGCCTGTACCTGAACTCGCCCGGCGGATCGCCGGGCGCCGCGCTCGCGGTCTACGACACGATGCAGCACATCCGCCCGGACGTGGCCACGACATGCGTCGGACAGGCGGTCGGCCCCGCCGCGGTGCTCCTCGCCGGCGGGGCGAAGGGGTTGCGGTCGATCCTGCCGCACGGCCGGGTGGTGCTGCACCAGCCGTCCTCGCAGGGGCGGGGCACGATCCCCGATCTCATCCTGCACGCCGACGAGGTCGTCCGCGTGCGTGCCGAGCTGGAGGCGGCCCTCGCGGCCGACACCGGACGCGACGCGGACGCCCTCCGGCACGACACCGACCGGGACCTCGTCCTCCCCGCCGACGCCGCAGTCGAGTACGGGCTCGCGGATCGGGTGCTGAGCGCGCAGCTCGCGGTCGATGCCGGAGGCGCGGCCTACGCCGCGAGCAGGTAGACGCCGCCCTGCGGCGGCGCGAACTCGGCGCCGCCGCGGGGTGCGGTCGGGAGCGCCTGGGCGAGCTCGACGAGGGTTCGGCGCTCCGCCTCGCGGCGGGCCGTCTCGTGACGCGCCTCGAGCGAGGCGCCGACTCGCCGGACGACGTCGTGGAGCTCGAGCCCGAGCGCTTCGGTGACCGCGCCGAGCACCTCGCTCGACGGCTCCTTACGGCCCCGCTCGATCTCGGAGAGGTACTGCGGGGAGACGCCGGCGACCGTCGCGACCTCGGTCAGGATCCGCTCCTGACCGAGCCGCTCGCGCCGGAGCACCTCGCCGAGCGCCTCGCGCCAGAGCGGCTTCGGCCGGCGACGGATCGGTTGGAGTTCGACGAGCTCACCCATGTCCCGAGGCTAACGGCCGAGGCATCCGAGCGATACGTCGATCCGCTGAGAGCAGAACGACCGGCGCGACGCCGGGACGCCCCGCGCCGCGCCCTGAGCTAGCCGGTCTCCCCGACCGCGGCGTCCCGGCCCTCGACCGGGAGCGTGAAGGCGCGCCCCTGGACATCGCGCGGCGTGATCCGAACCCACCGGTCCTTCCGCCCCGGCGCCCAGGTGACGATCCCGAGACGCTCGGCCTCCTCGATCTCCCGATCGCGTTCGACGCGGTCGGCGCGGCCCCTCATCACGATGCTGAACACCTCGGCGCCGTCGATGCCGTCGACCTGGAACAGCACGTCCTGGTCGACCGTCAGCGCGAGCAGCTTCGTCCCGGGCGCGGTGCGGAAGACGATGCTGAAGCGGTCCACGCCGTGATTCACCGGGAAAAGGTCCATCTCGCCGCCGGCATAGGTCCCGAGCCGGCCGTAGGGCGCTGCCTCGACCCGCTCCCAGCACTCGGCCGAGCGCATCTCCCGCATGGGCGGTCGTTCGTCCGCATCCGTCACGATCGACTCCTCCCCTGGAGCGGTCCCGTGCCGTCTGTCTACTCCGGCGCGGGAGCGACGTCAAGGCGAGCGGAGCATGCGTCGGCTGCGCTCATCGCCGTCCGGTGATGCTGGGCGGGCTTCCGACCTGATCCACTGCCGCGGTCGCCGGCCCGAGTCGGCGGTTGAGGTGCTTCACCGCGCGGAGCACGACGGAACGGTCGACGACCCGCGCTCCCCGCAACGCCGACTCGAGCATCGTCTCGAACTTGTGCACGTCGCCGAGGTGGCGAAGCCAGACGACGAGCACGAGATTCGCGCGGCTCGCGGTCGTCATGGCGAAGCGGATCTCGGGCACCGAGTCGACGGTGTGGCGGATGGCGTCGCGGAGCGTGGAGGGCGCCTCGATGAAGTACCACGCCTGCGTCGTCCACTCCGTCGCGTTGCGTGCGATGTCGGTGCGGAATCGCAGGGCGTCGTCTCTGCGCAACGTGACGATGGCGTCGGCCACCCGCTGCGGAGACACGCCGTGGCGTTCTGCGATCACCGCGACAGGAACCCGTCCGTCGCGCCACACCTCTTCGAAGATGGCCGCCTTCAGCTCGGGAGGGACGTGCCGCGCAGCCCGAGGACGAGGCGATGGCGGAGGCGGCATGCGGGAGAGCTCCTCCTGGCTGAGTTCTCGCAATCGCCAGCTGCTTCCGTCGACGTAGATCTCACTCGAGACATGACTGTGTGCGGTCTTGATGGCGGCGATACGGCCGAGGCGGTCCGTCAGGAACTCGGACAGCGCCACCATGTCGGGGGCGTTGATGAGCGCGAGGATGCTCCGTGCCCCCGAACAGAGCTCGATGGTCTGGACATAGGGCTCCGCCATCAGCGCCTGCGTCACCTTCGGGATCTGCGTGAGCTCCGACTCGATCTCGACCAGTGCTGACTGCCCGCCCTGCGGGTGCCCGGTGACCCAGGCGAGGCCTTCATCGGACAGGCGCGCCCACCGTCGCGCGAGCGTGCTCGAGTTCACGCCGACCACGCGTTCCAGCGACTTCCAGCTCGCACGCGGCTCGATCTGCAGCGCATGCAGCAGCTTCCGGTCCGTCGAATCAAGGTCTCCTGGATGCATCACGCCCTCCTGATCCGTAGATCATCTCACCACCGCAGGGATTCGCGCAGGTTCTCTGCATCATCGCCTGGTCTGCACGACTGTCTGGGCAGACTCCTCCCAAAGTTGCAATGAGGAGAGGAAGTTATGACCGTCTCACCCGTCGCCGTGCTGAAGTCGGCCGTCGCTGACG
The DNA here is from genome assembly GCF_023715325.1 of Agromyces mediolanus. Lineage (GTDB taxonomy): Bacteria > Actinomycetota > Actinomycetes > Actinomycetales > Microbacteriaceae > Agromyces > Agromyces mediolanus_A. The sequence goes on along the minus strand of NZ_JAMBNX010000001.1, from coordinate 648,003 downwards.
AGATCGGACGACGATCCGACGCGCTCGTCCGTCTCAGCCATCGGATCCATGGGCTCGCCGAGCTGGCATGGGAGGAGCACGAGTCGGCGTCGGTCGTGGCGTCCGCATTGCGGGAAGCGGGCTTCGAGGTCGTGGTCGGCGCCTACGGGGTGCCCACGGCCGTCGAGGCGACGGCCGGAGCGGGAGACTTCACCGTCGTGGTCTGTGCGGAGTACGACGCGCTGCCCGGCATCGGGCACGGGTGCGGGCACAACGTGATCGCGGCGGCGGGCGTCGGCGCGGCCATCGGCTTGGCCTCCGTCGCCGCAGCCGCGAACCTTCGCGTGAAGCTCCTGGGGACACCCGCAGAAGAGGGTGGTGGCGGAAAGGCCGCGCTGCTCGAGGCGGGCGCATGGGAGGGCGCGGACATCTCGTTGATGGTCCACGGAATGACGGCTTTCAACGGCTTCGAGGGTGACGCCTACCATGCGCGCGCGATGCGGGCGACCGCAGTAGCGAGGTTCCAGGTGACCTTTCGCGGACGCGCCTCGCATGCGGCCGCGGCGCCGGAACTCGCCGTGAACGCCGGCAACGCGGCCATCCTCTCCCTGAATGCCATCGCGTTGCTCAGGCAGCACCTTGACGCGGAAACGAACCTCAACGCGTACGTCGTCGAGGCCGGCCGGGCAACGAACGTGATCGCGGATCTCGCCGTGATCCGGGTCGAGGTGCGAGCCTACGACCTGATCGAGTGGCGCAGGGCGAAGGAACGGGTCGGTCGCTGCTTCGAAGGTGCCGCCGTCGCCACGGGGTGCGACTGGGAGTGGGAGCCCATCGCTCGCCCGTACGCCCCGTTGCTTCACGATGAGGTGCTCTCCGACCTCTGGGACGAGAACATGACCGCGCGAGGCCGTACGCTCGGCGCGACGATCCTTCCGGGAGGGTCGACCGACATGGGCAACGTGTCCCAGGTCGTCCCGACGATCCATCCCCTGATCGCCTTCCAGGGCTGGGACGCGTCACCGCACAACGCCGACTTCGCGAAGGCCGCGATCTCCGGTGAAGCGGATGCCGCACTCATCGAGGGAGCGACCGTGCTCGCCGCGACCGTGCTCGACGCGGCCTGCGATGCCGAGCGCCGCGCCGCATTCCAGCGCAGGACGGCGAGCAGGTCACCCGGCGAGACGATGGTTCCGTTCGGTCTCTGAAGCGGGAGCGCCGTCGACGGCGATCGGCGCTCGATCCCGGCCGGTCCGCTGAGCGGCCGCTGAGCGGCATCAGCGGCCGAAGATCACCATTGCGCGGACGACCGGCTCCCCCAACCGAGCGATGAGATCGATACCGGCGGACGGGATCGGAAGCTCCGCCGAGTCCACCCAGCTCTCGCCGTGCTCGGATTCGACCCACGGGTCGGACACGATGAAGACGTCGTCGATGACATCGTGCACGAGGACCCAATGTGGGCTGGGGTCGGCGATCAACGGCTCGAGCGCGATCAGAAGAAAGACGTCGGCACCGCCGGAGACGATGGCGCCCACCTCGTCGACGGTGAACCAACGCCGCTCGATCGGAAGGCCGACGGCGTCTGCTCGAGGCAGCGAGTCGAGCTGTAGCGCCTTCCGGAGTTTCGCCTCCTCGGGGGTCTTCGAGAAGTCCTCGACGAGGATGAGGCCGGGAGCGCTGAGGACGACGGTGGGCTGCTGGATCGGCAGCCCCGCCGCAGTGATCTCGTCCGCGACCGCGAGAGCGAGGCTGACGGGGTCGCATCCTGGTGCGTTCGTCGCCTTGCGCCAGAGCGCGATCTCGGCCGCGTGGTTGTCGGCTCCATCTGCGCCGAGCCGCCCGAACCCGGCGCGTTCCATCGCCATCAGCGCCGTCGTCGGCCCGCAGGTCACGTCCGTGGTCTGGCCGTAGTAGGCCGTGCGCTCGGTGGGCAGGGGGCTGAACCACTTCGACCACCCCCTGGCGAAGTTCAGCGAGTCGGGTCGCGTACTCTCAACCGACGGGACCGGGACCGGGTCCTCGACGAAGCCGAGTTCGCCGAGCACCTCACGCTGCCGGTCGGTGAGCGGAACCCGGTTCGGGTGCTCCTCGAAACGGACGACGATCGGCGCCGGACGCGAGCCGTCCGGATTCGGTGGGACGTCATCGGCCGCGGCACCAATGAGTCTGCGGAACGTCTCGATATCGTCGGCGACGACATCGACGATCTTCCGGTACGCGGTGTGCGGCCGTCCGGCGGTCAAGGCCGCACCTCGGCGGCTCTGGACGGTGCGCGGGCCCCACAGCCCGCGCTCGACGGTCCAGAGTTCGGCGCGCGCGGCGGAGAGCCCCGCTGGAATGTGGACGCCCTCCACGACCGCGAGGTCGACGTCGACGGCGGTCGGGTGCATGGTGCTCATGGATGAATCTCCTTCATCGGCTCGGCCGGACCTGCAGGGCGGCTTGGGCGCTGGCGCCGTGGATGCTGTCATGCTCCGCGGCCTGCACCAGCGACTTCGTATAGGGATGCTGTGGTGCTCGCAAGATCTGAGCCGTGCTCCCGCGTTCGACGACGACGCCTCGTTGCAGGACGATGGCTCGGCTCGCGATGTTGGCCACGACACCGAGATCGTGCGTGATGAACAGCATTGCAAGGTCGAGCTCGTCTCGCAGTCGGATCAGGAGATCCAGGATCTGCCGCTGCACCGAGACGTCCAGCGCGGAGACGCTCTCGTCGCAGATCAACAGCTGCGGATTCGGGGCGAGCGCACGCGCGATGGCCACTCGTTGCCGCTGTCCGCCCGAGAGCTGCGACGGGTGTCGGGAGCCGAGTGCCGGGTCCAGTTCGACCAGCTCGAGGAGGTCCCCGACCGTGGTCTGTCCGCCAGCCAGCCGAAGCGCGTCCCGGAGCGAGCGGTCGATGGTGAACACGGGGTTCAACGTCGAGTACGGATCCTGAAACACGATCTGCATCTCGCCCGGGTGTCGGCCGCGGCGGCCAGGGGGAAGGTCCCGACCGTCGAGCGTGATCGTGCCGGCCTCAGGCACCTCGAGCCCGGCGATACAGCGGGCGAGGGTCGACTTTCCGGAGCCGGATTCGCCGACGACGGCGACGATCTCGCCGCGGGCGACGTCGACGCTCGCCGCGTCGAGCGCCGTGACGCTGCCGAAGCGTTTGGAGACTCCGGTCGCGGTGAGGAGCATCGGACTCGGTGGCCGCGGCGGGATGGTGGTGTCGGTGACCGAGAGGTTGGCGTCCAGAAGCGCTCGCGTGTAGTGGTGCTCCGGTGCAGCGAGCACCCGGTTCGTCCTGCCACGCTCGACGACCTCGCCTCTGCGCATGACGATGAGGTCGTCAGCCCGCCCTGCGACGACGCCGAGGTCGTGCGAGATGAGGAGCAAACTCATCTCGTGGCGCTTCTGCAGATCGCCGAGCAGATCGAGCACTCCTCCTTGCGTACTCGCGTCGAGGGCAGTGGTCGGTTCGTCGGCGATCAGCAGTCGAGGCTCGGCTGCGAGGGCGGCGGCGATGGCCACGCGTTGCCTCATCCCGCCGGAGAGCTCGGACGGGTAGCGCCTCGCCACATCGGGCGGCAGTCGCACCTCGTCGAGGCGGCGTTCGACCTCGAGCTTGAGCGATGAGCCAGAGACCCGGCGACGTTCGGCCCGCATTCGCGCCCGCACCGTGGCCCCGATCTGGGCACCGCATCTGATCACCGGATTCAGGCTCGTGAACGGATCCTGCAACAGCAGGACGGCCCGCCGGCCCCGGATCCGGTCCCACGCGGACCTCTCCCCGGTGGAGAGCGGGTAGCGATCCCCGTCGATGCTCGCTGAGCCGGTTGCTTCGAGACCCCGCGGGAGCAGACCGGTCAGGGCACGCGCCGTCACCGACTTGCCGGATCCGGATTCGCCGATGATCGCGAGGGTCCGCCCAGGGCCGACCGTGAAGCCGAGCGGCCGCACGAGTGGACCGCTCGGGCCGTCGACGGCGAGGGAACGCACGACCACGCCGCGGGCGTTCAGCTGTTCGGAGGACGTGCTCATTGGATGCCCCGTTCGCGGAGTCGGGTGCCGAGATGGTCTCCGAGCACATTGATGGCCATGGTCACGAGGATGATGAGGACCGCGGGCACGATGAGCATCGCGGCGTTGTCACCCATCACCCCGCGACCGTCGGAGATCTGTCGTCCCCAGTCGGGCGTGCCCGGTGCGACACCGACGCCGAGGAACGACAGCGACGAGAGTGCCACCAGTGCGATGCCGACGTTGAGGGTCACATTCGTGAGGATCAAGGGCCAGGTGTTCGGCACGACGTACCGGAACATGATCCGGCTGGAGGAGAGCGAGAGCATCTGTGCCGCTTCCACGTACGGCCTCGGGGCCTGTTCGGTGACTCCCGCGCGCACGATCCTGATGTCCGAAGGACAGAAGAGCACGATCAGGAGCACGACCGTGACCCAATAGCCGGCCCCGAACACGCCGGCGACAACGAGGGCGACCAGCATGACGGGCAGGGCGAGGAGCACATCGACCCCGCGGCCGATCACCCCGTCGACGAATCCACCGACATAGCCGGCGATGGTGCCGAGGAGGACCGCGAGCGTCATCGATCCTGCGGCGACGATGACCGGGCCGACCACGGCTGAGCCGGTCCCGGCGAGGGTCAGCATGAGCACGTCGCGTCCGAGCTCGTCGGTGCCGAGCGGGTGACCGGGCGAGCCGGGGGGAAGCAGCGCGTCGAGAACGGACTGCCGGGTGGCCGCATCGGAGAGCATCGGCGAGACGAGAGCGACCAGGCCGACTCCGGCGAGGAGCACCACGGAGAGCGTGGCGCCCCAGCGAACTCGTCGGCGGCCGGGAACGATCGAGATCGTCCTGGTTCGCGGGGACAGCTTCGGTGTTCCGCTCATCGGTTCAGTCCTTTCGCTCGGACGCGCGGATCGAGCACGAGGTAGCTGAGGTCGATGAGGATGGTGATGACCGCGATCACGGCCGCGATCAGGAGGGTCAGTGCTTGCACCACCGGCAGGTCCTTGAACTGGACCGCCTGTTGCAGCAGGGACCCGAGGCCGGGCAGGGCGAAGACCGATTCCACGATGATCGTGCCGCCGACGATGAACGTCAGCACGAGGCCCGCGCTCGTGACGATCGGGATGGCTGCCGCGCGCAGCGCGGCCACCTGGACGTCCGCCTCCCGAAGTCCGCGCGCACGAGCGAAGGTGGTCGCATCGCTCTGGAGCTCACGGAGCAGCGCGGCGCGCGTGAGGCGCATCAGGATCGCCCCGATGCCGGCTGCGAGGGCGACCGCCGGGAGCACGAGGTGCCACAGGGTGTCGAAGCCGCCCGATCCAGCGCCGTACGCGGGGAAGATCGGGAGGAGCGTGGCGAACACGTAGAGCAGCAGCAGCGCGATGGCGAATGACGGGGCCGAAAGCCCGATCAATGAGAGCAGGCTGGCAAGGCTGTCGCTGAATCGTCCCTCCCGTGCGGCGCTCAGGATGCCGAGGGGGATGGCGGTGGCGAGCGCGATGAGGAACGCGAGAGCGACGAGCGCCAGGGTGTTCGGCAATCGGTCGCCGATGACCGTGCTCACCGGCTGCTGAAGACGGATGGACTGCCCGAAGTCGCCGCGTATCGCGCTGCCGAGCCAGTCGAGGTATCGCAGCAGGAAGGGATCGTCGAGGTGGTACTGGGCCCGGATCGCGGCGACCGCCTCAGGTGACGCGGGGCGATTGCCGAGCAGGTTCTTCACCAGGTCACCGGGCGCCAGGTACACGAGGGAGAAGGTGAGGAACGAGATGACGAGCAGAATCGCGAGCACACCGAAGAGCCGGACCACGATCATGCGCCGAATGCTCCGCCTGTCGTCGCGTGCCCGGGCGGGCTTCGCCTCGACAGCACCCTCAAGCGTCGCCGCGGGGTCGGTCACGGTGGCTCTCTGGGCTCGGTCTGCTGCCCACGCGTCCCCGGTCATTGCGCCGCGGCGAAGAGCTGGTTGCCCCACGGCCCGATGAACGTGTACGGCGTGAACGTGCGAACCCCGACGGCGTCGGAGAAGAAGGTGAGCGAACGTCCCCACCACAGTGGCGCGGCGTACGTGTTTTCCGCATTGAGCGTTTCCAGCTCCACGAGAAGGTCGATCCGAGCAGCCGGCTCGGTCGCCGCGCCGGCCTTGCTGATGAGTTCGAGCGCGTCGGCGTCGGCGATGTGGCTCGGGTTTCCTTCGCCGAGCAAGTAGGAGCTGATCTCAGCGGGGTCGCCGGTGGTGGAGAAGTACCACATGAACCCGAGCCCGTGTTGACCGTCACCGATCGTGGCGAGCCATTCCTCGGTCGGCACCTCACGCACGCGCAGCGTGATTCCGAGTTGCTTGAGGTTCTCGGCGAGCGCCTGCGCGGCGGTACCGAGCTGCGACCCCGCGCTCGGGTACGTGATGGTGGTCTCGAACCCGTCGGCCTCGGTCGACTCGGCGAGGAGTTCCTTCGCCCGCGCCAGGTCGAAGTCGTGGGCGGGCACTCGCATGAGAAGGTCGCGGGCCTGGTCCCCGCCGTATGCCGCTGCGAGCGACGGGGGCGACATGATCGTGTTCGCCACCTCTCCGTTGCCGCGGAGCACTTTGTCGACGATGGTCTCGCGATCCATTGCCGACGCGACGGCTTCTCGCACCTTGGGGTCGTCGAATGGAGGGACTGACAGGTCGAAGAACAGGCCGGTGTAGGAGAGGTCGTCCACGGACTCCACGCGACCGCCGGAAAGCTCCTCCCATTGAGGCAGTTGCTTCAGTGGCACTGAAAGAGCCACGTCGAGGTCGCCATTCTGCGCGGCGAGCAATCGGGTGTTCTCGTCGGGGATGAAGTCGATGCGAATCTGCTTCACCTTCGGCAGGCCGCCCCACCAGGTATCGACGCGGTCGAGGATGACGTGCGAGTCGGGCTGGAATTCGGTGACCTTGTACGGGCCGGTCCCGAGAAGCAGTGAATCGGAGGTGCCGATCGCTCCCCCGTACTTGTCCCAGAACTGCTGCTGGGTCACGACGAGGGATCCCGCGTTCGTGAGCGTGGTCAGGAAGGCTGCGTCCGGTTCGGTCGTTCGCACGGTGACTTCGCGGCTGCCGCTGGCCGTCGCGGAATCGAACGTGTAGAGGTAGCTCGCGGTGCTCGGAGAGAGGGTTGGATCGGCGGCGGCGTTCAAGCTGAAGACGACATCATCCGCGGTGACCGGGTCGCCATTCTGGAACTTCGCATCGTCACGGAGCGTGAATACGTAGGTGGTCGCGTCGGTCTGTTCCCACGATGACGCGAGAGCGGGGACGAGCTTCCCGTCGGCGTCGATGCCGAGCAGTCCTTCCTGCACGTTCGCGGCGACCCAATAGTTGTTGATCCCGCCTTCCTGCCCGATGTAGAGGTTGGCCAATGAGGCGGCCAGACCGACGCGGACAGTTTCGAGCTCTGCGCCGGTGTCGCCGAGCTCGGCTGACGCCGGGGCACCGTCATCGCTCCCGCCCGAGCACCCGGTGAGGATGAGGGCGGCAGCGACGATGAGTGCCGGCGCGAATCGCCGCCATGGGCGGGGGAAGGGAGTTGAGCGCACGGTCGCTCCTTTGCGAAAGTGATCGATCTGATGGGGAGGGGCTCGGCTGCTGCAGGTGCGTCGTACGAGCCCGTTCAGCGCTCGGAGCCTCCCACGACGATGCTGATCTCAGGCGTGCGCGCAGCGTTTTGGTGATTCCCGACGGCTCAGCGCCGGCTTTTCAGCATTCGACGACGGCGTTTGCGGTGTTCGGTGGGAGCGCGAGATCGCCAAACACACGACGTCGTGCGCTGGATCTGCGCGTTCCTGGCCGACAACCACAGCCGAGGCGTGATCGAAGGAGTTCGCCTGCGTTCGTCGGCCGAGAAAAAGATCGAGGCCCGGAATCTGACGATTCCGGGCCTCGTTTTGTTGCGGGGGCAGGATTTGAACCTACGACCTCTGGGTTATGAGCCCAGCGAGCTACCGAACTGCTCCACCCCGCGGCACAAGAGATAACACTAGCACGGGTTTCGAGGGTCGTCCAATCAGGTCCGGCACCGGGGGCGTCGATGCCCCGAAGCGGCCATGCCTGGGCCTGCTCCATGGCGGGGTAGTCGGCGAGCGCAGCCCGAAGCACGCCGTCCGAACGGTGCAGCATGTGCACACTTCGGGGGACAGAACTGTCGATACACCACAGCCGATCCGGAAGTTCGAATGAGGCATCCACCATCGTTTGTCAGGAGTCTTTCCAAACTCGTTCAGCCTTGCTAGCTTCCTGCGCAACGTCGCCCGTCGCTCGCCGCAGCCGCCGCGCGAAGGCGACGGACCATGCCAGCGCCCGTTCCGATCGATGAGGATCCCATGACACGACGCAGACTGCTCCGCCCTCTCGCCGCCCTCGGCGCCGCCACCGCGATGGTCGCGGTCGCCGCGGCCTCGCCCGCCGCGGCGAAGCCCCACCACCAGCCGAGCGGCCCGGAGGAGATCAACGGCTACCGCACCGTCGGCTATCTGATGGCCGACTCCCCCGTCACCCGCGACGTGCAGATCAAGGATCTGTTCACCACGGGCGCCATCGAGGACGTCACGCACCTGAACTACGCCTTCGGCAACGTCACCGCGAACCTCAGGTGCGAGATCACCGACGTGCCCGGCGAAGGCGACGCCTACAACGACTACCTGCGCCTCGTCGGACCGCAGGACTCCGTCGACGGCAAGAACGACAAGACGAACAAGCACCAGCGCCTCGCCGGCAACTTCAACCAGCTCCGCAAGCTCAAAGAGCGGAGCCCTGACACGAAGGTGCTCATCTCCCTCGGCGGGTGGACCTGGTCGGACCACTTCTCGGAAGCCGCCGCCACCCCGGAGCGGCGCACGGCGCTCGTCTCCTCGTGCATCGACGTGTACCTCAAGGGCAACCTGCCGACGGTCGGCACCTTCGGCGGGCCGGGCGCCGCCGCCGGCATCTTCGACGGCATCGACCTCGACTGGGAGTGGCCGGTGAACGGCGGCGAGACGGGCAACGCGTCGCCCGCCGATCGCGAGAACTTCCTCGCCCTCATGGAGGAGTTCCGCGCACAGCTCGACGCGTACGGCGAGCAGACCGGCGAGGACTACCTGCTCACGGCGTTCGCCCCGGCGGGCGGCTGGAACACGAACGCCGGCGGATGGACCGACCCGCGGCTCTTCGAGGTCGTCGACTGGCTCAACATCCAGGGGTACGACTACGCGGGCGGATGGACCGGCAACACCGGGCACCAGGGGAACCTTCACCCGGACGGCACGAACAACTGGGGGCTCGCCCTCGACAACGCCGTCGGCCTCTACACCGCGGCCGGTGCGGACCCCGCCCAGCTGAACATCGGTCTCGCGGCCTACGGCCAGGGCTGGAGTGGCGTGGCGGTCGGCGACCGCGCCGGCTGGACGCCCGACCCGGCCGTGACCTCGATCGGCACGAAGCCGTACTTCGAGATCCGCTCGATCGGCCAGGGCTTCTTCGATCCGGCGATCGGCGCATCCTGGCGCTTCGACGCGAACCGGGGCGAATGGTGGAGCCTCGACGACGTGAACTCGGTCCGCGCGAAAGCGGCCTGGCTCGCCGATCAGGGCCTCGGCGGCGCGATGTGGTGGGATCTCTCGGGCGACTACCGGAACGAGCTCGGCGGCGCGCTCGGCGACGCGCTGCGGGAGGCCGAGGAGGGCCCGCTCGACTGAGCGAACGCACCCGGAGGGGTCGTGACGTCGTCGCGGCCCCTCCGAGCCGTCGGGCGACCGGTCAGGCCCGCGGCGCGAGGGCGACGAGCTCCATGCTGAGCGGCGCCCACTTCGTGCCCGGCCAGCCGTAGAGGCCGTGCCCCTGCGGCACTGTCGCCGGGAAGATGCGCCACGGCACCTGGTAGTGCTCGGCGAACTCCTCGACCGTGAGCCCCGCGTCGCGCAGGCCACCGAGCACCTCGCTCAGCGGGTGCATCCACTCCCAGGTGCGGGTGTGCTGCAGGCGAGCCTCGGGGTCGGCGTAATCCTCGCCGCTGTCGACCACGTCGGGCTCACCGCCCGCGTACGCATAGCGCAGGCTGGGCAGCCCGTCGGGCCCGTCGTCGCCGTCGAGCATGTAGGCGGTGGGATGCCCGTCGGCGAAGTAGAGCCGCCCGCCGGGTTTCAGGTACCAGGCGACGATGCGCGCCCACTCCGCCACGTCGGGCAGCCAGCCGATCGTGCCCCACGTCGTGAAGACCAGGTCGAACGACTCGGGCTCCGGCAGCAGGTGCCGGGCGTCGTAGACGTTCGCCTCGATGAAGCGGGCGCGCTCGGCGAGCCCGAGCTCACCGGCCATCCGCCTGGCCTCCTCGACCGCCGGCTGCGAGAAGTCGATGCCGACGACCGTCGCGCCGAGCTGGGCGAGCGAGAGCGAATCGGAGCCGAAGTGGCACTGCAGGTGCAGCACGCGCACACCCTCGAGCCCGTCGGGGAAGAGCCGCTCGACCCCGGCCGCCGCGATGGGGTCGAGCAGGCTGCCGCCCGCGCGCAGGGCGCTCCGATCGTAGAACTCGGACGCGACGTGCAGCGGCACCCGCTCGTCCCAGTTCGCGCGATTCTGTTCGAGCCACTCCCCCGCGCGCGGGTCGACGGTCACTGCCCGGCCGACTTCTCGGACTCCGCCAGCGCCACCATCTTCGAGACCAGGTCGGCGAGCTTCGCGTCGGCGGCGCCGTAGGCCGTCCAGTCGCCGGCGGCCAGCGCCGCCTGCTTGTCCGAGATGGCCTGCTTCGCCCGGTTCAGGAGCGACTGCATCTCGCTGCTCGGCGCGGTCGGGGTCGTGCCGTCACCGGGATCGGTGCTCGGCGCGTCGGGGGTGCCCCCGTCTCCACCCGTGTCTCCACCCGTGTCAGGCTCGACCTGCTCGTCACCGGCCGACGCCCCCGAATCACCGCCGAACAAGACGTTGAGCGCCTGATCGAGCGTGTCCTGGAAGGCGATCTGGTCGCCGAACGCGACCAGCACCTTCTGCAGGAGCGGGTAGCTCGTGCCACCGGTGGACTTGACGTACACCGGCTGCACATAGAGCAGACCGCCGCCGACGGGGACCGTGAGCAGGTTGCCGTTGATCACGTCGGACTGCCCCTGCTTCAGCAGGTTCAGCGACTGGGAGACGGTCGGGTCGGAGTTGAACTTCGCCTGCACCTGGCCGGGACCCGGCACGTTGTCGTCCTCGGGCAGCGTGAGCAGCCTGAGCTTGCCGTACCCCTCGGCGCGTTCGCCGTCGCTCGACCCGGCGTCGGAGTCCACGGCCAGGTATCCGCGCAGCACGTTGCGGCTGTTCTCACCGCGGGCGTCGGGGATGAACGTCGAGTACAGCGAGTACGCGGGCGAGTCCTGGCCCGGCATCTGCATCGTCAGGTAGTACGGCGGCTGCAGCGCGTTGCTCTGCGCGGGGGCCGTCGGCTCCTTCGGCGTCGTCCAGGCGTCCTCGCGCGAGTAGAACGGGTCGGCGTCGGTGACGTGGTAGCGCCCGAGCACGGCCCGCTGCACCTTGAACAGGTCGGACGGGTAGCGCACGTGGCTCATGAGGTCGCCCGACATCTTGCTGATCGGCTCGAGCGTCGAGGGGAAGACCTTCTGCCAGGTCTGCAGGATCGGGTCGGACTCGTCCCACGCGTACAGTGTGACCTTGCCGTCGTACGCGTCGACGGTCGCCTTCACCGAGTTGCGGATGTAGTTGATCTCGTCGAACGCGAGCGACGGCGCCGCACCCTCGCTGTCGGCGATCGCCTCGCTGAGGCTCACCTTGTTCGAGTACGGGTACTGGTCGGTCATCGTGTAGCCGTCGACGATCCAGACCAGCCGACCGTCCACCACCGAGGGGTAGGTGTCGGAGTCGAGCTCCAGGTACGGCGCGACCTTCTTGACCCGGTCGATCGGGTCGCGGTCGTAGAGGATCTGCGACTCCTCGTTCACCGCGTCGGAGAGGAAGATCTGCTCCGACTGGAACTTCAGCGCGTAGATGAGCTTCGTGAACGCGTTGTCGAGCTTGGGCCCGCCGTCGCCCTCGAACGTCGTCTCCGTGCGCTCGGAGCCCTCGGTGCCGGACGGGTAGTCGAGTTCGACCGCTTTCGAGCCCTTCGGCGCGCCGACGATCGAGTAGTTCGGGGAGTGCTCGCCGAAGTACACCCGCGGCTCGAACTCGCCGAGCGAACCGGTCTGCGGGATGCCCGACTGGATGAACACCGGCTGGCCGTCCGAGGAGCGCTGGTTGCCCGCCGCCGCGACGAGCCCGTAGCCGTGCGTGTAGACGATGTGCGTGTTGTACCAGGTGCCCGCATCGCTCAGGCCCTCGAGGTTGAGGTCGCGCACCGCGACGATGGCGTCCTGCGACTTGCCGTCGATCTCGTAGCGGTCGACGTCGAGGCTCTGCGGGAACTGGTAGTACTGCCGGAACTGCTCGAGCTGCCCGAACGCCTGGCTGATCTGCTGCGGGTCCATCAGGCGGATCGAGGCGGTGGTCTCGGCATCCGCCCGGAGCGCGCCCGGCTCGGCGTCGGTCTTCGCGGCGTACGGGATCTCCTCGACGCCCTCGACGCCGTAGGCGTCACGGGTGAGATCGATGTTGCGCTGCAAGTACGGTGCCTCGGCCGTTCGCGCGTTCGGCTCGACCTGGAAGCGCTGCACCACCCACGGGTAGATGGAACCGATGATGAGGCTCGACACGAGCAGCAGCACGGTACCGACGAGCGGCAGCCGCCAGCGACCCATGATGGCGGTGACGAAGAACAGGATGGCGACACCGATGGCGATCGCGGCGAGGATCCACTGGCCGGGGATCACGGCGTTGACGTCGGTGTAGCTCGCACCCGTGAACAGGGTGCCCTGCTCGGTCACCGTGCCGTACTGGTCGAGCCAGATGCTGACGCCCTGCAGCAGCAGGTAGAGCCCGGCGGTGATCGCGATCTGGATGCGCGCCGACTTGGAGATGACCACCTCGCGGCCGGAGATGCGGATGGCGCCGTAGAGGTAGTTCGTCGCGATGACGAGCAGGCCGGAGAGCAGCACGACGGCCGAGGCGAAGCCGACGATCGAACGGTAGAACGGCAGCTCGAACACGTAGAAGCCGACGTCGAGGCCGAACTGCGGGTCGGTCGTGCCGAACGGCGTGCGGTTCAGCCAGGCGAGCGCGGCATCCCAGCGTGAGGCGGTCGAGACGCCCGCGAAGACGCCGAGGACGACGGGGACGCCGTACATGGCGAGCCGACGAAGGGGCTCGAAGACCTCCTGGTAGCGGTCGAGCTGCGAGTTGAGCTTCGCGTACACCGGCCGCGAACGGTACGCGATGAAGATCGACGCCCAGACCGGCAGCGCCATCGCGACGAACCCGATCAGGAAGAGGGCGATCCGGGCGATCCACTCGGTCGCGAGCACGTCGAAGTACCCGAGCTGGCGGAACCAGAGGATGTCGGCGTAGACCCCGGCGAAGAGGAAGAAGCCGACGAGGAGGACGGCGACCACCCCGATCGTGATCGCGATGGGCGCCCTGCGGCGCGACGGACGGGGGTCTTGCGTCTCTGCTGACACTCTGGCCTCTGTGGTTCGGTTGGAACGGAGTCGGTCGGAATGGATCGAACACCCATCCTAGGCGGCCGAGTCTTGGAGCTTGCCCGGAACGGCGCGGTTCCGCTCACCCGCGATCACGGGGGGCGAGGCCGGTCAGCTCGCGCTGCAGCTCGCGTAGTCGCCGTCGACCTCGCCGTCGGCGACGTCCTCGACGATCGTCCGCGCCTGGTCGAGCGTCTCGACGGAGAACACGGTGAGGCCGTCGGGGATGTTGTCGACGACCTCGTTGCAGTTCGACGCCGGGGCCAGGAACCAGGTGGAGCCCGCATCGAGCGCGCCCCACATCTTCTGCCGGATGCCTCCGATCGGCCCGACCGCCCCGGCGGAGTCGATCGTGCCGGTGCCGGCGATGCTCTCGCCGCCGGTGAGGTCGCCGGGGGTCAGGGTGTCGACGATACCGAGCGCGAACATCATGCCGGCGCTCGGGCCGCCGACGTCGTCGAGCTGGATCTCGACGTCGAAGGGGAACTCGTAGACCATGCGCACCCCGATCCCGAGGATGGCGGTGCCGTCGTTGTCGACCGGGGTGAGCTCGACCTCCTGCTCCCCGCCGTCACGGGAGACGACGAGCACGGCGGGCGACTCGGTGCCGTGCGCTTGGACGACTTCGCGCAGCTCGCCGATCGAGTGGACCGCCTGCCCGTCGACGGACTCGATGACGTCGCCCTCCTGCAGCACCCCGGCCGCGGGTGTGCCCTCCGCCGAACCGGTCACGGTGACCTCGCGCGGGAAGTCGTAGCCGAGCTCGACGAGCGCGGCGGCGATCGCGTCCTGCTGGGAGTCGACCATCGCCGCCTGGTTCCTGGCGTCGCGGTCGCTCTCGCTGATGCCGGGCGGGAAGATCGCCTCGACCGGCAGCACCGACTTCGTGCGGTCGAACCAGGAGCCGAGCACCTCCAACCAGTTCGGCGTGCGCCCGGGCTTGCCGACGACGGAGACCGTGAGCAGATTGAGCTCGCCGTCCGTCGGATAGGTCTGCTCGCCGGGCACGGCGATGAGCGGACGCTCCTCGCCCTCGTGCTCCTGCGAGCCGAGGGTGTTGTAGACGGGGCCCGGCTGCTCGATCACGTAGGGCGAGGGCAGCAGCGCGAAGACCACGCCGACCACGAGGGCGACGCTGATCGCGGTCCAGCCGATGCGCTCCCGGAGCGGACGGCGGCCGGCACTCGGGTCGTGACGCCAGCGGGGGTCGGCCTGGGGCTCGTCCTCGAAGAGGCTCACGCGATCATCCTTCCAGGGTCTGCGATTGGCGCAGCTCGGGCGCTGTTCGCGAAGGGCGGACACCCGGAACGCCCAGCCTAGGCCATTTCCCAGTCACGTCACCGTGCGCCCGCGTTAGCGTTGAACCCGACGCGACTGGAGGTGGCGCACGTGGCCGATCGAGGCGATGACCCGAGCGAGCAGAACCCCGAGGAGGAGTTCCGCGAGATGCTCCGCGAGCTGCTCTCCGGCTCCGGCGGCATCGATCCGTCGAAGTTGGCCGGTGCTGCCGGCCTGCCGAACGACCCGGCGAGCATCGCCGCCCTGTTCTCCCAGCTGCAGCAGGCGATGAACCATGCCGACGAGGGCATCGACTGGTCGGTGGCGCTGAAGCAGGGCGAGCAGCACGCGGCGAACGGGCAGCGGCAGCTCGACGACGCCGAGCGCGCGCGCTTCGACCAGGCGTTCCAGGTCGCGGCGCTCTGGCTCGACGCGGCGGTCGACGTGACCGCGCTGCCGTCGCCGCCCGAGCTGCTCACCCGCCGTGCCTGGGTCGCGGCGACCATGCCGGTGTGGACGCAGCTCGCCGAGCCGGTCGCCCACTCCATCTCCGATGCGCTCACCCGCGTCATGAGCGAGCAGGCGCCCGAGGAGATGCGCGAGATGATGCAGGGCGCGAGCCGCATGATGCGCAGCATCGGCGGCGCGCTCTTCGCGATGCAGCTCGGCCAGGTCGTCGGGCAGCTGTCGGCCGAGGTGGTCTCGGGCGGCGACATCGGCATCCCGATCATCGAGGACGGCCGCGCCGCCGTGCTGCCGCAGAACGTGGCCGCCTTCGGCGAGGGCCTCGACGTCGACGCAGGCGAGGTCGAGCTCTACCTCGCGGTGCGCGAGCTCGCGCACGCGCGCCTGTTCCGGCACGCGAAGTGGCTTCGCCTGCACTTCATCACTGCGATCACCTCGTTCGCGCGGGGCATCGACATCGACACCGGCCGGCTCGAGGAGCTCGCCGAGGGCTTCGATCCCTCGAACACCGAATCGCTCCGCGACGCGGTCGTGAGCGGCGCACTGATCCGCCCGAAGAGCGAGGCGCAGCAGGCGGCCCTCGCCCGCATCGAGACCATGCTCGCCCTCGTCGAGGGGTGGGTCGACGTCGTCACGGCCGAGGCGACCACCCGACTGCCGAAGTCGGTCGCGATCGCCGAGACGATCCGCCGGCGTCGCGCGTCCGGCGGGCCCGCGGAATCGGCGCTCGCCACGCTCGTCGGTCTCGAGCTGCGCCCCCGCCGACTCCGCGAGGCCGCCGCGATGTGGCGCGCCGTGACCGACGCCGTGGGCATCGAGCAGCGCGACGCCATGTGGGCGCATCCCGACCTGCTGCCGTCGGCCGCCGACCTCGACGACCCCGCCGTGCTCGTCGCCCGTCTGACGGGCGAGACCCCGATCGACGCGGACGATGCCGAGTTCGACGAGGCCCTCGAGCAGTTGCTCCGCGGCGAGACGCCGGCGGGACCGGGCGAGGACGGCGAGGAACCGCCGAAGGCCTGACCGCCCCGCCCCGCCCCGTCGGGCGGTCGCACGCGGGCGATGCCACCGCCTGTGGATGACCCCGGCCGCCGGAGCCCGGCGTGCGTCAGGCTCTCGGGATGACCCTCCGACTCGACCCGGCGCTGCCCCTCGTCTGGCGTTCGCCGAACGAGCTCCAGCTCGGAGCGAGCCGCCCCGTGCTCGTGCTGCGCGACCCGGGCGAGCTCGAGAGCACCGTGCTCGCCCTGCTCTCCCGTGGGGCGAGCCCCGACGCGCTCCGCTCCATCGTCTCGACGCTCGGCATCCCGGCCGATCGGCTGCACGCGCTGCTCGAACACCTGTCCCCCGCACTCGAGCCGGCCGGGTCGACCGCCGACGCCGCGCAGCGGGACGCCACCGATCCCCCGGTCGTCGCGATCGACGACGCCGAGCCGCGTCTCGCCCGCGCCGTCGCGGCCGCCCTCGGCTCGATCGGCATCCGACCGGTCCTCGCCGCTCACGGCCCGGACCGCCCGGTCGCGGTCGTGCTCGCGGCCGCGTGGGTGGTGCGGCCGCGCGCCCACCTGCGCTGGCTGCGACGTGACGTCGCGCACCTCCCCGTGGTGCACGAGGGCGCCGCGGTGCGGGTCGGCCCGCTGGTCGTCCCCGGCCGGAGCGCGTGCCTGCGCTGCGTGGAACTGCATCGCCGGGATCTCGACCCGGCCTGGCCCGCCATCGCCGCGCAGCTCGCGACGCATGCGGCCGCGCCGCTGCCGGCCGCCGCGCTCGGAGTCGCCGCCGCGCACGCGGCCGCCGCGCTCGATCGCTTCCTCGGCCGGGGACCCGAGGCGGTCGTCGGGTCGTCGCTCAGTGTTCCCGTCTCGGGAGCGCCGCCGTCTCGCTCCCCGCACCCGGCGCACCCGGACTGCGGCTGTCGAGCTCCCGGAGGAAGCGCGACGGTTCCCGCTCCCCCCGCCCCACCGGACCGCGACGGGCCCAGCTCAGCGCCAGCCGCCGGCGCGCTCGGGTGAGCCCGACGTACAGCAGCCGCCGCTCCTCGTCGATCGCTTCGAGGCCCTTCGCGTACGCGATGGGGAGCAGGCCCTCGCTGAGCCCGACCAGGTGCACCTCGTCCCATTCGAGGCCCTTCGCGGAGTGCAGGGTCGCGAGCGTCACGGCCTGCACCGCGGGTTCGTGATGCGACTCGGCTCGCGCCCGGAGCTCGTCGGCGAACTGGCGGAGGGTCGTGCCGGGCGGCTGCTCGTCCACGAGGCCCGCGAGCGCGTTCAACGCCTCCCAGCGCGCCCGCACGGCGCCGGGCCCCTCCGGGGCGTTCGCCGACCAGCCGAGCGAACGCAGCACGTCGCTCACCGATTTGAAGAGCGGCTCGTCGCTCGGCACCAGCGCCTGCGCGCGCAACGCGTGCACCGCCTTCAGCACATCGGGCTGATCGAAGAAGCGCTGGGCACCGCGGAGCCGGTAGGCCACCCCGACGTCGTCGAGCGCGCGCTCGTACAACGCCGACTGCGAGTTCACCCGCAGCAGCACGGCGATCTCGGCGGCCGGCGCACCTGCGTCGATGGAAGCGCGGATGCGGCGCGCGACCTCGCGCGCCTCGGCCACGTCGTCGGCGAACTCGGCGAGCTGCGGCTCGACGGCCGGACCGCCCGCGGCCGCCTCGAGCCGCAGCGCCCCGGAGCGCCCCCGCATCAGCCGGTTCGCGGCGGCCACGATCGGCTCCGTCGAACGGTAGTTGCGCTCGAGCCGCACGACGGTCGCGTCGTCGTACCGACGCTCGAAGCCGAGCAGGAACTCGGCGCTCGCCCCCGCGAAGGAGTAGATGGTCTGGCTCGCGTCGCCGACGACGCAGAGCTCCTTGCGGTCGCCGAGCCAGAGCTCGAGCAACCGTTGCTGGGCCGGCGAGACGTCCTGGTACTCGTCGACGACGAAGTGCCGATAGCTCTCCCGCACGTGCATCGCGACGGACGGCTCCGACTCGATCATGCCAGCGGTCGCGAGCAGCACGTCCTCGAAGTCCATCGAGCGGCGTTCGTCCTTCACCCGTTCGTACTCCTGCATGAGCGCGAGCTGCTGCTCGGCGCTCAACGCGCCGGCCGGGCCCCGGCTCGCCAGCCGCGCCTCGTAGGCGGCCATCCCGACCACGGAGACCTTGCGCCACTCGATCTCGGCCGCGACGTCCCGCAGGGTCGCGGTGTCGACGCGCACCTTCAGCCGCTCCGCGGCGTGCCCGAGCAGCCGCCCCTTGTACTCGAGCACCCGGGGCGCCGGCCCACCGCCGGCCACGAGCGGCCAGAAGTGGTTCAGCTGGGCGAGCGCCGCGGCGTGGAACGTGCGCACCTGCACCCGACCGGCGCCCAGGGCGTGCAGCCGCCCCCGGATCTCGGCGGCCGCGCGCGCGGTGAAGGTGAGCGCCATCACCCGAGCCGGGTCGTAGGCTCCAGACGCGACCCCGTACGCGATGCGGTGGGTGATCGCCCGGGTCTTGCCCGTTCCGGCTCCGGCGAGGACGCACACCGGCCCGATGAGGGCCTCCGCGACGACGCGCTGCTCCTCGTCGAGCGCGTCGAGAAGCTCGTCCTCGGTGCTCACGAGCTCGGCCACGGCACATCCGTGGGCAGCGGCCCGCCGTACCAGTGCTCGAGCATCCACCCGGCGATGGAGGTGCCGGTCGGCAGGGAGAGCTCCTCGCCCGCCGCGGCGATGTCCTCACGGGAGAACCAGCGGAGCTCGAGGATCTCCTCACCGTCCGGGCGGGCGATCCCGGGGGCGGCGCCGGCGGCGAGCCGGGCCCGGAACCCGAGCATCAGGCTCGCGGGCAGCGGCCACGGCTGGGACGCGGCGTACTCGACCCGGTCGACCGGGATGCCGGCCTCCTCGCCGATCTCGCGGACGACGGCATGCTCGAGCGGCTCACCCGGCTCCACGAAGCCCGCGAGCAGCGAGAACCGCCGCTGCTCCCACAGGGCGTTCGAGCCGAGCAGCACACGGTCGTCGTCGTCGGTGACGAGCACGATCACCGCCGGGTCGGTGCGCGGGAACAGCTGACGCTCCTCAGCGACGCAACGCCGGACCCAGCCGGCGTCGGTCACCTCGGTGGGGCTGCCGCATCGCGGGCAGAACGGGTGGGCCTCGTGCCAGGCGGTCAGGGCGATCGCCTCGACCGCGAGCGCCTGGTCACGGTCGTCGAGGAGCGCCGCCGCGCGACGCAGCTGGGCCCACCGGCCCGCTTCGGCCTCGATCGTCGCGGCCGCCGCTTCGTCGTAGACGCGCAGCTCGACGGCCACCGACGTGCCGCCGCGCTCGATGCGGCCGAGGTAGCAGCGGAGCGTCTCAGCGGGAAGCCCGACCGGGGCGACGAACCCGAGCTCGGGTGCCGAGCCCTCGTGCTGCTCGGCGAGGAGCAGCCGACCGTCGTGGACGGGCAGCACGAGCGCCGAGGCATCCGCATCGAACCGCGACTCGCGCTCCGGATCGGCTCTCGCCCCGGCATCGCGATCGATTGCCGCGCGGGCCAGGGGCGGAAGGCTCGATTCGGGCATGACCACCTTTCGCATGGCGCTCGCGGACTCGTCGGCAAGGTGTGGCGGTCGCCCGGTCACAGGCGTCGGCTGCTTAAGCTGTGTGCCATGGCCAGACCCCCACTCACTCTAGCCGCGTTGGCGACGGCGGCGGTCCCCGGCCTCGAGGTCCGCGCGGTCCGGGTGCACACCCGCAACGGCGGCGGCTCCTACGACGCCGTCCGGCTCCGCACGAGCGACGATCGCGAGCTGCTCATCCGAGTGCCGCGAGACCAGACCGCCGAGACGGAGCAGTCCGCGGACCTGCTCGCGCTGCACGCGCTCACCGACGGCGTGCGGGCGATGCTGCCCTTCGAGCTCGCGGAATACGTCGGCCAGGCCCCCGTGGACGGGACGCGCGGGGTCGTGACGACCTTCGTGCCCGGACTCGGCCGGACGGCCGACGAGCTCACCGGCTCCGACGCGATCGCGGAGTCGGTCGGGCTCGCCATCGCGGCGGTGCACAATCTGCCGACGGGCTTCATCGGCGAGGCGGGGCTCCCCCGACGCAGCCCGGCCGAGGTGCGCGACGAGGTCGTCGCCCTCGTCGGACGGGCGACCGACACCGGCCACCTCCCGGCCGCGCTCCTCCGGCGTTGGGAGGAGGCGACCGACGACGAGTCGCTCTGGCGCTTCCAGCCGACGGTCGTGAACGGCCAGCTCGGCGCGGACTCGTTCCTCGCCATCGAAGACACGGTCACCGGCCTGATCGGCTGGTCGGAGCTCGGACAGGGCGACCCGGCCGTCGATCTGCACTGGCTCCTCACCGCCCGAGGCGGGTCCGCCGAACGCGCCCTCGAGACGTACCTGCTCGCCCGAGAGGGCGGCGCCGACCCGCACATTCCGCAGCGCGCCCTCCTCTACGGCGAGCTCGAACTCGCTCGCTGGCTGCTGCACGGCGTCGAGCAGCGCGACGAGGCGACGATCGCCGACGCGGTCGCGATGCTCGACGGACTCGTCGAGAGCGTCCACGACCGCTCGAGCGAACCGCTCTCACCGGAGACCGGTCCGATCCTCACGGTCGGAGACGTGGAGCGGATGCTCGACCGCACCCCGCCCCTCGATGCGCAGCGGGAACCCGCCGGTGCCATGCTGACCGACAGCTACGACTTCTCCGCGCTGCGGCGCCGCGAGGACGACGAGCTGGACAGCTCGATGACGGCCCCGATCCCGCTCGACCTCAGCGATTGGGGTGATGCCGCGCCGACGGGCACGGCGAGCGACGGCGGCGCTGAGGCGGGCGCGGGCGCGGGCGCGAGCGCGGATCAGCGTGGCAGCGCAGCCTCCGATGGGGCCTCGGCCGACGACGAGTCGCCGCTCCCGGACTCCGCCGACCGCAGCGCCGACGACCAGGCCCGCCGCAACTCCGCTTCGTCGTAGAGGCGCTCCGGGCGGATCTGGCGGTCGTCCTCGACGTAGTAGAAGACGGCGTCGATCTGCTCCGGCGGGATGCTCGCCCAGTTGGCGTATGCGAGCCGGTACAGGGCGAGCTGCGTCTGCCGGAGTTCGAGTTCGCGCTCCCCCTGCGGCGCGCGACCCGTCTTCCAGTCGACGACCTGATGACGCAGCCCCTGGCGCCCGAGCTCGCTGGACGGGTCGAGCTCGTAGACCGCGTCGAGCTTGCAGACGAAGACGTGCTCGTCGAGCGGCAGATGCAGCTCGAGCTCGACCGCGCTCGGGCGGCGGTGGCCCCACTCGGATGCCTCGAACGTCTCCTTGAGTTTGGCGAATCGCGCAGCCGAGCCGTCGACGAGCGCCGAGCCGGTCGGAGCGGGCGCGGAACCGGCACCGGATGGCGACTCACCACCGAGCTCGGGCGCCGGCCAGGCGAACAGCTCGTCGTCGACGGCGCCCTCCTCCCAGTCGAGCGCGTTGGCTTCCAGCTCGCCCGTCGAACGATGCTCGACCCAGCGGTGGAACAGCGTGCCGAGGCGGGTCGCCCGGTAGGGCCGCTGGGGCATCGGCCGACGCAGCTGCTCGGCGACGGCCGCCGCGTCGTCGACGTAGTCCTTGAAGCGCGAGGCCGGCACGCGCGCGGGGATCTCCGGTGTCGCCTGCCCCGCCATCCGCCGTCGCCGCTCCTCGAGCAGCAGGCGAAGCTGATCGCCCAGCCGTTGCCCGATGCCCGCCCCGCTCGGGCCGTCGGCAGCGGCGCGCACGGCCTCGGCGGCGCGCACCACTCCGAGTCGACGCCGGCCGAGCGGGTCGAGCGGCCAGCTGACCCGTTCTTCGCCGACCGCACGCGGGTTCTCGTCGGCCTCGGGGCGGTCGGGCAGCGCGGACGCCGGCACGAGTCCGTGGGCGACGAGTTCGCGGAGGAAGAGGCTCGGATGCCGCGGCTGCTTCTGCCCCGCCCACCATGAGCCGGTGAGCAGGAGCTCGTCACGGGTGCGGGTGAGCCCCACGTACGCGAGCCGGCGCTCTTCCTGAGCGTGGCGCTCACGATTCTCCTCGGCGAACCCGGCGACGGCCTCGTCGAACTCGAGCTGGCTCTGCACCCCTCGCCACATCAGCTCGGGCAGCTCATCGCGGTCGCCGCGGAACTCGTTCGGCAGTTCGCCGAACGCGAGCCAGCCCTTCGCGGAGCGCGGCTTGCCCGGCAGCTCGTCGGTCACGAGCCGCGGAATCGCGACGACGTCCCACTCGAGACCCTTCGAACCGTGGATGGAGAGCACCTGCACGGCGCCCGGCTCGGGCTCGTCCGGTCGGGGGGCCAGCCGATCACGTTGCTCGGCCTCGGTGAGCCAGCCGAGGAAGGCCCCGAGGTTCGGGTGCTCGGCGACATCGACGAAGCCCGCGAGCAACTCGTCGAACGCCTCGAGACTCGGCACGCCGAGCGGCTGATCGGCATTCGCGGCGACCTCGATGTCGAGGAGGAGCTCGTGCTGCACGAGGCTCACGAAGTCGACGAGGCCGAGTCCGGCGCGCCGGCGCAGCGACTGCAGCTGCGAGCCCGCCCGACGCATGCGGGCGAGCCCTTCGGCGGTGAAGGCGACGAGCGCGCGATGGTCGTCGGGCGCGGAGAGCAGAAAGTCGAGCGCGTCCACGATCGACGGCGACTCCTCGGCCGCGATCGAGGCGCGGAGCCCCGCGCGGACGCCGTCGTCGAGTCGGCGCATCGCCTGGTCGCGGTCGACCAGCCAGCGCGCCAGCCCCGCGAGCGCGGCGAGATCGGCGGGGCCGATCGCCCAGCGGGCACCGCCGAGGACCCGGACGAGCTCGGCGCCGGCCGTCGGATCGTGCAGCACCCGCAGCGTGCTGACGAGATCGGCGATCACGGGCTGGTCGAGAAGCCCGGCCACGCCGAGGACGTGCACCGGGACCCCGTGCCGACGAAGCGCGGCCGTGAAGACGTCGACGTTCGCGAAGGTGCGGCACAGCAGCGCCCCCGTGCGCGTCGCTGCGGCCGGCGTGCTCGTGCGCGACCGGCCGGCGCCGCCCGGCGTCGAGGATCGGGACTCGGCCGCGTCGGCGTGGCCCAGCCGTTCGGCGAACCAGCGGGCGATGTGTTCGGCCTCCTCGTCGATCGTCTCGGCCCAGGCGCACTCGAGGACGCCGTCGCCCGCGAAGGGCGAGGCCGCGAGCGGTGCCTTGTCGATGCCGCCGTCGAGCGGCTCGATGATGGCGTTCGCGGCGTCGAGCACGACGCGTGGATTGCGCCAGCTCGTCGAGAGGTCGTAGACGACGGCGTCGGCCCCGCTCGGCGGGCCCGCATCGTCGCGCACCGCTGCGAAGTCGCCGCCGAAGCGCGCGAGGTTGGCGGCGCTCGCCCCCCGCCAGCCGTAGATCGACTGGTCGGGGTCGCCGACCGCCATCACCGAGTGCCCCCGGAACAGCGCGGCGAGGAGCCGAGTCTGCACGACGCTCGTGTCCTGGTACTCGTCGAGCAGCACCGTGCGGTATCGCTCTCGGTGCGCGACGGCGACCTCGGGGTGCGCCAGGCAGATCTCGAGCGCGAGCGAAACCTGGTCGGAGAACTCGACGTAGCCCCGGGCCCGCTTCGCCTCGGCGTACGACTCGGCCAGCTCGAGCAGCGGCGGCAGCGCGTCGACCGCACCGAGCGCGGCGACGAAGGAGTCGTACGGGGTGCGCTTGCGCGGGGCGCCGATCGGCAGATCGGCGAGCCCGAGGAACTCGCGCGCCATCGCGCGCACGTCGCGCGCATCGGCGACGTTCTCGCCGAGCGCGCGGCTCAGCCCGAGCACGGCCCCGGTGACCTTGTCGAGCGAGGCGTCGAGTTCGACGAGTCTCGGATCGGCCGCCGAGGCCACGATCGAGCGGGCCAGCTGCCATGCGGATGCCTCGCCCAGCACGGCGGCGTCGGGCTCCCGGCCGATGAGCAGCGCGTGCTCGCGGTAGATGGCGCTGGCGAACGCGTTGTAGGTCGACACCGTGGCGGCCTCGAGCGGATCGAGGTCGAGTTCGGCGATGCCCTCTTCGACGAGCTGCGCGATGCGGGTGCGGATGCGCTCCGCGAGCTCCCCCGCCGCCTTGCGCGTGAAGGTGAGTCCGAGCACCTCGGGCACCTGCACCTGCCCGTTCGCGAGGAGCCACACCACCCGGTTGGCCATCGTCTCGGTCTTGCCGCTCCCCGCACCGGCGACGACGAGCGAGCGACCGTGCGGGTCGGCCTCGATGACCGCCCGCTGCTCGTCGGTCGGCGGGTGCAGCCCGAGCCGCGCGGCGATCTCGGCGGCGGCGATCATGCGGACACCGCCGGCACGAGGTGCACGCGGTAGTGCCAGGCGCCGAACCGCGAGCGCGGTCCGACCTCGACCGGCGACTCGAAGCTCGCGCCGCTCATGATCGCCGCGACGGCGTCGAGGCGCTCGCGGAATGCCTGCTCGTCGGCCTCCTCGAACGGCTGCTGCGCACGCTCGGTGTACTGCGCACCGCGCAACGGTCTGGCGAGATAGACGAGCTTCGCGCCGCCCAGGCGACCCAGATTCGGGACGCGGTCGTGCCGAGCCGCCAGCTGATAGGCGGCGAGCTGCGGATGCGCCGCGGTCTCGGCGGCCGTGGGCGGGGTGCGCCCGGTCTTGAGGTCGACGATCACGGTCGTGCCGTCCGGTGAGGCTTCGACCCGGTCGATGGTGCCGCTGAGACGCACCCGGCCGAGCTCGAGGGTGAACCGGCCCTCGGCACCGAGCAGGACTTTCGCATCGTCGGCGAACTGCCCCAGGTAGTCGGCGGCCCCCTCGACCATGCGCTTGGCCCCGCGGCGTTCGCGCTCAGCCACCCATCCGGCCTCGAAGCGGAGCGACGCCAACCGGGCCTCCACCCCGGCCCAGAGCGTCTCGAGCTCGGTCACGCCGCTCGCACCGGCCTCCTCGACGACGGCATGCACGATGGTGCCGATCGAGGCCGCGAGGCCGGACGGCGGCGAGGCCACCCGGTCGATGAACCACCCGAGCGGCGATTCCTCGGCCCGGTCGATCTGCGACGGCGAGACTGGGACGACGGCGTCGGGGTCGGCGTCGAGATCGACGATCGGGGCCACGCTCGACGGCGCGCGCAGGCCGTACCACTCCTCGGGGTGCGCGCCCGGAACGCCGGCCTCGGCCAACAGCGCGAGCGCGGGCGGTGCCTCGCCACCGGGGTCGGCGACCGCCTCGCGGCGCAGCGCGCCGACGAGCCCGCGCAGATGCATCGGACGCCGTCTCGGAGCCACGCGCTCCTCGGCGTAGCCGAGCAGCATCGAGGGCTGTTCGTCGTCGTTCGCGGTGCAGCTGAGGACGAGCTGCCTGGTCGCCCGGCTCGCGGCGAGCGCGAACAGACGCAGCTCGTCGCTGCGCACCGCGGCCCGGGCATCGGCGGCCGAGTCTGCGGCGGGCAGCGGCTCGCCCGCGCGGGACGCGGTGGCCACGGCCGGCAGCAGTGCGGCGTTCAACAGGGTGCCGCGCGGCCGGAGGTTCGGCCACACGCCCTCCTGCAGACCGGCCACGACGACGACCTGGAAGTCGCGTCCGATGAGCGCGGGCGCGGTGCCGACGAACACCGACTCGGCGGTGCGCTGCGGTGCGAGGGAGTCCTCCGGCAGCTCGCTCGAGAACTGCTCGTCGACGAACCGCGTCGCCGGCGCGCCGGGGGTGCGTTCGACGAAGCGCTGCGCGGCGGAGAACAGCGCCACGACCGCATCGAGCGCACGGTTCGCCTCCTCGGCCAGCACGCCCGTGCCCGCGGCCTGCGCCGCCCACTCCTCGGCCAACCCGCTGCGATCCCACAGCGACCAGAGGATCTCCTCGATGGTCGAACCGGTGCCGACTCGGCTGCGCGCCGCCGCGAGCACCCGCGCGAGCTTCGCAGCCCGGCGGCCCGCTGCGGCGTCGACCGTCTCGAATCCGCCCGGCGCGGACAGGGCGTCGACGAGCAATTCGTCGCCCGTGCGGTCGCCGCCGGCCGCGAGCTCCTCGTGCCGCAGCGCCAGGCGCAGTCGGCGCAGTCCCACCGGATCGAGCCGGCCGAGCGGGCCGGTGAGCAGTTCGACGGCGAGCTCGGGGGTCAACGGCTCCCGCTCGAGCACGAGCGACGCGGCGCGTAGCAGCGCCGCAGCGGCGGGGGCGTCCCGGAGGGCGGTGCGGACGAGCGCGCCGGCCGTCGGCACGTCGGCGAGCGCGAGCCCGCGCTCGAAGGCGGGCGCATCCGCCCCGGATCGCAGCACGACGGCCATCTGCGACCATGGCACGCCGTCGAGCAGGTGGCGCTCGCGCAGCAGCGCGGCGATCTGCTGGCACTCGGCCGCATGAGAGGGCGCCTCGATGCCGAGCACCGGGGTGAGCGGGTCACGCGGCTCTGGCTCGGACGGCGGGGCGGCCGCCCGGTGGCCGCCGCCGAGCGCCGCGCCGATGTGCCCGGTGACCGAGGCGACGAGGCGGCGCAGCTCCGGCCGGCCCCGGTGGACCTGCGTGAGTTCCAACCGCTCGGCCCGGGTGCCGAGCAACGATGACAGGGTGCCGAGCAGCTCGGGCCGCCCGCCGCGGAATCCGTTGCTCGCGACATCGGGATCGCCGAGCGCGACGACGTGCACGCCGCGGGCCGCGAAGGCGGCGAGGAGCGCGGCGGTCGCCGCAGTCGCCTCCTGCGCATCGTCGACGACGACGAGCCGCAGCTTCGCGAGAGTGCCGAGCGCCGTGGCCGCGCGCTCGTCGTGGACGCTGCGCTGCACGATCGCCGCGGCGAACGCGGCGAGCTCCGCGGAGTCGTACTGGCCGCCGCGGAGCTGCTCCTTCACCTCGAGGTACTCCTCGAGGAAGCGGCCCGCCGCGACCCACTCGGGGCGCCCCGTCTCGCGCCCGAGCCGGGCGAGCGTCGCCGGGTCGACGTGCGCCTCGACCGCGCGCATCATCAGGTCGCGGAGCTCGCTGCGGAAGCCGCGGAGCGCGCGCACCCGGGTCTCGAACGGCCACTCGGGACCGCCGCCGTCGGCCTCGGCCGCCTCGAGGAGCTCGGCGATGATCTGGTCCTGCTCGGCGCCCGTGAGGAGGGTCACCGGCTCGCCGGTGTAGGCGCGGACGAGCTGGAAGGCGAGCGAGTTGGCCGTACGCGCGAGCGGACCCCGTGTGGTCGCCCCCAGCCTGACCGCGATGCGGTCGCGCAACCGGCTCGCCGTCGTGCGGGTCGCGGCGAGCGCGAGCACCTCGTCGGCGGCGAAGCCGCCCTCGATGCGGCGCGCCACGAGCTCGATCGCGAGCGTCGTCTTGCCCGAGCCGGGCGCTCCGAACACCGCGGCCGACCGCTCGGTGCCGAGGTGCTCGAGTTCGAGCCCCGCGAAGGTCTCGTCGGTGAAGAGCGCTGGCTGCTCGACGAGGGCTTCGGGGCGGGGCATGCCGCCACGCTAACCCGTTCCGCCGACAGTGAACGCGAAGCACCGCCGTGGCCGGGTGACATAGGGTGAGAGCACGACGAGAAAGGCGCACAGTGGACGTTCGCATCGGCATCCAGAACTCCCCCCGTGAACTCGGTTTCGAGGCCGCGCAGACCGCGGCCGAGGTCGAGGAGGCCGTCACCGCGGCCCTCTCCGGGCAGTCGCCTTCGCTGCGCCTGAGCGACGAGAAGGGCACGGTCTACGTGATTCCCGGCACCGCGCTCGCCTACGTCGAGATCGGCTCGGAAGAGTCGCGTCGCGTCGGCTTCGTCGCCTGACATGGAACTCCTGTTCGTCGCCCTGGGCGGCGCGCTGCTCGGCCTCGCCGCCCGGTACGCGGTGCCCGGCCGGGCGACGCACGGCGTCGTGCTGATCCCGGCGATCGGCACCGCGGTCGCCGCCGTCGTGTGGGTGGCGCTCACCTGGCTCGGCTGGCCGTGGGACGGCGGCTGGATCTGGGTGGCGTCGCTCGCCGCCGCCGGCATCGTCTCGGCGCTCTCCGCGTTCCTGCTCGGCCCGAGCCGCGAGCGCCACGACGCCGAGCTGTTCGAGCGGCTCGCCCGCCCGGGCGCCGGCGCGAAGGCCTGACCCGAGGCATCCGCGAGGGTCCGAGCCTCAGGCGTCGACCGAGCCGCGGGCTCACGCGGTGAGGCCGAGTGCGTCCATCCGTCTGGTGTGCTCCGCGATGAGCTCGGTGAACACGGGCTCGACGTCCTCGCCGTGACGCGCTTCGGGCTCCGCCGCTTCGAGCGCCTTACGCGCCACGAGCAAGGTGTCGCCGACCAGGCTGCGCCCCCACAGGGCCAGACGGTCGGCGAGACCGGGCTCGTTCGCGATGGCCTGGGTCAGCAGCGTCTCGAGCACCGGGGCGCCTTGACGGTCGCCGAGGATGCCCCGCACCCGACGTGCGAGCTCCCCGGGGAGTCCTGCGGAGAGCCGGAGGAAGAAGTCGTCGAGCATGCCGGAGGTGAGGTGGATGCCGAGCAGCAGCTCGTGCCAGTCGGCACCGATCGTGAGCTGCCGGAACTGATCGGTCGCGGCGGCGAACATCGCCAGGTACTCGGCGGGGTCTGCATCGGCGCGACGCAGCTCGGCGATCAGGGCGTGGTGCTTCGCGAGCGCCTCACCGGAGGCGACCGAGAGCCCCTCTTTCGCCACGAGATCGGGCGCGGTGGCGACCGCCTTCGCGAGCGACTCAAAGAAGGCGAGCTGCAGGGACGCCGCCTGACCGAGGAACGGCAACGGGTCGGGCACCAGCTCGGTGAAATCGACCCGGGCGAGCTCGGTCGCGGCGACCCGCGGACGCAGCCGGGGCGCCTCAGCGCGCGGCCTGCGCCGCTTCAACCAGAAGACCACGTGCGACAGCTTATCGGCAGCCTGCACGGGCTCACGGCGCGCCTCCGTTAGTCTTAACGGGCTCGCGGGCGATGGACCCGCGGCCGTGCGCCTGTGGACGAATGCAGGGCGCACCTCATCATTCGCGCAGCGAACGCACACGACAAGGCAGAAGTTTTGACTACATTCACCGAGCTCGGCATCGCGTCGGACATCGTCGACGCCCTCGCCGGGAAGGGCATCGTGGATGCCTTCCCCATCCAGGAGCAGACCATTCCCCTCGCCCTCGCCGGGCAGGACATCATCGGCCAGGCGAAGACCGGAACCGGCAAGACCTTCGGCTTCGGCCTCCCGCTCATCCAGCGCCTCGGCGACGACCCGGAGCACGGGGTGAAGGCGCTCGTCGTCGTGCCCACCCGCGAGCTCGCGGTTCAGGTCACCGAAGACCTGGAGCTCGCCACCTCGAACCGCCCGACGAAGATCGTCTCGATCTACGGGGGCAAGGCGTACGAGGGCCAGATCGAGCAGCTGAAGGCCGGCGCCCAGATCGTCGTCGGCACGCCCGGCCGGCTCCTCGACCTCGCCAGCCAGCGACTGCTCTCGCTCGGCGCCGTGCAGGAGATCGTGCTCGACGAGGCCGACAAGATGCTCGACCTCGGCTTCCTCGCCGACATCGAGAAGATCTTCTCGAAGGTGCCGGCCGTGCGGCACACGATGCTCTTCTCGGCGACCATGCCCGGCCCGATCGTCGCGCTCGCGCGCCGGTTCATGTCGAAGCCGATCCACATCCGCGCGAACGACCCCGACGAGGGCCTCACGCAGGCGAACATCAAGCACCTCGTCTACCGGGCGCACTCGCTCGACAAGGACGAGGTGATCTCGCGCATCCTCCAGGCCGAGGGCCGCGGCAAGACCGTGATCTTCACCCGCACGAAGCGCGCCGCCGCCAAGCTCGTCGAGGAGCTCAACGACCGCGGCTTCAACGCGGCGGCCGTGCACGGCGACCTGAACCAGGACCAGCGCGAGCGCGCGATGGCCGCGTTCAAGGCCGGTAAGAAGGACGTGCTCATCGCCACGGACGTCGCGGCACGAGGCATCGACGTCGACGACGTCACGCACGTGATCAACCACACGATCCCCGACGACGACAAGACGTACCTGCACCGCGCGGGCCGCACGGGTCGCGCCGGCAAGACGGGCATCGCCGTGACGTTCGTCGACTGGGACGACCTGCACAAGTGGGCGCTCATCAACCGCGCACTCGAGTTCGGACAGCCGGAACCGACCGAGACCTACTCGTCGAGCCCGCACCTCTACGCGGACCTGGACATCCCTGCCGGCACCAAGGGGCGCCTGAAGCCCGCCGCCCCCACCGCGCAGGTCAACCGCTCGGCCACTGCCGGCCGCTCGGAGGGCGACGCCGAGCGCGCCCCCCGCAGCCGGAGCCGTCGTCGCACGCGCGGCGGCGCGGCGGTCGCCGAGGGCGCCGCGAGCACGTCGTCGCCCGAGTCCTCCGACGCCGACGGCGCCGCACGCGAGGTCGGCGCCGGCACGCACGACGGCAAGGGCAAGGAGCACCACGACGGCAACGCGGCTCCGCGTCGTCGCCGGCGCCGCCGCGGCGGCAGCTCGAGCGGAGCCGGCGCGAGCCAGGCCGCGCCGCAGGCCTGACCACCGCTCTCGTTCCGGAACGCCGGTCGCGCTCGCGCGGCCGGCGTTCCGTCGTTCGCGGGCACCGCCCGGCCCTGTTCCGTGCGCGCCGTGCGCCGCGCGCCGTGCGCCCCCGAGGCTAGGGGAGGACGGGGCTGCTCCCCCGCCCCTCGGCGATCAGCCGAGCGACCACCTGGGGCGCCGTGCGCTGCTCGCCGAGTCGGTTCGGTTTGCCGTCGCCGTGGTAATCGCTCGACCCGGTGATCGCGAGGTCGAACTGCGCGGCGAGCTCGCGCAGTCGCGGCAGCGCCGAGGGCTCGTTCTCGGGGTGGTCGACTTCGAGGCCGAACAGTCCGGCGTCGACGAGTTGCGCGAGTCGCGCCGGCGCGATGACCGCGTCGGAGCCGCGGGTGCCGGGATGCGCGAGCACCGGCACGCCGCCGGCACCACGGATCAGCCGGATGCCCGAGATCGGGTCGGGCGCGTAGTGCGGCTCGGCGTATCCGGAGCGCGGGTGCAGGATGCCGGCGAACGCCGCCGACCGATCGGGAGCGTGCCCGCGTGCGACGAGCGCGTCGGCGATGTGCGGCCGGCCGATGGTGGCCCCCTCCGCCGAGTGGGCGAGCACGTCGTCCCAGGTGAGGGGGTAGTCGCGGGAGATGCGGCGCACGATGTGCTCGGCGCGGCTCAGGCGCGACTCCCGGATGCGTCGGGTCTCCGCGACGAGCGCCGGGTCCTCGGGGTCGAGCAGATAGCCCAGCATGTGCACGCTGTGGTAGCCCTCACGTGTCGAGAGCTCCATGCCTGGGATGAGGGCGACCCCGCTCGCGGGCACGGCGGCCGAGGCCTCGGCCCAGCCGGCCGTGGAATCGTGATCGGTGAGCGCGATCGCCTGCAGGCCGGCCTCGGCCGCCTCGAAGAGGAGCTGCGCGGGCGCGCCGGTGCCGTCGGACACCGTCGAGTGCACGTGCAGGTCGGCCTCGAGGGCGACGGCGGGGGCTTCGGCCATCCCTCCATGCTATGCCCGCGGGGCCGGGGCGCTCCCCCGCGGGACGCCCCGGCGTGGCATCCCTCCTCCACACCTCCGCCTCAGGCGACTCCCAGTGATCGCACGGCGGATGCCCCGCCGCCACCCCACCCCGCCGCCTATCTTGGGAGGATGCTGCTCCGTCTGCTCGGCTGGCTCGTCGTGCTCGCCTCCGCCGTCATCGGCGCCGTGCTCGTGTGGCCGCAGGGCGTCGGGCTGCAAGACCAGTGGATCGCCGCGCACGTGGTCGCCCTGCGCGGCGCGGGGGTGCTCGTCGGCGTGATCGTGGCGGTGGTATTCGCCCTCGTCGCGCTCGGTCGGCGAGCGCGACGGTTCGCGATCGCGATGCTGACGGTGAGCCTGCTGTTCGCCGGCGGCAACGCCGCGGTGCTCGCGGTTCGCGGCGTCGGCGGCTCGGATGCCTCGTCGCCCGACGCCGTCACGGTCCTCGCGTGGAACACGCTCGGCGAGGAGCCCGACGCCTCGGTCGTCGCCGAGCTCGCCCTCGACCGCGGCGCCGACATCGTCGTCCTGCCCGAGACGACCGAGCCCTTCGGAGAAGAGGTCGCGCTCGCGATGCGCGAGGGCGGCAGCCCGATGTGGGTGCACTGGCAGGCGTTCGACGACATCGCCAAGGCCCGGTCGACGACGCTCCTCGTGTCGAGCGAGCTCGGCGAGTACACCGTCGTCACCCCGGACTGGCCCGGGCCGCCCGACAACACCAACACGGTGCCGTCCCTCGTCGCGGTTCCGGTCGACGGCGACGGCCCGCGGATCGTCGCCGTGCACGCGGTCGCACCGGTCCGCTGGGAGCTGCGCAACTGGCGGAGCGATCTCGGTTGGATCGCCGAGCAGTGCTCCGGTGGCAACGTCATCATGGCGGGCGACTTCAATGCCACGCTCGATCACTTCGCCGGCCTCGGCAGCGACGGCGGAGACCTGGGTCGCTGCGCCGACGCCGCGAACGCCGCGGGTGCCGCGGGCATCGGCACCTGGCCGACCGACGTGCCCGCGCTGCTCGGCAGCCCCATCGACCACGTGCTGGCGACCTCCGACTGGCGCGTCGAGTCGTTCCGCGTCATCGACTCGCTCGACGATTCCGGCAGTGACCACCGGCCGGTGGTCGCCTCCCTCGTCCGCACCGGCGGCTGACGGCGGCTGCCGGGGCGGTCTCGGCCGCCTCGGCGCAGCAGCTTCGGAGACGTCGGCTCGCGGTCGGCATCCACCTTCCTGGTGCGAGAATGGAGCCATGGCCACGAGCGACACTTCGACGACGACCGCGCCCGAGGGCGCGAGCGACCACAGCGACGAGCAGAGCGGGCGCAACGCGAACCGCTCGACGACCCCCGGGTCCGAGGGCTTCAAGCAGTTCATCGGCAGCGGGTGGGCCGAGCGCGACGAGGCGCTCCCCACCGCACGCCGTCAGGCGCCGTACGCCGCCGCGCGCCGCGCGGCGATCTCGGCGCAGTTCCCCGGGCAGCGCCTGGTGGTGCCCGCGGGTGACATGAAGCAGCGGGCGAACGACACCGACTACCCGTTCCGCGCCCACTCCGCGTTCACGCACCTCACCGGGTGGGGCTCCGACACCGAGCCCGGCGCCGTGCTCGTGCTCGAGCCGAACGCCGCGGGCGGGCACGACGCGACGGTCTACTTCCGCGAGCGCGCCGGCCGGGACTCCGAGGAGTTCTACGCGAACCCCGCGATCGGCGAGTTCTGGATCGGCGCCCGCCCCTCGGTCGCCCACGTCGCCGCCGAACTCGCGATCGAGGCCGCCGACCTGGCCGGGTTCGACGCGGTCGTCGACGCCACCGACACGTCGACGCTCATCGTCCGCGAGGCCGACCCCGCCGTGACCGAGCGCGTCGACCACGCCCGCATCCGATTCGCCGCCGAGCGAGCCCTCAGCGAGAACGCGCAGGACGCCCCCTTCTCCCTCGAGGTCGGCGGCGAGCACGAGCCCGACGCCGACTTCGCGCGCGCCTTGAGCGAGCTGCGGCTGACGAAGGACGAGTTCGAGCTCGCCGAGCTCCGCGCCGCCGTCGACGCCACGCAGCGCGGCTTCACCGAGGTGCTGCAGGAACTCCCCCGCATCACGAGCGAGGTGCGCGGTGAGCGGGTCATCGAGGGCGTGTTCGCCACTCGCGCCCGCCTCGAGGGCAACGACGTCGGGTACGGCTCCATCGCTGCGGCCGGTCCGCACGCGACGATCCTGCACTGGACCCGAAACGACGGCCCCGTCGTGCCGGGCGACCTCGTGCTGCTCGACGCCGGCGTCGAGATGGACAGCTACTACACCGCCGACATCACCCGCACCTTCCCGGTGAACGGCGAGTTCAGCGCGGTGCAGCGCCAGGTCTACGACGCGGTGCTCGAGGCGGCCGACGCGGCCTTCGCGATCGTGCGCCCCGGCATCGTCTTCCGCGAGGTGCACGCCGCAGCCATGGCCGTGATCGCCCGCAAGACGGCGGAGTGGGGCTTCCTGCCCGTCTCGGCCGAGGAGTCGCTGCAGCCCGAGAACCAGTTCCACCGCCGCTACATGGTGCACGGCACGAGCCACCACCTCGGTCTCGACGTGCACGATTGCGCGCAGGCCCGTCGTGAGCTCTACCTCGACGGCGAGTTGCAGGAAGGCATGGTCTTCACCATCGAGCCCGGCCTCTACTTCCAGCCCGACGACCTGACCGTACCCGAGGAGTTCCGCGGCATCGGCGTGCGCATCGAGGACGACATCGTCGTCACCGCCGACGGCGCGGTGAACCTCTCGGCCGCCATCCCCCGCACGGCGGCCGAGGTCGAGGCCTGGGTCCAGGGAGCCCGGGGCTGAGGCTCCCGGTTCCCCTCCGCGCCGTTGCGCGTCGGACTCGTGGTGCCGGAGCGGCCGGTCGAGCGGCGAGTCGCACGATGATCGCGCAGCGCGTCGTCCTGGGCCGGCGCGCCGGACGTTTCGTCGTGCGACTCGCCCGAGTCTGAGACGGCTCCCGGCCCGATGCCGGGACTCGCGGTCAGCCGCGCGGGCGCTCGGGGTCGCCGCTCGGCGGTTCGGTGGTCGAGTCGGGCTCGGCGGGCGCGGATGCCTCGGCGGCTGCCGCCTCCCGCGCGGCCTGCTCGGTCGCCGCACGCTGCTCCGCCGCCCGCGCCGCGGCTTCGCGAGCACGGGCGCGCCGCTCGGCGTCGAGTGCCTCGCCGTAGGTCAGCGGGCGGCCTTCCTCGGCCGAGCCCTGTGCCGGCGCCGCCGGGGCGGTCGGTGCCGCCGAGGCATCCGGTGCCGTCGAGGCATCCGCGACGGGCGCGGCGCTGCTGGTGGACCGGGCCGCGTCCTCGCGGGAGGACCAGCCGGACGACCAGCCGGCGGCCGGCGGGGTCGCGGGCGGGGCGTCGACGCCGAGCACGTTGCGCGCGCGGTCGACGTGCTGCGGCTCGGCGATGATCGCGTAGCGGGTGGCGAGCACCTGCATCACCGAGGTGAAGTCCCGGCGGCGACGGTTGATCGAGTAGGAGACGAGGCCGAACACCATCCCGAAGCCGGCGCCGATGAGCACCGCGGCGCCCAGGATGCCGAGCGTCGGGCCACTCGGCGCGAAGATGAAGAACAGCAGCCCGAGGAAGAGACCGAACCAGGCGCCCGACAGCGCGCCGCCGCCCGCGACCCGGCCCCAGGTGAGCTTTCCGGTGATGCGCTCGACGCTCGTGAGGTCGGTGCCGACGATCGCGAGCTCCTTCACGGGGAACTCGGCCTTCGCCAGCTGATCGACTGCGGCCTGCGCCTCGGCGTAGGTCTCGTAGCTCGCGACCGTCTCGCCCTTGGGCAGGGTCGGGAACGCTTGGGCCAGGCGACCGCCGAACGGCGAGGAGCTGCTCATGGCGCCATTGTCCCACGCAGAGCTTCGCCGAGCCGGAGAATCGCGCCCGGAACGCACGTGCCAGGAGCGAACAGGCCCCTCGGCCGTGGAGCCACTGGTTCGCTGAGCCTGTCGAAGCGCCCCCTGGTTCGCTGAGCTCGTCGAAGCGCCCCCCCCGTTTGCTGAGCTCGTCGAAGCGCCCCCCTGGTTCGCTGAGCCTGTCGAAGCGCCCCTCGACGAGCTCGGGGAACCACCGGGCCCCTCGACAAGCTCGGGGAACCACCCCTCGACAGGCTCGGGGACCATCGGCCCGAAGCCGCCGCGCTCCCCGGCGTCGCACTCAGGACCGGGGACTAGGTTGGTATCCGTGAGCGCCACGAGAGTCTTCGTCGCCCGACTTGCCGGGTGCGCCGTCTTCGACCCCGCCGGCGACCGGGTCGGCCGCGTGCGCGATGTCCTCGTCGTGTATCGCAAATCCGATCCGCCGCGGGTCGTCGGGCTCATCGTCGAGGTGCCAGGCAAACGCCGCGTGTTCCTCTCGATCGGGCGCGTCACCTCCATCGGCGGCGGCCAGGTCATCACCACCGGCCTCATCAACCTGCGCCGCTTCGAGCAGCGCGGCGGCGAGGTGCGCGTCATCGCCGAGATGCTCGGCCGCAAGGTGTCCTTCAACGACGGCAGCGGCGAGGCCACCATCGAGGACGTGGCGATCGAGGAGCGCGAGCCCGGCGAGTGGGAGGTCGACCAGCTCTTCGTGCGCCGTCCGAAGGCGAGCGCCTCCCCGTTCGCGAAGGGGCAGTCGGCCTACGTGACCTGGCGCGAGGTGCGCGAGGCGAACGCCCCCGGTGAGGCCCAGTCGGCCGAGCAGCTCATCGCCACCTACTCCGAACTGAAGCCCGCCGACCTCGCGAACACCCTCCTCGACCTGCCGCCGCAGCGCCGCCAGGAGGTGGCCGAGGAGCTGCCCGACGAGCGCCTGGCCGACGTGCTCGAGGAGATGCCCGAGTCCGAGCAGGTCACGATCCTCGCGGGGCTCGGCGACGACCGCGCGGCCGACGTGCTCGACCGCATGCAGCCCGACGACGCCGCCGACCTCATCGCGCAGCTCCCCGAGGAGCGCGGCGAGCACCTGCTCGAGCTGATGGAGCCGGAGGAAGCCGAGGACGTGCGCCTCCTGCTCTCCTACGGGCCCGACACCGCGGGTGGCCTGATGACGACCGAGCCGATCATCGTCTCGGCCGACGCGACCGTCGCGGAGGGCCTCGCGCTCATCCGGCGCCACGACCTGCCGCCCGCGCTCGGGGCGGCCGTCTGCGTCACCCTGCCGCCGTACGAGGCGCCCACCGGGCGCTTCCTCGGCGTCGTGCACTTCCAGCGCATGCTGCGCTACCCGCCGCACGAGCGGCTCGGGTCCCTCATCGACCAGGGCCTCGAGCCGGTTCGCGCGGACACCTCCGCGGCCGAGGTGAGCCGCATCCTCGCGAGCTACGACCTCGTGTCGGTACCCGTCGTCGATGAGAAGCACCGACTCGTCGGGGTGGTGACCATCGATGACGTGCTCGACTATCTGCTGCCGGACGACTGGCGAAGTCATCCCGAAGAGGACGAGCTCACTCGCCGGGCGACCGCCCGCGCGCAGCTGACCACGGGGAGCATCCCCATCCCGCAGGGAAGGAGGGCAGGCGATGGCACGCGCTGACGACGACCGGCGATTCGAGACCCCGAAGGGCATGCTGCGATCGTCGCCCTTCCGGCTGTCGGGCGACCGCGACCGCTTCGGGCGCTTCACCGAGTGGGTGGCGCGCGCGATGGGCACCCCGTGGTTCCTGCTCGGCCTGACGGTGTTCTGCGTCGCCTGGCTCATGTGGAACAGCTACGCTCCCGAGGACTGGCGCTTCGACTCGCAGGCGTTCGGCTTCACCGTGCTGACGCTCATCCTGTCGCTCCAGGCGAGCTACGCGGCCCCGCTGATCCTCCTCGCGCAGAACCGTCAGGACGACCGCGACCGAGTGCAGATCCAGCAGGACCGCCAGCGCGCCGAGCGCAACCTCGCCGACACCGAGTACCTCGCACGCGAGGTCGTCGCGCTTCGACTCGCGGTGAAGGAGCTCGCGTCGAAGGAGTTCATCCGCCAGGAACTGCGGCAGATCCTCGACGAGCTCGACCGGCGCGACGAAGAGGAGGCGGAGCATGCCGCATCCTGACGACGTGTCCGATCCCCCGGTCGGCGCCCGAGCGGGTGGCGCCGAGGGTGGACGGATGGCCCCCGCCGAGCTCGAGCGTCGGGTCACCGCGGCTCTCGGCGGCGTGACCGATCCGGAGATCCGCCGACCGCTCCCCGAGCTCGACATGATCGAGTCCGTGACGGCCGACGAGTCCGGGCGGGTTCGCGTCGTCGTCCGGCTCACAATCGTCGGCTGCCCCGCCTCCGACCGCATCGAGCGCGACGTCCGGACGGCGGCCGAGTCCGTGGCCGGAGCGGGCAACGCCGACGTGGAGCTCACGGTGATGACCCCCGCCCAGCGCAACGCCCTCACCGAGCGGCTGCGTGCCGGCCGTCCGCGCGGCAACCCGTTCGGTCCGGGCACCCTCACCCGAGTGATTGCGATCACGAGCGGCAAGGGCGGTGTCGGCAAGTCGACCATCACTGCGAACCTCGCGGTCGCGCTCGCCGCCCGCGGGCTCGCCGTCGGCCTCGTCGACGCCGACGTGCACGGCTTCTCGATCCCCGCCCTCCTCGGCCTCGTCGACGCCGAGGGCACGCCGACGAAGCCGACGCGGGTCGACGAGATGATCCTCCCCCCGGTGGCGCACGGCGTGAAGACGATCTCGATCGGCATGTTCATCGAGCCGACCGAGCCCGGCCAGCGCGCCTCCTCGGTCGCCGTGGCCTGGCGCGGCCCGATGCTGCACCGCACGCTCTCGCAGTTCCTCACGGACGTGTACTTCGGGGACCTCGACGTGCTCCTCGTCGATCTGCCGCCGGGCACCGGCGACATCGCCATCTCGCTCGGCCAGCTGCTGCCGAACGCCGAGGTCGTCGTGGTGACGACCCCGCAGCCGGCCGCCGCAGACGTCGCCGAGCGGTCGGGCGTCGTCGCTCGCCAGACCGGTCAGCGCCTCATCGGCGTCGTGGAGAACATGGCGGGTCTCGCCGGACCGGACGGCACGGTGCTGGAACTGTTCGGCTCTGGCGGCGGCGCCGAGGTCGCCCGACGGCTCTCGGAGGGCCAGGACGCGCCGGTGCCGTTGCTCGCGAGCGTGCCGCTCTCGGTGGCGCTCCGCGAGGGCGGGGACGCCGGCGACCCGGTCGTGCACGCCGCGCCGGACGACCCGGCCGCGCGCGCCATCGAACAGCTGGCCGGTGAGCTCGCCTCGCGCCCGAGGAATCTCGCCGGGCGGCGCCTCGACGTCTCGCTCCGCTGACCCACTCCAACCCCGACTTGCCCGACTTTCATGAAAGTCGGGCAACTCGAGAAGTTCCGACTTGCCCGACTTTCATGAAAGTCGGGCAACTCGAGAAGCGGGGGTCAGGACGGCTGGGGCGGCTCCACCGCGCGAGCGATGAGCTCGACGAGCAGCCGCTCCGTGAGCGGGCGCGGCAGCACCTCGACGAGGGCGAGCACCGGCGCGAGCCGCGTCGCGAGCGGCTCCTCGCCGCCGAGCAGCCCCAGTGAGCCGAGCAGACCGGCGGCCTGGTCCGAGCCGAGTTCGAGCCGCCCGGCACCGTCGGCACCGGCACCGCCGTCGGCACTCGGCAGCAGCGACCCGGCGAGCTCGGGGCGAGCGGCGAGCAGTTCCCCCAGGACCTCGGCGCCGTCGATGGGCGGAAGTCCGCGCACCGCGTCCGCCGCTTCGGCGAGCGCGGGGAGCAGTTCGGGGAGGACGCGCTCGGTCACGGGGGTGACGGTGAGGTGTGTGGTGCGTGGCAGCGCCGCTCCCCCGGGCTGGGCGAATCCCGGCTGCAGCTGCAGCTGCCACCCCGCGGCGAGGGCGGCGTCCCCCCAGCGGTGCGGGTCGACGCGTGACTCGGGCGCGACGTCGACGTCCGATTCGACGGCGAGCAGCGGTCCGACCGGGTCGCCGACGATGCGCAACCCGTCGATCTCCTGCACGGCCGCGATGATCGCCGCCGTCGCGCGCGCAGCCTCGGCAGTGAGCTCGGCCATGCCGTCGGGGCCGAGCGACTGCGTGATCGCCCAGGCCGCGGCGAGCGGCCCGGCGGGCTTCGAGCCGGCGAGCGTCGGGTTCACGACCGGGTAGCCGGGCCATCCCGTCGTGGCGAAGTACTGGGGGCGCTGCCGGTCGCGGCCGCGGGTCAGGAGCACCGAGACGCCCTTCGGCGCGTAGCCGTACTTGTGCAGATCGGCGGAGAGGCTCGTCACGCCGGGGACTCGGAAGTCCCAGTCCGGCAGCGGCTCGGGCCAGAACGCGAGGGCGAAGCCGCCGATGCAGGCGTCGACGTGCAGCGCCACCCCGGCGGCCTCGGCCAGCGCGGCGATCTCGGCCACGGGGTCGAGCGACGCGAACGGGTAGGAGGGCGCGCTGACGACCGCGAGAGCCGCATCCGGCCCGAGCCGGTCGCCGAAGGCCGCGGGGTCGGGCCGGCCGTCGTATGCGCTCACGGGCACGAGGTCGAGCGCGAGGTCGAAGAGTTCGGCCGCCTTGTGGAAGGCGGCGTGCACCGTGGACGGCGCGACGAGCCGGGGACGGCCCTCCCCACCCGCCGCCCGCCAGATGTCGCGCGCGGTCTTCACGGCGAGCAGGCAGCTCTCGGTGCCGCCGGAGGTGGCCGAGCCGACGACGTCCTCGTCGCCGTGGAACGCCGCGCGGGCGAACCCGACGAGCTCCCCCTCCATCACCGCCACGGAGGTGAACGTGGTGGGGTCCAGGCCGTTCACCGGTTGAACGAGCCGCGCCGCGCCGGCGGCGAGCTCGTCGAGTTCGGCGCGCCCCGAGTCGTACACGTAGGAGAGCACTCGACCGCCGTGTGTCGGCGCGTCGGCGGCTCGGAGGGCGGCGAGGCGCGCGAGCACCTCGGCGGGGTCCTGCTGGAAGCTCATGCGGTGGTCCTCTCTTCACCGGCGAGCGCAGCGCCGGTGTCGCCGTCGATGTCGTCGCGGCGCAACCGGTAGCCGCGCAGCGCGAGGAGGCTCGCGGCCACGAGCAGTGCGGGCACGGCGCTGAAGGCGATCGCGATGCCGGTGACGGCGGAGTCCGGCTGCTCGACGGTGACGCCGGCGGTGGATTCCAGGTAGCCGGTGAGCGCGAGCACGATCGTGAGCACGGTCGCGCCGAGCGCCATGCCCGCGGTCTCGCCGGCGGTCCACACGCCGCCGAAGCTGCCGGCGCGGTCGAGTCCGCTGCGGCGGGCGTCGTGCGAGATGACGTCCGGCAGCATCGCCATGGGCAACGACTGCATGCCGGCGTACGCGGCGCCGGCGAGCGCGACGGGCGCGTACACCCACGGCCCCGGCGCCCAGACCAGCGCCACCATGCTGAGCGCGGCGAGCGAGAACAGCACGCTCGAGGCGGCGAAGCCGCGCTCCTTGCCGATGCGCCTCGCGACGAGCTGCCAGAGCGGAGTGACGAGCACGGCGGGCGCGATGAGGGAGACGAAGAGCAGCGTGACCGCCTGTTCGTCGTGCAGCACCCAGGTGGCGACGAACTGGGCGCCGGCGAGCATCAGTCCGGTCGCCAGCCCCTGCAGCACGAACGCGGTGAGCAGCGCACGGAACGGCGCGCTGCGCCGGAGGGCGGCGATGCCCTCGCGGTAGCCGGCGAGCGCGCCGGGCGACGTGACCGCGCCGGGCCCGGCGGGCGGACGCTCCACGACGGGGCCGCGGCGCGGCGCGATCGTCGTCGCCACGAGCATGCCTGCACCGATCGCGAGGCCGGCGACCACCGCCATCACGAGGTAGCCGAGGTGCTCGTCGTCGAACGCGCCGCGCAGCTCTGGGCCGCCCGCGCCGAAGAGCAGGATCGCGATGGTCAGTACGACGACGCGCCAGGTCAGGAGCCTCGTGCGTTCGTCGTAGCCGCGGGTGAGTTCCGCGGGCAGGGCGATGTACGGAACCTGGAAGAGGCTGAAGAAGGTCGCGGTCGCGAGGAACGCGAGGAACACCCAGACGCCGGATGCCGCGGGGCTGAGCCCTGGCACGACCGCGAAGGTCAGCGCGAAGCCGATCGGCAGCCCGATCGCGCCGACGAGCATCCCGCGTCGTCGGCTGCCGCTCGTGGCGAGGGCTCGGTCGCTGCGCCCGCCGATCCACGGGTCGATGACGACGTCCCACACCTTGGCCGCGGTGACGACGGCTCCGGCCGCGAGCGCGGCCACGCCGAGCGTGTCGGTCAGGTAGTAGATGAGCACGAGTCCGGGCAGCGTCGCGAAGCCGCCGGTGCCGATCGAACCGATCGCGTAGCGGGTGACGACACCGCGCGACAGCGTTCGCTCCGGTGCGGGCATGGAGGCAGCATAGGGCATCCCGGCCCGAAGTGGGACAGTTGACCTAGACTGTGCGCATGCCAGCGCAGACGGCCTCCGACGCCCTGTACGCGAGCCTCGACGACGATGTGGTCGCCTCGGGCTCCGTCACCCGCCCCGTGCCCACCCCCTCGACCGGTGAGACCCTCCACGAGCTGCCGCAGTCGAGCGCCGACGACGTGCGCGACGCCGTGTCGCGTGCGAGGCTCGCACAACTCAGTTGGGCCCGCGCGGGGTTCGCGCACCGCCGTCGTGTGCTGCTCCGCGCGCACGAGCTCCTGCTGGAGCAGCGCGAGCTGCTGCTCGACCTCATCCAGCTCGAGAGCGGCAAGACCCGCGGGCAGGCCTTCGAGGAGATCTTCCAGGCGGTCTCCGTCACCCGTTACAACGCGCTCTCCGCCAGGCGGGTGCTCCGCGGGCGGCGCCGGCGCAGCGGCATCCCGACCGTCGCGACGACCCGCGTGCGCTATCGCTCGAAGGGCGTGGTCGGCGTCATCACGCCGTGGAACTACGCGCTGAGCCTCGCCGCGATGGACGTCGTCCCCGCCCTCGCCGCCGGTTGCGCGGTCGTGCAGAAGGCCGACGACCAGGGCGCGCTCTCCATCCTCGCGCTGCGCCGCGCCTTCGTCGAGGCCGGTGTGCCCGAGGCGCTCTGGGCCGTCGTCGCGGGGCCCGCCGGCGAGGTCGGCGAAGCACTGACCGACGAGGTCGACTACGTCTGCTTCACCGGCTCCACCGCGACCGGGCGCAAGATCGCCGAGAAGGCGGGGCGACGCCTCGTCGGCGCCTCGCTCGAGCTCGGCGGCAAGAATCCCCTCATCGTGCTCGACGACGTCGACCCCGAACAGGCCGCGGCGAGCGCCGCGCACGCCTGCTTCTCGGCGATGGGCCAGCTGTGCGTCTCGATCGAGCGCATCTACGTGCACCGTGCCGTCGCGGGACCGTTCCAGAAGGCGCTCGTCGCCGAGCTCGGCGCCGCGAAGCTCGGCTCCGCGCTCGACTTCGACGCGGACTTCGGCTCGCTGGCCTCCGCCGCGCAGCTCGAGCGCGTCACGGCGCACCTCGACGACGCGGTGGCGAAGGGCGCCACCGTGCTCGTCGGCGGCGCCCCGCGCCCCGAGGTCGGCCCCTGGTTCTTCGCACCGACCGTGATCACCGGGGTCACGCCCGACATGCACGTGTACGCCGAGGAGACCTTCGGCGCCATCGCCTCGCTCTACCTGGTCGACAGCGAGGAGGAGGCCGTCCAGGCCGCCAATGCGAGCGACTACGGGTTGAACGCGGCGATCTTCACCGGCTCGGTGGCGCGCGGCCAGCGCATCGCCGACCGACTCGAGGCCGGCAGCGTGAACATCAACGAGGGCTACCGCGGGACCTTCGCCTCGGTCGATGCGCCGATGGGCGGGCAGAAGCAGTCCGGCGTCGGACGGCGGAACGGGCCCGAGGGGCTGTTGCGCTTCGTCGAGCCGGTGACGGTGTCGGCGACGACGGGCCTGCTGCAGCTTCCCCGGTGGGCGCGCGAGTACCGCGAGCAGGCGCCGCTCCTGCTCCTGCTCGCCCGCGGGCTCGCGGCCGTGCGCCGGCGCTGACCGATGCCCGGCGCGGCACGGGCCGCGTCAGGTCGCTTCGGAGTCGAACGGGGCCGGCTCATCGGCGCCGAGGGCTTCGCGCTTGCGCTTGCGCTGCAGGTACGCCGAGTTCTCGTTGACGGCCGCGCGGGCGACGACCGGCTTCGGCGCCTCCTCGGCGAACGGGTCGACATCGGAGAGCGCCTCGCGGATGATCCGTCGCGGGTCGTACTGGCGGGGGTCGAGCTTCTTCCAGTCGACGTCGTCGAAGTCGGGGCCCATCTCCTCGCGCATACGGTCTTTCGCGCCGCTCGCGAGGTCGCGGAGCGAGCGCACGAGTCGGCCGAGCTGCGCCGCATAGTGCGGCAGCCGCTCCGGCCCGAGCAGGAAGACGGCGATCACCCCGATGATGAGGAGCTTCTCGAACGTCAGACCGAACACCCATACAGGATAGTCGGCGGCGAGGCGCGCGGGCGCACCCGCCCGACGCCCCTATCCTTGGGGGTTGAGAGAGCGGGAGACCGGAAGTGTCCGAACACGACCTGAACTGGAAGTACGCCGACGACGCCGTCGTGGAGAGCGACGCGATC
Organism: Agromyces mediolanus; assembly: GCF_023715325.1. GTDB lineage: Bacteria > Actinomycetota > Actinomycetes > Actinomycetales > Microbacteriaceae > Agromyces > Agromyces mediolanus_A. The sequence continues at coordinate 603,781 of NZ_JAMBNX010000001.1, read as the reverse complement.
GCACGCGCCCGGCAGCAGTCCCTCGAGCTCGGCATCGAGCCGGTGTCGCCGGCCGTCGGTGCGCAGCTCGCCCTGCTCGCCGCCGCCAGCCGCGCCGAGTCGATCATCGAGCTCGGCACCGGGGTCGGCGTCTCCGGACTGTGGATGCTGCGGCACGCCCGCGGCGCCATGCTCACCTCGATCGACACCGAGACCGAGTATCAGCAGCACGCGCGTCAGCACTTCGCCGACGCCGGCGTGCAGGCGGCCCGCATCCGGCTGATCACCGGGCGCGCCGGCGAGGTGCTCCCCCGCATGAACGAGAGCTCCTACGACCTCGTCTTCGTCGATGCCGACGCCGCATCCGTGATCGAGTACGTGGAGCACGGGCTGCGGCTGGCGCGCGCCGGCGGCAGCGTGGTCGTGGCGCACGCGCTCTGGCGCGGCCGGGTGGCCGACCCGGCGAAGCGCGACGAGACGGCGACCGCGTTCCGCTCGCTGATCTCGGAGCTCGAGGCATCCGCCGCCGTCGCGACCGCCATCTCGCCGGTCGGCGACGGCCTGCTGCAGATCGTCCGTCTCGGGTCCTGACGCCGCTTCGGCCCCCGAGACGCCGAGAGGCCCGAGCGCTGTTGCGCTCGGGCCTCTCTCGTGGCGCTGAGCCGCGGGTGCGTCATCGGCACCCGGCTCGACGCGTCTCAGACGTTGACTACGCCCCCGAGCACGTCGTACAGCTCTTTCGCCTCGGCATCGTTGACCGACACCACGAGACGTCCCCCGCCCTCGAGCGGCACACGCACGATGATGAGTCGCCCCTCTTTCACAGCCTCCATCGGCCCGTCTCCGGTGCGTGGCTTCATAGCCGCCATTGAGTTACCCCTTTCGTGGCTGAGCTTCTATTATCTGCCATGTCAGGAGTCCTTCGGAAATCCCGGGCGAGTTGTGTGAAGAATTCACTCGTGCGTCAGGGCGGACTCCAGTCGTAGGCGGACACCGCCCAGCAGATGTGCAGCCACACCCACTGCAGGGCGAGGAACACGACCACGATGCTCCAGCGATACCAGCGGGCACGAGGCACGGCGAGCGCGCCGACGAGCGGGAACATCGGCATGACGATGCGGAAGGTGCTCGACTGCGGGAAGAACACCGCCAGCAGGTAGAGCCCGTAGGAGGCGAGCCACAGCCGGATGTCGGTGCCGAGACGTCGCACGGCCGGCAGCACGAGCAGGAGCGCGAATCCCGCGATCAGCACGCCCACGACGAGCATCCCGACCCAGGCCGGCAGGCCGACGAAGTCCGCCCACCAGGCCCCGCCCTGGAACCACGCGGTGAACGGCACGAGCTCCTGGTGCCCCACGTAGCCGGCCCGCCACGCGAGCTCGGTCTCCGTGTAGCCGGACAGTTCCCCGGTGACGGCCCAGACCACTCCCGGCCAGGCGAACCCGACCACCGCGGCGAAGAGCCCGACGCCGACGACGAGGAACTGCTCGCGCGGTGGGAACGGGTCGTCGCGCCGGCGCCACCAGCGCACGAGGAAGTGCAGGCCGAGCGTGAGGGCGAAGGCGAGGGCGCCCGGCCGGGTGAACGCCCACACGGCGACCACCGGCACGAGCCATCCGTACCTCCGCTCGACGAGCAGGAGGAGTGCCGTGGCCAGCAGGAGCGCGCCGAGCGACTCCGCGTAGCCGAACTGCATGATGGGCGACACGGGCGCGACGGCGAACAGCACGATCGCAAACATCGCCCGGTCTGGTTCGAGGAAGCGCGAGAGCAACCGGTGCAGCACGAGCGCCGCACCGAGGCCGGCCACCACGGCGACGAGCACCGAGGCGACGTTCCAGCCGACGCCGAGGAACGTGACCCCCCGCACGATCGCGGGGAACACCGGGAGGAACGCCCACGCGTTCTCTGCGACGTGCCCGCTCTCGTCGAGCGGCAGTTCGCTCGGGTAGCCGCCCGTCGCGATGATCTGGTACCAGCGCGCATCCCAGAGGTTGGAGAACGCGAACAGATCGGGCTTCGCCCCGGTCCAGGCGTTCGCGAGCTGCCCGTCCGCGAAGATCAGCACGAACACCGTCGTCAGCGCGCGGGCGCCGAACCAGATCAGCGTCACTCGCGCCCACCACGGCAGCAGCCGCCAACGCACCCGCGGCGACCAGCGCGACACCCGGACCGTCACGGGCGACGGGTCGGCCTGGACCGGAGGCATCGGATGCCTCAGCCGGCAGCGGTGAGCCAGGCGCGCAGCGCCCGCTCGCAGTCGACGATCTGCTGCACCGCGACCCGTTCGTCGTCGGCGTGCGCCTTCAACGGGTCGCCGGGGCCGAAGTTCACCGCCGGCACGCCCATGGCGCTGAAGCGGGCGACATCCGTCCAGCCGTATTTCGGGCGCGCCTCCGCGCCGACGGCGCGCACGAACTCGAGCGCGAGCGGGTCGTCCAGGCCGGGGCGTGCGCCGTCGGCGGCGTCGACCACCGCGACCTCGTAACCGGCGAAGAAGTCGGTGACGAACGCGGCGGCCTCCGCGGCGGACTTCGACGGCGCGAAGCGGTAGTTCACCTCGAGCACCGCCTCGTCCGGGATGACGTTGCCCGCGATGCCGCCCCGGACGATGACCGCGTTCAGCCCCTCGCGGTAGGCGAGACCGTCGACCTCGACCGTCTCCGCCTCGTAGGCGGCGAGCTTCGCGAGCGCCGGGGCGAGTTTGTGGATCGCGTTCTCGCCGACCCAGCTCCTGGCCGAGTGGGCCCGCACGCCGTTCGTGCGCACTTCGGCGCGGAGCGTGCCGTTGCAGCCACCCTCGACCTGCCCGTTCGAGGGCTCCCCGAGGATCGCGAAGTCACCTGCGAGCAGCTCCGGCGCGGTGCGGGCGATGCGCCCCAGGCCGTTCAGCGCCGCCGAGACCTCCTCGTGGTCGTACCAGACCCAGGTCACGTCGACGGCGGGCGCGGCGAGCTCGGCGGCGAGCTTCAGCTGCACGGCGACCCCGGCCTTCATGTCGACGGTCCCCCGCCCCCAGAGGAACTCGGTGCCGTCGTCGTCGGTCTCGAACCGGGTCGGGACGTTGCCGTTGATCGGCACGGTGTCGAGGTGGCCGGCGATGACGACGCGGCGGGCTCGACCGAGGTTCGTGCGCGCGACGACGGCGTCGCCGTCACGGATGATCTCGAGGTGGGCGGCGCCCCTGAGGGCCTGCACGACCCGGTCCGCCAGCGGGCCCTCGTCACCCGAGACGCTCGGGATGTCGCAGATCGACCGCGTGATCGTCACGACGTCCGCAGCGAGGTCGAGGGTGGGGAGAGCGGCTGCATCCGGCATCCCACGAGTCTATTGGGGAGCCGCCGGGGCCCCGGGCCGCCCCGGGGCGTCACATCGCTGCGGCGATCGATACGCTGGAAGGCATGTCCGAGAACGCCGCCGCTCCCGCCTCCGACCGCCGCGCCTGGGGCGACGGGCTCGCCACGATCGCCGCCGACGGCACCGTGCTCGACACCTGGTTCCCGAGCCCCGCGCTCGGCGCCATCCCGACCGGCCGCGAACGCTGGATCCTGCCCGCGGAGATCGAGGCGCTCACCGGGGCCGACGAGCGACGCGCCGTCACCATCGAGGCCGTCACCGTCGAGATCGAGCTCGACTCGGCGCCGACCGGCACGGCCGACGCCTACCTCCGCCTGCACCTGCTGTCGCACCTGCTGGTGCGGCCGAACGGCCTGAACCTCGACGGCGTCTTCGGACACCTGCCCACGGTGGTCTGGACGAACGCGGGCCCCGTGCACCCCGCCGACTTCGACCGCCTGCGGCCGGTGCTGCAACGGCACGGCATCCACGCCACTGGCGTCGACAAGTTCCCGCGTCTGCTCGATTACGTCACGCCTGACCGGGTGCGCATCGCCGACGCCTCCCGAGTGCGCCTCGGCGCGCACCTCGCGCCCGGCACGACCGTGATGCACGAGGGCTTCGTGAACTTCAACGCCGGCACGCTGGGCTCCTCCATGGTCGAGGGGCGCATCTCCCAGGGCGTCGTCGTGGGCGACGGCAGCGACATCGGCGGCGGCGCCTCGATCATGGGCACACTGTCGGGCGGCGGAACGCAGCGCGTCGAGATCGGCGAGCGCGCGCTCCTCGGGGCGAACTCCGGCATCGGCATCTCGATCGGCGACGACTCCGTCGTCGAGGCCGGGCTCTACGTGACGGCCGGTACGAAGGTCGCCATCGTGGGCGAGGGCGAGGAGCGCGCCGTGAAGGCGCTCGAGCTCTCGGGCCGGCCCGGGCTGCTCTTCCGGCGCAACTCGCTGAACGGCCGGGTCGAGGTGCTGTCCCGTTCGGGCAGCGGCGTCGTGCTGAACGAGGCGCTGCACGCCTGACCGCGACCCCGCCCGATTCGGGAAAGCCGGCTTCCGGTACAGTGAGTGCCCAGGCCGCCGCGTGGCGGCCGCCGTCATGCACGTCACGAGGGAGTGGCATTGGGCACGGATGCACCGCGGACCCGTCGGTCGGGTCTGCTGAAGTTCCTCGTCGGCGTGCTCGTCACGGTGCTCGTCCTCGCCGGAGCCGGCTGGGGCTTCGGCTGGTGGACGGTGCAGCGCTCATTCCCCCAGACGAGCGGCACCATCGAGATCCCCGGGCTCGAGGCCGAGGTCACGGTGGAACGCGATGACGCCGGCATCCCGACCGTCGTCGCGTCGAGCGATCGCGACCTCTTCCTCGCCCAGGGCTACGTGCACGCGCAGGATCGCTTCTGGGAGATGGACTTCCGCCGTCATGTCACGGCCGGTCGCCTCGCCGAGCTCTTCGGGGCCTCGCAGGTGCCGACTGACGCCTTCATCCGCACCTTGAACTGGCGCGGCGTCGCCGAGCAGGAGTACGAGCTGCTCGACGAGGCCACTCGCGCGATCTACGACGCGTACGCCGAGGGGGTGAACGCGTACCTCGCCGAGCGCAGCGGCGCGGAGCTCTCGCTCGAGTACGCCGTGCTCGGGCTGCAGAACCCCGGCTACTCCCCCGAGCCGTGGACGGCCGTCGACTCGATCGCCTGGCTCAAGGCGATGGCCTGGGACCTGCGCAGCAACCTCGAGGACGAGATCGACCGTGCCCTCCTCGCCACGGAGCTCCCGGCGGAGGAAGTCGCCCGCCTGCACCCCGGCTACCCCTTCGGCTCGATGCCGACCATTCTCGACGGACCGCCCGCCACAGCGGCGCCCGCCGCGAGCGAGGACGTCTCGCCGATCGACGACGGCGACGCGGATGCCTCTGCCAGCCCCGCGGACGCCGCCGCCTCGCTCCGAGCGCTCCGCGCCGCACTCGACGAGCTGCCTCAGCTCTTCGGCCCGGCCGGCGGCGACCTCGGCTCCAACTCCTGGGTGGTCTCGGGCGCGCACACCGAGTCGGGCCTGCCGCTGCTCGCGAACGACCCGCACCTCGGCCCCGCGATGCCGTCGATCTGGTACCAGATGGGATTGCGCTGCGCCGAACGGTCCGAGCGCTGCGCGTACGACGTCGCCGGCTACACCTTCTCCGGCCTGCCGGGTGTCGTCATCGGCCACAACGACCGCATCTCCTGGGGGTTCACGAACCTCGGGCCCGATGTCGCCGACCTGTTCCTCGAGCGCGTCGACGGGGACGAGTACGAGCTCGACGGGGTGCGCCGTCCACTGCAGCTGCGCGAGGAGACGATCGAGGTCGCCGGCGGCGATCCGGTCACGCTCACGGTCCGTGCGACCGGGCGCGGCCCGCTCGTCACGGGCATCGGCGACAGCTTCGAGCGCATCGCCGCGGCCGCCGACGAGGCCGATGCGGGCGAGGGCTCCCTCGAGCTCTCGCTCGCCTGGACCGCGCTCACCCCGGGAACCACGCCGCAGGCGATCTTCGCGCTGAACCGCGCGCAGAACTGGGACGACTTCCGCACGGCCGCCTCGCTGTTCGACGTGCCGAGCCAGAACCTCGTCTACGCGGACGTCGACGGCAACATCGGCTACCAGGCGCCGGGCGACATCCCGATCCGCAGCGTCGGCGACGGCACGGTCCCACTGCCGGGCTGGACGAGCGCGAACCGCTGGACCGGCACCATCCCCTTCGAACAGCTCCCCTCGCTCCTGAACCCGGAGCGCGGCGTCATCGTCACCGCGAACAACGCCGTCACCGCCGACGGACCGTTCCTCACCGCCGACTGGGATCTCGGCTACCGCGCCGACGGGATCGAGCGACGCCTCGCCGAGGCCCTGGAGGGCGGGGCGAAGCTGAGCGCCGAGGAGCTCGCCGACATCCAGCTCGACACCCGCGACGCGAACGCCGAGGCATTCCTGCCGCTCATCTCCGCACTCGAGCTCACGGGCGACGCGAAGTCCGGCGCCGAGTACCTCGCGGGGTGGGACGGGCGCGCCGACGCCGACAGCGGCCAGGCCGCCTACTTCGCCGTGTTCTGGCGCACGCTGCTCGACGAGATGTTCGGCGGGCTGCCCGAGGGGACCCGCCCCGTCGGAGGCGACCGCTGGTTCAGCGTCGTCGGCACCCTGCTCAGCGAGCCCGAGTCGCACTGGTGGACCGACGAGCAGCGCGGCGTCACCGGCCGTGACGAGATGATCGCGGACGCGCTCGAGCGTGCGTGGTCGGAGTCGCGCAGTCTGCTCGGGTCCGATCCGAAGCACTGGCGCTGGGGCGAACTGCACACACTGACCCTCACGAACCAGAGCTTCGGCGAATCGGGTATCGCGCCGATCGAGTGGCTCTTCAATCGGGGACCGTACCGGCTCGGCGGCGGCTCGGCGATCGTGAACGCGATCGGCTGGGATGCCTCGCTCGGCTACGGCGTCGACTGGGTGCCCTCGATGCGCATGGTCGTCGACCTGTCCGACTTCGACCGCTCGACCTGGGTGAACCTCACCGGCGCCTCCGGCCACGCGTTCCACCGCAACTACGACGATCAGGCGCCGCTCTGGCAGCGCGGCGAACAGCGCCCCTGGGCGTACTCGCCGGAGGCGGTCGCCGAGGCATCCGTCGCCGAGCTGACGCTGCGTCCCGCGGGCTGAACCGAGCGGAGAGACGCCGAACGCCGGCACGCGTGACGCGGCCGGCGTTCGATCGAGCAGGCTCCTTGGGCCGAAGCCCTCAGGCGCCCGGGTAGCGACGCTCCGGCGCCCCCGTGTACAGCTGCTGCGGGCGGCCGATCTTCGTCTGCGGGTCGAGGTTCATCTCGCGCCAGTGCGCGATCCAGCCGGGCAGTCGGCCGATCGCGAAGAGCACGGTGAACATGCGCGTCGGGAAGCCCATCGCCTTGTAGATGACACCCGTGTAGAAGTCGACGTTCGGGTAGAGCCGGCGCTCCTTGAAGTAGTCGTCCTGCAGCGCGAACTGCTCGAGCTCCTTCGCGATGTCGAGCAGGGGGTCGTTCACCCCGAGGCTCTCGAGCACGGCGTCGGCCGACTCCTTGACGATCTTCGCGCGCGGGTCGTAGTTCTTGTAGACGCGGTGCCCGAAGCCCATGAGCTTCACGCCGTCTTCCTTGCGCTTCACGCGCTCGACGAACTTCGCGACGCCCTCGCCGGAGTCCTGGATGCGGGCGAGCATCTGCAGCACCGCCTCGTTCGCGCCGCCGTGCAACGGACCCGAGAGGGCCTGGATGCCGGCCGAGATCGACGAGTAGAGGTTCGCGCCCGTCGAGCCGACGAGGCGCACCGTGGACGTCGAGGCGTTCTGCTCGTGGTCCTCGTGCAGGATGAGCAGGCGGTCGAGCGCGCGCACGAGCGTGGGCTCGAGCACGTACGGCTCGGCCATGTTGCCGAAGTTCAGGCGCAGGAAGTTCTCGACGAAGTTCAGCGAGTTGTCGGGGTAGAGGAACGCCTGACCGACGCTCTTCTTGTGCGCGTAGGCGGCGATGACCGGGAGCTTCGCGAGGAGGCGCAGCGTGGTGACCTCGACGTGGTCGGGGTCGTGCGGGTCGGACGAGCCCTCGTAGTACGTCGACAGTGCGGCGACGGCGCTCGAGAGCACCGACATCGGGTGCGCCGTGTGCGGCAGCGCCGAGAAGAAGCGCTTCAGGTCTTCGTGCAGCAGGGTGTGGCGGCGGACCTTGTCGTCGAAGTCGGCCAGCTGGTCGGCCGTCGGCAGTTCGCCGTAGATGAGCAGCCAGGCGACCTCGAGGTACGTCGAGTGCTCGGCGAGCTGCTCGATCGGGTACCCGCGGTAGCGGAGGATGCCCTGCTCGCCGTCGATGTACGTGATCTCGGACCGGGTGGAGGCCGTGTTCACGAAGCCGTAGTCGAGCCCGGTGAGCCCGGTCTGCCGGGTGAGTGTCGACAGGTCGATGCTGGCATTGCCCTGCACGGCGGGGGTGATCGGGAATTCGGCGGTGCCGCCCGGGTAGTTCAGGGTCGCGGTCGCGGGGTTCTGCCCGGCCGCGGAGTTCACGACGTCGGTCACGGCGCCTCCTGTGATCGTCATGGTGCGGTCACCTGCCTTCAAGAGCGCAGCCCGGTTGGCGGCCGCTGCCCGAGTACAGCCTAGACGCGCCCGGAGCACACTGTCGCACCCGCCAAAGCATCGCCGGATCCTTGGAGAATGCCGACAATCGGGTGTGGATCAGCGCGTCAGCCGCGCAGACGAGCGGATGCCGCAGTGATCCGCTCGTCACTCGCGGTCAGCGAGAGCCGGACGTGCTGCGGATAGTGCACCCCGTAGAAGTGCCCGGGCCCGCCGAGGATCCCGAGGCCCGCGAGCCGCTCGATGCTCTCCCAGGCGTCGCGCCCTTCGGTCGCCCACAGGTAGAGCCCCGCCTCGCTGTGATCGATGCGGAACCCGGCCGCCTCGAGCGCCGGCTTCAGCTGGTCGCGCCGGGCTCGGTAGCGCGCCTTCTGCTCGGCCACGTGACGTTCGTCGCGGAGCGCGGCGACCATGGCCTGCTGCAGCGGGTACGGCACCATCAGGCCGGCGTGCTTGCGGACGGTCGTGATGCGCGAGACGACCCCGCGGCAGCCCGCCACGAACGCCGCCCGGTACCCGGCCATGTTGGACTGCTTGGACAGCGAGTAGATGGCGAGCGTGTTGCGCCGGTCGTCACCGATCACGCGCGGGTCGAGCAGCGAGGGCACGGGCGTCTTCGCCCACTCCCCCTCCCAGCCGAGCTCCGCGTAGCACTCGTCGCTCACGATGACGGCGCCGAGCTCGTGGGCGCGGGCTCGGGCGGCCCGCAGCTCGTCGAGACCGAGGACGCGACCGTCGGGGTTGCCGGGGCTGTTCAGCCAGATGAGCTTCGTCTCGGCCGGCCACTCGGCGGGATCGTCGGCGGCCATCGCCGTCGCCCCCACGAGCACGGCGCCCATCTCGTAGCTCGGGTAGGCCGCTCGCGGGTGCACCACCACGTCACCCTCGCCGAGGCCGAGGAGGAACGGCAGGAGCGCGACCAGCTCCTTGGACCCGATCGTCGGCAGCACGTTCGCCTCGGTGAGCCCGGTGACCCCGCGGCGCCCCGCGAACCAGCGCACGATCTCGGAACGGAGCGCGTCGGTGCCGACCGTGGTCGGGTACGCGTGCGCGTCGGTCGCTCCGGCGAGCGCCTCGCGCACGACCGCAGGCGTCGCGTCGACGGGCGAGCCGATCGACAGGTCGACGAGACCGTCGGGATGTGCTGCCGCCGTCTCGCGGTACGGCGCCATGAGGTCCCAGGGGTAGTCGGGCAGCTCGCCGCGCACCATGCTCAGTGCACCTGCGGAGGCAGGGCCGCGACGATCGGGTGGTCGTAGGCGATGACGCCGACCTTGGCGGCGCCGCCGGGCGAGCCGATCTCGTCGAAGAACTCGACGTTGGCCTTGTAGTAGTCGGCCCATTCGTCGGGGAGGTCGTCTTCGTAGTAGATCGCCTCGACCGGGCACACCGGCTCACACGCACCGCAGTCGACGCACTCGTCGGGGTGGATGTACAGCGATCGCTCACCCTCGTAGATGCAGTCCACCGGGCACTCGTCGATGCAGGCGCGGTCTTTCAGATCCACGCACGGCAGCGCGATCACATACGTCACGGCTCGTCCCTTCGAAGCGGTCGCTTCAGTCTAGAGCGGGCTCCTCGGTCACGGCGCCGGGGACGCGTCACCGGACGACGCGGGAACCGCTGCGAGCGGCCGTCGCCGCTGCGGCAACGAGGGCCACGCGACCACGAGCACGGCGACGAGCGCCGGCCCGATCGACCAGGCGGTGCCGACGAGGCCGCTCGCGATGAGCACCGAGCCACCGGGGCCGGGCAGGGACAGCAGCGCGACGATCGCGATGACGCCGACCGCTGCGGCGGCCGCGGCCCAGCGGCCACCGGCCACCAGGCGGATGCCGAGCAGCAGCGCCGCGACGCCGAGGAGGCCGGCGACGAGCCCCCACGGGATCGAGACCCCGCCGAGCTCGATGCTCTGGCGGTGGCCGATCGTCGCGACGGCACCGTAGACCACGCCGATCAGCCCGGCGAGCAGCAGTCCGCCGACCCGGCTCCAGACCGAGGACTGCGCCGCGTGGTCGTTCACTGGGGCTTCGCCGTGACCGTGTAGGCCACGTTCTCACCATCGCCCGCGACGAGCACGAGGTACGTCGCGTTCGCGTAGACGGCAGCGCCGGCGTCGGCCCCGGAGAGCGTGGTGTCGGGCGCGAAGCCCGCAGCCTCGAGCGCGGCGACGGCGTCGGCCACGGGGTCGGCGGACGACGAGGTCATGGTGACGAGCCACCCCTCGCCCGCGGTCCCCGCGGCGAAGACGATCTCGCCGTCGACGAGCGGCACGTCGTCGGGGAAATCGGCGGGCAGCTCGCCGCCGAGCGAGACGTCGCCGCCGGTGGCCTCTTCGACGGCGCCCTCGATGCCCTGGTTCACGAGGTCTTCGACCGGGTTCGCGAAACAGCCGGTGAGCGCGGTCGCCGCGAAGACGGCGGTGGCGGCGAGTACGCCGAGACGGAGACGAGGATGCGCGACGGACATGCGGCGAGTCTACCGCCGACCGCCCTCGGCGGACATGGCGTAGCGTGAGGCGGGAGGCCCCGGCCGGGGCGAATGGGAGGCGCGGGCATGACGAGCAACGACGACGTCGAGCGAAGCGATGGAACGGCCGCACCGGTGGTGCGCCTCGAGCGCGACGGCCGCGTCGCGACCATCACCGTCGACCGGCCGAAGGCGTTGAATGCGCTGTCCCCCGAGGTCCTCGACGGCCTCGCCGAGCTCGTCGCCGAGCTCGCCGCCGATCCGGGCGAGCTCGCCGGGGTCCTGCTCCTCGGGGCGGGCGGGCGGGCGTTCGTCGCGGGCGCGGACATCTCGGCGATGGCCGGGCTCACCCCCGACGAAGGCGCGCAGACGGCGGAGCGGGGGCATGCGGTGGCCGCGGCGATCGAGGCGCTGCCACTGCCCGTCATCGCCTGCGTCGACGGCTACGCGCTCGGCGGCGGGCTCGAGCTCGCCCTCGCCTGCGACTTCATCTACGCGACCGAGGCCTCGCGCTTCGGCCAGCCCGAGGTGCACCTCGGGCTCATCCCCGGCTTCGGCGGCACGGTGCGGCTCCCCCGCGCCGTCGGCCCGGCGCTCGCGAAGGAGCTCATCTACACCGGGCGCCAGATGGGGGTCGACGAGGCTGCTCGACTCGGCCTCGTGACGCGGCGCTTCGACGACCGCGAGGCGCTCCTCGCCGGCGCCCGCGAGACGATCGGGCTGATCGGCGCGAATGCCGCCACGGCCGTCGCGCTCGCGAAGCGCGTGCTCGTCGGCGCGGCCGGAACGCCGACCGCCACCGCGACGCTGCTCGAGATCGAGGGGTTCCGGGACGCTTTCCGCACCGAGGACATGCGCGAGGGCGTCGCCGCTTTCCTCGAGAAGCGCGACCCGGCCTTCACGGGCCGCTGAGTCGCTCGGCCGCCGCCGAGGCGGCCGCGGGTCGGGCAGCGGGGCGAGCGGGTGGTCAGCCGAGCCGAGCGCTCAGCCAGGCCATCCCGTCGAAGCGCGCGTCGTCGGTGCCGTACATCTCGAGGTGCAGGTGGGGGCCGGTCGACTGACCGGTCGAGCCGATGCTGCCGAGCTGCTGGCCGGCGACGACCGAGTCGCCCACCGAGACCTGGAGCGAGCCGAACTGCATGTGCGAGTAGGAGCTGGTCAGCAGCTCGCCGTCGATGTTGTGCTGCACCTCGACGTTCACCCCGAGGCCGCCGCCGTTCTCGGTGGCGGTGACCACGACGCCGTCGGCGATCGACATCACCGGCGTCCCGACGCCAGGGATGAAGTCGACGCCCTTGTGGAACGTCGAGCACCCGGCGCAGGGCGCGGACCGCGGCCCGAAGCCGTCGCTGATGCGGCCGGGGTTGGTGACCGGCCACACGATCGCGTCGGTGCGCTGGATCTCGACCGTGCCGAGGCCCGCGACCGAAGCAGCGATCGGCGGCGGTGCGGCGACGGCCGTAAACTCGTCGACCGCCACACCGGCCGCGACGACGTCGCTGCCGACCGTGAGCTCCTGGGGCTTCGGCGCGAGCACGTCGACGACGGGTGCGTAGACGGAGGCGGTCGGCTCGGTGGAGGTCGCGGTGACCGCGAGCGCGGGCAGGCTCGTGGCGAGGATCATGCCACCGGCGAACGTCATGCCGAGGGTCGCGAGGGCGCGCCTAGCGGGCGGGGGGCTGGAACGGCGGCGTCGGGCCGGGCGGGCGGCCGCGCGGCGGCCTCGGGATGCGGGGGAATTCGTCATGCGTTTCGTATCGGGTTCATGCGTTCGTTATCGAATCTTTATCGAAGGACCTCGGCTACCGTACGCGGGTTTCCCTGGGAGCTTCATCCAAATGCATGAATCCTGGGGATGACCCCGGCCAGGCATCCCGAATCGACTACCCGAGCCACGGCAGCACGCGCGCCGCCCCGGAAACGACGGATGCCGCGGGCCGAAGCCCGCGGCATCCGAACAAGATCGGTGGAATCCCGGATCAGCCCTGCTTCTTCAGGCGCGAGGTCGCGCGAGCGCGGGCCGTCGCGTCGAGCTCGACCTTGCGGATGCGCACCTTCTCGGGCGTCACCTCGACGCACTCGTCCTCACGGGCGAACTCGAGGCACTCCTCCAGCGTCAGCTGGCGGGACGGCGTCATCGACTCGAAGGTGTCGGCCGTCGACGAACGCATGTTCGTGAGCTTCTTCTCCTTCGTGATGTTCACGTCCATGTCGTCGGCGCGCGAGTTCTCGCCGATGACCATGCCCTCGTAGACCTCCTCGGTCGGGTTCACGAAGAACGACATGCGCTCCTGCAGCGCGATGATCGCGAACGGCGTGACCACACCGGCGCGGTCGGCCACGATGGAGCCGTTGTTGCGCGTCGTGATCGTGCCCGCCCACGGCTCGTAGCCGTGGGAGATCGCGTTCGCGATGCCGGTGCCGCGCGTGATGGTGAGGAACTCCGTGCGGAAGCCGATCAGACCGCGGCTCGGCACGATGAACTCCATGCGGACCCAGCCGGTGCCGTGGTTGGACATGTTGTCCATCCGCCCCTTGCGGGCGGCCAGGAGCTGGGTGATCGCGCCGAGGTACTCCTCGGGGGCGTCGATCGTCAGGTGCTCGAACGGCTCGTGCAGCTTGCCGTCGATCTGCTTCGTGACCACCTGCGGCTTGCCGACCGTGAGCTCGAAGCCCTCGCGGCGCATCTGCTCGACGAGGATCGCCAGGGCGAGCTCGCCGCGGCCCTGCACCTCCCAGGCATCCGGGCGGCCGATGTCGACGACCTTCAGCGAGACGTTGCCGATGAGCTCCCGGTCGAGCCGGTCCTTCACCATGCGAGCGGTGAGCTTGTGCCCCTTCACCTTGCCGACGATGGGCGAGGTGTTCGTGCCGATCGTCATCGAGATCGCCGGGTCGTCCACGTGGATCGCCGGGAGCGGCCGCACGTCCTCCGGGTCGGCGAGCGTCTCGCCGATCGTGATCTCCTCGATGCCGGCGACGGCGATGATGTCGCCGGGACCGGCGTCCTCGGCGGGGAACCGCTCGAGGGCCTTCGTCTTCAGCAGCTCGGTGACGCGCACGTTCGAGTGGCTGCCGTCGTGACGCACCCAGGCGACCGTCTGGCCCTTCTTGATGCGACCGTTGAAGACGCGCAGCAGCGCGAGGCGGCCGAGGAACGGCGAGGAGTCGAGGTTCGTGACCCAGGCCTGCAGCGGCGCCTCATCGTCGTAGCTCGGGGCGGGCACGTGCTCGAGGATGGCCTCGAACAGCGGCTCGAGGTCACCGTTGTCGGGCAGCTCGCCGTTCGCGGGGCGGTTGCGCGAGGCGCGGCCCGCCTTCCCGGAGGCGTAGACGACCGGCACATCGAGCAGCGCGTCGACGTCGAGGTCGGGCACGTCGTCGGCGAGGTCGCTCGCGAGGCCGAGCAGCAGGTCGTGGCTCTCCTCCTCGACCTCGGCGATGCGCGCGTCGGGTCGGTCGGTCTTGTTCACGAGGAGGATGACCGGCAGCCGGGCCTCGAGCGCCTTGCGCAGCACGAAGCGGGTCTGCGGCAGCGGCCCCTCGGACGAGTCGACGAGCAGCACGACGCCGTCGACCATCGACAGGCCGCGCTCGACCTCGCCGCCGAAGTCGGCGTGGCCGGGGGTGTCGATCACGTTGATCGTGACCGGGCCGTCCTTCGCGTGCGCGCCCTTGTACTCCACCGCCGTGTTCTTGGCGAGGATCGTGATGCCCTTCTCACGCTCGAGCTCGTTCGAGTCCATGGCGCGATCGTCGACGTGCGCGTGCTCCGCGAAGGAGTTCGTCTGCTTGAGCATGGCATCGACGAGCGTCGTCTTGCCGTGGTCGACGTGGGCGACGATCGCGACGTTGCGCAGATCGGTGCGGTGGGCGAGCGCCATGAAGGAAGGCTCCTGTCGGTGGATGATCGGCCGGACTCGGCCGCCTGACATCGTATCGCACTGTGGAGAACGCTCCGGCACCGGGTTCCCGGGCCGACCCGGCGGGCGGACGCAGGAGGCCCGGTCCGCGTGTGCGGACCGGGCCTCCTGACGGTCGGATCAGACGCCGAGCGGGATGTTCGCCCCCGGGATCGCGGCGAGCAGGTCCTTCGTGTACTGCTGCTGCGGGTTCTCGAACACCTCGTCGGTGGTCGCGGCCTCGACGATGCGCCCCTTCTGCATCACGCAGACGTTGTCAGCGATGACGCGCACGACCGCGAGGTCGTGCGTGATGAAGAGGTACGTGAGCCCGAGCTCGGCCTGCAGATCGGCGAGCAGGCGCAGGATCTGGGCCTGCACGAGCACGTCGAGGGCCGAGACGGCCTCGTCGAGCACGACGATCTCGGGCTTCAGCGCGAGCGCCCGCGCGATGGCGATGCGCTGACGCTGGCCGCCGGAGAGCTCGTTCGGGTAGCGGCCGACGAGGGTGCGCGGCAGCGAGACCTGGTCGAGCAGCTCGAACACGCGCTCGCGACGCGACGCCTTGGTGCCCACCTTGTGGGTCATCAGCGGCTCGCCGATCGTGTTGCCGATGTTGCGGAGCGGGTTCAGCGAACCGTACGGGTCCTGGAAGACCGGCTGCATGCGGCTGCGGAGCGCGAAGAGCTCCTTGCCGCGCACGTTCGCGAGGTCCGCGCCGCCGACGAGGATGCGACCGGAGGTCGAGTCCTCGAGCTTCAGCAGCATCTTCGCGACGGTCGACTTGCCCGATCCCGACTCACCGACGAGCGCCGTGGTGGTGCCCCTCGCGATCTGGAACGACACGCTGTCGACCGCGGTGAAGTCGCCCGTGCCGCGGATCTTGTAGACCTTCGTCAGGTCTTCCACGACGATCGCCGGCGGCTGCGCCGCAGCGGTCTCGAGCGCCTCCGCCCGCGCCTCGGCGGTCGCGATCAGGTCGATCGCCTCGCCTGCGGCGGCCGCGGCATCCTCGCCCATCGAGTCCTCGGCGGCCTTGATGCTGCCCGTGGCCTGGATGCGGCGCGAGGCGAGGCTCGGCGCCGCGGCGACGAGGCGCTGCGTGTACGGGTGCTGCGGGTTCTGCAGGATCTGCAGCGACGGGCCCGACTCGACCACCCGGCCCTTGTACATCACGACGAGCTGCTCGGCGCGCTCGGCGGCGAGACCCAGGTCATGCGTGATGAACAGCAGCGTGGTGCCGAGCTCGCGGGTGAGCGACTCGAGGTGGTCGAGGATGACCCGCTGCACCGTGACGTCGAGCGCCGAGGTGGGCTCGTCGGCGATGAGCAGCTGCGGGTTCGCCGCGAGGCCCATGCCGATGAGCACGCGCTGGCGCATGCCGCCGGAGAACTGGTGCGGGAACTGCTTCAGGCGACGGTCGGCGTCCTGCAGGCCCGCCTCCTTCAGCACCTCGATCGCGCGGGCCTTGACGGCCTTGCGCTCACTCGCGATGCCGTTCGCACGGATCGCCTCTTCGACCTGGAAGCCGATCGACCAGACCGGGTTCAGGTTCGACATCGGGTCCTGCGGGACGAAGCCGACCTTGCGGCCGCGGATGGACTCCATCTCGTGCTTGCTCGCCTTGGTCAGGTCCTGCCCGTCGAGCAGGATCTGACCGCTGGCGATCTGGCCGGAGCCGGGCAGCAGGTTGATGATCGCGTGCGCGGTCGTCGACTTGCCGGAGCCCGACTCCCCCACGATCGCGAGGCTCTGCCCGCGATAGAGGGTGATGTCGACGCCGTCGACGGCCGTAACCATGCCGGTCTGCGTCTTGAAACCGACCTTGAGATCCTTGATCTCGAGCAGGGGGCGCTCGTCGTCGGTACGGGTTTCGGGCACGGGGGTTCCGATCGTCTTCTCGGTCTCGATCTCGGTCATCGACGAGCCCTCGCCTTCGGGTCGAGCGCGTCGCGGACGACCTCGCCGAGCATGATGAAGCTCAGCACGGTCACGCTCAGCGCGATCGACGGGAGGATCAGCGTCTGCGGCGCGGTGCGGAGGTCCCGCTGCGCCTGGCTGATGTCGTTGCCCCACGACATGATGCTCGACGGCAGGCCGACGCCGAGGAACGACAGGGTCGCCTCCGCGACGATCGCCGAGGCGAGCGAGATGGTCGTGATCACGATCACCGGGGCGATCGAGTTCGGCAGCACGTGCCGGAGCAGGATGCGGAACCGGGAGACGCCGAGGGCGGTGGCCGCCATCACGAAGTCGGAGTTCTTCACCCTCAGGATCTCGGCTCTCAACACACGCGCTGTCGCTGGCCACGCGAAGATGCCGATCGCCAAGGCGATCGTCCAGATGCTCGCGTACTTCGAGAGCACCGACATGACGACGACGGCCGCGAGGATGTAGGGGATCGAGAAGAAGATGTCACCGAGACGGGAGAGCACCGAGTCGACCCAGCCGCCGTAGAACCCGGCGAAGGCGCCGAACAGGATGCCGAGCACCGCCACGAGCACCGTCACGATGAGGCCGACCGAGAGCGAGGTCGAGGTGCCGTGGATGATGCGCGAGTAGATGTCGCAGCCCTGCTTGGTGAAGCCGAGCGGGTGGCCCGGCGCGGGACCGGCGTTGCTGTTGGACAGCTGGCAGTCGTTGTTCGGCGGCACCTGGGTGAACAGACCCGGGAACAGGGCGACCACGACGACGAGCAGGATGATCGCCGCCGAGATCCAGAACATCGGGCGGCGGCGCACGTCGGCCCAGGCGTCTCGCCAGAGGTTCGAGGGCTTGCCCTCGGCCTTCACGGCGTCGATGGCGACGAGCGGGGTCTCCTCGACCGGGGCGACGTAGTGCTGCTGGGTGGATCGGGTGTTACTTGACATAGCGGATCCTCGGGTCGAGAACGGCGTACAGCAGATCCACCAGGAGGTTCACGATGAGGTAGATCAGCACCATGACGGTCACGAAGGAGACGACGGTCGGTCCCTCCCCGCGGATGATCGCCTGGTAGAGGGTGCGACCGACGCCGGGCACGTTGAAGATGCCCTCGGTCACGGTGGCGCCCACCATGAGCACGCCGAAGTCCACGGCGATGTAGGTCACGACCGGGATGAGCGAGTTGCGCAGGATGTGCACGGGGACGATGCGTCGCCGGGACAGGCCCTTGCTCGCGGCGGTGCGAACGAAGTCCTGACCGTCCGTCTCGATGACCGACGCCCTCGTCAGTCGGACGATCTGCGCGAAGCTTCCTGTGGCCAGCACCATTGCCGGCAATATCAGGTCTTGGATCGGCGCTCCGGACCCCACGGTCGTCCGGAACCAGCCGAGCTGGACGCCGAAGATGTACTGCGCGGTGAAGGCGACGACGAAGATCGGCAGCGAGATGAGGATGAGGCTCACCACGAGCGCGCTCGCGTCGAAGATGCCACCCTTGCGCAGGCCCGAGATGAGGCCGATGAGGATGCCGCCGACGGCGAGGAACACCGTGGCGATCGCCGCGAGCTGCAGCGTCACCGGGAAGGTGCGGGCCAGGATGTCGGAGACCGGCTCGCCCGAGAAGGAGACCCCGAAGTCACCGCGGAAGATGCCGCCGAGGAACAGCAGGTACTGGACGATGAACGGCTTGTCGAGGTTGTAGCGCTCGCGCACCGCCTCGAGCACCTGGGGGGGCGGGGTCTTGTCACCGAACAGGGCGACGACGGGGT
Source organism: Agromyces mediolanus (assembly GCF_023715325.1). Taxonomy (GTDB): domain Bacteria; phylum Actinomycetota; class Actinomycetes; order Actinomycetales; family Microbacteriaceae; genus Agromyces; species Agromyces mediolanus_A. The sequence continues at coordinate 585,264 of NZ_JAMBNX010000001.1, read as the reverse complement.
CGCCCGGCATGGCGAAGACCATGAAGTAGATCAGGAAGGTGGTGCCGAGCAAGACAGGGATCGCCTGCAGCAGTCGGCGCAGGATGTAGCCGGCCATGGATCAGGCCTCGGCTTCTGCGGTTGTGGACATTATTGGAAGAAACCTCACCGTTGTGGAGTCGCCCTACGATGCTACGCCGTTCGCGAGACCGCGGGACACGTGGGTGTGGGGCGGCGGTCTGATGACCGCCGCCCCACGGGCGCCTCAGAGTCTAACCCTGAGTCGTCGCAGGCTGGGAACTACTCCGCAGCCTTGGTGATCTGGTAGTACAGCGGAACCGAGTTCCAGCCGAACTCCACGTTGTCCACGGTGTCGTTCCACGCGCCGTTGACGTTCGAGTACCACAGCGGAACCGCGGGGAGGTCCTTGAACAGGATCTCCTGGACCTGCTGGAACTTCTCGTTCGCGGCGTCGATGTCGGTCTCGGCACGACCCTCCTTGAGGAGCGCGTCGACCTCGGGGTTCGAGTAGTCACCGTCGTTCGAACCGGCACCCGTGCCGTACAGCGGCCCGAGGAAGTTGAACAGCGCCGGGTAGTCGGCCTGCCAACCGCTGCGGAACGCGGTCTGGATGGTGCGGTTGGTGATCTCGGTGCGCGCCTCGGCGAAGGTCGGGTACGGGTTGCCCGACGCGTCGATGCCGAGGTTGTTCTTCAGCTGGTTCGACACGGCGTCGACCCAGCCCTGGTGGCCACCGTCGGCGTTGTAGGCGATCTGGAAGGCGCCGCTCCACGGGGAGATGGCGTCGGCCTGTGCCCACAGCTCCTTCGCCTTCTCCGGGTTGAACTCGAGCACCTCAGAGCCGGGCACGTCCTCCGAGTAGCCGTCGATGACGGGCGAGGTGAAGTCGTGCGCCGGGGTGCGGGTGCCCTCGAAGATCACGTCGGTGATCTCCTCGCGGTTGATCGCCATCGAGATGGCGGCGCGACGGAGCTGGCCTTCCTCGCCCGCGAAGTGCGGCAGGCGCGCGGGGATGGTGAAGGACTGGAAGATCGCGGCGGCCTGGTTGACCGAGCGGTCCGGGAACTCGTCGGCGTAGCTGCTGAGCGCCGCCTCCGGGATCTGGTCGACGACATCGACGTTGCCGCCCTGCAGGTCGGCGTACGAGGCGTCCTGCGAGGCGTAGAAGATGATGTCGAGCCCGCCGTTCTGCGCCTTGCGCGGACCGTCGTAGTCGGGGTTCGTGACGAGGCTGATGTCCTCGTTGTGCTTCCAGGCACCCTCGCCGTCGAGCATGTACGGGCCGTTGCCGATCGGGTTCTCACCGAAGGCCTCGAGGTCGTCCCACGCCGACTCGGGGAGCGGGTAGAACGCCGAGTAGCCGAGGCTGAGCGGGAAGTCCGACTCGGGCTGCACGAGCGCGACCGTGAAGGTCAGGTCGTCGACGACCTTGAGGCCCGAGAGCTCGGGGCGGTTCTCGTCGAGCGAGAAGCCCTCGATGTCACCGAAGAAGTAGCTGGAGAGCTGCGCGTTGTCGAGCGCGGCACCGTAGTTCCACGCCTTCACGAACGACTCGGCGTTCACCGGGTCGCCGTTCGTGAACTTCAGGTCCGGCTTGATCTTGATGGTGTAGTTCTGCGCGTCGTCGGACTCGATGGACTCCGCGACATCGTTGTGCACGGCGCCCTTGGCGTCGTAGTACACGAGGCCCGCGAAGATCGCGTCGAGGATCTTTCCGCCGCCGACCTCGTTGGTGTTGGTCGGGATCAGCGGGTTCTGGGGCTCGGAGCCGTTGGTCGTGATGATGGCCGACGTGTCGCCGGCAGCACCGCTCGACGACGGCGAGCCGCTCGTGCAACCGGTGAGCGTGAGCGCCCCGGCTGCAGCAAGAGCAATGGCGGCAACGCCGATTCTCTTGATCTTCAATGTTCCTCCTGTGAGATGTGCGCATGCAGGCAGGGCTTCTGGCCGCGCCCGAGCGCTGGTATGTCGAGGCTAAGGAGTCCTCCCACACGAAGCAAACTCCACGGCCAAACCGTTACCGACGCGAAACCTGACGACTCGTGCGACGCCACTTTCCGACGCGAAAGCGCAGGAATCTTGCGCCCAGTGACGCCATGCGAAGATGATCGCATGTCAGCCGCCCGTCGTATGCGAGTCGAGCTCGCGATCGTGCTCGGTCTCTCGCTCGGCGCATCGGCCGTCTACTCGATCGTCTCGATCGTCGCGCGGGTCACCGACACGACCCCGCTCGCCGAGCAGTCGGCGGCGATCAATCAGTCCCGATCGAGCCGCGAGTGGCTCGACTTCACCTATCAGTTCCTCGACGTGTTCTTCGGACTGTTCGTCGTCGCGCTCGCCCTCTACCTGCTCTGGCGCCCGGGACGCAGCCCGTTCCGCCGGATCGGCTTCGACCTCACCCGCCCCGGCCACGACGTCGTCTCCGGGCTCGCGCTCGTCGCGGCGATCGGCATCCCGGGGCTCGCGCTCTACGCCGCCGGCCGCGCGCTGGGCATCACCGTGGCGGTGGTGCCGGCCCCGCTCGACACCCACTGGTGGACGGTGCCGATCCTCGTGCTCGCGGCGATGAAGGCGGCGCTCACCGAGGAGATCATCGTCGTCGGCTACCTCTTCACCCGGCTGCGGGAGCTCGGCGTCGGCCCCTGGGCGACGATCGTCTCGAGCGCGCTGCTGCGGGGCAGCTACCACCTCTATCAGGGCTTCGGCCCGTTCGCGGGCAACGTCGCGATGGGCATCGTCTTCGGCTGGTGCTATGTGCGCTGGGGACGCACGATGCCGCTCGTGATCGCGCACTGGGTGCTCGACATGGCGGCCTTCATCGGGTACCCGCTGGCGCTCGCGTGGTGGCCGGGACTGTTCGCGGCGCCGGGCGCCTGACGCCGGGCACGTGCGTCGCCGTCGCGAGGGCGACCACGGTCGCCGGCATCGGCGGCAGCTGCTCCTCCGCGACCTCGACCCGCGGGTCGGTGTCCGAGCCGCGCACCCGGGCCCCGTCGATCCAGCTCCTCCGGCTCGGCGTGCACACCGCGCCGACGCATTCGTCGCCGTAGCCGCCGCGCAGCTCCAGGACCGCCTGCGCACGCCGCATGGCGTTCGCGGCCACGGGATCGCGGCGCTCGAGGAGGCCGGCGCGGGTGTCCAGCCCGAAGCGATCGCTCGTCGCGACCGCGAGGCCCACGACGAAGAGGATGAATCCGGCCCCGAGCAGGGCGTCCATGGGGAGCATCCGACACCTCCACGTGTGAATGATCCTCAGTTTAGACCTGTGGGGCTCCGAGCGGCAGGGCGGATGGCCCGGACACGTCGTGCCCGGCCATCCGCCCGCCGTTCAGCTCGGAATCAGGCGAACGCCTCCACCGGCGGGCACGCGCAGACCAGGTTGCGGTCGCCGAACGCCTGGTCGATCCGGCGCACCGGGGCCCAGTACTTGCTGCGCACGAGCGAGCGCACGGGGTACACCGCCTGCTCACGGGAGTACGGGTGCGCCCACTCCCCCGCGATGACGGATTCGGCCGTGTGCGGCGCGTTCCGCAGCGGGTTGTCGTCGGCGGGCCACTCCCCACGGCCGACCGCGTCGGCCTCGGCCTTGATGCTCACCATGGCCTCGACGAAACGCTCGAGCTCGGCCAGGTCCTCCGACTCCGTCGGCTCGACCATGAGCGTGCCCGCGACCGGGAACGACATCGTCGGCGCGTGGAAGCCGTAGTCGATGAGCCGCTTCGCGACGTCGTCGACCGTGACCCCGGTCTCCGCCGTGAGCGGCCGCAGGTCGAGGATGCACTCGTGCGCGACGAGCCCGTGCTCCCCCGTGTACAGCACCGGGAAGTGCTCGCGCAGGCGCGCCGCCACGTAGTTCGCGCCGAGCACCGCGGCCGCCGTCGCGTCCTGCAGGCCCTGGGCACCCATCATGCGCACGTACGCCCAGGAGATCGGCAGGATCGACGGGCTGCCGTACGGCGCGGCCGAGACCGGTCCGCCGCCGTGCACGAACCCACCGGCGTGATCGGGACGCTGCGCCAGCGGATGCCCCGGCAGGTAGGGCGCGAGGTGCGCCTTCGCCGCGACCGGTCCCACGCCGGGGCCGCCGCCGCCGTGCGGGATGCAGAACGTCTTGTGCAGGTTCAGGTGCGAGACGTCGCCGCCGAAGTCGCCGAACCGCGCGTAGCCGAGCAGCGCGTTGAGGTTCGCGCCGTCGACGTAGACCTGGCCGCCGGCGTCGTGCACCGCCTGGGTGATCTCCTTCACCTCGTGCTCGTACACGCCGTGCGTCGAGGGATAGGTGATCATCAGCGCCGCGATGGATGCCGCGTGCTCGGTGATCTTCGCGCGCAGGTCGTCGAGGTCGACGTTGCCGAGCTCGTCGGTCGCCACGACGACGACGCGCATGCCCGCGAGCACTGCCGAGGCCGCGTTCGTGCCGTGCGCGCTCGAAGGGATGAGGCAGAGGTCGCGCTCGTGCTCGCCGTTCGCGTCGTGGTAGCCGCGGATCGCGAGCAGGCCCGCGAGCTCGCCCTGGCTGCCCGCGTTGGGCTGCAACGAGACCGTGTCGTAGCCGGTGACCTCGGCGAGCCAGCTCTCGAGCTGCTCGATGAGCCCGAGGCTGCCGACGACGTCGGCCTCCGGCGCGAACGGGTGCAGGTTCGCGAAGGCCGGCCAGGTGACCGCCTGCATCTCGGTCGCCGCGTTCAGCTTCATGGTGCACGAGCCGAGCGGGATCATGCCGCGGTCGAGCGCGTAGTCGCGGTCGGCGAGCGTCTTCAGGTAGCGCATCATCTGCGTCTCGGACTGGTGCGTGTTGAACACCGGGTGCGTGAGGTACGCGCTCGAGCGGGCGAGGCCGGACGGCAGGCTCGCCGGGAGCGTGCGCAGGTCCACCGGCACGGTGGTCTCCTCCGGCAGGCCGAAGGCGCGGGCCGCGAGGGCGAGCTCCGCCTCGGTGGTCGTCTCGTCGACCGCGACATGCACCGTCGCCTCGTCGACCTCCCAGAGGTGCACCCCGAGCTCGCGGGCGCGCGCCACGACGTTCTTCGCGAGGCCGGGCACGTGCACCTCGATCGCGTCGAAGTACGTCTCGCTGACGAGCGTGAGCCCGTAGCCGGTGAGCACCCCGGCGAGCGCGGCGGCCTTCTGCGCGGTGGTCACCGCGATGTGGCGGATGCCGGCGGGGCCGTGGTAGACCGCGTACATCGACGCCATCACGGCGAGCAGCACCTGGGCGGTGCAGATGTTCGACGTCGCCTTCTCGCGGCGGATGTGCTGCTCGCGGGCCTGCAGGCTGAGCCGGTAGGCGGGCGCGCCCGAGGCATCCACCGAGACGCCGACGAGTCGGCCCGGCATCTGCCGCTCGAGGCCCTTGCGGACGGCCATGTAACCGGCGTGCGGTCCGCCGAAGCCCATCGGCACGCCGAATCGCTGCGTGGTGCCGACGGCGACGTCGGCGCCGAGCTCGCCGGGGCTCGTGAGCACGGCGAGGGCGAGCAGATCGGCGGCGACCACCGCGAGCCCGCCCTGCGCCTTCGAGGCGGCGAGCACGGCCGTCGGGTCCCAGGCGCGTCCGGAGGCACCGGGATACTGCACGAACACGCCGAAGTGCTCGCCGAGCTGCTCCCTGAGCCGGTCGAAGGGTGCCTCGTGCGGCCCGCTCGCTTCGACGAGCTCGGCGAGCGGCACCTCGACGAGCTCGATGCCGAGGACGGCCGAGCGGGAGGCGAGCAGCGCCTTCGTCTGCGGCAGCGCGTCGGCGTCGACGACGAAGCGGTTCGACGGCGACTTCGAGGCGCGCCGGGCGAGGAGCATCGCCTCGACCACCGCCGTGCCCTCGTCGAGCATGGAGGCGTTGGCGATGTCGAGCCCGGTGAGGTCCTCGACCATCGTCTGGAAGTTGATGAGCGCCTCGAGCCGGCCCTGGCTGATCTCCGGCTGGTACGGCGTGTACGCGGTGTACCAGCTGGGGTTCTCGAGCACGTTCCGCTGGATCACGGCCGGCGTGATCGTCCCCGAGTAGCCGAGGCCGATCATCGAGGTGCGCACGGTGTTCTGCGCCGCGAGCGCCGCCAGCTCGGCGAGTGCCTCGCGCTCCGTCGCCGCGGCCGGGATCGCGGAGTTCAGCACCTCGCCCATGCGGATCGAGGCGGGCACGGCGGCCGACATCAGCGCGTCGAGCGAGTCGTAGCCGAGCTCGGCGAGCATGCGCTGCTGGTCGTCGGCGGTGGTGCCGATGTGGCGGCGCCCGAAGGCGTCGAGGTCGAACGTCGAGGTGGTGCTCATCGGGCGCTGGGGTCCTTACTCGCCGACGAAGGCGCGGTACTCGGCGTGGGTCATGAGGGTCGGCAGCTCGGGCGCCTTCACCTTGATGAGCCACCCCTCGCCGAACGGGTCGCTGTTCACGAGCTCGGGCGAGTCGATGACGGCCTGGTTCGCCTCCACGACCTCGCCGTCGATGGGTGCGAAGAGCTCGCCGACCGACTTCGTCGACTCGATCTCGCCGACGACGGTGCCGGCGGTCACGGCGGTGCCCGCGGCCGGGAGGTCGACGTACACCACGTCGCCGAGCTTCTCCGCGGCGTAGTCGGTGATGCCGATGACGGCGGTGTCGCCCTCGACCTTCACCCACTCGTGCTCTTCGGTGTACTGCAGTGCGGTGACGTCGGTCATGTGGATGCTCCTCGGTGGTGGGGTCGGTGAACGGTTCGAAGCCGGCGGGCCGCGTCAGGCGGCGCGCGTGTAGAAGGGGAGCGCGACGACGGTCGCGGGGATGCGGGTGCCGCGCACATCGACGTGCAGCACGGTGCCCGGCTCGGCGAGCTCGGGGGCGACGAACGCCATCGCGATCGGGTGGCCGAGCGTCGGCGAGAGCGCGCCGCTCGTGATCTCGCCGATGCGGCGGGCGTCGGCCGACGCTCCGTCGTACACCTCGTAGCCGGCGCGGGGGGCGCGGCGCCCCTCGGCGGTGAGCCCGACGAGCACGGGCGCCCCGTCGGCGGGGCCGCGCTCGATCGCCGCGCGGCCGACGAAGTCACCCTCCTTGGCGAGGGAGACGACCCGGCCGAGCCCGGCCTGCACCGGCAGGATGCCGCGGCCGAGCTCGTGCCCGTAGAGCGGCATGCCCGCCTCGAGGCGGAGGGTGTCGCGGCTCGCGAGCCCGCAGGGGACGACGCGCGGACCGCCGGTCTCGGCGAGCGCCGCCCAGAGCTTCGGCGCCTGCTCCGGCGCAAGGTAGAGCTCGAAGCCGTCCTCACCGGTGTAGCCGGTGCGGGCCACGAGCACGGGCTCGCCCTCGAAGGTCGCCGGGAACGAGCGGTAGTACTTCAGCTCGGCGATCGCGAGATCGAAGTCCTCCTGGTCGTTGCCCGGCCCCTCGACGCCGAATCCCGGCGTCTCGAGCAGCACGGCGCGTGCGTCGGGGCCCTGCAGGGCGACGAGGGCGATGTCGTCGCTCTCGTCGGAGACGAAGGTCTCGAAGCCGGAGGCGCGCGCGACGAGCTCAGCGGCGACGACCTCGCGGTTCGACGCGTTCGCGACGACGAGGAAGCGGTCCTCCCCCGTGCGGTAGACGACCAGGTCGTCGATGATGCCGCCGTCCTCGGCGAGCAGCAGCGAGTACTTCGCCTGTCCGACCGCGATCGCCGAGAGCTTTCCGGCGAGCGCGGAGTCGAGGGCTGCCGCGGAGTCCGGGCCGATGAGCGAGATCTCCGCCATGTGGGAGAGGTCGAAGAGTCCCGCGTGCTCACGTACCGCGCGGTGCTCGGCGAGATCGCTCGAGTAGCGCACGGGCATCTGCCAGCCGGCGAAGTCCGTGAACGAGGCGCCCGCGGCACGGTGCACGGCATCGAGCGGGCTGCGGCGCTCTTCGGGGGTGGTTCCGGAATCGGACACGAGTTCTCCTCGATCGTCGAGACGCGCGGCGGATGCCGCGTGAGAACTCCCCCTCTGTCATGAGCCTGAGAGTTTCGCGCGGGATGTGCGCTTTCACCGTGGGCGGCCCGAACGGGCACTTTTCAGAGCGGCCTCGTCATCGCGGTGTCGTGTACCTGAGAGATTGGCGGGGAGGCTTGCTCCTTCGGTGCCCCCGACGTTCACTGCCGGTGGCTCTCCCGCGACGCGTCGATGGCCCGGTATGCGGTTGTGTGCCCGATCCTACCCCACCCGTCGCCCCGCTGTGCGGCGACCACGCGCCCGACGCCGAAGGGATTCGCCTTCGAGTCAATGCGACTGTAAGCTGCAGATCAATCCAGCTTCGAGTCATTCTGACTCGAAGCCCGTGGTCGGAGGAGCGGCCGCCGACCGGAGCGAAGGGAGAGCCAGATGCCGACGACCCCGCCGAGCACGGTGCGCCTCGCCGTCTCCACAGTGATCTTCGCCCTCCGCGCCGATCGCGCAGGCGGCCCTCCCGCACTCTGGACGCCGCTCGTCCGCCGCACCCGCGAACCGCAACTCGGCCACTGGGCGCTGCCGGGCGGCTGGCTCCCGCCGAACGAGGAGCTCGAGACCGCCGCGGCCCGCACGTTGCGATCGACGACCGGGCTCGCACCCAGCTACCTCGAGCAGCTCTACACCTTCGGCGGCGTCGACCGCTCCCCCGGCGAACGCGTCGTCTCCGTCGTGTACTGGGCGCTGCTGCCGAACGACGAGGCCGCGCGAGCCACGATCGGGCCGAACGTGCGCTGGGTCCCCGCCGACACCCTGCCCGAGCTCGCGTTCGACCACGCCGACATCATCGCCTACGCCCTCTGGCGGCTGCGCACGAAAGTCGAGTACTCGGAGATCGCGCACGCCCTGCTCGGCCGCACCTTCACCCTCGCCGAACTGCGCGAGGTCTACGAGGCCGTGCTCCGCCGCCAGCTCGACCCGGCGAACTTCCGCCGCACCATGCTCGCCTCGGGCGGACTGCAGGAAACCGGCGAGCACCGCGCCGGCACCCCGCACCGCCCGCCGAAGCTGTACCGCTACGCCCCGGCCGCCACGGCGCCGGGCGCGCGGGAACCGTTCCGCCCCACCGAGAGGACCGCGTCATGAGCCCCACCTCCCTCGATGTCCGCCGCGCGGCATCCGTCGATCGCAGCATCCGCCTCATCGCGAGCGGTGCGAGCGGCGGCGAGAGCTGCGCGCCGGAGCTCGCCGACGGCCCCTGGACCTTCGATGCCGGCCCCGCCACCTACGGCCCCGGCGCGTCGATGGGCGACGTCATCCCCACGGGCTCGCCCCGCCAAGGGGCGCTGCCCGAGGCGTACCGGCTCGCGAGCGACGAAGAGCTGCACGAGCGCATCCGCCGCGCGAAGCAGACGCTCGGCGAGCGCGTCGTCGTCCTCGGCCACTTCTACCAGCGCGACGAGGTGGTGCAGCACGCGGACTTCGTCGGCGACTCGTTCCAGCTCGCGAACGCCGCGCTGACCCGGCCGGACGCCGAGGCGATCGTCTTCTGCGGCGTGCACTTCATGGCCGAGACCGCCGACCTCCTCTCCCGGCCCGAGCAGGCCGTCATCCTGCCGAACCTCGCCGCCGGCTGCTCGATGGCCGACATGGCCGACGAGGCGAGCGTCGAGGCGTGCTGGGAGCAGCTCGCCACCGTCTACGGCGAGCTCGACGTGCCCGACGCCGACGGGCTCCTTCCCGTCGTGCCGGTGACCTACATGAACTCCTCTGCGGCGCTCAAGGGATTCGTCGGACGGCACGGCGGCATCGTCTGCACTTCCTCCAACGCCCGCACCGTGCTCGAGCAGGCGTTCGAGCGCGGCCGGCGCGTGCTCTTCTTCCCCGACCAGCACCTCGGCCGCAACACCGCCAAGGCGATGGGAGTGCCGCTCGAGGCGATGCCGATGTGGAACCCGCGTCAGCCGCTCGGCGGCAACGACGCGGCGGCGCTCGGTGATGCCCGGGTCATCCTCTGGCACGGCTTCTGCTCGGTGCACCGCCGCTTCACCGTCGAGCAGATCGAGCAGGCGCGCCGCGAGCACCCGGGCGTGCAGGTCGTCGTGCACCCGGAGTCCCCGATGCCCGTCGTCGACGCGGCCGACGCGGCCGGCTCGACCGACTTCATCGTGAAGGCCATCCAGGCCGCGCCCGCCGGCACCACCTTCGCCATCGGCACCGAGATCAACCTCGTGCAGCGACTCGCGGCCGAGCACCCCGAGCACACCATCTTCTGCCTCGACCCGGTGGTCTGCCCGTGCTCGACGATGTACCGCATCCATCCCGGGTACCTCGCCTGGGTGCTCGAGGAGCTCGTCGAGGGGCGCGTGGTCAACCGCATCCAGGTGCCCGACTCCGTCGCCGCCGACGCCAAGGTCGCCCTCGAGCGGATGCTGCGGGCGCTGCCGAGCGGAGCGCCCGTGAGCGGGGCGCCGCTCTCGAGCCGGAGCTGACCGTGCCGAGCGCCCCGAGCGTGCTCGTCGTCGGCGGCGGCATCGCCGGCCTCTGGACGGCGGTGCGCGCCGCCGAGGCCGGCTGCGCCGTCGAACTGGTCACGAAGACCGAGCTCGCCGAGGGCAGCACCCGCTACGCGCAGGGCGGGATCGCCGCCGCCCTGTTCCCCGACGACTCCGCCGAGCGACACTACGCCGACACGATCGCCGCGGGCGCCGGGCTCGCCGACCCCGGGGTGGTGCGCGTCCTCTGCGAGGAGGGGCCCGCCCGGGTGCGCGACCTCATCCGCTTCGGCGTCGGCTTCGATCGCGACGACTCCGGGCTGGAGCGCGGGCTCGAGGCGGCGCACTCCCGAGCGCGCGTCGTGCACGCCGGCGGAGACGCCACCGGAGCGGCGATCGAGGCCGCGCTCGTCGCGACCGTCCGCCGGCGCGCCGTCGCGGTGCACGAGCGCACCATGCTGCTCGAACTCCTCGTGGAGGGCGGCGCCGTCGTCGGCGCCGTGCTGCTCGACGCCGACGGGGCGATCGTCGAGCGCCGGGCCGATCGGGTGGTGCTCGCCACCGGTGGGGCGGGGCAGCTCTACCGGCACACGACGAATCCCGCCGTCGCGACGGGCGACGGGGTGGCCGCCGCCGCCCGCGCGGGCGCAGCGGTCGCCGACCTCGAGTTCGTGCAGTTCCATCCCACCGCGCTCGCCGTGCCCGGGACCCCGCTCATCTCCGAGGCCGTGCGCGGCGAGGGCGCGGTGCTGCGGGATGCCTCGGGGCGACGGTTCCTCGCTGATCTGCACCCGCTCGCCGAGCTCGCCCCGCGCGACGTCGTCGCGCGCGCCGTGTGGCACGCCATGGCCGAGCAGGGCGGCGAGCCCGTGCTGCTCGACGCCACGGCACTCGGCCGCGACGCGCTCGCCCGGCGGTTCCCCGGGCTCGACCGCGCCGTCCGCGCCGCCGGGTTCGACTGGTCGCGCGAGCCGATCCCGGTGACACCCGCCGCGCACTACGCGATGGGCGGGATCGTCGTCGACCTCGACGCGCGAACCGGCCTGCCGAACCTCTTCGCCGTCGGCGAGTGCGCCCGCACCGGCGTGCACGGGGCGAACCGGCTCGCCTCGAACTCGCTGCTCGAGGCTGCGGTGTTCGCCGAGCGCGCCGCGCGCGCCCTCGTCGCTGCCCCCGCCACCCCCGCCATCCCCGCCTCAGTCTCCGAGTTGCCCGACTTTCATGAAAGTCGGGCAAGTCGAGACTCCACCCCTGAGTTGCCCGACTTTCATGAAAGTCGGGCAAGTCGAGACCTCACCCCTGAGTTGCCCGACTTTCATGAAAGTCGGGCAAGTCGAGAGGCGGGGCGAGCGATGGACCGGGAGGCGCTGCGCGCGCTCATGTGGGACGCCGCCGGGCTCGAGCGCTCGGGCCCCGGACTGGAAGCTGCGGCATCCGCCCTCGACGCCTGGCGCGCACCGGAGGTCCGCGACCGACGCACCGCCGAGGACCGCAACCTGCTCGAGCTCGCCCGCCGCACCGTGGCTGCGGCGCTCACCCGGACGACGAGCGTCGGCGCGCATTTCCGCACCGACGATCCGAGCGCAGCACCCGTCGACAACCCGACCGCGCCGTTCGAGGAGGCCGCCTGATGACCACCGACCGAGAGCTCGACCGCCTCGTCGCCGCCGCGCTCGACGAGGATGCCCCCTGGGGCGACCTCACCTCGGAGACCCTCATCCCCGCGGACGCCACCGCCGACGCGGCCCTCGTCGCCCGGGAAGCGGGCGTGCTCAGCGGCTCGGATGCGTTCCGCACCGCCTTCCGGCTCGTCGATGCCGCGATCGTGGTCGAGTTCCAGGTGGACGACGGCGAGCGCTTCGAGGCCGGGCAGGTGCTCGCAACGGTGCGCGGTCCCGCGCGCGGGGTGCTCACCGCCGAACGGGTCGGTCTCAACCTGGTGCAACGGATGAGCGGCATCGCCACGCTCACCGCCGAGTACGTCGCCGCCGTCGCCGGCACCGGCGCGCGCATCGTCGACACGAGGAAGACCACCCCCGGCCTCCGCAGCCTCGAGCGGCGCGCGGTGCGCGACGGCGGCGGGCGGAACCACCGTCGTTCGCTGTCCGACGCCGTGATGGCGAAGGACAACCACCTCGCGGTGCTCACCGCCGGCGGGGTCGACCTGGCGACGGCGCTGCGCGCCGCTCGGGACCGGCTCGGCCACACCGTGCATCTCGAAGTCGAAGTGGACCGGCTCGACCAGCTCGACGCCGTGATCGACGGCGGGGCCGACACGATCATGCTCGACAACTTCTCGCTGGCGGATCTCGCGACCGGCGTCGAGCGGATCGCCGGGCGCGCGATCGTCGAGGCCTCCGGCGGCGTGAACCTCGGCACCGTCGCCGCGATCGCCGCGACCGGGGTCGACGTCGTCTCGGTCGGCGCCCTCACCCACTCGGTGCGGTCCCTCGATCTCGGCCTCGATCTCGACGTGCGTGCGGACGGCGCCCGGTGATCTACCTCGACCACGCCGCGACCGGCCCCGTCCGCCGCGAGGCGCTCGAGGCGATGTGGCCATACCTCACGGGCGCATTCGGCAACCCCTCGAGCAGCCATGGGCTCGGCGAGCAGGCGGCGACCGCGCTGGAGTGGGCGCGCGAGCGGGTCGCTGCGGTCACGGGCGCACGGCCCGGCGAGGTCGTGTTCACGAGCGGTGGCACCGAGGCCGACAACCTCGCGGTGAAGGGCCCCGCGCTTGCGGTGCCGCGCGGGCGGCACCTCGTCGTCTCCGCGATCGAGCACGAGGCGGTGCTGGAGTCGGCGCGGTTCCTGGAGCGCGTGCACGGCTTCGCGCTCGACGTCGTACCGGTGGATGCCTCGGGCCTCGTGCACCCCGACGCGCTCGCCGCGGTGCTGCGCCCGGACACGACGCTCGTGTCGATCCAGCTCGCGAACAACGAGGTCGGCACCGTGCAACCGCTGGCCGAACTCGCCGCCCTCGCCCGCGATCGCGGCGCCGTGGTGCACAGCGACGCCGTGCAGGCCGCCGGCCGGCTGCCGCTCGAGCTCGACGTCCTCGGGGTGGACGCCCTGAGCCTCGCCGGGCACAAGGTGGGAGCCCCGAAGGGCATCGGGGCGCTCGTCGTGCGCGGCCGGGTGGCGCTCGAGCCGGTGCTGCACGGCGGCGGGCAGGAGCGCGGCCGACGCTCAGGCACCGAGAACGTGGCCGGCGCCGTGGCCTTCGCGACGGCGCTCGAGCTCGCCGAACGGGAGCGGGAGACGGCCGCGGCCCGGGTGGACGAGCTCGGTCGGACCCTGGTGGCCCGAGTGGTCGCCGGCATCCCCGACGCCCGCCTCACCGGCCATCCGGTCCGGCGGCTCGCGTCGACGGCGTCGTTCCTCTTCCCGGGGGCGAGCGGCGAGGCGGTGCTGCTCGAGCTCGAGCGCGACGGCGTGCTCTCCTCGAGCGGTTCGGCATGCGCCGTCGGCCGCAGCGACGCCTCGCACGTGCTCACCGCCATGGGCGTCCCGGCCGAGCTCGCGGGGACCGCGGTGCGCTTCACCCTCGGCACGACCACCACGCCGGAGGAGATCGAGGCGACCGTGGCCGCGGCGACCCGGGCGGTCGCAGCGGTGCGTGGCCTCGGCTCCGGCAGCTGATCCCGTGCGCGTGTCGGTGGCCCGCGCTATCTTGGAACCATGAGCGATGCAACTCCCACCCCTTCCGATGACGAGCGCGAGCGCCGCATCGAAGACGAGCTCGCTCCCGAAGAGCAGCTGCTGAAGGGCTGGCTCCCCGAGCCGAGCCCGACCGACGGGCCCGCGCCCGCGCCGTAACTCGCCGCGATTCCTCGCGTTTCGTATTCGTTCCTATCGATCTGCGGATCTGGGAATAGCGCCTGAACCTGGGCGGGTTGCACTCTCCACCGACGCACCACTCTCAGGCGCTCGTCCGCGCCGCCCTTCTCGATGGGAACCTCCTTGACCGAACGCGCCGTTTCCGACCTCGACTCCGTTCAGCCCGCCCCGTCCGCCGGCCGGACGGACACCGCTTCGACCGCCGCCGCCGCCGACGCGGCCCTCGCCGACTCGCCCGCAGCCGCCGCGGCGGACGCGGCCATCCGCGCCGGCCAGCCCGAGCACGGCGCCCGCGACACCAAGGTCATCTGGCTGTTGCTCGGCGCCACCTTCGTCGTCTTCCTCAACGAGACGATCATGGGCGTCGCCATCCCGCACCTCGTCGACGACCTGCACATCTCGCTGTCGGCCGCGCAGTGGCTGACCACCGCGTTCATGCTCACGATGGCGGTCGTCATCCCGATCACGGGCTTCCTGCTGCAGCGGTTCCCGACCCGGGCGATGTTCATCACGGCCATGTCGCTGTTCTCGGCGGGCACGCTGATCGCCGCGACGGCGCCCGGCTTCGAGGTGCTCCTCGGCGGCCGCATCGTGCAGGCCACCGGCACGGCGATCATGATGCCGCTGCTCATGACGACCCTCATGACGGTCGTCGCCCCGAGCGACCGCGGCCGCTTCATGGGCCGCGTGTCGATCGTGATGTCGGTCGCGCCCGCCATCGGGCCGACCATCTCCGGCCTCGTGCTGAACTTCCTCTCGTGGCGATTCATGTTCTGGTTCGTGCTGCCGATCGCCCTGGTCATGCTCGTGATCGGCTTCCGCAAGGTCGAGAACGTCAGCGAGACCCGCGTGCTCCCCCTCGACGTGTTCTCCGTGGTGCTGTCGGCCTTCGGCTTCGGCGGCATCGTCTACGGCCTGAGCATCCTCGGCGGGGTCGTCACCGGCAAGGCGCCCGGCGACACCGTGCCGCTGTGGGTCGCGCTCGGCGTCGGCGTCATCGCCCTCGGATCGTTCATCTGGCGTCAGCTGCTGCTGCAGCGTCGCGACCGCGCGCTCCTCGACCTGCGCACCTTCCACTCGCGCAACTTCGCGGTGTCGATCGCGCTCATGGTCGTCATGATGGCGGCGCTGTTCGGCACGATCATCCTGCTGCCGATCTACCTGCAGAACGTGCTGCACCTGGAGCCGCTCGCCACCGGGCTGCTGCTCCTGCCCGGCGGGCTCGTGATGGGCCTGCTCGGGCCGACCGTCGGCCGCCTGTACGACCGGGTGGGCCCGGCGCCGCTGCTCGTGCCGGGCAGCATCGTCGTGAGCGGCGTGCTCTGGTCACTCACCATGGTCAGCGAGCAGACGCCGTGGTGGATGATGCTCGTCGCGCACATCGTGCTCTCCGCAGCGCTGGCGTTCATGTTCACGCCGCTGTTCACCTCGGCGCTCGGCTCGATCGAACCGCGGTTCTACTCGCACGGCTCGGCGATCGTCGGCACCGTGCAGCAGGTGGCGGGCGCCGCGGGCACCGCGCTGTTCATCACGGTCATGACGGCGCAGTCGGCGGCGGTCGCCGCGACGGGGGCCACGCTCGAGACCTCTGAGGCGGCCGGCATCCGCGCCGCGTTCCTCGTCGGCGCGATCATCTCGATCGCTGCGGTCGTGGGCACGTTCTTCGTGCGCAAGCCCGCCGACATGGGCGAGGGTGCACCGATCGGGCACTGAGCCTCGGCGAGAATCGACGGCCTCGGCACCTCTGGTGCCGAGGCCGTCGCCGTGTCCGGGCGCCCGCCGGGCCGTGGCGCCGCCGGGCCGCGGCGCCGCCGGGCCGCTCAGCCGCAGTCCGGGCGGCACGCACGCTGCGAGAGGGCGTCCACGAGCACGATGCCGAGGTCTTCCGGCCTCGTCGCCGAGTACGCCGCCCCGCCGGTGACGTCGGCGATGCGCTGCATCGCCTCGAGGTCGGTGTCCGGTCCGAAACCGACCATGATCACCGGCACCGGGCGCTCGGGATCCTGACGCTCGGCGAGCTGGGAGAGCAGCTGATCGAGCTCGAGCCCGTTCTCGTCCTCGTTCCGGCCGTCCGTGATGAGCAGCACCGAGTTCATCTTCTGCGGGTCGTAGCCCTCGCGCACGCGATCGACCGCGGCCAGCGTCGTGTCGTACAGGCCGGTCGCGCCGCCGAGCCGGTCCGGCAGCGAGGCCACCACGCCCATCACCTGCGCCGTGTGCCCCTCGTCCGCGAGTGGGGCGATCGGGGCGAGCTCCTCCCAGTCGCGCTCGCCGTCGCGGGCCGTCGAGAAGATCCAGACGCCGAGCTGGACTTCCCCCGAGAACTGGGCGAGGGCTCCCCCGGCGGCCCGCTGGAACAAGTCGATCCGTCGCATGCCGTCGCCCGCAGGATCCGCCATGGATCCCGAGACGTCGATGACCGCCAGCATGCGCGAGCGGAGCGTCATGACCCCCCACTGGCGCAGCAGCTCGAGCTGCCCCGCGCCGAGCGAGTCGGCGGCGAGCGCGGTCTCGAGCACGGTGTCGGGGAACGGCAGCTCCGCACTGACGCCGGAGGTCGTGATCGTGCCGGAGCCGTCCGGGCGGCGCAATCCCGCGTGCAGCAGCGGACCGGCCTCGGCGCGGAGGGCGGTCTCGAAGTCCGCGATGCCGGTGGCGGTGTCGGCGTGCGCGGCCGCGATGGCATCGGCTGAGCCGGAGCCGGCCGCCGCCGGCACGCGCACGAACGGGTAGTCGAGGACGACGGTGCCGTCGGCCGGATAGCTCGCGACGAGGAGTTGCGCGGGGCGGTCGCGATTGTGGCGGGCGACCTCGGACTCGCTCATCACCACGACCGAACCGGCCGCCGCCGAGGAGATCGCCGCGTCCGCCGAGGCGGGGATGACCCGGCCGAGCGCGAGCATCGCCGCGGCGAGCTGCCGTGGTTCTTCTGGAGCGGAGACCGACTGCACCGCGGAGAGAGCGGCGAGGCTCGCCGCACTGGCCTCCGGGTCGGGCAGGAGTGCGGTGAGCGTCCGGTCCCGGACTGCCGCCCAGCTCGGCTCCACCGGGAGCGCGTCCACCGCGGCGCTCGGGGTCGCGAGCACCACCGGCGAGACGGCGACGGAGCCCTGGGAGTCGAGCACCGGCGCCTGCCGGCCGAACGCCTGGGCGAGCGCGCCGAGCCTCGCGACCCAGACGCTCGAGTCCGGGATCCACGCATCGCCCGTGAAACTGCCCGCGGCCAGCGCCGCGGCCGAGTCCGCCGAGTCCTGTGAGACGACCTCGGCGGCGAGGCATGCGTCGGCGTCGGCGTCGAGCCGTTCGGCGGTCTCGCGCACGGCGTCGGCGATGGACGGATCCGCGACGACGACGATCGCCCGCGGGGTGGCGCAGCCCTCGGCCGCGGCCGGTGCCGCGGGTGGCGCGATCACGCCGCCGGCCCAGAGCGCGCCGCCGGTGGCGACCAGCACCACCGCGATGCCGCCGGCGATCAGGGCGCGCCGACGACGAGGCGTGCCGGCGCCGCGGCGCTCGGCTCGTCTCGCGTCACGGCGCGATCGGGTTCCCGGTTCGGGCACCGGGTCGCTGTGTCGTCCCACTTGCACTCCAGGTGAGCGTCGGCCGCTTTGCCGCCGCCCCTCGAACGGGCTCCCCCGTTCGAGGGGGAAGAGAACGAGAACAGCATAGGGGATCGTGCGAGGATGGCACGACGGAGAACGTCATGGAACCGTTCCGCGATCGAGCCCACGCCGGGCGTCTGCTCGGCGAAGCCCTGCAGCGCCGGCGAGCGAACTGGCCGGAGCCGCTCGTCGTCGTGGGGATTCCCCGCGGCGGTGTGCCCGTCGCCGCCCAGGTCGCAGCCCGCCTCGGGGCGCCGCTGGAGGCGGTCGTCGTGCGGAAGCTCGGCGTCCCGGATCAGCCCGAGCTCGCGATGGGCGCGCTCGGCCAGGCCGGCTCCGGCGCGGCGGCGCATGCGGTGCTGGTGTGGAACGACGAGGTGATCGAATCAGCGCACGTCGACGACGCGCAGCTCGCCGCGATCGTCGCCCGCGAGTCCGCGGAGGTCGAGCGGCGCGCAGCGCGGTGGCGCACGGATGCCTCGGCCGGCACGATCCGCGGTGCCACCGTCGTGCTCGTCGACGACGGGATCGCGACCGGCGCCACCGTGGCGGCGGCGGGGCGTGTGCTCCGGGCGCTCGGCCCCGCTCGGCTGGTGCTCGCCGCCCCGGTTGCGTCCCCGCAGGCGCTCGCCGAGCTCGACGGCTTCGACGAGACGGTCGTCTTGTCCGCCCCGGCCGCGCTCGGCGCCGTCGGGGCCTGGTACCTCGACTTCGCTCAGACGCCGGACGCCGACGTCGACGAGCTGCTGCGCCGGACGCCCGGCGCGCCTCGCGGCTGAGCGGTCGCGCTCAACGCAGCCGGGCGCGCACCGCCGTCGCCTCGAGGGTCTCGTCGGCGAGCACCTCGCTCGAGAACCCGGCGCGCGCGAACAGCGCCGCAGAGTGCTCCGCCTGCCGTTCGGCGCACTCGATGACGAGGGCGCCGCCCGGTCGGAGCCACCGCCGGGCCCCGGCCACGATCCGGCGGTGCAGGGCGAGCCCGTCGGGGCCGCCGTCGAGCGCGACCCGGTGCTCGTGCTCGCGCGCCTCGGGCGGCAGATGCGCGATCTCGGCGGTCGGCACGTAGGGGGCATTCACCGCGATGACGTCGAAGCCGCCGAGGAATCCGATGGGCACGGCGTCGAAGAGGTCGCCCTGGCGCACCACCCCACCCGCCGGCTCGAGGTTGCGACGCGCGGCGGCGATCGCGGCCGGGTCGAGATCGACCGCGACGAGCTCGACGCCCGGCAGCTCCCGTTGCAACAGGGCGCCGATCGCGCCGGCGCCGCAGCAGAGGTCGAGCACCGTGGCCGGCGCGGCGGCGGAGCGCGCCAACCGCTCGGCCTCGCGGGCGACGAGCAGGGTGCGTGCGCGGGGCACGAAGACGCCGGGCTCGAGCTGCAGCCGGATGCCGTCGAAGTCCGCCCACCCGAGGAGCTGCTCGAGCGGCTCCCCCGCCTCGCGCCGCACGACGAGCCGCTCGAGCTCGGCGGCGCCACCACCCGAGGGGCCGGCCGCGTCGAGGAGGCCGGCCGCGTCGAGGAGCAGCGCCGCCTCCTCCTCGGCGTACACGCAGCCGGCGGCACGGAGTCTCGCGGCGAGCACATCGCGCTCCGGGGGTGCGGGCCTGGTCGTCACGCGACCATCTTCCTCCCCCCGCGGCTCTCCACCCCCGGAGTTGCCCGACTTTCATGAAAGTTGGGCAACTCGGGGTGGGGAGCCGCGGGCGCTGGCGGATCGGCTCCGCCGCTGTCAGGCTGGGCTCATCATGCGCGTCCTCGAACTCCCCGCCCGCACGGCGCCCCGGGTGGCCGTGCTCGTCGAGGGCGACAGCGATGCGGTCGTCGTCGAACGCCTGGCGGCCTCGCGAGGCATCCACTTCGACGGCTCGGCGGGCGGGCCCGAGCTCGTCTCGATGCAGGGCGTCACGAACATCCGCCGAGTGATCACGGCATTCCGGGCGAGCCATCCATCGACGGTGCTGCTCGGCCTCGCCGACGCCCCGGAGGAGCGCTTCGTGGCGGCCGCCGTCGCCGGCGACGAGGTGCTCCCCGACCGGGAGGAGCTCGCCGCACGCGGCTTCTTCGTCTGCGTGCGAGATCTCGAGGACGAGCTCATCCGCGCCCTCGGCACGGCGTCCGTCGAGGACGCGGTCCGAGAGATCGGCGACGCCGGCCGGTTCGAGACGTTCCAACGGCAGCCGGAGTGGCGAGGGCGGCCGCGGGCGGATCAGCTGCACCGGTTCGCCGGGAGCGGCTCCGGACGCAAACGCGCGCTCGCCGCCCGCCTCGCCGAGCGCCTGGACGCCTCCACGACGCCTCCGCCGCTCCGGCGACTGCTCGATCGGCTGGAGCTCGAGCTCGGTTGACTCAGCGCGCTCGCCACTCCTCGGCGAGCATCGCGTACGTGTAGCCGTCGATCCAGCCGAGCTCGGCGTGCCAGGAGTCGCGCACACCGTGCTGCTCACGGCGCATCCCGAGCTTCTCCATCACGCGCCAGGAGCCGACGTTGTCGGCGAAACAGCCCGCGGTCACCCGGTGCACGCCGAGCTCCTCGAAGGCGAGGCCCAGCAGCGCGCGGGCGAGGTCCGTCGCGAGACCGGCTCCGGCCCGCGCCGGGTCGATCAGGTACCCGATTCCGGCCTCGGCCCCGCGCCACGGGCCGTCGGGCACGTGGCTCTGTCCCATCGCATCGCTCAGCCAGAGGGAGCCGGTGCCGACGACCTCGCCGTCGAGGAGGGCGACGGCGGAGTGGTCCTTCGGATCGGCGATGCCGTCGAGCCAGGCGGATCGGAATGCCGCCGGTTCGACCGTGGTGGTGAGGAGCCAGCGGGTCACCTCGGGGCGATTGCGCCAGTCGAGCACTCGGTCGAGCAGCGCGGGGGTGGGCAGGTGGAGTTCGAGTCGTCCGGCGGGTCGGGGCCAGGTCACGTTCGCGGTCGTCATCGTCTCCCAGTCTGGCAGCGACGGGCGCAGGACGCCGCTGCACCTCGGCCGCGCGTTACTTGACGAGGCGGGAGAGCACCCGGTCGGCGAGCACCTTGCCCCCGGTCTGGCAGCCGGGACAGTACTGGAAGGTCGAGTCGGCGAAGATGACCTGGCGGATGGTCGAGCCGCACACGGGACAGCTCTGACCGGTGCGCCCGTGCACGCGCAGCGCGCGGCGTTTGGCGTCTTTCAGCTCGGCCGGGGGCTTGCCGGATGCCTCGGCCACCGCCTCGGCGAGCGTCGCACGCATCGCGGTGTAGAGGTGCTCGACCTGCTCAGGCGTGAGCTTTGCGGCGAGCGCGTACGGCGACATGCGGGCGGCATGCAAGATCTCGTCGGAGTACGCGTTGCCGATGCCGGCGAAGACGGACTGGTCGCGGAGCAGCCCCTTGATCTGAGTGCGCCGCCCGTCGAGCACCGCCGCGAAGTCGGCCAGCGTGAAGTCGTCGGCGGTCGGATCGGGCCCGAGCCGGGCGATGCCGGGCACCTCGGCCGGGTCGCGGACGACGGACACCGCGAGCGACTTCTTCGTGCCGGCCTCGGTGAGGTCGAAGCCGGAGCCGTCGTCGAGCCGCACCCGCAGCGCGAGTGGCGACTTGCCCGGCTTCACCGGGGTCGCCGGCAGCTCGTCGTACCACCGCAGCCAGCCCGCGCGCGCGAGGTGGAAGACGAGGTGCACGCCGCCGGCATCGAGGTCGATGAACTTGCCGTGCCGGGCGACGCGCTCGATGGTTCGCCCATCGAGGGCCGGGAGCGGCGGATCGAACGTCTTCAGCGCCGAGATGGCCGCGACCCGCAGCGAGGCGAAGGCGTGCCCGACGACGCGTTCGTCGAGGAACGCGGTCAGGGCCTGCACTTCGGGGAGCTCCGGCATGCCTCGATGCTGCCACCAGCGGCCGACATCCGGAAGCGCAGCAACCGAGCGAGCGGATGCCTCGGCGGAATGTCGGTGGCTCCTGAGACACTCTCATCATGAACGAGGTCGAGCTCCGGCAGACCCGCGAACTGCGGGCCGGCGACGTGCTCGTGAACACCACGAGCCGCCAGTACGAGGTCACCCGCGTCCGACGAATCGGCCGCGGCATCCGCGTCGAGTACACGACCGCCGACGGCGCGGCCGGCCGCTTCACGGCCGCACCCGAAGCGGCCGTCCGCGTGCTCGTCGCCCCCATGTCGCACGCGGCCTGAACCGCAGGCCGGCCGCCCCGCACGGCCGCCCGGGCCGCACGCCCGGCGCGGCCGAGTTCAGCGCTGCCAGACGTACGGCGTGGTCGTCGACACCGTGACGAAGCCGGAACGTTCGAGGATCGGTCGGGAGAACTCCGTCGAGTCGCTGTGGATGAGCGTCTTGCCCCGGGCGAGCGCCGAGCGTGCTCGCGCCGAGGTGAGGGCGCGGTAGATGCCGCGTCCGCGCCACTCCGCACGGGTCGCCCCGCCCCAGATGCCCGCGAATCGGGTGCCGGGCACGGGCTCGATCCGGCCCGCGCTGACGATCCGACCGTCGACCTCGGCCACCCATTCCTCGACCCCGTCGCCGCTCGCGAGCTTCTGCAGCAGTTCGTCGGCCCGGATCTCGGACACCGGCGATCCGAACACCTCGTCCTGCATGGCGCTCGCGGCACGCACCTCGCGCTCGTCGACCACGCGACGCACCACCACCCCGGGCGGCAGCTCGACGTCGGCCACGAGCCCCCGAGCCTCGCCGATCATGATCGACTCCGGCTCCTCCGGGACGAACCCCGCGGCGAGCAGCGCCTCGTTGAGCCCGGGCGCGACGTCGTGGCCGCGCGTCTTCCACTCGGCCTCGACGATGCGCTCGTCAGCGGTGAAACGCTGCGCGACTTCGGCGACGAGCTCGGCGACGCGCTCGGCGGTCGATTCGCCGAGGTCGCGGTAGCTCACGAAGCCCCGACCGCCGGAGAACCGGGCGACGAAGAGCGGCCCGAGCCGCTCGACGGACTCGGCCCCGCGCACCTCCGCCTCGGTTCGGAGCTCGTCATCGTAGGCCAGGAGCAGGGCCGCGCGTTCGTCCATCCGGCCATCCTCCGCGGTGCCGGGCCGCTCGTGCAAGCCGGCGGCGGGCGCCTAGCGTGCCCCGGGTTCCGGCAGCAGCACGCCGTCGGTCTGACAACTCGGGCAGTACTGGCCGACCGTGCTCGCGAAGGCGAAGTCGCGGACGGTGCCGCCGCATTCGGGACAGGGCTCGCCCGTGCGGCCGTGCACACGCATCGCGGCGACCTTCGCCGCTTTGAGCTCACCGATCGGGATGCCCCGGCGCGCCGCAACGGCCTCGGTGATCTCGCCCACCGTCGCCGCGAACAGGCCGTCGAGCTCCTCGCCCGACAGCGTCGAGACCTGTGCGACGGGCGAGCGACGCGCCCGGAAGAGGATCTCGTCGGAGTACGCGTTGCCGATGCCCGCGATCGACTCCTGCTCCTGGAGCACGGCCTTCGTCTGCTTGCGCCGCCCGGCGAACGCGCGGTCGAAGTCGCCGCGCGAGTACGCGGGGTCGGCCGGGTCGGGCCCGAGCTTGGCGATCGCCGAGACCGCCGAGACCTCGTCGACCACGGAGACGCCGAGCGACACCCAGCCGCCGGCGTCGGTGAGCTCGAGCTCCGGGCCCTGCTCGAAACGGATCGTGATCAGCACGGGCGGCGCGTCGCTCGGGGCATCCGAGCCGCCCCATCTCGCCCAGCCGTGGCGACCGAACGAGACGACGAGATGCCGACCGTCGTCGAAGCCGAGCGCGAAGTGCTTGCCGTACCGGGCGACGCTCGCGACCCGCGCGCCGACGAGCTCGACGGGCGGCCGTGCCCGGGTCTTCACGACCCGGAACTCGAGCACGTCGATCTCGTGCACGGCCCGACCCACGACGCGCTCGCCGAGCTCCTCGACGAGCGCCTGCACCTCTGGCGACTCCGGCATGGGGCCACCCTCTCACGTCCCGCCGACGGCGTCACGCGAGCGGGCGGCCCGCCCGGTTCACTCCGTCCCGAAGTCGAGCGACTCCTCGGCGACCGCGATCACCGACCAGGTGCCGCCGTCCGAGTCGGTGAACTCGTAGGCCGGGACGATCAGCACGCTGCCGTCCGCCTGCCACTGGCTCGCGAGCCCGAGCCGGGCCTCGACGATGTGCACCTCGGTCACCGGCCACGACACCGCGGCACCCTCCCCCGGAGTCGCCGGGGGCGCGGTCGGCGGGACCCACGTCTCGCCGCCCACGGTGTCGTCCCGGAGCGCGATGACGCCTCCGGAGCGCTGTGCTCCGAAGCGCGGGTCGGACAGCCGCCCGAACGCCTCGTCCGCACTCACGATCGGATACTCGCCGAGCCCGATGATCGGGGCGAGCGCACCGGAGACCGAGACCGTGCCCGCTTCGGCCACCTCGATCGACCAGGACTGGTCGATCCGCTGCCCGTCGACGAGCGGCCAGGCCTGCGCGGTACGGGTGACCGCACCCTCCCAGGTCTCCGAACCGTACGCGAAAGCGTCGGCATCGCGTCCCGTCGCCGTCAGTACGGCGCGGAGCGCGTCGATCGCGGCCTGCTCGCTCGGCGGAGTGCCGGTCGGGGTGCAGTCGCCGCCGTCCTCCGGGCAGGTCCACGGCGAGATCGCGGGATCCGAATACCAGAAGGTCAGCGCGCCGTCGAGATTCACCCACACGGACGGCGCGGAGCCGTCCTGCGGCCCGACGGTCCAGTTGCCGTCCTTCAGCACCGGGTCACCGGCGACCCCGAGGGCGGCGGCGAGCGCACCGACGGTCTCGGCGTTCGCGGCCGCGCCCGGGTCGAACGCGTACCCCTCGGCGGTCCCGCTCTCGGTCGACAGGCCGGAGGAGGTGAACTGGTTGCGCCCCCAGCCCCACGGCATCGAGTCGTAGGCGCCCGACCCGGCCATCGCCTTGTCGTTCGCGGCCTCCGGCTGGCCTTCAGTGACCTGCGCCTGCGTGCCGCCCTGCCCGCCCGAGAGGGAGATCGGCGGGGCCCCGGCGAGGCTCGAGCCGTCGCCCGCCCCACCGAGCGCCGCGACCGCGTAGCCCGCACCGCCACCGAGCACGAGCATCGACGCGGCGACCGCGGCGATGGGCAGCCAGCGCGGGCGCCGCTTCGCCCGCTCGGTGCCGAGCTCGGCGACCGGGACCGCGGCCTCGGTCGTCGCCTCGGTGATCGTCTGCTCGACGAAGCCGGCGCGCGGCTCGACGCCGGCGGCCGGGTCCGCGGCGCGCAGCCGCGCCACCGGGTCGCTCGGGTCGTTCTTCTCGTCGTCGTTCATGTCCTCGCCTCTCCTCGCGGGGCCGGAGCCGCCGTCATCAGGGATATGTCGTGGGCGCCGCGGAGCTTGCACTGCTCGGAGCGGCGCGTCAGAACGCCAGCCGCTCGCCCCAGGCCTCGCGCAGCCGCTTCCTGGCACGGGACAGCGCGGCGTCCGCGCCGGAACGGCTGATGCCGAGCACCGCGGCGAGCTCCTCGCCGTCCAACCCCTCCCAGGCGTGCAGCAGCAGGATGCGCCGCTCCCGCTCGCCGACGCTCTCGAGCACACCGCGGAGCTCGGCGTCGAAGAGCAGGCTCAGTTCCGGGTCCTCGGACACGGGACCCGCCCCTCGCTCGGGAACCGTCTCGACGGGCAGATCCACGAGCTTGCGGCGATGGTTCGCCAGTGTGAACCCCGCCGTGCGGTAGAGCCAGGGCAGCACCGCGTCACGGGGCACGTCCGCGCGGCGGCGCCAGGCCGTCGCGAAGACGTCGGCGGCGAGGTCTTCTGCGTCCTGCCGCGGGCCTCGGCGGGCGAAGTAGCGCACGAGCGCCCCCGCGTGCTCGCGCACGACCCCCTCGAACCAGCGGTGCTCTTCGGCCCTCGCCGCGGCGGTCGGCTGTGCCGTTCCCGGCTCGGCCACGCCCGGCCCGGCCGCGCCCGGCCCGGCCGGACCCGCCTCGGCGTCGCCCGGCTCGGGGCGACCGCTCGGGTCCTCGGGCATCGGCTCCCCTTCGTCCGGGGCGATCTCGTCGGTGCTCGCGCGCTTCACGCCCTGTTTGTGTCCCGTCGGGCGAGAGTCTTGCACGCGATCGCGGATTCGCGAGGGATGACGGGCGGCGACCACCCCGCTATCGTCGATCACGATGGATTCCGCCACGACGATCGAGGCCCTCCGCCGAGCCGGATGGGGCTTCGAGCCGCCGCTCGACGAGCAGCGCCCCGTCCCCCGTTCGCTCCTCCGCTTCCCCGCTGCCTTCGGCGCCTGGACTGTCGCGTTCAGCCGCCTCGCCAACGCCGACGAGACGGCCTGGTTCCTCTCGGTCGAGGACTACCGCGGCACCGCCGACTCCGGGTTCGCCTGGAACGAGCTCGAGACGCTCAGCCTCGAGGCCGCGGCCGATCCGGAGCAGGCCGCGGCGGTGGCCGCGTTCTGGACCGAGCATCTGCCGGTCCTCCTCGCCGTGGGCGGCGACTACGAGTATCTGGCGATCCGTGCCGACGGCCGGATCGTGCATGGCGGTGAGCCGGAGTTCGAGCTGACGACGGTCGTCGCGGACGACCTCGGCGCCCTGTTCGCCGAGCTCTGCGACCCGGCCGGGCCGCGTCATCCGCTCCTGCGCGCCCTCTTCCCGGAGCTCGCGACGTAGCGCCCGGCCCGACGAATCGTCGCGTATGCGCGGGCCGGCATACCGCCCCGCGTACCGTGGGTGAATGCTTCGACGACTCGTCTCCCGCGTCTACTGGGCCTGCAGCCGGTGGACGCTCACCGGGTCGCCCGCGCCCACCCAGCCGACCGTGCTGATCGGCGCCCCGCACACCTCGAACTGGGACTTCGTCCTCATGCTCGCCATCGCCTGGCGGCTCGGCATCGACGTGCGGTGGCTCGGTAAGAAGAGCCTGTTCGCCGGCTGGCGCGGCCCGATCATGCGCCGCCTCGGCGGCATCCCGGTGGACCGCGCCGATCCCGCACGCGTCGTCGACGAGGTCGTCGCCGAGGTCCGGGCCGGGAAGGTCTTCGGGCTCGTCGTGACGCCCGACGGCACCCGAGGGCCGCACGAGTTCTGGAAGTCGGGCTTCGCTCGCATCGCGAAGGCGACGGGGATGCCGGTGACCCTCGGCTTCGTCGACCGCACCACGATGACGACGGGCCTCGGGCCGACGTTCGCGCTCGGGGACGACCTGTCAGCCGACATGGACCGGATCCGCGCGTTCTACGCCGACAAGGCGGGCCTCCGCCCGACGCGGCGCGTCGAGCCGCGGCTGCGCGAGGAGCTCGCGCTGAGCTGAGGTTCCGCCGGTCGGCGCTCAGCCGAGCTCGGCCCGGCGCAGCGCCTCACTCGTCACGCCCGGCATCAGCAGCACCGCGGCGAGCGCGAGGCCGATCGCCGCGATCACGAAGGTGGGCTGCAGCCCGAACGCGCTCGCCAGCACCCCGCCCACGACGCCGCCGAAGGGCACGGCGCCGAGCACGATCAGCCGGTACGCCGCGGTCACCCGACCGAGCAGCGCATCCGGCACGGCCGCCTGCCGCAGCGTCGAGACGACGATCTGGTTGCACGCGGTCGCGACGGCGGCCAGGAACATGCCGACCAGCGCGAGCACGAGGTTCGTGCTCAGCCCGAGCACCGCGAAGCTCGCCGCGGGCACCAGCGCGGCGGCCCACATCACCGGTCCGCCGCCGATCCGTGGGATCACGCGCTCCGCGACGAGCGAGCCGAGGATGGCGCCGGCCGCCGGCACGGCGATGAACAGGCCGTACCAGGCCTCGGCCACTCCGAGCGGTCCGGTCGCGAGGAGCACGAGGACCGCGCCCGTCGCGGTCCCGAAGAAGTTGAAGGATGCCGAGATGAGCGCGACCCGGCGCAGCAGCCGGTGCCGCCAGAAGTGGCCCCAGCCCGCGGCGATGTCTGCGAGCACGGAGGCCCGTTCGGGAGGCGGGGCGTCGGTGTCGGCGTGCGACGCGTGCGCCGTCGGCCGGAGCGGCGGGAGCAGGAGCGCGGCGGCGGCCGCGACGGCGAAGAGGCCGGCGCTCGTGAAGAACGCGAGCGTGGCCGCCACGGCCATGAGGAACGAGCCGATCGGCGGCCCGACGAAGGTGTTCACGACCGACTGGGTCGCGAAGAGGCGTCCGTTCGCCCGTTCGAGCTGCGCCCGCGGGACGAGCCGCGGCGGCACCGTCAGCGCCGCGTTGTCGACGATGGTCTCGGCGGTGCCGGCCACGAACACCGCGGCGTAGAGGAGCCACACGCTCTGCCACCCCACGGCGACCGACGTGGCGAGCAGGGCGAACCCGAGCGCGCGGAGGAGGTTGCCGGCGACGAGGAGCTTCCGCCGGTCCATCCGATCGGTGAGCGCGCCGGCCGGCAGCGTGAACACCAGCCAGGGCAGGAACTGCACCACGGTCATGCCCGCGACGACGACCGGATCGCGGGTGATCGAGGCGACGAGCAGCGGGGCGGCCGCCGCGAGGATGCCGTCGGCGGTGTTGGACGTCGCCTGCGAGGCCCAGAGGGCGGCGAAGCCGGAGCGTCTCGGCATCCGCTAATTCCCTATCACGGTTATGATCATTAGCAGGAAGGTAGCAGACCGCGAGAGGGGGGCGCGATGCGGATGCCGGAGCTCACCGTCTCCCGACTCGGCGGCGACCTCGCGCTCGACCTCTGCAACACGGTCGACTGGCGGCTCGACCCCGACCGTCGCAGCGAGCGCCTGCGCAGCTTCGCCCACGTGCTCGCCTGGCTCGAGCGGGTCGAGCTGCTGTCCCCGGCGCACGCCGATCGCCTCGCCGAACTCGCCGAAGCCGACCCATCGGCGGCGGCCACTGAACACGCGCGGATCCTGGCGCTCCGCGACGACAGCTACGCCGCGCTCACCGGCGACACGGCGTCGCCCGCGGTGCTCGAGCGCGAGCTCCCCGTGGCGCACGCGGCCAGCCACCTCGAGCGAAGCGTGCACGGCGTCTGGGCGTGGCATCCGCGCGCCCTCGGCCTCGACACTCCCCGGCACCTGCTCACCCTGGAGTTCGCGCGGCTCTTCGCCTCCCCCGCGCTCTCCGGCTTCCACCGCTGCGAGGATCGGCACTGCGGTTGGGTGTTCCTCGACACCTCCCGCCAGCACAACCGCCGCTGGTGCAGCTCGGCGGACTGCGGCAACCGCAACCGCGTGCGCGCCCATGCCGAGCGCCTCCGGCGGGAGGCTGAGTCGCAGGCCTGATGCGCGCCTATGGCAGATCGCCGGCCGGCTCGTCAAGCGGCTGTGGCGGGTGCCGCATCTCGGCCATGATGAGCGGGTGCGAAGCTCCGTGAACGCTGTGCGGATCTCCGGCGGCCGCGCGGTCAGACGGATCCTGCTGGGCGCCGTCGCCTGCCTCGCCGCCCTCTCGCTCGCCGCGTGCGGCCTGCAGATCCCGAGGGATCCGGACGGCACGCTCGACCGGGTCAGCGGCGGCGAGCTCCGCGTCGGCGCCGTCGAGGAGCCGGGCCTCGTCGAGACCGACGGGCCGAGCCCCGACGGCCCGCTCCCCGAGCTCGTGCGCGGCTTCGCCGACACCCTCGATGCCCGAGCGACCTGGCGTGTCGGCAGCGAGGAGACGCTCGTCGCCGCGCTGGAGCAGGGCGAGCTCGACCTGGTGATCGGCGGCTTCACCGACCAGACCCCGTGGATCGAGCAGGCCGGCCTCACGCGGGGATACCGCGACATCGAGCATGCCGACGGCCGCAACCTCGTGCTGCTCGTGCCGATGGGCGAGAACGCCTTCCTCTCGGCGCTGGAGCGCTATCTCGACGAGGAGGTCGGCGGATGACCCGGCCGAGCAGCGCGCAGTTCGGTCGCATCGACCTGCCCGAGAAGCAGCGGATCGCCCTCAAGAAGGCGATCCACTGGGAGCTGTTCACGATCGTGTACACCTCGATCACGATCACGGTCGTCGCGTTCGTGGTGGGCGGCTCGCAGGCGATGCGCACCGCCTGGATCGAGGACATGCTCTCGCTGCTCCCCCAGCTCGCCTTCCTCACCGCCGTCATCTTCGTACGGCGACGGCCGACCGTGAAGCATCCCTACGGTCTGCACCGCGCGATGGGCGTGGGCCATCTCGTCGCCGGCATCGCGCTGCTCGCGGTGGGCCTCAACCTCGCCGTCGAGGCCGCGTTGTCCCTCATCTCCGCCGAGCATCCCACCATCGGCACCGTGCAGCTGTTCGGCCAGACGATCTGGCTCGGCTGGCTCATGATCGCCGTGATGGTGGTCGTGGTCGTCGGCCCGGTGTTCATCTACGGCCCGGCGAAGGCGAAACTCGCCCCGGTGCTCCACAACAAGCTGCTCTACGCCGACGCCGACATGGCGAAGGCCGACTGGCAGACGAACGCGGCGTCCATCGTCGGCGTACTGGGCATCGGCCTCGGCATCTGGTGGCTCGACGGGGCGGCGGCACTCTTCATCTCGATCGGCATCGTCTGGGACGGCGTGCGCAACACCAAGGGCGCAGTCATCGATCTGATGGACCAACGCGCCCGCAGCTACGACGACAAGAAGCCGCACCCCTTGGCCGGCGAGATCACCGGATACCTGCGAAGCCTGCCCTGGGTGGTGGACGCCGGCGTGCGGCTGCGCGACGAGGGGCAGGTCTTCCACGTCGAGGCGTTCGTCGTGCCGCGCCGGGCGAAGGTGCGCACGGAGGCGCTCTCCGAGGCGTCCGAAGGCATCGCCCGGCTCGACTGGAAGGTGCAGGACGTCGTGGTGGTACCGGTCGAGGAGCTGCCGAGCGAGGCCGATCGAGCCGCGGACGCCTGAGCTCGCGCGGGCGTTTCGCCTGCGAACGCTCAGCGTGCTCCGTAGCGGGCGGTGCTGCTCGGCGAGGGCATCTCCCTCTTTGCGGGGCTCGGGCAGCGGATCGAGCTCGAACGCCTCGAGACCTCCGCCTACGCGAGCGAGACGCACCTGCGGTATCGCGTGCTGCGGTAAGACTCGCAGCGGGTCTCAGCCGCACGAGCGCCGCCTCGAACCGGACCAGGAAGGCCGTGCCGTGGTCGCACGCGTCGGACGACGGGTCGAGCTCGACCGCCTCGAAGCCTCAGTGGCGGGAGCTCCTCGGGTCTCTCAGGGAAGTCATGGCCTCGAGCAGCGTGTCATGGATATAGGCGAGCTCGGGCGAGACCTCGCCCCATCCCTCGTCGACGCCCTCGGCACCCCACTCGCCCTCACCGTCCTGCGCGTCCCAGACCGCGTCGCCGTGCTGCCAGATCCACCACAGGTTCGCACTCGCATCCTGCACACGGGCGAACTGCGTGCCGAAGAAGTCGGTCGGTTTCGTGACGAGGCGCGCGCCGCGCTCGAGCGCGCGCTCGAGCACCGCGTCGAGGTCGTCGACGTAGACCTGGAGCAGGCTCGGAGTGAACGGCCAGTCCGGCTTGCGCTCGGCGAGCATGACGGTGGTCGTGCCGACGCGGACCTCGGCCTGCAGCAGCAGCCCGTCCTCGTCGATGGTGCGGGCCTCGGCGCGCTCCTCGCCGCCGAAGACCTCGATCACGAACCGGGTCAGCTCGTCGGCGTCCGTCGTGATGATGAAGGGGTTGACGGTGGCGTAGCCCTCGGGGGCGGCGGGTGCAGACATCGTGTGCTCCTGTCCTGGTGGTGGATGCGATGTCCTCAGTGCATCATCCCGCCGGGTCGAGGTATTGAAGGATTCCGCCACCCTTGTCCGGAGAGCACCTGCGCCGGGGTCCGGCCGTGGAACACCCGCAGCGAGCGGGTGAGATGGGCCTGATCCGCGAAGCCGCACCGGGCAGCGCATTCGACCGGCGGCACGCCCTGGAGCAGCAGGGCGTACGCCTCCCGCGCCCGGGCCAGCTGTGCGATCTGCTTGCGCGTGAGCCCCGTCGCAGCCCGGACGCGGCGTTGCCGGTGCCGCTCCGAGTAGCCCGCATCATCGCCGGAGAGCATCCGCCGGACCTCGTCGTCGCCGCGCAGCACGTCGAGCTCGAGCAGCCGATCGGTGAAGGCCTCGAGGTCCCCGAACTCCGGGAACGGCACGGCGTGCTGCGCGATGACGACCCGGCGCTCCTCGACGACGAGCTGCTGCTCCCCGCCGAGCAGCAGCTGCTTGCTCACCCCGGGCAGGACGACGTGCGCCTTCAACTGCACGCCCCAGCTATGTTCACCGATCGTCGAGCGGATCCAGCGGTGCCCGAGCGACGGGCCCGAGAGCCCCGCGAGCAGCGATCCATCCTGCTCGCGCGCGAACCACAGGTCCCAGTACTCGACCGCCTCGACCAGGTAGCGCTCGTCCTTCGTCGCACGCGCCTGCCACACGCACTCGACCACGGGCGATTCGGGATGGCGCTCCTCGTACATGCGCTCCCTCCCGACGCACCCCTGAGGCGCACCGTTTCACACGTTGAAGCGGAACTCCACGACGTCGCCGTCCTGCATGACGTAGTCCTTGCCCTCCATGCGCGCCTTGCCGCGCGAGCGCGCCTCGGCGACCGAGCCGGCGTCGACGAGGTCGGCGAAGGAGATGACCTCGGCCTTGATGAAGCCGCGCTCGAAGTCGGTGTGGATGACGCCCGCCGCCTGCGGCGCCTTCCAGCCCTTGCGGATGGTCCAGGCCCGCGACTCCTTGGGACCCGCGGTGAGGTAGGTCTGCAGGCCGAGGGTGTCGAAGCCGACGCGGGCGAGCTGGTCGAGGCCCGACTCCTCCTGCCCGGTCGAGGCGAGCAGCTCCGCCGCATCCTCGGGGTCGAGGTCGATGAGCTCGGACTCGATCTTCGCGTCGAGGAAGACCGCCTCGGCCGGGGCGACGAGCGCGGCGAGTTCGGCCTTGCGCGCGGCATCCGTCAGCACGCCCTCGTCGACGTTGAAGACGTAGATGAAGGGCTTCGCGGTGAGCAGCCCGAGCTCCTTGACGGGCTCGAGGTCGATCTTCGTCGCCGAGAGCGGGGTGCCGGCCTGCAGCGCCTCCTGGGCCTCCTTGGCCGCCGCGAGCACGGAGGGGTCGAGCTTCTTGCCCTTGACCTCCTTCTCGTAGCGGGTGATGGCCCGCTCGAGGGTCTCGAGGTCGGCGAGGATCAGCTCGGTGTTGATCGTCTCCATGTCGGACTTCGGGTCGACCTTGCCGTCGACGTGCACGACCTCGCCGTCGGTGAAGCCGCGGACGACCTGCGCGATCGCGTCGGCCTCGCGGATGTTCGCGAGGAACTTGTTGCCGAGGCCCTCGCCCTCGCTCGCCCCGCGCACGATACCGGCGATGTCGACGAAGGACACCGCGGCCGGCAGGATGCGCTCCGAGCCGAAGATGCCCGCGAGCGTCTCGAGCCTCGGGTCGGGCAGGTTCACGACGCCCACGTTCGGCTCGATCGTCGCGAACGGGTAGTTCGCCGCGAGCACCTGGTTCTTGGTGAGGGCGTTGAAGAGGGTGGACTTGCCGACGTTGGGCAGGCCGACGATGCCGATAGTGAGAGCCACGGGGCCCTATCGTACCGGTGCCGGGCCGTCCCGCCCGGCGCGGGCCCGTGCCGGCCCGGCGCTGCGCGTCAGTCGCCGAGCCGGGCGCGGAAGCAGCGGGTGCGGTAGGGCACCTCGAGCTCGTCACGGCCGGCGAGGTCGGGATGCCGCGCGAACAGCCGTTCCAGCTGGGCGATCGTGTCCCGCTGGGCGCCGGGGCTCGAGGTGATGAAGTAGGAGCGGGAGCGCACGAGGTCGAGGAAGCGCTGCCGGGTCATCCGCGCGGTCCACTCGACGGTGTGCTCTTCGATCGGGCCGAACGGCGGACCGATCTGCACGTACTGCTCGAAGCTCGCGCTCGCGTCGTGCCGTTCGTGCATGATCTCGCCGGCCTCCTTCAGCCAGCCGACGCTCGTGTCGCGGCTGTTCCAGACGAGGCCCAGGACTCCGCCGGGGCGCAGCACGCGGGCGATCTCGGGCACGGCTCGCGAGGGGATGAACCAGTGCCACGCCTGCCCGGCGACGACCGCGTCGACCGAACGGTCCTCGAGCGGGATGTCCTCCGCCGTGCCGAGGATGCGCGGCACGCCCGGCACTGCGACCTCGAGCTCCTCGAGCATCTCCGCGACCGGGTCGACCGCGATCACCTCGCGGTCGAGCGCGACGAGCGCCTCGGTGAGCTTGCCGGTGCCGGCACCGAGATCGAGCACCCGAGCGGCGTCGCCGATGAGCCAGGCGACCGCCTCGGCCGGGTATCCGGGCCTCGCGGCCTGGTAGACGGATGCCGCGTCGCCGAACGACCTCGCCTGCCGCTGCGTCTCGGCGTCCCCCGGAATCATGTCTCCCATTCCACGCCCGCGGCGAGGCATCCGTCAACCGTCGGAGGCGCGTGCGACGATGCCCGCATGTCAGTGGATTTCACCGCCATCGATTTCGAGACCGCGAATTCCTCTGGCGCATCCGCCTGTTCGGTCGGAATGGTGAAGGTCCGCGACGGCCGGGTCGTCGAGCGCGAGTACTGGCTGCTGCGCCCGCCGTTCCCGCACGACGAATTCGCCGAGTGGAACGTGCGCATCCACGGCATCACCCCCGAGATGGTGGCCGACGCCCCGGGCTGGGGCGACCGGCTCGCCGAGTTCCGCGAGTTCGCGGGCGCCGACTGGCTGGTCGCGCACAACGCGGGCTTCGACATGGGCGTGATCGAGAAGAGCTGCGCCGTGCTCGAGCTGCCCGTTCCCGACCACCGCTACCTGTGCAGCCTGCAGGTGGCGCGCAAGACCTACCATCTCGACTCCTACCGGCTTCCGGTCGCCGCGATGGCGGCGGGCTTCGAGGACTTCTCGCACCACAACGCCCTCGACGATGCCGAGGCGTGCGCCGCGATCATCGCGCACGCCGCCAAGCGGCACGAGAGCGACGACCTCGAGCGGCTCGCCCAGGTGACGGGCGTCCGCATCGGCGCCCTCGGCGCCCGCGCCACGAAGGCGCGCGAGGCGGCACACGGCCCGATGGCCCTGCAGTAGTCCCGGGCCCGCCGACGCCTGGCTCGCCGGGCACCTGGCTCGCCGGGCACCTGGCTCGCCGGGCGCCTGGCTCGCCGGGCGCCTGGCCGACGATGTCGGCGGTGGCTGCGACACTGTCGACATGGAGATCCTGCTGCTCATCATCGGCCTCGTCGTCGGCGTCGCCCTCGGGGCGCTCGCCACGTGGTTCGTGGCGGCGCGGCGCGCGGCCGGCTCCAGCGACGGCTCGCCCGCCCTCGAAGACCCGGCGCTCGTCGCCGCCCGCCACGAGGCCCAGCTGGCCGCGGTGCAGGCCGAGCACGCGGCCGAGCGCGCCCGGCTGCTCGCCGACGAGCAGCGCGCGCAGGCCGAGCTCCGCGCCGAGCTCTCCGCGATCGAGGCGACCGCCGAGGGCCTCCGCGAGCAGATCCTCAGCGCCAGGGCGCAGTACCGCGAGATCGTCGAGCGCCACGAGCTCGAGCGGCGCGAACGCGAGCAGCGCGAGGCCGCCGACAGCAAAGTGCTCCAGGCGCTCGCGCCCGTCAAGCAGACGCTCACCGAGATGCAGAGCAAGGTCACTGCACTCGAGACGCAGCGCCACCAGCAGCACGGCGAGCTCAGCCAGCAGCTGAAGATCGCCGCCGAGAACGAAGAGCGGCTCCGTTCAACGGCCGAGTCCCTCGCCTCCGCGCTGCGCTCCAACAGCACGCGCGGGGTCTGGGGCGAGACCCAGCTGCGCAGCGTGGTCGAGGCAGCGGGCCTCATCGAGCGCGTCGACTTCGACACGCAGCACTCGGTCACGACCGACGCCGGTGCCGGCCGGCCCGACATGGTCATCCACCTGCCGGGCGGCAAGCACATCGCCGTCGATGCCAAGGTGCCGTTCAACGCCTACCTCGAGGCGAGCCAGATCCCGGCGACCGCGACGGGGGCCGACGCCGGCCGCCGCGAGAGCCTCATGAAGAACCACGTAAAGGCCGTGCGCGACCACATCATCGCACTCGGCGGCAAGACCTACTGGGAGGGGCTCGGCGCCTCCCCCGAGATGGTCATCGCGTTCATCCCGAGCGAGTCGCTCATCTCGAGCGCGCTCGAGGCCGACCCTTCGCTCCTCGAGTTCGCTTTCTCGAAGCGGGTCGCCCTCGCCTCCCCCGTCACGCTCTGGTCGGTGCTGAAGACCGTCGCGTTCAGCTGGCAGCAAGACGTGCTCACGAAGGAGGCGAAGACGCTCTTCGACCTCAGCCGCGAGCTGTACGGCCGCCTCGCCACCACCGCGGGGCAGATCGAGAAGCTCGGTCGAACCATCGAGCGCACGGTGAAGGACTACAACACCTTCGTCGGCTCGCTCGAGTCGAGGGTGCTTCCCACGGCGCGCAAGCTCAAGGCGCTCGACGAGACCAAGGTGCTCGCCACGCTCGAGGGCATCGAAGAGAGCCCCCGCGAGCTGACGGCCTACGAGTTCACCACCTCGGCGGCCCTCGACGAGCCCGAAGGCGAGCCGGTCGAGCTTCTCGCCGCAGACACCGAGACGGCGGCCCGCCCGGCGAACACCGCGACGACCGCGAACACCGCCGCCGACGAGCTCGAGGTGTTCGCCGACATCGACGCGGGCATCCGTTCACGCCTCGGCGACGACGACTGAACCGACGCCGCGCCAGCCCGCTCGCGCGCTCGCGATCAGCTGCGCAGCACGCTGAGCACGTTGTCCGAAGGGTCGCGGAACCAGCAGATGTCCGGCCCCATCCCCGACTCCCGGCCGTGCGCGATCCCGCGCTCGTCGGTGCCGTAGTCCTGCTCGCCCGAGTAGATCTTCGTCACCACGCCGGCCGCGTTCAGCGCATCGACGGCGGCATCGAGGTCGTCGACCTCCAAGTTCAGGATCGTGAACGGCGCCGGCGAATGATCCGGCTTGCCGTACACGAACACCGATTGCCCCGAAGGCAGCGCGAAGCTGAAACCGCCCATCGCCTCGCCGACATCGAACCCCAGTACGTCGCGGTAGAAGGCGAGCGCTGTATCGACGTCCCGCACGGCGAAGCCGGGGAACGCATCGCGAATCTCGATCATGGCAACCTCCTCGATCGGGTCAGGGCACAGCCTGGCACGCGAGGAGGATCGCGTCGAGGGGCTGGACTCAGTCCTCGTCGAGCCACTTCGAGGCGAGGTGCTCCGCCTGCACACGGCGCAGCGTGCCCGACTTGGAGCGCAGCACGACCGACTCCGTCGTGATGTAGTCGCCCTCCCGCTTCACTCCCGCCACGAGCGCCCCGTCGGTCACGCCCGTCGCGACGAAGAAGGTGTTGTCGCCGCGCACCATGTCCTCGAGCTCGAGCACCGCGTCGACGTCGAGCCCCGCAGCGGTGCCGCGGGCGCGCTCCTCGTCGTCCTTCGGTGCGAGCCGGCCCTGCATGAACCCGCCGAGCGCCTTCACCGCGCACGCGGTCGTGATGCCCTCGGGGCTGCCGCCGATGCCGACGCACATGTCGATGCGCGAGTCGTGCCGGGCGGCATTGATGCCGCCCGCGACGTCGCCGTCGAGGATGAGCCGGGTGCCGGCGCCCGCGGCGCGGATGTCGGCGATCAGCTGCTCGTGGCGCGGACGGTCGAGCACGGCGACCCGCACATCGGCGACGTCCTTGCCGATCGCGGCGGCGTACGCGCGGATGTTCTCGCCGATGGGCTTGCGGATGTCGACGACACCGCGGCCCGCCGGGCCGGTGACGATCTTGTCCATGTAGAACACGCTGGAGGCGTCGAGCATCGTGCCGCGGTCGGACACCGCCAGCACCGACAGCGCGTGCGAACGGCCCGCCGCGGTGAGCGAGGTGCCGTCGATCGGGTCGACCGCGATGTCGCAGGCGGGACCGTCGCCGGAGCCGACGCGCTCGCCGTTGAAGAGCATCGGCGCCTCGTCCTTCTCGCCCTCGCCGATCACGATGACGCCGTCGAAGTCGACCGTCGCGAGGAACGCGCGCATGGCGTCGACCGCTGCACCGTCGGCCGCGTTCTTGTCGCCCTTGCCGATCCACGGAACCGCCCGGATCGCCGCCGCCTCCGTCGCCCGCACGAGCTCCAGCGCGAGGTTGCGGTCGGGGTGGTGGAACAGGCTGGCTTCGTTGCTCATGAGGGGGTCCTCCAGGACGCATCTGCACCGCGGATCGTCTCACGGCGCGCCGATCGGCGGTGTTCCCGCCACCACGAGCCTAACCAGCCCGCTCGAAACAGACCGCGGATTCCGCGTGCACGAGCGTGCAATTTCGCCGGTTCTTAACCGCCCGTCAAGTCGCGGCTGCCGTGCCGCCCGGCGTCGGCCGACCACCAGGCGACGCGGATTCCGGTCGGCGTGCGCGTCGCGCCCGCGAGCGAGACGCCGATCTCGCAGCGCGTGACCGCCGCGACCGCCACCTCGGCGGGCCCGGGGCAGAGCTCGTCGAGGCGATACCCCCGCCGCACGTCGACCGCATCCTCGCCGAGTGCGTCGCGCAGCCGCTGCGCCTCGCGGCGAGACTGCGGAGCGAACCGGGCGAGCATCGATCCGCCGAGCGCGCGAGCGGCGCCCGCCACGATCACCCCCTCCGGCGCGCCGCCGATGCCGAGCACGGCGTCGAGCCGCCCCGAGTCGGCCGAGCCACCAGAGTCGGCCGAGCCCGCCAAGCCCGACGTGTCGGGCGCGGCGGCACTGGAAACGCCCCCGTGCAGCGCCCGGAGGCCGCGCTCGACCTCGCCGTGCTCGAACGCCACCAGCTCGGCGCCGCTCGCGCGCACCGCCTCGGCGTGCGCGCGGTTTCGAGGCCGCTCCTGCACTGCGATACGCACCTCGGCGGCGGTGACCCCGCGCAGCTCGGCCGCCCGCGCCACGAGCTCGGGAATCGCGGCGACGAGGTCGCCGGACGAGGCATCCGCCGGGCCGTCGCCCGGCACCCCGATGCCCGGCACCCACGTGACGAGCTTGTCGAGATAGTGCGCCGGCCCGATGTCGAGGAAGCCACCGCGGGCCGTCACCGCAGCGACCGCCATCGCGCCCGGGCGGCCCGCTGCGGCCAGCCTGGTGCCGTCGACCGGATCGACGGCGAGGTCCACTGCGGTCCCGCCGCGACCGAAGGGTTCCCCCGGCCGCAGCATCGGCGCGTCGTCCTTCTCGCCCTCGCCCACCACGACGCGTCCGTCGACCGGCGCCACGGCGAGCGCCGCTCGCATCGCGGCCACCGCCGCGCCGTCGAGCGCGTCGCCGTCGCCCCGCCCGACGAGCGGTAGGCACCCGGCGGCCGCGGCGGCGACCGCCGACACGAGCGGGTCCGTGAGATCAGCGACATCCAACGAAACGATCACGCCATCATCCTGGCGGACGTCCCCGCTCCCCCGGCAGCGGCACACGGACTCGGTAGACTCGTGGCGATCCCGCTGTCGTCACGAAGGAGTCTCCATGCCCATCGCAACTCCCGAGCAGTATGCCGAGATGCTCGACACCGCCAAGGCGAAGGGCTTCGCCTTCCCGGCCTTCAACGTCTCGAGCTCGCAGACGCTCAACGCGGTGCTCCAGGGGCTCACCGAGGCTGGCTCCGACGGCATCATCCAGGTCACGACCGGCGGCGCCGACTACTTCGCCGGGCACACCGTGAAGGCGCGCGCCACCGGCGCCCTCGCCTTCGCGCGCTTCGCCCACGAGGTCGCGAAGTCCTACCCCGTCACGGTCGCCCTGCACACCGACCACTGCCCGAAGCCGGCCCTCGCCGACTTCGTCTTCCCGCTGCTCGAGGCGTCCGAGGAGGCCGTGAAGGCCGGCGGCTCGCCGATCTTCCAGTCGCACATGTGGGACGGCTCGGCCGTGCCGCTCGACGAGAACCTCGAGATCGCCAAGGAGATCCTGCCCCGGATGAAGGCGATCAACGCGATCCTCGAGGTCGAGATCGGCGTCGTCGGCGGCGAGGAGGACGGCGTCAAGCACGAGGGCTCGAACGAGGCGCTCTACACGACCCTCGAGGACGCGATCTCGACCGTCGAGGCGCTCGGCCTCGGCGAGCAGGGCCGGTACATGGCCGCCCTCACCTTCGGCAACGTGCACGGCGTCTACGCGCCCGGCAACGTGAAGCTGCGTCCCGCGCTGCTGAAGGAGATCCAGGACGGCCTCGCCGCCAAGTACGGCACCGGCCCGAAGCCGCTCGACCTCGTCTTCCACGGCGGCTCCGGCTCGACCGACGCCGAGATCGCCGAGGCGGTCGCGAACGGCGTCGTGAAGATGAACATCGACACCGACACCCAGTACGCGTTCACCCGCTCGATCGCGGGCTACATGTTCCAGAACTACGACGGCGTGCTCAAGGTCGACGGCGGCGTCGGCAACAAGAAGCAGTACGACCCGCGCGCCTGGGGCAAGGTCGCCGAGTCCGCGATGGCCGTGCGCGTTGGCGAGTCGACGCGCCAGCTCGGCTCGGCCGGCCAGTCGATCACCGCCTAGGACCGAGATGACGAACGACGAGGCCGCACGTCCAGAGACGCCGGAGCCGGGCACCCCGACTCCCCCGTCGGCGGACGAGCGGCCTCGTCCTCGCTACGGCGAGTACGCGCCCCCCGGCTGGAGCTGGCAGCCGCCCGAGGCGGCCGAGCCGAGCGCGCCCGCCGCGCCTGCGCGCCCCGAGGCATCCGCCCCGCTGCCGCCGCAGCCGACGCCGGCGGATGCCTCGGCGGCCCCGGCCCGGCGCGCACCCGGCTGGGACCGGATCCTTACGATCGGCCTGCTCGCCTTCGGCGCGTTCGGCGCCTGGAACTCGGCCGCATCGCTGCAGGAGATCCCCCGCCAGATGCAGCTGAGCTACGACCTCATGGGCGTCGGCACGTTCACCCCGCCCGAGTGGCTGCCCACGGTCGTGCTCGTCGGCACGATCGTCCAACTCGCGCTCTACGCCGCGGTGCTCGGCCTGTCGGTGCTGCGCCTGCGCGCCGGACGGCTCGCCTTCTGGATCCCGCTCGCCGGCGGTGCCGCCTCGTTCGCGGTGACGCTCGTGCTGCTGTCGATCGTGATGCTGAACGACCCGACGTACGTCGATTTCGTCACGGGCGTCACGACGCCGACACCGACCCCGACGCCGTAGCTCCGGCGTCGAGCCGCCGATCGCGGCCGGCGCACGGAGGCCGGCTGCGCCTGGCGCCCGGATGAGCCATCCGGGCGCCGCGCTCGTCGGAGCGGCCCGAGCCGACCGTCAGGAGGCGACCGCCTCCTCCGCGTCGTCGTCGATCGGTGCGGCGAACTGCGCCTCGTAGAGCCGGGCGTACGCGCCGTCCGCGGCGAGCAGCTCGCTGTGCGTGCCCTGCTCGACGATGTGCCCCGCCTCCATCACGAGGATGAGGTCGGCGTCGCGGATCGTCGACAGCCGGTGGGCGATCACGAAGCTCGTGCGATCGGCCCGCAGCGCGTTCATCGCGTGCTGCAGCAGCAGCTCCGTGCGCGTGTCGACCGAGCTCGTCGCCTCGTCGAGGATCAGCACCGAGGGCTGCGCGAGGAACGCGCGGGCGATCGTGACCAGCTGCCGCTCGCCCGCGGAGAGGTTCGACGCCTCGTCGTCGAGCACGGTGTCGTAGCCGTCGGGCAGCGAGCGCACGAACCGGTCGACGTAGGTCGCGCGGGCGGCGTCGAGGAGCTCCTCCTCCGTGGCGTCCGGGCGCCCGTAGGCGATGTTGTCGCGGATGGTGCCCGCGAACAGCCAGGTGTCCTGCAGGACCATGCCCATGCGGCCGCGCAACTCGTCGCGGGTCATCTTCGTGACGTCGACGCCGTCGAGGGTGATCCGGCCGCCGTCGAGCTCGTAGAAGCGCATGATGAGGTTCACGAGCGTCGTCTTTCCCGCGCCGGTCGGCCCGACGATCGCGATCGACTGCCCGGGCTCCGCGACGAGGGAGAGGTCCTCGATGAGCGGCTGCTCGGGATCGTAGGAGAACGAGACGTCCTCGAAGACGAGGCGGCCGGACTCCTCCGCCGGTCGCTCCGGCTCGACGGGGTCGGGCACCTGCTCTTCGGCATCCAGCAGCTCGAAGACGCGCTCGGCGCTCGCGACGCCGGACTGCAGCAGGTTCGCCATCGCGCCCAGCTGGCTGAGCGGCTGCGTGAACTGACGCGAGTACTGGATGAAGGCCTGCACGTCGCCGAGCGAGATCGAGCCGCCGGAGACCATGAGCCCGCCGACCACGGCGATGACGACGTAGACGAGGTTCCCGACGAACATCATCGCCGGCATGATGATGCCGCTCACGAACTGGGCGCCGAAGCTCGCCCGGTAGAGCTCCTCGTTCTTCTCGTCGAAGGCCTGCTCGACCTCCTTCGTGCGGCCGAAGACGCGCACGAGCGAATGGCCCGAGTAGGCCTCCTCGATGCGCGCGTTCAGCACGCCCGTGTGCGTCCACTGCGCCACGAACTGCTTCTGCGAGCGCTTCGCGATGACCGTCGTGATGAGCAGCGTCGCCGGGATGGTGACGAGCGCGATGAGCGCGAGCCACGGCGAGATGACGAACATCATGATCAGCACGCCGACGACGGTGAGCAGCGAGGTGAGCAGCTGACTCATCGTCTGCTGGAGCGTCTGCGAGATGTTGTCGATGTCGTTCGTGACCCGGGAGAGCAGCTCGCCGCGCTGCATCTTGTCGAAGTACGACAGCGGCAGCCGGTGGATCTTCTCCTCGACCTCTCGGCGCAGCCGGTACACGGTGCGCTGTGTCACGCCGTTCAGCACATAGGCCTGCGCCCAGCCGAACAGCGAGGACAGCACGTAGAGCGCGAGCACCCAGAGCAGCACCGTCGCGACCGCGCCGAAATCGATGCCCTGGCCCGGCGTGAGGTTCAGGGAGGACAGCAGGTCGGCTTGTTGGTCCTGGCCCTGCGCGCGCAGGCCCTCGACGACCAGCTCCTTCGTGGCGCCGGCGGGCAGCTGCGCCGAGAAGAAGCCCTCGAAGATGAGGTTCGTCGCCTGGCCGAGGATCTTCGGGCCGAGCACCGAGAACACGACGCTCACGATGCCGAGCAGGATGACGGACACGACGGGGCCGCGCTCGGGCGCGAGCCGTCCGACGAGGCGCTTCGCGGAGGGCCCGAAGTTCATCGACTTCTCGGCCGGCATGCCCATGCCGCCCATCGGGCCGCCGCCCATCGGGCCGCGGCGCATCGGGGGCCTCGGGGGCTTCGTCTCGCTCATGCCGCCTCCTCGACGCTCAGCTGGCTCTCGACGATCTCGCGGTAGGCCTGCGATCGTTCGAGCAGTTCGGGGTGGGTGCCGCGATCGAGGATGCGGCCGTCCTCCATGACGAGGATCTGGTCCGCACCGGTGATCGTGGCGACGCGCTGGGCGACGACGATCATGGTCGCGTCGCCCACGCTCCGTTCGAGTGCGGCCCGGAGGCGCGCGTCGGTCGCGGTGTCGAGCGCCGAGAACGAGTCGTCGAAGAGGAACACGGGTGGTCGCTTGACGAGGGCGCGGGCGATCGAGAGCCGCTGCCGCTGCCCGCCGGAGACGTTCGTGCCGCCCTGCGCGATCGGCGCCTCGAGCTGTTCGGGCATCGCTTCGACGAAGTCGCGGGCCTGCGCGGTCTCGAGCGCGGCCCAGAGCTCCTCGTCGCTCGCCTCGGGGTTGCCGTAGCGGAGGGTGGAGGCGACGGTGCCGGCGAACAGGTACGGCTTCTGCGGCACGAGGCCGAACTGGTCGTTCCGCACCTCGGGGTCGAGATCGCGGACGTCGATGCCGCCGACGCGCACACTCCCCGAGGTGGCGTCGAAGAGCCGAGCGGCGAGGTTCACGACGGTGGTCTTGCCCGCGCCCGTGCTGCCGATGATCGCGGTGACCTGGCCTGGACGGGCGGTGAAGCTCACCTCGCGCAGCACCGGCTCGTCGGCGCCGGGATACGCGAAGGTGACGTCGCGGAACTCGACGGTGCCGGGCTCGGTGAGCTCACTCACCGGCGCGGTCGGCTCGACGACGCTCGGCTCGGTCTCGAGGACCTCGCCGATGCGTCCGGCCGACACGGCGGCCCGGGGCAGCAGGAACGCGATCATCGTCGCCATCATCACGGCCATGAGGATCTGGATGAGGTAGCTGAGGAACGCGGTGAGTGAGCCGATCTGCATCGAGCCGTCCTCGACGCGGAACGCGCCGAACCAGAGCACGGCGATGCTGGAGAGGTTCAGCACGAGCATGACGATCGGGAAGACGAGCGCGAACAGCCGGCCCGCCTTCAGCGCCGTGTCGGTGAGCTGGTCGTTCGCCTCGTCGAAGCGCGAGCTCTCGACGCCCTCGCGGACGAAGGCACGGATGACCCGGATGCCGGTGAGCTGCTCGCGCAGCACGCGGTTCACGTTGTCGATCTTGCGCTGCATCGACTGGAACAGCGGCACCATGCGACTGATGATGAGCCCGACGGAGACGAGCAGCACCGGCACGGCGACGACCATGATCCAGGAGAGCTGCAGGTCTTCGCGGAGCGCCATGATCACGCCGCCGATCGCGAGGATCGGTGCGGAGACGAGGATCGTGCAGCTCATGAGCACGAGCATCTGCACCTGCTGCACGTCGTTCGTGGAGCGGGTGATGAGGCTCGGCGCACCGAAGCGCGACACCTCCTGCTCGGAGAAGTCGGAGACGCGGCGGAACACGCCGCGGCGGAGGTCCCGGCCGAGGGCCATCGCGGCGCGGGCGCCGAAGTACACCGCGGCGATCGCGCAGGCGACCTGCACGAGGGTGATGCCGAGCATGATGGCGCCGAGGCGGAAGATGACGCCGGTGTCGCCGGTCGCGACGCCGTCGTCGATGATGTCGGCGTTCAGGCTCGGCAGGTAGAGCGAGGCGATCGACTGCGCCAGCTGGAAGACGACGACGGCGACGAGCAGTGGCCAGTACGGCCTCAGATATCGACGAAGCAGGGTTACGAGCACAGCTCGCTCCTCTCGGTGGTGGGACGGTCGGCGAGGGCGGATGACGTGTCCGCTGGGTGCGGCGGATCGTTCGCGATGCCCCGGCAGACGAGGCTCGCGAGCTCGGCGGAGTCGAGCGAGATCGTGGAGCTGAAGTGGGGCAGCGCCGAGGCGAACGCGACGACCCGGACGAAGGCGAAGACGGTCGCCGGCGGTACGCGGAGGCGTTCGAGCTCGGGCTCGAGCAGCTCCGAGAAGATCGCCACGATCGCGTCGACGTTGACGTCGACCGGCGGCCTCGGGTGGGTGCCGAGGGCGGCGAAGACGCCGAAGATGCCGGTGAAGCGGTCGTGGAAGCGGTCGATGATCATCCGC
Source organism: Agromyces mediolanus (assembly GCF_023715325.1). Classification (GTDB taxonomy): domain Bacteria; phylum Actinomycetota; class Actinomycetes; order Actinomycetales; family Microbacteriaceae; genus Agromyces; species Agromyces mediolanus_A. The sequence goes on along the minus strand of NZ_JAMBNX010000001.1, from coordinate 540,315 downwards.
ACCTTGAGCTCGAGCGGCAGGGCGGGGTCGATGCGTCGGAGCTCCGCGCGGAAGGGGCCCGGTTCGAGGTACGCCGCGACCGCGGCATCCACGATCGCGTCCTTGCTCTCGTAGACGCGGAACAGGGTGCCCTCGGCGACGCCCGCCGCCTCGGCGATCTGCCGGGTGGTGACGTCCCGTCCGTGCGCCATGAGCAGCGGCAGCGTCGCCCGGGCGATCGCCTCGCGGCGCTCGTCGACGGACATCGGCTTCGCCCGCCCTCTGCGGGCCTCGCTCGTGGTGGTCACGAGCGGGAGCCTACGCTGAGTGAGCGCTCACTCCAATCCTGTTCGCCGGCGGCGAAGCACCGCCGCCGGCCGGAACGGAAGCGCTCAGTCGTTCGCGCGCGTGCGACCGCCGAGCGCCCGGGCGTCGCGATTGCCCGCCAGGTCTTTGCGGAGCTCCTTCGGCAGCGAGAACATCAGGTCCTCCTCGGCCGTCTTCACCTCGGCCACCTCGCCGTAGCCCGCGTCGGCGAGCTCGAGGAGCACCTCCGTGACGAGGCCCTCCGGCACCGAGGCGCCGCTCGTGACGCCGACCGTGGCGACGCCCTCGAGCCACTCCTGGCGGATCTCGCTCGAGAAGTCGACCCGGTAGGCGGCCTTGGCGCCGTTCTCGAGGGCGACCTCGACGAGGCGCACGCTGTTCGAGGAGTTCGCCGAGCCCACCACGATCACGAGCTCCGCCTCGGCGGCGACCTTCTTGATCGCGACCTGACGGTTCTGCGTGGCGTAGCAGATGTCGTCGGACGGCGGGTCCTGCAGGTTCGGGAAGCGCTCGCGCAGCCGCCGCACCGTCTCCATCGTCTCGTCGACCGAGAGGGTGGTCTGCGAGAGCCAGACGACCTTGTCGGGGTCGCGCACCTCGATGTCGGGCACGTCGTCGGGGCTGTTCACGAGCGTGACGTGATCGGGGGCCTCGCCGGCGGTGCCCTCGACCTCCTCGTGCCCCTCGTGGCCGATGAGCAGGATCTCGAAGTCGTCGCGAGCGAAGCGCACGGCCTCGCGATGCACCTTCGTCACCAACGGGCAGGTGGCGTCGATCGCGTGCAGCCCCCGATCGGCGGCCGCGTTCACGACGGCGGGTGACACGCCGTGCGCGCTGAACACGATGTGCGCGCCCTCCGGCACCTCGTCGACCTCGTCCACGAAGATCGCGCCCTGCTTCTCGAGCTCGGTCACGACGTGGATGTTGTGCACGATCTGCTTGCGCACGTACACGGGCGCACCGTAGTGCTCGAGGGCCTTCTCGACGGCGACGACGGCGCGGTCGACGCCGGCGCAGTAGCCGCGGGGCGCGGCGAGCAGCACGCGCTTGGGTCGGTCGGCAGGGATATCCTTGAGCCGGCCTCGCACGCTCGGGATTCTCGGCATGCCGAGGCCGACCCGCGGGGCATCAATCGAGCTCGTCACGATGTCCATCCTACGTGCCGCTGGCTGACGAGCTCCCGGGAGGCAGAGTGACGCAGGCGCCGGCGACGCGCGACGATCCGTGGCCCGTCGCGCTCCTCTCCACGAAGGTGAAGGAGTGGATCGACCGGCTCGGCACGGTATGGGTTGAGGGAGAGATCACGCAGTGGGGCGTCTCCGCCGGCAACGTCTACGGCAAGCTGAAGGACCTCGACCAGGCCGCGACGGTCTCCTTCACCCTCTGGTCGAGCGTGAAGGCCCGCCTGTCCGAGGAGTTCGCGCAGGGCGACCGGGTCGTCGCGCTCGTCAAGCCGAACTGGTGGGTGAAGGGCGGCAGCCTCACCTTCCAGGTCTTCGAGCTGAAGCACGTCGGCCTCGGCGACCTCCTCGAACGGCTCGAGCGGCTACGCGCCCAGCTCGCCAGCGAGGGGCTGTTCGCGCTCGAGCGCAAGCGCCGACTGCCGTTCCTGCCCGGCGTCGTCGGGCTCGTCACCGGCAAGGACTCCGACGCCGAGAAGGACGTGCTGCGCAACGCCCGGCTGCGCTGGCCCGCGGTCGACTTCCGCGTCGTGCACGCCGCGGTGCAGGGCGACCGCGCCGCGGGCGAGGTGACCCGCGCCATCGAGCGCCTCGACGCCGACCCGGAGGTCGAGGTCATCATCGTCGCCCGCGGCGGCGGCGACTTCCAGAACCTGCTGGCGTTCAGCGACGAACGCGTGGTGCGCGCCGCGGCGGCGGCCACGACCCCGATCGTGAGCGCCATCGGCCACGAGGCCGACCGGCCGCTCCTCGACGAGGTCGCAGACCTCCGCGCCTCGACGCCGACGGATGCCGCGAAGCGCGTCGTGCCCGACGTCGCCGAGGAGCTCGCGCGCGTGGGGCAGGCACGCGCCCGTCTGACGATGCGCCTGCAGGGCTTCCTCGCCCACGAGATCGACCGCGTCGGGCATCTGCGCTCCCGCCCCTCGCTCGCCTCCGGTGAATGGATCGTCGACCGGCGGGCCGAGGAGCTGACCCGGTGGGTCGCCCGCGGCACCGAGCTCGTCGACCGCCTCGTCGAGCGGCAGGAACACCGCGTGGGCGAGCTGCGCGGTCACCTCCGCGCCCTCTCGCCGCAGGCCACCCTCGACCGCGGCTACGCGATCGTGCAGGGCGCCGACGGGCACGTCGTGCGCGCCCCCGCCGCGGCGCCCACGGGCACCGCCCTCACGCTCACCCTCGCGGAGGGCACGGTCGCGGCGATCTCCGAGGGGGCGGCGCCGGATGCCGCCGGGCGCGGCGAATAGAATGACAGGCATGCCCTCCTCCCCCGACATCGCCGAGCTCAGCTACGAGCAGGCCCGCGACGAGCTCGTGCGCGTGGTCGCCGAACTCGAGCAGGGTTCGGCGACGCTCGAGCAGTCGCTCGCGCTGTGGGAGCGTGGCGAGGCCCTCGCGGCGCGCTGCGAGGAGTGGCTGATCGGCGCGAAAGCCCGGCTCGACGCCGCCCGCGCCGGGGCATCCGCCGCGGCGTCCTCGTCCGATGCGGAGGGCGAGGCCTGATGGCCGAGCGCGCCCAGCGGGTCGTCGCGGAGCTCGGCCGCCCTGAGACGCCGGAGGAGACCGCCGCCCGCAAGGCCGAGAACTCCCGCAAGCACCGCCAGCGCCAGACGCTGCGCAACCTCGTGCTCGCGCTCGTCGCGAGCCTCGGCCTGATGCTCTTCATCGTGCTCATCGTGCCGCGCAGCAACACGGCGATCGAGCGCGACGTCGACGTGCCCGCCGTGGCCGAACAGGTGCAGGCCGCGTTCTCGAACGATCTCGCCGTCCCGGTGCTGCCCGAGGGCTGGCGCGCGAACGCCGCCGAGATCCGCACCAGCAAGGCCGACCAGGTCACCGCCTGGTACGTCGGCTACCTCACGCCCGGCGACGAGTACATCGGCATGTCGCAGGCGGTCGGGGCGAACCCGAGCTGGGTGTCGACCCAGCTCGCCCGTACCCTGCCGGTCGGCACGACCGAGATCGCCGGCGTCGACTGGACCGTGTACGACAACCGCACGAGCGACGCCGATGTCGGCAACGCGCAGTACGGGCTCGTCACCGAGGCCGGCGAGCAGACCATCATCCTGATCGGCAGCGCCTCGCCCGAGGAGTTCGCCGAGCTGGCCACGGCGATCGCGCCGACCATCACGGCGCACGGCGCCGCCGGCACCGAGTGACCGAGCCGGCGACCGCCGCCGAACGAGAGGATCCCTCCGTGACGAGCTCCAGCCCGAAGACGCCCGCCGACACCTGGCGGGAGCTGCGCGACGGTAACGCCCGCTTCGTGTCCGGCGCCCCGATGCATCCGCGCCAGGACGTCGAGCGCCGCGCGTCGCTCGCGCACGCCCAGCGCCCCCTCGTCGCGATCTTCGGCTGCAGCGACTCGCGCCTCGCCGCCGAGATCATCTTCGACGTCGGCCTCGGCGACGCCTTCGTCGTGCGGAACGCGGGGCAGGTCGTCTCCGACTCGGCGCTCGGCTCGCTCGAGTACGCGGTGGGTGTGCTGAACGTGCCGCTCGTGCTCGTGCTCGCCCACGACGAGTGCGGCGCCGTGCGCGCCGCGATCGACTCGCAGGCCGCCGACGCGGCACCGCTGCCCTCGTACATCGGCGGACTGGTGTCGAAGATCGTCCCGGCCGTGCGCAAGGTCGCCGGGATCGGGCCGGATGCCCCGCTCGAGCCCGCACGCATCGACGCCGGCTACGTCGGCCGCGAGCACCTGCGCAACACCGTCACCGGCCTCGTCGAGTCCTCCGAGATGATCAGCGACGCGATCGCAGCGGGTACGCTGGCTATCGTCGGCGCGAACTACCGGCTCCTCGAGGGCCGCGTCGAGACCGACATCGTCGTCGGCGCGGTCTGACCGCCGACGCCAGCCGCCAGCCGGGCCCCGCCGGAGCGTCCGGCATCGCCGATCGAAAGGGAAACACATCGTGGTGGACAACGCCGCCGACTACCGCATCGAGCACGACACGATGGGTGAGGTGAGGGTCCCCGCGAAGGCCCTGTACCGCGCCCAGACGCAGCGCGCCGTCGAGAACTTCCCGATCTCCGGCAGCGGCCTCGAGCCCGCGCAGATCGCCGCGCTCGCCCGCATCAAGAAGTCGGCCGCCCAGGCCAACGCGAAGCTCGGCGTGCTCGAGCAGGACCTCGCCGAGGCGATCGTCGCCGCGGCCGACGAGGTCATCGCCGGCCGCCACGGCTTCGTCGAGCACTTCCCGGTCGACGTCTACCAGACCGGCTCGGGCACGAGCTCGAACATGAACATGAACGAGGTGCTCGCCACCCTGGCGACCGAGAAGCTCGGCCGCCCGGTGCACCCGAACGACCACATCAACGCCTCGCAGTCCTCGAACGACGTGTTCCCGACCTCGGTGCACATCGCCGTCACGGCCGCCCTCATCGACGAGCTGATCCCCTCGCTCGACCACCTCGCCGTCGCCCTCGAGGCGAAGGCCACCGAGTGGGCCGGCGTCGTGAAGGCCGGCCGCACGCACCTGATGGACGCGACCCCGGTCACCCTCGGCCAGGAGTTCGGCGGCTACGCCCGCCAGATCCGGCTCGGCATCGAGCGCGTGCGCACGGCGCTCCCCCGCGTCGCCGAGGTCCCGCTCGGCGGCACCGCCGTCGGCACGGGCATCAACACCCCCGCCGGCTTCCCGCAGCTCGTCATCGAGCTCCTCCAGCAGGAGACCGAGCTGCCGATCACCGAGGCCGCCGACCACTTCGAGGCGCAGGCGAACCGTGACGGCCTCGTCGATGCCTCGGGGGCGCTCCGCACCATCGCGGTGAGCCTCACGAAGATCTGCAACGACCTGCGCTGGATGGGCTCCGGCCCGAACACCGGTCTCGGCGAACTGCACATCCCCGACCTGCAGCCGGGCTCCTCGATCATGCCTGGCAAGGTCAACCCCGTCGTCCCGGAGGCCGTGCTCATGGTCTGCGCCCGGGTCATCGGCAACGACGCGACGGTCGCGTGGGGCGGCGCCTCGGGATCGTTCGAGCTCAACGTGCAGATCCCGGTCATGGGCACCGCGCTGCTCGAGTCGATCCGACTGCTCTCGAACTCGGTGCGCGTGCTCGCCGACAAGACCGTCGACGGGCTGCAGGCGAACGTCGAGCGTGCGACCGCACTGGCCGGCATGTCGCCGTCGATCGTGACGCCGCTGAACAAGCTCATCGGCTACGAGGCCGCCGCGAAGATCGCGAAGCACTCGGTGGCCAAGGGCATCACGGTGCGCGAGGCCGTCATCGACCTCGGCTACGTGGAGCGCGGCGAGCTGAGCGAGGCCCAGCTCGACGAGGCCCTCGACCTGCTCTCGATGACGCGCCCGCCGCAGGCGAAGTAGCGTTCAGCAGACGGATGCCCCGTGCCGCACCTCGGCACGGGGCATCCGTCGTTCCGGCACGCCACTGGCCGGGCGGCCGCCCGGGGAGGAGATTCGCGCGGGGTCGGAGCGGCCTGCTCAGGAAGCGGATGCCTCGATCGGCGCCGTGGTGTGCGGGATGATCCGCAGGCACGCCGCGACGCCCGCCACTGTGGCCGCCGCGGTCAGCACGGACCCGCTGACCGCGGCATCCGCGCCGGAGGTCAGGAACGCGTCGGCGAGCGACATGCCGAGACTGAAGCCCGCGACGAACACCCCGAAGCCGAGCGCGGCGAGCCCGGCGAGGGCCGTGCGGGCCACCCGGCGCTCGTCGAGGTTGCGCAGCAGTCCGCGGTTGCCGAAGATCGCGACCGCGAGGAGCACCAGGACGAGCGGCACCCAGCCCGCCGCCCAGACGAGCACGAACCCGACGCCGATCGCCGGGACCTCGCCGCGAGCCGCCAGTTCGGCGTAGATCTCGCGCAGCTCGAGTCCCGGCACCTTCGCCAGCGGGTTCCACACGACGAGGTGCACGGTCGCGACGACGAGTGCGACGAGGAGCGTCGTCGCGGCGAGCAGAGCCGAGCGCCGGGTGCCGATCCCCGCGGGGACCCCGGGAATCGTCCGCCGGAGGGCGGGTTCCCGAGCGATCGGCCAGGCGAGCGCCACCGCGGTCACGGCGATGCCGGCGCACAGCCCGAGCACCATCGCGAAGCTGAGCGCGAGGAGTCCGAGCAGGAGCGCGGTCGTCAGCGCGCCCGCGACGGCGATGCCGACGGCGAGCGTCCAGCCGAGCACCGCGCTCCGGACGGGCAGCAGCACCCGGATGCCGGTCGTCGCGGCGGTCGCGCCGAACGCCGCGGCGGCGAGGGCGAGCCCGGCCGACCCGATCGTGATCAGGCCCGCCGTCGCGGGTGGGAAGGCGCTCCCCGGGATGAGCTGTCCCCCGACGACGAGCACCAGCGCCGCCGCGAACCACGCCGCCGCCCACCGCAACCGGCGGAAGCCCAGCGCCGCCGGCGTCAGCCCGAACGCCGCGGGCGAACGCGGCGTGCCGAGGGCGGTGACGTACGCCCCGCGGACGATCGCACCGCGGGGCACCTCGAGCTCCTGGGCGTCGCGGAGCGAACCGAGCCACTCCTCGCGGTACCGTGCCCGGAGCGTGTCGGGCAGGAGCAGCACGGCACCCCCCACCCAGCGCTCGGCGCTCACGCGAGCCCCCCGCCGGGGTGCGCGACGCCGCTCGCCGCACGCACGGCCGACGTGGCTCGTCGGCTCGCGACTCGATGTGCGATCGCGCGCGACGCCGCTGTTCGACCGGTGTCGGTGAGCCGGTACAAGCGACGCCGCGGCCCGGGCCGGTCGGTGTCGGTTTCCCACTCGGACTCGAGCCATCCGGCCCGTTCGAGCCGTTCGAGCACCGGGTACACCGTGCCCGCTGGACGCCCGGAGTGCTTGACCACGGCGAGGCCCCAGCTCGGTTCATCTGCGCCGAGCAGCGACTCGAGCACGTCGACGGTGGCGTCGGTGATACGGAGGGACGACATGTCCAAACTCTAGCTATATCGAGATAGCACATCAACGCCCAATGAATAGCTGCATCGAGGTGGCCGAGGCGCGCAGCGGAGTAGCGTGGGGGCATGGATCACGGAGGCACGCCCGTCACCGACCGCACCGAGCTCGAAGCGCTCGTCGGCACACCACTGCCCGCCGCGAAGGCGAAGGAGCGGACCCGGTTGCACGCGATCGACCGGGCGTTCCTCGCGGCATCCCCGCTGTGCTTCATCGCGACGGCGGATGCCTCGGGCGCCGCCGACGTCTCCCCCAAGGGCGACCCGGCCGGATTCGCGCTCGCGCTCGACGACGCGACGCTCGCGATCCCCGAGCGCCCGGGCAACCGGCGCGCGGACGGCTTCCACAACGTGCTCGAGAATCCGAACGTCGGTCTCGTCTTCGTCATCCCCGGCCGTGGCGACACGCTGCGGGTGAACGGGCGGGCGCGCGTCCTGCGCGACGTGCCGTACGCGGAACGGATGGCCGTGCGCGGGCACGTGCCGACGCTCGTGCTCGAGGTCGCCGTCGAGCAGGTGTTCTTCCACTGCTCGAAGGCGTTCCTCCGCTCGAAGACCTGGGATGCCGCCAGCTGGTCGCCCGACGCCGCGCCCCGCCGGGCCGTCATCGCGCAGGCGCTCGAACGGCCCGAGGAGTCCGTCGAAGCGCTCGAGGAGTACTACGGCCCGAGTTACGCCGAGCGCATGTACTGAGTCCGGCGGCCGCCGCCGCGCGCCGACCCGGCACGGGAAGCGGCCCGGGGCCGAAGCCCCGGGCCGCTCGGCTCGCGACACCCCTACGCGAGCTCGTTGCCGTCGAGCATCTCCGAGACGAGCGCCGCGATGGCGCTGCGCTCGCTGCGGGTCAGCGTGATGTGGCCGAACAGCGCGTGCCCCTTCAGCGTCTCGATCACCGAGGCGACGCCATCGTGCCGGCCCACCCGCAGGTTGTCCCGCTGGGCGACGTCGTGGGTCATCACGACCCGCGAGTTCTGACCGATCCGGCTGAGCACGGTGAGCAGCACGTTCCGTTCGAGCGACTGCGCCTCGTCGACGATCACGAAGGCGTCGTGCAGGGAGCGCCCTCGGATGTGCGTGAGCGGCAGCACCTCGAGGATGCCCCGCTCGACGACCTCGTCGAGCACGTTCTGCGAGACGAGGGCGCCGAGCGTGTCGAACACCGCCTGCCCCCAGGGGTTCATCTTCTCGCCCTGGTCGCCGGGTAGATAGCCGAGTTCCTGGCCGCCGACGGCGTAGAGCGGGCGGAACACCATGATCTTCTTGTGCTGCTGGCGCTCGAGCACCGCCTCGAGCCCGGCGCAGAGCGCGAGCGCCGACTTGCCGGTGCCGGCCCGCCCGCCGAGCGAGAGGATGCCGACCTCCGAGTCGAGCAGCAGGTCGATCGCGAGCCGCTGTTCCGCGGAACGTCCGTGCACGCCGAACACCTCGCGGTCGCCGCGGACGAGCCGCACCTCGCGCTCCCCCACGACCCGGCCGAGCGCCGAGCCGCGGTCCGAATGCAGCACGAGGCCGGTGTTGATCGGCATCCCCTCGACCGTGCTCGTCGTGAGCGTCTCGCGCTCGTAGAGCCGGGCCATGTCGTTCGAGCCGAGCGAGATCTCGGCCATGCCGCTCCAGCCGGAGTCGATGGCGAGCTCGTGCCGGTACTCCTGCGCGTCGAGGCCGATCGAGGCAGCCTTCACGCGGAGCGGCAGATCCTTGGAGACCACCGTCACCGGCACCCCGTCGGCCTGCAGGTTCGCCGCGCAGGCGAGGATGCGGGAGTCGTTGTCGCCGAGCTGGAGGCCGCTCGGCAGCACCGCCGGGTTCGAGTGGTTCAGCTCGACGCGGAGGGAGCCGCCTTCGCCGACCGGGATCGGGAAGTCGAGCCGCTCGTGCTCGATCCGCAGCTCGTCGAGGAGTCGGAGCGACTGCCTCGCGAAGTAGCCGATCTCGGGGTCGTTGCGCTTCGCCTCGAGCTCGGTGATGACCACCACCGGCAGCACCACCGCGTGTTCGTGGAAGTTGAAGAGGGCGCGCGGATCGCTCAGCAGCACCGAGGTGTCGAGGACGTACGTGCGCTCGGCCTGCGCGAGCTCGTCGCGCACCGCCCCCGCCTCGCGCGCCTTCGCACGCCCAGCGGAACGACCGACCGATTCAGGAGTAACCGATGACGCCACAACCGCTCCCGCCCCGAGCATTTCGCTCGGATCACGCGCCGGCCGGCGATCCTCCTACGAGCGGTCACGAGCCGACTCGAACAGGTGATTTACCCGTTGAGGTGAAGCTACGACCGTTTCGTGGGAACCCCGGAAGCGACACGCGGGCGGATGTCGGCGTTCACCTTCGCGCGCCGCCGCCACGGCCGCTGCCACCCCCGCTGCCGCCCCCTTTCACAACTCAGGAAGCATCGAATCGGCATCCGCATCGATCCAGGGATGCCGCGACGCCACGTCTGCCATAACCGGCACATGTTCCTGAGTTGTGTGGGGTGAGAGGGGGGTCAGTAGCTGGCGGCGGTGGCGTAGGAGACGAGGGCGTCGCGCAGCATGCCGAGCGTCTCCTCCGTGGTTCCGGCGTGCACGCTCAGCCGCACCCGCCCCTGCCGGCTCGTCGCGGTGACACCGTGATTGTGCAGCGAGGCGGAGAGGATGGTCGCCTGCTCGGCCGGCGGCTCGAGCACGACGATGCCGGCGCGCTCGTGCTCGTCGCGCGACGACGAGACGGCGATCGCGAACTCGTCGGCGAGCTCGATCACGCGGCTCACGCGGTCCGCCACCGCGGCGTTCACCTGCGGCACGCCGACGCGGGCGATCTCCTCGAGCGCGGCCGCGAAGCGCGCCTCGGCGATCGGATCGGGGTTCGTCACCCGGAACGCCCGCGCCGACGAGGCCGGCGGCGGCACCTCGCCCCACGGCTCGTCCTCCTCCGTGCCGGTGAAGCCGGAGAACACCGGGGTCAACCGGTCGAGCGCCCGCTCGCTGAGCGCCAGGAAGCCGGTCCCCCAGCCCGCACGGCACCACTTCTGGCCCCCGGTCGCGACGACGTCGGCGAGCGCCCACGGGGCGTCGACGACGCCGAAGCCCTGGATCGCGTCGACGATGAGGAGACGGTCGCCGATCACCTGTCGGATGCCCTCGAGATCGCACAGGTAACCGGTGCGGGAGTCCACAAGGCTCACCGCGACGGCCTTCACGCTCGGGTCGAGCTGTTCGCGGATGCGGGCCGGCGTGACCTTGCCGTGGTCGGTCTCGAGCCACACCGGCGTGATGACGTGCAGCGCCTCCTGCGCGCGCGCCGCCGCGATCGGAAGGCTCGGGAACTCGCCGGCCGACAGCAGCACCCCGCCCGTGAGCCCGAACATCGCGTGCATGAGGCCCTGGCTCGTGTTCGGCTGCGCCACGATCTGCTCGCTCGGCAGCCCGAGGAGGACGGATGCCGCGGCGCGCAGCCGGACGTCCTGCTCGCGCATGACGTCGAGACTGCCGTGCCGGGCACGGGCGAGCACCTGCGCGAGCGCGAGCGTCTCCTCCGCCGCGACCGAGGAGATCGGGCCGATCCGACCGTAGTCGAGATAGCCCGGCTCCTCCGTGAATCCGGCGGTGTAGTCCTCGATGCTCATGGGCCCCTTCCTCGAGTCCAGCACTGAGGATAGCGCTCGGCGGGCGAACAGCGCTCGTACCGACCGCCCGGCCGGATCAGCCGCCGAAGCGCCGATGCCGTTTGGCGTAGTCGCGGAGCGCGCGCAGGAAGTCGACCTTGCGGAGGTCCGGGCCGAGCGCCTCGACGAAGTAGAACTCGCTGTGCGCCGACTGCCACAGCATGAAATCGCTGAGCCGCTGCTCGCCCGAGGTGCGGATCACGAGGTCGGGGTCGGGCTGGCCGCCGGTGTAGAGGTGCTCGCCGATGAGATCGGGCGTCAGCCGCTCGGCCAGGTCTTCGAGGCTGCGGCCCTCGGCGTGGTGCGCGGCGACGATGGCCCGCATCGCATCGGTGATCTCCGTGCGGCCGCCGTAGCCGACCGCGAGGTTCACGTGCAGGCCACGCTTGTCGATCGTGCGGTGCTCGGCGGCGTCGAGCGCGGCGACGAGTGGATCGGGCAGGCCCGCGTCGCTGCCGACGTGCTGCACCCGCCAGTCGCGGTAGTGGCTGAGCTCCTCGGCGAGCTCGGCGATGATCTCGATGAGGTCGGCCAGCTCGTCGGGGGCGCGGTTGCTGAGGTTGTCGCTCGAGAGCAGATAGAGCGTCACCACGCGGATGCCGAGATCGTCGCACCACTCGAGGAACTCGCGCATCTTCGCGGCACCGGCCCGGTGGCCGTGCGCGGCGGTGTCGTAGCCGAGCTGCTTCGCCCAGCGCCGGTTGCCGTCGATGATCATCGCGACGTGCCGCGGCACCGCACCGGGACCGAGGCCCCGTTGCAGGCGCCGTTGATACATCCGGTAGAGGAGACCGCGACCCAGGGACCGATCGCTGTTCTGCACCCGACTACGCTACCCCCACCCGGGGCCGACACTCACAGCGGATCGTGATGGCCGAGGTCCTACGCTTGGGACATGACCCCCACGGACGCGCGCGAACCAGAAGACGTCGCCGAGCGGCTGGAGCATCCGGCCGCCGAGCTCGACGCCTCGGACGCCGCGGTCGCCCGCGACGAGCACCGCGGTCCCGAACTGCCGAACATCCCGCTCCTCGACGCCTCGCCCGCCAATCCGGCCGAGCTGAAGCCCAGCTGGCGCGGCTGGATCCACGCGGGCACCTTCCCGGTCACGATCGCGGCGGGCATCGTGCTCATCTCGCTCGCCCACGGTGCCCCGGCGAAGTGGGCCTCGGCCGTGTTCGTGCTGACCTCGATGCTGCTGTTCGGCAACTCGGCGCTCTACCATCGCTTCGACTGGAAGCCGCGCACGAAGATCATCCTGAAGCGCATCGACCACGCGAACATCTTCCTGCTCATCGCGGGCACCTACACGCCGCTCTCCGTGCTGGCGCTGCCGCCCGAGAAGGGCTTCGTGCTGCTCGCCGTGGTCTGGAGCGGGGCACTGCTCGGCATCGGCTTCCGCGTGTTCTGGATCACGGCACCGCGCTGGCTCTACGTCCCCATCTACCTGCTGCTCGGCTGGGCGGCGGTGATGTACCTCGGCGACCTGCTCGCGGCGAGCGTCGCGATGATGGTGCTCGTGATCGTCGGCGGCGTGCTCTACACGATCGGCGCGGTCGTGTACGGGCTGAAGCGTCCGAACCCGTGGCCCGGGCACTTCGGCTTCCACGAGATCTTCCACGTGTGCACCGTGCTGGCGTTCATGTGCCACTGGACGGCGACCCTGCTGATCGCGCTCGCACCGGCGTACAACGCGGGCTGACGGGGCGATCGCGACGACGCGGTCAGTCGCGCTCGCGATAAGTCGCGCTCGCGGTCAGTCGCGCTTCGGGGCGGGAGGCTCGGACTCCTGCACCGGCTCGGCCGCGGTGTCCGCCGCCCCGGCGCCGGCTGCCCCGTCGGTCTCGGAGTCGCCGGCGCCCTCGGCCTCCGCCTGCTCCTCGGCGTCGAGCTGCTCCTGCACCTGCGCGCGGTAGTTCGTGCGGCGGATGCGTCGAGTCATGTCGAGGATGAGCAGCAGCACCGCCACCGCCACGAGGAACGTCACGGCGAAGCCGATGACGCCGGGCGTGACCGTGTTCGGGTCGAACTCCTCCTTCTCGGCCGCGTCGACGACGGCGGAGAGCGCGGAAACGGCGGAGGACAGGAGCATCGGGTTCCCTTCAGGGGGCGGCGTTAGGCTGGATGCAGCCTAGTCGATCCACCTCGAAGGAGCCCGAGTGAGCCCTGCCGACGCCGCGGCATCCGCGCCGAGCGACGAACAGTCGCCAGCCGATGCCGACACCCCCGCGGCGCCCTCCGAGGCGATCGAGGCCCGCTACGGGCGCACCAAGCGCGCCCGCTCGCGCGACCGCCTGCTGCTCGTGCTCGGCGGGGTCGCCGTCGCGATCGTGCTCGTCGCCTGGGTCGTGTGGGCCGGGCTCGACGGCAGCAAGCCGCAGATCCAGGCGACCGACATCGGCCATGTGCTCCAGCCCGACGAGCGCGCCGTCGAGGTGACGTGGCAGCTCTCGGTCCCCGCGGGCAACGAGACGGCGTGCATCGTGCAGGCGTTCAACGAGGACTTCACGGTGGTCGGCTGGAAGGTCGTCGAGATCCCCGCATCCGACAAGCCGATCCGCGAGTTCACCGAGACCGTCCGCACCGCGCAGGAGGCGAACACCGGTTTGATCAACCGGTGCTGGCTCACCTAACATTGGAGATTCGCTCCGGCATCCGCCGGGGCGACACGTCTATTCCGGACGCAGTTCCGAACAGGAGTGTGCACCATGGCGCAGGACGCCACCGTCACCTGGCTGACCCAGGAGGCCTACGACCGGCTCGCCGGTGAGCTCGAACATCTCTCCACGCACGGTCGCGAGGAGATCGCCAAGCGCATCGAGGCGGCGCGCGAAGAGGGCGACCTCAAGGAGAACGGCGGCTACCACGCCGCGAAGGACGAGCAGGGCAAGCAGGAGGCGCGCATCCGCCAGCTGACCGAGCTGCTGAAGCACGCGGAGGTGGGCGAGGCGCCCGCGTCGAAGGGCATCGTGGAGTCCGGCACCGTCATCACCGCCGTGATCGCCGGCGACGAGGAGACCTTCCTCATCGGCAGCCGCGAGATCGCCGGCGACTCCGAGCTCGACGTGTTCAGCGAGCAGTCCCCCCTGGGTGCCGCCATCCTCGGCCTGAAGGTCGGCGAGAAGACCAGCTACGAGGCGCCGAACGGCCGCGAGATCGCGGTCGAGATCGTCCGCGTCGAGACCTGGGGCGGCGAGTAGCCGACCGGTCCGCGAGACGAACGGATGCCCCGGGCGATCGCCCGGGGCATCCTGCGTCTGCGGCGGTCGCGCGCGGCGACCCTCGTCAGTCGTCGAGGACGACGGGCGCGTAGCCCGCGCTGCGGAGCACCTCGACCACCTGGGTGCGGTGCTCGGGACCGCGCGTCTCCACCGAGATGTCGATCTCGACCTCCGAGATCTGCAAGCCCCGGCCGTGGCGAGTGTGCAGGACCTCGACGACATTCGCGTGCGAGCCGGCCAGAAGCTCCGCGATGCGGAGGAGCTGGCCGGGGCGGTCCGGCAGGCCGACGCGCACCGTCAGGTAGCGGCCCGAAGCGGCGAGACCGTGCGAGATGACGCGCTGCATGAGCAGCGGGTCGATGTTGCCGCCGGAGAGCATCGCGACGACGGGCCCGTCGGACTGCACCGCGCCGGTGATGAGCGCGGCCACCGAGACGGCGCCGGCCGGCTCGACGACGAGCTTCGCCCGCTCGAGCAGCACCAGCAGGGCCCGCGCGATGTCGTCCTCGCCGACGGTGACGACCTCGTCGACCGTCTCCCGGATGATGCGGAAGTTCAGCTCGCCCGGGCGGTAGACGGCGATGCCGTCGGCGATCGTCGGCAGCACGGGCACCTGCATCGGCTCCCCCGCCTCGATCGACACGGGATACGGCGCGGCGTTCGCCGCCTGGACGCCGACGACGCGGATGGTGCGCCCCTCCGCCGCGGCGCGCTGCTTGGCGGCGCTCGCGATGCCCGCGGCGAGCCCGCCGCCACCGATTGGCACCACGATCGTCGCGGCGTCGGGCACCTGGTCGAGGATCTCGAGGCCGAGCGTGCCCTGCCCGGCGACGACGTCCGGGTGGTCGAACGGCGGGATGAGCACGGCTCCGGTGCGCTCGGCGTACTCGATCGAGGCCTGCTGGGTCTCGCCGAACGACGCGCCGGCGAGCATGACGTCGGCCCCGTAGGCGCGCGTCGCCTCGAGCTTCGGCAGCGCGACGCCGACCGGCATGAAGATCGTCGCCTTGATGCCGAGCTCGCGGGCGGCGAACGCGACGCCCTGCGCGTGATTGCCGGCGGACGAGGCGACGACGCCGCGCTCACGCTCCTCCGGGCTCAGGTTGGCGATGCGGTGGTAGGCGCCGCGGAGCTTGTAGGACCCGGTGCGCTGCAGGTTCTCGCACTTCAGGTGCACGGGGACGCCGACGACGCGGGCGAGGTAGCGGGAGGACTCCATCGGAGTCTCGCGGGCGACGCCGGCGACGATCTCGCGGGCGCGCTCGAAGTCGGCGAGCCCGGGGCCGGGGAAGCTGTTGGTCACGGGGTGGGTTCTCCTCGTTGGAAGCCGGGACGCTGCGGGACGGTGCGCCAGAGGGGGGAGGTCGCGTCGGAGGCCGAGGGCGGACTGCCGCGCTTCCAGTCGCCCTTCGCGATGTACGCGATCATGACGTTCGCGACCGCGGCGATCGGCACCGCGAAGAGGGCGCCCGGGATGCCGGCGAGCAGGGACCCCGTCGCGACGGCGATCACGACACCGAGCGGGTGCACCTTGACGGCCGTGCCCATGATGAGCGGCTGGAGCACGTGCCCCTCGACCTGCTGCACGAGGAGCACGACGCCGAGCATGATGAGCGCGATCACCCAGCCGTTGTAGACGAGGGCGACGAAGACGGCGAGGGCGCCCGTGGCCACCGCGCCGACGATGGGGATGAACGAGCCGAGGAAGACCAGCACCGCGATCGGGATGGCGAGCGGCACGCCGAGCAGCAGCGCGCCGAGGCCGATGCCGACCGCGTCGATCGTCGCGACGAGGATCTGCACCTTCACGAAGTTCTGCAGCGTGGTCCAGCCGGAACGGCCGGCCCCGTCGATCGCGGCGCGCCCGCGGCGCGGGAAGATGCCGACGAGCCAGTTCCAGATGCCGCGTCCGTCGATGAGGATGAACAGCGTCGCGAAGAGGGCGAGCAGCATGCCGGCGAGGAAGTGCCCGAAGCTCGAGCCGACCGAGAGCGCGCCGCTCCACAGCACGCCGGAGTCCTCCTGGATCGCGGTCAGCGCCTGCCCGACCCAGTCGTTCAGCTGCGTCTCGGTGATGTGGAACGGACCCTCGAGGAGCCAGACCTTGAGGTCTTCCCAGGCGGTCAGCGACTGCGCGGCGAGCTCGTCGGAGCCGCGCGCGATCTGCCAGATGCCGAGCGTCAGCAGGCCGCCGACGACGGCGAGCATCGCGACCATGGCGGTGGCGACCGACAGCCACTTCGGCCACCGGTGGCGCTGCAGGAACTGACTGAAGGGGACGAGGAGCGCGGAGAGCAGCACCGCGACGAGCAGCGGGATGACGATGAGCCTCAGCTGGATGACGAGGAAGATCACCACCGCGATCACGGCGCCGACGAGGAGCAGTCGCCAGGACCAGGCGCCGGCGAGGCGCATGCCGTACGGCACGCCGTCGTCCGCCTCACGGCAGTCCGGCGGCGCCTGCGTCGTCGCTTCGACCTCACCCGGCCTCGGCCGACGTCGGAACCTGCCTCGAGCCCGCCCCTTCGAGTCCTCCATCGCTCCAGTCTAAATGCGGCCCATTCCGGAGCCGGCATGCGAGATCGGTGCCGGCCGGCCGACGCAGCGCCGGCAGGCGGATGTCGGCGGCGGGCGATAGCCTCCGCCACATGGTCGATACCGTCAGCCCCGCCCTCGCCCGGCGCATCGCGCTCGCCGCCCAGGGCATCGGCAAGCCGGTCTTCGAGCCCGCCGAGGCCGCCGGTGCTCGGGCGGTCGGCGGGGTGGTCGACCGGCTCGGGCTGCTGCAGATCGACTCCGTCAACGTCTTCGAGCGCAGCCATTACCTCCCGGCGTTCAGCCGGCTCGGCCACTACGACCGCGGGGCCCTCGACCGACTCACTTACGGCCGGCGCGGGCGCACCCTCGAGTACTGGGCGCACCAGGCCGCGTTCATCCCGCGACGGCTCTGGCCGCTCTTCGAGTTCCGTCGGGCGGAGTACCGCGACCGCGGCGAGGACTGGGGCGGCTGGGTCGCCGACGACCGGGGCCTCGCCGGCTGGCTGCGGTCCGAGCTCGCGGCCAAGGGCCCGCTGCGGGCGAGCGAGATCGAGCACGACGCGAACGAGCGGCGCGGGCCGTGGTGGGGCTGGTCCGACGTCAAGCGCACCCTCGAGATGATGTTCCGCACGGGCGACGTCGTCTGCGTCGAGCGGCGGCGCTTCGAGCGCGTCTACGCGCTGCCCGAGCAGGCGCTGCCGGGCGAGCTGCTCGACGCCGCGCCGCCCGAGCCCGAGGCGGTGCGCGAGCTCGTCGCGCTCGCGGCATCCGCTCTGGGCATCGCGACCGAGGCCGACCTCGCCGATTACTGGCGCATGAAGCGTGCGCCGGTCCGACGCGCGATCGACGAGCTCCGCGACGCGGGCGTCCTGGTGCCGGTCGAGGTGCCCGGCTGGCGCACCGGCACGAAGCCGACGCCCACCTGGTTGCACCGCGACGCCCGCCGCCCGCGCCGGGTCGAGGCGACCGCCCTGCTGTCGCCCTTCGACCCCGTGGTGTGGTTCCGGCCCCGCACCGAGCGCCTCTTCGACTTCCACTACCGCATCGAGATCTACACACCGGAGCCGCAGCGCGTGTTCGGCTACTACAGCCTGCCCCTCCTCGTCGACGACCGCCTCGTCGGTCGCGTCGATCTGAAGAGCGACCGGCAGGCCGGCGTGCTCCGAGTGCAGTCCGCCTGGGCGGAGCCCGGCGCCCCGGCCGAGGCGGCCGAACGACTGGTGCCCGTGCTGCGCCGCGCGGCGGCCTGGCAGGGGCTCGACGACGTCGCGGTGACCGGGCGTGGCGAGCTCTCCCCCGCGATCGCCGCGGCGCTCCGCCGGGCTTGAACAGCTGGGCCGACTCGTTCGAGGCATCCACACGTCATCGTGCGTCTTGCAATAGTGTGTGACGCACAGTACTGTGTGTGCCATGAGCACAGACGATCTCACCGCCGGCCACCTGCAGGAGCTGCGTCGCGGCACCGTCGTGCTCGCCTGCCTCATCCGCCTCCGCACCGCCGACTACGGCTACGCCCTGCTCGAATCGCTGAACGCGCTCGGTATCACGGTCGACGCGAACACCCTCTATCCCCTGCTCCGGCGGCTCGAGAAGCAGGGGCTGCTCACGAGCGAGTGGAACACCGACGAGGCGAGGCCCCGCAAGTTCTACCGCACGAGCCCGGCGGGCGAGCGTCTCGCTGAAGCGCTCACCGGCGACTGGAAACTCATCGACGCGGCGCTCGCGCGCCTGACGGGAGACGACTCATGACTGCCACGCTGACCGACCGCTACGTCTGGGCGGCTGCCCGTAGCGTGCCCGACGCCCAGCGGCGCGACCTCGAGCGCGAGCTTCGCGAGCGCATCGGCGACGAGACCGACGCACTGCTCGAGCAGGGCGCCTCGCCCGACGATGCCGAGCGCGCGGTGCTCACCGAGCTCGGCGATCCGGTCGCGCTCGCCGCCGGATACGTCGACCGCCCGCTGCAGCTCATCGGGCCGCGCTACTACCTCACCTGGTGGCGGCTGTTGAAACTGCTGCTCGTGCTCGTGGTGCCGATCGCCGCCGTCGGGGTCGCCCTCGGCAAAGCGATCTCCGGAGCCCCCGTCGGCGACGTGATCGGCTCGGCGGTCGTCGTGTCGCTCTCGGTCGTCGTGCACCTGGGGTTCTGGACGACGCTCGTCTTCGCCGTGCTCGAGCGCACCCCCACCGCCGAGGGCAAACGCGGCATCGACTCGTTGTGGACGCTCGACCAGCTGCCCGCGACCATCGAGCCGGCCCGCACCTCCCGGCTCGCCGAGCTGATCGCCGCCGTGTTCTTCCTCCTCGTGTTCGCGGCGTTCCTCGTCTGGCAGCAGTTCGGCCTCCCCTGGGTGCCCCAGCTCGAAGCGGTGCCGCTCCTCGACCCCGCGCTGTGGAGCTTCTGGCTGCCCTATTTCATCGGCATCATCGGGCTCGAGATCCTCTTCGCCGTCGCGATCTTCCTGCTCGGCTGGACCTGGTGGCTCGCCGTCGTGAACGTGCTGCTGAACGTCGCGTTCACGGTGCCCGCCCTCTGGCTGCTCGTCGAGGGACGGCTGGTCAACCCCGCGGCGCTCGACGCGATGGGCTGGCCCTGGGGCGATGCCGGACCCATCGTGGTGACCGTCACGGTCGTGACGATCGTGGGCGTGGCGCTCGCCGACGTCATCGACGGTTTCGTGAAGACCTGGCGGGCCGGCCGAGCACGCCGCGCGGCCGCCTGAGCGGTCCGGCCCCTTCCAAGCGACTTGCCCGACTTTCATGAAAGTCGGGCAAGTCGCTGTGGGGAGCGAGCGGCTACTTGGGCTGCATGCGGATGGCGCCGTCGAGTCGGATCGTCTCGCCGTTCAGCATCGGGTTGCGCACGATCGCGCGCACCAGGTCCGCGTACTCGGCCGGGGAGCCGAGCCGGGAGGGATGAGGCACCTGGGCCCCGAGCGAGTCCTGAACCTCCTGCGGCATCCCCGCCATCATCGGCGTCTCGAAGATGCCGGGGGCGATCGTGACGACCCGGATGAGCAGCTTCGAGAGGTCACGGGCCAGCGGCAGCGTCATGGCGGCGACGCCGCCCTTCGACGCCGAGTAGGCGGCCTGCCCGATCTGCCCGTCGAAGGCGGCGACCGAGGCGGTGTTCACGATCACGCCGCGCTCCGGGGTCGCCGGGCCGCCCTCGACCCCCGCGGTGGCCGGCTCGGTCTGCGCCATCGCAGCGGCGGCGAGCCGGGTCACGTTGAAGGTGCCGACGAGGTTCACGCGGATGGTCCGCTCGAAGACATCGAGGGGGGCCGGCCCCTCGCGACCGACCGTGCGATTGCCGGTGGCGATGCCGGCGCAGTTCACGGCCACGCGCAGCGGGCCGAGCGCGCTCGCCGCCTCGACCGCGGCCTGCACCTGCGCCTCGTCCGCGACGTCGGCGGCGACGAACTGCGCCGCGGCGCCGAGCTCGGCGGCGGTCTCCTCACCCCGGGGGCCGGGCAGATCGACGAGCACGACGGACGCGCCTCCGTCGACGAGTGCGCGCGCGGTCGCCCGGCCGAGGCCGGAAGCCGCTCCGGTGACGATGGCGGAGGTGCCGGTCAGTTCCATTGCAGGAGAATCCCTTCGTCGTGTGCCGATGGGGCGACGGCGACCCGCCGCCCGGCGCGGTCGGCGTTCACGACGCCGTCCGCTCGATGATCATCGCGTTCGCCATCCCGCCGCCCTCGCACATCGTCTGGAGCCCGTAGCGGCCGCCGCTCGCCTCGAGCTGGTTCACGAGCGTGGTGAGCAGGCGCGTGCCCGAGGAGCCGAGCGCGTGCCCGAGCGCGATCGCTCCCCCGCGCGGGTTGAGCTTCGCCGGGTCGGCGCCGGTGTCCGCCAGCCAGGCGAGCGGCACCGAGGCGAACGCCTCGTTGACCTCGTAGGCGTCGATGTCGTCGTGGCCGAGCCCCGCTCGTTCGAGCACGCGAGCCGTGGCGGGGATGACGCCGGTGAGCATCGTCATGGGATCGCTGCCGACGACGATCGAGCTGTGGAACCGGGCGCGCGGTGGCAGACCCAGCCGTTCCGCCGCGGCCCGGCTCATGATGAGCGCGGCCGAGGCGCCGTCGCTGAGCGGCGAAGAGCTGCCCGCGATGATGCGCCAGTCGAGCTCGGGGAAGCGGGCGGCGAGCTCGTCGGTGCGGAAGGCCGCAGGCAGCCCGGCGAGCCCCTCGACGGTGGTGCCCGGTCGGACGGTCTCGTCGCTCAGGCGGTCGACGCCCGGCACCGGCACGAGCTCCGTGGCGAAGGCGCCGGACTCGGCCGCCGCGGCTGCGAGCTCGTGCGAACGCGCCGCGTAGGCGTCCAGGCGATCCCGGTCGAGGCCCCAGCGCACCGCGATGAGCTCCGCGGCGACGCCCTGGTTGACGAGGCCCTCCGGGTAACGGGCGCGCAGCCGTTCGCCGTGCGGGTCGGCCCCCTGCAGAGACGAGCCGAGCGGCACCCGGCTCATCGACTCCACGCCGCAGGCGATGACGATCTCGGCCTGCCCCGCGAGCACCGCCTGCGCGGCGAAGGCGACGGCCTGCTGGCTCGACCCGCACTGCCGGTCGATCGTGGTCGCCGGCACCGTGTCCGGGAACCCCGCGGCCAGCACCGCGCTGCGCGCGAGGTTCATCGACTGCTCGCCGACCTGGCTCACGCAGCCGGCGATGACGTCGTCGACGAGCGCGGGGTCGAGATCGTTGCGCCCGACGATCGCGTCGAGGACCCCCGCGAGGAGGTCGACCGGATGCACGGCCGAGAGCATCCCGCCGGGCTTGCCCCGCCCGACCGGAGTGCGCACGACGTCGACGATGACGGCTTCGGTGCTCATTCCCTCAGCCTACGTCGCGAACCCGCTCAGGGGACCGGAGCGATCTCGCGCTCGACGACCACCGGCACGCGCTCCGGGAGCACGACCGGGTGACTGCCCGCCATCGCCTCGATGACGCGGACCACCTGGCACGAGTAGCCGTACTCGTTGTCGTACCAGACGTACAGCACGACATCGGTGCCGTCGGCGATCGTCGCGAGCCCGTCGACGATGCCCGCACGGTTCGAGCCGACGAAGTCGGTCGACACGACCTCGGGCGACTCGATGTAGTCGATCTGCTGGCGCAGCGGCGAGGTCAGCGAGGTCTGCCGCAGGAAGCTGTTCAGGGTCGCCTTGTCGGTCGGCCGCTCGAGCTGCAGGTTCAGGATGGCGAGCGACACGTCCGGCGTCGGCACCCGGATCGCGGAGCCGGTGAGCTTGCCCTCGAGCTGCGGCAGCGCCTTCGACACGGCCTTGGCGGCGCCCGTCTCGGCGATGACCATGTTCAGCACCGCGGAGCGGCCGCGACGGTCGCCCTTGTGGAAGTTGTCGATGAGGTTCTGGTCGTTCGTGAAGGAGTGCACCGTCTCGACGTGGCCGCGGACGACGCCGTACGCCTCGTCGATCGCCGCGAGCACCGGGGTGATCGCGTTCGTGGTGCACGAGGCGGCGGAGAGGATGCGGTCGCCCGGCTCGATCACCTCGTGGTTGATGCCGTGCACGATGTTCTTGATGGCGCCCTTGCCGGGGGCGGTGAGGAGCACGCGCGAGACCCCCGTCGAGCGCAGGTGCTGCTCGAGTCCGGCCTCGTCGCGCCAACGGCCGGTGTTGTCGACGACGATCGCGTCGCGGATGCCGTACGCGGTGTAGTCGATCGATGCCGGGTCGTCGGAGTAGATCACCTGGATGAGCGTGCCGTTCGCGAGGATCGTGTTCGCCTCCTCGTCGACCTCGATCGTGCCCTGGAACGGGCCGTGCACCGAGTCGCGACGGAGCAGGCTGGCCCGCTTCTGGAGGTCGTTGTCGCTGCCGCGGCGGACGACGATGGCGCGCAGGCGGAGGCCCTGGCCGCCGCCGGAGTGCGCGATGAGGATGCGGGCGAGCAGGCGCCCGATGCGACCGAAGCCGTAGAGCACGACATCGGTGCCTTCGGCCGGGGCGGCGTCGACGTCGACGAGCACGGGCGCGAGCTCCGCGCGCAGGAAGTCGGCGAGCGCGGCGGCGTCGTCGAGCTCGCCCGCGGCGTCGGCGTAGCGGGTGACGAGGCGGGCGACGTCGATCGAGGCCGGGCCGGGCGCGATGTCGCGGAGCGCCTCGAGCACGCGCATGGTGTCCTCGAGGTCGAGCTCGACGTCGCCGGCCTGGCGGGCGAAGCGGTGCGCCTTCAGCAGTTCGACGGCCGAGCGGTTGATGAGCCGCCGGCCGTGGATGCTCGTGACCACTCCGTGGTCTCGGTAGAGGCCGCCGATGAGCGGGATCATCCGCTCGGCGAGCTCCTCTCGGGCGATCCAGTCCTGACGTCGGGCTTCGAACTCGTGGCTCACGTTGCGTCCTTCTCGGTCGCGCGCGCACAGGTGGGCAGCGTCGACCGCACTCGAATACGGGGTGTCTGGGATTGTACGGACCCGCGGAGTGGGAAGGACTGGACGCGGCGGCACCTCGGCCCGCCCTCAGTGTACCGTGCGGCGAGCGTCGCTCAGTTCGCGCCGCGCGCGGCAGCGGACAGGCCATCCGTTCACCAGGCGGGCATGGCCGCGAGCATGGCCAGCATCGCGACGGCCATCAGCGGATGCCGCCACGCCGCGATGCCCGCCTCCTGACGACGGGCCCGCGGGAGGTGCCGGAACGCCGCCACGGCGAGCGCGAGCGCCGCGAGGAGGAGGAGCACCCCGAGCATCGGGCCGCCGTGCCCGCCGTGTCCGCCGTGGGCCGCCCCGCCCGGATCGGTGATGGCGGCCGCGCCGGGCACCGCCATCCCGAACCACATCGCCGCCATCACGAGGGTCGAGCCGGCGTGCCAGGCGAGCTCGCGACGGGCTGCCGGGGCGGTGCGACCGAGCAGCAGGCCGAGTGCGAGGAGCAGCAGGAGCGCGCCCCACGCGACCGGAGCGAGCACGGTGCCGGGCAGCAGCATGTCCACCGCGGAGACCGCCATCACGATCGCGGCGGGCACGACCCGCTTCGGCGCGGCGCGGCGCACGACGGCGAGGCCCGCGCAGACGCCGGACGCCGCCGTGAGCCCGAGGGCGGCGGCGATGAGGACGGGGGCGAGCACGTTCCGACGCTAGCGAGCGCCGGACCGCGGGCGCAGTGCCGCGGGCGCAGCGGGCTTGACCGGGAGTGCAGCGACGCCGGGAGTGCCCCGTTCCGGGGCGGGTGCCGCGCCCGCGGCGGCCTGCTAAGCTCGCCGCTACGGATCGTATACAACGCAGTCGCGTTCCGAGCACATCGAGGTGAACCCGTGCACAGCTCCCCCGCCGCTCGTCCCGAGCAAGGCCCCGTCTCGACCATCCTCGCGCGTGATTTCTCCGCCTTCCGCACCGCCGTGAGCGACGCCTTCGTGCCGCTGCAGGTGACGAGCGAGCACCCCGACCCGTTCCGCGGCATCATCCGCGCGGCGAACGTCGACGAGGTGCACGTGAGCGAAGTCCGGGCGACCGACCACGTCGTCGAGCGCACCCCCGAGCTCATCGCCCGCGGCGACCGCGGTTCGTTCAAGCTCAGCCTCATGCTCGCCGGCTCCGGCATCCTCATCCAGGACAACCGCGAGGCGGTGCTGCGCCCGGGCGACCTCGCCGTCTACGACACCAACCGGCCCTACTCGCTCGTCTTCGACGCTGAATTCCGCACCATGGTCGTGATGTTCCCGAAGCACCTGATCGACCTCCCCTCGGAGGTCGTCGGGCAGCTGACCGCCGTCCGCATGGCGGGCGACGAGGGGCTCGGCGCGCTCGTGGTGCCGTACCTCACGCAGCTCGCCGGCAACCTCGAACAGCTGCACGGCTCGGCCGGCGTCCGGCTCACCCACAGCGCCCTCGACCTCGTGACGACCGTGTTCGCCCGTGAGCTCGACCTCGACCGCGAGGGCGGCGACCCGCACCAGGCGCTCATGCAGCGCATCCGCGCGTACATCGACGAGAACCTCGCCTCGACCGAGCTCGGGCCCGCCTCCATCGCGGCCGCGCACTACATCTCCACCCGGCACCTGCACGGGCTCTTCCAGTCGCAGGGCACCACCGTGTCGACGTGGATCCGCACGCGGCGGCTCGAGCGCTGCCGCCGCGACCTGATGAACCCGCTCTACGCCGACCGCCCCGTCGCGGCGATCGCGGCGCGCTGGGGCTTCGTCGACGCCGCGCACTTCAGCCGCGCGTTCAAGGCCGCCTACGGGCACGCGCCGAGCGAGCTCCGCGCCCGCTGAGCCGTCCCCCGGGCTCGGGCTCGGGCTCCCGCCTCCGGCCGCCCAGCCGCCGCACCTCCCCAGGGTTGCCCAACTTTCATGAAAGTTGGGCAACCCTGGTTCGGGGTCAGGGTGCCGGCCGCTTGCCGCGGGCGGCATGCGGGTTGACCGCCCCGGCACGATCCATCGGGTCCCCTTGAGGCCCCGCCGGCCGCGTCCGAGCATGGCTCGAACGACGACCGGAAGGACGCAGCATGAGCGACACCACCGCCCCGGTGAAGGGCGAAGAGGACTGGCACAGCTACGACGAGTTCGCGGCGGGCATCGACACGTACCGACTGCCGAGCGGCTCGCTCGCCGGCCGCCGCGTCGGGCTCTCGCTCGACGACGGGAGCCGCCTCGAGCTCGCCTTCGACGACGGCACCGTGCGCTGGACCGGCGGCGGCGCCCTCGACCAGGATGCCCCCGCCGTCGACCCGTACGACGCGGTCGAGGTGCGCGCGGGCGTGCACTTCGTGACCCTCCCCCTCGAAAGCCGAGCGCGCGAGTCGCTCACGGTCGTGCTCTCCGCGCCGACGGGCCGCGCGATCGTCGTGCTGAGCCGCATCGCCGACGACGAGACGCCGGACGACGTGCCCCGGGTCGGCCAGTCGTTCTGGGCCGCGACGATCGACGGCGCCGAGCCGAGCGGCGAGGTCCCCGGCCCGAGCCGCGACCTCATCGGCAAGCGCAACGTCTACCGCTACAGCCCCGAGCATCTCTACGAGCACGTCTACGTGTCGAGCCTGCGCTACGCGTGGCAGTGCCTCGAGGGCGTGCAGCGCGGCCACGGCGACATGGACCTCTCGACCGTCTGGAAGCTCGACGACGGGCTGTACCTGTTCTGCTTCCGCGAGTTCCGGATCGCCGTCGCGAGCGTGTGGCTGCACGACCTCGGCTACCAGCTCATGACGACGGGCAACTTCCTCGGCCTCACGGGTGACGGCCGCAGCGAGCACTCCAAGGCCGGCGGGCACATCTACCCGCTCGGCTCGGTCGCCTACCCCGACGCGCAGCCGGTGTGACCGGGATGGGCAACGCGGAGATCATCCGGGCGCACTACGCGGCCTCCGACGCCGGGGACCTCGCGGGCATGCTCGCGCCGCTCGCGGACTCCGTTCGCTGGACGGAGGCCGCGGGCTTCCCGTACGCCGGCACCTACGTCGGCCCGCACGCGGTCGCCGAGCACGTGTTCGAGCGCATCCAGGCCGAGTGGGACGACTACACGCTCACGATCGACGAGCTCGTCGACGGCGGTGCGACCGTCGTCGGCATCGGCACCTACTCGGGCACCTACCGCGAGACGGGTCGCTTCTTCGTCGCCCGCGTCGCGCACGTCTGGCGACTGGAGGACGGCCGGGTGACCGGCTTCGAGCAGTTCACCGACACCGAGCTCGTGAACCGGGCCATCCGCCCCGCCTGAGCGGGCGACCCCCCGCAGCCGGGTGGCCCGATCCGTGCGGGGCGAGCCAGGCCGGCACGCGGCGTACGCGTCTTCCCGCTCAGGCAAGCGTCGTGCGCTGCACGGCATTCCAGCGCGCCGGGCGCCGCTGGAGACTGCAAGCCACGCACCAACGTCGCTCCGTGCCCGGATCGACGACGGATGCCGCGGTCCACTGCCGCGGCCATCGAGAGGCAGGATCCAATGAAGCATCACCTCCTCGGCGCGGCGGCGCTCGCCACCGCGACCGCGCTCGTGCTCGCCGGCTGCGCCGGCGGCGATGACGGCGGCGGCAGCGGCTCGCCCATCGTCGTCGGCTCCGTCAACACCAAGAGCGGCCCGGCGACCTTCCCCGAGGCGAGCCTCGCGGCCGCCGCGGTCTTCGACGCCTTCAACGAGGCCGGCGGGCTCGACGGACGGAAGATCGAGTACAAGTCCCTCGACGACAAGGGCGACCCGGCGAGCGCGTCCGCCGCTGCGCGCGAGATCGTCGGCAGCGACGAG
This sequence comes from Agromyces mediolanus, assembly GCF_023715325.1. Taxonomy (GTDB): domain Bacteria; phylum Actinomycetota; class Actinomycetes; order Actinomycetales; family Microbacteriaceae; genus Agromyces; species Agromyces mediolanus_A. The sequence continues at coordinate 513,312 of NZ_JAMBNX010000001.1, read as the reverse complement.
GCCGTCGCCATGGTCGGCTCCGCGAGCCTCATCGAGTGCGAGATCAACGCCCAGTACTACGAGCAGGAGCAGATCCTCTCGATCCCCGGCATCGGCGTCGACACCGGCTGCTTCTCGACCCCGAACATCGCGCCCGCGAACGTCGGCCCCTTCAACGACATGACGCTGACGCTCTACTACGGCTCCGAGGTGCTCGGCCTCGACGACATCTGCGTGCTGCTCGAGATCGCCGGATCGACCCGGCCGACCTACCAGGCCGCCATCGATCGCTGGACCGAGGTCACCGGCAAGGAGCCGATCTACGTCGACGACACCGTGCCGTACGGCGCCTCGGACTACACGCCGTACATCGTCAAGGCGAAGGACGCGGGCTGCAAGGCCGTGGCCGTGAACCCCGTCGAGCCCGACGCGATCGGCCAGGTGAAGGCCGCCGCCGCCCAGGGCTGGGACGACGTGACCTGGCTCTACCTCACGAGCGTCTACAGCGAGAACTTCGCGAAGGCCGTCTCCGACGTCGGCGCGGGCGTCTACGTGCCCGCCGAGTTCTACCCCTTCACCGACGCCGAGAGCGACGTCAACCAGGAGTGGCGCGAGCTGATGGAGGCGAACGACATCCCGCTCACCTCGTTCAGCCAGGGCGGCTTCCTCGCGGCGAAGTACTTCATCGAGGTGCTCGAGGGCATGGACGGTGACATCACCCGCGAGACGGTGACGAAGGCGCTGCACGACATGAAGCCGATCGAGAACCCCATGGTCGGCACGCCGTGGGTGTTCGGCACCGCCGACGCGCACCACGACAACACCGCGGGCTGGCCCATCAAGCTGCTGAGCGGCACGAACGCGTGGGAGTCCAACGGGGACGACTGGATCGTGATCCCGGAGTGAGCCGAGCGCCGGGACCGGCCCTCCCCCCGGCCGGTCCCGCCGTTCGCTCCCCCGCCCCTCCCCGAACCCCGCAAGGAAGGAGCACGCCATGCTGCAGGGCGCGCTCGCCGGACTCGCCGCCGGCGGACTGTACGCGGTGCTCGCCGTGTGCCTCACCCTCATGTCGCGGCTCGTCCGCGTCGTCAACTTCTCGCAGGCCGCGACCGGCATGTTCGGCGGCTTCGTGGCCGTCTGGCTCGTCACCGAGACCGGCCTGCCGATCTGGCTCGGCTCGGTGCTCGGCGTGCTGCTCGCCGGGGTGCTCTCGGGGGTCATCGGCTGGATCGCCGCGACCTGGCTGTCCGAGGCCGACACGACCACCCGCTCGGCGATGACCGTCGGCCCGCTGCTGCTGCTCATCTCGCTCTCGTTCATCCTGTTCGGCAACAAGCCGCAGCCCTTCGCCTCGATCATCTCCGGGCCGGCGTTCACCTTGGGCGGCGTCGTGATCAGCCAGGTGACACTCGTCACCGTGTCGCTCGCGATCGTCGTCGCCGTGGCGGTGCGGATCCTGCTCACCCGCACCGCGATCGGCACCAGGCTCCGCGCGCTCTCGGAACGGCCGACGACGGCGGAGCTGCTCGGCATCCCGTCGAAGCCCCTCTCGATCGCCGTGTGGGTCGTGACCGGCGTGATCAGCGCCATCGCGATCGTCGTCGTCGCCCCGACCCAGTCGAACGACGCGATCAGCCTCGCGATGCTGATCGTGCCCGCCGCGGCGGCCGCCCTGCTCGGCGGCTTCAAGCGGCTCGACCTCGCCGTCGTCGGCGGACTTGTGCTCGGCGTGCTCTCCGGCCTCGTCGCGCAGATCGACGAGGTCGCGCTCATCCGCAACTTCCTGCCGTTCCTGTTCATCGTCGTGCTGCTGCTGTGGACGCAGCGGAAGGAGGTGTGGGATGCCGCACGCTGACGCCGGCCTCGCCCGCTCCCGCGCCCTGCGCCTCGCCTGGCCGATCGGCGTCGCCGTCGTGGGCGTCGTCGCCGGGTACCTCCTGAGTATCGGACTGTCGGGCTACTTCGTCTTCCTCGCGGTGTCTGCCGTGACCGCGGCCATCGCGATCCTCGGCCTCGGCATCGTCACCGGCTCCGCCGGCATGATCGCGCTCTGCCAGCTCACCTTCGCCGCGGTGGGCGCCTGGGTGGTCTCGCTGTTCAACGTGCTCGAGGTGCCCGGCGGATTCGTGGTCTGGCTGATCGCCGGCGGGCTCGCCGCGGGCGTCGTCGGAATCCTCGTCGGCCTGCCCGCGCTGCGCCTGCGCGGGGTGAACCTCGCCGTCGTGACACTCGGCTTCGCCGCGGCGTTCGACGTGACGCTGCTGCAGATCCAGTTCCCCGGCTCGAAGGACGGCATCCCCGTGCTGCGACCGGAGGGCTTCTCGACCGACCGCGGCTACTTCTTCTTCAGCATCATCGTGCTCGCGGTCTGCGGACTCGTGGTGTTCTGGCTGCAGCGCGGGCGCTGGGGATCGAGCTGGAAGGCCGTCGCGTTCAGCGAACGCGGCACCGCCTCGGTCGGCCAGAGCGTGCAGCAGGCGAAGCTCACCGCCTTCGCGGTCTCCGCGGCGCTCGGCGGCATCTCGGGCGGCCTCCTCGCCGGTCAGGTGCAGCTGCCGTTCGCGTCGAGTTTCACGCCGCTGCAGTCGCTCGCGCTCTACGTGCTCGCGGTGATGAGCGGCGCGTACCTCATCGACATGGCGATCTTCGGCGGCATCCTGTGGGTGCTCGTGCCCGAGCTGCTGAAGCGCTGGGGCGTGCCGCAGGACTGGGGCTTCGTGATCTTCGGCGCCCTCGGCGTGCAGGCCCTCACGAGCGGCACGAACCTCGGTCAGGGCATCCGCAACCTCTGGTGGAAGCGCGCGGACCGCCGCGCCGCGGCGGCACGGGAGGCGGCGAAGGCGGATGCCGCGGCGCATCCGGCCGTGGTGGAGCCCCCGGTCGAGGCATCCGTTCCCACCCTCCCGACATCCGCTCCTCGCCCCGCGAGCGGCGAGCCCGCGCTCTCCGTGACGGGCCTCACCGTGCGCTTCGGCGCCCTGAAGGCGCTCGACGAGGTGAGCCTCGAAGTGCCGGCCGGCAGCGTGATGGGGCTCATCGGCCCGAACGGCGCGGGCAAGTCGACGTTCGTCGACGCGATCTCCGGCTTCCTGCCCCAGGCGAGCGGGGCCGTGCGGCTCGGCGGCACGACGCTCGGGCGGATGTCCCCGACGAAGCGGGCCCGGCTCGGCCTGCGCCGCACGTTCCAGCAGGACCGCGTGCCGCCCGCCCTGACCGTCGACGCCTACGTGCGCTTCGTCGCGCGCCGCCGCGTCACCGCGGAGGAGGTGGCCGAGGTGCTCGACTTCTTCGGCTGCCCGCCCGCGCGCACCCGGCTCGCGGGCGTCGACGTCGGCACCCGGCGCCTCGTCGAGGTCGCCGCGAACGTGCTCGCGAGGCCGCGGGTGCTGCTGCTCGACGAACCCGCCGCCGGGCTCTCCCACGAGGAGCACCTGGAGCTCGGCGCGCGCCTGCGCGAAGTGCCCGCCCGGTACGGCATGGCGATCGTGCTCATCGAGCACGACCTCGACCTCGTGCGCACGGTCTGCTCGACGCTCACCGTGCTCGACTTCGGCCGGGTGCTCGCGAGCGGACCGCAGGACGAGGTGCTCGCGGACCCCGCGGTCATCAAGGCGTACATGGGTGAGACGGAGATGCTGTGAGTGCGTTGATCATCGACGACGTCGCGGTGAGCCGCGGCGCGGGTCCCGTCATCCAGGGCGTGTCCTTCACACTCGAGCAGGGGCGGGTGACCGCCCTCGTGGGCCCCAACGGTGCCGGCAAGACGAGCCTGCTCGACGGCATCTCGGGGGTCGCGCCGATTTCGGCGGGCACGATCCGCCTCGACGGCACGCCGATCGAGCGGCTGTCCCGGGTCGCCCGCGCGAAGCAGGGCATCGTGCACATCGAGCAGGGGCGGGCGGTGTTCCCCTCACTGACGGTGCGGGAGAACCTCTCCCTCACCGCGCGCACCCCGGCCGAGGTCGACGCGGCGCTCGCCCGATTCCCCGAGCTCGAGAAGCGCATCGACGCGCCAACCGCGCTGCTCTCCGGCGGCGAGCAGCAGATGGTGGTGCTCGCCAGGGCCTTCGCCGCCAGGCCGCGGTTCCTGCTCATCGACGAGATGTCGCTCGGGCTCGCGCCCGTGGTGTTCATGCGGCTGCTGCCGATCGTGTCGGAGATCGCCGAGCAGGGCGTCGGGGTGCTCCTCGTCGAGCAGTTCACGCACCTCGCGCTCGGCCTCGCCAGCGAGGCGCTCGTCGTCGCGAGCGGCCAGGTGAGCTTCCAGGGCCCGGCCGCGACGCTCCGCGAGGACGCGAGCCTGCTGCACCGCGCCTACCTCGGCGGCGCCCCCGCCTGAGCGAGAACCCCGCCGAAGAACCGGAGTTGCCCGACTTTCATGAAAGTCGGGCAACTCGGGTTCTGGCGTCAGACGCGGGGCGCGTCACATGCCGGCGTGCTCGAAGGCGATCGTCGGCAGGTCGACGACGTGCGCGCCGCCGTCCGCGACGATCACGGAGCCGGTCATGTATGAGGACTCCCCCGAGCCGAGGAAGCGCACGATCGAGGCGATCTCCGCGGGGGCGGCGGCCCGGCGCAGCGGCACGTCGGCGGTGACCGCGGCGTAGCCGGCCTCGCGCCCGCCGTCGAAACCGGCGTGCCTGGCGAACTCGTCCATCTCCTCGTCGGCCATGGGGGTCTGCACCCAGCCGGGGCAGACGGCGTTCACCCGCACGCCGTGCCGCCCGTAGTCGCGCGCAAGCGTGCGGGTCAGGCCGATGAGGGCGTGCTTGCCGACGGTGTACCCGGCGACGGACGGCCCGGCGAAGAGTCCCGCGAGCGAGGAGATGACGACGATCTGCCCCTTCGACTCGATGAGGGCGGGCAGGCTCTCCCTGGCCATCACGAAGGCGGTCGTGAGGTTCGCCCGCATCGCGGCCTCCCAGGCGGCGTCGTCGGTGTCGCCGACGGCGGCGAAGCCGTGGCCGCCGGCGTTCGCGACGAGCACGTCGAGGCGGCCGTGCCGGGCGAGCACCTCGGCGACCGCGCGCTTCGCCGACTCGGCGTCGGCGGCGTCGGCCTCGACGGCGAGCGCGCCGATCGCGTTCGCGACGCGCTCGAGCGGTTCGCGGCGGCGGCCGACGACGACGACGTGCGCGCCCTCCGCGGCGTAGCGCTCCGCGATGGCGGCGCCGATGCCGGTGCCGCCGCCCGTGATGACGACGACCTTGCCCGCCGTCGATGATCCCGCGTAGCCCATGGCGGGCTCCTTCCTGTCGTTGCGGTCGTGTGGTCTGCCCGGCCCGGTACCGTTCCAGCCTCAGGCCGGGAAGCCCGAGCGGGCGGTGTAGCCGAAGTCGCTCACGAGCGAGGTGCCCGTGATCGCGCGCGCCCGCGGGGAGGCGAGGAAGAGCACCTCGTCGGCGACCTCCTCCGGGAGCTGCACGGGGTAGTCGAGGCCATCGAAACCGCGCTCCTCGAGGCCGAGGTCGCCGCGGCTCATCGGGGTATCCACGACGGAGGGGCACACGGTGTTCACGCGGACGCCCGTGCCGGCCGCCTCGACGGAGGCGGCGCGGGCCAGCTGCACGACGGCCGCCTTCGAGGCGCAGTACGGCGCCATGCCGGGGGCGGCGACGAGGGCGGAGTCGCTCGCGAGCAGCACGACGGCGGCGTCGCCAGAGCGGGCGGCGTCGGCGCGCAGGGCGGCGGCGGTGTGCTTCAGCAGCAGGAACGAGCCGGTGACGTTCACGGCGAAGACGGCCTGCCAGTCGGCGAGCGGGGTCTCGTCGAGACTCGTGCCGACGGGGCCGGAGATCCCGGCGCAGCCGACGACGACGGCGAGGCCGCCAAGCTCGGTCACCGCCCGCTCGACGGTACGGACGACGGATGCCTCGTCGGCGACATCGGCGGTGATGGCGACGACGCCCGCGGCATCCGCCCACCTCGCGTGCAGGCGCTCGGCGTCGCGATCGACGGCCGCCACCCGGGCTCCCTCGTCGAGGAGCCGCGCCACGACGGCGGCGCCGATGCCGCTCGCCGCGCCCGTGACGAGCGCCGGGCGTCGCTCGAGTCCGAGTCTCATCCGGCTGGCCTCTCTGCCGTCGTTCGGTGGTGCGCCGGCGGGCGCCCCCTGATCGGCACCCGCCGGCATCCGCCATCCTGCACCGCCCGGGCGACCGCCCGGCAGACGCGCCGCGCGACCGTGCGCTGGGACACCACTGCCGTTCGCTCCGCGTCAAGCCGAGGCATCCGCTCCACCGCCAGAATCCTTGCTACCCCCAGAGCTGCACCCCAGTTCCCGAGATCGAAGGACCACGCAGTGAGCGAACACTCCGCCCCCAATGAACTCCGGCGCAACGCCCTCGGCGTCGCCGGCATCGTCTTCCTCGTGCTCGCGGCAGTGGCGCCGCTCACCGGCATCATCGTGGTCGCGTCGCTCGCGATCGCGCTCGGCAACGGCGGCGGCACCCCCGCATCGTTCTTCATCGTCGCGATCGTCCTGCTGCTCTTCGCGATCGGCTACGGGCAGATGTCGAAGCAGCTCGTGAACGCCGGCGGCTTCTACGCCTTCGTGGTGAAGGGCCTCGGGCGCACCGGCGGGCTCGTCGCCGGCCTCATCGCGACGCTCGGCTACAACTTCTTCGTCGTCGGCACGATCGGCACGAGCGGCTTCTTCATGCAGACGATCATCGCCGACCTCACCGGGGTGAACATCCACTGGCTGGTCTGGGGCCTCGCGTCGATCGTCGTCTGCTACGTGCTGGCCCGCATCGGCGTGGACTTCTCCTCGAAGATCCTCGGCGTCTGCCTCGTGCTCGAGGTGCTCATGCTCGTCGTGTTCGACATCTCGGTGCTCGTGCAGACCGGCTACGACGTCGCCGCGTTCAGCCCCGAGTGGGTGCTCTCCGGCTCGCTGCCGATCGGCCTGCTGCTCGCCGCGACCGGCTTCCTCGGCTTCGAGGCGACCGCGCTCTTCAGCGAGGAGGCGAAGACCCCGCTGCGCACCATCCCGCGCGCCACGTACATCGCGATCACCGCGATCGGCATCATCCTCGGCGTCACCACCTGGGCCGTCGTGAGCGCGACGGGCGTCGCCCAGGCGCAGCAGACCGCGATCGACCACCTGCCGACCGGCGACCTCATCTTCTCGCTCTCGCAGCAGTACCTCGGCGGGCCGCTCACGACCGTGATGATGATCCTGCTGCTCGTCAGCCTCTTCGCCGCGATGCTCGCCTTCCACAATTCCGCGACCCGCTACCTCTTCTCGCTCGGCCGCGCCCGGGTGCTGCCGCACGCCCTCGCCCGCACCGGCGCGAACGGCACGCCGAAGGTCGCCGGGCTCGTGCAGGCGTCGTTCGCCGCGATCATGGCGATCATCTTCTTCCTGGCCGGCGCCGACCCGATCCTGACCCTCGTGCCGGCGATGCTCGGCTTCGGCACGCTCAGCGTGCTCATCCTGCAGGGGCTCGCGGCGCTCTCGATCGTGGTCGCGTTCCGCCGGCAGCGCGACCGTCGGCTCTGGTCGACGCTCATCGCCCCGGGCATCGGCTTCCTCGGCATCGCCGCGATCTCGCTGCTGGCGATCTGGAACTTCGACGTCGTCGCGGGCTCCCAGGAGCTGTGGATCCGCCTGCTGCCGCTGCTGCTCGCCGCGGCCGTGATCGGCGGGATCGGCTACGGGTCGTACCTCAAGCGGCAGAAGCCCGAGGTGTACGCCGGCCTCGAGACCGACCTCGAGAAGTTCAACGTGCACACCCGCGCGACCGAGGTCGTGGAGTAAGGAACGCACGGTCGCCCGCTCTTCGCACGCAAGGTCCACGCGGTTCGACTGGGCTGCCGCGCACGGTCGCCCGCTCTTCGCACGCAAGGTCCACGCGGTTCGACTGGGCTGCCGCGCACGGTCGCCCGCTCTTCGCACGCAACGTCAAGGCGTCGGCGCGCACGGTCAACCGTGCGGCCGACGCCTCGGCCGATACTGGACGCAACGACCCCCTGATCGAGGACCACGATGACCCAGCACGCCGACGTTTCGCTCTCCCCCAGCGGCTCGCACCGCCCCGATGTCACGCACACGCACGGTGCCCGCGTGACCACCCCGGAGCGCGCCGAGCACCCGCTCGACCCGCTGACGGGCGAGGAGATCGCCGCCGCGCGGCGCATCCTCGACGAGGCCGGGCACGTCTCGGCATCCACCCGAGTGCCCCGCATGCTGCCGGTGGACCCGGCGAAGGCGGACCTCGCCGCGTGGAGAGCGGGCGACCCCCTCGACCGACGCATCCGCGTGACCCTGCTCGACCGGGACACCGGCGTCGCGAGCGAGGCGATCGTGGCGGTGAGCCGCGGTGAGGTCGACGCGTTCCGCGTGCTGCCGAACACCGAGGCGCCGTACGGCCAGCCGCAGTACCTCTTCGAGGAGTACGAGGAGGCGGCGACGATCGTGAAGGCCTCGCCGGAGTGGCAGGCGGCGATGAAGCGTCGAGGGCTCGGGGAGCACCTGGAGCTCGCCTTCTGCTCGCCGCTCGCCCCCGGCTACTTCGGCCGCGAGGACGAGGTCGGCAAGCGGATCGTGCGTTCGCACACCTACCTGCGGCTCGACGAGCAGGACAGCCCCTGGGCGCACCCGGTCGAGGGCCTCGTCGTGCACGTGGACCTCACCGAGCGCCGCGTGATCCGCATCGACGACGAGGGCGACGTGCCCGTGCCGATGCAGCACGGCAACTACACGGCGGCGGCGCAGGGCCCGGCCCGCACCACGCTGAAGCCCATCGAGATCACCCAGCCCGAGGGCCCGAGCTTCTCGGTCGACGGCAGCCTGGTGGAGTGGGAGAACTGGCGCTTCCGGGTCGGCTTCACCCAGCAGGAGGGCCTGGTGCTGAACCAGATCACCTTCCGCGACGGCGAGGAGCACCGCTCGGTCGCGCACCGGGCGAGCGTCCCCGAGATGGTCGTGCCCTACGGCGACACCTCGATCAGCCGGCACTGGATCAGCTACTTCGACGCGGGCGAGTACCTGCTCGGCAAGAACGCGAACTCGCTCGCGCTCGGCTGCGACTGCCTCGGCGTCATCCACTACTTCGACGCCTTCGTGCCCGACGACCACGGCAACCCGGTGAAGATCCCGCAGGCCGTGTGCATGCACGAGGAGGACTACGGCATCCTCTGGAAGCACACCGATCTCGCGGGCACCCCGGAGACCCGCCGCAGCCGGCGCCTCGTGGTGAGCTACTTCTCCACGATCGGCAACTACGACTACGGCTTCTTCTGGTACTTCTACCTCGACGGTTCGATCCAGGTCGAGGCGAAGGCGACGGGCATCGTGTTCGCGGGCGCCGGCATCCCCGGCAGCGACAACCCGCACGCGCCCGAGATCGCGCCCGGCATCTTCACGCCGGTGCACCAGCACCTCTTCTGCGCCCGCATCGACGCCGCGATCGACGGCGAGGACAACACGCTGCACGAGATCGAGATGGTCGGCATCCCGACCGGTCCCGACAACCCCTACGGCAACGCCTTCACCTGGTCGGACGTGCAGCTGGCGAGCGAGTCCGAGGCGCAGCGCGTCGCGAACGGGCTGACCGGCCGGGTCTGGGAGGTGCGCAGCGCGCACCGCACGAACGTCGTCGGCAAGCCCACCGCGTACTGGCTCATCCCGGAGGGCAAGGCGCTCCTCGCGGCGCAGCCGGACTCCTCGGTCGCCGCGCGCGCGGCTTTCGCGACGAAGCACCTCTGGGGCACCCGCTACGACCCCGAGGAGCTCTACCCGGCGGGCTTCTACCCGAACGCGCACGCCGGTGACGGCCTGCCGAAGTGGACCGCCGCGGACCGCAGCCTCGACGGCGAGGACCTCGTGCTCTGGCATGTGTTCGGGCCGACCCACATCCCACGCACCGAGGACTGGCCGATCATGCCGGTCGACTACTCGGGCTTCTGGTTCAAGCCGCACGGCTTCCTCGACCAGAACCCGGCGATGGACCTGCCCGACGGCGCGGCCGCGCACTGCGCGCCCGGCGAAGGCGGTGCGGATGCCTCGGGCGGATGCTGCGGCGGCGGCGAGTGCCGCTGCGGTCACTGACCCCCTGCGCCCCTGCGCCCCTGAGCCGCTGAGCTGCTGAGCCGCTGAACCTGAGACCACCCCGACGATGACGACGACTGGAGCATCATGACCGACACCGCCACGAACCTGTCCGACACCTCGACCTGGCTGCCGCTCGACGGTCTCGCTCCCGGGTTCGACGCGAACAAGGCGCCGCACTCGCTCGACCTCGTGGGCCGCGAGATCGCCGTCGTCGACGAGCGCGGCACGCGCATCGTGCACCGCTTCGCCGAGCACACGGTCGACTGGGAGTACCAGCCGGGCGCGGGCGACCCGACGGAGGCCGCCGCGAAGACCGATGCGTACGAGGCGGTGAAGGTCGACGAGGAGCTGTACTACGTGCAGTTCCACCACGAGTACCTGCCGAACGAGGCCGTCACGCTCGTGCTGGACTTCCGCAGCGGCCACGCGCTCGCCGTGATCAGCCTGATCCGGCCCGAGGCGGAGGCCGGGAAGACCCGCGTGCAGCAGATCTTCGTCCCCTCCCGGATCGAGGGCATCGAGCTCACCGGCGAGGCGCCCACGCCGACGACGACGCTCATCGGCCGCCGGGTGCAGTGGGTGTACAGCCCGGTGCACGCCTACGAACACCTCTACCTCTCGCCGCAGTGGTACACCTGGCAGTGCCTCGCGGGCCCGGAGCGCGGCCTCGCCGACACCGACGAGAACTCGGTGTGGCAGATCCGCCCGGGCATCTACGTCTTCGCCTGGCGCGAGAAGGTCATCCCCTGCGCCTCGGTGACGATCGCCGACCACCGCGACGCCCGCGCGATCCGCTCGCACGGCGTGCTGTTCGGGCTCGACGAGTCGGGCGAGGTGCCGACGCACTTCACCTTCGGCGCCCACGGCCGGCTGATCTCGGTCACCGTGCACCCCGACGAGTACGACACCTCGCGCTGATGGCGACGGCGAGCAGCGGTCCCGCGGAGCTCGTGCTCACGGGCGGCCGCATCTGGACGGGCGACCCCGCGGCCCCGTGGGCCGAGGCCCTCGCGGTCGGCGGCGGGCGGCTGCTCGCCGTCGGCACGGATGCCGACGCGCTCGCGCTCGCGGGCGAGGGCACCGAGCGGCGCGCCCTCGACGGCGCCTTCCTCATGCCCGGCCTCGTGGACGTGCACAACCACCACGCGCTGGCCGGGCGCACCGACCTCTTCGAGCTGTCGTTCTCGTCGTCCGGCTCGGTCGAGGAGGTGCTCGCGGCGGTCCGCGAGTACGCGGCCGGGCTGCCCGCCGATGCCTGGATCACGGGCGGGGCGTGGGGCAGCACCCTGCGCACCGCGATCTCGAACGAGGCGACCCGGGCCAGACTCGACGAGGCATCCGGTGGCCGCCCGGTGATGCTCATGGAGGACTCCCGGCACAACCGCTGGGCGAACTCCCGCGCGCTCGAGCTCGCCGGCATCACGGCCGAGTCCGATCCCGGCGAGGGCGGCGTCATCGAGCTCGACCCGGTCAGCGGGCGGCCGACCGGCGTGCTGCTGGAGTCCGCCGGGCTGCCCGTCGAAGCGGCCATGGCCCGCACGCGCCGGCTCACCGCCGAGCAGCACCGCGCGGCATCCAGGCGCGGCGTCGAGCTGCTGAACAGCTACGGCGTCACCGCGTTCCAGGACGCCGCCGTTTCGCTCGAGATCCTCGAGGCGCTGCGCGCCCTCGACGCGGATGCCGAGCTGGACGCCTGGGTGGTGTCCTCCCTGACGGTGAACGACCAGATCTTCGGCTACGACCCCGTCGGCGAGGGACTCGTCTGGCGGGGCGAGGCGTTCCGCACCGAGCACCACCGGCCGGACTTCGTGAAGATCTTCCTCGACGGCGTGCCGCCCGCCCGCACCGGCGCCTTCCTGGAGCCGTACCTGCCTGACGACGCGCACGGCGACCACTTCCTCGGCGAGACGACGCTCCCGCCCGAGGAGCTCTGGGGCTGGCTGCGGCGCACCGCCGAGCGCGGGCTGTCGGCGAAGATCCACTGCTCCGGGGACGCCGCGGTGCGCCTCGTGCTCGACACCGTGGCGCGGCTGCGCGCCGAGGGCTTCACCGAGACCCGCTACCAGGTCGCGCACGGGCAGTTCGTCGCCGAGTCCGACATCCCCCGCTTCGCGGAGCTCGGGGTCTCGGCCGACCTGTCGCCGTTCATCTGGTTCCCCGGCGTCATCCCCGAGGCGATCGCGACGGTGCTGCCCGCCGAGCGGGCCGGCCGGATGCAGCCCAACCGCGCCCTGCTCGACGCGGGCGCGCTCATCGCGGGCGGCTCGGACTGGCCGGTCTCGGAGTCGCCGAACGCGTGGGAGGGCATCCACGGCCTCGTGACCCGTGCCGACCCGGCCGGGGTGTTCCCCGGCACGCTGTGGCCGGAGCAGGCCATCACGCTCGACGAGGCGATGGCGGCGTTCACGATCAACGCCGCCGAGGCGATGGGCCTCGGCGCCGAGACCGGATCGCTCGTCGCGGGCAAGTCGGCCGACTTCGTCGTGCTCGATCGCGACCCCTTCGCGGGCCCCGCGGAGGAGCTCGTGCGCACGACGGTGGCCGAGACCTGGTTCGCCGGGCGCCGCGTGTACGTGCGCTGAGCCTGGTTCGCTGAGCTTGTCGAAGCGGCGCCGCATGGTTCGCTGAGCTTGTCGAAGCGCGGCGCCCCCTTCGACAAGCTCAGGGAACCAACAGCGGCGCCCCCTTCGACAAGCTCAGGGAACCACGTGGTTCGCTGAGCTTGTCGAAGCGCTGCCGCCCCGACCGTTCGCCTACACTGGTTGACGCGTGAGCGTCGGCGATCTGCGCCGCCTGCGCGACAACGGGAAGAGGGCCGGATGCCGAAGGTGATCGATCACGACCAGCGTCGCCGCGACATCATCGACGTGACCTGGCGGCTCATCGTCAAGGGCGGCATCGAGGCCGCGACGATGCGTGAGATCGCTGCCGAGGCGGGATTCGCGAACGGGGCGCTCAAGCACTACTTCCCGGGCAAGGACGAGATCATCCAGGGCGCCTACGAGCGTTCGCTCGGCATGATGGGCGAGCACATCGAGGCCGAGGTCGCCGGCAAGCGCGGTCTCGAGGCGTTGCGCGCGATCTGCTGGGCCGCGATGCCGCTCGACGAGGAGCGCGTCACGTCCGGTCGCGTGCTGCTCTCCTTCTGGGAGCGAGCCGTGTCGAACGAGACCCTGCACGAGGCCTACCTCGCGCACCTCGCGGTCTGGCGCGAGGCTCTCGCCCGCTACATCGCGGAAGGGCGCGAGGACGGCGACATCACGACCGTGACGCGCGACGAGCAGCTCGTCGACGAGATCGTGCTGCTGAACGTCGGGGCGAACATCATGAGCCTCATCTCGCCCCAGACCTCGACGACCGCACTGCAGGAGGCGCACCTCCGCGCCTTCTTCGACCGCCTCTGAAACCCCGAGTTGCCCGACTTCCATGGAAGTCGGGCAACTCGGGGTGGGGGTGGGCTCGGCAGCGCCGGTCAGCGCGCCTCGGCGACGAGGATGCGCGGGCTGCCCGGCAGCGCGATCGTCTCCACGTAGCGCCAGCCGGCGGCCTCGAGCCACTCGCGGACCTCGGCCTCGGGGAACACCACGGTGCCGTCGATGTTGTAGTACTCCCCCGCGTGCAGCGCGTCGATGCGGCGCTGGCGCGGCTCGTCGTCGAGCGTGAAGTCGAGGACGGCGAGCTTCGCACCGGGTGCCGCGGCCGCGCGGGCGTTCGCGAGGATGGTCCGGTTCTGCTCCGCCGTGAAGCGGTGCAGCACGTGGTTCACGAAGACGAGGTCGTGCTCGCCACCCGGTTCGACGGACTCGGTGTCGCCGCCCTCGACGACGGCGCGGTCCGCGAGGCCCGCCTCGGCCACGGCCTGGGCGACGGAGTCGGCGAAGTCGGGCGCGACAACGAAGCGCGTCGTGAGCTCCGGGTTCGCCCGCATCACGTTGACGGCGAACGCCGGGCTGAGGCCGCCGAGGTCGAGGAGCGAGCGTCGCCCGGCCACGTCGAAGGCGCGGGCGAACTCGTCGGCGTGCAGCTCGTTGTACCGCATGACCCCGGCGAGGAACCGGCCCCAGCCCGCCTCGTCGAGCTCGAGCACGCCGGGGGCGTCGGAGTCGACGGTGCGGTCGTAGCCGCGCCACTGCTCGTAGGAGGTGTCGCCGAGGAAGGCGAGGAACGGCCCGAGGTCGATCTCGGCGCGGTCGCCCGTGAGGTAGGCCGCGGCATCCGGGGTGAGTGAGTAGCGACCGCCGTCGCGCTCGAGCAGGCCCTGCGCGTTCATGCTGTCGGCGAGGATGCGCACCTGGCGCTGCGGCACCCCGGTCGCCGCGGCGAGCGCCTCAGCGTCGAGCGGGCCGTCGGCGAGCGCGGCGAACAGGCCGATGCGGCTCGCGGTGATGAGCTGCTTCGCGCCCATGAAGCCGATCGCGATGTCGACGATGGCGGCGGGGCTGGCGGTCCGCTCGGTGGGCTGGAGGGTGTCGGTCATGGCTGCGCTTCCTGTGCGGCCGCCCGTATCCGTGGGACGGCGATGTCGTGGATTCAGCACGATGCTACACGTTTTTCTACTAACATAGAAAAACAGATCCACCCGTTCATTCACCGTCGAAAGCGAACGCATGCCACTCACCGTCAGCACCCGCACCCTCCCCGCCATCGGCGGCTCGACAGCCGGCGACGCCGCCCCGGTCGTGCTGCTGCACGGCTTCGCCTCCGACGGCGAGACCGACTTCGTCGCCACCGGGCTCGCCGAGGCGATCGCCGCCTCGGGGCGCGACACGATCGTCGTCGACCTGCCCGGCCACGGCACCGCCGCCGCCATCACACCCGACGCGGATGCCTCGACGAGCGCGGTCGTCCAGGCCATCCGTGACGCCCTCCCCGAGTCCGGCCAGGTCGACGTCGTCGCCTACTCCCTCGGTGCCCGGCTCGCCTGGGCGCTCGCCGCCGTCGAGCCGCGCGTGCAGCGCCTCGTGCTCGGCGGCCTCAGTCCCTTCGAGCCGTTCGCCGGCGTCGACGTCGCCGCCCTCGTCCGCGCCCTGGGCGGCGAGAACCCGGCCGACCCCATGCTCGGCATGATGGCCGCGATGATCGGCGCGCCGGGGCGCGACCACGCCTCGCTGCCGCGCCTCATCGCCGGTCTGGCGCGAGAGCCCTTCGACCCGTCGCAGGACGTGCCGGCCGTACCGGTGCTCTTCGTCGCCGGCACCGACGACCCGATGACCACCGGCCTCGACGGCGTCGCCGAGGGCGTCGCGCGCGGGCAGCTCGTGCGGGTGCCCGGCGACCACCTGGGCGCACTCGCGAGCCCCGAGTTCCGCCGCGCCGTGCTCGACTTCCTCGCCTGACGCCACCCCCCACCCCGAGTTGCCCGACTTTCATGAAAGTCGGGCAACTCGGGGGGTGGAGCAGGGTGACACGGGCCGCGCGGCTACGCCCAGACGCCGTCGGAGCGGACGGCTTGGTCGAGCTGGAGGCCCTCGGTCGCCGCGCGGATGCCCGCGGCGCCCACCCGCTCGAGCAGGGCGAGCGCGCCGAGGTTGTCCTCCAGCTGCGCCATCCGGCTGACGCCGAAGAGCACGTTCGCCGTCGCGGGGTTCGCGAGGCAGAAGGCGATGCCGAGCTGCGTCGGGGTCGCGTCGAGCTCGGCGGCGATCCGAGCCACCTCGGGGAAGATCGCGACGATGCGCTCGCGGATCCCGCCGACGTCGGCGCCGATCTTCCGCCCGGGCACCGTCTTCCCCGCGAGGATGCCGCCCTCGAAGGCATCCGAAGCCTGTAGCGCGAGCCGCCCCGACGCGAACAGCTCGCCGTACTCGGGCCCCTCGGCCATCGAGCGGCGCACGAGGCCGTACTTCAGCTGCGCGAAGCTCGGCGGCACCAGGCCTTCGCGCTCGGCGTGGTCGAGCGCGAGCACGAGGTCGTCGGCGCGCCAATTGTTGACGCCCCAGGCGCCGAGCCGGCCGGCCGCGATCTCGGCCTGCACGTCGTCGACGACGCGGCGCACGTCGATCGGCTCGAGATAGTCGCCGACGACGGCGAACTCCGCGCGCTCGACCCCGATCCGTTCGAGCGAGGTGGTGAACTGTCCGGCGAAGCCGACGCGCGGGTACTCCCAGAGCCAGAGCTTGCCGCAGAGCAGGTAGTCCTCGCGGGCGAGTCCGGCCTCGCGCACGGCGCGGCCGAAGATGAGGTCAGTGGTCGCCTGCTCGGCGTGCGGGCCCAGGTCGTAGTGCGCCACGTCGAAGAACGCCGCCCCCGCCTCATGGGCGCGGCGGATCAGCGCGACCGCGTCGTCGAAGTCCATGCGGTCCCAGGTGTTCCAAGACCCGAGGGAGAAGACGGGCACCTCCGGCCCGCCTGGGCCGAGCTGGCGGGTGGGAACGGTGACGGTCATGCGGCCTCCTCGTCGCTTTTTTCTACGCTCGTATAATATAACCACGAGCGTGCACCGACGCACGCCGACGGCAGAAGGAGATCCCGTGTCCGAACCTCGAATCGTGCTCATCACCGGCGGCGCCGGCGGCATCGGCCGCGGCATCGCCGCCGCGTTCCGCGACGCGGGCGACCGGGTCGTCGTCGCCGACGTCGACGCGGACGCCGCGCGCGTGGCGGCGGACGAGCTCGGCGTCGCGCACCTCGCGCTCGACATCACGGATGCCGAAGCCGCCGCCCGCGCGGTCGAGCAGGTCGAAGCCGAGCACGGCCCGCTGGGCGTACTGGTGAACAACGCCGGCATCCTCTCGGTGCACGGCGCGCTCACCGAGCTCGGGCCCGACGCCTACCGCTCGATCGTCGAGGTGAACATCGTCGGCACCTTCACGATCACCCAGGCCGTCGCCCGCCGCATGATCGCGAACGGCACCCGCGGCGCGATCGTGAACATCTCCTCGATCGGCGGCCGGCAGCCGACGCCGGGGATGGGCGCCTACGAGTCGAGCAAGGCGGCCGTGGACTCGCTCACCCGCTGGGCGGCGATCGAGCTCGCCGGGCACGGCATCCGCGTGAACGCGGTCGCGCCCGGCCCGGTGCTCACCCCGATGCTGCGGATGGGGATGCCGGAGGGCTCCCCCGCCCGCGAGGCCTGGTCGAGCCGCATCCCCCTGGGCAAGCTCGCCGAGGTCGAGGAGGTGGCTCCGGCGGTCGTCTTCCTCGCGAGCGACGGCGCCGCGCACATCACGGGCGTGAGCCTCGCGGTCGACGGCGGCCAGCTGCTCACCTGAACGCCCCACCCCGAGTTGCCCGACTTTCATGAAAGTCGGGCAACTCCGGGGTGTGTGCGGGTCAGCGCTCGAAGACGACGTCGCCGTCGACGACCGTGAGGTCGACCGCCACGTCCGGCAGCTCGGCCGGGGCGAGCTCGAGCGGATTCGCCTCGAGCACGCAGAGATCGGCCGCCATCCGCGGTGCGAGCGTGCCCTTCCAGCCCTCCGCACCGTCCTGATGCGCCGGCACCACCGTATAGGCGTGCAGCAGCTGGAGCATCCGCCGCTCGGCGTCCGCGGGCGCCGCGGCGCCCATCCAGGCATCCGCGTCGGCCATGCCCTGCCGCCAGTCCGGCGCGAGCACCGGGGCGTCCGAGCTGAGCGACACGCGCACGCCGGCCTCGATCGCGCGGCCGATCGGCCATGCCGCCGCGGCGACCTCCTCACCGAGCACGCCGGCCACCCACGGGGCCGTCTTCGCGGCGATGCCGGCCTGCACGTTGAGCCCCATGCCGAGCCCGCGCATCCGCTCGAGCGCCCCGGGTGTCACGAGGTCGCCGTGGATGACGTAGTGGCGCAGATCGGCCGGCGCCTCCGCGGCAGCGGCCTCGACGGCGTCGACGACCTGGTCGATCGTGCGGTCCCCCGTCGCGTGCACGCCGAGCTGGAGGCCCTGCCGGTGCACCGCGCGGATCATCTCGGCGAGGTTCGCGGCCCGCTGACCGAGATCGCCACCGCCGACGAGGAGGTCGCCGTGCGAACCGTCCGGATAGGCGTGGGCGGTCCACGCCTGCAGCATCGGCGGGATGCCGTCCGCGAAGATCTTCACCCCCGCGACGCGGAGCCACGCGGGGCGCTCGGTCTGCCGGTCCAGCCCGCGCAGCCCGGCGAGGAACGCGCGCAGCTCGCTCGGCCCGTCGAGCACCCCGAACAGGGCGAGCACGTTCACCCGCGCCCGGAGCGCGCGCTCCGACTCGAGTGTGCGGTACGTCTCGAGCACGGCCTGGCCGAAGCATCCGGTCGCCCCGTCGTCCTCGCCGGGACCCAGCCCGGGCTCCGTGTAGCTCGTGATGCCGAGCGAGGCGATGAGCTCGCCCGCGCGCAGGATGGCGCGGCGCCGGCCCGCCTCGTCGTCGACGAGGCGCGGCCCGGCCGGGACGTGCGGGTCGGCAGCGGCGGCGGATGCCTCGAACGGCGCGGCCTCGGCGGTCGGCCCGCCGTGCCCGCCGGACGGGACCTCGGCCCCCGCGCCGGCCTCCATCGCCCCGAACACCGTGTCCGGCCACATCGCGCCGAGCCAGGCGGCGTGCAGATGCGAGTCGTTGATGCCGGGGATGACCGCTCGACCCTCGAGGTCGACGACGCGCGTGCGGCGGCCGATCAGCGGCGCGACCCTCGCCTCGTCGCCGACGGCGAGCACCCGGCCGTGCCGCACGGCGATCGCGGTGCCGCGGGTGTCGGCGGCGTCGAGCGCGAGCACCGTCCCCCCGCGGAGCACCAGTTCGGCGGGGCCCTCGGCACCCGATCGTTCGACTCCCTGCACGTCTCCTCCTCGAGCGCTGGCAATTTTGGTCAACGTATGTAGAATAACCCACATCGGCGGCCGGTCGACAACGTCGCGACCGGAACCACCGCCTCGAAGGGAGCTTTCGATGACGATCCCCACGACCACCCGCGCCGCCGTGCTCACCGCGCACGGCGAGCCCCTCGAGCTGCAGGAGCTGCCGCTCCCCCAGCAGATCGAGCCCGGCGCGGCCCTCGTGCGCATCACCTGCGCGAGCCTCTGCGGCACCGACATCGAGATCTGGTCGGGCCGGATGAGCTTCCCCGGCATGCTGCCGATGGTGCTCGGCCACGAGATGGTCGGCGAGATCGTCGCCGCAGGCGATGGCGCCCGCGACGCCCTCGGCCGCGAGCTCTCGGTCGGCGACCGCATCGGCTGGTCGGAATCGACGTGCGGCGAGTGCTTCGGCTGCACGGTGCTCCGCGAGCCCGTCGCCTGCAGCCGCCGCGGCTACGGGTTCCTGCAGCGCTCCGACGTGCCGCCCTACGCGACCGCCGGACTCGCCGACTACGCCTACGTGGTGCCCGGCGCCGCGAAGCTGCTGCTGCCGTCCGAGGTGAAGGACACCTGGGCCTCGATGGCCGGCTGCGCCGCGAAGACCGTGCTGCGCGCCTTCGGCCGCGCCGGCGGCGTGCGCCCCGGCTCCCGCGTCGTCGTGCAGGGCTCGGGCGCCCTCGGCATCTTCGCCACCGCCGTCGCGAAGCTGTCCGGCGCCGGCACCGTCATCACGGTCGGGGCGCCCGCCGAACGGCTCGCGATGGCCGAACGCTTCGGCGCCGATCACGTCGTCGGCATCGAGGGCGGCTCGGGGGCGGTCGTCGCCCGGGTCCTGGAGCTCACCGAAGGGCAGGGCGCCGAGCTCGTGCTCGACTTCGCCGGGGCGCCGAGCGTCGGCCCCGAGGCGATCGGCATGGCCGCCCAGCGCGGCACCTTCGTCGTGGTGGGCTCCACCGGCCCGGTCGGCGAGCCGATCGCGCTCTCGGCGGTCATGGGCAAGGAGCTGACTGTGGTCGGCTCGCTGAACGGCGACATCTCCGACTACGCCCGCGCGATCGACTTCTTCCGGGCCTTCGCCGACCGGATGCCGTGGGACGAGCTCTTCTCCCCCGCCGTGCCCCTCGCCGAGGCGAGCGAGCACATCGACCGGATGCACCGGCTCGGCGAGATCAAGGCCGTCATCGACCCGCGCCTGCCCTGAGCGGCGCCCGAGCAGGACTGGAACAAACCCACATGACTCCCATCCCCACCCGCGAGATCGGCACGAGCGGCATCCGCACCGGCGTGCTCGCGCTCGGCTCCTGGCACACCTACGACCGCATGGACTTCGAGGACGCCGTCGAGCTCGTCGCGACCGCCGTCGAGCGCGGGATCACCCTCTTCGACGTCGGCGTGTACGGCTTCCCCGGCATGAAGCCGCCCGCGATCACCGACGTGCTGTTCTCGGCGATCGTGCGCGGCGCCGGGCTCGCCCGCGAGCACTACCAGCTCTCCGAGAAGCTCTGGCTCGAGGGCTACGGCGAGGGCGGCTTCCGGCCGCAGCTCGAGCGGGCGCTCTTCCGCGTCAGCACCGACTACGCCGACCTCGTCATCCTCGGCGACCTGCGCCGTGACGACCTCTCGCTGCGCGAGCTCGTCCTCGACCTCGCGGGCCTCGCCGAGGCCGGGCTGATCCGCGCCTGGGGCGTCAACAACTGGTCGGCGACGAACATCCGCACCCTGCTCGAGCTCGCCGAGGCCGAGGGGGTGCCCGGCCCGCAGATCGCGCAGCTGAAGTACAGCGTCGCCCGCCGCGCCATTCCCGACGGCGAACCGTTCGCCGCGCTCTGGGAGCGCGGCTTCAGCATGCAGGCCTCCGACGTGCTGGAGGGCGGCATCCTCGCCGGCCGCGTCGAGCGCGAGCGCGAGGTGGGCCGCGATCCCGGCGACGTCCGCGCCCGCATCGTCGAGCAGGTGCCCGAGTTCGTCGCGCTCGCCGAATCGCTCGAGGCGAGTCCGGCGCAGCTCGCGGTGGCCTTCACGCTCACTCACCCGGCGAACACGACCACGCTCTTCGGCGCGACGCGGATGGCGCAGCTCGAGCAGAACCTCGCGGCCGTCGAGCTCGCCGAGCGCGTCGGGGCGGCCGAGCTCCGCCGCCTCGTCGAGCCGTTCTGGGCCGACCGCGGAATCGTCGACCCCGAGGGCCCGTGAGCGGCCCGAGGCATCCCACTCCCATCACCGTTCCACTGACCGATCGAGAGCCGAGACCATGACCGCCTACCCGCCCGTGCCGTTCGCCGACGAACTGCTGCCCGCCCTCGAGGCGATGAACGCCGCGCCGCAGCCGCCGCTCACCGAAGAGAGCCTGCCGCACACCCGCGACGGCGCCGACCGGATGTTCCCCGCCGCTGCCGAGCTCGTCGCCGGCCGCGCCGTCGAGACCGAGGAGCGGGTGATCCCGGGCCCGGCCGGGTCCCCCGAGCTCGAGATCACGATCTTCCGCCCGGCCGGGCACGACGCGGCGAGCGCGCCGGTCCCGGCCCTCGTCAACTACCACGGCGGCGGGATGATCGTCGGCCACCGCTCCTGGGAGCACGGCCGGGTCGTAGACCTCGTCGAGTCGCTCGGCGTCGTCGGCGTGAACGTCGAGTACCGGCTCGCCCCCGAGCACCCCTACCCCGCCGGGGTCGAGGACAACTACGCCGCCTTCGTCTGGACGGCCGAGCACGCCGCCGAGCTCGGCGTCGACCCCGAGCGGATCGTCGTCATGGGCGGCAGCGCCGGCGGCGGCTTCGCGGCCGCGGTCGCCCTGATGGCGCGCGACCGGAAGGGGCCCGCGCTGGCCGGCCAGCTCCTGATCTGCCCGATGCTCGACAACACGAACAGCACCGTGGGCAGCTACCAGTACGACGGCATCGGCACCTGGCAGCGCGAGCTCAACCTGCTCGCCTGGCGGATGGTGCTCGGCGCCGAGCTCGCCTCCTCCACGGATGCGCCCGCCTACGCGGCGCCGAGCCGCGCCGAGGACCTCGCCGGCCTCGCCCCCGCGTTCATCGAGGTGGGCGCCGCCGAGATGTTCCGCGACGAGGACGTCGACTACGCGAGCCGCATCTGGGCCACCGGCGGCCAGGCCGAGCTGCACGTCTGGGGCGGCGCCTTCCACGGCTTCGACATGTACGCGCCCGACACCGAGCTCACCCGCGCGGCGCTCGCCTCCCGGGACTCCTGGCTCCGCCGCGTGCTCGGGCTCTGACCCCGCACCCACCGACCCCGACGTCCGTGCCGGCGGAACGCCTGCCCCGCCGGCACGGACGACTCGGACCCGCACACCGCACACCGCCACCACCACCGGAACGAGGGAGTCCCGATGACCACCGACGCCGCGCCCATCCCGGTGCCCTACGACCCCGCCCTCGAGCCGGGGCTCGCCGCCTTCCTCGAGCTCGTCGAGCGCATCCCGCTCCGGGCCGACACGATCCTCGCGAACCGGGCGCACTTCGCCACCGTCATCCCGCCGATCGAGGCGCAGCTCGGCGAGCTGCCGCTCGAGTTCGAGCACCGCCGCGTGCCCGGCCCGGCCGGTGCCCCCGACCTCGAGGTGACGATCATCCGCCCCCGCGAGCGCGCCGAGGCCGCCCCCGGCGTGCTCAGCATCCACGGCGGCGGCCTCGTGCTCGGCACCCGCTTCTTCGGCACCCCCGAGCTCATCGAGCTCGCGCTGCGCTACGGCACCGTCGGCGTCGCCGTCGAGTACCGGCTCGCCCCCGAGCACCCGGGACCCGCCGCCGTCGAGGACTGCTACGCGGCGCTCGAGTGGTTCGCCGCGCACGCCGCCGAACTCGGCGTCGACCCCGAGCGGATCATCGTCTCGGGCGCGAGCGCGGGCGGCGGCCTCTCCGCCGGCGTCTCGCTGCTCGCGCGCGGGCGCGGTGGGCCCCGCCTCGCCGGACAGCTGCTCAACTGCCCGATGCTCGACGACCGCAACGAAACCGTCTCGAGCCGCCAGTACGACGGCATCGGCGCGTGGGACCGCAACAACAACGACACCGCCTGGACCGCCGTGCTGGGCGACCGCCGCTTCGGCGACGACGTCTCCCCCGCCGTCGCGCCCGCACGCGCCGCCGAGCTCGGCGGCCTGCCGCCCGCCTACCTCGAGGTCGGCGCGGCGGAGGTGTTCCGCGACGAGACGGTCGCCTACGCCTCGCGGATCTGGGCCGCCGGGGGCCAGGCCGAACTGCACGTCTGGGCCGGCGCGTACCACGGCTTCTCGGGCTTCTCGCCCGAGGCGATCGTCTCCCGGGCGGCGAACGAGGCGCGCGACAGCTGGCTCCGGCGCACGCTCGGCGTCCTGCCGTCCGAGCCGTCCGCGTGACGCCCGATGCGGGAGCCACCCCGACCGCCGGCCCCGCCCGCCCCGTCATGGGCGTCGGCCGGGCGATGCTCGTGCTCGGCCTGCTCGAGGCCTTCGGCCCGCTCTCGATGGACCTCTATCTGCCGAGCCTGCCGCAGCTCGCGACGAGTCTCGGCACGAGCGACGCCCTCGCCCAGGCGACGATGTCGGTGTGCATGATCGGGCTGGGCCTCGGTCAGCTCGTCGCCGGTCCGCTGAGCGACCGCTTCGGGCGGCGCCGCCCCCTCCTCGTCGGGGTGGCGTTGTTCACCCTGCTCTCGCTCGCCTGCGTCGCGGCGCCGAGTATCGAGGTGCTGCTCGTCGCCCGCTTCCTGCAAGGGCTCGCGGGATCGGCCGGCATCGTGATCTGCCTCGCCGTCGCCCGCGACCTCTACGCGGGGGCGGAGCTCAGCCGCATGCTCTCCCTGCTGATGCTCGTCAGCGCCTCGGCCCCGATCGTGGCGCCCGTCATCGGCGGACAGCTCGCGCTCGTCATGGACTGGCGGGGCATCTTCGGCGTGCTCGGCGGTGTCGGCGGTCTGCTCTTCGTGCTCGCACTCACCCTCATGCGCGAGACGCTGCCGCCCGAGCGGCGGCACGGCGGCGGCTTCGCCGCGAGCGGCCGGCACCTCGGTGCCCTCGCCCGCGACGGGCTGTTCCTCGCCGTGCTCGGCGCCTCGGCGGCGGGCGGAGTGGCGTTCTTCGCCTACCTCTCGATGTCGAGCTTCGTGCTGCAGGACGAGTTCGGCCTGAGCCCACAGCTGTTCTCGCTGTGCTTCGCGGCGAACGCCGTGGCGAACATGGCCGGCGCGCAGCTCAGCCGGGTGCTCGTGCGGCGGACCGGACCGGCGCGGATGTACCTGATCGGCCTCAGCGTGACCGCGGCCTGCGCCCTGGCGCTCCTCGGCGGCGCCGTCGCCGGCAGCGCGCTCTGGGTGATCCTCGCGCTCGGGCTCTTCCTCGCGAGCGTCGGCGTGGGCGGCCCGAACGGTTCGACCCTCGCGCTCTCGGCGCACGGGGAACGGGCCGGCACGGCATCCGCCGTCCTCGGCACCGCGCAGTTCACCGTCGGCCCCATCGTGGCGCCGCTCGCCTCGCTGACCGGGGCGACGGCCCTCGCGATGGGCTCGACGATCGCGGCGGGCGCGCTCGTCGCACTCGCGCTCGGCTGGGCGGTCGTGTTCCCCGTCCTCCGCCGCCGCGGCACCCTCGCCCCCTGAACCCACCCCCACCCCCAACCGGAGTTGCCCGACTTTCATGAAAGTCGGGCAACTCGCGAAGTGGTCGGGGCGGTCAGTCGGCGAGGAGGAAGCGGGCGGCCTGTTCGCCGATGAGCACGGCCGGGGCGTTCGTGTTGCCCGTCGTCACGCGCGGCATGATCGAGGCATCCGCCACGCGCAGCCCCGCGACACCGTGCACGCGCAGCCTCGGGTCGACCACGGCGTCGGGGCCGACGCCCATCGCGCAGGTGCCGACCTGGTGGTGGTACGTGATCGCCGTCGAGCGCACGTACGCCTCGAGCTCCTCGTCCGAGACCTCCGGCCCCGGGTACAGCTCGGTCGCGCCCCACGCCTCGGCGAGCGCCGGACGGCCGCCGATGCGGCGGCACTGCGCGACCGAGGCGACGAGCGAGCGCACGTCGTCGGGGTGCGTGAGGGCGCCGAGGTCGATGCGCAGCGGGTCGTGCGGCTCGGGACCGGACAGGCGGATGCTGCCGCGACTCTTCGGCGTGACGATCCCGGCCATGAGCGAGAAGCCGTCGCCCGGCCCGGTCATGCCCTCCTGGTACATCGGCACGCTGAAGTGGATCGGCTGGGTGTCGGGCACCTCGAGGGCGGGGTCGCTCCTCCAGAACAGGTGCGTCTGCGTCACCGAGACGCCCTCGTGGGGCGGGCCGACGGGACGCTCGGTCGTGAAGATCACGGGCGAGAGCAGGTGGTCGTGCAGGTTGCGGCCGACGCCGGGCAGGTCAGCGACGACCTCGATGCCGAGCTCGGCGAGCTCGTCCGCCGGCCCGATGCCGCTGCGCAGGAGGATCCGCGGCGAGTCGATCGCGCCGGCCGCGAGCACGACCTCGTCGGCGTGCAGCTCGTGCAGCTCGCCGTCCTGCTCGTAGACGACGCCGACGACGCGCGGCCCGGCGCCGTTGAGGGCGTCGCCGGTCTCGGGCTCCGCGAAGAGCAGCCGGTGCACGTGGCAGCCGACGCGGACGTCGACCGCGTCGCGCACCGGCGCGAGGTAGGCGAGGTAGGTGTTCAGACGACGGCCGTCGCGCATGGTGACCTGCTCCTGCGAGACGCCGTCGAGGTGGTCCCCGTTGTAGTCCGGGTTGTGCTCGAGCCCCTCCTCGACGGCGGCGTCGATGATCGAGGCCTGGATCGGGTCGAGCGGGTAGTCGTCGGTGACATCCAGGAGGCCGCCGTCGCCGTGCAGCGCCGAGGCGCCGCCCGAGAACCGCTCGATGTCCCGGTAGATGGGCAGCACTTCGTCCCAGGACCAGCCGTCGTTGCCGAGGCTCGCCCAGTGGTCGTAGTCGGCCGGGGCGCAGCGCACCCAGATCATCGCGTTCAGGGAGTGCGAGCCGCCGAGCACCTTGCCGCGCGGCAGGTGCAGGCGCCGGTCGGCCGCGGCGGGCTGCGGCTCGGTGAAGTAGTCCCAGTCGTCCGCGCTGTGCCAGAGCTCGCCCATCCGGCTCGGGTCGTGGATCGCGGGGTTCGTGTCCTCGCCGCCGGCTTCGATCACGGTGACGGCGACACCGGCATCGACGAGGCGGCGAGCGATCACGCTGCCGGCGGAGCCCGCACCCACGACGACGACGCGGCGCGCGCCGTCGGGGACGGCGCCGGACTCAGGGGCGGGGGTGGACTGGGGGGCGGAGGTGGACTGGGGGGATGCGGCCACGAGCGGTTTCCTCTCCATCGGGGATGCCTCGAGGCTGCCAGCCTCGAGGCATCACGGCGAGGGCTCGCGCGCCCCCGTACGCAGACGGTCAACGCTCGTGCTCGCCAGGTCAAGGCCTCCCGGGCGGGCGCTCGTAGCGTGGGATCCGACCGGATTCACCCGGTCTCGACCGGACTCTCTGAGTGGAGGAATCCATGGAAAGCTACGACCGCCTCCTGGAGGCGATCACGCCGTCGTCGGGGCCGTCCCGCGACGTGCACGACCCCGCGACGGGCGAGCTCATCGGCGTCGCCCCCGTGCAGGACGTCGCCGAGCTCGAGCGCGCGATCGACACCGCCGTCGCCGCGCAGCCCGCGTGGGCCGCCCTCGCCGACGAGGAGCGGCGGGGCTACCTGCACCGCGCCGCTGACGCGATCGAGGCGTCCGCCGAACCGCTCGCGGAGCTGCTCTCGCGCGAGCAGGGCAAGCCGCTGAACGGCCCGAACGCCCGCTTCGAGGTCGGCGCCTGCGTCGCCTGGCTGCGCGCGACGGCGGAGACGCCACTGCCCGTCGAGGTCGTCGTCGACGACGGCGAGAACTACGCCGAGCTGCACTACCGCCCCATCGGCGTCGTCGGTGCGATCTCGCCGTGGAACTGGCCGATGATGATCGCGATCTGGCAGATCGCCCCCTCACTGCGGATGGGCAACACCGTGGTCGCGAAGCCCGCCGAGACGACCACGCTGTCCGGCCTCGCGCTCGTCGCCGTCATGAACGAGGTGCTGCCCGCGGGCGTGCTGAACATCGTGGCGGGCCCGGGCCGTACCGTGGGCGACGCGCTCACGAAGAGCCCCAAGGTCGGCAAGATCATGTTCACCGGCTCCACCCCCGTCGGCAAGCGCATCATCGAGGCGAGCGCGAACAACGTCACCCGGCTCACGCTCGAGCTCGGCGGCAACGACGCCGGCATCGTGCTGCCCGACGTCGACCCCGCAGCGATCGCCGAGAACCTGTTCTGGGGCGCGTTCATCAACACGGGCCAGACCTGCGCCGCGCTGAAGCGGCTCTACGTGCACGACTCCGTCTACGACGAGGTCGTCGCGGCGCTCGTCGAGGTCGCGAAGAACGTGCCCATGGGCGTCGGGCTCGACGAGCAGAACGTGCTCGGCCCGCTGCAGAACCGCGGCCAATACGAGATCGTCGACCGCCTCGTGGAGTCGGCCAAGGCATCCGGCGCCCGCGTGGTGCTGGGTGGCGACCCCGACCACGACGCCGTCGGCAACTTCTACCCGACGACGATCGTCGCCGACATCGACCCGCACAACGACCTCGTGGTCGAGGAGCAGTTCGGTCCGGCTCTGCCGGTCATCCGATACTCGGACCTCGACGAGGTGGTGCGGCTCGCGAACGAGCTCGAGGTCGGCCTGGGCGCCTCCGTGTGGTCGGCGGACCGCGATCGCGCCCGCGAGATCGCCGCGCGCCTGCAGGCCGGCACGGTGTGGATCAACTCGCACGGCGGCCTGCACCCGATGGTGCCGTTCGGCGGGGCGAAGCAGTCCGGTTATGGCCGCGAGTTCGGTGTGGAGGGTCTGAAGGCCGTCGCCGAGCCGCAGGTCGTCAGCGGCTGAGCCGACCAGGCATGACGAAGGGCCCCGCTCGATGAGCGGGGCCCTTCGCCGTGCCGGATGCGGTCGGCATCCGCCTCTGGCGGCGCCCGGCTTCGCCGGGCATCCGCCTCGTCAGGCGGCGTGCTCGCTGCGGAGCGCGAGCCAGGCCGCGCGGCGCTCGACCTGCAGCGCGGGGTCTGCGACCGGGGAGGCCATCAGCAACCGACGGCTGTAGGCGTCCTGCGGGTCGCCCGTCACGTGCTCGCCGTCGCCCGTCTCGACGATGCGGCCGCGGTACATCACGGCGACCCGGTGGCAGACGCGGCGCACGACGCCGAGGTCGTGCGAGACGAAGAGGTACGAGACCCCGGTGTCGCGCTGCAGCTCGATGAACAGGTCGAGGATCGTCGCCTGCGTCGTGAGGTCGAGCGCGCTCACCGGCTCGTCGCAGATGATGAGCTTCGGCCGGCGCACGAGCGCCCGCGCGATCGCGATGCGCTGCCGCTGCCCGCCGGAGAACTCGCTCGGGTAGCGGTCGAGCACCTGCTTCGGCAGCCGCACCCGGTCGAGCATCTCGCCCACCACGGCCTTCGCCTCGGCGCGGCTCGCGCCGGCGGTGGCGAGCGGTTCGGCCAGGATGTCGCCGACGGTCATCAGCGGGTCGAGGGAGCCGTACGGGTCCTGGAAGACGACCTGGATGTCGGCGGCGAGCGACCGGCGGTCGCGGCCGGTGGCGTGCGTGATGTCGCGACCGTCGAAGGTGATCGAGCCGCCCGCGACGGGAACGAGACCGAGGATCGCCTTGCCGAGGGTGGACTTGCCCGAGCCGGATTCGCCGACGAGGCCGAGGCACTCGCCCGGTGCGATCTCGAGCGAGACCTCGTGCAGCACGCGGTCGGGCTTGCGCCGCGTGCCGTACTCGACGACGACGTCCTTCGCCTCGAGCAACGGCCCGCGGGCGGCGGGAGCGGATGCGGTCGCGCTCATGCG
The DNA here is from genome assembly GCF_023715325.1 of Agromyces mediolanus. Lineage (GTDB taxonomy): Bacteria > Actinomycetota > Actinomycetes > Actinomycetales > Microbacteriaceae > Agromyces > Agromyces mediolanus_A. Next base: position 484,673 of record NZ_JAMBNX010000001.1, on the reverse strand, counting down.
CGCACCTCCTTGCGGTCGGCCTCGGTCGAGGCATCCGGGTCCGGGGCGAGCCCGGCGCCGTCGACGGCGCCCGGCGAGGCTGCCGCGTGCGCCGCGACGAAGGCCCGGTCGAGCTCGGCACGGCTCTCGGCCCCGTCGAGCGAGGCGGCGATGAGCTCGCGGGTGTAGTCGTCCTCGGGGTTCGAGAAGAGCTGCGACACCTCGCCGATCTCGACGATCGAGCCGTGCCGCATGACGACGACGCGGTCGCAGATGTCGGCGACGACGCCGAAGTTGTGGGTGACGATGACGAGCGCCATCCGGTACTCCTGCTGCAGCTCTCGGAGGAGCTCCAGCACCTCGGCCTGCACCGTCACATCGAGCGCCGTGGTCGGCTCGTCGGCGACGAGCACCGAGGGCTTCGCGGCGATCGCCCCGGCGATGAGCACGCGCTGGGCCATGCCGCCGGACAGCTCGTGCGGGTACGCCCGCATCACCCGCGGCGGGTCGGCGATGCCGACGCGCTCGAGCATGGCGAGCGCCCTGGCCTTCGCCTCGGCGCCGCTCAGGCCGTGCACGGCGCGGAGCGGCTCGGTGAGCTGGTGCCCGATCGTGAACGAGGGGTCGAGGTTCGTCATCGGCTCCTGCGGCACGTAGCCGATCTCGCGGCCGAGCAGACGCGCCCGGTCGCGCCGCCCGAGCGAGGTGACGTCCTCGCCGCCGATCCAGATCGCGTCGGCCGTGTAGCTGCCGGTCTTCGGCAGCAGGTCGAGCACCGAGAAGACCGTCTGGGACTTGCCGGAGCCGGACTCGCCGACGATGCCGAGCACCTCGCCCGGCGCCACGTCGAGGGTGATGCCGTGCACCACCTCGACCTCGCCGTCGGCGGTCTCGTAGCGCACCCGCAGGTTCTCGATCTGCACGGCCGAGTCCACCGCGGCGTGCGCCACGGCGCCCGTCGAGGCGGTGACGACGGCCGGCTCGCCCAAGGCGGCCGCGGCGCGCTCCGCGGCGCGACGCGCGCGCCGCGCCTTCCGCGACGGGAGCGGTGCCGTGACGCTGACGACGTCCGCGAGGGTCGAGCCGAGCACCGCGAGGGCGGCGATCGAGATGCCGAGGGCGAGCGAGGGCCAGAGCAGCAGCAGCGGGTCGGTGCGCATGACCCGGAACCCCTCGTTCATCGCGGCACCCCAGCCGGGGGTGGTGCCGCCGCCGATGCCGAGGAACTGCAGGCCGGCCTGCATGCCCATCGCCATGCCCGCGGTGAGCGCGGACTGGATGACGATCGGCGCGACGACGGGGCGGATGACGTGCCGGCCCATGATGCGCGCGTGCGAGAGCCCGGACACCTTCGCCGCGTCGACGTAGGCCTCGTTGCGCACGGCGAGCACCGTCGCGCGGGTGAGACGGAAGTACCCCGGCGCCATGAACACACCGACCGTGACCATGAGCAGGTTGAAGTCGTTGCCCGTGTTCGCGCCGACGATGAGCAGGATGATCATGCCGGGCACGGACTGCACGGCGTCGCTGATCCAGGTGCCGATGCGGTCGGTCGCGCCGCCGAAGTAGCCCGCCGCGAGGCCGGAGGGCACGCCGATGACGAGCGAGGTCACGATCGCGACGAGGGCGCCCCACAGGGTGATCTGGGTGCCCCAGATCAGCCGGCTCAGCACATCGCGGCCGGTGGTGTCGCCGCCGAGCAGGTGCTCGGGGCTGGGCGGCGCGCGGGTGATGGAGAGGTCGACGAAGTTCGGGTCGTACGGCGCGAGCAGCGGGGCGAACACCGCGACGAGCACGATCAGCACGAGGATGCCGAAGGAGACCGCCCCGGCAGGACGCTTCAGCAGCCGGACGAAGGTGGAACCGCGACGCGAGGCGCGGGTGTCGATGTTCTCGGTCAGCGGGGAGGTCACTTCACACGCGCCTTCGGGTTGATCCAGCCGAGCAGGATGTCGAGCAGGAAGTTGATGATGACGACGAAGACGACCGTCACGACGGTGATGCCGAGCAGCATCGGGATGTCGCCGTTCTGCGAGGACGCCTGCGTGAGCGGGCCGATGCCGGGCAGGGCGAAGATCTGCTCGACGATGATGGCGCCGGACAGGAGTCCCACGAACATGAGGGCGAGGATCGTCAGCGACGGCGGGGCGGAGTTCCGCAGCAGATGCACGACGATCCGCCACTGCGGCAGGCCGCGGCTTCGGAGCGTGCGCATGTAGTCGAGGCCGTCGGCGCGGATGATCGCGTTGCGGAGCTGTTCGGCGATCATCACGACGGCGCCGAGCGCGAGCGAGATCGCGGGCAGGGTGATCGATTGGAGCCATCCGCCGACCGATTCCTGCGGCTGCACGTAGCCGACCGCGGGGAACCACTTCAGCTGCACCGCGAAGGTCATCACGAGCAGGAGCGCCACCCAGAAGCCGGGCAGCGCGAAGAGGACGACGGCGCCGGCCTTCACGAGCTTGTCGATCCAGGTGCCGGGGCGGAGGCCGGCGAGCACGCCGAGCAGGCCGCCGAGCACGGCGGAGAGCAGCACGGCGGCGGTCACCACGGAGAGGGTGACGGGGAGCTTCAGCGCGATCTGCGCGCCGACCGGCTGGAAGTTCTTCCAGGAATCGCCGAGGTCGCCGCGGAAGAGCCCGGCGATCCAGTCGCCGAACTGCACGATCACGGGGCGGTCGGTGCCGATCTTCGCCGCGAGCGCCTGCTGCGCCTCTGGGGTGGCGGCGCTGCCGAGGAGCCCGAGGGTGGGGTCGGGGATCGCGGCGTGCGCGAGGAAGAAGGTCGCGGTCGCCACGACGACGAGGAGGATCACCCCGGAGACGAGCCGTTTGAGTGTGAAGGTGAGCATGGGGACTCCTGGATGGGGTGCGGACTCGGGGGAAGCCGGTGGGACGGGGCCGCGCGTGCCGCGCGACCCCGTCCCGAGGCGGTCAGCCCACGACCTCGATCTGGCGGAGCGTCGGGAACATCATGCCGATGACCGGCGTCACCTCGAACTCGGAGGTCGAGATGTAGGTGTTCGTCGACTGGCTCCAGACCGAGAAGAAGGCCTGCTCGGTGACGAGCTCGTTCAGCTTCTCGATCGCGGCGATCTGCTCCTCACCGGGCTCGGCGGTGAACACGGTGTCGATCTGGGCCTGGATCTCGGGGAACGCCTCGACGCCCGGGGTGGGGTTGTACCACTGCGGCTTCGCGATCTGACGCTCGACCGTGGCGACCGGGTTGCCGTCCATCGCGATGACCGCGACGAACATGGGGTACTCGGGCGCGACCGACATGTACTGCATGAAGTCGGTCTCCTTGAAGGTGACGCCGATGCCGAGCTCGCCGAAGGTCTGCTCGATGATCGCCTGCCACGGCTGGAACGGCGGGGCCATGGGCATGGTCACGTCGAACCCGTCCGCGTAGCCGGCCTCGGCGAGCAGCTGCTTCGCCTTGTCGATGTTCGCCGGGTACATGTCGTTCAGCGACTTCACGTAGCCGGGGGTGTCGGCGGGGAACACCTGGTTGGTCGCGACGCCGACGCCCTGGCCGATCGTGTCGACGAGCTCCTGCCCGTTGAACGCGTAGTTCAGCGCCTGGCGCACGCGCACGTCGCCGAGCGGCTTGCCCATCTCGGTCGCGCCGAGCCGGTCGCTGAACTGCAGGCCGACCCACATCGACAGGCCGCTCGCGACGTTCCAGCCGTTGTCGGGGGCCAGGTCCATCGCGGTCTTGTCGCCGTAGATGAGGTTGAACTGGCCCCCCTCCATGCCGTTCAGCATGGCCGTCGCGTCCGAGAGCGGCGAGATGCTGAGCGGGTCGAAGGGGAAGTCCTCGGCGGCCCAGTGGTCGGCGACCTTGTCGAAGTGGTACTCCGCGCCGGGCACCGAGGTGTCGCTCAGCGTGTACGGGCCGGAGCCGACGGGAGCGGTGGCGAGCGAGCCGTCGTCGATGGCCGAGGGGGCCATCATGTAGCTGCGGCCGAGGCCCATGAAGTAGAGGATCGTGTCGTCGCGCTGGGTGAGGTGGATGGCGATGGTGTCCTCGTCGACCGCCTCGAAGCTGTCGACCTTCTGGTACGCCTCCTGCGAGCGCACGCCCGCCTTCAGGTAGTCGAGGCTCTTCACGGCGGCTTCGGCGTTGAAGGCCTCGCCGTTCGAGAACTCGGTGTCGGTGCGGAGGTTCATCGTGATGGTGGTGAAGTCGTCTGAGACCTTCCAGTCGGTGGCGAGGCCGGGCTGCGGCTGGCCGTCGCCGTCGATGGTGAGCAGCGGGTCGTAGACCGCCGACAGGTAGGGGCCGTCGAAGCCGATGTCGGCGAGCGAGGGGTCCCAGGAGGTGACGTCCAGGAAGTTGCCGATGCTCAGCGGGTGGACCGTCGTCCCGCCGTCACCGTCGGAGGGCGCGTCAGTACCGGACGTGCACGCGGTGAGCGCGAACGCGGCGGCCGCGGCGAGGGCGACGCCTGGCAGTGCCTTCTTCATGTCTTCTTCTCTCGATTGCGGGGAAACAGGTGGGTGCTGCGGGACATCGCGGTCAGGGCGAGTGCCGATCCCTCCGGTCGCGTTCTGCGCGTCGATGCGCCGCGGCGCCGTAGCCGTGGAGCTCGAGAGGTCGTCACCTCGATGTGCCGTGCGGGTAAGTCTACAACTGTTGACAAGAAACACAACACCTGGAGAAAGACGGGGCGGCGACGTGCCCGCGCACGTCGCCGCCCCCGCGGTCGAGCCCCTGGAATCAGACGATGGCGACCGCCTGGACGAAGGAGATCTCCTTGCTCGCGATGCGCTCGGGGACCCCCTCGAACGCGCCCGCACGCTCGGGCGAGACGACGTACGCGGCCTCGATGCGATCGAACTCGGCGCGATCTCCTGCCACGCTCACAGCCCAGACGAACTCGTTCGCCTCGGGGCGGCCGTAGGCGAACTCCACCTCGAACCCGGTGGCCCGCCGCACCGCGGGCATCCGGGTCTCGAACCACTCCACGAACGCCTCGAACTCGCCCTCGACGATCTGATAGCGACGCAACTGCACGGTCTTCATGGCTCAATCATGCCGTGCCCGCGGCATCCGTTTCGTCGCCGTATACTCGTTCCGTCCAGGCGCGCCATCCGCGCCGGTGCTCGAAAAATGGGCACGAAGCGAGCCGATGCCGGCGTCGGTTGCGAGACACATACGGAATCCGTCCGTCGCGTCTCGAAAGGCCGCCGCATGCCCACCGTCTCCTCCCACGTCGCCCACGCCCTCGCAGCCCACCTCAGCCACGTCTTCGGCGTGATGGGCAACGGCAACGCCTACTTCCTCGACGCGATCGAGCGCGAGACCGACGCCGTGTTCACCGCGGTACGCCACGAGGCCGGCGGTGTCGTCGCCGCCGACGCGCACTATCGCGCCTCGAAGCGCCTCGCCGCGGCGACCTCGACCTACGGCGCCGGCTTCACGAACACGCTCACCTCGCTCGCCGAGGCCGCGCAGGCCCGCGTGCCGCTCGTGCTCGTGGTCGGCGACGAGCCGACCTCGGGCCCGCGCCCCTGGGACGTCGACCAGATCGCCCTCGCCTCCGCCGTCGGCGCCCGCACCTATACGGTCGGCCGCACGGATGCCGCGGCGACCACGGTCATCGCGATCGAGCACGCCCTGCAGTACCGCCTCCCGGTCGTACTCGCGATCCCCTATGACGTCGCGGCCGTCGAGGCCGGACCGCTCGCCCAGGCCCCCGCCCTCACCCGGCCTGCACCGATCGCCCCGGCCGGTGAGTTCGCTCACGGCCAGTTGGCCGAGATCGCCCGCGCGCTCGCCGAGGCCGAGCGCCCGTTCCTCCTCGCCGGGCGCGGCGCCTGGCTCGCGGACGCCGGCGACGCCCTCGGCGAGCTCGCCGCCGCGACCGGCGCGCTCACCGCCTCCACCGCGCTCGGCCGCGGGGTCTTCCCCGACGCCCGCTACGACCTCGGGGTCACCGGCGGCTTCGGCGCCGACGGGGCGATGGCGCTCGTCCACGAGGCCGACGTCGCCGTCGTCTTCGGGGCCTCGCTCAACCAGTTCACGATGCGCTTCGGCGAGCTGTTCGCGCCCGGCACCCGGGTGTTCCAGGTCGACGTCGCCCCGGCCGCGACCCACCCGAACGTCGGCGGGTATGTTCGCGGCGACGCCGCGCTCGTCGCCCGCGAGCTCGTGACCGCCGTCGCGGCGGTCCGCGGCGGGACGGAACCGTCCGGCGGCTGGCGGGAGCGGGTCGACGTCGCGGCGGCGAGGGCGTACGAGCCCGGCGAGTCCGCCGCGCCCGACGGCCGGCTCGACCCGCGCAGCACCGCTCGCCGGATCGCCGAACTCCTGCCCGAGGACCGCGTGGTCGTCTCCGACGGCGGGCACTTCATCGGCTGGGCGAACATGTACTGGCCGGTGGCCGCGCCCGACCGGATGATGATGGTCGGCACCGCGTTCCAGTCGATCGGGCAGGGCTTCCCGAGCGTCGCCGGCGCGGCGGCCGCCCGTCCCGAGTCGACGATCGTGCTGACCACGGGCGACGGCGGCGGACTCATGGCGATCGCCGACCTCGAGACCGCGATCCGCACCGCCGGTGGCCGAGGCGTCGCCGTCGTCTGGAACGACGCCGCCTACGGCGCCGAGGTCAACCTCTACGGCCTGAAGGGGCTCGCCGAGGGCCCGATGCGCATCCCCGAGGCCGACTTCGCCGCCGCAGCCGCGGCCTTCGGCGCCGAGGGGGTCGTCGTCCGCGAGCTCGCCGATCTCGACGCCCTCGCGGACTGGGCGGCCCGCCCCGCGGCGGATCGCCCCTTCCTGCTGCTCGACTGCCGCATCTCGGGCGACGTCATCGCCCCGTATCAGCAGGAGATCATCCGCGTGAACTCCCGCTAACCCTCCCCTCCTCACACAACTCAGGAACATCTGGCAGTTATGCGGGTCGTCGCTTCGGACGACCCGCGCCGCCGCTGGGCACGGCGGCGAGGCATCCTGAGTTGTCGAAGGGCGGCGGGCGGTGGGGCCGCGCGGAGGCATCCTGAGTTGTCGAAGGGCGGCGGGCGGGAGCCGGATGCCTCGCCGCGGGCGGCAAGATCGTATACGATCAACCCAAGCGCCCGACGAGGAAGTGGAGCCCGCGTGCTGAACCAGTCCACCATCGAGGCGATCGCCGACGAACTGTTCATCGCCGATCGCGACCGCGGCATCGTGCCGCGGCTCACCGCCCGCCACGACGGCATGACCGTCGAGGACGCGTACGCCGTGCAGAAGCTCTGGGCCGAACGCCGCGCCGCCGCCGGCGCCCGCCTCGTCGGCCGCAAGATCGGCCTCACCTCGAAGGTGATGCAGGTGGCGACGGGCATCACCGAGCCCGACTACGGCGTGATCTTCGACGACATGGTCTTCGAGTCGGGGGCGACGGTCGAGTTCGACCGCTTCTCGAACGTGCGCATCGAGGTCGAGCTCGCCTTCGTGCTCGCCAAGCCGCTCTCCGGGCCGAACACGACGATCTTCGACGTGCTCGACGCGACCGCCTACGTCGTGCCCGCGCTCGAGATCCTGAACTCGCACATCGAGCTCGAGGGCCGCACGATCGTCGACACGATCAGCGACAACGCCGCGATGGGCGGCATGGTGCTCGGCGGCCGCCCGGTGAAGGTCGACGAGCTCGACCTGCGCTGGGTCGGCGCGCTCCTCTACCGCAACCAGACGATCGAGGAGTCGGGCGTCGCCGCCGCGGTGCTCGGCCACCCGGCCATGGGCGTCGCCTGGCTCGCGAACAAGCTCGCCCAGCACGGGCAGTCGCTCGAGGCGGGCGAGATCGTGCTCGCCGGCTCGTTCACCCGACCGATGTGGGTCGAGCGCGGCGACACCGTGCACGCCGACTACGGCCAGCTGGGGGCGATCACGTGCCGATTCGAATGAACGCCCCGCAGACGTTCGCGGCGCGACTTGCCGCGGCCGACCGCCCGCAGGTCGGCATGTGGGTCTGCTCGGCGAGTCCGATCGTCGCCGAGGTCGCCGCGGGCAGCGGCGTGGACTGGGTGCTCCTCGACGCCGAGCACTCCCCCAACGATCTGCAGTCGATCCTGCATCAGCTCTACGCCATGTCGGCCTACCCGGTCTCCGCCGTGGTGCGGCCACCGATCGGCGACACCGTGCTGCTCAAGCAGTACCTCGACCTCGGTGTGCAGAACCTCCTGGTGCCGATGGTCGACTCCGCCGAGCAGGCGCGTGAGCTCGTCCGCGCCGTGCGCTACCCCGGCCCGGCGGACGGCGGCGTCGCCCCCGCCGAGTACGGCGCGCGCGGCGTCGGCGCCTCGCTGGCGCGCTCCTCGCGCTGGAACCGCATCGAGGGCTACCTCGGCCGCGCCTCCGAGATGGTGAGCCTGATCGTGCAGATCGAGTCGGCCGCCGCGGTCGCGAACGTCGAGGAGATCCTCGCGGTCGACGGCGTGGACGCGATCTTCGTCGGGCCGGCCGATCTCGCGGGCTCCATGGGCCTGCTCGGTCAGCCGAGCCATCCGGACGTGGTCGAGGCGGCGCTCACCGCGATCCGCGCCGCGCGCGCCGCCGGCAAGCCGGCCGGCATCAACGCGTTCGTCCCCGAGGACGCCGACCGCTATCTCGCCGAGGGCGCGGCCTTCGCCGCGGTCGGGGCGGATGTCGCGATCCTCGCGCGCGCCTCGGAGGCCCTCGCCGACCGGTTCATCGGTGCGCATCCGGCGAACGCGCCGACGGGCGAGCCGGAAGAGACGGATGCCGCGCGCCCCACGCCCCCGCCGTCCGCGCCCCGGGCGAGCTATTGAGCGTCGGCCTTCCACCGCATCGCTAGATCGTATATGATTTCAGATACAACGAGACGAGGATGTCAATGACCTTCGGTATCCCCACCCCGGGCAAGATCATCGCGGTGCACCTCAACTACCCGTCGAGGGCCGCCCAGCGCGGCCGCACCCCCGCCCAGCCGAGCTATTTCTTCAAGCCGGCCTCCTCGCTCGCCGCGACCGGCGGCACCATCGAACGCCCCGCCGGCACCGAGCTGCTCGCCTTCGAGGGCGAGATCGCCATCGTGATCGGCGCGCCCGCGCGCTGGGTCTCCCCCGAGAACGGCTGGTCGCACATCGCCGCCGTGACCGCCGCGAACGACTTCGGCCTCTACGACCTCCGCGCCGCCGACAAGGGCTCGAACGTGCGCAACAAGGGCGGCGACGGCTTCACCCCGATCGGCCCGGCCGCGATCCCCGCCTCGGTCGCCGGAGAAGACGGCTGGCGCGTCCGCACCTGGGTCAACGGCGAGCTCGTGCAGGAGGACACCTCCGACACGCTCCTCTTCCCCTTCGGCCGCCTCGTCGCCGACCTCTCCCAGCACCTCACCCTCGACACCGGCGACGTCATCCTCACCGGGACGCCCGCCGGCTCCTCGGTCGTCGTCCCCGGCGACGTCGTCGAGGTCGAGGTCGACGCCCCCGCCGCGCCCGGCGCCCCGAGCACGGGCCGGCTCGTCACCACCGTCACCCAGGGCGCGCACGCCTTCGGCGGCTTCGGCAGCAAGCCCGCCATCGACGACGACCAGCGCCTCGAGGCCTGGGGCAGCGAGGCCGAGCTGCTCGCCGCGGTCGCCGACGGCCGGGCGAGCGCCCCCGACTCCGCCGCTGCGGTCGCCGAGGCATCCGCAGCCCCGACCGGCCTCGACCCCGAGGTGCGCGAGCTCCTCTCCCAGGCCGCCGTCGCGACGATCTCCGCGGCGCTCCGCAAACGCGGCTACCACGACGTCTTCATCGAGGGCGTCTTCGCGAACCACCCCGGCGACCGCATCGTCGGCACGGCGAAGACGCTGCGCTTCATCCCCTTCCGCCCCGACCTCTTCAAGGAGCACGGCGGCGGCTTCAACGCCCAGAAGCGAGCCTTCGACCAGGTCGCCCCGGGCGAGGTGCTCGTCGTCGAGGCCCGCGGCGAGCGCGGCACCGGCACCGTGGGCGACGTGCTCGCCCTGCGCGCCCAGGTGCGCGGCGCGGCCGGCATCGTCACCGACGGCGGCGTGCGCGACTTCGACGCGGTCGCCGAGTTCGAGATCCCGGTGTTCTCGCAGGGCCCGCACCCGAGCGTGCTCGGCCGCCGCCACGTGCCGTGGGAGACCGACGTCACGATCGCCTGCGGCGGCGCCGCCGTGCAGCCGGGCGACGTGATCGTCGGCGACGGCGACGGCGTGCTCGTCATCCCCGCCGCCCTCGCCGCGGAGGTCGCCGCCGAGGCGGCCGCGCAGGAACGCGAGGACGCCTGGGTCGCCGAACAGGTGGCCGCCGGGGCATCCGTCGACGGCCTCTTCCCCATGAATGCGGAGTGGCGCGCGAAGTACGAGGCGAGCCGCGGCGCAGCGCGCGGCCCGGCCGCCGAGAGCGAGGGCGCCCGATGAACGAGAGCAAGGCGCAGCAGGCGTACCGCTTCATCCGCGAGCGCATCGACGACGGCCGCTACGTGCCGGGCTTCCGGCTCGTGCTCGGCACCATCGCCCGCGAGCTCGGCGTCTCCGTCGTGCCGGTGCGCGAGGCGATCCGCCTGCTCGAGGCCGAAGGCCTCGTCACCTTCGAGCGCAACGTCGGCGCCCAGGTCGCCCTCATCCAGGAGACCGAGTACCTGCACACCATGCAGACGCTCGCCCTCGTCGAGGGCGCGGCGACCGCGCTCGCCGTCCCCACGCTCACGGCCGAGCACATCGCCCGTGCCCGCGCCGTGAACGAGCGGATGCGCGAGAGCCTCGACGCCTTCGACCCGCACCGCTTCACCGCGCTGAACCTCGAGTTCCACGCCGTGCTGTTCGAGGAGTGCCCGAACCCGCACATCCTCGACCTCGTGCACCGCGGCTGGAACCGCATGAAGGTGCTGCGCGACTCCTCGTTCAGCTTCGTGCCCGGCCGCGCGCAGTCCTCCGTCGAGGAGCACGAGGCGATCCTCCGGCTCATCGAGGACGACGCCCCCTCGATCGAGATCGAGCTGGCGGCCCGCGGCCACCGCACCGCCACCCTCGACGCCGTGCTCGCCTATCAGGCCGAGCAGCACGCGCACACCCCGACCCCCTGAGCCCCACCGGCGCCGCCGCCGTTCCCGGCCCGGCGCCACGACACGATGAAGGTGAGACCCGCATGACCGACGCGTACCGCCCGGCGGACCTGCCGGAGAAGATCCAGCACTACATCGACGGCGAGTTCGTCGACTCGCTCGACGGCGACACGTTCGAGGTGCTGAACCCCGTCACGAACGAGACCTACGTCCACGCCGCGGCCGGCAAGAAGGCCGACGTCGAGCGCGCCGTGGCCGCCGCGAAGCGCGCCTTCGAGGAGGGGCCGTGGCCGCGGATGCTCCCCCGCGAGCGCTCCCGCGTGCTGCACAAGATCGCCGACCTCGTCGAGTCGCGCGACGCCCGCCTCGCCGAGCTCGAGTCCTTCGACTCCGGCCTGCCGATCACCCAGGCGCTCGGCCAGGCCCGTCGCGCCGCCGAGAACTTCCGCTTCTTCGCCGACCTCATCGTCGCCCAGGCCGACGACGCCTTCAAGGTGCCGGGCCGCCAGATGAACTACGTGAACCGCAAGCCGATCGGCGTGGCGGGCCTCATCACGCCGTGGAACACCCCGTTCATGCTCGAGTCGTGGAAGCTCGGCCCCGCGCTCGCGACCGGCAACACGGTCGTGCTGAAGCCCGCGGAGTTCACCCCGCTCTCCGCCTCGCTCTGGGCCGGCATCTTCGAGGAGGCGGGCCTGCCGAAGGGCGTGTTCAACCTCGTGAACGGCCTCGGCGAGGACGCCGGCGACGCCCTCGTGAAGCACCCCGACGTGCCGCTCATCTCCTTCACGGGCGAGAGCAGCACCGGGCAGCTCATCTTCGGCAACGCCGCGCCGTACCTGAAGGGGCTCTCGATGGAGCTCGGCGGCAAGAGCCCGGCGGTCGTGTTCGCCGACGCCGACCTCGACGTCGCGATCGACGCCTGCATCTTCGGCGTGTTCTCGCTGAACGGCGAGCGCTGCACCGCGGGCTCGCGCATCCTCGTGCAGCGCGACGTCTACGACGAGTTCGTCGAGCGCTACGCGGCGCAAGCGAAGCGCGTGAAGGTCGGCCACCCGCACGACCCGGCCACCGAGGTCGGCGCGCTCGTGCACCCCGAGCACTACGACAAGGTGATGAGCTACGTCGAGCTCGGCAAGCGCGAGGGCCGCCTCGTCGCGGGCGGCGGACGCCCGGACGGCTTCCCCGAGGGCAACTACGTCGCCCCCACCGTGTTCGCCGACGTCTCGCCCGACGCCCGCATCTTCCAGGAGGAGATCTTCGGCCCGGTGGTCGCGATCACCCCCTTCGACACGGAGGAGGAGGCGCTCGCCCTCGCGAACAACACGAAGTACGGGCTCGCCGCCTACATCTGGACGAACGAGCTGAAGCGCGCCCACAACTTCGCCCAGTCGGTCGAGGCCGGCATGGTGTGGCTGAACTCGAACAACGTGCGGGATCTCCGCACCCCCTTCGGCGGCGTCAAGGCGTCAGGCCTCGGCCACGAGGGCGGTTACCGCTCGATCGACTTCTACACCGACCAGCAGAGCGTGCACATCACGCTCGGCGCGCCGCACAACCCGACGTTCGGCAAGCAGGAGATCCACGAGTCGGACCTCGACGACCCGGACCCCCGCTGACCGGCCCACGCCCCAGACTCCACCCCAGGCAAGGACGCTGACATGACCCACCGCGACGAAATGACCCTCACCTCCTCCGGCTTCTATGTGAGCCAGGAGGCCCCGATCCACAGCGACAACCCGGTGCCGACGCCCTCGGTGCCCGCTCCCGACATCCTGCGCTGCGCGTACATGGAGCTCGTCGTGACCGACCTCGCGGCCTCCCGCGTGTTCTACGTCGACGTGCTCGGGCTGTACGTCACCGAGGAGGACGAGGAGGCGATCTACCTCCGTTCGACCGAGGAGTTCATCCACCACAACCTCGTGCTGCGCCAGGGCCCCGTCGCCGCGGTCGCGGCGTTCTCGTACCGGGTGCGCACGGCCGAGGACCTCGACAAGGCCGTGGCGTTCTACACGGAGCTCGGCTGCCGCGTCGAGCGCCGGGCCGAGGGCTTCACGAAGGGCATCGGCGACTCGGTCCGCGTCGAGGACCCGCTGGGCTTCCCCTACGAGTTCTTCTTCCAGACCGAGCACGTCGAGCGGCTCTCGTGGCGCTACGACCTGCACACGCCGGGCGAGCTCGTGCGCCTCGACCACTTCAACCAGGTCACCCCCGACGTGCCGCGCGCCGTGAACTTCATGCAGTCGCTCGGCTTCCGCGTCACGGAGGACATCCAGGACGAGGAGGGCACCGTCTACGCGGCATGGATGCGTCGCAAGCCCACCGTGCACGACACGGCGATGACGGGCGGCGACGGGCCGCGCATGCACCACGTCGCCTTCGCCACGCACGAGAAGCACAACATCCTGGCGATCTGCGACAAGCTGGGCGCGCTCCGCCGCTCCGACGCGATCGAGCGCGGCCCGGGTCGCCACGGCGTCTCGAACGCGTTCTACCTGTACCTGCGCGACCCCGACGGTCACCGCGTCGAGATCTACACGCAGGACTACTACACCGGCGACCCCGACAACCCCGTGGTCACCTGGGACGTGCACGACAACCAGCGTCGCGACTGGTGGGGCAACCCGGTCGTGCCGAGCTGGTACACGGATGCCTCGCTGGTGCTCGACCTCGACGGCAATCCGAAGCCCGTCGTCGCCCGCACCGACGACAGCGAGATGGAGGTCACGATCGGGGCCGACGGCTTCTCGTACACGCGGAAGGGCGACGAGGAGCAGGGCTTCAAGCTCGGCAACACCCTCTGAGCCGCCGCCTCGCACAACTCAGGAACGCCGCCCGGCGGTCCCCCGGTTTTCCGGGGAATCGCCGGGCGGCGTTCCCGCGTATCACCGGGATGTTCCTGAGTTCTGCGCGACGGTCAGGCGCGGCGGGTCAGGCTCGGCGACTCAGGCTCGGCGACTCAGGCGCGACGCCGACGGCGATGGAGCGCCAGGAGCGCGGCACCGGCCGCGGCGATCGCCGCAGCGGCGAGCCCGAGCGACGGCGCCTCGACCCCGGTCTCGGCGAGCTGCGGACCCGTCGGCTCGGCGGGCGGCGCGACGACCGGCGACGCCGGTTCGGGGTCGGGCAGCGGCGGGAGCGACCACACCACGGTCACCGAGCCAGCTCCGGCGTTCGGTTCCCCGGCGACCGCGCTGAGTCCCTCGGCGAGGAAGCCGGACCCGCCGCCGCCGGCACCGACGACGTCGATCATGATCTCGTCGCCGCCATCGACCGCATCGAGGCTGACCGCACCGCCACCGCCGCCGGTGAACCCCGTCCCGCCGGGGCCGGCCTCGTACTGGTCGTCCTGGACGGTGAGGATGCCTCCAGCCCCGCCCGCGGACAGGCCGATCGCGCCCGGGGAGCTCGTCGTTCCCGCGGCACCGGCCGAGCCGCTGGCGCCGCCCACTCCGCCAGCGCCGCCGGCCGCGAGCGCGCCTCCCGCGCCGTTGAACGCCCCCGTGCCGAAGGTCGTGCCGTCGCCGCCCGGTGCGACGCCGGGGGCGCTCGGCGCGCCGCCCGCGCCGCCCGGGTAGGCGGCGAAGAGCTGGTCGGGCAGTTCGAAGCGGCCCGCGTAGCCGCCGTCGCCGCCGCCGCCGGCGACGACGAGGAGCGCACCGTCGCCGTCGGCGAGGGCGCTGCCTTCCCCGGCGGCACCGACGCGGAGGGTGAGCGTCGTTCCGCCGAGCGCGGTGCCGAGCGTCGCGGTGGTGACGCCGCCGGGGCCGCCGACCGCGTCGGGGAACAGGCCGAGCGCGGCGGGCGCGGGCGACCCCGCAGCGCCGGAGACCGTGGCCCGGAGTGACACGACCCCGGCGGGGACGGCGAGCGTGTGCAGGCCCGCGGTGTCGAACACCGCGGTGCAGTCCGTGCGGCAGTCGGTCGCGGGTGTCGTGTCGGCGACGGCCGGCGTCACGGCGGTCGCGGCGGCGAGCAGGAGTCCGACGCCGATCGCGGCGGGGGCGACGCGGATGAAGGCTGAGGTCACGGGGGAAGCTCCTCTCGCGGGCACGCGCATCGGGCCCGGGGCGAGGACGACTCTAGTGCCCCGGGCGTGCACGAGGGAACGGCGTCCGCCCCCCAGTTCGGGCCGCGAGGGTCAGCTGAGGAATCGGACGGCGGCGTCCTTGAACGCGCGCGAGGTGAGCGTCGAGACGTGGTCGCGGCCCGGGATCTCGAGGTACTCGGCGCCGCGCTCGCGGGCGAGCTCCGCCGCGCCGCGCGGGACCGGATCGAGCGCCCCCGCGACGTACAGCACGGGCAGCTCGGACGGCAGGTCGAGGGATGCCCCGGCGATGCCCTCGATGCACGCGAGCAACGCCTCGGGGTCGGCGCCCGAGCGGACCGCCGTGCCGAGCACCGCGCGCATGACCTGCTCGCCGGCCGGGACCGCCGCGGCATCCGAGCCGCCGTCGGCGCGCTCCGAGCGTTCAGCGTCCAGCAGCTGCCGGGCGCGCTCGAGGTCCCAACTGGCGAAGAGTTCCTGCGGCCCGGCGCCGCCGATCACGAGGCGGCGCACCCGGGAGGGCGCACTGCGGGCGAGGGCGGCGGCGATGCGGCTGCCGAGCGAGTAGCCGACGACGTCCACCTGGGGGATCTCGAGCGAGTCGAGCACGGCTGCGAGATCCGCCCCCTGCACCTCGGCGCGATACGCCGCCGCCTCGATCGGCGCGTCGCTGTCGCCGTGGCCGCGGAGATCGACGGTCACCACGTCACGGCCCGCGCGGGTGAGCGCGTCGACCCAACCGGTGCGCTGCCAGGTGATCGCGCCGTTCGCACCGAAGCCGTGCACGAGCAGCACTGGCGGGAGCCCGGTGGCGCCGGGCTCGGCGGCTGCCCCCGCCGGGGTGCGCCGGTACGCGATGAGCGAGCCGTCCGCCGCCTCCGCGTGCAGGACCGGACCGGCTGCGCCGGGCAGCGCCGGGCTCACGCCTCCGCCGCGACGATCTCGGCTCCGGCGTGGCCGAGCTCCGCGAGGGCGGCCGCCGACGACTCCGGGGCCACTCCGGCGACGAGTCCGGTCAGCACCCGCACGTGCTGGCCGTGTTCGAGCGCGTCGAGCGCGCTCTGCCGCACGCAGTAGTCGGTCGCGATGCCGACGACGTCGACCCCGGTGATCCCGCGCTCGGCGAGGAGCTCGGCGATGCCCCGTCCCGCCTCGTCGGTGCCCTCGAAGATCGAGTAGGCGGGTCGGCCCTGCCCCTTGCGGATGTGCACGTCGACGCCGGAGACGTCGAGCGCCGGGTGGTACTCGGCTCCGGGTGTCCCCGCGACGCAGTGCACCGGCCAGGTGTCGACGAAGTCGGGTTCGCCGGTGGCGAAGTGCCCGCCGTTGTCGCTGTCTCCGTCGTGCCAGTCGCGCGAGGCGACGACGAGCTCGTACTCGCCTCGGTGCCCGGAGAGGTACGTCGTGACGCCCGCGGCGACCGCGGCGCCGCCGTCGACGCCGAGCGCCCCGCCCTCGGTGAAGTCGTTCTGCACGTCGATGATGAACAGCGCCTTCGTCATGCCTCCATTGTGCCTCCGAACGCCGGGGCGACGCGATCCGCGGCTCAGCGGTTCGACAGCTGCGCTCCGCAGCGGTAGAAGCCCGTCGCCAGCGTGTCGATCGCCTGCTTCGCGTCGTCGGAGACGTCACCGAGGGCGTAGATCGCGAAGGTCAGGGTCGCGCCGTCCGCGGCGTGGACGACCCCCGCGAGCGTGTAGCCGGTGTCGATCCAGCCGGTCTTCGCGATCACCTGCCCGTCGGCCACCGCGTTGTCGCCCGTGAAGCGGTCGTCGTACGACAGCGAGCCGCGCTCGCCCGCGATCGGCAGGCCGTCGAGGAGCACCCCGAGCTGCCCCTCCCTCGCGGCGATCTTCTGGAACAGTCGGGTGAGGTAGGCGGGCGGCACCGCGTTGTCGTCCGAGAGGCCCGAGCCGTCGACGATCACGATCCCGGCGGTATCGACACCGTAGCCGGCGAGCCCTTGCAGCACCCCCGCGTTGATCGCGCCGAAGTCGTTGCCCGCGCCGGTCTCGATCGCGACGAGGCGCGCGAGCATCTCCGCGACCGTGTTGTCGGACACCACGAGCGCCTTGTCGACGAGCTGGGCGACGGTGGGCGACGAGACCGCGCCGAGGGGTGGGGCGCCGGCGGGCGCGGTGCCCCGCTCGATCGTCTCGATGCCGCCGAGCTCCGCCGCGAACGCCTCGCCGGCTCGCCCCACGGGGTCGTCGCTGCGGGACGAAGTGTTCGAGTACGGGTCGTCGCGGTCGCCGTCGACCATGAGGGCCGCGATGTTCGACATGTAGCCGTCGTCGCGTTCCTTGAGGTTCCAGCTCGGCTGCCATTCCTCGCCGCCGAAGGAGCTCGCGTCGAGCACGAGCCTCGTGAGCGGCGGGTTCGCGGGGTCCGCGTCCCACGCCGCGCGCACCTGAGCTGCGAGGTCGTCGAGGTGCGCGGCCCCCGGGTAGACGCCCTCGTCGCCGCTCGGCGTGCGCGAGAGGGTGACGTCCCCGCCGCCGACGAGCACGGCGGTGCCGGGCTCCGCGCCCTTCACGACGGTCGTGGTCGCCCGGTAGTCGGGGCCGAGCACGGCGAGCGCGGCCGCCGAGGTCAGCACCTTCATGACGCTCGCGGTGCGCGACGGCGTCGCGCCGCCGCGGTCGAACAGCACCTCGCCGGTGCCGGCGTTCACGACCTGCGCCTGCAGCTCGCCGAGGCGCGAGTCGGCGGCGAGTTCGGCGACGGAGCAGGTGCGGAGGGCGACCGGCGCGGCGGCGGCCTCGGGCGTCGGCCTCGACTCGGCGGTCGGCGTGTTCGCGATGGTCTGGGCGACGCGCACAGGCGCCGGCGGGGTGCGCAGAGCGGCACCCACGGCGAGCGCGCCCCCGCCGAGCAGGAGCAGGCCGAGCGCCCCGGCGCCGAGCGCCGTCGCCACACGATGGCTGCCGAGCGCGGCGCGGAGACGGGTCAGGAGCCCGCCGGGCGCCGAGGGAGGCGGAACGGGCGCCTCGCCTGGCGCGCTCGCGTCATCCGTCTCCTCGTTCACCCGGGCATTCTACGGACGGGTCGCCTCCACGCTTCCTGAGCGTCGCTCGGCCGGTGGTCGCACCGGCGCGGGTCACTCCCCCGGATAGCGCAGTCCGATCTCGGCGCGGATCGCGTCGAGCGTCCCCATGATGCCGACCGTCTCGGCGGTCGGCAGGAGCTCGCCGCCGTCGAGCCGTCCGGCGGCCACGAGCGCCTCGAGCGCGGCGGCCTGATACTGCATCCCCCGGCCTTCGACCTTCGACTCGTACGTCTCGAGGACGCTCCCGTCGGCGGCGACGAGGCGGAACGTCGTCGGCGAGTACCAGACCTCGTCGATCTCGATGCGTGCCGCCGTGCCGAGGACGGCTGCCCGGTTCGGGCCCTGCGTGTCACTCGCGGAATAGGTGGTGGCGGTCTGCCCGCCCGGGTAGTGGAAGATCGTCGCGAGCTGCGCGTCGGCACCGGTCGCTTTGAAGACGGCGGACGAGCGGATGTCGCGGGGCTCGCCGAAGAGATCCCACGCGAAGGAGATCGGGTAGATGCCGAGGTCGAGCAGTGCCCCGCCGCCGAGCTCGAGCGCGTTGATGCGGTGTGCAGGATCATCGCTCAGCAGCTGCGTGTGGTCGGCGATGAGCGAGCGGACCTCGCCGAGCGCTCCGGAGGCGATCAGCTCGCGGATCCGCACCATGTGCGGCAGGTACCGCGTCCACATCGCCTCGAGCGCGAGCCTCCCGTTCGCGACCGCCGCATCGCGGATGCGCTCGGCCTCGGCACGGTTCAGCGCGAACGGCTTCTCGACGAGCACGTGCTTGCCGGCGTCGAGCGCCGCCACGGCGTTCTCGGCGTGCATCGGGTGCGGGGTCGCGACGTAGACGACGTCGACCTCGGGGTCGGCGAAGAGCGCCTCGTATCCCGCGTGCGCCGTCGGGATGCCGAACGCTTCGGCGAAGGCGGCGGCGGACGCCGCACTGCGCGAGCCGACGGCGCGCACGTCGAAGCCGGCGAGCTTCAGGTCGGAGGTGAAGAGGCGCGCGATGCCGCCCGTCGCGAGGATGCCCCAGCGGAGTCGATCGGTCATGGGGAAAGCCTAGGCCCGCCGGCTCGCGCGAGCACCGTCGGCTGGGTCTGTCCCCACATCGGGGACGCTGCGGATTCGCGCGGCCTCGCCTAGCGTGCAGGCATTCCCGGTCCTCCCCGGGATCGTGCGAACGGCCCGGCGATCCCGGGCCTTTCGTCGTGGCGCCTCGTATACTTCCGGGATGGCCGCGCCGCCGACGATCCGCACCCTCCTCGACTTCGGCGGCGAGCGTCTGAAGCTGCTCGTCCCGGGCGGCACCGCCGAAGCGATCGAGCGGCCCATCGCCTGGGTGCACGGCTCCGACCTGCCCGATCCGACCCCGTTCCTCGCCGCCGGCCACCTGCTGCTCACCGACGGTGCGCAGTTCCCGCCGGGCACGACCACGGCCGAGCGCTACGACGCCTACGTCGAGCGCCTGCAACGGCACGGAATCGTCGGCCTCGGCTTCGGCGCACGGCTGCACCACGGCGAGACCCCCGGGGCGCTCATCGACGCCTGCCGGGCGCACGGGCTGCCGCTCATCGAGATGACCGATCTCACGCCGTACCTGGCGTACATCCAGTTCGTGGCGGAGGCGCTCGACGCGCAGCGCACCGAGCGCATCCGCTGGTCGGTCGGGGCGCAGCGCGCGCTCACGAAGGCCGCGCTCCGCCCCGACGGGCTCGCCTCCATCGTCGCCGAGCTCGAGCGGCAGCTCGACTGCCGGGTGCTGCTGTTCGACGCCGCGGGCTCGCAGCTCGCCTCCGACCTCTCCCGCCCGGCCGGCGCAGAACTGCGCTCCGCGGTCACCGAGGCCCTCGGGCGCGGCGCCAGGGGCTCGTCCCGACTCGAGGCCGACGGGCATGAGTACGCACTGCAGACGATCGGCATCGAACATCTCGATGGGGCGATCGTGCTCGCCGGGCTGCGCGATCGCGACCCGTCGGCGACCGATCTCGTGAACAGCGTCATCGCGTTCGCGAGCCTCGCACTCGCCCAGCATCGCGCTCTCGCCAGGGCCCGGCTCCAGCTGCGTGACGGCGTGCTCCAGCAGCTCCTCGGCGGCGCGGTCGAGCTCGCCCGGCGTACGGCGCGAGACGCCTGGGGCGAGCTGCCCAGCCCGCCGCTCGGTGTCTTCGTGCTCGACGGCGCCCCGGACTCCGACCTTGTCCTGGACGCCCTCGAGCTCGCCGCGAACGCGCGCGCGGGCGGGCTGTTCTTCGCCCGCCTCGACGGCCGGATCATGGTGCTCGTCGACGAGGCATCCGCTCCGACCGCATTGCAGCTCGTGACGCAGCACGGCCTCCGGGCCGGCCGCACCTCGGCGAGCCGGTTCGAGGCGCTCCCCGGCGCGCTCGAGGAGGCGCGGTTCGCGTTGCGCCGCGCGCCGCGAAGTGCGGCGTCCCTCATCGCCGAGTACGGCGACCTCGCCGCCGGCGGCGTGCTGGGCGCGCTCGCCGAGCAGGGCGCGGCCAACGTCGCCCGGGCGACGCTGCGTACGCTCCGCGAGCACGACGAGCGCGCCGGCACCGCGCTCTGGACCGCGGTGGAGACCTGGATCGAACACGATTGCGCCTGGGATGCGGCGGCGCGGGAGCTCGGCGTGCACCGGCACACCCTCCGCCACCGAATCGATGCGGCGGGCGAGGTGCTCGGGCTCGACCCGTCGAGCCTCGCGGGACGGCTCGAGCTGTGGGCGGCCGTTCAGCTCAGCCGGCGTTGACCGCCCGCCCGTCGGCCAGCTGCTCGGCCATGATGCCGATCAGCTCGTAGGCGAGGTTCGCCGCGGCGACCGCGGTGATCGCGGCGTGGTCGAACGGCGGGGACACCTCGACGATGTCCGCCCCGACGAGATTCACTCCGCGCAGGCCCCGCAGGATCTCGAGCAGCTCCCGGCTCGTCATCCCGCCCGCCTCCGGCGTCCCCGTGCCAGGGGCCATCGAGGGGTCGAGCACGTCGATGTCGATCGACACGTACACGGGGGCGTCGCCGACCCGGTCGAGAACCCGCCGCAGCACCCCGGGTGCGCCGATGGCGTCGAGCTCCCGACTGTGCACGGCGGTGAAGCCGAGCCGCTCGTCGTCGAGCAGATCCTCCCCGCTGTAGAGGGAGCCCCGCAGCCCGACGTGCGCGGAACGATCCCGGCGCAGCACCCCCTCCTCACTCGCGCGGCGGAACGGCGAGCCGTGCGTGTACGCCTCTCCGAAGTAGGTGTCCCACGTGTCGAGATGGGCGTCGAAGTGCACGAGCGAGACCGGGCCGTGCACGTCGGCGACGGCGCGGAGCGCCGGCAGCGCGATGGTGTGATCACCGCCGAGCGCCACGAACCGCCGGTCGCGCCCGCTGAGCGCACGGAACCCGCGTTCCATCTCGCCGAGCGCCGCTGCGATGTCGAACGGATTCGCGTCGAGGTCACCGGCGTCCGCGACCTGCACGAGGTCGAACGCGGCCACGCCCAGTGCCGGGTTGAACGGCCGCAGCAGGCGGGAGGCCTCGCGGATCGCCGAGGGACCGAACCGCGCGCCGGGCCGGAAGGTGACGCCGGCGTCGAACGGCACGCCCACGACCGCGAGGGCGGCATCCGTCACGTCCTCGATGCGCGGCAGCCGCGCGAAGGTGCTGAGTCCGGCGTAGCGCGGCGAACGCTGCCCGTCGACCGGTCCGATGATCATCGTGCTCCCTCCGTGAGCGGCGTCCGCCCGGCTGTCATGTCGTCGAGCTGCGGCTCGGCCTCGTACACCTGCGCACCGCCGACCCAGGTCTGCAGCACACGGATCGCCAGCACCTCGTCGATGTCGACGAGGTAGGGGTCGCGGTCGAGCACCACGAAGTCCGCGAAGCGGCCGGGTTCGAGCGAGCCGATCGCGTGCTCCCGGCTGATCGAGGCCGCCGCGGTCGCGGTGTGGCCGAGGATCGCCTCGGCGAGGGCGAGCTGCAGCTCCGGTCCGCCGAGCACCCGGCCGCCGGCTGTGCGCCGGGTCACCGCCGCGTGCACCGCGTCCAACGGCCCGGGCGGGCAGACCGGAGCGTCCGAGGAGAGCACGACGGGAGCCCCCGCGTCACGGATCTCGCCGAGCGGCGTGAGGCGTTCGGCCCGGTCGCCGAGCGCCTCAAGCAGCTCGTCGCCGTAGCGGGCGAGGTACTGCGGCTGCGTGATCGGCCAGAGCTCGAGCTCCGCTGCCCGACGCACCTGCGCCTCGGTCGGCCCGCCGAAGTGCTCGATACGGTGCCGGAGCGGTCGGTCACCGGCGTGCAGGCGCTCGTGGATGTCGAGGACGAGCTCGATCGCGGCGTCGCCCTGCGCGTGGGTCGCCGAGGGCAGCCCGAGCGCCGTGACGCGCGCGATCATGCCCTCGAGCTCCCCATCGGGGTGGTAGAGGTAGCCGAAGTCGGACGGGTCGCAGCAGTACGGCGAGCTGAACCGAGCGGTCGCGGCGGTCAGCGCGCCGTCGGAGTACAGCTTCACCCCGGCGATCGCGAGCTGCTCGTCGCCGAGCCGCCCCGCCACGCCGAGCTGCTCGAGCTGCCCGATCAGGCTCGAGATCACGAGGAGCTCCGCGCGCAGCGTGAGCTCGCCGCGATCGCGGGCGCGCAGATATGCGCCGAGCTCGCGCGAGGTGACCTGAGCGTCGACGACGGAGGTCACCCCGACCGAGTGCAGCTCGCGCTGCGCAGCCGCGAGGTGCGCGTGCAGCTCCTCCGGGTCGTCCGAGAGGTGGAAGTTCGGCCCGTTGTTGCCGATCTTCACCCCCGCGACGCCGGTCAACCAGTCGGCGGCGGCATCCCAGAACGTCCCGTCCGGCGCACCGTCGGCATCGCGGCCGAGGTGGCCGCCCTCCGGGTCCGCCGTCTCGGCGGTGACGCCGAGCGCGCGCAGCACCGCCGTGTTCGCGATGGCGCCGTGCCCGCTCGAGTGGAAGACGAGCACCTCCCGCTCGGTGCTGGCCCGGTCGAGGTCGTGCCGGTTCAGCATCCGCTGGTCGGCGACGTTGCCGTGGTGGAAGCCGCGGCCGCGGATCGCCCCGGGCCGCGCCGCGCCGCGCTCGCGGAGCCGCTCGACGACGTCGTCGATGCTCGGTGCGGCCGTCCAGCTGCAGTCGGTCCACGAGGCGAACTGGCCGTGCATGAGCGGGTGGCAGTGCGCGTCGACGAAGCCGGGCAGCACGGTCAGCTCGCCGAGCTCGAGCTCTTCGGTGGTCGTGAAGGCGAGGGCACGGCAGTCGTGCAGCGATCCCGCCGCCGCGATGCGGCCGTCGCGGACGAGGATCGCCTCGACGAGACGCTCCGAACCGCTCGGCCGGATCCGTCCGCTGACGATGAGTTCGCTGACGGCGCTCATGCGACCGTCCCCCGCTCGACACGAGCGGCCAGCCCCCGGGTGGCGAGCACGCAGCCGATCGCGACGAGGCAGAGCAGGGCGAGGTAGGCGAAGATCAGCACCGGCGAACCCTCGGACATGCCGAGCAGCGTCGGCAGCACGATCGGCGTGAGCGCCCCGGCCGTGAGCGCGGAGCCCTGGTAGGCGAGCGAGGTGCCGGTGTATCGCACCCGCACCGGGAAGATCGACGCGAGCACGGCGGCGATCGGCCCGTAGTTGAAGCCCGTGAACAGCGCCGTCACGGCGAGCATGACCGTGATCACGAGGAACGAGCCCGTGTGCGCGAGCAGGTACAGCGGCACCACCACGATCATGATCCCCGCGAGCCCCACGGCGACGACGAACTGCGGTCGCCATCGATCGCCGAGCCAGCCCGCGAGCGGCACGAAGGCCATCTCGAACAGGCCGGCGATGATGAGCGCGTTCAACACCAGCTCCGTCGGCACGCCGGCCTGCTCCGAGGAGTAGGCGAGGAAGAAGGACGACGTCACGTAGTAGCCGCCGGTGGCGACGAGCATGGCGCCGATGCCGATGAGCAGCGGCTTCGGCGTGCGGAACACCTCCCGCACGGGCGCTGCCGAGAGCTCCTGCGCGCTGCGCGCCGAGACGAACTCGGGCGATTCGCCGACCACCGAGCGGATGATGAGCCCGATGACCACCAGCACGGCGCTGAAGAGGAAGGGGATGCGCCAGGAGCCTGCGACGAGGCCGTCGCCGATGTGCTCCGAGATCGCGAAGACCGCCGAGGAGAGCGTCGCGCCCACCGAGGAGCCGAGCTGCGCGAAGGAGCCGTAGAAGGAGCGGCGCTCGACGGGTGCGTGCTCGATCGCGAGCAGCGCGGCGCCACCCCACTCGCCGCCCATGGCCACGCCCTGCAGCAGGCGCAGGGTGATGAGCAGCAGCGGGGCGAGCGGGCCCACCACCTCGTAGGAGGGCAGCAGGCCGATGCCGAAGGTGCCGACGCCCATGAGCAGCAGCGTGGCGATGAGCACGGGCTTGCGGCCGAAGCGGTCGCCGAGGTGACCGAAGAGGAAGGCCCCGATCGGGCGGCCGAGATAGCCGAAGGAGGTCGTGCCGAAGGCGACGATCGTGCCGAGTACCGGGTTCATGTCGGGCGGGAAGAACACGTGCCGGAACACGAGGGCGGCGGCCGTCGCGTAGATGAAGAAGTCGTACCATTCGATGCTCGTGCCGGCGAGCGCGGCGAGCGCGGCCCGGCGGGGTCGGGCGATGGTGCGGGGTTCGGTGGATGTCACGATCGTTTCCTCACTGAAGCGATGCGGATCGGGGGAAGCCGGGTGCCGTTCGAGGGAGCGGCGACCGGTACCGACGAGGCTAGGCGCGGCGCACGCGCGCCAACAATGCGACGAATGTCCAAAACCGGATGCCAGGGGTGACGATCGTCCATCGCTTGGCCGCGTTCGGACTGGCCGTCGAGGAGATCTTCATCGCCGGTCCGGAGGATCGCGAGCTCGTCCGAAGCGAGCGGTGAAGGCCTCGAACGCGAACGGCCCTCCCGGGCTTCGGGAGGGCCGTTCGGAGGTGGAGCCGCCTGTGGGAATCGAACCCACGACCTATTCATTACGAGTGAATCGCTCTGCCGACTGAGCTAAGGCGGCGTGACTCCCGCGGCGCGAACGCTGCGGTGGCACGAGAAACAATAGTAGCGGATGCCGGGTGCCCCCGATGACCACGGCCGGCGCGAACCGGCGGTGCGGCGCGTTCCTGCGCCGCACCGCCGCCGGAGCCTCAGCTCGATCGACTCGAACCGCTCAGCACTTCGGATCGCTCGCTGGAACCGCGCCGTCGATGAAGTACCGTTCGACGGCGTCGTTCACGCAGGAGTTCGACTTGTTGTAGGCCGTGTGCCCCTCACCCTCGTAGCTCACGAGCACGCCGGAGTCGAGCTGGTCGGCGAGCGAGACGGCCCATTCGTAAGGCGTCGCGGGGTCGCCGGTCGTGCCGATGACGAGGATCGGGTCGGCCCCCTCCGCGTGGATCTCGGCGCGGGTCGCGTCACCCTGCACCGGCCACAGTTCGCAGCCGCCACCCGTGTCGTAGCCCCAGAACGGACCGATGACCGGCGCGGCCGCGACGATCTCGGCCGCCTCGGCTTGGAGGTCGCCCGCACCGTCGCGCAGCGGGTAGTCGAGGCAGTTGATGGCACGGAACGCCTCGGTCGAGTTGTCGTTGTACGTGCCGTCGGGGTTGCGCCCGTAGTAGAAGTCCGCGAGCGTGAGCGCCATGTCGGCGTCGCCGAGCATGACCGAGTCGAACATCTCCGACAGGTACGTCCAGGAGTCGGGGCTGTAGAGCGCGGCGATGATCGCGGTCAGGTAGGTGTCGGCGCCGACCATGCGACCGTCGCTGCCGCGCAGCGGGCTGGCATCGAGCGAGGCGGCGAGCGCCCCCACTTCGGCCATGCCGGCGTCGACGTCGCCCGGGAAGGGGCAGTCGGCCGCGCCCTGGCAGTCGGCCATGTAGGCGCGCAGCGCCTGCTCGAAGCCGATGGCCTGGGCCTTCGAGACCTCGAACTCGCTCGCCGACGGGTCGATCGCACCGTCGAGCACGAGCCGCCCCACCTTGTCGGGGTAGAGCCCCGCGAAGGTCGCGCCGAGGAAGGTCCCGTAGGAGTACCCCAGGTAGTTCAGCTTCGCGTCGCCGAGGATCGACCGCAGCAGGTCGAGGTCGCGGGCCGCGCTCACCGTGTCGACGTAGCCGAGCAGCTCGCCGGTGTTCTCGGCGCAGGCGACGCCGAAGTCCTCGAAGTTCTTCGCGGATGCCGCGATCCACTCGGCGCTGCCTCGCTCGCCCGGGGGGATCGAGAACAGCGCCTGGTCCATCTCCGCCGCGTCGTAGCAGACGACCGAGCTGGACTGCCCGACCCCGCGGGGGTCGAAGCCGACGACGTCGAAGCGCTCCTGCAACGGCTGGCCGACCGCGAAATCGAGCGAGTCGGTGACGAGGTCGACCCCCGACGCTCCCGGGCCCCCGGGGTTCACGAGGAGCGAGCCGATGCGGTCGCCCGTCGCGCGGTGCCGGACCAGTGCGAGCTCGGTCTCGCCGGCCGCCGGGTCGTTCCAATCGAGCGGCGCCGTCGCCGTCGTGCACTCGAGCTCGTCGCCGCAGCCCTTCCAGGTGAGGATCTGCGAGTAGAACGGCTCCAGCTCGGCCGAGACCTGTTCGCCCGTCGGCGTCGAAGTGGCCGCGGGCTTCGGGAAGAGTCCGCCGAGGTTGGGGAAGCATCCGCTCAGCAGAAGCGCCACCGCGGCGACGATGCTGACCGCCCCGATGCGTCTGCGGGCGCGGGCGCCCCTTGTCGTGCCGGTGCTGATCATGCGGCCCCCCGTTCGGTTCCCGGTCGTCTGATGGCGCTCACGAGCATCGCCTCGAGCGCGAGCGCCGGTGCGACGTTGCCCTCGATGCGGATGCGCGCGAGCTGGATGGCGTCGAGTGTCGCGAGCGTGCGCGCCGGCGTCGCCGCCGCGGCGGCCGCGCGCAGCTCCGCCTCGATCTCGCGGTTCACGAGCGGCACCTGGGCCTCGAGCTGCAGCAGCAGCACATCGCGGTAGAGCGAGGCGAGATCGACGAGGATGCGGTCGATGCCGTCGCGCAGGCTTCGCGTCGCCCGCCGCTTCTGATCATCTTCGAGCGCCTTGATCTGGGATCGGAGCGCGGGCGGGATCGCCTGGCCCGGAGACAACCCCAGGGAGCGCAGCGCGTGCTCGCGCTCCTCCTGATCGCGCAGCTCGGTGATGGCCTTCGCGTCGTCACCGGCGATCTCGAGGAGCCGTGACGCCGTCATCACCGCGGTCGCGGCGGAGCGGACGCCGAGGGCGAGCCGAAGCGTCTCGGCCCGGCGGCTGCGCGCCTCTTCGTTGGTGGCGAGCCGGTGCGCCATGCCGATGTGGCTCTGCGCCTCGCGAGCGGCGCGCTCCGCGAGGCCCGGGTCGACGCCGTCGCGGCGCACGAGCAGCTCGGCGACATCGGCGATGCTCGGCACCTGCAGACGCACGGAGCGCACGCGCGAACGGATGGTCGGGATGAGGTCGGCTTCGCTCGGCGCGCAGAGGATCCACACGGTGCGCTCCGGCGGCTCCTCCAGTTCTTTGAGGAGGACGTTCGAGGTCTGCTCGGTCATGCGATCGGCGTCTTCGACGACGATCACGCGGTGCCGGCCCACGGAGGGTGCGTAGTGCGAGCGCTTCACGATGTCGCGGACGTCGGCGACCTTGATGATGACGCCCTCGGTCGTGAGCACGTGCAGATCGGGGTGGCTCCGCGCCTCGACCTGGATGCGGGTGCGCTCGTCGCCGTCGGGGTCGCCCGCGATGAGCGCCGTCGCGAAGGCGTAGGCGAGGTTCGACCGGCCGGACCCCGGCGGGCCCGTGATGAGCCAGGAGTGCGTCATGCTGCGCGCGTCGGGCGCGGAGGCCGCCTCAGGCCCCTCGACAGGCGCGGAGCCGCGCTCAGGGATGGCGCCGACGCGGCTCATCGAAGCCGAAGCGGCGGCGCGGAAGACGGCGATCGCGGCATCCTGCCCCGTCAGTTCGCTCCACACGCTCACCCTGCCACGCTACCCTCCGCCGCCGACGCGGCTCGAGGCATCCGCTCCCCCGCCCGCGTCATCTAGAGCAACGGCTCGATCCGCGCGCGCAGTTCGGCGGCGATCTGCTCGGCGGGCTGCGCGGCGTCGACGACGACGACCCGCTCTGGCTCGGCCGCCGCGATCGCGAGGTAGGCCTCTCGCACGCGGCGGTGGAACTCGGATGCCTCGGCCTCGAGCCGGTCGTAGCGCGTGCGCGAGGCGTCGAGGCGACCGCGGGCGGCCTCGGGGTCGAGGTCGAGGAGCACGGTGAGGTCGGGGGCGAGCTCCTCGGTGGCCCACTCCGAGAGGGCCCGCACCTCACGACTGTCCAGCACGCGGCCGGCGCCCTGGTAGGCGACGGAGGAGTCGATGTACCGGTCCTGCAGCACCACGGCGCCGCGTTCGAGCGCCGGGCGCACGAGCGTCGCGACATGGTGCGCGCGGTCGGCCGCGTACAGCAGGGCTTCGGCGCGGGGAGAGATGTCGCCGCGGTGGTGCAGCACGATCTCCCGCACCTCCACGCCGACCTCGGTGCCACCGGGCTCGCGGGTGCGGACGACCTCGCGACCGAGGCCGCCGAGCCACTCCCGGAGCAGCTCGGCCTGGGTGGTCTTGCCTGAGCCGTCGCCGCCCTCGAGGGTGATGAACAGGCCCCGGGTCACGCCTGGCTCTTCTTCGAGGTGCCGGTCTTCTTGGCCGCCGCGGGCTTCTTCGGCGCCGCCTTCTTCGTCGTCGTCTTCGTGGTCGTCGCCCGCTTCGCCTTCGGCTTGGCCGGCCCCTTCTCGCGCTTCAGCTGCAGCAGCTCGACCGCCCGCTCGAAGGTGATGTCCTCGACCGACTCGGCCCGCGGGATCGTCGCGTTCGTCTCGCCGTCGGTGACGTACGGCCCGAAGCGGCCGTCCTTCACCCTGATCGGCTTGCCGCTCACGGGATCGGCGTCGAACTCCTTCAGCGCGCTCGACGCCCGCCGGGCGCCGTACTTCGGCTGCGCGAGGAGTTCGAGGGCTCCCGCGAGATCGAGATCGAAGATCGCGTCCTCGCTCGGCAGGGTGCGCGTTTCGGCGCCCTTCTTCAAGTAAGGGCCGTAGCGCCCGTTCTGCGCGGTGATCTCCTCGCCCGACTCGGGATCGAGCCCGACGACGCGGGGCAGCTCGAGCAGGCGGATCGCCGTGTCGAGGTCGACCTCAGCCGGGTCCATCGACTTGAAGAGCGAGGCGGTGCGCGGCTTCGCGGCCGCCGCCTTCTTCGCGCCGCGCTTCGGCTTCGCCTCGACGACCTCGCCGGTCGCCGGGTCGACGGTCGCGTCCGCAGCCTCGGGCTCCGGCTCGAGCTCGGTGACGTAGGGGCCGAACCGGCCGTCCTTCACGACGATCTGCTTGCCGTTCGCGGGGTTCTGACCGAGCACGCGGTCGCTCTGCACCGGCGCCTCGATGAGTTCGCGGGCCTTCTCGACCGTGAGCTCGTCGGGCGCGAGCTCCGGCGGCAGGTTCACGCGCCGCGGGGTCGCGTCGGGCGCCGCACCCTCCTCGACGACCTCGAGGTACGGGCCGTACTTGCCGATGCGGAGCGTCACGTCGGGGGCGATCGCCATCGAGTTGATCTCGCGCGCATCGATCTCACCGAGGTTGTCGACGACCTGGCGGAGACCGCGGTGCCGCTCGCTGCCGAAGTAGAACTCGTTCAGCCAGTCGACCCGGTCGGCCTCGCCCGCGGCGATGCGGTCGAGATCGTCCTCCATCTCGGCGGTGAAGTCGTACTGGACGAGATCGCCGAAGTGCTCTTCGAGGAGCCGCACCACGGAGAAGGCGGTCCAACTCGGAACGAGCGCCTGGCCCCGCTGGGTCACGTAGCCGCGGTCGAGGATCGTCGAGATGATCGATACGAAGGTCGAGGGACGGCCGATGCCGAGCTCCTCGAGGCGCTTCGTGAGGCTCGCCTCCGTGTACCTCGGCGGCGGGCTCGTCTCGTGGCCCTTGGCCTCGAGCTCGGTGAGCTCGACGCCCTGCCCCTCGGCGAGCTGCGGCAGCTTGGCGTCGCCGGAGTCGTCGGCGTTGCGCTCCTCGTCGCGTCCCTCTTCATAGGCGGCCAGGAAGCCGCGGAAGGTGATCACGGTGCCGCTCGCGGTGAACTCCGCGGTCGTGCCGCCGATCGGCGCGGTCGGCTGGGCCGGAGCCGCCGCGGATGCCGCGGTCGGCCCGACCTCGATCGTGACGGTGGCGGTGTGCCCCTTGGCGTCGCCCATCTGAGAGGCGACGGTGCGCTTCCAGATGAGGTCGTAGAGGTCGAACTCGCGTCCACGCAGCGAGCCCTGGAGCGACGACGGCGTGCGGAAGACCTCGCCGGACGGGCGGATCGCCTCGTGCGCCTCCTGGGCGTTCTTCGACTTGCCGGCGTACACGCGGGGCTTGTCGGGCAGCGATTCGGCGCCGTAGAGCTTCGTCGCCTGCGCCCGGGCGGCCGCGATCGCCTGCTGCGACAGCGAGTTCGAGTCGGTGCGCATATAGGTGATGTAGCCGTTCTCATAGAGCGACTGCGCCACGCGCATGGTGTCCTTCGCGGAGAGGCGGAGCTTGCGGGCCGCCTCCTGCTGGAGGGTGGAGGTCGTGAACGGCGCGGCCGGGCGGCGCGAGTACGGCTTTGACTCGACCTTGGCGACCCGGCGGGCGACGGTGTCGTCGCGGAGGGCCGCGGCGAGCGCCGTCGCGGTCGGCTCGTCCAGCACCACCGCGGAGGACGTCAGCTTGCCGTCGTCGTTGAAGTCGCGACCGGTGGCGATGCGCTTGCCGCCCACGCGAACGAGTTTCGCCGCGAACGCGCTGCCCGGGGCATCGGTCGCGAAGGTGCCGACGAGATCCCAGTACCCCGCGGCGACGAACGCGAGGCGCTCCCGCTCACGGTCGACTACGAGGCGGGTCGCCGCCGACTGCACGCGGCCGGCCGACAGCCCCGGGCCCACCTTGCGCCAGAGCACCGGCGAGACCTCGTAGCCGTAGAGCCGGTCGAGGATGCGGCGCGTCTCCTGTGCGTCGACGAGCGAGGTGTCGAGCTCGCGGGTGTTGTCCTTCGCCGCGAGGATCGCGTCCTTCGTGATCTCGTGGAAGACCATGCGGCGCACGGGCACCTTGGGCTTCAGCTCCTGCAGCAGGTGCCAGGCGATGGCCTCGCCCTCGCGGTCTTCATCGGTGGCGAGCAGGAGCTCGTCCGCCCCCTTCAACGCCCGCTTGAGGTCGGCGACGGTCTTCTTCTTGGCATCGGAGACGACGTAGTACGGCTCGAAGCCGTTGTCGACGTCGACCGAGAACTTGCCGAGCGGACCCTTCTTGAGCTCCGGCGGGAGGTTCTTCGGCTCGACCAGGTCGCGGATGTGCCCGACGGACGACAGCACCTCGTAGCCGTCGCCGAGGTACGCGGCGATGGACTTCATCTTGGTCGGCGACTCGACGATCACCAACTTCTTGCCTGACACCAGACTCCTCTATTGCTTCGAGACGAGAGTGCAGCGGAACGCCGCGCCCCCGAGCGGTGTGCTGTCCGTCGACGCCGAGCGCCGACAGCCACACGATACACACCCTGGCCGGGAGTGCGCCCCCGCCACGGTGGCGTATCCACCCCTTGCGGTTCGACATGGGCGGAGGAGAATGACCGCATGGACACGTCATCCTCGGGCTCGTACACCGCCAAGCTGATCGACGGGCCGCTCGAAGGCAAGACCGTCGCGACCGCGTTCCTCGACAGTGGCGACCCCCGGCCGCGCATCGAATTGAACGCCGACGCCGGCAAGCGCTATGTCTACGCGCGCGGCGCCGGCCTCGAGTTCGATGGACCGGGCGATGCCCGTCCGACCGCGGTCGACTACCGATTCATCGAGACCGTCTTCGACTGATCCCGCGCCGAGCGGCGGGTTCCGTGATCCCGCGCCCAGCGGCGGGTCCCGGGCCGAAGCGGCGACCGCGTCGCCCACCGGTGCGATACCGACAAGCGCGGGCGGATGAGAGCATGGGGGCGTGAGAGCACGGGAATCGGGGCCGGGACGCGCGCTCGCGCGCTTCTGGCTGCGGCCCGAGGTCATCACGACGGCCGCGCTCACGATCGTCCTGTTCCCCGCCACCGTCGTCTCCGTGCTCGATGCCGCCGGGCCGCCGGTCGTCCAGTGGCTCGCCATCGGTCTCTTCGCGGTGCTGCACGCCACGTCGTTCGCGGCGCTCCGGTATCCCCGTGCGGCGTTCGTCGGCGCGAGCATCGTGATGCTCGCCCTCGCCCTGCTCCCCCAGAGCGGCCCCGTCTCAGCGACGCTCTCGCCCTCCTCGATCGCGTTCCTGCTGTGCCTGGTGCAGGTCACGGTGCAATGCGGACTGCGCACCAGCGTCGTCGCGCTGGCCGTGGGCGTCGCCGGTTCCGGCATCGTCGCGCTGCTCGCCACCGGCCTCCCCGATGCCACGCTCCGGTTCGGCTCCTTCGTCGGGCTCGCCGCGGTCAATGCCGCCGCGTGGGCGTTCGGAGCGCTGGAGCGGTCTCGCAGGATCCGGGTCGCGGACGCCGCCAGGATGCAAGCCGACCGAGCCGTCATCGCGGAGCGGGGCCGCATCAGCCGCGACCTCCACGATGTCGTCGCCCACGCGGTAACCGTCATGGTCGCCCAGGCCGAGGTCGCCCGGGCATTCCTGACGGAGGATCCGCGGACCAGCACCCGAGCGCTCGAGGTCGTGATGCGGACCGGGCGCGACGCGCTGCGCGGCATGCACGGGATCGTCACCGACGCCGCCCCGCTCTCCCCCGCGCCGGACCTGGACGCGGTGCGGGCGCTGATCGCGGACGCGCGGACCCCGCAGCTCGACGTGGTCCTCGACGAACGCGGCGACCCCGGGCGTCTGGCTCCGGCTGCGATGCTCGCCCTGCACCACGTCGTGCGGGAGGCCCTGACGAACGCGATCCGGCACACCGTCCCGCCCCTGCGCGTGACGGTCGCGCTGCACTGGTTGCCGCGGGAGCTCGACGCCGCCGTGCGCGACGACGGAGGTGCCGGGCGGCGTGACCACGGACTCGGCACGGGGACCGGGCTCCTCGGTCTCGCCGAGCGGGTGCGCTGGGCCGGAGGCCGGTTCTCGGCGGGGCCGGAGGGGCACGAAGAGGAAGGGCGCGAGGGCGGACGGGCCGGGTGGGCGGTGCGCGCGGTGCTGCCGTGCGACCATGAGGCGGGCTCGAACTCGACCAGCCCGGCGGAGAGGACGGCGCGATGACCGTGCGGCTCCTGTTGGCCGACGACCAGGACCTGCTGCGAGAGCCGCTCGCACTCATGCTCGGTCGGGACGAACGGATCGAGGTGGTCGGTTCGGTGCGCTCCGGCGACGAGGCCATCGCGTTCGTGCGGGATCACGCGGTCGACGTCGTCCTCATGGACGTGCGCATGCCGGGCACCGACGGCATCGGTGCGACCGCCGAGGTGCTGCGCCTCCGACCGGCCGTCCGCGTGCTGGTGCTGACCACGTTCGACCTCGACGAGTACGTGCTCGGGGCCATTCGCTCCGGAGCCAGCGGCTTCCTGACGAAAGACGCCGCGCCGGACGAGCTCGCGAACGCGGTCGCGGCGGTTGCGGCTGGAGAGCCCGTGCTCGGCGATCGCGCGGTCGAGGCCCTCATCGACTTCGTCCGCCGCGGGCCCGCCCCTCGGGCCGCGTCCGGCTCCGCGACGATGCTCACGCTGAGCCCGCGAGAACAGGAGGTCGTCCGTCTGCTCGCGACCGGGGTCTCCAACGACGAGATCGCCCGCCGGCTCTACCTCTCGCCGAACACCGTCAAGACGCATGTCAAGGCGGTGCTGGCGAAGCTCGGCCTGCCCGACCGGATCCATGTGGTGATCTGGGCCTACGAGCACGGCGTGCTCCGAGCGGGCGAGCGCGAGGATCACCCGCGCGGGTGAGGCGGTCCGCCCGGCCGGGCGATGCGGCGCCCGTTCGCTGATTCCTAGCGTGAGCGCATGCACGCACGAACGAGACTCCTCTTTCCATTGCTGGCCGTCGCCGCGTCGTCGGTCATCGCCGCGCTGGCACTCCTCAGACTGTCCGTCGCGGACGTCGCCGACTGGTACGTCGAGGTCCCGCCGGGGCTGATCGACCGTTGGCTCGATCCCACCCTGTCCGCGATCCTCAGCCTGCTGCTCGGGGTCGCGGGCATCGCCGTCAGCTTGCGCGCCTACGCCGCCGAACACGGGGGCACGCGCGCACGGGCGGGCACCCGCCTCGCCGCAGCCGTGCTGGCCTGCGGGACGATCCTGCTCGCTCCGGGCGGAGTGATCCCGGCCGCGGGGTACGTCTTCGCCTTCGTGACGGTCGCCCTGGTCATCTCGGCGGTGGTGCTGCTCACGGTGCGGCACCCGCTGATCGGGATCGCCGTGACTGCGGTCGTCGTCGTGATCGTCGCCACGGGCGCACACCTGCTCGACGCGGGCTCGTTCGTGCCCCGCTTCGTCGTCGCGCTCGGCGAGCAGTTGCCCTTCATCGGGACGACGGCGGCCTATCTGATCGTCGCCGCCGCTCTCGTGCTGTGGGCCATCGGGTCGGCGCGCCCGCCGTACGGGCGATTCGCCGCCTTCGTGCTGCGCCGGCGCACCTGGATCACCGTCCTCGCGGCCGCGTGCGCCCTGCCGTACACGATCGCGCGGGCTTCCTGGTTGACTCCCTGG
Organism: Agromyces mediolanus; assembly: GCF_023715325.1. Classification (GTDB taxonomy): domain Bacteria; phylum Actinomycetota; class Actinomycetes; order Actinomycetales; family Microbacteriaceae; genus Agromyces; species Agromyces mediolanus_A. The sequence goes on along the minus strand of NZ_JAMBNX010000001.1, from coordinate 449,910 downwards.
CCGCTGTTCGGCGGGAGCGCCGAACTGTTCGCGAGAGAGCCGGCCATGCTGCCGACGGGGCTGCTCCTCGGCGCCGCGATGCTCACCGGCGGCGTGCTCACGCTCGGCCTCATCCTGCCGTGGGGCGAGCGCTTCTCGCCGTGGCTCGCGGTGATCGGGGGCCGCCCCGTTCCGGTCGGCCTCGCCGTGATCCCCGCGGTCGTCGTCGCCGTGCTGTTCTTCGCCAACGGGCTGGAGTTCCTGCTGACCGGCTTGGAGAACATGGGGCGCGAGGGGCTGCCGTTCCTCGAGATCGTGCTGCTGTTCCCCTTCTGGCTGTGGGGTCCGCTGCTCGCGCTCGCCGCGTGGGGCTACGCCATGCATCGAGCCACCCAGCCGATCGCACCGTCCCGCCCGCACGGGCGGGAGGCCAGGAAGTCCAGGAAGGTGGACGCGGACCGGGACCGCGAGCGCAGGCTCGCGGAACTCGACGCGCTGGAGGACCGAGAGCCCCGGCCGCTCCGCTGAGCCGCTGCGGACGCGCGGGCGCCGGCCGATAGCGGGCCGGCGCCCGCCCCGCGCTGACCGGCTGCGGTGCGGCGGGTCGATGGCGGCCCGGCTTTCGCCCGCGCCGCCACCGAGCCGAGCGGCAGCTCGATCTCGACGGCGACGGTCGCGGTCGCCCCCTCGACTTCGCACGCGGTGAGGGTCGCCCCGTTCCGGCGTGCGAGTTCGGCGGCCAGTTCGCACGGCACGCCTGGGACCGCGCCGCTCAAGGCATCGGCCGCGGCGAGCGCAGCGGCATCCGCAGCGTGCCCGGCACGCTGTCGTTCGACGTGCACGCCGAGCAGCGGGAGTGCAGCGAGCGCCGTGGCTGCGCACGCACCGACCACACCGACCGCGAGCACGGAGCCGGACATCAGCGTCCCCCGGCCAGCGCGCAGGAGGACGCCCGCAGTTCGATGGCGGAGAGCAGCCCGGCGGCGGAGGCGCGGAGTGTCGCGCACACGAACGTTCCGTCGTTCGTGGAGCCGACCGCCACGTCGGCCCCCGACACCCGGGCGGCGATCGCGGCAGCCGTCGACTCCGACTCGCCCCGTCCGAGGGCCCGGGCGGCATCGGCGGCGCCGTCGCTCAGGCGCACCTGCTGTGCGGCGAGCAGCACGGCGCCGAGGCAGAGCGCGAGCACCGCGGCGACCGCGGGCAGCGCGACCGCGAGCTCCGCGGTCACGCTGCCCCGCTCGCGCCGCGACTCAGCCGACGCTGAGCGCATTCCGCACGAGGTCGGTGAGGATGCCGCGCACCTCGTCACCGCGCAGGATGACGACGAGGAGCCCGGCGAAGCCCACCGCCGCCATGGTGGCGACGGCGTACTCCGCGGTGGCGGCGCCGCGCTCGCCGGCGAGACGTCGCCAGAGCCCGCCCCGACGATGCCGCGGATCGGGCCTGTCCGCGACGGCGCCGCCCGCGGTCACCTCGGGCGTGGTCGTGCTCCCGTGCGGACGCGTTCGATGATTCATGAGATCCCTCTCTTCTTGTCTGGCCGCTGCCGCGGTCGGTGGTGGCACGAGCAGGGCGGTCATCCGGCGCCCGAGAAGGTGCCGGAGACGACCGAGATGACGAGGGGCGCGACCCCCAGCAGGACGAACGCCGGGAGCACGCAGACCCCGAGCGGGATCATCAGACGCACCCCGAGGGCCGCGGCCCGGGCGATGCCCTGGGCGCGCGCCGCACGACGGACCCGGAACGCCTCGGCCCGCAGCAGTTCGGCGACCGGGGCGCCGGCCGCGGCGGCGAGTCCGACGATCCGGTCGATCTCGATCGTGCCGGTGGGGCCGTCACCATCCGACAAGGCCGTCGCGACGAGGGTCCGTGCCCGGTCGAGGGAGACCCCGCCGGTCAACGCGATCGCCAGCAGGTCGTACTCGAGCCCGGCATCCGCGGAGCCGCGCGAGGCCCGCGCGGCGAGCGCCCGATTCCACCGGCGCCCGGCCCAGAGGAGCGCAGTTCCGGCGAGCAGGCAGCCGAGGCCGAGCGGCGAGCCGAGCAGCACGCCGAGCGTGTCGAACCCGAGCACGAGGCCGAAGCCGATCGCGATGACGGGGAGCCAGGCGACGAGGCGAGCGCTCGCGTTCGGCCCCGCGAGCGCGGTGCGCACCTCGCGCCGCAGCTGCGCCTCGTCGCGCAGCGCGGTGGACAGCTCGCGCAGGCTGCCGGCCAACGGTGCTCCGCACGCGGCGGCGATCTCCCACGCCGCGGCGAGCGCCCGCCACGGCCCGCTGGATTCGCTGCGGCGCAGCGCGTCGTGCACCGGGAGTCCCTCGCGCGCGGCGGCTGCGGCGGCGGCGATCGGGTCCGTAAGTGCGCCGCCGCCCGCGTCCGTCCGGCGGCCGGCGGCGGGGTCGGAGGCCGGGTCGAGGTGCGACCACGCCGCGGCGACGCCGACCCCGGCGGACAGCAGGGTCGCCAGCTGCTCCGCGACGGCCGCCGCCCGCTCGATCGTCGATTCCTCGTCGGCGCCGCCGGGGCGGCGGGTCACCGGGAACCGGCGTCTCGGGCGAGTGGGCGCCTGCTCGGGCGCGGCGGCGCTCACCGGTCGACCTCCACGCCGAGCCGATCGTGGTCGAGCACGAGTCGCCCGATCGAGGCGAGCGTGCGCACCCCACCGTGCCGCTCGAGATGCAGCACGAGGTCGAATGCGCTGACCGCCTGCCGTGCGACCGCGGCGGTGGAGAGCCCCGCCGACGCCCCGAGCGCCTCGAGCCGCGCGGGGACGTCGGCGAGCGAGTTCGCGTGCATCGTGCCTGCACCCCCGTCGTGCCCGGTGTTCAGCGCCGAGAGGAGTTCCCGCAGTTCGGCGCCTCGGCACTCGCCCACCACGAGCCGATCCGGGCGCATGCGCAGCGCCTCGCGCACCAGCGCGTCGAGCCCGATGCGTCCGGCGCCCTCGAGGTTCGGCTGCCGCGCTTCGAGCGACACGACGTGCGGGTGCCCGATGACCGCCTCGCCCACGTCTTCGATGACGACGATGCGCTCGTGCGGCGGCGCCGCGCCGAGGAGCGCGGCGAGGAGCGTGGTCTTCTCCACTTGGTGCATCTGACGCACCTGTTCAGTGGAGGTGATCGGCATGGATGTCGAACGCAAGAGGAACGTCGCGGTGTACGTGCGGGTGGCCCGCGCGCGAGACGCTGGCAGGGATACGGAGGCGCAGCGACGAGACATTCAGCGGTACTGCCGCGAGAACAACTTAGTCGTGGCGGCGACGTTGCGGACAACCCGCCGGGCTGTCGATCGCTCCTCTGGGGAGATGCTCCGGGCGCTGGTTCAGTTCGCGTTCGATGCGTCGATGGGGCAGGGCTCCGATCGAGGTGGTCGTGATGCTCTCTAGGGCAACGACGAGCAGCACCGGGACGATCACCGAGCAGGTGCTGGTATATCTGCGGATCAGCGAGGACCGCACCGGGGAAGAAGCCGGCGTCGAACGGCAGCGAGACGACTGCCTCGCGTTGTGTGCCCGGCTGGGCTTGGACGTCGCCGAGGGCGACGTATTCATGGACAACGACACGTCGGCCTACCTAGACAAGAAGCGGCCGGACTTCGCAAGGATGCTCGCCCGGATCAAGCTCGGCCCCTCGCGTGTCGTGGTGTGGCACGTCGACCGCCTGTATCGGCGACCCCGCGAGCTCGAGGACTTGATCGACCTCGTGGAGACGCATCCGATCCGCATCGAGGCCGTCATGGGCGGCGCATTCGACCTCAACACCCACGAGGGCCGGCTGATGGCCCGCCAGCTCGTTGCGATGGCCGCCTACGAGTCCGGGCACAAGGCCGACCGCATCCGCCGCGCGAACCGGCAGAAGGCCGAGCGCGGCGACTGGCACGGCGCAGCGAAGTTCGGATACGGCACCGGCGGTGTGCTGATTCCAGAACAGGCCGCGGTGGTCCGAGAGATAGCCGACAGGTTCCTGGCTGGTCAGTCGCTGCGATCGATCACCGCTTGGCTGAACGAAGAGTCCGGGTTCCCTGCACCGCAAGCGGGGACGGGGAAGACGCTCGGGGTGTGGCACGCGACCACTGTGAAGTCGATCCTCGTCTCCGCGCGGATCAGTGGGCAGCGGGCATATGAGCCGGGCCGCAAGCGCGGCGACGCCCCCAACGGACGGGAGATCCTCGGGCCAGGAAACTGGCCCGCGATCATCACCCCGGAGGAAACAACTCGCATCCGGGCCATGCTCTCCAATCCCGACCGGCGCGTCGGCGCATCCTCGATCAACCTGCTCTCGGCGATCGCGACCTGCGGGAAGTGCGGGTCAGGACTGGTGTCAGGCAAGAACACCCACGGTCCTTCGGACGCCAAGCGTCGCTACTACCGCTGCATGCCCGTGCCGGGGCATCCCGAGCGAGGCGGCCTGTCGGTCAGCGCATCCGGGCTGGAGGCCGTCGTCAGGGAAGCGGTGATCGCCCGCCTCGCCGTGACCACGCTCCCGACAGATACTCCCGAGACAGGCGGGGCGGTCGCGGAGGCGATGGGACGGATCATGGCCGCGCGCGAACGTATGGAAGACCTCGCCCGTGACTACGGGGCAGGCATGCTGAGTCGCAGCGAGTACCACGCGGGTCGCGTCGCGGCGCAGGGCGCCGTTCACGACGCAGAACTGGCTCTCGGCAGGGTGAACCGCGGGTCGGCACTCAAAGGGCTCCCAATCGGCGACGAAGCGGCTCTCCGGCATGCCTGGGAACACGAGTGGACGGTCCCGCAGAAGCGCGCGATCTTGACCGCGCTGATCGACAGCCTCGTCGTGCAGCCCTACGCGAACGGTGGTTCCCGTTTCCGGCCCGAGCGCGTCCAGCTCACCTTTAAGGCATGACGGGAGGGTGCCCGGTCAGGCCGGATGCTCCATGAGCGCGCGGAGCCGGCCTAGCACCACCGGGTCCTCGACCGCGAACGGCACCCCCGATGCCTCGCATGCTTCTCGCGTCCAGGCCACCACATCGAAGTTCGGCGGGAGCGGATCGTTCGCGAACTCGCCGGGAGTAGCGTGCTCTGTCCTTGTCTCGCCCATGACCTACAGGTGCGCGAATCGCACCCGCCGTGGCGGCGCGCACCTTCATGATGCGGGTGTCTACCCGTGGCGAAGAAGCGGAGCAGCATCATGGCGACCCCTCGATACCGGCCGGAGCAGTTCGCCGACTCGGGCTGGGACTCGGGCACCCCAGAGCGCAAGGCGCGGTTCGTGAACTCCCTGCTGCGATTCATCGCCGACGACTTCCCTCGTGAGCGGTTCACCCGCCCGCTGTATCTCGGGCTCTCCACGCACGGCTATTTCGGGTTCATCGCGGACTACGACATCCACGGTTTCTACGACGAGCAGATGTCGACGCCGGCCCGCCGAGAGCGGTTCCTGAGCGATCTGGCCCGCGACTGCCAGAAGGACGCGCACCTGGACCGCCCGGACCTGTGGAGCGACGTCAAGGCCGTCCTGGCGAGCCGCCTCATGCCCGAGGCCGAGCAGGCGCCCGCGCGGCAGCGGCTGGCGCCGTCCTCGTCGTTCGGGACACGTCCGTCCGCCGCTGGCCCTGACGCGCCAACCCTGTTCTGAGGCTCGACCTCAGAACCCGAACTGCGGTCCTTCGCGTTGCGCCGCCGCCGTCGAACGCTCGACGACGGCGAGGTCGGCCACAGTGCGGTCGGGGTCGGCCCGCACACCGAGCGTCGGCCGGTGCGCGCGGACGGCCTCCACGGTGATCCGGGCCTCCTCGACGGCGGGCGGCAGGTCTCCGCCGTCCTGCATCGCGGCGAGCTGCGCCTCGACACGGGCCAGGTCGGTCTCTGACTCGGCCAGGGCGCCCGCGTACCGGAACGGTTGGCCGATGCGTTCCTCCGTCTCGGCGATGGTCTGCTCGGCGACGGCGAGGTCGTCGCGCGCGTGGCCGAGCAGGGTGGGGATGCCCGAGACGCGGTTCTCGATGCGCTGGATCACACCGACGCCGCCCTCGAGGAAGATGTCGCGGGAGATGGTGAAGCCGCTGCGTGGCACGCCGTCGAGCGTGATCTCCATGAGCAGATCGCCGAGCATCGGCAGCGTGCCCAGGTGGACGTCGAATCCGCTGATGCGCCCGATGACGCCGTAGTCGCGGGTCGCGTACTTCGGCGCCCACTTCAGGTCCGAGTCGTGCGCCCACCGGGCGAGCGCATGCGCGGCGTCGACCCGCGAGTCGTAGTGCGTGCCGCGCAGTTCGATACGGAAGTTCTCGCCGGAGGTATCGCGGATGCGCGGCAGCGCCGCCTCCAGATGCTCGATATCGTTCCCGGCGCGGCGTGCGTCGCCGCGGGCGCGGTCGCGGCTGTGGATCAGCATCGACTCGTTACGGTGATAGGCACGTTCCAGCCGGCGCAGCCTGGTCACCTCGTTCTGGATCGTGGAGTGCTCCAGCAGCAGAGGGTTGCCGGAGCTGATCGCCTTCGCCTCCGCGGCGGACAGAGCCGACGAGTCGATCTCCTCGATCTCGCGGGTGTCGAGCCGGCCACGCATGAGCTGGGCGATGAACGTCGCCTTCCGCTCGACGCCCTGCCACATGTAAGAGTCGAAGGATCGCTCCGTCACGAATCGGACGATCGCGACCTCCGCGTTCTGATTGCCCTGTCGCATGATCCGGCCCTCGCGCTGGGCAATATCCGACGGGCGCCAGGGGCAGTCCAGGTGGTAGAGCGCGACGGCGCGGGCCTGGACGTTCGTGCCGACGCCCATCTTCTCCGTCGAGCCGAGCAGCACGGCGATGTGCCCGGCACGGGCGGCGGCGAACAGGCGCGCCTTGTCCGTGTCGGTCTTGGCCTCGTGCATGAACCGGATCGCCTCGCCCGGCATCCCGCGCATCACGAGCTGGGCGTGCAACTCGTCGTAGGCGTTCCAGCGATCGGGGTTCGGCGTCCCGATATCAGAGAACACCAGCTGCAACGCCCCGCGCACCGGCGAGGGCTGCCCGGTGATGACGTCGAGGTACTCGTTGTCGCGCGTGCGCTCCCATACCCGGTGGATCGCGTCCGCGGCCGCGTCGATCTTCGTCGGGCCGGAGGGCCGGTTCGGGACGATCATGCGAATGTCCAGGGCGGCCTTGCGGCCGTCGGTGGACACATTGAGCATGTTGTCCTCAGTGGGCGGAACCGCCTTCGCGGCGATCTTCTCCGCCCGCGCCCCCAGGTGCTCGATGAACCGTTCGAGCTCCACGGTCGGCTGCACCGGCACGGTCGCCGGGACGCGCTGTCCGTCGTCGCGGGCAACGAGGTCGGGGGTGGGCAGTTGCAGGTCTTCGGCGGTCTTCACGTCGGCGAAGATCGACCACATCTTGAGCATCTCCGGCACGTTCGAAAACTTCGCGAAGCGGGTCTTCATGCGGAACGTGTTGTTCCCGGTCGGGGCCATCTCCATCTGCGTGACGGTCTGCCCGAACGTCGCCGCCCAGGCGTCGAAGGCCCCGATGCCGGCCGCGTCGAGCAGGTCGGGACGCAGATAGCGCTGCATCACGTATGCCTCGGTGACCGAGTTGGAGATCGGGGTCGCCGTAGCGCCGGTGACGACCCGCTCCCGACCCTGCGAGCGCAGGTACTCGAGCTTCATGTGCAGGTCGGTCGCACGGTCGGAGCCCTCGATCAAGGCGTCGCGAATGTTGGACTCCGTGGCGAGGTTCTTGTACATGTGCATCTCGTCGACGATCACGTAGTCGATCCCGGTGTCCTCGAAGCAGACCCCGACGTCGCGGGAGGTGTCGGTGCGGTCCTTGAGCTTGTTCTCCAGGGCCAGGAGCTTGCGCTGGATGCGCTTGACGCTCATCCGGTCCTCGCCCTCGGCCTGGTCGAGCACCTGCTTGACGTCATCGACCTGCGAGCGGATGTACGCCTGCTGGGTCTCCGTGCGCAGTGGGATCTTCGCGAACGCCCCCTGCGTCAAGATCACGGCATCCCACTCGTTCGCTGCGGCGCGAGCGACGAAGGTGCGGCGCTTGTCCGCAGTCAGGTCACCGCTGGAGACGGCGAGGATGCGGGCCTGCGGGTAGATCTGCAACCACTCCCGGCCGACCTGCTCCAGCATGTGATTCGGCACGACAACGACGGGCTTGGCGATCAGGCCCATGCGGCGCATCTCCATCGCACCCATCACCATCTCGGCCGTCTTCCCGGCACCGACCTCATGGAACAGACCGGCCGAGGGCTCGGCGATCATGCGGGCGACCGCGGCCCGCTGGTGCGGACGCGGCTCGAAGCTCGCCGCCATGCCGGGCAGCGAGAGGTAGTCGCCCGCATCGCTGTAGTCGCGCAGGACGATGGAGTTGAAGCGCCGGTTGTACTCCTCGACCAGCGCCGCGGCGCGGGCCGGGTCTTCCCACACCCACTCGCCGAACCGCTCTTGGATCAGGTCGGCCTTCTCCTGCGCGGCCGTCGTCTCGATCGGGTTCAGGACGCGGCGGATCTTCCCGCCGACGTCTTCCACCTCGTCGTAGACGAGTAACGTCTTCTGCTCCATGACGGCTTGGGCGATGTCGGGCGCGGGGCGCCGCTCGGTGCCCCATTCGCTCGTGGACAGCACCCCCGCTCGCCCGCCGCGGACCTCCCACATGCCCGGCAGCGCGTTCTCCACCCGCACGTCGGAGGTCTTCAGGATCGCGTTGAGGAAGTCCTCGTGGATGCGTTCGCTGATCCACACCGCGCCCAAGCGCGCGGTGATGTCCTCGACGCCGAGCGCGGGCGGCAGCACGGCGGCCAGCGCGTCGGCGTTCGCCTGGAACGCGGGCTCGTCAGCGGCGCGCGCCTTGGCGGCCTCCAACTTCCCCCGCACGTCACCGGACAGGTAGGCGGGGGCGTGGACGAGCTCGCCGCCGACGGGATCGGTGAACACCATCCCGGCCAGCGCCCGGCGTGCCTCGTGCTCGGGCATGCCCAGCAGGTCGGCGATCAGGGTCGGGTCGATGCCGCCAGTGCGGTCCAGGCTCACCGCGATCGCGTCAGCGGGGGTCTCCACGCCCTGCACCTCCGGGCGCGGGGCGACGACACGGCGGGTCATGATCGCCGCCGGCGTGGCCGTCTGCTCGGTGTCGTCGAACTGCTCCAATGCGATCACCAGTGGCCCGAACGGGTCGGAGCGCAGCAGCCGGATCGGGGTCGGCACGATCCGCGCGTAGGTGTCGTCCCCGGCGGGGTTCTGCCGCCCGGTCGGCCGTAGCGTGTAGCGGTTGAGGGGGCCGTATTTGCCAAGGTACTTCTGGTAGTCGCGGCGCAGCGCGGCCCGCGCCTCGGTGACCTCGATCGTGTCGTCCACCGTCGCCGACTCCAGCATCAGCAGGGTCGTGGCCCGGTCGCGCAGCCCGAGCAGGGCGCGCAGCTCGGTCGCCGCCGACTTGGGCACGGCGAACGGTTCCAGCGCCCCGGAGGCGACGGTCGCGAACTCTCCGCCGTCGACCGGGACGATGCTGCCGTCCCACACGGCCGGCGCTGACGGGGTGAACGCGGCACGGCGGGACTGCTGTGCCGCGGTGCGTTCGCTCATCGTCAGCCCGAGCCGACGCCCGGCGAACACGATCTCATCCACGGCGAGCGCCAGGGTGCTCTCCAGCTCGGAGAGGTCGCCGGTGACGGTGAGCGTGTCCGCCCCGTACATGCCCTGCTGCACGCCGACGGCGCCGAGCATCCGCTCGGGCCGATGGTCGAAGTAGGCGTTGATCTTCACCAGTCGCCCGTCGATGCTGACCGGCGTGACGGTCTCCCACAGGTCGTCGGCCGGTGGCCGACCGTCCTCGCGGCGGCGGAAGATGAGCAGATCGGTGAGCACCTCAGTGCCAGCCGCGCGGCGGTGCGCGCCGGTGGGCAGGCGGATCGCCCCGACGAGATCCGCCAGGGCGTTCATCTCCCGGCGTGCGCCGGGATTCTGCGCGTCCATCGTGTAATGCGAGGTCAGCACCGCGACGAGCCCGCCGGGCCGGGTCAGCCGCAGCGACTTCAGGATGAAGTGGTTGTGCATCGTCTGCTTGGTGCCGTTGTGGACCGGATCGTGCAGGACGACGCCGGCGAACGGCACGTTGCCGATCGCCGCATCGAAGTGCCCTTCGGGCAGGCGGGTGTCGGCGAACGACTCGGCGCGGATCGTCGCGTGCGGGTAGAGGCCCTGGCTGATCGCCGCCGTCACCGGGTCCAGCTCGACGCCGGTCATCTGCGCCGAGCCCGGCGCGAGCCCGATGAACGTCCCCGCCCCTGAACCGGGTTCCAGCACGGCGCCGCCGGTGAAGCCGAGCGCGCTCATCGCTCGCCACATCTGCCGGACGATCAACGGGTCGGTGTAGTGGGCGTTGATCGTCGTGCGGGCCGCGGCGTCCCACTCCGCCTCGTCGAGCAGACCGCGCAGCTCGGCGCGTTCGACATCCCAGCCGTCCTTGGCCGCATCGAACACATCGGGCAGCGCCCCCCAGCTCGACCAGCGGGCAAGCACCTGCTGCTCCTCAGCAGTCGCCCCCCGGTTCTCAGCCGCTAGCGCGTGCGCCAGCCGAATCGCAGCGGTGTTCGCCTGGAACCGGGCCTTCGGCCCCGAAGGGGCCAGGTCGTCCTGCGATGCCGGGACGAACCGAGGTGGGGCGGCTAGCTCAGTTCGCGCAGGAAGCGGATCGTCGCCGCCTCCTGCAGCACGGCCTGGTTCTCCCGCAGGTAGTCCCGCGGCGGCTCGGTCGCCACCAGGCCCTCGAGGAAGGCCACCGGCACCGCCCAGTCGTTCGCCATCTGCTCCAGCTCCACCGTCGAGGGCATCAAGTCCGGGGAGTCCTGCATCCGCTCGGCCCAGATCACGAGGTTCTCGTCCGAGGGCCGGGTCTGCTCCCACTCCTCGCGGGCCTGCTCCAGCGGCAGCTCCGGGTCGCCGATCCACACCAGCTGTGCCATCACGACCTCCTCCGCGATCCGCCGGGCCGTCACCAGCCGGGCGACCTCCCGCAAGTAATTCTGCTCCGAAGATCGCGTCCCAGCCAGCATTGCCATCAGGTCCGACACTTCCGCCTGCACCTGAAGGCCCAGGTTCGTGAAAAACTCCTCCGGGTTCTCCAGCGCGTGAAGCCTCGTCGGGGCCGTCCTCTCCCAATGCGCTCTGGCTGCTGCCGCGTACTTGTTCATCGACGTGCTCCTCCCCGGTCGTTTCGTCTGGCGTGTCGGATGCGAGCGCGGCGGCCAACGACTCGTCGGCGGTCTGCTCGTCCAGCCCCCACAGGTCGAACGCGAGCTGACCGGGATGCGGGTCACGATTCCGGCGCGCAGCCATCAGGCCACTTCCGCGTCACGCATGGGTTCTCCCGTGATCGGTCGCCGAGGTTCAGGGGTGGATCTCGCCCGTGTCCGGGTCGAGGCTGCGGTAGAACTCGTCCTCTGCCGCCCGGCGGCGGGCGACGTCATCGAGGACGTGCTGCACGAAGTCCACGTCCCGGTCGGTGATCGGCGTCTCCTCGACCGGCTCGGCCGGTTCCTCGCCCGGCCACACCGTCTGCCGGGTCGGGCGGTCGCGGTCCAGTCGGGTGCCGGATGCGGCGACCCAATCGCGCAGCCGGTGCCGGGCGTCGGCGAAGTCGCGGTGCCAGCCCAGCGGTGCCGACCCGTTCTGCTCCGGGTCGTAGGCGCCCAGCCAGTGCAGGTGCAGAGCGCTCAGTTCCCAGACGAGCTCGGGGTGTCGGTGCCACAGCGGCGGGATCACCGCGGCCGGCAGCCCGTAGGTGCGGCGTAGCCAGTTCACCCAGGCGTTGAGCTCCAGCCACTCGGTCTCGGCCTCGTCGGCGGTCAGAATGTTCCAGTTCACCGGGTGCGGCGGCTCCGGCAGCAGCTCCGGGCCAGCGTCGGGGGCAGGCTCGCGCGGGGTCTCGTCGGGGGTGCTCATGGCAGGCCCGCCGTTCAGAGGGCGACCGCGGTGGACTCTGCGGACGGGCGCTGCGGCGCGTCGCCGATCGGGGCCGGCTTGCGGCGCGGTCGCGGCGTAGGGCGCTCGGCGGCGTCCACCTCCACGGCCTGCCCGGCGCGCCGGCTGCGGTCGACGCCGTACCGGGTGCGCAGGCTGTCGTGGCCGATCGCGGTCGCGATGAACTCCTCGTCGGGGATCGTCTTGCCGTCCCGCTCGTAGGTGAAGGCGTGAACGCGGCCGCTGGCGACGAAGCTGTCGTCCTTTGCGAACTGGGCGTGAGCGCGCTTGGCGGCGGCGCGGAACAGGACGAGGTGGTGGAACGTCGGCTCGAGGTCGGTCGTGGTGCCGTCCGGCTCCACGCGCTGATGCCGCACGCCGACCCTGGCGTAGAACCGGGCCTGCTCCTTTGAGGTCGTGGTCAGCTGCGGCTCCGTGGCGATGAACCCGGTCAGTGACTGCTGGGTCTGGATGCTCACGTCGTGCTCCTTGCCTGTCGTGACAGCCGCCAGCCGCGGCCGTTCCCATCAGGCAGGTGCGCGCCCGCTGCCAGTCATGCGGGACGCCGCAGCGATGCCTCGATCTCGGCACGGTCGGCCTTCAGCGTCGCGGCGTCCTCGCGGCTTGTCCATGCCCGCAGATCGGTGACGATCGGCGGGGCCGAGCGCAGCAGTGTGATCCCGGTGCCGAAGGGCAGGGTGCGGATCGTCTCGGGCGGCATCACGGCCACGCGGCGCACGGAGCGTTGCGAGGAGCGCGATCCGCGGTCGCCGATCGTGTCCGAGTGGGTGGTCTCATCTCGCTCCCCGATGAGGGTCGACAGGTCTTGCAGGTCGCGTGAGCCGGACGCGCCGCCGAGGATGATCTTGACGATGGAGGCGTCCCAGATCGCGGCGGCGGCATTCTCGCCCCACTTCTCCCGCGCCTGGGCGAGGGACTGCAACACGGGCATGGTCGTGATCCCCGTGCCGCCGCCCTCCGCCATCAGCGTGGGCAGGCTCGGCAGGGGCGCGAGGTTCCCGATCTCGTCCAGCGCGAGCAGCAGCGGCGGGTCCAGGCGAGCGCCGGGTGAGGTCGCGGCCAGGTGCCTGGCGGTCTCCACAAGGTCTTCGACGAACGCGGAGACCAGCGCCGAGGAACCGCCGGCGCCCGCGGAGGTCGCCAGCAGGTAGAGCGTCCCGCGCTGGGTGAGGAACGCCGCGGGGTCGAAGTCCTCGCCGGGGCGCGGGGTGACCGCTTCCAGCACGCGCGGGTCCGCCAGGCAGCTCAACGCGAGGGAGACGCCTTGCCAGATCGAGTCGCGGGTGCGGGGGTCGGCGTGGATCATCGCCTCCAGCGACTCGGCCCATCCGGTCGCCGCCTGCGGGTGTGCGGTGAGGATCGCGACGGCCTCGGCGGCGGCGGTCGGGTCTAGGGTCCAGCGGAACAGCTCGGCGGCCCCTCGCCCGTCGAGGGCCGCGGCGTGCAGGAGCGCCTGGAGCGCGGTGCGGGTCTTGCCCTCCCAGAACCCGCCGCCCTCGACCCCACCCGAGGACAGCCCGGTCCCGGCGGCCAGTCCCGTCGCGCGGATCATCGCAGTCAGCGGAGTTTCGCAGCCACGCACCGGCGACCAGCGCAGTCCGGCCGGCACGCCTTCGGCCAGGTGCTGTGGGTCGAACACCGCCACGGGGCCGCGGCGGAGCCTTGCGCGAAGCGTTGCGGTGAGGTTGTCGGGTCGGGTCGAGGTGGTCACGACCGCGCCCGGGGCGTCGAGGATCGCGTTGATCGCGACGAACATGCCCTTGCCCGCCCGCGGCGGGCCGATCAGCAGGATGCTGTCCTCCACCGACGCCCACACCTGGCGCCCGTGCGAGCGGCCGAGCAGGTAGCCGACGTCGGCCGGCTTCGGCTCCGCGACCGCCGGTCGCAGCGTGGAGGCGCGGCGCAGTAGCGCCCGACTGGAGGCGGCCTGGGCGACCTCCGCGCCGGTCGCGGTGCCCTGGATGCGGTGCGGGTCGCGGCGGGTCGCCGTCGAGTGCCGCCGCAGCAGCGACCAGCCCCACCAGCCTGCGACGCCGAGGACGGCGAGCAGCAGGCCCGTCACTATCCAGTAGACGACCGGGTTCAGCCCCGGCGCACCAAGTGGATCGCCGGGGTCGCCGGGACGCAGCAGCACACCGAGGCCGGCCTCGATGCCGCCTGCCGGCTGCGGCGCCCCGGTCAGGAACGCCGCGATCGTCCCGGCGACCCGCAGCACCCCGGCGAATCCGGCGACGGCGACGAGTAGGCCGATGCCGAGGTTCGCGAGCAGGTCTTCGGGGCCGCGTCCCGTCGTCATGCTCACTGGCGGTCCCGGTCTGGATGGTGGACGGACAGGGTGCCGGAGACCCGGCCTAGCAGCAGAACCTCGCGCGTCGGGGCCAGCTCGAGCAGGTGCCGTTGCAGCAGCGCGCGACCGTGCCCGGTCGGGCCGGCGTCGGAATGGGCGACGATGACCGCCAGGGCGACGTCCTCGCCGGGCACGAACCCGTCCGCGCTCACCTCGAACAACACAGCAGGGACCGCAGCCGCCGGAGCCGAAGCCTGCTGGGGAAAGGCAGGCTCGGGAGGGGCGAAACGGCTCCGGCGGCGCGGTGGCGTGAGGATGTCGGTGAAGGTCGAGCCGTCCGCCTCACACACCTCGACGCGGATCGGGCCGTTGAGGGCGGTGGTGAGGTGATCGGCGAGCGCCCCGAAGGTATCGCGCCGCAGCGGCGACAGCGCCTCCGGTGGGGTGAACGGGGCGCCGTCGACCGTGACGGCCAGGGCACCGTCGGGTGCGACGTCAACCCGGACGTGCGGGACGTGGATGATCGGCTGGGCGGTCGTCGCCGTGTTGTCGGGCTCGTCGGCCGCGTCGCTGCCGCGCCGGTAGCGGGGCTTCACGCCACGCCTGTCCCAACTGCCGTGAGTTCGTTCGGCCATCTGCTCCCTCGATCTCTCATAGGAGCGAGGTACGCAGGGATCGCCACCGATACCCGATTCTTGTAGAGATTTCATGATTTCTGAAAGAATCTGTGTATTGTTGACGTATGTGCGGTGCTGATGAACTGACGGGCTCATGAAGCTCGCTGTGGTGCGAAGCATCGGCAGCGCCCGTGGCTTCCGCGACGAGCAGGATGTGGCCGACTTCGAGCAGGAGCTCGTCGACCAGTTCGCTCTGGCGATGGCAGCGGCCGGCCTGACCGACGGGCACATCCAGTCCTCGCGGGCCGCGGTGTTCGAGTTCCGGCAGAGCCTCGCCGCCCCGCTCTGGGCCGCGGCGCCGGACGACGCCGATCGCTTCCTCGCGGGTCTGCGTCGGGCGGGTCTGGCTGTGAGCACGCGGGCTGGCAAGGCGAAGACGCTCGCTCAGTTCTACGACTTCGCGATCGCCCGTTACCGGGCCGACGTGCATGCGCTGACCGGGTTCGTCCTCGAGCAGCCCATCGACGAGTACAACCGGCAGTCGAACAACTCGCTCGGCAAGATCCGCGTGCCGCCGTCGGACGCCGAGGTCGACCATCTGTTCGCGGGATGGCGCAGCTCGCTGTCGAGCGCGCGGAAGTTCCTTCCGGCGGCGCGGGACTACTTCGCCGCATCGCTCTGGCGGCGCTTGGGGCTGCGGATCAACGAGAGTGCCAAACTCGACATCCGCGACTGGCGGCCTGATCTGGGCGAGTTCGGCAAGCTCCACGTCCGCTTCGGGAAGGGCTCGCGCGGCCGCGGCGTGAAGCCGCGGCTGGTGCCGGCGATCAACGGCGCCGATCGGCTGATCGACTGGTGGCTCGCGGAGGTGCGGCACCTGTTCGGCCCGGACTGGGACAACCCCGTCGCGCCGATGATTCCCTCGGAGCGGTTCGACCAGGACCTTGGACGCTGCTCACGGGCGAGCGACGACGTGCTGCGCCAAGGACTCAAAGCGCAGACCGTCGTGTTCCTGCCGGCCTGGGTCGGCCGGATGACCCCGCACGTCCTGCGGCACTACTGCGCCTCGTCGCTGTACGGCGCGGGTATGGATCTGAAAGCGATCCAGGAGATCCTCGGGCATGAGTGGCTATCCACCACGACCCGCTACATCCACGTCTCCAGCGACCACGTCGAGCAGGCGTGGCTGACCGCGAACCGGCGGCTGGAGACCCGATTCGGAGGGAGAGTGTGAACCCATGAAATGGAACCTGCGCATGGCCGCCGCCGAGCGCGGCATCTGGAAGTCTTCGGAGCTGCGGCGGCTGCTCGCGGACGCCGGCCTGGAGATGAGCGTCGGGAAGATGTCGGGCCTGTGGACCGGCACCCCGACCACGCTGCGGCTGGACGACCTCGACGTGATCTGCCTCGTGCTGGACTGCACGCCCGGCGACCTGTTGACCGCGGACCTCGACGGCGCGGCAGCGCTTCGACCGGCGAAGACCGTCGAGGAGCAGGCGGCGAACGGCTCGCCGTCGATCGTCAAGCCCCGCTACAACGGCAAGCGGCCCGAGCCGCCGCTGTGAGCACCAAACCGGGAGTGACCTCCCGGTTCCGGCCGCCGAAGTTCTGTTTCACCTGCGGCGTGAACCGCGCGGCCTGGCACTGGCCGAGCGTCGACTACTGCTACGGCTGCCTCCCCGGCGGCCCGTTCCCCGCTCCGTCGTGCGAGCGGTGCGGCTCGCCGGACTACTTCAGTCAGGGCCTGTGCGAGCGGTGCCACCCCGGCAGCCCGCACTACATCGGTCAGTGCAAGGACTGCTACGCCTGGGGCGTCTATCGGGGGCACCAGTGGCGGTGCCGGCATTGCGCCTGGTGGGCGAGTCACAACCCGGTCGGCGACTGCCGCTTCTGCCATCGTCGCCTCCCGATCGGCGAACGTGGTGCCTGCCGGCTCTGCATCGAATCCGCGCGGCGTATCCAGCAGCCCGGCCGCGACATCGACCTCGACGAAGGCACCCGGCACGGGCTCCAGCTGTTCTTCGCCAACATGCCCGCCCGCCGCAAGCTGCCCCTGCCCGCGCAGTCCACGCGGGCGTCGCGGATCGTGCTCGATGCCGAAGCGAGCGTCTGGGAGCAGCCGGCGCTGTTCGAGCTCGCACCGGACCCCGAGGTGCTCCGGCAGCGGGCGACCGCGCAGGCCCGGGACTGGAGCTACCGCACCGACGGGATCGTGTTCGAGCACGCCCGGCAGTTCGGCTGGTCGAACCGGCAGACCAATCAGGTCCGTCGCTCCTTGAAGATGCTCCAGATCCTCGCCCCCGACGGCACGACGATGGTCCGCGCCACCGAAGTGATCCGGCTGCGCCGCTATGACGCCGAGGGCAACATCGTCTCCACCCTCGATGTCCTCGACGCCGCCGGCCTGCTCATCGACGACCGCACCCCGCACATCGACCGCTACTTCGACGGCAAGTTCGCCGGCCTCCCGCCGGCGATGCGGACCCAGCTCGAGCTCTGGTTCGACATCATGATCCACGGCAGTCCTATCCCACCGCGGCGGAAGCCCCGCGACCCGGCCACGGTGAAGATTCAGATCCTCGGCATCGCCCCGATCGTCACCGCCTGGGCCGAAGACGGCATCGAGTCGCTCGCCGAGATCAGCCCCGAGCTGCTGCTCGACTCCCTGCCCGCCGACGCAGGTAAGCGGCACTGGGCCGAGCGCGGATTCCGTGCCCTGTTCGGCATCCTCAAGGGACGCAATGCGATCTTCGCCGACCCGACGACCGGCATGCCCCTGACCGAGCCGCGCCGCAGCACACCGCTGCCGGCCGACACCGAGACGATCCTCGCCGCCCTGAACCACTCAGATCCAGCGGTCGCCCTCGCCACCTCGATCGTCGCCTTCCACGGCCTGACCAACCTCCAGATTCGTGCGCTGCAGCTCACCGACATCATCGACGGCCGGCTCACCCTGCCTGACGGGCGCGTGATCCCGCTGGCCGAGCCGGTGCGAGCCCGGCTGCGGACCTGGCTCGACCACCGAGCAACGAGATGGCCGCGCACGATGAACCCGCACCTGTTCGTCACGATGCAGACCGCGCCACGGCTCAGCGCCCCGAGCCGGCAGTTCCCCTGGCTCAAGGCCGGCATCTCCGCGCAGACGCTGCGCACCGACCGCGTCCTGCACGAAGTCCAGGCCAGCGGCGGCGACGTCCGCCGCATCAGCGACCTGTTCGGGATCGGCATCGAGTCGGTCGCCCGCTACCTCGGCGTCCTCGACCCCGACCTCAGCGGCCACCGGCCGGACTGACCTCAGTCGCCTGATCGACGGCGCTCGATCAGCACAGTGTCGCGCCAAGTGCCAGCCAACGGGCCGTAACCCATAAGCGCGATACGTTCGCGGGTGCCCACCGTGCGGAACCCGTGGCGGTCGTGCAGGCGCAGACTCGCGGTGTTCTCGGGGAAGATCGACAACTGGATGGTCCAGATGCCGGCCGTGTCCGCGGCAGCGATGAACGCTTCCAGGAGGGCGGCTCCGGCGCCTTGCTCACGGGCGGCATCGGCGATGTAGATCGAGTGCTCGACCACGCCGCGGTACACCGGCCGCGATGACACGGGGCTGGCGGCCGCCCACCCCACGACGAGGCCGTCGGTGTCTGTGGCGACGAGGCGCAGATCGGGGAGCTTGCCGCTGTCGAAGCCATCCCAGTCGGGTGGCTCTGCCTCGAACGTGGCGTGCCCGGTGGCGATGCCTTCACGGTAGATGTGCTCGACGGCAGGCCAGTCCGCGGGCGTCATCGGACGGATGCCGACGCGGATCATTCGGGCAGGAGGGTGCGGGCTGCGTTCTGGAGGGCGCCGTCGACGACGCGGAAGTAGGCCCACTTGCCGCGCTGCTCGCGGGTGGCAAGGCCGGCTTCGACGAGCTGCTTCATGTGGTGCGAGACGGTGGGCTGGGCAAGGCCGACGGGGTCGGTGAGGTCGCAGATGCACATCTCCCCGGTGTCGCTGCCGCCGATCAGGGACAGGAGCTTGACCCGGGTGGGGTCGCCGAGAGCCTTGAACACGCGGGCGATCCGTTCGGCCTGCTCCGATTCGAGCGCGCCACCGGCCACAGTGCCGCAGCACGCGGTGCCGTCTTCGGTGAGGAGCGGGAGCGCGATGGTCACGGTGCTCATCCTCCCAGTCGTATTGACATCTGTCGATGTATCGAGGATTCTCGATGTATTGATGTTAGTCGATGTGAGGAGTGGGTGGTGGATCTTCCTGTCGTGGTGATCGGCGCGGGACCGCAGGGGCTGGCCGCCGCAGCGCATCTGCGGGAGCGCGGCCTGGAACCGCTGGTGCTGGAGAGGGGCGCGGGTCCCGCGGCGGCGGTGGCGGAGTGGGGGCATGTGCGGCTGTTCTCGGAGTGGCCCGAGCTCGTCGACTCCGCCGCGGCTCGGCTGCTCGAGCCTTCCGGGTGGCAGCGACCCGAGCGGGGGTATCCGACCGGCGGCGCCTGGATCACCGGATACCTCGCGCCCCTCGCGCAGGTTCTTGGGGATCGCGTCCGCTACGGCGCAAGGGTCACCGGCGTCGGTCGCAAGGGACGTGACCTGCTGGTGGATGCCGGGCGCGCCGAGCAGCCGTTCGTGATTCACGTCGAGGAGGCCGACGGCTCGCAGTCGCGGATCGAGGCGCAGGCGGTGATCGACGCCTCGGGCACCTGGACGAGCCCGAATCCTGCCGGTGCCGACGGGCTGCCTGCGCTCGGCGAGACCGCCGCGGCCGGATTCCTCACGTATCGGATTCCGTCGTTCGCCGACGCCGAGCCGTATGCGGGGCGGCACACGGTGGTGGTCGGCAATGGGCACTCCGCGGCGACGGCGATCACCGAGCTGGCCCGCATCGCCCGCCAGCACCCGGACCCTCGGATCACCTGGGTGCTGCGCCGCGGGACGGTCGGCGACACGTTCGGCGGCGGGGAGGCGGACGAGCTTCCCGAGCGTGGCGCACTCGGCCAGCGCGCTCGCACCGCGGTCGACCAGGGCCTCGTGAGCCTGGTGACCGGGTTCCGTATCGAGCGGATCGACACCGCCGATCAGGGTGCGGTGCTGGTTGCCGAGGACGGGCGCGTGCTCGAGCCCGCGGATCGGGTGGTGGTGCTGACCGGGTTCCGGCCGGATCTGTCGATCCTGTCCGAGGTGCGGCTGGAGCTGGATGCCCGGTTGCAGGCGCCGGTGCGGATCGCGGCGGACATCGACCCGAACATCCACTCTTGTGGTTCGGTGCGCGCCACCGGCGCTGTGGACCTGGCCCAGCCCGAGCCGGGCCTCTTCATCGTGGGGGCCAAGTCCTACGGCCGCGCCCCGACCTTCCTCGCCCTCACTGGGTACGAGCAGGTTCGCAGCGTCGTCGCCGAGCTCGCCGGTGACCACGAGGCTGCGGCCCGGAGCGAGCTGGTGCTGCCGGGCACGGGCGTGTGCGGCGGCGCGGGACTGTTCGACGACCCGACCGGAGCCAAGGGCGGCGCCTGCTGCGCACCCGCAGCGCCGCAGGTGATCCAGCTCGGACGTGCCCCCGCGGGTACTGCGGTCTAGGTTCTCGCGGGGACGCCGAGCTCGGCGAGCAGGTTCAGGACGCGAGCCTCGATCTCGTCGCGCACCGGCCGGACGCCCTCCGGGGTCCATCCGGCGGGGTCGGGCAGGGTCCATTCCTCGTAGCGTTTGCCGGGGAATACCGGGCAGGCGTCGCCGCAGCCCATCGTGATCACCACGTCTGCGGCGCGCACGACCTCGTCGGTCCAGGGCTTGGGGTACTCGCCGGCGATGTCGATGCCGCGCTCGGCCATCACCTCGACGGCGACCGGGCTGACCTCGTGGCCGGGTTCGGAGCCGCCGGACCAGCCGACGGCGTGCTCGCCGGCGTGGTGCTGGAAGAAGCCGAGGGCCATCTGCGAGCGGCCGGCGTTGTGCACGCACAGGAACAGCACCGTCGGCTTTCCGTCGACGTGGAGCCCGTCGACTTTGGCGAGGGCGCGCAGGCGTTGCCTGGCGAACTTCTCGGTCAGCAGCGGCAGGTAGTTCGGCACGGTCGCACGCTGGGCGAGGTCGGTGTAGGAGGCGTGCAGGAAACGGTCGATCGTCTCCCGCCCGAATGTGCCGTCGAACTCCCGGGTCAGCCGCTCCGCGCCGGAGGCGAGGGCTGCCTCCTGGTCGATCGTGATCGTGGCGTGCGGTTCCTGGTGCGGTGACATCGTCGTCATCCCTTCGTCGTGGTCAGCCTCGGGGCAAGGCTCTGGATACGGGCGGCGATGTCCTCGAAGGCGGCATCGAATGCGGCATCCGATCCGTCGCGCACCGGGTCGGGCACCGACCAATGCACCCGGCCCTCGCCGGCGAGTTCCTCGTGGGCGGTGTCGCAGACCGTGACCACGAAGTCGTCGACGTCCAGCACCTCGGCCAGCGTCCGCGGTCGGGCGGCACGGAGAGTGAGGCCGTGCCGGTCGGCGGCGGCGATCGCGCCCGGCTCGATGGCGTCTGCCGGGTGCGTGCCGGCGGAGGCGACCGGGATGTCGCTGGCGTCGTGCCAGAGCGCGGCGGCGAGCTGCGAGCGTGCGGAGTTGCCGGTGCAGACGAACACCACCCGCCGCACGCCGAGGGCCGGCGACGGGGTCAGCCCCGTGAAGGCGCCGGGGGCGAGGTGGAGGTAGGTGCGGCGCCGGTCGGCCTCCGACCGCGTCCGCAGCAACAGCCCGGCGTGCTCGAGCTGGTTCAGGTGGTGCGCGAGCAGGCTGGAGGAGACGCCGAGCTCGGCTTGCAGCTCGACCGGGGCGGCATCGCCGAGGGTGAGCAGGTCCATGATCCGCAGCCGCACCGGATCGGCCAGCGCCGCATATCGCGCCACCCGCCCCGCCAGGTCAGTTCGCTCAATGTTCATTACCTCAATAGTGACTGAGCAATGTATCGTCGTCAAGGTGACCCACGAAAAGAGCACGACATCCGCCCCCGCCCCGTTGTGGCGGCGCGCGGTCGCCGAGTTCCTCGGCGCCGGCCTGCTGGTGACCGTCGTGGTCGGCTCCGGCATCGCCGCCCAGCGTCTCTCGCCAGACGACGTCGGGCTGCAGCTGCTGGAGAACTCGCTGGCGACGGCGCTCGGGCTGACGGTGCTCATCCTGATCTTCCAACCCGTCAGCGGCGCGCACCTCAACCCCGTCGTCACCCTCGCCGACCGCTTCCTCGGCACCCGCCACGCTCCCTCCGAGATCGTGGTCTACCTCGTCGCGCAGGTCACCGGCGGCATCGGCGGCGCGATCCTCGCGAACCTCATGTTCCAGGCGCCGACGGCGGTGTCCACGACCGATCGCCTCTCGGCGGGCCACCTGCTCGGCGAAGTCGTCGCCACCGCCGGGTTGGTGCTGCTGATCTTCGCCTTGGCCCGCACCGGCCGCAGCGCCGTGGTCGCCCCCGCGGTCGGCGCCTACATCGGCGCCGCGTACTGGTTCACCTCCTCGACCTCCTTCGCCAACCCCGCCGTGACCATCGGCCGGATCTTCACCGACACCTTCGCCGGCATCGCCCCGACCTCCGCACTGTGGTTCCTCGCCGCCCAGCTCGTCGGCGCCGCCGCCGGCGTTGGCCTCGTGCTCCTGCTCTTCCCGAATCGAAAGGCCCAGCCATGACCCACCTGATCGCCATCGGCGGCTCCGACGCCGGCATCTCCGCCGCCCTGCGCGCCCGCGAGCTCGACCCTGACACCGACGTGACCGTCGTGGTCGCAGACGAGTACCCGAACTTCTCCATCTGCGGCATCCCCTACTACTTCACCGGCGAAGTGCAGCCCTGGCAGTCGCTCGCGCACCGCACCAGCGCCGACCTGGAAGCCACCGGCATGAGCTTGCGGCTGAACACCTTCGCCACGGGCATCGACGTCGCAGGTCGCCGGCTCACCGTCCGCACCCCGGACGGCGCGTTCGAGGAGCTGGCCTACGACGAGCTGATCGTCGGCACCGGCGCCCTCCCGTCCCACGCCGGCATCACCGGCCTGGAGGCGCTGACCCCGGCGGACGGGGTGCATGTCATCCACTCGATGGGCGACACCTTCGCCCTCGATCACGACCTCACCGCCCGGCAGCCGCAGTCGGCGATCATCGTCGGCGCCGGCTACGTCGGCCTGGAGATGGCCGAGGCGTTCATCGCCCGCGGCATGACCGTCGTCCAGCTCCAGCGCGGCCCCGAAGTGCTCTCCACCCTCGACCCCGAGCTCGGCGCCTTCGTCCACGAGGAACTCACGACCCACGGCGTCGAGGTGGTCACCGGCTCGACCGTGACCGGGATCGAGAAGACCCCAGCCGGGCTCACCGTCACGGGCACCCGCGACGGGCAGCCGTTCACGCAGACCGCGGACCTCGTGCTGGTCGTCGTCGGGGTGCGGCCGAACACCGAGCTGCTCGAGCAGGCCGGCGCGAGCCTCGGCGCGGGCCGCGGGGTCGTGGTCGACGAGCACATGCGCACCGGCCTCCCGCACGTCTGGGCCGCCGGGGACGGCATCATCACCCATCACCGCCTGCTCGGGGTGACCTACTTGCCGCTGGGCACGACGAGCCACAAGCAGGGCCGCATCGCCGGGGAGAACGCCCTCGGCGGTGACCGGGCCTTCGCCGGCTCGGTCGGCACCCAGGTCGTGAAGGTCTTCGACCTCATCGCTGCCCGCACCGGCCTGCGTGACCACGAGGCGATCGCCGCCGGGTACGCGCCCGCGACGGTGAGCTCTGCGGCGGACGACCACAAGCGCTACTACCCCGGCGCGCACCCGATCCACTTCCGCATCACCGGCGACACCGGCGACGGGAGACTGCTCGGCGCGCAACTCGTCGGCAGGCGCGGCACCGAGGTCGCCAAGCGCGTCGACACCTTCGCCACCGCCCTCTACGCCGGGCTGACTATCGAGCAGTTCGCCGACCTTGACCTCTCCTACACGCCGCCGCTGGGCTCACCGTGGGACGCGGTGCAGGTCGCCGCGCAAGCGTGGGAGAGCCAGCGCGCGAGGGTGCTGGTCTAGGAGCCGACGTTGAGCGCGGCGAGCTGGCGAGGAGCCGGTCGAGAAGGTTCCCGATCGCGCCGCCCCCGACGAGCATCCAGGTCGCGTTGGTGCCGAGGGACATGACGGTGCCGGGGTTGAACGCGAGTTGCAGGCCGAGCACGTTGCCCACCGGCGAGAAGCGCTCGTGCTCGCTGAGTTGCGCGATGGTCTTGGTGCCCTGATCGACCGGCGCGGCGGGCGCAGGCGAGCAGGAACCAGCGCGGCCGGACGCGGCCCGTCGCGGCGCGGCGCGGCGGGGAATCGTCGCCTCCGTGTCCGTCGCACTCGTTGCCGCTGGGGCGATCCCGCGGTCGAAAGGGCGACTCATGCCTTCCGCCGTCGGGCTGCCCGCAGACCGTTGAGGATGACCACGACTTCGGCGATCTCGTGGACGAGGACGACGGCGGCCAGGCCAAGCACTCCGAGGATCGCCAGTGGCAGCAAGGCGGCGATGATGAGGATGGAGAGCACCACGTTCTGGTTGATGATGCTGCGGCCTCGGCGTGCGTGGGCGAGGGCCTGCGGGATGAGGCGCAGGTCGTGGCCGGTGAACGCGACGTCGGCGGATTCGATCGCCGCGTCGGCTCCCTTGGCTCCCATCGCGATTCCCAGGTCGGCGGCGGCCAGCGCGGGGGCGTCGTTGATGCCATCGCCGATCATGGCGGTGGGCTGGGACTTCGACAGCGCGGCGACGGCGGTGGCCTTGTCCTCGGGGCGCAGCTCGGCGCGGACATCGGTGATGCCGGCTTGTGCGGCCAGGGCGGCGGCGGTGCGGGCGTTGTCGCCGGTGAGCATCGTCACTCCCACTCCTCGCTTGAGGAGCGTCGCGATCACCTCCGGGACTTCGGGTCGCAACTCGTCCCGGACCCCGACGGCGCCCACCGGCACGCCCTCGCGGTGGACAATGACGACGGTCATTCCCTCAGATTCCATCGCCTCGACCTCGCCGGCCAGCGTTCCGGCGTCGAGCCAGCGGGGGCTTCCCACGGCGAGCCGGGCACCGCCCAGCGTCCCGGTGATGCCGTGCCCTGCCGTCTCCGTGACCTCCTGCGCGGTCGGAGGTTGCCGGACGGCGTTGGTGATCGCGGCGGCCAGCGGGTGCGTGCTGTGCGCCTCCAGGCTCGCCGCCCATGCGAGCACCTCGTCCTCGGCCACGTCGGTGGTGACGACGCGGCTCACAGTGGGCTCGTTGCGGGTCAGCGTCCCGGTCTTGTCGACGGCCAAGTGCCGGATGCCGCCGAACCGCTCGAACGCGGCGCCGGACTTCACCACGACGCCGAACTTGGAAGCCGCCCCGATCGCGGAGACCACGGTCACGGGAACGGCGATCGCCAGCGCACACGGCGACGCCGCGACCAGCACAACCAGCGCGCGGGTGATCCACAGTTCGACATCGCCGGTCAGCAGCGACCCGAGCAGGGCCACGAGCACGGCGAGGATCATCACGCCCGGCACGAGGGGGCGAGCGATCCGGTCGGCCAGGCGGGCGCGGTCGCCCTTCTCGGCCTGGGCCTGCTCCACCAGCTCCACGATCGTGGTCAGGGAGTTGTCGGTGCCGTCCGCGGTGGCCTCGACCTCGAGCACGCCGGAGGTGTTGATCGACCCGGCCGATACCGCGTCGCCGGGCTCGACCTCGACCGGGATCGACTCGCCGGTGATCGCGGACGTGTCCAGGCTGCTGCGCCCGACCCGCACGATCCCGTCGGTGGCGATCCGCTCGCCAGGTCGAATCACCAGCAGGTCGCCGACGCGCAGCTCCTTCGCCTCGACCTCGGCCGTGGCGTCACCTCGCTTGACCAGCGCCGTCTCGGGCACCAGCTTCAGCAGCGCCCGCAGGCCCGCGCGGGCGCGGTCCATCGCCTTGTCCTCCAGCGCCTCCGCGATGGAGTACAGGAACGCCAGCGCCGCGGCCTCCTCGACATAGCCGAGAATCACCGCGCCCACCGCGCTGATCGTCATCAGCAGCCCGATGCCGAGCTTGCCCCGCGTGAACAGCTTCCGCAGCGCACCCGGCACGAACGTGGACGCGCCCAGCAGCAGGCCGATCCAGAACAGCACGAGGGCGGCGAGATCCGCGCCGGTCCACTCGCACACCAGCCCCGCGGCGAACGCGACACCGGAGCCGATCGGGATCAGGACGCTCGGACTCCGCCACCACGGCCGGTCGTCATCGTCGTCATCGTCGAGCTGCGCGACCTGGGAGCCAGTCATCGTGCTCACGCGATCGCTCCCGGCTCGCAGCAGCCGACGACCGAGCACGCCGGGTCGATGCACGGCGCGTTCTCGTCCACAGCCAGCGTGACCTCCACCAGCGCATCCAGCGCGGCGGCCAGGTGCGGGTCGGCGATCTCGTAACGCGTCTGGCGGCCCTCCGGCTCGGCCACCACGATCCCACAGTCCCGCAGACACGCCAGATGGTTCGACACGTTCGATCGGGTCAGTTCCAGACTCCGCGACAGCACCGCCGGATAGCTCGGCCCGTCCAGCAGTGTCATCAGAATCCGCGACCGGGTCGGGTCGGCCATCGCCCGGCCCAGCCGGTTCATCACATCCAACCGCGAAGCAATAGTCAGCATGAGATGACTATACAGCAGGCGCTGACGTATCTGAGCCCCACGCCGATCACGGTCTTGCACAGCCCGCCGATCCTGCCGTCCGCATCGACACAACCATCACCCCCCTACAAGCCACGGAACTCACGGCCCCAGATACCCTGAACCAGGCCCTCATGCCGTGAGTTCCTGCATCAACCGACTTCAGGAATCGTGAACTTACGGGGTTCCCCGGTCATGCGCGTGGCCGTGTTGAACAGTTCGAGCTCGGCCGGATGCAGCTGATGCTGCGTGACGTAGGAGTGATCCTTGACCCGCCACAGCCCTTGCCCAGTGCCGAGGGTGGGCAGCAGTTTCTGCTCGGTGCCGGTCAGCCCGAGGATTTCGCCGGTGATGCCGAGCTGGTCGCTTTCCTGGCGGTAGATGATCCGCGTCTCCGCGTTGGCGAGCAGCGAGGATGCCAGGGCGCGCATCGCCGAGCCGCTGTCGCCCACGTTGTCGAGGTCGGTGAGCTTGTGGAACACGAGCGCGTTCGCGATGCCGTAGTGCCGAGCGAGGCGCCATTGGGCGTCCATGCGGCGCAGCAGCGGCGCATGGGACATGAGCCGCCATGCCTCGTCGTAGATCACCCACCGCTGCCCGCCGTTGGGGTCTAGCAGCGCCGCTTCCATCCACGCGGACGAGCAGGTCATCAGGACGCTGATGAGGGTGCTGTTCTCCGCGACGCGGGACAGATCAAGGCTGACCATCGGCAGGGACGGGTCGAACGTCACCGTGGAGGGGCCGTCGAACAACCCAGCGAGGTCGCCGGCGACCAGCCGGCGCAGAGCGTGCCCGGCGAGCCGTCCGTCCTCGGCGAGGCGCCCGTCCGAGTCGTCGGCGGCGGCGGGGTTGAGGATGCGGTCGACGACCATCGGCAGGATCGGGGTCTCGGCCGAGCGCACCGCATCGGCCAGGGCGAGGTCGATCGCGGTGTGCTCCAGGGGCGTCAGCCGCCGATCCAGCACGGTCTCCGTCAGCGCGCCGATCAGATCGCGGCGGCGTGCAGCGACCTGGGTCGCCCATTCGCTGTCGGACACGTCCGAGGGCCGGTGCCCCTCATCCAGCGGATTCAGCCGATTGCGCAGCCCGTGCCCGAGCACGATCGCTTTCCCGCCGACGGCCTCGGCGACCGCCGTGTGCTCTCCCTTGGGGTCGCCGGGCACGTAGACCCTGCGCCCGAACGCGATCGACCTCGTGTAGAGGGACTTCACCAGGGAGGACTTGCCGGAGCCGACGATGCCGGCCACGACGATGTTCGGAGCGGTGATGACCCCGCGCGCGTACAAGACCCACGGGTCGTAGACGAAGCTGCCGCCGGAGTAGAGATCCTGGCCGACGAACACGCCTGCGGACCCGAGGCCGCCTTCGGCGAGGAAGGGATACGCCCCGGCGAGCGTCGCCGAGGTGTCCTGATGGCGCGGCAGCCGCAGCCGGCCGGGGGTGCGTAGCGCAGCCGGGCCGGCCTCCCCGGCGGGTGGCAGGTAGGTGGTGCGGCGGCGTTCGTCGCGCTCGGTTTCCCAGCGTTGCTGCGCTTGCAGCTTGCGGGTGCGTTGCTGCTCGGCGATCAACTCCGCGGCGGCACGCTGGCGCGCCTTGCGGTGCTTGCGGCGCTCGTTCTGCGGGGAGACGAGCACGCTGGTGTGCAGGCGGTCGTCGTCCTGGCCGCTCACAGCGCGAGGCCCTGACCCGGCCGTGCGGCTTGCGGAGCGGCACCGAACCACTCCGGGTCGGCGGGCCGCCCCCTGCCGGCCTGCGTGAGGGGCGCGGGCTCGGCGAGCGCCGGGTCGGGCGCGACGTCGTGCGCGCGCAGCAGGCCGACGTGACCGAGGGTCGGGTTGTACGTCAGCGCGTATCCCTCGACGGTGACCGTGCGGTCCAGCGCACCGACGGGCGGGGCGTCGTAGACGTAGCCGTTGACCAGCGCCGCGTCGGTCGTCTCCTGGCCGTAGTCCCACCGCGCCAGGTGCGCAACGGCCGCGTCGGGACCCTCGCGGTCGATGAGGGTCAGCACCTCGTCGGCCTCCTCGCCTTGCAGGAACACGACGCTCACCCACCGGGAGGTCGCCTTCTCCGGTGCATGGGTCGGGGCGGCGCCGGCGAGACCGGCCGGGTCGAGGCTGGCAGGCTGCCAGGCGATGCGGGAGGCGTGCTGCGAGGCCAGGTCGAGCCGCACCTGCACCTCGTCGAGCGCGTTTGCGGCGAGGTTGAGTGCGTCCGCGGCGGCGAGCGCGTAGACCCGGCCGAGGAACGGGTCACCGTCGTCGGTGCGGGCGAGCTCGTGCGCGTCGACGTGGCTGCGGGTGAGCTGATCGAGCACCTGCCGCAGCGACCGGGTGCCGGCGATCAGCTCGCCAAGCACCGGGTAAGTGCTGGTCGGGGGCATGTCCCGCGTGGCGTGCGCGAGACCGCGCAGCGCGGCGGCGCTCTCCGCGGCATCCGCGAGCGGGTCGGTCAGAGTCGGCATGGCGTTGTCCTCACGATGGGTTGGCGTGTCGGAGGACAGGTGCGCACGGCCGGTCAGACGGTGCGGCACAGCGGCAGCGCGGCGGCGGCGAACGCCGCGGCCTGCAGCCCGACCAGGCGGCGCGTCTCGCACGACGCCTGGATCGCGGCCTGCTCGAGGGCGGAAACGGCCGCCTCCAGCTCATCGAGCGTCGGCGCGGATACGGCAATCAGGCCCGTGTAGCGCAGGACGCCGTGGCCGCTCGTCAGGTCCGCTTCCTGCTGGAGGACGTCCTCGAACTCAGCGGACTGCTGCGCATCCTCGATCTGACCGATCCGCTGACGCTGGTGCGCGTCGCTGATGTACTCGGTCTTCTTTTTACGGATGTCGCGGGCGGCCTGGTCGGAGCGGATCGGGGTCGCGATCAGCGAGAACGCGCGCCGCACGCCCGAGGACAGCAGGATCGGGGCGAGGAACCCCGGATACACCAGCGACCTGGGCCATTCGGTGATCCACAGCACGGCGTGGAAGGCGGAGTCCGAGCGCAGGTGCTGCCAGCTCTCGGTGATCGCGACGGGGCCGGCTGTGGCGAGGTCACGGCCGAGGTCGCGGTGTCGTTCCAGGGTCGCCGCGACGGCGGGGTCATACGCCGAGCGCAGCATCACGGCGATCTCGCCGGGACCGGCCCACTCGGAGGGGGTCAGGTCGGCGGCGCGCAGCGCCGCCGTCAGGGTGGTCATCTCCTGTCGCAGCACCGCGGCGGCGCCCTTCATCCCGCCGCCGGCGGTGCGGATCGCGCGGGCCGAGGTGCGCAGGTCGAGCGCGACCGAGAGGGTCGTGGCGTGCCGTTCCCCGGCGGGGCCGGCCCGGTCGATGAGCTCGGCGTAGGTGTTCGAGGTCCATGAGCCGTCGGCGCGGCCGTGCTCGGCCCACCACTCGGCCAGACCGCTGCCGGAGTCCGGCAGCGTCCGCTCCAGCACCTGCACGCGGGCGAGCCGTCCCGAGCGGCAGCAGGTCGCGAGCACCCGGCCCCATCCGGTGACGCGGCGCTCCTGCTCGCTGGGGTCCAGCAGCACGAACGCCGGATGGGTGACGGTCAGCACCGCCGTCAGCGTCTGGGCATGCGGGTCGTGGATCATCGCCGCGTCGGTGGCCGGGTCGAGGTACTCGCGCAGCGCCGCGGCGTCGCCGGGAAGGGCGAGGGTGCCCGCCGGGCGTGGCTTGACGATCCGGGCGTGGAACATGAGCTGCCCGCCGGTGGTGCGCCAGATCCAGCGCAGCGCGATCGGCACCCACTCGATGAGCTTCCGGCCGCCGGCCGGCACCCAGGCCAGCACGGCGCAGAGCAGGCAGATTGGGGCGGCGTAGGCCAGCAGCACGCCGCCGCCCATGTAGAGGGCGACGACGATCGACAGGGCCGCGACGGCGAGCACGAGCAGTTGCGACAGCGACAGGCCCAGCAGCACGCCGCGGCGGGTGAGTCGGGAGAACTTGACCGGGTGCAGTTCGGGCTCGTCGCGATGGCCGGCGCGGGTTCGGGATGCCATGACCTACTCCTTCTTCGCCGGGGGCTGCGGGCGCGCCGGCGGGTCGGGCTGGCGCGGCGGCGGCGATGCGGGCGCGGCCGGCCGTGACGGCGCGGCCGGGGCGGGTGGGGTGCTCGGTGGGGTCGTGGCCGGCTCGGCGGCGTCCGCGTGTCCTCCGGCGGCGGCGGCGACGGCGTTGCCGGCCTTCGGGCCTGCGGTCGCTGCGGCGCCGGCGACCTTGGCACCGACGACGACGGCCGCACCGACCGGCCCTGCGGCGGCGGCGCCGCCGGCTGCGGCTCCACCTCCCGCCGCGGCACCGGCCCCGGCGCCTGAGCTTGTGGCGGCACCGCCGCCCGCGGCGGGCGCCGCGCCTCCGGCCGCCGCTCCGCCTCCGCCTCCGGTCGACGGCTGCCCGGTGGGCGCAGGGGGCCGGCCGCCGCCGGAGGGGGCGTCGCCGCCGTCGAGGATCTTCTTCGGGGACGCCCCGTTACCACCTCCGGTCGGCACGGGCACGGGCCTGTTCATGGCCGATTTCGCCTCCTGCTCGGCCGACATCGCGTGGTACATGTCGAACCCGACGAAGGAGATGAACTTGTACGTCATGTACGGCGCGAACGCGGCCACCAGCATGAGGACGACGCCGGCGATCGGGTCGCTGATGGAGGCGAGGTCGAGGTCGATCGGCTGGGAGACCTGGGCGATGGCGACGAGGAACACGACGACCAGGACGAGCTTGGACAGGATCAGGGCGAGCACGAAGGTCGCCCACTTGCCGAACCAGCCACGGGTCGCATCCCACGATGCTCCGGCGAGGGCGACCGGAGCGAACACGATCGCGACCAGCAGGAGGGCTTTGCGCACGAGCAGGGAGAACCACACGATGGCGGCGGCGGAGATCGCCAGGCCCGCCAAGAAGATGGTGATGATCGCCCCGACACCGGGCGCGGCGATGTTGATGCCGGCGAGCGCGCCACCCAGAAGGGCGATCTTGTCGCCCATGTCCTGCATGGAGTTGCCGGTTGCCTGGACGATGCCGATGCACAGCTGATCGGTGATCTCCAGCAGCGTTCCGGTCAGGGTGAGGGCGACGAAGGAGCCGAGCACGGATTTCGCCAGCCCGAGGGCGGCGCGCGGGAGGGCGCCGGGGTCGCGGCGGATCAGGCCGGTGATGAGCTGGAGGCAGAAGAAGACGAGCATCACGAAGATCGCGACGCCGAACAGGAGGTTGTAGACGCCGACGTACTCGGCGCCGGTGACGTCGACGAGGGTGGTGGTGTCGAACACGCCCCACACGGCTTGGAATAGCCACCCGGCGGCGGCGCCCATCGCCTGGGCGAGCCAATCGAATGGGGCCGCGACCAGGGAGGCGACGCCCTCGCCGACGGCATCGCAGACGCTGGAGATGACGGGGATGTCGCACACGCTCATGAGCGCCGCTCCCGGTGCGCGCTCGCGCGGCTCCTCATACGCTCTGGCCCACGTTCCAGAAGAAGTTGATGAGGGTGACGCTCGCGCCGCAGATGATCGCGGCACCGCAGCTGACCAGGACGCCGACCTTGCCGCGCGAGGCCAGGTGGGGGTTGCTGCTGTTCGCGCCGAAGCCCCAGATGATCGCGGAGACGATCAGGGCCAGGACGCTCAGGATGAGACCTACCGTCATGATCGCGCCGACGATGGTGCGCAGCTGCTCGATACCGGGCAGGCCGGTGCCGTTGGGGTCGATGTCGATCACGGTGGGACTCCTTGACGTTCGCGAGGGATGTGTTCTCGCGAGTCAGGTGCGCGGCACATCCCACCGGGGCTTCAGAGCCCGGAGCCGAGGGTGATGAGCCAGTTCAGCCAGGCGACGCCGGCTCCGGCGAGCACGGCGGTGCCGATCGCGACGAGCAGCCCGGTTCGGGCGCGTGTGGCGGTTTGGTAGTTACCGTGCGAGGCGGCGAGCGCCCAGGTGATCGCGCAGACGACGAGCATCAGCACGGCGATGACGAGCACGAACATCAGCAGGGCGCCGATGACTTGGGGCAGGTCCGCCGCGCCGGCGGTGGCGCCGAAGTCGGGGAACACGTCCATCAGGCAGCCTCCGGGCTCGGCCTGCATGCGGAGGTGCTGGCGGCGTCCAGGTCGAGCGCGCCGCGCTCGGCCAGCCACGGCTCCGAGTCGACGGCGGTGCCGCCCCCGCCGCCTTCGCGGATCTCGAAGTGCAGGTGCGGGCCGGTGGACTGTCCGGAGGAGCCGACGTCGCCGATGTGCTGCCCGGCGCTGACCGTCTGCCCGTTGGCGACATAGATGCCGTTCTCCCACATGTGCGCATAGGCCGAGGCGACCCGCTGCCCGCCCACGGTGTGCTCGATGACGATGAGCCCGCCGTAACCACCGGAGTAGCCGGCGTGGGTGACCATGCCGTCGGCGATCGCGAAGATCGGGGTGCCGTCGGCGGCGGCGAAGTCGGTGCCGGTGTGCATCGACCGCTCGCCGGTGATCGGGTGAACACGCATCCCGAATGGGTCGGTGCGCACCCATGTCCCGGTCGGAAGCGGGAACACGACCCTCGTGGTCTCGAGCACGATCGGCGTGGCCAAACCGCCTGCGCCTCCGCGCGGCGGTGCGGTCAGCACACGCAGGATCGTCTCGGCGACGGGTCGGTAGTTCTGATAGCGATCCGGGTAGGCGCTGACCTCGACTGCCTGCGCCGCCTCGCCGGGGTCCATCTGCTGCCAGCCGGGGATGTCGAGCAGACCCCTCGGGCTCGGGTAGTTGGGGCCGTCCGGCCCGCCGTAGAACGCGCGCGCCTGGTAGTCGGGGTCCATCAGCTCGGCGACGGTTCCCCACCCGGAGGCGGGCCGCATCTGGAACAGGCCGAGGCTGTCGTGGTCGGCCCCGTTGCCGTCGTTCGGGTAGTCGCCGGACTCGGGGTAGGCGCCGGTGTTGGCGAGCATCCGCAGCCGGGACTCGGTGAGCGCCGCCATCAGGGCGATGACGACGCCGGGCGCGCCCACGCCGCTGGTGCGCCCGCCGACCGTGATGATCGTGGCCGCATGGGTCAGTTGCGTGCGCGTCAGCGTGATCGAGGTGCCGTCGGCTGCGGTGGCAGTCAGCTCGTCGGGGATGGCCCCGACCGTCAGGGAGCCGGGCAGGCACGCTGCAGCCTGGGCGGCGGGGGTCATCAGCAGTCCGACCGCCAGCAGCGCCGGGGAGAGGCCGACGAAGATCAGCAGCGCGAGGGTGATGGCGAGCTTCTTCATGCCGTCACCGCAGCGGGTTGTCGAGCTGGGACAGGCGCAGCAGTCGGCACGGCCCGGTGGAGAACTCCGGCGCGGGCGGCGAACACACGATGAACGCGGTGAACGCGACCGGATGCTCGGAGGTGATCTGCTGCCCGTTCCAGATGCCGGTGCGGTGCCGGGTCGCGTCGATCGTGAACGCCGTCGTGCCCGGCAGCAGTTGGCCGGGGCGGGCCTGCGCGAGCGCGTCGGCCCAGCCGTCCGGGACGCCGATGCTGTCGATGGTGAGGCTCTGCCTCGTGGCGTAGCCGCGCAGCTGCGCCCACGCCGAAGTCGTCGGCAAGTAGCCGGCGATGTCGGAGGCGAGGCCGTTCTGCTCCCCGGTGGTCGTCTCGGCGGCCTCCAGCAGCACGTCGGCGATGTCCAGCGGTCCGTAGCTGGCGCCGGCGTCCCAGGTGAACAGGGTCGCCGCGACCGAGCGGGCGAACCGCTCGGGGTCGTGCGTGAGCCGCAGCGCGGCGGGCTCGTCCGCGGCGGGGAATGTCTCGACCGGGGCAGGCGTGGATGAGGTGCTCGGCGGCGGGTCGACTGGGGCGTCGCGGCGGGGACCGGCCAGCAGCCCGTACACGCCGACGCCGGCCAGGATCAGCAGCAG
The DNA here is from genome assembly GCF_023715325.1 of Agromyces mediolanus. Classification (GTDB taxonomy): domain Bacteria; phylum Actinomycetota; class Actinomycetes; order Actinomycetales; family Microbacteriaceae; genus Agromyces; species Agromyces mediolanus_A. The sequence goes on along the minus strand of NZ_JAMBNX010000001.1, from coordinate 415,604 downwards.
GCCGGCGGCGACCAGCGCAAGGATGACGCGTAGCCGGCGTCCGGGTCGAGGGGTCAGCTCCATGCTGTCCAGGTGCGCGGGGCATCCCCGCGCACGGTCACAGCGCGATCAGGCGACGCGTGCGCGCCGAGCGCATCTGCTCGGCCAGCTCGTTCAGCGCGTCGAGGACGGCCTCGAACTCGGCCCACTGTTCGTCGTCGAGCGTGGCGGCGAGTTCGGCCGGATCGAAGTGCGACGTGAAGCCGGCCAAGTCATCGACCGTGGCGACGAACACCCGCACTGGATAACGCGCCGGCTCGTCCTGCCCCTGCCCTGGGACCGGGTGCGGCCGGCCCGGTCGGCGCTTGGTGGCGGCACGGACACGGGCCAGGGTGTCGGCAGCGACCCGCTCCAGCTCCGCTGCGCGCACGGTGGATTGCTGGCCGCGCAGCCGCGCCAGCGCACGGGCCGCCGCGTCACGCACGCCGCCGGGCTCGGTGTCGTCCTCGGCCAGGCGCTCCAGCTCGGCGAGGGACTGCTCGGCCTGCGCGCGCCGGTAGGCCGGGCTGACGGGTCCGCCCTGGCCGATCGCGTCCAAGCCGGCCTGGGCGCGCTCGCGCACGGACGCCGGCTGGGCGTCGTCGGCGGCCAGCTCCTCCAAGCGTCCGATCTGCTCCAGCTTCGTGTACCCCTTCTTGCCGGTGACCATCAGCGCCGCCCGCTCACGGACGTCCCCCGCCTCCCCGTGCGGTGCCGTCGATTCGGCGGCACCGTCTGACCTGGGGTTTCTTCCTTCGGAGGTGAACCGGGTGGCCTCCTGGCGGCGTGCGGCGTCCGCGGCGAGCTCGGCGCGCAGCTCCCGGTACAGGGACGCTTTCTCCAGGTCGGTGTAGTCCAGGCGCAGCTGGTTCTCGTCCTGCTCGGCCAGCAGCAGAGAGAGCTTGTCGGAGATCCCGGTGCGCACCCACACGTTCACGGTCTTCAGCCCGAGGTACTGCGCTGCCAGGTAGCGGCGCCCGCCGCAGATCAGCAACCCGTCGGGGGTGATCGTCAGCGGGTGCAGGAACCCTTGCCGGCGGATCGACTCGGCCAGGCCGGGGATGTCGCCCTGCTCTTGCCGGTGCCGGTAGCCCATGCGGATCGCGTCGAGCGACCATTCCAGTTCGATGTGTCCCGCGGTCGGGTCGCTCGTGCTCATGTCAGCTCGCCACCGCGCACGGTGATCGGGTTGGCGAGGATGATCGTCAGCGCCAGGTCGTCGTCGGCGGCGATCTCGGCGACCGGATACCCGCGGGTCAGACGCAGCAGCACCCCGCGGCCGGTGTTCGTGGCCACCAGAGTCGGGTCAGGGCTACCAAGCACGACGCGTAGCAGCGTCGTCCACGACACCCGCGGCATATCCAGCAGCGCGCGGGCGTGCTTGTCCCGACGCAACGACTCGTAGGCAGCCCGCCGCGATCCGGTCTCGATGAGCCGTCCGCTGATGTACTCGATCGACGCGCGGGTGACGTCCTCGGGCCAGTCCAACGCGACGAACAAGGCGATGGTCTCCTCGAGGGCGCGGCGGGCCTGCTCGGAGCGGTCGTCGCTCTCGTCGTCCGTGTCCTCGGGCGCCTCGACGCGGAACGCCGGGTGGTACTCGGTGATCGAGGTCTCCCGGTCGGAGAACCGCTCGGCCTCATGGAAGCCGGAGTATTCTGCGCGTCGCGCCTGATGGGTGGAGCACAGCATCCCGGCGGCCTGCTCGTCGGCCTTCAGGGTGATGTCCACGGCGCGGGTGACAACCGCCCAGGGGTCGTCGGCGCCGCGCACCGAGGACGTGCGCATCGCATCGAACGCGGCCGGGGCTGCGTCCTCGGGCTCCTGGCGGTGCTTGCGGGCCAGGCCCGCGTACTTGCGGATCGTGTACTGCATCAGCGCCGCCGCCTCCGGGTCGGTGCGCCAGGCGCCGGGGCCGGCGTCGTGCAGGCGGACGAGCAGGACGCGAAGTCCCTCGCTCGTGGCGAACGCGGGCTGAGTGGTTTGCAGCATGATCGGGCACCTCCTGTACGTCAGGCAGGTACACGGACGCTCCCCAGCGGCCGGCCGGACGCTGGGGAAGCGGTGCATGCTGGGGCTCCGGCCTACTTCAGCTCGAGGGGTTCGAGCGAGGTCTGTGCGGCCGGGGTGTTCACACCGAACGCGGTCACCGGGGCGAGCCGGTGCGAACGCCGCGCGATCCCGCGACGGGACACCGCGACTGCGTTCGACGGCAGCCGGCGGGTCCGGCGTGCCAACTCCGCCTGGAAGTCGATGCCCCGGCCCGAGGCGCGCCCGCTCAGGCTGACGAACAGATCGGTCGGCCGCACCCACGCGACCGTGCTGCGCCCCGACGCCGCAGCCGGAGCCGGTCCCGGAACGGCCTGACGGGACGGGTCGCCATGCACCGCGAACTCGGAGACGTCCGGCTCTGGCCGCTCGATGGGGGCGCGGGTCGGCTGCGAGCCGGCCTCACGCGATTTGTCGTGAGGCGGCTGCGCGTCTCGGATCGCGTCGATCATGGTTGCGTTCCTTCCGTGTCGGCGGTCGCGGTGATGGCTATCGGAGAGGTACGCGCTCCGAGCCACCGTCCGACAGTCGAGGGATGCACGCCGACGTGCCGGGCGATCCGCTTGTTCGACCAGCCCTCATCCCGCAGCACCACCGCGAGCTCCCGCCCGGACGTCGGCGGGTCCGCCTCCGCGACCGGCTCGACCTCGACCGCGAGCGCGGGCTCGGCGACGCTCTGCTCGGACGGGCCGACCGGGCGCGCGCGGGTGAGGACGACGGTGAGATGGGTGATCGCCAGCAGCACCAGCGGCGGCACGGCGGCCACGGAGGCGGCGAGCACCGCCGGCACGTCGGCATCGGCGGCGACAATCGCGTGGATCGCGTTCGCGGTGACCGACACGAGCGCCCCGGCCATCAGCAACAACCACGGATACCAGGCCGTTCGCTGCCCGGCCAGGGCGACGACCGCGACCGTGGCGACGACGATGATGCCGTCCACGATGAGCGGCCACGCCCACGCCTGCGCGTCGTCGATCCCGGAGCGGCGCGCCAGATCCGCCAGCGCCGTGAAGGACAGCCAGAACGCGCCGATCGCGATGAACACCGTGCCCGCGATGGCGGTGCCCACAACGAATCGCCGCACCTGGGGCTGACCGTTCACAAGACCGCCCGGATCGAGGGCTGCACAGCGACCGGGGACATTCCGGCAGGCACGGGCCGGGCCGCGGCCTGCGGGTGTGCGATGCGATACGCGGAGCGGATCGTCGTAGTGATCTCGGGAACCGGCAAGCCGGCGCGTTCGGCAGCCGGCCCAAGGACGGCGTGGGCGTCGGCGGAGGGGACGCCGGCCTCGGCGGCGCGGCACGCGGCCCAGAACAGGGCACGGTTGCGTTCGCCCTCACCGCGCGCGGCAACCCAGCGTGCCAGCCGATCGGGGTCGAGGTCTCCGACGCGCTCCCGCGGCCCCGCCCACGGGACCGGCTCGGGGCGCGGGTCCAGCAGCTCCCGCAAGGCGCGCGCGTCGACCGGCGCGCCGTCGGAGGTCGCGGTGGCGACCACCGTATAGGAGCGCTTCCCAGCCCGCCCGATCACCGTTGAGGGCGGCACGACGATGTAGCCGCCGTCGCCACGGAAGTCGATGTGCGCGGCCGGCGCCTGCCAGGAACGGTGCGGATCGTCCGGGCTTGCCGGGTAGTAGGCGTGCAGCCCGCCGGACGGGGTGCGCACGAGCGCGGCCCATCCGTCGACCAGGCCCTCGCGCTGCGCTCGCCCGAACGCGGCGTATCCGGTTCCGGCCGGGTGGACGTCGACGTCGACCACCTCGAAGCCCGAGACCGCGCCGGTCGGCACGCCGATGTTCGCGGTCGGCCAGCGCCGCCACCACGCGGCCACCTGTCGCAACTCGGCGCTCGCGTCATGGAACCCGTGCTCGGTGCGCGGCTCCTTCCCCAGACGCCGGCACGGGAAGACGGGGACGCCGGCCTGGGCGAACGACCTCGCCGCATCCGACAGCGGCATCGCCGCGGCGGCGCGTAGCACGGCGCCGATGTCCATAGCCGGCCTCCTCCCTACGCCCCCGATACCAGGGCTCGCTTCATGGCTTGCGACTATGAGGTGCGCGAGGTTCACCACGCAGCAGGCAGACGGACGATCAGCGAGTACGCCCGTCAGGCGCAGCGGTGGACCTGACGTATCAACCCGGCCTACCGGGAGGGCGCGGAGATCGTCTAGGAAAGCCGCCGAATGTGCGCGTCGCGGCGCGAATCACGCGACACCGCACGAGTTACGGGCTCAAGGACCGGAGTGAGGGCGCACACACCACGGCACGACTCGCACGGCATGGCGCCGGTGCAAGAAGGGTGCGGATGCCGCCGGTACTGCGTGGGGGTGATTCCGAAGCGCTTGCGGAACCATACTGCCGCAACTCGCGCGTCGTTCCATCCGACTTGCCGGGATGCATCGGCGATCGGCAGGTCGGTTTCCTCGATCAGTCGCGTGAACTCCGTCAGGCGGGTCTCGATGAGGAACCGCATGGGGGCGACACCGACCTGCTGGGTGAAAACGCGTGTGAGATGGGCGCGGGAGACGGCCACCTCCGCGGCGAGCCTGCCGACCGTCCACGGCTCGGTCATGCGCGAGCGCAGCAGGACGACCGAGCGGCGCACGGGGCGAGCGATTGGCGGCTGCGCGAGCCGGCCGCGCACCGGGAGGACGAACCTCTCGGGCACGGCGCCGTCGTCGGCGAGCAGCGTCGGTAGGGCAATCTCGACGGCGCGGGAGAACAGAGAGATCAGTCGGGTGGTCGCGACCTCCGGTGGCGCGGTCTCGTTCACGAGGCTGATCTGGCGCCACAGCGGTTCGATGCGGTGCAGGATGTCCACGCCAGGCTGCAGCACGAGTGCCGAGCCGTCCCAGGCGTCAGGATGCACGCCCGGACGGACGCGCGTGGTGTCGGCGAGCACCCATCGCATGTGGGAGCGGAGGAAGGACTCGTCGAAGTAGAGCGTCCATAGCCGCACAGTCGGGTCTGGGCGCACTGAGCACCACATGCCGGCCCCGAGAGCCATCGCGTAGCCCGGTGTCAACTCGTGGATGCCTGTGGCTGTCTCAATGTGTGCGGCGCCCTCGAGGACGTGGACGATCTTGGCGTGCCCAAACACGGCGGGGTGGATGCGTTCGGCGCGCACGCTCTCCACCGCCGACAACGGCGGACCGGCCGGCCGGCCAATAACGTAGCCGCGGCCGGTATCGTCACGATCCCGCAGGGGTGGGACCGCATCCCGTCCGATCAATGGCGCCGTCACGCGTTCATCGACACGACCAGTTCCGTGGCCTCCGGAAGGTTGCGCCGTGGTCACGCCCGATAGCCGATGACAGTGGTCATGCCGGTTTCGGCGTGGTAGATGTTGTGGCAGTGGGCGACCCAGAGACCTGGGTTGTCAGCGTCGAAGTCGACGGTGAGGGTCTGCTTGGGCAGGATGATCGACGTGTCTTTCCGCGGGCCGCCACCTTCATGCTGGTAGGTGTGACCGTGTAGATGGAATGGGTGCCACATCTCGGTGTCATTAGTGATCGTGAACCGGACGCGTTCGCCTTCGCGGATCTCGTGCGCGCCGTCGAGGGGCTGATTCATATCGAACCGTCGCCCGTCGATGCCCCAGTCGTATTCGGCCATACCTCCGGTGAGAGTGATCGCCACGGTCCGATCAGGCTGCCGTGAGGACAGCGCAACGCTGCTATCTGACGTCAGCAGCTGTGCGGTCCCGATCCGGCTGCTAGTGAGCTCCGGGATGCTCACATCGGCCGTCGGTGCTGCCGCGGCGCTGCCGGTGCGGATGACGGCGAAACCGCGATCGCGTTTGCCCTCGGCCTGAGCGATGAGGGGGAACGCGCCGTCATCCAGGGTAATGATCGCGTCATAGCGTTCGCCCATGCCGATGAGGATGCTGTCGACTTCGACCGGTTCCACGGGGAATCCGTCGGTATTGGTGATGGTGAGCGTGTGACCGCCGATGGCGAGGCGGAACGCGGTGTCGCTGCCGGCGTTGATGATCCGCAGCCGCACCTTCTCGCCGGCCCGCCCGGTGAACTGGGTCGGGTCGGCGGGGGGCTTCCCGTTGACGAGGTAGAGGGGATAGTAGACGTCGCCGGCGTCGCCGCCGAGCAGGTCGGAGGTGGCGCCCATGAGGGTGTTGCCCATCCGCATGAACATGTCGCCCATCCCGCCCATGTCGCCCATCCCGGCGGACAGCTCGTCAAGGACGTCGTCGGGGGTGGCGGTGACGCCGTCGAGCCAGTCGTCGAGGATGATGACCCACTCGTCCTCGTACCCGCCGGGCTCGGCGGGGTCCTCGACGATCAGCGCCCCGTACAGGCCACGGTCCAGCTGCACCCCGACGTGGGGGTGGAACCAGTAGGTGCCGGGATCGGGCGCGATGAACTCGTAGTCGAAACTGGCCCCGGCCTTGATGGGCTGCTGGGTGACCGGCGGGACGCCGTCCATGTCGTTGCGCAGCGCGAGCCCGTGCCAGTGCACGGAGGTGTCCGCCTCGAGCTGGTTCCGGACGGTGGCCTTCAGAGTGTCTCCGGCGCCGAGACGGATCACGGGCGCCGGAACAGACCCGAACGCCCAGGTCGGCGCGGTCGCCCCGGCTAGGTCCAGCACGGTCGGGGCGGCGGTGAGGGTCGCGGTGGTGACCTTCCCGGTGCCGCCGCGGCGCCGCTCGGCGCCTTGGACCTGGGCGCCGTCGGGCTGCACCCAGTTCGCCGCCGGCGCGCAGGATGCCAGCGCGACCGTCGCGACGGCGCCAATGCTGACGCCGAGGAACCCTCGCCGAGTTAGGAGGAAGCGGGGGCGTGGGGCGGGCGACGGGTTCATCGTTGTTTCCTTTCCGGCCGGGAGCGCGGGCCGTGGTTTTCGTCAGGGAGGCCGTCCGGGTCGGACGTCGCATGATCGGCGGAGGCTCGTGGGGCACGATTGCCGGTTGCCGTGACGGCCGAGGGCTCTGAGCGCCTGGATCCGATGGCGAGCAACGCCATTGCGATCAGCACGATCACGGTCCCGATCCAGCCCCACAGGCCCGGGTCCTCGCGCAGGATCAGCAGCGACAGCAGGATCCCGAAGACCGGCACGAGCAGCGTCCACGCGGCGAGGAGGTCGAGCCGGGCACGTCCGATCTCGGTGAACCAGGCGACCGTGGTGGCGGCGGTGCCGACCAGTGATAGGAACAGCAGGGTGAGGATGAACCGGATGTTCCAGTCGATCGTGGGCGGCCCTTCTGTGACGGCTGCGGTGCCGGCGAGGATCGCACCTCCGATGAGCAGCTGAGCTGCCGCCACGACTCGGACGTCTGCGTGCACGATCCGGCCGATGAGGGTGCCGGCGGTGATCGCGGCGGCGGAGGTCAGTGAGAGCCACGCTCCGGTGCCGAGCCCGGAGGGAAGGACGATGATGAGTAGGCCGGTGAAGCCCAGGCCGATCGCGGCGATCGCGGCGGGGGTGGGACGCTCGCGGTAGAGCCACCACGCGGGCAGCAGGATCAGGATTGGCTGCGCGTTGGCGAGCACCGAGGCGATCCCGGTCGACAGTCCGGTCGCGGCGACGAACATCGTCGCGAATGCCAGGGCGATGTTCACCAGTCCGAGGCAGCCGATCAGTGCCCATGTCTTCGGGTCGCGGGGAAGAGGTGCCCGCTGGATGCCGGCGACGGTTGCGAGCGCGACCCCGGCGATGAGGGCTCTCAGTGCCGCGAGCCACAGCGGCGGGGCGTCTTGCAGGCCGACGGTGATCGCGACGAAGCACGACCCCCAGGCGAGCGTGACCCACAGCATCCGCAGCGGTCGGGGGTGCCCGTGCCGGCTGGCGTCCGCGAGGGGGCGGACGACGGTGTTCACGACGACTCTCGCGTGTCGGTCCCGCTGTCGCCCCCGTGGCGTCGATGATTCGAGTCGTGGGCGCCGGTGTGGTGGCGGTGGCCGAACAGGTGCATGGCGGCCATGCCGATGATCGCGACGTAGGGCAGCACTGCGACGACGTGGGGAAGGTGGTCGATGAACAGGTAGATCGCGATCCCGAGCACGGAGATCCCGATGATCAGCCACGCCGTCACAGGCATCCGTCGCCGCGGGTCGCCTTCGCCGGGATGGTCGGCGGGCGGTTGGTGGTCACCGGTCATGGTCGGGCTCCGCCGCCGGTGTGAGGAAGTCCTGGCGCATGCCGAGGCTCTCGTCGGTGAGGCGGATCGAGGTCGCGGCGTCGGGGACGGTGCCCGTCAGCGCGCGGATCGCGTCGATCGTCTCGGGCACGACGATGGCCTCGTTGTAGACCTGGTAGGCGAGGTAGGCCTCGCTGCCGTTCACGGTGACCAGGTCCTCCCACACGGCGACCTCCCACATGTCTCCCCGGGGGCGGCCGAGATCGCGCATCAGCTCGACGGTGGAGTTGAGGGCGACCAGGCCGTCGGACATCCGGATGAACGCGATGCGGGGCGCGGCGCGCAGGGCGTCCAGCACCTCGTCGCGGGTCGCCTCCCGGGTCAGTTGCAGCGTCCAGTAGTGGCTGTGGGTCTGCGTGTGGGCGCCTTTGGCGGCGATGGTGACGACATCGAGTCCGGGGAGCACGGTCTGTGCGTCGGGGCCCTGATGAGAGGGGATGGTCGGTTCTGGGACCATCGTGTTCATGATCCCGCCGAGGTGCGATTCCCACGGGTCGGTGGCGCGGCGGATGAGCACCCCGCGGGCACGCAGCAGGAGTCCGGCCGCATCCAGCGCGCCGAGGATCCGCACGATGCTGGTGGTGTTGCAGGAGACCACCCGGGTGCTGTCCCTGCCGATGGCGCTGGCGTAGTTGGCTTGGGCGACGAAGGAGTGGCCGGTGGTGGAGTGGGACTCGCCCCCTTGGAGCACTGCCTTGACGCCGAGGGCGCGGTAGCGCTCCAGGTTTCCCGCTGCCACATGCTTGGGGGTGGTGTCGACGACGACGTCGCACTGCGCGAGAAGGTCGTCGAGCACTCCCCGTGCGGGCACGTCGGCGCCCCGCATGGCCTGCTGCGCCTCGATGGTGGAGGCGAACACGGGCAGGCGGTTCGCTGCGGACTTGATCCGCCAGTCGGTGGCGATGTCCGCGACGCCGACCAGGTCCATGTCCGACTGCAGCAGGACCGCGTCGGCGACGCGCTTGCCGATGACGCCGTAGCCGTTGACGCCGACTCGAATGGTGTTCATGTGCGTGCCTTTCTGATGAGGGATGGGAGCCGCGGCGGTCATCGCCGTCGCCGCGTGGTCCAGAGCAGGTAGCCGCCGAGTGCGGTGACCACGCTCGCGCCGGCGCCGATCATGACGCCTTCCCGCGAGCGCCATCTCGTGTTCCCGCTGACGAGTTCGCCGATGCCGTTGATCAGGGCGGCGGTGATCATGCCGGCGATCAGGCGATTGCCGATCCGTTCAGCCCGTCCCACGAGCGGTTCCAGTTCGGCCGCGCGCAGGTGCACCTCGAGGCCGCCGTTCTCCAGCACCCGCCGGAGCTGCTTGAGTGTTCCGGGCAGCTCGAGCAGCAGTGCTCCGGCATCCGCGGATGCCTGTGCCCAGCGTTTCGCCAGGGCGGGGAGGGAGAACTGTCGCTGCACGATCCGCTCCGAGAAGGGGGTGAGCGCCTGCAGCATCTCGAACTCGGGGTCGAGCCGTGCCGCCAGTGCCTCGCCCATCATCAGGACCTTGAACAGCAGAGCGGTCTGCTGCGGCAGCTGGAGGTGGTGGTGTCGCAGCAGGGCGAGCAGCTCTCCGAGCAGGTGGCTGAGGTTAATGTCGGACAGGGGGCGTCCGAGATACCGCGACACGAAGACGTCCAGGGAGCGGCCGAGCTCGCCGCGGTCGGAGGTGTTCTTGGTGATCGAGAGCGCGAGCAGGGCGGTGGCGAGCGCGTTGGAGTCTCCGCGGGTGAAGGCGAGCAGCACGTCGGAGAGCTGCTCGGTGACCTCTTCGTCGAGTTGGCCGACCATGCCGAAGTCGATGAGGGCGATGGATCCGTCGGTTTGGATGAACAGGTTGCCCGGGTGCGGGTCGGCGTGGAAGAAGCGGTTCTCGAACACCATGGTGAGGATGAGGTCTGCGCCTCGCCTGGCCAGCTGGTTCCGGTCGATGCCGGCCGCGTCCAGGGCGGGCAGGTCGTCGACTCGGATACCGTGCATCCGTTCCAGGGTCAGCACGCGTGACGTGGTCGTCTCCCAGAACACCTGAGGGACGGCGACGTCGGGTGAGTCGGCGAAGTCGGCGGCGAACCGCTCCGCGTTCCGGCCCTCCTGCAGATAGTCGAGCTCGGCGCGCAGCGTGCGGGAGAACTCCTCGACGATGCCCGGCAGGTTGTACTGGCGGGCGGCATCCCACCGCTTGTCGGCGCGCTCGGCGAGGTTCTGCAGGATCTCCAGGTCTTCGTGGATCTGGGCGACCGCGCCGGGTCGGCGGACCTTCACGACGACCTGGGTGCCGTCGTGAAGGGTCGCGGCGTATGCCTGCCCGATCGACGCGGCGGCCAGCGGTTGCGGGTCGAACTGTGCGAAGAGCTGTTCGGGGTCCGCGCCGAGCTCCTCGCGGATCACCGCCTTCATCGGCTCCCAGGCCTCGGGCGGCGCGGCGTCCTGAAGCTTGACCAACTCGGCGAGGTAAGCGGCGGGCAGCAGGTCGTTGCGGGTGGACAGCAGCTGGCCGAGTTTGATGAAGGTCGGTCCGAGCTCCTCGAGGGCGAGTCGGAGGTGTTCCGGACTGGTGTAGGGCTCGTCCCGGCGCGCATGCCCGAGAACGCCTTTGTTGAAGGGAATCCACTTCTCCAGTCCGAGCAGCCCGAGGCCGAGCCCGAGTCCGTGGTGCTCGAGGATGGTGGCGATGCGCCGATACCGGCTCCGATGCGTGCTCATCAGTCGAGGCCTCCTTCGCGGTTGGTCGCGTCGCGGGCCGAGGTGCCCGGGCCGATCGCGAACGTCTTGGTCTGTCCGGCCGAGAGCGGCACGGCGACCGCGCCGACGCGCACGTGGATCGCGGGTGCTGAGCCGGCGTGCACGCGAAGCTCCAGGCTGCGGTCACGGAGCATCACGTCGACGAGGTGGCCGCGGTATCGGATCTGGAACCCGACCCGGGTGAGGTTCGGCGGCAGTCGGGGGGCGAAGACGAGCTCGTCGTCACCGAGGGCCATGCCGGCGAAGGAGCGGACGGGCAGGTCGATGGTGCCGGCCATCGCGCCGAGGTGGATCCCTTCGCGGGTGGTGCCGCCCTGGGAGTCGTCGAGATCGGCGATCAGCGCCTCGCGGAACGCGATCCAGGAGCGAGACGGGTCGATGCCGGCCAGGACGGAGGCGTTCACGACTCGGCTGAGCGTCGACCCGTTGGCGGTGCGGGCGAGGTAGTACTCGACCGTGCGGGTCAGGTCCTGCTCGGAGAACGGGTAGCCGAGCGTGGCGAGCTGCGCCCGGAGCCCGTCGTGACCGAGCAGGTAGACCAGCATGACGACGTCGGGCTGCTTGGCGAGCTTGTACCGGTTGGTGCTGTCGTTCTCGGACTCGAGGATGAGATCGAGCCGGCCGATGTTCCCGTACTCCTCGCGGTAGTGGTCCCAGTCCAGCTCCTGCAGGCTCTCGTAGCCGTCGAACTGGGTGAGGATGCCGTCGCGGTGGAACCCCACCGCCAGTCGTGTGCTGAGCCGGGCCCATCCCGCGATCTCCTCGTCGGTGACGCGGAGCCGGTCGCGGAGGCCCTCGCCGCGGTGCCCGTGGAGCAGGGCGAGTGTCCGGGCCGCTCGCGTGGCGACCCACGAGACGAGGACGTTGGTGTACGTGTTGTCGCGCAGGCCGCTGCCGGGAGCGTCCGGGGCGCCGTCGTGGAACTCGTCGGGTCCCATCACCCCGGCGATGTGGAAGCGGTCGGTGGCAGTGTCGTGCTCGGCGAGCGAGGCGAACAGGCGGGTGACCTCGATGATGAGCTCGCCGCCGCGTTCGGCGAGCCACTCGAGGTCGCCGGTGGCCTGGTAGTGCTGCCAGGCGTTGTAGGCGATGGCGAGGCCGACGTGGCGTTGACGGTGGGAGTTGTCCGGCATCCACCGACCGGAGCGCGGGTTGTAGAGCGCCTCGGGCGTCTCCTCGCGACCGTCGCTGCCGCTCTGCCAGGGGAAGAGGGCTCCGCGGAGTCCGGCGGCGGTCGCCGCGGCGCGGGCGGCGTCCAGTCGCCGCCAGCGGTAGTCGATCAGCGCCCGGCTGATCTCGGGCGTGCGCAGAGCGATCACGGGCAGGACGAACACCTCGTCCCAGAAGACGTGCCCCCGATACCCCTCGCCGTGCAGGCCGCGGGCGGGCACCCCGGCGTCGAGCTCGACGGTGTGCGGCGAGAGGGTCTGGAGCAGGTGGAAGACGTGCAGGTTCAGGATGAGTCGGCTGTGCGTGTCGGCGTCCAGGGTGACCGCGAAGCGTTCCCAGAGTCGCCGCCACGCCGCCGCGTGGCGTTCCCGCAGCGCCTCGACGTCGCCACCGCGTTCGGTGAGCAGGGTCAGGGCGGCACCACCCGGCTCGCTGATGGCCCGATCGTGGGAGGTGTAGATCGCGGCCGTCTTGGTGAGGGTGACCGGTCGACCCTGCTCCAGAGGGATGCGCAGCTCCCGGGTGGGCTGCGATGGCGTGTCGATGCGGTGATCGGTCGCGCTGTCGGTTCCGGTGAGGGTCGTGCGGACGGCGGTGGCGATGTGGACCCGGCTCTGTCGGGTCCGCACCTCGCAGAGGGTGGTGTCGCCGACGTGGCGGAACGTCGGCTGCGTGAGGTGGGTGGCGTCCGATCCGAGGTACGCGGCCACGTTGCTGTTGCGCACGCCGGCGTCGATCCCGGCGCGAAGGGTGACCGTGCCGCTCCAGTCGGGGGCGGTGAGCGTGGTTTCCAGCACGGCAAGGTGAGGTTCGTCCAGGGAGGTGAACGTCGTCTGCACGAAGTCGAGTCGATCCCCGTTCGGAGCGGTGAGGACCGCGCGGCGGACGACCAGGCCGCGGCGCAGGTCGAGCTCGCGTCGTTCGCTGTGCGCGACGACCTGGCCGGTGGACAGCCACGGCCCGCCTCCGATGCGGAGGTCCACCGGAAGCCAGTTGGGCGTGTTGACGAGATGCTCCTCCTCGAGCTCGCGCCCGTGGATGGTGCTCGCCAGTCGGTTGTACACGCCGGCGAGGTAGGTGCCGGGATAGTGGATGCCGTCGTCGTGGTGCTCGGGCCGGGCGCCACGGGTGGCCAGGTAGCCGTTCCCCAGCGCGGTGAGCGCCTCCCGGTGCCCTTCGTGCGCGGGGTCGAAGCCGTCGTAGACCAGCTGCCACGGATCCGTGGTGGAGACGCCCAGGTCGAGCTCGGCGACATCGGCCAGGACGAGGTCGGCGCCCGCGGCCTCGAGCTGCTCCCGCGCTCCGGCGCGGTCGATGCCGACGACGAAGCCGAAGCCTCCGCGCCTCGCGGCCGCTACGCCGGCGACCGAGTCCTCGACGACCGCGGTGCGGGCCGCGGCGACACCCAGTCGCCGGGCCGCCTCCACGAACATGGCGGGATCCGGCTTGCCTTTCAGGTGATGCGTGAGCGCGATCCGGCCGTCCACCACGGTGTCGAAGCAGCCGGCCAGTCCTGCGGCGGCGAGCATCTGCTGCGCGTTCCGGCTCGCGGTGACCAGCCCGACCGGCACGGCCGCGTCCCGCAGGCGATGCAGCAGCGCCGCGGTGCCCGGATAGACGCGCAGCCCACGGGTGCCCAGCTCCGCCAGGAACAGCTCGTTCTTGCGCGCCGCGAGCCCCGCGATCGTCCACGCCGTTGGTGGGTCGTCGGGATCTCCGGCGTCCAGGGCGATCCCACGGGTCGTCAGGTACGCCGATACCCCGTCCTCGCGGGTTCGCCCGTCCACATAGCGGCGGTAGTCGGCGACCGGGTCGAAGGTCGTCTCGGGGTCGTCCACCTGCACACGCGGGTCTCGCAGCACCTCGTCGAACAGCTGCTTCCACGCGGCGGCATGGATCGCGGCGGTGTTCGTGACCACGCCGTCCATGTCGAACAGCACCGCGTCGTAGACGGCATCGAGGTGGTGAGTCCCGTGCTCTGCCGACCGCGGAGTCATCGCGGCGCCTCGCGTCCGGTCATGAGGCGCCGCCGGGCGTCGACGCCGGGGCGAGGCTGCTCGCCTCTGCCGGGGCCGCGGGGGCCTGCTGGGCGGGCAGCCGGAGCCGCTTGAGCAGGAGCGCGTTGACGGCGACGATCACGCTGGAGCCGGACATGCTGATGGCGGCGATCTCGGGGGTGAGCATGATCCCGAACGCGGGGTAGAACACGCCGGCGGCGATGGGCAGCGCGATGGCGTTGTAGCCGATGGCCCAGCCGAGGTTCTGCCGCATCTTCCGCAGCGTGCCCTTCCCGATCTTCAGCGCGATCGCGACATCGAGCGGGTCGGAGCGCATCAGGACGACGTCTGCGGTCTCGATGGCGACGTCGGTGCCGGCGCCGATCGCGATGCCGAGGTCCGCCTGGGCGAGGGCGGGGGCGTCGTTGACGCCGTCGCCGACCATCGCGACCTTCTTGCCGGATGCCTGGAGCTCGGCGATCTTGGCGGACTTGTCCTCGGGGAGCACGTCGGCGATCACGGTGTCGATGCCCAGCAGCGAGGCGATGCGCTCGGCGGTGGGCTTGTTGTCGCCGGTGAGCATCGCCACCTCGATGCCCTGCTCGTGGAGTGCGTCGATCGCGGCTTTCGCGGTGTCGCGGGGGGCGTCGGCGAGGGCGATCACGCCGGCGATCTGCCCGTCGACGGCGAACATGATCGCGGTGCGGCCGCCGTCTGCGAGGGCCTGCTGCTGCGAGACGACCGGGCCGGTGTCGATGCCCTGCGCGGCCATCAGCCGGGCGTTGCCGAGCACCACCTGCTTTCCGTCGACGGTGGCGATCGCGCCCTGCCCGGTGACGTTGCGGAACGCGGACGCGGTGCGACGCGGGATGTTCCGGCTCTCGGCGTATGTGACGATCGCCTTGGCCAGCGGGTGCTCCGACTCCCGCTCGAGCGCCGCGGCGAGGGCGAGTAGCTCGAGGTCGTCCATGCCGATGGGGATGTAGTCGGTGACCTCGGGCTCGCCCTTGGTGAGAGTGCCGGTCTTGTCCAGCACGACGGTGTCGATATGCGCGGCGGTCTCGATGCCGGTGGCGTTCTTGAACAGGACACCACGCTTGGCGCCCAGGCCGGTGCCGACCATGATCGCGGTCGGGGTGGCGAGCCCGAGGGCGTCGGGGCAGGTGATAACGACGACGGTGATCGCGAACAGGATCGCCATCGGCACATCCGCCCCGGCGAGGAACCACACCAGGAAGGTCAGAGTGCCTCCGACGAGGGCGAGCAGGACGAGCCAGAACGCGGCCCGGTCGGCGAGACGCTGCCCAGGGGCCTTGGAGTTCTGCGCCTCCTGCACCAGCTTCACGATCTGCGCCAGCGCCGTGTCGGCGCCAACCTTCGTGGCGCGCACCCGGAGGGTGCCGACGGTATTCACGGTCGCGCCGATCACCTCCGAGCCGGGCGCCTTCTCGACCGGCATGGACTCGCCAGTGACCATCGACTCGTCGATCTCGGACTCGCCGTCCTCGACGACGCCGTCGGTGGGGACCTTCGCGCCGGGGCGGATGAGCATGAGGTCCCCGGGGACGACCTCGGAGGTGGGGATTTCGACCTCCTCGCCGTCGCGGAGGACGACCGCGCGGGCGGGAGCGAGCTCCAGCAGCCGTCGGATGGCGTCGTTCGCGCCGCCCCTGGCGCGCATCTCGACCCAGTGGCCGAGGAGCACGAAGGTGGCCAGCACGGTCGCCGCCTCGTAGAAGACCTCGCCGCCGCCGGTGAGGGTGATGATCAGGCTGTAGATCCAGCCGGCGCCGACGCCGACCGCGACCAGCACCATCATGTCGAGGGTGCGGGCCCGCAGGGCTCGGTAGGCGCCGTCGAAGAAGATCCAGGCCGAGTAGAAGATCACCGGCAGCGACACGATCAGCATGAACACGTCGTCGCGCAGCCCGAACGGGGCCGGCACTTCGAAGCCGATCACCTCCCGGCCGATCGGGGACCAGAGGGTGATCGGGATCGACAGGATCAACGCGACCAGGAACCGGTTGCGCATGTCCCGGATCATCGCGTCCATCGACATGCCGCCGTGATGCCCGCCGTGGCCCATCACATCCTGCGCGCTGCGGCCGGCCGGCTGAGCCCCGTGATCGTGTCCGCCCTCGGTGGCCGGAGCGTGACCGGCATGCGCGCCGGCGTCCATGGCGGAGTGGTCCGCGTGGTCCGCTGCCGGGTGCGGGTGCGGGTGCTCGTGCCCCGCCGGGGTGTCATGACCGGTGGAGACCGCGCGTCCCTCGTGCTCGGCGTGGTCGTGGTGGTCGGCGTGCTCGTGAGGTTCGTGGGCGGGGTCGCAGATGTGGTCCGGGACGGACTGCCCGGCGCAGTGGTAGCCGCATTCGATCACCCACTTCTGCAGGTGCGCGACCGAGGTGGTCTGCGGGTCGTAGGTGACGGTCGCGGTCTGGGAGACCGGGTTCGCGTCGACGGACAGGACGCCCGGCTGGCGGGCGAGGTGGGCTTCGGTGACGTTCTTGGAGGTCGCGCGGATCATGCCGCTGACCTGCAGGGTCACGGTCTTGGTGTCGGTCATCGGATTTCCTTCGCGGTGGAGGGGCGGTTCAGGTCGGTGTCGGGGTGGGGCCAGCGCCAGTCGGCGACGGCGGGGATGTCGGTGCCGTGCTCGCGGGTGTGGGCGCGGGCGCGCAGGCGGGCGTCGACGAGTTCCTGCCGCAGCTGCGCGTGTGTCGCAGCAAGGCCCGGGACGTGGTCGAGGACGTCGATCGCGAGCCGGTAGCGGTCGAGGTCGTTGAGCATGACCATGTCGAACGGGGTCGTGGTGGTGCCCTTCTCCACGAAGCCGTGCACGTGCAGGTTCTGGTGCCCGGCGCGCTTGTAGGCGAGCCGGTGGATCAGCCACGGGTAGCCGTGGTACGCGAAGATCACCGGCTTGTCGGGGGTGAAGATCGCGTCGAACTCCCCGTCCGGCAGCCCGTGCGGATGCTGGTCCTCGGACTGCAGACGGGTCAGGTCGACCACGTTCACGACCCGCACGGACAGGCCCGGGATGTGCTCGCGCAGCAGCGCGGCCGCGGCGAGGACCTCCAGGGTGGGCACGTCGCCGGCGGCGGCGAGCACCACGTCCGGCTCGCTCCCCTCCGTCTCGGTGCCCGCCCACGGCAGGATGCCGAGACCCCGGGTGCAGTGCTCGATCGCCTCATCCATCGTCAGCCACTGCGGGGCGGGCTGCTTTCCGGCGACGACGACGTTGATGTATCCGGTGGAACGCAGGCAGTGATCGTACGTGGACAGGAGCGTGTTCGCGTCGAAGGGGAGGTAGACCCGCACGACGTCGGGGCTCTTGTTCAGAGCGAGGTCGATGAACCCGGGATCCTGGTGGCTGAACCCGTTGTGGTCCTGCCGCCAGACGTGGCTGGAGAGCAGGTAGTTGAAGCTCGGCACCGGTTCCCGCCAGGGCACCTCGCGGGCCGCTTCGAGCCATTTGGCGTGCTGGTTGAACATCGAGTCGACGATGTGGGTGAACGCCTCGTAGCAGTTGAACAGACCGTGCCGGCCGGTCAGGACGTACCCTTCCAGCCACCCCTGGCACTGGTGCTCGCTGAGCACTTCCATGACCCGCCCGGTCGGGGCCAGATGCTCGTCCACCGGCAGCACGGTCGCGTTCCACTGCTTGCCGGTGGCCTCGAACACGGGCGGGGCGAGCCGGTTGGAGGCGGTCTCGTCGGGGCCGAAGATGCGGAAGTTGTCCGGGTTGTGCCGGATCACGTCGGCGAGCCATTCGCCGAGCACCCGGGTCGCCTCCCCGGTTTCCGCGCCTCGCGCCTCGGGGTCGACCGGGTGGGCGTGGTCCCGGAAATCGCCCAGGCGCAGCGGGACGGTCAGCTGCCCGCCGTTCGCGACCGGGCTCGCGCTCATCCGCCGCACTCCCGCCGGGGCGACCGCGACCGTGGCGGGGAACGGGGCGCCGTCGGCGTCGAAGAGCTCGTCGGGCCGGTAGGAGGCCAGCCAGTCCTGGAGGATCTGCAGGTGCTCGGGGGTGTCGCGGACCTCGGCGAGCGGCACCTGGTGGGACCGCCAGGTGCCCTCCACGGGGAGCCCGTCGATCACCGGCGGGCAGGTCCAGCCTTTCGGGCTGCGCAGCACGATCGCTGGCCACGCAGGCCGGCCCTCCAGGGTGCCGGCCGCCGCGGCGGTCTTGATGTCCGCGATCCGGTCCAGCACCTCGTCCAGCACGCCGGCGAACCGGGCGTGGGACTCCCGCGGGTCCTCGCCGTCGAAGCCGACGGTGACCACGAACGGCTCGTGGCCGTAGCCGCGCAGCAGCGCGACCAGCTCGTCCTCGGGGATGCGGGACAGCACCGTCGGGTTGGCGATCTTGTACCCGTTCAGGTGCAGGATCGGCAGCACCACCCCGTCCGCGGCGGGGTTGAGGAACTTGTTGCCGTGCCACGCGGTCGCCAACGGCCCGGTCTCCGCCTCCCCGTCGCCGATCACACAGGCGACCAGCAGATCCGGGTTGTCGAACGCGGCGCCATAGGCGTGGACAAGGGAATAGCCGAGCTCGCCGCCCTCGTTGATCGACCCCGGCGTGTCCGGGGACGCGTGCGAGGGGATGCCGCCGGGAAAGGAGAACTGCCGGAACAGCGCCCGCAGTCCCTCCTCGGTGCGGTCGATCCGCGGGTACAGCTCCGTGTACGTGCCGTCCAGGTAGGCGTTGGCGACCATGCCCGGCCCGCCGTGCCCCGGCCCGGTCACGTACAGGGTGTTCAGGTCCCGATCGGTGATCGCCCGGTTGAGGTGGGCGTACAGGAAGTTCAGGCCCGGGGTGGTGCCCCAGTGCCCCAGCAGCCGCGGCTTGATGTGCTCCGCGGTGAGCGGGTCGCGCAGCAGCGGGTTGTCGAGCAGGTAGATCTGCCCGATGCTCAGGTAGTTCGCCGCCCGCCACCACGCATCCACCTCCTCCAGTCGGTCCAGGGTGACGTCGGTGGTGCGGTGGGCCCAACGGGCCGCTGCGGTGCTCATGGTAGGACTCCTCGCGGTTCGCGGCCGAGGCCGCCGAATGTGGTCATGGTGATAGCGGTCATTGTGCGGTCCCTGTCGGGAGGACGACGGTGGTCTCGGTGCCGTGGATCCAGACGACGCCGCGGTCGTCGACGAGCACGACCGCCCCATCTGCGTTCCCGAGCGCCTGGACGGTGCCCGTGGCGGCACCGACGCTGTCCCAGGATCCGGTGCCGGTGAGTCGCCAGAGGGTGCCGTCGGTGTCGACGCCGACCAGCCCGCCCGTGGAGTCCGCCTCCACCAGGTAGAGCGGCGGCGCATCCGCGACGAGGTCGAAGGTGGCGCCCGCATCCCGGCTCTCCCGCAGGCCCTGCCGCGTCGCGGCGTAGAGGGTGCCGTCGGTGGTGACGGTCAGGTCGGCGGCGGGGAGCTCGGCGCCGTCGATCCAGGTGGTCCCGCCGTCGGTGCTGGTGCGGATGGTGATCGAGCTGGACCCGATCCCGTGGATCGCACGGTCTCCGGCGGTGAGGACGTGGAAGTCCTCCTGCCCGGTAAACGCGACCGGCTCCCAGGTGGTCCCGGCGTCGGTGCTTCGGATGAGTCCCAGGTTGTGCTCGCCGAGCTCCGCCGGGGTGTTCGGTCCGGGGTGCCCGGAGGCGTAGAGGACGTCGCCGTCGGCGGTCAGGCCCATCGCGTCGAAGTCCGCGCCTCCCAGGGGGCCGGAGATGTCGCCGGTGTCGGTGAGGGTGTAGAGGCCGATGTGGGTGCCCAGCAGCACGGTGCTCCCGCCGAGGTCGACGATGCCGTGCACATGACCGAGACCCGTGTCCGGGGCGGGTGCCGAGATGGCGGTCGGCGTGGAGGTGCAGCCGGTCAGCAGCAGGCCCGCGGCAGCGGCGACGGCAGCGGCCGTGATCGTGGTGGCGTTGCTGCTCATGCGATCGCCTGGATGAAGAGCAGTCGCCGCGGACAGGATGATCAGGGCGAGGATGATGCCCACGAAGCACGCGGCCAGAGTCCGGGAAGTCATGATGGGCCTTTCGACGGGCCGGCGCTGTCGGTCAGGACGGATGCGCCGGGCCTCGGGCGGGGCCAGGTCAGGGGTGGTCGGCCCCGCCCGAGGGGTTCGGGTCAGAGGGTGGCGAGGATGTCCTGCATGGTGGTGATCTCGGCGGTCTGTCCGTCGATGATCTGCTGGGCGAGCGCGGCCACGTCCGGGTTCTCGCCGTTGTTCAGCACCATCTGGGCCATGGTGACGGCGCCCTGGTGGTGGCCGACCATGCCCTCGAGGAACAGCCGGGTCGCCTCGACCCCGGTGGCGGCGTCCAGGGCGGCCATGTCGTCGTCGGACATCATCCCGTCGCCGTGGTCCATGCCGCCCATCCCGCCCATCCCGCCCATGTCGGACATGGAGTCGTCGTAGGGGATTCCCCAGTCCTCGAGCCAGCCCTTCATGGTCTGGATCTCGGGGCCTTGGGCGGCTTTGATCTGCTCGGCGAGGGTCACGACCCGCTCGTCGATGCCGTCCTTGGCCAGGATCTGATCGGCCATCTCGATGGCCTGTTCGTGGTGCGGGATCATCATCGTGACGAACATCTCGTCAGCGGAGTTGAACGATGCCTGCTCGGAGGGGGCGGGGGTGCCGCTGGTCATGCCGCCGGGGCCGTGGTCCATGCCGGGCATGGATCCGTCGGTGGGCGCGCAGCCGGCGAGCACGAGCGCCGCGGCGAGCGCGGCGGTGCTCAGCGCGAGAATGCGGAAACGCATGGGTGGGTGTCCTTGTCTAGTCAGTCGAATGGTGAGTTGATTCCCGAGCCGTATGCGGGCACGGCGCAGCATCTCCCGGCACAGCGGCGACGGGAGGGCGGGGAATCAGGTTCGACTGATCGACAGGACGATGAGGGAAGGTGGTCGGGGGTGCGGTAACGCGGTGAGCACATTCCGCCCGTGCAGGCGTAGCAGGGCGAGGACGGTGCCCAGGCGGGCCAGCAGCGCCGGGGCGAGCAGCACGATGGTGGCGGCCAGCAGCGCCAGCAAGCACGCCATCATCAGCATCGAATGGTCCGGCATTCCGCCCGAGCTGTCGCAGTCGCCCTCGCAGTGCCCGCCCGAAGCCTCGGTGCCTGTCCCGATGGTGTTCTCGAGCATGCTCCCGGTCGCGACGGTGCCGCCCAGGTCAGAGTCGGGCGCGGCATGGGCGGCTTCGGAGGCCGCTGCGGGGGTGTCGGCGTGCCCGCTGGTGAGCGTGCCGGTGAGGGTGTGCATGGCCAGCAGGCCGGCGATCAGCAGGAGCGCGGTCGCGAAGGTCAGCAGCAGCCGGTGCAGCCCGGATGGGGCGTGCACCAGGGTTCGGATGTGGTTCACCGCCGACCTCCTTCCCGCGTCCAGCGTACCCCGGTGTGCCTGGATCCCCGTCGGCGCCGATCGGGCGCACGGCGGTCCTGCCCAGCCTGGTCGCCCGACCGATGCCTGGCCAGGGGCGATGGTCCCGGATGGGGACCGGTGCGCGGCAACCGGCTCATCGGCGGCCCGTTCCGGCACGGTGGGCCTTCTCCATCAGAGCCAGCAGCCCGAGGGTGTCGTCCTTGATCTGGGTGCGACCGACGACGGCCCAGTTGCGGGCGAGGTGATCGCGGAGATAGTCGAGGATGTGCTCGAGGGGGACGGTGTGCCAGGAGCCGGACCGATGGGGGCGGGCGGTGTTGCCGAACGCGACCGTGCGGATCAGGTGGCCCTCCGGGGCGAGGACCTGCCCGGCCGTCAGCAGCTCCTGGACGAGGGCGGGCGCGTCGGCGGGGGTGCAGCAGCCGAACCGGGCGAACGCGGCCTCCAGCACCGCGGGGTCGCGCATCGCGGGGTTCAGCTTCGGGGCGCCCTCCTTGACCTCGCCGACGATCATGTCCGGCGCCCCGGGGCGGGCGCCGAGGGCCGGGTCGGGGTCGTCGCCGGGGATGTGGTGCAGTCGGATCGCGAGGATGTCCAGGTCGGTGACGGTGCGCGGCCCGTCCGGACCGGTCGCGTCCAGCACCGGGTACTCGGCGACGGTGAAGTACCCGTTCACCCGCAGGTAGGCCTGCACCAGACCGACCGCTGTATCCATCCCGCGCCCCCTTTCCCTGCCGTCGTGGGTCAGGCGGCGTTGGCGTAGCGGGCGGGGTCGCCGTCGAACAGCGGCCCGCACTCGGGGCAGCAGAACCAGTACCGCGCGCCTTCGTAGTCACGGAACAGGCCGCGCTTCTCTGCCCACGCCGGGTCGACCTGATTGCCGGGCATGACCGGGCAGGTGACGAGGTTGGTCGCCCCGGCCGGGGGCTCATGGTGATGGTGCTCGTGGGATCCGTGATCGTGCGCGGCGTGCTCGTGGCCGGTGTGGTGCTCGTGGTCGTGCGTCATGGCGGTCTCCTTGCGTGGGTGTCAGGCGTGGACGGGGGTGGTGTCGCGGCTGGGCGTCAGGACGGTGGGCGTCGGGGCGGGCAGGAGGCGGAAGCGGCGCAGTCGGAGGCTGTTGGTGACGACGAACACGCTGCTGAACGCCATCGCGGCGGCGGCGAGGATGGGGTTGAGCAGGGCGAGCATCGCGACCGGGATCGCGGCGACGTTGTACGCGAACGCCCAGAACAGGTTGCCCTTGATGGTGCCCAGGGTGCGGCGGGCGAGCCGGATCGCGTCCGGGACCAGGAGCAGGTCGCCGGAGACGATGGTCAGGTCCGCGGCGGTGATGGCCGCGTCGGTGCCGGTGCCCATTGCGATGCCGAGGTCCGCTTGGGCGAGGGCGGCGGCGTCGTTCACGCCGTCGCCGACCATCGCGACCACCCGTCCGGATGCCTGCAGCTCGCGGATGGTGTCGAGTTTGCCCTGCGGGGTGACTCCGGCGCGGACGTCCTCGATGCCGGCGTCGTCGGCGATGGTGCGGGCGGCGCCGGGGTTGTCGCCGGTGAGCAGGATCGGGGTCAGCCCGAGCCCGCGCAGTCGGGCGATGGCCTCACGGCTGGTGGGCTTGATGGTGTCGGCGACGCTGATCGCGCCGCGCGCCTGCCCGTCCCACGCCACGACGGTCACGGTGGCGCCCGCGGCCTCGTCGGCCGTGATCGTCGCGGCGAGCTCGTCGGGGATCGCGATCGCCCATTGCCCGGTGATCCAGGTGGCGCGGCCGGCGGCGACCATGCGGCCGTCGACGATGCCCTGCACGCCTTGACCGGCCTCGGCGGCGAATGACTCCACGGCATCCGTCGGGCCGTCGGCTGCGGCGGTGATGGCGCGGCCGATGGGGTGCTCGGAGCCGTGCTCGAGCGCCGCGGCGAACCGGATCAGCTCCGCCTCATCGGTGCCGGGAGCGGGGTGGATGCCGGTGACGGTCATGGTGCCGGCGGTGATGGTGCCGGTCTTGTCGAGCACGACGGTGTCGATGCGGCGGGTCTGCTCGAGCACCTGGGGTCCGCGGATGAGGATGCCCAGCTGGGCGCCGCGGCCGGTGCCGACCAGCAGAGCGGTCGGCGTCGCCAGCCCCAGCGCGCACGGGCAGGCGATGATCAGGGTGGTCACCGCGGCGGTGAAGGCGACCTCCAAGGGCGCCCCCGCGATCAGCCACCCGGCGAACGCGGCCAGGGCGAGGACAATGACGATGGGGACGAAGACGGCCGACACCCGGTCGGCGAGGCGCTGCACCTGGGCCTTGCCGGTCTGCGCCTCCTCGACCAGCCGCGCCATCCGGGCCAGCTCGGTGTCGGCGCCGACGCGGGTGATCTGCACGAGCAGGCGCCCGCCGGTGTTCACAGTCGCGCCGACCACGCGGGAGCCGGGGGCGACTTCGACCGGCACGGACTCGCCGGTCAGCATCGACTCGTCCACCGCGGACATTCCCTCGGTGACGAGGCCGTCGGCGGGGATCTTCTCACCCGGCCGCACCACCACGACATCACCCGGAACGAGCTGTGCGACGGGGACACGCTGCTCAGTGCCTTCGCGGAGGATCACTGCGTCCTTGGCGCCGAGCTCCAGCAGGGCGCGCAGGGCCTCGCCGGACTGCCGCTTGGCACGAACCTCGAGGTAGCGGCCGAGGAGGATGAACACGGTCACCAGCGCGGCGACCTCCAGGTACACCTCGTGGCCACCGGCCTGCGGGGTGCCGACGAAGGTGACGCTCATCCGCATTCCCGGCATCCCCGCACCGCCGAAGAACAGCGCGTACAGCGACCAGCCGAACGCGGCCAGCACCCCGACGCTGATCAGAGTGTCCATCGTCGCCGCCCCGTGCCGGGCATTGATCGCCGCGGCGCGGTGGAACGGCCACGCCCCCCACACCACCACCGGCGCGGCCAGGGTGAGCGTGAGCCACTGCCAGTAGGTGAACTGCAGGGCGGGGATCATCGACAGCACCGCGACCGGCACCGCCAGCACCGCCGAGACGATCAGCCGCTGCCGCAGCGACGCCAGCTCATCGTCCCGCGGGATGGTCTGCTCAGCCGTGTCGGGCACAGGCGGGGCTGGGAGGCTCGCTCCGTACCCCGCCTGCTCGACCGCCGCGATCAGCTCCTCCACCGGCACCGGGGCCTCCGAGTGCACGCGGGCCTTCTCGGTGGCGAAGTTGACCGTCGCCTCCACCCCGGGCAGCTTGTTCAGCTTCCGCTCGACCCGCGTCGCGCACGACGCGCAGGTCATCCCGGTGATGTCGAGATCGACGTCCAGCGTGCTCATGAGGCTGCGGCGAGGCTGTACCCGGCCTCCTCGACCGCCTCCCGCACCCGCTCCGCGTCCACCGGGGCGGTGCTGGACACGGTCACCGTGGACACGCCGCCGGCGTGCAGGTCGACCTCGACGCCGGAGACCCCGTCGATCGCGGAGACCTCCTCGGTGACGCTCCGCACGCAGTGCGAGCACGTCATCCCCTCCACCAGGAACTGCGCCGACACCTCGCCCGATGCCGGTTGCGCCGTCGCGGAGGCGGTGGTGTTGGCCGTGGCGGCGTGGGAGGTGGGGGCGCAACAGGCGCAGCCAACGCCGTTCGTCGCCTGCAGGCCGAGGTCCTGGAATCCTTGTCCGGTCATGTTGTGCTCCTTTCGTGAGCGTGTCGATGCGTGTGGTGTGAACGTTCTAGGAGCGGACCAGCCGCGCGATCGCGGCGTTCGCCTCGCGGAGCTTCTCCTCCGCGATCGGGCCGCCCTGCGCGGTCGCCTGCGCGACGCAATGCCCGAGATGGTCCTCCAGCAGCGTCAGCGCGACCGACTCCAGCGCCTTCGTCGCCGCCGAGACCTGGGTCAGGATGTCGATGCAGTACACGTCCTCGTCGACCATCCGCGCGATCCCGCGCACCTGCCCCTCCGCCCGACGCAACCGCGCCAGCAGCGCCTGCTTGTCATCCACGTATCCGTGTGCCATCTCAGCCACCTCCGACGTCGATCGGATACCCTATAGCGGTATAAGGTACTTCGTGAAGAGGATATTCCCGGAGCGGGCAGAGCGAAAGGGCGAACGTGACCAACTGGTACGTCATCACCGGCGGGCCCAGCTCGGGCAAGACCACCACCGTGAACCTGCTGCGGGACCGCGGCTACACCACCACCATCGAGCATGCCCGGCACTATCTCGACCTGCAGCGCATCGCCGGCCGCACCGTCGAGGAGGTCCGGGCGAAGCAGCGGCAGTTCCAGCGCGGCGTCCTGGACATGCAGCTCGCGGAGGAAGCTGCCCTCGACCCGGACGCCACCGTGTTCCTCGACCGGGCCGTCCCCGACTCCCTCGCCTACTACCGCTTCCTCGATCTCGAGCCCGACCCCGCCCTGCTCACCGCGCTCGAGCACGTCGACTACCGCACGACGTTCATCCTCGACCTGCTGCCCCTGGCCGCCGACTACGCCCGCACCGAGGACACCGCCGCCCAGCAGCGCATCCACGAACTGCTGACCCAGGTGTACGAAGCGCTGCCCTTGCCGGTCGTGCGGGTTCCGGTCCTCAGCGCCGACGAGCGGGTGCAGTTCATCCTGGACCGGCTCTGACCGCTCTCGCCCGATCGGGATGTCCTGTGCAACGCTTGGGGCCCAGGGCACATCTCACCGGCACAGGTCCAGGCGAGAACGCGCCCCACGGTCGAACAGGACGGATGTCTCGGATGCCCACTCAGGAACGTCTCCGGAAGGACCTGCTAGGCGGCGCTCTCACGACCGCGCTCGGCGTCTTCACCCTCGGGATCGGGGTCTACTTCCTGTTCCTTCGACCCTCCCTCCTGCCAGAAGACATCCGGCATACGGGTATCGACGCCGCCACGCTGCCAGTGGCATTCGTGGACTGGCTCGGGATCGTCTTCTCGACCTGGGGCGGCTTCATCGCGGGGTTCGGGATCGTGCTGCTGGGCATCGGCGCGTCCCTGCTGTCCCGCCGCACGCTGTGGCTCTACCTCGGCACGGCGGCCGGGGTGCTCGTCGCCTTCGGACGCTTCGTCATCAGCAACATCCTGATCGGCTCGGACTTCCTGTGGTTCATCGCGACCATGTTCGTGCTGGCACTGGTGCTCGCAACCGTCCTCGTCTTGAACGTCATCCGACGGCATCGGACGAACGAGACCGCCTCCTCCGACGTCGACCGAACCGCTAGACGCTGACCGCTGCGAGCGACTGCCGGGCGATCTCGAGCCCCTCGTCCGTGGGAACGATCAGCACGGCGACCGGTGAGCTCGGGTCCGAGATCGCTCGCGCCCCGTCGGCCCTCGCCTCGTTGCGTGCCGGGTCGATCAGGATGCCCAGGCCCGCCATGCCGGAGACCACCGCCGCGCGCGTCGCGGCGGCGTTCTCGCCGACGCCGCCGGTGAAGACGATCGCGTCCGCTCCGCCGAGCTGGGCGAGGTAGGCGCCGAGATAGTGGCGCAGCCGGGGATGGTAGACGTCGAGCGCAGCGGCGGCGCTCGCATCCCCAGCGGCGGCCGCGGCATGGATGTCGCGCATGTCCTCGGTGCCGGCCAGCGCCCGCAGGCCGCTCTCGCGCGTGAGCAGCGCCTCCAGCCGATCCCATGCTACGCCGGCGCGGCCGAGCGCGAGGAGCACCCCCGGATCCAGGTCCCCGGCGCGAGTGCCCATCACGAGCCCCTCCAGCGGCGTCATGCCCATCGAGGTTTCCACCGAGCGGCCGCCGGCCACTGCGCAAGCGGATGCCCCGTTGCCCGGGTGGAAGATGATCAGCCGAAGCTCCGACAGCGCGCGCCCGAGCAGTTCGGCAGTGCGGGCGGAGACGTGCTGGTAGGAGATGCCGTGGAAGCCGTATCGGCGGATCTGATGTCGCTGGACGAGGTCTGCGGGAAGCGCATACGATGCCGACGCAGCCGGCAGGGTGCGGTGGAACGCGGTGTCGAACACCGCGACGTTCGGGATGTCCGGGAAGGCGGCGCGCGCAGCGCGGATGCCGGTCAGGTTGACCGGGTTGTGCAACGGAGCCAGGGTGGCGAGCTCGTCGATCTGATGTTCAACCTCGTCAGTAATCAGCGCAGCCGCTGCGAATCGGTCGCCGCCGTGCACGACGCGGTGGCCGATGACCGCGATGCGCTCGTGCTCCAGTCCGGCCAGCAGCGTGCTGATCACGGCGCCGTGCTCACGCCCATCCGCACCGGCGTGGCCGAGCCGCTCCACGACGCCGCCCCGGATCGTCGTGCCCGTTTCCCCGTCGACCAGTCTCCACTTGACCGAGGATGAGCCCGCATTGAGGACGAAAACGACCGTCATCCGCGACCTCCCGAAGGCTCCACCACCGTAGTCGTCGGATTCTATGGTCTCCACCGCACCGACTTCCGGCCTGCAGCACAGCGCACCGCGAAACTCGGCATCAGACCCTCAACCGGCCTGGCCGGCGCACCTATGCTGGGCATCGCCTTCGGCCTCGGTTGGACGCCCTGTCTCGGCCCCACGCTCGCTGCGATCTCCGCACTCAGCCTCAGCGCCGCATCGGCACCACGGGGCGCACTGCTCGCCACCGTGTACTGTGTCGGCCTCGGCCTGCCGTTCCTGGCCCTCGCCGCCGGGCTGGGATGGGCGACCACAGCGACCGCGTTCCTGCGCCGGCACATCCGCGCGATCAACATCGCCAGCGGCGTCGCAATGATCGGAATCGGCATCTTCCTGATCAGCGGGCTGTGGACAATGCTCGTCTACTCGCTCCAAGGACTCATCAGCGGGACGGTCTTGCCGATCTAGCTCATCACTAACTCGAGCCCTGTAGGCCGTCGCCGAACCAGAAGCTGGGTCAGGCGCCGTCGGACGGAAGAGGACGGCGTATCCAGGCCGAGTAAAATGCGGCTGGTTTGACGAGCTGGAATCGCCAGTGCGCCTTTTCCTCGCGGTCGAATCCTGGGGCACTCATCCCAACCGCTCCCCGCGGTTCCGCATGAACGAGATCGGGTCGACGACTCAATCTTCTGGCCGAGCAGATGGTGGATTGATCGCCCGGGCGCGCGACTCTGCGACGACATCGGCGAGAAGCACAAGCAGCAAGGGCAAGGGCAAGAAAGAGCTAGGCCTTGAAGGCCTCAAGATCCGCTGCGATGGAAAGCCGTGAAGCGTATGGGATGAGCAAGAGGCGCCAACTACATGGTGATGCCCCGACGTAAGGCGTCGAGGGCTCGGATCGCTTGGCGTGGTAGGACGCCGTTGCCGAGTGCGGTGAGCTGCTCGCTGCCAGTCAACTCGAGATCGGGGTCTGTGACCCAACCGTCAGGCAGACCCATGAGCCATTCCACGAATCGCGGCGCAGGGCGAGGCTGACCGCCGTCATTCAGGAGGGCCGGCGAGGGGGCAGTCCGTCCGGTGAAGTATTCCCACCGTCGGATGGCTCCGGCGTAGTGTCCCCACCGTCGAACAGCTGCTCGATCAGCGGCCACAGCCCGGCCGTCTCCTTGCCCTTCCAGGATCGGGGTCCGTTCTGCGCCAGGTCGATGATCTGATGCGAGAGGGCGATCGTGCCGCGTCGGGCTCGGACCTGTTCCAGGGTCTCCCCGCCACGGGCGACGTCCGAGGCGAGCGGGGTGCGGAAGAGTGCGCCGGGCGAGGATGAAGATCCGAAATCGGGTGTGGGTTGCGCCGACGTGGGAAGCGGGTAGGCCAAGCCAGCGAGCGTCGTACCGGAGGTCGGCCAGATCGCCGAGTACGGCTCCAAGTGCCCGTAGAGGTCGGGCTGATGTGTCTCCCAGATTCCACGGGTCGGGTTCCATTGCGCGAAGGGCAGAGCGTTCGGCGGGGTTGCGAACTCGAGGGCTGCGGAGAGGGGGTTGCTTTCATCGGGGTCGTCCTTTGGTTCGGGGCGTCGAGCGGTGGCCGAGAGCAGGCCACGGACGTTCTCGGCGACGACCCACTCGGGTTGCAGCACGTCGATCGCAGTCGCCATCTGCGCCCAGAGGCCAGAGAGGGTGCCGGGGGCGAGGCCGGCGCGTTTGCCGACAGTGGAGACGTCCTGGCAAGGGAAACCTCCGCACAGCACGTCGACCGGCTCGGCCTGCCGCCAGTCGATCTGGGTGATGTCACCGAGGTTGGGGACGCCGGGCCAGTGATGCGCGAAGACGCGCGCCGGGGCGGGGTTGAGCTCGGAGAACCACACCGAGCGCCCGCCGAAGACGTGCTCGACAGCGAGGTCGAGGCCGCCGTAGCCGGAGAACAGCGATCCGATCCGCAGCGGTGCGGCCGGGGCGGTGGCTGTGTCGAGCATCGCGGTTCCATGACGGTCGGCGCGTCCCGGTCGAGACGTCGCCGGGCTGGTCACCTTCCAGGTGCGCACGCCATCCACGCGCCCCGGCGCTCCGCCCGTCATCGCGACCTCGATCGCTCGGCGCGTCGGCCTCGGATCGCGTCCGCGAGAACGTCGTCCCGGCGCGGCCGGTCAGCCGGCCTTCGGTCGGTCCACGCCTCTTGCAGACGAGGTTCGGACCCGGCGCGAGCGCCGGGTCCGAAGCCGGTGATCCCGTCCGCACCTGACGGGCATGACGGTCTCGATGCGGGTGATGAGCGCGGGCGAGGGCTATAAGTACCTGCTCAAGACGGTCGCCTCGGGCGACGGGAACCGCGCCTTGTCGACCCCGCTGACGAGGTACTACCTCGAGGAAGGAACTCCTCCAGGCCGCTGGATGGGCAGCGGCGTGGCCGCTCTCGGCGGCGGAAGGATCGTGTCCGGCGATCAGGTCTCGGAGGTCCAACTCCAGCTGCTCGTCGGCATGGGGCGTGATCCGGTCACGGGCGATCCGCTCGGCCGCGCCTACCAGGACTTCTCGACCGCCGCCGCCCGCGTCGAGACGCGGATCGCCACGCTGGACCCGAGTCTGGGCGTGGTCGCGCGGGCGGAGGCGATCGCGCAGATCGAGGCCGAGGAAGCCGCGCGCGGGACCCGGCGCGCGGTCGCCGGGTTCGACTTCACGTTCTCGATCCCGAAGGCTGCATCGGTCGTGTGGGCGGTTGCGGACGCTGGCACGCAGGCGATCATCGCCGACGCTCACTATGCAGCCGTTGCAGAGGTGGTTGCGTTCATGGAGCGAGAGATTGCGGCCACGCGCGTCGGCGCAACCGGACGCGACGGCGCCGTTGCACAGGTCGGCGTCGGCGGACTCATCGCAACGGCGTTCGATCACTACGACAGCAGGGCCGGCGATCCCCACTTGCACACGCACGTCGTGATCTCGAACAAGGTGCAGACGTTGCTCGACGGCAAGTGGCGGTCGCTGGACGGCCGGCCGCTGCACGCGGCGGTCGTCGCGCTGTCAGAGCTGCACGAGGCGGTGTTCGCCGACCACCTCACGTGGACCCTCGGCGTCGAGTGGGAGGCGCGGTCTCGTGGCCGGGACCGGAACCCGGCGTGGGCGATCACGACCGTCCCGGAGTCGCTGATCGCGCTGTTCTCCAGCCGATCGCGGCACATCGACCAGGAGACTGATCGGCTCATCGAGCGATACATCGGTGAGCACGGGCGGCGTCCGTCATCGGCGACGATCGTGAAGCTGCGCGCGCAGGCGACGCTGACGACGAGACCGGACAAGCAGGTGCAGTCTCTCGCCGCGCTGACGGCGCAATGGCGTGAGCGCGCGAGTGCGAGCTTGGGCGAGGACGCGACCGAATGGGCGGGCCGGATCACAGCTGCACCGTCGGTGCCGCTGCTGCGCGCCGATGACATCCCGCTCGACGTGATCCGCGAACTCGGCCAGACGGTGATCGAGGTCGTCGGCGAGAAGCGCGCGACGTGGCGGCGCTGGAACCTCTACGCCGAGGCGGCGCGGCAGACGATGGGCTGGCGCTTCGCCAGCACGACCGATCGCGAGGCGATCGTGGGCATGATCGCCGACGCCGGCGAGGCGGGCTCGCTGCGCCTCACGCCGCCCGAGCTGGCGAGCAGTCCCGCGATCTTCCGACGCCCGGACGGCACGAGCGCGTTCCGCCCAAAGCACTCCACGGTCTACTCCTCCGAACAGCTCCTGGCCGCAGAGGATCGCCTGCTTGAACGATCCCGTCTGCTGACCGCTCCGACGCTCGACCTCGCCCAGCTCGAGCGCTTCACCCGCCGGCCCGACCGTCGCGGCCTCGTGCTCGGCGACGACCAGGCTGCGGCCTTGGCGACGGTCGCCGTCTCCGGTCGCGTCCTCGACGCGCTCGTCGGCCCGGCCGGCGCTGGGAAGACGACAGCGATGAGCGCGCTGCGGAGGGCTTGGGAGACGCAGCACGGTCAAGGCTCGGTCGTCGGGCTCGCCCCGTCCGCGGCAGCCGCGCAGGTGCTCGGCGACGACCTCGGGATCGTCACGGAGAACACCGCGAAGTGGTGGCAGGATCATCTCGTCCACGGCACGACGTTCCACGCCGGCCAGCTCGTCATCATCGACGAGGCGTCCCTCGCCGGGACGCTGACCCTGGATCGGATCACCGCGCTCGTGGCGCAGGCCGGCGCGAAGGCGCTGCTGGTAGGCGATTGGGCGCAGTTGCAGTCGGTCGACGCGGGCGGCGCGTTCTCGATGCTCGTCCACGACCGCGACGACGCGCCCGAGCTCGTCGACATCCACCGCTTCACGCACCGCTGGGAGAAGGCCGCCTCCCTCGGGCTCCGACACGGCGACGCCTCTGTTATCGACGAGTACGCCGCCCACGGTCGGGTTCACGACGGCGACACCGACGCCATGACGGACGCCGCCTACACCGGGTGGCGAAACGACATGCTCGCCGGACGCCAGTCGGTGCTGATCGCGGAGACCCACGAGTCTGTCACCTTGCTCAACCAGCGGGCACGCGCCGACCTGATCCTCGACGGCGCCGTGACTCCGCTGCGCGGCTCCGTGATACTGCACGACGGCACGGTCGCCTCACCGGGCGATGCGGTCATCTCCCGCCACAACGACCGGCGCCTGCGCGCCGCAGGGCGCGGCTGGGTCCGCAACGGCGACCGCTGGACGATGACCGCCGTGCGCAGCGACGGCTCGGTCACCGTCCGACGAGCCGGCCGACGACGCGGCGCGTCCGTGGTGCTGCCGGCCGGCTACGTCCGAGAACACCTGGATCTCGGCTACGCGGTCACCGCGCACCGCGCGCAAGGGCTCACGACCGACACCGCACATGCGCTGATCGAGGCGACGACGACCAAGGAGAACCTCTACGTCGCGATGACCCGCGGACGCGAAGCGAACCACGCCTACGTCGCGACCGACCGGCCCGACGGCGTGCATGCCGGCCCGCATCCCGGCGATAACACGGCCGCGACCGCCCGCACGGTGCTGTTCGGCGTCATCCAGCACTCTGGCGCCGAGCTGTCCGCGCACGAGGCGATCACCTCCGAGCAGGAGGCATGGTCGTCCATCCGGCAGATCGCGGCCGAATACGAGACGATCGCCACCGCCGCGCAAGAAGACCGCTGGGCCGAGCTGATCCGCACCAGCGGCCTCACCGAGCAGGAGGCCGAGGACGCGATCGCCTCCGACGCCTTCGGCGCCCTCGCCGCCGAGCTGCGCTACGCCGAGGCCAACCACCACGACGTCGCCGTGCTGCTACCGCGCCTGGTCGCCTCCCGAAGCCTCCACGACGCCGAGGACGTCGCGGCCGTGCTGCACGCGCGTCTGGCCGCCGTTACAGCCAGACCGGCAGGCGCGGGCCGCTCGCGCCGCGCGCCCCGCCTCATCGCCGGGCTCATCCCCGAAGCCGGCGGCCCGATGGACGCGCAGATGCCACGAGCCCTTCAGGAGCGCCGACAGCTCATCGAGGACCGCGCCCAAGCGCTCGCCCGCGCCGCAGTCGCCGAGCACCTGGCATGGGCCGGACATCTCGGAGCACCGCCGACCCGCGAGACGGCCCGAGCCCGATGGTGGCAGGCCGCCGCGACCATCGCCGCGTACCGAGACCGCTACGGGATCGCAGCCGACACTCCGCTCGGCGCTGCCCCTGACTCGACCGCACAACGACTGGACGCCGCCCGCGCCCGCGCTGCGCTCGAGCGTGCTCGCACCCTGACCGACACGGCCGAGCACGACGCCTGGACGCCGCGCGATCCACACGCCGAGCGCAGCGGTCCCAGCCTGTGATCGGCGATGCGCTTCCGATGTCGCGCCTGTCGGCGTATCCTGGGTGCAGGCAGTTCCTTTCGGCGCCGTCGCTTGTTGCGAAGGCATGACCGCTCCGCTTGCCGGGCTGGTCCTTCTAGTTACTCGCTGCCGAGTCACTAGGAGAGGACCGCCCTCATGATCCGGCTGCTCTGGACCCTCAGCGTTCGTACCCGCGCATTCCTGCGCCGCTACATGCCGACCAACATTCTGCTCGACAAGATCCGCACCCGCCGCGGCCTGAAGTGGGGCGCCCCCGCGATGCTCATCGCCATCCCCTACCTGCTCGCTGCCGCCGCTTTCGCCGCCGCGGTCGCCGACGGCGGCCCCGGTTGGCTGAACATCCTGGTCGTGCTGTTCCTCTGGAACGCCGCGAAGTTCGCGTTCATCGGCCCGGTCAGCCTGATCCTGCTTGCCCGGACCCGCCTGCACGAGGCCCGCGCCCGCCGGGCGCAGGCCCGCTACGCCGTCGCCTGACGCCATCGCTCTCCGCCTCGGTCAACCGGTCAGCCCTCTGCTTAGTGGATAACGGTATTATCCCCTTGTGGGCGAGGCGAGACAACGAGGCGACTCCGGCAGAATGGTGGGGTGCCTGAACACGTTCGCCCCGACCTGCCTCCGGGGGTCGGTGACGCCGTGAGCGCGTTCGGCTACGGGGTCCGGGTCGCAATCATCGGCTACATCCACGAGCACGGACCCGCCACTCGCGGACAGCTCGCGACCGCCCTGGGCCTGGTGCCCAAGACCGTGCAGTTCCACCTCACCGGCTTGACCGCGCTCGGCGTCGTCGTGCCTGACCCAGCTCCCGAGCTCGCCCGCCGCGGACAGCGCACCCGATATAGCATCGACGCCGGGCGGGTGCTCGATCTGTACGCCGAGCTCGGCAAGCACCTGGGCATCGGCGACTGAACCCTCCCGCCCTGACTACGCCGGAGAGCGTCGCGGTTCGCTGCGAGTCAATCGTGCCGCCGGCCGAGGGCTGCGCTTCTGGCGGCGGCGCTGCGTTTCTACGCGGTCACGCTCCAGGGTTCGAGGCGTTCGGTCGCTGCTCTGATTGCGCGACCGTCGACTGACGCCGGACGTGAAAGTGCGGGCACGGTTGGTTCTGTCAGTCTGTTTTGGCCCCGGGGTGACGGCTAGGAGTGGCCCCACTTTCTGACTTGCCGGGGCGGTTCTGACGGTTTGATCTGGCCCCACCCGAGCGTGTGTTTCGTGTTGCTTCAGGATGAGCGGGCCCGGCAGGGGTCGAAAGTGGAATTGTTCGCGGATATCCGGCGTGCCTCGCGCGTCGACGGGCTATCGGTGCGCGCGTTGGCAGACAGGTTCGGGGTGCACCGTCGCACGGTGCGGCAGGCGCTGGCGTCGCCGGTTCCGCCGCAGCGGAAGACTCCGACGCGGATGTCGCCTCGGCTGGGGCCGTACAAGGCGGTGATCGACGCGATGCTCACGCAGGATCTGGACGCTCCTCGCAAGCAGCGGCACACGGCGACAAGGGTTCTCGCGCGGCTGGTCGACGAGCACGAAGCGACGGGACTGTCCTACTCGACGGTCCGCGACTACGTGCGCGTACGTCGTGCTCAGATCGACGCCGCCGCCGGGCGCCGCGTCGAGGTGTTCGTCCCGCAGGAGCACGCACCTGGTGAGGAAGCCGAAGTCGATTTCGGCGAGGTCTGGGTGATCCTGGCCGGGGTGAAGACGAAGTGCCACATGTTCACGTTCCGGCTCTCGCACTCGGGGAAGGCGGTGCACCGGGTGTACTCGACGCAATCGCAGGAAGCGTTCCTCGAGGGACACATCGACGCGTTCGACGAGATCGGTGGGATCCCGACCCTGCACATCCGATATGACAACCTCACGGCCGCGGTGCAGACGGTGCTGTACGGGAAGGGCCGTAGTCGGATAGAGAACGACCGGTGGGTGCTGTTCCGCTCGCATTACGGGTTCGACTCGTTCTACTGCCAGCCCGGGATCGATGGCGCCCATGAGAAGGGCGGCGTCGAAGGCGAAGTCGGTCGGTTTCGTCGCACCTGGCTTTCTCCGATGCCGGTCATCGACTCGCTCGCCGAGTTGAACGAGCAGATCCGCCGGTGGGACGCGCGCGACAACGAGCGGCGTATCAACACCCGGATCCGCACTGTCGGGCAAGACTTCACCGACGAACAAGCACGCCTTGCGTCATTGCCAGGCGAGCTGTTCGACCCTGGCCTGGTGCTCTACCCGCGGGTAGACCGTTCGAGCCTGATCACCGTGCGGATGGCGAGGTACTCCGTGCCCGCCCGTCTGATCGGGCGAAAGGTGCGCGTCTCGTTGCGGGCGTCTGAACTTGTGGTGTTCGATGGCCACGCCGAGGTCGCTCGGCACGAGCGGGTCGTGGCCCGCGGCGGCGAATCGATCAACCTCGACCACTACCTCGAGGTCCTCAGACGCAAGCCCGGCGCGTTGCCCGGATCCACCGCGCTGGCCCGTGCACGCGAAGCCGGCGTGTTCACGACAACGCATGACGCGTTCTGGCAGCAAGCGCGGAAGGTCGACGGCGACAGCGCCGGCACAAGGGCGCTGATCGACGTGCTCCTGCTCCACAGGACCATGCGAACCGTTGACGTGATCGCAGGGATCCGTGCCGCGCTCACGGTCGGGGCGGTGTCTGCCGACGTCGTCGCGGTCGAAGCCCGCCTGCACGCGGCCGGGCCCGAGTCAGACCGTCATCGCGTTGAACAACCGCGACGTGATGTGCAGCGAGTTTTCAGCCTCACCCAGCGTCGCCTCGCGGATCCGGCCGCGGTGATCGCCGGACTCCCAGCCGACCGGCGGCCGCTGCCATCCGTCGCCCACTACGACGAACTCCTCAGCCGACGTCCCGAACCGGAACCGCCGGTCACCGATAAGAGAGAAGGAATCACCGGAACATGACCACTCCCACCAACGTCACCACGACCCTGCGTCGACAGCGCGGGCTGACCGAAGAAGCCGCCGCGGCCGCCGTTGACCAAGCCTGCCGCAGGCTCCGCCTACCCACCATGCGGGCCGTGATGCACGAAGCGATCACGGCCGCGGAACGCGAGCAGCTGACCTACCAAGGCTTCCTCGCCGAACTCCTCCTCGCCGAGTGCGACGACCGGGACCGAAGGTCCGTGGTCCGCCGCGTGTCCGCAGCCGGGTTCCCGAGGAACAAATGGCTCGGCGACTTCGACTACGACGCGAATCCGAACATCAACCCGGCGACGATCCATACCCTCGCGAACGGGGACTGGATCCGCCGCGGCGACCCGCTCTGCTTGATCGGGGACTCCGGCACCGGGAAGTCGCACCTGCTCATCGGCCTGGGCACCGCCGCAGCTGAGAAAGGCTTCCGCGTCCGATACACCCTCGCCACGAAGCTCGTGAACGAGCTCGTCGAAGCCGCCGACGAGAAACAGCTCACCCGTACCATCAACCGGTACGGCCGCGTCGACCTGCTCCTGATCGACGAGCTCGGCTACATGGAACTCGACCGGCGCGGCGCGGAACTCCTGTTCCAGGTCCTCACCGAGCGCGAAGAGAAGAACTCCGTCGCGATTGCATCCAACGAGTCATTCAGCGCTTGGACGAAGACCTTCACCGACCCGCGCCTGTGCGCGGCGATCGTGGACCGGCTCACGTTCAACGGCACCATCATCGAAACCGGCACCACCTCCTATCGCCTCAACCACACCCGTCAGCGGCAGTAGCGATCCGAAAGCCATTCAGAGGTAGCGGCAGATGGACTCCGGTGTGCAGGCTTCGGACGCCGTAGCGGCCGCGTGCGCTCGAAGCTCGGCAATGCTCCCTCGCAGGGCGTGCAGCTGCTCGAGCTGCTCGTCGATCTCCACGAGTCGGCGGTCAAGGAGGTCCCGCACATGCGCGCACGGCGAACGGCCCGCGTCGCGAACATCGAGGATCTCCGCGGCCTGCGCAAGGGTGAGGCCCGCCGCGCGGGCCCGGCCGATGAACGCGAGCCGTTGCACCGTCTCGTCGCCATAGCTGCGGTACCCGGCCGGTGTGCGCTCCGGCGGCGGCAGCAGTCCGCGCTCCTCGTAGTACCGCAGCGTCGACGGCCTCGTCCTCGCCTTCTCCGCGAGCTCTCCGATCCGCATTGTGACACCTCCACCAACGGGCTTGACCTTCAAGCATGCTTGAAGGTCCATTCTGACGGATGTGACCGCGCAAGCGGCCCGGTTCACCCGAGGAGGCATCATGACGCAGCACAGCGAGTTCGATCTTGCGGTGATCGGCACGGGCGGGGCGGCGATGTCCGCCGCGATCCACGCCCGACTCGAAGGGGCCAGCGTGGTCGCCATCGAACGCGGCACCCTCGGCGGTACCTGCGTGAACGTCGGCTGTGTGCCCTCGAAGACGCTCCTCGCCGCCGCGCACACCCGCCACGCCGCCCTCGCGAACCCGTTCCCCGGCGCCCCCACGTCCGCCGGCACTGTCGACCTCGGCGCCCTCGTGCGGCAGAAGGATGACCTCGTCGGCATGCTCCGCCAGACCAAGTACGCCGACATCGCCGCCGCCTACGGGTTCGACATCCTCCCCGGCGCCGCCACATTCACCGACCCGGCAACCCTCCTCATCGACGAACGACCGGTTCGTGCCAGGTCGTATCTCGTCGCCATCGGCGCCGAACCGCACGTCCCGGCCATCCCCGGGCTTGAGCACGTCGACTACCTCACCTCGACCACGGCAATGGAACTCACCGAGTTGCCCGCCTCGCTCGTAGTGATCGGCGGCGGCTTCGTCGGCCTCGAACAAGCCCAGCTCTTCGCCCGCCTCGGCGTGGCCGTCACCATCATTGGCCGGCTCGCCCCGCACGCCGAGCCCGAACTCTCCTCCGAACTCCGCAAGGCCTTCCTCTCCGAGGGAATCACCGT
Organism: Agromyces mediolanus; assembly: GCF_023715325.1. GTDB lineage: Bacteria > Actinomycetota > Actinomycetes > Actinomycetales > Microbacteriaceae > Agromyces > Agromyces mediolanus_A. Next base: position 377,068 of record NZ_JAMBNX010000001.1, on the reverse strand, counting down.
CGTAGGCGACCGCGCCGCCACGATCATCCAGGACGACGGCGTGGTGCGGGTGCGCACCCGCACCGGCAAGGCGGTCACCGGAGAACGCGTCCTCATCGCCACCGGACGCACACCACGCGCCAACGGGCTCGACCTCGCCGCGGCGGGCGTCGCGACCGACGACCGCGGCTTCATCATCGTCGACGAGCAGCAGCGGACCACGAACCCGGTCGTGTTCGCCGCCGGCGACGTCACCGACGTGCCCCAGTACGTGTACGTCGCCGCGATGGCCGGGAAGATCGCAGCCCGCAACGCCCTCGGCCACCACGAACAGGTCGACTACACCGGGCTGCCCTCCGTCCTGTTCACCGCGCCGCAGCTCGGCTCCGCCGGCATCACCGAAGCCGAAGCCATCGCCGCCGGATACCGGTGCGCCTGCCGATACCTGAGGCTGTCCGATGTGCCCCGAGCCATCACGAACCACAACACCCGCGGCGGCATCAAGATCGTCGCCGACGCGGACACCGGCAAAGTCCTCGGCGTCCATGCCCTCGCCGAAACCGCCGGCGAGATGATGCTCGCCGCGACCTACGCCATTAAAGCCGGATTCACCGTCACCCAACTCGCCGACACGTGGGCCCCGTACCTCACCATGGCCGAAGGCATCCGCCTCACCGCGAACCTCTTCCGCAACGAACTCCCCACCTCCTGCTGCGCCTGACAGCAGACAGCGCCCCACATCGAACCGACGCCTCGACGGGGCCACTTCAAAACGTCACCCCGGGGCCAGATCAGGTTGACAAAGTCACACGGTCATCGACCGTGCCCGCACCTGTGTCCGCGATCAGCGCTGCTCGTCGAACAGTGCCAGGAAGTCCTCGTCCTCCTCTCGCACGTAGCCGTTGCGCTCGCGGTAGATCGCCAGGCGGCGGCCGAACCACAGCGTGAGCACGCCGGCCAGGGCGAAGATGCCGCCGGCGATCCCGAACGGGAGCATCCAGTCCCCGGCGCCGGTCAGCGCCAGCGACGGCGGCAGGTCCGGCGTCTCGGGCGTCTCCGGAACGGGGATCACGGCCGTGGTCTCGTCGGGCGCCCCGCATAGGCCGCGGTGGATCTCAGTGCCGTTCTCATCGAACAGCGTCTCGATCCAGTAGTAGGTGCCGACCTGCTCGAAGACGACTTCCTCGGAGGCGTACTCGCCGGGGCCGTCCAACGGCATCGGCTCAGTGCGGAACGCGAGTTCGTCGGCTGTGCAGCTCACGGTCTCCTCGTCCTGCCGGTACGCCTCGAAGACGAGCGTTGTGCCGTCCGGGACGCTGCCGCTGACGCGGGCGAGGTCGTGCGCGGGCTCGCCGAGCGTGACCTCGGCGACGGCCTGCGTCGTGACCGTCAGCTGCTCGGGCTGCTCGGTGACCACGGTGGTTTCGCCGGGGGCGCCGCAGGTGCCCTCCACGAGGATCGTCGCGTCGGCGTCATCGAGCGTCTCGATCCAGTAGACGTTGCCCGCCTGGTCCGCCGTGGTCTCGCCCGAGGCGTAGACGCCCGGCTGGGTGACCGGGATCGACTCGCTCTCGTAGAGCACGGTCGCACAGTTTGGCTCCGCGTCGACCGGCTCGGGGCCGTAGGCGCGGAACTGGAGGTACGCCCCCTCGGGGATCGTGCCCTGCACCAGGGCCGTGTCCGCGAACGGCTCGCCCACGAGTACGGCCGGCGTCGCCTGCGTGATGACCGTGACCGGCAGCTCGACCTCCGGCGTCGGCGGCACGAAGAACCGCTCCAGCACGTCGGCGGGTGACGAGCGGTAGGGCTGCACCCGGTCGTCACCGGCGAAGGTCGTGACGAGGACGTAGAAGCCGGGCTCGGTCGGAGTGATCCGGTCGGCATCGGTGTAGCCGAGCCGGTACACGCCGTTCCGCGCCGGGGTCGTGATCGAGGTCAGTACGGGCGCGTCGGACAGGGCGAGGTCGTCCGTGAGCACGTCGTCCGTCGCGAATGGCCCGTATACGGTGTGGATCACCTCGTCGTTGTCGGCCTGCCAGTAGCCGTCGCCCTCGAACTGCCCGTGGTTGGCCGGGAAGCCCGTGACCGTCACCGTGTCGAACGCCCTGCCGCCGGAGTGGACGTTGTACTCGCGCATCAGCGAGGTCGTCGTGATCGGCCAACGCACCGAGGTCGTCTCGACCGTGATGCCGTAGTCGTCGGTCCAGTCCGCGGCGAGATAGTCGCGCACCCATTCCGGCTGGGTCGCCTTGTGCGCCCGCCACACCCAGGTCACGAAGCCGCCCTGCGGCGCCACGACCTCCGGCGAGGTGTAGACGCCAGGGCCGTCCGCGGTCATTGTCACCGTGCCCAGCGGCACCGCCCCGGCGTCCGCCAGGCTCGCCTGCGCTGGCGGCAGCGTGCCCGGCACCTGATAGGCGGTGCCCTCGAACACAATCGGGATGTAGGCGCCGTCGCGCTTGAGCCACGCGCCGTTCGCGCTGGAAACCGTGATCGTGTCGGTCAGCGCGTCGCCGGGCACCGCGAGGTGCTGATCCGCCTCTGAGACGGCAACCGGTTGGAACGGCACGACGCTACTCTCCGGCACCTGCCCGAAACGGTCGGCGAACGAGTCGGTCAGATACCGGCCGTTGGCGCCCTGGGCCGCCTTGTCGATCGTCCAGACCCACGAGTAGAAGCCCGACTCCGCCGCGGTGACCGTGCCGGGCGAGGTGTACGAGCCCGCGCCGGTCAGCGTGACCGTCTCCTGCCCGGCCACCGGAGCGCCGGCCGGTGCCGCCTCCGCCTCGGCGGGCTGCTCATCGAACGGGCCGAACAGCGTGCCCGTCGCGGTGATCGGGACCGGCACGCCGTCGATCCTGATCCACGTCCCCTTCGTCAGCGTCACGGAGAGCTGATCGGTGAACGTGTCGCCCTCGGAGACGTAGCGGGAGGACACCTGCGTGGCGATCTGCGGCTGGAAGTCCAGGTCGATCATCGGCGTCTGCGCCTGAGCAGACAGCCCCGTCGAGGAACCGGCGACGGCCGCGATGAGGCGCTGCGCCCCCGGCGTCGTGTAGAGGTCGACCTGCGCGCCGTACCCAGCTGCGGCGACGCTCATGCTCGCCTCGATCCGATAGGACGGCACCCCGTCGGCCGGGATGCCCGTAATGCCGTACTGCCCAGCGCCGAGCGTGCGCGACGTGGAACCGTCCGCGAACACCGCGCCCGTCAGCGCCGCCCCACCCTGAAGCGACGCCGGGTGAGCGGTGACCGTCACCGTGCCGGCGTACTGATCCGACATGGCGATGCTCACCGACAGCGACGGATCGGTGACCGCGTTGATGGCGGCCTCCTGCCGCATGACAGCGAGGTTCGCCAGGATCGTGCCGCGCACGCCGACGGGCGCGCGGGCGACGTAGTAGTCGTCGCCAGACATCCCGTGGCTGTTGTAGACGCCGGCATCGGCGACCGACCACACATACAGCGCGACCGCCGCCGTGAGGTTGGGATCGCCCGACTGGCCCCACCTGTCCAGCACGTAGTTCAGCTCGGCAAGCTGCTGGCGGGATAGCGAGTCCAGGGAGGTCACCGTCTGCGGCCCCAACGTGGGATCGAACGGGGAGTTCGCGCCGAGGTCGATGCAGTACCCCTGCCTGCCGTCGACGTCCGTGTTGTACGCCCCCAGGAAACCCGAGTCACCGTAGTAGCCGGTCCCCAGGCTGCCCGCGTGCGCCGGCGCCGCACCGAGCACGACCGTGCCCGCCAGCACGAACAGCACGACGAGGACGGCAGAGAGACGACGGATCACCGCGCCGGGCGGATGCACCCCTCGGGGCTCGGGTGGGGATGCGATCGACATTGACATGGGCCGTCCTCCTGACTCTGCAAAGGACGGGGGGAAGCGACCGTCCTCAGAGCAGGTGCGCGGATCGGCCCACGCGACGTCGCGCAGCCGCTGCCGAGTTCCGGCCTCTGCGAACGAACTGACTGTTGCTCGGAGCGCCCGCAACTACCTGGGTCAGAGATTCCATGTGGTATTCGCTGCGATCCCACCTACAATTGCTCGCCTGGACTGCGGCCTGACCAGGGCTATAACGGTCGGGGCCGCGCACACCTCACTTCATGCGTTCAGCCGAGTACGGTCGGCACTACTGCTCCTCTGCGCTCCGCTCCGCGATGCGAGCCCGTTGCCGCGCGATGACATCTTCGAGCGTGGCTAACCCCTCCTGCTCGGCCCACTGACGCAGGTCCTCGCGGTATGCCTGGCGCTCGCTCCACTCTGCATCCGTCACCTGACCTTCGAGGTGCTCGTCCACTGAATCGCGGAGCTTGGCCCACATCTCGTAGCCGCCTGATTCGATCGACTGACGATCATGCTTCAGTAGCTCCTGACGCCAGTCTTCTTCGGACAAGGTGGGAAGGCTCTCCACCCACTCACGGATACCGACCGCTTCAGTATCGCCATCACTCATCGACTGGAGCCGGTCGCGCATCTCAGGCTCCAGGAACGCTCGGTACATTTCCCGCACATGAGGCTCGACAAGGCCGCCGGCCGGCGGGTTGAGGCCGAACTTCTCACTCAGGGGTGTCACCTGTAGACCAACCGGATACTTCATGAGGTGGATCACAAGCACGAACTGCACGACCTCAGTCACTCGTCGCACCCAGAGGTCGAATGCTTCAGCGTGGAAGCTCGCGATGTTCGTGAACGGGACGAGCCCGGCGCTCGAGCTGCGGTGCCCGCGGGTGTGCACATACGCCCCAAGGTCGTCGCTGAGTTGGCGGATACGGTCGAACAGGGCCGGATCGGATTCAAGATAGATCGCGACGCCGCGCACTTCTCTCAGGCGCCTCTCGACTGCCTCAAGGCTCGGAGTTCTCTCCGCGCCGGCTCTCCATCTCTGGATGTCCAGATGCGCTTCATCGTGCGCGTCCCAGTACACCGAGAGCATTCCGAGTTCGAGAACGCTTCGGAGCGAGACGAGCGCCTGCTTGTAGAGTCCTATCCGCGCAAGGGTGAACGATGTGCGAGCCTCGCGCTCTGCCTCGAACGCTGGAGCAAGATTGCCCGAGAAAGCGTTCTGCGCCGTCATCGGGATCAGGTCAATGAGCGAGTGCAGCACTCGCCACGACACCTCGATCGAGTCCGATGCAGATGAATGAGCCTCGATGTAAGCATCGGTGGCCGACGCGGCTCCCTCAAGATCCACGTCACGGTGTCGCGCCCACTCCTGACTCATGCTCCGACCATACGGCGGGCCACCCTCGTACTGGCGTCAGAGATTGCATGTGGTATTCGCTGCAATCCCGCATTACATTTCCTCGCAGGAATGCTCGCCTGATCTGGGATTCACGCGACACCGCTATGCATGAAGGTCGGATGGGCCTCGATAGCGAAGTTCGACGACGTTGGCAGGGCTGGCCCCGGTGACTGTGAGCAAGCCGCGCCGATTCGGATTGAGCGGTTCCTCAAGCAGACCGGCCCGTCGACCGTCAGCGGCCTGGAGAATGGTCTCCCCGTTCGCAATGGACACAGCCCGATACGGCGTCCCGCTACTCGGCTGATGATCGGGGAGCCACGTCACCGCGGCATCCTCGACCGTGTTGATCCAGGTTCTCTCCGGTGCAGCAGTGCTACGGCCGATGAAACCGACCCAGAGATCGTGAGATGACACAGTCGGCCAGTGCGAGTCGTCTGCGCGTCGCCGGACCTCCTCCGAGTTCATCCACTGGTGAAGCTCCGACACGGTCGTGAAGGTGCCGTCTCCGGCCGTGACCGCGGCGAGAGCACCGGCTCGGGAAGAGAATCCGGCCTGCATGAGCAGCGCGGCGGAACGGTTGAGCGTCCCTGTTTCTAGCGCCGCAACTGCGAGTCCGTGCTCGTCGGTGACGAGCGCCCAAAGATCGCCTACAGGCTCTTCGTGGGCGGTCGCTCGGACCCGGACCGCTTCCAGCGCCCATGGCAGCCTGTAGGCCAGCGAGTCCTCAATGAATTCCAGCGTGTCCGTGACCTCCTCCCCCGCTATCTGCGAGGGGTCCTCACCGCGAAGCCAACCAGCGAGGACGCCTTCCCAATGTGGAGGAAGAGCGCGGGGCGCGAAGGGGTGAATGCCGAATGCGATCCTGGCGAAGCTCGTTAGGGCATCGATTGCGGCATCGGGGTCGCCGATTCGGATGCCCTCGTCTGCGTCGCGCAGGGACTGCTCCAAGATGCTGGCGTGCTCATCGAGTTGGCGTCCGGTCTCGAGACCGACCCCCGCAAGGAAGTACCCTCGGCGCTGTGCCGCAGTTGACTGGCTCCAGAGGAAGCGTGCGCGCGCGGTCAGACCGGCTCGAAGCGCTGTCTGAACGGGCCCCTGCCGTCGAGCCAAGCTCCTGGCCCAAAGGGACGAGGCGAGCACGTCATCGAGAGCCCCCTCGACTCCTTCCTCCGCAACCGCGGAATCGTTGAGCAGACTGAGGAGGGCGTTGTCGAGGCTAGCGAGCTGCGAGCGCCACGCAGTTCGGGAACGCTCGGCTTCCTCCTCGCTCTCGGCCACAACTTCTGGGTAATCCCACGCCGCTGTGCCGGCGACGTATTCCAGCAGCGCGTCCAGGTCCCGGAGACCGTGCTTGGCCTGCATCCGGGCGAACAGGTTCACCACCAGTTGCAGTAGGCCGCTTTCCATGTCGCGCAGAGCCGTGTCCTCGACCAGCTGCCTCCAGTTCCGCCTCCCTCGGGACACGTCCTTGAAGATTGGGTGGACGACGAGGCCGACGGAGTCCACGAACGCTCGGCCAGCTCTGCCGACGATGTTGCGGAACTCAGACGCCTTGATCAGTTCCCGGTTGCGCCAGAGGCTGTGCATTACGAGCGCGCTGGCTGAGAGGTTGAGTCCCTGGGCGAGGGTCGGTGAAGAGACCGTAACCTTCAGCGCTCCTCGCTGTAGCAGCCTTTCCACCTCTCGTCGGTAGGGTGCGGGCAGCGATCCGTGATGAATCGCTACGCCGAGTCTCAGACAGGCGAGGATCGGGTGATCTCGGCCAAACCATTCCTCTCCGATCGCGATGGCCGAGGCGAGGTCGCCCGGATCTCCTTCGAAGACACTCCCGAGTGCTCCGCGCGCATCAAGGTCGACGATGACTTTGGCAAAGGCGTTCACCGATGACTTGAGTGGGCAGAAGATCAGGACGGTCTGCCCGTCGTCGACGAGCCGCCAGGCGGTAGCCAGCGTCAACTCCTGCGGATCCTTGGGGAAGGGCGTCGTCCTGCGACCGATCGGTGGAACGAAGGGTTCGAGGAACCGGGGCACGAAGGGCTCCTCGTCTCCCACGATGATGCTCAGGCGGGCTCGATCGCCTTGCCAGATCACTTCGCCATAGCGAAGTTTCGTCGGCCGCCACGAGCTCGCGATGAGACCGTCGGGTTGGTCATCGGTGAGCCAGTTGACGAAGTCCTCGACTTCGTCTCCGTCTGGCAGGATCGCCGAGAGGCAGATGATACGTCTGGCGGCCGCATCCTCACGGCGCAGCAGTCGTTGTACCTGAACTTCGTATCGGACCTCACGTTCATCCGCCCCGATCATGTGCCCCTCGTCGAGGACGACAAGCCCTACGTCGTCGAGGAGTGTTGGGTCGTTGCGCAGGGCGAAGTCGAGCTTCTCGGGAGTGGCGACGACGATGTCCCTCTCTCGCAGCAAATCCTCGTCGGCGCTGCTGGCCCCGATCGCGCCGTAGAGGGATGTGACGGTTTTCCCCAGAGGGGTGAAGGTGCGTTGCAGGGCCGTTTCGGTCTGGGCTGACAGCGCCCGCAACGGGGTTACGAACACAACCCGCCGGCCCTCGGCTAGGCACGCGAGGATGCAAAGTTCGGCAATCCGGGTCTTGCCGGCGCTCGTCGGGAGAGACAACACCAGGTTCTCGCTGGTGTTCAGCACCCGCTCTGCGGCGGCGAGCTGCGACGGCCATAGGTCGATCTCCGAGCGTCGCCTCCGGAAGAGGGATGCAATGAACGTCGCACGCAGCCGTGCCCAGTCGCCACCATCACCGTCGATGGGACCGTCCGGGAGCAGGCGATGGAAACTAGCCTCCCAGAGGCCGCGGAGTAGGTGAATCGCAAGTCGATGGCACCACCACTGCGGAACCATGTTCAATTCGCTGGCGGCTCCTAGACCGACCTGCAGTGTGCTGAGGGCCTCATCCAGCAGCGCTTGCTCGCCCCGCTCGAACGCAAGCAGCGCCATGCTGATCGCACCGACGAACGCGTCCGTCAGTGCGAGGTCGACAACGTCGATGACATCGGTGTCGCCGCTGTCAGCGTCCTGGTCCTCATCGCTCATGGACTCGAAGAGCCCGCGCAACGTCTCAACCAGGTTGGCGTCTGCTGCCACGTCCTCGTCGCGGTGGCTCAGGATGAGCGCGTCCAGGGTGTCGAGTTCTCGGCGGATGATGTGGATGAGGGATCGCTCGCCAATCGTGACTTCACCGGAATCGAGCGCTGTCTGAAGCAGCGAGTATGCCCGCGCGGAGTAACTGCCGAGGTGGTACGCGGCTGCGGCGACGACACGGTGGAAGCCCCGTTCGCGCGAGTTAGGTCCTCTGGCGATGACTGATTCGATGGCTGTGGCTGCGCCCTCGAAGGCGCGTTGGGCGAGGCTTTGCGACCCATTCGCCTCCACGAGACGTAGCCCCAGGCCCAGGAGCGAATAGCCGTAGGAGAGAAGGTCGTAGCTGAGTAGCTGATCGAACGCGGGCGCCTCCTCGGGCAGGACGCCGTCACGCCAGATCATCGACCGGGCTTCGCCTCGCGCGAGAAGCTGTTCGCGAAAGCCGGGGGTGGTCGCCTCCTCGATCGCGGCCTCAATGTCCTCAACTGTCTCGGGCATTGGCGATCGCTTTCGAGTACACGTTCGCGATGAACGCTTGATGCTCTGAGACCTGCAGGCCGACGGCGAGGCGCTTTACGCCGCCTCGATATGCGGTCGTGTTTGTCCGAAGGAGGTTGCGTGGGTCGTTGCCCGTGAAGGTGAAAAGCAGTTGCACCACCTGCCGTTGGCTGATCCCTGTAGTCAGTTGAGCGTCGTCGACAAGGTTCGCCAATGCATGCTCGCCGAGTTCGTGGAGTCGGTCAGCGACGAAGCTGAGAGCGTGAGGCGATGGGCGTCCCCGATCGCGTCTGAGCGCAAGGTCCGCGTCTGTGACCGTCGCCGATCCGAGCGTCGCACGGCTCTTGGCTTCGCCCTTCAGCAATTCGAGCGATCCGTTGGTGGCCGCGCGCACCCCAACCAGGTCATCTCCACGCATCGACATCTCACGGTGGTCCTTCCACCGCAGGCGTTCCACGACTCGAAACCCCAGCTCAAGCGCCGCGTACTGCGCTCCGATGATCTCTCCGAGGTCGCCCGAGCGGGTGCGCTTGCTTATAGGGAGCTTCCCTTCCAAGTATTCGGCCGCAGCAGGCTTCCCCAGATCGGCCAGGATCGCGGCGACGCGGTCCGGACCCGTGTACTGGTTCGGGATCTGTGACGCAGCCCAGTCGACCCCCGACCCGATGGTCGACGGCGAGGCAACCATGTGCACCATCGCGTGCCGCCTCAGCAGCTCGCGCGTGGAAGTCGTCCACGAAGAAAGCGGTGCCATCCCTCAATCGTGGCAGAGGCTCAGCTACTGAAACTGTCTGACTCTAGGTAGGCGAGGACGCTGTGCATCGCGAGGATCGCCTGTGTGGCGAGGCCGTACAGGGTGTCGTTGGCGATCGAGATGGCGGGTTGCTCGACCCGCGTGTCGCCCTCATGGACGGCGATGTGGCGCTTCCCGTACAGCGCATCACCCGCAGCCGCAACGTCAGCAGGAGCGTTAGCGAGCCGGCGCTTCACGTCGGGCCCACGTCCGCCGCATGCCGTCTCGACAGCGAGTCGCGCGGCGAGCACGGCCTCGCGGTACCGGCCCGTGTCGAAGTGCATCTGTGCCGTACGTGCGTGCGCCTTGGGCGCTGACTCATCCGTGAGCTCACGGAACGCGTCCCTGTATGCGGTGTCGGGCGTCGGGCCAAGCAGATAAGTGAGCTCGGCACCGTCGTTGAAGAGCAGCACGTCATAGGAGTCCGTGGCAGCACCTCCGGAAACCAGCACGTAGTCGTCGAAGCCGTCCTTCTGGTAGATGTTCGGCATGTGCGAGTCAGCACCTGTGAATTGCGGGCTGCTGAGGAATGTGAGCAAGTGATCCTGGTTCCTGCCGTACATCTCGACCTTCCGGCCGGTGACCTTCTGGCGAAGACGCAGACCAAGGCCCCCGCCATCGACCGGGTACTCCTCGATGTAAGCCCACACGGATGTCGGAGGAGATGCGACGTCCGCCGTCACGATGTGGACCTTAACCGAGAAGCCCTCGAACGCGACAGCTATCTCGTGAGCGCCTTGTTTCACAATCGGCGCGGCGATGGCGACGTACTCCGCGCGACTCCGCGGCTCAACGAGGCCGCCTCCATGCGCGTAGCAGTCCTGCAGAAGGTTCGACAGCGGCGCGAATGACCTGAACATCTGGTTGTCCGTCAGAACCCGCACGAGCCGCTTGGTTGACTTCTCGCGAAGGCGGAGGTCCGGTGCGCCGACCGCGTTCTCGAACCGCTCGACGTAGCACTTTACGATGCCGGAACTCTGGGCGCTACGAGCAGTCACGCCCGCCGCCCGAGCAGCTCGCCGGGTCTTCGAACTTGATCGGCTCATCCCTAATCCTCCGTCTCGCGGCTGCCGAATCCCATCGCCGCTGGGCGACGTCGTTACCGTTCCGGAGGGCCGTCATCTGCGCGCTACTCCTCGACCTCGACGACACCATTCCAGCCCTACTCCGGTGAGGGATCGGTGACAAGCTTCAATGTCGGCCTGGGATCGTCGACACCCAGGACTTCGCGCACACGTGCCGGGTGCCAACGCAGCTCGCGGGCGAGGTCTATCTGCGCGAAGCCGATTTGATCGGCAAGCCGGGCAGCCTCGGCCAACATCGACGGCACCTCACCCGGATATGCGTTCACCGGCTCGGGCGCGTCCAGTGAGGAGCTGCGCAGCTGGTTCAGCTTCTGGTAGCCCCGACGGATCGAAGCGTCGGAGACCGTACCGGTCTCCTTCATCCGTAGCAGCAGCGAATCCACCGACACACCCCAATGCCGCGAGAGCTCATCGAGCCGGGAAAGGTTCACGGTCCGCGGCAGCAAGTTCACAATCTGGGAACGTGGAGTCAGGAACTCAGCAGCGAATTGATCGGCTTCTCGCTCCTGCTGCTGGTCACCTGGAACGGCCTCGCCGTGCAAGAGCAGGTGCCCCAACTCGTGGGCGACCGTGAACCGGTAGACGAACACCGACTTCGCGCGCTCGGGCGTCACCACGATGACCGGGCGAGCCAAGCGAGACGTCGAGAACGCGCCGACTCGGGCTACATCGGCGTTCGCCAACGTCAGCAGGCTCACGACGATCCCGTGCGATTCCGTCAGCGCGACCAGATGCTTGACCGGCTTCACGCCCAGACCCCAATGCTCGCGAAGCGCCTGCGCCGCGGAAACGGGATCCGCTTGCTGCCGATCCACCACCGGCAAGTCGACATCGGGGAACCGGACCTTCTTCTCTAACGCGAACGTCAGCTCCCAGACCTGCTCAATGAACGCGATCGCCTTGGACCGATCCCGCGCGGTGGTCGAGCGCAGGCTCCGGAAATGCGCCTCCGAGCCGTCAACGCGGCCGATGGGTCGACCCGTGGCGAAGTAGTCCACCGGGACATCCAGCTCGCGCGCAAGCACCGGCAGCAGGTCGCGGCGCGGCGTTACCACTCGCGACTCGTACTGACCGATCGCCGCAGGCGTGACCCCGACCAGCTCAGCGAGCTTCGCCTTCGACAAGCCGGCCGCGAAACGCGCCTGCGTCAGACGAGCTGGGTCGAACGCGTCAGCGACGGCGTCGAGATCGGGACGGTCGGTTGCTCCGAGCAGCGAGAAGAGGGTGTCACGGTCGTCCATCAGCCTCTCCGTCCGCCTCGTCGCCCTTCACCCCCAGATCCGGGCGCGGGATCGGCCCGTCGGAGAACGACTCGTCCGTCAGGTCCAGATCCACCAGGGAGGCTGCGCCTACTTCGAGCAGCGATTCCATCGACGCGAAGGTGAGGTAGCCGTCGCTTCCCAACGTCGCCTCGCCCCAGTCGACGCTGTAGAGCGCGAACGGGTTGCTCGCATACGGGACGACGACCACGCGGGAGTGGGTCGACAGCGCCTCCTCGAGCGCTTTGCTCTCGGCGTCGAGCAGCTCCCGCTCTTCCTCGGTCAACTCGGGGTGCTCGAACTCGATGTCCAGACGCTGCTGCGTCGATTCGCGCTCCTCACCGAACAGGGAGATCCGAGTGTCCGAGACGGCGAACGGCCGCGAGCCAATGTCCGTGGATCGCTCCCGCGCGAACCGCCACGGAAACAAGATCACCCCGTTGAAAGCGACCAGCTTGTAGCCCCGGCGCGGAACGATCTCAGCCGAGGGCAGGCGCCCTAGCACCGTCACAAACTCGTCCAAACACTTCCGCCAGATCTGGCCATACACGCCCGTGTGCTTCATCTCGGCCTCGGCCTGCGCGTTCGCCATCTTCTCGTGGCAGTCGCGGATGATGGACGAGATCTGCTCTCGCACCAGCACGCCGTCGGCTCCCAGCGTTCGCAGCGCCCACGCGCGCCCCTCGTCGATCGCCACAGTGGGCTCCCTTCATCCGGATACCCCAAACGTAGCACATCGCTTTAGTTTTCAACGCCAAACGATCACACGGAGCTGCCGCGTATCGCAGACGCGGGGTCTATTGGGGTCAGAGATGCCATGTGGTATTGCCGGTGCCGCCGGCGCCGGTGATGAGCAGGTTCTCGCGCTCCACGACGGCCCGCTCCACTCGGCGCAGCTGGGGGTCGTCGAGCATGCCGAGCCGCGCGAGCCCGGCGAGCGAGTGCCCGGCGGCCCGCGGGATGCGGACCGAGAGGAGGGTGCCGACCGTCGAGATCGGCGGGAGGACCGCGTGCACCCGAATGCCCGAGCCGAGCCGGACGTCGACCGCTGGACTCGCTTCGTCGAGATGCCGCCCGCCGCGGGCGACGAGTCGCACCGCGAGCGCACGGACCTCGGCCTCGCCGGCGGCCCACGCCGGTTCGTGCAGGGCGCCCGCGCCGCGGTCGACCCAGAGCCCGCGCTCGCTGTTCACGAAGAGGTCGGTGACGTCGGGAAAGCTCGCGAAGGGGGCGAGCTCCCCGAGGAGTTCGAGCTCGAGCGCTCGCGGGACCGGCGGCGGGACGCGGGATGCCGCGCTCGGATGCGCAGGGAGCGGCGAGCCCGGTGCCCGCTGCTCGTCGGCGGACGCCGCCGCCCCCGGCCGGCCCTCGCCGGCGTCGGGTGCTCGCCTCGACGGCGCGGCCGAGCCCGTGGCGGCGCCGGGGAGCCACGACGGGGAGGCGACGAAGGGAACGGTCATGCCGGCGAGCGTACGGAGCGTCGCTCGCTCGGCGGGGCCGTGGCGACGACACCGGGGATGGCGCTCCTCCCCCACGTCGTTGTGGAGGAGGACCGCCGCTCCTGAGCGCGATCGCGATTCCAGATCGGCAGCAGCACGCCGCCCGCACCGGTGAAGCGCACCCCACCGGTTAAAAGAAGGGGGCGGCACCCATTGGGGGGAACAGGTGCCGCCTCGGCAGCGTACCGATTGGGGGGAATGCGGCACGCTGCAGGCCTCGAAACGAGTGTTCGGGCGGTACCCAGTGTAGGGCTTCTCGATTCATGCGCAAGTACTTTTTGTCCTCATTTGTGCGGACAGACAGAATTCTCTCCGCGAACCCTCAGCCAGTTGTAGATGACCCGAGAACGGCCGGCCGCATGACGCCGACGGACACAGTGTACGACGGCCTTCCAGGCTGGCGGTAGGGTGCTGGGTGGGGCAGGCGAACCCATCCGATCCATGCACATCGCGAAGGAGCGACCGAGAACCATGACCGCACAGATCGATCACGCGCTCGAGGAGATCCGGCGTTTCCGCCCGAGCCCCGAGTTCGCCGCCCAGGCCGTCGCCGACGAGAGCCTGTACCGCCGCGCCGCCGAAGACCGCCTGGGCTTCTGGGCCGAGCAGGCCCGTGAGCTCATCCAGTGGGAGACCCCGTTCACCGAGGTGCTCGACTGGACGAACCCGCCGTTCGCCCGCTGGTTCGGCGACGGCAGGCTGAACGTCGCCGCCAACTGCCTCGACCGCCACGTCGAAGCCGGCTACGGCGACCGTGTCGCCATCCACTGGGAGGGCGAGCCGGGCGACAGCCGCACCATCACTTACGCACAGCTGACCGACGAGGTGAAGCGCGCGGCGAACGTGCTCGCCGGCCTCGGCATCGGCCAGGGCGATCGCGTCGCCATCTATCTGCCGATGATCCCCGAGGCGGTCGTGGCCATGCTCGCCGTGGCCCGTCTCGGCGCCATCCACTCCGTCGTCTTCGGCGGCTTCAGCGCCGACAGCCTCGCGTCCCGCATCGACGACGCCGAGGCGAAGCTCGTCATCACCGCCGACGGCGGCTACCGCAAGGGCAAGGTGTTCCCGCTGAAGCCCGTCGTCGACGACGCGCTCGACCGCGCGACCGGCGGGAGCGTCGAGAACGTGCTCGTCGTGCAGCGCGGCGGCAACGAGGTCGGCTGGACCGAGGGCCGCGACCAGTGGTGGCACGACACGGTCGCGACGGCGTCGGCCGAGCACGCCGCCGAGGCGTTCGACGCCGAGAACCCGCTGTTCATCCTCTACACCTCCGGCACCACCGGGAAGCCGAAGGGCATCCTGCACACCTCGGGCGGCTACCTGACCCAGGCGGCGTTCACCCACAAGAACGTCTTCGACCTGCACCCCGAGACCGACGTCTACTGGTGCACCGCCGACGTCGGCTGGATCACCGGTCACTCCTACGTCGTCTACGGCCCGCTGGCGAACGGCGCCACCCAGGTGCTCTACGAGGGCACGCCGGACAGCCCGCACCCGGGCCGCTGGTGGGAGATCGTCGAGAAGTACCGCGTCTCGATCCTCTACACGGCGCCGACCGCCATCCGTTCCTTCATGAAGCTCGGCCGCCAGATCCCGCACGAGTTCAATCTCCGCTCGCTGCGCGTGCTCGGCTCCGTCGGCGAGCCGATCAACCCCGAGGCGTGGATCTGGTACCGCCACGTCATCGGCGGCGGCTCCATCCCCGTGGTCGACACGTGGTGGCAGACCGAGACCGGCGCGATCATGATCTCCGCCCTCCCCGGCGTCACCGACCTGAAGCCCGGCAGCGCGCAGGTGCCGGTGCCGGGCATCTCCGTCGACATCCTCGACGACGACGGCAAGCCCGTCGGCGGCGAGGACGGCGGCCTGCTCGTCATCACCGAGCCCTGGCCGTCGATGCTCCGCGGCATCTGGGGCGACCCGGAACGGTTCAAGGAGACCTACTGGGAGAAGTTCGGCGACAAGTACTTCGCCGGCGACGGCGCCCGCCGCGACGAGGACGGCGACGTCTGGCTGCTCGGCCGCGTCGACGACGTCATGAACGTCTCCGGTCACCGCCTGTCGACCGCCGAGATCGAGTCCTCGCTCGTGGCCCACCCCTGGACCGCCGAGGCCGCGGTCGTCGGCGCCGCCGACGAGACGACCGGACAGGCCGTCGTGGCGTTCGTCATCCTGAAGGCGAGCCAGGCCGACCGCGTGACCGACGTGGCGGAGGCATCCGAAGAGCTGCGCCGCCATGTCGCGACGCAGATCGGGGCGATCGCGCGCCCGCGCCAGGTGTTCATCGTCAACGAGCTGCCGAAGACCCGCTCGGGCAAGATCATGCGCCGCCTCCTGCGTGACCTCGCCGAGGGCCGCCAGGTCGGCGACACGACGACGCTCGCCGACACCTCGGTGATGACGGCGATCACCGAACAGGTGCGCTAGGCCCGGTCGGGCGCGTGCGCCCGGCCCGGGAACGACGGATGCCCCGGCGGGAAGCTTCCCGCCGGGGCATCCGTGTATCGGACGCGACTCAGGCGAACTCGACCACGAGCTCCAGCTCGACCGGCGCGTCGAGCGGCAGCACCGCGACGCCGACCGCGGAGCGAGCGTGCCGCCCGGCGTCGCCGAAGATCTCGCCGAGCAGCTCCGAGGCGCCGTTGATGACGCCCGGCTGCCCGGAGAACGCCGGGTCGGAGGCGACGAAGCCGACGAGCTTCACGACGCGGGTCACCCGGTCGAGCGAGCCGAGCTCGGCGCGGACCGCGGCGAGCGCGTTCAGGACGGCGGTGCGCGCGTAGGACTTCGCGTCGTCGGCCGGCACCAGGCCGTGCCCGTCGCCGACCTTGCCCGTCGCGGGGAGGGCCCCGGACACGAACGGCAGCTGGCCGCTCGTGTAGACGTGGGAGCCGGTGACGACGGCGGGGACGTAGGCCGCGACCGGCGGTGCGACGTCGGGGAGCTGGATGCCGAGCTCGTTCAGGCGTGCTTCGAACGACATGATCACGCCTTCCCCTCGAACTGCTTCGCGGCCTGCGCGGCTGCGGCGGCTCCGGCGCTGGCGGCGGCGGACGCCTCGTCGCCGACCGGGCGCTTCAGGTAGGCGACGAGCCCGCCCTCGGGGCCCTGCACGATCTGCACGAGCTCCCAGCCCTCCGATCCCCAGTTGTTCAGGATCGCGGCCGTGTTGTGGATCAGCAGCGGGGTGGTGATGTACTCCCAGGTCGTCATGGCGCTCCAGAGCTCGATCTGCGGGGTGATGAGTGGGTCGGAGCTTCCGCTGCGGGCATTCCGGCATCCGATTGTGGCGAATCCGGCGTGTCAGCCGCGGAATCCCGGCGCACCCGCGTAGCGGGGTTTTGCCAGCCTTCTCCGTTAGGCTCCACTATATGTCTGCCAAAAATCGTACGGCGAGCGGCGCCGCCGGAGGCCTCCTGGGCCTTCTCGGCATGAGCGCGCTCGCCGGTGTGCTTGTCACGGCCGCCGTGACCCCGGCGCTCGCCGTGACCGGCATGGCCGCCAACAACAGCATCACGATGTTCGAGAACCTCCCGGGCTACCTCGAGATCGGCGATCTGGCCCAGAAGTCCGACATCTACGCCACCGCCTCCGACGGCTCCCCCGTGCACCTCGCCTCCTTCTACGACCAGGACCGCGAAGAGGTCCCCTGGGAGGCGATGAGCGGGTACCTGAAGGACGCCGCGGTCGCCGGTGAGGACCCGCGCTTCTACGAGCACGGCGGCGTCGATGTGCAAGGCACCCTGCGCGCCGCGCTGAACGAGTACGTCATCGGCGGCGCGACCCAGGGCGGCTCCTCGATCACGCAGCAGTACGTCAAGAACGTCCTGGTGAACAACGCCGTGCGCGAGCACCCGAACGAGAAGGAGCGCGAGGCGGCGATCGAGGATGCCACCAAGACGACGCCCGATCGCAAGCTCAAGGAGATCCGCTACGCGATCTCGATCGAGAAGAAGTACACGAAGGACGAGATCCTCCGCGGCTACCTCAACATCGCCGCGTTCGGCGGTCGCGTCTACGGCGTCGAGTCCGCGGCGAAGTACTACTTCGGCAAGTCGGCCGCCGACGTCAGCCTGCCCGAGGCGGCGAGCCTCATCGCGATGACGAACAACCCCGAGAAGTTCCGCCTCGACCAGCCGGACGACGAGGACAACGGCGCCGCCACGGTCAACGAGCAGGGCGAGCCCGAGCCGTACGCGGCGAACAAGGAGCGGCGCGACTACATCCTCGACCGCATGCTCGAGTACAAGAAGATCACCCAGGAGGATCACGACGCGGCGATCGCCACGCCGGTGACCCCCGTGATCACGCCGTCGAGCACCGGCTGCCAGTCGGCGCCCAGCGGCTCGGGCTTCTTCTGCGACTACGTGAAGAACATCATCATCAACTCGTACGACGACCCCGCCACCGAGGACGTCAACGAGGGCGCGCAGATGCTCGAGCAGGGTGGCCTCCAGGTGTTCACGACGCTCGACCTCGATCTGCAGGCCGCGGCCGACGGTGCGATCCGCGAGCTCGTCCCGTTCGCCTCGTACTTCGATGTCGGCGCCGTCTCCGTGTCGGTCCAGGTCGGCACCGGCCGGGTGCTCGCCATGGCGCAGAACAAGGACTACTCCCCCGATCCGGACGTGATCGCCGCGAGCGGGGGCACCGCCTCCGCGGTGAACTACAACACGGACTACGAGTACGGCGGTTCCTCCGGCTTCCAGCCGGGCTCGACGTACAAGATCTTCACCGTGGGCGAGTGGCTCGCCGAGGGGCACTCGCTGAACGAGAGCGTCGACGGCCGCCGCAAGTCGAACTGGGGCACGTTCAAGGACAGCTGCAACGGACCGCAGAACGACCCCACCTGGAACCCCAAGAACGACGAGGGCGGCAACGGCGGCAGCATGACCGCGCTGCAGTCCACGATCAACTCGACGAACACCGGCTTCGTCGGCATGGCCAAGGAGCTCGACCTCTGTGGCATCCGCAAGACCGCTGAGGCCTTCGGCGTGCACCGCGCCGACGGCCAGCCCCTCGGTCAGAGCCCAGCCACGATCCTCGGCACGAACGAGATCGCGCCGGTGACGATGGCCGCGGCCTTCGCCGGCGTCGGCGGCAACGGCATGGTCTGCGACCCGATCGCGATCGACAAGATCATCAACGGCAAGGGCGAAGAGGTCGCCCCGCCGTCGGCGAACTGCGGCCAGCGGGTCGACCCGAACGTCACCGCCGGCATGGCCTATGCGATGCAGCGGGTGATGAGCCAGGGCACCGCGACCGCGTCCGACGGGCGCACCGACCCGTGGGTGCCGATGGCGGGCAAGACCGGCACGAGCGACAACAACGAGGCCACCTGGATGAGCGGCACGTCGACGAAGGTCGCGACCGTCGCCGGCGTGTTCAACGCGAGCGGCCACACGAACCTCCGCAACGAATACTTCGATGCCGGACAGGTCGCGCAGATCCGACACCAGATCTGGCCCCGGGTGATGTCCGTCGCCAACGCCAAGTACGGCGGCGACGGCTTCCCCGACGCGCCCGACGGCGCACTGCGCTCGATCCAGTCGGAGGTGCCGAACGTCGTCGGCCTCTCCCTGGAGGCGGCGCAGAAGGCGCTCGAGGACGCCGGCTTCGGCTTCGCGCACAGCGGTGAGGTCGATTCCGACCTGCCCGCGGGAACCGTGGCGACACAGGACCCGAGCGGGCTCGCCGGCAAGGGCACGACCGTGAACGTCGCGACGAGCAACGGTCAAGGCGTGAAGGTGCCGGACCTCACCGGCATGACCCGTGACCAGGCGAAGGCCGCGGTCGAGGGCGCCGGACTGAAGTTCCAAGCGCAGGGCGGCGGCGGCGCGAGCGTCGTCACCGGGCAGAACCCGGCCCCGGGCACCATTGTTGCCAAGGGCGGCAACGTCAGCGTGACCCTGTCGAACGGCGGCCAGCCGACGACGCCGCCCGACGACGGCGAAGGCGACGGTTGAGCGGCACCCGCCTCGCGCCCGCCGCGCGGATCGCACTCGCGATCGGCGCGGCGGGCGCGGCCGCCTTCGCGTACGGGTCCCTCGTCGAGCGACGCCACTACACCCTGCGGACCGCGTCCGTCCCGGTGCTCCCCGCGGGCGCCGCACCGATCAAGGTGCTGCATCTGAGCGACCTGCACATGGCTCCGTGGCAGCGGGACAAGCAGGCGTGGGTCCGTGAGCTCGCGCGCCTGGAGCCCGATCTCATCGTCGACACCGGCGACAACCTCGGGCACCGCGACGGCCTCACCGGCATCCGGGCGGCGTTCGCCCCGTTCGCCGGCATCCCGGGCGTCTTCGTGAACGGTTCGAACGACTACTTCGGCCCGCAGGCGAAGAACCCCTTCGCCTACTTCACGGGACCCAGCCGGCACCGTCGGCAGGCTGAGCGGCTCGACATCGGAGCGCTGCACGCCTACTTCGCGGAGCTCGGCTGGACTGATCTCGACAACGCCGCCGCCGCGCTCGAGATCAACGGCACCCGGCTCGAGTTCTTCGGCGTCGACGACCCGCACCGCGGCTACGACCGGCTCGACGTCATCACCGCGGCGATCGACGAGCTCCGAGCGGACGACCCGCTCGGTGACGAGAGCTGGCCCGACGCCGAGCTCGAGCAGGCGGAGCGTCCGACGGTCACCGTCGGCGTCTCTCACGCGCCGTACCAGCGCGTGTTGAACTCCTTCGTGAACCATGGCGCGCAGCTCATCCTCGCGGGCCACACTCACGGCGGTCAGGTCTGCGTGCCCGGCTTCGGCGCGCTCGTCACGAACTGCGACATCCCCCGGGCGCAGGTGAAGGGGCTGAGCGTCTGGCGTCACGGGCTGCGCTCGGCCTACCTCAACGTCTCGGCCGGCCTCGGCACCTCGATCTATGCCCCGGTGCGCTTCGCCTGCCCGCCCGAGGCGACGCTGCTGACGCTCACGGCGGTCGCGTAGCGAAGGCCGTCGCGTCGCGACGGCCCAGCGAGTCCCGGGTGGTCAGCGGGCGCCGAAATATCGGCTATCCTTGTTGAGGCTCAGCGGGAACGCTCGGGCCACCGGGGTGTGGCGCAGCTTGGTAGCGCGCTTCGTTCGGGACGAAGAGGTCGCAGGTTCAAATCCTGTCACCCCGACCACAGCAAGAACCCCCTCCGCGAGGAGGGGGTTCTTCGTTTCCCGGGCAGCTACGGTCGGCCGATCCCGCGATACGTCCAGCCCGCCTCCCGCCAGCGCGCGGCGTCGAGCACGTTTCGGGCGTCGATGATCGAGCGACCGGCGACGAGCTCCCCCGCCGCCACCGGGTCGAGGGCTCGGAACTCCCGCCACTCGGTGACGAGCACGACGAGATCGGCGCCACGGAGCGCCTCGGTGGTCGAACTCGTGTAGTCGAGCTGCGGGTGCCGCCCACGGGCGTTCGCGATGCCCTCCGGGTCGGTCGCGACGACCTCGGCGCCGAGGCCCTTGAGCGCCACGGCGACGTCGAGAGCGGGCGAGTCGCGCACGTCGTCGGACTCTGGCTTGAACGTCACGCCGAGGATGGCGATGCGGCGTTCGTGCACCTGGCCGCCGAGGGCTTCGACGGCCAGGTCGACCACCCGTTGACGCTGCCTGAGGTTCACCGCGTCGACCTCGCGGAGGAAGGCGAGCGCCTCGCCCCGGCCGAGCTCTTCGGCCCGGGCGACGAAGCCGCGGATGTCCTTCGGCAGGCAGCCGCCGCCGAATCCGACCCCGGCGTTCAGGAACCGACGGCCGATGCGGGCATCGTGCCCGAGGGCGTCGGCGAGCGCCGTGACATCCGCGCCGGTCACCTCGGCGATCTCGCTCATCGCGTTGATGAAACTGATCTTCGTGGCGAGGAACGCGTTCGCCGAGACCTTCACGAGTTCGGCGGTCGCGTAGTCGGTCACGATTCGCGGCGTGCCCGCTTCGACCGCCGCGCGGTAGACCCGGTCGAGCACCGCGGCCTGCGCCCGGCCGAGCTCGTCGTGCTGGCCTCCGGCCACCCCGTAGACGAGCCGATCGGGTTCCAGGGTGTCCTGCACCGCGAAGCCCTCCCGGAGGAACTCCGGATTCCAGGCGAGGCTCGCGTGCGGCGCACGCCGGGCGAGCCGCTCGGCGAGTGCGGCCGCGGTGCCGACCGGCACGGTACTCTTGCCGACGACGATCGCGCCCGGCACGAGGTGCGGCAGCAGCGCCTCGAACGCGGCGTCCACATACCTGAGATCGGCGGCGTCCGAGCGCGCCTGCTGCGGTGTGCCGACCGCGAGGAAGTGCACCTCGGAGCCGGCCGCCTCCGCCACGTCGGTGCTGAACCGCAGCCGACCGCTCGCGATCGCGGAGCTCAGCAGCTCGCGGAGGCGCGGCTCGAAGAACGGCGGCCTCCCGGCCGAGAGCTCGGCGATCTTTCGTTCGTCGATGTCGATGCCGACGACCGTGTGGCCGAGCTCGGCCATCGCAGCGGCATGGACGGCGCCGAGGTACCCGCACCCGATCACGGAGACGTTCATCTGAGTCCTCCCGCGACCATTCTCGCAGTCCCGGACGGGCGAACCGCGCCCGCCCGGGTGAACACGGAGTGGCGAACCGCGCTCAGCGGACCACCACCGTCGGCGCTTCGAGGTGGGCGAGCACGCCGTGGCTCACCGAGCCGAGCAGGAACCTGGCGATCGCTCCCCGACCGTGGCTGCCGACGACGAGCACCCGTGCCTCGTCGGCGGCGTCGGCGAGCGCCTGCACCGGGTCGCCGGCGATGACCTCGCGGCGGATCTCGAGCTCCGGGTGCGCGGCCTCGACCGGCATGAGGGCGTCGTCGAGGAGCTCAGCGGCCGAGGCCTGCAGGTCGTCGCTCGCGATCATCGCGACCCCGTAGCCGTACTCGCCACCGACCATGACCGCGACGTCCCAGGAGTGCACCGCGGTGAGCGGCTCGCCGGTGCGTGTCGCCTCCTCGGCGGCGAAGGCGAGCGCTCTGGCGGATGCCTCGGAGCCGTCGACGCCGACCACGACGCCGCGGCGGGCGGAGACGTCGATGTCCGGGATCACCGCGACCGGGCTGTGGCTGCCGGCCGCGATGCGGAGGCTGTGCACACCGCGTCGGCTCGCGCGCTTGCCGCCGTGCCAGTCGCTGCCGACCACGAGCAGGGCCGCGCCCTTCGACAGCTTCGAGAAGACCTCCACGGGCGAGCCCTGCTCGAGCACCTGGCTCGCGGCGAGCCCGGGCGCGACCCGTTCCACGATCGCGGCGGCGCTGTCGAGGCATCCCTGCGCCGCCGTCTGCGCGGCCAGCAGCAGCTGCGCGTCGCCCGTCGCGGGGATCGCGTCGTCGACGACGTGCACGAGCCGCAAGACGGCCCCGGTGGCCCGGGCGCGGTCCGCCGCCCAGGCGACCGCCGCGTCCGTGGCCGCTCCTGCAGCACTCACACCGACGATGATGTCGTTCATGGGGCCTCCGATCTCGGCGTGCTTCCATCCTGCCTCGGATCGGCGGCCACGTCACGGGTCCGGTTCGTCCGCCGGGTCGCGACGTCGTCCGTCCGTGACCGGTCAGTGCCGTCCGTTCAGCACCCCGCCGGATTCTTGGAGGTAGCAGACGCCGCAGAGCGATTCGTACTCGACCTCGACATCGCCGCCCGCTCCGGGGCCCGCCGAGGTGTCGATCGCGACTTGGTCGCCGTCGAACACATAGCGCCCGCCGATGCGCCGGCCGTTGAAGATGGCCTTGCGCCCGCAGCGGCAGATCGTCTTCAGCTCCTCAAGACTGTGCGCGACCTCGAGCAGCCGCCGACTGCCCGGGAACGCGACCGTCTGGAAGTCGGTGCGGATGCCGTAGGCCAGCACCGGGATCCCGTCGAGCAGGGCGACCCGCAGCAGGTCGTCGACCTGTTCGGAGGTGAGGAACTGCGCTTCATCGACGAGCAGGCAGCTGACGTCCCGACCGGCGCGGTCGACCGTGCCGCTGCCGACCCGGTGCTGCTCGAAGACCTCGCGCACGGCGTCGACGGGCGAGATGGTGAAGTCGACCTCCCGCGTCACGCCGAGCCGCGAGATGATCTCGCGGTCGCCCTTCGTGTCGACCGCCGGTTTCGCGAGCAGCACCCGGTGGCCGCGCTCCTCGTAGTTGAACGCCGCCTGGAGCAGGGCGGTGGACTTGCCCGAGTTCATCGCGCCGTAGCGGAAGTAGAGCTTGGCCACGGGGCTGCCTCCAGGAGGGAACGGGCCGGCTGCGCCGGCGGACGGGGTCGGCGCTCAGCCGACGGGGTAGTTCAACTCGACGATCGTACGCTCCCGCGAGATCATCGATTCGGTGCGGAATCCCACCGCTCGGGCGATCGCCACGATGCGCTCGAGGTCGCGGTGGCGCGGCGGTCCCTGCGCGGGCACCGCGGTCACCTCGATCCGCCCGGCGCCGCCGCCCTCGACGACCGCGATGCGCACCTCCGAGGAGCGAGTGCTGCCACCGAGCCAGGAGACGATCGCGGTGAGGGCCGTCCGCTGATCGCTCGAAAGCAGCGCCGCTGCTCCGCTCGGGTCGTCGACCAGCACCTCGATGCCCTGGCCCGCGCCACCGGCGCGGAGCGCATCGGCGAGGTCGTCGAGCCAGGTCGCCTCGATGCCGGCCTTCATCTCGGCCTGCACGCCCTCGGCGAGCTCGCGGGCACGGTCGGAGTCGGCCACCGAGAGGCGCTCGGCGGCGACGACCGAGGCGAGGAATGGCAGCACCTCCCGTGCGACGAGGGCGACGCGCGGCGAGCCACCGGCGGCGGATCCGGGCAGGAGACCGTCGCCGTCGGCCACCTCCTGCTCGAGCGCCTCGCGATTCACCTCGCGCTGCCAGCGGAGGATCGATCCGACGATCGAGTACGAATAGGCGGCGCCCGCCGCGGCCAGGGCGACGATGGCGACCGAGCCGACGAGCACCAGCGAGGCGACGGGTTGCGAGTTGCTCGCAGCCGCGGCGTTGCCGGCGACGAGGATGGCGAGGACGCCCGATGAGAGCCCCGCCGCGATGAGGAGCGCCGCCCAGCTCGCGTACGGAGCCATGCAGAGCAGCAGCAGGCCGATGGTGATGGGGCCGTAGTCGTCGTAGAGCACCGCGTCGTTGCCCATGGTGCTGACGTACTCGGCGACCGCGGCCGCCGTCGCGATGGTCACCACGAGCCAGACGCGCTCGCTCGCGAAGCTCCCGCGCGACGGCAGGATGCCGGTCACCAGGGCGACCGCGGCGGCGATGAGCAGCAGGATGCCGAGCACCGCGGCGAAGGGCGAGACGATCTCGGCCCGGTGGGCGAAGGTCGAGACCATCGAGATCGTGACCGCGGCACCGGCACCGATCGCGACGAGCGGGGCCGCCGTGCCGCCCCCGATCGGATCGGTCTCCTGCTGCGTGAGGCTGAATCGGCCGCTCATCGCACCGACCTCGGCATCGTCAGCACGATCGTCGTGCCCACCCCCGGCTTCGACCACAGCCGCACGGTGCCGCCCTCGTGCTCGACCCGCGCCCGGATCGAAGTCCGCAATCCGATGCGGTCGGCGGGCACGCGCGATTCGTCGAACCCCACCCCGGTGTCGATCACCGCCACCGTCAGCTCGTCGGTGCCGCCGCCGATCATGACTTCGGCCGAGCGCACGCCCGCGTGGCGCACGATGTTCACGAGGCACTGCGCGACCGCGGAGTCGAGCGCGTCGAGCCGGGGCGCAGCCAGCTGGGCGAGCTGGGCCAGCTCACCGCTCACCCGCACCGCGAGGCCCCCGTTGCTCGCCGCGTCATGCGCGGTCGGCAGGACCTGCGCGAACCGGGCGGGAGCCTCGGTCGCCGGTGGTGTCGCCGATCCCGCCGTCGCGCCCGAGCCCGGTTCGATGGCGACCTCGGCGGAGGGCGCCGAGCCGGCCACCGGACGGACGCGTGCGGCGCTCGTGCCCGCACCCGGCTCGCCGGCGAGCGCCTCCGGCCCGGCGTCCGTCGACCGGCCGGTCGCGGCGAGGCCGCCCGCCGCCGCGCGAGCACCGCCCCGCTCCGCGATCGAGGCCGCCCAGTCCGGGCCGATGGCGAGGCTCAGATCACGATCGATCTCCTGACGGAGCCGGTCGTCGATCGTGCCCGAGCCGGCCGCGGCGACCATCGTGAGATGCCGCAGTGCGAGCTCGTTCAGCCGCACCGAGGCACGAAGCGCGAACTCCCGTCGCATCGCGGCAGCCGTCGGCTCCCCGCCCGCCGCCGGGCCAGGGCGTGCCCGCCCGTTGTACCGGCGGTTGAGCCCGTCGAATCCGCGAACGAGGACGACGATCGCCAGTGCGAAGCCGGCGGCCAGGTTCGGCACCCAGACCGCGCCGACCATCGCCGCGGCGACGACCGTCGCCAGCTCGCCGAAGAGCCAGCCGGCTCCGGCCCAGCCGATCGCCCACCACGTGCCGCTGCCGGCGCCGCCGATGAGGACGAGAGCGACCCGCGGCAGCGCGGAGATGCTGTTGTTCGTCGTCTCGAAGGTGCCGGAGCCGCTCAGGATCGGCACGAGGAGGAACACGCTCGCGGTGCCCGCTGCGAGGGCGACGAGCCCGGTGACCAGGTTCGGGCGCACGGCGTGCACGCCGAGGGCTGCCGCCTGCGCGGCGACGAGGCCCGCGCCGATCCAGCCGTTCGTGGAGCCGAGGGCGAGGCCGGCGAGGATGCCGATTGCGATCCCGACGGCGAGGCAGACGAAGGCGGCGGCGTGGCCCGCGTTGGTGAGCGCCCGATGTTCGGCCGCGCGCGTCAAGCGTGCGGGCAACCCATGGGTCATCGCCGCACCTCCCGAACGCACCGCCGAGCGCAGGGAAAATCGACGGGCTGCAGCGAGAGTACCGCAGCGTACCGGCGCGCCGCTGCGCATCGGTGGCTCAGAAGAGCGTGTCGCCGACGGGACGCGGGAGGCCGTCCGAGCCGCCCACTCCGCGCGCTGCGCGGACGGCGGACGCGAGGGCTGAGGACCGCACCCCGCCGGTGACGGGGTCTTCGCTGCCGTACCGCAACCCGTGCGCCCGGATCATGGGGCGGATGCGAGCGGCGAGCCACTGCCGATAGGCCTTCGGGGCGTAGCTGTTCGTGCCGTAGTACATGGAGCGGTACTTCGGCACGAGTTCGGGGTGGTGCACGTCGAGCCACTGCATGAACCACGGCTTGACCCCGGGGCGCAGGTGCAGCGCGCCGTGCAGCACCGAGGTGGCGCCGGCGGCCTTGACCTGGCGGAGCGCCTCGTCGAGGTGCGCCCGCGAGTCGGTGAGGTCGGGCAGGATCGGCATGAGGAAGACCGTGCAGTCGAACCCCGCCTCGCGCACCGCCGTCACCGTCGCCAGGCGGGCCTTCGTGCTCGGGGTGCCCGGCTCAACGGCCTGCTGCAGTTCGTGGTCGTAGATCGCGATCGACATCGCGAGATCGACGGGGACGCGCTGCGCCGCCGCGGTCAAGAGCGGCAGATCACGACGCAGGAGCGTGCCTTTGGTCAGCACGCTGATCGGCGTGCCGCGGTCTGCGAGCGCCTCGATGATGCCGGGCATGAGCGCGTAGCGCCCCTCGGCGCGCTGGTACGGATCGGTGTTCGTGCCGAGCGCGACCGGCTCGTGCCGCCAGGAGGGACGGGCGAGCTCTTTGCGCAGGACTTCGGCGACGTTCACCTTGACGACGATCTGACGGTCGAAGTCGTCGCCCGCGTCGAGGTCGAGGTAGGTGTGGGTGGGCCGCGCGAAGCAGTAGACGCAGGCATGCGAGCACCCCCGGTAGGGGTTGATAGTCCACCCGAACGGCATCGACGAGGGACCGGGCACCCGGTTGAGCGCCGACTTCGCGAGCACCTCGTGGAAGGTCACCCCGGCGAACTCCGGCGTCTGCACCGAGCGGACCAGGCTGCTCAGCTTGGCGAGGCCCGGCAGGGTCGCGCCCTGCTCGACCTCGAGTTCCTGCCCGCTCCACCGCATGCCCACATTCGAACATATCTTCGAGTCATCCGCAACCCGACCCGCTGGCCCAGCTCAGGGTTGCCCGACTTTCATCGAAGTCGGGCAACCCTGAGAGGCTGCGCGATCAGGCGGCGGTGCGGTCGAGCGGCCGGCCCGCCGCGAGTCGCAGCTCCTCCCCCGTCCATCGGCGGCGCAGCCAACGATCGTGGCTCGCGATCAGCACCGCGCCCGGGTAGCCGCCGAGCGCCGCCTCGAGCTCCGTCGCGAGCGCCAGCGAGAGGTGGTTCGTCGGCTCGTCGAGGAGGAACACGTGCGGCGGCTTCGCGATCACCAGGGCGAGCGCCAGTCGACGCTGCTGCCCCACCGAGAGCCCGCCGATCGGCCGGTCGAGATCGCGGCGCGGCACGAGGCCGAGACTCGGCAGCGGCACGAGCGCCGCCCGATGCTCGCCCAGCGCCCGCTCGTAGAGCGCACGCGGCGAGGCATCCGGATCCTCGAAACGCACGTCCTGCTCGAGCAGTCCCACACGGAGGCCGCGCCGCCGACGGACCACCCCCGCATCCGGGTGGATGCGCCCGGCGAGCAGGCCGAGCAGCGTCGACTTCCCGGCGCCGTTCGCGCCGGTGACGAGGAGCCGGTCGAGCGCCTCGACCCGGAACGTCTCGAGCCTCAGCCGATCGCCGACCGCGGCCCCGGAGACCTGGACGAGCGGACCGCCCTCCTCACCGAGCGCTTGCGCGCCGGTCGGGATGCCCGTGAACGCGAGCGCGGTCGGCGGCTTCCGCAACTGCTCCCGCTCGAGCGTCTCGAGCCGGAGCTCGGCGTTGTGCACCCGCCGTGCGATGGCGGAGTCCGTGCGCCCCTGCTTGAACTTGGTGATGAACTTGTCGTTGTCGGTCGGCCCCCGGCGGTGCGAGACGTTCCTCGCCGTCTCGCGCACCGCCTCGCGGAGCGCCCGCAACTCGAGCTGCTCCGCCTCGTACTGCCGCTGCCAGCGCACACGCGCGTCGGCCTTGGCGTCGAGGTAGTCGCTGAACGAGCCGCCGAAGACCGTGCCGCCCGAGGCATCGAGCGGCACCTCCGCCGCGGAGCGGGCGGGGTCGAGGTCGAGCAGGCCGGTCGCGACCCGATCGAGGAACTCGCGGTCATGACTGGCGAAGACCACCGGCCCGCGCCAGGCACGCAGGCGCGCCTCCAGGAACTCGGCCGCGGCGTCGTCGAGGTGGTTCGTCGGTTCGTCGAGGAGCAGCGCGTCGGGCGCCCCGAGGAGGAGCGCCGCGAGGGCGAAGCGGCTGCGTTGGCCGCCCGACATCTCGCCGATGCGACGGTCGAGGCCGATCCTGGACACTCCGAGCCCGTCGAGCAGCTCGTCGCGGCGGGCGTCGACCGACCAGACCTCGGCGCGCTCGGCCGCGTCGAGCGCGGCCGCGTACCGGGCCTCGGCGGCCGGACTCGCGTCGACGAGGCCGGCCGCGGCGGCATCCAGCTCGCGCTCGATCGCGCGCACCTCGGCGATGCGCGCCTCGATGACGTCGTCGATGCGCTCGTCGTCGCCGAACGGCAGCTCCTGCAGGAGGAGCCCGACCCGGGCGGGTGCGGTGAGCCGGCCGTCGGCGTGCAACGAGGCGGGTGCCTCTCCCGCGAGCACGCGGAGCAGGGTCGATTTGCCGACCCCGTTCTCGCCGATGAGGCCGAGCCGCTGCCCCGGGGAGACGGTGAAATCGAGATCGCGCAGCACGTCGCGATCCGCGTAGCCGGCCGAGAGGCGCTCGGCGCGGAGATAGGAGTTGGTGGTGTGGTGGACGGTCAAGGCGGACCCCCGTTCGCGAGGTGTCCCCGGGCCGCAGCGCACGCGGCGACGGCCCGGGGACGAGGGATGACTCCCGCCGGGCATCTGCCGAGACAGTGGGGGTGCGCGAAACGCTGTCGCGATCAACGAAAAGAGCACACCCGATGTCGACGGCGCCTCAGGCGCGGGACGAAGGGATGTGCTCAGATCATTGCGGGGTCGACGATAGCAGTCTCACGCCCAACCGCGCAAGGAGCGCCCCATGCGCCGCCGCACCGCGCGCCCGATCAGGCGCTGAGGTGCAGGGCCTCGGCCGTGGCCGCGAGGCTCGCCGCGGCGACCTCGGGGTCGTCGGAGAGCCGCGTGCCGTAGCTCGGCACCATCTCGCGGATCTTCGGCTCCCACTCCGCCATCCGCTCGGGGAAGCAGCGCGCCAGGACGTCGAGCATGATCGGCGCCGCGGTCGACGCGCCCGGCGAGGCGCCGAGCAGGCCGGCGATCGTGCCGTCGGCCCCGGTGATCACCTCGGTGCCGAACTGCAGCACCCCGCCCTTGGCCCCGTCCTTCTTCATGACCTGGACCCGCTGACCGGCGGTGATGAGCTCCCAGTCGCCCGTCTTCGCAGTGGGCATGAACTCCCGCAGGGCCTGCATCTTCTTCTCCCGGTTGGCGAGCAGCTCACCCACGAGGTACTTGACGAGATCGAAGTTGCGGAAGGCGACCTGCAGCATCGGGCCGAGGTTGTGCAGCCGCACCGAGAAGGGCAGGTCGAACCAGGTCGAGGTCTTCAGGAACTTCGGCGTGAAGCCCGCGTACGGGCCGAACAGCAGCGCCGTCTCGCCGTCGACGACGCGCGTGTCGAGGTGCGGCACCGACATGGGCGGGGCGCCGACCGCGGCCTTGCCGTAGACCTTCGCCTGGTGCTGGGCGACGATCTTCGGATCGGTGGTGCGCAGGAACTGGCCCGAGATCGGGAACCCGCCGAACCCCTTGATCTCGGGGATGCCGGAATGCTGCAGCAGCGCCAGCGCGCCCCCGCCCGCGCCGACGAACACGAAGCGGGCGTTCACGGTCTTCGGGGTGCCGCCCACGAGATGGCGGAGCTTCAGGTGCCAGCTGCCGTCCTTGCGGCGCTTCAGCCGGGTGACCTGGTGGTTCACGTTGACCTCGCCGCCGCGACGCTCGAGGTCGTCGAAGAGGTATCGGGTGAGGGCGCCGAAGTCGACGTCGGTGCCGGCGGCGATGCGCGTCGCCGCGACCTTCTGCTTCGGATTGCGCTTCTTCGCGAGGAGCGGGGTCCACTCGGCGATGCGCTCGAGATCCTCGGAGTACTCGAGGTCGGCGAAGAGCGGCTGGTCGGCGAGCGCCGCCACGCGCTTGCGCAGGTACTCGATGTTCGCCGCGCCGTGCACGAACGTCATGTGCGGGGTGGAGTTGATGAAGTTGTGCGGCTCGGGCAGCTCGCCCTGCTCGACGAGGTACGCCCAATACTGTCGGCTGATCTGGAACTGCTCGTTGATCGAGACGGCCTTCTCGGGGCTCACGGTGCCGTCGGCCGCCTCGGGCATGTAGTTCAGCTCGCAGAGTGCGGCGTGGCCGGTGCCCGCGTTGTTCCAAGCGTTGGACGACTCCTGCGCGACCTCGCCGAGACGCTCGTACACGCGGATGCTCCAGTCCGGCTGGAGCCGGGAGATGAGGGAGCCGAGCGTCGCGCTCATGATGCCCCCGCCGATCAGCACGACGTCGACGGTTTCCTCTGAAGTCACGCCCACAGTCTATGACCGCTCACGAGGCCTCCTTGACCATCGCCGAGGCGTCGGCTATACGCGGCGTCCAAGCGAGTCATCCCGCGAGCGCCGCGCGCGCCCGGGCGAGCGCCTTCTCCCCCGCCCCGGCGCTCTCGAGCGCGAGGAGCGCGGCCCCGACGATCGGCGGGTCCTCGACGATCGTGAGCGTGGCGCGCGGGGCGAGCTCGGCGATGCCGCGTTCGATCGGGTCGAGGAGCAGCCGGTCCCGCGCAGCGAGGATGCCGCCGCCGAGCACGATCGGCACGGGCCGGCCGAGGAGGTCGAGCCTCGTGAGGCACGCCCGGGCGAACGCCACGATCTCCTCGGCCTGGCGGGCCACGAGCGCCGCCCCCACCGCGTCGCCGCGTCGAGCCGCCTCGAAGACGAGCGGCGCGACGGCGGCGAGCGAGCTCTCCTGCCGTCGGCCGAAGTGCACCTCCTCGATGAGGTCCTGCACCGAGTCGAGCTGCAGCTGCTCGAGCATCGCACCCGTGAGCCAAGTCGCGGGTCCGCGGCCGTCGGCGTGACGGGCGGCATGCCACAGCGCCTCGGCGCCGAGCCCGGAGCCGCCGCCCCAATCGCCGGAGATCGCCCCGAGCGACGGGAAGCGCACCACCCGGCCGTCGGCCCGCACGCCGGCCGCGTTCACCCCGGTTCCGCACACGATGACGACCGCGTCGGGCTCGTCGGTTCCGGCCCGGAGCAGTGCGAAGAGGTCGTTCGCGACGATCGTCGACGGCCCGGCCCACGATCGGCCGGCGAGCTCGGCGCGGAACTCGCCGATCTCGCGGTCGAGGTCGAGCCCCGAGAGGTACAGGTTCGCCTGCGCGACCGGTGCACCGCCCGATACCTCGCCCACGAGGGCGTCGATCGTCGCGACCGAACGCGCGAGTCCGTCGAAGTGCGGGCTCGATCCGCCGCCACGGCGGCGGGCGACCACCCGGCCGTCGAGCGCGAGGGCGATCGCGTCGGTCTTCGAGCCGCCCCCGTCGACCGCGACGACCACGGCGGGCGCCGCCGTGGTGGTCGCGGGTTCCGGCGGGATCGCGGTGTGCCCCGGCTGCCCGGCCGTCACGCCCACTCCAGGAAGCGCGCGTTCTCGGCGAGCAGGAGATCGGTGAGCCGCTCCGCCCGGTCGTGCTGCAGCACGAGGGGGTGAGCCCGCATGGCGCGCAGCACCCGGTCGCGCCCGCCCCGGACGGCGGCGTCGAGCGCGAGCCGCTCGTAGCCGGCGACCGAGCCGATGAGGCCGGCGAAGTCGTCCGGCAGCGCCGCCACCGGCTCCGCGACGAAGCGGCCGTCGACGTACCGTGCCGGCACCTCGACGACGTGGTCGTCTGGGAGGAACGGCAGCACCCCGTCGTTGCGCAGGTTCACGACCCGCGGCACCGGGTCGCCGCCCTGCATGGCGGCGAGCAGCTCGATCGCGGCCTCCGAGTAGAACGCGCCGCCGCGGCCCTCGAGCGCCTCGGGCTTCGTGTCGACCTGCGGGTCGGCGTACAGCTCGAGCAGCTCGTGCTCGATCGCGCGCACCGCCTCGGCACGCGTCGGCTCGGCGAGCTGCTCGGCGAGCACCTCGTCGTGCGCGTAGTAGTAGCGCAGGTAGTACGAGGGCAGCGCGCCGAGCTGCGAGACGAGCGCGGGGGCGAGGTGCACCTCCTCGGCCAGTTCGCCGAGGCGTCCGTCGATGAGCTCGGGCAGCCGGTCGCGGCCGTCGATGCTCACGCTCCGCTCCCAGGTGAGATGGTTCAGGCCGACGTGGCCGAGGCGCACCTCGTCGTGGCCGACATCGAGGAGCCGTGCGAAGCGCCGTTGGAAGCCGATCGCGACGTTGCAGAGTCCGACCGCGCGGTGCCCCTGCTCGAGGAGCGCCCGAGTCACGATGCCGACGGGGTTCGTGAAGTCCACGATCCAGGCGTCGGGCTTCGCATGCCGCCGCACGGTCTCCGCGATCCGCAGCACGACGGGCACGGTGCGCAGCGCCTTCGCCAGGCCGCCGGGCCCCGTCGTCTCCTGGCCGATGCAGCCCGCCTCGTGCGGCCAGGTCTCGTCCGACTGTCGGGCGTCCTGCCCGCCGACCCGCAGCTGCACGAGCACCGCGTCGGCGTCGGCGACGCCGGCCACGAGGTCGCTCGTGCCGACCACCCGAGCCGGGTGGCCGGCCCGCGCGAGCATCCTCGCCGCCATCCCCGCGACGAGGCGGAGGCGGTCGGCGTCGGGGTCGACGAGGTGGATCTCCGTGAGCGGCAGCTGCTCGCGCAGGCGCGCGAAGCCGTCGATGAGTTCGGGCGTGTAGGTCGAGCCGCCGCCGACGATGGTGAGCTTCATGGGGTCCTTCTCTCGAGCACGGCGGGGATGCCCCGGCCGGGAGTACTGGTCTGTGATGGTCGCGACGCCTCGTCCGCTCGGGACGGCGTTCACGGGAAGAAACTGATGGGGGCGCGCTCAGACGAGCGGCAGGATGTCGGCCTCGAGCCGGTCGCGGATCTGCTGCACGAGCTGCTGCCGGGCGCCGAGGAGCACGGGCTGCGGGCCCGTTCCGCTCGCCCGCACGGCGAGTTTCGGGTGCGCCGCGCGGTCGATCCGTTCGGCGACGAGGTCCGCAAGCGCCCCACCCGCCGCGCTGCCGGTCGGCCCGCCGAGCACGAGCATCGCCGGGTCGAGCAGCGCGAGCACCGGCTGCGCGGCGAGCGCGATGCGCTCCGCGAGCGCCTCGAGCAGCGCCGGGTCTCCGTCGAGCCGTTCCAGGGCCGTGGCGAGCGGCTCGCCCGGTGGGCCGCCGAGGAGTCGTACGACGGCCGGACCGCCGAGGAGGTCGGTGATGTCGTTCGCCTCCGGGGCGAAGGCCGCCGCCGTCTTCGGCACCGGGAGGTAGCCGATCTCGCCCGCTCCGCCCGAGGCGCCGCGGTGCACCGCGCCGCCGAGGTCGATGCCGACGCCGAGGCCGTCGCCGATCCAGAACAGCGCGAAGCTCGAGGCATCCTGGGCGACGCCCGCCGCCCGCTCCGCCATCGCCGCGAGGTTCACGTCGTTGCCGAGCGTGACGTCGATGCCGAGTTCCCGGACGATCCGCGCCTCGGAGCCGACGGCGGGCCACCCGGGCAAGGTGTCGGTGAGCGAGAGTTCGTCCTCCTCGCCGAAGAACGCCGCCTGCACCCCGATCACGACACGGCTGACCGACGCCGGGTCGGCGCCCGCCGCCGCGCAGGCCGCCTCGATCGCCGCTCGCACGTCGCCCTCCGGGGAGCGCTCTCCCACCGGCACGACCTCGGCCACCGAGTGCTCCCCGCCGAGCGCGTCGACGACGACCGCCTGGATGGAGTGGGCGAGCACGGAGATCGCGACCCCCGTGATGCGGTCGATGCGGACGCCGTAGCTCACCGCGTTCGGACCGCGACCGCCGGAGACCTCGCCCACCGGGTGGATGAGCCCCACCCGCTCGAGGCGCTGCAGCATCTGCGTGGCCGTGGGCTTGGAGAGGCCGGAGAGGGCGCCGAGGCGCGAGCGCGTGAGCGGCCCGTGCTCGAGGAGCAACCGGAAGGCGGTGCGGTCGTTACGCGCCGCGAGCCACGCCGGCGTGCCCGGATCGATCGCACTCATCTCCACCTCCTCCCCTGGTGTCGCGCTGGTCACTCTAGTCGAGCGGATTCGCTCTCGAACGATCATCCCGCCTCCCGCCGTACCTCGTCGCGAAGCTGTCCGAGGCGGTCGGGATCGGCCGCCGCGTCGAGCAGGGTCTTCGTGTAGACGTGCTGCGGATCGAGGATGACCCGCTCGCTCGGCCCGCGCTCGACGATCTCTCCGCGGTACATCACGAGGATCTCGTCGGAGAAGTGCCGCGCGGTCGCGAGATCGTGCGTGATGTACAGCACCCCGAGCCGCTCCTGCCGCTGCAGCTCCGCGAGGAGGTTCAGCACGCCGAGGCGGATCGAGACGTCGAGCATCGACACCGGCTCGTCCGCGATGATGAACCGCGCGCCCGGGGCGAGCGCCCGCGCGATCGCCACCCGCTGCCGCTGGCCTCCGGAGAGCTCGTGCGGCCGGCGTTCGGCGAACTTCGCCGCCGGCGACAGCCGCACGCGCTCGAGCAGCTCCTCGGTGCGCTCACGCACCTCGGCGGTCGAGAGCCCCGGGTGGTGCAGCCGGATCGGCCGCTCCAGGTGGTGCCGGATCGAATGGAACGGGTTCAGCGAGCCGAACGGATCCTGGAAGACCATCTGGACGTCGCGGCGGTAGGCGGCGAGCCCCCGGCCGCGGTTCGCGCTCGGACGGCCGTCGAGCAGGATCCGGCCGCTCGTCGGCGACTCCAGCTTCGCGAACATCCGCGCGATCGTGGACTTGCCCGAACCGCTCTCGCCTACGAGGGCGACGGTGCGCCCCGGCTCGAGCTCGAGCGAGACCCCGCGCACCGCGTGCAGCGTGCGCACCGTGACGCCGCTGCGCAGCCGGAAGTCCTTCTGCAGCGCCTCCGCCCGCAGCGACCCCGCTGCGACGGGCGGCGACGACGTCTCGGCGGTCATGCGGCACCTCCCTCGGCGACGGCGGCGGTCGCCCCCGTCACGCCCGTACGGATGAACGCGCCGCCCTCGCCGCGGAGGCTCGGGAAGCTCTGCAGCAGCCGCTTCGTGTACGGATGCCTCGGATCGCCGAAGATGCTCGCGGCATCCCCCTGCTCGACGATCTCGCCCTCGAGCATGATCGCGATGCGGTCGCTGATCTCGATGAGCAGCGGCAGGTCGTGCGTGATGAAGATCACCGCGAAGCCGAGCCGTTCGCGCAGGCGCATGATCTCGCGCACGATGCCGCGCTGGACGACGACGTCGAGCGCGGTGGTCGGCTCGTCCATGATCATCACCTGCGGGTCGAGCGCGAGCGCCATCGCGATCATGACGCGCTGGCGCATGCCGCCCGAGAGCTCGTGCGGGAAGCTCGACAGGCGTGCGGGGTCGACGCCGACGAGGGAGAGCAGTTCGGCGCTGCGCGCCTCGCGGGCGGCCTTCGGCATCCCCTTCCGGTGCGTCGTGAACACGTCGTGCAGTTGCTTGCGGACGTTCATCACGGGGTTCAGCGAGTTCATCGAGCCTTGGAACACCATCGACACCTTGTCCCAGCGGTAGGCGCGCAGCGCCTCGCCGTCGAGCTGCACGACGTCGATGTCCCGGCCGCTCGCGTCGTGGAACACGACCTCGCCGCCCGTCATCACCGCCGGCGCCTTCAGCAGTCGGTTGAGCCCGTAGGCGAGCGTCGTCTTGCCGCAGCCCGACTCCCCCGCGAGGCCGAGGATCTCGCCCCGGTGCAGCGTGAGCGAAGCGCCGCGCACCGCCTGCACGGGCGGGTCGACCTCGTAGTCGATCGAAACGTTCGTGGCGGTGAGGACCGCCTGTCCGAGTACCGTCATGCGAATGCTCCCGAATCGGCGACGCCCTTGCCCGCCTTCGTCGCCTTGCGCTGCCGCTTGGCGTTCTCCGGGGCGAGCCTGAGCTTGGGGTTCACGACCTCGTCGATCGCGAAGTTGATGAGCGAGAGTCCGGCGCCGAGTGCCGCGATGATCGCGCCAGGCGGCACGAACCACCACCAGGCGCCGGTGCCGACGGCCTGCCCGGTCTGGGCGTCGTTCAACATGGTGCCGAGCGTGATCGAGCCGGTCGGGCCGAGACCCAAGTAGGAGAGGCCCGCTTCGCCCAGCACCGCGAGGATGACCCCGAAGATGAACTGCGCGGCGAGCAGCGGCACGAGGTTCGGCAGGATCTCGACGAAGATGATCCGCGCCGGCCGCTCGCCCGCGACCCGGGCGGCCGCCACGTACTCGCGGGTGCGGAGCGAGCGGGCCTGTGCGCGCAGCACGACCGCCGACCCCGCCCAGCTCGTGATGCCGAGGACGAGGGCGACGAGCAGCGAGCTGCGGGCGAGCGGACCGAGCCCGTCGGCGTTCTGCACGTAGGCCGCGATCACCATGACGACGGGCAGGCCCGGGATGACGAGGACGATGTTCGTGATGAGGGTCAGCACCTCGTCGGCGATGCCGCCGAAGTAGCCGGCGAAGACGCCGAACAGCACCCCGAGCACGAGCGCCACGAGACCGGCGACGAGGCCGATGAACAGCGAGCCCTGCGTGCCGTAGGCGAGCTGGGAGAACACGTCGTAGCCGAGCTTCGTGGTGCCGAGCCAATGCTCGGGTCCGGGCGGCAGCAGCGCCGGGTTGTTGGAGTCCCGCGGCGGCTGCGCGACGAGCGGGCCGAGCAGGCCGAACAGGGTGATCGCCGCGACGATCACGATGCCGGTCACGAGCTTGCCGGAGCGGCGCGGCAGGAGCCCGCGGAACCGCCCGCCGCGCCGCACGGCCGCGGCGCTCGCAGCGGCGACGGCCGCGGTGGCGGTCGCCGCCCTCGCGCTCTCCCGGGCGGCCTCCGCCCCGAGCGGGGCGCCGAAGGGCAGGTCGGGCGCGGTCTCCGCGCCGGCGCCGGGGAGCTCGCCGCCGGAGTCCGGCTCGGTGAGGGTCTGCCGGTCAGCCATTGTGCCGCACTCTCGGGTCGATGAAGCCGTAGATGAGGTCCATGATGAAGTTCGCCGCGAGCACCGTCAGCGTGATGACGAGGAACACGCCCTGCATGAGCGCGTAGTCGAGCCCCTGCACGGCCTGGATCATGAGCTTGCCGATGCCGGGATAGCTGAAGACCTGCTCCATCACGATCGAGCCGGCCACCACGAAGCCGAGGGCGATGCCGAAGCCCGCGAGGCTCGGGATCGAGGCGTTGCGCGAGGCGTACTTCGTGCGGATGCGGCGCGGCGTGAGCCCCTTCGCCTCGGCGGTGACGATGAAGTCCTCCGACATCGTCGACACCATCATGTTGCGCATGCCGAGCAGCCACCCGCCGATCGAGGAGAGCACGATCGTCGTGGCGGGCAGGATCGCATGCCAGATCGCGCTGCCGACGAAGGCCCAGCTCCACTCCGGACCGCCCGGGAACTCGAAGACGTCGTAACCGCCGACGATCGGGAAGATCCCGAGCTGCACGGAGAACACCGCGACGAGCACGAGCGCGAGCCAGAAGTAGGGGATCGACTGGAACACCGTCGTGACGGGCACGAGGTGGTCGAGCCAGGTACCGCGCCGCCAGCCCACCCAGGCCCCGACGACGATGCCGAGCACGAAGGAGATGACGGTCGCGGTGCCGACCAGGATGATCGTCCACGGCAGTGCCGCGGAGATGAGGTCGGCGACCGGGGCCGGGTACCTCGTCGAGGAGACGCCGAGGTCTCCCTGAAGCAGCCGGCCCCAGTACGCCAGGTACTGGTCCCAGAGACTCGTGCCCCTCTCGGCACCGAGGATCGCGGTGATCGCCTGCACCGTCTCCTCGGAGAGCGGCCGGCCGGCGTTCGCGCGGCGCAGCTTGCCGAGCATGATCGCCGCGGGGTCGCCGGGGAGGAGCCGGGGCAGCAGGAAGTTGAGCGAGATCGCCGCCCAGAAGGTCACCAGGTAGAAGGCGACCCGTCGGAGGTAGAAGCTCATCCTCGCACCGCCCGTCGGAGGGGGTGTCGTCTCATCGGGACCATGGGCTTACTCGGCCGGCTTCAGGTGCGTGAGCACGACCGCGTTCGCCACCGAGAGGTAGGGCAGCGGCGCCGCGTAGAGGTCGTTCTCCGAGGGCCATCCGCTGAACTTCGCGGTGTTGAAGAACGACTGCGAGGCGTTCAGCACGACCGGGATGTACGGCAGGTCGCGGGCGATCTCCGCCTGGATGGTCGCGTAGGCGGCCTGCTTCGTGGGCACGTCCTCCGTGGCCCCGGCCGCGAGCACGGCGGCGTCGACCGTCGGGTTCGAGTAGCGCGAGTAGTTCTGCCCGACGAGCGGGGTCTCGCCGACCTTCACGGTCGAGGTGCCGGCGAAGTACTCGTGGTAGTTCGAGTACGGGTCGGCGACGAGGCTCTGGGTGAGCCCGTAGAGGGTCATCTGGAAGTCGCCCGACTGGATCGGCGTCCAGTACTCGGCATCCGACACGGTCCGCGCGTTGATGCGGATGCCGGCCTCGGCGGCCTGCTCGGAGATGAGCTTCGCCGCGTCGTTGTAGTCCGTCCAGCCGTCGGGCGAGAACAGGTCGATCTCGAACGACGCGCCGTCCTTGCCGTAGAAGCCGTCGGACTGCTTCGAGTAGCCGGCCGCTTCGAGGATCTGCTGCGCCTTGGCGACGTCCGGGTCCTGCGGGCTCGTCGTGAGGGCGGGATCGCTCAGCCACTGCTCGTCGCGCGGCAGCAGCATGAACGACGGCGAGGACTCGGCGGCGAGGCCGGCGAAGGCCTTCTCGCGGATCGTCGAGCGGTTGATCGCGACGTCGATCGCCTGGCGCACGGCGGGGTCGGTCTGGGGTCCCGTGCAGCCGAGCTCGGCGTTCGCGCACGTCGTGATGGTCGTCGGGTCCTGCTGCAGGTTCAGCGTGGCGATCTTGCCGGAGCCGGTGACCGCGTCCGGGTTCGCGATGAACTGGCCGACCCAGTCGATCTTGCCCGTCGTGAGCAGGTCCTGCGCGGACTGGTTCGAGTCGAGACCGAGGTACTGCACCTGCGACACGGCGGGTGCGCCGTCGCGGAACAGCTCGTTCGCCTCGACGGTGTAGGCGGCCTCGGTGAAGTTCTTCAGCTTGTAGGGGCCGGAGCCGACGGGCTCGGGGTTCGTCTCCGCCATGAAGTCGTCGATCTTCTCCCAGACGTGCTTCGGGATGATCCACGTCGAGCCGAGGGTGAGCGAGGCGCTCGTGAACTGCGGCTCGGTGTACGTGAGCACGACGGTGGTGTCGTCGGTCGCCTCGGCGGAGACGAACTGCTCGCTGACGTTCGAGCCGTAGCCGAAGGTGAAGGCGACGTCCTCGGCGGTGAGGGCTTCGCCGTCGTTCCACTTGAGGTCGGGCTTGATCTTCACGGTGAGGGTCTTGCCGTCGTCGCTGAACTCGTAGCTGTCGCCGATCATGCCCGTGGGCGGGTCGGCGGAGAGCTGGTTGAAGAAGAACAGCGGCTCGTAGATGGCGCCGAAGGTCGCGTGCACGGCGGTGTCGACGGCGAACGGGTTGAAGTTGTTGTTGATCGGGGTGGCGCTTCCGGCCCAGACCCGCAGGATCGGGTCGTCGCCGGAAGTGCCGCCCGACGGTGAGCATCCGGACAGCCCGAGGGCGAGGACGGAGGCACCCGCGGCGAGCGCGAGCGCCAGGCGGCGCGTGGTTCGAATCATCGTTCGTGTTTCCTCTCTGGCTTCATTGCGTGGGAAGAACAGCGACGTCGCGCAGGATCTCGGTGCGAGCGTTACCGGAAATGAAACTATCAGAAAAGGTTCTATCCAGAAAGAACCAATCCAGTTACTTCGCGCTCGCGGCGACAACTCAGGAACGCTCCGCCGACATCCCCGCCGATCCGCGCCCCGCGATCGGGGTCGGCCGCCATACCCGCCGGATGTTCCTGAGAAGCCGCGGCGGCGGCGCGGGAAACGGAGGGCCATAGACTGACCGGAACGGGGGAAGGATGCGAGCGATGACGGCATCGGGAGCTGGTGAGCGTTCGCGCGCCGCCACCCGCCGCGTCGTGGTCGCGAGCGGCACGATCGCCCTGCTCGCCCTGCTCGCCGCGTGCGCTCCCGCCGCGCCCGCCACCACCCCCTTCGCGGGCCGGTCGCTCTACCGCTCACCCGACTCCTCGGCGGCCACCGCCGCCGGCACCGCGGCCGACCCCGCCGAACGTGACGCCGCGGCCCAGCTCGCCGCGCGACCCACCGCCGTCTGGCTCGTCCCCGAGCGCCTGCCCGCCGGCGAGGTCGGCCCCGCGGTCGACGCCGTGCTCGACGATGCCGCGGCCGACGCCGCACTGCCCGTCCTCGTCGTGTACGGCATCCCCGACCGCGACTGCGGCGGACAGAGCTCCGGCGGCCTCCCCCGCGCGCCCTACCTCGCCTGGGTCGATGAGATCGCGGCCGCCATCGGCGAGCGTCCGGCCGTCGTCATCCTCGAGCCGGACGCCCTCGCGCTCGCCGAGGCGTGCCCCGATGCCGCGGCCCGGCCCACGCTCGTGCGCGATGCCGCCGCGCGGCTGCCCGGCACGGCCACCATCTACCTCGACGGCGGTCACTCCGCCTGGCTCCCGGCCGAGCGCATGGCCGAGCTGCTGCGCGCCGCCGGCGTCGAGCGGGTGCGCGGCTTCGCGACGAACGTCTCGAACACGCGCACCACGAGCGAGGAGCGCGACTACGCGCGCCGCGTCGCCGCGGCGCTCGGCGGCGGCCACGCGGTGATCGACGTCTCCCGCAACGGATCGGGCCCGCCCGCGGATGCCTCGTGGTGCAACGTGCCCGGGCGCACCGTCGGCGAGGATCCGGGGCCGATCGACGACGAGGTCGTCGACGCGGTGCTCTGGATCAAGCCGCCCGGCGAGAGCGACGGCACGTGCAACGGCGGCCCGCCCGCCGGACAGTGGTGGCCGGAAGCGGCGATCGCCCTCACCGGGGGCGGTTGACGAGACGCACGACCGCGGGCGACGGGACGCCCGCGACGAAGGAAGATCGGGGAAATGACGGCGAATCAGACGAACGGCGAGCGCATCGCGGTGATCATCGAGGACGACCTCGACATCCGGCAGCTGCTCGTGGAAGTGCTCGAACAGGGCGGATTCGAGACGCACAGCGCGGGCAACGGGCTCGACGGCATCGAGCTCGTCCGCCGCTACGAACCGATCGTGACGACGCTCGACGTGAGCATGCCCGGTATCGACGGCTTCGAGGCGGCCCGCCGCATCCGCGAGTTCAGCGGCACGTACCTGATCATGCTGACGGCGCTCGGCGAGGAGGCCGACACGCTCATCGGCCTGCAGTCCGGTGCCGACGACTACCTCGTGAAGCCGTTCCGGCCCCGCGAGCTGCGGGCGCGCATCGATGCGATGCTGCGGCGCCGCGAGCGGGAGCGCGGCACCGATGCGGCGACGGAGTCCGGCCGGCCCCCCGGGACCGCGACGACCGGGACCGGAACCGCGGATGCCTCGAACGGCACGGCCGCGCTGTCACCCGCCCTCGTCGGCGGGCCGACGGGCGTTCGGGCACGGACCCCGGGCGCGGATGCCGCAGCGAGCCCCGCGGAGGCATCCGCCGCGTCCGCACCGAGCCCCGCCGCGACCGAGGCCGCTGCGGTGCCGGAACCTGCGACCGCGCCGGCCCCGCTCGCCGGCGCCGGCGACGGCGACGGCGACGGCGGCGGCCAGGACGGCTGGTACGAGCACCGCGGTCTCCGGCTGCAGCCCGAGATGCACCTCGCCTCCCTCCACGGCGACCAGCTCGAGCTCACCCGCAGCGAGTTCGAGCTGCTGCGTCTGCTGATGGACTCCGGACGGCGAGTGCGCAGCAAGGCCGACCTCGCCCTCTCCCTCCGCGGTGAGAGCTACGTCACCTCGTACTACGTGAGCGACGCCGACAAGCGCGCGATCGAGGTGCACCTCGCGAACCTCCGGCGCAAACTCGGCGAGAGCGCCACGCAGCCGAACTGGATCGAGACGGTCCGCGGGGTCGGCTACCGGATGACCGCCGAGGACTGACGCGCCCGACGCCGGAATGCCGAACGGCCCGTCGGGCGGAAGCCTGGCGGGCCGTTCGTCGTCCGGGTCTCAGACGCGGTAGCGGTGCTGGCGGCGCACGAGCTTGCCGAACATGCCGAGCGTCTGCAGCACGGTGATCGTGCCGAGCACGGGCCAGCCGATCCAGAGGATCGAGGACTGCACGACGGGGCTGAGCTGCGTCCAGATCGCGACCATCGCGACCACGATCGCGAGCCCGACGAGGAGCGGGGTCAGGTAGGCGTGGCCGCCGCCGCGCTCGGCCTTCGCCTGCTCGGCCCAGTTGTCGACCTGCTTGCGCGAGGCGAACTTCACCCAGGCGCGGGCGAAGTGGCCGAGCCGGATCCACATGTAGACCTCGGCGGGCACGAGGAGCGCCGCGAACAGGATGTCCTTCGCGGTGCGGTGCTTCATCGAGAGCGCGATGCGCACGTTCAGCAGGATCGCGA
This sequence comes from Agromyces mediolanus, assembly GCF_023715325.1. GTDB lineage: Bacteria > Actinomycetota > Actinomycetes > Actinomycetales > Microbacteriaceae > Agromyces > Agromyces mediolanus_A. Next base: position 334,093 of record NZ_JAMBNX010000001.1, on the reverse strand, counting down.
CGACCGGCGGGATCAGCCAGATCGGGCTGAACACGAAGGCGTTGATCGACAGCGAGCCGGCGAGCAGCACCAGGAACAGGATGCGCGTGACCGCGTTCGTCGCCATCGAGAGGTTCTCGAGCCAGCGCAGGCGCAGATTCGGGTGGAACGGCTGCCCCTTCGTGTCGCCGCGCTGGCCGGGCCACATCAGCTCGATGGCGCCGTAGTTCCACTTCACCTGCTGCGCGTCGAGCGAGCGGAGCGTCGTCATGCCGCCGACGTCGGCGCGGGCGCGGGCCGAGATCTTCGTGAGGTAGCCGGCGCTCTTGATCTGCAGCGAGAGCAGCGAGTCCTCGACCTCGCTGTCCTTCACCCAGGGGGTGACCTGGCGGTTCGCGGTCATCGCGTCGCGGAGGGCCTTGGTGGAGAAGATCGAGTACTGGCCGCCGAGCACCGCCATGTTGCGGCCGCGCAGCATGTTCTGCATGTTGAAGGCGGCGAACTGGGCGCGCTGGCCGGCGATGAGGAACGGGGCGACGACCCCCGTGAATGGGCGGTCGTCGATCGAGTAGATCGCCGAGATGCCGCCGATGCGGCTGTCCGAGGCGATCTCGGCCTCGAGGAACTCGACGGCCTGCGCGTCGGCGACCGTGTCGCCGTCGACGCCGAGCATGAAGTCCATGCCCTCGACGAGCGAGTAGCCGTAGTTCAGCGCGCCGACCTTCTTGTCGGGGTTCTCGCCGATGTCGTGGACGAACACCTCGGTGAACTGCTCCACGCCGTCGTCCTCCCGGAGGTGCAGGCCGGCGTAGGCGGCCGCGTGCTCGACCGTGCGGTCGGTCGAGTTGTTCACCACGACGTGGATGACGTCGGGCAGTCGGGTCTGCCCGAGGAGCGACTCGAGCACCTGCCCGATCGACTCCTCCTCGTTGTAGGCGGGGACGATGCAGCCGATGCTCGCCCGTGACACCGTGATGGTGTCGACGACGGCGGCGAAGTCATCGAACTGCGGAGCGACTTCGGGTATGTCGGTGTGCAGCGGCCGCGCTCGGGTCGCCGAGACCGCGGCATCGGCCCCGGGGGTGGGCCGGTGGAGTGCGGTGTCGGTCATGACGTGGCCTTTCGTTCGACTTCGTGGGTATTCATCGGATGCAGCGTCCCCGCTCCAACACCACTGAGTCTGGCGGGCCGACCGCAGGAGCACCCTCGCGATGCGATAGCGTCGCCTCAAGATCTGCTCAAGATTCGGGACTCTGGGGGACGGATGCGATCGACCGCGCGCGAATTCGGCCGAGCACGGCGGGCGGCCGCCGTCGTCGCGATCACCGCCGCGGCCCTGGTCACGGCAGGGTGTCAGGCCCCGCCCTGGCTCGACCCGACGGATGCCCCGGCCTCGACCCCGCCCGCGACGAGCACCCCGCCGGCTGCGATCCAGAACGACCTCGCCTCGGGGTCGGCCACGCGCACGATGGAGGTCGGCGCGATCACGCTGACCGCCGACTACTGGTCGACGCTGTCGATGGACCGCTGGACCGTCGCCGCGCAGAAGCCGCTCACCTTCTCGCTGCGCTCCACCGTGACGCCGTCCGACGGGCAGAAGGTGTACCTGTCGCGCGTGACGGCGACGCCGGTGGTGCGCGCGGCCGACGGCAGCGAGCTGCCGGGCTTCGACCCGATCGTCGACCAGGCGACCGTCGCGCCGGGCTACCTGGTGCTCGACCCCTACACGTACAGCCAGACCTTCACCCTGCCACCGCTCGACCCGCAGGCCGCGAGCGTCGAGCTCTCGATGCGCTACGAGCTGCTGCTGCAGTCGACGCCGACCGCGAGCGACTATGCGAAGCAGACCGCGGTGGACACGCTCGTGATCGCGATCGCCGGGGACGACGCGGCGGCCGCCGACCCGTCCCCCGCGCCGACGCCCTAGTCGGCGATCGCGTCGCCGCCCGACTGGCGGGCTCGCTCCGCGGCTTCCCCCGAGGCCGCGAGCAGCCGGTCGAAGTCGTAGCCCACGGCGTCGCTGCCGGCCATCCCGATGCTCGCGGAGAGCCGCAGGCCGTCCGCCTCGACCATGGTCTGCTCGCCGATGCCCGCCTGCAGCGCGATCGCCGCGCGACGGGCGTCGGCCATCCGCGGGAACGGCGCGACCACGAGCAGCTCGCCGCTGCCGTCGAAGGTGCCGATGGCGGCGGTCGGCGGGGCGTACCGGCGGACCGCCGCGGTGAAGCGTCCGGCGAGGGCGGCCCCCGCGGATCGGCCGAAGGCGGTGTAGATCGACTCGACCTCGTCGAGGCCGACCCGGAGGAAGACGAGCTGCTCGTCGTGGAAGTTCGCCCGCTCGAGCTGGTCCTCGACCACGCGCCGGAGCGCCGTCGGGGCCAGCACCTCGCCCTCGGACCAGTGCGAACCGCCCGTGCCGCCCGTGTCGCCCACGCGATCGGAACGGATGATGACGAGGCTCACCGTCATCACGATGATGAGCGTCATCATGACGAACGCCGCGGCCTCGCTGCCGAAGAAGGTGCGGAACAGCGGCGCCTCCGTGCCGAGCGCGAAATAGGCGGCCGTGCGGAACGCGTAGAAGAGTGCGACGACGATGAAGGAGACGGTGAGGCCGCGCGCCGCCCAGTGGCTCCGCATCGGCCGGCGGAGCGACTCGGCCGCACCCAGCCCGGAGAACACCGCGAGGGCGAGGAACAGCAACGGCGCCCCCGCCCAGTCGCCGCCGTCCGGCCCCTCGGCGAGCACCGCGACGCCGGCGCCGGTCGCCACGACGAGCGGCACCCAGAGCAGGTCGCTGCGTGCGTTGAAGGCCCGGGCGCCGCACCAGAGCAGCCCGGCGGTGAGCACCATCGCCCCGTTGCCGACGGCGACCGCCCACCAGGCGCCCGGCACGAGGATCCATACGGCGTACGAGATCGAGGTCAGCATCCCGCCCATGAACGACACGGCCCACAGCCGGCCGGCCGTGTCGGGGCGGCGCAGCACGGTGTCGAGGATGAACATCAGCCCCGCGATGATCGTCACCGTGCTGGTCGCGAGCTGGACGGTGTACAGGTCGATCGTCATGCGTCCTCCGGGCCGGCGACGGGCAGGGTCACGATGACGGTCGTGCCGGCGCCCTCCTCGCTGTCGATGTGGATCTCCCCGCCGTGGCGCTCGACGAGCTCGCGGGCAATGCCGAGGCCGAGGCCGCTGCCGTGGACGGTGCCCTGTCGGACACCGCCCGAGCGGAAGAAGCGCTCGAACACCTTCGGCAGCTCCGCTTCGGGGATGCCGATGCCGGTGTCGCGCACGACCACCCACGCCATCCCCTCGTCGGCCGTCGCACCGACCATGACCTCGCCGCCCTGGCGGTTGTACTTCACCGCGTTGGAGACCAGGTTGTCGACGACCTGACGGAGGCGGAAGCCGTCGGCGCGCACCACGGCGGGCTCGCTCGTGGTGATGGTCAGGCTGATGTCGCGTTCGTCGGCGCGGGCCTGCGCGGCCTCGACGGCATCGCGGAGGACCTCGTGCAGGTCCACGGGGGCGAGGGCGAGCGGCAGGGGCGCCTCGGCGTGCTTCGCCGATTGCAGGATCGAGGCGATGAGCTCGAGCATTCGGTCGCCGTTGCGCTGCATGATCTCGAGGTTGCGCGTGACGTTCGGCGGCAGCCCTTCGGCGTCGAGCGAGAGATCGATGTAGCCGAGCACGGAGGTCATCGGCGTGCGCAGCTCGTGCGATACGGACGCGACGAGATCGTCGCGGGCGCGCACGGCGTTCCGCTCCTCGGTGATGTCGCGGGCGACGAGCACGCTGCCCTCGAGGCCGCCGTCCTCGTCGTAGAGCCGCCGGGCGGTGACCGAGACGGCACGGAGCTCGCTGCCGTCGCCGGGGATCCAGGTGACCTCGTCGTCGAACTCCTGCCCGGCGGCGGCCCGGTTGAAGGGCAGTTCGACCGCACTGAGCGGGGTCGCCCGGTCGGCGGCGAAGGCGACGCCGTCGCGAGCGGCGTCGGGGTCGGCGACGTCGAGACCGTAGAGCCTCGCGTAGGCCGTGTTCATCACGCCGCCACGGCCGTCGCGGTCGAGCCGCACGACGCCGAAGTCGACGGCGTTCAGGACTTCGGCGAGCCGCTGCTCCTGCTTGTTGGCCCGCCGGAGCGCCCGCTCCAGCTGCTTCGCCTGGGTGCGCAGCAGCACCCGCTGCGCCCCGGCGCGGCGGGAGCTCAGCACGGTGCTCGTGGCGATGAAGCTGAGCGCGATCGGCAGGAGCACGACGGAGGGGACGCTGATGGGCGTGAACGCCCGCTCGCTCACGAGCTCGGAGATCCAGACGAGCACGGAGGAGGAGCTCACGGCGATGATCGCGCCGGTGAGCCCGAAGTAGCTCGCCAGCCAGATCGTGGGGAAGAACCAGAGCAGCCCGACGCCCGCGGCCGGCTCGGCGATGCGGATGAGTCCGATCGCGAGGATGTCGACGATCGGCAGGGCCATGACGAACGCGCGCGGGAACCGGTGCCAGGGGAGGATGATCGCGACGCCGGTCGCCGTGAACACGATCGCCACCGCGACGATCGCGATCGGCTTCGTGAGCGCGGCCGGCGAGAACAGCAGCAGCGTGAACACGGCGGTCACGAGCACGGCGCCGAAGAGCAGCTGCGAGAGAACGACGGAGCGGTCGAACGTGGCGCCGGCGCGCCGCGACTCCCCCGGTCCCGACATGCTCAGAGCCTAGCGTCCCGGATGCGCGCACGAGTGCGCATCCGCCCGGCCGGCGATCACCCCCGGCCCGCGCTGCCCGCCACCCCGCAACTCAGGAACATGTGGCGATTATGAGCGGCGAGGCATCCGCAGATCACCGGGTTTCCGGGGACGCCGATCGGACTGTTCCTGAGTTGTCGCGTCGGGAGCTGCGGCGCGGATGCCGGCACGGCGACGCGGACGGACGCACGAACGCCCCGGGGCCGGGGCCTCGGGGCGTTCGGGAGCGAGACTCAGACGGCGGCGGGCAGCTTCGCGGCGACGAGCTCGGCGATCTGCACCGCGTTCAGCGCGGCACCCTTGCGCAGGTTGTCGTTCGAGACGAAGAGCACGAGGCCCTTGCCCTCGGGCGCCGACTGGTCGGCGCGGATCCGGCCGACGTAGCTCGGGTCGCTGCCGGCGGCCTGGAGCGGCGTCGGCACGTCGCTGAGCTCGACGCCGGGGGCGGCGGCCAGCAGCTCAGTCGCCCGTTCCGGGCTCAGCTCGTTCGCGAACTCGGCATGGATCGACAGCGAGTGGCCCGTGAACACCGGCACCCGCACGCAGGTGCCCGCGACGCGGAGGCCAGGCAGCTCGAGGATCTTGCGGCTCTCGTTGCGGAGCTTCTTCTCCTCGTCGGTCTCGTTGTCGCCGTCGTCGACGATCGAGCCGGCGAGCGGGATCACGTCGAACGCGATCGGCCGGGGGAACTTCACCGGCTCGGGGAAGCGCACCGCGTCACCGTCGTGGACGAGCGCGATCGCGTCCTGCGCGACCGCCGCGCGAGCCTGCTCGAGCAGTTCCTCGCCGCCCGAGAGCCCGGCGCCCGAGACCGCCTGGTAGGTCGAGATCATGAGGCGCTCGAGGCCGGCCTCCTCGTGCAGCACCTTCAGCACCGGCATCGCGGCCATCGTCGTGCAGTTCGGGTTCGCGATGATGCCCTTGCGCGCCTCGGCGATGGCGTGCGGGTTCACCTCGCTCACGACGAGCGGCACGTCGGGATCCATCCGCCAGCCGCTCGAGTTGTCGATCACGGTGACGCCGGCGGCGGCGAACCGCGGCGCCTGAGCCTTCGAGAGCGTCGCGCCCGCGGAGAAGATCGCGAGGTCGAGCCCCGTCGGGTCGGCCGTCGACGCGTCCTCGACGACGATCTGCTCGCCCTTGAACGGCAGGGTCGTGCCCGCCGAGCGGGCGGAGGCGAAGAAGCGGATGCTCGCGACCGGGAAGTCCCGCTCCTCGAGCAGGCGGCGCACGACCGCGCCGACCTGACCGGTGGCGCCGACGACGCCGATGTTCACACCGTTGCTCATGTTGTCCCTCTTACTCGTAGCTCTTCCAGTGTGCCCGACGCCGGGCGGAGGCCGGCCGGAAATCGGCGATCACCGGCCGGATTGGCAGGAACGTCACGCATTCCGGCCGGATGCTTCGGCCGGATGCGGGCACCGTTCGACCTGCCTGGCCGCCGCGGCGTCGCGCCGAGGCATCCGGGTCGGTGCCGGTCTCAGCGACCGGTGCCGGCGTGCACGATCGCGTCCTCGGCGGCGTCGAGGCCGAACGCGGTGTGCACGGCGACCGCGGCCTGGTTGACGCTGTCGGCGCGGGTGACGACCGAGATCCGGATCTCGGAGGTCGAGATCATCTCGATGTTGATGCCGGCCTCGTAGAGCGCCTCGAAGAGCTTCGCCGAGACGCCGGAGGCGTTGCGCATCGCGTTCCCGACGATCGACAGCTTGCCGATCTGGTCGTCGTACTGCAGCGAGCCGAATCCGATGGCCTCCTGCGCGCCGGCGAGCGCCGTGAGCGCCTTCTCACCGTCGGCCTTCGGCAGGGTGAAGGAGATGTCGGTCTTGCCCGTGGCGGCGGCCGAGACGTTCTGCACGATGACGTCGACGTTCGCGTTCGTGGCGGCGACGATCTTGAAGATCTTCGCCGCGACGCCCGGCTTGTCGGGGACGCCGACGACCGTGATCTTGGCCTCGGAGAGGTCGACGGCGACACCGGCGATGACGGATTCTTCCACTTCGGCTCCTTCGGGGGCGCGCGAGGGGTCGTAGACGACGGTCCCCTCGGTGTTGTTGAACGACGAGCGCACGTGCAGGGTCACGCCGTGGCGGCGCGCGTATTCGACGGCGCGGATGTGCAGCACCTTGGCGCCCGAGGCGGCGAGTTCGAGCATCTCCTCGCTCGTCACCCGGGCGAGCTTGTGCGCCCGCTTCACGACGCGTGGGTCGGCGGTGAAGACGCCGTCGACGTCGGTGTAGATCTCGCAGACATCGGCCTCGAGTGCGGCGGCGAGCGCGACGGCGGTGGTGTCGCTGCCACCCCGGCCGAGCGTCGTGATGTCGCGCGACTCGCGGCTGAAGCCTTGGAAGCCGGCGACGATGACGATCGCGCCGTCGTCGAGCGCCTCGCGGAGGCGTACCGGGGTGACGTCGACGATGCGGGCCGCGCCGTGCGTGGCATCCGTGATCATGCCGGCCTGGCTGCCGGTGAAGCTGCGCGCGTCGTGCCCCATGCTCTTGATCGCCATCGCGAGCAGCGCCATCGAGATGCGCTCACCCGCCGACAGCAGCATGTCGAGCTCGCGGGGCGCTTGGATCGGCGCGACCTCGTTCGCGAGGTCGAGCAGCTCGTCGGTGCTGTCGCCCATGGCCGAGACCGCCACGACGACGTCGTTGCCCGCCTTGCGCGTCTCGACGATGCGCTTCGCGACCCGCTTGATGCTCTCGGCGTCGGCGACGGACGATCCGCCGAACTTCTGCACGATCAAGCTCACGTGGCCTCCCGGGGTTCTGGGCGCGCGCGGGCCGACGGGCCCGTCGTCGGAGTCTTCATCATACGGCTGGGGGCATTCCCGGATCGCCATGTGACGCCCGGTCCGGAACGACGCGCGAGCGGTCGCGCCCGCGGCGCGTCACCCGCCGTGCGGTCGCGCCAAATACCACTCGGTGAACTCGGTGGCACGACCGTCGTCGGCGAAGCGGACGACCCAGAGGTTCAGGTAGTCCCGCTCGGCCGGATACTCCGTGCGCCCCTCCACGAACGCGACGTCGGGGCCTTCGTGCAGCACCCACCAGTCGAACGTCCACTCCCCCGGCGCGTCGGCGTCGTCGAGCCAGCCCGCGACGATCGCCTCGCGACCGCGCCTGGGCTCCGCGTCGGGCGCGGTCAGATAGACCGCGTCGTCGGTGAACAGCGCGCCGATGTCGGCCGCGTCGTTGCCGCGCCAGGCGCGCAAGTAGCCCGCCATCCACTCGGCGAGTCGTCGGCTCGGCGCCGGTCGGTCCCCAGTTCCCTGGCCGCTCATCCCGGTCCCCTCTCGACGGCGGGCGCCGCGCCCGCCTCCGCGCCCTTCCTACGCCCGGGGCGGGGCGGCGTCAACCGCCCGCCGCCCCTGTCGCGCGCGTCCGGCGCGGCGCTAGCATCGCCCCATGCCGGAGCTGCGGGAGTGGGCCGAGTTCAACGTCGCCATGGTCGGCGCCACGGCCGCGCTCGCGGGTCTGCTCATCGTGGCGATGTCCGTGAACATCGCCCGGATCACCGGCGAGTCCTCGCTCACGGCGCGCATCGCCGGCAGTCTCGCGACGCTCGTGCTCGGGATCGTCACCACGGGACTCGCGATCGCCCCGCCGCAGCCCGCCCGGCTCTACGGGCTCGAAGTGCTGCTGGCCGCGCTCGCGGCGACCGCGTTCCAGGTGCATGCCGTGCGCAGCGTCTTCGCCGATCGCGCGCAGAGCCCGACGTTCGGTGTGCGGTTCGGCAAGTCGATCCCGGGGGTGCTGCCGCTGGCCGCCTCTCTCGCCGGCGCGTCGGTCATCGTGATCGCGGGCGAGGCCGCCGCCGGCACCGGGCTGTGGCTGCTCGCGGCGGGGACGCTGCTCGCCATCGCCGCGTCGATCGTGCACGCGTGGGTCGTGCTCGTCGAAGTGCTGCGCTGAGCGCTCGGCGCTGCGCTGCGATCGGCCCCGCGGGTCAGCCGACGACGCGGCGGCCCTCGAACGCTCGGCCGAGCGTGACCTCGTCGGCGTACTCGAGGTCGCCGCCGACGGGCAGCCCGGAAGCGAGACGTGTGACCCTGATCTCGAGGGTCGTGAGCAGGCGGCTGAGATACGTCGCCGTGGCTTCGCCCTCGAGGTTCGGGTCGGTGGCGATGATGACCTCGCGCACGGTGCCGTCGGCAAGCCGCTGCATGAGCTGGCGAATGCGCAGCTCGTCGGGGCCGATGCCGTCGATCGGGCTGATGGCGCCGCCGAGCACGTGGTAGAGCCCGCGGAACTCCCGGGTGCGCTCGATCGCGACGACGTCTTTCGCTTCCTCGACGACGCAGATGAGGGCGGGGTCGCGACGCGGGTCGCGGCAGATCGAACAGGTCGCCTGCTCGGACACGTTGCCGCAGATGTCGCAGAACCGCACCTTGTCGCGCACCTCGAGCAGCACCTCGGCGAGCCGGGTGACGTCGAAGTGCTCGGTCTGCACGATGTGGAACGCGATGCGCTGCGCCGACTTCGGCCCGATGCCGGGCAGGCGGCCGAGCTCGTCGATCAGCTCCTGGACGATGCCTTCGTACACGGCTCAGCCACGCTCCCCGTATCCGCCGCGGCCGGGGGGCGGCGGCGCGTCGACCTCTTCGAGGAAGGTCGCGCCGAGCACCTCGCGGACGACGGCCTCGCCGTAGCGCTGGAAGCCGCCGGCCGATCCTCCCGGGCGCCCGCCGCGCTGAGATGGCGCGGCCGTGGTGCGGGCCGCGGGGCGGGGCTCGCCGGCGCTCTTGGCCTCGGTCGCGCGGGAAGCCTGGGGCGCGGCGGGCATGGCCGCGCCCGGTTCGGACGCTCGGCCGGGCGCAGGCGCCTCTCGCACCGGAGCCGCGTCGAGCTCGGGCTCGGGCCCCGGGTCGAAGGGTGGTTCGAGGTCTTCAGGCGGCGCGTCGGCATCGTCAGGAGCCGGCGGCTGTTCGTCGAGCGCCGGGGCCGTGGCTGCGGCCGGACGGTCAGCGGGGGCGAGCGACGCCGCCACGACACCGATCGGGGCGGGCTCTGCCGCTGCGGGCGCCTCGCGCGGGATCGCCACCGTCGCCCAGGAGTCGACCGGTCCCGAGTCGACCGGTCCCGAGCCGGCCGGCGCGGGGTTCGACGAGGCAGACTCGGCCGGGGCCTGGCGGGGGGCCGATTTCGGCGCCGGTGCGGCGACTGTCGTCGATGTGGCCGACAGTGAGGACGACGCGCTCTGCCGCGCGCCGTCGATCGGCTCGATCTGTTCGCCCGGCGAAGCTCCCGCTGACGCGGCGGGCACCGAGTCGACCGGGGCGGGCTCGCCCGCGAACGCGGCCTCGGGCTTCGCGATGTACTTCACACGGACGCCGAGCACGTGCTCGATGGCTTCGCGCAGGAGCTCGGCGACGCTCTGACCGGGCGCCCCGCCGCGGAATCCCTCGACGTCCTGCACGCTCGGGAACGACAGGACCAGCACATCGCCCTCGCGGTAGTCGCGGACCTTCGCGGTGAAGGCCACCATCCAGGCCGTGCGCTTGCGACTCTGCAGCACCGAGAGCACTTCGGGCCAGGCGTCGCGGAACTGCGGCAGCGAGATCGGGCCGCTCGGCTTCGGAGCCGGCGCCTTCGCCTCGGCAGCAGCCGGAGCAGGGGTCGGAGCCGCAGGCACGGAAGCTGCCGGGGCGGACGGCGACTCGGCGGCGGGGACCGCCGGGCCGGCCGCAGCGGCCGCGGGCGACGACGTCTCGGGATCGGGGCGAACCGTCCCACGCGCCGGACCCGCGGTGGGTGCCGTTGCCTGCGCAGTGCGTTGCGACGGCGCCGCGATCGGAGCCGGAGCAGCAGCGGCCGGAGCAGCGGCTGCGGCCGGAGCCGCCTGGGCGGCGCCCGCCGACGCCGGTACGGCACCGCCGACGGCGGCCGGCGGCACGAGCACGCGCGCGAGCATCAGCTCGAGGTGCAGCCTCGGCGAGGTGGCGCCGGTCATCTCGGTGAGTGTCTGGTTGACGAGGTCGGCGACCCGCGAGAGCTCGGCGGCGCCGAAGGCCCGGGCCTGCACGGCCATGCGGGCGAGCTCGTCGTCTGGAACACCGCGGAGCACGGCGGCGGCGGCTTCCGGAGACGAGGCCGCGACGACGATGAGGTCGCGCAGGCGCTCGAGCAGGTCTTCGACGAATCGTCGCGGGTCCTGCCCGGTCTGCACGACACGGTCGGCGGCGGCGAACGCACCGGCGGAGTCACGCGCGCCGATCGCATCGATGACCTCGTCGAGCAGCGCGCCGTGGGTGTAGCCGAGCAGCGCGACGGCCCGCTCGTAGTCGATGGTCGAGCCCTCGGAGCCGGCGATGAGCTGGTCGAGGAGGGACAGGGTGTCTCGCGGCGACCCGCCACCGGCCCGCACGACGAGGGCGAGCACGCCCGGCTCGACCTGGATGCCCTCTTCGGCGCAGAGCTGCTGCACGTATTCGAGCATGGGCGCCGGCGGCACCAGCCGGAACGGGTAGTGGTGGGTGCGCGAACGGATGGTGCCCAGCACCTTCTCGGGCTCGGTCGTCGCGAAGACGAACTTCACGTGCTCGGGCGGCTCTTCGACGATCTTCAGCAGTGCGTTGAAGCCGCCGGAGGTCACCATGTGCGCCTCATCGATGATGAAGATCTTGAAGCGGTCGCGCGCCGGGGCGAAGATGGCACGCTCGCGCAGGTCGCGGGCGTCGTCGACGCCGCCGTGGCTGGCCGCGTCGATCTCGACGACATCGAGCGAACCGCCGCCGCCGCGGGCGAGCTCGACGCAGCTCGGGCAGACGCCGCACGGGGAGTCGGTGGGCCCCTCTGCGCAGTTCAGGCAACGGGCGAGGATGCGGGCCGAGGTCGTCTTGCCGCAGCCGCGTGGCCCGCTGAAGAGATAGGCGTGATTCACCCGGTCGGTGCGCAGCGCCGTCATCAACGGCTCGGTGACCTGTGATTGGCCGATCATCTCGGCGAAGGTCTCGGGCCGGTAGCGGCGATAGAGGGCGGTGACCACCACCCAATCGTAGCCACCCCCGCCGACACGCCTCCCGCATCGAGGCATCCGGCGGGCGTAGCATGCCAGGACGCCGGATGCCATCGCCGGACCGGCGGAGAGGGGCGACGATGACCAGGCACTTCAGCGACTCCCGCATGGCGAAGTTCGAGGAGGCGCTCCAGGCCGAGCGCGCGGAGGCGGAAGCCCGCCTCGCGGAGCATCGAGAAGGCATGGCCGAGGTGCGCAGCGCACGATCGGATGCCTCGGCCGACGACGAGCACGACCCCGAGGGCCCGACGATGACGCAGGAGTGGTCGCAGCGCACGGCCGTGCTCGCCGACGCGGAGTTCGAGCTCGCCGAGGTCGACCGCGCCCTCGCCCGGCTCGCCGACGGCAGTTACGGCGTCTGCGCCAACTGCGGCAAGCCGATCTCCGTCGCCCGTCTCGAAGCCCGCCCCACGGCCACCCTCTGCATCGACTGCGCCCGCCTCGCCGGCTGACGACCACCCGGCCCGCCCGAACCCCTCATGCCCGGGCCACCACGGCGGAGGAGATTCGCGCCGCGGGAGGCCCGATTCCCCGGCAGAGGCCTCCCCGCCCGCCGATCTCCTCCCCGCGCGAGTCCAGCGGGTCGACGGAGGCCCCGGCATCCCGCTCCCACCCCGCACGAGAGCGGGGGCCGGCGCCGCGGCGCCGACCCCCGATCCCGCTCCCGCTAGGCGCGGCGCCGCTTGCCTCGGAGCGCCACCAGGAGCGCACCGAATCCGGCGATGAGTGCCGCCACCCCGCCGAGCACCGCGGGGGCGGCGTCGAACCCGGTGGAGGCCATCGCACCCGATCGGTACGTGTAGGCCTTCGCGAGCGTCGCGGTGCCGCAGTCGGCGCTGCCGACCACCGTTACGTCCACGACGCCGGTGCCGGCCGGGGCGACCGCGACGATCGTGCGATCGTCGACGACCCGGAACGAGCTCGCGTTCTTCGAACCGAACTTCACGGCGGTGGCGCCGGTGAAGCACTGCCCGGTGATCGTCACCTCGGTGCCGCCGGTCGACGGGCCGCTCGGCGGCGTCACCGTATCGATGCCGGCCGGCGTGTAGGTGTACGTCAGGGGCGCGCTCGTTCCGCCGGCCGCGGTGACCGTCACCTCGACGGGTCCGACCGCGTGCGGCGGGGTCACGAAGTCGACCCGGCCGTCGCTCACCTGGGTGAACGGCACCGACTCGCCGTCGAGCAGCAGCTCCGTCGCGCCGCCGAGGCCCGTGCCCGTCACCTGCACGGCCGTGCCGCCGCTCGCCGGGCCGCGGTCCGGCATGAGCGCGAGCGCATTCACCGGCGGCAGGTAGGTGTAGCCGCCGGGCAGCGTGCCGGTGCCGCAGTCCCCGACGCCGACGACGCTCACGTCGACGACGCCCGTACCGGCGGGCACCACGGCCGTGATCTCGGTGTCGCTCACCACGGTGAAGCTCGTGGCCGAGGTCCCGCCGAACAGCACGTCCGTCGCTCCGGTGAAGCAGGATCCGGTGATCGTCACCTCGGTGCCGCCCGCCTCCGGCCCGGTCGGCGGGTCGACCTCGTCGACCGTCGCGACCGGGTTGTAGGTGAACGGCAGCGCTTCCGAGCCGAGCGGGTTCGTCACGTCGACCTCGACCAGCCCGGGGGCGTGCGGCGGGGTGACGAACGTCACCGTGCCGTCGTCCTCGATCGTGAACGGCACCGATTCGCCGTCCACTGTGATCCCGGTCGTGGAGTCGAGCCCCGCGCCCGAGATCGTGACGGTCGTGCCGCCCGTCTCCGGACCGTGGTCGGGGCTCAGCGCCGCGAGCCCGAGCGGCGGGATGAAGGTGAACGTCATCGGCTCGCTCTCGCCCCCGGCGGTCGTGATCGTCACGTCGGCGGGCCCGGCCGCGTGCGCCGCCGTCGTGAACGTCACCTGGGTACCGCTCACCTGGGTGAAGGGCAGCGAGGCCCCGTCCACGGCGACCTCGGTCGCCCCCGCGAGGTCCGTCCCCGTGATGGTCACCGAGGTGCCGCCTGCGGTCGACCCGTGGTCGGGCGCGAGCGAGGTGATCGCCGGCGCCGGCACGAAGGTGAACGTCATCGGGCCGCTCTCACCGCCCGCGGTCGTGACGGTCACGTCGACCGGTCCGGCCGCGTGCGCCGCCGTCGTGAATGTCACCTGCGTGCCGCTCACCTGGGTGAAGGCGACGGATGCCCCGTCCACCGACACCTCGGTCGCCCCCGCGAGATCGGTGCCCGTGATGGTGACGAGCGTGCCGCCCCCGGTCGGCCCCTGATCCGGAGCCAGCGAGGTGATCACCGGCGCCGGCACGAAGGTGAACGTCATCGGGCTGCTCTCACCGCCCGCGGTCGTGACGGTCACGTCGACCGGTCCGGCCGCGTGCGCCGCCGTCGTGAACGTCACCTGCGTGCCGCTCACCTGGGTGAAGGGCAGCGAGACCCCGTCCACCGACACCTCGCTCGCCCCCGCGAGATCCGTGCCCGTGATGGTCACGAGCGTGCCGCCCCCGGTCGGCCCCTGATCCGGAGCCAGCGAGGTGATCACCGGCGCCGGCACGAAGGTGAAGGGCAGCGCGTTGCTCGGCCCGCCCGCGGTGGTCACGACGACGTTCACCGCGCCGGCCGCGTGCGGATCGGTCGTGAAGGTGATTTCCGTGCCGCTGACCTGGGTGAACGTCACGGGAGCACCGTCGACCGTCACTCCGGTCGCGCCAGCGAGGTCGGTCCCCGTGACGGTGACGAGCGTGCCGCCCGCCGTCGGCCCCTCGTCGGGGTCGAGCGAGGTGAGCACGGGTGCCGGCACGTAGGTGTACGGCATCGCGTTGCTCGCGCCGCCCGGCGTCGTCACCATCACGTCGACCTCGCCCGCCGCGTGCGACGGGGTGAGGAACGTGATCTGCGTGTCGCTCACCTGGGTGAAGGGCACCGAGGCCCCGTCCACGGTGAGCAGCGTCGCGCCGCCGAGGTCGGTGCCGTCGACCGTGACGAGCGTGAGCCCGGCGGTCGGGCCCTCGTCGGGCGTGAGTGAGGCGATGACCGGCACGTCGTAGTACGTGAACGGCAGTGGGTTGCTCGTCCCCGTCGGCGTCGTGACGACCACGTCGACGGCACCGGCCGCGTGGGCCGGGGTCGTGAAGGTGATCTCGGTGCCGCTGACCTGGCTGAACGTGACGGGGGTGCCGTCGATCGTCACCCCGGTCGCCCCGCCGAGGTCGCTGCCCGTGATCGTCACCGGCGTCCCTCCGGCCGTCGGCCCCGCGTCCGGGTCGAGCTCGGTGAGGAGCGGCGCCGGCAGGTAGGTGAACGTGAGCGGTCCGCTCGTGCCGCCCGCGGTGGTGACGGTGACGTCCACGGGACCGACGGCGTGCGGCGGCGTCGTGAAGCCCAGCTGGGTGCCGCTCACCTGGCTGAAGGGCACCGAGGCGCCGTCGATCGTGACCGCGGTCGCGCCGGCGAGATCGGTGCCGTCGATCGTCACGGGCGTCCCACCGGACGCCGGGCCCTCATCGGGCGTCAGCGCCGTGATCGCCGGCGCCGGCACATAGGTGAACGTCATCGGGCCGCTCGTGCCGCCCGGCGTCGTGATCCTCACCTCCACCGGACCGGCCGCGTGCGCGGCCGTCGTGAACGTCACCTGCGTCCCGCTCACCTGGGAGAACGCGACGGATGCCCCGTCCACGGTCACCGAACTGGCATCCCCGAGGTCGGTCCCCGTGATGGTCACGAGCGTGCCGCCCGCGGTCGGGCCGGAGTCCGGCGCGAGCGAGCTGATCGTCGGCGGCGGCACGAAGGTGAACGTCATCGGAGCACTCGTGCCGCCCGGCGTCGTGATCGTCACGCCGACCGGGCCGGCCGCGTGCGCGGCCGTCGTGAAGGTCACCTCGGTGGCGCTCACCTGGGTGAACGCGACGGGTGCCCCGTCGACCGCCACCGCACTGGCATCCCCGAGGTTCGTACCGGTGATGGTGACGAGCGTGCCGCCCGCCGTCGGACCGGACCCGGGCGCGAGCGCCGTGATCGCCGGCGCCGGGATGAACGTGAACGGCATCGCGTTGCTCGTGCCGCCCGGCGTCGTGATCCTGACGTCGACCGGGCCGGGCGCGTGGGCTGCCGTCGTGAAGGTCACCTGGGTGCCGCTCACCTGGGTGAACGTCACCGGCGAGCCGTCGACCGTGACTTGGCTGGCGTCCGCGAGATCGGTGCCCGTGATCGTCACGAGGGTGCCGCCGCCCTGCGGGCCCCGGTCCGGCGAGAGGGCGGTGATCACCGGCGGGAGCGCCGCCGCGAGCACGGTCGACGATGCGAGGTCGAGCTTCGCGAGGTCGGAGTCCACGACGTTCGGCAGGAGGGTGACGCTGAGCGCGCGGACCGTGAAGGAGCCGGGCCCGAGGTCGCCGCCCGGTTCGTTCAGCGGCGCCTCGGTGGGCTGCTCGTTGATGCGGATGACGACGAGGTTCGCGAGCAGGCCGTCGAGGGCGGGCTCGAGCAGCGTCAGCACCGCGTCGACGACGCCGTTCAGGGCGGTGGTGATCTCGGCGCTCGTGCTCGTCAGCAGCGTCTGGATCGGCGAGACGACGCCGGCGAGAATGGTCGGGACGATGGTGTTCGTCACGGTGGTGAGCACCGAGGCGAGCAACGTGTTGATGTCGACGCCCGTGCAGACCCCGCCGATCTCGACGCCGAGACAGCTCGGCACCCCCGGCAGGAGCTGGAGCTGCGAGAGATCCGTGGTGGCCGTGCCGTTCAGGAACTGGGCGAGCGTGCCGTTGATGATGATCGGCGCGTTCACGAGCTGGAGTCCGCCGAGTGCGGGCAGGGCGACGACGCTGAGGGCCACGTTCAGGGAGATCTGCGTGGAGTTCAGCAGGGTGTCCAGGCCGCCCGTGAGGTGGCCGACGAGCTTGCCGAGGGCTTGGTTGACCCCGTCGGTGATCATCGTGATGACCTCGGGCGTGAGCACGGAGGTGTTCGCGGGGAGCCCGTTGAGGTTCGGGCCGCCGGGGTTCACGAGCTCGGCGAGGTCCACGGAGACGGTGCCGTCGGTGAGGTTCACCGAGACGGCCCCGTCGTCGCTGTAGAGGATCGCGTTCGGCCCGCCCAGCAGGTCGTCCACGAGCTGCTCCAGGTTCGGTGGCGTGACGGCGATGGTCGCGTCCCCGAGGCTGACGTTCGCGACGCCGAGGAGCTGGATGTCGGTGATCGCGTCGACGACCCCCTGCACGGCGCCACCGGGACCGGCGAGGGCCTCGAGATCGCTCGTGAGCTCGGTCGTCGCGGTGCCGAGCGTCGTCCGCAGCTGCGTCGCGAGTCCGGCGACCGCGGGGCTCGAGAGGTCGAGTTTCAGATCGGTGACGCGGTAGTCGCTGGTCACCCCGGTGCCGCCGGCCTTCGCCGCGCGGGTGGCGAGGGCCCCGACTTCCAGGGATGCCTCGTCGATGAGTTCGTCGGTCACCGCGGCGACGCCGAGCTGGTCGAGCAGGTCGGTGAGGTTCACCGTCGCGTTGCCGAAGTCGGCGGGGTCGGCATCCTCGGACACGGAGATCGTGCCGTCGTCGGCGACCGCGCCGCTGGCGGCGACGGAGTCGGTGGTGGACGCCGTGCCGGCGTAGCTGTTGATCACCCCGATCTCGCCGAGGTTCAGCAGGCCGGGCCCGGTGCCGTCGGTCAGCAGCGGCAGCTGCACGAGCCCGTTGCCGACGAGGTCGAGCTGGAGTCCGAGCGCCTGCAGGACCGCCAGGTCGAACGGGTCGGCCTCGCTCGGTGGCCCGCCTGGATCGGAGGCGTAGGCGTAGGCCAGGTCCGCCGCCTGCAACTGCAGCAGATCGGCCCCCAGGAACTGCCCGAGGGCCTGTGACGGGTCCCCTGGCGCGGCCTGCGCACTCAGCGCACCACCACCCCCGGCGACGAGCAGGGCCACGGTGCCCGCGGCGAGCCCGCGAACCACCCCCGTTCGCCGTGAACCCGGCGAGGCATCCTCTCGCCGACCCTTCCCGAATTCGGACATGCGTGTGCGCAGGCGCGACATTTTCCCTCCCCCGTGGGCGAAGCCGTTCCCCTCGGCTTCGTCGCCATCCGACGGTGCGACCCGATCGCATCCGTCGATGGCGCACACGCTGCCACAGGATCGGAGCCGGATTCAAGGCTTCGGTGAAAAATGCTCGATACTCCCCCGAACTGGGGTGAGGCTTGCTCATCTCCACGCGCGCGCGTCTGCCGGCGCACCCCCGCGCACCCCCGCGCACCCCCGCGCGCACCCCCGCGCGCACCCCCGCGCGAGGCATCCCGACACACCCCGCCCGCGTCCGCGGTGACCTCCGAAAGGGGGACACCAGTCCGACTGGCGAAGGAATACGCTCCGTCGCAAGGGAAACCGTCGCGAAAGCGGCACATCGGGGGAAACATGCATCAGGACACTGTTGCGACCGCTCCGGCGGCGGCGCGGGGGGGGGGGGCCCCCCCCCCCCCCCGGACGGCGCAGACGGGGCGCGGGGGCGCCGGAAGATCATGGCGGTGCTGGCCGGAGGACTCGTCCTCGGCGTCGGCGCGGCGATCACACTCGCCGCATGGACGGACCGGGAGTTCGCGAGCGGTACGTTCGGCTCGGGAGCGTTCTCGCTCGTCGGCAGTCCGGACGGCACCGCGTTCAGCGAGCATCCGAGCGCACCGGGCGCGGCGCTCATCTTCGCGGTCGGTGCCGATCGGCTGACGCCGGACGCGACGGTGTACCACCTGTTCTCGCTGAAACTCGGCGCCGGTTCGAACTACGGCGCCGACCTCACGCTCACCTCGAGCGGGACCGGGACCATCGCACCGAACGTCAGCTACGGCGTCGTCGATGTCGGGACAGGGACGAGCTGCGACGCCACGGCGTTCGCGGCCGGCACCCCGGTCGTCCCGAGCGCGACCCCGGCCACGCTGACGACGCCCGACGGGATCGGCACGCTCGCCTCGCTCGCCGAGCAGCGCAACTACTGCATCGCGGTCACCGCGAGCAGCGCGCTCAGCCAGTCGCAGACGGGCTCGGTCACGTGGGAGTTCCTCGGCACCTCAGCGGCTCCGATCTCGTAGGTCGATCATGCCGCGGCACCGCAGTTGGCGCGGGCCGCACGGCGTCACCCGCCGTCGGCTCCTCGCCGTCCTCGCCTCCGGGCTCGTGCTCGGCGTCGGCGCCACCGCGACCCTGGCCGCGTGGAACGACGCCGAGGTGGGCACCGGCAGCTTCAGCGCGAGCGTCTTCGTCTCCGAGGCGAAGGACACCGCGTCGGCGACGTACGCCCAGACGAGCGACGCCGCACCGGCGACCCTGACCTTCGCCGTGGCCGGCCTCTCGCCGTCCGCGACCGCGACCGCCGGTCTCGACGTGCGCACGACCGCGGCGACCACCGTGGACGGCCAGTCCGTGCTCTCGGCGATCGCGGCCGGCGGCGCGAGCACCCTCACGGCGCAGCTCGACTACAAGGTCGCCGTGCTCGCCGGCACCGGAACGGCGTGCAGCGACAGCTCGATCTACACCGACGGGACGTTCACCGACACCACCGCGAACGTGCCCGCCGGCAAGAGCGCCGCGATCACGAAGGCCGCGGGCAACGTCGTGCGGTACTGCTTCCAGGTGCGGATGAAGCCGACTGCGCCGAGCACGATCCAGGGGCAGAGCGGCACGCTGAAGTGGACGGTCACGACCAGTTCGAACCAGTGATGCGACGACCTCGACGGGGACGGGGCAGAGATGACGGAGACGACGTGAGCGCCGCGCGGGTGGGGCGTGCGGCGGGCGAAGCGGGGCTGTTCCTGCTCGCCGCGGGGGGCGCGGTCTGCATCGCCCTCGTCGTCGCCGCGCTCGCGTTCAACGTGACGATCATGCTGTTCGCGACCGGCTCGATGAGCCCGGCGATCCCGGCCGGTTCAGCGGCAGTCGTCCGGGAGATCCCGGCGGCGGAGGTGCGGCTCGGCGATGTCGTCACCGTCGAGCGCGACGGCCGGCTGCCCGTCACCCACCGCGTGGTCGGCATCGACGCGGCACCGAGCGGCGACGGGGAGCGGCGCTCGCTCACCCTCCGGGGCGATGCGAATCCCGTCGACGATCCGTCGCCGTACGACGTCGCCACCGCTCGGATCGTGCTCTGGTCGGTGCCGGGCGTCGCGGGCGTGATCTCGGCACTCCAGCAGCCGATCGTGCTCGGCGGGCTCACGCTCGGGCTCACGGCGCTCGTGCTCTGGGCGTTCTGGCCGCGCGGCCCGCGAAGTCCGCGACCGCCGCGACCGCCTCGCCGACACGAACGGCGGCCCGACGCCGGAGTCGAGCTCGGCGCGTCCTCCGGAGGTGCGCAGATCGGCCCGATCGGCATCGTCGCCGCGCTCGTGGTCGCGGTCGCCGCCGTGCTCGGCGCCGCCCCCGCGCATGCGGCGCCGACGGAACGGGTGGTGCAGGGCAAGTTCCTGAGGCTGGCGATCGTCGGCGATCCACTCGTCCTCTCGCGGCTCGCCCCCGGGCAGCCGACGACGCTCCTGCTCGGCGCCTCCACGCTCGCCAGGGCGCCGGGCATGATCGCACTCCGGCTCGACGTCTCGGTGACGGAGCCGACCCCGATCCTCTTGCGCGTCGTGGCCTGCGACGGCGCGCCCGCCGCCGGCCGCTGCGCGACCGGTCGCGAGATCCTGCCCGAGCGCCGGCTCGACGCGTCGATCAGCGATCTCGCCCTGGGCGAGGTCTCCGGGCGTCCGGGCGGCTGGCTGCGCTTCGACGTGCGGATACCGGAGCAGGATGCCGAGGCGGGGGCGCGCGCCGAGTGGCGAGTGCAGGCCGACGGCTTCGGCGAGCTGCTCGACACCGGGACGGACGCCGGGCCCGGCACCGCGAGCACGGGCGGCGGGCTGGCCGCGACCGGCGCCGCGCCCGAGACTCGGATGCTCTTGGCCGCGGGCGCCCTCGCCCTCGGGACGGCGCTCACCGCGCTCGCAGCGATCGGTCGTCGACCCCGAAGGCGGCGCACATGAACCGCCGGCCCGGCTCGGCGGCCCGGCTCGTCGTCGGACTCGTCGCGGCCGCGACGCTGACGCTCCTCGCCGTTCCTGTCCGATCGACCGAGGCGGCCTGGAGCGACACCGAGGCCGGCACCGGCACGATCTCAGCGGCGACGCTCCCGGCGCCGACGGCGCTCGCGACCGCCTGCACCGCGTCGAACGTGCTCGGCTCAGCACGGATCTCGATCACCTGGCAGCTGCCGGCGGGCTACGCGATCGGCGAGGCGGTCTACAAGGCCGGCACGAATCCGCTGCTGCTCGAGGTCATCCTGCTCGGCAGCACGCTCACCACCACGGGGCCGAGCGGCGGCTCGTACACCACGACGTACACGGGCGGGCTGCTGAACGCCGCCCTGGGTGGCACCGGCTACCTCTCGGTGTCGGTGCAGCGCGCCGGATGGACCTCGGCCCAGCGTCTCGTGACCGCCAGTCTCCCCGCACTGATCGGAACGGGCACGTGCACCGTCACGTGAGCGCTCAGTCGTCGCCCGCCGCCGCTGCGGCGTTCGCCGCGTGCAGTCCGCCGAACGCCCGCAGGTAGAGCGGGCTGGACGCCAACACGAGGTAGAGCACGGCGCAGCCGGCGACGGTGGTGACGACGCCGAGCTGCTCGGCGGCGAGGCCGCCGAGGAACGCGCCGAGCGGCATGGTCGCGGCGACGCCCGCCGTGGTGACGCCGAAGACCCGTGCACGCATGCCGTCGGGAATCAGCCCGTACATCGCGGTGGCGATCATCGGATTGATCGCTCCGGCCGCGAAGCCGGACACCGCGAGCACGGGCAGCAGCACTGGAGCCGGGGCCTGGAGCGCCATCGCGGCGTACGGGACGGTGCCGGCCAGCATGAAGCACGCGGCGAACAGCACCCGCCCCGACCAGCGATGGCCGACGGCGGCGAACACCGCCGAGCCGAGCAGCGCGCCGCCCGCGAAGCAGCCCACCATGAAGCCGAGCAGCGCGGGGTCGCCGAGCACCTCGGTGGCGTAGAGGGGTTTCAGCACCGTGAGGCCTGCCGCATCGATGGCGTTCGTGAGGGTCACGAGCAGCACG
This sequence comes from Agromyces mediolanus, assembly GCF_023715325.1. Classification (GTDB taxonomy): domain Bacteria; phylum Actinomycetota; class Actinomycetes; order Actinomycetales; family Microbacteriaceae; genus Agromyces; species Agromyces mediolanus_A. The sequence continues at coordinate 312,310 of NZ_JAMBNX010000001.1, read as the reverse complement.
ATCGAGCGGAGCAGCGGCGAGTGCGCGACGAAGCGGAGGCCGGCGACGAAGCCTCGGCTGCCGGCCTCGTCCGGTGCCGCGCCCGCTTCGGGCCCGTCCGCCGCGCCGGCCGCACCCGGCCGCAACCCGCGCGGCACGAACAGCAGCACCAGGGCGGCCGAGATAACGAATCCGGCGGCGTCGACGAGCAGCGCCGGCATGGGCCCGAGGAAGGCGATGAGCGCGCCGGCGGTCGCCGCGCCGAGCATCGAGGCGGTTCGCTGCACGGCGGACTGGATGCCGGCGGCCCGGGCGATCGGCATCCTCGCGAGTGCGGCGAGATCTGGGGTCAGCGCGGTCTTCGCGGTGTCGCCGGGAGGGTCGAGCAGGCCGCCGAGGAAGACCAGGGCGAGCAGGGCGCCGAAGTGCAGGCCGACGGTGGCGTGCAGGATCGGGATCGCGAGCACCGTGACCGCGCTGGCGAGGTCGGCGGCGATGCTCGACGCCCGGTAGCCGAAGCGGTCGACGAGGACGCCGCCGAACGCACCGCCGATGACGAGCGGCACGGTCGCGAACACCCCGACCACGCCCGCCGCGAGCGGCGAACCGGTCTGCTGCAACGCGATGATCGGGATCGCGACGAGGGCGATCGCGTTCCCGCCGAGGGAGAAGAGCGCGGCCGCGAACGTCGCGAAGAGCGGGGTCCGCCGCGGCGGCGCCGGGGCGGCGGCCACGAGGGAGCCGAGTGCCTCGGTCTCGCCGCCCGCGCTCACGGCTCGCTCCGCACGAAGGTGTGGGTGATGAACCGCACGGGGCGCGTGCCGTCGCGGCGTTCACGACCACGCCCGCGCCACCGTTCGCGCACGGCGGCGAGCTCGGCGGAGAGCTCGCGGAGCTCGGCGGCCGTGAGGTGGGCGGCGGCATCCGCTGATTCGGATGCTTCGACCCAGTCGGCCTCGAGGGCGGGTTCGGCGGCGAGCGCGTCGAGCAGCTCGCGGTGGTAGCCCTCGAGCACCTGCCGTCGGAACTCGTCGAGGCCGGCGCGTGTCGCCGGATCGTCGCGGAACTCCAGCGGATCCCAGCTGGTGTAGTCGTGCGCGGAACGCCACCACCGCTCACGACGGTCGCGCGCGAGTTCGGGCGCCTCCTCGACGAAGCCGTGCTTGGCGAGGGTCTGCAGGTGGTAGCTGACCGACCCCGGCGCCTCGTCGAGCCGTTCCGAGAGCCTGCCGACCGTCGCGGGCCCGTCGAGGCGGAGCAGGCCGAGCACGCGCATACGGGCGGGGTTCGCGAGGGCGCGCATGCGGCCGAGATCGTGCAGCTCGATGCGGCTCGGCTCGTGCCGGTCGTGGTCGGTCATGTCGCCAGCGTAGTTACACAAGACTCATTGTGCAACATCTCTTGTTGAATTGGCGATGCGAGCGCCGGACCACCGCCTCCTCCGGCCGACGCGGCGTCAGCCGGTGGCCGGCCCCTCGACCACGGCCGCCGTCTGCCGAGCGATCTCGAGCTCTTCGTTCGTCGGCACCACCAGCACCTCGACCCGCGACTCGTCGCCCGAGATGCGCCGCGCCCCGCGCGCGGCCGTGCGATTCCGCTCGGGATCGACGACGACCCCGAAGCCCTCGAGACCCGCGAGGCACCACTCCCGCACGAGCGCCGCGTTCTCGCCCACCCCGGCCGTGAACACGATCGCGTCGACCCGGCCGAGCTGCGCGGCGTACGCCCCGACGTAGGCGCGCACGCGATGCGCATACACCTCGAGCGCGAGCGTGGCCGACTCGTCGCCGCCCTCGGCCGCCGCGACGAGATCGCGCATGTCCGAGTGGCCGCCGAGCCCGAGCACCCCGCTGCGCTGGTTCAGCAGCTGATCGACCTCCGCCACCGAGTACCCGGCGCGGCGCTGCAGGTGCAGCAGCACCGCCGGGTCGAGGTCGCCCGAGCGGGTGCCCATGACGAGCCCCTCCAGCGGGGTCATCCCCATGCTGGTCTCCACCGAGCGTCCACCGGCGACGGCGCAGGCCGACGCCCCGTTGCCGAGGTGCAGCACGATCATGCGCAGCTCCTCGATCGGGCGCTCGAGGAACTCGCCCGCCGCCCGCGAGACGTAGCGGTGCGAGGTGCCGTGGAAGCCGTAGCGCCGGATCCGGTGCTTCGCCGCGACCTCCCGGTCGATGGCATAGCTGTATGCCGCAGGCGGCATGGTCTGATGGAACGCGGTGTCGAACACCGCGACGTGGGGCACGCCGGGGAAGGCGCGCTGCGCAGCCTCGATGCCCGCGAGGTTCGCCGGGTTGTGCAGCGGCGCGAGCGAGGACAACTCGTCGATGTTGATCTTCACGAGCTCGGTGATGACCGTCGGCTCGAAGAAGCGCGCGCCGCCCTGCACCACCCGGTGCCCGACCGCGGCCGGCGGGAACGCCTCGAGCGAGGGGCCGTGGGCGGCGAACCCCTCGAGCATCACCTCGAACGCCGCGAAGTGGTCCGGCACCTCGAAGGCGCCGTCCCAGTTCGTGGCGAACGTCGAGTTCTCCGGCCCGCCGTGGCGGTGCTGGGCGTGCCCCACCCCGTCACCGATCCGCTCCACGATGCCGCTCGCCAGCGTCTCCGAGCGTTCGACGTCGATGAGCTGGTACTTGAACGAGGACGATCCCGTGTTGCAGACGAGCACGACGCTCATCGCGAGCCGCCCTCGGCCGCCTGGATCGCCGTGATGGCGACGGTGTTCACGATGTCCTGCACGGTGGCGCCGCGGGAGAGGTCGTTCACCGGCTTGTTGAGCCCCTGGAGCACCGGGCCGATCGCCACGGCACCGGCCGAGCGCTGCACCGCCTTATAGGTGTTGTTGCCGGTGTTCAGGTCGGGGAAGACGAAGACCGTGGCCCGGCCGGCGACCTCCGAATCCGGCAGCTTCGTACGCGCCACGGCCGCATCGACGGCGGCGTCGTACTGGATCGGTCCCTCCACGGCGAGCGCGGGCTCCCGCAACCGGACGAGCTCGGTCGCCTTGCGCACCTTGTCGACGTCGGCGCCCTCGCCCGACAGACCGGTCGAGTACGAGAGCATGGCCACCCGCGGCTCGATGCCGAATTGCTCCGCCGTGCGAGCGGAGGAGATCGCGATGTCGGCGAGCTGCGCCGCGGTCGGGTCGGGCACGATCGCGCAGTCGCCGTAGACGAGCACCCGGTCGGCGAGCGCCATCAGGAACACGCTCGACACGATGTCGACGTTCGGCCGGGTCTTCACGATCTCGAAGGAGGGCCGGATGGTGTGCGCCGTCGTGTGCGCCGCTCCCGAGACCATCCCGTCGGCCATGCCGAGCTCGACCATCATCGTGCCGAAATAGGAGACGTCCTGCACGCGCTCCCGTGCCTGCTCGAGCGTGACCCCCTTGTGCGCGCGACGACGCTGGTACTCCTCGGCGAAGCGCGTCACGTAGACGAAGTCGTGGTTCGAGAGCACGGTCGCGCGCGCGAGATCGAGGCCGAGCCCGATCGCACGCGAGCGGATCTCGATCTCCTCGCCCAGGATCGTGAGCTCGGCGACCTCGCGGGCGAGCAGCGTCGCCGCGGCGCGGAGGATGCGATCGTCGTATCCCTCCGGGAGCACGATGTGCTTCTTCGCCCGACGGGCTCGCTCGAGCAGCCCGTACTCGAACATGAGCGGGGTCACGACGTCGGTGCGGGCGACGTCGAGGAGCTCGAGCAGCGCCTCCGCGTCGATGTGCTTCTCGAAGAGCGCGAGCGCGGTGTCGCGCTTGCGCTGGGATTCGGCCGCGAGCCGGCCGCGCGTTCGGGTGATCGCGAGGGCCGTCTCGTAGCTCGACATCGGCGTGCGGATGATCGGCAGCCCGGCCTTCAGCCCCTGCACGAGGCGCTCGACCTGCTCGGCGAGGGGGAAGCCCCCGTTCAGCACGATGCCCGAGATCGACGGGAACGCCTGGCTCGAGTGCGCGGTGAGCACGCCGAGCAGGACCTCGCTGCGGTCACCCGGCACGATCACGACCGCGCCCTCGGTCAGCCAGTTGAGCACGTTCTCCATCGACATCGCCGCGATCACGACGCCGAGCGCCTCGCGGTCGAGCAGGTCGGGGTCGCCGACGTACAGCTCGCCGCCGACCGCCTCCATCACGGTGCGCATCGACGGGGCGACGAGGTAGCGGTCCTCGGGGATGGCCCACACCGCGGTCGGCGCCTCGCCGGCGACGGATGCCGCGGGCCGGCCGTGCCGGCCGGGACCGCGCTGCACGGCGGTGCGCACCTCGGCGACGATCGCGTCGAGCTCGGCCGGGTCGGCGCGATTCACGACGATGCCGAGCAGGCTCGCGTGTTCGCGCTCGAGCTCCTCGACGGCGAGCTCGGCGAGCTGGGCGAGCTCGGGCGCGGTTCGCGCCTCGTCGCCCACGGCGTGGTCGGCGTGACCGATGCGCTCGGCGCCCTGGAGCCCGGCGCGGCCGCCGAGCACGAGCAGCACCGGCGCGCCGAGGTTCGCCGCGATGCGCGCGTTGTAGGCGAGCTCCGTCGGGCTCGCGACATCGGTGTAGTCGGAGCCCAGGATGACCACCGTGTCGCAGCGCGCCTCGATCGCCTTGAAGCGCTGCACGATCGTCGCGAGCGCCCCGTCGGGGTCGGCGTGCACGTCGTCGTAACCCACGCCGATCGCGTCGTCGTAGGCGAGGTCGACGACCCCGTCGTGACCGAGCAGCAGTTCGAGCACGTAGTCGCGTTCGGCGGTCGAGCGGGCGACCGGTCGGAACACGCCGACCCGGGTCGCGCGGTGGATGAGCGTGTCGAGGGTCCCGAGCGCGACGGTGGACTTGCCCGTGTTCCCCTCGGCGGAGCAGATGTAGATGCTGTGCGCCACGGACCCAGCCTATTGGTCGAGCCTGGGAGCCGGCGTTCATCCGGAGCCGTTCACTCGGGTAGACTGTCCGAGGCTCCTCACGTGGCGCCATCCAGGCCAACTCCCCCAGGGCGGAAACGCAGCAAGGGTAACCGGGCTCTGGCGGGTGCGTGAGGGGTCTCTGGAGGATTCGCCTAGTGGCCTATGGCGCACGCTTGGAAAGCGTGTTGGGTGAAAGCCCTCGGGGGTTCGAATCCCCCATCCTCCGCCAGACGCAGAACGCCCGCCCGCAACGGCGGGCGTTCTGCATTCCACCCCGCCCGGGCCGACTCCACCCCGCCTAGGCTGGTCGCGAACGAGCGGAGGGCTCCGATGACCGATACCACCGTCGACGAGGTGCTCGCCGAACTGGCCGAGCTCGAGGACCCGCGCATGCGCGAGGTGAACGCCCGGCACGGCGACGACCACGGCGTGAACCTGACGAAGCTCCGCGGCGTCGCCAAGCGGCTGAAGTCCGACCACGAGCTCGCGCTCCGGTTGTGGGCCACCGACGACACGGCGGCGCGCCTCGTCGCCATCCTGATCTCGAAGCCGCGTGCGTTCACCCCGGCGGAGCTCGACGAGATGCTGCGGGAGGCCCGGGCGCCGAAGGTGCACGACTGGCTCGTGAACTACGTCGTGAGGAAGGGTCCGCACGCCGAGGAGCTGCGGAAGGCGTGGCTCGCCGACGCCGACCCCGTCGTCGCGAGCGCGGGTTGGGCGCTCACCGCCGACGCAGTCGCCAAGCGACCCGAGGTGCTCGATCTTCCGGGCCTGCTCGACACGATCGAGGCCGAGATGAAGGACGCCCCCGATCGCCTGCAGTGGGAGATGAACACCTGCCTGGCGACCATCGGCATCCGCCGCCCGGAGCTCCGCGCCCGAGCGCTCGACATCGGCGAGCGCCTCGAGGTGCTGAAGGACTACCCCACCCCGCCGAACTGCACCTCGCCGTACGCACCGATCTGGATCGGGGAGATGGTGCGTCGCGAGCAGCGGGCCGGCTGAGCGCGGCCTAGCCTTCGGCGGCCCCCGACGCATAGGCCGCCAGGAACTCCGCGCTCGGCGGGATCGGCTGGATGACGTCGAGCAGCACGCCGTCGGGCGCAGCCACGATGAAGTGCCGCTGCCCGAAGGCCTCGTCGCGCAGCCCGAGCACGGGCTCGTGGCCCCGCTCCCCCACGAGCCGGGTGTGCAGGGCGTCCACGTCGTCGACCTCGAGGTTCAGCAGCACCCCGGCGGCCGCCGTGCCGAAGCCGGCGGGGATCGTCTCGTGCCCGCGGTCGAGCACCGCGAGCTCCCAGCCGCCCAGTCGGAGGCTCACGTACCAGTCGCTCTCGAACGTCGCCTCGAAGCCGAGCTCCTCCCGGTAGAACCGGACCGCGGCGGCGACGTCGTCGCTCATCAGCACGGGATAGCAGCTTGTGACGGTCATGATGGACTCCTTTACGTACACTGAGAATGTTTGGTCCCCAGTTTTACATACACTCTGCACGTAAAGGAAGCCATGCCCCGAGCCTCCGCCGAAGACGCCGCCCGCACGGCCCGCTCGATCGTCGACACCGCCACCGCCCTGTTCGCCGGATCCGGGTACGCCGCGGTCGCGCTCGAAGACGTCGCCGCGGCCGCCGGCGTTACCCGCGGCGCCGTCTACCACCACTACGGCAACAAGCGCGGACTGTTCACCGCCGTCGTCGCACGCCTGCAGGAGCAGGTCGCGTCGGCGGTGGTCGCGGCGGCCGATCAGGCGGGGCCGGATGCCTCGGCGCAGCTACGGGCGGGCTGCCTCGCCTTCCTCGACGCCGTCACGGATGCCGCGGCGGTCCGCACCCTGCTCGTCGACGCGCCCGCCGTGATCGGCTGGGCCGAGTGGCGGCAGCTCGACGCCGAGCACTCGGTCGTGCACCTGCGGGAGGCGATCGCGGCGACCGGCGTCACCGGCGCGCTGCTCGAGCCGCTCACCGCGATGCTGTCCGGCGCCATGAACGACGCAGCGCTGTGGCTGGCGGAGCATCCCGGCGACGCCGCCGCTCGAGCGGCCGCACATCGGAGCCTCGACCTCCTCGTCGATGCGGCGGTCGCCCGAGCGGGCCGAGCAGACCGCTGACGACTCAGTCGAACAGCCCGGCCGCGCGGAACGCGCGCCGGTAGATCTCCTGGATCACCTCGGCCTTGCGGGCGTTGTACTGCATGATCGTCTCCCCCGCCTCGGTCGCCGCACGCGCCGCACCGGCCTTGACCTCGGCGTAGCGCGCACGGTCCGCGGCGTCGGCACGCAGCCAGTCGCGGAAGACCCGGTGCTTGTACTGCTCGGGGCTCGTCGGGCCGAAGACGTGCAGATTCGCGCGCGGCGAGTCCAGCGCCAGACAGCGGTGCCCGTGCCACCACGGCTCCCGCACCGTGAGCTCGAAACCCGCCGCCTCGAGCGGGGGCAGCCACGCCTCCTCCCGCTCGGGGTCGGCGACCGTGAGGTCGAGGTCGATGACCGGCTTCGCGGGCAGCCCGGGCACCGAGGTCGAGCCGACATGCTCGAGCTGAAGCACCCGCGCGCCGAGCGCCACGCGGATGCGGGCCTCGAGCTCGCCGGCCGTCGCCGGCCAACGCTCGTCGTAGGCCACGACCTCGACCGGCTCGACCCGCTGCGGCCGGACGAACGGCGAACGCCCCTCCGGCACCGGCGGCTCCGTGAAGTCGACGATCTGCTGCGGCGTGGGCACTCCGGCTCCTCTGCTCGGCGAAACGGCGGAGCCACCACCCTACGCTGATCGAATGACCCGGTACGCGTTCTCGAGCTCCACCGACCGCATCGACCGCGCCCGCGTGCATCGCTGGCTCGGCACCCTCGCCTACTGGGCCGAGGGACGCAGTCGGGCGACGCAGGATGCCGCGATCGACGCCTCGCGCAACTACGGGGTCTACGACGAGCAGGCGGGCACCCAGCTCGGCTACGCGCGCGTCGTCACCGACGGCGCCACCTTCGCCTGGCTGTGCGACGTCTTCGTCGACCCGAACGCACGCGGCGCCGGGATCGGCAAGCTGCTCATGAACGGCGTCATCGCCGACCTCGACGCCCTCGGCATCCCCCGCACGATGCTCGCCACCTCCGACGCCCACGGCCTGTACCGCCAGTACGGCTTCGCCGATCTCCCCGAGCCCGCGAAGTACCTGGTGCGGCGAGCCGAAGCGAGGGCCGGGTCAGGCGACTGACCCGGGCTGCTCGTACCGGTCGTGGAGTCGCATCCAGGAGTAGCTCGGGTCCTGCGGCCAGCCGGCCGGGGAGTGCTCCCAGGACTCCTGTCGACCGTAGGGCGTCAGATCGAGCAGGTCGAAGACGAGCATGAACCGCTCCTCGCCACGCGCGTAGGTGGTCCACGAGTGGTAGATGCGCTCCCCGTCGCGGAGGAACACGCTGATCGCCTGCCGTTCCTCGCCGTCGACGGTCGCCCCGAAATCTTCGTTGAAGCTCGTGCCGCCGGAGGAGACCCACGGCAGGTCCCACCCCATCCGCGCGCGGAACGAGGTGAGCATGTCGATCGGCGCGCGCGAGACCATCGCGAACGAGGTTCGCCTGGCGTGCAGATGGGACAGCGGCCCGATGTGGTCGGCCATCATCGAGCAGCCGTCGCAGCCCTCGGCCCAGTCGGCCCCGTACATGAAGTGCTGCACGATGAGCTGGGGACGCCCGTCGAAGAGGTCGAGCAGACGCACCGGCCCGTCCGGGCCGTCGAAGACGTAGTCGCGCTCGATCTCCACGACCGGCATCCGCCGGCGCATCGCGGCGACGGCGTCGTTCATGCGGGTGAGCGCCTTCTCCTGCTGGAGGAGGGTCGCCCGCGCATCCGCCCACTCCTCGCGGTCGACGACGCGCGGCACCGGGAACCTTCTCGTCTCTGACTCGGTCATGCCATGAGTCTGCCCGCGACCGCCGACACGGCGCGACCCTACGAGGCGCGGAGCACCTCGAGGACCCGCCGCATGACCTCCTCGCCCTGCACCGATACCGCGACGCGGGCGTTCGGCTGGGCCAGGGCGGGAACACGGAACTCGCAGAACGTCGCGCCGCGCGAGCGGCTGCCGTGGAGCTCGACCTCGACGCGGGCGTCGGCGAGCTCGACGAGCTCCGGCCACGCCAGATGGGCCGCCGCGGTCGGATCATGCAGCGCCATGGGCCGCGGGGTGCGTCGGTCGAGCATGCGCAGGTAGAAGCCGACGTGGTCGGCCCACAGCTCGGCGTTCGGGGTGCCCGCGCGCCGCAGCGCCGCCTCCTCACCGGGACCGATGGGCACCTGACGGGTGGCGTCGAGCCCGAACATCTCGACGGGGATGCCGGCCCGGAGCACCACGTCGAGCGCCTCCGGATCGGCGAAGGCATTGAACTCTGCGGCCGCGGTGTGGTTGCCGCTCGTGGCCGAGCCGCCCATGAAGACGAACCGCTCCACGGACGCGGCGAGGTCGGGGCGGAGGTTGAACACGATGGCCGGGTTCGTGAGTGGGCCGGTCGCGAGGATCGTGAGCGGGCCGTCCTCGAGCGCGGCCGTGAGCGCCGCGATCGCATCGCGCGGGTCGGCGGTCCGTGCCCGCGGCGGCGGGAAGGGACGGCCGATGGTGCCGAGCGCACCGCCGCCGAGCAGTTCCTCGATTGTCTGCGGCTCCTGCGCCAGCGGTTTCGCCGCGCCCCGGTGCACGGGGGCGGCGATCTCGAATCGCTCGACGACGGCCAGCGTGTTCGCCGTCGTCCGCTCGAGCGTCGTGTTGCCGACCACCGTCGAGATGCCGACGAGTTCGAAGGCGCTCGCCCGGTCGATGACGAGCAGCGCGACGGCGTCGTCGAAGCCGGTGTCGCAGTCCATCCACAGCCGCCGCGTCACGGTCCCACCACGATCCAGGTGAGCAGCATCGAGACGCCGATGCCGACGATCATCGGCACGCTCGTGCGCGCGACGAGCTCCGCGACGGACACTCGAACCGAGCTGCTCACGATGAGCACCACGGCGGCGACGGGAGACATCGCGCGGGCGAGGTTGCCGATGAACTGGATCGGCAGCACGAGGAGGGCGCCGTTCACCCCGGCGGACAGCGCGACCTTCGGCGCGATCTCGACGAGCGAGTAGAACGGCGCGACCCCGCCGGTGAGGAGCGCGAGCAGCAGCATGGCCCCGGAGAAGCCGAGGAAGAGCAGCAGGGCCGCCCCGTCGAGTCCGGCGACGGACTCGGACAGCGCGTCCACGACGCCGATCTGCATGATCGCCTCGACGAGGACGTTCGCCGCGATCACCAGCGCGACGACCACGGCGAAGCCCGTGCCCATGCCGCGGAAGAACACCATGAGGTCCTCGAGCGCCGCCCGCGGACTCCGTCGGCGCAGCGACTCGGCGACGGCCGCGACGCTGAGTGCGATCAACGTCACGGGCACGAGCTCGACGGTGAGATCGAACGGGGTGAACTGCTTCAGCACGAACGGCACGAGCACGAGCAGCAGCGGGAGCACCGGCAGCACCGCGTACCATCTCGGCGCGTCGCGCACCGCCTCGGGCGCCGTCTGCGCCTCGGACTCGGTGGGCAGGCGGCCGAGGTTCTTCGAGCGTGCGATGGCCCGGCGGTCGAGGAAGCGCTGCCAGACGAGGTGCGCGAGCCCCATGGCGACGAGCGTCGGGATCGAGATCGCCGCGTGCATCCCGAACACGTAGTCGTCGAGCGGGATGCCGAGGCGTTCGGCCGCGATGACGTTGTCGGCGCCGAGCGGTGTCGGCATGATCGTCGCCGTCGTGGCGATCACCGCGGCCGCCGTGATCGGGGTGAGCCCGGCACCGACGAGCGCGGGCAGCAGGGTGGCCACGAGCAGCACCGCGAGCGCCGACGCCGAGGGGACGGCGAGCGACATCAAGTTGCCGATCCAGAAGGTGAGCGGAACGAGCAGGTACTTCGCCCGCAGCCGCAGCAACGGCTTCGTCAGCAGCCGGGTGGCGACCTGATTGGCTCCGATGTGCGACATGTAGGCGGAGAATCCGAACAGCACCATGATGACCATGCCGATGCCGGCGGTCGTCTGGGAGAGGATCGCCGCGAGGTAACCGAACTGGTCGAGCCAGGCATTGCCGGTGGCTGCGACCTCGTAGCCGCCCGTGCCGGTGCGCCCGAGCGCCGGCGCGATCATGAGGATGAGCAGGCCACCCGCGAGCAGCGCGACGGTCGCGTTCACCTTCCGGTGGATCAGCGCCCCCACGAGCAGGATTCCGCAGATCGCCAGGAGGTATTCGAGCAGCACGCAGCGCCTTTCGGAGGAATGAGCCGGCATTCCCATACTGGGATACCACGATCACCTTACTGTAGCGCCGGGACTCCGCACCCTCTTCGCGCGTCGAGCAGTCCGGGATTCCATCGGGCTCTCGCCCGCTCGCGCGCCGACGCGCGATCGGTGGACGCAGACCCTGCGCCTGCGCGGCGCGGCGCGGCGATCCGCGGGAGGGACATCCCGGACGACGGTGCCGACCGCCCTCGCCGGGATCGGAACAGCGAAAAGGCTCGAACCCCGGCCGATGTTTCCATCGACCGGGGTTCGAGCCTTCGTATGCTTGGTGGACCTCCGTAGAGAGTTCGAGAACCCCTGCCCGGCCTTGAAAACCGTGGCTTCTCGCAGGTCGCGGGGCGTCTACCGGCGGAACCGGAGGCCGCTGGAGCCGTCTGTGGTGGACGAGCGGGGGCGGATGGTGCGTGCAGTTGGGATGACTCAAACCTTTCTGAGCCCGGGGCAGGTGGATGAGCTGGTGGCCTCGTATGAGTCGGGCGCGACACTCGTGGAGTTGGGCGAGCGGTTCAGCATTCATCGCCGCACCGCGGCGGCGCACCTTGTCCGCCGCTCGGTACCGATACGCCAGCGGGGGCTCGATGAGTGCCATCTCGCCGAAGCGGTCGAGCTGTACGACGAGGGCCTTACGCTAATGGAAGTCGGGCTGCGGTACGGGGTCAGCCAGCAAGCTGTCCGACGCGCGCTGGCCGCAGAGGGCGTCACGATTCGACCGGGTGGTCGGCGCGCAAAAGCCGTCGCATCGAACGTCTGAGCTGCGAGTCCGGCGGTGTCATCCGTTATCCGTGGGATTCGGAGCGAATCGGACATCACTCGATCGGAATCTCGATCGAGGTGTGGAGGAGGTTCGCCACTGGTGTGTACAGGTCGACGTCGGTGGCGTCGGTCTGGAGTGATACGACGAGGGCGTATCGGATCTTCCGGTCGACGCGTTCGCGGTTCTTGTTGTTCTTCCACCAGCCGCCGACGGGGTAGACGGCGATCTTTCCGGTGTCGGCGAGTGCTGAACCGTAGGTCTCCCAGATGTCTTGATGCAGTGAGCCGTACAGGCGTTGGTTGGCGCCAACGAGCCACGACACTTGTCCGCTTGCGGGGCGCCCGCCGGCTTCCTCGGTGCGGGCTTCACGGTTCACTCGCTGAATGAAATGGGCCTCAGATTCAAGGGGGTCTTGTAGCTCGAACCGGAGTCCGTGTGATGCGTACTTGTACCGCTGCCGCCATCCTCGTCGGGAAGCCGTCGGCTCGATGAAGTAGGAGAGGGTGACGCGCAGGGTCACGGAAGCGGAGCCCAGGTCTTGCAGTACTTCGCGCGGCCAAGGAAGGTCGTGTAGCCGGAACGACGGGACCTTGAACTCATCGCCCTCGAAAGGGGTGAACTCGTCCTGTACGACCAGGGTTACGGACCGATCGGAGGAGAACAACACGCGTTCCTCGGTCGGGACGCCCCAGCCGTATCGGCGTAGCAGCATCTGTTTGGCTTGAAGTCCGCTCTGCCCCGCACGATCGATTTCGTCGCGCATGATGGGTGTCCACTGCGCGGAGTGGACGAGGAGTGCTCGGATCGTCTCGGGCCAGTACTCGGGATAGGTGGCCATGACGAGGGCTGCGAGCCGGGAGGCTTGCGCGGTCGCGGCGCTGGTTGCGTTGGCCGACGCCAGAGCCTGGTCGTTTGTGTGCCCGGTGGTTCGCAGGGACAGCGCCGGGTGATTCGGCTCGAACATGGAGGCGGTGTCATGGAGGACGTTGCCGCCTTCCATGACGATGTCGGGCTTGATCGGCCAGGGCCTGTTCCCGAACGGCAGAGACGTGCGACTGTGGGGCGAGAGGTCGCCCTTCCGCGCGACAGGGGTCCAGCCTGCGAAGGCCGGATCGGTCGGGACCGCGTCGAGGTCGGTGTAGGCGCCGACGGTGAGTGCGTTCCAGGCTTGGCCGGGATCTCGAACCGGAGAGGTGTCGGATTCGGCGAGGTGGTCGGCGACGTAGCCGGTTACGTTTCCGGCGGACACGATCAGGAGTCTTGCTGCTTCGCTGTCTGGTGGCGCGAGTAGCCGGAGTTCGTCGCCGTTGCTGACGACGTTGGCGCCGACGGCCAGTGCGTCGACGGTGGCCGACCACAGCGTGGGCTGACCTGGGTTTCCGGGGGTGTCGGTACTGGTGCTGACCGGCATGCAGAACACCCGGCGCCGTGTCGCTGCGATTTCGGGCAGCGAGACGGCTTGGGCGGTGACGTCTCCGTACGCGCGGGGTTCGTGCGGCTTCTCGGTCTTGGTCGGAAGGATGCGAACCGACTCCAGTCGGTGTCGCAGCACAACGGAGTCCGATCCGAGCAGGTGGCGGTCGACCGCGGCTCCCAGCAGCGCGATGCCGGCCATCTTGGTGCCATGTCCGTCTTGATCGAAGCCGCTGACGCCGATCACGGTGTGCAGGTCCTGGGGTGCCAGGGACTGCTCGATGAGGACGTGAGTTCTCGCTACGCCCGTGTCGAGGTGGCAGACGGCGGGCTGGAGTTCGTCGGCAGGTTCCAGTCGCTTGGCCAGGTCGTCGACGTACTCGGCTTGCTCCTCGGCGGTGAGGTCTTCTATGGAGTCGATGAACTCCGGGCGCCGGATTTCGGCCAGCGGCACCGCGGTGAACGGTAGGACTTCAAGCTGCCCCCACGTCGCCTCGACCCACATGACGTCGCGGTCGACGAGCCGGAGGAGACGCTGCGAGATGGTCAGTCCGGAGGCTTCGGCGAAGCGCCGTAGCAGATCGGGGCCGTCAGCGTTTGGGCGTAGCCATAGTTCCCACCATGTCGTCGTACCTTCTGGCGGGCGACCCTCGGACTGCCAAAGGTCACCCAGGATGGTGGCGCGGATGCGTGCGATGTTCGCGACGAGTTCGTTGTTGCGAGGTTTGCCTTTCGGTGACTCCTTCGCCAGGTAGTCCTCGAAGATCTGCAGGAACTTCGCACGGTAGTCGTCGCTGACCCAGACGGTCGCTCGCTCGGGGATGCCAGAACCCGAGTCCGCGGGGAGAACCGAGAGAAGGAGCCACTTGGGGCGCCTGCGCTGCGGATCGCGGTGCGAGGTGAGCTGTTGGAGAGTGTCGAGCTTGAGCGGATACGCGGGGTCAGAGCCCTCCAACGTGATGATGGTGCCCAAGGCACGTAGCTCGTCGTCTGGGAGTTGTTCTTCACGGGTCTCGTCACCGCTAGAGAACGCGGACTGCAACTCGTTCAGCCGCCCGCCGCCGTGACCGGCACGGTCTTCGACCGGACGAATTTTCGGGTCCGGTCCACCCCGTCGGCGAAACTCCTCGTCTGCCGCTCGATCTTCTACCAGAAGGTGACTGAGGTGTTGCTGCCCCTCAGCCAAGGCTCGCCGCCTGCCGCGATTTGAGCGACTGTCGAATGTCGTCGGCACTCACTCGTGTTCCGCCAGCGAGGATGACGCTCTTGGCGGCAGACTCCGCAGCCCTTACGAGGTCCGCATGGGAGAGCCCTGCCATGTGCTCTGCCAGTGCGGCCCAACGGACGCCCTTGGCGAGAGACCCGAGCCTGCCGCGCATCACGGCGGCGGCCTGTTTCGCGTCCGGCAGTGAGTAGTTGAGAACCATGTCGAAACGTCGGAACAGGGCCTTGTCCAGAATCGACCGGTGGTTGGTGGCAGCGATGACGATGCTCTCGGGAGAACTGTTCTCCAGGAACACCAGGAAGGAGTTCAGGATGCGTCGGGCCTCACCGACGTCGTTTCCTGCTCGGTCGCCACCGAGCGCGTCGAACTCATCGAACAGGTACACCCCGCGCTGCGCGCCCACTGCATCGAAGATGACGCGCAGCTTACTGGCGGTCTCGCCCATGAACTTGCTCAGCAGGCTGTCGAGCCTGATCGTCAGCAAGGGCAGAGAGAGCTCGTGAGCCAGGACTGCCGCGGTCATCGTCTTGCCCGTACCAGGCGGCCCCTCGAACAGGAGGCGATGCGCAGGCTCAAAGCCGTGATCCAGAAGCTGCTTGCGTTGGCGCTGTTCGCTGAGGACACGTCGCACCTGCGCGGCCAGCTCATCCGGCAGGACCAAGTCTTTCAAGCCAACGGCTGGGTGAGAGGCGATAACGAGTTCTGAAAGATCGCCTCGCGGTTGAGCGATTGAGGTGACCTTTTTCGGCCGCTCGACACGTGAGTG
Source organism: Agromyces mediolanus (assembly GCF_023715325.1). Classification (GTDB taxonomy): domain Bacteria; phylum Actinomycetota; class Actinomycetes; order Actinomycetales; family Microbacteriaceae; genus Agromyces; species Agromyces mediolanus_A. The sequence goes on along the minus strand of NZ_JAMBNX010000001.1, from coordinate 296,985 downwards.
ATCAACTGCGGCTTTGAGGTCAGCCGCGAGATGGTGGTGCCCCTGCCGAGCCGCCTGAGCGGCAACCTGTAGCGCGACTGAGTAGAACGCCTCGTCGTCGCCGCTCCCGTGGCTTCGTACGAGCGCCTTGAAGTGCTCTCCTGATCCGGCCACCACTCACCTCCCGCCGTACGCCGCGTGTTGTCCCAAGTCTACGGGCCAGGACCGTCAGAGCATCGCTGATCCCCCGCATGCCGACCACTCGGGTCAGCCAGCAGGCCGCCAAGCGCACTGGCCGGGACTGGCGCCGCGATTCGGCCGAGTCCACGCCGTGCTCAGGGTCAGCGCGTGAGGTGCCTTCCGCACGTGCACGGTCGGATCGTGGCGGTCAAGATGTCTGCCAACGTCATCCGGTCAGTGAGGGCGTACGTGCCACGATCGACCGCACAGACGCACACACCAGCAGTGTCGAGGTCTGCCAGGACGTGGGGGGCAACGGGGATCGTCCGCCCGAGACGGTCCAGCCGCGCGATCATCAGGGCTGAGAACTTGCCGGTTGCAGAGTCAGCGAGCAGTCATGTCAGCTCCGAGCGATCGCCGGCTTCATCGCTGTATCTGCGAGTGACATCAAGGTCGAGGTCGCGGGCAGCGCCAGACAAGCGGTCTGCTGCCGCTCGTGCGCCTCGGAGGTAGGCGAGCGGCGTAGGTGTAGGTGGGGGCGTTCATCGGGCCGCCCCTACGGTCATAGGCACCTGGGACTCCGAGCGGTCGCGGGTGCCCTGCCGGTCGCGGTGCCGGGCAATGGCTTCCTGGGTCCGGGCGCGGATCAGGAGGATCAGGCTGACCGGTCCCATGACGATGAACTTCATCGCGTTCCACACCGCCCACAACACGACCAGATGCAACCAGCCTGGTGCCCCCTGGTCGAGGGCGTTGGTGCAGATGCTCGCGATCAGCAGGTAGGGCACCGCGAGGAGCGTCGCGGGGATGCCCCACTTAAAGTTGCGTCGGCGTCGGATCGCGTCGAGCAGCCGGTTGGTGGGCATGTAGCGGCGCAGGTAGTAGCGGGTGCGGGCGCTGAGCGTCCAGATAAGGCGGATCATGGCGGGCCTCTCGTCACACGTGTCTCTCCGTCGAGGAGGCAGTACGTGTATGAGCGCCCAAGCTGGGCCGTCCCGAAGGACCCGCAATCGAGGAGAACCTGCCTCGGCCCCCAACTTTACGCCCAAGCCCGGACAGACGTAAACCCGTGCTATCTCATCCGCGAGTGTCCGACGCCGCGGGAAGGAAGTGATGCCGTGGGCCGGCTGGTGCGTGTGGCAGGGCGATGAGGTGGGTCCCTGAAACAGGTGCCCCTGCCTGTTGGAGGTGCAGGCCGATCATGTTGACGAGTGTCGCGGCGACAGCAGCGAGGTCCGCGGCCGAGCCATGGAACGTGGGTACGGAGCATCCCCTCGTGGGAGTCAGTTCGTCGCCTTCGGCTGCGTCCTCCCAGAGCCGGTGGTACAGCTCTAATCCACCATCGGCCAATACCGAGCGGCCTGCCTGGTCGTCAAGCTCAGACGGCGTACAGGTGTCACCGGGCGCGCAGATGTTGGCGATACCGAGCGATCCTGTCCTGGCGTCGGTGGCGACCTGGGCGATGAGTGCCGTGCGGTCTTCGCCGGCGAGGGTGTCGAGGTAGGTGGTGATGCTGTGGCTGACGGTGGCGTCGATGATGAGGTCCGCGGAGAGTGAGACGGCTGGGTCGGGGACGCTTCCTTCTGCGACGGTCACGGTCAGGTCGTCGCGGATCGCGCGGAGGCGTGTGGCGAGGGCATCGGCCTTGGTCTGGCCGATGTCGGCCTCGGTGTAGTTCTGTCGCACGAGAAGTCCGCCGGTGATGGTGCCGGGGTCGCAGACGGTGATGGCGCTGGCTCCGGCGCGTGCGATGAACTCGGCGAGCCATGAGCCCAGGCCGCCGCAGCCCCAGATGTGGACGGCTCGTCCTTGGAAGCCGTTGACGGGACGGTTGTCGTCGCGTCGGGTTGTGACCTCTTGCCGTTCGTCGGACATGTTGCACCATTCGATGGGGATGTCGGCGTTGATGATCGCGGGGTCGAGGTTGACCGCTGTGCCGTGCTTCTTGGCGAGGCGTCGCAGGGCGTCGGCGGTAGTTGCGGGAAGGCGTCCGCCGAGAAGATGGTGCGGTCCACCTGCGGGGTGCGGAACGGCGAGCACGAAGTACTGCTCGGTGCCGTCAGGGTTTCGTAGAGCGCTGGCGAGGAGCGAGGTAAGGAAAGCGGGCGATTGCGGTGAGACCTCTGGCGGTCGTCCTTCGGCGCGGTCAAGATGCGGGTCGTCCAAGAGCGTCAGGAATAGCGCGAAGGTGGATGCCGCACCGAACGGGAGGTCCCTCGCGAGGACAAAGACGGGTGTGCGGTGTCCGTCGCGGTCGGTCGAGTAGGTGAGGTCGTAGCGGTGCGGTGAGCGGGCGACGAGCCGAGCGATCTGCTGCCGCTTCGGCGGCCCAGGTTCGCGGACGACGATGGTGGGTGTGTCATCGGCGTGGTGGAGCACTCCTCCGACAGCGTGGTACATCGCGGTCGAGGGATCGAACGCTCCGCCGGCAGCATCGGTGAGCCAGTCCCACAGTCGGCTGAGAAATCCGGCCATCCCGGCGGAAGGGCGCCACTCGCGGGAGGGGTCGAGATAGATGCAGAGCCGCTGCCCTTGGAGGACGTGCGGGAAACCGAGGAAGCGTGTGTGGTCAACCTCGGCGCTCGGGGGTGCGAACAGCGAGGGGCGAATCTTGACGATGAACTCCTCGTCGTCTCCAAGTCCCAGCCCACCGGGGCGATGAAGGATATCTGCGGTGTGGAGCCGAAGTCGGAGGGTGGCGTCGCCGTCAGAGTCGAGCCGAGGCTGCTCGACTATCCGCACGTCGCTGGGGTGCTCCCTGGCGAGTGACCTCAGCTCATCGAAGAGGTGCTTCTGCCAAGCCGACAGCGTGGCCCGGTTGCGGCGGCTCATCCCGCGCGGCCAGACCGCCCCACGGTGGAAGCGGCCGCGGGAGCTGCTGCCGGGAACTTCGCGCTGCTGGACGAGGTGGCCGGGGCCTTGAAGCCGTCACCGAAGATGCCCTGCCACAGCTCGATGCTGCGCTCCTTGTTCTCCTCCTCGTAAGCCTCCTCGATCTCGGCGGCGTGAACATGAATACGGTCCCGGAAGTAGCTGTAGGTCGACTGCTCCCACCGATGGTCGAAGGTGACCCCGGACCCGGACGGGTCCGGAATGGAGGGCTTGATCGGGCGCGCCTGGAGCCAGGCGTCGAGGTCCTTTACGAGGTGCAGGAGAGTCGTGGGGACGTCGCTGTAGTAGCCGGGGTCAAGCAGCGTGCGCAACTCGGTGACCTGCTCACCGAGCAGTGTCGTCAGGAGGATCGACCGGGTCCCGGTGAAGGAGTTCTTGTGGTCACGCAGGTACTTCATCAGCCGGATGACCTTGCGGAGGTTGCCCTTCGCGAGCGCGTCCTTGTCCCTCATCCAGTCCGTGAACCCCTGGGGGTCGGTCTGCTCCCAGTCGTTGTCGTCGCGATTGACGATGACTTCGCGTCCATCGGCGAGGTTGAGGTGCGGAACGATGTCCAGGTGCATGGAGTTCGCGTAGACAACTCGGACGCAACGGCACTTGCGTGAGTGCGGCATGTTTCCGTAGGTGCTGTGCCGGTGCAGAGCCGCGTAGACCTCCTCGATGTACTTCTTGGGATCGTCGGCCCAGTCCGCGTTCTCGCTCATGTCGAGCATGAAGTCCGCGTCGAACTCGTTGCTGCCCACCGGATTGATGATGGTCTTGTGCGCCCACGAGCCCTGGGGCGTCTTGCCGAGGATCAGGTGCCCGATCTGCTCGTCGGCCTTCAACGCCTTGTAGACCGCCTCGACGCGAGAGTCGAGCGAGTCGAGCTTCACCTGGCCGAGGTTGACGGTGTCCTTGAGCAAGACGTTGAAGTAGTCAGTGAGCTTCATCGGGAGACCTCCGTGGTCGACGTGCTGGTCGGGTCGCCGCGGTGTCGGTCTCCGATCAACGGTGTGTAGTCCGCCGCGCGATGATCTGCGAACCGCGCGGTGTAGATAGGGCTGAGCTCGCGGCTCACGGACGCGGCGAGGCCGGCGACATCGCTCGGGTCTGCCGAGTCGAGTGCGTACAGTCCGCTCGGCACGAGAGCATCGAACCTGGTGAAAGCGGCCTTGCCGATCAGATGTTCAGCGATGCCCTGTCCGCCACGGCTGCCGGCTGTGAGGATCAGTGGCGCGATCGGCTTCGCCCAGTTGAACAGCCCGCCGCGGTCGAGGCGCTTGGGGTGGTTCGTGAGCTGGTCGATGGTGCCGACGTTGAGCACCCTGATCGAGGCGAGCGGTACGTCGAGCATGCTCACGGCCTCGGCAATCGCGACGACGGAAGGGTTGTTCGCCCACACGCCGCCGTCAATGAGGCGGTGTCCATCGACACGCGCGGCAGGGAAGTAGAGCGGCGCCGCCGAGGTCGCCATCGCGATGTCCACCATCGGGATGCGCCAGTCTCGGGCGAGCCGTGTGTGGTGGGGCGTCTTGAAGATATGCACGGAGCCTCGTTGCACGTCCCACGCCGGGATGACCAACCGCTTCGCGCTGTCTCCCAGCAGCCTTTGGCCGAGCACTTTCGTCAAGGCAGTGCGCAGCGCATCGCCGTCGTAGATGGGTGCAGTGAGTTGGCGAGGCCGCCGCCACAGTCGCCGGCGCACGGCCGGGAAGACCGCCTCGACCAGTTCTTCGTAGTGCCCCACGATCTCGCTCGGGGCGAGACCGGCACCCAGCCCAAGCGCGACGATCCCACCCGCCGACGTGCCAGCGATCAAGTCGAACGAGTCCTTGATGCTGACGTCGAGGTCCTGTTCCAGCCGCGCCAGCACGTGAGCGGTGAACAGTGCCTTGGCTCCCCCGCCATCGAGGGCGAGAATCTGGAAACGATCGACGGATGGGGTGCTTGACTCGATCGTCGTGGATGGAGGGTCCTGCCGTCCGGGCGCGTCGGCCTGTCCGGTCGGCGTCTCGCCTCCGGGATCGGTCGAACTTGCAGGAACTACACCCATGTAACTATTCTACGCTGCCGCACCGACATTCCCTCGGGCTCAGATCACAGGCTCCGCCCGGGAGAAATTCGCTCGATCGAGCGACGCTCGGTGACGGCCGCGGATCGGCGGGCGGCTTCATTTACCCGTGCGAGTGCGCTTCTTGCGCGAGCCGCGTCGATCTTCTGCGCCGCGTTCTCCGGTTCCGGGCCGAGGGGCGAGTCATCGGTGATGCCGTACCGGTCGCGGTAGGCCGCGACGGTTTGGGCGTGCCGTCGCCACGCCGCTTCCTTGCGCGGATCACGGGGTGGCTCACCGAGCGGTTCCGTCCAGGGCTCGCCAGCCTGGCGTGCGGTGTCGAGCACCGCGTCGGCACGGGCTTCGATCAGCTCGCGCCGCTCATCAAGCGCCTGGCGCATATCGTCGGTCATCGGGCCGTCCGCGGATGGGATCAGCCCTGCGATCATTCGTGGTGCCTTACGGGTGCGACCCGAGCCAGCCGGGCGGGCAGTGGCACGAGCCACTCGGTAGTGCAGGACGGAGGCGATGTCGTCGGCATCGGCAAACCCGCGCGCCGCGACCAGCCGAGGGAACAAGGTGTCGAGGTTGTGGTGGTTGGCCTCGGCTCGGCGGAGCTCGGAGGTGAGTGCCCCGAACGCCTCGGACTCGATCGCGGTGTCGGCTTGCTCGGCAGTCAGACCAGAGGCACGGATGAGGGTGGCCCAGCGGTCTCGTTGGGCTGCGGCAGCAATCGTCTCGTACTCGGCGGCGAGCTGGGCGATCGAGCCCCAGTGCTCCTGTTCTGCGGTGATGGTCTCGTGCGCGGACAGCTCAGCACCGGTGTGTTGAAGCACCCCGAACAGGACGGATCGGCCAGTGGCGTCGGGGTTGTCGCCCGGATGTGGCTCGGCGTGCTCGTCGGCCCGGTCGAGGATCACGTAGGCGTTGTTGGCCTGCTTGCCGCGGGTCATCGCGACGTAGAAGTTCTCCCTCGTCGTGGTCGGCTCCACCAGCACATGCGCGGTGTCGACAGTGACGCCTTGCGCCCTGTGCGCCGTGACCGCATAACCCAGATCGACGTGATCGGCCACATAGGCGGCGGGCAGGACGATGGAGCCGCCGAACCTGCGGCCGGCCTTGCGGATCGTGACCGAGCCGTCGTCACGGACGCCGGTGATGGTCCACGTGTCACCGTTGCGCACCCAGTCCTTGCCGTTGCGCAGTCGGCGGTCGTTACGGCGGGTGATGATCGTGTCCCCAGCCCCCGCCGTGGTCCCGTCGTTCAGCTCGACCTCCCGACCAGGCTTCAACGCGCCGTCGAGAATCAGATCGGCGCGGGCGCGGGTGTTGAGGCCGGTCACGTCCTCGCGGGTCTCGGCGACCAGCACCGACACCAAACCTTGGTTCCGGTCCGCGCGCCACGCGGTGTAGGCGGCATCGGTCATCGCGTCGCCGTCGCCGTCGCGGATGCGGTCATGGTCGAGGTAGGTGTCGATCACCTGCGTACGGCCGTGCCGCAGGGCGAGGGACGCGGACTTCTCCCACTCGTGGATGAACCGGTGCACGTCGACCAGCTCGGGTACATCATCCCGGTCACCGACGAGGAGCCCGAACGCGCCGCCAGCATCCACCGACTGGAGCTGGGCGTAGTCGCCGACCAGCAACACCTTCGCGCCGGCTCGTTCGGCGAGCTGGGTGATGCGATCCAACGAGAGGATTCCAGCGAGGGAGGCTTCATCGATAATGACGAGCTGACCCGCCTGGAAGTCAGTTCCGTGGACGAGGTGGTTCTGCCACCACTTCGCTGTGTTCTCCGTCGCAATCCCCAGGTCGTCAGCGAGGACCTGCGCCGCCACGGCGGACGGTGCCAGCCCGACCACGGACCCGGCGCCGTGTTCCTTCTCCCACGCCCTGCGCAGCGCGTTCATGGCAGTGGTCTTCCCGGCGCCCGCCGGGCCCACCAGCACATCGAGCATCCGGCCAGAGACCGCGATCTTCATGAGTGCGTCGGCCTGATCCTCACCGAGCATCCGCCCTTCACGATCAGGCTTAGTGATGACGTTCTCGACCGTCGCCAGCGGCACGGTGGGAGCGGTCAGGGTGCGAGAGCGGTCGAGTAGCCGGTCCTCGGCCGCGAGCAGCAGCTCGGAGGAGAACACGGTGGAGTGCTTGGGCAGGAACACGCTGGTGCCGTCCGCCCGCCGGAACGCGACCGGGCTGGTGGCGAGGTCGGGCGGCGTCAACCGCAGCGAGGCTTGCTCGGCGGCGTCGGCGATCATCCCCACGACCGCTTCGCGGTCGTGCATGGTGGCGAAGCGCCAGCCCATCGTCTGCCGGGACGCCTCGGCCATCAGGTTCCACCTGCGCCAAGTGGAGCGCTTCTCGCCCACCATCTCGACCACGGTCTGGCCGAGTTCGCCAATCGCGTCCAAGGGCACGTCATCGGCTCGCAGCAGCAGCGGCTTGTCGTTGTCCATCACCCCACGTGCCCAGGTGGTGGCGTCGTGGCCGAGTACCCCGGTGGCGCGGGTGCGCCACTCGGCAGTCAGGTCAGCCATCGACCGCACCTCCTTCTCCGGGCGTGTGGCGAGGGTGGCTTGGGCGCGGAGCTTGATGATCGTGGCCGTGGAGGGTTGGCGGCCATGCCGGGCGACGTACTCGGCGATCAGCCGGTCCTTCTCGGCGTCGATGTACCTGGCACGGGTGGAGAACTCCCGGACCAACTCCTCCGGCACGCTGCTAATCGCCCAAGCCGGGTTCCGGTCCCGGCCCATATCGCGGGCCTCCCACTCAACGCCGAAAGTGCGGGTCATGTGATCAGCGAACACCGCCTCGTGCAGCTCCGAGAGCGCCACCACGGCGGCGTGCATCGGACGGCCATCCAAGCTCCGCCACTTGCCGTCGAACGCGGTCTGCACCTTGTTGGAGATGACGACGTGCGTGTGCAGATGGGGGTCGCCGGCGCGGGAATCGAAGTGATCGAACGCCGTCGCCACCAACCCGGTCACATCGACCTGCGCAACCGCACCGTCACCGGCAGTTGCACCCGACCGGGTGGCTGCAACCTCCCGCTCCATGAACGCAACCACCTCCGCAACCGCCGCATGATGCGCCTCACCAATCAACGCCTGCGTCCCGGCATCCGCGACCGCCCACAACGCCGAGGCCGACTTCGGAACCGAGAAGGTGAAGTCGAACCCCGCCACCGCCCGCCGCTTCCCACGTTCGGTCTCCTCGACCTCGATCCGCGCGACCGCCTCGCCCTTGGCACCCGGACTCAGGCTCGGGTCGAGGTCGGCGATCCGAGCCTCGATCCGCTCCGGCACCGACTTGTAGGCCGGGAACGCATGCCCGAGCGGGTCGCCGGTGATCGGGTCACGCCCCATCCCGACCAAGAGCTGGAGCTGGGCCTCCGACACCCGATCCCCGACCGCGAGCTGCCCCTTGCCGAGCGCGGCGACGCCAGAGCCGAGCCACTGGCCCGGCGGTGTCCCCGCCTCCACGTAGTACCTGGTCAGTGGTGTTGAAAGAGCGCGGTCGCCGTCTGCGGCCGCGACGGTGCGCAGCAGGTACATGTAGCCGTCCCCGGCCGACATCACGCGCATCGAGACCGTCACCACGCCACCGCCTTTCGACGGTCAGGTGAGCGGGCGTTGACCGCGCGAACGCTCCGTCAACTTTGGTTGACAAACCTCGACCTGCAAGACGCGTGTGACCTCGGATGGCGGTCAGAGCGAAGGCCGGAGATGGGGGCGTCGGGCGGTGTCGCTCGCGTGGCTCGACGAGCTGCGGGCGTGCCGGAGTTGTGCACCTGACAGTTGGCCAGCTCGGCATCAGTGCTCAACGAGGCACGGATGCCGGGGACGACCTTCACCGGAGTATACTTTATGCACGACCTCGACATCAGCGGCGAACCACGACTCAGGATCGGGTCGCTGTTCAGCGGCTACGGCGGCCTCGACCTCGCCGTCGAGCACGTATTCAACGCCACGACCGTGTGGTTCTCCGAACTCAACGCGCCCGTCGCCCGCGTCTTCTCGCACCACTGGCCCGAAGCTCCGAATCTTGGCGACGTCACGGCCATCGACTGGAGTCAGGTCGAGCCCGTGGACATCCTCATCGGCGGATTCCCGTGCCAAGACGTTTCCACGGTAGGCAAGCGCGCCGGCCTTGCTCCGGGTACGCGCTCGGGTCTCTGGGCGCACATGGCCGTAGCCATCGACGCGCTCCAGCCCGAATGGGTCGTCATCGAGAACGTCCGCGGGCTGCTGTCCTCACCCGCGACGCGGCCATCCGCAGAAGGAGATAACCATGACCGACGCAACCCAGGCGATGCATCCCCCGACGGCGCAACCCTTCGCAACGTGGAACCCGACCCGTGGCATCTGGGAGACTACGCAACTCGACCTCTTCGGGCTCTCGGCGCCGTTCTCGGCGATCTGGCCGACTTGCGGCTGGATGCAGGATGGATCGGCTTACCGGCTTCCCTTGTCGGCGCTCCTCACCAACGCTTCCGCATCTTCGCCCTCGCCCGGCGCACTGTTCCGCACCCCGCTGGCGACGGACTCATCGCGCGGTGGAGAGACTCTCGACCAGGTGCGAGCGAGACGAGGGACGATTGCGCTGATGCTCCTATAGATCGTCAAGTCGATCAGGCCGCGATTTCGAGCTCTCCATTAACGGGCTTGGCGATGGCGTCCGGGGCCGGCAGCAGGCGGAAGAGCTCGCGAGCGAGGTACCGCTTCAGGCACCGGATGATCTCCCGCTTCGACATGCCCTCGGCGGTGCGACGGGCCACGTAGTCGATCGTCGGCTGATGCCAGCGCATGCGCACGATGACCACGCGATACAGCGCGGCGTTGGCCTGCCGGTTCCCGCCGCGGTACAGACGGTGCCGGCTGTTGGTCTTGCCGGATCCAGCCGGGATCGGGCACGCGCCACACATCTTGGCAAACGCTGCCTCGGACTTGATCCGGTTGGCGTTGTCGCCGGCGGTGATCAGCATCTGTGCCGCAGTGTCGTAGCCGACGCCGACGGCCTCGACGAGCTGGGGCGCAGCGGCCGCAGTGAGTGCCTTCAGTGATGCGGCGTGAGCCTTGGCCTCCTCGTGCAGCGCCAGCCAACGCTTCGCCATCGAGGACAGCACGTGTCGCATCGCCACATCCGGGTCGCCCGGCACAACAACGGCAGGTGCGCCACGGCGCACGGGCGGCAGTGGAGTCGGACCCTCCAGCGCCGCGCACGCGAGGATCAGCTTGTGGTCGGTGAGCGTCTCCAGCTCCGCCCGCAACGCCTCGCTCCCGGTCGCGAGGGTCGCCTTGAGCGTGATCATCGCGGTTGTCCGCGCTTGAACGGCACCGTCGTAGGCGATCTTGACCAGCCTGATCGTTTCGACCGCGCCGTCGGCGGTCTTGGGTGTCGACAGCCCGTGCCCAGCCAGTAGCTGGCGTGCAGCGTGCTCGGCATCGATGGTGTCGTTCTTCCCTGCGAGTCGACGTTCCGCGGCCCGTGCTGGGCGGGCGATCTCGTGGACGTCGTGACCGTGGTTGCGCAGGTAGCGCGCCAAGCCGACCCCGTAGGAGCCGGTGCCCTCGACGCCGAACCCGATCAGCCGACCGGCCGACCCGACGAAGGCCAGACAGAAGGCGAGGAGCTCCTCAAACCCGGCGATGGTGGTGGGCACGACGATGTCGCCGAGCCGGCCGCCAAAGCCGTCGATCGCGACCGCTACGTGGTTGTCCTTGTGGGTGTCGACGCCGACGATGACATCGTCACGCCGAAGCTGCATGCTGGGCATCGGGCTGTGGATCCTCTCTCGCACTTTCCGGGCGGGCTGTCCATGGCTCAGCTGGCCGGAGTGGGCGGACAGGACTGCGATGAGGCCCTGGTCGAGTCAGGCTCCTATCAGGTCACTGCCCACCCGGCCAGCAGCCTGGTGAACGCCACCACCCGGGGCCGACACGTCAACGCGAGGGCACCCGCAGGGCCGGTCATAAGCAAGGGTCAGACCCCAGGTGGTGGCGCAGTCACGATGCTCGCAGTCGCACCAGATCATCGACTTCGCCCTCCACGGACCGGGTGGCTCATCGAACAGGAGAGCCGAATCGGAGACGCTGTGGTCGCTGATCGACGGACTGTTCAGCGATGGGGACGCTACGCCGACGCCATCACTCGTTGGGAACACATCACCGGGCGACCCGCGCAAGCGCCAGCCCTCCTGAACGACGCCGACGGCCCCCGCCCAGCACCGGCATTCGTCGAATGGCTCATGGGCCTGCCGACTGGATGGGTCACCGATAGCGGCGACCTGACGCAGAATCAACAGATCACCGCCCTCGGCAACGGAGTGCTACCCCTCCAGGCTGTGTCCGCGCTGTCACTGCTCGCCGCGTGAACGTGGGCTACGCGAGAGCGGCGTCCTCCGGTGCTCCCGGTGTCGTTCCCAGAGCGGCGAGCAGGCGGACCCGGACTCGCTGCTTGCGCTGCTCGAAGAACGAGGTGAAGTCGGCCAAGTCGAGCGGAAGGCCGTCGAGGTCGTCCTCGGCAAGGTACGTAGCTCGCTTGTTCTCGCTCGGGAAGGCGGTGTCCATCCACTCCGCAGGCAGTCCATCCTGCTTCTCGATGTTGGCGGCCCCACCCAGCAACTGAAGGTTCGGCAGCAGGCATGCGGCGGCCAAGTAGTCGTCGACCTTAATCGAGCGGGACGCCGGCACCGAGGAACGGGACATATTCTCCACGACGGATCTTCGAGCACTTCGCCACGCTCGCTGGTAGGGAGCTGTCAACTGACTCGCCGCTCGTGAGGACACCTGGCGCCGAATATACATCGTACAGTGTATAGTCATCGTATGCTGACTATTTCCGATCGACTCGACGTGATGAACCGGCTCGGCCGAGCTATGGCCGACCCGACCCGCTCCCGCATTCTGCTGACCCTGCTGGCCGGGCCGAGCTACCCGGCGGTGCTGTCCCGCGAGCTGGGGTTGTCGCGCTCGAACGTGTCGAACCATCTGACATGCCTGCGCGGGTGCGGGATCGTGGTGGCCGAGCCCGAGGGCCGACAGACCCGCTACGAGGTGGCAGACCCGCACCTGGCCCGCGCGCTGACGGCGCTGGTGGATGTCACGCTTGCGGTCGACGAGAGCGTGCCGTGCATGGACCCGGACTGCGGGGTCGAGGGTTGCCAGGCGGGGGAGGTGCGGGCGTGAGCGCGGTCACAGGTTCGCAGGTCGAGCACGTCGACCTCGACGACCACGATGATGACGATGACCGGCCGTGGTATCGGAGCCCGAGCGTTCTGATCCCGATCGCCTCCGGCGTCGCGTTCGCCGCCGGCCTGGTGTGCGAGTGGACCGGCGCGGAGACCGCGAGCCTGGTGCTGTTCTGGATCGGCCTGCTGCTGGGCGCTTACACGTTCGTGCCGGGCGCGCTGCGCAAGCTGTTCACCAAGGGCAAGTTCGGCATCGGGCTGCTGATGACGATCAGCGCGACCGGCGCGGTGATCCTCGGCTACGTCGAGGAGGCCGCCGCGCTGGCATTCCTGTACTCCATTGCGGAGGCGCTGGAGGACAAGGCGATGGACCGCGCCCGCGCAGGGTTGCGGGCGCTGTTGAAGCTCGTGCCCGACACCGCACTCGTCAAGCGCGGCGACGCCACCGCCGAGGTCGAGGCGAAGGAGCTGCGCGTCGGGGATGTCCTGGTGGTCCGGCCGGGCGAACGGATCGCCACCGACGGCACCGTGCGGGCCGGGCGAAGCAGCCTGGACACGTCCGCGATCACGGGTGAATCGATCCCGGTCGAGGTCGAACCGGGCACCGACGTCTCGGCCGGGTCAATCAACACCACCGGCGTGCTCGAGGTCGAGGCCACCGCCGCCGGCACCGACAACTCGCTCACCACCATCGTGGAGCTGGTCGAGCAGGCGCAGGCCGAGAAGGGCGACCGTGCCCGCCTGGCCGACCGGATCGCCCGCCCGCTGGTGCCCGGCGTGATGATCCTCGCCGTGCTGGTCGGCGTGCTTGGGTCGCTGTTGAGCGGCGACCCTGAGCTGTGGATCACCCGCGCTCTGGTGGTGCTGGTCGCAGCCTCGCCGTGCGCGCTGGCGATCGCCGTCCCGGTCACCGTTGTTTCCGCGATCGGCGCGGCGTCGAAGTTCGGTGTGGTCGTGAAGTCCGGGGCCGCGTTCGAGCGGTTCGGCGGCATCCGCCACCTCGCCGTCGACAAGACCGGCACGCTGACCCGCAACGAGCCCACGGTGACCCGCGTCGTCACCACCGGCGCGACCGAGAATGAGGTGCTGGCGTGGGCGGCGAGCCTGGAAGGTCACAGCACGCACCCGCTGGCTGCCGCGATCACGAAGGCCGTCCCCGACGCCCCGACCGCGCACGACGTCACCGAGACCGCCGGGCGCGGCATCACCGGCACGCTCGGTAGTGCCCGTCTCGCCGTCGGTAGCCCCCGCTGGCTGGATGCCGGATCACTGGCCGACCAGGTGCGGGCGATGGAGTCCGAGGGGATGACCGTCGTCATCGTGCACCGAGGCGACCAGCCGGCCGGGGCGATCGGGGTGCGTGACGAACTGCGCCCAGAGGTTCCCGAGGTCATCGCCACGCTGAACCGCCGCGGGATCGGGGTGACGATGCTCACCGGCGACAACGCCCGCACCGCCGCAGCGCTGGCCGACCAGGCCGGCATCAGGGACGTGCGCGCCGAGCTGCGCCCCGAGGACAAGGCCACCGCCGTCGCGAAGTTGTCGAAGTCTCAGCCCACTGCCATGATCGGGGACGGCATCAACGACGCTCCCGCGCTGGCGGCCGCGGATGTGGGGATCGCTATGGGAGCCAAGGGCGCCGATGCTGCGATCGAGTCGGCCGACGTCGCGTTCACCGGCCACGACCTGCGCCTCATCCCACAGGCCCTCGCCCACGCCCGCCGCGGCCGCAACATCATCAACCAGAACGTCGTGTTGTCGATCGCGATCATCGTGGCGCTGCTGCCGCTCGCGATCACCGGAGTCCTCGGGCTCGCCGCGGTCGTGCTTGTACACGAGGTCGCTGAAGTCGTCGTCATCCTCAACGGGCTCCGCGCGGCGCGGCGCACGAAGGCATGACCGATCCCCTTGACGGCTCCGCTCCCTCCCCGGGAAAAGCGGATGCCGTGGAAGCGAGTTCTGCCGGCCCGGCGGCGGCGCGCGTCCGGCTCCGCTGGTTCCTGCTCGCGTGCGCCGTCGCCGCCGGCGCGGTGCTGATCGACCAAGGCAGCAAGGCACTCGCCCTCGCTCAGCTCAGCTCAGCGAGGATGACCGCAATCCCGCTCTTGGGAGACTGGCTCGGCTTACAGCTCGCGTTCAACCCCGGCACCGTCATGTCCTTAGGGTCCGATTCAACGTGGCTGCTCACCGTCATCGCGACCGCGGCGTCCATCGCCCTGCTCATCGCCGCCGCGCGCGCTCCATCGGCCGGGTGGGCGGTCGCGATCGGCCTGGTGTGGGGCGGCGCAGTCGGCAACCTCCTGGACCGGCTGTTCGCCCCTCCCGGATTCGGCCGCGGTCATGTCACCGACTTCCTCGCCTACGGCAACCTGTTCATCGGCAACCTTGCCGACGTCATCCTCGGTTTCGGCGTCGCCCTGGGCGTACTGCTTTACCTCCGAGGCCCAAACCACACCAGGAACGGACAATGATGGTCGCAGAGTATCAACGGCACGCGGCTGCCGGAACCGCTGGGTCGCCAGGCGGCTGTAACGCGGCGGTGGGCGCATGATCCTGTCCTCCGTCCTGCAGGCGATCGGCCTATTCATCGCCACGAACATCGATGACATCATCGTGCTCTCCTTGTTCTTCGCCCGAGGCGCGGGCCGGCGCGGGACCACCGCCCGAATCCTGGTCGGACAGTACCTCGGGTTCGCTGGCATCCTGGGCGCTTCCGTGCTGGTGACGCTCGGGGCGGGAGCGTTCCTGCCGCCGGAGGTCATCCCCTACTTCGGACTCATTCCGCTGGGGTTGGGACTTTGGGCTGCGTGGCAAGCCTGGCGCAACCGCGGTGCCGACGATGACGATGAGGCAAAGGTCGAGGGCAAGAAGGTTGGGGTGTGGACGGTGGCCGGGGTGACCTTCGCCAACGGCGGGGACAACATCGGCGTCTACGTCCCGGTCTTCCTCAGCGTGGGCCCAGCGGCCGTGGTGGCGTACTGCATCGTGTTCCTCGCCCTGGTCGCCGCCCTCGTCGGCCTGGGCAAGTTCGTCGCCACCCGCCGACCGATCGCCGAACTCCTGGAACGCTGGGAACACATCCTGTTCCCGATCGTGCTCATCGGCCTGGGCATCTTCATCCTCGTCAGTGGTGGTGCCTTCGGCCTCTGAACTCGTAGCCGACTGCGTAGATGGCAGCGTGCTGTGGTTGCTACCTGGCGGCTGAGTGTCCCGGTGCGCTCCGCGTGTGAGCGGCCCAGACGACGTGCTCGGCGCCGCTGCCTCAACTGAGCCCACGCTGACCGCGTAGGCGTCGATCACGCGGTCGGTGCCGGTGTTGAAGGCGTCGCGGATATCACTTGGATCACCACATCGCTGGGCCCGGCTCTTGTGTCAGGCGCAGCAGGAGGTGGGGAGTTCGTTGCGGAAGAGGTTCGCGGTGAGGCGGATGCCTTCGGCCATGGTGAGGTAGGGGGCCCAGGTGTCGGCGAGTTGGGTGACGGTGAATCCGGCGGTGATGGCGTAGGTTGCGGCGAGCATCATCTCCCCAGCGGTGTCGGCGAGGGCGTGGATACCGAGGACTTTGCCGGTGTCGGCGTCGGCGACGACCTTGATGCCGCCGCGTGTGTCGTGGTTGGCGATGGCCCTGGGCACGTCGGAAAGTCGTAGGAATCGGCAGGCGCACCGGTATCCGGCGGCGATGGCGCTGGCTTCGGTGATCCCGGCGGAGGCCAGTTGGGGTGAGGTGAACAGCACAGACGGCAACCCGGTGTAGTCGACTCGCTCGTCGTGACCCAGGGCGTTGTGCGCGGCGATCTTCCCAGTCCTCGCGGCGACGTACACGTACTGGGGCACGTCAGTGACGTCACCGGCGGCGAACACAGCCGGGTTCGTGGTCCGCTGCTGCTCGTCTACGATGACGAAGCCGCGCTCGTCGGTCGCGATACCCGCAGCAGGAAGGTTGAGCCCTTCGGTGCGCGGGGTGCGACCGGTGGCAACGAGGACACGTTCACCGGTCGCGTCCTTCCCGTTGCGGGTCGTCACCTGGACCAGGCCCTCGTGCTGGGTGATCGTGGCTGCGCGGTCGCCGATGACGCTGATCCCCTCGGCCAGGAAGGCCTTGCGGAGCTCGGATGACAGTTCCGGTTCGGCGTGCGGGGCGAGCCGACCGATGACGGTGACCTCTACTCCGAGCCGGGCGAACAGCTGCGCCTGTTCCAGGCCGACGAAGCCACCGCCGATCACCACGAGCGACGCGGGCAGTTCCGTCAGTTCCATCGCTGTGGTCGACGTGAGGTAATCAACCTGCTCAAGCCCAGGGATTGCCGGCACGTGCGGCTCGGCGCCGGTGGCGACGAGATACGACTTCGCGCGCACCGGTCGTCCATCCACGAGCAGGGTTCCCGCGTCTGTGAACGTTGCAGTGCCCGGGAGGATGTCAAACCCGTAGGCAGCGGCGATGTCGGCGTACTTGGTCTGGCGGAGCATCCCAACCAGATCATCCTTCTGCTCGATGAGCGCGCTGAGATCGACCATCCCAGCAGAGCTGGGGGCGCCTGAGAACGGGTTCGTGAGGGCGGAGTGCCGGGTGTGCGCGGCCGCGAGAAGCGTCTTGGACGGCACACAACCCACGTTCACGCAGGTACCGCCGAGGGTTCCCGATTCGATGGCGACCACGCTGGCCCCCTCGAGGCGCGCGTGGATCGCTGCGGACATCGCCGCCCCGCCCGTCCCGATCACCACGAGATCAACCTCTGTGTGCTGTGTCACGATGCCTCCTCAAGTTCGAACCGGCCACTCATGCGGCCACTCCTGAAAGAATGGACCTTAAAGTATGCTTGAAGGTCAAGTCGGTGGCGGAGGTGACGATGCGGATCGGAGAACTCGCGGGGAAGGCGAAGACGAGGGCGTCCACGCTGCGGTATTACGAGGAGCGCGGGCTGCTCCAACCTCCGGAGCGTACCCCGGCCGGGTACCGCAACTACGGCGACGAGGCGGTGCAGCGGCTCGAGTTCATCGACCGGGCCCGCGCAGCAGGGCTCACCCTCGCGCAAACCGCCGAGATCCTCGAAGTACGTGACGCGGGCGGGTCGCCGTGCGGTCATGTTCGAGACCTCCTCGACCGGCGACTGGTCGAGATCGACGAGCAGCTTGAGCATCTCCGCCTGCTCCGTACCAGCGTCGCCGAGCTGCGCGCGAACGCAGCACAGACGTCGCCGGAGGCCTGCACACCCGAGTCGATCTGCCGGTACCTCTGACCAATCGGCTGAAGGGTCTTGCTGCCCGGAGGGAACCGTTGTCTTGTCCGCGTAAGGTTGTCGCGCTCGTGGTAGCTCGTCAGGAACTCGTAGAACGTGTACGACTGCGCGGTCTCGGGCTTGAAGTTCCAGAGCAGGAAGGAGCCGACAGGGTATCCGTGCTTCAGACAAATTCACGATGGATAGCTGGCATCAGATACTCGCGCTTGTGGATGGCGGTGAGCATCTCCTCGATGCTGCGCCGGGTCTGGAAGGACATGCGGCTCTCTCGATACGGGCTGACGGGTGGTCAGACTACGGTCTCGTCGTTGACGGCGACGACGGTGTCGTAGAGGCCGTAGCGACGCAGGCCCTTGTGGGACTCGATGCCGGTGTAGGACAAGGAGGAGTCCTCGTAGCGGCGGAAGGCGAAGACGGCCTGGTTCATATGGGTGGCGTTAAAGACGCCGAGATTCACGAGGAGGTGGAAGTCCTCGACGGTCAGTCCGGTGACGGTGCGGAACAGGCCGGGTTCGAGCTTGGTGATGACGTCGGTAAGAGTGTTCTCACGGAAGTCGGTCAGGTACATGAATGCAGGGATGCGGGTGGCGAACTTGACCAGCTTCTCCTGAATCTGCTTCCGCTTGGACTTGTACTCCTTCTCCTCCGCCGTCAGCTCCTTCTTCTCCGCCGGAGTGATGTCCTCGCCCTTCTCCTTCTTCACCTTCTTCACGGCGTCACTCTTGTTCACGACGGTCTCGAAGATGTCGTTGCCGAGTGCACGGAAACCCTCGATGTTCATGACGGCGTTGAGGGCGTCGGGGCTGTTCATGATCTTGCGCAGGGTTTCGTTGTCGACGTTGACGAGGATCGCGGACTCCCACTTGCGGGCCAGGAGGGTCGCGGAGGTGCCCGACATGGCGATATCGAGGATGCCGCCGGCATCGACCTGGGTCATGTTCGACCCGTCGTAGGCCAACACGGGCAGGAACTTCACGAGTTCCTCTACGGCTTGCTCGGGGTTCGGCGTCTCCGGTGAGAGGCCCGCGCCGTAGTCGGCGATCTGACGCAGCGCGCGGGTCGGCGCGAAGTCGAACACGAAGCACACCGGCTTGAGGACGGCTTCGGCGCTTGGGTTGTCGCCGTCGGGGTTCTTGATCGACCACGGTGACTGCACACGGAAGGCTGCCTGGAAGTAGGTCTCGGGTGAGTTGAGGTTGCGCAACATCAGGATCGAGGACCACTGCTTGACGGTGACGCCCGTGGTGAGCTTGCCGCACGACAGGGTGATCGTCTTCGTGTCGTGGCCGTCGCCGATCGCCGCCCGCACTGGCGGGAGAGCATCCAGCCCGATGCCCGCGCCGGGACCCGCGACGACGAGGACCTTGTAGTCGTGCCAGAACACGTTCTGCTTCTCCGCGAGCAGGTTCGACATTGCCTCGCAGGCAGCAACGTTGGGCAGGAACCAGAACGAGTGCTGAAGGTACGGCAGGAGTCGGACATCGGAGTACGGGAATGGCGGGCGGGTGCCCATTCGCATCGCGTCGACCTGGGTGGGCAGGTGAGCGCCGCGGACGAGATCGAGCCACTTCTGCACGTCGGTCTTGCGGGTGAACTCGGCGTCCTTGCCGGCGCCCTTTGCCTCGAAGAACTCGTTGAGGTCGAACTCGTCGAACTCTCCCTGATTCGCAACGGCAATCAACTCGTCAGGCATCTGGTACGTGAACAGACGCATCTCCGGGAGTGCCCCGTACGGGTTCCAGGCGTCCGGTTGCGCGACGGCGTACTCGGCCTTGGCGCGCTGCTCATCGGTGTAGGTCCAGTTGAAGATTTGCTCCTCGATAAACTCACCGGTTGCCAGCGCCTTGAATGGCGTGCCCGACAGGTACAGGTAGGCGCGGGTGGTGATCGGCAGGAAGTCGTCCTCGTCGTTGCCGAGTTCGTCAAGCTCCTCGTCGAAAGCCACGAGGCCGTCGTTGTACTCCGCGGCCAGTTCCTTCTGCTTGACTTTCTCGTCCTCGCCCTCGAACAGCTCCTTGGCGGACTCTCGCCACGCACCGAAGTGGTATTCATCGAAGATGACGAGGTCCCAGTTGGTGGTGTGGACCCACTCGTTCTTCGCCTTGATGAGGCCGGTCTTCCGATCTCGCCCGAGTAGGTCCTGGAACGAACCGAAGTAGACCAGTGGCCGAGTCTTGTCCGCCTCATCTGGGTTGCCCCCGGTGGCCGAGGAGAGGTACTGCCAGCCGTCGAAGTCGGCGTGAGACTCCAGGTCGGTCTGCCAGGCGTCCTCCACTGCGGGCTTGAAGGTGACCACGAGGATGCGTTTGGCGCCGAGCCGCTTCGCGAGTTGGTAGGAGGCGAAGGTCTTCCCGAAGCGCATCTTGGCGTTCCACAGGAACCGTGGCACCGCGTGAGAGTCCTCGGCCCAGATGGACTCGTAGTAGCCCTCGGCCTTGTCCACGGCGCTGGCTTGCTCCGGGCGCATCGGAAACTTCTCATGATGGGTTCCACTGAGCTTCACGCCTGTGCGAAGCTCAGTGATCGCCGTGCGCACATCGTCTGGGGTGCACCGCATCCACTCTCGCGCTGAGCCGAAGATCGGGTTCTCGAAGCCCTTGTCGATCAGCCGTTGGCGCACATCTGAGTCGCGAAACACCGTCCCGTCGCCTCGTTCGGCGAGCTCATCAACGTGCAGCGTGTATGCCTGTTGCATCTGCCCCTGAGACTCGCGGATGCGCGCGTTCACATCCGCCTTCGTCGTCTGTCCCACCTTGAGAAGGCCCGCGTAGCCGACTGGTGGATCGTTCGGCGACCACGCATAGATACGCAGTCGTGCCTCGGGCTTCTCCGGGAGAAGCTGATCGATGTCTCTACTCATCGCCGTCCTCATCGGAACCAGGCACGTCGTTGCTCGGACGCTCGGCGATCAACGACTCTATGAATGAAACCTGCTCACTATCGATGTCGTAGCGCTCATAGAGGTCACGATCAGTCCAGACTCGATCCATCGAGAGCCTTGGGACAAACAGGTAGGAGTCGCGAGTGATGTTCTGGGTGATCTTGCGAAGCGAGACGAGGAATCGAACGAAGCGCGTCCGCATGTAGATGGCCAGATTCCGAGCCTCTGTTTCGGAGTCCACAACCCCGATCACGAGGTAGGTCTCGGTACACGCGGTACCTGGGCCGGCCACGACCGGTTCGCCCAGAATCGTAACGTCATCGCGGCCACTCGTTCCGTGGGCCTTGACCAATAAGACCTTCCACTTGTCGACCCATTCGACGTTGCTCGTAATCGCAGATCGCTCCATGTACGACTCAGTCTGGTTTCCATACACCAGGACTGGATCATTCAACCCGACCGGAGTCGCCTTGCCCCTTTGGTTCGTCAGCCCAAATGGCTTCCTGGCAGACACCACATCGCCGAGGAGAGGCTCCGACTCTCCGTCAACTCTGTGCGCCCTCACCTTGTCCAGAATCCGCACGCCCTCGTTGCGACGCACGAGCACGTCATAGGCGTCAAGCATCCGAAGTGCGGGTTCGCCGATAGCCTCGTCTCCGATCTTGGTGGTGACCTCGCACGGTCCCTCATGGTCTCGACTCCACAACCAGTACGACACGCCGCCTCGAATCTTCACGCCAGGAAAGACGTCGTACAGCTGCGGATAGTCGATGAGTTTCGCAAAGCGGTGGTCGGCGAGCATCCGATCCCGGAAATCGTCCAGACCCTTCCCGCCCGAGAACCATCGCGACGGGGTGATCATCACGGCATAGCGAGGGTCGAGCGCGAGTGCCTTCTCGACGAAGAGATTGTAGATGGGCGTGGCCGACGCGCCGCCACCACCGCCTCCATCCCCCAACTGATAGGGCGGGTTGCCGATGATGACGTCGAACTGCATGTTGTCTCCGAACAGCTCGGCGATCCGAGCTCTGATGTCGTCGGTATGGATGAATGCGTAGGCGTGAGTTTCCAAGTCGTCACCGCGTGCGTAGCTGCCTTCGCTAGCACCGCAGTAGGTGCACTTGCGGTTGGTATAGACGGCGATCTCTTCGCGCGTAAGCGGATCAACCCGAAACTCGCGTTTGCCACCGCCCCAGGCGTGGTCCGTGCGATCGAACCAGATGTTGCCGTCCTCGGTCGTGAACGACCTGGCGATCGAGTGCGGGCCGTTGGCGAACTTCGAGCAATAGACACTCCGGCGAGCCAGCAGTGCAGTGAGCTGTGTGATCCCGATGCCGAAAACCTGACGGGTGAGGATGTGATCGACGCGCTGGGCGAGGTCAGGGAACGTCAGGATCAGTCCGTCGGTGAGGCGGCGAGTGATCTCGCGAAGGAAGACCCCCGACTTGGTGAAAGGATCGAGGAACGTGACATCGGGGTTGGTCCAGATGTCGGCGCCGTCGTTGGCGTCTGCCCACGCGGCGGCAAGCGTGTCGAGCATCTGGTTCGCGAACTCCGGCGGGGTGAAGACCTCATCGTTGGAGAGGTTCGCGATGCACGTCAACACATCCGGGTTGTGCCCTCGGAGGGTGAAAGGTGCAAGGGTCACGCGGCGGCCTCGGCGATCTGACTGACGGTCATCGTCGGGTAAGTCTGCGCGGGGACGAACAGGTCCTCGTCATCGAGCTCGCCGAATAGGGTTCCCTCGTACGAGGCGCGCTGAGTGAGGTCGTCGTAGCGAAAGTCGCGCCTCTGGAACTTGCCTTTGCCGAGGTAGCCCCACTCAGGAAAGGTGATCGGCTGGCCGCTTGGCACGGTCATGGTCAAGGCATCGCCCTGGACGATGTTCACGGCGAGAACCGCGCGGGCCGCTCGCGCCCACTGGTCATCGTTGCCGATACCCAAGAATGTGTTGAACACCTCGGCGAGATTGTGGCGGCACTCTTCGGCGTTGTCTGCGAGAAGTTCGATACCGTAGGTGCACATGAGCGCGAACAATGCGTAGTGGCGCTTCTCGAACTCGCTCTTGCCGTGCCGAAGCTCGACCGTGGCGAGCTTGCGAGCCAGGACGGGGATGAGGAAGTTGCCCGAGCCGCAGGCGGGTTCGAGTACGCGGGAGTCGATCCGCTCAGACTCGTGCTTAACGAGGTCGAGCATGTCCTCGACCATCCACGCCGGCGTGAACACCTCGCCGTGGTCCGCAACGCGTTGCTTGGACTTCACCAAGCGCTGGGCGTCTTTCAGGTTCATCTTCCCCCCTCCCCGTGCTCGTCGTTGTCATGAGCGTAGGAGCGTCCACCGACACCGGGATGGGCTACGTGGAGCTCTTGGTCACTGGCCGCCGCACCCGCGCGCACCCAGTCGTCTATCTCGCTGGCTTGGAACTTCCAGAGGCGTCCGACCTTGTGGGCGGGCATGGCCTTCTCGGCGATCCAGGTGTAGACGGTGTCTTTGGTGACCCCGAGGTGGGCGGCGATGTCGTCTGCGGACAGCCACGGCTCAGCCACGTTGGTCCTCCCTCGCTCAATGGCCCAGGCAGGCCAACACCCACGATGATACCGGCTGAGGTACGGCTTGAGTTGGGTTTCTCCGGGCGTGGCCGAACGAGACGGGTTTCGAGAGTGGCCGCTGCGTTCTGCCGATCAGCGTGGGATGCGCACCTTGAGCCAGGCGGTCACCGTGTTCCGCCAGCGGTCCAGATCGCTGTTCCAGCAGAGGGTGTGGCCGGCATCGAAGGTCTCAAGCTCAACGAGGTCCGGGCGAGCGTCTCGGAGTGCTTGTGAGAGCCGGATCGGCACGGAGTCGTCTCGGGTGCCGTGGAGGATCAGGGTCGGCGTGTTGAGCTCTACGGCTCGGGATGTCCAGTCGAAGGTGGGAAGTGGGATGCGTCCTGGCAGGCCGACTGTGCGTGCCAGTGGGTCGAGGGTGAGCCACGGGATCGCGAGGTGCCCGGCTGCTGCAGGCCATCCGCTGCGGGCGCAGTTGGACTTGATGACTTCGGTCCAGTTGAGGACTGGGGAGTCGAGTACGAGCGCGGCGATCAGTCCCGGATGTCGCGGGTGGTCGGCGAGCTGGAGAGCGACAGCGGCACCCATCGACCAGCCGAAGATCACGACCTGTTCGGCTCCTCGTCGGACGGCGTACCCGATGGCCTCGTCAACGTCGCTCGTCTCTGCGTAGCCGAAGGTCGTCCGGCCGGTGCCAACTCGCGGCCCTTCTGCTGTGTTGCGGTAGCTGACGACGAGGGAGGTGTAGCCGAGTTCGGTTGCGGCGAGGACGCCGCGGAGGGTGCCGGCGCGGGTGCTGCCGAGGCCGTGGATGTGGATGGCCCAGGTCGCGAGGTCGCCGTCGATGCGCCAGGCCGGGCATGGTCCTGCGGGGGTCGTGATCGTGATGTCGCGTGTGTGGAGTCCGGCGTCGGCTGGGGTGGCGTAGTAGATGCCGCTCCAGGAGGCGCAATCGCCGGTCTTCGGAGTGAAACCCGATGTGGTGCCCGTGATCCTGCGAGCGACGCGGGTGGGTCCTCGATCGACGGTATCTGTGGCGAGCTGCGCCCAGCCGCCGTGCTCGAACCAGAGATTGTAGATGCCTGGCGCGGCGGCCTGGTCGGTGCGGTCGAGCACGATCAGGTCGCCGTCGTCGGTGTACTCGACGCCTCGAACGGTGAGGTCGAACATTCGTGGGCCGACGGGTGCGGTGAGCCGCCGCGCGATGGCCCACCCGACCCCGGCAACCGCTGCCGCCGCGGCCCCAGCGCCGAGAGCGATGCGGCCTATCACGACTCCCGCTCCTCGACGTAGGGAACGGGCGAGGTCGTCGCGAGGGCACTGTCGCTTCCGACGAGGTGGCTCTCGGCGCGTTCGAGCAGGTCGCGGTCGTCGGTGCTGATGTCGAAGGTGATGCGAGGGTCGATCATCGCGTCGCGGATTTCGACGATCACTCGGTGGAGGTGCCCTTCGGGGTCTTCGCTACTGGCGGCGAGGGGGTCGGCCTGGCTCAGCCCGGGCCGTGCGCGCGTCGCCTGGTGCCAAAGCGACTCCAGCTGCGCTGTGAGGGCGACGGTCTGCCTCTGCCGGGCGCGGTGCTGAGCGCGACGGACGGCAGGCTGGATCGCGAACCCGGCACAGAGGAACACGAAGGTCAGGACGGAGAGCGGATCGTAGGCGGACTGGATAGTGTGCATGAGGTCGAGGTGGCCCGTGGCGTGGGCAACGTCCATGACGATCACGGCGAGGCAGAGCGCGACGCCGAACGCCGACCCCAGGCTCAACAGTGCCGCGGGGAGGTGCTGGATGCCGGTGTTGTGCCGGTACTGCCTTATGGCGAGGACGAGCATCGCCACGACAATGACGAGGCAGTAGGTGAAGTTGATGATCGAGTAGACCGCCGCCGCTGGCTGTGCGCCGAGGTCGATCATAAATCGTGTGGTAGTGGTGCCGCGGTCGATGAGCAGGAACGATGCGGTGATCGCGAGCAGCGCGACGAGCAGGACGGGGATGCTGACGGCGGCTCGGACGAGCCTGGGCCGGTACTCGCCGGTCTTCATGACGCCGCGGCCGAGGAAGAACAGCCCGGTCATCAGGAGCGCGTCCGCGATCAGGGTGGCGAGGTCGGTGCCACCGAGCAGTCGATCGACGGCGCTGTAGGCGGCATCCACGTTGAGCGTCATCGCGATGGCGATGGTGAGGGCGGCGTAGGTGATGCTTCGGTCGGTGCGTTTGCGTCGGAAGATGAGCAGGCTCGCCACGAGCGCCCACATGAGCGTTGCGACGAGCGTCTGGATCATCCGAATATCTCCGAGTATCTGGACTCTGCGAACACCGACCCTCGGATGCCGGCGGCGAGCCGGTCGGCGAGGGACTCGGCGGCGATCTCGGTTTCGCTGTCGAGGTCTTGCCGCCTGAGCAGGCGACCTCTGGTGTACGGCGGGATGTTGGGCAGCAGTACCTCCCCGACTGCACAGCCGTCGCCTTCGCCGTGGCCAAGGATCATGTGGGCGAGCTCGTGGAGCACGAACTGCTGGCGATGCAGCGCGGAGTCGCTGCGGGCGTGAAGCACGACGTCTTCGGCATCGGTGGAGAGCCAGAGCGCGCAGAGGCCGTCGTGGGTGTCGAGGTCTGCGAGTTCGACGACGCGGAGCCTACGGTGCCGCCGGTCTTGGACGGTGTGGAGGAGATCGTCAAGGGCGAAGGTATTGCCGAGCTCAAGGCCCGCGACGGCCGCCGATACGGTCTGTTCGATCTTCACGGTTCGCCCCTTCTCTGTAGGGAGCAGGGACCGGTGGCGGCTCCATCGTGCGGTACCGGTCAGTGCTCGGGCATGTGTGTCATTTCCTCGTCCAGGAACTTGGTGATGGCGTGGAGTGCTTTCGGCGAGATATCGCCGAGGGTGCGGGCAGCGTAGGACTTCACCTTCGCGGCACGCATGGACCGAACCAGGTCGAGCTGCGCAGAGACCTTCTCGGGAGTGGCAGCACCGTCCTCGCCGAGCAGGAACGCGGCGTCCACGTCGAAGAACTCCGCGAGCCCTTCGAAGACGGCGGGGTCTTGGACGTAGCGGTGGCCGTTGACCATGTACGTCCAGCGCGACCGCGACAGGTTGGTGCCTCGTTCTTGGAGGTAGCCGGCGATCTGCGAGTAGGTCGGCTCCGTGCCGGACTCGGCGACGGCGACATCCATCAGGAGCCGCAGACGTTTGGCGAGGTCTTCGGCCGCAGCCTGGCTCTCGTCTTCGGTCATGACGGTGACCCCCTTCCCTTCGCAACGGGCAAGGCATCGATGTAGTCCACCCAGAAGGTGGTTGTGCATGCTCAACCGTACTCGTTGAGCATGCACAAATCAAGGCTTGCGCATGCTCAACGGTCAGTGTTAGAACAGGACTCCGGGGCATTTTGAGCATGCTCAATGTTGCGTCCCGGTCTCGGCTCGGGCTGCCTCAAGGAGGTGAACGATGTCCAGCTCACGGTCTGGGCGCGGGTGTTCGCGCCTACCTGCCAGGTGTACCGCCGCGCGCAGCCGCGTCGCGGCCCGCCGAAGAGGAGGCCGGAGCATGGCATCGAACGAGGACGCCCGCGCGGCGCGAGAGGCGAAGCTCGACGAGCTGCACGAGAAGCTGACCGGCGCGGTCGAGTCGCTGGTCTCGGGTGACGACTGGCGCCAGGCGCTCGCCTTCGCGGCGCGGTTCCGGTCGCGGTCGTTCAACAACACGATGCTGATCTGGGTGCAGCACGAAGCCGCGTTCGAGGCAGGCCGCGTGCCCGAACCCTTCCCCACCCTGGTTGCCGGGTACCGGCAGTGGCAGGGGCTCGGTCGGCAGGTGATGAAGGGCCAGCCGGGCTACATGATCTTCGCGCCCGTGACGGGCCGGTTCGCCACCGCGACCCCTGCCGATGCGGGCTCGTGGCGGCGGCTCGGGCCGAGGGAGACGCCGAAGGCCGGCGAGGTGGTGCGCTCGCGGATGGTCGGAGCCCGGCCGGCCTACGTGTGGGATGCCTCCCAGACCGACGGAGAACCATTGCCAGTTCCGCCCGCTCCGACGCTGCTGGAAGGCGAAGCACCCTCGGGGCTGTGGGACGGGCTGGCCGGGCAGATTCGCGGCGCGGGGTTCGAGGTGCTGCGGGTGCCACACGAGGGGATGATCTCCGGCGCGAACGGCATGACCGACTATGAGGAGCGCACGGTAGCGGTGCGGGAGAACATGGACCCTGCTGCGCAGGTCAAGACGCTCGCGCACGAGCTGGCGCACGTGCTGATGCACGATCCCGACGACGAGGAAGCACGTCAGCATCGCGGCATCCGCGAGGTCGAAGCCGAGTCCGTCGCGCTGATGATCGGTGCCGCGCACGGCATGGACACCACCGGGTACACGATCCCGTACGTCTCGACCTGGGCCGCCCGCGTGGACGGCCAAGAGCCCGTCCAGGTGGTGCAGTCCACCGGCGAGCGGGTGCGGAAGACCGCGCTGGCGATCCTCGACCAGCTCGACACGCTCCAGGTCGGCGACGGCACCCCGCCCGGACTCGAACGCGACGCTCCCAGTCCGCGCACCTCCCGTACGGCTGCGAACTCGGTGGAGACCGATCGTCCGCGTGCTGCGTCGGCGCCAGCGCTGGCAGTGCGGAGGCTGTGATGCCCGAAGCATTCGATGTCCTGGCGGCGCTCATTCGCGTGGATCGTTCACCGAGCCTGGGGCTCGCGGCGCGGAGCCTCGCGGCGGCTGGCGTGCCCGTGTTTCCGTGCGTCGTCGAGGGGAAGCGTCCGCTGACCCGCCGTGGGTTCCTCGATGCGAGCAGCGACCCGGAACAGGTTGCCGCGTGGTGGTCGCGCACACCGAACGCGAACATCGGCATCCCGACCGGCGCTCCATCCGGCGTTGTCGTCGTCGATGTCGATGTCCACGGCCCCCACGACGGCCGCGCGGCGTTCCAGCGCGCCACCGACGCGGGGCTCGTCGATGGCGCGGGTCTGCTCGTGCGCACACCCACCGGAGGCGCGCACGTGTACTTCCCGGCGACCCCGGGCCGCGAGCAGCGGTCGTGGCAGGCAGCCACCGCGGGCGTCGACTTCCGGGGCGACGGCGGCTACATCATCGCTCCTCCCTCCCGGCGAATCATCGACGGCAGTGTGTGCCGCTACGAGGTCGCGGACATCGCCGCGCACTCGGTCGGTCATGTGGACGCGGCCCGTCTGCGGGACTTCCTCGACCCGCGCCCCGTCGCTCCACTACGCGCCAGCAGCGGCTCGATGGATGAGGATGCTGAGCGGTTGGCGACGTGGGTCGCTGGGCGGGGTGAGGGCGAGCGGAACCGAGGCCTGTTCTGGGCTGCCTGCCGCCTCGCAGAGAACGGCGTCTCGCCCGCCGAGGCGCTCGATGCGCTGGGTGCTGCGGCACAGTCGGCGGGTCTGGGTGATCGCGAGATCACCCAGACCGTGCGCTCCGCCTACCGAGCCACCCAGCCCGCATCCGAAGTGACGCCCGGCGGCCGGAGCCAGAGCGCGGGTCGGTGGTTCGGTCGCTCGGCGAGCCCACCGTCCGCAGCCTTGGGGAGGGCTGGGCTGTGAGGCGTGAATCGGGAGGGCGGCGCTGGGCCGCGATGACGGCGGTCGCGGGGACGGTGTTCATCGCCGCCGGGGCGTTCTGGCTGTCGTTCACGTCGTTGGCCGATCTGGCTGCTCGCTCCGGGATCGGGGCTGGGCAGGCGTGGGCGTGGCCGCTGATCGTGGACGGCATCATCGTCGTCGCCACGGTTGCCGTCGTCGCGCTCGCCGGGCAGCGCTCGGCCTGGTATCCGTGGGCGCTGCTGGTAGGCGGCGCGCTCGTGTCGGTGACGGCGAACGCCATTCATGCTGTCGTCGCCGCGGACGCCGACGTGCCAAGGATGCTCGCGGCCTCGGTCGCCGCGGTGCCGCCCGTCGTGCTGCTGGCCATCACGCACCTGACCGTGATTCTCACCCGCACCACCGACCCCCATGCGGAACCCGCCACTGCCGACTCGTTCTCGACGAACACCGCGGATTCGATGCCTGCGCTGCCGCCTGGCGAGATGGAGGCCAACCGTCGCGATGAGGGTGTGGCGGATCGGCGGGCGCTGGGGTGGGAGCTGCGCGAGGCGGGCTGGTCGAACAAGCGGATCGCCCGCGAACTCGGGGTGCATCCGTCGACGGTGGGCCGCTGGTTCGCCGTCGCGCACCTCACTGACACCACTGACACCGCCGACGAGCGGGAGGAGACGATCCCATGAACACCACTGAGAACCCCCAGCGCAACGATTCCGCGAGGCCCGATCCCGCACGGCTGGTGCCCGAGGAGCCGCGGGAGCGCCCCGAGTCGGTCGAAGTGATGAGTACGCCGGAGGCGGTGCGGGCCGCGCCGGTCGCCCGCGACGACAAGCGGCACGCGCTCGTTCGTGGGCGAGGCGTGGAGTGGGTGCGCCCCACTGACTTGATCGCCCGGCACTCGGCGCACGCGGCCGGGCGGGGTCTCGACTTCCAGGCCGAGCTGGCACGCCGCACCCGCACCCCGCTCGGTGCAGGTGTTCGTCGTCTCGGGGATCGCGCCCGGCGGTTGCCGCCGATCTCGGCGTTCGGGTGCAGCACCGCACCTGCCTCGCAGGTGTCCCGCTCCGGGGTCTCGATGAGTTGACGGTGGTGACAGGTCATGGCTGCGACGGCATCGGCATGCAGGACGCGCTCGTGGGAGCGAGTGCGCACCTGCCTGCCAGGAGGTGCCGACACCATGACCAGACCAACCAGCACCAGCACCGAGCAGACGGCCGACGGGGCTGAGGACTTCACCACCGGCGAGGGCCTGCGTGCCCTGCTCAATCGCCTCGCCGAGGGCGGCGAGGATGCCTGGGTTCACGACCCGGTGGCCCGCGACCTGATGGAGTTCGCCGCCGACAAGTACCGCGCGCTCGCGAGGAAACACAGGCTCGACACCTGGGAAGCGGTGACGGCGGCGTTCGACGCGATGCAGTACCGCTCGACCCGTGAAGCCAACGATCCGTGGGCGATCATCACCCACGCCGTGCGGATCACCTGCGTCTACGAGGAACGCGCTCAAGGTCTGCTCTGCTCGGTGCACCAGGCCCGCCGCGCCCACGTCTCGGCGTTCCACGACCCTGAACGATTCTCCGAACGCGACACCGCGCTGGCCGACTACCATCCCGCGTTCCACACCACCGACCTTCGTCCCAGCGACCTCGAACCGGAACCGCGCGACAGTCTCGGGTCAGCGCAAGCGTGCATGTCCGCTGGATCGGCGGCCGAGGACGCCATCGCGATGCTGTGCCTGCTCGACTGGCCGACCGACACGGCGCGTGCCGCTGTCGAGCACGTCTGCGGGGCGTTGATGAAGGCTGGCACCCGCCAGTCCGCCTACGAGGCACTGCGCCGCGATCGGCACGCGCGGGCACTGCTCGACCTGCCGCGCCGCTCCTGGGCCGCGCTGCTGAAGGCGCTGCTCGGGAACCCGCACCCGGCTTACGTGGCCACCAGCAGCGGTCGCGGCATCCTGCTCCGGCTGCTGCTGGGCGAAACGCTCGACCTGCTGCTCCGCGACGACGATCTGATCCTTGCGCTCGCACTGGCCGCTCCGAGTGGTGGAGGCGGTGAGTCGTCGTGATCGAGCCACAGATCGGCAGCATCCAGCTCGACCGCACCGTCGAGTCGATCCTCGTCGGCACCCGGCACCGCGCCGACCTCGGCGACATCGACGCCTTGGCCGCGTCCATCGAGCGCGACGGGCTGCTGCAACCTCTCACGATCACCATCGATGGCGTGCTGGTGTGCGGGGCACGACGGCTCGCCGCGATCAAGATGCTCGGCTGGCGCACCGTCAACGTGTGGGTTCGCAGCGGTCTGTCTGACCGGCTCGGGCAGCTCCTCGCCGAGCAGGACGATAACATGCTGCACAAGCCCTACACACAGCTCGAAGCCGCCGGCCTGTACCGCGAGATCAAGCAGGTCATGGCCGAAGACGCCGCCCGCCGGAAGTCCGCCACGCAGTTCAGCAGCGAGAACCAGCCGGGGAACGACGGTGGTGCAAACTTTGCACCACCGTCGAGCGGGCCACTCGGGAAGACCCGGGAGCAAGCGGCGGCGATGATTCCCGGCGGTGCGTCACACACGACGCTGGAGAAGATCGGCTACCTCGAAGACATCGCCAACAACCCCGCTCAGCCCGAGACGTTGCGCGCCGAGGCCGCCGCCGGACTGGAAAGGATCGAGGCCGGTGACCCGGTGCATCCGATCTACCAAACGATCCGCGACGCCGATACCACCGCGCGGGAGCGGCGCGAGGCCGAGCTGCACGCCCGCGCCGAAGCAGCCGTGGCCCAGGCGAAGT
Organism: Agromyces mediolanus; assembly: GCF_023715325.1. Taxonomy (GTDB): domain Bacteria; phylum Actinomycetota; class Actinomycetes; order Actinomycetales; family Microbacteriaceae; genus Agromyces; species Agromyces mediolanus_A. Next base: position 265,708 of record NZ_JAMBNX010000001.1, on the reverse strand, counting down.
CGATCAAGAAGGGCAAGCGCACCCCACCTCGGTCCCTTCCGGTCGTCACCGACGAAGGGCAGCCCGTCCGCTACCCGGTCCGGGCGTTCATCCAGACCTGGGGCGAGCTGACGAACTGGTGGACCCACTACGACACCGACACCCTCGCCGCCGAACTGACCGACGAGCAGTTCGAGAACTTCCTCGCCACCACCGACGGCACCGTCCGGTTCGCCGATGCACTCCGCGTCGCCCGCGAAGGCACGGCGGAGCCGCCACGCCTCCGCGCGCTCTGACCGCCGGCGTGGGTGCGGGGTGCGCACCTGCTCGGCATGAGCCCTGCATCCACTGACACCCGGAACCGCCGCCGACTCGTCACCCTCATCGCCGCCGGTATCGTCCTGCTGCTCCTCACGGGGGTCGGCGTCTACGGACTCCTGACTGGCCCACGCAACAGCACCAGCACCGATCCCGACCCGGAGCCCGGCCCGGTCACCACGGCACCGCCGACCGTGGAACCGAGCACGCCGCGACCGCCGGGGGTTCCTGCGGTTCCGCGCTCAGCCGATCCCGAGGCATTCGCTCGGGGCGTCGCGTCAACGCTGTTCGCCTGGGACACGGCTTCGGGGCTGTGGCCGCTGGACTACACCTCGGCGATCCTCACGGTCGGTGACCCCAGCGGAGACGAACAGGCCGGGCTGGCCTCCGACGTGGCCGCGTACCTGCCGACCCGCGACGCCTGGATCGAGCTGCGGCAGTATGCCACCCGCCAGCACCTCACCATCGACACCGCGTACGTCCCCGCCGCCTGGGCCGACGCGGTAGCGCAGGCCCAGCCGGGGCAGCTCGCGGCAGGGACGACGGCCGTAACGATCGAGGGCACCCGCCACCGTGCCGGAGTCTGGAACGGCCAACCGGTCACCAGCGAGCATCCGGTCGCGTTCACCGTGTTCGTCGTCTGCGCACCGACCTACCCGACCTGCCACCTGCTGCGGCTGTCTCAACTCGACAACCCGCTGCGCTGAAGAGGTTGGCGTCGTGTTCCGCAAAGCCGCCATCGCAGCCCTGGCGCTGCTGCTCTTCGCCCCCGCCGCCGCACTCCTCGGCATCGGGGTGCTGATGAACCCCGCTGCCGCCTACTGCGCCACCCCTGCCGGTACCGCGAACCTCGGCCCGATCCCGGACTCGCTCACCGTGACCACCACGAACGGCGAGACCTTCACCCTGAATCGTCAACAGCTCACGCACGCGGCAACGATCATCACCGTCGGCAACGGCATCACCGACGTGGGCCGCCCGGGAATCAAGATCGCGCTGATGGCCGCGCTCACCGAGTCCACACTGCGGATGCTCACCAACACCGGCGCATACCCTGAGTCGGCGAACTACCCGAACGACGGCAACGGCGGCGACCACGACTCCCTCGGCCTGTTCCAGATGCGCCCCCAATCAGGATGGGGCACCGTCGCAGAGTTGATGGACCCGCAGTACCAGGCCCGAGCGTTCTTCGGCGGGCCGACCGGACCGAACTACCCCTCGCCACGCGGCCTGCTCGACATCCCCGGCTGGCAACAGATGGACCCCGGCGAAGCCGCCCAAGCCGTCGAGGTCTCCGCCTACCCCGACCGCTACCGCAACTACGCGCCCGTCGCCGACAGCATCCTCGCCGCCCTCACCAACGGCGGCAGCACTCCGGTTGGCGTGGGTGGCCCGGCGGTCTCGTCGTCGCGGGTGGTATTCCCACTGCCCGAGGGCACCTGGGTGCTGTCCTCGCCGTTCGGGATGCGGGTGCACCCGATCACGGGCGAACGAAAGATACACACCGGCACCGACTTCGCCGCACCCGACGGCACGCCGATCCTCGCCGCCGCGGACGGCACCGTCACCATCGCCGAGTTCTCCGGCGGGTACGGCGGCCTCATCGTCATCGAGCACACCATCGCCGGCAAGACCGTCGCGACCGCTTACGCACACATGTGGCAAAGCGGCATCCACGTCCGTCCCGGCGATCGGGTGAGCGCCGGGCAGCACATCGGCGATGTCGGCTCCTCGGGCATGAGCACCGGCGCACATCTGCACTTCGAGGTCCGGCCCGGCGGCACGAACGGTGAGGCAATCGACGCCGCCGCCTGGCTCAACGAGCACGGTGCCGCGAACCTGCCGACGGCGACCAGCGGATCACCCGCTGCCTGCAACAACGCCACTGCGGGGACGCCGGTCGGTGTCGATGGAGACCCCGACCGGCTCGTCGACGATCCCACCAGCTCGGGCAAGATCACCGCCCGCCTGCTCCACCTCTACCAGCAGACCCTCGCCACGTTCCCCGACACCGGCTGGGGCTGCTACTCACCGCGCCCCGGCACCAAGTCCGAGCATCCCCTCGGCAGGGCGTGCGACATCACCTTCGGCAACCGCATCGGCCAGCGACCCAACCCAGAACAGCTCGACGCCGGCTGGAAGGTCACCAACTGGATGAAGGACAACGCCGACGTGCTCGGCGTCGAGTACCTGATCTGGCAAGGCCAAATCTGGTCCCTCGCCCGCGACTCCGACGGCTGGCGACCGTACAACGGCGGAGGCATGCACGACCCCGCCTCCATCACCGGAGGCCACTACGACCACCTCCACGTCACAGTCAAGGTGGGGTGATCGGCGATGGGTGTCTTCCCCGACTTCGACGGGCTCGGCGGTATCGGAGACCTCCGCGCCGTGGTCGGCGCGCTCCTGACGTTCGTCCTGATCGTCGCCGTCCTCATGCTGATCGTCTCGGCGATCGTCTGGGCCATCGCAACGGCCCACGGCAACTACGCCACCGCCAGCAAGGGACGAATCGGAGTCCTCGTCGCCGTCGGTGCCGCCGTCCTCGCCGGAGGCGGCGTCGCCTGGATGAACTGGCTCCTCAACCTCGGCCAACAGCTCTGACACCGAACACCTCTGAGCCCGTTGATGCCCACGTCCTCACCGGCGTGGGCATTGCTATTCCGTCGCCGAGGGGTCACGGGTGCACCTGTGGCGTGTACCCCGTCTGCGAGTTCGTGGGCGGGCCGCCCGTCGCTAAGGAGTCCTACCGTGTTCGATCTGCTCGCCAACGTCATGTCCGCGCCGTTGCTGGTGCCGATGGACATCAACATTGACCCCAACACCGACGGCCTGCCGGGGATCAACCAGTTGCGAACCATCGTCGGCGCGGTGATGACCATCGGCCTGATCCTGTCCGTGCTCGCGCTGATTGTGTCCGCGATCGTGTGGGGCTTCGGCGCGAACTCGTCGAACCCGCACCTCGCCTCGCGCGGGAAGATCGGCGTCCTCGTCTCCTGCGGTGCTGCGGTGATTTGCGGCGCGAGCGTGACGCTCATCAACTTCTTCTGGAACGTCGGCCAGTCCGTCTGACCCGCCCCGTCGTCGAGAGCTGGTGTTCGTGATGGGCGTGTGCGACGTTCCCGTGATCTCCTCGGTCTGCGATGCCGTCGGCGAAGGAGCTGCGTCTCTGGTCGCGGCCCCGTTCGACTGGCTCGCCCAGGCGATGGGTGCCGCCGCGGGGTGGCTGTTCGAGGCGGTCTGGTCGGTCTTCGACACCACGACGCTGGTGGATGTCACCAAGCCCGGTTACATCGCCGTCTACAACCTGTTGTTCGGTATCGCGGTCTTCGTGATGCTGATCTTCTTCTGCCTCCAACTCATTACCGGGCTGATCCGACGCGACCCCACCGCCCTCACCCGCGCCGCCCTGGGTCTGGCGAAGTCCGTCCTCGGGTCGTTCGTGGTCATCACGCTGACGGCGCTGCTGCTGGAGGTCGTTGATCAGCTGTGCATCGGGATCGTGCAGGCCGCCGGGGAAACGACCGAGTCGATGGGCGACAAGATCGCCCTGCTCGCTGCGGGGCTGGTCGGGATCAATATCGCCGCTCCCGGCGTGGGCGCGATCATCACGATCTTCATGGCCGGGCTCGCGATCACTGCCGCCGCGATCGTGTGGCTGTCCCTGCTCGTCAGGAAGGCGCTGCTGTTGGTGGCGGTCGTGTTCGCGCCGCTCGCGTTTAGCGGCGCGTCGTGGGATGCCTCGCGGGGGTGGATCGGGAAGTGGGCGATGTTCGTGGTCGCGCTGATCTGCTCCAAGCTCGTGCTCGTCGTGATGTTCCTCGTCGCGATCACCCAAGTCTCCGCACCGATCGACGCCGACCTCGCCTCGGTCAGCGACCCCATCGCGGGAATCGTGCTGATGGCGATGGCCGCATTCGCCCCGTATCTCACGTACAAGTTCATCGCGTTCGTCGGGTTCGACATGTACCACGCGATCGGCTCCGAGCAGGATGCCAAGAGCGCCCTCAACCGTCCGATCCCCGTCCCGACCAAGCCGCAAGGCGGCGGCGACCCGAAGAAGGTGCTCGACGGAGCCAGCAGTGGCGGCGGGAACGCGGGCGGAGGTTCTGGTGGAGGAAGCAGCGCCCCGCCACCGCCGAAGACCCCGGCACCGGCACACGCCGCGAGCGGCGGAGGTGCCGCCGCTGGTGGAGGGGCCGCAGCCGGCGGGGGCGGCGCAGCCGCGGCCGGTCCCGTCGCGGCAGGCGTCGTGGTCGGGGCGAGTGTCGCCAAGGGTGCCGCGACCGCCGGGCCGAAAGCCGGAACCGCGCTGGGAGCCCAGGGCGAGCACGCCGCCGACGCCGCCGCGCAGACACCGCCACCTCCCGCAGCCTCGCCTGCGGCACCGCCGTCGAGCCCGGCACCACGACCGCCGAGCACCGACCCGTCACCGCCACCGAAGCAGCCCCCGCCGCCCGCGCCACGCCCACCGAAGGAGTAGACGATGAGCAGCACGAACCACGACCGTCCCACCGCGGGCGAACTCGTGCCGGTGAAGTTCTCCCGCCTCACCCGCCGCGGTGTCCTCCTCGGTCTGTCGCTGACCCAGCTCATCACGCTCGCCATCGGCGGAGCCACACTCATCGGCGCGTTCTACGCCGGCGGCGGGATGCTGCTCGCCTACACCGCCCCCATCTGGGTACTCGCCGCCGCACTGACCTGGATACCCATCGCGGGCCGGCCCATCGTGGAATGGCTACCCATCGCCTGCTGGTGGCTGTGGCGCACCACCGGCGGGCAACTGCTCTACCGACACAGGATCGTCGTCCCACGCCCCGTCGGAACCCTCGCCCTGCCCGGCGACATGGCGCGACTGCGCGAATACACCGACCCCGACACCAGCGCCGGAATGATCCACGACCCCCACGCCGCAACCTTGACCGTGGTGTGCGAGGTCACCCATCCCGCGTTCGTGCTCCTCGACCCCGGCGAACAGGAACGCCGCGTCAGCTCCTGGGGTCGCGTCCTGGCCACCGTCTGCCGCTCCGGGCGGATCGCGACGCTACAAGTCCTCGAACGCACCCTCCCAGACTCCGGCACCGGACTCGCCGAATGGTGGGCCACCCACGGCACCCCGGACGGCTCGTGGGCGGCCGACACCTACGCAGAACTCATCGACCGCGCCGGCCCAGCCGGCGAACGGCACGCCACCACACTCTCGCTATCACTGGACATGAAGACCAGTGCGCGGCAGATCAGGACCGCGGGCGGCGGGATTCGTGGTGCTGCCGCCGTGCTGCGGCAGGAGATGAACACGCTCGTCGCCGCGCTCCGCTCCGCCGACCTCTCGCCGTCGGGATGGCTGACGCCGGGGCAGATCGCGGTGATGCTGCGCTCCGCCTACGACCCCGCTATCGCCGCCACGCTGGAACGCCACGGCAGGCTCGGCCAATCCCTTGCGACCGCAGGGCCGGTCGCGGTCACCGAGACTTGGGGCAAGCTCCGCACCGACTCCGCCCACCACGCAGTGCTCTGGGTCAGCGAGTGGCCCAGGTCGCTCGTCTATCCGGGATTCCTGTCGCCGGTGCTGCTGTCCACCGGCATCCAGCGGTCGTTCTCGCTGATCTGCACCCCCATGCGTTCCGACGCCGCTGCTCGCGACATCCGCAAGAAGAAGGTCGAGCACATCTCCGACCAGGCCCAGCGCGCGAAGATCGGCCAGATCGAAGACGCCTCACAGACCGCCGAGTACCACGACGTGCTCCAGCAAGAAGCCGACCTCACCGCCGGACACGGCATCCTCCGCTACACCGGCCTCATCGCCGTCTCCGCACCCACCGTCGAAGAACTCGACGCCGCCGTCGCCGCCATCGAGCAAGCCGCGATCCAGGCATCTTGTGAGACCCGGCTGCTCGTCGGCCAGCAAGCCGCCGCCTTCACCGCCGCTGCGCTCCCGCTCTGCCGGAGGGTCTGACGGGTCTTACGTGCCTCGCAGTGTGAAGCCCGTACCAAACGACTACGCGCTGTCCCTCGTGCGGTCGGCGATTGACCTTGGAGCGTCGACCTGCCGCGGACGAACGAGAACATACTCGCCGTCAGGGGTCATGCTCTCGCGCAGCAGCTCAACGACGCGCACGAGCGTCGCATCGTCAATCGTCGGTCCGTCCAGAGCGGCGCGGACCGCGTCTTCCAACTCGCTTGGAAGCACCTCGTCGTCGATGCGGACATTGGCGAGCATTGATCGCGCGCGAGCTGCGTATTGGTCCGCCAGCAACGCTGAAAGAAGAATCGCCTGGTACTGCTCCGCCGTCATGCTCTGTGGGCTGCGCGCCAGCTCTTCCGACGGTGGCTCATTATGCTCGGCGAGCGGACCTTCAAGGTACGCAGTAGGAACCTCATCTACCTTGCCGACTTCGACAGAGAACGTCTGCCGTGGCGGTCGAGTTGTGGCCCACTTCCACAGTCTTGAGACACCGAGGACCGCGGCGTCCACCGCAACATCAACTCCACGTTCAATGTAGGGCGCTAACGCCTCCATGATTGCGTCGCCGACTTGGTACCGGAACTCCTGACCGGGCGAAGGGCGCGCTGGTACCAAGGGTCCGCGCGACCGCACGATCTCGTCGATGTCGGCTGGGCGAGACTCAGTAGGACCGAGCAGGTTCTTGGTGTCGTCGTCACGGAGCAGGTCCCGTTCATACCCACGGGTCGCCCGCGACTCGGAACGGTGGGTTCCCTCGCGACGCCGCACCCAACGCAGCTCTTCGTCGTCGTTCATGCCTCACCTCCTCGGTGGTCGAAGTTTACCGGCGTCGAGCGCGGTGGGCTGGAGGAATGAGAAGCCCCTTGCTGCTGAATGCCTCAAATGATCTGCGGGTGCACGGGGGCGCACCTCGTGGGTGACATGACCTACCGATGGAGGCCACCATGCCCACGTTCTTCGATTCGACCGCGGATGCAGCGGAGGCATCCGAAGCCTTGCGCGGACTCGCGCACCCGAGCCGGGGGTTCGATCAGCCCGCCGAGATGTACGGGGTGATCGGTGATCTGTCCTCGGGGATGCGCTCGCTGCGGCAGGCACTCGATCAGATCGCCGATGTTCACGAGCGCAAGGTCGCGCACGCCTTCAATGACGCCGGAAGCCACGAGGCAGGAGTGCGTGACGCCCTCGCTGCTGCGGAGGAACTGCGTCAGGCGGCGAACCTCGTCGACCGGGCGTATGACCGGCTCGCGGAAGGGTTCATCGCCGCCGGGCGGATCGCCTGGCACCCTGAGCCCGCCGTCGAGGAGGCCGCGCCGTCTCGGTGGGTCAGTGTGGTGTTCCTTCAGGGCGAGGAGGCGGACCGGCCGTTGCGCATCCTCGGCGAGCTGGGGCATGTCGATGCGGTGGACTTCCTCGCGCAGTGGGACTACGGCGACGAGACCACGCAGGCCGCGCTGGAGAACGGGTACGTCTACGACGAGCCCGGCGAGGGCCCCAACGACCAGGTGGCGCTCTCGGGCGACTACGCGCTGGTCGTCAACCCGCACGTCGGCTACGTCTCGCTCCTGCGCCGCTACACCGAACCGGAAGCAGAGCCCCAGGACGCCGAACCAGTCGGAACCCCTCCGGTGCAGGCTGGGCCGGAGTTGCTGGTGTCGTACTCGTCGCCGGGTGCCACGGAGCGGGCCGATGTGCCGACGGCGAAGCGGGATGGGTCGTGGTTCGAGCCGGCCAAGATCACGGCTGTCAAGCAGGCGCGAGGGCTGGTGCTGTGACCGAGGATCGCGCGCGGCTGCACACCGCAGTTCTGGTAGCGCCGTCGAAGGAGCGGCGGAAGCTCCGGAAGCAGCGCCGCAAGGCAGAGGCCCGGCTCCACGCCGAGCAGCGTCGGGCCGCGCTCGCCGCGGCGAAGGCGAAGGCCGAGGAGGAGCGTGCCGAGCGGCGCGCCACGGTCTACCTGCCGAAGTCTGGCGAACCGGGTGCCGCGAGGCTGCGCACTCCGGGTCGGTTCCATCTGACGCGGCATCAGGACACGTCGGCGACGCTGGCGGGTGCGTATCCGTTCGTCGCCGAGGGTGGGCTCGGTGCCGATGGTGTGTTCGTCGGCCAAGACCTGTACTCGGGCGGGAGTTTCGTCTACGACCCGTGGGTGCTCTACGCGCGCGGGATCATCACCGCGCCGAACGTGGTGCTGGCCGGGATCGTCGGCTCAGGCAAGTCCTCGCTAGCCAAGTCGCTCTACACGCGGTCGCTGCCGTTCGGGCGGCGCGTGTACGTGCCCGGCGACCCGAAAGGCGAACACACCGCCGTCGCGAACGCCGTCGGCGGACGCGCCATCGTCCTCGGGCACGGGCTCAACACTCGCCTGAACCCGCTCGACGAAGGTCACCGGCCCAGCGGACTGTCGGACGCGCAGTGGGCCTCGACCGTCGCGGCGCGGCGTCGTGACCTGATCGGCGCGCTCGCGGAGACCGTGCTCGCGCGAGGCTTGTCGCCGTTGGAGCACACCGCGATCGACATCGCCCTGACCCAGACCGTGTGGGAGAACGACGTGCCGATCCTGCCGATGGTCGTCGATCACATCCTCGCCCCCAGCAAGGATGCCGACGGCAGGCTGGCCGAGGACGGCAGGCTCGTCGGCCACGCGCTACGCCGCCTCGTCGCAGGCGACCTGGCCGGGCTGTTCGACGGCCCCTCCACGGTCGCGTTTGATCCGTCATTGCCGATGATCTCCCTCGACCTCTCGCGGGTCACCGAGAACTCGACCCTCATCTCAGTCCTGATGACGTGCTCGTCAGCGTGGATGGAATCCGCACTGCTCGACCCGAACGGTGGGCAGCGGTGGGTGATCTACGACGAGGCATGGCGGCTCATGTCCCACCCGGCGCTGTTGCGGCGGATGGATGCGCACTGGCGACTCGCCAGGCACTACGGGATCGCGAACATGCTGATCTTCCACAAGCTCACCGACCTCGACAACGTGGGCGACCAAGGCTCCGCCATGCGCTCCCTGGCCAACTCGCTGCTCGCGAACGCGGAGACGCGGATCGTGTACCGGCAGGAATCCGACCAGCTCGGACCGACCGCGACCGCCCTCGGTCTGACCGGCACTGAGCAGCAACTCTTGCCGAACCTCGGCGTCGGCCAAGGCCTGTGGCGGATCAAGGCGAGGAGCTTCGTCTGCCAGCACCAGCTCCACCCCGACGAACTCGCCCTGTTCGACACCAGCAGCCGCGCCGCGGGAGGTCACCGATGAACCTCACGGGCCCGCGCCGATCCACCACGACCGACGACGATGCCACGGCTCCCGTCGAGCTGCCGCACGTCCTCGTCACCGTCGCCGACGACGGAAGCCTCGCCGCGACGGTCGATGGAACACCACTTCCGTCACCGGACGCGGGCGCGTGGACGCGAGCGACGTTCGGGCCGCTCATGGACGCCATCACCAAGGACCGCACCGTCGCCGTCCGGGTCGAAGTTCGCGAGACCGATGGAAGTGTCTTCACCGATATCCTCCGCACACGCAAGACCCGACGCGCCGTGGCCCCGCCCGAGACCCCTGTGCCAGAGACTCGTCGGAGTCGCCAGGCCCGACGAGTGCCGCGCCTGGCTGAGGTCACCGCCGAGGGGTTCGTACCCGGCGAGGATGTCGCCGTCGCGACGATCGTCTCCCACACCGACGCCACCGGAACCGGCGAGGCCCACGCACTCATCGACCTCGACGACCTGCCCGACGCAAGCGCGCCCGAGGTGATCCTCCTTGGGCGCATCTCCGGCACCCTCGCGGTGCGGCGGCTGACATGAACCAGCGGCAAGCCGGGAGCATGGGCGACGAACTCACCAACGCCGCCCTCATCGGCCTGATCGGCATGTTCGGGATCGCTCTCGTCCTCCGCGCGGCCGGCAGCGTCGCCGCGCTCCTCACCAGCACGCCCCAGCCCGACGCCGGCGCAGCGGCGGGGCTCGCCGTGCTGTTCAACCCCGGCGACCCCGCGACCGCGCTCGGTGCCGACGGACTCAACCCGCTCGTCTACTGGCTCGTCAGCACGACACTGCTCGGCGGACTCGCAGCCGGGATCGTCTGGGTCTGGATCGTGCTGCGTCGACACACGCGGAAGACCGAGACCGACCCGCACCGACTCGCGGGGATCGCGACCAGCCATGAAGTCAAGACCGCAGCATCCGCGAAGGCACTGCTTCACCGTGCGGCCACGCTGCGGCCCTCCTTGGAGTCGCCGGCACCGCAGGATGTCGGCTACCTCCTGGGGGCCAGTCGTGGCACGAAAGTCTGGGCATCGGTCGAGGACTCGATCCTGCTGATCGGCCCGCCCCGCTCCGGCAAGGGATTGCACGTCGTCATCAACGCGATCCTTGACGCCCCCGGTGCGGTCGTCACCACCAGCACGAGGCCCGACAACCTCACCGCGACCCTTCGCGCTCGACGCCGCAAAGGCGGGCCGGTCGCCGTGTTCGACCCCCAACACCTCGCCGAAGGCATCCCCGCCGGACTCCGCTGGTCACCCATTCGCGGCTGCGACGATCCGCTCACCGCGATGATCCGCGCCAACGGACTCGCCGCCGCCACCGGCCTCAGCGCCGGAGGCGTCGAGTCGGGTGGGTTCTGGGAGGGAAAGACCCGCACCGCACTCCAGAGCCTGCTGCACGCCGCCGAACTCGACGGCCGCCCACCGGCCGAGCTGTTCAGGTGGACCCTCGACCCCAGCGCAGCGACCGAGGCCGTCGCCATCCTCAACTCCCACCCGAACGCGGCGATGGGTTGGGACGACTCCCTTGGTGCGATGATCGACGCCGACCCCAAGACCCGCGACAGCATCTGGCAAGGCGTCTCCCTCGCACTCGCCGCCCTCGCCGACCCGCGCGTGCTCGATGCCGTCACGCCCGGCCCGCACGAGCACTTCGACCCCGAGACCTTCCTCACCGAACAAGGCACCCTCTACCTACTCGCCACCGGGGCGGGAGCAGGAGCCTCCGCATCGCTGGTCGCGGCATTCGTCGAAGACCTCATCGAAACCGCCCGCAGGCTTGCCGCCCGCTCACCCGGAGCACGGCTCGACCCGCCGCTATTGCTCGCGCTCGATGAGATCGGGAACCTCGCACCGCTGCCATCCCTGCCGACGCTCATGGCCGAAGGCGGCGGCACCGGAATCACGACCATGCCGGTCTTGCAGTCCCTCGCCCAAGCACGCGACAGGTGGAGTGAACACCAGGCCGGCGCGATCTGGGACGCCAGCATCGTCAAGATCATCCTCGGCGGCGCATCCAACAGCCGCGATCTCCAAGACCTCTCCACCCTCATCGGTGAGCGTGACGAGTACACCGACAGCGTGACCCTTGGCGACCACGGCACCCGCTCCAACCAGCGTTCGGTCCGCCGTGTGCCGATTCTGCCGCCAGACCGCATCCGCACCCTGCCGTTCGGCACCGGCATCACGATGCTGCGCTCCGCACCGCCCATCGTCACCGATCTGCGCGCCTGGCCGACCCGGCCCGACGCCGCGCAGCTCCGCAGCGACCGCAACGAACTCGAAGCATTGCTGCGCCACCGCCCCGCGTCCTGACGACGCTTGGAAGGGCCAGCGCACCTGCCTGACAGAGCGACCACACGCAGTTGGTCGCCCGAGTTCAGGAGGAGGCCATCATGGCCATTCACACCCAGGAATCGTTGTCGGGCTTCATCGCTTCGGAGCCGTTGCTCACTGAGACGGCCAAGGGAGACGCTAGGTTCTTCGCCCGTATCGGCAAGGAGCACTTCCGCCGCGAGGACGATGGTTCGTTCACGCAGACCGAGACGACCTATCACCACCTGGTGATGTTCGGGCGTTCCGCTGAGCACGCGCACGCGAGCTTCGCCCAGGGCGACAACTTCGTCGCCGAGGGCTACACGCGGCCGGTCAACTACGAGCGCAACGGTCAGGCGATCGAGGGCGAAGAGTTCGTCGCCAAGAAGATCGGCCACGACACCGCGCGGACCCGCTACGAGGTGGACCGGACGCCGCGCAATGGAGTCGGCCGGGACGCAGCGGCGTACGACCCGACGCAGCGAGCAGCGACTGCGACGCACGCCCCGGTCAGCATGTGAGTTCGGGAGCCACAGCACCATGAACGATCAGCATGAGATGGATGAGCCGGACGTCTTCGACGGGCCGCCCCGCGTCACCAACGCGGACATGCCCGAACCGCCGCACCCCGTGAACTGGAACCTGCTGACGGCGCACGAGCTGGAGCAGGAATGGCTCGCGCTGAACCGGTGGGTTGACTGGCTGCGACGCACCTACGGCCTCACGGTCGCGGTGGTGCCGCCGTACTGGCATCACCACCCGGAGATGGTCTGGGAGCTGTCTGCGCTGCACCTGCATTGGCTTGCGGCTTACGACCCCGAGCAGAACGCATCCGCGCCGCTCGGCTGGCACCGCGACTTCGCCGACGCACGAGAGCGTCTTCGCCATTGGGTCACCGCCTGCGGGACTCGTGGAGACCGCGACCGCCCGACCCGGCAAGCTGCTTGGCCCGGTGAGGACCCAGCGCCCACGATCCAGGACTTCACCTTCGCTGACCGGGACATCGAGTTCGTCGAGTTCGTCATCGCGCAAGTCCGCAAGCGCCAGGAGGCCGAAGACGAGTTCTACGCCAACCTGGCCGGCGACGAGACTCCGTAGACCGATGAGCCGCTATGCCAAGAAGACCGACCGTCGCCCCTACGAGGAGCGGTCGTTCTCCGTCCGGGCCGTCCACCGCGAACGCGCCGACCTGCACAAGCTCGCCGAGGTTCTCATCCGGCTGACGTTGCAGGAGACCGGCGAGAGCCGCGCGGCCCGCGAGGCCGTGCGGGTGCCCGACACCTACCGGGCGGCGACGGATGGCCTGGCCGCCTCCGAAGCCGCCCGGTAGAATGAACCTTGCAAGCCTCGCGATGCGGGGTGTTGTGGCCTAAACCTCGCCGCTCGGCGAGCAACACGCACCGAGACCATCGGGTCCCGCCCTACAGCCTTCATCGGCTGCTCTCACGATCAACACCCCTCCCACCAACAGTGGGAGCGCGAGGGTCGAACCGCGTGAGAGTGAGCCCCCGATGACCACCATTGCCGATGATCCGGCTACCAGCCTCATCGACCCGCCCAACACTGCGGCTGCCGCCGTGTCGTACCTGCGGGTCTCGACCCGCGAGCAGGCAGAGAAGGGCGGGACCGACGAGGGCTTCTCGATCCCCGCCCAGCGCGAAGCGACCCGGCGTAAGGCCGAACAGCTCGGCGCCGGCATCGTCGAGGAGTTCGTCGACGCGGGAGCCTCAGCCAAGTCGTCCGACCGGCCCGAACTGATGCGGATGATCCAGTACGTCAAGACCAACAAGGTCGCGTACTGCATCGTTCACAAGGTCGACCGGCTCGCCAGGAACCGCGCCGACGACGTGAGCATCCACCTCGCACTCCAACAGTGCGGGGTCATGCTCGTGTCCGCGTCCGAGAACATCGACGAGACCCCCTCGGGGATGCTCCTGCACGGCATCATGTCCACCATCGCCGAGTTCTACTCCCGCAACCTCGCCACCGAGGTCGCCAAGGGCATGACCCAAAAGGCCATCGGCGGCGGCACGAACGGACGAGCGCCCATCGGCTATCTGAATGTCCGCAAGCGCGACGAACTCGGCCGCGAAGTCCGCACCATCGAGCTCGATCCTGAACGGGCACCGATGATCGAGTGGGCGTTCAAGGCCTACGCCTCGGGCAACTGGAGCGTCAGCCAGCTCCATGACGAACTCACCTCGCGCGGGCTGCGCAGTCTGCCCACCCCGAAGCGGCCGGCGAAGCCGCTGGCCGTGTCCACCATCCACCGGCTCCTGACCAACCCGTACTACAAAGGCGATGTCGTCTACCGAGGCACCCGCTACAAGGGCAACCACCCGGCGCTCGTGCCCGCCGAGGTCTGGTACCAGGTCCAGTCCGTGCTCACCGCGCACCAGTGCGCCGTCGAGGCAACCCAAGTCCACGGCCACTACCTCAAAGGCACCATCCACTGCGGCCAGTGCGGGTCCCGGCTCATCGTCTCCAACGCGAAGAACCGCCACGGCAACGTCTACTGCTACTTCGTGTGCTCCGGTCGGCATTCCAAGCGCACCGACTGCACGCGCCAGGCGATGCTCATCGAGGACGTCGCGAAGCTCGTCGAGGACTACTACACGCGCGTCCAGATCACGCCGGCTCAGCAGGACGCGCTCGCGGGGATGCTCCACCACGAGTTCGACCGGCTCATGGCCGCCGAAACCGAGGAACTGGAACGCCTCACCGCCAACCGCGACCGGCTCGAAGGCGAGCAGGACCGCCTCATGCAGGCGCACTACGCCGACGCGATCCCGCTCTCCGTGCTCAAGCGCGAGCAAGACCGCATCGTCGCCGAACTCGACCAGGTGACCCGCCGTATCGACGCCCACTTCGGTGACTACGCCGACGCTCGCGCCCACCTCGACGACGCGCTCGGCCTGCTCGCCAACTGCGCTGACATCTACGCCCGCTGCGACGACACCAACCGGCGGCTGTGCAACCAGGCGTTCTTCACGAAGGTCTACATCGACGAGGACAACGAGCTGCGCGTCGAGCACAACCGGCCCTTCGAGATGCTCCTCGATCCACAGGTCAACGCCAACGCCCTGACCTGGGCCGCAGACACCAACAAAACCCGAACCTCAACCAACGTTTCCGTTGGCAAGGGTTCGAGCCTTGTGCGTGGGGTGGACCCAGGGGGATTCGAACCCCCGACCTTCTCATTGCGAACGAGACGCGCTACCAACTGCGCCATGGGCCCGAGCCGTGAACGAGCCTATCACCTCCGACGGCTTGGTAGTGACCACCGCCGACGAGGTCGGACCGACCCGATCAGACGGCGCGGCGTCGCCGCAGCACGGTGTCGAGATCGTTGAAACCGGGCTCCGCCTTCCCCACGATCCCCATCGCCGCATAGGGGTTCGGTGCCGACTCCGCGCGGGCCGGCGCAGCCGGACGAGCGGATGCCGCGGAGGGGGCGGGTGCCGCCGCACGGTCGGCCACGGCGGCCGGTCGCAGCACGGGCACCTTGGGCGCGCGCCGCTCCGCCTTGGCCGCGATCGCCTCGTCCGTCACCGCGCGCTGCAGTTTCGCCGCGGCTTCGACGGATGCCATCGCGGTCGCCGCGATCGTGCCGCGCGACAGATGCAGCGGCCGAGGCAACGGCTGGGGCGTCCACTCCGGCGATCGCGTCGGTGCGACCGGCAACTCGATCGGCTCGAACGCCGGCGCCGGCGGGGCCACGGCGACGGGAGCCACCGAGGAGGAGGCTGCCACGGCGCCGGGCCGAGCCAGGCGCACGAGTCCGATGGCCGCCACGGCGCCGACACCGACCGCACCCACCAGCAGGGCGACCGGCCACGCCATGGCGAGACCCGCGAGCACCACGATGGTCGAGACGAGCACGGCCAGCGAGCAGAGGGCACGCCCACGGCGGCGCGCGGCGCGCGCGGCACCGCTCGACGCCGGGACGAGCGGCGCTGCGCTCGGAACCGGGACCGCGGGCATCGACTGCGTCAAGGCGAGGCGAGTGGCGCGCTCGCGGGCGGCGGCGACGGCCTGCTCAGCCGCGCGGCGCTCGACCAGCGCCATCTGCGCTTCGGCCTCCGCCGCGAGGCGAGCGGCCTCGGCCTGGTGCGCGGCGGCCTGCTCCTGGGCGGCGAGGATGCGCTGCTGGGCGACGACCTCGCGGGCCGTCGCCTCCAGCCGGACCGCGTCCGGCGTCTCCGCCGTCTCGGCGAGCACCCGGAGGGTCTGCTGGAGCCGGATGGCGTGGCGTTCGCTCACCTCGTACTGGCGACGGCGGAACCAGTTGGGCAGCAGGTAGACGATCCACAGCGCGGCGGCCACCGCCACCAGCACGCCCCCGCCCACCACGTCCATGCATCAACGGTAGGGCACAGACGCCCGAGGTCCCGCGCGATTCGCGGGTGTGTCAGTGCGGGATGCCGCGCCGGCCCGCGCCGAGGCATCCGTCCGTCAGCGACCGTCGAGTTGCAGGGGGTGCGACGCCGCCACGCGGTCGGCCGGATGGATCTCCGCCGCGGCGGGCGGCACCCGGCCGTCGCGCCACCGTTGGAGGACACCTCGTGGCACCTCCTCGGCGACGAGTCCGAACGCGAAGTGGTCGCGCCAGTCGCCGTCGATGTGGATGTACCGGCGACGCAGCCCCTCGTACCGGAATCCCAGCTTCTCGACGACGCGAAGCGAGGGCGCGTTCTCCGGGCGGATGCAGATCTCCATCCGATGCAGGCGCAGCGTGCGGAAGCAATAGTCGGTGGCGAGGGCGACGGCAGCGGGGGTGAGTCCGCGGCCCGCCGCGCTCTGCGCCACCCAGTACCCGATCGTCGCCGACGACAGAGAACCGTAGGAGATCGAGGACACGTTCAGCTGCCCCACGAGCTCGCCGTCGACTTCGAGCACGAACGGCAGGCCGTGTCCGGCGCGGGCGTGCGAGAGCAGGTTCCGGATGGAGCTCTTCACGTCGATCGCGAAGCCGCCGCCCGGATACGTGGCCTCCCAGCGCCGCAACCACGCCCGATTCTCGACGAGGACGCGCTCCAACGCACGCGCGTCGCGCACCCGGATGCCCCGGAGCACGAGCTCGCCGTCGCGGAGCGTGGGAAGGGCGGCTGAAGCCATGGTGAGAGGGTAGCGGCCCGGAGGCGCCGGCGGGGTGCGCCGCTCGGCGGACTAGTCGTCGAGCCCGGCGACGTAGCCGCGGAGCCAGTCCTTGAGGTCGGCGCCCAAGTCGTCACGGTCGCCGGCGAGCTGCACGACGGCCTTGATGTAGTCGAGCTTGTCGCCGGTGTCGTAGCGCCGGCCGCGGAACACGACGCCGTAGACGCCGCCGGTGCCCTCGACATCGCCCGCCATCTCCATCAGCGCGTCGGTGAGCTGGATCTCGCCGCCCTTGCCGGGTTCGGTGCGCTCGAGCACCTCGAAGACCTCGGGCTTCAGCACATAGCGCCCGATGACCGCGTAGTTCGACGGGGCGACCTCCTTGGCCGGCTTCTCGACGAGCCCCGTGATGCGCACCACCTCGGGGTCGTCGGTGGGCTCCACCTCGGCGGCGCCGTAGAGGTGGATGCTGTCGGGGTCGACCTCGAGGAGGGCGACGATCGAAGCGTCGCGCTTGCCCTGTTCGGCGAGCATGCGGGTGAGCAGCTCGTCGCGGGCGTCGATGATGTCGTCGCCGAGCAGGACGGCGAACGGCTCGTCGCCGACGTGCATGCTCGCGCGCAGCACGGCGTGGCCGAGCCCGAGCGGGTCGCCCTGGCGCACGTAGTGCATGTCGGCGAGATCGGTCGACTCGTTGACCTTCTGGAGCTTGGCGGTGTCGCCCTTGGCCTCGAGGGTCGCCTCGAGCTCGGCGACTCGGTCGAAATGGTTCTCCAGCGCGTACTTGTTGCGCCCGGTCACCATGAGCACATCGTTGAGCCCGGCGTTGACCGCTTCCTCGACGACGTACTGGATCGCCGGCTTGTCGACGACCGGGAGCATCTCCTTCGGCATCGCCTTGGTCGCCGGCAGGAAGCGAGTCCCCAGACCGGCCGCAGGGATAACGGCCTTCGTAATACGCTCGGTCATCCCGCAAGCCTATCCGACCGCCCCGCTGTCTAGGATGTTGAGCATGCCCGACGATCCGGACGTCCAGAAGCGCATCCTCCGCGCCGAGCTCCGCGAGCGCCGGCAGAACCGCTCGAACCACGAGCGCGAACTCGCGACCGAGGGCTTCACCGCCCGGCTGCAGGAGCTCGTCGCCCAGACCGGGGCCACGTCCCTCTCCTGCTACCTGTCGATGCCGAGCGAACCGAACACCCGCCCCTTCGTGAACTGGGCCGAGGCGCAGGGGCTCAGGGTGCTCTTCCCGGTCACCCGGGAGGACGGCCTGCTCGACTGGACGGTCGGCGAGGACGACACCGAGCAGCTCGGCCTGCACGGCACCCCCGAGGCGGTCGGCGAGCTGCTCGGCCCGATGGCGATCAACGACGTCGACCTCATCGTCGTCCCGGCCGCGGCCGTCGATGCGAGCGGCATGCGGCTCGGTTGGGGCCGCGGCTACTTCGACAAGACCCTCGGTTCGATGGCAAAATGCCCTCCGGTGTACGCCGTCGTCTTCGAGAGCGAGTTCGTCGAGCGGGTTCCGCACGAGCTCCACGACCAAGGCGTGAACGGCGTCGTCACCCCCACCCGCATCGTCGCCTTCTGAGCGACGAGGCCCCGCACCATCCGGAGATCCCCATGCCCACCTATTCCTACCGCTGCACCGAGTGCGGGAACGCCTTCGACATCCACCAGGCGTTCAGCGACGACGCGCTGACGGTCTGCGAGGTCTGCGGCGGCAAGCTGCGCAAGCTCTTCAACACCATCGGGGTGACGTTCAACGGCTCCGGCTTCTACCGGACGGACTCCCGCTCGGCCGACGGCGGCGGTTCCCAGAAGGCCGCCGCCCCCGCCGGCTCCGGCTCCGGCGGCACCCCGTCCAGCGGCAGCGCGCCCGCGAAGTCCGGTTCGACGAGCAATGGAACGGGCGGGAGCACCTCCACGGCATCCGCCTGAGCCTGCGTTATCGTGGCGACGACCAGTCCACCCCGGAGGGAGCGAGCCATGATCAAGGGCTTCAAAGAATTCATCATGCGCGGCAACGTCATCGACCTCGCCGTCGCGGTCGTCATCGGCGCCGCGTTCACCGCCGTCGTGAACTCGATCGTCGAGCACCTCATCAATCCCCTGCTCGGCTTGCTCTTCAAGGCCGACAGCCTGAACAACGCGCTCGTCTGGGAGGTCGGCGACGCGAAGTTCTCCTTCGGCGCGATCATCGGCGCGATCATCTCGTTCCTCGCCGTCGCGGCCGTCGTGTACTTCGTCTTCGTGATGCCGATGAACCACTTCAAGGAGCGCGCCGAGGCGAAGCGTAAGGCGGGACAGCCCGACCCCGAGACGCCCGAGACCGAGCTCGACGTGCTCGCCGAGATCCGCGACCTGCTCGCGGCGCAGAACGGCGGCGCACCGGCACCGGGCGGCTCCGGCCGGCACAGCGGCTGACCTCCTCCGTTCGACGCCCGTCGCGCTCACCGAGCGCGGCGGGCGTCGCCGTCTCCGCCGGGTCCGAGGAGCCACTCCTCGGAGGCGGGACGCTCACCAGTGCGGCGGACGCTCCCTGGTGATCCGCTCGTCGTCGGGACTCTTCGCCCCGCTTCGGCCCCGCTCGACCGGCGACTCCGGCGCGGGGTCGCTGCCCGGAGCCGGCGTGAGCTTCGCCCGCCGCGCTCCCCGCGCGCGGACGACCCGCTGACGCGGCGCGTCGGCCGCCTCGCCGCGCTCGTCGGCGGGACCCTCGCGCTGCCCTTCGGGGCCGGGCCCGGAGCCGCTCATCGTGGCGACCGTCACCGCTGCGCGGCGGCCCGGCGCGGGCTCGGCTTGCCGAGCAGCGTCGCCACCCGCTCGGCCACCGCGTCGGGATTGCTGAACAGCTCGAAGCTGTGCACGCGGAGGTAGTGCCAACCGAGTCGTCGCAGCACCTCCGGACGGAGGCGCAGCGACTCCCGGAGGCTCATGCCGTCGAGCGAGGCATCCGTCTCCACCACCACCGCTTTGCCGGCGTTCGCCGCCGCGAGGGCGAGGCTGCCGCGGTGGCCGACGCTCACCCGGATGCCCCGACGCTCGAGCCGCGCGCCGAGATCGGCGAGCATGGCGTCGTCGGTCTCCGACTCGACGGGGGCGGCCTGCCGCTCCTCGGTCTGCGCGAGCACGTTCGCGAGGGCGAGCACGCCGTGCGACTGCCGATCCTCGTCGATGTGCTCGGGCCGGAACGCCGACACGATGTCCATCGAGCGACGAGCGCGCGTCATGCCGACCGCGAGCAGCCGGTCGCCGCCCGGCTCACCGAGGGCGCCGAAGTTCGACAGCAGGCGGCCGTGCGGCGTGCGACCGTAGCCGACCGAGAAGATCACCCGGTCGCGGCTCTGGGCGACGGCCTGCTCGAGCGTGAGCACGGTGAACGGCTCGGCCCGGTCCTTCAGGATGAAGTCGGAGAGATCGCTGCGCTTCGTGAACGCGGCGAGCACCGCCTGATAGACGCGCGAGGCGTGCCGCTGGCTCGCCGTGATCACCATGAGCGACTCGCGAGGCCGCTTGACGGCGTGCTCCATGACGAGCTCGACGACCTTCGCCACCTCGGTGTCGATCGACTCGACGGTCCCGGTCACCGGGTCGGGCAGACCGTTCCCCGGCACGTAGTGCAGGCCCAGGCTGCCATGACCGAGGAAGCTGCCCGCCCACGGCATCGACACGATGCGCCCGCCGTAGAACCAGGTGTTCACGAGCTCGGCGAGATCCTCGCCGCCCGCGCGGTAGCTGCGGGTCAGGGTCATCGTCGGCAGCAGCTCGCCGAGCCTCGCCAGTGCGGAGTCCGCGTGCGCCGCGTCGACGCCGTGCGCGGCCTCGCCCGGCTGATCGCGGTCGAAGATACCCGTCTCGAACAGCGTCGGCGTCTGCGTGACCGGATCGCCGAAGGCGACGATCTGCTTCGCCCGCCGGATCGCCCCGAGGTTCTCGGCGATCGTCGTCGCGCCGGCATCCACGAGGATCACCGTGTCGAAGCCGATGCCGTCGTCGATCGTGGGCACCTCGTACGGCGAGGCGAGCCAGACCGGAGCCAGCACCCGGAACAGGGTGGGCGCCTCCAGCTGCAGCTGCGCGGACCGCATGCGGTCGCTGCGCAGCAGCTTCTTCAGCCGCTCGGCCTCGTCGGGGTGATCGACGAGCGCGACCTTCCAGTTCTCGGCCAGGCGCCAGGCGGCGAGCGGCCCGGCGGCGGCGGCGTGCGCCTCGTCGACGAGCCGGAAGTCGGCCTCCAGCCGGTCGAGCACCGTCGTGTTCGCGCCGAGCAGCGCCTTCTCGCGCGCGAGCATCGTCTCCAGGACCGACTGCCACCAGGCGAGCTCCAGCTCCGCCGCCACCCGGAGCTCCGGCACGTGCCGCTTGGAGAGGTCCAGCAGGAGCGGGTCGAGGCCGAGGTCGCGCAGTCGCGAGAGCAGGGCGGTGCGCTCCTGCAGGTTCAGCAGCACCTCCGACTCCTCGGCGAGCCCGGAGAGCGTCGACTGCAGCTCGCGGATCGGCCGGGCGGCGAGCTGTCGCGGCGTTCCGGCGACGCCCAGCGGCCCGTCGAGCGAGGCGAGGTCGGCCGCCACCGTCCGGTACGCGACGTGCACGTCGTCGATGCCGGCCGGCACGCCGGGGATCGCGCCCGCTTCGGAGTATCGCTGCCACAGCGTGCGCTGCTGCTGGATGCCGCGGAGGGCGGCGTTCAGATCGGAGACGTGCACACCCGGTCGCAGGAACTCGGTCGCGTGCCGGCGGAGTCGGCGGCGGTTCGCCGCACTCATCCCCTCCGAATCGCGCCGGGAGCCGGTCGCCGCGATGAGCTCGCCGAGCGGCCGGTCGTAGACCGAGGGCTGGAACTTGTCGAGCGTCTCGCGGACGTCGAGCAGCAAGCGGAGGAAGACCCCGAGCTCGGCCACCGACTCGAACGGCCGCAGCCGAGTCTGGGCGATGAGCGCGCGGCCCCGTTCGAGCAGCCGCGGCACCTCAGTGCGATTCAGGCGCTTCGCGAGCTCGTGGGACTGTGCGGCATCCTCGGAGGTCGAGAAGGAGGCGCCGTACCAGGGCGAGTCGCCCGGTCCGTAGCGGAACTCCCCCAGCGCGGCAGCACGGGCGAGATCCTGCGCGGCGCGCGTGCGGTCGCCCGAGAGCGCGACGAGCGCCGCGTGGTCGAGGCGCGCCGTGGTGTCGGGCGCCGCCGGCAGCGCCGCGAGATCGGCGAGCGCGGTCAGCGCCTCGAGCACGGACGCGCCGAACTCGGGGTCGCGCCGGGTGAGCGCGGCGCGGTAGTCGAGCAGGACCTTGCGGAGCCGGACGAGCGCATCGTCGACGTCGGTGACTCGGGGTCGCTCGGCCTTCTCGTTGCGGGAGATCGATTGGATGAGCTCGCGCCGCAGCCCAGCGGTCGTGACCGCCATGCCACCGAGGCCGACCTGTCCGAGGCGGTGCGCGATGCCGTCGAGGCTCGCCTTCCGGGCGCCCGCGACGAGCACGCGCTTGTCGGCGGCGACGAGGGCGCCGATCGCGTTCACGATCGTCTGGGTGCCACCGGTGCCGGGGAGGGTCTTCACGACGATCGAGGCGCCCGCGGCGATCGCGGCGACGACCTGCTCCTGCTCCTGGTCGGCGTCGAGCAGCAGCACGTCGGTCGACGGCGGCCGCTCGTCCTGGGGAACGGGGCGCGGCAGCTCCGGCAGCGCGGCGAGCGAGGCCCGCGCGGCCTTGTTGCCGGCGATCGCATCGACGACGGGATGCCCCGTGCCGTCCGCGTCGGCGGCGAGCGCGGGCCCGACCTCGGCGAAGGAGGAGACGACGAGACGCGGCGCGACGCTGAACCACGGCAGGTGCGAGGTCAGGCCGCGCAGGCGGTCGATGACCGGCTGCGGCTTGAACACGCCGTTGGTGATCGCGAGCGCGACGAAGGCGTCGGCGTCGAGCGTGATCTTGAACTGCTCGTGCAGCTCGCGGGCGAGCGCCGGGTTGAGGAACGGCTGCCCTTTGAGCTTCAGCTCGAAGTCGCGGCCGTAGCGGCGGATGGCGAGGGGCCGGAGCAGCACCGGGGCGGTGTACTCCTGGCCGTTGTGCCGCCACGACGCGAGCCCGATGGCGAGGTGCACCGATTCGATGCCGCGCACCGAGCGCAGCTCGATGCCCTTCTGGGTGATCTCGGCGGCGGCCAGGCGCGCGTTGCGCAGGGCGAGCTCGTCGCGGATGAGGCTCGACAGCAGCGTCGACTTGCCGGTGATGAACTGCGGCAGCCCGCCCGGGTGCGTGGTCGAGAGCTCGATGCGGGTGCGCGGCGTGTCCTCGAAGCGCACGAGCGGCGAGCGCCCGCCTGCCGCGCGCAATTCCTCCTGCCACCGTCGCCAGGTGGGTTCCGCGACATTGCCCGCCACGAGTGCGGGATCACCGAGGCTGAGGCTCGTGGGCCGCCCGGCCTCGTGGGGAACGGGGTCGGGGGTGAGCTCGTCGGCCGCGGCATCCGTCTCGCGCGCGAGCAGTCGCTCGTCGCCTTGGTCGCGTTCCAGCCGTTGCACACGGCCACCTTATGTCGCCCCTCGCGGAATTCCCCGCAGCGACGCCCGGAACCTCGGGTTTGCCGCGTCTCGGGTATCGTGACGAGGGTCGAGAGGCCGATCCATGCAGTCCAGCTCCCCTGCCGAGGTGCACGCCGCGGCCGATGCCTACCTGATCGATGTCCGCGAAGCCCAGGAGCTCGCGCAGGCCCGCGTCGAAGGCGCCCATCATCTGCCGCTCGGCGAGCTCGTCGCCCGACTCGACGAGGTGCCCCGCGATCGCACGGTCTACGTCATGTGCCACGTCGGCGGCCGCAGCGCCCAGGCGGTGCAGTACCTCGAGCAGCAGGGCATCGACGCGGTGAACGTCGAGGGCGGCATCCTGGCCTGGTACCAGAGCGGGCTGCCGGTCGTGCTCGGCGAAGGCTAGGTCACGCCGCCGGCACCGAGGCATCGTCCCGAACGGACGGATGCCCCGACCGCATCGTGTGCAGTCGGGGCATCCGGTCGCGGCGGGCACTGGGAGTCGGCCCGCCGCGACGTTCCGTCACCCCTCGCGACCGCGTGAAGCGGTCGATCGGCTGCGAGGGGCGAGGCGGTTCGGCGCGGCTCAGCGCGCCTGGTACTCGAGGCCGAGGGCGACGGCGACGGGCTCGTTGGTGAGCTTGCCCGCGGTCGCGTTCAGGCCCTTGGCGAGCGCCGGGTCGGCGTCGAGGGCGGCCTCCCAGCCGAGGTCGGCGATCTTCAGCGCGTACGGCAGGGTCGCGTTGGTGAGGGCGGGGGCCGAGGTCGCGGGCACCGCTCCGGGCATGTTCGCGACGCAGTAGAAGATCGCGTCGTGCACCTTGAAGGTGGGGTCGGCGTGCGTCGTCGGGCGCGAGCCCTCGAAGCAGCCGCCCTGGTCGATGGCGATGTCGACGAGCACGGCGCCCGGCTTCATCGTGGCGACCATCTCGTCGGTGACGACCTTCGGCGCGGCGGCGCCCGGGATCAGCACGGCGCCGACGACGAGGTCGGCGTCCTTCACCTGGCGGGCGATCTCGTAGGGCGAGGACGCGAGCGTCTTGATCCGGCCCTGGTAGCGCGCGTCGATCTCGCGGAGCTTCGGCAGGGAGATGTCGAAGACGGTGACATCGGCGCCGAGGCCGAGCGCGGTCGCCGCGGCCTGCTCGCCCGCGACGCCGCCGCCGATGACGACGACCTTCGCGGGGCTCGTGCCGGGGACGCCCGCGAGCAGCACGCCGCGGCCGCCCTTCGAGGCGTGCAGCGACGCGGCGCCCACCTGCGGGGCGAGTCGTCCGGCGACCTCGCTCATGGGGGTGAGCAGCGGCAGCGAACGGTCGGCGAGCTGCACCGTCTCGTAGGCGATCGCCGTGACGCCGGAGGCGAGGATCGCCTCGGTCAGCGGCCGGTCGGCGGCGAGGTGCAGGTAGGTGAAGAGCGTGAGGTCGCTGCGGAGGAAGCCGTACTCCGGAGCGATCGGCTCCTTCACCTTCAGGACGAGCTCGGCGCTCCAGGCCTCTTCGGCGGTCGCGACGATCGTCGCGCCGGCCTCGCGGTACTCCTCGTCGGTGTAGCCGGCACCGGTGCCGGCCCCCGCCTGCACGTCGACGCGGTGGCCGCGCTGCGCGAAGGCGTGGACGCCGGCCGGGGTGATGGCGACGCGGAATTCGTTGTTCTTGATCTCAGCGGGCACGCCGATGTGCATTTCAGACTCCGAATGCTATTGGGTGGGTACCCTCAATGGTCACCGCTTATTCGTTCAAACGGAAGCTGCTCCGAACAGAATTCGGTAGACTGGTGATTTCAAGGTCATTCATGCGTTCTGGAGGGTGTTCATGGCCGAGGCGCCGCAGATCCGCGACCAGGGACCGGTCGTGCTCGACGAGGTCGACCGCGCGATCATCGCGCGGCTGCACGAGAACGCCCGCACCCCGAACATCGACCTGGCCCGCTCGGTCGGCATCTCGCCGTCGACCTGTCTCGCCCGGGTCCGCTCGCTGCGCGAACGCGGCGTCATCACGCGCTACACGGCGGAGATCGACCCCGTCGCCCTCGGGCTCACCCTGCAGGCGCTCGTGAGCGTCCGCATCCGCCCGGGCGCGCGCCACCTCATGGAGCAGATCTCCGACGAGCTCCGCCGCGAGCCCGAGGTGGCGCAGCTGTTCTTCCTCGGCGGCACCGAGGACTTCCTGATCCACGTCCGGGTGCGCGACAGCGACCACGTGCGGCAGTTCGTGCTGAAGAACCTCTCGGCCAACCCGGCGGTCGCCCTGACCGAGACGAACCTCGTGTTCGAGCACCACACCGCCCTGTCGGCGGGCATCGGCGTCGTCCTCTGAGCGCGGCCGTCAGCCCCTGAGCGGCAGGATCTCGCCGAGCTCGAGCGCCCCGGGCACCTCGAGCTGGCCGTAGCCGCAGCTCTCCGGGTCGCGGTCGGACCGCCAGCGCCGGAACTGCGCGGTGTGGCGGAAGCGATCGCCCTCCATGTGGTCGTAGGCCACTTCGACGACGAGCTCGGGACGCAGCGGCACGAACGACAGGTTCTTGCCCCCGCTCCAGCGGCTCACCGCGCCCGGCATGCGCGTCTGCTCGTGCGCCGCCTGGTCGGCCCACTCGCCCCACGGATGCCGCGAGAGATCCGTCTCGACGAGCGGCTCGAGCTCGCCGACGAGTTCGGCCCGCCGCGCCATCGAGAATGCGGCGACCACGCCGACGTGATGCAGCCGGCCGTCGTCCCCGTAGAGCCCGAGCAGCAGTGAGCCGACGACGTCCCCGCTCTTGTGCCAGCGGAAGCCCGCGACGACGCAGTCGGCCGTGCGCTCGTGCTTGATCTTGAACATCGCCCGCTTGTCGGGCTGGTACGTGCCGTCGAGCGGCTTCGCGACGACCCCGTCGAGGCCCGCCCCCTCGAAACGCTCGAACCAGTCCCGGGCGACGTCGAGGTCCGCCGTCGCCGGCGTGACGAAGACGGGATCGGATGCCTCGGCGAGCGCGGCCTCGAGCCGGCGCCGCCGCTCGCCGAACGCGGTGCCGGTCAGATCTTCGTCGCCGAGCGCGAGCAGGTCGAACGCGACGAACGACGCGGGCGTCTCCCCCGCCAGCAGCTTCACCCGGCTCGCCGCGGGGTGGATGCGCTGCTGCAGGGCCTCGAAGTCGAGCCGCCCGTCGCGCACCAGCACGATCTCGCCGTCCACGACGCACCGCTCCGGCAGCTCGCGGCGCAGCGCCTCGACGAGCTCGGGGAAGTACCGGGTCATCGGCTTCTCGTTCCGGCTGCCGAGTTCCACCTCGTCGCCGTCGCGGAAGACGATCGTGCGGAACCCGTCCCACTTCGGCTCGACATGCCCGACGTCGGGGATCTCCTTCACCGACTTCGCGAGCATCGGCGCAACGGGCGGCATCACCGGCAGGTCCATGCGACCCATCATGCTCCCGCTGGGCGAGCGGCACCAGGCGTCTTGAACGGCCGAGCGATCGCGAAGGGGCGGGAGAGTGCCCCCGACAGGACTCGAACCTGCGACGCACGGTTTAGGAAACCGACGCTCTATCCTCTGAGCTACGGGGGCGGCCTAGCGAGTCTACCGGCTCGCGATAGCCTGACGATCGGCGCACGCGCGCCCTGAGCGCGGCCCCGCCGCGGAACGGAGCAGCATGAGCGGCGAGCCGACGGTCTTCTGGGTGGGCGCCTCGACCTCCGGCGGGCTCGGCGCACCGGCTCGTGGCATCCGCCGGCTCGAGGTGGACGGCGCCGGCGCCTGGCGCCTCGGCGAAGCCGTGCAGGTCGGCGAGAACCCGATGTTCCTCGCGCTCCGCGACGAGCGGATCGTCGTCTCGCACGAGCTCGCCCCCGGCGGTATCTCGGTGTGGGCGGCGGGAGACGACGCCGAGACGCTGATCCCGCTCGCTCCGCTCGGCGTCGCCGACGGCGACCCGTGCCACGTCGCCTTGAGCCCCGGCGGTCGCTGGGCGCTCGCCGCGAACTACTCCGGCGGCTCGGTCACGGCGCACCCCGTCGACGGCCTCGGTCCGGCGGCTGCCGCCGCCCGCTCGACGTTCACGGGCAGCGGGCCCGTACTCGACCGGCAGGGGTCCCCCCACCTGCACCAGGTGGTCTTCGACGGCGGACTCGCACTCGCTCCCGATCTCGGTGCCGACCGCATCCGGCTGCTCGAGCTCGACGAGGCCACCGGCTCGCTGGCCGCCGTCGGCGAGATCGCGGTGCACGCCGGCGCCGGCCCCCGGCATCTCGTCGTGACCGGTCGTCGCGCGCTCGTCGCGAACGAACTCGACCGCACCGTCTCGGTCGTCGACCTCGACGCGCGCACCGAGCTCGGCTGGTACCCGGTCGACGCGCGGATCGCGTTCCGCGGCCTCGGCGTCTCGGCCATCCGCCTCACCCGGGGCGGGGTCGTCCTCGTCGGCGACCGCGACGCCGACGCGCTCGCCGGGCTCCGCCTGGATCGAGACACCGGCACCCTCGTGCACGTCGCGAGCGTGCCGACCGGCGGCATCCATCCCCGCGACCTGGAGCTCACGCACGACGAGCGGTTCGCGCTCGTCGCCGATCAGGGTTCCGACTCGATCGCGATCGTCGCCCTCGACGCCGAGGGCGTGCCGCAGGAGCTCGTCGACACCGTGCCGACGCCCGCGCCGGCGTGCCTGGCCCGGCTGCCGCGCTGACGGGGGCCGGTCAGGCGGGCGGGTAGAGGTACAGCGCCTCGCCCGCCGGGATGGTGCGCCGGTGGTACGAGTGGTCGGAGTTCTGGTTGTACTCCTCGAGGTTCACGCTGCCGTCGCCGTTGATCGACTGCACATAGGCCACGTGGTTGTACGGGAACCAGGCGACGGCCCCGACGACGGGCGTCGAAGAGGTCGGCCAGCCCTTCTCGGCCCAGGCGTCGGCCCAGGCGTACGCGCTGCCCGAGGCGAGGTTCGACCAGTCCCACTTCCACGGGGCGCTCGTGACGCCGGCGTCACGATTCAACCGCCAGGCGACGAAGTCGACGCACTCGCGGTAGTAGTAGCGCAACGGCGAGAGCCCGCCGCCGTAGTCGTCGGGCAGCTGGTCCCACCAGGGGTAGTCGTCGCCCTCGGCCTTCACCGTGTACACCGCGTAGTTGCCGTTGGGGGTGCGCGACGCGAGCTCGGCGGACCAGGCGGCCTGCTCCGCGGCGGCGGCGTCTCGCGCCTGACGATCGATCTCTTCCTTCGTGGTGACCGCGTAGCTGTCGGCGGCGACGCCGGCCTTGTTGACGAGGCCCGGCACGATGAGGTCCTGCGCCTGGCTCTGCGTGAGGCTGTAGCTCGCGCTGCTCGCGTACTCGTCGCTGCTCGGCATCATGGCGTACGCCGGGATCGCCACGGTGCCGATGATGGCGGGTACGGCCACGACGGCGCCGAGGACGCGCAGCGGGCCACGACGGCGAACGCGCCCGTCGGAGACGCTCGCCCCACGGGGGCCGGAGACCGGGGAAGCCGATTGCCGTCCTGCGCGCGGCCGCTCGATCGCGTCGCGCGTGGTGTCACCGTTCACGTGATGTTCCTCCGGATCCCGCGCAGAGGGACGCGGGGTGGTCTCGGGCGACCGGAGGGCGTGTACCGCACCGGACTCGTACCACCATAGGGCACACCGCACGCGATGTCACGATCCGATCACGGACCGTCGCGGGCCGGCCCGGATGGGGGCTCACCCGGCGAGCAGCGCGGGCTGCGGCATCGAGCCGAGGTACTGCGCCCACTCCGGGTGGCGCGTCGACCAGAGCCCCGCCCTCGCCTGCGGCGTGGGCACCGGTTCCGTGAGCTCGAACGGGAGTCGCCAGCCGATCTCCGCAAGCATCTTGTCGGCCTTCTTGTGGTTGCAGCGCCGGCAGGCGACGACGACGTTGCCCCAGCTGTGGCCGCCGCCGCGGGAGCGCGGCACGACGTGGTCGAGCGTGTCGCCGTAGTCGCGGCAGTACGCGCAGCGATAGCCGTAGCGCTGCAGCGCCGCGCGACGGGTGAGCGGAACGGGGCGGAGCGGGATCCGGACGTAGTGCTGCAGCAGCACCACGCTCGGCACGGCGTACCGCGCCGACCGCGAGTGCAGCCAGCCCTCGGCCGCCTCGACGACCGAGGCTTTGCCGTTCAGCACCAGGAGCATCGCCCGGCGCATCGGGACCACGGCGAGCGGTTCGTAGCTCGCGTTCAGGATGAGGGTGCCGCTCATGACGTCACCTTTCGTACGGGGCCGGGTGGCTTCCGGCCGCGGGATACGGGACGGCGGATCGAGACCGTCGGGGGTCGCCGGAAACAAGAACGGGCACCGTCCAGAGGACGGTGCCCGTTCGGCGCGCTAGCGCTCAGGTGGCTCGGCTGATGACTCGGCCGTTGGTGGAAGTGCGCGCGCGCGTTCCTGGCATGGACGCGCTCACGCTGCACCATCGGCCTCCCCGTTCGGTTCGGTTCGTCAGGCCTCCAGCGTACGACAGGAAACGGCGCGCAGGATGCCTCCGGCGCGCCGTTTCCCTCGGGCGGTCACCCGATGTTCATCTCAGATGCCGATGCGCACGATCGAGTAGTCGCTGGTCCAGATCGGCTGCACCCGCACCGACGCACCCTCATAGGGGGCGTGCAGGATCATGCCGCCGCCGGCGTAGAAGCCGTCGTGTCCCGGCATGATGACGAGGTCGCCCGGCACCGCGGCCGCCTCGGAGATCGGGGTGCCCATGGCGCCCTGCCCGGCGGAGGAGTGCGGCATCGAGACGCCGAACTGCGCGTAGACGTACATGATGAAGCCGGAGCAGTCGAAGCCGGCCGGCGTCGCGCCGCCGTAGACGTACGGCACCCCGATGTACTGCGTCGCCACGTTGTAGACGCTCGCGAGGTCGAAGTTCGGGTACGGCGGGCTGGCGAGCAGCTCGCCGACGGAGGGGCCGTCGTACGACGCCGCGTACGAGGTCATCGCCGTCTGCGCGGCCTGCCGCGCGGCCTCCGCCTCGGCCGCCTCCTGGATCGAGGCGCCGGTGGTGACCGCCAGGGTGTCCTGCGAGACCGGAGCGGCCGAGGCATCCGCGTCGACCGCGACGGACTGCGGGTCGGCCTTCGTGAGCGCGGCGCTCGCACTCGTGGCGAACTCCGGGTCCTCGCTGCCGGGCGCGAAGGCGTAGGCGGGGATCGCCAGGGTGCCGACGAGTCCGGCCGAGATCGTCATGACGACGAGGTTGGCGACCCCACCGCGGCGGAGCCTGCGGGTGGAGATCGTCGAGACCGGCGCGATCGCCGTCTCGGAATCATCCGCCCGGGTCTTCGCCTGCACGATGGCCTTGGTCGCAGCTTTGCTGACGCGACCGCCGGGAAGGCGACGCTTGGGGGAACGAGCCAAAACACTACCTCCGTCGCCCACGGCCGGAAACGGCGTTCCACCTGGCTGCGCCGGAGCGCGTCACGGGTTTCAGGATCGAGCGGTGGACATCGGGGGCGTCTCGATCTCGGTTCCACCGTCTGGCTTCGCGCCGGTGGACTCGAACGAGGATACGCGAGGCCCCGGGCGATGTCACATTCCGGTCACGACGGAGCCGGACTCACAGCGGATCCCAAGCTCCGGGCCCGGCCTGGTGCGGCGAGGGCGCGGCGGCCGTCGGCCGCTCAGTCGCCGATGAACAGGTGCGCGGCGACCTCGACCGGGAGCTCCAGCCCGCCCTCGACGTCGTCGACCTGCACGAGCACGTAGCCGCCGTTCACGCTGAACGTCGCTCGCGCCCCGGGCATGATGCCGGCCTGCTTGAGCTGCGCGAGCAGCTCGGGATCGAACTGCACCGGCTCACCGAGGCGGCGGACGACGCCCCGGATGGGCTCCGTCGTGTCGCCGAGCGCCTGCACGAGGTTGCGCACGCCCGTCATGAACGGTGCCGCGGCGGGCACGCCGAGCTCCTCGAGACCGGGGATCGGGTTGCCGTAGGGCGACTCGGTCGGCTGGCCGAGGAGCTCGATGAGCCGACGCTCGACCTGCTCGCTCATCACGTGCTCCCAGCGGCACGCCTCGTCGTGCACGTACTCCCACTCGAGCCCGATGACGTCGGACAGCAGGCGCTCCGCCAGCCGGTGCTTCCGCATGACGTGCACGGCCTTACTGCGCCCCTCGGGCGTGAGCTCGAGGTGCCGGTCGCCGGAGACGACGACGAGCCCGTCCCGCTCCATGCGGGCGACGGTCTGCGAGACGGTGGGACCGGAGTGGCCGAGGCGCTCGGAGATGCGCGCGCGCAGCGGCACGATGTTCTCCTCCTCGAGATCGAGGATGGTGCGGAGATACATCTCCGTCGTGTCGATGAGGTCGGTCACGCTGCTTCCTCCCCGTGTCGTCACAGCCCGCCTTCCAGCCTAGTGGGCTCGCCGCCATCGATAGACTCATCGGCATGCCGAGCCTCGTGATCCCCGCTGCACTCCTGCCCGCCGACGGTCGATTCGGCTGCGGCCCGTCGAAGGTGCGCCCCGAGCAGCTCGCCCACCTCGCCGAGTTCGGCCCCGCCATCCTCGGCACCTCCCACCGCCAGGCGCCGGTGAAAGACCTGGTCGGCCGCGTGCGCTCCGGGCTCTCGGAGCTGTTCTCGCTGCCCGAGGGCTACGAGGTCGTGCTCGGCAACGGCGGCTCGACCGCGTTCTGGGACGCCGCCGCGGCCTCGCTCATCGAGCGCCGCGCGCAACTCGCCTCCTTCGGCGAGTTCGGCGCGAAGTTCGCCAACGCTGCCGCCGCCCCCTGGCTCGAGGCGCCCGACGTGCGCACGGCCGCACCCGGCGCGAGCGCGCGCCCCGAGGCGCTCGCCGGCATCGACGTGTACGCCTGGCCGCAGAACGAGACCTCCACCGGGGTGCAGGCCCCGGTCCGCCGCGTCGCCGGAGACGACGGCGCACTCACCGTCGTCGACGCGACGAGCGCCGCGGGCGGCATCGCCGTCGACCCGAACGAGTTCGACGTCTACTACTTCGCCCCGCAGAAGAACTTCGCTGCCGACGGCGGGCTGTGGTTCGCCATCCTCTCCCCCGCCGCCCTCGACCGGGTGGAGCGCATCGCGGCCTCGGAGCGGTACATCCCCGAATTCCTCTCCCTGAAGAACGCGGTCGACAACTCGCGCCTGAACCAGACGCTGAACACGCCCGCGCTGGCCACCCTCCTCCTGATGGAGAACCAGATCGACTGGATGAACGCCTCCGGCGGGCTCGCCTGGGCCGATGCCCGCACCCGCGAGTCGTCCTCGGTGCTGTACGACTGGGCGACGGCCTCGCCGGTGGCGACGCCCTTCGTCGCCGACCCCGCCGACCGCTCGCAGGTCGTCGTCACGATCGACTTCGACGAGGCCACGGATGCCTCGGCGATCTCGAAGGCGCTCCGGGCGAACGGGATCGTCGATACGGAGCCCTACCGCAAGCTCGGCCGCAACCAGTTGCGCATCGCGACGTTCACCGCGATCGAGCCCGACGACGTCCGCGCCCTCACCTCGGCGATCGACTACGTGCTCGGAGAGCTGGGCTGACGATGCGCCTCTGGCTCGCCGAGCACGAGCGCCGCCCGGACCCGGCGCCCGCCCGTGCCGACGCGCGGAAGGCGCTGCTCGTCGGCACGATCGCCTGGCTCGTCGCGCTGGGGGTCGTCCTCGCCTTCGGCGAGGGGATCGATCCGCGGGCGCGGGCGCTGCTGGTACCGACGACGGTGATCGGCGCCGCACTCGGCGTCGTCGGCATCGCCGCCGTGCAACTGCTCAGGCGACGTCAGTCGCGCTCGTCGTCGTCCTCGTCGTGAGCGTCGTCGTCGTCGGAATCGTCGTCGTCCGACGCGTCGTCGTCGGAGTCGCCGTCGTCGTCTGACGCGTCGTCGGGCTCCTCGCCCAGCGCGTCGATCTCGATGCCGTCGAAGGCGTCGTCGTGATCGTCGAACTCGTCGTCGTCCGCCTCGTCGTCGTCATCGTCATCGTCGTCTTCGGCGTCGTCGTCTTCGGCATCGTCGAGCTCGTCGTCTTCGTAGTCCTCGGACTCGACATCGGCCTCGTCGTCACCGGCCAGCGCCGCCGTCTCCGCCGCGGCCGCCTGTGCGGCCCGGTAGTCGGCGAGCCGCTCGGACCACGGCACCCACTCCGGCGCGAGCAGGGCCTGCTCCCCCGGCATGAGCTCGGTCTCGAGCACGGTCGGCTCGGCATCCTCGACGCGGGCGATCGTGACGCTCCAGTGCCAGCCGGGGTAGCCGGCCAGGTCTGCCGCGAAGAGCAGCGTCAGCACGTGCTCGCCCTCGACGAGGTGCCCCACGACCGACCCGACGGTCTCGGGCGGCGTCACCTCGAGCAGCGCGCGCTGGGCGAGGGCGGCCGAGGCGAGCAGCACCTCGTCGGCGGCGAGCGGCTCGACGGGCGACACCGGCTCCTCGACCGCCTCGGCCTGGGTCTCGGCGGGTTCGAGCGCGGTCACCGGCTCGGCCGGGGTCGTCTCAGTCTCGGTGGGCTCAGGCATCCAGCTCGTCAGCCACCTTCCGCAGCAGCGTCGCGATCTGACGGCCGCGCGCCTTGTCGGGGTACCGTCCGCGGCGCAGATCGCTGCCGGCGGCGTCGAGCCACTTCACCAGGTCTTCGACGACGACGGCCATGTCGTCGGCGGAGCGTCGGTTGATGCGGGCGAGGCTCGGCGGCGTCTCGAGCACCCGGACCGAGAGCGCCTGCGGGCCGCGCTTGCCGTCGGCGATGCCGTACTCGACCTTCGAGCCCGCCCGGACCACGGCGCCGGCGGGGAGGGCGGAGGCGTGCAGGAAGACCTCCTGGCCGTCATCACCACTGATGAAGCCGAACCCCTTCTCCTCGTCGTAGAACTTGACCTTGCCGCTGGGCATCGCGTGACCTCGCTCGTGTCCATGCGGGCGCACCGGAACTCGTCGCCCTCCGGTCCCCAGTCTAGTTGCGGCCGACGCTCTCGGCTCGCGCTGGCTATCCTGGGAGGGTGAGCACCGATCGCCCCACCTCCGAGAACCGCCTCGAGCGCGTGCTCGCCTTCATGGTCGCCGGCTCGGTCGGCCTGTCGGTGCTGTGCATCTTCGCCGTGCTGATCGCCACGGCCGCCGGCGCCGGCGCCGGTGACGGCTTCAGCCGCGGCATCTGGCCGGTTGTCTTCTTCATCCCGGTCGTCGGCCTCCCCCTCGGCTTCCTCCTGCTCGTCGTCCTCCTCATCCTCAACGCCGTGCGCCGCTCGCGCGAGGCGCGAACCGGGAGCTGAGCGGGCCTATGCTGCAGCTCGCCGCACAGCTCCGGGGCATGGGCCGCGACGAGCTGCGCGACGCGCTCGCCCTCCGCGAGTTCTCGACCGACGGCATCTCGGACCTCTTCGACCTCGCCGAGGCGCTCCTGCACCAGGACTCGCTCGATCACGTCGTCGGGCGCCTCGACCGGCCGCACCTCGCCGTGCTCGCCGCACTCGCCACGGCCGAACACCAGCTCGACGAGGTGGCGCTCGCCGAGCGCGTCGCCGCGCTGGGCGCCCCGGCGGAGTTCCAGCGCCGGCTGCCCGGCCTCCTCACGGGCCTCCGGGCGCGCCTGCTCGTCGTCGACGCCGAGGGCGGCCCGCCCGGTGCGCTGCACGTCCCCGCCGCGATCGTCGCCCGGCTCGCGCCTCGCCTCGGTGAAGACCTGCCGAGCGTCGAGGCCCTCCTCTCGCCCGCCCCGCCCGTGCTGCAGGCGGTCGACGAGGTCGACCGTTCGCTGCTGGCTCGTCGCGCGTCCGAGCAGGCCTACGCGACCGTCGCGGCCACCGCCGAGCTCCTCGCCGCGCTCGGCGCCCAGCCGGCTCGAGAACTCGCGAAGGGCGGGCTCGCGCTGCCCGACGCACGCCGCCTCGCGGAGGTCGCCGGTGTCGCCCTCGACGAGGTGCCGCGCCTGTTCGGCCGGGCCGTCGAGGCCGGACTCGTCGTGCGCGACGGCGCCTACTGGCTCGAGTCCGACGCGGGCGCG
This sequence comes from Agromyces mediolanus, assembly GCF_023715325.1. Taxonomy (GTDB): domain Bacteria; phylum Actinomycetota; class Actinomycetes; order Actinomycetales; family Microbacteriaceae; genus Agromyces; species Agromyces mediolanus_A. The sequence goes on along the minus strand of NZ_JAMBNX010000001.1, from coordinate 230,310 downwards.
AACTGGTCGCTGTCCGGACCGACCCGGCGGTGGGCCGCCCTCGCCGAGTGCTGGCGCGAGCGCGTGCCGCCGGCACTCCGCGAGCTCGTGACGCGCCGCAGCGAGACGCTCTCCGCCGCCGCGTTCCGCGAGGACGTCCGCTGGCTCTACCCGGTCGGTGGCGAGTGGCTCGATGCCGGCCTCGCCCGGCTCGCGGGCGAGGCCGAGGCGCTCGGCCTCGCCGTCTCGGGCGAACCGGTCGAACCCGGCCGGCTCGTGCTCGGCGGCCGGCTCGACGAGGCGGCCGCGCTCCTCGGCGCCCACTTCCCCGCGCAGGTCGACCGGGTCTACGTGCAGCACGATCTCACGATCGTGTCGCCGGGACCGCTCGAACCCGCGCTCGATGCCCGGCTGCGTGGCTTCGCCGACGTCGAGGGCCGCGACCTCGCCTCGAGCTACCGGGTCACGGCCGCCTCCGTGAACCGCGGGCTCGCCGCAGGCGAGAGCGCCGACTCGATCCGGGAGTTCCTCGGCACGCTGTCGCTCACCGGCATCCCCCAGCCCCTTGAATACCTCGTCGCCGAAGCCGCCGCGCGCTTCGGCGCGGTGCGCGTCTCGGTCGCCGACGACGGCGATGCGCCCGCGAAGAGCTCCGTCCGCTCGGACGACGAGCAGCTCGTCGGCACGCTGGAGGTCGACCAGTCCTTGAGCGCGATCGGACTGCGGCGCGTCGGCCCGCACCGCCTCCTCTCCAGGTTCGCGCCGGACGTCGTGTTCTGGGCCCTCTCCGACGCCCGCTACCCGGTCGCCGCGGAAGATGCGGAGGGCCGGATCCTCCGGCTGCAGCGGCACCGACTCGCGCCGACCCCGACGCCGGCACCGGCGGGCGATCCGGTCGGCAAACTGCTCGACGTCCTCCTCGCCGCACCCACCGACGGCCCGGCGACCGAGCAGGCCTGGCTCGCCCGCCAGCTCGAAGCGGCGGCGCGGGCGAAGGAGACCCTCACCGTGACGGTCCGGATGCCCGGCGGCCAGACCGCCGACTACCTGCTCGCGCCCGCGAGCGTCGCGAACGGACGCCTGCGCGCCCGCGACCGCAAGGCCGACATCGAGCGCACGCTGCCGATCTCCGCGATCGCCTCGGTCGCCCCGGCGCCCGAGTTCTGAGCGCGGACCGCGGCCGATCCCGGCGGACCCCGCCGAGGGAGCCCGGATCGGGCGTAGACTTGACGGTCATGTCAGACGGCCCCCTCATCGTGCAGAGCGACCGCACCGTGCTCCTCGAGGTCGCGAACCCGCTCGCCGAGGACGCGCGGCACGATCTCGCGGTCTTCGCGGAGCTCGAACGCGCCCCCGAGCACATCCACACGTACCGGATCACGAGACTCGGCCTCTGGAACGCGCGAGCCGCGGGGCACACCGCCGACGACATGCTCGGCACGCTCGAGCGCTACGCGAAGTTCCCCGTGCCGCAGACGGTCTCGGTCGACATGCGCGAGACCGTCGGCCGCTACGGCCGGCTCGTGATCGACCGCACCGACGACGGCGAGCTCCGCCTGCGCAGCGACGACCTCGCGGTGCTCACCGAGGTCGTCGGGGCGAAGCGCATCTCGCCGTTGATCGGTGCGCGCATCGACGAGACGAGCTTCCTCGTGGAGCCGTGGGCCCGCGGCCAGCTGAAGCAGGAGCTCGTGAAGCTCGGCTGGCCCGCCGAGGACCTCGCCGGATACACGCCGGGCACGCCGCACGTCATCGACCTCGCCGAGAACGGCTGGCACCTGCGCGACTACCAGCAGAAGGCGGTCGACAACTTCTTCGACGGCGGCTCGGGCGTCGTCGTGCTCCCCTGCGGCGCGGGCAAGACGCTCGTGGGCGCGGGCGCCATGGCCACCGCGAAGACCACCACGCTGATCCTCGTGACGAACACCGTCTCGGCGCGGCAGTGGCGCGACGAGCTGCTGCGCCGTACCAGCCTCACCGCCGAGGAGATCGGCGAGTACTCCGGCCAGATCAAGGAGATCAAGCCGGTCACGATCGCGACGTACCAGATCCTCACCGCGAAGCGGAAGGGCGAGTACGCCCACCTCTCGCTGCTCGACGCCCTCGACTGGGGCCTCATCGTCTACGACGAGGTGCACCTGCTGCCGGCGCCCGTCTTCAAGCTCACGGCGGAGCTGCAGGCCCGTCGCCGCCTGGGGCTCACCGCCACGCTCGTCCGCGAGGACGGCCGCGAGGGCGACGTGTTCAGCCTCATCGGCCCGAAGCGCTTCGACGCCCCGTGGAAGGAGATCGAGGCCCAGGGCTTCATCTCGCCCGCCGCCTGCTACGAGGTGCGCATCGACCTGCCGCAGTCCGAGCGGCTCGCGTACGCGGCATCCGCCGACGACGAGCGCTACCGACTCGCCGCGACCGCGCCGGCGAAACTCGGCGTCGTGAAGCAGCTCGTCGAGCGGCACGCCGGCGAGCGCATCCTCGTCATCGGGCAGTACCTCGACCAGATCGACGAGCTCGCCGAGACGCTCGGCGCCCCGCAGCTCACGGGCGCCACCCCGGTCGACGAGCGCGAGCGCCTGTTCCAGGAGTTCCGCGACGGCCGCACCCCCGTGCTCGTCGTCTCGAAGGTCGCGAACTTCTCCGTCGACCTCCCCGAGGCGACCGTCGCGATCCAGGTCTCGGGCTCGTACGGCTCCCGCCAGGAGGAGGCGCAGCGGCTCGGCCGGTTGCTCCGCCCGAAGGAGTCGGGGCTCTCCGCGAACTTCTACACCCTCGTCGCGCGCGACACGGTCGACCAGGACTTCGCCCAGAACCGGCAGCGCTTCCTCGCCGAGCAGGGCTACTCGTACACGATCCTCGACGCGCACGCCCTCGACGCGGCCGCCTGAGCCCGGAGGGCGGACGTCCGCCTAGCGGGCCCGGGCGTACCTGAGCAGCAGCAGTTCCCCCGCGGGAAGCGCGTGCACGAGGCGCATCCGCCGGGTGTGCTGGGTGAGGCCCTGCGCGATGCGCCCGGCGCTCCCGGAGACGAGGAGGGGGCTGAGGCTCAGGCAGAGCTCGTCGACGAGGTCGGCGTCGAGGAGCGCGCCGAACAGGTGCGGACCGCCCTCGCAGAGGACCTGCGGCATGCCGCGCGCCGCGAGGGCGTCGCGCACGCGCAGCGGGTCCACGCGGTCGGCTCCGCAATCGACGAGCTCGGCCACCTCGGCGAGCGCCGTCCGACGAGCCGGATCGGCTGCCTCATGGGTGAGCAGCAGGGGCCGCGCCTCGGCCTCGGCGAACACGGGGTCGTCCGGGTCGAGCTCGAGCGCCGAGGACACGATCGCGACGCGCGGGGCGTCGGGCAGGCCGTGCTCGCGCCGCCAGTCGCGGTTCGCCGCGCGCAGCCGGAGGCCGCCGTAGCCCTCCGCCCGGACGGTGCCCGCCCCGACGAGCACGACGTCGGCGAGCGTGCGCAACACCCCCATCGCGAGCCGGTCGGCGGGGTCGCCGAGCCCGCCGCTCCGTCCGTCGAGGGTGACGGCGCCGTCGAGGCTCATCACGAAGTTCATCCGGATCTGGATCTCGCGCCGGTAGTCGACCTCGCGGCCGGCGATCCGCCGCACCGGGTGCCGGTAGTGGGGCTCGACCCAGCCCAACGGTCGAGTCGGGGAGGCAGGCATACCCCGAATCGTAGCCGGGTGCGGCGGCGCGCTCGTCACCGGCCGACTCCGGCGAGGCGCGCAACGGACTCCCAGGCGGCTCCCAGCGAACGTCAAGAGAATGGCGCCATGAGCGACGGACCCCGAATTCTCATCGTCGACGACGAGCCCAACATCCGCGACCTGCTGACCACGAGCCTGCGCTTCGCCGGCTTCGCCGTCCGGGCGGTCGGCAACGGTGCCCAGACCATCTCGGCCGTGCTCGAAGAAGAGCCCGACCTCATCATCCTCGACGTCATGCTGCCCGACATGAACGGCTTCGGCGTCACCAAGCGACTCCGCTCCGCCGGGTACACCGCCCCCATCCTCTTCCTCACCGCGAAGGACGACACGGAAGACAAGATCACCGGCCTCACGGTCGGCGGCGACGACTACGTGACCAAGCCCTTCTCGCTCGACGAGATCGTGGCGCGCATCAAGGCGATCCTCCGCCGCACCATGCACGCCGAGGAGGACGCGGTCATCCGCACCGGCGAGCTCACGATGGACCAGGACACACACGAGGTGCTCGTCGGCGACGTACCGGTCGAGCTCTCGCCGACCGAGTTCAAGCTGCTGCGCTACCTCATGCTCAACCCCAACCGGGTGCTCTCGAAGGCGCAGATCCTCGACCACGTCTGGGAGTACGACTTCAACGGCGACGCCGGCATCGTCGAGAGCTACATCTCCTACCTGCGCCGCAAGCTCGACCAGCACTCCGCCGAGCCGCTCATCCAGACCAAGCGCGGCTTCGGCTACATGCTGAAGAGCTCCAAGCCGTGAACAGCGCTCGGCCAGATTCCTCGGCGTAGGCTCGTCGTGCCATGAACCAGACGATCTTCGAGCGGTGGAACCGCGTCTCGCTGCGCACGAAGATCACGGGCGTGACGGTGCTGATGCTCACCCTCGGCCTGCTCGTCTCCGGCATCGGCACGGCCGCGATGCTCCGCAGCTACGCCGAGCAGCAGCTCGAGAGCCGGCTGCGCACGATCGCCTCCGGCGACGTGGTCTCCCGCTACTTCTACGGCGACGACGGCGACTCGAGCGCAGACGCCCTCGACGTGCGCCCCTCGGACGACGTCTTCGTCGCGAAGTACGACCCGGAGACCGGCGATTTCCTGGCGCACAACTGGCAGGGCCGGCCCCGCGACGAGGTGCCGCTGTTCCCGTCGGAGCTCAGCATCGCCAAGGTCAACGAGATGAACGCGAACGGCTACGTCGTGCTCCCGCTGCCCGACCAGCGCGGCGATCAGACCTTCCGCGCCGTGACGGCGCTCATCGACACCCACGGCAGCTTCATGCCCATCGTGATCGCGATCTCCACCGCCGAGACCGAGCGCCTCCTCGCCGCGTACCTCACGATCTTCCTCGGCTTCGGGCTCGGCGTCGTCATCGTGGGCGCCCTGCTCACTCGCATGCTCGTCACCTCGACCTTCACCCCGCTCCGCGAGGTGGAGCGCACGGCAGCGGCGATCGCCGACGGCGACTTCAGCCAGCGCCTCGACGGCGCGACCCCGAACACCGAGGTGGGTCGGCTGAACCGCTCGCTGAACACCATGCTGAACCGCATCGACCGGGCCTTCCGCGACCGGGCGCGCACGATCGACCAGATGCGCCGCTTCGTCGGGGACGCCTCCCACGAGTTGCGCACTCCGCTCGTCTCCGTCCGCGGCTACGCCGAGCTCTACCGCATGGGCGCGCTGCAGACCCCGGAGGACGTCGGGCAGGCGATGGACCGCATCGAGAAGGAGGCGATCCGCATGGGCCTGCTCGTCGAGGACCTGCTGGCGCTGGCCCGACTCGACGAGGCGAAGCCGCTCACGCTCGCGGAGGTCGACCTCGTGCCGCTCGCCCGTGATGCCGCGCTCGACGCCATGGCCGCGGCACCGGCGCGCACCGTCACCGTGATCGCGCCGGAGGCGAGCGGCGACGGCGAGGGGGAGGAACCGGCGGAACTCGCGGTCGACCTCGATTCGCCGCCCATGCGCGCCACCGGACCGATCGCCTTCGCCGGCGCGACGCTCGCGCGGTTGCGTGGGCGCCGGCTCTCCCAGCCGCCCCGCCGGCCGGCGGCCAAGCAGCCGTCCCGCGATACCCGCGAGGCGCAGCGCCGCCGTCAGCTCGACGCCGACGCCGCTCGCGTGCAGCACGACGACGAGGTCGTCGTCGATCCGGCCCCCACGGTGCCCGTGCCCATCGGCTCCGGCACCCCGGCGCCCGTGCAGCGCGCGATCGTGCTCGCCGAGGAGAACAAGCTCCGTCAGGTCATCACGAACCTCATGGGCAACGCGATGCGCTTCACGGCGGACGACTCGCCGATCGAGATCCGGGTGAGCCTGGATGCCGCGGCCGAGCGAGCCATGCTCGAGGTCGTCGATCACGGCGAAGGCATCCCACCGCAGATCCGGGAGAAGATCTTCCAGCGGTTCTGGCGCGCCGACACGTCGCGCGCGCGTGAGACGGGCGGCACCGGGCTCGGGCTCGCGATCGTGTCCTCGATCGTGGCCGCGCACAACGGCAGCGTCGACGTCGTCGAGACGCCGGGCGGCGGGGCCACGTTCCGCGTCTCGCTCCCGCTCGCGGACTCGGCCGCAGCACCGCAGCGCGTCGGCGGCCTCTGACCCGCGAGGGAGACGCCCCTCCTCCCCCGCGGCGCGCCGGCGCTCGGAATCCACAGCCGGCGCCGCCCGCGCTCGGAATGCGCCGGGGCCGCCTAGCGTCGAAGCGCGCCCCCGCCCCCCCCCGCCCCCCCCCGACCGGAGGGAGCACGATGACCAGTTACGCCGTCGACAGCGGCCAGGTGCTCGGTGCCACGCAGGTGGTGCAGAGCACGATCGATCGGCTGCAGAGCGAGGTGGGGGCCCTCGTGGCCCAGCTCGCCGGCCTGCAGTCGGTGTGGAGCGGGTCGGCTTCGGCCGCCTTCCAGGGGGCGGTCGCCGACTGGCGCGCCACCCAGCAGCAGGTCGAGGCGAACCTCGCCGCGCTACGGCAGGCGCTCACCATGGCGGGGACCGCGTATGCCGAGGCCGAGCAGGCCAACACGAGGCTGTTCCTGCGCTAGTACACCCCGGGCGACGGCCGGGCTGCGGCCAGAGCGGCTGCTCGGCCGCAGCCCGCGACGACGAGCCGCGACCACGAGCCGCGACGACGAAGGGCGCCTCCGGCTCGGAGGCGCCCTTCGCGCTCAGCAGGGTACGAGACCCCGATACGGTGCGCTCGCGGTGAGCGCCCGCGTTCGGACTAGAAGTCCATGCCACCCGTCGGGTCGCCGACCGGGGCGGCCGTCTTCTCGGGCTTGTCGGCGACGACGGCCTCGGTCGTGAGGAAGAGACCGGCGATCGACGCGGCGTTCTGCAGCGCCGAGCGGGTCACCTTGGCCGGGTCGATGATGCCCTGGGCGAGCAGGTCGCCGTACTCGCCGGTCGCGGCGTTCAGACCGTGACCCGCGGGGAGCTCCGACACCTTGTTCGCCACGACACCCGGCTCGAGGCCCGCGTTGAGAGCGATCTGCTTGAGCGGAGCCTCGATCGCGACCTTGACGATGTTCGCACCGGTCGCCTCGTCGCCCACGAGCTCGAGCTTCTCGAACGCCGCCTTGCCGGCCTGGATGAGGGCCACGCCACCACCGGCGACGATGCCCTCCTCGACGGCGGCCTTCGCGTTGCGGACGGCGTCCTCGATGCGGTGCTTGCGCTCCTTGAGCTCGACCTCGGTGGCCGCGCCCGCCTTGATGACGGCGACGCCGCCCGCGAGCTTGGCGAGGCGCTCCTGGAGCTTCTCGCGGTCGTAGTCGGAGTCGGTGTTCTCGATCTCCTGGCGGATCTGCGCGACGCGGCCGGCGATCTGCTCGGCGTCGCCCGCACCCTCGACGATGGTCGTCTCGTCCTTGGTGATGACGACCTTGCGAGCCTGGCCCAGCAGGTCGAGCGTGACGTTCTCGAGCTTGAGGCCGAGCTCCTCGCTGATGACCTGGCCGCCGGTGAGGATGGCGATGTCCTGCAGCTGCGCCTTGCGGCGGTCGCCGAAGCCGGGCGCCTTGACGGCGACCGACTTGAAGATGCCGCGGACCTTGTTCACGATCAGGGTCGCGAGCGCCTCGCCGTCGACGTCCTCGGCGATGATGAGCAGCTGCTTGCCGGTCTGGATCACCTTGTCGACGATGGGCAGCAGGTCCTTGATGTTCGAGACCTTGCTGTTCGCGATGAGGATGTAGGGGTCTTCGAAGACCGCTTCCTGGCGCTCCGGGTCGGTGACGAAGTACGCCGACAGGTAGCCCTTGTCGAAGCGCATGCCCTCGGTGAGCTCGAGCTCGGTGCCGAAGGTGTTCGACTCCTCGACGGTGACGACGCCCTCCTTGCCGACCTTGTCGATCGCCTCGGCGATGATCTCGCCGATCTGGGGGTCGGCGGCGGAGATCGACGCGGTCGCGGCGATCTCGTCCTTCGTCTCGATCTCCTTCGCGGCGGCGAGGAGCTCCTCCGAGACGGCCGCGACGGCCTTCTCGATGCCGCGCTTCAGCGAGATGGGGTCGGCGCCGGCGGCGACGTTGCGGAGACCCTCGCGAACGAGCGCCTGGGCGAGCACGACCGAGGTGGTCGTCCCGTCACCGGCGACGTCGTCGGTCTTCTTCGCGACCTCCTTGACGAGCTCCGCGCCGATCTTCTCGTACGGGTCGTCGAGCTCGATCTCCTTGGCGATGGACACGCCGTCGTTCGTGATGGTGGGGGCGCCCCACTTCTTCTCGAGGACCACGTTGCGGCCGCGCGGGCCGAGGGTGACCTTGACCGCGTCGGCGAGCGTGTTCAGGCCCCGCTCGAGCCCGCGGCGGGCTTCCTCGTCGAAAGCGATGATCTTTGCCATGAGTTTCCTCTCGTCCCTTCACGGACGTCAAAAGAATGGTGTTTAGCACTCGAAACGAACGAGTGCTAAGACGATTCTGGCACTCTGCGTCCGAGAGTGCAAGGCGAGCGGAGGGCCGTCCGCGAGCCGACGCTGGGCGAAGACGACGGAACGCGCCCCCACCGATCGGAGGCGCGTTCTGCGACGGTCGGGACTCAGGCCGGGCGGACCGATTCGGCCTGCGGGGCCTTCGACCCCGTGCCGAGCTCGAAGGCGAGCCGCCGGCCCTCCTCGAGCACCTGGTCAGCCGGCGACTGCCGCCGCGTAGTCGGCCCCGAGCACCACGGTGATGGTGCCGCCGGTCTCCGCGATGGAGGGATCGAGGCCGACGTCGCCGACCCCGAGCGCGCCGAGGACGCCGCGAGCCGCCCCCTCGAGCTCCTCGCTCGCGTAGTACACGGTGGTCGTCTCGATCGTGCTCTCGCTCGCGTTCGCCGCCGAGGACACCGGGACCCCGGCCGCCTGCAACGTCTCGGAGGCGGTGCCCGCGAGGCCGCTCGCATCCGTTCCGTTCAGCACGAGCACGGGCACGTCCGGAGCGACCGTCGGCACGGCGGTCTCGACCGGCTGCTCCGACGGCGGCGGCGGCGAGGGCTCGGCGAAGTCGAGCCGTCCGTTGAAGATCATGAGACCGACGATGCCCGCGGCGACGAGCACGACGGTGACGAGCGCCGCGATCCCGAAGGCGATCCATCCGCGACCGCGGCGTTCCGGCGCGCGATGCGCGCCGACGCGGTCGATGCCGTTCGGCAGGCTGTCGAATCGGTCGCGGGGAAAGTTCTGCGCCATGGGTCCAGTTCGATCGTCGGGGCCGGGCTCAGTCGAGCGCCCGGCCGGGCGTGGGCGCCCGATGCGCTCGGGCCGCGACACGGGCGTCGCGAAGGCGCAGCAGGCGATTGACGAGGAGCGGATCATGTCGCAGCGCCGCGGGCTGCTCGATGATGCCGCCGAGAAGACGGTAGTACCTGGCTCCGCTGAGCCCGAGCTCGTGACGGATGGCCTCGCTCTTCGTATCGGCGTCGGGCCAGGCGCGTGCCTCGAAGGCGAGAATCCGGAGCGCACGGTCGTCGAGCGAGGCATCCGCGACCCCGTTCCCGCCTGCGCCCATGCGTCTCGCCTCCCGCCTCGATGGCGCGTTCGCGCGCCTCGAAGCACATCCTAGGCTCGGGCCGCCGGGAGGATGCCGCGCGGGAGGCGTGTGTTCGGCATCCGGCACCGCCGACGGGAACAGGGCCGGACGCGCTCGTGTTGTATGACGGTGCCGGGTTTGTCCGGCGCGCCGGGCCTGCCACGATGGAGCTGGCGATGAGCGTGCGAGCTACCCCCGGCTCGCGGATCCGCCCGGCGGGGCACGAATCGAGAGGATTCCGGGAAATGAGCTATCGGGTCGACAAGAGCGACGAGCAGTGGCGCCAGGAGCTCGATCCCGAGCAGTACTCCGTGCTGCGCGAGGCGGCGACCGAACGCCCGTGGACGGGCGAGCTGCTCGACGAGCAGCGCGCCGGCGTCTACCAGTGCGCGGCGTGCGGGGCCGAACTGTTCAAGAGCGGCACCAAGTTCGACTCCGGCTGCGGCTGGCCGAGCTTCTACGAGTCGGTCCGCCCCGAGGCGGTCGAGCTGATCGAGGACACGAGCCTCGGCATGGTGCGCACCGAGGTGCGCTGCGCGAACTGCGGGTCCCACCTCGGACACGTGTTCCCCGACGGCTTCGGCACCCCGACCGGTGATCGCTACTGCATGAACTCGATCGCGCTCGACTTCACGCCGGAATCCTGAGCGTGGCCTCCGCGAGGGAGGCGGCGCTCCGGCGCCGCTCCTCCCCCAAGGTGACCGAGCGCGCACCCGACGACGCCGAGCTGCTCGCGTTGCTCGAGGCCGCCGGGCGGGTGGCCGATCACGGCTCCCTGGCGCCCTGGCGAGTGATCGCCCTGCGCGGCGAGGCCCGCGCCGGCCTCGGCCGCGCACTGGGCGATGCCGCGGCGGCCCGCGGCGCCGATCCCGGGAAGGTCGCGGCGAAGCCACTGCGCGCGCCGCTCCTCGTGGCGGTCATCGCGACGACGCGCCCGCACTTCAAGGTGCATGCGTGGGAGCAGGAGGCGGTCGCCTCCGGCGTCGCCCATGTGCTGAGCCTGCTGCTCGACGAGGCCGGTTGGGGCGTCATGTGGCGCTCCGGCCCGTACACCCGCGACGCGGCCGTGGCCGAGTTCCACGGTCTCGCCGACGGCGAGCTCCTGCTCGGCTGGCTCTACGTCGGCGGTCGGCCCGACGAGCCCCGCCCCGAACGGCGCGATCCCGGCATCGCCGAACGGTTCGAATCCCGCGGCTGAGCGCTACTCGCCGCCGGCCTTCGCCGCGTGCGCGTGCCGCGACCATCGGATGCTCGCGACGAGCACCGCGACGAGCGCCAGCACGGTGCCGCCGACGGTCGCGAGCTCGAGCGGCCGCTCGGCGGTCGGCAGCAGGAGGTCGAGCGCCAGGGCCGCGGCGAGCTGCCCCGCCACTCCGCACAGGGCGAGCAGCAGCACGCCGATCGTGCGGACGACCGCCGCCTGCGCGGCGATGAAGATGCAGCCGAGCGCGCCGCCGACGTAGAGCCACCAGATCCCGGGCAGCTGCGGGAAGCCCGCCACCGCTCCGTGCACGAGCGCGGCGACGACGAGCGCGATCGTGCCGCCGAGGAAGTTGCCGAAGGTCGCCGTCAGCGCGCTGCCGGCCGCCTGCTTGACGCGCCCGTTGACCGCCTGCTGCCAGCCCACGCCGACGCCGGCGGTGAACGGCAGGAGCATGAGCAGGAGCGGCACGTGGTGCGCGAGCTGCGCCGAGACGGCCCACGCGATCGCCCCGAGCGCGAGCACGGCGCCGAGCACCCGGGTGGGGGTCAGCCGACGACGACCACCCGGTCCCAGCCCGACGAGGTCGAACACGATGCCGCCGACGGTCTGCCCCGCGACGATCGCCACCGTGAACAGCGCCACGCCGAGCGTCGCCGAGGAGAGGCCCTGCGTCGTCACGAACCAGGCCCCGGCGAGACCGCCGAGCAGCATCCACCAGGCGAGCCGCCGGTCGGCGAGCGCCTCGCGCACCCGGCGGAGGCCGACGCGGCCCGGCTTCCAGACCAGCAGCGCGAGGGAGAGGATCACCAGGCCGCTGCCGAAGGAGATCGCCGCGGCCGTGTAGGGGTCGCCGACGACGCGGGCGAACTCGCCGTTGATCCGGGACTGCACCGCGGTGAGCCCGCCCGCGGTCACCGCGACGACGAGGGCGAGCGCGACGGGCAACTGCCCGCGCTCGAGGTGCCCGTGCGCGTCGTGCCGAGCCTCGGGCGGGCCGGCATCGGGCGATCCTCCGGCGACGGTCGGGAGCGGTCGCACTCGCGGTGTCCGCGTCGATTCGGTCATCCGGGTCCTCTCGCTCGCCGCGGCCCGTCCGGCGGCGGGTCGGCCGCATCCCACGGTAAGGCACGGCGGCCGGCTCCGTGGAGCCGGCCGCCCGCCCGCCGTGCACGGGGCCGGAGGGGGCCGTCCCGCACGGGGCGGCCCCCTCCGTTCCCGGTGCGAGGGCTATCGTGCCGTCTTGGCGAACCGCCGCTGAACCGCGATCCCGGCGCCCGCGAGCAGGAGCACACCCGCGAGGAGCCCCAGGCCGAGACCGCCCGACGCTCCCGTCGCGGGCAGCGCGCCCGCGCTCGGTGTCTTCGTCGGCGTCGGGGTCGGCGTCGGGGTCGGGGCGGGACCGTACTCGTCGGTCACCTCGACCTGCGCGGTCTCCTGCTCGATGATCGTGACGTCCGACGGTTCGATGGTACTGGAGACGAGGACGACCTGCTCGTTCACCCCGTCCGCGGTCTCGGTGATGGTGCAGACCGCACCCGCCGGGATCGGGGAGATGACCGGCATCGGGTGGGACCCGGCCCCGGTACCCGCGGGCAACGTCGTCGTGTACTCGGTGATCGTCTCGCCGTCGGAACAGCTCGCGGTGACCTCCAGCGGTCCCTGCAGTCCGGCTGTCTCTCCGGTGATGATCTTCGTGATCTGCAGCGATCCCGCGGCGTAGGGCGTGGCCGTGACGCCGGCGCGGATCGGCAGGTCGGTGGCTTGCGCGAGGATCAGCTTCTGCGCGGTCGTGCGGCCGGCGTTCGACCCGTCGTAGAGGAAGACGTTCCCCTGCACGACGGACTGGATCGACGTCAGGCGGAATCCTTGTGGAGTCGTCGTCGAGAGATATCGCATCCAGAGTTGCGCGCCCAGTGCGACGGTGTCGCCGTCCGCGAGCGGCTGCGTGCCGGCGGCGTCGGCGAAGACCTCGACGCCGAGCGCCTGCAAGGTGGCGGTCGCGGCGGTCCCGCCGACGGTGAACGGCCCGACCAGGTCACCGGTGGTGGGCACCTGGGCGCTGTTCGGCGTGAGCGTGAGGGTCGGCAGTGGCGGTGCGCCACCGCCCGCGTTCGTTTGGGCATCGAGGATGATCGCCGCCGTGGCGGCCCGGACCGGGTCCGTGTCGGCGAGGATGAAGTGATCGGTGAAGTACCAGATCGCCGATTGGACGGCGGCGACCTTCTGCACGATCGTGCCGGCCGGGACGGACGGGACGTTCGGGAAGTAGTTCGTCAGGATGTAGTTGACGTAGACCAGGTTGGGCACACTCGCCTCGGTCCACGGGCCGAGCTTGTAGTTCACCCCCACGGTCGTGTCGGACTCGAGGTCGATGCAGTACGCGAGTCCCTGGATCGGGCCGGTGGGATCGTGGATGTCCTTCAGCACCGCCTGCGCCGTGGTCGTCGCCGCGACCGGCACTCCCGGCACCGCCGGGTACGGCGTCGCTGCGGGGTCGACGGCCGGATTCTGCCCACCGGACACGGACCCGACGTTCAGCAGTTGCGAGATCCTGGTCTCGGTGGCGATATCGCCCAGACCGCCGTCGACCGGCGTGCCCGGATTGGGTTCCGCATTGGCCGGGCCAGCGAGCAGCACCCCTCCGGATGCGGCGAGTACGGCGGCGATCACCACCGCCGCCAGCCGCGAACCACGCTTCCTCGTCTTCGACATCGCCCAGCCTCCCCCCGAGTCGGCGGGGCGTCGCCGACCACGTCAGTCTCGTACCTTCATGAGGAAAGCACAAGACTCGAGCGGAATCGCGTACGGCGGCGAGATGGGAGAGCTCCGGCGAGATTCCGGGCCTTTTCAGTGCCGGCTACAGGACTTGAACCTGCAACCCCCGTATTACAAGTACGGTGCGCTACCAATTGCGCCAAGCCGGCGGGCGAGTGGCCACGCCCATCTTAGCGGCGGCCGTCGCCGGCACCTGCGCGCGGCGCAGACGCCGAACGGCCCGTCTCCGCACGTGGGCGGGGACGGGCCGTTCGAAGGCGGATGCCTCGGCGCTGGCCGCTACTGGGCCGGCGCCGGGGTGGGCGTCTCGCTGGGGCTCGGCGTCGAGTTCGTGAAGCTCTGGCTCGCCGCCTGCGTGACGAAGGCCTGGAACTCGGTCGGCTCGGAGAGCGACCCGGTGTACTGCTTGCCGTTCACGAGCACCGTCGGCGTGCCCTTCACGGACTCGACCTCGGTCGTGTTCGGCAGCGGGCCGCTCAGGGCGCGGTTCGTCGCATCCTGCACCCAGCTCTTGAACTGCATGTCGTCGATGCACTTCTCGACCTTCGACAGCGACCCCACTCCGGTCTGCTCCGCCAGCTTCTTCATGTCGTCGTTGCTGAGGCCGGTCGAGCCCTCGGCGGGCTGGTTCTCGAACAGCGCGTCGTTGAAGTCGAGGAAGTTCTCGGGCGACACGTCGGCGACGCACGCGGCCGCGTTCGCAGCACGGAGCGAGTACTGGGTGCCGGCCGAGCGGTTCGTGAGGATGGCGATGGGGTGCACCTCGAGCGTCGCCGCCCCCTGCTCGACCATCGTCTTGATGGCGTCGCGGTTGGTCTGCTCGAACTGGCCGCAGTAGGGGCAGAGGTAGTCGATGTAGGTCACGATGTTCGCGACCTCGCCCGAGTCGTCCTGCTTCGTCGGCGTCGGCTTGCCGCCGGCCGGGGTCGCCGGCGTCTCGGTGGGCGTCAGCGCGCCGTCGGTGCCGGTGAACACGATGCCGTCGCTCGCCATGTTGCGCGGACCGGGGCCCGCCGGCTTCACACTGTTGAAGATCAGCCCGCCGATGAGCGCCGCGATGGCGACCACGGCCACGATGATGCCGCCCTGGAGCAGGACCTTGTTGCGGCGTTCCCGCTTCTTCTGCTCCTCGCGGAGGGCTCGAGCCTTCTCGCGCGCCGCCTCTCGACGGTCATTCTTGTTGGGGCGAGGCTGATTCGATCCGCCGTTGCTCATCGATGGTCACTCCGGGTCGCTGTGGGGGGCGCACGTCTGCATGCGAACGCACCCACGATAGTAGGAACGGTGCCTGGGAATCACCCAAACGGCGGCTGGACGCGCGCGGAGCCCGTCGGGACGCCCCCGCTCGGGGGCCGGGTCGGCACCCCCTCCACCGTGTGCGATACTGAGCGGGCGTCACCGTCGACGCACTTCCATCACTACGGATCGTCCGGCACGTACCTGCCGGTGAAGGAGAAATCATCATGGCATCTGTCACGTTCGACCAGGCCACCCGCCTGTACCCCGGCGGCACCCGCCCGGCCGTCGACAAGCTCGACCTCGAGATCGCCGACGGCGAGTTCCTCGTCCTCGTCGGCCCGTCCGGCTGCGGCAAGTCCACCTCGCTGCGCATGCTCGCCGGCCTCGAAGAGGTCAACGACGGCAACATCTTCATCGGCGACCGCAACGTCACCGACGTGCCGCCGAAGGACCGCGACATCGCCATGGTCTTCCAGAACTACGCGCTCTACCCGCACATGACCGTCGCCGAGAACATGGGCTTCGCGCTCAAGATCGCGGGCGTCGGCAAGGAGGAGCGCGCCGCGCGCGTCCTGGAGGCCGCCAAGCTCCTCGACCTCGAGCCCTACCTCAGCCGCAAGCCGAAGGCCCTCTCGGGCGGCCAGCGCCAGCGCGTCGCCATGGGCCGCGCGATCGTGCGCCAGCCGCAGGTCTTCCTCATGGACGAGCCGCTGTCGAACCTCGACGCCAAGCTCCGCGTGCAGACCCGCACCCAGATCGCCTCGCTGCAGCGCCGCCTCGGCGTCACCACGGTCTACGTCACCCACGACCAGACCGAGGCGCTCACCATGGGCGACCGCATCGCCGTGCTGAAGGACGGCCTGCTCCAGCAGGTCGGCACCCCGCGCGACCTCTACGAGAAGCCGTCGAACGTCTTCGTCGCCGGCTTCATCGGCTCGCCAGCGATGAACCTGTTCCAGGCCGACATCGCCGACGGCGGCATCCGCTTCGGCACCGCGGTCGTCCCGGTCGAGCGCGACGTCCTCACCCACGCGAGCGGCTCGCAGGTCACGATCGGCGTCCGCCCCGAGGACATCCAGGTCTCGACGACCGCCGGCGAGGGCCTCGAGGTGAAGGTCGACCTCGTCGAGGAGCTCGGCGCCGACGGCTACCTGTACGGCCACTCCGAGATCGAGGGCAAGCGCACCGACATCGTCGCCCGCGTCGACGGCCGCGCCCACCCCTTCGCCGGCGACACCGTCTACCTCACGCCGACGCCGCACCACGTGCACGTCTTCGACGCCGAGTCGGGCGAGCGCCTCGGCGCGCGCGTCGTCGCCGCCTGAGTCACGATCGACGGACACCGGATGCCGGTCGGGAGCGATCCCGACCGGCATCCGCCGTTCTGGGCCGTCCGCGGACCGGGACGGCCTGCACCTGGAAGGATGGCCCCATGAGCGGCTCCCTCTCGATCACCTCGGCGATGGCCGATCCGGCCCTGCTCGACCTGCCGTGGGACCTCCCGCTCGAATCGTGGCCGAGCGACACCATCGCCGCGCTCCCGAAGGGCATCTCGCGCCACCTGGTGCGCTTCGCGCATCTCGGCGAGCACATCGTCGCGATCAAGGAGACCACGGCCGAGATGGCCAAGGGCGAGTACGAGATGCTGCGCACGCTGCAGCGGCTCGAGATCCCCTGCGTCGAGCCGGTCGCCGTCATCACGAACCGCACGGATGCCGAGGGCGAGGAGCTGAAGCCGGTGCTCGTCACCCGGCACCTGCGTTTCTCGCTCCCCTACCGCGCGCTGTTCTCCCAGACGCTCCGGCCCGACACCGCGACCCGGCTCGTCGACGCGCTCGCGGTGCTGCTCGTGCGCCTGCACATCGTCGGGTTCTTCTGGGGCGACGTCTCGCTCTCGAACACGCTGTTCCGCCGCGACGCCGGCGCCTTCGCGGCCTACCTCGTGGACGCCGAGACCGGCAAGCTCTACGAGGGCGGCCTCTCCAACGGCCAGCGCGAGAACGATCTCGAGATCGCCCGGGTGAACATCGCCGGGGAACTCCTCGACCTCGAGGCCGGCGGCCGGGTCGCCGACGAGCTCGACCCGGTGCGCATCTCGAACGGCATCGTCGACGCCTACCGGGCGCTCTGGACCGAGCTCACGGGCTCCGAGTCCTTCGAGGCCGCCGAGCGCTGGCGCATCAACGAGCGGGTGCAGCGTCTGAACGCGCTGGGCTTCGACATCGAGGAGCTCGCGATCAAGACGGACGAGTCGGGCACGACCGTGCGGATCCAGCCGAAGGTCGTCGACGCCGGGCATCACCAGCGCCGCCTGCTGCGCCTCACCGGCCTCGACACCGGCGAGAACCAGGCCCGGCGGCTCCTGAACGACCTCGACTCCTACCGCGCGAGCTACGGCAAGACCGAGCTCGACGAGGAGATGGTCGCGCACGAGTGGCTGATGCGGGTGTTCGAGCCGGTCGTGCGCGCCATCCCGACCGAGCTGCGCGGCAAACTGGAGCCGGCCGAGGTGTTCCACCAGCTGCTCGAGCACCGCTGGTTCATGGCGCAGCGTGCGGGCCACGACATCCCGCTCGCCGAGGCCGTGACGAGCTACATCAACACCGTGCTCCGCCACCGCCGCGACGAGGCCACGGTCATCGGCCCGCCGACCGACGCCTTCACGGCGGCGATCGAGGTCGTCCCCGACACGGCATCCGTCGCCGTCGTCGACCCCGACGACGAGGGCGACTGGCGGCTCAAGGTCTGAGCCGCCGGCGCCCCGGCGCGCCGGCGCTCACAGCTCGACGACGCGGTTCTCGCCGATGTCGGGCTGCTCCTTCGTGAAGAAGGCCTTCACGGCCTTCGCCGCGGCGAGGACCCCGGGCTCCGTCAGCGCCCAGTACTCCGCACTCTCGGGGAGCACCTCGAGCACGACGATCTCGGGGTCGGCGCGTCCACCGGGGAACCATGCCTCGGCGGCCGCGCCCCAGAGCTCGTCCACGGCGCCCTCGTCGTCGACCACGCGGGCGGAGCCGGCGATGGACAGGTAGCCGCGCTTGGAGGAGTAGGCGACGTTCACCCGGGGATGCGCGACGACTTCCTCGACCTTCGGGCTCGGGTCCTCGACGAGGAAGCGGAGGGTGCCGTCGAAGCGGTCCTGCAGCGCCGCGAGCGGCCTCGCGTGCAGTGCGCCGTCCGCTCCGGTCGTGGTGAGCATCGCCACGTCGGCGGCGTGGACGAGCTCGGAGATGCGGTCGTATGCGTCCTGTTCCATGCCCTCGACGCTACGGAGCCCGGCGCCGCGACGCGGCCCCCTTGACAGCGCGGGCGGCCCGAGAGACCCTACGCCGACTCGGCGGCGCGGAGCCGCGCGATCTCGTACAGCGTGACCGAGACGGCGATGCCCGCATTGAGCGACTCCGTCGCGGCGGTGATCGGGATCGAGACGATCGCGTCGCAGGTCTCGGTGACGAGCCGCGAGAGCCCCTTGCCCTCGGAGCCGACGACGATCACGACCGGGCGGTCGGCGAACTCGAGCCCGGGCAGCGACACGTCGCCGTCACCGTCGAGGCCGAGCACGAACACCCCGCGCTCCTTGAGCGCCTTGAGCGTCTGGGTCAGGTTCGGGGCCATCGCGACGGGGATGCGCGCCGCGGCGCCCGCCGAGGTCTTCCAGGCGGCCGCGGTGACGCCGACCGAGCGGCGCTGGGGCACGATGACGCCCTGGCCGCCGAACGCGGCGGCCGACCGGATGATTGCGCCGAGGTTACGCGGGTCGGTGATGCCGTCGAGGGCGACGAAGAGCGGCGTCTCGTCCGAGGCGAGCACCTCGTCGAGCAGCTCGATGGGGTGGGCGTACTCGTAGGCCGGCACCTTCAGGGCGATGCCCTGGTGCACGCCCCCGTCGCCGGAGAGACGGTCGAGCTCGGGTCGGGTGACCTCCAGCACGGGGATGCCCCGGTTCGTCGCCATCTTCAGGGACTCGCGCACCCGGTCGTCCATCTCGACGCGCTGCGCGAGGTAGAGCGTCGTGGCCGGCACCTTCGTGCGGAGCGCCTCGACGACCGCGTTGCGGCCCGTCACGATCTCGGACTCGTCGCCCGAGCGGGAGCGCTGCGAGGCGCCCGAGGCGCCGCGCGGGGCGCCCGGGCGCCCCTTCTGGCCGGCGCGGCCTTTGCCGCCCGCGGCCTCGTACCGCTCCTGGGCGGCCTTCCGCTTGCCGGCGACGTGCCAGCTCCGGTCTTCGGCCTTCGGCGTGGGGCCCTTGCCCTCGAGCGCCTTGCGCCCGTGTCCGCCGGTGCCGACCTGCTTCGAGTGCGCGGCCTTGCGGACGGCTCCAGCGCGCGGCTTTCCGCTGCTGCCCTTCATGAGAGGCTCCAATGAGTCGAGGTCTGACTGTCTTCGATGGTGATGCCCGCCTCGGCGAGCTCGGTTCGGATGCGATCGGCGGCGGCCCAGTCCTTCGCCTCGCGCGCGGCGCGGCGGTCGTCGAGCAGCCGTTCGACGAGCACGCCCAGCGCAGTGGCCGCGGGGCCGGCGTCGTCGCTCGCCCAGTGCGGGTCGCGCGGGTCGATGCCGAGCACCTGCACCATGGCCGAGACCTGCCCGTGCGCGACGGCGGCCTCGTGCAGCTCTTCGGCGTCGAGCGCGTTGTTGCCCGCCCGGACGGTGTCGTGCAGCACGGCGAGCGCCTGCGGCACCCCGAGGTCGTCGTCCATCGCCTCGGCGAAGGCCTCCGGCACGACGGGCGCGCCGATCCCCGCGAAGCGGGTGCCCGCGAGCCGGCGCTCGACCCGGGCGAGGAAGGTGCGGATGCGGTCGACCGCCGCCTCGGCGACGGTGAGTGACTCCGGGCTGTAGTCGAGCGTGGAGCGGTAGTGCGCCTGGCCGAGGAGGTAGCGCACGGCGAGCGGGGACGCGAGTGCCAGCAGCTCCGCCGCGTAGACCGAGTTGCCGAGCGACTTCGACATCTTCTGGCCGCCGACGTTCACCAGGCCGTTGTGCACCCAGTACCGGGCGAAGCCGTCGCCCGCCGCGGTCGACTGGGCGAGTTCGTTCTCGTGGTGCGGGAAGCGGAGGTCGAGCCCACCGCCGTGGATGTCGAACTCGGGGCCGAGGTACCGGGCCGCCATCGCCGAGCACTCGATGTGCCAGCCCGGGCGGCCCTCGCCCCACGGCGAGGCCCAGGCCGCCGAGTCGGGCTCGTCGGCCTTACGCCCTTTCCAGAGGGCGAAGTCGCGCGGGTCGCGCTTGCCGCGGGGGTCGGCGTCGGCCGCCGCCTCCATGTGCTCGCGCGACTGCCGGGTGAGCGAGCCGTAGTCGGCCCAGCTCCCCGTGTCGAAGTAGACGTCGCCCGAGCCGTCGGCGGCGGGATAGGCGTGGCCGCCCTCGATCAGTCGGTCGATGAGCTGCTGCATCTGCTGCACGCTCGCGGTGGCGCGCGGCTCGTAGCTCGGCGGCAGGATGCCGAGTGCCGCGTAACCCGCGGTGAACTCGAGCTCGATGCGGTACGCGAGCGCCCACCACGGCTCGGCCGCGCCGCCCTGCCCCTCGCGGTGGGCGGCGTCGAGGATCTTGTCGTCGATGTCGGTGACGTTGCGCACGAAGCTCACGTCGAAGCCGCGGTAGGCGAACCAGCGCCGCAGCTGGTCGTAGACGAGAGCACTGCGGAGGTGGCCGATGTGCGGGCTCGACTGCACGGTCGGGCCGCACACGTACATGCCGACGCGTCCCTCGTGGAGGGGGACGAAGTCACGCAGTGCCTGGGCCTTCGTGTCGTAGAGTCTGAGCGTCACCGCTCCAGCCTACCGGCGGGCGGGGACGTGAACCTGGGCGGGCGGCCCGGGAGTTCAGGCGGGCAGCAGCAGCGCGGTCGCGATCGCGGCGATGCCCTCGCCACGGCCGGTGAAGCCGAGCCCGTCGCTCGTCGTCGCGGAGACGCTGACCGGGGCCCCGACGAAGCGGCTCAGGAGCGCCTCGGCCTCCTCGCGGCGCGGCGCGAGCTTCGGCCGGTTGCCGACGAGCTGCACGCTGACGTTGCCGACGACGAAGCCCGCCTCGCGGACCCGCCGTACCGTCTCGCGGAGGAACACCTCGCCGTGCGCGCCCCCGAGCTCCGGGTCGGCGGTGCCGAAGATGCGGCCGACGTCACCGAGTCCGGCCGCGGCGAGCAGCGCGTCGCAGATCGCGTGGCTCGCGGCGTCGCCGTCGCTGTGCCCTGCGAGGCCGCGCTCCCCCGGCCATTCGAGCCCGGCGAGCCACAGCGGCGTGTCGTCGTCGGCGAAGGCGTGCACGTCGACGCCGGTGCCGACCCGCGGCGTGACCAGGCGCGGCTCCGTGATCGGCTCCGGCGGGAGGATGGACGGCCCGGGCTCGGCCTGCCGAGCCTCATGGCGGTCGGCGGATGCCGCGTCGTCGGCGTCGCCCACTGCGACGAGCTGCTCGGCTCGGCGGAGGTCGGCGGGCACCGTGATCTTGAAGGCTCGCACGTCGCCGGGCACGACCTCGACGGACACCCCCGCCGCCGCGGCGAGGGCCGCGTCGTCGGTGAACTCGCCGCCCGCCAGCCGGTAGGCGCGCTCCAGGGCGCCGCGCGGGAAGCCCTGCGGCGTCTGCACCGCCGCCAGTTCGGCGCGATCGACGGTCTCGACGACGCGGCCGTCGGCCACCCGCTTCACGGTGTCGACCACGGGGAGGCCGGGCACGATGCCGTGGCCGCGGGTGCGCACCGCGGCGGCGACCTCGTCGAAGAGCAGCGACGGCGTGAGCGCCCGCGCCGCGTCGTGCACGAGCACGACGCCGACCTCGGGCGCGATCGCCGCCAGGCCGGCGGCGACGGAGTCCTGGCGCAGTTCGCCGCCCGCGACGACGACGACAGGGTGCGCGGCATCCGCCCGCGCCGCCAGCTCCGAGCGCGTCGCCTCGGCGCGCTCGGCCGGGACCACGACGACGAGCTGCACGGGCTCGCGCATGCCGAGCACCCGGTCGACGGCGTGCGAGAGCAGCGTGCCGTCACCGAGCGGGACGAAGGCCTTCGGTTCGGGCCGACCGAGCCGGGTTCCGCTGCCTGCGGCGACGACGATGACGGCGACGGAGGGTGTGCTCACCCTCCGAGCGTACCGCCACGACCTCGACGCCGGTCGGGCGCCGAGGGCTTCGGCGACCGAGGCTCAGGAGGCGAGGACCTCGTCGAGCACGACCGAGGCCTGCTCCTCGTCGGTCTTCTCGGCGAGCGCGAGCTCGGAGATGAGGATCTGCCGGGCCTTCGCGAGCATGCGCTTCTCGCCGGCCGAGAGCCCGCGGTCCTGATCGCGGCGCCACAGGTCGCGGACGACCTCGGACACCTTGATCACATCGCCGGAGGCGAGTTTCTCGAGGTTCGCCTTGTAGCGGCGCGACCAGTTGGTCGGCTCCTCGGTGAACGGCGCACGCAGCACCTCGAACACGCGGTCGAGGCCCTCCTTGCCGATGACGTCGCGAACGCCGACCAGATCGACGTTCTCAGCGGGAACCTCGATGACGAGGTCGCCCTGCGTGACGTTCAGCTTGAGGTAGAGCTTCTCTTCGCCCTTGATGATCCGTTTCTTCACCTCGGTGATCGTTGCAGCGCCGTGGTGCGGGTAAACGACGGTCTCGCCAACCTCAAAAAGCATGAATGATAGTCCTTTCGGCAACTTTCAGGATATCACATCGAGGATCGTGCTAAGGTATGCGGCCCTCCACGAGCATGCACGTCCGTAGGCTATGCTCGACACGATTCCCACGCGTGCGCGACGGCCGATCCGCGCGCACGGCTTCGGACTTGGAGGTTCTGTGAAGGCGCGTCTCGCGGCATCCGCCGCCCTCGCTCTCGGTATCGTCATCGGCGCCAGCGGCTGCTCGATGATCACGTACCAGGCGACCACCGAGCAGTACGACGCGAGCGACGGCGTCTCCGTCAACGTCGGCGACCTCGACCTTCGCAACGTGCTCGTCGTGAGCGACGACGGAGAGCAGGGCAACCTCGTCATGACGGTCGTGAACCGCGGCGACGACGACGCCGAGCTGAACGTCGAGTTCGGCGATGGCAGCCGCGTCACCGAGCCCATCGTGGTCTCCGCCGGCAGCACCGTCGCCTTCGGCGTCGACGAAGTCGAGGGCCTCGAGGTGCAGGAGCCCGTGCTGCTCGACGGCATCGACTCCATCCCCGGCTCGCTCATGCCGATCTTCTTCCAGTACACCGGCGCCGAGGGCCAGGAGATCAACGTCCCCGTGCTCGACGGCACCCTCGCGGAGTACTCGTCACTCGTGCCGTGAGGCACTGACGCACGAACCCCGGGCCACCGACGCGCAGCCGTCGGGTGGCTCGGGGTTTTCGTCGTCGACGCCGACCCGTCAGGCCTCGAAGCGGTAGCCGAGGCCGCGCACGGTGACGAGCTGCACCGGCTCCGACGGGGAGACCTCGATCTTGGAACGGATGCGCTTGATGTGCACGTCGAGCGTCTTGGTGTCGCCGAAGTAGTCCGAGCCCCAGACCCGGTCGATGAGCTGACCGCGGGTGAGCACCCGGCCCGCGTTGCGCATCAGGAGCTCGAGCAGCTCGAACTCCTTCAGCGGCATGGGCACGGCGACGCCGTCGACCTCGACCGTGTGCCGGTCGACATCCATCCGGACCCGCCCCGCCTCGAGCACCGAGTCGTCGAAATCGCTCGCCTCGACGCGGCGGCGCAGCACCGCCCGGACGCGGGCGAGCAGCTCACGGGTCGAGTAGGGCTTCGTGACGTAGTCGTCGGCGCCGAGCTCGAGGCCCACCACGATGTCGATCTCCGAGTCCTTCGCGGTCAGCATGATGATCGGCACGCTCGAGCGGTTGCGAAGCTCCCGGCAGACCTCCGTTCCCGGCAGGCCCGGGAGCATCAGGTCGAGGAGCACGAGGTCGGCGCCGTCGCGGTCGAACGCGTCGAGGGCGTCACGGCCGTCGGCGGCGACCTCCACCTCGTAGCCCTCGCGCTCGAGCAGGAAGCTGAGCGGGTCGGACAGGGCGATCTCGTCTTCGACGAGCAGGATTCGAGTCACGTGACGGCTCCTCGGGATGCGGGGGTGGGATCGTTCGCGGCGGGCGGCTCGCCCACCGGGTCGGGGGTCTCGACCGCTGCGGCGAGCGGCAGCCGGATCGTGAAGGTCGAGCCGCGGCCCGGCTGCGACCAGACGCGCACGTCGCCGCCATGGTTCTGCACGGTGTGCTTCACGATGCTCAGACCGAGTCCGGTGCCGCCGGTGTTGCGGCTGCGCGCCTGATCGACGCGGTAGAACCGCTCGAACACGCGATCCAGCTCGTCGGCGGTCATGCCGACGCCCTGGTCCGTCACCGAGATCTCCACGGCGCCCTTCTTCGTCGAGACGCCCACGCCGACGCGTCCGCCCTCGTTGGAGTACGCGATCGCGTTCGCGATGAGGTTGTGCACGGCCACCGCGAGGAGGGCGCGGTCGCCGTAGACCTCGGCCCGCTTGGCCCCGCGCACGGCGACGTCGACGTCCTTCGCCGAGGCGACCACGCGGTTCTGGTCCACGGCGGCGGCGACGACCTCGTCGATCCGCACGATCGTGTCCGGCCGCAGCGCGTCCTTCGCCTGCAGCTTCGAGAGCTCGATGATCTCCCCGGTGATCCGCGCGAGCCGCTGCGCCTCGACTCCGAGCCGGCTCGCGAAGCGCTGCACCTGCACGGGCTCCTCCGCCGCCTCGCCGAGCGCTTCGGCGAGGAGCCCCACCGAGGCGATCGGCGTCTTCAGCTCGTGGCTGATGTTCGCGATGAAGTCCCGGCGCACCTCGTCGAGACGGTGCGCCTCGGTGCGGTCCTCGACGACGATGACGACGAAGCGGGTGCCGAGCCGCGCCACCCTCGCGCTCACGAGCATCGTCTGCTCGCCGAACGGCCCGCGGGCCAGCTCGAGCTCCTGGGCGACCGGCTCCCCCGTGCGCCGCACGCCGGCCGCGAGGTCGAGCAGCTCCTGATGGGCGAGCGTCTGCCCGCGCACGAGCCCCATCGCGAGGGCGCCGGGCGAGGCGCGCAGCGCGTTGTTCGAGGGGTCGACGACGACGCCGGCCGAGTCGAGCACCTCGAGCACCTGGTCGACGCCCTCGGGAACGCTCGGGGTCGCGACGCTCGCCGCGCTCTGCCCACGTCGTTCGGCCATGTGCAGCACGACCATGAAGGCGGCGCCGAGGAAGAGGCCGAGGGCGAGCGCTGCGACCACCACCCAGGTGGAGTCCATGGCTCCCACACTAACGATGCGTGAAGGGTGCTCGTCGCCGATCAGACCGAATACGACGGTACGTTGGTCAGTGTTCAGGAGAACGGCACCTGCTGTTCACCTTCGATCGGGAGGATTGCCGCGCCGGTCGGAACCGGTGCATCAGCGCGTCCGCGCCGATGCAGGAGAGGTGAGGATTCCAAGTCATGCGTGAGGTGTTCCAGCAGGAGCTGCGCGAGGTCCAGGACCGGCTCGTCGAGATCGCCGGTCTCGTCGCGGAGTCGATCGACAAGGCCACCCGTGCGTTCAACGAGTCCGACGTCTCGCTCGCGGAGGAGGTCATCGCCGACGACCACGGCATCGACCAGGCAGCGCTCGCGCTCGACGAACTGGCGATCACGATCCTCGCCCGTCAGCAGCCGGTCGCCCGCGACCTGCGCATCGTCGTGAGCGCCCTGCGCATCAGCGCCTCGCTCGAGCGGATGGGCGACATGTCGACCCACATCGCGCAGCTCGCCCGCTACCGCTTCCCCGACAAGGTGGTGCCGAAGACGCTCCGGCCGACCTTCGCCGAGATGGGCCGGCTCGACGTCGAGATCGCGAAGAAGCTCACGGAGCTGCTGACGAGCGAGGACGTGGAGCTCGCCGAGCAGATCCGCAACGAGGACGACAAGATCGACGCCCTGCACCTGCAGGTGTTCGACAAGGTGCTCGGCGAGACGTGGAAGGGCGAGGCCGTCGACACCGTCGACGCGACGCTCGCCAGCCGGTACCACGAGCGGTTCGCGGACCACGCGGTGTCGATCGCGAAGAAGGTGCAGTACCTCGCGACCGGCGACTGGGCGCCCGAGGCGCCGTAGCCCGCTCGCCGGCAGCACCGGCGACGCACACGGGGCCGGTGGATCATCCGATCCACCGGCCCCGTTGTATTCCGGGCGGACGCGTGCCGCGCGCCCGGTCGGTCTTACTTCTTGCCCTGGGCCGCGACGGCCGCCGCCCCGGCCGCGGCCGCCTCGGGGTCGAGGTACCGGCCCGGTGCGAGCGGGCGGAACTCGTCGTCGAGCTCGTACACGAGCGGGATGCCGGTCGGGATGTTGAGCTCGGCGATGTCGGCGTCGCTGATGCCGTCGAGGTGCTTCACGAGCGCGCGGAGCGAATTGCCGTGCGCGGTCACGAGCACTGTCTTGCCGGCCGCGAGGTCGGGGATGATGTCCTGCTCCCAGTACGGCAGCATGCGCGCGATGACGTCCTTCAGGCACTCGGTGCGCGGCAGCTCGTCGTCGCTGAGCTCCGCGTAGCGGGGGTCGCCGACCTGCGAGTACTCTGCGTCGTCGGCGAGGGCGGGCGGCGGAACGTCGAAGGAGCGACGCCAGAGCTGGAACTGCTCAGGACCGTACTTCTCGAGGGTCTCGGCCTTGTCGAGGCCCTGCAGCGCGCCGTAGTGGCGCTCGTTCAGCCGCCAGCTGCGGCGCACCGGGATCCACAGCCGGTCCGCGACATCGAGGGCGATGTCGGCGGTCTGGATGGCCCGGCTCAGCACGGAGGTGTGCAGCACGTCGGGCAGCACGCCCTCGGCCGCGAGCAGCTCGCCGGCGCGGGCGGCTTCGCCGAGACCGAGCTCGGAGAGCCGGACGTCGACCCATCCGGTGAAGAGATTCTGCTGGTTCCATTCGCTGTTGCCGTGGCGAAGCAGCACGAGGGTGTGAGGCATGTGCCCAGCCTACCGGCGGGCGGCGCGCAGCCTCGCGGACGGCCGCTCGATCCGGTGACGGCGGGACGCCTGCGAGACTGGAGGCATGTCGCCGCCCCCGCCGTCCCGTCGCGCCCCGGCCGGCCCGGAGGGCGCGATCACCCGCGGCACCACGAACACGAACCGGCTGCGCCGCGTGGATCGCTGGATCGCCGAGCAGCCCGCCTTCCGTCGCGCCGTCGATCCTTTCGTGGTCGACCTCGGCTACGGCGCGAGCGGCGTGACCGCGTTCGAGCTCGCGACCCGGCTCCGTCGCCGCCGGCCCGACGTCGAGGTGCTCGGGCTGGAGATCGATCCGGCGCGGGTGCGCACCGCCGACGCCCAGCTCGCCGAGCTGCGGGCCGGCCGCAGTCACTTCGCCGTCGACACACCGGTCGCGTTCGCCCGCGGCGGGTTCGAGGTGCCCACCGCCGGGCGGCGGCCCGCGATCGTGCGGGCCTTCAACGTGCTGCGCCAGTACGGCGAGGAAGAGGTGGCGGCGGCGTGGACGCGGATGACCGATCGGCTCGCCCCGGGCGGCCTGCTCGTCGAGGGCACCTGCGACGAGCTGGGCCGCATCGCGAGCTGGGCGGGAGTCACGGCCGAGGGGCCGCGGACGTTCACGATCAGCCTCCGCCTGCGCGAGCTCGAGCGCCCCTCGGTCGTCGCCGAACGGCTGCCGAAGGCGCTCATCCACCGGAACGTGCCCGGCGAACGGGTGCACGAGCTCCTCCTGAGCCTCGACCGTGCGTGGGCGCAGGCGGCCCCGCTCTCGGTGTACGGCCCGGCGCAGCGCTGGATCGAGGTCGCCGGCCGGCTGCGCGACGAGGGCTGGCCGGTGCGGGACGGCATCCGCCGCTGGCGCCTCGGCGAACTCACGCTGGACTGGGCCGCGGTCGCTCCCCCGGGCTGAGGCCCGGCTAGGGGCGGCGGACGCCGAGGCGGGGCAGCCGCGGCACGTCGATGGCGGAGCGGGCGTCGGCCGGCACGATCTCGACCTGCGCGGCGGCCACGTCGATGCCGTGGCTCTCGACGATGAGCTCGAGATCGGCCGGCACCGCACGCTTCACCACCGCGAGCGCGATCGGGCCGAGCTCGTAGTGCATCGCGCTCGAGGTGATGCGGCCGACCGGGCGCCGCTCGGGCGCCTCGCCCTCGGCGGGCTCCGGTCGGACCTTCAGCGCGACCACCTCGTCGCCGGCGGCCGGCAGGACCGTGTCGCTGCCGTCGAGGTGCAGGAGCACGAGGCGACGCGGCGGCCGGCCGAGGTTCAGCACCTTGGCGACGGTCTCCTGCCCCTTGTAGCAGCCCTTGCCGAGGTCGACGGCGCTGCGCAGCCAGTCGAGTTCGTGCGGGATCGCCTTCTCGTCGACCTCGGTCGCCCGGCGCGGGCGCCAGGCGGCGATGCACAACGCCTCGGCCGCGAGCGATCCGGCGGCGGCGACCCGGCCGGCCGCGACGGCGGCCGCAGCGTCCGCGAGCGCGGCGCGCGGGACGATGCGCTCCACCCAGGTCCAGGATGCCGCGGGGTGGCCGGCCTCGGGCGCGTAGCGATGGCCGCCCGGGCTGCCCGCGGCCCAGGGGTCGCGCCAGTCGAGCGCGACACCGGCCGGAGCGGCGGCGGGGACGGCGGCGTCGAGCGCTTCGCTCGAGAGGGCCGCGAGGACGGCGAACTCGGCACTCACGTCGGCCACCTCGACCCGGAGCATGAAGCGCATGCGGTCGAGGAACGCGGCGAGCGCCGCGGCCTCGTCACCCTCGACGACGAGCCAGCTGCGCTCGCCGTCGTCGATCACGTGCGCGACGTGCTCGATGTGGCCGTTGGCGTCGAGGAAGAGCGCCTCGGCGCTGTCGCCGGGTGCGAGGCGGTCGAGCGCCTGGCTGGCCATGGAGTGCAGCCAGCTCAGCCGGTCGGGGCCGGCGACGGTGACGATGCCGCGGTCGCCGAGGTCGACGACGGCCTGGCCCCGCTCGAGCGCGCGCTGCTCGCGCATCGGCTCACCGTAGTGGCCGGGCACTCCGGCGTCGACGCCCTCGGCGACGACCGCGCCGGGCAGGGAGAGGAACGGGTCGGTCATCAGTCGGCCTTCGCGAGACGTGCCGAGGCGTGGGTGCGGAGGTCCTGCCCGAGGGCCGCGATGTCCCAGGCCCAGAGGAGATGGCCATCGACGAGCCCGTACAGCCTGGTGGCGGCGGCGTAGGGCTTCGCGCCGCTCGTGCGGATCACGGCGTCGGTCGCGAGGTCGATGCGCGGGCCCTTCACCTGGCCGAGGTAGAGCTCGGTGACGCCGTCGGGATGCACGATCGGCACCTCGAGGTCGAAGCCGCCCTCGTCGTTGCGGAGCGCCTCGACCTGCTCGGCGTCGGTGTAGGCCGACTCACCGGAGGCCGGCAGCATCGCCGGGCCCGGGTCGCCTTCGCCGCGTTGACGGGCGATGCGCCAGTAGCCCGTCTCGGTCGTGAGCGGGGTGGGCTCGCCGCCCTCCTCGGCCGGGAAGAGCCAGGTATAGGAAGTGTAGTTCAGGTGCGGCAGCCCGTCGTGGCTGAAGCTGACGCGCTGACCGAACTCGCGCGTGACCGACTCCTCGCCGATCTTGTAGTCGATGACGCCCGAGCCCTCCCAGACTCCGAGGAGCCAGGAGAGCGGCACGAGCTCGGCGGGCAGGCCGACTGGCAGCTCGATCATCGCGATGCCGCAGCGCCTAGCGCTGGCCCTTGAAGAGCTTGTAGACGACGACGCCCGAGATCCACGCGATCGTGACGGTCGCGAGGCCGAGCAGACCGATGAAGAGGAGTTCGAGAGCGACCAGCTGATCCATGTCTCGAAGTCTACCCGCTGAGGCCGACGGCGAGGGGCGCGACGGCCGCGGCCGCGAGTGCGATGAGCACCGCGGCCCCGCCGACCGAGGCGCTCGCCCTGGCCACGTACCCGACCGGGCGCCGCGTGGCGAGCTGGACGAGCAGCGCACCGAGGACGGATGCCGCGAACACGACGCCGAGCGCCCGGTAGACGCCGAGCGCGCTGGTGTCGCCGAACCACACCCGCTGACCGCCGTACGCGAGGGCGACGACGAGCACCGATCC
This sequence comes from Agromyces mediolanus, assembly GCF_023715325.1. Classification (GTDB taxonomy): domain Bacteria; phylum Actinomycetota; class Actinomycetes; order Actinomycetales; family Microbacteriaceae; genus Agromyces; species Agromyces mediolanus_A. The sequence continues at coordinate 200,387 of NZ_JAMBNX010000001.1, read as the reverse complement.
CGCGAGCGCGATCAGCCAGATCAGGACGATGCCGACTCGTCCGCCCTCGGCCTCGCTGGTGTCCATCCCGCTCCGTCTCCTCGTTCGCGGCGACCGCTCGCCGTTGCCCGTAGTATTGACCGCACCTTACTACTGGAGGGTGTGCGTGGCGCAGCTGCTGATCTTGTCGCCGGCCGCCGACGATGACGTCCTCCCGGCCCTGGCGCTCCTGGCGCATCGGACGAGGGTGATCCCCGCCTCGCCCGAGCAGCTCGTCAACGCGCCCGACTGCGACCTGATCCTCCTCGATGCTCGCACGAACCTCGCCGGGGCGAAGGCCCTCGCGCAGATCCTGCGCACGACCGGCCTGTCCGTGCCGCTCATCCTCATCTGCACCGAGGGCGGCCTGATGGCGGTCACCCCCGAGTGGGGCGTCGACGACCTCGTGCTCGAGGGCGCCGGGCCGGCCGAGCTCGACGCGCGGATCCGGCTCGCCCTCGGCCGCAGCCGCGACGCCCTGCCGAACGAGAAGATCCAGGCTTCGGGTGTCGTCATCGACGAGGCCAGCTACTCGGCCAAGGTGCACGGGCGTCCGCTCGACCTCACCTACAAGGAGTTCGAGCTGCTCCGCTTCCTCGCGGCGCACCCCTCGCGCGTCTTCACTCGCGAGCAGCTGCTCAGCGAGGTGTGGGGGTACGACTACTTCGGGGGCACCCGCACCGTCGACGTGCATGTGCGGCGGCTCCGCGCGAAGCTCGGCGAGCTCGAGAGCCTCATCGGCACCGTGCGGAACGTCGGCTACCGCTTCAATGTGCACGAGGACGACGAGCCCGCCGGCGAGCAGGTCACTGCGCGTTGACCCGCTCGATGCCTGCCGGTCACCGCCCGGTGGCATGATGGCGGGATGACGGACATGATCGACGAGGACCGGACGTCGAGCGACTTCGACGACGACTTCGAGCCGTTCGACCTCGAGGGCGCCCCCGAGCTGCCCGCGGAGCGCTACCTCGATCGCGAGCTCAGCTGGCTCGCCTTCAATCAGCGCGTGCTCGAACTGGCCGAGGATCCGTTGCAGCCGGTGCTCGAGCGGGCGAACTTCCTCGCGATCTTCGCGTCGAACCTCGACGAGTTCTTCATGGTGCGCGTCGCCGGTCTCAAGCGCCGCATCGACACCGGGCTCGCGGTGCCGACGAACGTCGGCCGCTCGCCGGTCGACGTGCTCGACGACATCTCCCGCGCCGCGCACGAACTGCAGGAGCGCCACGCCGCCGCGTACCAGGAGCTCGTCCGCCCAGCCCTCGCCGAGCAGGGCATCCGCGTCGTGCGCTGGACCGAGCTCGCCGACGACGAGCGGGCGCGGTTGCGCGAATACTTCTCGCAGCAGATCTTCCCCGTGCTGATGCCCCTCGCCGTCGATCCGGCGCACCCCTTCCCCTACATCTCCGGGCTCTCGCTGAACCTCTCGGTGCGCGTGCGCAACACGAAGACCGGCCGCCAGGAGTTCGCCCGGGTGAAGGTGCCGCAGATGCTGCCGCGCTTCGTCGCCGTCGGCACGGGCGACCGCACCGACGACGGGCGTTACCTGACCCTCGAGGACCTCATCGCGAACCACCTCGGCGACCTGTTCCCCGGCATGGAGATCGTGGAGCACCATGTGTTCCGCGTGACGCGCAACGAGGACGTCGAGGTCGAGGAGGACGAGACCGAGAATCTCATCCAGGCGCTCGAGAAGGAGCTCCGCCGCCGCCGCTTCGGTCCGCCGATCCGGCTCGAGGTGACCGACGACATGGACGACGTCACCCTCGGCCTCCTCGTGCGCGAGCTCGACATCACCGACCGCGAGGTCTACCGGCTGCCCGCGCCCCTCGACCTCGGCGGCCTCTTCGACCTCGCCAGGGTCGACCGGCCCGAGCTGCACTATCCGCCCCGCGTGCCGACGACGCATCCGCAGCTGCAGCCGAGCGAGCCGAACCGCCCGGCCGACATCTTCAAGGCCGTGGCCCGCCGGGACGTGCTGCTCCACCACCCCTACGAGTCCTTCTCGACGAGCGTCGTCGCCTTCCTCGAGCAGGCCGCCGCCGACCCCGACGTGCTGGCGATCAAGCAGACGCTGTACCGCACCTCCGGCGACAGCCCCATCGTCGAGGCACTCATCGACGCCGCCGAGGCCGGCAAGCAGGTGCTCGCGCTGGTCGAGATCAAGGCGCGCTTCGACGAGCAGGCGAACATCAGCTGGGCGCGCAAGCTCGAGAAGGCCGGCGTGCACGTCGTCTACGGCCTCGTCGGACTGAAGACGCACTGCAAGCTCGCGCTCGTCATCCGCCAGGAGAAGGGCGGGCTGCGCCACTACAGCCACATCGGCACGGGCAACTACAACCCCAAGACGAGCCGCATCTACGAGGACCTCGGGCTGCTCACCGCCGACGACCAGGTCGGCAAGGACCTCACCCGGCTCTTCAACGAACTCTCCGGCTACGCGATCGAGAAGAAGTTCAAGCGCCTGCTCGTGGCGCCGCTGCACCTCCGCAAGGGCCTGCTGAAGCTCATCCAGGCCGAGACCCGCGCGGCCGAGGAGGGGCGACCGAGCCGGATCCGCATCAAGGTGAACTCGATGGTCGACGAGGCCATCATCGACGCGCTCTACCGGGCCTCGAACGCCGGCGTCCCCGTCGAAGTCTGGGTGCGCGGCATCTGCAGCCTCCGCCCCGGCATCCCGGGGCTCAGCGAGAACATCACGGTGCGCTCGATCCTCGGCCGCTACCTCGAGCACTCGCGCATCTTCTCCTTCCTCGGCGACGGCGACCCGCAGGTGTACATCGGCTCGGCCGACATGATGCACCGCAACCTCGACCGCCGCGTCGAAGCGCTCGTGCGGCTGGTCGACCCCGAGCATCTCGTCGAGATCGAGTCCCTGTTCGACCGCGGGATGGACGAGCGCACGAGCTCCTGGCACCTCGACGGCGAGGGGGTGTGGACGCGCCATTCCCTCGACGCCGACGGGCGACCGCTCGAGGACCTGCAGAATAGCCTCATGCAGCAGATGGCCCAGCGCCCGCGCCCCGGGAAGCGCCGGTGAGCCCGGCCATGCAGACGGCGGTGTACGCGGCGGGGGCCGTGTGCTGGCGGCTCATCGACGGCCGGGTGCACGTGCTCGTCATCCACCGCACCGTTTACGGCGACGTGACGATCCCGAAGGGCAAGGTCGACCCTGGCGAGACCCTGCCGCAGACCGCGGTGCGCGAGATCGCGGAGGAGACGGGCCTCGGCGTCGCGCTCGGCGTGCCGCTCGGCATCTCCCGCTACCCCCTGCCCTCCGGCCGCGAGAAGGTCGTGCACTACTGGGCCGCGGAGGTCGGCGAGCGGGCCGTGCAGCGCTCGACGTTCCGGCCGAACGGCGAGGTCGCCGCGCTCGAGTGGGTCACGATCAAACGCGCGCGCGGCTACCTCAGCTACCAGCCGGACGTCGAGATCCTGGATGCCTTCGCGGCGCTCGTCGACCAGGGAGTGCTCGGCACCGTGGCGCTCACGGTGCTCCGGCACGCGAAGGCGATCGGCCGGAGCGAGTGGGACGGCCCCGACGAGGCGCGACCGCTTGCGGAGCGCGGCGTGCAGCAGGCCGCCGGCCTCGCCGCCACGCTCGCGGCCTGGGGCCCGAAGCGGATCGTCTCGAGCCCCGCCGTCCGCTGCGTCACCACCGTCGCCCCGCTCTCGGCCGCGACCGGGGTGCCGATCAAGCGCGACGCCGGCCTCTCCCAGGACGCCTGGGACGCCGGAACCGCCGAGATCCGCCGCGTCGTCGGCAAACGCGTCCGCGTCGGCAAGCCGGCGGTGCTGTGCACGCACCGGCCGCTGCTCCCGGACGTGCTGCGCGAGTTCGCGCTCGCCACCGGCACGCCGATCGGCGACTACGCGAGCGATGCCGCGAAGCTCGAACCCGGCGCGTTCAGCGTCGTCCACCTCTCGGCGACGAACCCATCGTCGGGCATCGTCGCCATCGAGACGCACGCGCCGCGCGGCTGAGCCGCATCGCGCGTTGACGTCCCGTTCACCTGCCGTTCACCAATGGGGCGGATGCTCGTCATCCGAGGCGCTTAGCGTCACCAGCATCGGGCCGGAGCACCGACCCGGAACCTGCAAACGATCCCCTGAAGGGAACACAGTGAACGTCTCACGTCTCGGCCGCGCCGCGGTCGTTGCCGCTGTCGCCGCCGTTGCGCTCAGCTCCTGTGCCGCGAACGAGGGCGGCGGGGCCGCTCCCTCGGAGTCGGCCTCGTCGCTCTCGGGCACCATCAACGCTGCGGGCGCCTCGTCGCAGGGCTCGGCCCAGGAGGCATGGGTCGCCGCCTTCCAGACGGAGAACCCCGACGTCACCATCAACTACGACCCCTCGGGCTCGGGTGCGGGCCGCGAGGCCTTCATCGCCGGCGGCGTCGACTTCGCCGGCTCGGACTCGTTCCTGAACGACGACGAGCTCGCCGGCACCTTCGCTGCGTGCGCCCCCGACACCAAGGCCATCGACCTCCCGGTGTACATCTCCCCGATCGCCGTGATCTACAACGTGGAGGGCGTCGACGAGCTGAACCTCGACGCGGCCACCCTCGCGAAGATCTTCAAGGGCGAGATCACCACCTGGAACGACGCGGCGATCGCCTCGCTCAACCCGGGCGCGACGCTCCCCGCCTCGAACATCACCGCCGTGCACCGTTCGGACGACTCGGGCACCACGAAGAACTTCGCGGACTACCTGAACCAGAACGCCCCGGAGGTCTGGGACCAGAAGCCGGCCGACACGTTCCCGTTCCAGGCCGGTGAGGGCGCCCAGGGCACCTCGGGCGTCGTCGACGCCGTCACCAACGGCGTGAACACCATCGGCTACGCGGACGCCTCGCGCGCCGGCGACCTCGGTGTCGCGAACATCAAGGTCGGCGACGAGTTCGTCAGCTACACCGCCGAGGCCGCTGCCGCGGTCGTCGCCGAGTCGCCCCTCGTCGAGGGTCGCGAGGCGAACGACCTCGCCATCGCGCTCGACCGCAAGACCACGGACCCGAGCCACTACCCGCTCGTGCTCGTGAGCTACGCGATCGTCTGCCAGGAGTACGCGGACGCCGAGCAGGGCGAGCTCGTGAAGAACTACGTCGGCTACCTGGCGAGCGAGGCCGGCCAGGCCACCGCCGCCGAGCAGGCCGGTTCCGCCCCGCTCTCGAGCGAGCTGGCCGACAAGGTCGCCGCCGCGCTCGAGTCGGTCAAGTAAGCGATCGCCGGTCCGGCCGGAGCACCCTGCTCCGGCCGGACCGGCTCGCCGCGGTCACGCGGCGCCTCCCCCGACGGCCCACCTCCTGGAAAGAACCCGGCCATGACGACAGCCCCCGCGGCCCCCGCCATCAAAGCGAAGCAGCGCCCCGGCGACCGTGTGTTCTCCACCGCGACCGTCGTGTCCGGCAGCCTCATCCTCGTCACCCTCGCCGCGGTGGCGATCTTCCTCGTCGCCCAGGCCCTGCCTGCCTTCACTGCGGAGCCGACGGCCTTCAAGGGCGACGCCGAGAACTTCTGGCAGTACGTCGGCCCCCTCGTCTTCGGCACCATCTGGGCCGCCGCCCTCGCGCTGCTGATGGCCGTGCCGGTCGCGATCGGCATCGCGCTGTTCATCTCGCACTACGCGCCGCGCCGGCTCGCCCAAGCGCTCGGCTACGTCATCGACCTGCTGGCTGCCGTGCCCTCGGTCGTCTTCGGCCTCTGGGGCATCACCGTCCTCGCCCCCGCCGTGCAGCCCTTCTACACGAGCCTGACCGAGTGGTTCGGCTGGTTCCCGCTCTTCGCCGGTCCCGTCTCGGGCACCGGCCGCACGATCCTCACCGTCGCCATCGTGCTCGCGGTGATGATCCTGCCGATCATCACCGCCCTCAGCCGCGAGGTCTTCCTGCAGACGCCCGTGCTGCACGAGGAGGCGGCGCTCGCGCTCGGCGCGACCCGCTGGGAGATGATCAAGCTCGCGGTGCTGCCGTTCGGCCGTCCCGGCATCATCTCGGCCTCGATGCTCGGCCTCGGCCGCGCCCTCGGCGAGACGATGGTCGTCGCGATGGTGCTCTCGCCCGCCGCGGTCATCAGCTTCGCGGTGCTGCAGTCGCAGAACCCGACCACGATCGCCGCGAACATCGCCCTGAACTTCCCCGAGGCCCACGACATCGGCGTCAACATCCTCATCGCGACGGGTCTGATCCTCTTCGTCATTACCCTCGCCGTCAACATGCTCGCGCGGTACATCGTCGAGCGCCGCAAGGAATTCTCGGGAGCCAACTGATGAGCCTCACCGTCACCCCGCAGCAGGCGCCGACGGGCCGGAGCACCGGCCCCATCGCCAACACCCTGACCGCGGGCAAGCTGCCCCGCTTCGCCGCCCTCTGGGTGCTCCTCGGCTGCCTCGCCGTCACCACCGCCTTCTTCGTGATCCTGGCGGTGGCGAGCGAGACGGGCTTCAACATCGCGGCCGCGGTGTTCCTCGGCGTGGTGCTCTACGGCGTCGTGATCTGGGTGCTCTCCCGCGTCGTCGAAGGCACCCGCAAGGCGAAGGACCGCCTCGTCACCGCGCTCGTCTCGACCGCGTTCACGATCGCGCTGCTGCCGCTCATCTCGGTCGCGTACACGACCATCGCGAACGGCGTCCCCCGCTTCGACCTGCAGTTCTTCAGCGAGTCGATGCGTAACGTCGTCGGCGCCGGCGGCGGCGCCCTGCACGCCATCATGGGCACGCTGCTGATCACCGGCATGGCGGCGCTCATCTCGGTGCCGGTGGGCCTGCTCACCGCGATCTACCTCGTCGAGTACGGCCGCGGCAAGCTGAAGCACGGCATCACCTTCTTCGTCGACGTGATGACCGGCATCCCCTCGATCGTCGCCGGTCTCTTCGCCTTCGCCCTCTTCGCGCTCTTCACCGGCGACCCCGGCATCCGGATGGGTTTCGGCGGCGCGGTCGCGCTGTCGGTGCTGATGATCCCGGTCGTCGTGCGCTCCTCCGAGGAGATGCTGAAGCTCGTGCCGAACGAGCTGCGCGAGGCGAGCTACGCCCTCGGCGTGCCGAAGTGGCTGACGATCGTGAAGGTCGTGCTGCCCACCTCGATCGCCGGCATCATCACGGGCGTCATGATCGCCATCGCCCGCGTCATCGGCGAGACCGCGCCGCTGCTCATCATCGCGGGCTTCACGACGAGCATGAACTACAACCTGTTCGAGGGTCGGATGATGACGCTGCCCGTCTTCGTCTACACCCAGTACATGAACCAGGGCACCGACGTGCAGGCGTACATCGACCGCGCCTGGGCCGGTGCGCTCACGCTCATCCTCATCGTCGCCCTGCTGAACGTCATCGCCCGTATCGTGTCGAAGCTCTTCTCGCCGAAGACCGGCCGCTGATCGGCCCCGACCGCCACCCGCCCGAGCCCCCAGAGAGAATCGAAGCCACGTGTCCAAGCGCATCGAAGTCAACGACCTGAACGTGTACTACGGCAGCTTCCGCGCCGTCGAGGGCATCACCCTCGAGATCGAGCCGCGCACCGTGACGGCGTTCATCGGCCCCTCCGGCTGCGGCAAGTCGACCTTCCTCCGCACCCTGAACCGCATGCACGAGGTCATCCCGGGCGCCCGCGTCGAGGGCGAAGTGCTGATCGACGGCAACAACCTCTACGGCCCGGGCGTCGACCCCGTGCTGGTCCGCCGCCAGGTCGGCATGGTCTTCCAGCGGCCGAACCCCTTCCCGACGATGTCGATCAGGGAGAACGTGCTCGCGGGCGTGCGGCTGAACAACCGCAAGATGAGCAAGTCGGACGCCGACGACCTCGTGGAGAAGTCGCTGCAGGGCGCGAACCTCTGGAACGAGGTCAAGGACCGCCTGGACCGCCCCGGCTCCGGCCTCTCCGGCGGCCAGCAGCAGCGCCTGTGCATCGCCCGCGCGATCGCCGTGTCGCCCGAGGTGATCCTGATGGACGAGCCGTGCTCGGCGCTCGACCCGATCTCGACCCTCGCCATCGAGGACCTCATCGAGGAGCTGAAGCAGGAGTACACGATCGTGATCGTGACCCACAACATGCAGCAGGCCTCGCGCGTGAGCGACAAGACCGCGTTCTTCAACATCGCGGGCACGGGCAAGCCGGGCAAGCTCATCGAGTACGCCGACACCACCACGATCTTCTCGAACCCCACGGTCAAGGCGACCGAGGACTACGTCTCGGGCCGTTTCGGCTGATCCGGCCGCTCCGGCCCGGTTCAGCGGATGCCTCGGCGAGAACAGCGCCGGGGCATCCGTCGTCTCCGGCCCGAACCCCGTCAGTCGCGCGGGCTCAGCAGGTAAGCGTTGAAGGCGCGCGTCTCGTCGGCGTCGAAGGGGACGGCGGTGCCGTCGAGGGCGGTGACGCCCGCGGCGAGCCGCACACTCGAGACGAGCCAGATCGCCTCCGCCGTCATGAGCTCGGCGACGGGGAGGTCGCGGTACTCCGTGCGATGACCGAGCTCGCCCAGGTGCTCGAAGAGGCTCAGCTGGGTCGTGCCGTGCAGGATCGCCCCGCTCGGCGCCGGCGTCGAATAGACGTCGCCGTGGCGGAGGATGACGCTCGAGGTCGGCCCCTCCATCACGAACCCGTCCGAGGAGACGAAGATCGCGTCGTCGGCGCCCCGGCGCTTCGCCTCCCGGAGCGCCGCCATGTTGGTCGCGTAGCTCAGCGTCTTCGCGCCGAGCAGCAGCCAGGGCGCGCTCGCCGCGGCGTCGTGCGCCAGCCCGCGGTCGAGGGTGACCGCGCGGATGCCCTGCTCGCGCGGTGCGGTGAAGTCCGCGGCGGGGGCCGCGGAGAGCCAGGCGGTCGGCGCCGGACCGTGCTCGACGCCGCGACTCAGGACGAGCTTCATCGCGAACTCGCCCTCGTTCGGCAGCGAGGCGGTCGCGCGTTCGATCGCGGCGTGCCACTGCGCCAGGTTCGGCTCGGGCAGCTCGCAGATCGCGGCGGAGTTGCGCAGCCGCTGCAGGTGCGGCTCGGCCTCCTGGGCGTGCCCGTTCACGACCGCCAGGGTCTCGAAGATGCCGTCGCCGCGCTGCGTGGAGAGCTCGCCGACCCGCAGGGCGGGGGCGGAGGCGTCCACCTCGCGGAACGTCGATTCGAGGTCGGAGTGGAGATCGTCGGCGGCGAGCGGCTCGATGAGGAGCGTCACGGTGGCGGGCATGCTCCGATCGTACGCGCCCGAAGACGGGAAATGCCGGGCCGCAGAACGCCTCTCGGCGCGAGGCCGCTCGAAGCGGCGAATATTGGAGCCCGGGGTTACTGCGGCCCGGCATATCGAGTGTAACGGACCGCCATGACCGAGTATTCCGTGCGACGCTCAGTCGAGGGCGTCGCGGCGCCAGAGCTTCGCGCAGGCGGTCAACTCGTCGGACAGCTCGGTGAGCCGCAGCGCCCGGCGGGTGAACGAGGCGGGCCGGTCAGGATGCACCGCGTCGGCGGCATCGGCGTCGTCGGCGAGGCTGGCGAAGCCCGCGGCGGTGACCCGGCCGAACGCCGCGGCCCGATCGAGCGCGACCGCGAAGTCACCGGCGAACACCCCGTGCAGGATGCGGTCGGCGAGCTCGATGACCTCGCCGGGGCCGGCCGGCGCGGCCGCTCCGGCGACGACCTGGTCGATGGTGTGCGACACCTCCGTGCCGCGACGATAGGCGAGGCTCAGTGCTTCGGGATCCTGCCGGATGAGCGTGCGCAGCAGATAGATGCGCCAGAGCGCCCCCGGCAGGCTCTTCGCGGACGACCGCGACCAGAGCTCGGCGATCGCGTCGATGCCGTGCCGGTCCGTGTAGGCGACGAGGCGGGACACGATCTCGGGATCGGGATCGCTGCGCACCCGGGCGAGCAGGGCCGCCGCGGTGTCGTGCGCGACCCGATTCAGCTGAGCCGGGTCTTCGCCGCCCAGGAACGCCTCGAACATGCCGGGCGGGAACTTGGTGGGGCGGTGGAAGCTGGAGGCCATTCCGGCAAGGATACCCGCCGTCGGCGGTCGCTCACCCGGGATCGGCGAGATCGCGGTGATCGTCACGTTCGCCTGCGTCGGGCTCGGTCGTCTCTTCGCCCTCGTCGGCCACTCGCCGCATGAGCGCCGTGCGCCAGTCGTTGCCGAGCCGCTCATACGTGACCTTGGCGTGGCAGTTGCGGCAGCGCACCTCGCACTTGGCGATCTCGACCATCACCCGGGCGACGGAGTAGCCGTTGCGCACGAGTCGCATGACCTCCGCAGACTTGCCCGAACCGGGCAGGTGGTCGAAATCGAGCACGCGGACGTCGCCCTCGCCGCAGTCGACGCAGGGATTGGCCAGGAGATGCTCACCCACCGCGACCACCGCCTGGTCGCGTGCCGCCGCGCGGCGTTGCATCATGAGCTGCACGTGCTCGTCTCGATGTTCGTCGTAGTAGCGCTTGGCTCGTGCCCGATTGCAGGTGCGGCACACGTTCTGCAGCCCGTCGCGGGAGGCGCGACGCACGTTGAACTCGACGGGCGGCAGCTCCGCCCGGCACATCGTGCACCGCTTCATGGCACGACCGTATCGGCGGCCTCCGACACGGTCCGGGTCCGTCAGGAGCGCACGAATCGGCGCGAGGGTCGGCCTGATAGGCTGGCCCGGCCCCCATAGCTCAGTTGGTTAGAGCAACGGACTTCAACAGAAAATAGGAGCGCCGGCGCCGAAATGCGCCGGATGAACGCCGCTGTATGCTGGGACCCCCTGAGAGCCCGAGGTACTCGCCGAGAGGCAGTGACAATCCGAGGGATTGGGCAATCAGCAGGTAACCGAAAGGGAACCTCAGAGACTATACGCGGCGCACCTGACCGGCCCGGCCGAAGGTGGTGAGATAGTCCAGACTGCAAGCCGCGCGAGCGGTGGCTGGGGAAACTCAGTGCAGCAGGTTAATCCGTGGGTCGAGAGTTCGAGCCTCTCTGGGGGCACCAGAGCACGGTAGGCGCCAACACCGGCGCCGGCCGCCCGCCGTCAGCCGACGAGGCCGCGGAAGCCGGCCATGAGGGCCACCCGCTCGGCGGAGTTCCGCGCGAGCGGCGTCACCGTGAGCGTCGTCACGCCGGCCTCCGCGAAGGCGGCGACCCGCTCGGCCACATACGACGCCGGCCCGATGAGTGAGATCGCCCGCACGAGTTCGTCGGGCACTGCGGCGACCGCCTCCTCCTTGCGCCCGGCGAGGTAGAGCTCCTGGATCCGCTCCGCCTCCGCGGCGAAGCCGTAGCTGCCCACGAGGTCGTTGTAGAAGTTCTTGCCTTTCGCCCCCATGCCGCCGACGTAGAGGGCGAGCTGCGGCTTCACGAGCGGCAGCACCTCGTCCGGTCGCTCGGTGATCGCGAGCGCCGGGCTCGCGAACACGTCGAGCGGGGCGAGGCCGCTCGAGCGTCGCGCCGTGCCCGCGGCGAGCGCGTCGCCCCACACGGCGCCGGCCCGCTCGGGATGGAAGAACATCGGCAGCCAGCCGTCGGCGATCTCGGCCGTCTGCTCGACGGACTTCGGGCCGAGGGCGGCGACGGTGATCGGGATGCGGTCGCGGACCGGGTGGTTGATGAGCTTCAGCGGCTTGCCGAGTCCGGTGCCCTCGCCCGCGGGCAGCGGGATCCGGTAATGCCGGCCCTCGTGCACGAGGGGCTCGCGCCGCCACGTCGCCCGGCAGATCTCGATGATCTCGCGGGTGCGGCCGACGGGCGCGTCGTAGCGTACGCCGTGGAAGCCCTCGATCACCTGCGGCCCGGAGGCGCCGATGCCGAGCTCGAAGCGGCCGCCAGAGACGTAGTCGAGGCCCGCCGCGGTCATCGCGGTGAGGGTCGGCGTGCGCGTGTACAGCTGGAGGATGCCGGAGGCGAGCGTGATCGTCGAGGTGCGCGCGGCGAGGAAGCCGAGCTGGCTGACGGCGTCGAAGGAGTACGCCTCGGGGACGGCGACGAGGTCCACGCCGGCGGCTTCGAGCTCGCCGACCTCGTCGGCGACCTCCGCGAATCCGCCCGCGTAGTTCAGGAACATGCCGACCCGCATCCAAGCCTCCTCGCCGGGGTGCGCCCCGGCCGGTCCGGGGCACGCCCGCGGCACAAGCCACGGGCATCACGACGATAGCCGAGCCGTGCGGTCGAGGCATCCGGCTTGTCGACCGCCGCGTCCTCAGCGGTTCCCGAGCCGGGTACGAGAGGGTGGAATCCACAAACGCGCCGCGGGGCGCGACGGAGGTGACGGATGGGCTGGAGCCTGGTGCTCGACGTGCTGCTCGTGGTGATCGGCATCGGCGCGCTCGTGAACGGCTGGCGCGCGGGGCTGCTGCGCACCGCCGCCGGGCTCGTCGGGCTCGTCGCGGGCGGTGTCGCGTCCTGGTTCGCGATGCCGTGGGTCGGTTCGCTCGTCGCGGCGCCCGAGTGGCGCGCGCCCGCGGTGATCGCGACGGCGGTGCTGCTCCTCGCGGTCGGCGCCTCGCTCGGCGCGGTGCTCGGCCGCATGCTGCGTCGCGGCGCCCGGGCGGTGAAGCTCGGCGTGATCGACCGCATCTTCGGGGCGCTCGGCAACCTGCTCGTCGCGGCCTTCGTCGTCGCCCTGCTCGGCTCGAGCGTGCAGTCGATGGGCGTTCCCGTGCTCTCGCCTGCGGTCGCGGGCTCGCAGGTGCTGCGCGGCCTCGAGCGTGTCACTCCCGAACCCGCCCGCGCGCTGCTCGCCGAGATCCGGACCGCGGCGCTCGGCCAGGGCGTGCCGTGGCTCGTCGACGTCATCGGCGGGCCGACGGCCGCGCCGGAGCTGCCGAGCGACGGCCCCTCGGGCGACGCGGTGAACGCCGCGACGGCCTCGGTCGTGCGCATCACGGGCACCGCCTTCCAGTGCGGCAGCACCCTGACGGGCTCCGGCTTCGTGGTCGCGCCGAACCGGGTCGTGACGAACGCGCACGTCGTCGCCGGCATCGACGAGCCGATCGTCGAGGCCCCGGGGCGCGGTGCGGTCGCGGGTCGGGTGGTCGCCTTCGACCAGGAGGCCGACCTCGCCCTCGTCGCGACCGACCCGCTCGACGTCGCCCCGCTCCCGCTGGCGGAGCCGCCGGCACCGGGCACCGCCGTCGGGGTCGCCGGCTACCCCTTCGGCGGCCCGTTCACGCTGCGCTCGGGCTCGGTGATGTCGACGGGCCCGCTCACGATCGTCGAGGGCGACCGCACGTCCACCCGGGAGGTGACGACGTTCGCGGCGCAGGTCGACCACGGCAACTCGGGCGGTCCGCTGCTCACCGGCGCCGGGGAGGTCGCCGGCGTGGTCTTCGCGAAGTCGGAGTCGGTGCAGAACGTCGGCTTCGCGGTGCCGATCGAGGTGCTCGCCCCGCTGGCCGCGGCGGCCCCGTCGCTCGACCAGGCCGTGGCAACGGGCAGCTGCGCGCGCTGACGCGGCGCGTCAGTCCGCGGTGAAGCCCCGGAAGCGGATGCCCCAGCTGAGCTCCCACTGCTCGCCCGGCCCGAGCCAGCGCAGACCGCGGCCGGAGTTGAACGCTTCTGCGGGAGCGGTCATCGGCTCGATCGCGATCGCGAGCGCTTCGCCCGGGAAGCGGTCGGTCGTGAACGCCTGCACGTAAGCGAAGTCGTCGTCGGCCCAGACGGCGACGCTGCGCCCGTCGGGGGCGCTCAGCACGTGCTCGATGACCCCCTCCTCGTCGGAGGCGAGCTCGCCGAAGGCGTCGTCGAGCGAGAGCTCGCCGACTCGACGCCCGCCGCGGAGGTCCCACGGCGTGCCGTCGACGGGCACCTCGCCGGTGGGCAGCTTGCGCTCGTCGACCTCGATGTGGCTGTCGGCCTCGATGCGCAGCTCGAGCTCGGCCGTGGGCACGCCGCCGATCTTCACGTAGGGGTGGGCGCCGAGGGCGACGGGCGCGGCGTCGGCGCCCACGTTCTCGAGGCGATGGGTGACCCGGAGCCCGTCGGACACGAGCTCGTAGTGCACCGCGGTCTCGATGAGGAACGGGTAGCCCGTCTGCGGGAAGATGGTCGCCTCGAGGGTCACGGAGTCGCGGTCCTGGGCGACGACGCGGTACTCGGTGAAGCGCAGCAGGCCGTGGATGGCGTTACCGAGCGCCGGCTCGGTGATCGCGAGCTGGTGGTCGACGCCGTCGTGGCTCCAGCGACCGTCACGGATGCGGTTCGGCCACGGGGCGAGCACGATGCCGGCGGCGGCGGGTGGGGTGCGGTCCTCACCGAAGCTGGGCACCAGCTCGACCCCGTCGAGGCTGAGCGCGCGCAGGCCGGCGGCGACGGTGGTGACGACGGCGGTGAGCTCCCCGCTCGACGTCGAGGTCTCGAGGACGAGCTGTTCGCCCGTTGGGAGGGTCATGCTTCCACCATATGCGGAGCGGCCGGTCCGGCGCCGCCCCGCGCGGCCGGGCGGTCGCTCGCCCGCTCAGCCGGCGAGCTGCACCGGGAGGCCGGTGGCCTCGAGCTCGCCGACGAGCACGGCGGGGGCCGAGGCATCCGTGACGAGCGCGTCGAATGCCTCGAGCGGCGCGATGCGGCCGAGGTGCACCTCGCCGAGTTTGGAGCCGTCGGCGAGCAGGATGCTCCGCGCCGACGCTTGCACCATGCGCGCCTTCACCTGCGCCTCGGGCAGGTTCTGGTTCGTGGCGCCGCGATCGGGATGCACGCCGTTGCAGCCGATGAAGGCGAGGTCGACGTGCACCTCGTCGAGGATGCGGCCGGCGAGCGGATGCACGAGCGAGTGCTGCCGGGGCCGGAGCGTGCCGCCGGTGACCACGACGGAGAATCGCGGGATCTCCGGTTCGAGTTCGAGGGCGATGGCGAGCCCGTTGGTGAAGATCGTGACGTCTTCGAGCTCGCGGCGGGCCCGCAGGGCGCGCGCGAATTGCAGACAGGTCGAGCCGACGTCGAGCAGCAGGCTCTGGCCGCTCGACACGAGTGCGGCCGCCGCCTCGCCGATGCGCTGCTTCGGCGCGATCGAGGTCTCCAGGGCCTCCTCGAGGCTCGGCTCGCGGGCCGGGCGCACCGTCTCCCCCGCGGGCACCGCACCGCCGTGCACGCGGCGCACGGCGCCGGCGCGCTCGAGCACGTCGAGGTCGGCGCGGGCGGTGACGCTCGTCACCCCGAACGCGAGCGCGAGGTCGGCGACGCGCACGAAGCCCCGCTCCTCGACGAGCGCGCGGGCGAGCTCGCGGCGCCCGGCGACGTCGTGGCGGCTCGCGGCGTCCGTCGGCTCGGTGGGCATGGGCGTCATTCTCCCGCGCGAGCCAGCGCTTTGCAATACGCAAGCTACTTGTTTGCAAAACAAAAGTTTCGTACAGTGGCGACGTGACCGCCCTCCCCATCGCCGACCCGCGCATCGCGGTCCATCGCAGCGCCCTCGCCGACGGCCGCGAACTGCTCTACTTCGACGACGCCGACACGACACTGCCGCCCGGCCGGGCCATCGACGAGCGCGAGCTCGCCCCGCGTCCAGCGACCGCCGAGATGCGGCAGGATCCCCTGAGCGGCGACTGGATCTCCATCGCCGCCGCCCGCCAGCACCGGGTGGTGCTCCCGCCCGCGGAGCTCGACCCGCTCGCCCCGCAGTCGCCCGGCAACTCCTCGGAGATCCCGAGCCGCTACGACGTCGCGGTGTTCGAGAACCGCTCCCCCGCGTTCGGGCCGGCGCTCGCCGACCCCGGTGCCGACCCCGCGGCCGCGCTCACCGCCGCCCGGCGGGTCGGCCTCGAGCGCACCCTGCCCTCGCTCGGCCGCTGCGAGGTCGTCTGCTTCAGCCCCGAGCGCGAGGGATCCTTCGGCACGCAGTCCGCCTCGCGCGCCCGCACCGTGATCGAGGCCTGGGCCCATCGCACCGCCGAGCTGGGGGCGCTGCCCGGCGTGCAGCAGGTGTTCCCCTTCGAGAACCGGGGCGAAGCGATCGGGGTGACGCTCGGCCATCCGCACGGCCAGATCTACGCCTACCCCTACGTGACGCCCCGCACCCGACGACTGCTCGACGCGATCGCGGACGCCGGGCCCGGTCACGTCGCGAACGTCGTGGCCCGCGAGCTCGACGGGCCGCGCGTCGTGCTCCGCGGCGAGCACTGGAGCGCGTACGTGCCGTTCGCCGCGCGCTGGCCGATCGAGGTGCACCTCGTCCCGCACCGGCACGTGCCCGACTTCGCCGGGACCTCCCTCGCCGAGCGCGACGAGCTCGCCGTGCTCTACCGGCGACTGCTGCGCGGTGTCGACGCCCGCTACGAGACGCCGACGCCGTACATCGCCGCCTGGCACCAGGCCCCGGTGCACGAGCACCGCGACGAGGTGCGACTCACCCTGCAGCTCACGAGCCCGCGGCGCGCCGCGGACAAGCTGAAGTACCTCGCCGGTTCGGAGGCCGCGATGGGAGCCTGGATCGGCGACGTGCCGCCGGAGGCGCAGGCCGAGGCCCTGCGCGCCGTGATCGAAGGAGTGGACGCATGACCGGGACCGATCTCGTCGAGCGGGCCGCCGCCGGGCTGAAGGACCGGTCCGGCCGGCTGCCGGCCGGGGTGTGGAGTGCGCCCGGCCGGGCGAACCTGATCGGCGAGCACACCGACTACAACGACGGCTTCGTGTTCCCCTTCGCGATCGACCGGCGCACCGCCGTCGCCGTCGGCGACCGGGACGACCGAGCCGTCCGGGTCTCGAGCTCGTTCGCGGCGGACCCGGTCGTCGTGCACCTCGACGAGCTCGACCCCGACGCGCTGCAGGGCTGGTCCGCGTACCCGCTCGGCGTGGTGTGGGCGCTCCGCGAGTTCGGCGCCGATCTCGCGCAGGCCCGCGGGGTCGACCTGCACCTCGAGTCCGATGTCCCGGTCGGCGCCGGGCTCAGCTCCTCCGCCGCGCTCGAGTCGGCCGTCGCGCTCGCGCTCAACGAGCACTGGGGACTCGGCTTCGACCGAGCGACGCTCGCGAAGGTCGGCCGGCTCGCCGAGAACCGGGTGGTCGGCGCACCCACCGGCATCCTCGACCAGTCCGCCTCCCTCCTCGCCGAGGCCGACGCCGGCGTCTTCCTGGACTGCCGCAGCCTCGACGCGGAGGTCGTGCCGCTCCACTTCGCCGCGGCCGGGCTCGCGGTGCTCGTCGTGGACACCCGCGTCGAGCACGCGCACGCGACGGGCGGCTACGCGGCGCGGCGCGCCTCGTGCGAGGCCGGGGCGCTGGCGCTCGGTGTGCCGACCCTCCGCGAACTGCCGGAGCGCGAGCTGGGCCGCGCGCGCGAGCTTCTCGACGACGAAACCTACCGCCGGGTGCGGCACGTGGTCACGGAGAACCAGCGCGTGCTCGACACGGTGCGCGCCCTCCACGAGGGCGGCCCGGCGACCATCGGGGCACTGCTGGATGCCTCGCACATCTCGATGCGCGACGACTTCGAGATCTCGACGCCCGAGCTGGACCTCGCCGTCGAGACGGCCCGGGCGGCGGGCGCGATCGGTGCCCGGATGACCGGCGGCGGCTTCGGCGGCTCGGCGATCGCGCTCGTGCCGCTCGCCGACGTCGCCGCGGCGGCGGGGGCGGTGCGCGCCGCCTTCGCGGCGGCCGGCTACCGGGAGCCCGGCACCTTCACCGTCGTGCCCTCGCCGGGCGCGCGGCGCGACCGCTGAGCCGAACGGCCGTCAGCCCCGGGGTGCCTCCACCGCGTGCGGGGTGCCGCCGGTGATCCGCACGAGCTCCTCGAACGTCGTCGGGAACACCGTCCTCGCGTGCCCCGCGGCCGCCCAGACCACCGGGTACTCGGCCAGATGCACGTCGACCACGGTCCGCACCGGGGCCGGATGCCCGACCGGCGCGACGCCGCCGATCACCTGCCCCGTCGCGGCCTTCACCGTCTCCTTCGAGGCACGACGGATGGTGCCGCCGAGCGCCTCGCCCAACCACGCGGTGTCGACCCGGTGCGCCCCGGAGGTGAGCACGAGGATCGGTTCGTCGTCGATCGTGAAGACGAGGGAGTTCGCGATCTGGCCGACCTCGATGCCGAGCGCGTCGGCGGCGAGCTGGGCGGTCGTGACGGCGTCGTCGAACCACCGGATGCTCGGCTCGACGCCCTGCGCGGACAGCGCGGCGGCGACGCGATCGACGGCGGGATGCGTGGGGGCGGTCATGGCACGATCCTACGGAAGGCCGTGCCGATTCCCGGTTACCCGGGTGCACTAAGGTGCGAGCGTGACCGCTGCCTCTCCGCTCGCCCGCCGGCTCGGCCTCCGCGACGCCGTCGCCATCGGGCTCGCCTCGATGATCGGCGCCGGCGTGTTCGCCGTCTGGAGCCCCGCCGCCCGGGCCGCCGGCGACTGGCTGCTGCTCGGCCTCGCGCTCGCCGCGCTCGTCGCCTACGCGAACGCCAGCTCGACGGGGCGGCTCGCGGCGCGCTATCCGGAGTCGGGCGGCGCCTACCGGTACGGGCGCGAGGAGCTCGGCGCGTGGCCGGGGTTCCTCGCCGGCTGGGGCTTCGTCATCGGCAAGACGGCGAGCTGCGCGGCGATGGCCATGACCGCGGCGGCCTACCTCGTCCCCGCCGAATGGCAGAAGCCTGCGGCGATCGCGGCCGTCGTCCTGCTCTCCGGGCTGAACCTGCTCGGGATCACCCGCACCGCCCGGGCCGCCACCGTCATCGTCGCCGCCGTCGCGGCCGTGCTCGCCCTCGTCGTCGTCGCGGGCGTCGCCGGGCTCACGTCCGGCGACGGCCCCGGCCCACTCGCCGCGGCTCCCACCGCGGGCCCCTACGGCGTCCTCCAGTCGGCGGGGCTGCTGTTCTTCGCCTTCGCCGGGTACGCGAGGATCGCCACGCTCGGCGAGGAGGTGCGCGAGCCCGAGCGCACGATCCCGCGGGCGATCGCCATCGCGTTCGGCCTCGTCGTCGCGCTGTACGGAGTGCTCGCCGTCGTGCTGCTCCTCGGGCTCGGTGCCGGCGGCCTCGCCGACGGCACCGCGCCGCTCGCCGAGCTCGTCGCGACGAGCGGGTGGGACTGGGCCGTGCCCGTCGTCGGGATCGGCGCCGGGCTCGCCGCGCTCGGCGCGCTGCTCGCGCTCGTCGCCGGTATCGGCCGGACGGCGCTCGCCATGGCCCGCGACCGCGAACTCCCCCGCGCCCTCGCCGCGGTGCACCCCCGGACCCACGTGCCCTACGCGGCGGAGCTCGTCGCTGCGGCGGCCATCGTCCTGGTGCTGCTCGTGGCCGACCTCCGCGAAGCGATCGGCTTCAGCTCATTCGGCGTCCTCGTCTACTATCTCGTCGCCAACCTCGCCGCGCTGCGGCTCATGGGCCGGTCCGAGACCGCGCCCCGCATCCGACGCACCCGCCGCGGGCTCGCGCTCCTCGGGGCGATCGGCTGCGTCATCCTGGTCGCGACCCTGCCGCCGCTCGCGGTCGCCGGCGGCGTCGCGGTGTTCGCGGTCGGCGCCCTGGTGCGGATCGTCCGGCTCCGCCTCGCCCGCCCGGCCCCGTAGGATTCGAACATGCCCGTCGACGCCGCCGCCCACATCCGCCCGCTCACCGGAATCGGCACCCCGTCGATCGATGCCACCGCCTTCGTCGCGGCGGGCGCCGTACTCGTCGGCGACGTGCGCCTCGAGGCCGAGTCGAGCGTCTGGTACAACGCGGTCCTCCGTGCCGAGGCGGCGCCGATCGTGCTCGGTGCGCGGGCGAACCTCCAGGACACGGTCGTCTGCCATGTCGACACGGGCTTCCCGCTCACCGTCGGCGAGGGGGTGTCCGTCGGGCACGGCGCGGTGCTGCATGGCTGCACCATCGAGCGCGACAGCCTCATCGGCATGAACGCGACCGTGCTGAACGGGGCCGTGATCGGTGAGGGCTCCCTCGTCGCCGCGGGCGCCGTCGTGCTCGAGGGCACCGTCGTCCCGCCGGGTTCGCTCGTCGCCGGAGTGCCGGCGAAGGTCCGCCGCGAGCTCAGCGACGAGGAACGCGCCGGCATCCGCCGGAACGGCGAGGCCTACCTCACGCACCTCGCGGAGCATACGGCGCCGACCCCGTGACCGCGGCGCGAAGCCGCCGCGCCCGCCGCAGCAGCCAGCGCGCCGGGAGCGCGACGACCATCGCGGCCGCCCCGGCGGGCGTCCGGTCGTAGTCGCCGAGCATCCGCTTGCGCTCGTACGCCCGACGGAGCGCCCCGCCCACGAGGTTGTGCCGTCGCCTCGGCACGGGGAGCGGCGCACGTGCACGGGCGTTCACGAGTTCGGCCAGCTCGTGCTCCCAGTCGTCGTGCTCCTCGCCGTGGAAGTAGTTGTCGCCGAGCCATCCCGCGTCGGGCTGCCGCCACCGCCCCGCCGTCAGGTCCTCGGCGTCGCCGAAGAGTCCGCTGCCCTCGAAGACGGTGTTGATCTGCTTCGGGCCGATGCCGAAGTCCTCGAGCAGCAACGCGGGCACGCCCAGCGCGATCGCCTCGAGCACCGCGGTCGAGCTCACCGTGACGAGTGCGGCGGCGGACTCGAGGTGCCCCGCCATCGGGCCGTCGCGAACGACGAGGTTCGCCGGCAGCACGCCGCCCGCGGTGGCCAGGAGCTCCGCCGGCGGATCGGCGACGAGCTCGCCGAGGTCGAACTCCTCGGCGTGCGTCTGGGCCTCGCCGGGACGCGCGCGCACCTTCAGCACGACGTGGTGGTCCGGATGCGCGCGCGCCGCGCGCGCGAGCATCGCGACGAGGCGCACCCGATCGTCCAGCCCGGCCGGGACCTTCGCCTGCACGGCGAAGACGACCTCGTTGCGCTCCGGGCCGACCCAGGCGGTCGGCGGCACCGCGGCCAGGAACGGCAGCGTGGCGAGCCCGAACCTGACCCCGACATCG
Organism: Agromyces mediolanus; assembly: GCF_023715325.1. Taxonomy (GTDB): domain Bacteria; phylum Actinomycetota; class Actinomycetes; order Actinomycetales; family Microbacteriaceae; genus Agromyces; species Agromyces mediolanus_A. Next base: position 179,580 of record NZ_JAMBNX010000001.1, on the reverse strand, counting down.
AGTGCCCGCGCGTTGGCGCCGAACTCCCGCACCTCGCGTCGGCTGTGCAGCACGACGAGGTCGACGAGCTCCCGGTAGACGACGGCCTTCGGCTCGGCGGGGATGGTGAGCCCGGGAAAGCCGGAGACGAGCACCGGCCGGTTCGGTTGCCCCGCGATGCGCCCCGCGACGACGCGGACGAGCGGCCCGCGCAGCGCGAGGAGCACGGCGTCGGGCGGGTCGGCGGCGAGCTCGGAGAGCAGCTCGTCGAGCTCGAGGAGGCGCACCCCGGCCGACGCGAACCCGGACCCGGCGAGCGCGGCGTCCAGCTGGCGCGGGCTCGGCAGCACGGGCGAGGCGAGGAGGACCACCTCGCTGTCCCAGGCGCCCGCGACCCGTCCGGCGAGCGCCGCGCCCCACTTCACGTAGGAATCGCTGTCGGCGACGACGAGCAGCCGGCGCGCTGGCGCCGCCCCCTCGTCGCGGCTCACACGAGCACCCGGCGCAGCTTCGCCTTGGGCGCCTCCTCGCCGGGGAACACCCGCTTCACCCCGTCGCCCATCGCGGTCTCGATGATGCGGATGTCGCGGACGAGGTGCCCGAGCCCCTGCGGCTCGAGGGAGGCGGCGTGGTCGCTCCCCCACATCGCCCGGTCGAGCGTGATGTGCCGCTCGACGGCGACGGCACCGAGGGCGACGGCGGCGAGCGAGATCTGCAGGCCGTGCTCGTGCCCCGAGTAACCGATCGGCACGGGGTAGCGCAGGGCGAGCGTGTCGATCGTGCGGAGGTTCGCTTCCTCCGCCGGCATCGGGTAGCTCGAGGTCGCGTGCATGATGAGCAGCTGCGAGGTGCCGAGGGTGACGACGGCGCGGTCGATCTCCTCGAGCGTCGACATCCCGGTGGAGAGGATCACGGGTTTGCCGGTCGCGGCGATCGCGCGCAGCAGCGGGAGGTCGGTGACGGAGGCGGAGGCGACCTTGAACGCGGGCGCGTCGAGCTCCTCGAGGAACGCGACGGAGGGCTCGTCCCACGGGGAGGCGAACCAGTCGAGGCCGCGGAGGTCGGCGTAGCGGGCGATCTCGAGGTAGTCGTCGCGCGACAGCTCGACCCGACGACGGTAGTCGAGGTAGCTCATAGTGCCCCACGGCGTCTCGCGTGGCACGTCCTTCATGTGCTCCGGCGTCGCGAGCTCGGGCGTCCGCTTCTGGAACTTCACCGCCTGGCAGCCGGCCTCGGCAGCGACATCGATGAGCCGCTTCGCGAGCTCCAGCTCACCGTTGTGGTTCAGGCCGATCTCGGCGACGACGTAGACGGGCAGGCCGGTGCCGACCTCGTGACGGCCGATACGCACGCTCATGTCAGGGCTCCTTCGTTGGCGAGGGCGGGCTCGGCCGCCGGGGCCGGTCCTTCGGACGGGGTGGGCGGGGCGGCGGGGGCGTCGGCGGCCGCCCCCACGGCCGCACGCCCAGCCAGGACGGCGTCGGCCAGCTCTCGGACCGCGCCGTCACCACCCCGCCGGCTGAGGACGAGGCGCGCCTGCCGGCGCACCTCGGGGATCGCGTCGGCGACCGCGACCGGCCAGCCCGCGAGGGCGAGGGCGGGCAGGTCGCCGAGGTCGTTGCCGAGGTAGGCGATGCGATCGAGACGGATGCCTCGGCGCTCGGCCCAGTCGGTGAGGGCGGCGCCTTTGTCGGCGATCCCCTGCAGCACCTCGACGCCGAGCTTCGCGGCTCGGGCGCCGACCACGGGGTGCTGCTCCGCGGAGAGGATGAGCACCGGGATGCCGGCGGCGCGGAGCCGGGCCACGCCGGCACCGTCGCTCCGGTTCACCCGGACGAACTCGGCCCCGTCCCCGCCGACGACGGCCGTGTCGTCGGTGTGCACGCCGTCGAAGTCGGTGACGACGGCGTCGACGTCGAGCCGTGGGTGCCAGGCGCGGCCGTCGAGCGTCGGCGCGAGCGCCTCGGCGATGGCGAGCTCGGCCGGGCCGTCGATCTCGAGCGCGTGCGCCTCGGGGACGAGCTGCACCTCGATGCGACCGAAGAAGCGGTGCCCGGCCTCGCGGAAGCCGTCGACGCGCAGCACGTAGAACGCGCCCGTCTCGCGGAACTCGGGCTCCCGGTCCTGCCGGCGGGGCCGCCGGGCGGCGTCGTGGTTCACGCCCGACGCGCCGGTCGAGGCATCCCGTCGCCAGAGGAAGGCGTGGCTCTCGACCGCGGAGAAGACGACGTCGGCCTCGTCGGCGAGCACGCGGGCGACCGCGAGGTCGAGGTCGTCCGGGTCGATGAACGGCGAGGTGGCCTGGATGAAGACGAGCACCTCGGGGTCGCTCCCCGCGAGGGCGAGCTGGTCGAGGGCGTGCAGCAGCGCACTCTCGGAGCTCGCGGCGTCGCCGGCGAGCTCGATCGGCCTGACGATCGTCTCGGCGCCGGCATCCCGCGCGGCCTCGGCGATCGCCGCATCGTCGCTCGTCACCGCGACCCGATCGATGCGCGAGGCCGCGGATGCCGCGCGCACGGCGCGGGCGACGAGGGGGATGCCGCCGACGGGCGCGAGGTTCTTCCCGGTCAGGCCCTTCGAACCGCCGCGCGCCGGGACGACCGCGACCACCGAGGGGCGGCCGGCGGGGTCGATGCGCTCGCGTTCCATGGGGCGACGGTACGTCGCCCGCGTGGCGGCGGGGTGGCCGGCCGGTGAACACTCGAAGCGCCCTGGTCCGCTGAGCCCGTCGAAGCGAGCCCGCCGAAGCGAGCCCGCCGAATCGTCAGCCCGCCGGCAGACTCCGCTCCACCGCGTCGAGGACGGCCTCGTAGACCTCGTCCCAGGACGTGCCGTGCCCGGCCATCCCGGTGAGCTCGAGACTGACCGCGCCGTGCACCTGCGCCCAGACGGCGACGGCGCTCACGCCCACGTCGGCGGCGCCGCGCGCGGCGATCGCCGCCTGCAGCGGAGCGAGGGAGGCGGATGCCGAGGCCGGGTCCGGGTCGCAATCGGCGACGGATTCGAGCGCCCCGCCGAACATCAGCCGGTACAGCGCGGGGTGGGCGAGCGCCCACGCTCGGTAGGCGACACCCAGCGCTCGCAGCCCGGCCGGCGCGGCCTCGCGCTGGGCCGCGCCGAAGGAGGCGAAGCCGTGCTCGATGACCGCGGCGAGCAGTTCGCCCTTTCCGCCGAACAGGGCGTACACCGCCGACGTCGAGGTGCCCGCAGCACTCGCGATGTCGCGGAGCGCCGCGCGGGAGACGCCGTCGCGGGCGACGATCTCGGCCGTCACCTCGAGGAGGCGCTCGCGGAGGGCGTCGTTGTACACGGGGGGTCTTGCCATGTCGCCAGTCTAGCCATAACATCGTTTCGTAACGACGTTATGGAGATTCGGATGACTCGAACAGTGTTCCCGGGGCGCTACACGGCTGCGCCCGAACGGGAGACGATCACGGTGTTCCTCATCGGCATGCGCGCGAACCACTGGTGGCGCCTTCCTCGCGTGCAGCGCGTGGCGAAGCAGATGCCGCGCATGCTCCGCCACCTCGCGACGCACCCTGACTCGGGCATGCTCGGCTTCGAGAGCTGGGTCGGCCGCACGACGATCCTGCTCTCGTACTGGGCGACCCCCGAGCACCTGCAGCGCTTCGCCGCCGACCGCGGCGCCCCGCACCTCGAACCCTGGCGGGAGTTCATGCGCACGGCGCTCGGCACCGGGCACGTCGGCGTGTGGCACGAGACGTACGAGGTGCCCGTCGCGGACGCCGAGGCGGTGTACGCCGACATGCCCGCGTTCGGGCTCGCCAAGGCGACCGCGCACGTGCCCGTCGGGCCGGGGCAGAACACGGCGAAGCAGCGGCTCGGGCGCTCGGGGCAGCGGGCGGCCTGAGCCGGGCACGCTTCGACAGCACTGGTCCCCCGAGCCCGTCGAGGGCGCTTCGACAACACTGGTCCCCCGAGCCCGTCGAGGGGCGCTTCGACGGGCTCATCGAACCGGCGCTTCGACGAGCTCAGCGAACCAAGGCGGGCTCAGCGAACCGGGCTCAGGCGAGACGCAGTTCGGCGGCCTTGACGACGTTGGCGAGCAGCATGGCCCGAGTCATCGGGCCGACGCCGCCCGGGTTCGGCGAGAGGTGACCGGCGACCTCGGCGACCGCCGGATCGACGTCGCCCGTGAGCCGGCCCTTACCGGTCTCCTCGTCTTGCACGCGGGTGATGCCGACGTCGAGCACGGCGGCGCCGGGCTTGATCCAGTCGGGCTGCACGAGATGCGGCACGCCCACCGCCGCGACGACGATGTCGGCGCGGCGCACCTCGGCCGCGAGGTCCGCGGTGCGCGAGTGCGTGAGCGTCACGGTGGCGTCGAGGCCCTTCCGGGTGAACAGCAGCCCGAGCGGCCGGCCCACGGTGAGCCCGCGACCGATCACGGTCACGTGGCGTCCGCGGATCGGCACCCCGTAGCGGTGCAGCAGTTCGACGATGCCGGCCGGTGTGCACGGGAGGGGCGAGGCGAGCTCGCCCTCGATGCCGAGCACCAACCGGCCGAGGTTCGTCGGGTGCAGTCCGTCGGCGTCCTTGCCCGGGTCGATCGCCTCGAGCGCGGCGTGCTCGTCGAGGCCCGCAGGCAGCGGCAGCTGCACGATGTAGCCGGTGACCTCGGGAGCGTGGTTCAGCTCCCGGATGGCCGCCATCACGTCGGCCTGCGTCGCCGAAGCGGGCAGGTCGATGCGGATCGACTCGATCCCCACCTCGGCGCAGTCGCGGTGCTTGCCCGCGACGTAGGAGCGCGAGCCGGGGTCGTCGCCGACGAGGAGCGTGCCGAGGCCCGGCACGATCCCGTGGCTGCGCAGGCTCGCGATGCGGCCGGCCAGCTCGGACTTCACGGCCGACGCGGTCGCGACTCCGTCGAGGGTGATGGCGGTCATCCGGGTGCGTCCTCTACTGCTGCAGGCCGGGGTAGAGCGGGAACGCGGCGGTGAGCTTCTGCACCCGCTCGCGCAGCGCGGCGACATCCGCACCGCCCATCAGCACCTCGGCGATGACGTCGGCGACCTCGGTGAACTCGGCGTCGCCGAAGCCGCGCGTCGCGAGCGCCGGGGTGCCGATGCGCAGGCCCGAGGTCACCATCGGCGGACGCGGATCGAACGGCACCGCGTTGCGGTTCACGGTGATGAGCGCCTCGTGCAGCAGGTCCTCCGCCTCCTGGCCGTTGATCTTCGAGTTGCGGAGGTCGGCGAGCACGAGGTGCACGTCGGTGCCGCCCGTGAGCACGTCGATGCCCGCGGCCCGCGAGTCGTCGGCGGTGAGCCGGTCGGCGAGGATCGCGGCACCGCGCAGGGTGCGCTCCTGACGGTCCTTGAACTCCTCGGAGGCCGCGATCTTGAACGCCGTCGCCTTGGCGGCGATGACGTGCATGAGCGGGCCGCCCTGCTGGCCGGGGAACACGTTCGAGTTCAGCTTCTTCGCGAGCTCGGTGTCGCGCGAGACGATGAAGCCCGAGCGCGGGCCGCCGATGGTCTTGTGCACCGTCGAGGAGACGACGTCGGCGTAGGGCACGGGCGAGGGGTGCAGGCCCGCGGCGACGAGGCCGGCGAAGTGCGCCATGTCGACCCAGAGCTTCGCGCCGACCTCGTCGGCGATCTCGCGGAACGCGGCGAAGTCGAGGTGGCGCGGGTAGGCCGACCAGCCGGCGATGATGACCTGGGGCTTGTGCTCGAGCGCCTTCTCGCGGACGACGTTCAGGTCGACGAGGAAGCTCTCCGGGTCGACGCCGTAGGAGACGGCGTTGTAGAGCTTGCCGGAGAAGTTCAGCTTCATGCCGTGGGTGAGGTGGCCGCCGTGCGCGAGCTCGAGACCGAGGATGGTGTCGCCCGGGGTCGCGATCGCGCTCAGCACGGCGGCGTTCGCCGTGGCGCCCGAGTGCGGCTGGACGTTGGCGTACTCGGCGCCGAACAGACGCTTCGCCCGCTCGATCGCGAGCGACTCGGCGACGTCGACGTACTCGCAGCCGCCGTAGTAGCGACGGCCGGGGTAGCCCTCGGCGTACTTGTTCGTGAGCACGGAGCCCTGGGACTGCAGCACCGAGACGGGAACGAAGTTCTCGCTCGCGATCATCTCGAGGTAGTCGCGCTGGCGACCGAGCTCGAGCTCGAGCACCTCGGCGATCTCGGGATCGACCTCGGAAAGCGGGGCGTTGAAGACGGATTCGGCCAAGACTGGCTCCTTCATGACAGGTACGGACCAAACGAGGGTGCTGCCTCGCGCGACTCGCGCCACGAGGCATCCGTACCGGCCCAGGCGTGCGGTCGATGCGTGCCAGTCGCTCCCCGATGGTAGCCATCTCAACGCCAGTCGCGACGGAGCAAGCATAGCAATGGATGCCTCATCGCCGCGGCTGTTGCGATCGGCGTCGTCGTGGCAGGATGGACCCGGGAGTAAAGATCCCTCACAAATGGTCGGCCGCGCCGACCGCTCGACGACGAGGAAGCTGCGCATGAGCATCGCCGCCCGCCCCGCACGGCTCGTCGCCGCCGCCCTGACCATCGCGCTCGGCTCCGCCGCTCTGGCCGGCTGCGCGCCGCAGCCGAACGGAGCCGCCGTGCCCCGCATCATCCCCGCCCCGCTCTCGTTCGACGAGCTCGACGCCGCCCCGTTCCGGCTCGACGACACGAGCCGGGTGCTCGTGATCGGCGAAGCGGGCAGCGCGCCCGAGCTGCTCGCCGCCCAGCTGCGCCTCGCCACCGGCGCCGAGGTGCCGGTCGTCGCCGACGACGGCGAGCGGCCTGGCGGTGCGACGGACATCGTGATCAGCGTGACGCCCGGCGCCGAGGCGTCCGTCCCCGCCGATCCGGCCGCCGAGGGGTACCGCCTCACCACCGGGGCCGACGGCGCCCGGATCGACGCAGCGAGCCCGGCCGGCGCGTTCTGGGCGAGCCGGAGCCTGCTGCAGCTGCTGCCGCCCGCCATCCTGGCCGCCGACGCGGAGCGCCCGTCCGAAGGCCCCTGGACCGCACCCGCCGTGCGCATCGACGACGCGCCGCGCTTCGCCTACCGGGGCGCGATGCTCGACGTCGCCCGGCACTTCCTGCCCGTCGCCGACGTCGAACGCTACGTCGACCAACTGGCGATGCTGAAGCTCAACGTGCTGCACCTGCACCTCACCGACGACCAGGGCTGGCGCCTGCAGATCGATGCCTGGCCCGAACTCACCGGCGTCGGGGCGTCCACCTCCGCGGGCGGCGACGGCGGCGGCTATTACACGAAGGACGACTACCGGCGCCTCGTCGCGTACGCGGCCGAGCGGCACGTGACGATCGTGCCCGAGATCGACCTGCCCGGCCACACGAACGCGGCCCTGAGCGCCTACCCGGAGCTGAACTGCGACGGCGTCGCCCCGGCCCCGTACGAGGGCACCGAGGTGGGATTCTCCTCCCTCTGCGCGTCGCCCGACCGGGCCGAGGCGACCGACCGCTTCCTCGCCGACGTCACCCGTGAGCTGGCCGAGCTCACCCCCGGCCCCTGGATCCACCTCGGCGGCGACGAGTCGCTCGCGACCAGCGAGGCCGACTACCTCGACCTCGTCCGGCGCATGACGAAGGCGGGCGCCGCCACTGGCAAGACCATCATCGGCTGGCACGAGCTCGGCGCTTCCACGGAGCTCCCGGCCGGTACCGTCGGGCAGTACTGGGACTACGTGACGCCGCGCGAGGAGACCGGCTCGGCGGGCGATGTGCGCGCCTTCCTCGCCCAGGGCGGGAAGATCGTCTTCTCCCCCGCCGACGCGGCCTACCTCGACATGGTCTACCCCGACGCGCCGAGCTTCGAGGGCCGCCAGCTCGGCCAGGACTGGGCCGACGGCGACACCTCGCTGACCGAGGCGTACGGCTGGGACCCGGCCGCCATCGTGGCGGGGGTGGGCGACGCCGACATCCTCGGCGTGGAGGCGCCGATCTGGACCGAGACCATGCGCACCCTCGACGAGGTCGAGTTCATGGCGTTCCCCCGCATCCTGGCGATCGCCGAGATCGCCTGGTCGCCGGCCGCCCCAGACGGGCGGGACGAGGCCGGCTTCTTCGCAGCCGTGGCGGGCTACGGCGAGCGATTGGAAGCGATGGGCGTGCCGTATCACCGCATGCCCGAGGTGCCCTGGCTGGACTGAGCGCGGCGCGGGGTCCGGAAGAGGATGACACGAAGGGAGGATGAATCTCGCCGATTCATCCTCCCTTCGGGCCGATCTCCTCCGCGCGGGCGCGTGAGCGGAAGGAGACGGCCGGGGCTACTTCACGCTGCCGGCGGTGAGGCCTCCGACGAGGCGCTTCTCGATGAGCATGAACAGGATGACGACCGGCACGATCGCGACGATCGAGACGCCGAACACGTACTGCCAACTCGTCTCGTACTGCCCGACGAACTTCGTCAGCGCGACCGAGAGCGGCTGGTTGCCGGCCGTCGAGAGGATCACGAGCGACGCGGCGAACTCGTTCCAGCACGCCACGAAGGTGAACACGATCGCGGTCACGATGCCGGGCCAGACGAGCGGCAGGTTGATCCGGAACAGCACCGTGAGCCGGCCCGCGCCGTCGATCTGCGCCGCCTCGTCGACCTCCTTCGGGATGCCCGCGAAGAAGGAGTGCATGATCCACACCGCGAACGACAGGTTGAACGCCGCGTTGATGAAGATCATCGCCGCCCAGGTGTCGATCAGCCCGAGGGTGGCGAACTGCCGGAACAGACCGGAGGTGAGCACCGCCGGCTGCAGCATCTGCGTGACGATCACGAGGAAGAGGAACACCATCCGCCCCGGGAAGCGGAACCGCGCGGTGTAGTACGCGGCCGGCAGCGCCACGAGCAGCACGAGCAGCGTCGCGAACACCGAGATCACGATCGTCGAGATGAGATTCTGCGGCAGCGGCGTCTCGGGCGTCGACCACATGTTGACGTAGTTCTCCCAGTGCCACTCCGTGGGGAAGTAGGTGGGATCGACCGAACGGATCTGCGCCTTCGTCTTCACGGAGCCGAAGAACATGATCGTGTACGGCAGGATGAAGATCGCGAGCACGACGAGGCCGGCCAGCATGCGCAGCAGCACGCGGCCGAGCGGCACCTGGTCCTCGGTGTAGCGGCGCTTGCGCGCGGGCCCGCGGTCGCGGCCGCCGGGCGAGCGCTCGGCGTCGACCGAGAGCATGGCGCGGGTTTCGGTGACGGTCATCGCTCAGACCTCCCTGGTGGGCTTGACGACCTTCACGTACACCGCGACGATCACGATGACGATGAGGAAGGCGACGACCGAGAGCGCGGACGCGACGTCGACCTTGTGCTGGTTCTGGATGTACTTGAAGATCATCGTCATGATCGTGTCGGCGTCGTAGCCGGGGATCGATCCGGTCATCACCTTCAGGATCGGCAGCGAGTTGAACACGTTGATGATGTTGATCAGCACGGCGACCGAGAGCGCGCCGCGCAGCTGCGGCAGGACGACCGTGAAGTAGGTGCGCGCGGGGCTCGCGCCGTCCATCTTCGCGGCCTCGATCGTGTCGCTCGGCACCGTGGCGAGGCCCGCGAGGATCGTGTAGGTCGTGAAGGGCAGCGAGACGAAGATCGCGATCACGATCGACCAGACGAAGGCGGTCGTGGGATTGCGGGTCCAGCCGTAGCCCTCGGGCGTATCGATGAGGCCGACGTCGACCAGGAACTTGTTGATGACGCCGAAGTACGGTTCGAGCCCGTAGTAGACGACCATCGTCGTCATGACGACCGAGGCGGCCCACGGGATGATCACGACGAGACGCACGATGCGCCGGCCGGGGAACGCCTTGTTCAGGATCTGCGCGATGCCCAGCGAGATCAGCACGGTGAACACGACCACCACGACGACCCAGACGATGGTGCGCAGGAAGATCGGCCAGAAGTAGGGGAACGAGAACACCTCGACGTAGTTGTCGAAGCCGACGGAGCCCTTGTCCACGCCGGACTGCGAGATGTCCCGCGTCGAGTTGAAGAACATCACCCCGGCGGGGAACAGCACGACGCCGAGGATGAGGGCGAGTGCGGGGGCGATCCAGGGCAGCGCCTTGGCGAGGTCTCGCCCGCCGGGCCGGCCGCGGGCGGCGCCGCCCGGGGCGTTGCCCACGCGGTCCGCTCCGCCGGAGCGGGGGCGGCCCGAGGCCGCCCCCGCGGGGTTCGATGACGTATCGGTTGTGGAGCTCATGGTGCGGTGGTCACCGAACCCTTTCCGTGGTGAGTCGGGGCTCAGCCCGCGTCGGCCTGCGCCTGGATCTCGGTCAGGACGTCCTGCGCCGACTTCGTCTGGATCTGACCGAAGAGCGACTTGAACGCACCGTCCGTCGCGGACCACTTCGGGTTCGTCGACGGGTAGAACTGCGCGTCCGGCAGCACGTCGAGGAAGGGCTTCAGCGCTTCCTCGCCCGAGAGCGCCTCGGCACCCGACTTGGTGACCGGCAGGAAGCCCTCCGTCTGCACCCACGGCACGTACACGTCGGCCGAGTAGTAGTAGTCGAAGAACTTCGTGATGGCGTCCTTCTTGCTGTCGTCGTTCTTGAACGCCATCAGCTGGTCCATGACACCGAGGGTGAACGCGGAGCCGTCCTTGGTCGGGATGGGCACGATGGAGTAGTCGAGGTCGGGGTTGCCTTCCTCGATCTGGCCGACGGTCGGCGGGAGGCCGACCTGCATGCCGATCTTGCCCTGGACGAAGATGTCCATGAGCGGCGAACGGTTCGTCGAGCCGGGGTCGGCCTGCGTGGCACCCGCGTCGATCATCTTCTTGATCTGCTCGGCGCCGGGCAGGTTCGCCGGGTCGTCGACCGTGATCTTCGAGGCGTCGCCGAAGCTGCCGCCGCCGCCCCAGAGCCACACGGCCGCCTCGGCCTGCGCCTCTTCGGAGCCGAGCGGCATGCCGTAGCCGGCCACACCGCCGCCGAGCGCGGAGACCTTCGTCGCCGCGTCGAGCAGTTCGTCCCAGGTCGTGGGCGGTGCCGCGACCCCGGCCTGCTCGAGCAGGGCGTTGTTCACGAACAGCGCACGCGCCGAGGCGATGAGCGGCAGGGCGTAGGCGGTGCCGTCGACCTCGGCATTCGCGAGGAACGCGTCCTGGAAGTCGGAGTAGGTGTCGGACGAGACGACGTCCTTGGCCGGGTAGAGCAGCTCGTCGGCCGCGAAGCCGGCGAAGGGGCCGCCGTTGTAGATGTCGGGCGCCTCTCCACCCTGGATCTTCGTCGCGATGACCGACTCCAGGTTGTCCCAGGACTGGACCTCGAGCTCGACCTTGATGTCGGGGTTGGCCTTCTCGAACCCCGAGATGACGTCTTCCCAGAGGCCCTGGGTGTTGTCGGAGTAGCTCGGCACGAGCAGGTTCAGGGTGGTCTTGCCGGAGGCGTCGCCCCCGCTCGATCCGCCGCCGAAGCCGCACGAGGCGAGCGTCAGCGTCGCCGCGGCGGCCAGCGCGATCGCGCCGAACCGGTGGGACTTCTTCATGTGTGCTTCCTCACTGTGTTGGTGGTGCACAGCCGCAGAACGCTTCACGCGACAGTGCGTGCATTCAGTCCGTCGGATGACGGGTGGTGAATGTCCCTCCGGAGAACCGATCAGCTTCGCCCAGACGGTGCTCGAAATGATGGCCGCGGCCGTCGGCGCCCGTCAAGAGGCATCCCCGGATCGTTATCCGAATTTGTTCGGAAACTATACATACCGTCTCAATCAGCCACAACACCAGACTTGCTTGCATTGACATGATTGCAACATGCATGAAACGATCATCCGCGAGCATTGATGCGTCGTCAGCCGTGCCGAACGGGCAGGCCCGACGACCGACCACGGAGGAGCGACTCGGTGACCGACCCCACCACCCCCCAGCCCGCCGGCGGAGCACACATGGCCGCCGAACTCGCCTCGCAGCCGGAGACCTGGGCGCGCGCCGCCGGTCTCCGCGCCGAGCAGGCGGTGCTGCCCGCGACGGGTGCGCGGGTCGCCGTCGTCGGCTGCGGCACCTCCTGGTTCATGGCCCAGTCCTACGCCGTCCTCCGCGAGTCCGGCGGCCACGGCGAGACCGACGCCTTCGCCGCCTCCGAAGCCTTCGTCGACCGCGGCTACGACGCGGTCGTCGCCCTCACCCGCTCGGGAACGACGACAGAGGTGCTCGAGCTCGTCGAGCGCCTCCGCGGCCGCGTGCGCACCATCGGCGTCATCGGTGATGCGGAGTCGCCGCTCGTCTCCCTCGTCGACGATGCCGTGCTCCTGCCCTTCGCCGACGAGCGGTCGGTGGTGCAGACCCGCTTCGCCACCACGGCGCTCGCCCTCTTCCGGGCGAGCCTCGGAGAGGATCTCGACCGGGCGGTCGCGGATGCCGCCACCGCCGTGGCGGCCGAGCTCGACCCCGAGCTGATCGAGGCCGAGCAGTTCAGCTACCTCGGCCGCGGCTGGACCGTCGGCCTCGCCCACGAGGCCGCGCTGAAGATGCGCGAGGCCTCCCAGTCCTGGACCGAGTCGTACCCGTCGATGGAGTACCGCCACGGCCCCATCGCCATCGCCGCACCCGGCCGGGTCACCTGGCAGTTCGGCACGGCACCCGAAGGGCTCGCCGCCGACGTCGTCGCGACCGGCGCCCGCTTCGAGACGAGCTCGCTCGACCCGATGGCCGACCTCGTGCGCGCCCAGCGCGTGGCGCTCGCACGGGCCCGTGCCAAGGGGCTCGACCCCGACCGCCCCCGGAACCTCACGCGATCGGTCATCCTGAATCCGTGAACCGATCCTCCGACCTCCCCGCCGTCGGGCCGGCCGCCGTGGGCGCCGGTCCGGCGGTGCTCGCCTTCGACGTCGGCGGCACCGACATCAAGGCAGCGCTCTTCGACGACGCCGGGCGCGTGCTCGGCCTCAGCCGGACCCCGACCCCGCTCGAGCCCGGGCGCACCGCCGCCTCGGTGACGCGTCGGCTCGGCGAGCTCTCCCGAGAGCTGCGCGCGCGGTTCCCCGAGGTCGAACCGGTCGCCGCGGGCGTCGTCGTCCCAGGGATCGTCGACGCCGAGCGCGGCGTCGGCGTCTTCGCGAGCAACCTGGGCTGGGCGGACGCGCCGATCCGGGCGCTCGCTGCGCGCGAGATCGGCCTGCCCGTCGCCTTCGACCACGACGTCCGCGCAGCCAGCTGGGCCGAGCATCGACTCGGCGCCGCCCGCGCCTTCGACGACGTCGTCGTGCTCGTCATCGGCACCGGCATCGCCGGATCGCTGATCCTCGACGGCCGACCGCACACCGCCGGCGGCTACGCGGGCGAGATCGGGCACTCCCCGGTCGCCGACTCGCCGCGCTGCGCCTGCGGGGCGATGGGCTGCCTGGAGGCGATCGCCTCGGCCGGCGCCATCGCGAGGCACTACGTCGAGCGCTCCGGACGCCCCGTCGACGGCGCCCGCGAAGTGCTCGCCCTGGCGGCCGGCGGCGACGCCGAGGCATCCGCCGTCTGGTCTGAGGCCCTCGACGCGCTCGCCTTCTCGATCGCCCAGCTCACCGCGGTGCTCGCGCCGCGCGCGGTCGTGATCGGCGGCGGGCTGTCGCGCGCCGGCGAGGGCCTGTTCGGCCCGCTCCGCGAACGGCTCGATGCCCGGCTGAGCTTCCACCGCAGGCCCGAGCTCGTGCCCGCAGAGCTCGGCGAGGACGCCGGACTCCTCGGCGCCGCGCTCATCGCCCGCGAGCTCGAGGGCGACGCCGCCGCGGAGGCCGGTACGGCTGACGGCGGCACCGCGCTGGGCGGCGCGACCGCCGCGGATGCCGAGGCCGCCGGATGATCGTCACCGTCACCCCGAACCCCGCGCTCGACCTGACCTGGCGCGCCGAGCGCGTCGTGCCCGGCGGCTCGCACCGCGTCGACGCCGCCCTCGCCCGCGCCGGCGGCAAGGGTCTGAACGTCGCCCGGGTGGCCCATGCGCAGGGCGCGGAGGTCCTCGCCGTCACGACCGCCGGCGGCCCGGTCGGCGAGGAGTTCGCGAACGAACTGCGAGCGAGCGGCGTGCCCCACCGGCTCGTGCCCGTCACCGCCGAGACGCGGCGCAGCGCCGCGATCGTCGATGAGACGCTCGGCGACACCATGATCTTCAACGAACGCGGCACGAGTCCGAGCCCCGCCGAGTGGGCCGCCCTCCTCGACGAGGTGCAGGCGGCCCTGCCCGGCGCGGGCGTGCTCGTCGTCTCAGGAAGCCTGCCCCGGGGCGCCGATCCCGAGCTCGTGCCGCGACTCGTCCACCTCGCCACGGCGCACGCGGTGCCCGCGATCGTCGACACGTCCGGGCCGGCCGTGCTCGCCGCCGCAACCGCCGGCGCGGCGCTGCTGAAGCCGAACCGGGCCGAACTCGCCGAGGCCACCGGCCTCGAGGACCCGCTCGAGGGCGCACGGGAGCTGCTCCGGCGCGGCGCCCGGCGCGTGCTCTGCTCCCTCGGCGCCGAGGGGATGCTGCTCGTCCGCGCCGACGCGCCGCCCCTCCGCGCCCGCCTCCCCGAACCGCTCGCCGGCAACCCGACGGGCGCGGGCGACGCGGCCGTCGCCGCCGCCGCCGTGCTGCTCCACGACGACGCCGCCGTCGACGACGAACGACTGCTCGTCACCGCCGCCGCCTGGTCGGCCGCCGCGGTGCTCGCCACCGGCGCGGGCGAGATCTCGCCGCGGCATCCCGAGCTCGCCGACCGCCTCATCGTCGATCGTCCCGCCGGAGCCTGACGCTCCCGGCACCACACCGGAAAGGCCTCGCATGCCCCTCGTCCCCGCCGCCGGACTCGTCCGCGCCGCCGCAGCGTCCGGCACCGGGCTCGGCGCCTTCAACGTCATCCACCTGGAGACGGCCGAAGCGCTCGTCGCCGCGTCCGAACAGGCGGGGCTGCCGGTCGTCCTGCAGGTGTCGCAGAACTGCGCCGACTATCACGGCGCGCTCGAGCCGATCGGGCTGGCCACGCTCGCCGTCGCACGCCGGGCGACGACGCCCGTCGCCGTGCATCTCGATCATGCGGAGCGCGAGGAGCTCGTCGACGAGGCGATCGCGCTCGGCTTCGGCTCGGTGATGTTCGACGGCGGCGCGCTCCCCTACGAGGAGAACGTCGCGGTGACCGCCCGCGTGACCGCGAAGGCGCACGCCGCCGGGGTCTTCGTCGAGGGCGAGCTCGGGGAGGTCGGCGGCAAGGACGGCGCGCACGCGCCCGGCGTCCGAACCGATCCGGCCGAGGCGGCGGCGTTCGTCGAGGCGACCGGCGTCGACGCCCTCGCCGTCGCCGTGGGCTCCTCGCATGCGATGACCGACCGCACGGCCGCCCTCGACCTCGACCTCATCGCCCGGCTGCACGATGCCCTGCGCGTGCCGCTCGTGCTGCACGGCTCATCCGGCGTCGCCGACGAGGAGATCGCGCGGGCGATCGAGGCCGGCATGACGAAGATCAACGTCTCCACCCATCTGAACGGCCACTTCACGCGCGCCGTCCGCGAGGTCCTCGGCGCTCGGCCCGATATCGTCGATTCGCGGAAGTACGTGCGCGAGGGCCGGGAGGCCGTCGCCGTCGAAGCGGCGCGGATGCTGCGGAACTTCGCGCTGACCGAGAGGTGACCATGAATCGTGCCGAGCGACTGAACGCGGTGCTCGACCTGCTCGCGGACAGCGGACGGGTCGAGGTCGAGGAGCTCGTCGAACGCCTCGGGGTGTCACCGGCGACGGCCCGCCGCGACCTCGACACCCTGGCCGAGCAGCAGCTGCTCACCCGCACGCGGGGCGGGGCCGTCGCGCAGACCGTCGCCTACGACCTGCCCCTGCGGTACAAGAACCACCAGCACACCGACGAGAAGGAGCGGATCGCGCAGGCCGCGAGCCGCCTCGTGCCGGCTGGCGCGGTGATCGGCCTGTCCGGCGGCACGACGACGACCGCCATCGGCAACGCCCTCGCGATGCGGCCGGACATCATGGAACCGTCGCCCACCCCGAACCTCACGGTCGTGACGAACGCGGTGAACATCGCCACCCAGCTCGCGACCCGGCCGCAGATCAAGCTCGTCGTCACGGGCGGCGTGCTGCACCCGCGCAGCTACGAGCTCGTCGGCAGCTACGCGGAACAGGTGCTGAACTCGGTCACCGTCGACATCGCGTTCATCGGCGTCAACGGCATCGACCCGGTGAAGGGGCCGACGACCCACGACGAGCGCGAGGCCGCCGTGAACCGCCTGATGGCCACGCGCGCCGGCCGGGCGATCATCGTGGCGGACTCCTCGAAGCTCGGCCGCACCGCGTTCGCGACCATGGGCGGGCCCCGGTTGTTCCCCCTCGTCATCACCGACTCGGGCATCACGAAGGAGCAGCGGGACGCGCTCGCCGAGCACGGCTACGAGGTGCTGGTCGCCGAATGAGCGTCCTTCCCCGCGCAACTAGGCTGAACCCGTGAGCACCGCGCCCATCGTCATCCACTCGGCCCGTCTCGTCACCGATGCGGAAACGACGCCCGACGCCTGGGTCCGCTTCGAGGGCGGCGTCGTCGAAGCGCGCGGCCTCGGCGACAGCTGGCGCGCCGAGCTGGCTCCCGACGCCGAGGTCGTCGACGCGGCGGGCGGATGGCTCGCCCCGGGATTCATCGACCTGCACTGCCACGGCGCCGGCGGTGCGTCCGTGGACGACGGCCCCGAGGGCGTCGAGCGCACCCTCGCGGTGCACACCGCGCACGGCACGACCCGCTCGGTGCTGTCGCTGGTGACCGCCCCCGTCGAGGCGATGGCCGAGCGCCTGGGCATGATCGCCGAGCTCGCGGGGCACGACCCGCGGATCCTCGGATCCCACCTCGAGGGGCCGTTCCTCGACCACGAGTTCCGCGGCGCGCACGATCCTGAGCTCCTGCGCCGGGCCACGCTCGCCGACGTGGACGCGCTGCTGGATGCCGCCGGCGGCACACTCCGTCAGATCACCATCGCCCCCGAGCACGAGGGCGCCGCCCAGGCGGTCTCACGCTTCGTCGGCCAGGGGGTCGCGGTGGCCGTCGGGCATACGGGTGCCGGCTTCGAGGAAGCCCTCGCCGCCTTCGACGCCGGGGCTTCGATCCTGACGCATGCCTTCAACGGCATGCGCGGCATCCACCATCGCGCCCCCGGCCCGGTGGTGGCGGCGATGCACGCCGATCACGTGACCCTCGAGATCATCAACGACGGCGTGCATGTGCATCCCGACGTCGTGAAGCTCGCCTTCTCGGGAGCTCCCGGGCGGCTCGCGCTCATCACCGACGCGATGGCGGCCACAGGTGCGGCCGACGGCGAGTACATCCTGGGCTCGCTCGAGGTCGTCGTGCTCGACGGGGTCGCCCGGCTCAAGCACGGCGGCTCGATCGCCGGGTCGACCCTGACGCAGGACATCGCCCTCCGACGCGCCGTGCTCGATTGCGGCATCCCGCTCAACGAGGCGATCGGCGCGCTGACCTCGACGCCCGCCGCAGCGATCGGCCGGGCGCACGAGCTCGGCCGCCTCGACCGCGGCTTCGCGGCCGACGCCGTGCTGCTCGACGACGAGCTCGCCGTGCGCGCCGTCTGGGGCGCGGGCCGCACGTTGGTGCCGTTCGCCGGCTGAGCGCCGCCCCACTGGTTCGCTGAGCTCGTCGAAGCGCGCCAGGGTTGGTTCGCTGAGCTTGTCGAAGCGCGCCAGGGTTGGTTCGCTGAGCTTGTCGAAGCGCGCCGCGTTCCCTTCGACGAGCTCAGGGAACCAGGGTTGGTTCGCTGAGCTTGTCGAAGCGCGCCGCGTTCCCTTCGACGAGCTCAGGGAACCAGCACCCCGGTGGACCGGGTTCGGAGGCGTGTTCCCCATCGCCTCCGAAGCCCGGCCGGGTACCGAACCGGGCTTCCCCCGCCCGGTTCAGAGCCTCCGCGCGGTGCGGATCTCGCCGGGGTTCGGGTCTCCCGGCGCCGCGATCCGTGCGGATGCCTTCGCTGAACAGATGCGGTCTTGACGCGATCATGACGCGATTTCCAGAGAAATCTGCTGAAATGCTGTGACCCGATCTTTTTCCGCGTCATGACGCGGCTGCTCCACCGTCTCTCGATCGGGCCACGTACGACGAGCCCGGGAGGAGGATGACGATGCGGAACGCCGTGAGCGAGGTCTCGGACCTCGACCTCGTCGACCAGACGAGACAGGGCGACTCGGCGGCGTACGCCGAGCTGTGGCAACGGCACGCCGCCTCCGGTCGCACCGTGGCCCGCTCGTACAGCAGCCTCGATCCGGACGACCTCGTCTCCGAGTCCTTCACGAAGATCTACGACGCGATCCTCGCCGGCGGCGGGCCGCGGGGCGCGTTCCGCCCCTACCTCTTCACGACGATCCGCAACACGGCAGCCGGGTGGGGGCGAGCGCGGCAGGAGACGAACCTCGAGACGCTCGAGTCCTTCGAGGACCCCGACACCAACGAGTCCGCGACCCTCGATGCTCTCGACCGCAGCACGACGGCGCAGGCGTTCCGCTCCCTGCCGACGCGGTGGCAGGAGGTGCTCTGGTACTCCGAGGTGGAGCAGATGACGCCGGCGCAGATCGCGCCGCTCGTCGGAATGAGCGCGAACTCGACGGCGGCACTCGCCTACCGGGCGCGCGAGGGTCTCCGGCAGGCTTGGATCCGCGCGCACCTGAAGTCGGCCGCCGAACCGGAGTGCCGCTGGACGATCGATCATCTGGGTGGGTACGCGAGAGGCAAGCTCGGCAAGCGCGACACCTCCCGACTCGAGCGGCACCTCGACGGATGCGCGAAGTGCACCATCGTCGCGGCCGAGGCGAAGGAGGTCGGCTCGCGGCTCGCGCTCGTGCTGCTGCCCCTCGCGGCCGGCATCGGCGGCGCCACCGCCTACTCGGCCTGGCTGCAGCAGCACACTCCGGTCGTCGACGTCGCGATGGGCGTCGGCGGCGCCGGGCTCGCTGCCGGCGCCGCAAGCACCGTGGGTGCCACCGGTGCCGCGGGAGCCGGCGGAGCAGGCGGCGCCGGAGCCGGCGGTGCCGGAGCGGGCGGTGCCGGAGCCGGCGGCGCCGCGGCCGGCGGCGTCGGCGGGGCGGGCCTCGCGGTCGGCGCCGGAGTCGGCGCCCTCGTGCTCGTCGCCGCGGCGGTGGCCGCGGCGGTCGTCCTGCCCGGCCTGAACGCCGGAACGCCGGAGCAGCAGGCGGTCGCCGAGGCGCCGGCCATCGAGGCGCCGGCGGCCGGCCCCGCGGACGCGCCGGTGGTCGCGCCGCCCGCTCCGCCGCCTCCGCCCCCGATCGCACCGCCCGTCGTGGCACCGCCCGCGGACGAAGCCCCGCCCGCCGCGGCTCCGACCGCCCCGAGCCCGAGCCCGACGCCGAGCCCGACCCCGACGCCGAGCCCCACGCCGACGCCGACGCCCAACCCGCCGGACACCTCGGCGCTGCCGCCCTCGGTCGACCAGGACCTCGACACCGTCGGCGGGCTCGTCTTCCCCCGGCTGCGCGGCACCGCCGAACCGGGCGCGACGGTCACCGCGACGCCCGTCAGCCAGGAGGCGCCCGTCGTGTTCGCCGCCGACGGAGCGGGCGCCGAGGCATCCGCCGACGACGGCTCGATGAGTACCGTGGCCGGGCCCGACGGCCGTTGGATGCTCGAACTCACGACGCTGCCCGCCGGCGAGAGCCGGCTCGCGGTCTCGCAGCGCGACGTGGCGGGCAACACGTCCGATCCCACCGAGATCCCCGTCTCGCTCCACGCGCCGGTCCTGTACTACGGCGGACTCCTCGACGCCGCCTGGTACGGCCTGTTCAACGGCATCCCCGGCGCGACCGTCGAGCTCCTCGCCGACGGTCGGGTGGTCGACCGACTCGTGCTCGGTGAGGGCGGCTGGTCGGAGCGCGGGTACGTCGGCGTGGTCGAGGACCCCGCGAGCATCGGCGTGCGGTACACCGTCGGCGACCGCGTCGGACCGTTCGTGCCGGGCGTGCAGCGCTGGGGTGAGGAGGGCGGTCTCGTCGCGGGCGTCGCCCTCCCCGACGAGGTCGCCGACGCGGCGGACGGCCCCGTCGAACCCGGTACTCTGGCGGGATGACCTCCGCCGCCGACCTCGCCCCCGCGCACCTGCACCACTGGGTGCTGACCCTCGTCTGCGTCGACGGACCGGGCATCGTGCACGCGGTGAGCGGGGCGATCGTGGCGGCGCGCGGCAACATCACCGAGAGCCAGCAGTTCGCGAGCCTCGACACCGGCCGGTTCTTCATGCGCCTGCAGGTCGAGTCGCATGCGGACCGCGCAGAGTTCGAGGGTGCCATCCTGCCCGTCACCGAGCGCTACGGCATGGAGTGGCACCTCGACGAGGTCGCGCGCCCGCTCCGTACGCTCGTGCTCGCCTCCACGGCCGGGCACTGCGTGAACGACCTGCTGTTCCGTCAGCGCGCCGGGCAGCTGCCCGTCGACATCCCGCTCGTGCTCTCGAACCATGGCACGCTGCGCGACCTCGTCGACTTCTACGGGGTGCCGTTCGAGTCGCTCGCGGTGACGAACGCCGAGGAGAAGGCGGCATTCGAGCGGCGCGTGCTCGAGGCGATCGACGAGCACGACATCGAGCTCGTGGTGCTCGCCCGGTACATGCAGATCCTCTCCCCCGAGCTGTGCGAGGCACTCGCCGGCCGATGCATCAACATCCACCACTCCTTCCTCCCGGGGTTCAAAGGGGCGAACCCCTATCGGCAGGCCCACGCCCGCGGGGTGAAGCTCATCGGCGCGACCGCGCACTTCGTGACGAGCGACCTCGACGAGGGGCCGATCATCGAGCAGAACGTCGTGCGCGTCGATCACTCGCGTTCCGTCGCGGAGCTCGTCGCGATCGGGCAGGACGAAGAGAGCCGCACCCTCAGCCAGGCGGTCAAGTGGTTCGCGGAGCGCCGCGTGCTCGCCGACGGGGCGCGCACGATCATCTTCCGCTGAGGCTCACGCGGCGCGGGGGCCGGGCTGCAGTGGCCGCGGATGGCCCGCGGCGCGACTAGGCTTGATCGTCGTGAACGCCCCCAGCACCGCCCAGCCGAAGATCGGCTTCAACGACCTGCTCCGCTTCGTCCTCGAGCTCTTCGCGATCGTCACGCTCGGCATCTTCGGCTTCACGGCGTTCCCGCTCCCCTGGCCCGGCGTGCTGATCGGCATCGGCGCCCCGCTCTTCGCGATCCTGCTCTGGGCGCTGTTCCGCTCTCCGAAGGCGGTGTTCGCCGTCGACCCCTTCGTGAAGGCGCTCGTCGAGATCGCCGTCTTCTCCTCGGCGGCCATCGCCTGGTGGCTGATGGGCCAGCCGATCGTCGCGATCGCCTTCGCCGTCGTCGCCGCCGTCAGCGGCGTGATCAACGGCCGACGCGAGTTCAGCGCCTGATCGCTCAGGGCGGGCGGACGGCATCCGCCCTGGGCTAGATGCCCTGCCAGGCGGGCTTGTTCGCCCAGGCGTGCCGGTAGTACGCCGTCTGCTGCAGCTTCGACGCCGCCGCTTCGTCGACCACGACGGTCGTGTGCGGGTGCAGCTGGATGGCCGAGCCGGGCTGGCTCGCGGAGACCGGCCCCTCGACTGCGGCGGCGACGGCGTCGGCCTTCGCCTCCCCGAAGGCGAGCAGCACGAGATGCTTGGCGCGGAGGATGGTGCCGATGCCCTGGGTGATGCAGTGCATCGGCACATCGTCGGGCGAGTCGAAGAAGCGGGCGTTGTCGGCCCGCGTGGGCTCGGTGAGCGTCTTCACGCGGGTCAGCGAGGCGAGCGAGGAGCCCGGCTCGTTGAAGCCGATGTGGCCGGTGCGACCGATCCCGAGGATCTGCAGGTCCACGCCGCCCGCCGCGGTGATCGCCGCCTCGTAGTCGGCGCCGGCATGCTGCACCTCGGCCGGGTCGCCGTTCGGGACGCGGACGAGCTCCGGCGTGAGCCCGAGCGGCTCGACGACCTCGCGCGTGATGACCGCGCGATAGCTCTCCGGATGCCCGGCGGGCAGCCCGACGTACTCGTCGAGCGCGAAGCCGCGCACGCCGCGCACGTCGACCCCGTCGTGGGCGATGCGTTCGGCCAGGGCGCGGTAGCTCGCGAGCGGGGTCGAGCCGGTCGCCAGCCCGAGCACCGCGTCGGGCTTGCGACGGATGAGCTGCACGATGGCATCGGCGACCAGGGCGCCCGCGGCGTCCTGGTCGGAGACGATCACGACTTCGGCCATAGCTGTTCTCCTACGAGCGCGGCACCGACAGCGGCCGCGGGGAATCCGAGGGGGATGACCCGCACCCGTCGGGCGAGGTCGAGAGAGTCGAGGAACGCCGACTCGGCGGACCACTCCCCCAGGATACGGTGCACGCCAGCTTCGAGTCGGCCACCGAGCGCGGCGAGCCCGCCGCCGATGACGAGTTGCTCCACGTCCGCGGTCAGCACGAGCGCCCGCACCGTCGCAGCGACCCCCGCCAGGAACCGCTCGCGCACCTCGACCGCCCGCTCGTCGCCCGCATCGGCGGCGTCGAAGAGCTCCTGCGCGGGCAACGGATGCCGGCTCGGCCACATCCGCGCGATCGCGGAGCCGGAGGCGACGGTCTCGAGGCATCCACGCTGCCCGCAGGCGCAGCGCACGCCCGCCGGATCGACGGGGAGATGCCCGACCTCGCCCGCGACGCCGCTCGCGCCGCGCAGCAGCACCCCGCCCTGCACGATGCCGGCGGCGAGCCCCGTTCCGAGGTTCACGTACGCCATCGACGTCGGAGCCTGACCCGCGCCGGCGAGCAGGTGCTGCGCGCCGAGCGCGGCGGCCTTGACATCGTTCTCCACCCGCACCTCGACGCCGAGCCGATCGCTCAGCCGAGGACCGAGGTCGAGCCCCTCGACGCCGAGGTTCACCGCATGGGCGACCCGCCCGGTCGCGGTGTCGACCGCCCCGGGAATGCCGATGCCGATCGAGCTGAACCCGCCGGCGGGAGCACCGGTGAGCTCGCGCATCCGCTCGGCCGTCGCGAACGCCGTCTCGAGCACCCCCTCCGCGCCGATCGCCGTGGGGATGCGGAGCATCTCGCTGAGCGTGTCGGCCTCGTCCAGGGCGATGGCGGCGGTCTTCGTGCCGCCGATGTCGATGCCGAGCCTCACGCGAAGCTCGCGGGCGTCGCCCGGCCCGCCTCCTCGACGAGCCCGATCACGGCGTCGCCGACGAGGCGCGAGGCCCCGAAGGTGGCGACGTCTGCGTAGCGGCGGTCGTCGGACGGCCAGCCCATATCGAGCGCGACGACGTCGGGCCGCACGGCCCGCAGCGCGTCGATCGCGGAACGGGCGAAGCCGTGCCGGTGCAGATCCTTGCCGATGACGAGCACGGGGCCCGGCAGCGCCGCCCAGTCCGGCACCGCTTCGCCGTCGGCCAGCCGTTCGCGGCGGGCGAGGCTGACCCAGCCCGGTGCGGTGGCCTCGGCCTCCGCGGCGAACACGCCCCACGGCGCCTCGCCGATGGCGATGTTCGCCTCCGTCTCGACGCGCACCACGGTGCCCACGCCACCGGCGAGCACGGCCGTCGCCGCGTCGGAGACCTCGAACGCCGGCAGGAGTTCGGCTGCGCTCGGCATCCGGCCCGCCGCCGCCGCGCCCGCGAGCGGGAGCTCGGCGAGCGCCCGCACCCTCGCTGCCGCCTCCGCCACGCGGTCGGCGTCGAGCCGTCCGGCGGCGACCGCGGCCTCGATGGCGAGCACGATCCCCTCGAGCTCGGCGTCGTCGTTGTCGGAACCGATGCAGAGCAGGTCGCAGCCGGCGACGAGCGCGCGCACGGCCGCCTCAGGGATGCCGTGCACGCCGCTCGCCCCCTGCATGTCGAGGGCGTCGGTCACGATGACGCCCTCGAAACCCAGCTCCCCGCGGAGCAGGCGATGCAGGATGTGCGGGGAGAGGGTCGCCGGATTCTCCGCATCGAGCTGCGGAAGCAGGATGTGGCTCGTCATGATCGTCGCGGTGCCCGCCGCCACGGCGGCGCGGAAGGGCACGAGCTCCCGGGTGCGCAGCGTCTCGAGGTCGACGTCGACGACCGGCAGCGCGAGGTGCGAATCGGTCGCGGTGTCGCCGTGGCCCGGGAAATGCTTGGCGCTCGCGGCGACGCCGGTGGACTGGATGCCGCGCACCCACGCCGCGGTGTGCCGGGCGACGAGCTCGGGGTCGCTGCCGAAGCTGCGCACGCCGATGACGGGGTTGTCGGGGTCGGAGTTCGCGTCGGCATCGGGCGCGAACGTCAGGGTGCAGCCGGTCGCCGCGAGAGCCTCGCCCACCGCGCGCGCCACCCCCTCGGTGAGCGCGACGTCGTCGAGCCGGCCGAGCAGGGCGTTGCCCGGGTACGGAGCACCGCGGTCGTAGAAGAGTCGGGTGACGTCCCCGCCCTCCTCGTCGATCGCGATCACGACGGACGGGTTCGCGGCGCGGAGCGAGGCGTTCAGCGCGGCGAGCTGCTCGGGGTTCTCCACGTTCATGCCGAAGAGGCACACGCCGCCGAGCCCGTCGGCGAGCCGCCGCAGCACCCACTCGGGCGCCACCGGTCCGTCGAAGCCCGGAAGCAGGGTCGTCAGGATGTCCCGGCGCAGCGTCTCGGCCGCGGCGGGTCGGGTCTGCTCGCTCATCCCTTGACGGCTCCGCTCACGAGACCGCTCGTCATCCGGCCCTGCACGATGAGGAAGAAGACGATGACGGGGATCGCCATCAGGGTCGAGCCGGCCATGATGCCGGCCCAGTTCGTGGTGCCGTTCGCGACGAGGAAGGTGCGCAGCCACACGGGCAGGGTCATCATCTCCGGCCGGGCGTTCAGCACGAGCGCCATGATGAACTCGTTCCAGGCCTGGATGAAGCCGAAGACGCCGGTGGCGATCAGGCCGGGTGCGAGCAGGGGGAACGTGACCCGCCAGAAGGCGCCCGCTCTCGAACAGCCGTCGATCATGGCGGCCTCCTCGAGTTCGACGGGCACGCCGTTCACGAAGCCGCGCAACGTCCAGATCGTGAACGGCAGCACGGTCGCGATGTACACGATCGTGAGGCCCGCGATCGTGTTCAGCAGCTGCCAGCCGTCGACGACCCGGAACACCGAGACGATCATCGCCTCGCCCGGGATCATCTGGATCACGAGGATCGTCAGGATGAACGCCCGGCGGCTCTTGAACCGGAAGCGGGTCACGGCGACGGAGGCGAGGAAGGCGAAGACGAGGGCGATGATGACGGTCAGCAGCGTGACGACGAGCGAGTTCGCCGCAGCCGGGAGGAACGGGGTGCGGCCCGGGTCGAAGATCACCGTCTCGTAGTTGCGGAGCGTGAAGTTGTCCGGGAAGAAGTGCACCTCGGAGCCGCGCACGTCGTTGTTCGGCTGGAAGGAGGTGTTCACCATCCAGTACACGGGGAACACGAACAGCACGAACAGCACGACGGAGAGCGCCGAGAGCAGCCACGTCGTGACCCGGCGGCGGCCGCCGCCGCGCCGTGCGCGATCGAGCGAGCCGGGCGCGGTGACCGCACGGGTGGTCGGGGTGACGGCGGCGCTCACAGCTCCTCCTCCTTGAGTACCTGACGGATGTAGTAGATGGAGATCGCCATGAGCAGGACCGCGGTGATGACGGCGATCGCGCCGCCGTGGCCGAAGTCGCCACCGGCGATCGAGGTCTGATAGATGTACACGCCGAGCGTGTTGGTCTGGGCACGGATGCCGCCGATGTCCTGCAGGGCGAAGATCTGTGTGAACACCTTGAGGTCCCAGATCACCTGCAGCATCGTCACGATCATGAAGATCGGCTTCAGGTAGGGGAAGATGATCAGCCGGAACCGGGCGAAGCCGCCGGCGCCGTCGAGCTGGGCCGCTTCCAGGACCTCGCCGGGCACCTGGGTGAGCCCCGCGTAGAGGGTGAACGCTGCGAAGGGCACGGCGCCCCAGACGACGATGATGCCCGCGACCATGAAGAAGCTCAGCGGGTTGATGAGCCACTGGTGCTGGTCGAACTCGGCGAGGCCGAACCAGTTCACCAGCGCGTAGTTGATGACGCCGTACGCGGTGTCGAACATCCAGCCCCACACGATCGTGGCGGTGAGTGCCGGCATCGCCCAGGCGAGGAGCATGCCCACGGTGAGGAGCATGCGGAAGCCCTTCGGCAGTCGCACGAGCATGAGGGCGATGAGCGTGCTCAGCACCATGGTCACGAGCACGCACGCGCCGGCGAACAGGAGCGTGCGGCCGAGCACGCCGTAGAAGACCGGGTCGGTGAAGACGTCGATGTAGTTGTCGAACCACACCCAGTTCGGCGGGGCGCCGAAGACCTGGGCCCGGCCGAACTCCTGGAAGGAGGTGATGATCAGCTGGACGAGGGGCCAGCCGACGATCGCCGCCAGCACGATGATGGCCGGCGTGATGAGCGCGTAGGGGGTGAAGCCGGCGGCGCGACGACCGCGACGCTGCGGTTTGCCCCCGCCCGGCGCGGTGAGCCGTTCGCCCTCGACGGCGCTCGGGGCGGCCGGCTCGAGGTCCTGATCGACCGTGGTCATGCTGGTACTCCTGAAAGATCGAGGGAAGTCCGGGGGCGGGTTCGGGTCTCGCCCCCGGGGATCGGGGCCGGCGACGTGTGTGGTCGTCGCCGACCCCGGTCGGGTGCGGTGCCGCGGGGGAATGGGGCCCACGGCACCGCGCAGTCGGCGGGTACCGACTCGCTTCGTCGGTGGGGTGCCGACTAGCTGTTGAGGATGTCCTCGATCTGCTTGTCCGCCTCCTCGGCGAGGGTCTTCACGTCGCCGCCCTGGGCGATGTTCACGAAGAGGTCCTCGAGGATGCGGGCGGCCTCGACGTCCGCCCAGCGGGGCGACGTCGGCGTGGCCTTCGCGTTGCCGGCAGCAGCAGCGATCGCCTTCGCGACATCATCAGTGCCGAGCTTGTCTGCAACGGACAGCTTCGCCGGGACCAGGCCGCCCTCGGCGTAGATCGTCTGGAACTCGTCCGAGAGGATGATCTTCAGCGCCTCGACCGCGAGGTCAGGGTTCGCCGACTTGGCCGACACGCCGATGTTCGAGCCGCCTGCGAGTACCTGAGCGGGTCCTCCGTCCTTGCCCGGGAGGGCGTAGACGCCGAGGTTGTCCTCCTGGTCGGGGCAGCCGGGGGCCTCGGCGTCGACCGGGGCGAGAATCGAGAACTTGACCCAGCTCGGGGCCGAGAGCTGCAGCGTGGTGCCGTCGCAGAAGCCGACCTCGGGGCTCGTCTCGTTCGCGTCCTTCGGCGCGACCGACGCGGTCTGCATCGCCTGCTGGACCTCTTCGAGGCCCTTGAGCGACTCGGGCGAGCTCAGCTGCGCGTCCCACGTGTCGCCGTCCTGAACGGCGATCTCGCCGCCGTTCTCCCAGACGAAGGGAAGCGCGTTGCGCCAGTCCTGACCGGGCCACCAGATGCCCGACTTGCCGGGGTTCGCGGTGGCGAGCGCGGCGCCGGTGGCGACGTACTCGTCGAGCGTGGTCGGCACGGTCTGGCCGGCCGCCTCCATCGCGTCCTTCTTGTAGAAGACGAGACGCGAGCCGGAGTACAGCGGTGCGGCGTAGAACTTGCCGTCGTAGCTGCCCGCCTCGACGAAGCCGGGGAGCAGGTCGTCGCCGCCGAGCGCGTCGTACTGGTCGGTGAGGTCGAGGAACGCGCCCGCCGAGGTGAACGCGGCGGCCTGGGTGTTGCCGACCTCGACGAGATCGGGGCTGTCCGAGCCGGACAGGCTCGTGGTGAGGCGGTCGACGAGGCCGTCCCAGGCCTGCTCCTCGATGACGAGCTTCGACCCGGGATTCTCCTCCTCGAAGGTCTTCACCAGGTAGTCGCGAGCCGTGTCGGGCGTGTCGGTGCCGACGAGCCAGACGCGGATGGTGGCGTTCTCGCCGGACCCGCCGCCGGCGTCTCCCGAGGCACAGCCGGCGAGGGTGAGCGCAGCAGCGGCGCCGAGGGCCACGATGCCGAGTTTCCGCATTGCGTTGTTTCCTTTCTGGGGGTGAAGGAGCAGCAGGACGCTGTTCTCTCAGGGCGAGGGCTCGTCTACGAGACCCCGAGTTCTCCGGACAGGACCATGACGGCCGTGCCGTGCAGGACGATGTCCTGCCCGTGCGCGGTCATCCGGAGCCTCAGATCGCGGGTCTGTTCCGCCATCGTCCGCTTCCGGAGCGTTTCGAGGGCCGCGTCGATGAGCGGTCCGTCGAGCAGGTGAGCCGGACCGCTGAGCACGATCTCGGGCAGGTCGAGGGCGCCCACGACGGGCGCGAGGACGATGCCGAGCCGGCGGCCGGCCTCGGCGAGGACCTCGGCGCGGGCCGCCTCGTCGGCGTCGGCGCCGAGGGCGTCGAGCTGCTCGGTGAGGCGGGGCACTGAGAGCCAGGCCTCGAGGCAGCCGTCGCGACCGCAGACGCAGCGCGGGCCGCCGTCGGTGCCGACGACGACGTGGCCGATCTCGCCGGAGGCGAATCCCGAACCGGTGACGAGGCGGCCGCCGACGATGAGGCCGGAACCGACACCGTGGCCGATCTTCACGAGCATGAGGTCGTCGGCCTCGGCGGCGCCGTGCTCGGCGAGCACGGCGGCGTTGGCGTCGTTGGTGGCGTGCACGGGCAGGCCGAGGCGGGCGGAGAGCCTGGCCTGGAGGGGCAGGTCGGTCCAGCCGAGGTTGGGGGCCGAGCGGACGGTGCCACGGGGGTCGACGACACCGGGGGTGCCGATGCCGACCCCGAGCACCGGGGCGGTGGCGAGGGCGGCGAGCCGCGCGGCGAGCTCCGCGACGAGCTCGAACGCCCGCTCCCCCGTCGCGCCGCCGAGCGGCGACTCGGCGCGCTCGAGGATGGCGCCGGAGAGGTCGAGCACGGCGCCGCGGACGACACGGTGCCCGGAGACGTCGATGCCGACGATCCGGAACGCCCCACGGTCGACGTCGAGGAGGGTCGCGGGCTTGCCGGGGCGGGCGTCCTCGCGCTGGCCGAGCTCGACGACGAGCCCCTCGGCCATCAGCTCGGCGACGAGGTCGGAGACGGTGACGCGGGTGAGTCCGGTCCCGCGGGCGAGGTCCGCTCGGCTCTGCGCGCCGGTCGTGTAGAGGGTCTGGAGCACGAGCGCGCGGTTGTGGCTGCGCGCGTGCTCGGGCAGCACCTTGCCAGAGGGGCGAAGGGCGCGGCTCCGGCTCGAGAGCCCGGCCAGCGCACTGGCGCCGGTGGCGGGGCCCGCGAGCTCCGCCTGCGCCGTTCCACGAGGTGCTTCCGTAGCAGTCACGAAAGTTAGTAAAGCTTACGAACAAACTTCGCGCAAGAGGAATTCCCGATGCGAGCCCCTCGTTATCGAGTTGTAATCCGCCTCAGCGGACCGACGACCCACTCGCCGCCGCCGGCACTCGCGGTTCGCTCGGGGCCGTCTCCCGCCGGTCCAGTCGCCCGCCGATCGCCCGGAGCGCGGCGAGGATGGCAACGAGGTCCACGACCTCCTGCAGCACCGCGCCGAGCGTCGCCGGGATGACCCCGAACGCCGCGATGAGCATCAGCCCGACACTCACCAGGATGCCGAGCCAAATGCTCTGCAGCGCGATCCGAACCGTGTCCTGCCCGATTCGAACGGCGCGCGCGACCCTGGCGATCTCATCCACGAGCACGACCACGTTCGCCGACTCGCTCGCGGCCGTGGTCCCCTTCGCTCCCATCGCGACCCCGACGTCGGCCGCGGCGAGCACCGGCGCATCGTTCACGCCGTCGCCCACCATCATGACCGGCCGACGCTCGACCGCCTGCACATCGCGCACCTTGTCGCCCGGCAGACACTCCGCGTGCACTCTGGTGATCCCGAGCTCCTCGGCGATGTGCCGCGCGGTCGCCTCGGCGTCACCGGTCAGCATCATCGTCTCCTCCACGCCGAGCCGGCGCAGTTCGGCAAGGGTGGCCGCGGCGTCCGGGCGAACGTGGTCGGCGGCGAGCACCGCGCCCGCGTAGCGACCGCCGATCGCGACGTAGACCGCGAGCTGTCCCGCGGCGATCTCGGTGCGCCGGGCATCCGGCGCGTGCTCGGCGACGAAGCGGAACTTGCCCACCACCACCTCGCGGCCCTCGATCGTGGCCACGACGCCGTTCGTGGCGGTCTCGCCCGCGCGGTCCGCCTCGGCCAGGACGAGCCCCCGCGCCGCAGCCGCGCGGAGCATCGCAGCAGCCAGCACGTGCGAGGAGTACTGCTCTGCGCTCGCGACGAGACGCAGCAGCTCCCGTTCGTCGAACCCCGCCTCCGGGCGGATCTCCGCGAGCTCCGGCTCACCGCTCGTGAGCGTGCCGGTCTTGTCGAACACGGCGGTGCGCACCCGTGCCAGGAGCTCGAGCACGCCGCCGGACTTCACGATGAGGCCGTTCTTCGCCGCCCGGCTCATGCCGCCGAGGAAGGCGACCGGCGCCGCGATGAGCAGCGGGCACGGGGTCGCGAGCACGAGCACCTCGGCGAAGCGCACCGGGTCGCCCGAGACCCACCAGGCGATGCCGCCGAGCGCGAGCGAGAAGACCGTGAACGGCACGGCGTAGCGATCCGCGAGTCGCACGACCGGCGCCTTCGACTCGGAGGCCTCGGCGACGAGCGCGACGATCTGCTGGTACTGGCTGTCGGCAGCCGTCGCGGTCGCCCGCACCTCGACCGCGGCGCTGCCGTTCACCGAACCGCTGAGCACCGCATCGCCGGAGTGCTTCTCGGCCGGCACGCTCTCGCCCGTGATCTGCGATTCGTCCATCGTCGTCTCGGCGGAGAGCAGCACCGCGTCGACCGGGACGAGCTCCGAGGGCCGGATGAGCAGCACGTCGCCGGGGCGCACGGCGTCGGCCGGCACGTCGACGATCTCGCCGTCCCGGCGGACGTGCGCCTGCTGCGGGGCCCTCGTCAGGAGCGCGTCGAGCTCTCGCTTCGCGCGGCGGTTGGCGTAGTCCTCGAGCGCCTCGCCGCCGGTGAGCATCAGCACGACGACGACCGCGGCGATGTACTCGCCGACGAGCACGGTCGCGACGATCGCCGTGATCGCGAGGATGTCGAGGCCCCAATGACCGCGGAGCAGGTCGCGGACCATGCCGACGCCCTGCCACGCCGCGATGGCGAGCGCATAGACGCTGAACAGCCACGGCACGGCCGCGCCGGCGCCCGCCGCCCACAGCACGATCCCCGTGAGCCCCACGATCACCGTCAGGGTGACCGCCCAGTAGCGCCTGGCGATGCGCAGGATCCGTGCCACGAGCCCGCTCCTCCCGCCGGCTCCCCCGCGCCGGTCATGGGCCCAGCCTACGACGCGGGCGGCGTTCGCGCCCGGCATCCGCTCCGCTCGCGGGGCATCCTGCCCGCTGCGCCCGCTCACCCGGCACGACGAAGGGCGGATGCCGAAGCATCCGCCCTTCATCGTCGGCCGCATCGCGGCCCGCGTCGTCAGGCCGCGAGGCGCGCCTTGAGGTTCGCGTCGATCGCGTCGAGGAAGCCCTCGGTCGTCAGGTACTCCTGCTCCGGGCCGACGAGGAGCGCGAGGTCCTTCGTCATGGCGCCCGACTCGACCGTCTTCACGACGACGTCCTCGAGGGTGTTCGCGAACTCGATGAGCTCCTCGTTGCCGTCGAGCTTGCCGCGGTGCGCGAGACCGCGCGTCCAGGCGTAGATCGAGGCGATCGGGTTCGTCGAGGTCGGCTTGCCCTGCTGGTGCTGGCGGTAGTGGCGCGTGACCGTGCCGTGCGCCGCCTCGGCCTCGACGATCTTGCCGTCGGGCGTGGTGAGCACGCTCGTCATGAGGCCGAGCGAGCCGAAGCCCTGCGCGACCGTGTCGGACTGGACGTCGCCGTCGTAGTTCTTGCAGGCCCAGACGTAGCCGCCCTCCCACTTCAGCGAGGAGGCGACCATGTCGTCGATCAGGCGGTGCTCGTAGGTGAGGCCGGCTGCGTCGAACTTCTCCTTGAACTCGGTGTCGAAGACCTCCTGGAACAGGTCCTTGAAGCGGCCGTCGTAGGCCTTCAGGATCGTGTTCTTCGTCGAGAGGTACACCGGGTAGTTGCGCGAGAGGCCGTAGTTCAGCGAGGCGCGCGCGAAGTCGCGGATCGACTCGTCGAGGTTGTACATGCCCATCGCGACGCCGGCGCCCGGGGCCTGGAAGACCTCGAACTGCTGCGGCTCGGAGCCGTCCTGCGGGGTGAAGGTCATGGTGAGCGTGCCGGGACCGTCGAACTTGAAGTCCGTGGCGCGGTACTGGTCGCCGAAGGCGTGGCGGCCGACGATGATCGGCTTGTTCCAGCCGGGAACGAGGCGCGGGATGTTCGAGATGATGATCGGCTCGCGGAAGATCACACCGCCGAGGATGTTGCGGATCGTGCCGTTCGGCGAACGCCACATCTTCTTCAGGCCGAACTCCTCGACGCGCGCCTCGTCGGGGGTGATCGTGGCGCACTTCACGCCGACGCCGTGCTGCTTGATCGCGTTCGCGGCGTCGATCGTGATCTGGTCGTCGGTCTCGTCGCGCTTCTGGATCGAGAGGTCGTAGTACTCGAGGTTCACGTCGAGGTAGGGGTGGATGAGCTGGTCTTTAATGGCCTGCCAGATGATGCGCGTCATCTCGTCGCCGTCGAGTTCGACGACAGTGCCTTCAACCTTGATCTTCGACAAAAGGGATGTCTCCTTGAATGCGGGCGGGGAAGCGGGCCCGTCGTGCGGGCTCGAGAACCGGCGGGGCGCGAGTTCGCGCCGCCGGACAGTTTACCGTGTCGCGCGAATATCTCGACATCGAGAGATCCCGGTGCGCGGATCCGCCGAACGACGGGCCCTCGGAGGATCGGACCAGAGGCGGATACCGGCACGGGCCGCGAGCCGTTAGCCTGTTCGCATGGGTGCGCTGAGACTTGAAGACCTGTCCGCCTCGAACATCGTCGCGGCCAACACGCTGTCGCTGAAGCCCGGGCAGGAGCAGTTCATCGCCCCCGTCACCTACTCCGCCGAGGCCTCCGTCGTGAACCCGCAGACCGCCTGGCAGCGGGTGGCGCTCCTCGACGACCGGGTCGTCGGGTTCATCCACGGCAACTTCGACCCCGAGAACGTGCACGAGGAGTTCCGAGCGTGCATCTGGCGCATCAACGTCGACGCCGAGGTCCAGGGGCAGGGCGTCGGTCGCTTCCTCGCCACCGCCCTCGCCGAAGAGGCGAAGCAGCGCGGCTTCGACCGCATCACCGTGCTCTGGGAGCCGGGCGACGAGGGTCCCGAGGCCTTCTTCCACCGGGTCGGCTTCGTCGACGTCGGCGAGACCGCCTACGGCGACATCATCGGGGCGCTCGAGCTCTGAGCGGGCCCGTGCCGCTCGACGATGCGAGCTCGACCGGTGGTGTCGGCGCTGAGGGCGACGACGGTGCCGACGGTGCCGACGCCTTCGGCAGCTTCGCTGACGCGGTGCTGGCAGTCGTCGCCGACATTCCCGCCGGCCGCGTCGCGACCTATGGCGACGTCGCGGCGATCCTCGGCACCCGGGGTGCCCGGGCAGTCGGCCGGGTGATGGCGCGCTCAGGCGGCACGGTGACCTGGTGGCGGGTCATCCGCGCGGGCGGGCACCCGCCGAGCGGCCACGGCGCAGCCGCCCGCGCGCAGTACGAGCGGGAAGGCACTCCGCTGCTCCCCGCCGACACCGAGGACGGCTACCGCATCGATCTCGCGGCCTGCCGCTGGCGCGCCTGAGGCGGCAGCCCCCTCCCCCACACCCTCGCAGCCCCCCGCGCTCTCCACCGATCACCTCTTGCGCGCCCACGCGCCCGGCGCCGCAGCGCAACATGAGTCCATGCCCGCCGCCTACCCACCCTTCGCCGCACTCGGCGAGGCGATGCGCACCGCCGCACGCTCGTGGCAACCGGCGGATCGCTCAGACCGTGAACTCCTCGAAACCCTCCGCGCGCTGAGCGAGCTGCGCCACGAGATCGAACGCCTCCAGGCGCTCGGGGTGGCCGAGGCCGCACGTCGCTCGCGAACCGAGTTCGGCTCGCAGGGGCTCGCTCGTCGTGACGGCCACGCGACCGCCACCGCGCTCGTGCAGCACGTCACCGGCGCGAGCCGCCGCGAGGCCGAAACCCTGCTCGAAGTCGGTCGAATCGCCGCGGCGGCCGAGCCGAACGATGCCGACGCGGCCGACCGGGTGGCCGATCCGGACGCTCCAGTCGACGCAGGCGCGGCGGCGTCCGGCGCCGCCTCCGCCATCAGCCCACCGTGGCACGCCGCGATCGGCCACGCGCTCGCCCGCGGCGAGCTGACCGTCGCGGTCGCCGACGCCCTGCGTTCCGGCATCGGCCCTGTCGACGAGCCCGACGGCCTCCTCCCCGGAGACGACGCCCCACCGGCGGTCGATCCGACCACCGGCGACGCGTCCCCGGCCGAGCCGCTGGCGGTCCGCATCGCCCGTGCGCTGCCCGAACTCGTCGCAGCCTGCCGCAACCGCACCCCCGATCAGGCCAGACGGGCCGCTCGGGCGCTGCGGGATCGGCTCGATCCCGCCGGCGTCGACCGGCGCGCCGAGGGCCAGCAGAGAGCCCAGTACTGGCGCATGTGGACGACGCCGGCCGGAATGATCCGAGGCGAGTTCGAGCTCGAGCCGGTGGCGGGCGCCGAGGTCAAGGCGCTCTTCGACCGGCTCAGCCACCCGCGCAGACTCGACCGACGAATTCGGCGACGCTTCGGCGATCCGGTCCACGGCGAGCGCGCCTACGCCGAGGCCCGGCTGGCCCGAGAGCGCAACGCCGCCGAAGGACTCGTGCAGCTGCTCCGCGCCGGCGCCTCGGTGAACCCGGGTCGGCTCCTCGGCGAGCGCCGACCCTCGGTGCACCTCGTCGTGAACGCCGCGTCGCTCGAGCGAGGCCGCGGCAGCGGCGCTCTCGCGGGGCACAGCGATCGGGTGCCACTCGCACGCGTCGCCGCCGAGCTCTGCGAGGGGTACCTCCCCATCCGCTTCGACGACGGCGTGGTCCTCGACCTCGGCCGTGACGAGCGGCTGTTCAGCGAGGCGCAGAAGTCGGCGATGGCGGTGCGCGATGGCGGCTGCCGTGATCCCGAGTGCGACCGTCCGCCCTCCTGGACCGAGGCCCATCACATCGATCATTGGCGGCGCGACGAGGGTCGCACCGACCTCGCCGACGGAATCCTCCTCTGTCGACGCGACCACCTCCGCTATCACAACGAGGGGTGGGAGGTGCGACGGACGGGCGGGGAGTACTGGTTGATCCCACCACCTCGAGTCGACCCCGAGCGCCGGCCTCGCGCGATGCCGTCGAAGACGCCGGCCGATGTACTCGACCCGTTCGCTCCCGACTGACCCTCGCTCCCGCGCCGGAATCGCCCGACGCAACCGGACGGCCCTGGTGCCCGGCTCCTGCCGAGCGGCCGCCCTCGTGCGGGCGCTGGCCCCGTCCTCCTAGGGGCTGGCGCCGTCCTCCTACGGGCTGACCTGTCCTCGTACGCGCTGACCTGTCCTCCTACCGGCTGACCCGCCCTCCTACCGGCTGACCTGGCCTCCTACGGGGCGCTGGCGCCGTCGACGAGCGGCAGCCGGACGGCGACGGTCGTCCCGTGGCCTGGCTCGCTGACAAGCTCGAGCGCGCCGCCGACCGCCTCCACCCGGTCCACGACTCCGACGAGGCCGGTGCCGCGGTCGAGTCGCGCGCCGCCCGCACCGTTGTCACGGATGCTCAGCCGCAGTTCCGCGCCATCCGACGCCGCATCGATCCATGCGCGCGAGGCGCCGGCGTGCTTGTCGATGTTCGCGAGCGCCTCCGCGACGACGAAGTACGCCGTCGCCTCGACGAGTTCGGGCACCCGGCCGACGAGGTCCACCCGGACCTCGGTCGGCACCGAGCATCGGCCGGCGAGCTCGGGCAGCGCAAGCGGGAGCCCGCCCTGGGCGAGCAGACTCGGGTGGATCCCCTGCGCGAGCTCCCGAAGCTCTTTCAGCGCGGCGTTCAGCAACAGGATCTCCGCGTCGACCTCGTCGGCGATCGCGGGCATACCCCGGTCACGTGCCTGATCAGCTGTCCGGCGCAACCGCATGGCGAGTGAGACGAGCTGTTGCTGCGCACCGTCGTGCAGGTCGCGTTCGATGCGCCGCCGCGCCTCGTCCCCCGCTTCGACGATCCGCTGGCGGGATTCCCGCACGTGCGCCAGCGTGCGCTCGATCTCCGAACGGAGCCGCCCGTTGTCGACCGACAGCCTGAGCGCGCTCGAGACGCCGTCGAGCAAGCGCATGTTGTCCGTCAGCACTCGATCGTGTCGAATCAGCGCGATCGGCACCCCGAGCGGCGACGCCACCGGCAGCACGCTCTGGCTCCCCCGGGGATCGGCGTCCCCTTCTGGGATCGGCGCCCCCGAGGCATCCGCGTACACCCCACGCTCCTCGTCCCACCAGTACACCCGGACCGAGGCGTCTCGCAGCGTTCGGGCGAGCGATTCCGCCCAGAGGCCTCGGTCGGCGCCCTCCCGGGTGATCCGCATGAGGTCGGCGACGCGGGCCCGCATGTTGCGGGCGTGGGAGACTCCCGCGACGAAGCTCACCGGGATCGAGGCGATCGCGATGAGGGAGATGGTCGCGAGCATCTGATCGCCCCGCGCCTCCGCCGCGTAGCTCACCGCCTGCGCCGTGAGCGTCGTCGCCCACGCCAGCAGCGCGAGCGGCATGAGGAATGCGACGGTTCTCGCGGGGACGCTCCCGCGCATCCACCGGAACAGCAGCCGCACCGCGATGGCGAGCGCGAGGACGACGCCGATGATTCGGTACCCCACATCGATCGCTGCGAACAGTTCGGGGAGCGCGGCCACCCGGTACGGGTTCGGTGCGCTGCACGCGCAGACCCCGTCACCAGGCTCGGCGAGGAGGAGCACCGCGAGGAGGTTCACCGCCGAGCCGACAGCCGCGATGCCGACCACCCAGCGATCGAACCGCTCGCGCAGCACGCCGCGAGGATAGATGAGCACGATGATGCCGGTCACGACCGCCCAGCCGAGATCAACGCCGCGCACGATCGGCCAGAGCCACCCGACGCCGCCGATGACGGCATAGATCGATTGCGGGATCCACAGCACGACGAACGCGACCATCAGGCGCGCCGGCCAGCGGCTCTCACTGATGGCCCAGGCGACGCCGGCGCAGGCCGCGAAGACCAGCGGCACGAGCGCATGCAACGTCGCGTAGGACGTCTCCGGGCGCGCCTCAGCGGGTGTCGCCCAGTAGCCGGCGACCGCCATCGCCAGGCTCAAGCCGACGGCGATCGTGAGCGTGATCGTGCGCCGGACGATGCGGCCGTTGCGACCCGGCGCCATCATCTCGCCATCACCGTCCGCGTCGCCGTCACCCCGGACACCACGATCGGCGCAGTCACCGCACTCACCCGGTCACCGCCATCACCGTCGTCAGCATCTTCATCTTCGTCATCGTCTTCGCTGCCGAAGCAGGCGCAGCCAGGGCGACGCCCCGCTCACCGCTCGCCGAGGAGCGCGAGGACCGCGAGGACACGGCGATGGTGGTCGGGCGATTCCTCGAGGCCGAGTTTCTGCAGGATGCTCCGCACGTGCGTCTCGACCGTCTTCAGGCCGAGGAACAGTGCCTGCGCGATGCCGCCGTTCGAGTATCCCTGCGCCATGAGTTCCAGTACCGAGCGTTCACGCTCGGTCAACCGCGAGATCGGGTCGTCGACGCGGCTGCGCCCGACCAGTTGCTCGACGACCTCGGGATCGACGACGGAACCTCCCCCGGCAACCGTCTCGACCGCGCGAACGAGCGTCTGCGGCTGGGCGACGCGTTCCTTCAGGAGATACCCGGTGCCGCTGCCCGCGCCCATCACGCGCAGCGCGTACTCCGGGGTGGCATACATGGAGAGCAGGAGCACGCCGATCGTCGACCCGCCGGCGCGGATCCGTTCGAGCGCGACGACCCCCTCATCGCTGTGCCCGGGCGGCATGCGGATGTCGAGCACCGCAGCATCCACCGCGACTTCGTCGAGCACTGCGAGCAGCTCGTCGGCCGTCCCGACGGAGGCGACGACTTCGATCCCCGCGTCCTCGAGCACCTTCTGGATTCCCTCGCGGAGCAGCATCGCATCGTCCGCGATGACGACTCGCAGGGGCGTGGTCGAATCGCCCATTGCTCCTCCGTTCGACGGCGCTCGGGAGGCGCGGCCGTGGGCGGACACACCGCCCCGCTCACTGTATCGCGCTGGAAACGGCGGGGCAGGTCCCAATCCGGGGGTGCCGTCCGCTTCCCGATCGCCGCCCCGGCCGCACACCCCCGGGCCGCACACCCCCGGCCGCACGCCCCCGACCCCGCGCCCCGTACCACGCGCCCGCCTACCCACCCGCGCGTCCCTGACCCCGCGTCCGGCCGACCACCCCGGCGCTCTTCGCGCGAAGCCCCGTCCCCGTCTTCCCCGACGCCACCGCGCGTGCGGCAGCCTGCAGCCGCTCTCGCGACCCCGCGGACGACGAGGCGGGGCGGCCCGAGTGGACCGCCCCGCCTCTGTCATCCCGTCGTCACACCAGTGAGTCGCGCCACGCCGCGTGCAGGGCGGCGAAGCGCCCGTCCCCGCCGATGAGTTCGGCCGGCGAACCGTCCTCGACGATCCG
The DNA here is from genome assembly GCF_023715325.1 of Agromyces mediolanus. GTDB lineage: Bacteria > Actinomycetota > Actinomycetes > Actinomycetales > Microbacteriaceae > Agromyces > Agromyces mediolanus_A. The sequence goes on along the minus strand of NZ_JAMBNX010000001.1, from coordinate 141,049 downwards.
CCCGTGCTCCATCACGAGCACACGATCGGCGATCGCGACCGTGGACAGTCGGTGCGCGATGATGATCGCGGTGCGATCGGCGAGGAGCTTCGTGAGTCCTTCCTGCACCAGCCGCTCGCTCGGGATGTCGAGCGAGCTCGTCGCCTCGTCGAGGATCAGCACCGCCGGGTTCGCGAGGAACGCCCGGGCGAACGAGATCAGCTGCCGCTGTCCCGCGCTCACCCGGCCGCCGCGCTTGTTCACGTCGGTGTCGTAGCCGTTCGGCAGTCCCTCGATGAACTCGTGCGCGCCGACCGCCTTCGCGGCGGCGACCACCTCGTCGAACGAGGCGTCCGGCTTCCCGAGCGCGATGTTGTCGGCGACCGACCCGGAGAACAGGTACGCCTCCTGCGTGACCATGACGATCGCGCGGCGCAGATCCTTCGGGTGCAGGGTGCGGAGGTCATGCTCGTCGAGCGTCACGGCACCGTCGCTCGGGTCGTAGAACCGGGCGATCAGCTTCGCGAGCGTCGACTTGCCGGCGCCGGTGGATCCGACGAGGGCGATCGTCTGCCCGGCGGGGATGTCGAGGTCGAAGCGCGGCAGCACGACCCGGTCCTTCGTGTACGCGAACTCGACGCCGTCGAAGCGCACGCGGCCGCTCGCGTTCCACAGGTCGACCGGTCGCTCGGGGTCTGGCACGCTCGGCTCCTCCTCCAGCACGCCCGAGATCTTCTCGAGCGCGCTCGCGGCGGACTGGTACCCGTTGTAGAACATCGCGAGATCTTCCATCGGGTCGAAGAAGCGCTTCGTGTACAGCACGGCCGCGAGCAGCACGCCGACCTGCAACGAGCCGTCGACCACGCGGAATCCGCCGAGCACGATCGTCGCGGCCACGGCGGTGTTGCCGATGAGCGCGAGCCCGGGGTTGAACACGGCGAACAGGCCGAGCACCTTCGCGTTGACATCGCGGTAGTCCTCGACGAGCGCTCCGAACTCCCGCTCGTTGCGCCGCTCCTTGCGGAACGCCTGCACCGCCCGGATGCCGGTCATCGTCTCCACGAACTGCACGATGAGGCGTGCCGAGGCGACGCGCGAGCGACGGAACAGCTGCTGCGATCGCAACTGGAACCACCGGGTCAGGATGCCGAGCGGCACCAGGGCGATGAGCAGCACCACGCCCGACGGCCAGTCGAGGATGATGAGCATCACCGCGGTGAACACCATGTACATGAGCCCGCGCACGAGCAGCGTGAGCCCCTCGTCCATGAGCTCCCGGATGGCGTCGAGGTCGCTCGTCTGGCGCGAGATGATCCGGCCCGAGGTGTACGACTCGTGGAACTCGAGCGAGAGCTTCTGCGTGTGCAGGAACACCCGCGTGCGCAGATCGATGAGCACGGCCTGGCTGATCCGCGCCGAGAGCCGGATGTAGACCGCGATGAGGAACGCGCCGACCAGGCCGGTGACCACGTACGCGGCGCCCGACAGTGCGGCCGGCCACCAGTTCTGCCCGATGAGGGCGGGGATGCCGGTGTCGATGCCGTAGGCGATGATCGCCGGGCCCGCGACCTGCGCGGCTGAAGACAGCATGACCGCGATGACGGTGAGCCACAGCGTGGGCCGCAGCGGATGCAGCAGGGAGCCGAGCAGACGCATCGAACGCCGGCGGATCTGCCGTGACTCGGCGCGCGTGTAGTGCTCGCGCTCTTCTCCCTGAACGCCGGTGACGCTCATCGGGCGACCTCCTCTCGATCGGTCTCGGGTTCTTCTTCCGGTTGCGCGAACGGGCCCGACGGGTCGCTCGCGGCGAGTTCCTCTTCTTCGAGGCTGGAGATGACGAAGCGGTAGTGCTCCGACTCCCGCAGCAGCTCGGAGTGGGTCCCGACGGCGGTGATCCGGCCGGCTTCGAGCAGCGCCACCCGGTCGGCCATCATGACCGTCGAGGGGCGGTGCGCGACGATGAGCGCGGTCGTGTCGGCGAGTACGCTGCGCAGCTCCTCCTCCACCTTCGCCTCGGTCGTGACGTCGAGCGCGGAGAGAGGGTCGTCGAGCACGAGCACCGCGGGCTTCGCCGCCACCGCACGGGCGAGGGCGAGGCGCTGACGCTGACCGCCGGAGAGGCTCATGCCTTCTTCGCCGACCTTCGTGTCGAGTCCTTCCGGCAGCTCGTACGCGAACCCGGCCTGCGCGATGCGCAGCGCCTCCTCGAGCACGCGCTGCGCCTCCGCCTGCACGGCCGGGTCGTCTCCGACGAGTTCCGGACGCCCGAGCAGCACGTTCTCCCGAACTGAGGCGCTGAACAGCGTGGCGTCCTCGAACGCCATCGCGATGTGCCGGCGCAGCTCCTCTCGGGTGAACGCGCGCACGTCGACGCCGTCGAGCGTGACGGCGCCGCCGGTCACGTCGTACAGCCGGGTGGCGAGCGCGGTCATCGTGGTCTTGCCACTGCCGGTGAGGCCGACGAGCGCCATGGTCTCGCCCGGCCGGACGACGAGCTCGACGTCGTCGAGCAAGTCGGGGAACCGCGACGGGGCGTCCTGGTAGCGGAAGTGCACGCCCTCGAACGCGAGCTCGCCGCGCGGACGCTCGAGCGTGCGCGGGGCCTCGGGGTCGAGGATGGTGTTCTCGCTGTCCATGATGTCGAAGAAGCGGTCGGTGGCGGTGCGCGCGTCGAGCGCGAACGCGAGCATGAAGCCGATCGACTCGATCGGCCAGGCGAGGACCGTCGCGGTCGCGAAGAACGCGACCAGTTCGCCGACCGTGAGCTGCCCGTTCGCGGCGAGCCAGATGCCGACGACGAGGCAGGCGCCGAGCGCGATGGCCGGGACGACCATGATCCACACCCAGATGTTCGCGTCGAGGCGCGCTTTCTCCATCTCGGTGCGGCGCAGCGACTCGGCCTGGGCCCGGAACGTCGACAGCGCGTGCTTGCCCCGCCCGAAGGCTTTCAGCACACGGATGCCGTGCACCGACTCCTCGACCGCGGTCGCGAGGTCGCCCTGCTGATCCTGGCTGAGGCGCGACTTCTCGGAGTACTCGCCTTCGAAGCGGTAGCCGGCCCACCAGAGCGGGAGGGAGCAGACGAGGAAAATCAGCCCGAGCAGCCAGTTCATGGACATGAGGATGCCGACGCCGACCACGATGATGACGAGGTTCGCGCCGGTCAGGACGAGTCCGAAGCTCAGCCAGCGGCGGATGAGGCTCAGGTCGCTGACTGCGCGGGAGAGCAGCTGTCCGCTCGGCCAGCGGTCGTGGAAGCTGACCGGGAGGTCCTGGAGCTTCGCGTAGAACGCGTCGCGCATGCGCGCCTCCACCTTGGTGCCCGGGCCGACGACGAGCCAGCGGCGGAGCGCGTAGAGGATCGACTCGATCGCCCCGAGCACGAAGACGAGGATCGCGAGCGGCCAGACGGCGGTCGCATCGCCGTCGGCGAGCGGGCCGTCGACGATCTGCTGCAGCACCTGCGGGATCGCGAGCGCGAAGAGCTGCGCGACGAGCGCGGCGCCCATGCTCAACGAGAATGCCGGGAGCGCGGGCCCGGCGAACTCGCGGAGGCGCCAGAGCGCGCGCACCGCGCCGAGGCGCGGCGCCTCGGCTGCGTGACCGGGCGGATGGGTGGGTGGGGTGGTCAAGGATGGCCCTTTCGGAACGGCGTGCTGCGGCAGTGCCGCGCACGCGGAGGCGTGCGGTGAGATGCGGATGGCGGACCGGTGCGTCGCGGCCGACGGGGCGGTGCCTGAGGCGGAACCGGGTCGTGGCGCCTGGAGCGGAGCCGGAACGCGGTGCCGGGAAGCGGGATCCGGGATGCTGGACGGCGAGGCTCGCAGCGGAGCTCGCGCGATCGGGGGCGCCCGGTACTGGTGGCCGCTGGAGCGGCAGTTCGGCCGGACCTCGTCCGGCGCGACGTGTCGGAGCTAGTGCTCCGGCGTGGCAGCGGGACGGCGCGGGGCGCGGATGCCAGCGCCAGCGACCGCGACCGAACGGGCGGAAGTGTGGGCTGTTGACATCGGGTCCTCCTGCGTCATCGTCTCGTGATCCATAGCCTGCCTCACTCGTGGTGCGACAGCCTTACAGACTATTCAGAGTTCGGAGTGGTACGCAAGTCCCCGGTGCGGGGTATGCTGTCCGAATTCGACGCCGGCGCACCGCTGCACCGATCGCCGCGGCGACCCGAACCCTGCATCGAGGAGGCTCCGCGCGTGGCATCGGCACGGCTGGCACTGGCTCGTGCCCGTGCGCGCTCCGGGGTGCTCGCCGGCGTCGCCGCCGTCGTCCTCGTGCTCGCCGGCGTCGGCACCGCGATCATCGATCAGACCGCCGGCGCCGCCGTCACCGGTCTCCGCGACCGCATCGGCGCCGTCGCGGGGGCCGACGGCGCCGTGCGCTGGGAGATCCGCCGCTCGATCGATCCGGAGGCGCAGGCGGAGGCGGGCGCCGAGGTGCTCGATCGGACGCTTCCCGCCGAGACGATCGAGTGGACCCGCTCGGCGGAGAGCTCCCCCGTCCCGACGGTCGACGGGGTCGATACCGTGTCCGAGGCCGGGCTCGTGCTCCTCGCAGACCCGGCGGCCGCCGAGCGGGCGCGACTCGTCGACGGCGCTTGGCCGGATGCCTCGAACGACCCCGCCGAGCCGGCACCGGAGACCGACGCCGACGCCGACGCCGGCGAGGCATCCGCCCCCATCCCGACGGCGGTGCACGCGGGCGCAGCGGACGCGCTCGGGCTCGCCGTCGGCGACACGGTCGAGCTCGCCGACCGCCGCCTGCAGGTCGTCGGCACCTGGCTGCCGGACGATGCCAGGGCGCCGGCCTGGTTCGGCGAACCGCTCATCGCCACCGGCTCGGCCGACGGAGCAGCGGGCCCCTTCCTCGTCGACGAGGACGCGCTCGACCGCCTGCCGGTCGCGGTTCGGGTGCGCTGGACGGCCACGCCGATCATCGACACGCTCACCCCGGACTCGGCACGTGCGCTGACCGCCGACATCGCACGCACGACGCCCGCCCTCGCCGCGCAGCCCGGCATCGGCGAAGACGGACTCAGCCAGCTCGGCGGCCTGCCCGCCACCATCGATGCGGCGACGACGGGGCTCGACGCAGTGCGCGCGATCACGCCGCTCCCGCTGCTGCTGCTCGCGGCCGCGGGCATCGCCGCCCTCGGCCGGCTCGGCACCCTGCTCGCCGGCGCCCGTCGCGGCGAGACCGTCCTGCTGCGCGCCCGTGGCGCGGCGACCCGGCAGCTCGTGGGGTGGCAGGCGGGCGAAGCCGCCGCCGTCGCCGCGCCCGCCGCCGTCGCCGGCGCCGCGGCGGGGGAACTCGCGCTGCTGCTGCTCCGCCCGGGCGAGCCGCGGTCGATGTGGATCGCTGCCGCGGTCGCCGCGGCTGCCGTGCTCGTCGCCGTCCTGCTGCTCGCAGGGAGCGCGTGGGGCGAGGCGCGGCGACCGGTGACCCGCTCGACCGGCGAGGACAGCGGCCGAGGCACCCGTGCGGCTGCGCTCGGCGGCACGGTGCTCGTGGCGGTCGCCGCTGCCGTCTCCCTCTGGCAGTTCCGGCTGTACGGTTCGCCGCTCGTCCGCACGGCTGCCGGCGGTACCGCGGTCGACCCGCTCGCCGTGCTCGCCCCCGTGCTCGTGCTGCTCGCCCTCGCGCTCGGCGCCCTCGCCTGCACGCCGTTCGTCTCCCGGCTGCTCGAGCGCGTCGCCTCGGCGCGGCCGGGGCTCGTGCCGTCGCTCCCCCTGCGGCAGCTGGCCCGTCGGGCGCCCATGTTCGCGGCCGCCTCCTTCACCGCCATGCTGGGTGTCGCGGGGATCGTGCTCACCGCGACCGTCGCCGGCAGCTGGCAGCGCTTCGACGCCGACGCCGCAGCCCTGGCGACGGGCGGGGAGGTCAGGGTGGTCGGCGCCGCGGATCCGACCGCCGCGGCCGACGCCGCCGCGGAACTGCCCGGGGCCGTCGTCGAGCCGGTGGTGCGGCGCGAGATCCGGGTCGGCCCGGAGACGGCGACGCTCATCGCCACCGGGCTCGATACCCTCCCGCAGGTGGCGCCGGGGCTCCCCGACGACGTCCATAGCGCGATCCGGGCGATCGACGCGGCGGATGCCTCGCTCCTCCCAGTCGCGATCGACGAGCAACTCGCCGCCGGCACGAGCGCGGCTCCCGGCGACCGCATCTCCCTCCGACTGGGCAGCGCCGACGGCACGATCGACGCGCAGGTCGCGGCGGTCGTGCAGGCCGTTCCCGGCGCTGGGGCGCTCGGCGTGCTCGCCGACCGCGCCGACCTCGACGCCGCGGTGGCCGACGCCGGCGCCCGCACGCCGAGCGCGGACGAGCTCTGGCTCGGTACTCCCGATCCGACCGCCGTCGTCGCCGCGTTCGACCGGGACCGCCCCGGGGGCGCAGTGGCGCTCGCCCGGGCCACCGCATCGACGGCGAACCTCGTCTCCCCCGCGATCACGGCCCTCTGGCTCGGGGCGATCGGCGCCCTCGCCGCCGCCCTCGCCGCCCTCATCGCCCTCGCCGCCGCGTTCGGTGCGTCCCGCCGTGGCGAGGTACTCGTGCTGCGAGCCCTCGGCGCACCGGCCGCGATGCAAGGGCGGGCGCGCTTCGCCGAGCTCGCCGCGGCCGTCGGCACCGCGATGGTGCTCGGTGCCGCGATCGGCGCCGTCGCCGCGTGGGCGACCGCGGCGGAGCTCGCGCGCGCCGCCGTGCCCGCTGCTCCGGCCGCGCTCACCCCGACGCTCGCGATCGAGTGGTGGCCGCTCGCGGCGGCGCTCGCCGCGTTCGCGCTGGCGACGGCCGCGGTGGCGCTGCTCTCGGCCCACACCGTCACCGCCGCCGCCGGACGCCCCGGACGGGAGGAGGTGCGATGAGCAGGCACTCCCGGCTGTCCTCCGCTGGCCTCGTCGGCCGGCAGTTCCAGGCCTCCCCCACCGCGTCGATCCTGCTGGCCGTGCTCGTCACCGTCGCCGCCTTCGCCGCGGTGGCGCTGCCCCGGGCGATCACCGCACTGCACACGGAGTCGCTGCGGCAGTCGATGGCGGCCGCCGAACCGCGGGAGCTCGACCTGACCGCGTCGACCAGGAATCGCCCCCCGGTCGGACCGGGCGAGTCGACCCTCCCCGAGGACGTCGCCGCCGTCTGGGGCTCGCAGGCGGAGCAGGCCGAGCAGATCCGTCAGCGGCTGCCCGACGAGCTGCGCGCCGTCCTCGGCCCGCCGAGCGCCGCCGTCGTCGGCGACCCGGTCGTCGCCACCACCGCGGACCAGAGCCTCGGCAGCACGATCTACCGTGTCCAGCCGGGCTTCGATCCGCGACTGCGCGAGCATGCCGAGCTGAGCGAGGGCGACTGGCCGGCCGCCTTCGACGGCGCCGTCCCCGGCGAGGAGCCGATGGAGATCGTGCTCTCCGTCCCCGTCGCCGAGCGGCTGGAGTGGGCCGTCGGCGAGACCCGCACCATCGACTTCCCGACCGGCCGGGTGCCGGCGGTCGTCACCGGCACGTACACCGCGGTCGACCCCGCCGATCCGTTCTGGAGTCACGTGCCGACGGCGCTGCGCGCGAACCGGGAGGAGGTCGGCCTCAGCCCGCCGATCATCACGGGCGTCGCGATGCTCGATCCGAGCTCGTGGGAGACGGTTCAGTCGGTCTCGCTCCCGATCGAGCTCCAGGTGTGGTTCCCGCTCGAGTACGGGGAGGTCCGGGCCGAGCAGGTGACGACGCTCATCGACCAGCTCGGCGAGGTCGAGTCCCGCGTCGAGCCGCTCGACCAGAGCGCCGAGACGCTCTCCTTCCGCACCGCCGACAGCATCACCTTCCGCAGCGGCCTGCGCGAGGTGCTGATCCAGGCGCGCAGCGAGGCCGTCGCGGTCGACGCCGTGCTCGCGACCGTCGCCTCCGGCCCGATCGGCGTCACCGTCGCGGTGCTGGTGCTCGGCGCGCTCGTGGTGTTCGAACGCCGTCGCACGGGCCTCGAGCTTGCCGCGGCACGCGGCGGATCCACCGCCCAGCTGCGCGCTGTCCTCGGCGCCGAAGGGGCGATCATCGGGCTGCCCGGGCTGCTCGTCGGCGGCATCGCCGGCATCCTCGCCGTGAGCTCCGAGGCGGGCAGCGGCGGCTGGTGGCTCGCCGCCGCCTTCGCACTCGCCCCCGGGGTCCTGCTCGCCGCCTCGGCCGGGCAGCTGAGCCCGTTGCGTCGTGCCAGGGCCGATCTGGGCGGCGTCGCGGCGCGAGGCCGCTGGATCGCCGAGCTGGCCGTGACGCTCGTCGCCGCCACCGCCGTCGTGCTGCTGTTCCGTCGCGGGCTGGCGGGGACCGACCCGACGGGCCCGGCGAGCGTCGACCCGCTGCTCGCGGCGGTGCCGCTCCTGCTCGCCCTCGTGGTCTGCATCATCGTGCTCCGCGTCTACCCGCTGCCGCTGCGCCGCCTGGTGACCGTGCTCGAGCGTCGTCGCTCGCTCGTGGCCTTCCTCGGGGCAGCCCGCGCGCTGCGCGACCCGTCCGCCGGGCTCGTCCCGGTGCTCGCGGTCGTCGTCGGCGTCGCGGTCGCGGTGTTCTCCGCCGTGCTGCTCGGCACGGTCCGGGGCGGGATCGAGCGTTCGGCCGACGTCCAGGTCGGGGCCGATGTCCAACTGCACGCGGGCCCGTTGACGACCGCGCAGCTCGACGAGCTCCGCGCGATCGACGGGGTCGAAGCCATCGCGCCCGTGTACTCCACGAGCTCCGCCCCGCTCGAGGTCGACGGTCAGCGCCGTCCGACGACGGTCGTCGTCGTGGATATCGCCGAGATGACCGCCGTCCAGGAGGGCCGCAGCGGGGTCGTGCCGCTCCCGGCGGTCCTCGGTGCCGGCGACGCCGCCGACCGCCCGGTACCGGTGCTCGCCTCCGGCGCGCTCGCTGCTCGGCTCGCCGACAGCGACCGGGTCCGGCTCGACGGGCAGGAGATCGACGTCGTCGACGGCATCACCGCCGAGACGGCGGTCACCCCGCGACGCGACTGGCTGCTCATCGATCGGTCGAAGGCACGACCGTTCACCGACACGCTCGTCCCGCGCACCGTGCTCCTCCGGGTCACGCCCGACACCTCCGCCGAGACGGTGGCGGACGCCGCGGTCGCGATCGCCGGCGAGGAGGCGACCGCCGAGACGCCGGACTCCATGGCCACTTCGCTGTCGGAGAGTCCGGCCGCCCGGGGGCTGATGATCGCGCTCGCGATCGCGATCGTGCTCACGAGCCTCGCAACAGCGCTCGCGATCGTGCTGACGCTCGTCGTCGGCCGCCCCGCGCGTGAGCGACTGCTCCCGCTGCTGTCGACGCTCGGCCTGCGCCGGCGCGAGGAGCGCGCCCTCGTCGCCTGGGAGATCGGCCCGGTCGTCGTCGCGGCCGTCGTCGCCGGCGCCGCGCTCGGACTGCTGCTGCCGGCGGTCGTGCTGCCCGCGATCAACATCGCGGCGTTCACCGGCGCCGTCGTGCAGCCGCCCATCTCGATCGATCCGCTGCTGGTGGGCGGTGTGCTCGTCGGCGCGATCGCCGTCTCCGCGATCGGCGCCTGGGTCGCGGCGAGCATCGGAGGCCGGGTGGATGCCGCCCGAGCGCTCCGCAAGGAGGAGGAATCATGACCGATCTCGCCGAACCGCACATCCTCTGCGTCGACCTCGTGCGCATCTTCAGCGCCGACGGCGTCGAGGTGCAGGCGTTGCAGGGGCTGAATCTCCGGGTCGAGGCGGCCGAGATGGTCGCCGTGGTCGGCGCGTCGGGATCGGGTAAGTCGACGCTGCTGACGATCCTCTCGGGACTCGACACCGCGACCGCGGGCGTGGCGCGCGTCGCCGGTCACGACCTGCTGACGATGGGCGGACGTGAACGCGTCGGGTACCAGCGCCGGACGGTGGGCTTCATCTGGCAGCAGACCTCGCGCAACCTGCTGCCGTACCTCACGGCCGCCGAGAACCTGGCGCTCGCGATCAACGTCGCGGGCACCGTCAAGGGCGGCGCACGGGCAGCGCGCATCGGCGAGCTCCTCGAGCTGCTCGAGGTCGCGGAGTTCGCCGACCGGCGCCCGGGCGAGCTGTCCGGCGGTCAGCAGCAGCGGGTGGCGATCGCCGTCGCCCTCGCGAACGCGCCACGGGTGCTGCTCGCCGACGAGCCGACGGGCGAGCTCGACGAGGCCACGAGCGCGTCGGTCCTGGAGGCGATGCGCCGCGTGAACGAGGAGCTCGGCGTCACGACGCTCATCGTCACGCACGACCCGACGGTCTCCGAACACGTACGTCGCACCGTGCAGATCCGCGACGGACGCACGTCCACCGAGGTGCTGCGCTCGACACGGCTCGACGAGCACGGCGCCGAGCAGGCCGTGGCGGAGGAGTTCGCGGTGCTCGACCGAGTCGGGCGGCTGCAGCTCCCCCACGACTTCGTCGCCTCGCTCGAACTGCGCGAGCGCGTCCGGCTCGCGCTCGAACCCGACCATGTGGGCGTCTGGCCCGGGCACGAGGGCGCCCCGCCGCCACGGCCCCGCGAGGCGGCGCCTGCCCAGGGCCCGGTGCCATCCGCGACCCCGTCGGCTGCGCCGTCCGCTGACGACGCCCCTCGCCGCCGCGGGCGGCACGCCGCGCCCGACCCCGCCGCCGGCGACCGGCCGGCCCCGGACGGAGGAGCCGCATGACCGCCACCCTGCGCGCCGAGTCGATCACCCGCACCTTCTCGGGTCGGGCCGGCGAGGTGCACGCCGTGCGCGAGGTCTCCCTCGAGGTCCGCCCAGGCGAGCTCCTCGTCGTGACCGGCTCCTCGGGGGCCGGCAAGACGACGCTGCTGAACCTCCTCGGCGGCCTCGACCGCCCGGACTCGGGCCGGGTGCACCTCGGCGAACTCGAGCTCTCGGCGCTCGACGAGGCGTCCCTCGCGGAGGTGCGGCGCGATCGCCTCGGCTACGTCTTCCAGTCCTTCGGGCTGATCCCCGTGCTCTCCGCGGCCGAGAACGTCTCGGTCCCGCTCCGGCTGCAGCGCGTCGATCCCGCCGAACGCGAGCAGCGCGTCGCCGAGGCGCTCCGCCTGGTCGGCCTGGCCGAGCACGCCGCACAGCGCCCGTACGAGCTCTCGGGCGGTCAGCAGCAGCGCGTGGGCATCGCCAGGGCGCTCGTCGCCCGTCCGCAGCTGCTGCTCGCCGACGAGCCGACCGGGCAGCTCGACAGCGGCACGGCGGCACAGGTGATGGACCTCATCGGCGAGCTCGTCCACGAGCACGGCGTCGCCGCGGTCGTGACCACCCACGATCCCTCGCTCGTGAAGCGGGCCGATCACCTGCTGGAGCTGCACGACGGCGTCGGGACCGCTCGCCCGGCGCCGGGGCTCAGCGCACCCGCACCGACAGACAGGTGACGCAGCCCTCGAGCTTCTCGAACTCGCTGATATCGACGGTCAGCACGCGGTAGCCGAGGCCGGACAGGAGCTCGGCGGTCTCCGGCGCGGCCGCCGACATCAGCAGCGTGTCGTCGGAGAGCAGCACGACGGCGACGCCCTCGCGCTCGGGAACCGGCAGGAAACGCGGGAACAGGCTCGGTGCATCGACGAGCTCCGGGTGCCCGATGACGGTGCCGTCGGGGAGCGCGGTGACCGCGCTCTTCAGATGCAGGGCCCGGGTCACGGGCACCGCGACGACCGTGTAGTCGCGGCCTCCGAGCAGCGTTCGGAGCTGGCGGATGCCCTCGGCATTCGTTCGGCTCGAGGCGCCGACGTAGACGGTGCGACCCACTTTCAGCACATCGCCGCCCTCGAGCGTGCCCGGCGCCTCGATGCGGGCGAGCTCGAGACCGGGCAGGTCGCGGACGCTCCGCTCGACTCCGTCGGTCTCGCCTCGCCGGGAGGCGGCGCCCGGGCTCGTGATGACCGCCAGATCGTCGAAGAGCACGACGGTGTCCTCGACGAAGACCGAATCGGCGAGCTCCGGTGCGGCGTCGACCTCGACGGTCTCCCACCCCTCCGCGACGAGCGTGGCGCAGTAGTTGTCCCACTGCTCGTCGGCCTTGGCCTGATCGATCGGCAGCCGCTCGAGGTGGGTGAGCTCGCCGTCGGCGAGGTTCGAGGCGGGGATGCGGACGAGGGCGATGCGCCGAGGCATCCGCTCCGGCTGGTAGGACTGGATGGCGCGGGCCACGAACGGCGCGAGCCAGAGCTCCCCGAGGGTCACGAGCAGCACGAACACGAGGTTCAGGCTCACGAGCGACCCGACGACGAAGAGGAACAGCTCCCCCGAGATGCCCCGACCGGTGGCGAGCACCGTGACCGTGGTCGCGAGGATCGCGGCGAGCACGGCGGCGGCGAAGCCCGAGATGAGGGCGAGGAACCAGGTGCGCAGGGCGCCGGCGGCGTTCGAGATCGCGAGCAGCGCGGCGGCGAAGAATCCGGCGAGCGCGAAGTGCCCCGTCAGTTGCACGAACACCTCGGGCGTGTGCCCGTTGCCGATGAAGAAGGCGAGCAGGGCTCCGAGGAAGCCGAGGCCGCCCACGGCCGCGGCGGATCCGAGCACCGCGAGCACCTGGCGTCCACCGCCGGTGCGGCGCACGGGCGCGGGTCTCGCGGGGGGCTCGGCTGGGTCGCCGCTCGTTTCGGCGGCGGGGTCGGCTGGCGCGGGGGACGTCATGGTCATCGAGCCTAGTGGTCGAGCGACCGCGGGCGGGGCGTCGCCGCCACCGCCCGCGACCGCTCGGTCGGAGGGTCGTTCCGCGCGGGTCAGCCGGCGGCCTGCAGCCGGGCGAGCGCGAGTCGTTCGGCGGCTTCGAGGGTCGTCATGCCCGAGGCATCCGCTTCCCGCAGGATCGCACCGATGGTGTCGCCGATCCCGGCGATGCGCGCGTCGAGCTCCGCTGCGGTGACGTCGGGGGTCGAGGCGAGGTCGAGGTAGACGACGCCGCCGGCGTTCACGACGAAGTCCGGTGCCCACGCGATGCCGCGCTCGCGGAGGCGGTCCGCGACCCCGCGCGCCGCGAGCTGGTTGTTCGCCGCCCCCACGACGGCCCGCACCCGCAGCTCGGTGACGACCTGACCGGTGAGCACCCCGCCGAGCCCGCACGGCACGAAGACGTCGGCCTCGACGAGGTGCGCCTCGGCGGGCGCGACCCAGGCGGCGCCGAGCTCCTCGGCGAGTGCCCGCTTGCCTTCGAAGACGTCGGTCACGGTGAGCCGCGCACCGCGGGCGGCCAGCATCCGGGCGAGTCGTCCGCCGACCTGCCCGAGTCCGGCGACCACGAAGTGCCGGCCTGCGGGATCGGCGGAGCCGAAGACGTGCTCGAGGGTGGCGAGCATGCCGGCGAAGACGCCGGCGGCGGTCGCGTCGGCGGGCTCGCCCACACCGCCGGCCTCGGCGGGCAGACCGCAGACGTGCTCGGTGCGCTCGTGCACCACGGCCATGAGCTCGGCGCTCGTGCCGACGTCCTCGGCGGTCATGTAGGCGCCGCCGAGGGACTCGACCGCGTCGCCGAGGTCGAGCATGGCGTCGCGGCGGGCGGCGTCGTCGAGCTCGACCCCCGCCGGGATGGCGACGACCGACTTGCCGCCACCGCGGGCGAGCCCGGCTGCGGCGTTCTTCATCGTCATGGCCTGGGAGAGCCGCAGCGCGTCGCCGAGCGCATCGGTCCAGTGCTCGTACCGCCAGAGCCGGGCCCCGCCGAGCGCCTGGCCGAGCACCGTGGAGTGCACGGCGACGATGATGGTGAGCCCGGATCGCGGCCCGCGGGTGATGAGCACCCGTTCATGATCGGGGGCCGCTTGGGGCAGCTGGACGTGGACCTCGGTCGCGGGTGCGGCCGGTGCAGGGGTGATCGACATCGATCGGTTCTCCTTGACTCTGACGCCTCGTGGGCATGCTGGTGCGAGCGCCTCGTGAGCGCCCGTCGCTCCAGCGTACCGCCCGGCGAACGGCCCCGGGATCGGGGACCGCAGCGCGCGAGGGTCAGTGGAAGAAGTGCCGCTCCCCGGTGAAGTACATGGTGACGCCGGCGGCCTTCGCCGCGGCGACGACCTCCTCGTCGCGCACCGATCCGCCGGGCTGCACGACGGCCTTCACGCCGGCGTCGAGCAGGATCTGCAGCCCGTCGGCGAAGGGGAAGAAGGCGTCGGAGGCGGCGACCGACCCGGCCGCGCGCTCCCCGGCGCGCTCGACGGCGAGCCGGCAGGAGTCGACCCGGTTGACCTGCCCCATGCCGACGCCGACGGAGGCACCGCCGGACGCGAGCAGGATCGCGTTGGATTTCACGGCCCGGCTCGCGGTCCAGGCGAAGGCCAGGTCGGCGAGCGTGGCCTCGTCGGCGGGCTCGCCGGCCACGAGCCTCCAGTCGGCCGGCGCGGCGAAGGAGCGGTCGGCCTCCTGCAGCAGCATGCCGCCGGAGACCTGCTTCAGCTCGACCGCGGTGGCGGCGAAGCCCTCGGGCAGCGTGAGCAGGCGGAGGTTCTTCTTCTGGCTGAGCAGCTCGACCGCCTCGGCCTCGAACGCCGGCGCGACGAGCACCTCGGTGAAGATGCCGGCGACGGTCTCGGCCATCTCGCGCGTGACGGTGCGGTTCGCGGCGATGACGCCGCCGAAGGCCGAGACGGGATCGCACTCGTGCGCCCGGCGGTGGGCGTCGGCGATCGGGTCGGCGACGCCGGGCGCCGCGACGGCGATGCCGCAGGGGTTCGCGTGCTTGATGATCGCGACCGCCGGCTCGTCGAAGTCGAAGGCGGCGCGCACGGCCGCATCGGCGTCGACGTAGTTGTTGTAGCTCATCTCCTTGCCGTGCAGTTGCACGGCCTGGGCGATACCGGGACGGCCGCCGTTCGTCGCGAAGATCGCGGCGCGCTGGTGGCTGTTCTCGCCGTAGCGGAGGTCGGCCTGCTTCTGCCATGTGCCGCCCACCCAGGCGGAGAACGGGGACACCGAGGCCTCCTGGTCGGGCGCGACGACGCTGCCGATCCAGCTCGCGACCGCGACGTCGTACGTGGCGGTGTGCCGGAAGGCCTCGCGAGCGAGCTCCTGGCGCTGGGCCAGTGTGGTGCCACCCGCCGCGACCGCCGCGACGAGCTCCTCGTAGCGGTCGGGCGAGACGACCACGGCGACGTTCGCGTGGTTCTTCGCCGAGGCGCGCACCATCGCCGGGCCGCCGATGTCGATCTGCTCGACGACCGCGGCGGGCTCGGCGCCCGAGGCGACGGTCTCGACGAAGGGGTAGAGGTTCACGACGACGAGCTCGAACGGCGCGATGCCGAGCCCCGCGAGCTCCCGCTCGTGGTGCTCGAGGCGGAGGTCGGCGAGCAGGCCCGAGTGCACGGCGGGATGGAGGGTGCGCACCCGACCGTCGAGGTGCTCGGGGTAGCCCGTCACCTCGGCGATCTGCGTCACCGGCAGGCCGGCGTCCGCGATCGCCTTCGCGGTGCCGCCGGTCGAGACGATCTCGACGCCCGCCTCGACGAGCGCCGAGGCGAGCTCGGCGAGCCGGCGCTTGTCGCTCACGGCGATGAGGGCACGGCGCACGGGCACGACGTCCCGCTCGCGGTACAGGCTGGGGTCGATGGCGGGGCCGCTCATGATCGCGCGAGGTCCTTCAGATCGAGGTGGGCGTTGGCGATGTCGAGCACAGCCTCGATGAGGAGACGGCGTTCGACGGGTTTGATGCGCTCGTGCAGGCTGGCCTCGGTGTCGCCGGGCAGCACGGGCACGCGTTCCTGGGCGATGATCGGACCGCCGTCGACGGAGTCGTCGACGACGATGAGGCTCGCGCCCGTCTGGGTGGCGCCGGCGGCGATCGCGTCGCGCACGGCGTGGGCGCCCGGGAACTCGGGCAGGTACGCGGGGTGGGTGTTGATGAGCTGCGGCGAGAAGGCGCGAACCACGGTGGGCGGCACGAGTCGCATGAGGCCGGACAGCACGACGAGCTCGGCGTCCCAGCGGCGCACCTCGTCGATGAGCGCCTCGCCCCAGGCGTCGCGGCTCTCGTAGGCCGTGAACGGCACGGTGAAGGTCGGGATGCCGAACTCCTCGCCGAGCGCGAGCCCGTCGGCCTCGCGGTCGGCGCCGATCGCGACGACCCGGGCGGGGAACTCGGCATCGCGGGAGGCTTCGAGCAGCGCGCGGAGGTTCGAGCCGCCGCCGGAGATGAGCACGACGAGCTTCAGCACGCTCAGAGTGTATCGGGTTCGGCGGCCACCGATTCGGCCGGCGACGCTCGGCGGCCGGCGCGGGCGCGGGCCGTGAAGCCGCCGACGACCGCGCCGACGGCGACGGTGAGTGCGGCGACGCCCGCGACGGCCCAGCCGTCCGGGCCGGTCTCGGCGAGGCGGCCCGGGCCGATCGCCCCGCCCGACCACCAGGCGCCGAGGCCGAGGACGAGTCCGGCGAGGAGGCCCGCGCCCACGCCGACGACGAGCGGATGCCACCACGGCACCCGGCCCGGCGCGGCGTGCGGTGCCGGGCTCCACTCGCTGCCGGCTCCGGGGTCGAGCTCGCTGCGGCTGCCGGTCGTGGCATCCGCTGCGCCCGCCGCGACCCGCCAGACGAGGTATGCGCCCACGAAGGCCGCGAGCACCGGGACGACGAGCCAGAGGCCCGACATCGGGGAGCCGTCGCTCGGCAGTGCGCCCGCGACGGGCAGGCCGGGCACGGGCCCGAGCAGGGTGCCGGCCGGCGTGACCTGGGTGCCGGCGCCGATGGCGAAGCCGGGGCCGAGCAGCCACGATGCCCCCCAGAGCACGAGGTTCGGCAGGAGTGCCAGCTCCGCGACGAAGATGGCGACGCCCCCGTCGAAGCCGGCGCCGAGCACCTGGTGCAGCCCCGTGATCGTGGCGTAGCTCGAGACGATCGCCCACGCGACGACGAGCCCGGCGACGGCGAGCACGGCGAAGGCCGAGCCGACGCCGACGCGCCACGCCCGCCCGGCGAGCTCGAGCCACTCGTCGGGGACGGCGGAGGGCAGCAGATCGATGAGCCGGTCGCGCAGCTCCTCCGAGCTCAGCAGGCCGATGACGACCCCCGCGGCCGTGATCGCCGCCGGGAGCAGCGCGCCCTGCCAGATCGAGGCGTGCGCGGCCGGGTGCCGGGCGGCGAGGGTGGCGACGAGCCCCACGGCCCCGGAGACGACGACCGCGGCGACGAGGCCCGTCACCGGAGCTCCGGCGGCGACCGCGCGGCGCCCGATGCGGCGGGCGACGAGCAGGGTGAGCAGCGCGAATCCGAGCAGCGCGATCGTGATCGGGAACGCCGCTTCGGCGCCGGGCACCCCCGTACCGGCGGCGGTCGCCTCGTCGAGCTGGACCGTGAGGTCGACGCCGTGGCCGAGGAGCCAGACGTCGGCGGCGGCGCGGAACACGACGTCGAGCCCGAGGCCCAGCTGGAAGTGCATGCCCCAGAGCAGCATGAGCGGCACGAGGGCGATGCCGTAGCCGACGAGCGCCGAGACGAGGGCCTCGAGCGCGGCGAGCAGGGCGACCGTGGTGCGTCTCATGACCCGGTCGAGCCTAGCGGAACGAGGACGCGTCGCCGCTCGCCACGACGAGGCTGCGTCACTCCCGTCCGCGCGCCGTCGCGACGGCGTCGTCGGCGACCGCGGCGTCCGCGGCGGCGTCGTCGAGCTGAGTCGACCGCCCGGCCGCCGGTGGGGCGGGGTCCGCGCGCGCGTCCCCGTCCGCCGCCTGCGCGTCCGCGCGCTCCTCGGCCGGCCGGCGCAGCAGCTCGACCAGCAGGATGGCGAGCAGCGCGACGAGCACGGTCGTCACCACGAGCCCGGTCGTGAGCGGGCGGCCGAACAGCACGACGAGCACCGCGACGAGGGCGATGCCGAGGTAGGCGGCCGAGCGGAAGCGGTCGAGGGCGATGCCGAAGGTGCCTGTCGTGATGCCGTACTTCGCCGCCTGTCGCCGGATCGCCGCGAACATCGCGTTCGAGAAGCCTCGGAGCGCCTGCGCCGGGCGGAACGGCCCGGCCCACCAGGCGATGATCGCCGTCAGCAGGCCGAGCACGAGTCCGGCGACGATCGTGGAGCGGATGAGCTCGATGATCTGCTCGTACAGGGCGCCCGCGGCGCCGGCCGGCATGATCGAGGGGCTCACCGTGCCGACGAAGAACAGCCGGCCGATGCCGACCCCGGCGGCGAGGGTCGCCATGACGAGCGCGAAGCCCGCGGCCGTCCAGACGAATGCCCGCGGTCGGTTGCGGGCGAGCAGCACGCCGCCCACGAGCATCGCGAGCACCACCCAGGGCAGCCAGGTGCCGACGGCCACGGCGAGCGCGTACACGGTCTGCACGAGCACGAGCGAGTCGGCCTGGGCGATCGCGATGCTCTGGTCGACGACCGGGATGGCGCTCGCGAACCCCACCCCCCGGTCGACGAGCTGCTGCTTCACCGTCTCGATGATCGGACCGAGCTGCACCGAGAGCTGCCCGCCTGGGCCGATCTCGAGCGCGGCGTTCGGATCGCCCTGGATCGCGGCGATCGCCTGCCGGTGACTCACCCGCAGTGCCGTCGCCCACGTGTCGGCGAAGGCGTCGGAGGCGATCACCTGGCTCACCGTCTGGGCGACGAGCGCCTGCAGGCCCTGCGCCGCAGGGCCTTCGAGGAGGCCGAGCGCGTCGGCCGCGCGGGGCGGCAGGTCGAGCGAGCGGATGCCGTCGAACACCTCGGAGGTGAGCTCGGGGATGTCGACCTGCTCCTCGATGATCCCGGTGACGGTGTCGGCGACGAACGCCTGCACCTCGGGGTCGTCCGCGAGCGGGGCGAAGGTCGCCACGAAGCGGTCGGTGTCGACGAGTTCGAGGCGCGCCCAGGAGCTCAGCAGCGCGACCGGGGTGAGCAGGAGCGCGAGGACGACGAGGATGCCGGACACGATCGACCGCCAGCGCCCGGGCTTCCGGTGTCCCCCGCCGGTGCCGGCCGAGGCGTCCGCACCGTCACCGGCCGTGCCGCGCTCGGTCTCGCGGGAGCGCAGCTCCCGGTTCTCCGCCTCGAGCAGCGCGATCCGCGCCTCGAGGTCCGCCTGCGTCTTCGCCATGTTCCCCCCTGGCATGACGATAGCGGCTCGGATGCCGCGCGCGACAGTGCGGGCACGGCTCCGGCCGGGCACGACGAAGGCCCCGTCGGTCGATGCCGACGGGGCCTTCGTGCGGAGCGGAGGAGCGCTGCTCCGGCGATCAGAGCGCCGAGTAGACCTCGCGCAGGAGACGGGCCGTCTCGCTCGGCGTCTTGCCGACCTTGACGCCCGCGGCCTCGAGGGCCTCCTTCTTGGCCTGGGCGGTGCCCGCCGAGCCGGAGACGATGGCGCCGGCGTGGCCCATGGTCTTGCCCTCGGGCGCGGTGAAGCCGGCGACGTAGCCGACGACCGGCTTCGTCACGTTCGCCTTGATGAAGTCGGCCGCACGCTCCTCGGCGTCGCCGCCGATCTCGCCGATCATGACGATCGCCTTCGTCTCGGGGTCGGCCTCGAACGCGGCGAGCGCGTCGATGTGCGTCGTGCCGATGACGGGGTCGCCGCCGATGCCGATCGCGGTCGAGAAGCCGAGGTCGCGCAGCTCGTACATCATCTGGTACGTGAGGGTGCCGGACTTCGAGACGAGGCCGATCGGGCCCTTGCCGGTGATGTTCGCGGGGGTGATGCCGACGAGCGACTCACCGGGGCTGATGATGCCGGGGCAGTTCGGCCCGATGATGCGGGTCGAGCCGCCCTTCTCCTTGGCGTAGGCCCAGAACTCGGCGGAGTCCTGCACGGGCACGCCCTCGGTGATGATGACGAGGAGCGGGATCTCGGCGTCGATGGCCTCGATCACGGCGTCCTTCGTGAAGGCCGGCGGCACGAAGGCGATCGACACGTCGGCGCCGGTCGCGGCGATGGCCTCGGCGACCGTGGCGAACACGGGCAGCTCGACGTCGGCGCCCGAGGCGTCCTGGTGAAGCACGGTGGTGCCGGCCTTGCGGGCGTTCACGCCGCCGACCACCTGGGTGCCGGCCGCGAGCATGCGGGCGGTGTGCTTCGAGCCCTCGCCGCCGGTGATGCCCTGGACGATGACCTTGGAGTCCTTGTTGAGGAAGATCGTCATGGTTCTGCTGTCCTTACGCGTTCGCCAGCTCGGCGGCCTTGTCGGCGCCCTGGTCCATGTTCTCGGCGAGGGTCACGAGCGGGTGCGCCGCCTCCTCGAGGATGCGGCGGCCCTCGACGACGTTGTTGCCGTCGAGCCGCACGACGAGCGGCTTGTTCGCGGCGGAGCCGAGTTCGGCGAGCGCGCCGACGATGCCCTTCGCGACCTGGTCGCAGGCGGTGATGCCGCCGAAGACGTTCACGAAGACGCTCTTCACCTGCGGGTCGCCGAGGATGATCGACAGGCCGTTGGCCATGACCTCGGCCGAGGCGCCGCCGCCGATGTCGAGGAAGTTCGCGGGCTTCACCGAGCCGTGGTTCTCGCCGGCGTAGGCGACGACGTCGAGCGTCGACATGACGAGGCCCGCGCCGTTGCCGATGATGCCGACCTCGCCGTCGAGCTTGACGTAGTTGAGGTCGAGCGCCTTGGCCTTGGCTTCGAGCGGGTCGGCGGCGTCCTTGTCTTCCAGCAGCGCGTGGCCGGCGTGACGGAACTCGGCGTTCTCGTCGAGGCTGACCTTGCCGTCGAGGGCGATGATCTTGCCGTCCTCGTCGAGGATGAGCGGGTTGACCTCGACGAGCGTCGCGTCTTCCTTGTCGTAGACCTCGTAGAGCTTCACGAAGACCTCGGCGACGCGGTCGACGAGCTCGGCCGGGAAGTTCGCGGCGACGGCGATCTCCTTCGCCTTCTCGAGCGAGATGCCGGCGATCGGGTCGACCTCGATGCGCGCGAGCGCCTCGGGCTTCTCGACGGCGAGCTGCTCGATCTCCATGCCGCCCTCGACGCTCGTGAGCGAGAGGTAGGAGCGGTTGGCCCGGTCGAGCAGCACGGAGAAGTAGAACTCCTGCGCGATGCGGGCGCCACCGGCGACCATGACGCGCTTCACGACGTGGCCCTTGATGTCGAGCCCGAGGATGGCCTTGGCCGCCTCGTACGCCTCGTCGGGGGTCTTCGCGACCTTGACGCCGCCGGCCTTGCCGCGGCCGCCCGTCTTCACCTGGGCCTTGACCACGACGACGCCGCCGAGCTGCTCGGCGGCCGCACGCACCGCTTCGGGGGTGTCGGCCACGATGCCGGGGAGCACCGGCACCCCGTACTGCTCGAAGAGGTCTCTGGCCTGGTACTCGTAAAGATCCACGCTCTGCTTCCAATCGGTCCGCGCGGGTTCGCGCAGGGATGGTGGGTGAGGGACCCGGCCCCGAAACTCTCTCGATGTCGAGCTATCGGCACGGGCCGCCTGCCATGCTACTCCCCTTGTCCGACGCCGCCGAACCGGGGTCGCCCGGGGCCGCTCGGACCGGCGCTGGAAGCACGGCCCGACCGCGGGCGGGCTGAGCGGCGAGGCATCCCGTCCGGGGCGATCCGCGGGAACTCGTGGAGCGAGAAGACGAACTCGACGGGCACCTCGAAGAAGCGCGCGATGCGCAGAGCGAGGTGCAGGCTCGGGTTGAACTCGCCCCGCTCGAGATAGCCGACGGTCTGGTAGTGCACGCCGATCGCCTGGGCGAGCTCTTCGACAACGACGCGAAGGTGCGCGCCCCGGTCGACGCGATGGCGCTCATCGCCCGCCTACCGGCGCCGGCCCGATGAGGGCAGCCTCGGCATCCTGGCGGTGCGGGTCGCGCCCTGCGAGACTGCCGGCATGACGGATGCCGCGGCAGCCCCCTTCCACTCCGACGAACCGCACGACCCGCGCGTGCACGAACGGCTGAACTGGCTCCGCGCCGGGGTGCTCGGCGCGAACGACGGGATCATCTCGGTCGCCGCGCTCGTCGTCGGCGTCGCCGCGGCGACGAGCGAGACCGGCCCGATCCTCGTCGCGGGCGTCGCGTCCGTCGTGGCCGGGGCGATCTCGATGGGACTCGGCGAGTACGTCTCGGTGTCGAGCCAGCGCGACACCGAGCACGCCCTCATCGCGAAGGAGCGCTGGGAACTCGCGGCCATGCCGGAGCAGGAGCTCGACGAGCTCGCCGGCATCTACCGCTCGAAGGGCTTGAGCGCCGAGACCGCGGAGCAGGTCGCCCGCGAGCTCACCGCGCACGATGCTCTCGCCGCCCACCTCGAAGCGGAGCTGCACATCGCCGAGGCCGACGTCGTGAACCCCTGGCACGCGGCCGGTGCATCGGCCCTGTCCTTCCTCGTGGGCGCGGTGCTGCCGATGCTCGCGATCCTGCTGCCGCCCGCCGAGTGGCGCATCGCGGCGACGTTCGGCGCGGTTATCGTCGCGCTCGCGATCACCGGCTGGCTGTCCGCCTGGATCGGGGGCGCCCCGCGCGGCCGTGCTGTGGCGCGTGTGGTCGTCGGCGGCGCACTCGCTCTCGCGGTGACCTGGCTGATCGGCTGGCTCCTCGGCGGCGCGGTCTAAGCCCGAGGTCCCCCACGGCCGACGCTCGGCGTCGCGGTCGTCGGCGGGGGCATCGGCACGGTCTCGACGAATCGCCGGGCGGCGAGGACCGCGACGACGCCCACCGCCGCGCCGATCACCGTCTCGAGCACGCGGTCGCCCAGCAGTCCGATGAGCGGGGCCGGCGACGCGAGATGCGCCACGGTCAGCGCCATGGGGGTGATGAAGACGAGCGCCGTGCCGTAGTGCCGGGTGACGAGCACCTCGGCCCCGAACTGGCAGACCGCGACGGCGGCGACGAGCAGCCAGATCGACGGCTCCGGCCAGAGCAGCAGCGCCGCGACCGCCACGCCGCCGATCGTGCCGAGCACCCGGTGCACCGCCCGTGAGACGGTGTGGCCGGCGCGCGCCGGTGGGATGACCGCGACGGCGCTGACGACCGCCCAGTACGGATGGCCCGTGCCGAGTGCGATCGCGATGGCCCCGGCGGCAAGCGCGGCGACGACGTTCTGCACGACGTTCAGCCAGAGCCGCGGGTCGGTGTGGCCCCGCCCGCGGACCGGGGTGCTCCGCGGCAGCGGCCGGAACAGCCGCTGCGCCCGACGCCCGGCGAGCCGCCGCAGCAGCCAGCCGGACATGGCCAGGAGCCAGGCGAGGACGGTCGCCGCGACCGCGACGCCCCAGCGCTGCCACCCGGTGCCGTCGTCGACCGGGAGCGCTGCGCAGACGAGCAGCCCGAACACCGCGAACAGCGGCGTCGAGGGCGTCACGCCGAGCATGTTGTACGCGACGATCACGGCCGCGATGACGAGCGCGAGCACGGCGGCCTGCACGAGTGGTCCGGCGCCGCCGACGGAGAGCAGGATGCCGAGTCCGGTCGCCGCGAGCTGCACGACGGCCGCGGTGGTGACGGTGCGGAGCCGGGTGCGGTACGGCTCGCTGCGTCCGAAGATCGCCGTCATCCCGCCAAACGCGGCGTAGGCGGCCCAATCGATGCGGCCGACGGCGACGAGGATCGCGAGCGGCGCCGCCGCGGCGACGGCCGCCCGGAGCGCGACCTCGAGGTCGAGCTGACGAGCGGAGCGCCACCACCCGGCCATCGCCGCGACCGCGCGGTTCACGCGGCCCGTCCGAGCGGCAGAGCCGCCGTCCTCTCGCGGGTCGCCCGGGTCTGCCAGTTCACAGCTTCTCGATGGGCGCGATCTTGATGAGGAGCTTCTTCTGCCCGGCGGTGTCGAAGGCGACGTGGGCGATGCGCTTGGTGCCCTCGCCCGTGACCTGGGTGACGCGCCCCTCGCCGAAGTCGGTGTGCCGGATGCGGTCGCCGGCCTCGAGCGTGAGGTCGCCGTTGTCGCGCACGGTGCCGGTGACTTTGTTGGCCCACTCCGTCTTGGCGGCGGGTGCCCGGGTGACGCTGAAACGGTCGAGGTCGCGGCGGGACTCGAGGCCGCCGCCCCAGCGCTCGGACCCGCGACGGGCGTTGAGCGCGCGCGGCTGGGTGCCGCCCCGGCTCGTCGCCATGCCGGGCGACTGCTTCCAGTCGATGAGTTCGTCGGGGATCTCTTGCAGGTACCGGCTCGGCATCGCGACGGCGACCTCTCCGAACTGGGCCCGGCTCATCGCGAGCGAGAGGTAGAGGCGCTTGCGGGCGCGGGTGATGCCGACGTAGAAGAGCCGCCGCTCCTCGGCGGGGCCGCCGGGCTCGGAGGCCGACATCTGGTGCGGCAGCAGGCCCTCCTCGATGCCGGTGAGGAACACCGCGTGGTACTCGAGGCCCTTCGCGGTGTGCAGGGTCATCAGCGAGACGGTGCCCGATTCGTCGTCGATCTCATCGGCCGCGGCGACGAGAGAGACCTGGGTGAGGAAGTCGACGAGGGTGGCGCCGGGGTTCTCCCGGTCGAAGTCGCGCGTCTGCGCGACGAGCTCGTCGACGTTCTCGGCACGGGTCTCGTCCTGCGGGTCGCGGCTGTTGCGGAGCGCGTCGAGGAGTCCGGAGCGCTGCACGAGGAAGACGAGCACGTCGGACACCTTCGCCGCGCCCTCGTTGGTACCGGCGTCGATGCCGGCCTGGGAGGGGACGAGCATCGCGGCGGCTTCGTCGAGCACGTCGGCGAGCGCGGTGATCGCTCCGGTGACCTTGGGTCCGAGGCCGAGCGCACCCGCGTGCCGCATGGCCTGGCGGAAGCTCAGCTCGTTCTGCTCGGCGTAGTTCGCGATCGCGGTCTCGGTGGCCGGGCCGATGCCCCGCTTCGGGGTGTTCAGGATGCGGCGGAGCGCGAGCTCGTCGAGCGGGTTCGCCACCGCCACGAGGTACGCCATCGCGTCTTTGATCTCGGCCCGCTCGTAGAACTTGGTGCCGCCGACGACCCGGTACGGCAGCGCCGATCGGACGAAGATCTCCTCCAGCGCACGGGTCTGCGCGTTGGTGCGGTAGAACACGGCGATGTCGCGGTAGGCCACCCCCGCGCGATGCAGCGCTTCGATCTCGTCGGCGATGAACTGGGCCTCGTCGTGGGCGGTGTAGCCCGTGTAGCCCACGATCTTGTCGCCGTCGCCGTCGGCCGTCCACAGCTTCTTGTCTTTGCGGTCGAAGTTGTTCGAGATGACGGCGTTCGCGGCCGAGAGGATGTTCTGCGTCGAGCGGTAGTTCTGCTCGAGGAGCACCACCTCGGCACCCGGGAAGTCGCGCTCGAACTCGGCGATGTTACGGATGTCGGCACCGCGGAAGGCGTAGATCGACTGGTCGGAGTCGCCGACGACGGTGAGCGAGGCCCCGGGGATGCGCCCGTTGCGGTCGGTGAGGCCGCGCACGAGGATGCCGTGCTCGTCGAGTTCGGCGACGATCTCGGGCTCGACGGGCCGGGTGAGCTCGTGGATGAGCGCGTACTGCGCGTGGTTCGTGTCCTGGTACTCGTCGACGAGGAGGTGCCGGAAGCGCCGCTGGTAGAGGGCGGCGACCTTCGGGAACGCCCGGAACAGGTAGACGGTCTCAGCGATCAGATCGTCGAAGTCGAGCGCGCTGGCGTCACGGAGGCGGCGCGTGTACTGGCGGAAGATCTCGAGGAACGTGAGCTCCTGCGGATCGTTCGTGTTGACGTTGCGGGCGTACGTCTCGACATCGGCCAGCTCGTTCTTGAGCTTCGAGATCTTGCCCTGGGCGCCGGCGGGCGTGAAGCCCATCGTGTCGGCGTTCAGCTCTTTGATGATGCGCTTCAGGATGGTGCGCTGGTCGGCGGAGTCGTAGATGGTGAAGGTCGAGCTGAGCCCGAGCGACTCCGCCTCGCGCCGGAGGATGCGCACGCACGCGGAGTGGAAGGTCGAGATCCACATGCCCTGCGCGCTGTCACCGAGCAGCGCCTGCACGCGCTCGCGCATCTCGGCGGCGGCTTTGTTGGTGAAGGTGATCGCGAGGATCTGGCTCGGCCAGGCCTCGCGCGTCTCGATGAGGTGCGCGATGCGGTGCGTGAGCACCCGGGTCTTGCCGGAGCCGGCGCCCGCCACGATGAGCAGCGCCGGCCCGCGGTACTCGACCGCAGCCTTCTGCTGGGGGTTGAGTCCGTCGGTGAGGCGGCTGCCCGCGCTGTCGCGCACGGGAGCATCGGCCTCGCGCCAGCCGGCCGGGTCGTCGGGGTCGAGGATCAGCGTCATGTCCCTCCAAGTCTAGGCGGGACCGCTGACAGCCGACCTCGCCGGTTCAGGCCGGCGGCGCCGGTGGCTGCTGGGTCGGTGGTTGCGGTGCCGGCGGCTGCGGCGCCGGCGGCTGCGGAGCCGGCGGCTGGCCCGGGGCGGGCGGTGCAGGCTGCGCGTACCCGGGCGGAGGCGGCGGCGTCGGCTGGCCGTACCCGGGCGGAGGCGGCGGTGTCGGCTGGCCGTACCCGGGCGGAGGTGGCGGCGGACCCGGCTGCGCAGTCGGCTGCCCATACCCAGGCTGACCATACCCCGGCTGGCCATACCCAGGCTGGCCGTACCCCGGCTGCCCGTACCCAGGCTGGCCATACCCAGGCTGCCCGTACCCGGCCTGCACGTTCGCCGGCGGCGTCGGCCGGGCCTCTCGCGGCTCGAAGGCGCGCAGAATGAGCGGGATGACCGCGGCGACGACGGCGATGAGTGAAGTCGCCCCCGCGGTGCGCCACCACCAGTCGGGCCAGTCGGGCTCGGGGAACGCCGACGGGATCGAGAGGACGAGCGCCGTCGCCCACACGAAGATGAGCGTGACGATGCCCGAGATGCGGGTGGCCGTCTTCTTCGCCCGCGCGACGAAGTGGAGCCCGTAGAGCTGGGTCAGCAACAGCGCCAACCGCAGCAGGATGACGACCGCGATGAAGCGGCCCATCTGGGCGGCCCAGACGCCCGGGTCGGCGGTGTCGGCCGGCTGGAGCCAGCCGTTCCACACCTTCATCAGGCCGATCGCCACGAGGACGACGTTGACGATGGTCGAGGCCGCCAGGTACCACCGGTTGGGCCCGTCGGCGATGGTGGTGTCGAGCAGCACGGTGCCGGCGAACACCGCGACGAGCAGCATCGTGAGCCAGGCGCGGCCGGCGACGTTGGCCTGGTCGCCGACGATGATGAAGAACCCGCCGAGCAGGGCCGCGGCCACCAGCATGCCGATGGAGAGCCAGAGCGCGACCTTCGCGGTGCGCGAGCGTTGCAGTGGGGCGGAACCCGGAGCTGAGGGCTCTGAACCCGGAATGGTGCTGGACATCGTTCCTCCTGTCGAGGCCGGCGTGCCTGGGATCCTCAGCCTAGCGATACGGGTGCGCCCCGCCGAGGCATCCACCCGCCCTGTGGAAAGTTCGACCGCGACGTCGGCGGCTGCGGCGAGGTGCGCTCAGTCGCGCTCGCCTCGTGCCTCGATCCCCAGGTCGGGCTGGTCCACGAAGATGCCGTCGACGCCGGTCTCGATCACCGCGCGGAACTCCCCCAGCCAGTCCCCCCAGTGGGCCCGCGCCGAGCCGCGCCGGAACGCCGGAGTGAGGAAGCGGTTCTCGGGCCTGAGCGTCCAGGTGTAGACGCCCAGGCCGGCGCTGTGTGCGGCATCCACGAGATCCGCGCCGTGCAGCGGGCCGCGGCGCCTCGCCGCGCCGACCAGCCGCGATTTCGAGACGCTCACGCCGTCGAAGCGGCCCGCGAGCCGCATCAACCCCGCCTCCGTCACGGCGTCGTCGTAGCTCACGGCGGCTGCGCCGTCGCGGAGCACCAGGTCCCACGGGGCCCCCGACTCCTCGATCAGGAAGACCCGGGCCCCGCGCACGCCCCGATCGGCCAGCCGGTCGAGGATCGTCGGCTCGAAGGACTCCAGGATGAGCCGTGCGTCGCCACGCCCCCAGCCGGCCGCCTCGAGCTCGGCGGCGAACAGTTCGTCGAGCGGCAGGCCGATCCGGGCGAAGTGGCTCGCGTGCTTGAACTCGGCCACGATGCGCAGCAGCCGGTCCTGAGCCGCCGCGGTCTCCTCGACGAGCTGCAGCAGATCCCGGAAGCGCAGCAGCGGGAACCGACCGTCGAAGCTCGTGCTCGCCTGCCGCAGCGCGCCCAGTCGTTCGGTCGCCCGGAGGCTCGCGAGCTCGGCCCAGGTGAAGTCCTCGGTGAACCAGCCGGTGAGCTGAGCGCCGTCGATCTCGCGCGTCGTACGCCGCCCGGCGAACTCCGGCCGGCTCGCGACATCCGTCGTGCCGGAGATCTCGTTCTCGTGCCGGAGCACCAGCACGCCGTCGCGCGTGGCGACGAGGTCGGGCTCGACGGCTTCCGCGCCGAGCGCGAAGGCGAGCTCGTAGGCGGCTCGGGTGTGCTCGGGCCGGTAGCCGGAGGCGCCGCGGTGTCCGATGACGAGCGGATGGCCCGCAGTGTCTGCCAGCATGCGCATAGCGTAGCGACGGCATGGCACCTGAGGATGATCTCCGGCGCATTCTCGGCGTCGTCACGGCTGGACACGGTAGATTCGTAGGAATCCGGTATGCAGCCGCGCCCGGATTCCCCTCCACCCGACGAACGCCGAAAGCAGAGGAACCGTTCATGGCACTCGACAATCCCGCCTTCTCGCGGAACCCCGCATTCTCCCAGCAGGGGGCGGTGGCCGCAGCGCAGGACGTGTCGGCCCAGCAGCTGCAGGAGATGTACGACCGCCCGACCACGCTGCCCGACAACGAGGTCATGACGGTCGAGAACACCATCTCGAAGACCGTCGCCTCGTTCGGTGTGCTGCTCGTCGGCGCCGCCGCGGGCTTCGCCCTCACCCCGACCATGCCGTGGGTGTTCTGGGTCGGCGCCATCGTCGGCTTCGTGCTCGCGATGGTCAACATCTTCAAGCGCGAGCCCTCGCCCGCGCTGATCCTCGCCTACGCGGCCGCGCAGGGGCTCTTCGTCGGCGGCATCTCGCTGATCTACGAGACCCAGTACTCGGGCATCATCGCCCAGGCCGTGCTCGGCACCCTCGCCGTCTTCGGCGTGACGCTCGCCCTGTTCGCGAGCGGCAAGGTGCGCGCCTCGAAGAAGGCCACCAAGGTCTTCCTCATCGCCATGGTCGGCTATCTCGTCTTCTCGCTCGTCAACATGATCCTCATGTGGACCGGCGTCAACAGCGACCCGTGGGGCCTCCGCGGCGTCGAGATCATGGGCATCCCGCTCGGCCTCGTCATCGGCGTGCTCGTCATCCTGATGGCCGCCTACTCGCTCGTGCTCGACTTCGACGCCATTCAGCAGGGCGTGCGCAACCGTGCCCCGAAGAAGTACGGCTGGTCCGGTGCCTTCGGCATCATGGTCACCGTCATCTGGCTCTACCTCGAGATCCTGCGTTTCATCGCGATCGCGCGAGACTAGTCGCAGCAGCAGTTCGACTGCACGAACGGGTCGCCTTCGGGCGGCCCGTTCGTCGTTCCGGGCGACGGTGCGCCGCTCCGCTCAGCTCCGCCGACTCGCCTTGGCGAGCAGTACCGCGCGTTCCCGGGCGTTCTGCGTGCGCTCGGCCGCGAGCTCGAACTCGACGCGGGCCTCCTCGTGGCGGCCGAGCCGCGCGAGCAGCTCGCCGCGCACGCTCGGCAACAGATGGGACAGCGCCAACCGCGGCTCGCCGGCGAGCCCGTCGACGATGACGAGGGCCGGCTCCGGGCCATCCGCCATCGACACGGCGACCGCTCGGTTCAACGCGACGAGCGGTGACCCCGAGAGCTCCGCGAGCGCGTCGTAGACGGCGACGATCGCGTCCCAGTCGGTCTCCTCGACCGAAGCGGCCCGGTCGTGCTCGAGGGCGATCGCCGCCTGGAGCGCGTACGGGCCGCGCCCCCGACCGATCGCGTCGGCGCGTTCCAGTGCGGCCCGACCCCGGCCGATCGCCCCGCGCTCCCACCGGGAGCGGTCCTGATCGGCGAGGAGCACCGGGGCCCCCTCGGCATCCGTCCGCGCGGGGAATCGCGCCGCGGTGAGCTCCATGAGCGCGACGAGCCCCTGCGCCTCCGGCTCGCCCGGGAGCAGGGCGGCGACGATGCGCGCGAGACGGAGCGCCTCCCGGCTGAGCTCGGGGCGCATCCAGTCCTCGCCGCCGCTCGCCGCGTGCCCCTCCGTGAAGATCAGGTACAGCACGCCGAGCACGGCATCGAGCCGCGTCGGCAGTTCCGTGCGCGGCGGCACCTCGAACGCGACGCCCGCGTCGGCGAGCGTCTTCTTCGCCCGCACGACGCGCTGCTGCACCGTGGAGACCGGCACGAGGAACATCCGCGCGACCTCCTCGCTCGTGAGGCCGCCGACGACGCGGAGGGTGAGCGCGACGCGCGCCTCACGACTCAGCACTGGATGGCAGGCGACGAACACGAGCCGGAGGACGTCGTCGTCGATGCGGTCGGGGTCGTACGGCGGCTGCTCCGCCTCGGCGGCCCGTTCCGCCTCGAGATCGTGGGCGATCGCGGCCATCCGCTCGTCGTAGCGTTCCCGCCGCCGCCAGCCGTCGATCGCGCGGCGCTTCGCGACGGCGGTGAGCCAGGCGCCCGGATTCCGTGGGACGCCCTGCGCGGGCCACTGCTCGAGCGCCTCGGCGAGCGCCTCCTGGGCCAGGTCCTCGGCGAGCGCGAAGTCGCCGACGAAGCGGGTGAGCGCGCCGACGATGCGGGGCGCCTCGATGCGCCAGACCGCGGCGACGCGCTCGGCGACCATGGCCGAGTCGGCTGCCGGGCCACGGGCGGATGCCTCGCCGCGCGCGCGGGAGCGCCGCACCGACTCCTCGTCGATGCGGCGCCGCCCGGGTCCGTCGCTCACGCGGCCAGCGGGCTCAGGCCTGCGCGGCCCGCTGGGCCTGCTCCTCGCGCCAGCCTTCCTCCTTCTGCACCCACTCGTTGTCGGCGGGGAAGTCCGAGGCGTCGGTCACCCGGCGCACCTCGAGGAACGCCCCCGGACCGAGCGGCGCCCGGCTCGCCCACTCGGCGGCCTCGGCCTTGGAACCCACCTCGATGATCCAGAAGCCGTTGAACAGCTCCTTGATCTCGCCGTAGGGGCCGTCGGTGACGAGCGGCGTCTCGCCGGAGAAGTCGACGACGAAGCCCTCGCTCGCGTCCGACAGCCCCTCGCCCGCGAGCAGCACGCCGGCCTTCATCATGGACTCGTTGTAGCGCCCCATCGCGGCGATGACCTCGGTGAAGTCCATCTCCCCGTAGGCGGCGACGCCGCGCTCGTCAGCTCGCATGATCAGCATGTACTTGGTCATGATTCCGTCTCCTGTTCGGATCGATCGGGGTCGGTTCCGACCCTCTCACTCATCACGTCGAACGGGAAGCGCGCCGATCGACACGGGTCGCAAAAAACTTCGGAATTCGTTCGGCGGGTCACCCGAGTGTCGCGACGGCGGCCCGGATGGCGTCGGAGGAGGCGAGCAGACGTGCCTCCTCGTCGAACGACATCGGCGTCTCGGCGACGACCCGGGCGCCGTGCGCTGCGACCACCGACGGCAGCGAGAGCGCGACCCCGCGGATGCCCCGGACCCCGTCGAGCACGGTCGACACCGGCAGCACGGCGTGCTCGTCGCGGAGCACCGCCTCGACGATGCGCGCGCCGCTGAGCCCGATCGCGAGGTTCGTGGCGCCCTTGCCTCGGATGACCGTGTAGGCCGCGTCGCGGACCTCGTGGGCGATGCGATCCAGCTCCTCGGTCGTGAAGGCCTCCCCGCCGCGCCAGTCGAGGATCGGCACCGGCCCGATGCGGGCGTTCGACCAGAGCGGGAACTCGGTGTCGCCGTGCTCGCCCACGATGTCGGCGTGCACGCTGGCCGTGCCGACGCCCGCGCGCTCGGCGAGCCGCCAGCGCAGGCGCGAGGTGTCGAGCACCGTGCCCGAGCCGAACACCCGCTCGGCCGGCAGCCCGGTGACCCGCTGGGCGACGACCGTCATCACATCGGCCGGGTTCGTCACGATCACGAACACCGCCTCCGGTGCGCGCTCGAGCAGGGTCGGCATGAGCTGTTCGAGGATACGGGCGTTCGTCGCGGCGAGCTCCAGCCGCGATTGCCCGGGCTGCTGTTTCGCTCCGGCCGTCACGACCACGACGTCGCTGCCCTCGACGACGGCGGGGTCCGCGCCGCCGGAGACCGCCGAACCGGTGAACTGCGTGCCGTGGGCGAGGTCGAGCACCTCGGCCTCGACCTTCTCGGCGGCGATGTCGTAGAGCGCCACCTCGGCCGCACTCTCCCGGATGAGCGCGGCGTACGCGAGGCTCACCCCGACGCTGCCGGCGCCGACGACGGTCAGTTTGGTGCGCGAGCTGCCCATGCGTCCATCCTGCCCGGGCACGCCCGGCACGACCAGAGCGGATGCGCCCCCAGCACGACGGAGGGCGCGGTCTGCCGACCGCGCCCTCCGGATGCCGGGTCGCCCCGGCTCACTCCCACTCGATGGTGCCCGGCGGCTTCGAGGTGACGTCGAGCACGACGCGGTTCACCTCGCGCACCTCGTTGGTGATGCGGTTCGAGATCTTCGCGAGCACGTCGTAGGGCAGGCGGGTCCAGTCGGCGGTCATCGCGTCCTCGCTCGAGACGGGGCGCAGCACGATCGGGTGCCCGTAGGTGCGACCGTCGCCCTGGACGCCGACCGAGCGCACGTCGGCGAGCAGCACGACGGGGCACTGCCAGATCTCCTGGTCGAGACCGGCGCGGCTCAGCTCCTCGCGCGCGATAGCATCGGCCTCGCGGAGCAGATCGAGACGATCACGGGTGACCTCGCCCACGATGCGGATGCCGAGGCCGGGCCCCGGAAACGGCTGCCGACCGACGATCGCCTCGGGCAGGCCGAGCTCGCGGCCGATGGCGCGCACCTCGTCCTTGAAGAGGGTGCGGAGCGGCTCCACGAGCTCGAACTGCAGGTCTTCGGGCAGGCCGCCGACGTTGTGGTGGCTCTTGATGTTCGCCGTGCCAGCGCCGCCGCCCGACTCGACCACGTCGGGGTAGAGCGTGCCCTGCACGAGGAACTTGATCGGCGTGCCGTCGGCCGCGGCCTCGGCGAGGAGGTCGCGCTCGGCCGCCTCGAAGGCGCGGATGAACTCGCGGCCGATGATCTTGCGCTTCTCTTCCGGGTCGGTGACCCCGGCGAGCGCGTCGAGGAAGACGTCGGCCGCGTCGACGGTGACGAGGCGCACCCCGGTCGCGGCCACGTAGTCCTGCTGCACCTGCTCGCGCTCGCCCTTGCGGAGGAGCCCGTGGTCGACGAACACGGCGGTGAGCTGCTCGCCCACGGCGCGCTGCACGAGCGCGGTGGACACGGCCGAGTCGACGCCCCCGGAGAGCGCCGAGATGACCCGTGCATCGCCGACCTGCTCGCGGATGCGCGCGACCTGCTCGGCGATGACGTTGCCCGAGTTCCAGTCGGCGGGGATCCCGGCGGCGCGGTGCAGGAAGTTCTCGATGATGCCCTGACCGAACGGCGTGTGCTTCACCTCGGGGTGCCACTGCACGCCGTAGAGCTTGCGCTCGTCGTTCGCGAAGGCGGCCACCGGCGTGGACTCCGTCGAGGCGAGCACCTCGAAGCCCTCGGGGGCGCGGGCGACCGAGTCGCCGTGGCTCATCCACACGGTCTGCCCGGCGGGCTGGTCGACGAGCAGCGCGTTGCCGTCGGCATCCACCACGTTCGCGTGCGTCGCGCCGTACTCGCGCTGCCCCGTCTGCGCGACCTCGCCGCCGAAGTGCTGAGCCATGACCTGGAACCCATAGCAGATGCCGAGCGTCGGCACCCCGAGCTCGAGCACCTCGGGGTCGAGCTGCGGGGCGCCCTGCTCGTACACCGAGCTCGGTCCGCCCGAGAGCACGATGCCGATCGGGTTCTTCGCACGCACCTCCTCGGCCGTGACCGTGTGCGGCACGATCTCGGAGTACACGGATGCCTCGCGCACCCGACGCGCGATGAGCTGCGCGTACTGGGCGCCGAAGTCGACGACGAGGACGGGACGCTGTTCGGTCTCGCTCACTGGGCGGCCTCCACGGGCTGGTTGTCGGAATCGGCGGCCTCGGCCTCGCGGCGGTCGAGGGTGCTGCGCACCTCGCGGCCGATCTTGGCCTCGAGGAAGAAGGAGAGGAACGGCACGATGCCGCCGAGCGCGATGAGGATGAACCGCGTGAACGGCCAGCGCATGAGGCTCCAGAGGCGGAAGTCGCTGAAGAGGTACACGACGTAGAACCAGCCGTGCGCGATCAGGATGCCGGTGGAGAGGTTCACGCCGGAGCCGGTCGACTCGAGGCCCTTCGCCGTCTCGAGCATGGGCTCGAAACTGAGCACGCCGTTCGGGCCGAAGGCGTAGAGCTCGAAGTGCCAGACGTACTTCAGCAGCATCTCGGCGCAGAGCAGCAGCAGCATCACGCCCGTGATGACCGACGCCACCTGGTAGAACTTCAGCGCCCCGCGGATGCGCGGCAGATCGGCGAGTTTGGGCTCGAGGGGCATGCCCCCAGTCTACGCGGACTGGCTGAGCGCCTCCGCCTCGTCGCGTTCGCGCTCGACGGCGTCGCGCACGAGGCGGTACCAGAGGTAGATCGCGAAGCCCGCGAAGACGGCCCATTCGGCGGCGTAGAAGACGTTCAGCCAGTTCAGCTCGACCGACTGCTCTGGCGGCGGCGAGTGGATCGCCTCGAGTCCGGGCGCGGCATCCTTCGCCGTGACGTAGCCGAAGTACGCAGGCCGGTCGTCGAAGTCGGCCCACAGGTTCACGAGCTGCGCGACGGCGACGGTCTTCATCTCGAAGGGGTCGGCGTCTTCGTCGGGGGCGATCGGCGCCTCGCTCGGCAGGAAGCGGCCGACCACCGTGGTGTCCTGCTCGTCGAGGCCCTGCTCGAACTCGGCGAGCGCACGCTCGGCGGTGCGACGGTCCGGCGCCCAGCCGAGGGCGACGGGCAGTCCGCCCGGCGCACCGTCGGTGACCTCGAGGTGCGCGACGACCCAGGTGCCGATGACCCCGTTGTTCAGGCGCCCGTCGACGAGCACGGTATCGCCCGGCACGAAGCGGCCGGTGACCTCGACCATCTGGCCGGTCGCGCGCTGCTCGGTGGGCTCGTCGGGGACGGCGACCCCGGCGAAGGGCTGCACCTCCTCGGTCGGCCGCACCTCGACCGTCGCCTGCTCGACGGCCCGCTCGACCTGCCACTGACCGAGCAGGGCGAAGGCGGCAGCGATGCCGAGGGCGAGGAGCAGGGCGAGGAGCCACCGCGGGCGCACCATCATGCGCAGCACGGCGCGGCGTGAGTCAGCGGACACGATCACCGAGCCTACCCGGCCGTGGCTGAGGAGGAGGTGGGACCGCTCAGTCGACGCGGACGATGTCGGGCGCCTCCAGGCGGACCCGATCGGCCGACTCGTCGTCGGGCTGCTCCTGCGAGGCGCGCTCCGCCTCGACCCGCTGCAGGTAGCGCTCGACCTCGAGCGTCTCGCGCGCCTCGTCCCAGCCGAGCACGCCGCCCATGAGCTTCGCCGCGACCGGAGCTGCGGACACGCCGCGGTCCCACGCCTCGATCGAGATCCGGGTGCGCCGCGCGAGCACGTCGTCGAGGTGCAGGGCGCCCTCGTGCGAGGCCGCGTACACGACCTCGGCTGCGAGGTAGTCGTCGGCGCCCGGCAGGGGCTCGCCGAGCGAGGGGTCGTTGCGGATGAGGTCGAGCAGGTCGTCGGTCATCGTGCCGTAGCGGTTCAGCAGGTGCTCGATGCGCACCTTGTGCACCCCGAACGCGCGGGCGATCTTGCCGCGTTTGTTCCACGCCGCCTGGTAACCCTCGGCGCCGAGCAGCGCGATGTCCTGCGTCGTCGACGGCGGGATCTTGCCGTCGAGCGCGTCGACGGCCGCGTCGATCGCGTCCTTCGCCATCACCCGGTACGTGGTCCACTTGCCGCCCGCGATGACGACGAGGCCGGGCACGGTGTGCGCGACGAGGTGCTCGCGGGAGAGCTTCGAGGTCTGGTCGCTCTCGCCCGCGAGGAGCGGGCGGAGCCCGGCGTACACGCCCTCCACGTCTTCCCGGGTGAGCGGCACTCCGAGCACGGCGTTCACGTGCTCGAGCAGGTAGTCGATGTCGGCCGCGGTCGCTGCGGGGTGCGCCTTGTCGAGGTTCCAGTCGGTGTCGGTGGTGCCGATCAGCCAGTGCCGCCCCCAGGGGATGACGAACAGCACGCTCTTCTCGGTGCGGAAGATCATGCCCATCGCCGACTGGATGCGGTCGCGCGGCACCACGAGGTGGATGCCCTTCGAGGCGCGCACCTTGAACGTGCCCCGCTCCC
The DNA here is from genome assembly GCF_023715325.1 of Agromyces mediolanus. Taxonomy (GTDB): domain Bacteria; phylum Actinomycetota; class Actinomycetes; order Actinomycetales; family Microbacteriaceae; genus Agromyces; species Agromyces mediolanus_A. The sequence goes on along the minus strand of NZ_JAMBNX010000001.1, from coordinate 104,914 downwards.
CCACCATGCGCTGGGTGTCGTCGGTCCACACGCCGGTGGCGTTCACGACCTGCTTGGCGCGGATCTCGAAGTGCTCGTCGGTCTCAAGGTCGTGCGCCTTCACGCCGACGACCCGCTCGCCGACCTTCAGGAAGCCTTCGACGTTGACCCGGCTCGCGACGTGGGCGCCGTAGAAGCTCGCGGTGCGGGCGAGCGAGGCCACGTAGCGGGCGTCGTCGACCTGCGCGTCGTAGTAGGTGAGGCCGCCGACGAGGGCGTCCTTCGAGAGCGAGGGGATGGCCCGCATGACCTGCCGCTTCGACAGGTGCCGGTGGTGCGGGACGCCGGGGGGCCGGCCGCCCGTGTAGCTGAAGATGTCGTAGAGCATCATGCCGGCGCCGACGTAGAAGCGCTCGAACACCCGCTTCTTCAGCGGGTAGAGGAAACGCACCGGCTTCACGAGGTGCGGCGCGATGCGCTGCAGCAGGAGGCCCCGCTCGATGAGCGCCTCGCGCACCAGCCGGAAGTCGAGCTGCTCGAGGTAGCGGATGCCGCCGTGCACGAGCTTCGAGGAGCGGCTCGAGGTGCCGCTCGCCCAGTCGCGCGCTTCCAGCAGCCCGGTCGAGAGCCCGCGGGTGACCGCGTCGAGCGCGGACCCGGTGCCGACGATGCCGCCGCCGACGACGAGGACGTCGAGCTCCTTCTCTTTCAGCCGCGCGATCGCCGCCGCACGCTCCTCAGGGCCGAGCTTGTCCGACCGTGCCACCGACTTGAGCTTCGCCATCGTCGCCTCCCCAGACGTCGTATACCGCGCTGGTTCCACGCTACCCGACAACTCGGGCGGCAGGTCCGGCGATCGCGACTCGGTTCGACCGGCCCGGCGCAGGCGCCTTGGCTCAGGCGCCCTGGTAGGGCGCGACGACGACCTCGACGCGCTGGAACTCCTTCAGGTCGGAGTAGCCGGTCGTCGCCATCGACTTGCGGAGCGAACCGACGAGGTTCGCGGTGCCCTCGGCGTTCGGCGCCGGTCCGTAGAGGATCTCTTCCAGCGGGGCCACCTGGCCGACCTGCACGCGCTTGCCGCGGGGCAGCTTCGGGTGGTGCGCCTCGGCGCCCCAGTGCCAGCCGCCGCCCGGCGCGTCGGTCGCCCGTGCGAGCGCGGCGCCCAGCATGACCGCGTCGGCGCCGCACGCGATCGCCTTCACGATGTCGCCGGATGCCCCGACGCCGCCGTCGGCGATGACGTGCACGTAGCGGCCGCCGGACTCGTCGAGGTAGTCGCGGCGTGCGCCCGCGACGTCGGCCACCGCGGTCGCCATCGGCGCGTGGATGCCGAGCGACGCGCGCGTCGTCGAGGCGGCGCCGCCACCGAAGCCGACGAGCACACCCGCGGCGCCCGTGCGCATGAGGTGCAGGGCAGCCGTGTAGGTGGCCGCACCGCCGACGATGACGGGCACGTCGAGCTCGTAGATGAACTTCTTCAGGTTCAGCGGCTCGACGTTCTTCGACACGTGCTCGGCCGAGACGGTCGTACCGCGGATGACGAACAGGTCGACCCCGGCCTCGACCACGGTCGAGTGCAGCTCGGCGGTGCGCTGCGGGGAGAGCGCACCGGCGACGGTGACGCCGGCCGCGCGGATCTCGGCGAGGCGCTCGCGGACGAGCGCAGGCTGGATCGGTGCGGCATACAGCTCCTGCATGCGCGCGGTGGCCTTGTCGGCCGGGAGGCTGCGGATCTCGGCGAGCACCGGCTCGGGGTTCTCGTAGCGGGTCCACAGGCCCTCGAGGTCGAGCACGCCGAGCCCGCCGAGCTTGCCCATCATGATGGCCGTCTTCGGCGACACCACGGAGTCCATGGGCGCTGCGAGGAACGGCAGGTCGAACTGGTAGGCATCGATCGACCAGGCCACGGAGACGTCCTCCGGGTCGCGCGTGCGCCGGCTCGGCACGATGGCGATGTCGTCGAACGCGTAGACACGGCGGCCCCGCTTGGAACGGCCGATCTCGATCTCCTGGCTCACCTTCCCAGCCTACCGGGGCGGCTCAACGGGCGCGCACCACGCGGCGCTCGTCCCAGACCGGGGCATCCGTCTCGGCGACCTCGCCGTCCTCGCGGAAGACCAGGAAGCGATCGAAGCCGCGCGCGAACCAGCGGTCGTGCGTCACCGCGAGCACCGTGCCGTCGAAGCGGGAGAGGGCGTCCTCGAGCGCCTCGGCCGAGACGAGGTCGAGGTTGTCGGTCGGTTCGTCGAGGAGCAGCATCGTGGCCCCCGACAGCTCGAGCAGGAGGATCTGCAGGCGGGCCTGCTGCCCGCCGGACAGGTGCCCGAAGCGCTGCTGCGCCTCGCGGGCGAGGCCGTAGCGGTCGAGCGCCGAGCTCGCCTGCTCGCGGGCGAGGCCCGGCCGCTCGGCGTCGCCGCGGAACAGGATCTCGAGCAAGGTGCGACCCGTGAACTCGGGGTGCTCGTGATTCTGCGCGAACCACCCGGGCACGACCCGCGCGCCGAGCCCGGCACGGCCGGCGTGCGGCACCCGGGCGAGGCCCGCCGTCGCCTCGGTGAGGTGCCCCTGCATCGGGTCGGGATCGCTGCCGCCGCCCGCGAGCAGCCGCAGGAAGTGCGACTTGCCCGAACCGTTCGACCCGAGCACGGCGACCCGGTCGCCGTACCAGACCTCGAGGTCGAACGGCCGCATCAGACCCGTGAGCTCGAGCCCCTCGCACACGAGCGCGCGCTTGCCGGTGCGGGCCCCGCGCAGCCGCATGTCGACCTCGCGCGCCGGCGGGCGCTCCTCGGGCGGCCCCGCCTCCTCGAACTTGCGGAGGCGGGTGACCGCCGCCTGGTACCTGGAGGCCATGCCGTCGTTGTAGGTCGCCTTCACCTTGAGCGTCGTCACGAGCTGCTTCAGCGCGGCGTGCTGCTCGTCCCAGCGTCGGCGCAGCTCGTCGAGGCGCTCGAAGCGGGCCTCACGGGCCTCGTGGTAGCCCTCGAACCCGCCGCCGTGCACCCAGGCGGTGTTTCCGCCGCCGAGCTCGATCGTGACGATCCGGTCGGCGGCCCGGGCGAGCAGCTCCCGGTCGTGGGAGACGAGGGAGACCGTCTTCTGGGTCTCCCGGAGCCGGTCCTCGAGCCACCGCTTGCCCGGGACGTCGAGGGAGTTGTCGGGCTCGTCGAGGAGCAGCACCTGCTCGGGGCCGCGGAGCAGCGCCTCGAGGGCGAGCCGCTTCTGCTCGCCGCCCGAGAGCGTCGCGAGCTCGCGCCAGCGGGCGCGCTCGAAGGGCGTTCCGAGCGCGGCCTCGGTGCAGTGGTCCCAGACGACCTCCTGCTCGTAGCCGCCCGCTTCCGCATACTCGGCGAGCGCCGAGGCGTACCGCATCTGCGCGGCGGTGTCCTCCTGCTCGATCAGGGCGTTCTCGGCCGCCTCGAGCTCGAGCGCGGCCCGGCGGACACGCTCGGGCGCGACCGAGACGAGGAGCCCGGCGACCGTCTCCGGCGCGCCTTCTGCGGTGCGTCCGCTGCCGATGAACTGGTCCATGACGCCCAGCCCGCCCTCGACCCGCACGCTGCCCTCGTCGGCGGCGAGCTCGCCGCGGACGATCCGCAGCAGCGTGGACTTGCCCGCCCCGTTCGCACCGATGAGCGCCGTCGTGCGGCCCTCCGTGACGCGGAAGGCGAGGTCGGCGAGGAGGGGCCGCCCGTCGGGCAGCGAGTAGGAGACGCCGTTGACGTCGATGAATCCCATGTCGAGACATCCGTTCGCAGGGCGGCCGCGCCGGACGCTCCGGGGCCGCGCCGCCTCGTGGGCAGCCGATCAGACTAGCGAGCGACGACTCGATCGGCAAACGGGATCACGGCGGAGGGATGCCCCGCCCGGCCGTCTGCGGCAAGCTGGAGCCATGCATCGGATCGCCGCTCAGCCCCTCGACGTCCTCCGCACCCGCACGAGCGCCAAGTGGCGGCTCTACCCCGCCGACGTCCTGCCGCTGCCGGTCGCCGAGATGGACTACCCGCTCGCCGAGCCGGTCGCGGCGGCGCTGCACGCGGCGGTCGATCGCTCCGACACCGGCTACGCGGCCGGCAGCGGGCCGATCGCCGAGGCCTTCGCCCCGTTCGCGCTCGAGCGCTTCGGCTGGGAGGTCGACCCGGCCCGGGTGATGAGTACGGGCGACGTCGCGATGGGCCTCGTCGAGGTGCTCCGCCAGGTCACGAGCCCCGGCGACGGCGTCGTCGTCACCCCGCCGATCTACCCGCCGTTCTTCGACATCGTGACCGAGGCCTCGGCCACGGTCGTCGAGGTGCCCATGACGGGCGGCATCGACGAGGGCTGGGCGCTCGACCTCGACGGCATCGAGCGTGCCTTCGCCGCCGGGGCGAAGGCCATGCTGCTCTGCAACCCGCACAACCCGATCGGCCTCGTGCCGAGCCGCGAGGAGCTCGCCGCGCTCGCCGAGATCGCCGCCCGGCACGGCGCCGCGGTCGTCTCCGACGAGGTGCACGGGCCGCTCTCGCAGCCGGACTCGGTCTACACGCCCTTCCTCACCGTCTCGGACGCCGCCCGCGAGTTCGGCGTGGCCGTCACCGCGGGCACGAAGGCGTTCAACCTCGCGGGGCTGAAGGCCGCGATGATCGTGACCGCCTCCGAGCGCGGCGACGCCGTGCGCCGCGGCATGCCGTACGAGGTCGAGTGGCGGATGAGCCAGTTCGGCTCCATCGCGAGCGTCGCGGCGTTCCGCGAGGGCGGCTTCTGGCTCGACGGCGTGCTCGCGAGCCTCGACGACAACCGGCGGCTGCTCGCCGAGCTCCTCGCCGACGAGCTGCCCGAGGTGCGCTATCGGATGCCGCAGGCGAGCTACCTCGCCTGGCTCGACTTCAGCGCGCTCGGCTGGGGCGACGACCCCGCCGCGTACGCGCTCGAGCACGCGAAGGTCGCCCTCGGCGTCGGGCCGGAGTTCGGCGCGACCGCGGGCCGCGGGCACGTGCGGCTGAACTTCGCGTGCACGCCCGAGGTGCTCGCCGAAGCGATCACCCGGCTGGCGGACGCGCGGTAGGGCGGGGCGGGCCGGACGGGCCCGTACCGCTCGCGTCGGCGATCTGCCGCGGCACGCTTCGCGGCGCTGGCGCGCCGCGAGCGCTCCTGCTGCCGCTTGCTGAGGGAAGCGCGTCGCGGCTCCGCCGCGCCGCGCTGACCCTCAGCGCGTGTAGTTCGGCGCCTCCACGACGATCTGCACGTCGTGCGGGTGCGACTCCTTGAGCCCGGCCGGCGTGATGCGCACGAAGCGGCCCTTGGTCTTCAGCTCCTCGATCGTGCGCGCGCCGACGTAGAACATCGACTGACGGAGCCCGCCGATGAGCTGGTACGCGACGGCGGACAGCGGGCCGCGGTACGGCACCTGCCCCTCGATGCCCTCGGGGATCAGCTTGTCGTCGCTCGGCACGTCGGCCTGGAAGTAGCGGTCCTTCGAGTACGAGGTCTTCTTGCCGCGGGTCTGCAGCGCGCCGAGCGAGCCCATGCCGCGGTAGGTCTTGAACTGCTTGCCGTTCTGGAAGACGAGCTCGCCCGGGCTCTCGGCGGTGCCGGCGAGCAGCGAGCCGAGCATGACCGTGTCGGCGCCGGCGACGAGCGCCTTCGCGATGTCGCCCGAGTACTGCAGCCCGCCGTCGGCGATGAGCGGCACCCCGGCCGGCATCGTCGCCTTCGAGGCTTCGTAGACGGCTGTGATCTGGGGCACGCCGACGCCGGCGACGACGCGAGTGGTGCAGATGGAGCCCGGGCCCACGCCGACCTTGACGGCGTCGGCGCCGGCCTCGACGAGCGCCTTCGCGCCCTCGTAGGTCGCGACGTTGCCGCCGATGATGTCGATGCCGGCGAACGTGGGATCGGCCTTCAGCCGACGGATGATGTCGAGCACGCCGGCGGACTCGCCGTTCGCGGTGTCGACGACGAGCACGTCGACGCCGGCGTCGCGCAGCGCCTCCGCGCGCTCCCAGGCGTCGCCGAAGAAGCCCATCGCCGCGCCGACGCGGAGGCGCCCTTCGGCGTCCTTCGTCGCGTTGGGGTACTGCTCGCTCTTGTCGAAGTCCTTGACGGTGATCAGGCCGGTGAGCCGTCCCTCGTCGTCGATCAGCGGCAGCTTCTCGATCTTGTGCTCGGCGAAGATCGCGAGCGCCTCGTCGGGGTTCATGCCGACGTGGCCGGTGATGAGCGGCATCCGCGTCATCACCTCTGAGACGGTGGTCGTCGGCTTCTCGAAGTCGGAGACGAATCGCATGTCGCGGTTCGTGACGATGCCGACGAGCTTGCCCGCCTCGTCGACCACGGGCAGACCGCTCACGCGATACGTGCCGCAGAGCGCGTCGACGTCGGCGACGGAGGCGTCGGGGGTGGTCGTCACGGGGTTCGTGACCATGCCGGACTCGCTGCGCTTCACGCGGTCGACCATCTCGGCCTGGTCCTGGATGGAGAGGTTCCGATGCAGGATGCCGATGCCACCCTGGCGCGCCATCGCGATCGCCATGCGGCTCTCGGTGACGGTGTCCATCGCGGCGGACAGCAGCGGCGTGGCCACGCTGATCCGTCGGGTGAGGCGCGAGGTCGTGTCGGCCTCGCTCGGGATGACGTCGGTGTGCCCCGGCAGCAGCAGCACGTCGTCGTACGTGAGTCCCGTGAATCCGAACGGATCGTTCCTGTCCATGTCTGCCCTTCGCTGCCGCCGCTGGTTTCGCCGCCTGGATCGATGCCGCCCGCGCGTGGTGCACGCGATCCGGTGCATCAATGTTAAGCGACGACGGGGTCGTCGAATTCCCACCATCGCTGCGTATTCGGGCCGCGCCATGCACGAACGTTGCGCCGGAGCTGTCGCTCGGATAACAATCGAGGGCCGTGTGTGTCGCAGACGAAACACCTGAGACATAATCGGCACGTACCGTCAACGACGTTGTCGACGGGAAAGGACCGGTCCCGGAGGTCCGAACGACCTCCGGAACCCCTTGGAGGTGCAGTGGAATCCACGCGAACAGTCCGACGGCATTCCCCAGGGAGATGGCTCGTACTCCTCGCAGTCCTACTGTCCGCACTCACTCTGTCCGGCATCGCAGCGTCCCCTGCGATGGCGGAGGCTGGGAGTACGGGCACAGGATCCGAAGAGTACGAGTACTTCTTCCTCGGGAATGTGCAGTACGAGGACGAACCGCTTGAAGGTGTCGAGATCACGGTCGAGGGCGGTGGCTTCAAAGCCAGCGCCGAGACGGATGCCGACGGCAAATGGCGCATCGGCGTGCCCGAGAAGGCCAGCTACGAGGTGACCCTCGACGAGGACACCCTGCCGAAGGGCGTCGTCGTCGCAGCGGACGAAGAGAACCCGCGCACCGCGGAGTTCGGGCTCACCAACACGAAGTCGGTGAACTTCTTCCTCGGCGAAGGCACGAGGCAGACCGCCTCGTTCTTCGACCAGCTGCTGAACCGGCTGGCGAACGGCGTGAACTTCGGCTTGCTGCTCGCCCTCGCCGCGATCGGGCTCTCGCTCATCTACGGCACCACCGGGCTCAGCAACTTCGCCCACTCCGAGATGATCACCTTCGGCGCGCTCATGCTGCTGACCTTCTCGAGCGACCTCGGCTTCCCCGTCTGGATCGCGATCATCGTCGCGCTGCTGCTGAGCCTCGGGCTCGGCTGGTCGCTCGACGGGGTGATCTGGAAACCATTGCGAAGACGCGGGGTCGGAGTCATCCAGCTCATGATCGTGAGCATCGGGCTCTCGCTCGCCATGCGGTACACGTACCAGTTCTTCTACGGCGGAGCCACGAGGCAGCTGCCGGGCGCCTCGCCCGCCGACGTCCAGCTCGGGCCGATCTCGCTCTCCTGGATCGACATGGTCAGCATGGGCGTCAGCGTCGTGGTCCTGCTCGGCGTCGCGTTCCTGCTGATGCGCACGCGCATCGGCAAGGCGACCCGCGCCGTCGCGGACAACGCGAGCCTCGCCGCCACGAGCGGCATCGACGTCGACCGGGTCATCCGGATCGTGTGGGTGCTCGGTGCCGGCCTCGCGGGCCTGAGCGGCATCCTCTGGGCGTACTACCGACCGGGCGTCAGCTGGGACATGGGCTTCCAGATCCTGCTGCTCGTGTTCGCCGCGGTCACCCTGGGCGGTCTCGGCACGGCGTTCGGCGCCCTGATCGGTTCGCTCATCGTGGGCATCTTCGTCGAGCTCTCGACGCTCTGGCTGCCCTCCGACATGAAGTTCGTCAGCGCGCTCGTCGTGCTGATTCTGGTGCTCCTCTTCCGGCCGCAGGGCATCCTCGGCCGACGAGAGCGGATCGGGTAGGAGGCCGACGATGATCGATTGGGGAAGCATCTTCTCGAACGCGGCGGTCGAGCTCATCAGCCCGACCACGGCTGCCTACGCCCTCGCGGCGCTCGGCCTCGCGGTGCACTTCGGCTACACCGGCCTGCTGAACTTCGGCCAGGCCGGGTTCATGGCCATCGGCGCCTACGGCTACGCCATCTCGGTGCTCACCTTCGGGTTCCCGGTGTGGGGCGCCGTGCTCGTGGGCATCGGGGCGTCCGTCGTCTTCGCCCTCATCCTGGGCATCCCGACCCTGCGGCTCCGGGCCGACTACCTCGCGATCGTCACGATCGCGGCGGCCGAGATCGTCCGCCTCCTGTTCACGACGAACACCTTCGTCGCGGTGACGGGCTCGGCCAACGGCCTGAGCGAGTACAAGGGCGGATTCCGCGCGCTGAACCCGCTGAGCTTCGAGGGCAAGGCCGGGTTCGGCCCCTGGATGTTCAGCGCCAACGACTGGTGGAACATCATCGTCGGCTGGAGCGTCGTGATCCTCGCGGTGCTCTTCACCTGGCTCCTCATGCGCAGCCCCTGGGGCCGCGTCATCAAGGGCATCCGCGAGGACGAGGACGCCGTGCGCGCCCTCGGCAAGAACGTCTACTCGTACAAGATGCAGAGCCTCATCATCGGTGGCGTCTTCGGCACCCTCGCCGGCATGATCTTCATCATGCCGCGCGCGGTGATCCCGTCCGCGTACGCGACCTCGCTCACGTTCTTCATCTGGGCGATCCTGCTGCTCGGCGGCGCCGCGACCATCCTCGGCCCGGTGCTCGGGTCGATGGTGTTCTGGGTGCTGCTGTCCTTCTTCTCGGGCTTCATCGCCCGGGCGGTGGAGGCCGGCTGGTTCCCGATCTCCGAGGTGCAGGCGGGGCAGCTCCGGTTCATCCTCGTCGGCGTCGCGATCATGCTCCTCGTGATCTTCAGACCACAGGGGCTGCTCGGAAACAAGAAGGAGATGTCTTTTGTCAAGTGAGACCACTCCCACGTCCAAGCCGGCGAAGTCGACCGGTCTCCACGTCGGCGACGCCGAACCGGGCTGCCGCAAGGTCGACCCGATCCTCGTCGCCGACGGCGTGAAGCGCACCTTCGGCGGCCTGACGGCCGTCGACGTCGAGCACGTCGAGATCCCGCGCGGCGCGATCACGGCCCTCATCGGCCCGAACGGCGCCGGCAAGACCACGTTCTTCAACCTGCTGACCGGCTTCGACAAGCCCGACGCCGGCACCTGGCAGTTCGACGGCAGGTCGCTCGCGCACGTCCCGGCCTACCGGGTCGCGCGCATGGGACTCATCCGCACCTTCCAGCTGACGAAGTCGCTCGGCCTCTTGAGCGTGCTCGACAACATGAAGCTCGGCGCCAAGGACCAGACGGGCGAGAACCTGTTCCGCTCCTTGCTGCCGTTCCTCTGGCGCAACCAGGAGCGCGAGATCGAGGCGAAGGCCCTCGACCTGCTGACCCGGTTCAAGCTCGACGCCAAGCAGAGCGACTACGCGGCGAGCCTCTCCGGCGGGCAGCGCAAGCTCCTCGAGATGGCGCGCGCGCTCATGAGCGACCCGACGCTCGTCATGCTCGACGAACCGATGGCCGGGGTGAACCCCGCGCTCACCCAGTCCCTCCTCGACCACATCCTCGATCTGAAGACCCAGGGCATGACCGTGCTCTTCGTCGAGCACGACATGCACATGGTCCGGCACATCGCGGACTGGGTCGTCGTGATGGCGGAGGGCCGGATCGTGGCGGAGGGCGACCCGCACACCGTCATGCAGGACCAGGCCGTGATCGACGCCTACCTCGGCGCCCACCACGACACGGACCTCGGCGCGGCGCACACGTCGAACGTCGAGGCAGTGAAGGAGCTCATCGATGACGAACAATGAACCGGTCGGCGCCACCGCCGTCACCGAGCCCCCCGGCGACACCGTCGTCGAGGTCGCCGAGGTCACTGCGGGCTACCTGCCCGGGGTGAACATCCTGAACGGGTGTTCGCTCGTGGCCAGGCAGGGCGAGCTCATCGGCATCATCGGCCCGAACGGCGCCGGCAAGTCGACGCTGCTGAAATCGATCTTCGGGCTGGTCAAGGTGCGCAAGGGCGCCGTGCTGCTGAACGGCGAGGACATCACGAACCTGAAGGCGAACAAGCTCGTCGCGAAGGGCGTCGGCTTCGTGCCGCAGACGAACAACGTGTTCCCCTCGCTCACGATCCAGGAGAACCTCGAGATGGGCCTCTACCAGAAGCCGAAGGGCCTGAAGGAGCGCCTCGAGTTCGTGACCGCGATCTTCCCAGAGATCGGCAAGCGCCTCGGCCAGCGCGCCGGGTCGCTCTCGGGCGGCGAACGGCAGATGGTCGCGATGAGCCGCGCCCTCATGATGGGGCCGCACGTGCTGCTCCTCGACGAGCCGAGCGCCGGCCTCTCCCCCGTGAAGCAGGACGAGGCGTTCCTCCGGGTGAAGGAGATCAACCGCGCCGGCGTGACCACGATCATGGTCGAGCAGAACGCCCGGCGCTGCCTGCAGATCTGCGACCGCGGCTACGTGCTCGACCAGGGCCGTGACGCCTACGAGGGCACTGGTCGCGAGCTGCTGAACGATCCGAAGGTGATCGGCCTCTACCTCGGCACGCTCGGTCAGGACGACTGAGCGGCCGCCTGAGCGCCGTTCCAGGGCGGGTGGATGCCTCGGCATCCACCCGCCCGTTTCTCGTTCCCAGGCATGGCGAAGGCCCGGGCATGACGAAGGCCCCGGCATGACGAAGACCCGGGCATGACGAAGGCCCCGGCGAGCGAACCGCTCACCGGGGCCTTCCACCGCCGACTAGTTGATGCGCGTCGAGGTGTTGTCGTCCTGGTACTCGTAGACTCCGATCGTGGCGCCGGTCGGGTCACCGTTCTCGTCGAACGTGATGGGGCCCGAGAGGCCGTCGTAGTCGATCTGCTCGCCCTTCTCCAGCAGCGCAGCGCCCTGCTGGAAGTCGGTCACCTTCTCGCCGTCTCCGCTCGAGCCGGAGATCTGGCGGAGGTACTCGGCGATCTTCGTGCCGCTGGTGTCGTTCGCGGCGTACGCCGCGAGCGCGAACAGCACGATGTTGTCGTACGACTCCGCCGCGTAGGTGAAGTCGGTGAGCGACGGGTCGACCTCGAGGAGACGGTCGGTGAAGTCGCCGAGCGTCTCCAGGTCGAGGCCCGGAGTGGTCGCCTTGGCACCCTTGATGAGGCCGGGGGCGAACACGTCGCTGTAGTCGAGCCGGTTTCCGTCGGTCAGGTAGATCTTGTCGCCCGGGAAGCCGCCGCCGACGAGCTCCGGGATGATGATCTTCGCCTGGTCGAACGAGATGATCGCGATCGCGTCGGGCGACTGCGCCGTCACGTCGGAGATCTGCGTGGTGAAGTTGGTGTCGCCCGTGTTGTACGAAGACTCCGCGACGACCTCACCGCCCGCGCTCTCGAACGCCTTCTTCGTCGTGTCGGCGAATCCGGTGCCGTAGGCGTCGTTCTGGAAGATGATGCCGAGCGTGCTGTTGCCGTCCTCGGCGATCAGGTTGCCGAGCACCTCGCCCTGCAGCAGGTCGGAGGGCGCGGTGCGCCAGTAGAGGTCGTTGTCGTCGATCGTCGACAGGTCGAGACCCGTGTTCGACGGCGACATCAGCACCACGCCGGCGCTCGTGACCTGCTCGTAGATGTTGCGCGTCTGCGCCGACGCGGCAGCACCCGAGATGGCCGAGACGCCCTGCGAGAGCAGGTCGGTGACGGAGCCGGTGGCGACGTCGATCGAGGTGTCGCCCTCGTCGCGGAGCACGAGCTCGATCTGGATGCCGAGGTCGGCGTTGTTGATGTCGTCGACCGCGAGCTTCGCTGCCGCGATCTGGGGCGGGCCGAGGACGGCGAGGCTGCCCGACTGGGGCGCCAGCTGCCCGACCTTCAGGGTGAGGTCGCGCGGGCCCGATTCGATGGGCAGGGCGTCACCGGTGTCGGCGGGCTCGTCGGTCGGGGCGGTCGTGCTGCCGCCGCCGCTCGTGCACGCGGAGAGAAGGAGGGCGGCGGCGCCCGCGAGGGCGACTCCCGTCCAGATTCCGCGTGCACCGCGCTTGGCCGAAGCCTTCGCGAATACGCTCATGGTGCTCCTTGGGACTAAGGATCGGACATAACGATGCGTCAGATGACGCCGTGGTCTTGACAGTATTGCCCGTCCAACGCGGAAACAAGGGATGCCGGTCACAACCGCGTAACAGCGCGTTCATCGTTACCGTCTGGACATCGAGGCCCGTTCCGACGCAGCATCCGTGCGCCGAGGCGCGTTCCGACGCTCGGATCAGACGGGCTCGGCGACGAGCTTGCGAGCGGCCCTGGCGTTGCGCACGAGGTCGATCGTCAGCACGACGAGGGCGACCCAGACGAGCGCGAACCCGATCCAGCGTTCGAGCGGCATCGGCTCACGCAGGATGAGCACCCCCACCAGGAACTGGATGAACGGCGCGAAGTACTGGATGAAGCCGAGATGGACGAGTGGGAGCCGGCGGGAGGCGGCGGCGAAGAGCAGCAGCGGCACGGCCGTCACCGCGCCGGCGCAGGCGAGGAGCACGGTGTGCCAGGGGCTCACCGTGCCCATGGTGAGCCCGTTCGTGGCGGCCACCCACCAGAGGAGGCCGGCGGCGACCGGTGCGAGCCACAGCGTCTCGAGCGTGAGCCCGGACACCGCATCGACGCGGTGGCCCACCCGCTTCTTGATGAGGCCGTAGAAGCCGAAGGAGAAGGCGAGCAGCAGGGCGATCCACGGGAACTGCCCGTGGCCGACGGCGAGCACGACGACCGCCGCGATGCTGATGCCGACGGCCACCCACTGCATCGTGCTGAGCCGCTCGCGGAGCACGAACACTCCGAGGAAGACCGTCACGATCGGGTTGATGAAGTAGCCGAGCGCCGCTTCGACGACCTGGCCGGAGACGGCGGCGTAGACGTAGGTGAGCCAGTTCACGAAGATGAGCACGCCGGCGGCGCCCATGGTGAAGAGCACCCGGCGGTCGCGCAGCAGCGTCCAGAACGCCCGCCACCCGCGGGTCACGGCGAGCAGCAGCGCGCAGAAGACGAGCGAGAGCAGGATGCGCCAGGCGACGATCTCGACGGGCCCGCTCGGCGCGAGGGCGATGAAGTAGACGGGCAGGAAGCCCCAGAGCACGTAGGCGGAGACGGCGTAGCCCAGCCCCGAGCGGCTGAGCCCCGACCTGTTCGACCCCGAGCCGTTCGACCCAGGCCCGTCGAGGGCGGAACGGTCGAGGTGGCCGGCGTCGGCGGCGGAGGCGCCGGCCGTCGCGGCTGGTCGGTCGGCGGGGCTGTTCACCGGCTCAGCCTACGCCCGGCCGCCGACGTCCCGGACCGGCCCTCCGGGCTGCCGTTCCGGGCTGCCGTTCCGGGCTTGCCGCCCGCGGGGACGCGGAACGGCCCGGATGCACGAGGCATCCGGGCCGTTCGAAGCAGTGCGGGAAGCTCAGCGGACGACGACCGCGAGGACGTCGCGGGCCGAGAGCACGAGGAACTCGTCGGCGCCGAACTTGACCTCGGTGCCGCCGTACTTCGAGTAGAGCACGCGGTCGCCGACGGCGACGTCGAGCGGCACGCGGTTGCCGTTGTCGTCGATGCGGCCGGGACCGACGGCGACGACCTCGCCCTCCTGCGGCTTCTCCTTGGCGGTGTCGGGGATGACGAGGCCCGACGCGGTGGTCTGCTCGGCCTCGACCTGCTTGATGACGATGCGATCCTCGAGCGGCTTGATGGAAACCGACACGGTTGACCCCTTTTCTAGATGACGACTGTCTTGGAAGACTGGGTTAGCAGCCTCGGAACGAGAGTGCTAACCAAAGTCTAGGGTGCATCTGGCACTCGTGCAACGTGAGTGCCAGCACGGGGCTCGAGCCGCACGGGCCGCAGCGGCGCGCGAGTCGCACGAGGATCCTCCGCCTCCGGCGTGTCTGCCCGGCGCGCCGCGCGAATCGTCGTGCGACTCGCTCCGCCGTCCGGGTGGGACCGCGGCCGGTGCCGGTGCCGGTGCCGGCGCCGCCGGTGCTAGCGTGGCCGGGTGGATCGCTCCGAACTCGTGGAACTGCTGTCGCCGGAGGGGCTGCGGCTCCTCGATTCGATCGGCGAGTGGGACGCGAAGGCCGATGTCGTGAAGACCGTCGCGGCGCTCCGCAAGCAGGGCCACGCCCCCGGCCTCGTCGCCGCCGTGCTCAGCCAGGCCAAGCTGCGGGCGCGGGCCCGCACGAAGTTCGGCCCGTTCGCCTCGCGCATGCTCTTCACCGAACCCGGGCTCGAACAGGCGACGCGGCTGAACGTGGCGGCCCTGCACGCCGGCCGCTTCGCCCGCGCCGGCATCGCCCACGTCGCCGATCTCGGCTGCGGCATCGGCGGCGACGCGCTCGCCCTCGCCGCCATCGAGCTCGAGGTCACCGCAGCGGATGCCGACGAGGTGACCGCCGCGGTCGCCGCCTACAACCTCACGCCGTTCCCGCAGGCCAGGGTGCTGCACTCCCGCGCCGAAGACGTCGCCCTCGGCGGCATCGGCGGTGCCTGGCTCGACCCGGCGCGCCGGGTCACCGCGGGCGGCAGCACCCGCCGGCTCGCGGATGCCTCCGACTATTCGCCGCCCCTCGACTTCGCGTTCGGCCTCGCCGACCGCCTGCCGGTGGGCGTGAAGCTCGGGCCGGGCACTGATCGGGGCGTCGTCCCGGCCGGTGCCGAGGCGCAATGGGTGTCGGTCGACGGCGACGTCGTCGAGCTGGCAGTCTGGCTCGGCGCCCTCGCGCGGCCGGGCGTCGGACGGGCGGCCCTCGTCATCCGCGGCGGGACCGCGCACGAGCTCACCGCCCCGGCGGACAGCCCCGACGAAGCGGTCGGCGAGCTCGGCGGCTACGTCTATGAACCGGACGGCAGCGTCATCCGTGCCCGCTTGATCGGAGACCTCGCCCGCTCGCTCGACGCCCGGATGCTCTCCGACGGCATCGCCTACCTCACCGGCGACCGCCTGGTCGAGACGCCGTTCGCCCGGGCGTTCCGCGTGGTCGACCGGCTCCCGGCGGACGAGCGGCAGCTGCGCCGGGAGCTGGCGAGCCGCGACGTGGGCACGCTCGAGATCAAGAAGCGCGGGGTCGACGTCGATCCGGCGGCCCTGCGCACCCGGCTGAAGCTCTCCGGTGCGGCGTCGGCGACGATCATCCTGACCCGCGAGGCGGGCCGGCACGTCGCGCTGCTCGTCGAACGGGCCGACTGAAGCGCGCCGCGAGCGCTCAGCGCGGGAGGGCGCCGAAGACGATCGCGTAGTACCCGATCCACACGGCGGAGAACACGAGCCCGCCGAGCCCCGTGCCGATCCCGGCGAAGGCGAGCGTGCGGCCGTGCTCCTCGCGGCGGAGCCCCAGCACGCCGAATACGATCGCCGCGAGCGACACCGGCAGCATCCAGCCGACGAAGAGCGAGGCGATGCCGCCGATCGTGCCGGCGATCACCGAGATCCAGCTGTAGACCCGGCGCTGCGCGTCGTCGTCGTCGGCGACGGCGATGTGCTCGACGGGCTCCGGCAGCGGCGGCCGGTGCACGAGCAGCAGCTGGCCGGTCGAGAGCGAACGCAGCTGGCCGGTGTCGACCGGCACCTCGTACTCGCGCTGCTCGATCGCGGTCGGCGGCTCGCTCAGTGGGCGTCCGGCGGCCGCCGCGACATCGCTGGAATCACCCGGTTCGTCGCTGCGCCGACGACGCCCGGTGCCGCTGCCGGTGCCGAGCGCCTCGCGCACGGCGGGTTCGCCGCGGAACGTCGGCTCGGCGGGCTCGTACGGCGCGAGCGGTCGCTCGGGGTCGAAGCGTTCAGGGGCCCCGCCGTCGGCTGGGACCCCTTCGCGCTCGTTCGACTCGGACAGGACCGCCCCGCTCAGTAGCTGTAGCTGCTGCTCGAGGCCGCCAGCACGATGAAGAAGATCACGATGCCGATGATCCAGAGCAGACCGAGGGCGATGCCGACGAAGCCCGTGATGAGACCGGTGAGCCAGAAGCCCTTCGCCGCCGGCTCCTTCTTGCGACCGAGGAAGCCGAGCACGACCGCGGCGATCGAGAAGAGCGCACCGAAGCCGTAGAACAGGCTGCCGACGAGGCCGAGGATGCCGCCGATCATCGAGATGATGCTGAGCGTCGGCGTGGGGGTCGCCGGGGCCGGCGAGTACGCCGCGTAGCCGGGCTGGCCGTACGCGGGCTGCTGCGGCTGGCCGTACGGCTGCTGGCCGTAGGCCGGCTGCTGCTGCCCGTACGGCTGCTGCTGGCCGTACGGCTGCTGGGGCTGACCGTAGGCCGGCGGTGCCGGGGCGGCGGCCGGGGACTGGGGGGCGCCGTACGCGGGCGCCTCGGGCGCACCGTAGGACGGGGGCGTCGGCGCGGCCGGGGGCTCGGGCGCACCGGGCGTCGCCGGCGGCTCGGGCGCGACCGGTGTGGCCGGGGGCTCGGGCGCGGAGGGCACCTCGGGGGTGCCGCCCGCGGTCGGCTCGGGCTCGGCCGGAGTCTGCGGAGTGTTCTGGTCGCTCATGTGCGTGCCTCTCGTGTCGCGCTTCGGGCGCGGGACGGATGGGGTCGGGATGGGAACTCGGCGCTCAGCCGCTGACGCTCGACATCGTCGCCGCGGCCGCCGCCATGACGATGATCACGACGACGACGATCACCGAGAGCGCGATGCCGACGTAGCCGATGATGGTGCCGGCGAGCGCCGCGCCGTGGCCCTGCTCACCCGTCTTCTTGATCTGGCTGAGCGAGATGTGCCCGCAGATGATGCCGACGAGGAAGCCGAAGCCGGTGAGCAGGCCCGCGAGCGAGGCCACCAGCGACACGACCGCCAGCGTATTGGTCTTCGGCGGCGCCTGGATGCGCGACTCCTGGTCGACGTAGTTGGGGACGATCGGGTCTTCCGGCGGGGTGGCCGAGGTCGCCATGCCGAAATCGGCCGACGCGGGCGTGAACGCCGGGTCGGAGTTCTGCCTGGGATCGCTCATCGCTGGCCCTCCTCGTGCTCGGCTGCCCGGTCGCGCCGCTTCGGACGCAGTTCCCCCCGAGGCATCCGGCCTCTCCTGCAACCCTAGCGCGCGCCGCTCCCCCCGCGCGAGGGCTGCCGGCCGCTCCCGCGGGGCGGCTCAGGCCTGGATCTCGGTGACCGGGAGCGTCGAATCGGCACCGAAGCCGAGCGTCGACGGCTCGTGCCCACCCATGATGAGCTGCGCACCGAGCGCGGCGATCATCGCGCCGTTGTCGGTGCAGAGCGAGAGCGGCGGGATGCGCAGCTCGATCCCGGCCGCCGCGGTCCGCTCGGCGGCCACCGCCCGCAGCCGGGCATTGGCGATCACGCCCCCGCCGAGCAGGAGCCGCGGCACGCCGAGCTCCCGGCAGGCGTCGATCGCTTTGGCGGTCAGCACGTCGACGACGGCCTCGCGGAAGCTGGCGGCGACGTCGGCGACCGGCACGGGCTCGCCCGCGGCCTCCCGCTGCTCCACCCAGCGGGCGACGGCCGTCTTCAGCCCCGAGAAGCTGAAGTCGTAGCGGTGCCGTTCGAGGTCCTTGGGCTTCGTCAGGCCGCGCGGGAACCGGATGGCCGACGGGTCGCCGCCGACAGCGGCGCGGTCGATCTCGGGGCCGCCGGGATAGGGCAGGCCGAGGAGCCGGGCGACCTTGTCGAAGGCCTCGCCGGCCGCGTCGTCGATGGTCTCGCCGAGGAGCTCGACGTCGGAGACCAGATCGCGAACGAGCAGCAGCGAGGTGTGGCCGCCGGAGACGAGCAGCGCGACGGTGGGCGTCTCGAGCGGGGCCTCCGTGTCGAGGAGGTCGGCCCCGACGTGCCCCACGAGGTGGTTCACGGCGTAGATGGGCACGTCGAGGGAGACGGCGAGCGCCTTCGCGGCCCCCACGCCGACCATGAGCGCCCCGGCGAGACCGGGTCCGCTCGTCACCGCGACCGCGTCGAGCTCGTCGAGCGAGACGGATGCCTCGGCGAGCGCCTGCCGGATGGTCGGCTCGAGCGCCTCGAGGTGCGCCCGCGCGGCGACTTCCGGCACGACGCCGCCGTACCTGGCGTGCTCGTCCATCGAGGAGGCGATGGTGTTCGCGAGCAGCTCGGTGCCGCGGACGACGCCGACGCCGGTCTCGTCGCAGCTCGTCTCGATGCCGAGCACGAGCGGGGCGTTGCGGTTCACGACGGGTCCTCCTCGATCCGGGCGGCCGGGCGGGTCACGGGCGGCGGGACCTCGAGGCGCATCAGCACGGCATCGACGCCGTTGCGGTAATAGCGCGGGCGGACGCCGAGCTCGGTGAAGCCGAGCGAGGCGTAGAGTCCGCGGGCCACGGGGTTGTCGGCCCGGACCTCGAGGAAGACGTGCACGGCGTCGCGACGCCGGGCCTCGACGAGGAGCGCCTGCATGAGCAGGCGGCCGAGCCCCGTCCCCCGGCGCGCGGGGTCGACGGCGATCGTCTGGATGTCGCCCTGCCCGCTCCCGCGGGGGGCGAGTAGCCCGGCGTAGCCGAACACCGTGTCCGGCGAGGCATCCGTGTCGTGCTCCCCGTCGACTGCGACGAGGTAGTAGCCGTGCTCGCTGGCGAGCTCGCGGCGCATCGCGTCCTCGGGCCACGCGTCGTCCGTGAAAGTGTCGCGCTCGAGCCGCATGATCGCCCCGAGGTCGTTCGGGCGCGCGCGACGGAGCAGCACGCTCACCGGGTCACCCGCTTGCCCGGTGAGGGCGTGACGTCGGGCTCCCGCAGGTAGATCGCGGCGTCGTCGGCGAGCGGCAGCCGACCGGCCGCGAAGGCGAGCTCGGCGAGCATGCCGACGCCTCCGGCGGGTATCTCGGCCGCGTCGAGCCGTACGCCGTCGAAGGCCGGCACCTCGTCGCGCGGCACGAGCACGGGACCGGCGGCGCGCACGGGCAGTCCGTCGGCGTCGAGTCCCAGATACTCGGAGACGGCGAACTCCCGGCGTCGTGCGTCCGTCACGATCTGCACCGCGGGTGCCCCGCCTGAGGCGAGGTGCGCCCAGGCGACGGCGTCGTGGCTCGGCACCGGCACGAACGGACGGCGGATGCCGAGCGCGAAGGTGCGCGCCGCGGCGATGCCGACCCGGAGGCCGGTGTACGGGCCGGGGCCCATGCCTGCCGCGACGCCCGAGAGTCGACCGGGAGCGACGCCCGCGGCGGCGAGCGCCTCGGTGATCAGCTCGCCGATGACCTCGGCGTGCCGCATGGCGTCCGGGGTGCCGCGCTGGGCGAGGACGCCGCCGTCACGATCGACCACGGCGACGCTCGTGCCGGCCGAGGTGTCGATGGCGAGGAGCATGCCACCAGCCTATTCGCCCGCACGCGCCGGTCCGCCCGGCGCCCGCCGCTCAGAACTCAGGAGCAGTTCGACCGGCATCCCCGCGTTCCGGGGCGGGGCGCGCGGCCTCGTCCGACGTATCGCCGGGATGTTCCTGAATTCTGTGAAGGAGCGGGCCGCGGAGGGTGAGGGTGCGGGGCTCGTCGGCTTCGAGGTCGACCTCGGCGGCCGCCGATCCGGCATCGGCGCCGGTGCGCCGCTCGATGACGATCTCGAGCCACGCGGGGTGCGACTCGTCGACGAGCCCGGCGGCCCACTCGGCCACGACGACGGAGCCGTCGAAGTCCAGGTCGAGGTCGTCGAGCTCGAGTGCGTCGTTCAGCCGGTACGCGTCGACGTGCACGAGCGGTGCACCGCCGACGAGGCTGGGGTGGGTGCGGGCGAGCACGAAGGTCGGGCTCTGCACGGGGCCGCGGATGCCGAGGCCCTCGCCGATCCCGCGGGTGAGCGTCGTCTTGCCGGCGCCGAGCGGCCCGGTGAGCAGCACGAGGTCGCCCGCGCGGAGCACGGGGCCCAGCCGTCGGCCGAACGCCTCCATCTGCTCGGTGTCGGCGATCTCGAGCCGCATCACACGCCGCCGAGGTAGCCGCGCGGGACGCGCGGACCGATCCGGGTGACGATCTCGTAGCCGATCGTGTCGGCGGCGACGCCCCAGTCGTCCGCCGAGGGCGCACCGGTCGCCGGGTCGCCGAACAGCACGACCTCGTCGCCGACCTCGACCGCGTCGTCGCCGACGTCGACGAGGAACTGATCCATCGCGATCCGCCCGACCACCGGCCGCCGCGCGCCGTTCAGGAGCACCTCGCCCCGCCCGGAGGCCTGGCGCGGGACACCGTCCGCGTAGCCGAGCGGCACGAGCGCGAGGGTCGTGGCGCGCTCGGCGCGCCAGGTGTGCCCGTAGGAGACGCCGTCGCCCGCCGCGATCCGGCGGACCGCGGCGACCCGGCCGCGGAGGGTCATCACCGGCACGAGCCTGAGCTCGGCGGAGGTCGTGCCGTCGCCGAAGGGCGGGATGCCGTAGCAGGCGATGCCGAGCCGGACGAGGTCGTAGCGGGCGTCGGGCCTCGTGAGCGCCGCGGCGGTCGAGGCGATGTGCCGGACCTCGGGCGTGAGCCCGGCGTCGGCGGCCACGGCGAGGGCGCGCTCGAACTCGGCGAGCTGGGCGGCGTCCGATTCGGCCGAGGTGTTGGCGAGGTGGCTGAAGACGCCGCGCACGCGGAGGAGGCCCGCGCGCTCGAGCTCGACGGCCGCCGCGACGGCGTCCGCCCACTCGCCCGGCTGCACCCCGTTGCGGCTGAGGCCCGTGTCGATCTTCAGGTGCACCGTCGCCGGGGCGCCCGCGCCGCGCGCGGCCTCGGCCGCCCGGTGCAGCTGCGCCTCGGCGGAGAGCCCGAGGTCGATGTCCGCGGCGATCGCGGGAGCGAAGTCGGCGCCGGGGTCGTGCAGCCAGGCCAGGATCGGTGCGTCGATGCCGGCCGCGCGCAGCTCGAAGGCCTCGCCGAGGTCGGCGGTGCCGAGCCAGTCGGCACCGCCCGCGAGCGCCGCACGGGCGACGGGCACCGCACCGTGCCCGTAGGCGTCGGCCTTCACGACGGCCATCGCCCGGGTGCCGCCGAGCCGCTCGACCAGGGAGCGGACGTTCGCCGTCACGGCGTCGAGGTCGATCAGCGCCTCCCGGAAGGGTCGTTCGCTCATTCGCCGGCTCCGTTCCCGCGCGAGGCGTCGTCGTGCTCGTTCGAGGCATCCGCGCGGTGCGGCCCCGGGCCGCTCCGTTCGAGCACGACGATCGCGCTCGCGATGCCCGCGTCGTGACTCATCGACAGGTGCAGGTGATCGATGCCGAGCGCCTCGAGGTGCGCGGCGAGCCCGCCCGAGACTTCGAAGCCGGGGTTGCCGTCGGCATCCTGCACGACCCGCATCTCCTGCCAGCGCAGCACCGCGTGCCCGCCGAGCGCCTTGATGAGCGCCTCCTTCGCCGCGAAGCGCGCCGCGAGCGACCGCGGCGAACGGCCGCGTTCGCTCTCAGCGAACAGGCGCTCGACGAGGGCCGGGGTGCGACGGATCGACCGCTCGAAGCGGTCGAGATCGACCACGTCGATGCCGATGCCCGCGATCACTCGCGTGCTCCGTCGCTCACACAGCCCCCGTCGTCCATGCGCTCCCGGTCACTCCACCGTCACGGACTTCGCGAGGTTCCGCGGCTGGTCGACGTCGAGGCCCTTGGCCTGCGCGAGCTCCATCGCGAACACCTGCAGCGGCACCACCGCGAGGAGCGGCTCGAAGAGCGGCGCAGCGAGGGGGATGCGGATGACCTCGTCGGCGAACGGCAGCACGGCCGCGTCTCCCGCCTCGGCGATCGCGATGACCCGGGCGCCGCGAGCACGGATCTCCTGGATGTTCGACACGACCTTCGGGTGCAGGCTGTTCGGGTGGCGCGGGCTCGGCACCACGACGAACACCGGCTGGCCCGGCTCGATCAGCGCGATCGGCCCGTGCTTCAGCTCGCCGGCCGCGAAGCCCTCCGCGTGGATGTACGCGAGCTCCTTCAGCTTCAGCGCACCCTCGAGCGCGATCGGGTAGCCGACGTGGCGGCCGAGGAACAGCACCGAGCGGGTGTCCGCCATCCAGTGGGCGAGCTGCGCCACCTTCTCGGACTCCTCGAGCACGGCCGCGAGCTTCTCCGGCACCGCCTGGAGCTCGTGCAACTGCACGGCCAGCTCGCCGTCGGTCAACCGGCCACGCACACGGGCGAGGTGCAGGCCGAAGAGGTAGAGGGCGGTGATCTGCGCGACGAAGGCCTTCGTCGACGCCACGGCGACCTCGGGACCGGCGTGCGTGTACACGACCGCGTCCGACTCGCGGGGGATGGTGGCGCCCTGCGTGTTGCAGACGGAGACCGTCTTCGCGCCCATCTCGCGGGCGTACTTCACCGCCATCAGCGTGTCCATGGTCTCGCCCGACTGGCTGATCGAGAGGACCAGCGTGTCCGACTCGATGACCGGCTCGCGGTAGCGGAACTCGTGGCTCAGCTCCACCTCGACCGGGACCCGCGCCCACTGCTCGATCGCGTACTTCGCGACGAGACCGGCGTACGACGCGGTGCCGCACGCGACGATCGTGATGCGGCGGACGGCCCGGAGCGCCTCGTCGCCGAGCGCCTCGAGCTCGGGGATGACGACGTGCCCGTCGGCGATGCGGCCCCGCACGGTGTTGGCGACGGCATCCGGCTGCTCGGCGACCTCCTTGCGCATGAAGGACGACCAGCCGCCCTTCTCTGCGGCCGACGCGTCCCAGGCGACCTCGAAGGACTCCACCTCGACGGGCGCCCCCTCGAAATCGGTGACGCGCACCTCGTCGGCGGTGAGCTCGACGATCTGGTCCTGGCCGATGGCGACCGCGCGCTTCGTGTACTCGACGAAGGCGGCGACATCGGAGCCGAGGAAGTTCTCGCCCTCGCCGAGCCCCAGCACGAGCGGGGAGTTGCGCCGCGCGCCGACGACGAGACCCGGCTCGTCACGGTGCACGGCCAGGAGCGTGAACGCGCCCTCGAGTCGCTGCACGGTGGCCCGGAAGGCGGCACGGAGGTCGCCGGTGCGACGCACCTCGCGGCCGAGCAGCACGGCGGCGACCTCGGTGTCGGTCTCCGACTCGAAGGCGAAGCCCTCGTCGAGGAGCTCCTGCTTCAGCTCGGAGAAGTTCTCGATGATGCCGTTGTGGATGAGCGCGAGCCGGCCCTCGTCCGCGAGATGCGGGTGGGCGTTCGCGTCGGTCGGACCGCCGTGGGTCGCCCAGCGGGTGTGCCCGATGCCGGTCCCCCCGGTCTCGAGGGGCTGCTGCTCGAGCGCATCGGCGAGCACCTTCAGCTTGCCGGCGCGCTTCGCCGTGGCGAGCTCGCCCTCGGCGCCGATGATGGCCACCCCGGCCGAGTCGTAGCCACGGTATTCGAGACGACGAAGGCCGCCCATGAGGACGTCGACGCTCGAACGGGCGCCAACGTATCCGACGATTCCACACATGCGCACGATCCTAGTGGCGAGATCCTGGACGGGCGCCGCACGGTCCGGCGCCGCCGCCGCCCGTCACTAGACTGTGCGGGTGCCGGACCAGCATCATCCAGCGTCGAACGCCCCGCAGCTGTCGCCGTTCATCGAGCTCGACCGCTCGGACTGGGCGGCGCTCGCGCCCTCGATGCCCTCACCGCTGCAGGAGACCGAGCTCGTGCAGCTCCGCGGGCTCGGCGAGCCGCTGGACCCGCGCGAGGTCGCCGAGGTGTACCTGCCGCTCTCGCGCCTGCTGAACCTCTACGTCGGCGGCACGAAGGCCCTGCACAAGGTCACCAGCGAGTTCCTCAGGGAGCGCTTCGCCCCCACCCCGTTCGTCATCGGCGTGGCCGGCTCGGTCGCCGTCGGCAAGTCGACGATCGCCCGTCTGCTGCGCGAGCTGCTGGCACGCTGGGAGCACACCCCGCGGGTGGAGCTCGTGACGACGGACGGCTTCCTCTTCCCCAACGCCGAGCTCGAGCGCCGCGGGCTGATGGCCCGCAAGGGCTTCCCCGAGTCGTACGACCGTCGCGCGCTGCTGCGCTTCGTGAGCGAGGTGAAGGCCGGCGCCGCGGAGGTGCGCGCCCCCTTCTACTCGCACCTCGCCTACGACATCGTCCCCGACGCCCAGATCACGGTGCGCCGGCCCGACGTGCTCATCGTCGAGGGGCTGAACGTGCTCCAGCCGCCCGGGCCCGGCCACCGGCTGGCGGTCAGCGATCTCTTCGACTTCACGATCTACGTCGACGCCCGCACCGGCGACATCGCCCGCTGGTACGAGGAGCGCTTCCTGAAGCTCCAGCGCGGCGCCTTCGCGAACCCGCGCTCCTACTTCCACCGGTACGCGTCGCTCTCCGAGGAGGAGGCGCGTCAGCGCGCCCGCGAGATCTGGCACGCCATCAACGAGCCGAACCTCCTGCAGAACGTGCGCCCGACCCGCTCGCGGGCCTCGCTCGTGCTGCGGAAGAGCGCCGACCACACCGTGTCGAGCGTCCTCCTCCGGAAGCTCTGAGACGACGGATCGCCCGCCTCCGGGAGGCGGGCGATCCGGGTCGGAGCGAGCGGATGCCTCGTCGGCACCCGAGCGCACCGCGGCTCAGCGTGCGAGCTCGACGCTGACGATCTCCGCGAGCGTGGCGGCGTGCCGGTCGGCCTCGGCCTGCTCGGCCGCCTCGACCATGACGCGCACCATCGGCTCGGTGCCGCTCGGGCGGAGCAGCACGCGACCGGAGTCGCCGAGCTCGGCCTCGGCCGCGGCCACCGCGGCGGCGACGCCGGCGTTGTCGTGCAGGGCGTGGTGATCGACGTCGCGGACGTTCACGAGCACCTGCGGGTACACGCGCATGACGGAGGCGAGCTCCGCGAGCGACTTGCCCGTGCGGGCGAGCTCGGCCGCGAGGTGCAGCCCGGTGAGGACGCCGTCGCCGGTCGTCGCGAACTCGCTCATGATGACGTGCCCGGACTGCTCGCCGCCGAGGGCGTAGCCACCGGCGGTGAGCTCCTCGAGCACGTACCGGTCGCCGACCTTCGTCTCGACGATACGGATGCCGTGCTCAGCCATGGCGCGCTTCAGGCCGAGGTTCGACATCACCGTGACGACGAGGGTGTCGTCGGTGAGCGTGCCGCGCTCCTTCATCGACACCGCGAGGATCGCCATGATGCGATCGCCGTCGATGACGTTCCCTTCGGCGTCGACGGCGAGGCAGCGGTCGGCGTCGCCGTCGTGCGCGATGCCGAGATCGGCGCCGTGCTCGAGGACGGCGGCCTGCAGCGGGCCGAGGTGCGTCGAGCCGACGCCGTCGTTGATGTTGATGCCGTCGGGATCCGCCCCGATGACGACCACCTCGGCGCCGGCGTCGCGGAACGTCTCCGGGGAGACGCCGGCGGCGGCGCCGTGGGCGCAGTCGAGCACGACCTTCAGGCCCTCGAGGCGGTGCGGCAGGGTGCTGAGCAGGTGCACGACATAGCGGTCCTCGGCGTCCGCGAAGCGGCGGATACGGCCGACGCCGCCGCCGACCGGGGCCAGCTTCTGCTTGCCGAGGTAGCTCTCGATGCGGTCCTCGACCACGTCCGGCAGCTTCGTTCCGCCGAAGGAGAAGAACTTGATGCCGTTGTCGGGCGCCGGGTTGTGCGACGCCGAGATCATCACGCCGAAGTCGGCGCCGATGGAGTCGATGAGGAAGGCGGTCGCGGGAGTGGGGATCACGCCGGCGTCGAGCACGTCGACCCCGCTCGAGGCGAGGCCGGCCGCGACGGCGGCGGTGAGGAATTCGCCCGAGACGCGGGGGTCGCGCGCGACGACGGCGACGGGGCGCCGACCGGCCGCGCGGTTCTCCTCCGCGTGCCGCCCCTGCGTGAGGACGACGGCGGCCGCCTGGGCGAGGCCCAGGGCCAGGTCAGCCGTGAGTTCACGGTTGGCCAGGCCCCGGACCCCGTCGGTTCCGAATAGCCGAGGCATGCGGAAGGTCCGGAGAAGCGATTAACGCTTCGAGAACTGCGGAGCCTTGCGCGCCTTCTTGAGACCGGCCTTCTTGCGCTCGATGACGCGGGCGTCGCGCGTGAGGAAGCCGGCCTTCTTCAGGGTCGGGCGGTTGTTCTCGCGGTCGATCTCGTTCAGCGCACGGGCGATCGCGAGGCGCAGCGCGCCGGCCTGGCCCGAGGGGCCGCCGCCGGTGATGCGGGCGATCACGTCGTACGAGCCCTTGAGCTCGAGCACGGTGAAGGGGTCGGTGATGAGCTGCTGGTGGAGCTTGTTCGGGAAGTAGTCCGCGAACTCGCGGCCGTTCACCTTGATGCCGCCGGCACCCGGCACGACGCGCACGCGGGCGATGGCCTGCTTGCGGCGGCCGACAGCGGCGCCCGAGACGTTCAGCACGGGGCGGGCGGCGGCGGGAGCCTCAGCCGCGGCGCTCTCGGTCGTGTAGCTCTCGGGAGCCTGGTCGATCTGGTCTGCGATCTTCGCCATGGTGGTAGTGAGTCCTTTTCGAGAAGTCGAGGGGGCGCTTACTGCGCGACCTGGGTGAGGGTGTACGGCTTCGGCTGCTGAGCCGCGTGCGGGTGCTCCGGGCCGGCGTAGACCTTCAGCTTCTTCAGCTGGGCCCGACCGAGCGAGTTCTTCGGGAGCATGCCGCGGATCGCCTTCTCGACGGCGCGGACGGGGTTCTTCTCGAGGAGTTCGGCGTAGCCGACGGCCTTGAGGCCGCCCGGGTAGCCGGAGTGGCGGTAGGCCTTCTTCTGCTCGAGCTTCTGGCCGGTGAGGGCCACCTTCTCGGCGTTGATGATGATGACGAAGTCGCCGGTGTCGACGTGGTTGGCGAAGATCGCCTTGTGCTTGCCGCGGAGGAGGGCGGCGGAGTGGCTGGCCAGGCGGCCGAGCACGACGTCGGCGGCGTCGATGACGAGCCAGTCGCGCTGGATCTCGCTCTGCTTCGGGGTGTACGTACGCGTCACGGGAGTGCTGCTTTCTGTATCGAGTGAGAGGTTCGTGAATCCCGCTCCGGTGGGGTGTTCGTGCGCGATGCGCGTGAACGCCCCGGTGGAGGGCTCAACTACGGATACCCAGGGTCGACCCGGAGGTCGGCGCCGTGGCACCAAAGGGAGAGTTTAGCCGACGACCCCGTCGACCCGCAATTCGCGGCGCGCCCGCGTCTGCTCGGCACGCGCGGCGAGCTCGGCGTCGGGCGGATAGCCGACCTCGGTGAGCACGAGCCCCTTGGCCGGCATCACCTTGAACGCGCTCGTGCGTTCCGCCGCGGCGAGGAGGGCCGCGGGGTCGGCCGGATCGAGGCGCCCCTCCCCCACGGCGACGCTCGAACCGACGAGCGCCCGCACCATGGAGTGGCAGAACGCGTCGGCCTGCAACCGGGCGACGAGCACGCCGTCGGGGCCGCGCTCCCAGCCGAAGCCCTGCAGCGTCCGAATGGTCGTCGCCTCGGGCCGCGGCTTGCAGAACGCGGCGAAGTCGTGCAGTCCCAGCAGGGAGCGGGCCGAGGCATCCATCGCCGCCGCGTCGAGCGTGCGCGGCAGCCAGACCGTGCGGTTCCGGGCGAGCGGGTCCTTCAACGCGGCGCCGTCGGCGATCCGGTACTCGTAGCGGCGCCAGACCGCGGAGAAGCGGGCGTCGAAGCCCGCGGGCGCGACGGCGGCGGAGGTCACCACGACGTCGGCCTCGGCGGCGCCCAGGATGCCGGTGAGGCGACGCAGCAGCACGGCAGCCGGATCCGGGGCGTCCGCCGAGTCGGCGTCGCCGCGGCGCGGTTTCGTGACCGCCGCGAGCGCCTCGGGCTCGACGTCGAGGTGCGCGACCTGGCCGAGCGCGTGCACGCCGGCGTCCGT
Source organism: Agromyces mediolanus (assembly GCF_023715325.1). Taxonomy (GTDB): domain Bacteria; phylum Actinomycetota; class Actinomycetes; order Actinomycetales; family Microbacteriaceae; genus Agromyces; species Agromyces mediolanus_A. Next base: position 76,841 of record NZ_JAMBNX010000001.1, on the reverse strand, counting down.
CCGGCCCGCGACGGTGAGCCGCGGCGCGGTGCCCGTGCGACGGAAGAGCGTGCCGAGCGCCGCCTCGACCACACCCTGCACCGTGCGCAGGCCGGGTTGCGCACTCCACCCGGCGAATCCGCCGCCGTCGTAGGCGATGCCCAGACGGAGACGGATCGGCGCCGGGCGATCGGGCGCCGGGACGTCGCCGTGCGCGTCCCGGGTCCTCGTCATGCCCTCCAGCTTAGGGCGGTCGGCCCGACGCGCACGGCGCCGGAAACGCCGACGGGCCCCGATGCACGCGGCATCGGGGCCCGTCGAACGGGTGCTGAGGTTACTTGGCCTCGGCCTCGGCGGGCTCGGCCGCCTCCGCCTGCTCCTCGGCCGGAGCCTCGGTCTCGGCGGTCTCCTCGGCGGGAGCCTCGGTCTCGGCGGTCTCCTCGGCGGGAGCCTCCTCGGCGGCCGGCTCCTCGACCGGGGCGGCCGGAGCGGCCTCGGCGGCGGGCTTCGCGGCGCGCTGCTTCTTCACGACCGGCTCGAGCACGAGCTCGATGACCGCCATGGGCGCGTTGTCGCCCTTGCGGTTGCCGATCTTCGTGATGCGGGTGTAGCCACCCTCACGGTCGGCGACCTGCGGGGCGATGACCGCGAACAGCTCGTGCACGACCGACTTGTCGCCGATGACGGCGAGCACACGACGGCGCGCGTGCAGATCGCCGCGCTTCGCGAAGGTGATCAGGCGCTCGGCGATCGGACGGAGGCGCTTGGCCTTCGTCTCGGTCGTCGTGATCGACTTGTGCGTGAACAGCGCGGCGGCGAGGTTCGCGAGCAGCAGCCGCTCGTGCGCGGGGCCGCCTCCGAGGCGGGGGCCCTTGGTGGGCTTCGGCATGATTCGTTGTCTCCAGTACTTGGGGGGTTAGGGCGGCGCTACCGCTTAGTTCTCGTCGTCGAAGCCCGTGTAGAAGTGGGCGCCGTCGAAGCCGGGAACCGAGTCCTTGAGGGCCAGCCCCATCTCCGTGAGCTTGTCCTTGACCTCGTCCACCGACTTCTGGCCGAAGTTGCGGATGTTCATCAGCTGCGACTCGGACAGGGCGACGAGCTCGGACACCGTGTTGATGCCCTCGCGCTTCAGGCAGTTGTAGCTGCGCACCGAGAGGTCGAGGTCCTCGATCGGGATCGAGAGCTCGCTCGAGAGCACGGCGTCGACCGGCGCGGGGCCGATCTCGATGCCCTCGGCCGCGGTGTTCAGCTCGCGGGCGAGGCCGAACAGCTCGACGAGGGTGCGACCGGCGGAGGCGATGGCGTCGCGCGGCGAGATCGCCGGCTTCGACTCGACGTCGACCACGAGGCGGTCGAAGTCGGTGCGCTCGCCGGCACGGGTGGCCTCGACGCGGTAGGTGACCTTCAGCACCGGCGAGTAGATCGAGTCGATCGGGATCTGGCCCGCCTCGCTGTACTCGTTGCGGTTCTGCTGGGCCGACACGTAGCCGCGGCCGCGCTCGATGGTGAGCTCGAGCTCGAACTTCGCCGCGTCGTTCAGGGTCGCGATGACGAGCTCGGGGTTGTGCACCTCGACCCCGGCCGGGGCCGAGATGTCGGCGGCGGTGACCTCACCGGCGCCCTGCTTGCGCAGGTAGGCGGTGATGGGCTCGTCGTGCTCGCTGGAGACGACCAGGTTCTTGATGTTGAGGATGATCTCGGTGACATCCTCCTTGACGCCGGGCACGGTCGAGAACTCGTGCAGCACGCCGTCGATGCGGATGCTCGTGACGGCCGCCCCCGGGATCGAGGAGAGGAGGGTGCGACGGAGCGAGTTGCCCAGGGTGTAACCGAAGCCCGGCTCGAGGGGCTCGATCACGAACCGCGAACGGAACTCCGAGATGTTCTCTTCGGTGAGCGTCGGGCGCTGTGCGATCAGCACTGTGGATTCCTTTCGGCAGGGTGTCCGCTATATGACACCGAGCAGTTCTTGAAGGATCTTGAGTTGTGAGAGAACGGCCCGCACCCCGGGCGACGCCGCGAGGGCGTCGCCCGGGGGCGGGGACGGAGCGTCAGACGCGACGGCGCTTCGGCGGGCGGCAGCCGTTGTGCGCCTGAGGCGTCACATCGTTGATGCTGCCGACCTCGAGGCCGGCGGCCTGGAGCGAGCGGATGGCGGTCTCGCGACCCGAGCCCGGGCCCTTGACGAAGACGTCGACCTTCTTCATGCCGTGCTCCTGCGCCTGGCGGGCGGCCGACTCGGCGGCCAGCTGCGCGGCGAACGGGGTCGACTTGCGCGAGCCCTTGAAGCCGACGCCGCCGGAAGAGGCCCAGCTGATCACGGCGCCGTTGGCGTCGGTGATCGAGACGATCGTGTTGTTGAACGTCGACTTGATGTGGGCCTGGCCCACGGCGATGTTCTTCTTTTCCTTCTTGCGCGGCTTGCGAGTAGCCGCCTTGGGTGCTGCCATGTTCGAAATCTCCTAGATCTGGCGACAAGCGGTTACTTGCGGCCGGCCTTCTTCTTGCCGGCCACGGTGCGCTTCGGGCCCTTGCGGGTGCGAGCGTTGGTCTTGGTGCGCTGGCCGCGGACCGGAAGGCCGCGACGGTGGCGGAGACCCTCGTACGAGCCGATCTCGACCTTGCGGCGGATGTCGGCGGCGACCTCGCGGCGCAGGTCACCCTCCACCTTGTAGTTGCCCTCGATGTAGTCGCGCAGCGCGACGAGCTGGTCGTCGCTGAGGTCCTTGACGCGGATGTTGCCGTCGATGCCGGTGTCCGCGAGCGTCTGCAGCGCACGGGTGCGGCCGACGCCGTAGATGTAGGTCAGTGCGATCTCCACGCGCTTCTCGCGCGGGATGTCGACTCCTGCCAGACGTGCCATGGTGGCTTCTCCTGTGAGTGAGTGGAGGTGTGAAGCAGTGCCGGTGCCCGGGCCTCCTCCCGAGGTGTCCCCCGCTCCCGAGTGATCGGGCGGCGGGTTCTGGCACTGCCGTGTTCAGTTGTCGCGGATCCGTGCGCGGCACGGACCGCCGCAGGTCAGCCCTGGCGCTGCTTGTGGCGCGGGTTCGACTTGCAGATGACCATGACGCGGCCGTGACGGCGGATCACCTTGCAGTGGTCGCAGATCGGCTTGACGCTGGGGTTCACCTTCATGAGGGATGTTTCCTTCGATTCGCTGTCCTCGTACCCGCAGGACGCCGCGGGCCGTTACTTTCCGACAGCCCTTACTTGTAGCGGTAGACGATGCGCCCGCGGGTCAGGTCGTAGGGGCTGAGCTCCACGATCACGCGGTCCTCCGGGAGGATGCGGATGTAGTGCTGCCGCATCTTGCCGGAGATGTGGGCCAGGACCTTGTGCCCGTTGGTCAGCTCGACGCGGAACATTGCGTTCGGGAGCGCCTCGATAACCGAGCCCTCGATCTCGATGACACCGTCTTTCTTGGCCATAGCCTCACTATCGCTTGGGGGTAAAGGTGGTCGGTCGTGCGATGGTTCCGCACCGTGGCGCGCTGTCGGCGCATGCCGAAGCGCAGGTGCAGAACACCAAGGGTCTACTGTAGATCATTCCGAACGGAATCGCCAACCGAGCCTCGCGCCGCGAGAGCGGCCTCGGCGGCCTCGGCGGCCGCCCGCTTCGCCTCGGCAGCCCCCTCGGCGGCCAGGGCCGCCCGGGCGATCGCGCGAGCGTCGTCCATCCCGTATCGCGCGAGGGAGGCGCGGACGTCGGCGAGCGCCGACGGCGACATCGACAGGCTGGTCGCGCCGAGCCCCACCAGGACGACGGCGAGCAGCGGGTCGGCAGCGGCCTCGCCGCAGATGCCGACCGGGGTGCCCGTGCTCGTCCCGGCGGCGCCGACCTCCGAGATGAGGCGGAGCACGGCGGGGTGCCAGGGGCTCTGCAACTGCGCCACGCTGCCGAGGAGGCGGTCGGCCGCCATCGTGTACTGGGTGAGGTCGTTCGTGCCGATCGAGGCGAAGTCGCACGCGCCCAGCACCTGCTCGGCGAGGAGCGCCGCCGCGGGGACCTCGACCATCACCCCGGCGGTGCGGACGCCGAGCTCGGTGGCGAGCGCCGTGAAGTAGCGGGTCTCCTCGACGGTCGCGATCATCGGCGCCATCACCCAGAGCTCGGCGTCGCTCGCCGCGCCGGCCGCGGCGAGCGCCGCGAGCTGGTCGCGCAGGACCGGCTCCGAGCGACGGAGGGCGCGGATGCCGCGGAGCCCGAGCGCCGGATTCTCCTCCTCGGCGTCGTTCAGGAAGGCCAACGGCTTGTCCGCGCCGGCGTCGAGCACTCGCACGACGACCTTCTTGCCGGCGAACTCGGTGAGCAGCCTCGTGTACTGCTCCTGCTGCTCGGCGACGCTCGGCGCACGCTCGGCGTCGAGGAAGAGGAACTCGGTGCGGAAGAGCCCGACCCCCTCCGCCCCCAGGCGGAGCGCCTCCGCGGCGCCCGCGACGGAGCCGAGGTTCGCGAGGAGCGGCACCGGGGTGCCGTCCGCGAGCGCGCCGGGAGTCGCCGGCGCCTCGGCGGCCCGCTTCCGGGCGGCCATGCGCTCGCGCGCCTCGGCGAGCTGCGCCTCGCTCGGCGAGACGACGACGAGGTCGCGCTCGGCGTCGACGAGCACCTGCTCGCCGTCGACGAGCGTGCTGGCCTCGGCGGCGCCCACCACGGCGACGATCGACTGCTCGCGGGCGAGGATCGCGGTGTGCGAGGTCGGCCCGCCGTCGCTCGTGACGAGCGCGAGCACCTGCTCGAGGTCGAGCATCGCGGTGTCGGCCGGGGCCAGGTCGCGGGCGACGAGCACGAAGGGATGCCCCGGCTCGGGCACGCCGGGCGCCGGGACGCCGAGCAGGTGCGCGACCACCCGCTGCGAGACGTCGTCGAGGTCGGCGGCGCGCTCCCCGAGGTAGCCGCCCATGCCGGCCAGCAGCTCGCGGAACGCGGCGAACGCCTCGTACACGGCGCGCTCGGCGGTGCGCCCTTCGGCGAGACGCTTCACGACGTCCGCGATCAGGGTCGGGTCGCCGGCCATCATCGCCTGCGCCTCGAGCACGTCCTTGGCGGCGCCGCCGGCGCGCGCGCCCCGGCGCTGCAGCTCCTCGGCGACGGCGGCGAGGGAGGCGCGCGCCCGCTCCTCTTCCCGGGAGGCGTCGAGCGCGCTCGCGCGGTCCTCCGGCTCCGGGAGCGGCTCGGCCATGCGCACGACGGGCCCCGCCGCGACCCCCTGCCCGATGCCGATGCCCTGGATGTCGCGCATGCGGTCCTCCCCCGTCGGTGGCGTCCCTTGCTCCTCGTTCACCCTAGCCCGCGGTCGCGCGCCGAGGTGAGGTTCGTGCGGCTATAACGATCTCGAAGTGGCGCTATTGTCGAACAGGTCTTCGAATTCCGCCGCCGGTTTGGGACGATGGAGGCATGACGAACTCCAGCACCGCTCCGGCGGCACTCGCCGCGTTCAGCGCGGCGGCCGCTGCCGTCGGGACGGTGTGGCAGGGGGCGCTCACCCGCCCGAGCTCGCGCCCCGAGGCCGATGCGCGGGCGATGAGCGACGACGGCCTGGTGCGGGCGATCGAGGCGATCGCCCGCCTCTCCCGGCTCGCGGAGTCGCTGCAGGCGAGGGTGGCCGCCGAGCTCGACGATCGGTGCAGCGGCATCGCCGGCGACGATCTCGCCAAGGCGCGCGGCTGCACCACGCCCGAGCGGCTGATCGCCCAGCTCACCGCGGGTCGATACGTCGAGGCAGCACGGCTCGTCGCGGTGGGCCGCGCGACGGCGACCCACTCCTCCTTCGCGGCGGAGACCTTGCCGCCGAAGCGGCCCGAGCTGGCGCGCGCGCTTCACGACGGCCTCCTCGGGCTCGAAGCGGCCGACGTCATCCGGCGGTTCCTCGACCGGGTCGAACTGCGGGCCGACCCCGATGAGCTCGCGGCGTCCGAGGCGTTCCTCGTCGAGCGCGCCCCGGTTGTCGGGGTCGACGGGCTGGGCCTGCTGGTGAAGCGGCTCGAGGCACGACTCGATCCCGATGGCGTCAAGCCCCGCGAAGACGAACTCCGCGCCAGGCGCGGGCTCCGGATCTGGCAAGACCGAGCGGGCATGGTGAACGTGCGCGGTGCGTTCGATCCGGTGAACGGCGCCGTGGTCACCTCCGCGATCGATGCGCTCGTCGGCGCAGAGCTCCACCGCGCCCGCGACGCCCGCGCTCCCCAGCCCACCGCGGCGGAACCGCGGGGCGACCAGGCGACGAGCGAGACGCGCACGATCGCCCAGCTGAACGCCGATGCGCTCGCCGATCTCGCCCGGCACGCCCTCGGCTGCTCCGACGTTCCGACGCTCCGCTCGGTGACGGTCGTGGTCCGCGCCGATGCCGAGGAGCTCGTCGCCGGCCGGGGCGCGGCGACCATCGACGGCATCGAGCAGCCCGTCTCACTCGAGTCGGTGCGCGAGCTCATCGGCTCGGCGGGCATCTCGCCCATGCTGGTCGGGCGGGGGGAGCTCCCACTGCGGCTCGGCCGCTCGGCGCGGCTCTTCACCACGGCGCAGAAGCTCGCACTCGCCGAACGCGACGGCGGATGCGCGTGGCCGGGGTGTCGTCGTCCGCCGAGTCATACCGAGGCGCACCACATCGCGTGGTGGGGCCGCGACGCAGGCACGACCGACCTCGACAACGGCATTCTGCTCTGCAGTCACCACCATCATCGGGTGCACGACGACGGCTGGGTCGTCCGAGTCCGCGACGGACGCAGCTGGTTCATCCCACCCGCCCACCTCGACCCCCAGCAGGTGCCCAGACCGGGCAACCGCCCGGTGAGGCCCTGGCGCGATCATGGCGCACGATCACGCACGCCGGCGGTGGTGGTGGCGTGAGAACGGTGGCGTGGGAACGGTGGCGTGGGAACGGGAGGGGCTGCAGCCGGGCTCAGGGAATGGGAACCGGCGTGACGCCGAAGGGCGCGAGCCCGGCCGCGCCGCCGTCTGCGGCGGTGAGCACCCAGATGCCGTCGGCGTGCACGGCGACCGAGTGCTCGACGTGCGCGGCGTCCGAGCCGTCGGCGGTCGTCACCGTCCAGCCGTCGTCGCGCACGAAGGTCTCGATCGAGCCGGCGACGATCATCGGCTCGATGGCGACGACGAGGCCCGGCTTCACCGCCGGCCCGCGGCGGTCGACCCGATAGTTGAACACCGGCGGCTCCTCGTGCATGCGCCGTCCGATGCCGTGCCCCACGTAGTCGAGCAGGATTCCGTACTGCCGGCCGGTGCCGCCCGGGGCATCCGCCTCCGCGAGCACCGCGTCTTCGATCGCGCCACCGACCTCGTTCAGGTGACGCGCCGTCGCGAGCGTGGCGATGCCGGTCCAGAGCGCGAGCTCCGTCACCCGCACGAGTTCGCGACGGGACGCGACCACCTCCGGCCGGTCGGGGTCGTCGAGCACGAGCGAGAACGCCGCGTCGCCGTTCCAGCCGTCGACCTCCGCGCCGCCGTCGACCGAGACGAGGTCCCCGGGGCGGAACGGCCGCTCGCCCGGGATGCCGTGCACCACGTCGTCGTCGACGGAGACGCAGAGCGTGTGCCGGTAGCCGGGCTCGAGCTGGAAGTTCGACCGGCCGCCACGGTCCAGGATGACCCGCTCGGCGGCGGCATCGAGTTCCAGCGGCGTCGCGCCGACGGCGATCAGCCGGCGCGCCTCGTCGAGTGCGGCCGCCGTCGCCTCACCGGCCGCGCGCATGGCGCGCAGCTCGGCCGGCGACTTCAGGATGGAGCGGCGGAACACCGGCTCAGGCGACGACGCCCGGGTGCACCGGGGCGAGCCCCCGGGCGGCCAGCGCTGCGAAGATGCGCGAGGTGACCTCGTCGAGGGAGCCGACGCCGTCGATGCGCACGACGATGCCCCGCGCTCGGTAGACGTCGAGGATCGGTGCAGTCTCGCGCTCGTAGATCGCGAGACGGTTCGCGATGACCTCTTCGGTGTCGTCGGTGCGCCCCTGCTCGACCGCGCGCTGACGCAGCCGGGCGATGGACTCCTCGCGCGGCACCTCGAGCTCGATGACGGCGTCGAGCGCCTCACCGCGGGGCTCCAGGAAGGCGTCGAGATCGGCGACCTGTCCGCGGTTGCGCGGGTACCCGTCGAGCAGGAAGCCCTCGGCCGCGTCGGGCTGGGCGAGCCGGTCGGCGACGAGCGCGCTCGTCAGCTCGTCGGGCACCAGGTCTCCGGCCTCGATGATCGACTGCACCTGCTTGCCGAGCGCGGTGCCGCCCTTCACGTTGGCCCGGAAGATGTCCCCGGTCGCGATCTGGGGCACGTCGAACGCCGCAGCGACGAGCACACCCTGGGTGCCCTTGCCGGAGCCCTGCGGGCCGACGATGAGGAAACGGGCGGAGCGGGCTGCGTCGGCGCTGGTCATCGGAGGAGTCCTTCGTAGTGTCGCTGCTGGAGTTGCGCGTCGATCTGCTTGACGGTCTCGAGACCGACGCCGACGATGATCAGGATCGATGCACCGCCGAACGGGAAGTTCTGATTGGCCCCGACCAGCGCGAACGCGATGAGCGGAATGAGCGCGATGAGGCCCAGGTAGAGCGAGCCCGGGAACGTGATGCGGGTGAGCACGTAGTCGAGGTACTCGGCCGTCGGGCGGCCCGCGCGGATGCCGGGGATGAAGCCGCCGTACTTCTTCATGTTCTCGGCGACCTCGTCGGGGTTGAAGGTGATCGCGACGTAGAAGTACGTGAAGCCGACGATGAGCAGGAAGTACAGCAGCATGTAGAGCGGGTGGTCGCCCTTGGTCAGGTAGTTCGTGATCCACGCGACCCAGGGCTGGATCTCCTCGCCCGCCTTCGGCTGGTTGAACTGCGCGATGAGCGCGGGCAGGTAGAGCAGCGAGGAGGCGAAGATGACCGGCACGACGCCGGCCATGTTCACCTTGATCGGGATGTAGGTGTTGTTGCCGCCGTAGGTGCGCCGACCGACCATGCGCTTCGCATACTGCACGGGCACGCGCCGCTGCGACTGTTCGACGAAGACGACCGCGACGACGACGATGAGGCCGATCGCGAGGACGATCGCGAAAACGTCCCAGCCGCGCGAGATGCCGATGGCCCAGAGCGAACCGGGGAAGGTCGAGGCGATCGAGGTGAAGATGAGGAGCGACATGCCGTTGCCGATGCCGCGCTCGGTGATGAGCTCGCCCATCCACATGATGAGGCCGGTACCCGCGGTCATCGTGATGACCATCAGGAGGATCGCGTACCAGGCGTCGTTGGTGATGAGCTGCGAGCAGGACGGGTCGGCCGAGCCGCTGAACAGCGCGCCCGAGCGGGCGACGGTGATCAGGGTGGTCGACTGCAGCACGCCCAGGGCGATCGTGAGGTACCGGGTGTACTGGGTCAGCTTGCCCTGACCGGCCTGGCCCTCCTTGTAGAGGGTCTCGAAGTGCGGGATCACGACGCGCAGGAGCTGCACGATGATCGACGCGGTGATGTACGGCATGATGCCGAGCGCGAAGATCGACAGCTGCAGCAGCGCACCGCCCGAGAAGAGGTTCACGAGCTCGTAGAGCCCGGACGCCCCCTGGTTCGCCGCGAGACAGGCCTGGACGTTCGAGAAGTCCACGAACGGCGCGGGGATGAACGAGCCCAGACGGAACAGGGCGATGATGCCCAGGGTGAAGCCGATCTTCCGGCGCAGGTCCGGCGTGCGGAAGATCCGCCCGATCGCGTTGAACACTCGTCCTCCTGTTGCTCCGTCGTGGAGCGTCATACACAGCATCGGGGCGCGGCGCCCGGATGCGATTCGAGCCTGTCAGGACCCCCGTGAATCATACGCGAGGTCCCGACAGGCTCGAACTTCGATGCTGGATCGGTTACTTGACCGAGCCGCCAGCCGCGACGATCTTCTGCTCGGCCGAGCCGGAGACCTTGTCGACGGCGACGTTGAGCTTCACCTGCAGGTCGCCGTTGCCGAGCACCTTCACGCGCTCGTTCTTGCGAACCACGCCCTTGGCCACCAGGTCGGCGACGGTGACGTCGCCGCCCTTCGGGTAGAGCTCCGCGAGCTTGTCCAGGTTCACAGCCTGGTACTCGACGCGGAAGGGGTTCTTGAAGCCGCGGAGCTTCGGCGCACGCATGTGGTACGGAAGCTGGCCGCCCGCGAAGCCGGGGCGCACCGTGTTGCGGGCCTTCGTGCCCTTGGTGCCGCGACCGGCGGTCTTGCCCTTCGAGCCCTCACCGCGACCGACGCGGGTCTTGTCCTTCTTGGCGCCGGGAGCCGGACGAAGGTGGTGCACCTTCAGGACCTGCTCGCGGGCCTCGACGACGTCGGCCTTCGGTGCCGCCTTCTTGGCCGGAGCCTTCTTGGCGGGCGCCTTTTCGGCCGGAGCCTTCTCAGCGGTGTCGGCCTTGGCGGCGCCGGCCTTCTTGGCCGGAGCCTTGGCGGCCGGAGCCTTCTCGGCGGCGGCCTTCGCCGGCGCCTTCTTCGCGGGAGCCTTCTTCGGGGTCTCCTCGGCGACGTTCTTCTCGTCAGCCATTAGTCAATCTCCTCAACCTTCACGAGGTGGGCGACCGTCTTGACGTAGCCGCGGTTCTGCGGCGTGTCCTCACGGACGACGGAGTCGCCGATGCGCTTCAGTCCGAGGCTCCGGAGCGTGTCGCGCTGGTACTGCTTCTCGCTCACCTTGGACTTGATCTGGGTCACCTTGAGCTGCTTGGCCATCAGGCACCTGCCTTCGCTGCTGCGGCAGCCTCGGCCGCCTCGGCCTCGGCACGCAGGAGACGGGCGGGTGCGACCTCGTCGTAGTCGAGACCACGACGAGCGGCGACCGCGCGCGGCTCCTCGAGCTGCTTCAGCGACTCGACGGTGGCGTGCACGATGTTGATGGTGTTCGACGAGCCGAGCGACTTCGACAGCACGTCGTGGATCCCGGCGCACTCGAGCACGGCGCGGACCGGACCACCGGCGATGACACCGGTACCCGGCGAAGCCGGACGCAGGAGGACGACACCGGCGGCCGCCTCACCCTGCACGGGGTGCGGGATGGTGCTGCCGACGCGCGGGACGCGGAAGAAGTTCTTCTTCGCCTCCTCGACGCCCTTCGAGATGGCGGTCGGGACCTCGCGCGCCTTGCCGTAGCCGACGCCGACGAGTCCGTTGCCGTCACCCACGACGACGAGCGCCGTGAAGCTGAAGCGACGGCCGCCCTTGACGACCTTCGACACACGGTTGATGGTGACGACGCGCTCGAGGAACTGGCTCTTCTCGGCGTCGCGGCCACCGCGGTCGCGACCGCCCTGGCCGCGGTCACGGCCACCACGGCGACCGTCGCGCTCGCGGCGCTCGGGCTGCTGCTCGGTACCGGCAGCGGTCTCGACGGGTGCCTCAGCGGCCACCTCGGTCTCCTTCACAGTGTTTTCACTCACAGGTTCAGCCCTGCCTCTCGCGCTCCATCGGCGATCGCCGCGACACGACCGGCGTACTTGTTGCCGCCGCGGTCGAAGACGACCTCGGCGATGCCGGCCTGCTTGGCGCGCTCGGCGACGAGCTCGCCGACCTTCTTCGCCTTGGCGGTCTTGTCACCGTCGAACGCGCGGAGGTCGGCCTCCATGGTCGACGCGGAGGCCACGGTGCGGCCCTGGGCGTCGTCGACGACCTGCACGAAGACGTGGCGGGCCGAACGGGTCACGACGAGACGCGGACGCAGCTCGGTGCCGACGATCTTCTTGCGAAGGCGGGTGTGGCGGCGCGAACGCGCAGCCGACTTGCTCTTCACGGCCATGGTTACTTACCAGCCTTTCCGGCCTTGCGACGCACGACCTCGCCGGCGTAGCGGATGCCCTTGCCCTTGTACGGCTCGGGCTTCTTGATCTTGCGGATGTTGGCCGCGGTCTCGCCGACGGCCTGCTTCGAGATCCCCGACACGGTGATCTTCGTGTTGCCCTCGACCGCGAAGGTGATGCCGGCGGGCGCCTCGACGACGACCGGGTGCGAGAAGCCGAGCGCGAACTCGATCGCGCTGCCCTTCTGCGCCACGCGGTACCCGGTTCCGACGATCTCGAGACCCTTCGAGTAGCCCTGGGTCACGCCGATGATGTCGTTGGCGATGAGCGTGCGGGTGAGGCCGTGGAGCGAACGCGACTCGCGCTCGTCGTCCGGGCGGCTGACGATGACCTGGCCGCCATCGACCTTGGCCTCGATGGGGCTCGCGACGGTGAGCGAGAGCTCACCCTTCGGGCCCTTGACGGTGACGGCGGAGCCGTCAATCTTCACCTCGACACCGGCGGGGATGTCGATGGGGAGTCGTCCGATTCGTGACATGGACTTACCACACGTAGGCGAGGACTTCCCCACCCACGCCCTTCTTCTCGGCCTGGCGGTCGGTGAGCAGACCGCTGGAAGTGGACAGGATCGCAACGCCCAGGCCACCGAGGACCTTGGGGAGCTCGGTCGACTTCGCGTACACGCGCAGACCGGGCTTCGAGACCCGCTTGATGCCCGCGATCGAACGCTCGCGGTTCGGGCCGAACTTGAGGCTCAGCGTGAGGGTCTTGCCGACGCGCGCGTCGGTGACCTCGAAGTCGGCGATATAGCCCTCGCGCTTGAGGATCTCGGCGATGTGGCCCTTCAGCTTGGAGTGGGGCATCGACACCGCGTCGTGGTGGGCGGAGTTGGCGTTCCGCAGACGGGTCAGCATGTCAGCGACCGGGTCGGTCATCGTCATGGCGATGTGTTCCTTACGTTCACCAGGTTTCAGGACCCGGTACACGGGGACTGACCTGTGGTGGTGCGATTCGCGGTTGCGAATCGTCGAATGCCTGTGCCGGCGCCGCTCCCCTCGACTGGCTCGGGGAGCGGTGCCGGCTCATGCACAAACTCGTAGAGTCTACTACGCGTTCTCGACCTGCTTGAACGGGAAGCCGAGCGACTTGAGCAGCGCCCGACCCTCGTCGTCGTTCTTGGCGGTGGTCACCACGGTGATGTCCATGCCGCGAACGCGGTCGATCTTGTCCTGGTCGATCTCGTGGAACACGCTCTGCTCCGTGAGACCGAAGGTGTAGTTGCCGTTGCCGTCGAACTGACGGTCGCTCAGGCCGCGGAAGTCGCGGATGCGCGGGAGCGCGAGCGACAGGAGGCGGTCGAGGAACTCCCACATGCGGTCGCCGCGCAGCGTGACGTGCGCGCCGATCTGCTGGCCCTCGCGCAGCTTGAACTGCGCGATGGACTTGCGGGCCTTCGTGACCTGCGGCTTCTGACCGGTGATCTTCGTGAGGTCGGCGATGGCGCCGTCGATGACCTTGCCATCGCGCGCGGCCTCGCCGACACCCATGTTGACGACGATCTTGACGAGGCCCGGGACCTGGTGCACGTTCGTGTAGCCGAACTGCTCCAGGAGGCCCTTCGAGATCTCCTCGCGGTACTTCTGCTTCAGGCGGGGCTGGATTTTGCCAGCCGCCACGGCAGTCTCAGTCATCAGAGGTCCTTACCTGACTTCTTGGCGTAACGAACGCGGACGGTCTTGGAGACCCCGTCCTTCGTCACGGTTTCGGTGCGGAAGCCGACGCGGGTCGGCTTCTTGGTCTCGGGGTCGACGATCGCGACGTTCGAGACGTGGATCGGGGCCTCGTGGGTCTCGATGCCGCCGGTCTTCGAGCCGCGCTGGGTCTGGCCGACCCGCACGTGCTTCGTGACGTAGTTGACGCCCTCGACGACGACGCGGTTCTGGTCGACCAGCACCTCGATGACCTTGCCCTGCTTGCCGCGGTCTCCACCGCGGGCCTGGCTGCGGCCGGAGATGACCTGGACCAGGTCGCCCTTCTTGATGTTCGCCATGGGTTAGAGCACCTCCGGAGCCAGCGAGATGATCTTCATGAACTTCTTGTCGCGCAGCTCGCGGCCCACCGGGCCGAAGATACGGGTGCCGCGCGGCTCGCCGTCGTTCTTGAGGATCACCGCAGCGTTCTCGTCGAACTTGATGTAGGAGCCGTCGGGACGACGGGTCTCCTTGCGGGTGCGGACGATGACGGCCTTGACCACGTCGCCCTTCTTCACGTTCCCGCCCGGGATCGCGTCCTTGACGGTCGCGACGATGATGTCGCCGAGGCCGGCGTACCGGCGCTTGGATCCACCGAGGACACGGATCGTGAGCAGCTCCTTGGCGCCGGTGTTATCGGCCACCTTGAGTCGTGATTCTTGCTGAAGCACTTCGAACTCCTTCTATAAGCAAGCCAGGAGGCTTACTTGGCCTTCTCGACGATCTCGACGAGGCGCCAGCGCTTGGTGGCGCTGAGCGGCCGGGTCTCGGAGATGACGACCAGGTCGCCGATGCCGGCGGTGTTCTGCTCGTCGTGCGCCTTGACCTTCGAGGTGCGACGCATGACCTTGCCGTACAGCGGGTGCTTCACGCGGTCCTCGACCTCGACGACGATGGTCTTGTCCATCTTGTCGCTGACGACGTAGCCGCGGCGCACCTTGCGGTACGGACGCTGCTCGGCCGTCTCGGCGACCTCGGCCGTGGCGGCCTTCTTGGTCTCAGCCATGATCAGGCCTCCTTCGTCTCAGCGGCGTCGGCGGCGTCGTCAGCGGCCTTGGCCTTCTTGGTCTTCTTCTCGGCCTTGGCGGGGACCTCGACCGGAGCGGGGGTGGCCCGGATGCCGAGCTCGCGCTCGCGGATCACCGTGTAGATGCGGGCGATGTCGCGCTTGACCGCGCGGAGGCGGCCGTGGCTCTCGAGCTGGCCGGTGGCCGACTGGAAGCGCAGGTTGAACAGCTCTTCCTTGGCCTTCTTCAGCTCGTCGACGAGACGCTCGTCTTCGAAGGTGTCGAGCTCGACGGTCTCGAGCCCCTTAGTTCCGACGGACATTACGCGTCGCCCTCCTCGCGCTTGATGATGCGTGCCTTGAGGGGCAGCTTGTGGATGGCACGGGTCATGGCCTCGCGCGCGAGCTCCTCGGAGACGCCCGAGACCTCGAACAGGACGCGACCCGGCTTGACGTTGGCGACCCACCACTCGGGCGAGCCCTTACCGGAACCCATGCGGGTCTCGGCCGGCTTCTTCGTGAGCGGACGGTCCGGGTAGATGTTGATCCACACCTTGCCGCCACGCTTGATGTGACGCGTCATGGCGATACGAGCGGACTCGATCTGACGGTTCGTCACGTAGGCGGGGGTGATGGCCTGGATGCCGTACTCACCGAAGCTGACCTTGGTGCCGCCCGTGGCGGCGCCGTCGCGCTTGGGGTGGTGCTGCTTGCGGTACTTGACTCGACGGGGAATCAACATGGTTACGCCTCAACTCCTGCTGCCGCCGGCTCCGCAGCCTTGGGGGCGCGGTCGCGGCGGGGACGGTCGCGGTCGCCGCGCGACGGCTTCTGGGCCGCCTGCTCGCGCGCGAGCTCCTTGTTCGTGATGTCGCCCTTGTAGATCCAGACCTTCACGCCGATGCGGCCGAAGGTGGTCTTCGCCTCGTAGAAGCCGTAGTCGATGTTCGCGCGCAGCGTGTGCAGCGGCACACGACCCTCGCGGTAGAACTCCGAGCGGCTCATCTCGGCGCCGCCGAGGCGGCCGGAGACCTGGATCCGGACGCCCTTGGCGCCGGCGCGCTGCGCGCCCTGCAGACCCTTGCGCATCGCGCGGCGGAAGGCCACGCGAGCGGAGAGCTGCTCGGCGATGCCCTGCGCGACGAGCTGGGCGTCGGCCTCGGGGTTCTTCACCTCGAGGATGTTGAGCTGGATCTGCTTGCCGCTGAGCTTCTCGAGGTCGGCGCGGATGCGCTCGGCCTCGGCGCCGCGGCGGCCGATGACGATACCCGGGCGGGCCGTGTGGATGTCCACGCGGACGCGGTCGCGGGTGCGCTCGATCTCGATACGCGAGACACCCGCGCGGTCGAGGGAGGTGGTCAGCATCTGGCGGATG
Source organism: Agromyces mediolanus (assembly GCF_023715325.1). Taxonomy (GTDB): domain Bacteria; phylum Actinomycetota; class Actinomycetes; order Actinomycetales; family Microbacteriaceae; genus Agromyces; species Agromyces mediolanus_A. The sequence goes on along the minus strand of NZ_JAMBNX010000001.1, from coordinate 60,988 downwards.
CGGACGTCCTCGGCGAGGTAGTCGGCGTAGCGCTGACCGGGCTTGTTCGAGTCGGAGAACCACCGCGACACGTGGTCGGTGGTGATGCCCAGACGGAAGCCGTACGGGTTGACCTTCTGACCCATTACTTCGTACCCTCCTCGGGCGTGGCGAGCACGACGGTGATGTGGCTCGTTCGCTTGTTGATGCGGAAGGCACGGCCCTGCGCACGCGGCTGGAAACGCTTGAGGGTGGTGCCCTCATCGACGAATGCACGCGCGACGTACAGGTCCTGCTCGTCCAGGTAGGTGTTCGTGGCATCGGCCTTGACGCGAGCGTTCGCGATGGCCGAGGCGACGAGCTTGTACACCGGCTCGCTCGCGCTCTGGGGCGCGAACTTCAGGATGGCCAGGGCCTCCTGTGCCTGCTTGCCGCGGATCAGGTTGACGACGCGGCGAGCCTTCATGGGGGTGACGCGGATGTGTCGCACGCGGGCGATCGACTCCACCATTTCTTCCTCCTTCACACCACCGCGTTCAGCGGCGGCGGCCCTTCTTGTCGTCCTTCACGTGTCCACGGAAGGTGCGGGTGGGCGCGAACTCGCCGAGCTTGTGGCCCACCATGGTCTCGGTGACGAACACCGGGATGTGCTTGCGGCCGTCGTGCACGGCGATCGTGTGCCCGAGCATGGCCGGGATGATCATCGAGCGACGCGACCACGTCTTGATGACGTTCTTGCTGCCGGCTTCGTTCTGGACGACGACCTTGCGAAGCAGGTGCTCGTCGACGAAGGGGCCCTTCTTGAGACTGCGAGGCATCTTCTCTTACTCCTACTTGCGCTTCTTGCCGACGGTGCGACGACGGACGATGAGCTTGTCGCTTTCCTTGTTGGGGCGACGCGTGCGTCCCTCGGGCTGACCCCACGGGCTGACCGGGTGGCGACCACCGGAGGTCTTGCCCTCACCACCACCGTGCGGGTGGTCGATCGGGTTCATGGCGACACCGCGGACGGTCGGGCGGACGCCCTTCCAGCGCTTGCGGCCGGCCTTGCCCCAGTTGATGTTCGACTGCTCGGCGTTGCCGACCTCGCCGATGGTCGCGCGGCAGCGCGCATCGACGTTGCGGATCTCGCCCGAGGGCAGACGCAGCTGGGCGTAGGGGCCGTCCTTCGCGACGAGACGCACCGAGGCGCCCGCCGAACGGGCCATCTTCGCGCCGCCGCCGGGGCGGAGCTCGATGGCGTGCACGACCGTACCGGTGGGGATGTTGCGCAGCGGCAGGTTGTTGCCGGGCTTGATGTCGGCCGCGGGGCCCGACTCGATCAGGTCGCCCTGACGGAGCTTCGCCGGCGCCAGGATGTAGCGCTTCGTGCCGTCCGCGAAGTGCAGCAGCGCGATGCGCGCCGTGCGGTTCGGGTCGTACTCGATGTGCGCGACCTTGGCGGGCACGCCGTCCTTGTCGTTGCGACGGAAGTCGATGACGCGGTACTGGCGCTTGTGGCCACCGCCGATGTGGCGGGTGGTGATGCGACCCTGGTTGTTGCGGCCACCGGTCTTGGAGAGCGGGCGCAGCAGCGACTTCTCGGGCGTCGAACGGGTGATCTCGGCGAAGTCCGAGACCGAAGAACCGCGACGACCCGGGGTCGTGGGCTTGTACTTACGAATAGCCATTGTTTTCTACGCTCCTCAGCCGACAGCCGTGAAGATGTCGATGGAACCGGACTTGAGGGTGACGATCGCGCGCTTGGTGTCCTTGCGCTTGCCGATCCCGAACCGGGTGCGACGGGTCTTGCCCTGACGGTTCAGGGTGTTGATCGACGCGACCTGCACGTTGAAGATCTTCTCGATCGCGAGCTTGATCTCGGTCTTGTTCGAGCGGGGGTCCACGATGAACGTGTACTTGCCCTCGTCGATCAGGCCGTAGCTCTTCTCCGAGACGACCGGCGCGATGATGATGTCGCGCGGGTTCTTGTTGAAAGCGGCGGAGCTCATGCGGAGACCTCTTCCTTCTTGGCCTGCTTCGCGGCGACGAACGCCTCGAGCGCGGCCGTGCTGAAGACGATGTCGTCGGAGACGAGCACGTCGTACGCGTTCAGCTGGTCGGCGACGATCACGTGCACGGCCGGGATGTTGCGGACGGCACGCTCCGAGAGCTCCTCGCCCCGGGCGAGGACGACGAGGAAGTGCTTCGCCGGCGCGATCTTGCCGAGGAGCGCCACGGCGTCCTTCGTCTTGGCCACGTCGCCGGCCGCGAAGCCCTCGACCGCGTGGATGCGGCCGCCGCGGGCGCGGTCGGAGAGCGAGCCGAGCAGGGCGGCCGCGATCATCTTCTTGGGGGTGCGCTGCGAGTAGTCGCGCGGGGTCGGGCCGTGCACGACGCCACCGCCGGTGTGCTCCGGGGCGCGGACCGAGCCCTGGCGCGAACGGCCGGTGCCCTTCTGCTTGAACGGCTTGCGACCCGAACCCGACACCTCGCCGCGGTTCTTGGTCTTGTGCGTGCCCTGACGGGCGGCGGCGCGCTGCGCGACGACGACCTGGTGGATGAGCGGCACGTTGGTCTGCACGTCGAAGAGCTCGGCGGGGAGCTCGACCGTGCCGGTCTTCTTGCCGGTGACGTCGAGGACGTCGATGGTGTTGGCGGTAGCCATGGACTACGCCCCCTTCACAGCGTTACGGACGAACACGAGACGGCCGCGGGCACCGGGGACGGCGCCCTTGACGAGCAGCAGGCCCTTCTCGGCGTCGACGGCGTGCACGCGGAGGTTGAGCACGGTCACGCGCTCGCCACCCATACGACCGGCCATACGCATGCCCTTGAAGACACGGCTCGGGGTCGACGAAGCACCGATCGAACCGGGCTTGCGGTGGTTGCGGTGGGCACCGTGCGAAGCGGAGACGCCCTTGAAGTTGTGTCGCTTCATGACACCGGCGAAGCCCTTACCCTTCGAGGTGCCGACGACGTCGACCAGCTGGCCGGCCTCGAAGGTGCCCTCGACGGTGAGCTCCTGGCCCGCCTCGTACGACGCGGCGTCCGCGGTGCGGATCTCCGTGACGTGACGGCGGGGGGTGACGCCGGCGGCCTGGAAGTGGCCCTGGAGCGGCTGGGTGACCTTGCGCGGGTCGATCTGACCGGCCGCGATCTGCACGGCGGTGTAGCCGTCCTTCTCGGGGGTGCGGATCTGGGTGACCACGTTGGGGTCGATCTGGATGACGGTCACCGGGACGACCTTGTTGTTCTCGTCCCAGACCTGGGTCATGCCGAGCTTGGTGCCGAGCAGACCCTTCACGTTCTTGGTAGCGGTGGACATTTCGAACCTCAGAGCTTGATCTCGATGTTGACGTCGGCCGGGAGGTCGAGACGCATGAGCGAGTCGACGGCCTTGGGCGTCGGGTCCACGATGTCGATCACGCGCTTGTGGGTGCGCATCTCGAAGTGCTCGCGGCTGTCCTTGTACTTGTGGGGCGAGCGGATGACGCACACCACGTTCTTCTCGGTCGGAAGCGGCACGGGGCCGACGACCGTGGCGCCCGCGCGGGTCACCGTGTCGACGATCTTGCGCGCCGAGGTGTCGATGACCTCGTGGTCATACGACTTCAGTCGAATGCGGATCTTCTGTCCCGCCATGTCGAACTCTCTCTCTGTCAAGGCGTCGTACCCCTTCCGAGGGCATTGGACGCCGCGTGGTTCTTACGCACCACTGTTCTGCTGTCAACGGCCGGATGATCGAGCCTGTCGAAGGCACCCCGCGCGCTGCGAACAGCTGCGATGGCCTCGACACGCTCGACCGTCGAGCCACCTCCACCCGCCCGAGCTCGCGCCCGGCCGGAGACACAGGTCGCCCCGGGTCTCGTTGGTGTCGGTTGTCGTGTTCTGCTGCCCGCGGCCTAGCCTGACGCCGGACGTCCTCTCGGACCCGGGGGCTATGCACTGCCTGGCAGTGATTCGAACGGCACGCAGCAAGGCACGCCGTTCAAAATGTTGAACTCAACGAGTTTGCCATATTCGGCAGGTCCGTGCAACCCGGGCGTGTCGCGCCTGCGCCCGTCGAGCCACCGCGCTTCGACGGGCTCAGCGAACCAGGGCGAACACGTCATGATGGGGGGAGACGATCGACGACGCCGAGGAGGCCCCAGGATGACGGACGCGACTGTGCAGCCGAGCAAGAACGAAGGACCCGGCAGCGTCTCGGCGACCCGCCGGTCCTCGCGCCGCTACGTGGGCCGCAACGCGCGCGGCGCCACCGTCGAGATCGGCGCGCCCGAGCTCGACGGCACCCACTTCACCCCCGGTGAGCTCCTGAAGCTCGCCCTCGCCGGTTGCGTCGGCCTCTCGGCCGACCGGGTCGCCGCTCGGCGGCTCGGCGACGACTTCGCGATGACGGTCTGGGCACACGGGCAGTCGGACGAGGCATCCAACCGCTACGAGGCGATCGCCGAGGACCTCGTGCTCGACCTGTCCGGTCTCGAGGAGGCCGAGCGCTCGAAGCTCATCGACATCATGGCGCGCGCCATCGAGAAGGCGTGCACGGTCGGCCGGAGCGTCGAGGGTGCGATCGACGTGAGCACCGAGATCGACGGCACGCGGGTGGGCTGACACCGCCCCGGCGCCGGCCGGCCGCTCACTGCGGCGGCGCCTCGCACGCGCGGCCCCGCTCCTCCGCAGCGATGCCGGGCATCGCCATCCCCGCGCCGACGATGATCGCCACGGCGGTCGCGATGCCGCCGAGCACGAGGGTGGGCCGGGCGAGCACCCGCCCCTTCGCCCGACGGAAGGGATCCTCGATCCAGCGCTTCGACGCCCCCGAGACGGCGAGAGCGAGCACGACGAGCAGCACCATCATCCACGGCGGGCTCGGCATCCCGGTGAGGTAGGGCGCGAACATGAAGATCGGCCAATGCCAGAGGTAGAGCGAGTACGAGACGTCGCCGGTCCACTGCACCGGGCGCCAAGCGGCGAGCCGGGCCGGTGACCACGCCGGCTCCGGCATCCCCGCCCAGATGACCGCGACCGTACCGAGCACGGGCGCGAGCACCACGACGCCCGGGAAGACCTCCTGGTCCTGGAACAGGGCGATCGGCACGAGGATCGCGACGAGCCCGCCCCACGAGACCGCGGACCTCAGCTGCGGGATCCAGCCCCGCGTCGCGGCCGGACCAGCCCGCCGGCGGGAGAGCCAGAGCGCGAGCAGCGCCCCGGCGCCGAACTCCCACGCGCGGGCGAAGGTGCCGAAGTAGGCGAGGTTCGCATCGGCCGCCGTCAGCAGGATCGAGTGCACGAAGGAGGCGGCCGTCACCGTGCCGAGGATCACGACCGTCAGGACGCGGCCGGAGCGCCCCCACTTCGCCGCGAGCACGAAGGCCAGGATGACGAGCAACGGCCAGACGAGGTAGAACTGCTCCTCGACCGAGAGCGACCAGAAGTGCTGCACCGGGGTCGACTCGAGGTCGGCGCGGCGCGGGATCTGCGAGTCGACCGCGAGCTGCCAGTTCTCGAAGTAGAGGGCGCTCGCCACGATGTGCCGGAACCAGCCGCGCCACTCCTCCATCGGCACGACGGCGATCGTGAGCGCCGAGACGACGACGAGCACGGCGACGCCCGCAGGAAGGATCCGGCGGGCGCGGCGCAGGTAGAAGCGGGTGAGCGAGACGCCCCGCTCGGCCTCGGCCTCCCGCACGAGCATGCCCGTGATGAGGAAGCCGGAGACGACGAAGAACACGTCGACGCCCATGTAGCCGGCCGGGGCGACGGCCGGCCAGCCGTGGTGGAGCACCACAGCACCCACCGCGAGCGCCCGGAGCGCCTGAACCTCCGGGCGGATCGCGGATCGTACGAATGGCGGTGTGGGGGAAGCCATCCCATCCACGGTACGTCCGAGTGCCGCGACCCGCCAGGGCGAGCGGCGAGCTCTCCGGATCTCGTCAGGTTCGACGGGACGACGAAAGGGGCCGGGCTCGAAAGCCCGACCCCTCTCAGGTCGCTGTCGCGGAGGTCCTTACTTGAGGATCTTCGTGACGGTACCGGCGCCGACGGTGCGGCCACCCTCACGGATGGCGAAGCCGAGGCCCTCCTCCATGGCGATCGGCTGGATGAGCTCGACCGTCATGTCGGTGGTGTCGCCGGGCATGACCATCTCGGTGCCCTCGGGCAGCGTGATGACGCCGGTGACGTCGGTGGTGCGGAAGTAGAACTGCGGACGGTAGTTCGCGTAGAACGGGTTGTGACGGCCGCCCTCGTCCTTCGAGAGGATGTAGGCAGTGCCCTCGAAGTTGGTGTGGGGGGTGACCGAGCCCGGCGCCACGACGACCTGGCCGCGCTCGACGTCCTCGCGCTTGGTGCCGCGGAGCAGGAGACCGCAGTTCTCGCCGGCCCAGGCCTCGTCGAGCTGCTTGTGGAACATCTCGATGCCCGTGACGGTGGTCTTCTGCGTCGGGCGGATGCCGACGATCTCGACCTCGGAGTTGATCTTCAGCGTGCCACGCTCGGCGCGGCCCGTGACGACCGTGCCACGACCGGTGATCGTGAAGACGTCCTCGACCGGCATGAGGAACGGCTTGTCCTTGTCGCGCACCGGGTCGGGGATCGACTCGTCGACGGCCTCCATGAGGTCGAGGACCGACTGGACCCACTTCTCGTCGCCCTCGAGCGCCTTCAGGCCCGAGACGCGGACGACCGGAGCGTCGTCGCCGGGGAAGCCCTGCGACGAAAGCAGCTCGCGGACCTCGAGCTCGACGAGCTCCAGGATCTCCTCGTCGTCGACCATGTCGCTCTTGTTGAGCGCCACGAGCAGGTACGGCACGCCGACCTGCTTCGCGAGCAGCACGTGCTCGCGGGTCTGAGCCATCGGGCCGTCGGTCGCCGCGACCACGAGGATCGCGCCGTCCATCTGAGCGGCACCGGTGATCATGTTCTTGATGTAGTCAGCGTGACCCGGGGCGTCGACGTGCGCGTAGTGGCGCTTCGGCGTCTCGTACTCGACGTGCGAGATGTTGATCGTGATGCCGCGCTGGCGCTCCTCGGGAGCCGAGTCGATCGACGCGAAGTCGCGCTGCACGTTGGTGGCCGACGGGAACTTGTCGGCGAGCACCTTCGAGATCGCGGCGGTGAGCGTCGTCTTGCCGTGGTCGACGTGACCGATCGTGCCGATGTTGACGTGCGGCTTGGTCCGCTCGAACTTGGCCTTCGCCACTGTGGTCCTCCTCAGGACATCGTGCAACTTCAACGGGCGCCGGATTGCGCTCGGTGGGTTGCGGGGTTGTGTTGATATGTTACGCGACCCGGGTGGGTCGTGCGGGCAGGGAGCCGAACTCCGTGGAAGGAGTTACTCGCCCTTGTTCTTCTGGACGATCTCGTCGGCAACCGCCTTCGGGACCTCCGCATAGCTCTCGAACTCCATCGAGTACACGGCGCGGCCCGAGGTCTTCGACCGCAGGTCACCGATGTATCCGAACATCTCCGAGAGCGGGACGTGCGCACGCACGACCTTCACACCGGCGGCGTCCTCCATGGACTGGATCTGGCCGCGGCGCGAGTTCAGGTCGCCGATGACGTCGCCCATGTACTCCTCCGGAGTACGGACCTCGACGCTCATCAGCGGTTCGAGCAGGACGGGGTTCGCCTTCTTCGCGGCTTCCTTGAAGCCCATCGAACCGGCGATCTTGAACGCCATCTCCGAGGAGTCGACGTCGTGTGCCGCGCCGTCCACGAGGGTGGCCTTCACGCCCACCATCGGGAAGCCGGCGAGGATGCCGTACTGCATCGCGTCCTGGAAGCCGGCGTCGACCGAGGGGATGTACTCGCGCGGGATGCGGCCACCGGTGACGGCGTTCACGAACTCGTAGGTCTTGTCGCCCTCGACCTCGAGCGGCTCCAGCTTGAACTGGATCTTCGCGAACTGGCCCGAGCCACCCGTCTGCTTCTTGTGGGTGTAGTCGTGACGGTCCACCGCGCGGCGGATCGTCTCGCGGTAGGCCACCTGCGGCTTGCCGACGTTCGCCTCGACCTTGAACTCGCGCTTCATGCGGTCCACGAGGATGTCGAGGTGCAGCTCGCCCATGCCCTTGATGACGGTCTGACCCGTCTCGGGGTTGAGCTCGGTGCGGAAGGTCGGGTCCTCCTCGGCCAGCTTCTGGATGGCCGTGCCGAGCTTCTCCTGGTCGGCCTTGGTCTTCGGCTCGATGGCGACCTCGATGACCGGCTCCGGGAACGTCATCGACTCGAGGACGACCTGCTTGTCCGGGTCGCACAGCGTGTCACCGGTGGTGGTGTCCTTCAGACCGATGACCGCGTAGATGTTGCCCGCGGTCAGCGAGTCGACCGGGTTCTCCTTGTTGGCGTGCATCTGGAAGATCTTGCCGATGCGCTCCTTCTTGCCCTTGGTCGAGTTCACGACCTGGGCGCCCGAGTCGAGGTGACCCGAGTAGACGCGCACGTAGGTGAGGCGGCCGAAGAAGGGGTGCACGGCGACCTTGAACGCGAGGGCCGCGAACGGGTCCTTCGCGTCGGGGTGGCGCTCGATGACCTCGTCCTCGTTGCGGGGGTTGCGGCCCTCGATGGCGGGGACGTCGAGCGGCGACGGCAGGAAGTCGATGACCGCGTCGAGCATCGGCTGGACGCCGCGGTTCTTGAAGGCCGAGCCGCAGAGCACGGGGTAGATCTCCGAGTTGACGACCATCTTGCGAATGGCGCCCTTGATCTCGGCGACCGTGAGCTCCTCGCCGCCGAAGAACTTCTCGAGCAGCGCGTCGTCGGTCTCGGCGACGGTCTCGAGCAGGGCCTGACGGTACTCGTCGGCCTTGTCCTTCAGGTCGGCCGGGATCTCCTGGACCTCGTACTTGGCGCCCATGGTCACGTCGCCCTTGGCGTCGCCGGGCCACACGAGGGCGCGCATCTCGATCAGGTCGACGACGCCGATGAAGTCGTTCTCGGCACCGATCGGCAGCTGCAGCACGAGCGGCTTCGCGCCCAGGCGGCTGACGATCGTGTCGACGGTGAAGTAGAAGTCCGCACCGAGCTTGTCCATCTTGTTGACGAAGCAGATGCGCGGCACGTTGTACTTGTCGGCCTGACGCCACACCGTCTCGGACTGGGGCTCGACGCCCTCCTTGCCGTCGAAGACGGCGACGGCGCCGTCGAGCACGCGGAGCGAGCGCTCGACCTCGACCGTGAAGTCGACGTGGCCGGGGGTGTCGATGATGTTGATCTGGTTCTTGTTCCAGAAGCAGGTGACCGCGGCGGACGTGATCGTGATGCCGCGCTCCTTCTCCTGCTCCATCCAGTCGGTCGTCGAGGCGCCGTCGTGGGTCTCGCCGAGCTTGTGGTTCACGCCCGTGTAGAACAGGATGCGCTCGGTGGTGGTGGTCTTGCCGGCATCGATGTGCGCCATGATGCCGATGTTGCGGACCTTGCTCAGGTCGGTGAGCACGTCTTGTGCCACGGGGGTTCCTCCGGATGGGTGGTGCGGAACGGAAGGTCTGGGGCGGGCGGATGCCTGGCCTGGAGCCCTTCGACAGGCTCAGGGGACCAGTCCGGGCATCCGCCCGGCCGACTACCAGCGGTAGTGGGCGAAGGCGCGGTTCGACTCGGCCATCTTGTGGGTGTCCTCGCGGCGCTTGACCGCGGCACCCAGGCCGTTCGAGGCGTCGAGGATCTCGTTGGTGAGACGCTCGGTCATGGTCTTCTCACGACGGGCCTTGGCGTAGCTCGTGAGCCAGCGCAGGGCGAGCGTGTTCGCGCGGTGCGGCTTCACCTCGACGGGGACCTGGTAGGTCGAGCCGCCGACGCGACGCGACCGCACCTCGAGGGTCGGGCGCACGTTGTCGAGCGCCTTCTTCAGGGTGGCGACCGCGTCCTGACCGGACTTGTTGGCGACGTTCTCGAGCGCCTCGTAGACGATGCGCTGCGCGAGGTCCTTCTTGCCGTCGATCAGGATCTTGTTGACGAGCTGGCTGACGACCGGCGAGCCGTACACCGGGTCGGCGACGACGGGGCGCTTCGGAGCGGGACCCTTGCGAGGCATTACTTCTTCTCCATCTTCGCGCCGTAGCGGCTACGAGCCTGCTTGCGGTTCTTCACGGCCTGCGTGTCGAGCGCGCCGCGGATGATCTTGTAGCGCACGCCGGGGAGGTCCTTCACACGGCCGCCGCGCACGAGCACCATCGAGTGCTCCTGCAGGTTGTGGCCCTCGCCGGGGATGTAGGCGGTGACCTCGGTGCCGTTCGAGAGCTTCACACGGGCGACCTTGCGGAGCGCGGAGTTCGGCTTCTTCGGGGTGGTGGTGTACACGCGCGTGCACACGCCGCGCTGCTGGGGGTTGGCCTTCAGGGCGGGAGCCTTGGTCTTGGTGACCTTCGGCGAGCGACCCTTGCGGACCAACTGCTGAATGGTTGGCACTGCTTCTCCTCATTGGTGCTGCACGGTGACAGCGGTGATGGATTTCACATCAGACCCGCCGGCGCCGCAGAACTGCGGAGCCTTCGTGGTGGGTATGCCGTGGGGGTGAACCGCGGATGTCCGCAGGCACCCGGACATGCACGCGCGAGCGCGCACACCCGATCAATCGTAATGCGGCGTCACGTCGCGGTCAAATGGCGCGGGCCGCCGGCGCCGATGTTCGCGGAGGGCGCACGCTCAGGCGCCGGTCCATCCCGGGGCGTCGAGCTCGCGTTCGAGGTCGGCGAGGAGCTCGGCGACCTGCGGCTCGACGAGGCGCTCGACCGCGTTGCCGATGCGGCGGCGATGCTGCGCGAGCTCGACGCAGATGCGGCGGCCGAGCTGCTTCGCGAAGTCGTCCGCGAGGCGGACCTCCTCGCGAAGCGCCTCCTTCTCCTCCGGCGTGAACGGACGCGGCGCCGGCTCCGCCGCCGCGGCCGCGGTGTCGGCCTCGAGCCCGGCGAGGGTGAACAGGAACGGCTGGTCGGGCACCGGCTCGGGGTCGAGCTCCAGGCCGAGGTACTCGGGGTCGAGGCCCTCGCCCGCCCGGTACGGCCGACGCGACTTGCGCTCCTCGGCGAGGCGGATCTCCCGGTGCAGCAGCGGGAGGTTCCGCGCCGTGTAGTCGTCGACGGCGTCGTCGATGACCGTCTTCATGCGCATCGAGAACGAGTGCTGCACGGGGTGCGGCACATCGACGTCGAGCCCCGCCGCGGCCAGGATCGGCGAACCGAAGCACTTCTGGCAGAGCCGCACGCGGGCACGGTGCGTGCCGGGTCGCCACCGCGGCAGCCATTGCAGCCAGCGGTCGACCTCCGAGCTCACGCGAGCCTCGATCGAACCCTGCACGGGCTTCACGATAGCGCCGCTGCCGCCCGGCTGCGCCGATTCACCGCTCGACTGGCGCGCCGCAACCGGGCTGCCCGGTTACTCCTCGTCGCGCTCCCAGGGCCAGCGCGGCCGTTCCATGCCGCCCCGCCGGCCGCGTGCGACGAGCACGGCGACCGCGGCCGTGACCGCCGCGCAGAGCGGGATCAGCAGCCCGAACCAGCCGAGCCCGAGCACCACGGCGAAGCGAAGCCCCTCCCCCGGGTCGCCGGTCGAGGAGACGATGCGGCCGATCGCGGCGACGAGCACGAAGGCCAGCCACGAGCCGAGCGCCGCCAGCACGACGGTCGCGGCCATCCGCTCGGGGCGGCGCAGGCGCACGCCGAGCACGAGGAGCACGACGAGCACCGCGACACCGACCGCGACGGGCGCCACGAGCACGCCGACCTCTCGATCGCCGACCACCTCGAGGTCGGCGAGGAGGCTCACGAAGCCGAAGCCGCACACCACCAGGGCGAGATCGAGCGCCGCCGCGAACCCGGCGACCACCCAGGCGTCCCGTGCGCGCTGCTCCATGGCTTCGAGGCTACGCGCTCGACGCGCGGGCCGCGTCGGGCTTGCGTCGCCGCGAGGCATCCGCTCCGCTCAGCCCTGCTCCCAGCCGGGGAAACCGGCGCAGCCGTAGGCGAGGCGGATGAAGCCGTCGGTCTGGTCGGTGAGGATCGCGTACGACTTCGCCGCGTCGCCGTGCTCGACGGCCTCGCGCATCTGCTCGAGGTTGCGGAGCGCGGTCGGGATCCACTCGCGGAGCGCACCCTCCGGCAGGGCGGCCGGGTCGTCGGCGAGGATGCCGCGCACGACGCCGATGGCGCGCAGCAGCTCGGGCTGGTCCTGCGCCCGATAGGCCGCGGACATGCTGATCGCGACAAGCTCGGTGACGGGCTGGCGCAGGCGCTCGCAGCGCTCGGCGAGAGCGTCGGCCATCAGTTGCCGCCCGCCGGCCGGTCGAGGTCGAACTTCTCCAGCGGGGTGCGCACGCCGTCGCGGAACGCGCCGAGGCCCGCCTCGAAGTCGACCGCGGACCCGACGAAGAGCACCGTCTCGTCGGGGGCGACGTAGATCTTGCCGCCGCCGCGGACCGCGTGCACGAGGCAGACGCCGAGGCCGTCCGGCAGTTCGACGACGTTCAGCTGGGCGTCGGGGGCGAGCTTCTGGAAGAGCGCGCGCCCCACCGCGACGAGGCGCTCGTCGCCCGAGACATCCGCCGCCCCGTCCGCGGTGTCGGCCGTCTGCAGGTGCCGACGCACCTCGGGCTGGCCGGCGAGCTGCGCGATGACCGCGAGGTGCTCGTAGAGCCCGGCGCGCTGCAGCCGCTCGGGGTCGGGCGAGCCGCCGAGGGCGAGCAGCGGCACGAAGCCGTAGCACTCCTCGAAGCCGGGAACGCCGTCGCGGTCGCGGGCGGCGGGATAGGGCTGCCACTCCCAGGCGACGTCGCGCTGCGCCGGGTCCTCGATCAGGGCGACGAGCTCGTCGAAGCTCGCCCCCTCGAGGAGGTCGATCGCGCCCCAGCGCGACTTGATCACGAGGAAGAGGCCGTTCACGTGCAGCACGAGGTCGCCGAGGGCGGTCGTGAACAGCACGGTGCTGCCCTCGGGCAGCCCGAAGACGCCCTCGAGCATCGCGGCCGCGCGGGCCGGGTCGACGAAGCGGAAGTAGCCGTCGCCGACGAAGCCGGCGCCCTGGGTGCGCCAGAGCTCGGCGACCTCGGCCGGCACGCGGCCCGCGAAGGCGGCGATCGTCTCGTCGGAGATGGGGGCGACCGGGTCGAAGCTCCGGAACCTCGTCATGCGGGCCTTCCTCTGGTCGGCGCGCACCGGTGCGGCGCGCGGGATGCCTCGGGGCGCCTGCCGCGGCGGGAACGCCCGCGACCGGTCACCCCGGGAAGTCTATCGAGGCTGAGCCCCCGGGCCATGGGGAGGGCTCCCCATGCGCGACATCCGCATCAGCCCTGCCGCGTCTGCCCCGGGGGCGCGCCTACCCGCCTGCCCGCCTGCCCGATTCGTCACGATCCGAGGGGGTCGCATTCCGACAGGCGGATGGCGGTCGGACGACGCCGGTGTCGGAATGCGACCCCCTCGGGGCGGGCGGCTGGGCTCGAGAGCGCGGGCGCGTGCGCGGCGAACAGCGTGTCTGCCAGATCGCTACTCGCCCTGCGCCGGAAGATGCGCGCGTCCCACGAACGGTTCGACGAGCACCGCATACTGCTGCTCCGTCAGCGTGCCCCGTTTCAGAATCGCGCGCGCCGTCGTCGAGATCGCGGCACGTGCGTCGGAGTGGAGCCCGGTCAGATGCGCGTCGAGTTCGTCGGCACGCGGCAGCAGCGCGGCACGAATCCGATGATCCAGCGCCGAATTCTCGCTCGCCGAAGGAACCGCCGCCCGACTCGCTTCCTTGCCGCCCTCGGGGCGCAGATCGACGAGGCGGTCGAACGCCGCCTCGAGCTCCGCGGGCGGGAGCCCCGCCGCCTCGTCGACGAAGTTCGTCGTCACCTGATCAAGCATGGTCACTCCACTTCTCGGTCGGGGCTGCGCCTAGCTCAGGAAGGGGATGGGGGCGACGAACTTCCCCGGGCTGGTCACCGGCACCGCAGGCTCGGCACGTGCGGCCGCAACGGCTGCGGAAACGGTGGCGAAGAGCTGATCCAGCGCGTCTCCGGACGGGCGCGCCTCGCTCGGCTCCCGCTCGACGTCGAGCTCCTCGAGCATCACGAGCCGGAGCCCCTCAGCCTGAATCGAGCCGAGCCCGAGCAGAGTGGTGCCCGGCAGCAGCACGATCTCTTGCTCGACTTCGTGCCGGGACAGCTGGGTGAGATCGCGACCGCTCACCGCGACGAGGCAGTACAGAACCGAGGTCGAGAAGTTCTCGCTGGCGACCCGCGGCGAGCGGGAACTGGCGAGCACTCCCGCGAGCGTGCCGCCCTCGGCGGCTGCATCGTCGTCGCCGCCATGGAAACTCACCCCGGCGACCGGGGGAAGCTTCGAGAACGCGGCCAGGATGCGATCCACCGAGGAGGACATGGGGCCCCTTTCGTTTCCAAAGAATTCTGTCATAGCGGGTCAGCGGGCCGCTCGGAGCTCGGCGGCGAGCGTCCGCAACTGTTCCGCTCCCTCCACGGTCTGTGCGAGGGCCTCGGGCAGGGCGGCGGAGCCGTGCACGGCGCCGAGCAGATTGCCGCAGATGGACCCCGTCGAGTCGCTATCGCCGCCGTGCGCGACGGCGAGGGCGAGCGCGCGCCCGACCTCGTCGGGCCCCGGATGGCTCAGCGCCGCGTAGACCGCGATCGCGAGCGCCTCCTCGGCGACCCACCCCTCCCCCAGCGCCTCGAGACGGTGGCGGCTCGGCCGAGCGAGCCCAGCCGCGAAGATCGCACCTCGCAGCGCCGCGTCGGTCTCCGCGCCGTCGAGGGGATCACGAAGTCGCAACTCCGCGAGCACCAGCCCGAGCGCCCCGGCGAGGCCGTGTCCATCGACGAGCAGCCGGACGAGCATGGCGAACGCGCCAGCCGAGGTGGCCGCACTGGGGTGGCCGTGGGTCAGACGTGCTGTCGCGGCCGCAGCACCGTACGCCTGCGCCGGTGACCAGTCCAGGATCAGCCCGAACGGGGCGCTCCGCATCACCGTGCCGCAGCCCTTGCTGTCGTTCGCGGCATCCGCGACCCGATCGGCTCGAGCCTCGGCCGCCACCCCAGCGAGGGAGCTCATCATGGTGGCGCCGGGCGCGCGGCGCACAGAGAGCCACGGCTCGGCGGCGAGCCCTCGGGCGTCGCCGGCCGGCGACGACGCGCACTGGGTTCGGTACCACGCGAGATTCGCCCCGTGGCCGGCCTGGCGCACCGCGGCCGCATCATCTCCGGTCCTGCGCGCGAGCGCCTCAGCGGTGAACATCGTCAGCTGCGTGTCGTCACTGATCGCGCCGAGGGGCCCCGCACCGGGCCGGATGAAGCCGCCGCCGGCCTCTGCCAGCCGCCGCTCGGCCGTCGCCCCGTCATCGAACTCGATGGGGAAGCCGAGGGCGTCGCCCACCGCCCCGCCGAGCAGCGCCCCGACGATCCGGTCATCGGCGTTCGCGGGACCCTCGAGCCCGGCTCGCCGGTCGGCCGCGCGCATCTCCCCCGCTCGTGCGATGAGCTCTGCAGGTGCGACGCCGCAGGCCCAGGCGAGCTCGACGGCGTCGCCCGCGTCGACGACGAGCGGCCCCCACCCCAGCTCGTGCGCGTCCGCAGGAACGAGTTCGATCCCGCCGCCCCGCGGCACGCGACGAAGCTGCAGCGGTTCGACCGCCCCGTCCGGCGTCGAGACCCGGCCCGGCCACCGGCGAGACAGCAGCAGCCACAGCACTGCGGACGGCGCGAAGCGGTGCGGGGAAACGGCGATTCGGCGCTCGACGCCGATCCTTCGCTCGATCAGATCCGCGTCATCCATCCCGAAACGAATGATGAGTTCGAGTCGCTCGTCGAGCGCGACCGACGCGGTGAGCGGCTCCGGGAACGACACGGTCTCCGGCCCGTCGCCGGCGAAACCGAGCACCGCATCGATGACCGCCTGGATCCGATCGCCGATCACCTCGCGCGGACGCCGGGCATCGCCGTCCAGTCCGAGCCACTTCTCGACGTTCGAGCGATGTCCGAGCTCGAGCTGGCGCCGCGCAGCGAGCTCGTCGAAGGCCCGGAGACCGAAGGACTCGGTCCCGTCGGGCATCACGCGGTGATCTCCTCGACGTCGATCTCCCAGACCTTGCCAACGAGCTCCTTGCGCGTCACCAGGAAGCGCGTGCCCCGCTGGAACAGAATCTCGGCCTCGCTGCGGTACTGCGACAGCTGACCGACGTCGACGCCGCTCTTCGCCGTCACCTTCAGGTGGATGCCGCCGCCGGCGCCGAAGCCCTCCGCGACGGCCCCGCTCGTCGAGGAGCTGAGGAACGCCGGGTCCGACCACGGCAGGCCGAGCTGGAACTGGTCGAGCAGACCGGGGAAGAGGCGCATCCCGCGATGGGTCACCCCGGGCATCGGACGCAGCTTCGACAGGCCATCGGTCGTGGCCGTGATGCGCTGCTCGAGCGCCGGGACGTCGGCCGGCGTGGAGAGGTCGCGCAGATAGCCGTTCATCTCGTTGTACGCACCGGTGGTGTAGTCGTAGATGCCGAGCACGTCGCCGGCATCGAGCGCGGGGTACGCAGCTGCGACGTCATCCGCCCACGCGTCCAGCGAGCTCGCCGGGATCGAGTCGGTGTACGGGTCGCGATAGGCGTCGTTCACCGCGCTGAGGTCGGGCATCGGTGCCGTACCGGCCGGGGTGGCCGGGGCGGGCAGTCCGGTATGCGCCGGGACGTGGCTCGGCGAGGTGCCGGCGCCGGTGCCTCCCGGCGTCGAGCCGGCGGCGCCTGCGCGGCCCTGGGGGGCGTCGGTGCCGCTCGGTGCATCGACCGCACCCGTGCGCGCGGGCGTCGGAGCCGGCCCCGACGTCACGGGCTGGGCCGCGCCGAGCGTCGCCTGCGGCGCGGTCGCCCCGGTCTCGAGGTTCCTGGCGCCGAGCTGGACGTTGAGCTTGATGTGCGCGCGCAGCGAGGGATCGATCTTGCGCACCGCACCGGCGACGTCGGCGCGCAGATCATCGATGCGACGGCCGGCCCACCCGGCGCCGAGCGCGCTGTTGATCGGCGAGTGCCCCGCACCGTCGAAGCGGTCAGCGCGGCCACCGGCAACCTGGTCGGGACCGTGCAGCACCGCCGGCTTCGGGTAGACCACGCGCACGTGATTGGCCGTCATGGCGTCGAGCGCCGACTGCTGCAGCCCCTTGGCCACGCGGTTGTTGCGGTCGTAGAAGTTGACGTTGTGCTGCCACTCGGTCACGGTCAGCTGGTTGAGCCCCTGCTGCTGGAGGCCCACCTGCCGCTGGAACTCGTCCCAGTCGTGGTTCGGGTTCTTGCCGACGTTCGGGTCCTTGCGGTCGAACGCGTCGACCGTGATGGGGTTCTTCAACGAGTAGGAACCGTCGGGGTTCGCGACGATCGGCGAGTTCGGCTGCGCGGCGAGGGCGTCGAGGCGATCCCGGATCTCCGGCGTCAGCTCGGGGATGTCGTAGCCGTTGTACGTCGTGCCGGGGCCGGCAGAGCCGTCGGACGGGTGCGTCGCCGGAACGGTCGCCTTGCTCGTCCAGCCGGAGCCGTCCCGATCGGAGTCGGTGACGTCGATGCCGTCGGCGCCGTCGGCGCTCGAGCCGTCCGCGTCGGCGCCGGTGCCGTCGGGCGCCTGGTGCGTCGTGGGCGAGGCCTCGGCGGGCAAGCTCGAACCCGCCTCCGGCGAGCTCGTTCCCGCCTCCGGCGCGGTCGGCGCGCTCGGCGCGGTCGCGGTCGGGTTCGCGGCGTCCGGCGTGGTCGGGGCCTTCGGCGCGTTCGCGTCGGGCTTCGCGTCGGTCGGCTTCGTGCCGTCCGGGTTCACCACGTCCTCCGGGCGCACCGAGGCATCCCAGTTCGTCGCGTTCGGCTCGTGCGGCGGCCACGGCGAGCGCGTGCCGTTCTGCGCGTCGAGCGACCAGACCGTGTCGCCGTCGAAGTAGGCGTTGAACCAGTGCCCGGCGTCGCCCGCGCGGTCGATGCCGACGACGCAGTGGGAGCCCGGGCCCATCGCCCGCAGCGTCGACTCGATCTGCTCGGGCGTCACGGTGGTCTGCGGGTTGCCCGTGCGGGCCTCCATGTCCGGCGTGCTGAGGGTGCCGGTGGATGCCTCGGCGCTGTCGCGGCCGTTCAGGAAGTCGTTCAGGTTCGCCGAGGTGTTGCCGCAGTTCGTGGCGTAGCCGTTGGCGGGGTCAGAGGGGTCGAAGTTCGGGTTGATCTCGTTCAGCGCCTGGTCGATCTCGTCGATCGAGCGCTCGGAGCTGTTGTTCGACGGGGCCTGGTCGGGCTGCTGGCCCTCGGGCTGCGAGCCGTCGCCGGCCTGGCCGGTGCCGTCGCCGCCGTCGGCTGCCGACGCGTCCGGCTGCGAGCCGTCGACGTTCGTGCTGCCGTCGGGGGCACCGTGGCCGTTCGAGCCGTCGGCGCTCGGGGCGTCGGGCTTGCCGCCGTTCCCGTTCGGGGAGAAGAGCGAGGGCTTCGAGAAGAGCGAGGGCTTGCCGAGCAGGGTCGCCGCACCGGCCGCCGCAGCGGCACCGCCGGCGGCCGCGGCCTCCTCGGGGGCGATCCCGTCGGCGTCGCCGTCGGTCGCGCCGTCGCCGTCGGCGGGTGCGCCGTCGGTGTCGGGTTGCGTGGCGTCCGCGTCGGGCTGCGTAGCGTCGGGCTGCGTGGCGTCGGGCTGGCCGCCGTCGGCGTGCGTCGGAGCGCTGCTGTCGACCGAGCCGGCGTCACCGGGCTTGGCCGAAGCGGCGGCACCGGCCGCGGCGGCACCGGGCGCGCCGTTGCCCTGACCGTCGCCCGCCTGGCCGTCGGCCGCGGGAGCGTCGGCGGTGCCGGGCGTGCCGGTGTCAACGCTGCCCGACGTACCGGCGTCGGCGGTGCCGGGAGTGGTGGCATCGGGCGTGCCGGGAGTACCGGCGTCGACCGTGCCCGGAGTCGTGGCATCGGGCGTGCCGGGAGTACCGGCATCACTCGTGCCCGGGGTGCCAGCGTCGACGGTACCCGGGGTGCCGGCGTCGACCGTGCCCGGCGTCCCGCCGTCCGCAGTGCCGGGCGTGCCCGCATCCGCGTGACCCGGCGTCCCGCCGTCAGCAGTGCCAGGCGTGCCCGCATCCGCGTGACCCGGCGTGCCACCATCCGCAGTGCCCGGCGTGCCGCCATCCGCGTGACCCGGCGTCCCACCGTCCGCAGTGCCCGGCGTCCCACCATCCGCAGTGCCAGGCGTGCCACCGTCGCCGCCCGCGGTGGGCACGTCGACCGAGCCGCCGCCGTCGCCTGCACCGCCGCCGAGGTCGCCGGGGGCCGACGGTGCGTCCGTCGGGAGGTCGATCGAGCCGCCGCCGTCGCCCGCACCGCCGCCGGCGTCACCGCTGCCGGGCGTCGGGCCGTCGCTCGGGATGTCGACGCCACCGCCGCCGTCGCCGGCCGAGGTGCCGGCGTCACCGGCGCCGGGCGTGGGGCCGTCGTTCGGGATGTCGACCGCGCCGCCGCCGTCGCCGGCCGTCGCGGTCGTCGAGTTGCCGCCGCCCGGGGTCGGCGTGTCGGAGCCCGGCACGGTGACCGCGGGCAGCGTCGAACCGTTGCCGGGGCCGCTCGGAGCCGAGGGGCTGGAGGGCCCGCCGTGGCCGCCCGGGCGACCCGCCAGCGCACCGCCGAGGAGCGCGCCCGCCGCGATCGAGCTGAGCGGGGAGAACGGCGTGCCGTTCAGCCCGGACTCGGCGAGACCGGAGGCGAGCCCGTCGACCGCGCCGCCGCCGGTTTCGACGGCGATATGGGTGACGCGCTGCATCGCGCCGGGGTTGATGCGGTTCGTGAGCCGGCCCGCGGCTCCCGACACGGTGCCGCCGGCCGCGCCGCCCGCCGCCGAGGCGAGGGCCGCGTTCAGCACGTTCTGCGGCTGGTAGTTCGGGTCGAGCGCGCCGCGCACCTGGTTGAAGGAGGCCGTCGTGATCGCGCTCGCGAGCCCGGCCGAGAGGGCCTCACGGGCGACGCGGATGCCGCCGCGCACCGCCATGCGAGCGGCGCGGAGGGCCGCCATGATGAGGCGGCGGAGCTTCTGGCAGAGCGCGGCGATCTTGATCGCCCAGCGCGTGACGGTGAGCATGATCTTCGCGGCCATCGCGGCCGCGCCGGCGCCGAAGGTCACCGCGCCGAGGAGGGCCCCGATGCCGATCTCGAGGGCGATCTCGATGGCCATCTGCGCGATGAACCAGCCGATCTCCTCCCAGGCCTTGTCGACGGCGTCGATCATGCCCTGCGCGAAGCCCGCCATCGAGTTCGCGCTCTCGGAGAGCTTGCCGAAGGAGCTGCCGAGCGAGGTCTGGCAGCGGCGGATGTTGCTCGCCTGCGACGGCGGCAGCGTCATCGAGGACACGTTCACGAAGGCGGAGCCGACCTCGGACTTGGCGGAGGTCATCGCCTGCGCGAGGCTGCTCCACGCCTGCTGGGCGGTCGAGAGCTTGCCGCGGTCGGCGGAGGGCAGCACCACACCGAGGGTCGCGAGGGCGTCCTTCAGGAAGTCGCCGAACTCGCCGAGCGGCCCCTCGGGGCCCTTGCCGAGCGCCGTCGGCACCGAGGCGTGCGGGTCGTTCACGACGGCGGTCTCCTCGGGGATGCTCGAGGAGGAGGCGGGCTTGAAGGCGCCGACGAGCTGGGCTCCGTCGTAGGCGCGTCCCGTGTTGCCGAGCGCGGCGTCGACGATGCGGAGGGCGTTCGACATGCCCTGGACGGCCTTCAGCAGGTCGACGGCGTAGGTGTCGTAGCCGGGCTCGCCGTCCTGGCCCTGCGCGAAGACCTCGGCCGACTCGTCGTCGCCGGCCATGCCGCCCGTGCCACCGAGCGCCGACTCGCAGGCGCGGGCCGCCTGGGAGGCCGAGCTCGCGATCGAGAACAGCGCGGTGCCGTCGGCGGCGAGCCGTGCGGCGTCGAGGCGGACCTGCGTCATGAGTGCACTCCCGGTGGGATCGGATGGTGGATGTCTGGGGCTGACCGGGGCACGCGGAGCGCGCCGCGCCGGTTCAGCCGCTCAGGCCGTTGGCGAGGTTGCTCCAGGCCCCGTCGAGGGTGTCGATGGTCTCGGTGTAGGCCTGGTGCGCGCCGGAGACCTGGTCCTGCAGGCCTTCGGCGGCCTGGGTCATCGCCTCGGCGCCGAGCTGCCACTTCTCGAACATGCCGATGAAGTTCGCCATGGCCGGGCCCTGCCACTCGGCGGGCAGCATGTAGGCGAAGCCGCTCGCGCCCTGCTTCAGGGCGGAGCAGTACGTGACGAGTTCGCCGAGCATGTCGGCGAGCGCCTTCAGCTCGGTCGTGTCGGCCTGCTGCTCGCTCATGCGCCCGTTCCTTCCGCGTCCGCGGTGCCGACGACCGGCACCTCTCCGATCTCGACCGCCGCGACCTGCGGGGTGATGGCCGGCTCGCCGTCGGCGCCGAGGCGGAAGACGCCCTCGCCGATCGAGTCGTCGTCTCCGTCGCCGTCACTGTCGCCGGAGCCGCCACCGGTGGCCTGGCCGCTCGTCTTGCGCGGACCGAGGGCCCCGCCGCCGAACTGCTCGACCTCGTCGTCGCCCGCGTAGTCGCGACCGAAGAACTCGGCCATGTCCTCGGCCTTCTCCTCACCGCTCGCGACCCGCTTGCCGAGCTCGCCGGTGCCGGAGCGCATCGCGGTGAGCGCGGGGGCCCGGCCGGTGAAGGTGCGCTGCACCCCCGACTCGTTCTGCGTGTACGAGCCGTCGGCGGCGATGAGTCCGGCCTGGAGCGCCGCGAGCGACTGCCGGACGAAGCCGGCCGTGGTCATGAACGTCGCCCAGCCTTCGGAGAAGCTCTCGGCGTCGTCGCCCTTCCACGTCACGTCGACCGTGCGCTTCACCTGCGCGTCGACGGTCGACAGGTTCGTGTCGAACGTCGCGAGCACGGTGCCGAGCAGCGCGGCGACCTCGCTGAGCGCCGAGGCGCGGACTCTGAACTGGACCACCTGGTTCCCTCCCGACCGGATTGGCTCCGCGGGCGGGTGCCCGCGGAGCCGTCAGCGACGGATGTCAGCCGTTGAACGTGCCGGCGATGGCGTTCTCGCTGTCCTCGTAGGACAGCGCGGCCTGGTTCAGCAGATCGCTGATGCCCTGCAGCGACTCCTTCAGCTGGAGACCGGCCTGGTCCCACTGCGAGTACAGCTCGTTGAAGCTCTGCGACGCGGTGCCCGACCAGTCGCCCGAGATGAGCCCCTCGACGAGGGACTTCAGGTTGGACAGCTGCGACTCGATCGACTGCGAGCCGCTCGAGAGCTGACCGGCGACCCCGGCGAGGGAGTCGGAAGTGACGCGGATCTCCGCCATGGTTTCCTCCAGATTTGGCTGGTGTCGGGGGCCGGACGGGGATGTCCGTTCCCGGCGCGTGCCTCACGTTACCCGGAGTCGGCGCGGATTCCGATGGGGAGAACTCCCCGTCCACCGCTCCCCCGGACTGGGTACAGTCGTTCTCGCCGCTGTTCTCCTCGCGAAAGGCCCCGCCGTGCGCCCCTCCGACGCCACCCTCGCCGCCCTGCCGGAGTCGTTCCGATACGCCCGTTCGACGACACGGACCGTCGTGTTCTCGGTGCTCGCCGCCGTCGCCCTCGTCGCGCTGGTGCTCGTGCTCGTGAACTTCGGCGCCATCCGTGACGACGCGAGCGAGATGACCGGCCGGCGCTCGGGCCTGCGCGGCGTCGTCGCGCCGACCCTCGTCGTCGTGTCGGCGTTCTTCGCGGTGCTGTTCGCCTGGTTCGCGATCGGCGGCTCGCACCGCTGGGTCCGCGTCGACACCGGCACGGCGCTGTCGGGCCGGCACTTCCTCGCCACCGGCGGCCAGGCGGAGGCGGAGGCGCTGCACGCCCGCTTCGCGACCGGCGATCCGGCCGTGTACCTGCCGGTGCCGAATCACAAGAAGGGCGACATCCGCCTCTCGATCTACCTCGCCGTGCCCGACCGCACGGCGTACGTCACGGTGCGGCTCGGCAAGGAGCCCGGGGCGAGGGGGCTGCCGCTCATCACGCTGCACGACCGCGCGTACGTGCAGCTGAAGCGGCTCGGCACGGGCGACCTCGTGCGCCCCTCGGCGTCCGGTGTCGTCGACCCGTTCCTCCGCGGCTGATGGACGTCCCGGTCGGCCCGGCCCGGTTCGTCGCCTGGCCGGATCCCGCGAAGGCGGCGTCCGTGCCGCGCTGGAACCGCGGATTCATCGTCACGGGCGCCACCCTCGTGGCGCTCGCCGCCGCGGGCGTGGTGGCGCTCGTCGTGACCGGCTTCGGCAGTTGGTTCACGATCGGGCTCGTCGTGGTCTTCGGGCTCACGGCCTGCGGCCTGCTCGTCACGAGCGTGTTCCGGGGGCGGATGCTCCGGCTGGTGCTCGCGCCCGGCTGGCCGGTGCTCGTGGTGACCGGCACGGGCGTCGCGACCGGCGGACTGCCCGAGATCCCCTGGTCCGAGCTCGCCTTCATCGGCGTGCTGAACGACCGGCCCCGCACGGCGAGACTCCGGGCCGTGCCGATCTTCGGCCAGGCCGGAGGGCTCGCCCTGAAGGCCGGGAACGGGACGGTGCTGTGCGAGCTCGGCGTGCGCGACGGCGAGGCGCTGCGCCGCCACATGAGCGATCGGGGCGCCGCCTCCCGCATCGGCCTCTACGGCCGCTGGCCCGACGGCGCGAGGCGCGGGCTCGTGCCGGTGCTGCTGGACGCCGTGCTCGCCGACGAGGTCGCCGCGACCGCGGTGCAGCTGCTGCTCGCCGAGGCATCCGCCCGAGGCATCCCGCACGCGCTCTTCGAACAGGCGCTGCCGTTCACCGCGTGGAAGGGCCCGCTGCTCGACCCCGCGTGGCCGAGCGCCGAAGCGGGCTGACCGCCGAGGCGGGCTGAGCTGGCGCTACGCCGCCTGGATGACGAAACTGAGGTCGCCGAGCCAGACCGTGTCGCCCACGGCGGCGGGCACCCGGGTGCCGGCGCTCTCGAGCTCGATCTCACGGCCGCCCCGTTCGAGGCGCGAGCCGTTCGCCGAGCCGGCGTCGCCGACCGTGATGCCGCCGCCCGCGACCTCGAGGAACAGATGCACCCGTGAGACCGAGCGCGTGTCGTCGAGCACCTCGACGGCGCGCGCGCCCATCGCGAGCGCTGTGTCGGCCGGCTTGCGGCCGACGACGGCCGCACCCTCCACGACGACGCGCTGCCCCGTGGAGAACAGCAGTTCGACGCGCTCGACGGCGGCCGGGGCCGCGGTGGGCGGCGCCGGCATCGTCTCGACGCGCGGGGTCTGCTGCCACGGCAGCGAACGCGGCAGCGGCACCGGCTCGACGGGTGCCGCCTGCACGGGCGCCTGCGCGACCGGGGTGGCGCTCGGGGCCGGCTTCGCACCGGCGAACGGCGCGGGCACGGGCGGCGCGCTCTGAGCCTGAGGGATCAGCTGACCGCACGAGAGGCAGTACATGCTGTTCGGCTCCAGCGTCGCATCGCAGTACGCGCAGCGGGCAGAGGCCACTCGGATCATCCCCTTCTCGACGGGCTCGGGCCCGATTCCCCCGGGTCCAGCCCGGCCAGTCTACGTGCGCCGGAGGGCGCCTACTGCCGAATGTCCGGCACCCGCACCGGCAGCCAGCCGGCGGGGGTCGTCAGCACCGCCGTACCGGGGGTGCCCCGGCCCAGCATGAACTTCGGCACCGGCGTGCCGATCGCCTGCGTGCCCATGATCGTCGACTCCGGGCGCAGCAGCAGAGCGCGGCGCGAACGCTTCGCCTCGACCACCGGGCCGCCGAACAGCGTCGAGAGCGACTCGGAGTCGGCCGCGACGATGAAGGTCGCCCGGTGCTTCGCCCCGGTGAGCGCGTGCTCCAGCGGCGCGTTCTTGTACTGCTCCGCGTCGTCGACGACGACGGTCACATGCTCGCCCGCCGCATCGAGGATGGGGTCGAGCTCCGCCGGGGTGAGGTCGCCGCCCGGCACCACCGGGATGCTGTGCGCTCCGGCCACCTCGGTGAGGATCGACTCCCGGCTCGAGACCACGACGAGCGGGGTCTTCCGCCAGGCGAGCTGATGCACGATCGCCGCGAGCGCCGAGGAGCGGCCCGACTTGCGCGGGCCGGTGACGAGGAAGCCGCCGTCGGCCGGCCAGTCGAGCGTGAACCGCGACAGCTGGTCGCCGCCGACCGCGACCACGGGCCCCTCGGCCGGGCCCGAGTCGCCGAGCGGCAGCTCGTACGCCGCGGTGAGCGCGTAGTGCCCCGGCAGCGGGTCGACGCGGAACGGCGACGGCAGGGCCTGCAGCTGCGGGAATTGGTCGTAGTGGTCGCGCACCTGCTCGACGATGCGGCGGAGCGCCGTGGTCTGCGCCTCGCCGCTCGTGTCGCGGCTCAGCACCGCGAGCTGCGCCTCCGCACCGGCGGCGCCGAAGAGCACCCGGCCGGGGGCCAGGTCGAGCGGGATGTCGCGGGCGAGGATGCCGGCGGTGCGGTAGTCGGCGATGTCGCGCATCGGCAGCACGTACTGCTCGTCGATGAAGGCGATCACCTTGTCGCCGGTGATGCCCCGGTCGCCCGTGAGCAGCACCCGCACCCCGACCGCCGGGCCCTCGCGGAGCACCCGCATGAACTGGTCGCGGAAGGTCACGAGCTGGTCGGGGTTCATCGTGGAGAGCATCCGCTCCCACCCGTCGACCGCGATCACCGCGTAGGGCAGCCGGGTCTCCGGCGTCGACTGCGCCCGCTGCTCCGAGATGTGCCCGACGCCGGCCGCGGAGAGCACGGCCTGCCGGCGGCCGAGCTCCTCGAGCAGTCGCTGGACGAGCCGGGGCAGCCGGTCGGCGTCGAGCTGCGTGACGACGGCACCCGTGTGCGGGGCGTCGACGAGCGGCAGCAGCGCGCCGTTGCCGAAATCGATGACGTAGAGGTGCAGGTCGGCGGGCGAGAACTCCTGCACCAGCTGACCGAGCATGGTGCGCAGCGCCGTCGTGCGGCCCGACATGGCGCCGCCGAGGAAGAGCACGTGCGAGCCCTCGTCGACGCGCCAGGTGAGGCTGCGCTGCGACTGCTCGCCGGGCACGTCCTCGAGCCCGAGGACGATCGACTGCTCGGGGATCGCCTCGTCCTGGAACTTCTCGAGCGGCAGCACCGCGGGCAGCGGCATGAGCCACGGCGAGGGGTTCTTCGGCACGCCGAGCTGCACGGTCGCCGCCGTGATGAGGTTCACGATCGCGCGCAGGTCGGTGTCGTCGTGGTCGGTGTTCTGCGCCTGCGTCGAGACCGGCTTCGGATAGCGGACCGGGTAGCCGAGCTCGTCCCACTCGAGCGGCGCCTTGCGCGGCAGCACCTTCACCTGGCGCTGCACACCGGGCCGGATGCCGGCGACGCGGGCCGTCTGGAACGGCGCCGGGGCCGACGCGGGCCCCGTGCGCACGTAGCCGCGACCCGGCGTCGAGGCGCTGATCAGCGCCGCCTCGCCCGAACCGAGGATGTCGGCCGAGTCCGCGCGGTCGGTGACCCGGAGCGCGACGCGCAGGTTGATGTTCGACTGCATCTCGGGCGTGACGACGCCCGAGGGCCGCTGCGTCGCCAGCACGAGGTTCACGCCGAGCGAGCGGCCGACGCGGGCGATGCGGACGAGGCCGTCGATGAACTCCGGCAGCTCGGTGCGGAGCTCCGCGAACTCGTCGATGACGATCATGAGCCGGGCGAGTCCGCGGCGGGCGGCCGTGTCGGCGTCCTTCGCCCATGCGGAGTCCACGTCTTTCGCGCTCATGTCGCGGAGCACCTTCTCGCGGCGCTTGAGCTCGGCGTCGAGGGAGGCGAGCGCGCGCTCCGTCTCGCGGGCGTCGAGGTTCGTCACCATGCCGACGGTGTGCGGCAGCCGCTCGCAGTCGGCGAAGGCGGAGCCGCCCTTGTAGTCGACCAGCACGAAGTTCAGGGCGTCCGGCCGGTTCGCCATCGCGAGGCTCACGACGAGCGCCTGCAGGAACTCCGACTTGCCGGAGCCCGTGGTGCCGGCGACGAGTGCATGGGGGCCGTCGCGGGAGATGTCGATCGCGAACTCCCCCTCGCCGGTCGCGCCCACGACGACGAAGGTGTTGCGGGGGTGGGTCGACCAGCGGCGCACGAGCGGCTCGGGGTCGTCGAGATCGAGCTTCATGAGCTCGGCGAACCGCACGGCGGTCGGCAGCATGGCGTCGTCGCCCACGCCGCTCACGTGCCGCAGCGAGCACAGGCTGCGCGCCAGCCGCTCGCACTGCGCGGTCGACAGCCCGTCGACGAGCACGATCGGCCAGTACTCGGCGCCCGTCTCGACGCGCGCCATCGCCGGGTCGCCGTGGTCGATCGCGACGACGCTCTTCGCCTCCTCGGGCAGCCGGGCCCGTTCGGAGTCGAGGGCGACGACGTGGATGCCGTGCGCGGCACCGTGCTCGAGGAGCGGCACCATGCCGGGGAGCATGCGGTACTCGCGCGCCCCGTCGACGACGACGAGCACATCGCTCGGCGGCTCGGCGCCGCGCTGCCCGGACAGCCGCATCCGCTGCTCGAGCATGACCCCCAGCTCGCGCACGCGCTCGCGCCGCGTGTCGTCGGTGTTGCCGATCGCGGCCGCGGCCCCGCCACCGGCGGCGTGCGGGAGCCACTGCACCCACGACCAGTCGGGGGCGGCGTCGTCGGGGCAGACGACGACGAGCTCGGCGTCGCGGGGCGAACGGAGGGTCACCCAGCTCGCCACCACGGAGCGGGCGACCGAGCGCACCGCGTCCTGCGGCCCGGCGATGCCGAGCGGTCCGGTGCGGAGCTCCGCGGCCACGGGGGCGGGCGAGACGCCGACGCGGCGGGCCTCGCCGCGATCACGGCCGCCGCCCTCGAAGCGCACGTCGAGCGCCACCTCGGCGACGCCGACCCGCATCGAGAGCGCGTCGACGTCGCTGCGGCGCCGCTCCCAGAGCCGGGAGAGGGGGCGGGTCGCGATGTCGAGGATGACGACCGGGTCGGGGAGGCGGTACCAGCGCTCGATGCGCTGCCGCTTCGCGAGCTCATCGATGCGGCGCTCGGCGAGGCGGACCTCCTCGATCCACTGCTGCTCGGTCTTCACGCCCTTCTTCTTCGCCAGCTTGCGGTTGGTGAGGAAGGAGCCCACCACCATGATCGGGCTCGCCGCGGCCATCAGCAGCATGATCGGACGGCCGAAGACGACGGCCATCGTCACGCCGAGGACCACCGGGATGATCGCCGACAACCAGGGCAGGGGCGACTGGTCGGGGTCCTCCGGGCGGTCGCCGGGGAGTGGCACGACGGGCTGCTCCGCGGCGGGCCGGATCCGCGAGGGCCGGTTGAAGCCGCGGTCGCCGAGGGCGTCGCGAGTGAGGTCGGCGTCGGCCGCCGGCGCGATGCCGAGGCGGACGACGCTGCTGCCGAGCTGCACGAGGTCGGCCGGCACGATGGGCGTCGCCCCCTCGATCGGCTGCCCGTTCACCCAGACGGCGGCGCCCGGCGCGGGCTCGACGGTCGCGCCGAGCGGGGCCGGCCGGCCGTCGGCCGAGACGCCGTCGCTGATCGTGAACGTCGCGTGGGTGGGCTGCAGCGCGCCGTCGGCGATGGCGAGGGTGGCGCCGGGGGCGCTCCCGACCGTCACGGCCGCGCCTCGGGCGACGCCCGCGGTCTCGCCCGCGAAGGGGCCGCCGACGAGCTCGAGCCGGAGCGTGCCCGGTTGCAGGGACCCGTCGCCCGTCGCGGGCAGGGTGGCCCCGGAGAGCAGGGTGCTCTCCGCGAGCGGAGCCGCGGCACCGGCGAGCGGGTCGAGCGCCTCGCTCGGCAGCCCGAGGGACTCCGCGACCTCCCCGACGGTGGTCGCCTCGTCGACGTCGAGCGCCCAACTGCCCGCGGCGTCGGCGCTCGCGGTGCGATCGATCGTGAGTCTCAGGCTCATGGCGTGCGCCTCCAGCGACTGGTCATCGGGCCCCCACACGGTCGAGGGTGGCCAGGAGCGGGGCGAGCAGTCCGCTCGCCCCGGTGTGGTCTTCGACGGGCCGGCGGGGGACGATCGCGCTCGCGACGCCCTGCTTGCCCTGCTCCGGCTTCGCGATCGGCGCGGTGCCGGGGCGCAACGTCGCGGCCTCGGCATCCGTTCCGGTCGTCGCCTCCGCCGGGACGAGCGTGACCGAGGCGAGCGCCTGATCGCCGCCCGCGCTCGCGAGCTGCACGGCGAACTGGTCGGTCGCGCCGTCGCCCTGGTACGTGATCGTGCCGTCGGCCTCGCAGCGGAGCTGCCCGCGGATGGCGGTGCCGCAGCCCACGAGCACGAGCTCGTCGTCGCCGAGCACGAACGCGAGCCGGTCGAGCGAGAGCGCCGCTCCGCCCTCGTCGAGCGCGACGACGACGTCGGTCGTGACGAGCGGGGCGCCCCGCGGGCGCAGGACGGATGCCTGGAGCACCCCCTCGGGCGACCAGGCGCCGTAGTCGTCGGCGAAGCGGTAGACGAGCTCGGCCGGGCCCGTGTAGCCCTCGGCTGCCCGGAAGACGAGGTGGGTCGGGGTCGCCCAGAGCGAGCCGGCCTGTGCGGGGTGCACGGCGACGGCACGGAGGCGCCCGCCCGCGTCGCACACCGCGCACTCGACGCCGAGCTCCGAGATCGGCAGTCGGAGCACGGTGCCCGCGGCCGTCGGTCGCACGGTCCGCCCCGGGTCGACGTTCGGCGTCTCGGGCGGCTCCAGGCTCACCCGGTACTCGGCGACCGTGGTGATGCGTCCGTCGGTGAGCGGGACCGGCACGACGACGGTCGAGGCGTCGGGGTCGTACTCGGGCGCGGCGAGGGAGACGCTGCGCTCGTCGCAGCCGACGACGAGCGGGCTCGCCTGTGACGGCACCCCGCAGTCGGTGATGCGCCACGGCGCCGCGACGTCGATCGTGGTGCTGCCGAGGTACGGGATCGCGACGTCCCCGGAACCGGCCCCCGCGGGAGCGGCACCGGCGGCCCCGGCCGGGGTCGCGAGCGCGAGCGATCCGAGGGCGGCGAGCAGCATCGAACCCGCGGCGGCGCCGAGCCGTCGTCGCGTGCTGCCCACTCCGGTCCCCCTCCTGCGCGTGCCCCGTTCGGGGCAGGCGCACCGATATAGCATGGTACGCGGTCGCGCGGCCCGGCTGGGCCCGCTGCGCCGGACCGAGCCGTTCGACCCCAGGGAGCCGAGATGACCGACCGCACGCCGCCGCCCGCCGCGGGGTCGGCCGCGCTCGGCCAGCCCCAGGCCGCGACCCGTTCTGCCGGCCATGCGCGCGCGCTCGGCAGCGGGGCCTCCGTGCTCCCCGAGCTCGCCGAGGCGCCGCCGCGCACCCGGCGCTGGTGGCTGCACCCGGCGTTCCTGGTCTCGGTCGGCCTCACCTTCCTCGCACTGGCCGGCGCCCTCGCCTGGTGGATCGTGTCGATGGCGACCGACTCCAGCGTGCGCGTCGACGGCCTCAGCGCCTCGGTCGAGTCGGGCAACCTGCGGCTCGACTGGTCCGGCCCCGACGCCGACTACCAGCTCTTCGTCGTCGACGGCGACGGCGCGATGGCCGACCTCAGCGGGCTCGTGCGCGGCACCGAGGCGTGGATCCCGGCCGCGGCCGGCCTCTACGACGACCGGAGCTGCTTCGTCGTGCGGCCGGGCGGGACCGAGGACGAGGTCTCCCTCGACGCCGCCACCCTCACCGGGCAGCGCGGCGCCGGCGTCTGCGCCGCGGACGCCTCCTCATGAGCCGGGCCGACGCTGCGCGGCCGACGGGTCGCCGCCACGGCATCCGCGCCGCGCTGCTGCTCACCCTGCCGCTGCTCCTCGTCGGCTGCTCGGCGACGCCGCCCCTGCCGACCGCGCCGCCCGGCGTCGACACCGAGTCCTTCGACGGCGCGAGCGGCAACGGGCTGTGGCTCGTGCCCCGGGCCGAGCTCGCCGACCGGATCCTCGACGCGGTGCGCGGCGGCGGCACGGTCGCGGTGACGGGCACCGTGCACGAGTTCGTCCCCTCGGAGGAGGGCGAGCTGCTGCCCGGGCGCACGATCACCGTCGACTACGCGGGGCGCGCCGGGGCGTTCCGGGCGACGCTCGCGGCCGACGGGGTGTCGACGTCGATGCTCGTCGACGAGGGTCGCACCGCCGTGCGCGGCGACGCCGGTTTCGCCGCCGCGAGCGGGCGCCCCGAGCTCGTCGACGGCGTCTGCACGGTCGGCACCGACCCCGCGGTCGCCCAGTGGGCGCCCTTCAACGATCCCGAGGCGCTGCTCGCCGCGGTCCTGTCCGAGGCGGAGCTGTCGGTCGCCGCCCCGAGCGGCGACGGCGAGACCCTCGCCGTGCAGATCGGCGCGAGCGACAGCCGCGCCGGAGTGCTCGTCGTGGACCGCTACGGCCCGCCGCTCCCCCGGGCGCTGACGCTCGCCGAGACCGACGGCGACGCCGAGCTCAGCTTCAGCGACTGGGGCGCCGAGCTCGAGCTCGGTACCGCGGCCGCCGAACTCGGCTGCGACTGAGCAGCCGGCCGCCGCCTCAGCCGCCGCCTCAGCGCAGCTGGGCCTGCGGTCCCGCCGCGATCTCCCGGTCGTAGGCCTCGAGGGCGAGCCGGTTGCGCTCGGTCACCTTGCGGCCTCGGGCGGCGATCCAGCCGCCGAGCCAGATCGGGATCTCCCGGGCGATGACGGCCGCGACGATCGCGAAGGGGTCGAGCCAGCGCTGGGCGACGAACCCCGGCACGTCGCTCGGCGTGATCGTCCAGGCGACCGACCAGAGCGCACCGCCCACGTACGAGAAGTACACGGCGGCGGCCACGAGCAGCCCGAAGACCGCGTACGTCCACCACCCGCCCTTGTTCACGATCGCGGCGAGCAGCGCGAAGCCGAGGAAGAACACCGCCACCGGCACCCAGAACAGCTGCTTCGCCGCGAACTGGGTGAGCTGCTCGGTCGCCCCGCCCGCGTCGCCCTGGCTGAGCAGCAGCAGGTAGGCCGCACCCAGGTAGAGGGCGGCGAACAGCACGGTGCCGATCAGGGCGACGAGGATGCCGAAGCCGCGGTTGCCCTTCGCCTTCGGCGGCTCCGGGGCCTGCACGTAGACGGTCTGCGGGCCGCCGGCCGGAAAGCCGGGCTCCGGGGCGAGCGTCGCGGCACCGGCCGCGGCACCGGCCGCGGCGCCCGCCGGCACGTAGGTCTCGCGCCGCACCGCATCGGCCGCGACGGGCTCGGGGTACTCCTCGACGGGGGCGTCCCCACCGGGGACCACGCCCGCCCGCTGCACCGCGGCGTCGAGCCTCGCGTTCGCGTCGAGCTCCTCGCTCGCCGCCTCGGGCTCCTCGATGACCCCGGGGGCCTCGCCGTGGACGGCCGGGGCCTCCTCGGGCCGGGCCGCAGCCGCAGCCGCTGCCGCCGGGGCCACCTCGGGCGCGGAGGGGGCGGAGGCATCCGCGCCGGGCGCCGCGACCGGCTCCGGCAGCACCGCCGTGGGGTGTTCGGTGTCCGCGTCCGTCGCTGCGGGCGTCGCGTCGACGTTCGCAGCCGCGTCGTCGTCCGCGCGCGTCTGCTCGTCGTCTCCGGGCGTCGTGCTCGTCATGGTCCGCTCCCTCCGGGCACCCCGTGTGACCGATTCGGCTCATGCTAGCGCCGAGGCGGCGCCGCCCACGGGAAGCGCGCGGGAGACGCCGAAGGGCCCCGGATTCCTCCGGGGCCCTTCGGGTTCAGCGCGTCACGCTCAGCTGTAGTTGCCGGGCGTGAAGTCGTCGCTCGAGAACGCGTCGAAGTCGACGAAGCTGAGGTCGCCCTCGTTGAACGACGCGTCGTCGGCGAAGATGCGGTTCGGGTAGCGCTCCGCCTTCGCCTCCTCCGTCGCCTCGACCGTGACGTTCCGGTACTTCGGAAGGCCCGTGCCGGCGGGGATCAGCTTGCCGATGATCACGTTCTCCTTGAGGCCGACCAGCGGGTCGCTCTTGCCCTCCATGGCGGCCTGCGTGAGCACGCGGGTCGTCTCCTGGAAGGACGCGGCCGACAGCCACGACTCGGTCGCGAGCGAGGCCTTGGTGATGCCCATGACCTCCTGGCGCGCCGAGGCGGTCTTCTTGCCCTCGGTGAGCGCCGCGCGGTTGATCCCGTTGTACTTCGAACGGTCGACGAGCTCGCCGGGCAGCAGGTCGGTGTCGCCGTGGTCGACGACGGTGACCTTGCGCAGCATCTGGCGCACGATGACCTCGATGTGCTTGTCGTGGATCGGCACGCCCTGCGAGCGGTACACGTCCTGCACGCCGTTCACCAGGTGCTTCTGCACCTCGCGCACGCCCTTGACCCGGAGGACCTCCTTCGGGTCGACCGTGCCGACGATGAGCTGCTGGCCGAGCTCGACGTGCTGCGCGTCCTCGACGAGCAGCGTGGAGCGCTTGAGCACGTTGTACGTGATCGGCTCGTCGCCGTTGTCGGGCGTCAGGATGACCTTGCGCTGCTTGTCGGTCTCGTCGATCGTGATGCGGCCGGGGGCCTCGACGATCGGCGACGCGCCCTTGGGGGTGCGGGCCTCGAAGAGCTCCTGCACGCGGGGCAGACCCTGCGTGATGTCGTCGGCCGAGGCCGAACCACCGGTGTGGAAGGTACGCATCGTGAGCTGGGTGCCCGGCTCGCCGATGGACTGGGCGGCGATGATGCCGACGGCCTCGCCGATGTCGACGAGCTTGCCGGTCGCGAGCGAACGGCCATAGCACTTCGCGCAGACGCCGACCGCCGACTCGCAGGTGAGCACCGAGCGGACCTTGATGGACTCGACGCCCGCCGCGATCAGCTTGTCGATGAGCACGTCGCCCACGTCCTCGCCGGCCTCGGCGACGACCTCGCCCTTGGCGTCCACGGCGTCGGCCGCGAGCGAACGGGCGAACACGGAGTTCTCCACGTTCGGGTCGCGCACGAGCTCGCCCGAGGCGTCGGTGAGGCCGATGGGCAGTTCGAGGCCCTTGCCGGTGCCGCAGTCGTCCTCGCGGATGATGACGTCCTGCGAGACGTCGACGAGACGACGGGTCAGGTAGCCGGAGTCCGCGGTGCGGAGCGCCGTGTCGGCCAGACCCTTGCGGGCACCGTGGGTCGCGATGAAGTACTCGGCGACCGAGAGGCCCTCGCGGTACGAGGAGATGATCGGGCGAGGGATGATCTCACCCTTCGGGTTGTTCACCAGGCCTCGCATACCGGCGATGTTGCGCACCTGCAGCCAGTTACCACGGGCGCCCGAGGTCACCATGCGGTTGATGGTGTTGTCGGTCGGGAAGCTCTCCTGCATGGCCTTGGCGACCTCGTCGGTGGCCTTGGTCCAGATCTGGATGAGCTCCTGGCGACGCTCGAGGTCGGTCGTGAGACCCTTCTCGAACTGCGACTGCACCTTGGCGGCCTGCTTCTCGTACTTCGCCACGATCTCGCCCTTGCTCGGCGGCGTGATGATGTCCGAGAGCGCGACGGTCACGCCCGAACGGGTCGCCCAGCGGAAGCCGGCGTCCTTGATGCGGTCGAGGGTCGCGGCGACCTCCGTCTTCGGGTAGCGCTCGGCGAGGTCGTTGACGATCGCCGAGATCTGGCCCTTGCCGGCCTGCTTGTTGAAGTACGGGTAGTCGACGGGCAGCGCCTCGTTGAAGATCGCCCGGCCGAGCGTGGTCTCGAGCAGGAACGACTTGCCCGGCTCGAAGTTCTCCGGCTCCTGGCCCTCACCGAAGTGCAGGCCCTCGAGGCGGATCTTCACGACCGCGCCGAGGTCGAGCTTGATGTCGCCCGGACGGTTCTGGTCGAACGCGAGGATCGCCTCGGCGATCGACGAGAACGCGCGGCCCTCGCCGGCGGCGCCCGGCTTCTCGGTCGTCAGGTGGTGCAGGCCGATGATCATGTCCTGCGAGGGCAGGGTCACCGGACGGCCGTCCGACGGCTTCAGGATGTTGTTCGACGCGAGCATGAGCACGCGGGCCTCGGCCTGAGCCTCGACCGACAGCGGAAGGTGCACGGCCATCTGGTCGCCGTCGAAGTCCGCGTTGAAGGCGGCGCAGACGAGCGGGTGGAGCTGGATGGCCTTGCCCTCGACGAGCTGCGGCTCGAACGCCTGGATGCCGAGACGGTGCAGCGTGGGCGCACGGTTCAGCAGCACGGGGCGCTCGCGGATGATCTCCTCGAGCACGTCCCACACCTGCGGGCGCGAACGCTCGACCATGCGCTTGGCGGCCTTGATGTTCTGCGCGTGGCTCAGGTCGATGAGGCGCTTGATCACGAACGGCTTGAAGAGCTCCAGCGCCATCTGCTTGGGCAGACCGCACTGGTGCAGCTTCAGCTGCGGGCCGACGACGATGACCGAACGGCCCGAGTAGTCGACGCGCTTGCCGAGCAGGTTCTGGCGGAACCGGCCCTGCTTGCCCTTCAGCATGTCGCTGAGGGACTTCAGGGCGCGGTTGCCGGTGCCCGTGACCGGGCGGCCGCGGCGGCCGTTGTCGAACAGGGCGTCGACGGCCTCCTGCAGCATGCGCTTCTCGTTGTTCACGATGATCTCGGGGGCGCCGAGGTCGAGCAGGCGGCGGAGACGGTTGTTCCGGTTGATGACGCGGCGGTACAGGTCGTTCAGGTCGGAGGTCGCGAAGCGGCCGCCGTCGAGCTGGACCATCGGACGCAGCTCCGGCGGGATCACCGGCACCACGTCGAGCACCATCGCCGCCGGCGAGCTGCCGGTCTGGAGGAACGAGTTGACGACCTTGAGGCGCTTGATGGCGCGGATCTTCTTCTGACCCTTGCCCTCGGCGATCTGCAGGTGCAGGTCCTCGGCCTCGGCCGCGAGGTCGAACGACAGCAGGCGCTTCTTGATGGCCTCGGCGCCCATGTAGGCCTCGAAGTACATGCCGAAGCGGTCCTGCAGCTCGTGGAAGACCGAGTCCTCGGGCTTCAGCTCGCCGACCTTCAGCGTGCGGAAGTCCTCCCAGACGCGCTCGAGGTGCGCGATCTGCTCGTCGGCCGACTTGCGGACCTGCGTCATCTCCTTGTCGGCGGCGGCCTCGGCGCGCTTCTTGACGTCGGACTTGGCGCCGTCGGCCTCGAGCTGCGCGAGCTCCTCCTCCTTGCGCGCCATGAGCGTCGCGATGCGGGCGTCGCGCTGGTCGCCGATGGTCTTGATCTCGAGCCGGAGCTCGTTCTCGAGGCCGGGCATGTCGGCGTGACGGCCGTCCTCGTCGACATCGATCACCATGTAGGCGGCGAAGTAGATGACCTTCTCGAGGTCCTTCGGCGCCATGTCGAGCAGGTAGCCGAGGCGCGAGGGAACACCCTTGAAGTACCAGATGTGCGTCACCGGGGCGGCGAGCTCGATGTGGCCCATCCGCTCGCGGCGGACCGAGCTCTTGGTGACCTCGACCCCGCACCGCTCGCAGACGATGCCCTTGAAGCGGACGCGCTTGTACTTGCCGCAGGCGCACTCCCAGTCGCGGGAGGGCCCGAAGATCTGCTCGCCGAAGAGCCCGTCCTTCTCAGGCTTCAGCGTGCGGTAGTTGATGGTCTCCGGCTTCTTGACCTCGCCGTAGGACCACTTGCGGATGTCCTCTGCGGTGGCCAGGCCGATACGAAGCTCATCGAACGTCGTTGCGTCGAGCAATTTCTCTCCTAGATTCCTGAAGTCGTTTCGTACCTGGCGGTTCAGATCTCGTCGATGTTCGACGACTCGAAGCGCGCGGAGATGTTGATGCCGAGCTCCTCCGCTGCGCGGAAGGCCTCGTCATCGGTGTCGCGGAGCGAGACCGCGGTGCCGTCGGCCGAGAGCACCTCGACGTTCAGGCAGAGCGACTGCATCTCCTTCATGAGCACCTTGAACGACTCGGGGATGCCGGGCTCCTGGATGTTCTCGCCCTTGACGATCGCCTCGTAGACCTTGACGCGGCCGAGGATGTCGTCGGACTTGATCGTGAGGAGCTCCTGGAGGGCGTAGGCGGCGCCGTACGCCTCGAGCGCCCACACCTCCATCTCGCCGAAGCGCTGGCCGCCGAACTGCGCCTTTCCACCCAGCGGCTGCTGCGTGATCATCGAGTAGGGGCCGGTGGAGCGGGCGTGGATCTTGTCGTCCACGAGGTGGTGCAGCTTCAGGATGTACATGTAGCCGACCGAGACGGGGTACGGGAACGGCTCGCCCGAGCGGCCGTCGAACAGCTGGGTCTTGCCCGAGGAGTCGATGAGGCGCTCGCCGTCGCGGTTCGGCAGCGTCGAGTCGAGGAGACCGGCGATCTCCTCCTCGTGCGCGCCATCGAACACCGGGGTGGCGACCTTCGTGCCGGGGGCGGCCTCGCGGGCGCCCTCGGGCAGGGTCTTCGCCCACTCCGGGGCGCCGTCGACCTTCCAGCCCTGCTTCGCGACCCAGCCGAGGTGGGTCTCGAGGACCTGGCCGAAGTTCATTCGACCCGGGATGCCGAGCGGGTTCAGGACGACGTCGACCGGCGTGCCGTCCGCGAGGAACGGCATGTCCTCGACCGGCAGGATCTTCGAGATGACGCCCTTGTTGCCGTGGCGTCCGGCGAGCTTGTCGCCCTCGGTGATCTTGCGCTTCTGGGCGATGTAGACGACCACGCGCTGGTTGACGCCCGAGCCGAGCTCGTCGTCGCCGTCCTGCGAGTCGAACACCTTGACGCCGATGATCGTGCCCTGCTCGCCGTGGGGCACCTTCAGGGACGTGTCGCGCACCTCGCGGCTCTTCTCGTTGAAGATCGCGCGGAGCAGGCGCTCCTCGGCGCTCAGCTCGGTCTCGCCCTTCGGGGTGACCTTGCCGACGAGGATGTCGCCGGGGCGGACCTCGGCGCCGATGCGGATGATGCCGCGCTCGTCGAGGTCGGCCAGCAGATCGGGGCTGACGTTCGGGAGATCACGGGTGATCTCCTCCTTGCCGAGCTTGGTGTCGCGGGCGTCGACCTCGTACTCCTCGATGTGGATCGAGGAGAGGACGTCGTCCTTCACCAGGTTCTGGCTGAGGATGATCGCGTCCTCGAAGTTGTGACCCTCCCACGGCATGAACGCCACGAGGAGGTTCTTGCCGAGCGCGAGCTCGCCGTTGTCGGTGGCGGGGCCGTCGGCGATGACCTCGCCGACCTCGACGCGCTCGCCGGCCGAGACCACGACGCGGTTGTTGTACGAGGTGCCCTGGTTCGAGCGGTCGAACTTGCGCAGGTAGTACGTCTGCGTGCCGCCCTCGTCGAGCTGCACGGTGACGGAGTCGGCCGAGACCTCGGTGACGACGCCCGCACGGTCGGCGGTGATGACGTCACCGGCGTCGACGGCCGCGTAGCCCTCCATGCCGGTGCCGACGAGCGGCGAGTCGCTGCGCAGCAGCGGCACGGCCTGGCGCTGCATGTTCGCACCCATGAGGGCGCGGTTCGCGTCGTCGTGCTCGAGGAACGGGATGAGGGAGGTACCCACCGACACCATCTGGCGCGGCGAGACATCCATGTAACCGATCTCGGCAGCCGGGAACAGGTCGACCTCGCCGCCCTTCTTGCGGGCGAGCACGCGGTCCTCGACGAAGGAGCCGTCGGCCTTCAGCGGCGCGTTGGCCTGGGCGACGATGTAGTCGTCCTCCTCCGACGCGGTCAGGTAGTCGATCTGATTGCTGACCTTGCCGTTCGCGACGCGGCGGTACGGCGTCTCGATGAAGCCGAACGAGTTGATCCGCGCGAACGAGGCGAGCGAGCCGATCAGGCCGATGTTCGGTCCTTCCGGCGTCTCGATCGGGCACATGCGGCCGTAGTGCGAGGGGTGCACGTCTCGGACCTCGACGCCCGCGCGGTCTCGCGAGAGACCGCCGGGGCCGAGCGCCGAGAGGCGGCGCTTGTGGGTGAGGCCGGCCAGCGGGTTGTTCTGGTCCATGAACTGCGACAGCTGCGAGGTGCCGAAGAACTCCTTGATCGCGGCGACGACGGGTCGCACGTTGATCAGGGTCTGCGGGGTGATCGCCTCGATGTCCTGCGTCGTCATGCGCTCGCGGACGACGCGCTCCATGCGGCTGAGGCCGGTGCGCACCTGGTTCTGGATCAGCTCGCCCACCGCACGGATGCGGCGGTTGCCGAAGTTGTCGATGTCGTCGACGTCGAGGCGGATGTCGACCGCCTTGCCGCCACGACGACCCGGCAGGGTCTCGCGACCCTCGTGCAGCGCGACGAGGTACTTGATCGTCGCGACGATGTCCTCGACGGTCAGGACCGAGTCCGTCAGCGGGGCCTCGAGGCCGAGCTTCTGGTTGATCTTGTACCGGCCGACCTTCGCGAGGTCGTAGCGCTTCGGGTTGAAGTAGAAGTTGTCGAGGAGCGCGCGGGCGGCCTCGGCGGCGACCTGCTCTCCCGGACGGAGCTTGCGGTAGATGTCCTTGAGCGCCTCTTCCTTCGTGAGGATGTTGTCCTTCTCGAGGGTGAGGGCGATCGACTCGTAGCCGGCGAACTGCTCGAGGATCTCCTCGGAGGTGAGGCCGAGGGCCTTCATGAACACCGTGACCGACTGCTTGCGCTTGCGGTCGATGCGGACGCCGACCTGGTCGCGCTTGTCGATCTCGAACTCGAGCCACGCACCGCGGCTCGGGATGACGCGAGCGGAGTAGATGTCCTTGTCGCTCGTCTTGTCGGGGGTGCGCTCGAAGTACACGCCGGGCGAGCGGACGAGCTGCGAGACGACGACGCGCTCGGTGCCGTTGATCACGAAGGTGCCGCGAGCGGTCATCAGCGGGAAGTCGCCCATGAACACCGTCTGGGTCTTGATCTCGCCCGTGAGGTGGTTCATGAACTCGGCGTTCACGTAGAGCGGGGCGGAGTAGGTCTTGCCCTTCTCCTTGCACTCGTCGATCGTGTACTTCGGCGGCTCGAGCTCAGGGTTGGTGAACGAGAGCTGCATGGTCTCGCCGAGGTCCTCGATCGGGGAGATCTCCTCGAAGATCTCCTCGAGGCCGGTGGCCTCGGGCAGGTCCTTCCGACCGTCTGCGACGGCCTGCTCGACGCGCGCCTTCCACGCGTCGTTGCCGACGAGCCAGTCGAAGCTCTCGGTCTGCAGGGCGAGCAGGTCGGGGACGGTGAGGGTGTCGGTGACCTTCGCGAACGAGAGGCGACTGGCCTCGCGTCCGTTTTTGGGGGTGGGCGTGGTCGCGTTGCGCGCAGCAGCCAAGGAAATGACCTCCATGGGCCCGTCGGCCCGGTTCATTGTCACAAGTGGAGAATTGCCCCGAGACGTGTGTGCGGGAGTCGGTGATCGCGAGATCACGGACTACACGGAGCCGACCGCAATATGAAGGCAGAGTGGGTCTGGGAGCGCAAAGGTCAAGCATATGCGACAAGACGCGCCATGTCCAGCCGGATTCTTGATTTCGTCATGGATCTCCGGTATAACCGCGCGGCACGGGGCTCGGATGCCTCGCCGAACGCCCCGGCGCGCCGCGGAATCGGGCGCCGCTCCGCCCCGGCCGACCCCGCGGCATCCCTAGACTGACGGGCACGAGGAGGCGCCATGACCGAGCCCGGTGCCGTTGCCGGCCCGCCCGCCGCGCCGGCCGACCGCAGCCGATGACGCGCATCGAGTTCGAGCGCGACGTGTTCAGCAGCCACGGCTGGACGCTGCTCGTCGACGGCACCGCCCAGTCCCACGTCGACGCCGACGACCCCGGCCGACTGTTCTTCGAGTACGTC
This sequence comes from Agromyces mediolanus, assembly GCF_023715325.1. Taxonomy (GTDB): domain Bacteria; phylum Actinomycetota; class Actinomycetes; order Actinomycetales; family Microbacteriaceae; genus Agromyces; species Agromyces mediolanus_A. Next base: position 20,449 of record NZ_JAMBNX010000001.1, on the reverse strand, counting down.
CGCCGGATCGGCCACGTGATCGACGCGATGGCGACGCCCGGCGCCCCGCTGCGCGCCCTGCACCTCGGCGGCGGCGCGCTCACCATCCCGCGATACCTCGCCGCCACCCGGCCCGGCTCGGCCCAGCTCGTCGTCGAGCTCGACGCCGAGCTCCTCGAACTCGTGCTCGACCGGATGCCGGCGCCGGCCGGCGTCGAGACGCGGATCGCCGACGCGGCCGACGCGGTGCCGGCGCTCCGGGCGGCGGGCGCCGGCTTCGACCTCGTCGTCCTCGACCTCTATACCCGTCTCGATCCACCGGCGTTCGTCACCGACGCGGCCTTCCAGCGGGAACTCCTCGCGCTCCTCGACCCGGCCGACGGACCGCCGCTGCTCATCGCGAACGTCGCCGATGCCGCGGGGCTCGGGCGGCTGCGCGAGCAGGCGCGCGCGATCGCCCGCGCCCGACCCGGCACGGAACTGCTCGTCGCGGGCGACGCCGGCGTGCTGGCCGGCGCCGAGGAGGGCAACGCCGTGCTGGTCGCCGGTCCGGCCGGCATCCCGCCCGACGTCGCCGAACGGCTCGCCCGGCTCGGGCCGCACCCCGCCGCCGTGCTCGAACGCGACCGGCTCGACGCGGTGCTCTTCGGCGCCTGCTGAGGGGCGCCCGCCGAGGCGCGCCCGCCGAGGGCGCGGGGTAGCGTTGAGGCGTGCCGCACCACGCCGACCCGCCGCTCGAACGCCGTCTCTCCGCGAGCGGCCACCTCGCGAAGCTCGAGGAGTCCCGCAGCACCCCCGGCTCCTGGACCCTCTACGTGGACGGCACCCCGCAGTCGCACGTCGAGCTCGAGCGGCCCGAGTGGCTCGGCTTCGAGTACGTGCGGCGCATCGGGCACGCGATCGACCTCGTCCGGTCCGAGGGCGAGCCGATCACGGCACTGCACCTCGGCGGCGGGGCGCTCACCCTGCCGCGGTACGTCATCGCGACGCGGCCCGGTTCCCGTCAGCAGGTGATCGAGCTCGAGTCGGAACTCGTCGAGCTCGTGCGCGAGGTGCTGCCGCTGCCCCGCGGCGCGCAGCTGCGGGTGCGCCACGGCGACGCCCGCGCGGTGCTGCAGAAGCTGCCGGCCGGTCTCGACGGGGCCGTCGACCTGGCCGTCGTCGACATCTTCTCCGGCGCGCGCACGCCCGCCCACGTCACGAGCACCGAGTTCTACGGCCTGCTGCGGCCTCGCCTCGCGCCCGGCGGCATCGTGGCGGTGAACGTCGCCGACGGCGCCGGACTCGGCTTCGCCCGTTCGCAGGCGGCGACCCTCGGCCACGTCTTCGCGCACGTCGCGATCGCCGCCGACGCCTCGATGCTGAAGGGACGTCGCTTCGGCAACGTCGTCATGTATGCAAGCGACACCGAGCTGCCCTTCGCCGAGCTGCCGCGCCGGCTCGCGAGCGATCCGGCGCCCGCGAAGCTCGTCGACGGCGAGGAGCTGCGCCGCTTCGTCGCGGGCGCGCCGGTGGTGACGGATGCCACGGCCGTCCCGAGCCCGCCGCCGGCACGTTCGGTCTTCCTCGCGAAGTAGCGTCCGGGTCATCCGCCGCGCTCCCACCGTCTCCCTCCCCCCCCGTTCACAACTCAGGAAGAATCCGACCGGCATCCCTGCGCGGACGCCGATCGCCGATCGGCTCGATGCCCATAACCGGCAGATGTTCCTGAGTTGTGAGCGGGAGCTCAGCGGGCGTGCCGGAAGCGAACGGGCTGGCCGGGACGGAGCTGCGCGACCCGGTCGAGCGAGGCCGGCGCGACGATCGCGACGACGGGGTATCCGCCCGTCACCGGGCGATCGGGGCCGAGGATCGTCGGCTGTCCGGAGGTCGACACCTGCATCGACCCCGGCACGGTCGCCTCGCTCGCGAGCTCCCCCGCGACGAGGCGTGCGAGCGGCGGCCCGTCGAGGCGCGTGCCGACCCGGTCCGCGGCGGGCGAGGTGCGCCACTCCGCGTCGAAGAGCCGGGCACGGGCCTCGTCGGTGAACCAGTCGGCGCGCGGCCCGGGCACGAGCTCGAGCACCACCGGCCCGTCGGACGGGGCGAACGCCGCCTCCCGGTCGAGGAGCGCGACCGGCGCCTCGGGCTCGGCGCCGATCGGCAGCCGGTCGCCCGCGGCGACGGGGGCGGGACCGAGCCCGGCGAGGGTGTCCCGTGACCGCGAGCCGAGCACCTCGGGCACCGCGATGCCGCCGCGGACGCCGACCAGGTAGCGGAGCCCGTGCTCGGCCGGCCGGAGTTCCAGTTCGGCACCCGCGGGCACCCGCACGGCGGCGGCCGGCGGCGCCTCGAGCCCGTCGACGAGGATCGTGCCGCGCGCGCCCGTAACGGCGACCCAGGCATCCGCCTCCGCGACCGCGCGGAAGCCGCCGAGGAGCACTTCGAGTCCCGCGGCCCCGGCCGGGTTGCCGATCAGTCGGTTCGCGAGCGCGAGCGCGCCGCGATCGGCTGCGCCGGAGCGGCCGACGCCCAGGCGCGCGAGCCCGGGCCGGCCGAGGTCCTCGATGAGGCAGGATGGCCCGGCCGCGACGACGCGGAGGGCGGTCACGAGCGCGCCCCCGGCCCGGTGGGCCCGGCCTCGCGGAACCGCACGCGTGCGCCGGGCACGAGCCTCGCCGGCGGATCGGCGCGCTCGTCCCAGAGCACCGCGTCGGTGCGACCGATGAGCCGCCAGCCGCCCGGGCTCTCCCGGGGATATGCGCCGGTGTAGCCGTCGGCGAGCGCGAGCGATCCGGCCGGCACCCGCGTGCGCGGCGCGTCCAGACGGGGCACCCGGTACGGCCAGTCGTCGCTGACGAGGTACGCGAACCCCGGGGCGAAGCCGATGAACGCGACCCGCCATTCGGCGGCGAGGTGCCGCGCGACGAGCTCGGCCGGGGCGAGGCCGAGGATCCGCGCGGTGTCGGCGAGGTCTTCGCCGTCGTAGCGCACGTTGAGGACGACGGACCGTTCCGCCTCCGGGCGGATGCCGCGGGCGGGCGGGTCGGTCAGGGAGGCGGTGCCGGTCGAGGCATCCGCGTCTCCCGGGCCGCGCGCCGCCGCGCGCCGCACCCAGCTCGCCGCCGTCTCGAGCGGCAGCACCCGGTGGTCGAGCGAGACGAGCAGGGTGCGCGCGGCCGGCACGAGCTCGACGAGCCCGTCCGGCGGTTCGATCGCGAGCGCTCCGTGCAGCGCGAGCACCTCGGCCGGGGAGCCGCACTCGACGAGGATCGCGTCGGGTCCGCTCGGCAGCAGTCGCACGCTCATGCGAACGCCCGCACCCGCACGCCGGCCGCTTCGAGGGCCGCGCGGACGTGCCGGGCCAGCTCGGGCGCCCCGGGGGTGTCGCCGTGCAGGCAGATCGAGTCGGGGGCGAGCTCGACGGCGCCGCCGCCGCGGAGCGGCACCGCGCCGGTGGTGGCGAGCGCCACGGCACGGGCGGCGACCTCCTCCGGTTCGGTGATGAGGGCCCCGTCGGCGCCGCGCGGCAGGAGCAGGCCGTCGGGCCCGTAGCCGCGATCGGCGAAGGCCTCGCGGGCGAACCGGAGTCCGGCGGCGGACGCCGCGGCCTCGATCGCGCCGCCGGGCGCGCCGAGCACGGGGAGCGCGGCGTCGAAGGCGGCGAGCGCCTCGGCGAACGCGGCGGCGGCCCGGGCGTCGGCGCCGAGCCGGTGGTACAGCGCGCCGTGCGCCTTCACGTAGCGGACCCGGACGCCGTGCGCCCGGGCGAGACCGTCGAGCGCACCCAGCTGGTAGAGGAGCTCGGCGGCGAGCTCCTCGGGGGCCGCATCGAGCGCGCGCCGGCCGAAGCCGGCCAGGTCGCGATAGCCGGGGTGCGCACCGAGGGCCACGCCGTGCGAGGCGGCGAGCGCGACGCTGCGCCGCATCGTGACGGGGTCGCCGGCGTGGAAGCCGCAGGCGACGTTCGCGCTCGTCACCAGGCCGAACATCGTCTCGTCGTCGCCGAGCCGCCACGCGCCGAAGGACTCGCCGAGGTCGCAGTTCAGATCGATCGACGCCGCCATCCCCCCATTCTGCCGGGTGCCGGGGCATTGCCGCGCGGCCGGCGGGCGCGCAGACTGGGCGGAGCGGGAACCACCGGGAACGGGAGGCCGGATGCCGAAGCGGACCCATCGAGCCGGCGGCATCGCCGCGCCCGCGGGGTTGGCGCTCCTCTCCCTCGTGGTGCTCGGCGCCTGCAGCCCGGTTGCGGCGCCGACCCCGGGCGTCCCGTCGTCCACGCCGACTCCGACCGCGAGCCCGGCCCCGACGCCGGCTCCGCCGCCGCCCCCGGTCCTCCGCCCGGACGGCTCGGTGCGCGAGCTCGCGACGGGCCTCGACGCCCCGTGGTCGGTCGTCGCCCTGCCGAACGGCGCGGTGCTCGTGAGCGAGCGGGATCTCGGCCGGATCCTCGAGGTCCTGCCGGGCGGCGCCACCCGGGTGGTCGCCGAGGTGCCGGGCGTCGCCGCGGGCGGCGAGGGCGGCCTGCTCGGCCTCGCGCAACGGCCGGGCGACGGCGAGCGCGAGCCCGCCCTCTACGCGATGTACACCGCCGCCGAGGACAACCGGATCGTGCGGATGCCGCTGGCCGGCGAGCCCGGCTCGATCTCCCTCGGCGCGGCGGAGCCGGTGCTCACCGGCATCCCGAAAGCGGGCAACCACAACGGCGGCCGGCTCGCCTTCGGCCCGGACGGCTTCCTCTACGCGACGACGGGGGACGCGGGGCTGCGCGACGCGGCCCGCGACCCCGCTTCGCTCGCGGGCAAGATCCTGCGGATGACGCCGGACGGCGAGCCGGCGCCGGGGAACCCCTTCGGCTCGGCCGTCTGGAGCCTCGGCCACCGCAACCCGCAGGGCATCGCCTGGGATGCCTCGGGCCGGCTCTGGGCGGCGGAGTTCGGTCAGAACACCTGGGACGAGCTGAATCTCATCGAGCCCGGCGGCGACTACGGCTGGCCGGTCGTGGAGGGCGCGGCGGGCGATCCGGCCTTCGTCGACCCGGTGCTGCAGTGGCCGACCGCCGAGGCGAGCCCGAGCGGGCTGGCGGTCGCCGGGGACTCCCTGTTCCTCGCGGCGCTCCGCGGCGAGCGGCTGTGGTCGGTGGCCCCGGCGAGTGCGGCGGCGCCGGCCGCCGAGGCGTGGTTCACGGGCGAGCACGGGCGGTTGCGCGACGTCGTCGCGGCGCCCGGCGGCGGCCTCTGGGTGCTGACGAACAACACCGACGGCCGCGGCGACCCGCGCGCGGGCGACGACCGGCTGCTCCTCGTCGGCCTCGCGGGCTGAGCGCCGCCGGCACCGCGCGCGCCCGGTGCCGGTGGGCGGCGCTATTCTCTGTCCCATGGCGGAACTCGAGCGGGTCAGGCGGTGGGCCGAGGCGCTCATCGCCCTGCACCTCGATCCCGCCCAGTGGAGCTTCGGCTTCGACAACGCGAAGAAGCGGGCCGGGCTGTGCAACTACACGGCGAAGCATCTCTCGGTGTCGCGGTATCTGGCCGCCCGCTACGACGACGACGAGATCCACCAGATCCTGCTGCACGAGGTGGCGCACGCCCTGGCCGGGCCGCGTGCCGGGCACGGCCCGAAGTGGGCGAAGATCGCCGCCGACCTCGGCTACGTCGGCCAACGCACCCACGACGGCGAGATCGCCGACGAGCTCGCCCCCTGGGTGGGCCGCTGCCCGGCGGGCCACGTGCACTACCGCTACCGTCGGCCGGAGCGGCCGCTCAGCTGCGGGCTCTGCCAGCGCGGCTTCGACCGGGCGAACCTCATCGATTGGCAGCGGCGCGACATCACCCCGGCGATGCGCCGGCGCGCCGCCAGTGCGGCCGCGGGCTGAGCGCGAGGCCGTGCCGCTCGCGGCATCCGGCAGAATGGGACGCGCGCCCTGATCGGCGCCCCGCACCTCCCCATCCCGAAAGCGCAGCATGCCCGTCTCCACCGTGCAGATCCCCGTCGGCCAGTGGGTCGTCTCCGGCGACGGGCTCCGCTGGTGGTTCGACTCCGGTTCGCTCGCCCTCGACTTCGCGTGCACGGGCCCGATCGGCGCGTCGCTCGCCGAGGAGCTGCTGCACTCCCCCGACGACCTCGCCGGCTGGCTGCGCGAGCGCTTCCCGATGGCGATCGGTGACGCCCGCACCCGCGATCTCTTCGACGCGACGGCGCTCCGCGACGCGATCACCCGGCTCGCCCTGGCCGCGGCGCACGGGGGCGAGCGCCGCAGCGACGACGTCGACATCGTGAACCTCTACGCGGCCACGCCCGACATTCCGCCCTCCCTCGACGGCGGTTCGCGTCAGGCGGGCCGTTCCGTGCAGCTCGTCGGCCAGTCGCTCTCGACGATCGCGCGCGACGCGGTCGATCTCCTGAGCGCGTCGAACACCGAGCGGATCCGGGTCTGCGCGGGCGACGACTGCGACATCGTGTTCCTCGACACCTCGCGGGCGGGCAGCCGTCGCTGGTGCTCCATGCAGCGCTGCGGCAACCGGGCGAAGGTGCGGGCGCACCGCGCGCGCAAGCGACCGGTCACGGCCGGCTGAGCCGGTTCAGTCGATCCGGAAGACCTCGCCGCGGAGCTCGGGCACGAGTTCGGTGACGTCGGTCTGCGCTGCGGCCGCGACGCCCTCGCCGACGCCGCGCTGGAGGAGTTCCGCGCCGCTGCCGCTCGCGCTCTGCAGGTGGCCGACCGCGCGGCGCAGCCCTTCGAAGGCGGCGCACGCGACGGCCGCTTCCGGCGAGGTGTGGTCGATGCCGAGCGCGACGAGGGCGTCGACGACCGCACCGCCGGCGAGCTGGTCCTCGACGGCGAAGCGCACGCCGTCGCCGCCACGCTCCCCTGCAGCGAGGATCGCGACGCTGAGCCGCCGGCCGTGCGCCTCCTGCAGGGCGAGGATGCGTCGGGCGACCGCCGTGCGGTTGCGCAGCGAGGCGGCGAGCACCACGGGGGGCTCGGCGCCGTCGCTCGGTGCAGCCTCCCGCCGGGCGAGGCCGCGGGCGAGGGACGCCCCGTTCGGTGAGGCGAGCACGAGGACCGCTCCGGGGTGTGCCGGGAGCTCCTGCCCGGTCGCGAGTGCGGCGAGGAAGGCGGCGGGGGCGCTGAGCGCCGTGCCGTCGCCGAGCCCGGCGGCGAACTCCTCCGCCCCCGGTTCGTGCTTCGGCCAGGGGGCGACCGCGAGCCCGTGCTCGGCGGCCGCGACGACCGCCGTCGTGAAGGAGAGCGCGTCGACGAGCACGATCACGTCGGCGGGGGCGAGACGCTCGAGGCCCTCGGCGCCCCACTCGAACCTGACCTGGTACTTGGACTGGGCGAATGGGGCGTCTGGCTGCACCGGGCCAGGCTAATGGACGCGGGACGCCGGCCCCGTCCGTGCGTCGCCGTGCGTCAGCGCCGGCCCGCGCCGGCGTCCCAGGCGGCGAGCGCCTCGGCATCGGCCGCCCGTGCCGCGGCGCGCCTGGCGGCGTCGAGCGCCGCGACCGGATCGGGTTCCTGCCGGGCGATCACGAGCTGCCGCTCCGCCTCGGCGAGCCGGGTGCGGGCGTCGGCCCCGACGATGCCGCGGCCGCGTTCGATCAGGGCCCGGGCGACCCCGAGCTGGCTCTCGGCGATCGCGAGCGCACCCCCGAGCGCCGAGCGGGCGCCGTCGAGCCGCGCCTGCGCGGTGCGCGCCTCGGCCCGCGCGGATTCGAGCCGGTCGAGCGCGGCGCCCAGCCGGTCGCGCTCGGCGAGCGGATCGGGCAGGTCGCCCGCGGCGCCCGCCCCGGATGCCGCCGCGACGGCCCCGCCGATCAGCTGCGCGACGGCCGCGATCGCCTCGCCGAGCTCGCGGGCGTCCTCCGGCTCGCTCAACGCGTCGCGCTGACGACGAGCCTCGACGAGCTCGGCGTCGAGCCGGCGCACGCCCTGCTCGGCGGCCCGTTCGGCGTCGGCGAGCTCGAGCTCGAGGCGGTCGAGCGCGTCGAGGTCGGCGGCGGCGCGGTCGAGATCCGCGGCGATCCGGGCGGCGCGCTCGGCGTCGCCGGCACCGCTCGGCGCGGCGAGCGCCACGCCGGCCGCGGCGAGCGCGACGTCGACCCGGTCGAGGGCGGCGCGCCCGCCGACCAGCGCGGTCGGGCGGAACCGGGTGCCGAGCCGTTCGAGAGCGGCCGCGGCATCCGCGCGTCGTCGGCCGAGCCGGGCGGCCGTCTCCGGCAGCTCCGTGAGTGTCGCCCCGGCGCCGCGTTCGGCGGCGCGGCGGGCGCCGAGCGCCTGCTCGGCCTGGTCGAGCGCCCCGAGGGCCGAGGTGCAGAGCCCGGCGATCCGTTCGCTCCAGCTGCGCCGCTCCGCGGCGGTGTCGGGCTCGGCGTCGTCGAGCCGCTGCTGCAGCAGGAACGCCTCGCGCAGCCACCGCTCGGCCCGTTCACCCGCCTCGCGCACCGGCCGGGCGGCCTCGGCCCCGAACTGCGCCTCGGCGAAGGCGACCTCGCGCCGCGCCTCGCGGACGCGCTCGTCGGTCTCGACGATGAGCTGCTTCGCGCGCACCTCGACGGCGCGGCCGTGCTCGAGGTCGGTGAGCTCGCGGCGACGTCCCAGCCGGCGTACGCCGACGATCGCCGCGGCGAACGCGACGACGGCGCCCCCGAAGACGAGGAGGGAGGGCAGCCACCAGAGTCCATCGGCCATGGCCGGAGTCTACGGCGCGCATCTCGACGGCGGCCGAGCGCGCCGCGTAGCCTCTCGGCATGCGCGTGCTGCTGAAGCTCACCCTCGACTGCGACCCGGATGCCGCGTGGCGGGCGCTGCGGAGTCCAGCCGTGCTGCGCGAGGTCGTCGCCCCCTGGCTCGACTTCCGCTCCCTCGAGCCCGGCGGGCTGCCGACGGCGTGGACGGAGGGGCCGCACCGGGTGCAGCCGCTCGCGTTGCGGCGCTGGCCGGCAGGCGAGGAGGTGGTCGACCTGCGCTTCCTCGAGGGCGAGCGCGACGGCCTGCCCGCCGACGTGCGGATGCTCCGGGACGGCGGCGGCGCCACCTCCGGCCCGTTCGCGGCGTTCCGCAGCTGGGACCACCGGATGGCCGTCTCGCCCGCGCCCGGCGGGCGCACCCGGTACCGCGACCAGTTGCGGGTGAGCTCCGGGACGGCGCTCGGCGACGCCCTCGCCTGGTACCCGGTCTGGGCGTTCTGGCAGTGGCGCGGCGCGCGCCTGCGGGCCCTCGCGCCGAGCTGGGCGCACGAGCCCGAATCGGCCGAATGAGCGGCATCGGCTAGACTGTGGGTGTGGCGCGCCTCGCGCGCCTCGCGTCGTAGAACGCTTCCGGGCCGGCTCAGGCCGCCCCGATGACTCATTCGTACGGCGAACGGATGCGCCGACCGGCGCCTTCGCCACTCACCCACTGACGGGTCGAACCGCTACGGCGTGCCGCACGAATCGCGACGCCCGTGCGCGCTCCCGCCGGTGGGCCATGCCCGAAAGGCACGCATGACCACCCCCGATTTCCGCACGCTCGGCGTGCCCGCGCCGCTCGTCGACCTCCTCGCCGCCGACGGCAAGACCGTCCCCACTCCGATCCAGGCCGACTCGCTGCCCGACACCCTCGCCGGCCGCGACGTGCTCGGCCGCGGCCGCACCGGCTCGGGCAAGACGATCGCCTTCGCGCTGCCGATGGTCGCCCGTCTCGGCACCGTGCTCGCCGGCGGCTCGCGCCGCGCCGGCCGACCCCTCGGTCTCGTGCTCGCGCCGACCCGCGAGCTCGTCACCCAGATCGCCCGCACGATCGAGCCGCTCGCCGAGGCCTACGGCCTGAAGGTGACGACGATCTTCGGCGGCATCAACCAGAAGCGCCAGGTCGAGGCGCTGCGCGCCGGCGTCGACATCGTCGTCGCCGCGCCCGGCCGCCTCGAGGACCTGATGAAGCAGGGCTTCGTGCACCTCGACGCCGTCGAGATCACCGTGCTCGACGAGGCCGACCACATGGCCGACCTCGGCTTCCTGCCGGTCGTCACCCGCATCCTCGACAAGACCCCGCGCGGCGGCCAGCGCCTGCTGTTCTCGGCGACCCTCGACAACGGGGTCGACAAGCTCGTGAAGCGCTACCTGCAGAACGAGGTGCTGCACTCCGTCGACGAGGCGAACTCGCCGGTCGCCGCGATGACCCACCACGTCTACCTCACCGAGGACCAGGACACGAAGTTCGAGCTCGTGAAGTCCCTCGCGAGCGGCACCGGGCGCCGCATGCTCTTCATGCGCACGAAGCACCAGGCCAAGAAGCTCGCGAAGAAGCTGACCGAGTCCGGCATCCCCGCCGTCGACCTGCACGGCAACCTCTCGCAGCCGCAGCGCGACCGCAACCTCGCCGCGTTCGGCGACGGCTCGGTGCGCGTCATGGTCGCGACGGACGTCGCGGCGCGCGGCGTGCACGTCGACGAGGTCGAACTCGTCGTGCACGTCGACCCGCCCGTCGAGCACAAGGCGTACCTGCACCGCTCGGGCCGCACCGCGCGTGCCGGCAACGAGGGCGACGTCGTCACGATCGCCATGCCGAGCCAGCTGCAGGACCTGAAGCAACTGCTCCGCAAGGCGGCGATCACCGTCACGCCGAAGCCCGCCACGCCGGCCTCGCCCGAGGTCGTCGCGCTCGTCGGCGACGTCGCACCCTACGTGAAGCCGGTGCCCCGGCAGGCGAAGCCGCAGGGCGGCGGCGGCACCTCGCAGGGAGCGAACGCACAGCGCAAGCGCGCCCGCCGGAGCGGTGGCGCCGAGGGCGGCGAGGCCCGCGAGGGCGGTCGCGGCCGCGGTGGCCGCGGCGGCGCACCCCGCGGCGACGCCGAGCGCGGCGACGCCCAGCGCGGCGGCGAGGGCGGCGGCTCGCGCCGTCGCCGCAGCGGCGGCCGTGGTCAGGGCGGGGCGGATGCCGCGCCGCGGACCGCCTCGTCGCAGGGCACCGGTCGCGGCGCCTCGGCGCAGGGCTCGGGTCGCGCGCAGGGCGGCGCCTCGAAGTCGGCAGGCTCGGGCGGCGGACGCGGCCAGAGCGCGCGCGGCCCGCAGCCGCTCCGCGTCGGCAGCCTCGTCGGCTCGTCGCGGAACACCCGCACGAACCGCCGCGCGCAGGGCTGATCCCGCGTCACGGGCGGCGACGGCAGGTCCGTCGCCGCCCGATTTCGCCCTGCGGCCGCGCTGGCCTACTCTCAGGTGCATGAGCACCGAGGTTGTTGCACAGGTCGTCGTCCGCCCCATCCGCGATTCGGATGTCGAGGCCCTCGGTCGCGTGCACGCGACCTGCTGGCACGAGACCTACGACCACCTGATCTCGAAGGCGGCGCTCGAGAACCTCTCGCCCCGCCGCATGGCCGAGCTCTGGAGCCACATGGCGTCCCGCGGCGAGGAGTACCGCCAGTTCGCGGCGCTCGTCGACGGGGAGATCGTCGGCTTCGTCGGCTCCGGCCCCGCGCGCGACGAGGACGCCCCGCGCGAGCGCGAGCTGAACTTCATCTACGTGCTCGACGCGTACCACGGCACCGGCATCGGCAAGAAGCTCTTCGACGCGGCCGTCGGCGACGAGCCCGTCTACCTCTGGGTGGCGGCCGACAACCCGCGCGCGCACCGCTTCTACGAGCGCAACGGCTTCGTGCTCGACGGGGCGACGCAGCGCCAGCCGTTCCTCGGCGAGGAGATCGACGAGGTCCGCTTCGTGCGCTGAGCCGCGCGCGTCACGGACGCCCCGGCGGGCTTAGGCTTCTCGGCATGCCGATTCCCGTGATCCTCGACGTCGACACCGGCGTCGACGATGCCCTCGCCCTCCTCTTCGCCGTCGCGCACCCCGAGATCGACGTGCTCGCCGTCTCCTGCGTCGCGGGCAACGCCTCGCTCGAGCAGGTCGTCGACAACACGCTGCGCATCCTCGACGTCGCCGGGGCCGGCGACGTCCCGGTCGCCGCGGGCGCCGTGCGGCCGCTGCTCGAGCCCGCCCGCTCCGCCTCCCACGTGCACGGCGCCGACGGCCTCGGCGGGCTCGTGCTGCCCGAGACCTCCCGCCGTGCGGTCGAGTCGAGCGCCGTCGAGCTGCTTCGCCGCACCATCCTCGAGCACCCGGTGCCCGTGACCCTCGTCGCGCTCGCGCCGCAGACGAACCTCGCGCTGCTGCTGCGCACCCACCCGGAGGTCGCCTCGAACCTCGAGCGGATCGTCTTCATGGGCGGCTCGGCGAGCGTCGGCAACGCCACCGCGGTCGCCGAGTTCAACGTCTGGCACGACCCGGAGGCCGCGGCGATCGTGCTCGACTCGGGCGTGCCCTGCTACATGTACGGCCTCGACGTCTTCAACCGGGTCTCGGTCGCGCAGGACCGCGCCGCCGAGCTCGAGGCGGGCGAGCACCCGGTCGGCCGCGTCGTCGGCGCCCTGCTCGGCCACCGGATCGCCCTCAGCGAGGACGAGCGCGCCCAGTACACGGGGCTCATCGGCGACGCCGGCGCCGTCTGCGCGCTCGTCGCCCCCGAGGCGCTCCGCACCGAGCGGCGCCCGGTCCGGGTGGAGCTCGCGGGCTACAGCCGCGGGCAGACGCTCGTCGACCTCCGCGAGTTCCCGGGCGAGGACGTCGTGCACGGCCTCGCCGGAGAATGGGCGACCGCCGAGGTCGCGCTCGGCGTCGATGCGGAGCGCGTCGCCGCGCTCTTCCTCGACACCGTCCTCGCCTGAGGCGGCTCAGCCGAGGCCGCGGGGCTCCTGGTGACCGTCGTTCTCGGTGAGCTCGCCCTCGACCGGCTTCGTCGAGAGGCCGACCGATCCGCTGCCCGGCGCCGCCGAGGTCGCCGCGTGCACCGCGAGCTCCTCGTTCTCGACCGGGAACGCGGTGTGCAGGCGCACGGGGTCGCGCTGCTGAGCGAGCCGCTTCGCGCGCCGGTTCGCGGCGATGAGGTTCAGCGCCTCGACGAAGATCGCGAACGCCATCGGGCCGTAGATGAGCGCCTTGTCGATCTTGACCCCGAAGCCGTCGGCGATCAGGAACACGCCGATGAGCAGCAGGAACGCGAGCGCGAGCATCTTCACCGTCGGGTGGGCGTTCACGAACGCGAAGATGTAGCGCGCCGCAAAGAGCATGATGCCGAACGAGAGCACCACGACCGTGATGATCACGACGAGGTTCTCGGTCATACCGACCGCGGTGATCACGGAGTCGAGCGAGAACACCAGGTCGAGCACGAGGATCTGCGCGATGACCGAACCGAAACTCGCCCGCGCCGCCGAGCCCGCAGTGTGCTCCTCCGCGCCCTCCAGCTTCTGGTGGATCTCGTGCACGGCCTTGTACACGAGGAAGAGTCCACCGGCGATCAGGATGAGGTCGCGACCGGAGAAGCCGATGCCCGCGATCTCGAACAGGTCGGTCTTCAGCGTGATGATCCACCCGGCGAAGAGCACCAGCAGCACCCGCATGAGCATCGCCAGCGTGAGGCCGAGGTTGCGGGCCTTCGCCTGCTGCTCGACGGGCAGCTTGGAGGCGAGGATCGAGATGAAGATGACGTTGTCGACGCCGAGGACCACCTCGAGCACGAAGAGCGTCACGAAGACGGCGATCAGGTCGGGCGTGAACTCGAGCGAGAACTCCATGTGCACATGAATATCACGGCCGGCTGCGCGGAACCCCGCGCGGCCGGCCGGAAGGAGCCGCGCGGCTCAGTCGAGGTGCGGATGGAGGTGGCGGGCGAAGAAGCGGGCGGCGTCCTCGCCCGCGAACGCCGGCACCCCGGTGTGGCCGCCGAGGTTCGCGTACAGGGTCTTCTCCGCCGAGCCGAAGGCATCGAACAGATCGAGGGCCATCGCGCGGTCGTTGCCCTCGTCGTCCCACTGGAGGAGCATGTGAAGCGGGATGGTGACCTGCCGCGCGTCGGCCATCGTCGCGCGGGGCACGTAGCTTCCGGCGAAGAGTCCGGCCGCGGCGATCCGCGGTTCGATCGCGGCGAGGCGCACGCCGATCGCGATGATCCCGCCGGAGAAGCCGACCCGTTCGGCGAGCTCGGGCAGCCCCAGCAGCTCGTCGAGCGCGGCCTGCCACTCGGGGACGGCTCGCTCGAGGAGCGGAAGGATCAGCCGGTCGACGGTGTCCTCGCTCGGCTTCGCGCCGGCGGCGATCGCGCGGCCGAGCTCGGCGCGCGCCTCGGCCGCACCGGGCAGCGGCGTGCGGTCGCCCGCGCCGGGCAGTTCGAGGGTGGCCGAGGCGAAGCCCTGCGCGGCGGCGCTGCGGGCGCGCGCGGCGAGGCGTGGATGCATCCGCGCCATGCCGATCCCGCCGGGCTGGCCCATGAGGATCAGCGGGGCGGGCGAGGCGGGCGTCGCGGTCGGCGGCGTCCAGAGGATGCCGGGGATCCCTCCGAGCGTGAAGGTCCGCTCGGTGTGACCGTCGTCGTGACGGTGCGTGGAGGAGAAGTGCATGGTCGTGCCTTTCGGGAGTGCGGCGGATCGCGGCGCTCCCGGACGACTTATCGCCCGGCCGTGACTCCGCTGGGGAGCACCGACGTGGATTCGTTCACGGGTACCACCTCCTCGGCTCGCTGAACGGACGGTTCAGGCTAGCAGCTCGGCCCCCGCTCAGCGCAGCGCCCCGACCGAGGCGAGCGCCCGCCGCACGAGCACGCCGCGGCCGCCCTCGAGCTCGTCGCCGACGGCGCGGCTCGCCGCCTCCTCTGGCGGCATCCAGCTCACCTCGAGCGCATCCTGTCGCGGCTCGCAGGTGCCGGTCACGGGCACGACGTAGACGAGCGAGACGGCGTGCTGGCGTTCGTCGGTGAACGGGGTGATGCCGGGCATCGGGAAGTACTCCGCCACGGTCGCGGGCACCGGGCTCGCGGGCAGCAGCGGGAACGCCATCGGGCCCAGATCCTTCTCGAGATGGCGGAAGAGCGCGTCGCGCACGGTCTCGCCGTACATCACGCGGCCGGAGACGAGCGTGCGCGTCATCTCGCCGACGGTGTTCGCCCGGAGCAGCAGCCCGACCTCGGTCACCTGCCCGAGCCCGTCGACCCGCACCGGCACCGCCTCGACGTAGAGCAGGGGCAGCCGGCCCCGGACCTCGGCGAGCTCCAGGTCGCTCAGCCAGCCGGGGTTCGTGGGCTGCGGGACGTCGGGCTCCTCGCCCGGGGTCCAGTCGGGGTCCGGGGTGCGCACGCTCATGCGTCGATTCTGCCCCACCCGCCCGCCCGGCGTACGCTCGGACGATGCGGATCGATGACGAGGCGGTGCTCTGGTCGGCGTCCGGCGACGACCGGGCCGGGCGCCCACTGCTCGTGCTGCTGCACGGCTACAACTCGAACGAGGGCGATCTGTTCGGCCTCGCGCCGTATCTGCCGCTGGCCCCGGTCATCGCCTCGCTCCGCGCCCCGCTCGACGCCGGATACGGCTACGCGTGGTTCGAGATCTTCGATACGGCGGGGCGCCTCGACGACGAGGATCCCGCGAAACTGGTCGCCGCCGAGCGGGCCGTCGACGCCGTGCTCGGCTGGCTCGACCGGAATGCGGGCGACGCGCCCTCCGTCGGTCTCATCGGCTTCTCGCAGGGCGGCGCGATGAGCCTCGAGCTGCTGCGCCGCGCCCCGGAGCGCTTCGCCTTCGCCGCCATCCTGGCCGGCTTCGCGATGCCGGGCGTGCGCGAAGGCGACGCCCGACTCGCCGAACTGGCGCGGCCGGTGTTCTGGGGACGCGGCACGGAGGACGCGGTCATCCCCGCCTCGGCCGTGGCGCGCACCGCAGCGTGGCTGCCGGGGCACAGCGCGCTCGACTCGCGCATCTACGAGGGCCTCGCGCACTCGGTCTCGGAACGGGAGCTCGCCGACCTCACGGCCTTCGTCGGCGCGCGCTACTCCGCCGCGGCCGCGGACTGAACCGCGCTCAGTCCTGCTCGGCGGCGCGCGCGGCGCGCTCGCGGTCGCGGTCGGCGATGCGGGCCTTCTCGGCGCGCACGGCGGCCTGGGTGGCCCGCTCCTGCACGAGCCAGGCGGGCGGCGCGGCGAGGAGGGCCTTGATCTCGGCGGTCGTCAGCGGATCGGTGATGCCGCCCCGGGCGAGGCCGGAGTTCGAGACGCCGAGCTTCGCGGCGACGACGCCGCGCGGGTGCGGGCCCTCGGCGCGCAGGGTGCGCAGCCACTCCGGCGGCTCGGCCTGCAGCGCGGCCAGCTCGTCGCGGGAGACGACGCCCTCCTGGAACTCGGCGGGAGCCGCCGACAGCAGGATGCCGAGCTTCTTCGCCGCGGTCTCGGGCTTCATGGTCTGCGCCTTGGCGCGGCTCGGCTGGTTCTCGCTCACCCTGCAACCGTAGCCGACGGTAGCCTGAGACGGATGACGATGCGACTCGACTACGTCGCCGGGGTGAGCCCGGCGAAGTGGCTGCGCGCGTGGGCCGAGCGGCACCCCGAGCTCCCGCTCGAGGCCGTGCGGGTCGACGAGCCCGCCCAGCTCGACCGGCTGCTGGCCGGCGAGGTCGACCTCGCCTTCGTGCGCCTCCCCGTCGACGACACGCGCCTGCACGTCATCCCGCTCTGGGAGGAGCAGCCCGTCGTCCTGCTCGAGAAGGACCATCCCTTCGCCGACGCGGAGGCGCTCTCCCTTGCCGAGCTCGAGGGCGAGCCGCTCGCCCCCGTGCAGGATGACCCGGCGATGACCATCGAGCTCGTCGCCGCGGGCACCGGCTACGCGATCGTGCCGCACGCGGTCGCCCGGCTGCACCACCGGCGCGACGTCGTGGCGCTGCCGTTGCAGGGCGCGCCGACGACGCGGATCGCGCTGGTCTGGTTGGTCGAGCGCGACGACGAGACGGTGCAGGAGTTCGTCGGCGTGGTCCGGGGGCGCACCGCGCGCAGCTCGCGCGGGGCGGAAGGCGACCCCCCGGCGGAGCGCGGCGGCTCCGAACGGCATCGTGACCGCGGGCGCGGCAGCGACGGCGGCGGCAAGCCGGGCACGCCCGCCGGCTCGGCACGCGGAGGAGCTCAGGGCCGAGGGGCTTCCGGTCGGGGCGACGGCACTGCTCGCGGTGGTGCATCCGGGCGAGGCGCCTCCGGCCGCGGGCGCCCGAACCGCGGCCGCAAGCGCTGAGCGCTCGTCACCGAGTGGCGCCGGTATCGCGTTCCGGGAGACGATGGGCGTCATGACTCGGCCCTTCCTCTTCCTCTCGGCACGCCCCGAGGCCGAAGCGGTCGCCCCGGAGTACGAGGCGGTGCGCCGGGCGATGGGGCTCGACGCCGGCCGCCTCGAGCACCTCCGCCTCGATGTCGAACCGATGTCGCAACTCGTGCTGGACGACTTCGCGGGCATCGTCGTCGGCGGCAGCCCGTTCAACGTGACGACCCCCGACGAGCGCAAGGGCGCGATGCAGCGCCGGGTCGAGGACGACCTCGCCCGGCTCGCCGAGTGGGCGCTCGCGGGCGACCGGCACGTCATGTTCACCTGCTACGGCATCGGCGTCCTCACCCGCATCCTCGGCGGGCAGGTCGGCACCCGGTACGGCGAGGACGCCGCGGCGGTCGAGCTCGCCCTCACCGAAGCCGGCCGGGCCGACCGGCTCGCCGGGGTGCTGCCCGAGCGCTTCGCGGCCCTCGTGGGGCACAAGGAGGCGACCGACGAGCTGCCCCGCGAGGCGGTGCTCCTCGCGGCTTCGACCGGATGCCCCGTGCAGCTGTACCGCGTCGGCGAGCACGTGTACGCGACGCAGTTCCACCCCGAGGTGTCCACGGCCGACTTCGTCGCGCGGGCCCGGGTGTACCGGCACCACGGCTATTTCCCCGCGAGCGAGCTGCGCGAGGTCGAACTGCGGCTCGGCGCGGCATCCGTCACCGAGCCGCAGCGCCTGCTGCGGCGCTTCGTCGAGCTCGCCGCCGACCCCGCCTGACCCCACCACCCCGACTTGCCCGACTTTCATGAAAGTCGGGCAAGTCGGGGTGGTGGGTCAGCCGAGCGGGTAGCGGCGGCGCAGCACGAGCCGCTGCACGAGTGTCCAGGCGACGGTCGTCAGCAGGTACAGCCCCGCGGCGAGCGGCACGAACATCGCGATGCCCGCGGTGAGGAAGTGCAGCGGCAGCAGCGCCTTCGAGAGGTCGGGCATCGCCGGCGCGCCGGGCACGGCAGACGACGGCGCGGCGCTCGCAGCCGGCCGCGGCACCGCGAGCGGGCCGCCGGGGCGCGCCGCCCGCAGCGTCAGGAAGCCGACCGCGGCGATCGCCACGACCAGCCCGGCGAAGACCAGCAGGTCGAGCGGCTGCGGCACGCCGGCCGCGATCGTGCCGACGAGGCTGTGCCCGAGCGGCACGCCGAGGAGCGTCTGGTCGAGCAGCAGGTTCGGGTGCCCGTTCACCACCGGGAGGATGAAGAGGGCGTAGATGATGCCGACGACCGGCGCCTGCACGAGCATCGGCAGGCAGCCCGCGAAGGGGCTCGTGCCTTCGTCGGCGTACAGGGCGCGGAGCTCGCGCTGCAACCGCTCGGGATTCTTCGCGTGCGTGCGCTGCAGCTCCTGCAGCTTCGGCGCGATCCTCGCGCGGGTCTGCTCGCCCTTCGCGAGGGCGACACCGACGGGGATGAGGGCGGCGCGGACCACGAGCGTCACGAGCACGACGGAGGCCGCGGCGGCGGCTCCGTCGAGCAGGGGATCGAGGAATCCGGCGAGCCCCATGAGCAGGGTGTAGGCGCCGTCGATGACGGCGGCGATGGGCGGAAAGGCGTAGAAGTCCACAGGTGCGTCCTAGCGGTCGGCGCGACGGAGCGTCGCGCGCGGAACAGGGAGTTCCGTCTGGCCGCGGGGCCGCAGCTCGCGCCGAGGCGCGGTGGCGTGCGGGTCAGGCGGCCGCGGCCGCCCGTCCCGGCGCCCTGGGCCGCGCCCGCCCGGGCGCGTCGGGGTCGGACTGCGAGAGGAGCCGCCACGGATCGGCGGTCTGCCTGAGCCTCGTGGCCGCGCCGGAGGGGTCGGCGGCGACGAGCGTGGGGAGCGCGCGCACGGAGAGCACGACGACGGCCACCGCCGCTGCGCCGACGACCCCGAGGAGGAGCACGCTCAGCTGGCCGTTCGCGGCGGCACCGAGCTCGAACGCGGCCGCGAGGAATCGCAGCAGGTTCGTGAGCAGCTCGATCATCGCGGGCCAGCCTTCTGCGCCCGCTCGGGCGCTCAGTCCGACCGTACCAGGCTCGCCGAGCGACGGCCTGGCCGCCCCGGCATGCTGACCGGGCGGCGGCGCTCGCGCACCGCCGCCCGGGTCAGCCGTGCGGCCTCAGCCGCGGCGACGCCGCCGCTCGAATCGGGCGAGGACGGCCGCCAGGCCGCCGAGCAGGAGCAGCGCCGCCGCTGCGGCGAGACCCAGCCCGATCTCGGCTCCGGTTCGCGCCAGGTCGCCGTCACCGGGCCCGGCCGGAGTGACCGCCGGGGCGGGAGTCGGCGTGCCCGGCTGAGCGGGCTCCGTCACGTCGACATAGCCGACCGTGACGGTCGCACGGGTCGCGTTGCCCGCCCGGTCGGACACGGTGTACTCGATCGGCGTGGGGTCGCCCTCGAAGCCCGGCTCGGGGGTGAAGGTGATCTCGCCCGTGTCGGGGTCGACCGTCCACGTGCCTTCGCCGGGCACCACGAGCTCGGTCACGGGATCACCGCTCGCCGGGTCGATGATGCGCACGGTCGAGGGGTCGAGATCGCCCGCGTCGTTGCCGAGGACCGGCACGGTCACGGCGGAGCCTCGCGGGTTGCCGAGCGACTCGTCGTCGGTGGCCTCCGGCAGGTACGTGATCGTCACGGTCGCGCCCGTCGGATTGCCGTTCACGTCGGACACGGTGTAGTCGATCGGCGTCGGGTTGCCGGGGAACCCGGCCTCCGGGGTGAAGGTGATCTCGCCCGTGTCGGGGTCGACCGTCCACGTGCCTTCGCCGGGCACCACGAGCTCGGTCACGGGATCACCGCTCGCCGGGTCGATGATGCGCACGGTCGAGGGGTCGAGCTGACCTCGATCGTTGTCGAGCGTCGGCACGGTGACGGTGGCGCCTCGCGGGTTGCCGAGCGACTCGTCGTCGGTGGCCTCCGGCAGGTAGGTGATCGTCACGGTCGCGCCCGTCGGATTGCCGTTCACATCGTCGACCGTGTAGTCGATCGGGGTCGGGTCTCCCTCGAAGTCCGGCTCGGGCGTGAACGTGATCTCGCCGGTGTCGGGGTCGACGGTCCAGGTGCCCTCGCCGGGCACCACGAGCTCGGTCACCGGGTCGCCCGAGGAGGGGTCGGTGATCTTCACCGTCGAGGGATCGAGCTGGCCTCGATCGTTGTCGAGGGTCGGCACGGTCACGGCATCGCCGATGCGGTTGCCGTGGGACTCGTCGTCGGTGGCCTCCGGCAGATAGGTCACGGTCACGGTGGCGCCCGTCTCGTTGCCGTTCGCGTCGGACACGGTGTAGTCGATCGGGGTCGGATTGCCGGTGAACCCGGCCTCCGGGGTGAAGGTGATCTCACCCGTGTCGGGGTCAACGG
>NZ_JAMBNX010000019.1 GCF_023715325.1 Agromyces mediolanus | reverse complement strand
GCTATCTCCTGCCGCGTGCAACCTTCGATGTGATGCGCGCGCGAGGACCGCTCCCCCTGGCGATCGACAGCGATTTTGACAGCTTCGTCGCCGGTCGCCGCGCCAGTCTCGACACTGCGATCGAACGGGTGACGATCCTCGCCCGACAGGGAGAGCTGCCCCAGGTGCGCCTTGACGGCAACGGCCTAGTTATATCGCCGCTGAAGGCGATTACACCGCCCGATGCAGAAGATATGCGCCGCGTCGCTTATGATCGGCTGCCGCGCGTGAAAATCACCGATTTGCTTTTGGAAGTCGATAGCTGGACCGGCTTTTCGGAGTGCTTCACCCATCGCCGCTCCGGTCGCATGGCGGATGACCGCAACGCGCTCCTGACCGTGATCCTTGCCGATGGCATCAATCTCGGGCTGACGCGCATGGCCGAGACCTGTCAGGGCGCGACCCTGCGCCAGCTTGCCCATCTGCACGACTGGCATATCAGCGAGGCCGCCTATGGCGAGGCGTTGGGGCGGTTGATCGACGTTCACCGCACCGTTCCGCTGTCCGCGTTGTGGGGCGACGGCACCACCTCGTCGAGCGACGGCCAGCTCTTCCATGCGGGCGGTCGCGGTGCCGCGATCGGCGACATCAACGCGCGCAACGGCAACGAACCCGGCGTCAGCTTCTATACTCATGTCTCGGACCAATATGATCCGTTCGCGAGCCGCGTGATCGCCGCGACCGCCGGCGAAGCACCCTATGTCCTCGATGGGCTGCTATACCATGCCACCGGCCTGTCGATCGAAGAGCATTACACTGACACCGGCGGCGCATCCGATCATGTCTTCGGCCTCATGCCCTTCTTCGGCTACCGCTTTGCGCCTCGCCTGCGCGACCTGAA
>NZ_JAMBNX010000018.1 GCF_023715325.1 Agromyces mediolanus | reverse complement strand
CCCGCCCGCCCCGCTGAGACAACTCAGGAACGTTCTGGCGCGCGGGCCCGTGCCGCGGCAGCGCGACCCGCGATTCCGGGGATGGTGCCGGCCGGGTTCCTGAGTTATGTCCGTGGTTCCTGAGTTGTGGAAGGGGTGGGACGGGAGGGCGCGCCGGCGGGGTTCCTGAGTTGTGTCCGTGGTTCCTGAGTTGTGGAAGGGGTGGGAGGGGCGGTCAGCCGAGCGCTCGCCGCGACGCCGCCGCGGCGACCGCGTTCTGCAGCTCGTCGACCGCGACGCCGAACCGCGCCGGATCCGGACGGTTCGTGAGCAGCACGACGCAGACCTCCAGTGAGGGCGTGATCCACAGCTGCGTCCCCGCCCAGCCCCCGTGCCCGTACGTGTCGCGGGCGAGCAGTCCCGGCGCGCGCACGAGCAGGTTCCAGGCGAAGCCCCACTCCTGCCCGCGGTCCTCGGTGTACGGCTCGAGCTTGCGCAGCCCCTCGGTGAGCGGGCGGCGCATCGCCTCGACGGCGAGCGGGGAGACGGCCGTCCCGTCGTTCCGCAGCAGCGCCGAGCCGAGTGCGAGCAGGTCGCTCGCGCGGGCGAAGGCGCCGGCGCCCGGATGCCGCAGCGCCGAGAAGCGCTCCCAGTCGAGTCCGAACTCGGCCGCCTCGACGGGGGCGTGTCGCGTCGACTCGCGGTCGAAGGTGACCCCGTCGGCGCCCGCGCGGCGGACGAGCTCGAGCACCCGTCGCTCCCAAGGGCCGCCGCTGGCGTGCTCGATGAGCGCGGCGACGCCCTCGAAGGCGAGCGTCGAGTACCGGGTCGCGGTGCCCGCGGCGAAGTCGGAGTCGGCCGTGAGCAGCGTGCGGCGGAGCTCCGGCTGGTCCATCGGCGACTCGATGATGCCCGAGCTGTGGCTCACGAGGTGGCGCAGCTGCACCTCGTCGCCTCGGCGGAACCCGGGCAGCGCGGCGCCGAGGGTCGTCGTGGTCGCGAGCCGACCCTCTTCGACGAGCTCGAGCGCGGCGAGGCCGACGAGCGGCTTCGTGATCGAGAAGAGCGGGTAATGGTCGTCGGCGGATGCCTCGCCGAAGGCCTCGATCGCGATGATGCCCGAGGCGTCGGCGACGCCGAGCACCGCGGTGGGGAGGGCGCCGGTCGCTACGTGGCGGCGGGTCCAGTCGAATGCGCGGTCGAAGGCGGGCATGCGGTCCTCTCGGGTCGGTCGGGGATGGGTCGTGGGTGGGTCGTGGGCGCGGGCGGATGCCGCGGCACGCTCAGCTCCGGAACACGATGTTGCGCGGCTCCTCGCCGGCGAGCATCCGTTCGATCTGCTCGCGCAGGAGCCGGGCCATGCGCGGCATCATCGCCGACGAGGCCCCACCCACGTGCGGAGTGATCAGCACGTTCGGCAGCTCGAACAGGGGGTGCCCCTCGGGCAGCGGCTCCGGGTCGACGACGTCGAGCGCGAACCGCAGTCGCCCGCTGCGCGCCTCGGCGAGCACGGCGTCGGTGTCGGCGACCTTGCCGCGCGCGACGTTCACGAGGAGCGCCCCGTCGGGCAGGGCGGCGAGGAAGTCCGCGTCCACGAGTCCCGTCGTCGCTTCGTTGAGCGGCACGCCGACGACGACGATCTCGGTCGAGGGCAGCAGCGACGGGAGCTCGTCGATGCCGTGCACGTGGCCGCGCTCGTCGCCGCGCGCTCGGCTCGCGACGCGGGTGAGCTCGACCTCGAAGGGCGCGAGCCGGTCCTCGATCGCGCGGCCGACGCCGCCGACGCCGAGGAGCAGCACCCGCCGGTCGGCGAGGCTGGCCCGGCGCTCGGGCGCCCATCGGCCCTCGTCGGCGGCTCGGACGAACGCGGGGATGCCGCGCTGCGCGGCGATCATCAGCCCGACGGCGAGCTCGGCGGTGGAGGGCTCGTGCACACTCGCGGCGTTCGCGAGCACATGCCCGGCCGGCAGCACGTCGACGAGATCGTCGTAGCCGATCGACTGCGATTGCACGAGGCGGCACTCGACATCGGCGAGCGCGCCGACCTTGTCTCCGGCATCCATGTAGGGCGGCACGACGAGGTCGAGGTGCGGTGCCGGCGGTGGCGAGTCGAGCCCCCAGACGAGCACCTCGGCACCCTCCGGCACCCCGCCTGGCGTGGCTTCGAGGGCTCGGAGCAGGGTCTCACCGGGCACCGTCACCGTGAGTCGCGCGTCGCTCATTCCGCCATCCTTCCAGAGCCGCCGTGAGCCGGGGTGCACGCGCGGGCGCGCGGCGCTCGCGCGCCCGCTGCTACCTTGGGCGCATGGTCAGGTCCGAGCGGGCGAGCGATGAACGCGCGGATGCCCTGAAGGAACGCGTGTACGCGACCTTCACCGGGCTCGCCATCGTGCTGGTGCAGCACTCCAACGTCGCGCACCTCGACGCGGCGCGCGCCACCCTCACCCTGCTCGTCGGCATCGTCGCGATCACCGCGGCGGGCTTCGTGGCCGACGTGATCGCGCACCTCGCCGTGCACGAGGCGTTTCCGGATCGGGCCGAGACCGGCCGCATCATGCGCAAGGGGTCGTCGCCGAAGGAGGTCTGCGGGGCGGAGGGCGTGCGGAGCACGCCGGCGAGCAGGTCCTCGACGCCACCGGAGGGATCGACGAGCTCGATCCTCGGCAGCCGCAGG
>NZ_JAMBNX010000017.1 GCF_023715325.1 Agromyces mediolanus | reverse complement strand
GGATTCCTTTGATTGATGGACAATTTGATTTTTTAGTCAGTTGTTTCTCTGTCAGTGATTGAAGTTTCTTTTGGAGAGTTTGATCCTGGCTCAGGACGAACGCTGGCGGCGTGCTTAACACATGCAAGTCGAACGATGAACTTGGAGCTTGCTCTGGGGGATTAGTGGCGAACGGGTGAGTAACACGTGAGTAACCTGCCCTGGACTCTGGGATAACTTCGAGAAATCGGAGCTAATACCGGATAGGACCTTGCACCGCATGGTGTGGGGTGGAAAGTTTTTCGGTTTGGGATGGACTCGCGGCCTATCAGCTTGTTGGTGAGGTAATGGCTCACCAAGGCGTCGACGGGTAGCCGGCCTGAGAGGGTGACCGGCCACACTGGGACTGAGACACGGCCCAGACTCCTACGGGAGGCAGCAGTGGGGAATATTGCACAATGGGCGCAAGCCTGATGCAGCAACGCCGCGTGCGGGATGACGGCCTTCGGGTTGTAAACCGCTTTTAGTAGGGAAGAAGCCTTCGGGTGACGGTACCTGCAGAAAAAGGACCGGCTAACTACGTGCCAGCAGCCGCGGTAATACGTAGGGTCCGAGCGTTGTCCGGAATTATTGGGCGTAAAGAGCTCGTAGGCGGTTTGTCGCGTCTGCTGTGAAATCTAGAGGCTCAACCTCTAGCCTGCAGTGGGTACGGGCAGACTTGAGTGGTGTAGGGGAGACTGGAATTCCTGGTGTAGCGGTGGAATGCGCAGATATCAGGAGGAACACCGATGGCGAAGGCAGGTCTCTGGGCACTTACTGACGCTGAGGAGCGAAAGCGTGGGGAGCGAACAGGATTAGATACCCTGGTAGTCCACGCCGTAAACGTTGGGCGCTAGATGTGGGGACCTTTCCACGGTTTCCGTGTCGTAGCTAACGCATTAAGCGCCCCGCCTGGGGAGTACGGCCGCAAGGCTAAAACTCAAAGGAATTGACGGGGGCCCGCACAAGCGGCGGAGCATGCGGATTAATTCGATGCAACGCGAAGAACCTTACCAAGGCTTGACATACACGAGAACGGGCCAGAAATGGTCAACTCTTTGGACACTCGTGAACAGGTGGTGCATGGTTGTCGTCAGCTCGTGTCGTGAGATGTTGGGTTAAGTCCCGCAACGAGCGCAACCCTCGTCGCATGTTGCCAGCACGTTATGGTGGGGACTCATGTGAGACTGCCGGGGTCAACTCGGAGGAAGGTGGGGATGACGTCAAATCATCATGCCCCTTATGTCTTGGGCTTCACGCATGCTACAATGGCCGGTACAAAGGGCTGCGATGTCGTAAGGCGGAGCGAATCCCAAAAAGCCGGTCTCAGTTCGGATTGAGGTCTGCAACTCGACCTCATGAAGTCGGAGTCGCTAGTAATCGCAGATCAGCAACGCTGCGGTGAATACGTTCCCGGGCCTTGTACACACCGCCCGTCAAGTCATGAAAGTCGGTAACACCCGAAGCCGGTGGCCTAACCCTTGTGGAGGGAGCTGTCGAAGGTGGGATCGGTGATTAGGACTAAGTCGTAACAAGGTAGCCGTACCGGAAGGTGCGGCTGGATCACCTCCTTTCTAAGGAGCACTGGACCAGCTTGCTGGTTCCAGGAGAGCCAGATTGAGGCGAACGTTCTCACTGGTTGCTCATGGGTGGAACATTGACATAGGTGCTCGTCTGAATGGTTCAGATTTAGTACGCCTTAGCGTTGTTTCGGCAGCGTGGGGGTTGGAACGGTCGGGGTCGGCCGGTCGGGCACGTGCACGCTGTTGGGTCCTGAGGGACCGGACGTGACCCCTGACTTTGGTTGGGGGTGGCTGGTTTCTTGCAGGCCTTTGCCGATGCTCATTGTGGTGGGCGGGTGTGGGGGTGCTGTTCGTCTGTTGAGAACTACATAGTGGACGCGAGCATCTTAGACTGATCCCTTTTTGGGGTCGGTCACATAGGTGAGTCGTCGAATGGTGCCCTTTCGGGGGTGGCTGTTTCGGCGTATTCACTGGTCAATTTCGCAGCATCCTTTGGGGTGTTGCACGAATTCGATCGAACTCATGTGATTTCAAGTTTCTAAGAGCAAACGGTGGATGCCTTGGCATCTGGAGCCGAAGAAGGACGTCGTAATCTGCGATAAGCCTCGGGGAGCTGATAAACGAGCTGTGATCCGAGGATTTCCGAATGGGGAAACCCCGCCAGGCCCTTTGGGTGACCTGGTGACTCCCGCCTGAATATATAGGGCGGGTAGAGGGAACGTGGGGAAGTGAAACATCTCAGTACCCACAGGAAGAGAAAACAACCGTGATTCCGTGAGTAGTGGCGAGCGAAAGCGGATGAGGCTAAACCGGTCATGTGTGATACCCGGCAGGGGTTGCATGGTCGGGGTTGTGGGACCTTTCGGGCTGTTCTGCCGGACAGCCACGGTGACGCGTATGCGATAGACGAACCGGATTGAAAGCCGGACCGGAGTGGGTGTGAGTCCCGTAGTCGAAATCGTGTGCGGCCCGGAGAGGGATCCCAAGTAGCACGGGGCCCGAGAAATCCCGTGTGAATCTGCCAGGACCACCTGGTAAGCCTAAATACTCCCAGATGACCGATAGCGGACAAGTACCGTGAGGGAAAGGTGAAAAGTACCCCGGGAGGGGAGTGAAATAGTACCTGAAACCGTTTGCTTACAAACCGTCGGAGCTCCCGTGTTGGGGTGACGGCGTGCCTTTTGAAGAATGAGCCTGCGAGTTAGTGATCTGTGGCGAGGTTAACCCGTGTGGGGTAGCCGGAGCGAAAGCGAGTCTGAATAGGGCGATTCAGTCGCAGGTCCTAGACCCGAAGCGAAGTGATCTATCCATGGCCAGGTTGAAGCGACGGTAAGACGTCGTGGAGGACCGAACCCACTTAGGTTGAAAACTGAGGGGATGAGCTGTGGATAGGGGTGAAAGGCCAATCAAACTTCGTGATAGCTGGTTCTCTCCGAAATGCATTTAGGTGCAGCGTTGCGTGTTTCTTGCCGGAGGTAGAGCTACTGGATGGCCGATGGGCCTCAACAGGTTACTGACGTCAGCCAAACTCCGAATGCCGGTAAGTGAGAGCGCAGCAGTGAGACGGTGGGGGATAAGCTTCATCGTCGAGAGGGAAACAACCCAGACCACCGACTAAGGTCCCTAAGCGCGTGCTAAGTGGGAAAGGATGTGGAGTTGCACAGACAACCAGGAGGTTGGCTTAGAAGCAGCCACCCTTGA
The DNA here is from genome assembly GCF_023715325.1 of Agromyces mediolanus. Classification (GTDB taxonomy): domain Bacteria; phylum Actinomycetota; class Actinomycetes; order Actinomycetales; family Microbacteriaceae; genus Agromyces; species Agromyces mediolanus_A. Next base: position 2,261 of record NZ_JAMBNX010000017.1, on the reverse strand, counting down.
AAGAGTGCGTAATAGCTCACTGGTCAAGTGATTCCGCGCCGACAATGTAACGGGGCTCAAGCACGCCACCGAAGTCGTGGCATTCATACAATCGATAGGCCTTCGTGGTCCAGTCGTGTGGATGGGTAGGAGAGCGTCGTGTGCCGGGTGAAGCGGCGGTGGAAACCAGCCGTGGACGGCACACGAGTGAGAATGCAGGCATGAGTAGCGAAAGACGGGTGAGAAACCCGTCCTCCGGAAGACCAAGGGTTCCAGGGTCAAGCTAATCTGCCCTGGGTAAGTCGGGACCTAAGGCGAGGCCGACAGGCGTAGTCGATGGACAACGGGTTGATATTCCCGTACCGGCGAAGAACCGCCCACACCAATCCAGTAATGCTAACCATCCGAACTGTCACATCGTTCCCTTCGGGGGACACCGTGGCGGGGAGCATGGGACCCGGTCTGGTGCGGTGAGCGTATTAACAGGTGTGACGCAGGAAGGTAGCCCAGCCCGGGCGATGGTTGTCCCGGGGCAAGCGTGTAGGCCGAGTCGTAGGCAAATCCGCGACTCATGACGGCTGAGACGTGATGCGGATAAAAAGTGGGTGATCCTATGCTGCCAAGAAAAGCATCGACGCGAGGTTCTAGCCGCCCGTACCCCAAACCGACTCAGGTGGTCAGGTAGAGAATACCGAGGAGATCGAGAGAATCGTGGTTAAGGAACTCGGCAAAATGCCCCCGTAACTTCGGGAGAAGGGGGGCCGGAACGTTGTAGGCACTTGCTGCCGAAGGCGTGAAGGCCGCAGAGACCAGTGGGAAGCGACTGTTTACTAAAAACACAGGTCCGTGCGAAGTCGCAAGACGATGTATACGGACTGACGCCTGCCCGGTGCTGGAAGGTTAAGCGGAACGGTTAGCTCTTCGGAGCGAAGCTGAGAAGTTAAGCCCCAGTAAACGGCGGTGGTAACTATAACCATCCTAAGGTAGCGAAATTCCTTGTCGGGTAAGTTCCGACCTGCACGAATGGCGTAACGACTTCCCAGCTGTCTCAACCGCGAACTCGGCGAAATTGCAGTACGAGTAAAGATGCTCGTTACGCGCAGAAGGACGGAAAGACCCCGTGACCTTTACTACAGCTTGGTATTGGTGTTCGGTGTGGCTTGTGTAGGATAGGTGGGAGACTTTGAAGCGGGCACGCCAGTGTTCGTGGAGTCATTGTTGAAATACCACTCTGGTCACTCTGGATATCTAACTTCGAACCGTGATCCGGTTCAGGGACAGTGCCTGGTGGGTAGTTTAACTGGGGCGGTTGCCTCCCAAAGAGTAACGGAGGCGCCCAAAGGTTCCCTCAACCTGGTTGGCAATCAGGTGGCGAGTGTAAGTGCACAAGGGAGCTTGACTGCGAGACTGACAGGTCGAGCAGGGACGAAAGTCGGGACTAGTGATCCGGCAGTGGCTTGTGGAAGCGCTGTCGCTCAACGGATAAAAGGTACCTCGGGGATAACAGGCTGATCTTGCCCAAGAGTCCATATCGACGGCATGGTTTGGCACCTCGATGTCGGCTCGTCGCATCCTGGGGCTGGAGTAGGTCCCAAGGGTTGGGCTGTTCGCCCATTAAAGCGGTACGCGAGCTGGGTTTAGAACGTCGTGAGACAGTTCGGTCCCTATCCTCTGCGCGCGCAGGAAATTTGAGAGGATCTGACCCTAGTACGAGAGGACCGGGTTGGACGAACCTCTGGTGTGCCAGTTGTTCCGCCAGGAGCACCGCTGGTTAGCTACGTTCGGGATGGATAACCGCTGAAAGCATCTAAGCGGGAAGCCGGCCTCAAGATGAGATTTCCATCCCCTTCGGGGGGAGAGGCGCCCAGCCAGACGACTGGGTTGATAGGCCAGATGTGGAAGCACCGCAAGGTGTGGAGCTGACTGGTACTAATACGCCGATAACTTGATAATCACTATCTACATCACGTTTACGAAAAGGCACGATGTAGAGCCTGATGACTCGCGTCCACTGTGTGGTTCCCAACAGACGAACCAACAAACTGAACAGAGCAACGCTCGAACAACTTCCCCACCAACCCCCGCACACGCGCGGTTGGTGACGGGGCACGAGTTACGGCGGCCATAGCGTCAGGGAAACGCCCGGACACATTCCGAACCCGGAAGCTAAGACTGACAGCGCCGATGGTACTGCAGGGGGGACCCTGTGGGAGAGTAGGACACCGCCGGACACCCATTCACGAAAGGCCACCCCGAACCCCGGGGTGGCCTTTCGGCATTTA
>NZ_JAMBNX010000016.1 GCF_023715325.1 Agromyces mediolanus | reverse complement strand
CCGGCCGCGTTCGTGCGTGACGGCGGCACCCTGTACTCGCTCTCCAAGGAGGGCCGCGGGACCGCCGGCCCGCTCGTGACGGCGCTGACGGTCGCCGTGGTGGAGGCCGCGGAGGAGCTGGCCGCCGGGTCTGCCGGCGGCCGCCTGTCGGTGCCTCTCCTCGGCGTGCTCGACGAGGCCGCGAACGTGTGCCGGTGGCGCGAGCTGCCGAACCTCTACAGCCACTACGGCTCGCGCGGAATCGTGCTGATGACCATCCTGCAGTCGTGGTCGCAGGGCGTCGACGTGTGGGGTGATTCGGGCATGCGGAAGCTGTGGAGCGCCTCGAACGTGAAGGTCTACGGCGGCGGCGTCTCCGAAGATGCGTTCCTGGAAAGCCTCTCCAAGCTGATCGGTGACTACGACCGCCAGGCGTCGTCGGTGTCCTCCGGTCGTGGTGGGCGCAGCGTGAATCAGCAGCTCCACCGTGAGCGCATCCTGGACGTGGCCGACCTGGCCGCGATGCCGAAGGGTCGCGCCGTGGTGCTCTCGTCGGGGAACCGCCCGACGCTGATTCGCACGCAGCCGTGGATGACCGGCCCGCACGCCGAGAAGGTCAAGGCGTCGATCGCAGCTCACGACCCGCAGGCGTCGCGGACGATCATCGAGGCGCAGGAGTCGGTGCGTGAGGTCGCGGCCTCCGTCGACGGGAACGGGGCGGCCTGATGAGCGACAACTGGGGCGACGCTCCCGCTGACGAGGGGATCGAGGCGCAGCCGTTCGAGCTGGACGAGGGAGACGAGCCCGACCCGCGCGACGTCCCCGACGATGCCGAGCTGCCGGAGCTGCCGGAGCGTGAGCCCGGCCGGCTGTTCGGGATCGACATTGCCGACGTCGCGACGAACCTCGCGGCCCCGGCGATTCGCGCCGTGGTGCAGAAGGCCATCACCGGGGCGGTGAAGGATGCCGTCGCTGCCGAGGTCGACGAGGCGCTGGACCCCTCAGTGATCGAGGAGCTGCAAGCGCAGGCGGCCACGGCCGCTCGTCGTGCGGTCACCGCGGCGATGGATGCCCTCGACGAGGAGGAGCCGGCCGACGAGGAGCCGGCGCTGTACTACGGCTCGGTCGACGAGTTCGTGCGCGAGTACCTGGTGAAGAACTACCGTCGCCGCGTCGACGGGGAGCGCACGGTGTGGGCGGCCGACTGGTGGAACTACCCGGAGGCCGTCATTCGGCTCGACGCTCTGTGGCGGGCGTGGGAGCATCTGCGCCTCGACCCGACAACGGGCATGAGCGTCTGGTTCCGCGATCACGCCGAGCACCACATGAGCGTCCTGCTCGACCCTCACGGCCCGTTCGCGGCCGCCGGCATGGGAGAGAACCGGGTCAACACGAACGACAGCGACAAGGGCGCTGAGCTGCCCTACACGGCACCGCCGGAGGGTCTGTACCCCGACCTGCGCGAGGAGCCGCCTACGGGCGTCTGAGCGCACAACGAGAGAGGGACCGGCCCAGTGGGTCGGTCCCTCTCTCGTGCGCTCAGTCGGCTGCTCAGGCAGTCTTGGCGACGGTCCGCGCGTCGGGGTCTTTCCCGAATCGGCGAATGTAGGCCTGTCGGAGTTCTTGGAGCTGCGCCCGCTCGCGATCGCTGATCGGCTCGGCTTTGCCAGCCGCGATCCGACGCTGCAAGCTGCTTGCCTTCTTCGTCACTTCACCCACGGTAGCCACCTCCATCTACTACTAGTTTCCGCCGATACGGGCTCGCTGTCTACGCCGCTCGCATCCTGCAAGTTCTGCATCGTGCGGTAGATCATCTTGCCCTCTGTCTCGGTCGCTTCGTCGAATAGCGCCACCAGGGCGTCGTTCGCGACTTCGCGGTCAGTCTGATTGTCAGAACCAGCTTGCCCGAGCGCCCATTCCGCCCGCTTCCACCATTGCTCGCGTGCGGCGTTCTCGCGCGCGATCAGTGTCGACCGGTAGGCCGGGTAGAAAGCGACCGCGGCCGCGACGATGGCGAACAGACCCGCCATCGGCGGGCCTGACCAGAACGCGCGCCAAAATGGGTCGTCCGCGAACGGTGGGAGGAGGCTACGCGCGCCGAACCCGACACCCGCCGCGACGACTCCGACGCTGACGAGCTGCGCGATGCGCCTCCCGCGGACGCTCATCGACCAATCTCAGTGCGCTGCACCTTCGACGATCGCGACCGGTTCGGCCGCGCCTTGGCGCTCTGTAGCTGCTGCGCCTTGACCGCCTCGGTGGCCGGCTTGCCCTGGCTGACGTCGGCGGCCATCTTCGCGCTGACGGCCTCCTTGGCCACGCCGCGCTGTTCGAGCTTGTCGGCGTCGCGCTCGCGCCGCTCGGACGAGTCGTACAGCGGCTCGGCCTTCTCGCGGGTGGCCTCGGCGCGGTTCTGCTCGCGCTCGGCCTGGACCTGTGCCTGCTCGCGCTCTCCCTCGTCGGGAGTGGTGTCGGCGGTGTCGCGTGACGCCTCGGCCGCACGGTCGGCTTCGTCGGCCTGGCGCGACAGTGCGACCGCCTCGGCCTGCTCGGTGGCGCTGCGCTGACGCTCGGTGTCGGACTGCCGGCGCAGCTGCTCAGCCTCGACGGCCGCCTGGACGGCCGCGGGATCGGCGCCGGTGTTGTCGACGTCGACGCCGTAGCGCGTGCGGAGCTCGTCGCGGATGCGGCCCTCCGCGCGCTGCGCCTCGGGGTCTTCCGTGCCCCACGCGCGCGCCGTGGTGAGTGCGCCGCCGATCTGCTGCGGCGTCGCCTTGTCCCACCAATCGGAGCGGTACACGCCGCCCAGCTCGACGCGAGCTGCGCGCTTCTCTGCCTCGAACCGTGACGACAGTTCGCGCGCTGCCTGCTCGCTCTGCGCCTGCGCTCGTCGTGCCGCTTCCTCGCGGCCGCGGGCAAACGCTTCGCCTACGCGGCCCGCCGCGGTGACGGCGATGCGGAGCTGCCCTTCGAATGCTTCCTCGATGCCGTCGCTCTCATCGGCCATGATCTGACTCCCTTCTCATCGCTCCGGGCCGCGATCTGCGCCCGGCTTCGTCGTGGTGCGCGGCCGCGCGGGCTCCACCTGTGGCGGAACCGGCGAGCCGGTGGTCTTGTTGCGCTGCTCCTCCGCGCGCTGCATCTTGTCGAGCGCTTCCTGCACGGATGCGTCGACGATCGCGGAGCGGTCGACCTTCGGCGGGGTCGCCGTGGCGGTCGACGTGGGGGCCGTCGTCGACGTCGCGGCCGCGGGTGCCGGCATGGCTTCGAGCTGACGACGAACGTTCATCACGCGCTCCCGCACGGCGGCCTCGACGTTCGCTGCCTGCCGTGCCTCCCCGGCGGCCTTGGCGGCGTCGTAGACGGCCTGCGAGAGGTTCATGAGCTGGCGCAGCATGGCGAGCTGTGCGGCCGTCCCTTGGCCGCCGCGGGCGACGCTGGCGAGGAGCATCGTCGCCCCCGACATTGCCACCCGGCCGGCGCGCTGGCGCTTCACCGGGCGACGGTAGGTCTGCGCCGACTTGGCGAGTGCGTCGGATGCCTCGGCGAGGTCGCCGGGTGTCTCCTCGACGGCGTTTGACCAGGCTGCGAACGCGGCGGCGGTCTGCCGTGCGACCGTCGACCAGGTGTCGCGGTCGTCGAGCGGGATCGACCGAAGCTGCTCGCGGAGCTGTCCGATTTCCTCGGTGTGCCGCTGCCACAGCTCGGGGTCTGGTTCGCGCATTTCGCGACCAGGTGCAACGGGCCGCCGGCCTCGTCCCGCTGCCTGCCACTCGGCGGCCGCGTCGGTCGCCCCGGTGGGTGTGTCGGGCCATCCTTCGCGGAGTCTCGGCAGGGTGAGGTCGCGGCCTATCTGGCCGCCGCCGTACCAAATCGGACGCTCGCCATTGGCCGGTCGGCTCGCCACCGAGTAGCCGGTGATGACGTCGGTCGTGCCCTCCGCGAACCGGGGGCGCACGAGGACACCGGAGCGGCGTAGCCGGCGCACGAACTCGGCTTCGTTCTCGCTCGCGCCGGCCGCGCCTCGCACGGTGCGCGCGAGGTCGTTCCGGGGTGCGTTCAGTCGAACCTCAGCGGTGATGCGTGCCTGTCGTTCCCTCGGGTCAAGGCGGTGCCATTCGGGCTGCTCTCCCCCGACACGGGCCGCGTGCTGTTCGTACTTGCGCTGCGCAAACAGCGCGGCGCGCTCCTCGACGCGGGCCTGCTCCGCGGGGCTGTAGCCGCGCGTCGCACGCTCCCCCTTCGTCGACTCCAACTGCTCCAAGCCGTACTTGACTTCGAGGGCACGCGCGGCGTTCTGTGCGCGCTGGTAGTCCAGGTGCGTCGATGCCTTCGTGCCGTCCTCGCGGACCAGGTTCACGGCGATGTGCACGTGGTCGTTGCCGGCCTGTGAGAGGCCGTGACGGATCGCGACCCAACGGCACGGGGCCTTGGTTCCGTCGTTGTCGTCGAACCCCATCGCGGACACAAAGTCTTGCGCGATCGCGGCCCACTCCTGATCGGTGCGAATGCCCTCCTCGGCGCGCAGCGACAGTGAGGCGTGCCACACGTGGCCGCCCTTCACGTCGACGCCCATCGCTGTGCGCGGGCGGTCAAGGTGACGCGCGATCGCCTTCGCGTTGTCGCCGCTCAGCTCGGCGTCGTCGTACCACGCCATGAGCGCGTGATCGCCGGCCACCAGGTGCGGCTCCTCGTGCTCGTTGTGGCGACCCTCCCCCACGAGGTAGGTCATCAGGCCGGCCATGCGATCGCCGCGCGTGACGTTCGGCATCATGACAGGCTCAGCTCATCCACGGCCGCGTCGATGCGCTCCGCGACTCGACGCACCGCGGCGAGCGTGGCGTCTGTCTCTGCCTGACGCTGACCGGTCGCATTCGTCGCCTTCGCGATCTGGTTCACGTTGTTCGACACCGCGGCCAACAGCCGGTGCAGCTCGAACAGCTTCCCGATCGCGTTGCGCCGCTCGGTGACCGTCTCCCCCGTCTCGGATGCGAGAGTCGTCTCGACCAGCAGCCGCGGGATCGTCACCCGCTGAGCGAGCGCCAGGCGCAGCAGCCGGCCCTCCTCCTCGGGAGTCACCTTCACTTCGTGCTTGTGCTTCCGACCGCCGGGGGCATTCGCACGCCGACGCCGCTCCGTCTGGGGCTCGGCTGACGCGGCCAAGGCCCTGAACAACCTGCTCTCCGCCACGAACTTCGCCGCCGTGGCCGAGATCCTCACCGCGGCCGCCGCCGCCGGCATCGCCCCGGCCCTCATGCTCGACGTCATCAACGCATCGACCGGCCGCAGCCAGGCCAGCGAAGTGAAATACCCCGCCGAAGTACTCACCGGCCGGTTCGCGTCCGGATTCGGCATGGACCTCATGCTGAAAGACCTCGCCATCGCCGCCTCGCTCACCGACAGGGCCGCCGCGCCGGTCACCGGCGCCGCGCATGACATCGCGCGCGACGCCCGCGCACTGCTCGGGCCCGGCCGCGACCACACCGAGATCGTCCGTGGCTACGAGAACGCCAGCGGCCTTCCGCTGCGCAACAGGCGCTCTCCTCCGCGGACGACATGAGGACGCGTTCCGCTCGAGTGATTGACACGGAGCGTGCGGGGTCACGCGGCAGCAGAGCGATCTGGCCGTGAGCTCGCTGATGATAGGGGCCCCGGCTCGTCAGCTCAACGTCCAGCCGGTCGCCCGCGCCCGCACGTGGGCGCGTTCCCCGTGCGGGGCCGAGCAGGGTCAGTAGTTCGGTCGTGGTCGGGCCGGGGTTGACGAAGGTGTGTGGGATGCGGGTGTCGAACTCCGCCGCCTCCCCGGGAGTAGACCGGGATCCTGCTGCTGGACGAGCCAACCACGTTCCTGGACGTCCTCCATCAGATCGAGCCACTCGAGCTGCTCACCGACCTCCACGAGCAGGGCCGCCCTCTTATCGCGGTGCTGCACGACCTCAACCATGCCGCCCGCTACATCTGATCGCCATGAGAGACGGCTGCATCGTGGCCGAAGCCCCCTGCCCGCCGAGCTCGTCCACGAGGTGTTCGGACTGCGCTCGCTGGTCCTGCCCGACCCGGTCACCGGCACCCCGCAGGTCGTGCCCCTCAGCCGCCACCGCCCCACACGATCCACACGACGACTCCCAAAGGAATCCGGTTACGGGCTGGCGGCATCGGTGACGGTGCCGGGGAGCGAGGCCGTGACGGTGATCGACACGCTCACTCGTGAGGGTGAGTCGGGGGGCGATGGCCGATGACGCGATCCATTGCTGTGCAGGTCGCGCAGCGCATCCGGCGCGTGCTCGACACTCGGGGTCTGACGGTCGAATGGCTGGCTGACGCGACTGGGATCAAGCTGCGCACGCTCACGCGGCGGCTGCATCTGACGAGGCCGGCGGGCCTCACGGTCGACGAGCTGAACGCGATAGCCGGCGCGCTCGATGTGGCTCCGGGTGTCCTGCTTCGTGATGACCAGGACGGCGCTACCGCTGGGCCTGGGTGAGCTCCTGATCGGCCTTGCTGAGGGCACGGGCAACCGTCGACTTGCCGACGCTGAGCACTCCGGCGATGTGGTCGAGGCTGCGGTTCTCGGCGCGCATCTGCTGCGCCTGCGCGATCTTCTCCGGCGTCATCTTCGACGGTCGGCCACCGACTCGACCCTGCGCCTTGGCGTGCGCGAGACCGCGCATCGTGTTCTCCCGGATCGTGTCGACGCGGAGCTGCGCGAAGACGGCGACCATCCCGAACAGGGCGCGGCCCATCGGGGTCGTGGTGTCGATCATCGGTTCCGTGAGGCTCTTGATGTTCACGCCCCGGCGGTCGAGGTCGTGCAGCGTCTCGATGATGATCCGCTCCGACCCGCCGAGCCTGTCGAGGCGACGCACCAGGAGGGTGTCGCCCTCGTTGAGGTAGTCGAGGCAGGCGAGCCACTGGGGACGGTCTGCGAGGCGGCTCGATTCGCCGTGGTCGACGAACACCCGCACGGCTCCCGCTGCGCGCAGCTCGGCCTCCTGAGCGGCGGGGTTCTGCTCACGCTTGGACACTCGCACGTAACCGACGACGTTCGTCATGACTCGGCCTCCTGCTGCTCTCGCGCTCGGCGCTCTCGGTCGGCGGCGAGCTGGTCATAGATCGGGGTTCCCTCACGGCGGGGCCGCGATCGCCGCTCGGCGGCGGCGCTGCTCGCGGCGGGATCGGTCACGGTCACTCCCGGCCGGTGCCGCGATCGGAGCGATAGCCGGCGCTCCCCCGTCGCGCCTGGGTGCCCTGCTGCGGCGGTTGTCTGGTCGCCTCGGCCGCGGGGCGGGGATACGACGCACTGAGCGCGGAACGGACCTGAGCGGCCCGGTCAGGGCCGGCCTGGGGTGCCGTGCGCTCGACGGTCACCGCGGCGAACACCGGGACGAGGGATGCCGGCTCGGGAGCGTAGGAGAACATGTCGGGTCGGCTCATGGCCGATCCCGCGTTCCACTGCTCCGGGCTCACACGGGCGAAGTCGAACCGGTACGGCGACTGCTCGGCCACGTGGGCCATGAACACCTTCGACGTGCGGCCGTTGCCCTCGCGGAAGGGGTGCGCCTGGTTGACGTAGGCGAACACCGTGGAGGCGGTGGCGATGAAGTCGTTACGGCTGATCTTCGTCCAGTCTGTCGACGTCACGAGCTGGCGCGCGTCGGACAGATACCGGTCGACCTCGCCCGATCTGACCTCACCGAATCCGCGGCCCGGACCCTTCGACATTTCAACCGTGCGGTACTCCCCCGCCCACTCGTAGACGTCCTGGAACAGGTGCCCGTGAATCGCGCGTAGGTGCGCCCCGTCGAACGTGCGCGGCACGTCGACCTCGCCGTTACCGAGCTGCACGGCGCGCACGGTGGTGTCGGTGTACTCCATCCGGGACAGCACCCGCGCGTCGCGTTCCTCGTAGAGGTTGCGCAGCGTCCCGATCCCGGTGCCCGGGTCGACCGTGTCGGGGTAGAAGTACGACTCCCAGCTATCGAACTGGGGTGCCACGTCAGCGGCCGGCGCCGACGACGCCGGCAGCGCGGCGAGCGGCAGCGTGGCCGCGTCGACGGTACTCCGCGAGGTCGATCGCCCCACGCGTGTAGTCGGTCACGTTCTCGACGTCCTCACGGGTCGGGGTGAACCCTTCGTGCCATCCGGCGGCGAGAGCCTGGCGCACGCTGTCGCGCTGCGTCACGTCGAGCTGCGCGAACAGCTCCGGCCACCGCTCCTCGACCGTGAACGTTTCAGCCACGATGGGCTCCCTTCGTCGTCTCTACAGTCTACCGTCTATCCCGAAAACGATCTATAAGAAGTTTCGGTACAACCTTTCTGCCGCCGGCACAGACCCAGCTCAGGTGAGCGCCGGCGCCGATGCTGGCTCCGCGTTTTTGCTGGGACGGCCGCGGTTGCGCTTCTTCACCCCTGCGCGATCCAGGAGGCTGCGTACCCGCTGGATGCTATATCCGGTATCAGCTGCGAGCTGCTGGATACTGGCCCCACGCTCGTATTCGTCCGCGAGTATCGCTCCAATGCGTCGGGACAGCCATTCGCTCGTCCGCTCGTGCGGCTCCAGCTGCGGAACCCGCTCAATCCCTCCACCGCCGTATCCACGGTGAACCTGTCCCTTCGGGACGACCTCGCGGTCCGCCTCGTTACCCCACGCGCTCCACCCCTCACGGGCGTACCGTGCAAACAACTCCAAGTACGGTCCCGGACTGCACGACTCGATGAGGTCGTACTGCTCATCAGGCTTCCGACTGTGCTCCCGCTTTCGCGTCTCGATCATGTTGACAGTGGAACGCGCCGGGGCAAGCGTGCGCATGGAGCCCTTCACGCCGAACAGGATCGGCTCAGTGACGTTCCGAAAGTAGAAGCCGACACCTCGACCGTCGGGCCCGCCGTCCTTGCGTCGCTTGGCCCAGACGATGTTGCTGACGTATCGGAAACCCCACGCTTGTAGGACCTCGATGCCTTCGAGCAGCAGGGCGTTGGGAACCCACAGATAGAGGTGGGCGTTCTTCGCGGTGACGTCAGCGACCGGCAAGGCCTTTATGTCGTCAAGGTCCATCGTTCCGTAGCGATCCAAACGCCGGTGTTCCGGCGCGACCTTCCCAGTCCGGTTCGCGAACCGCCACGGAGGGTCGGCGAGAACGGTCTGAAACCCGCCCTCCACCGTGGGAAGAGGAGCGATGTCGGGGAGCGCTGGCATGCTGTCGATCGGGGGCACACTCAGATCGTACAAGTTAAAGATCTAAACTCGCGACATTGGATCTTTAGATTTCCCGTGCTGGCTTAACGCGACAGACTGCTCAGCCCTCTTCGTCTTCGTCCAACAGCTCGGGCGCAATGTCACCCGAGCTAACGAGACCCATTCGGTGGCCCAACCGTTCCGGGATCGCACCCGTCCCGGCAGACTCGGCAAGTTCGAGGATGGCGGCGTCAAGATCGGCCGGCCAGCGGTAGAGCCGGGCGGTGATGGCGATCGCGAGGATTGGGCACCCGCCCCCGTCACCTCGCTTCACTCTCGGAACCAGCTTCTCAAAGTTAGATGTGGTGCTGGTCCCGAGCGGATCGTTGGGAGTTTTCGCGAGCCGCCGGCGCCACTCCGGCGACCACTCGTCGCCGCCGGCTATGTCTTTGCTCCGAGCGATGGTGTCGATCCATAGTTCACGCATCCCGCTGACCGTGCGCGTGAGGATGATCCCGACGTCCAGAGCACCTCCGTCGTACAAGGCGCGGAAGTTGCCGAAGTCTCGGTCAAGATTCCCGTCTTTCGGGTTCCATTCGACGTCGAGCCCAATTCTGCCCCGGACGTTGTCGATCTTGTGGCCGCCGTACTCGTTGCGGCTGACACGACGCAGCTTTGCTGCCTCTCCCGCCGCCCGGTAGGGCTCAAGTGTGAGGGTCGTCGTCAGCTCCTGGTCGTACCTGCCCTCGCGCCAGCCAAGCTCCCGGAAGGCCTCGTCGAGTTCGAGTGAGATTAGGTGCTTTGACCCACCCGGCCGAACTATCCGTTCGACGTCGAAGTGGAACTCGGACAACACTGCGCAAAGTTGCTCAAACTCAACCGGATGCGTAGACGCGAGAAGTGTTGTGGCGTTCCGCGTCTCTGCGAACTCATACCGGTCCAAGAGGTGCTGCGGCATGACATCGCGCCAGGATTCGGTGAGCTCCACGCCCACAACCGTACCGACATGCGGCGGACACCCTGCTCTCCCGGCGGACGTCCCAAAAACCCGCAAATCTGTTTCGGACCGGTGCGAGGTTTCGGCACGGAGTTTCGGCACGGCGTGTCGGGGGGCAGAAGTGCCCCCGCGCAGCTCGTGCCGGAATCGATCGTTTTCGGCCTACTCGGCTCGCGGTGATGAACATATGCGTGCAACTCCACTGTAGGAGACTCCTGGCCTAGTTACCTTCCGAATGGTAACCTACACTCATGCGCACCGATCCTCGCCCCGCGATCCTGGCGGCCGCCTTCTCTCAGCTCGACGAGGGGCGGGCGGTGTCCCTGGATTCCGTGGCCCGAAGTGTGGGGCTGACCAAGCCGGGAGTGATGTATCACTTCCCCACGAAGGAAGCCCTCATGCTCGCCCTGGTGGACTCCGTTTTGGACCGCTGGGAAGAGGGACTGGTCGCACGCCTCGGGTCGTCACCGGAGGGCGCGGACCCGGCCGCGCGCATCGGCGCGTATGTCGACTGGTCACTGTCCGGGGGTTTCGATGAAACCGACCTGGTGGCGATGAGTGATCCGAAGCTGCGCCGCTCGCTCACGCAGCGCTGGGCCGAACGTCTCGCGCCCTGGCTCGTCGTGCCCGATGACGTCGCCCCGGACGAACGCACCCGGTTGCTCGCCGCCCGCCTCCTGGCCGACGGCGGGTGGCTTGCCGAAGCCGCCAACGTCTCCCCTCCTACCCCCGGCGACCTGGCGCAGCTCCGCGCCTTCGCCCACAACCTCGTGAAGGACTGACTATGAAGAAATGGCTCCTGCTTGCCGGCGCGATCATCAGTGAAGTCGCCGGCTCCCTCGCCCTCCAAGCCGGCCAGGACCACCCCGCCTGGTACATCCTCGTCGCGATCGGCTACGTCGGCGCGTTCACGCTTCTCGCGCTCGTTCTACGCGAGGGGATGGCCCTCGGGGTTGCGTACGGGATCTGGGGCGCGATGGGCGTCGCCCTGACGGCGGTGCTGGCGGCACTTCTGTTCGGACAGCCCTTGACCGGCGTGATGATCCTCGGCCTGGCGTTGATCATCGGCGGTGTTCTCACCGTCGAACTCGGATCGCAAGCGGCGCAGCGCAAGAGGGAGGCGAGCATCTGATGGTCTGGCTCTTCCTCATCCTCGCGATCGTCCTCGAAGTCGGCGCGGCGCTCTCCCTGCGCCTGGCAACCGGCGGACGGAAACTGTTCTACATCGCCGTCGTCGTGGGCTACCTCGGCGCGTTCTTCTTCCTCACCCAAGTCCTTGCCCTCGGGCTCGGCATCGGTGTTGCCTACGGCATCTGGGCCGCCTCCGGCGTCGCCCTCACCGCAGTGGCCAGCAAGTTCCTGTTCAAAGAGCCCTTCACCTGGGTCATGGCGCTCGGCATCGCCCTCATCATCGGCGGCGTCCTCCTCGTCGAACTCGGCGCGGCCCACTAGCCTGCCGACACGGCCATGACCGTCGCTCGCACCCTCGCGGCAATTCGCCGCGCCCTCCTGGAAGATCCTGCCGTCGACATCCGATTCGTGGACGCAATCACCGTCGACAGTCATCTTCTGAGCACGCACGGCCAGGCCCTCATCCTGTTCGTACACCCACAGCATCGCGAAGTCGTCGACGAGCTGCGCAACGCCTCCCGCCCATTGGACTAGTGCGGTCGGCCGGGGTCATCACCGCGGCCGCGCAGCTCGTCAACGAGCTGGCGGTGCGCCGTGTGCAGGAACAGCACTGGGCGGCCGCTGCGCCCACTGTGGAGGTAACTGTCGGCGGTGAGCGCATCGGTGAACACGACTTCAAGCTCCGGCTGCTCGTGCAGCAGTCGCCGCACTTGTTCGGCCACCCGCTCAGTCATCGAAACTCCCCCCAGAGCTTCCGGGAGCGTATCGGACACGTCCGCACCGCGGCGCGGGCGGATCGCTATCGCGCGATCAGGTGGCGACGCCTCCGGCCCCTCGCGACGAGCTGCACGACGATCAGCCCGGCAATCATCGGGACGGCGAACAGGCCGGCCCCGATCAAGATGTTCTCGACCGTCAGCAGCTCGAACAGGGACGGGAACCGGCCCTCCTGGTGGGCGGCCTCGAACAGGCGAATGAGAAACCAGCCGAGCACTACTAGCCCGCCGATCACCACTCCCGCGTAGGCAGCAATCCAGGCGGGGTGCCCCTGGGGCAGCTCGTCGATCGCTTTGTCCTTCATGTGATCCATCCTCTCTCGATCCTCTGACATTCGGTCAGGCCCGACTAGGTGCGCGCCTGCGGTTTCATCGAACACATGTTCGAATAGCGGTAGTCTCATCCTGGCCGGGGAGGAGTCGGCCATCGGGAGCAATAAGCGATACGCGGATCACTACGACCGTCTGATGAATGAGCGCATCTTGGAACAGACGGTCGTGAGTGCTGGCCCGTTGCAGTCGCTCACGCCGGAGGAGCTGCGGCTGGACTCCGAACCGTTGACGATCGACCCTCGACCCAAGCCGGTGCGAGCTTGGGTGCGGTTCGGGCCGAAGCCTCTGCTCGTCGACGCGGTAGCGGTGCGGTGGACGGCGGATGCCGTCGGCGTGGTGTTCTCGATCCGCGAGACGGAGTATCGCGCGTGGGTCTGGGCGTCTGCGGTGACTCCAGTGCAGCGGACGCCGTAGCCCTACCTGGTGACTTCGGCCGTCTCGATCGAGTCGCGATCGGCGTCGTAGAGGAGCCAGGTCGAGTCGTTCCACTGGTTGCGGTAGACGATGCCGCGGGGCGAGTCGCTGAGCGCGTGCCAGGTCGCGCCCGCCGCGTACTCCTCGACCCATGCGGCTACAAGCAACTCGGCTGCTGCGCGATCCTCGGGGGTTCCGCTCTCGGTAGCGCGCACGTGCGCGGCCCACACCGGGCGCGCGTCGGCCAGCTTGCGCTCATCGCGGCGCAGCTCGTTGATGAGGGCCGGGAGGCATCCGCACTCTTCCTCGGCGTCGTGGTGGTAGCCGATGCATCGGTCATCCGGGCATCCGCATTCATCGCCGCGCCACTCGGCCGCGGAGGCATAGCCGTGGCGCTGCGCCCACTGGCGCGAGGTCAGCCCTGCGAGCTGCAAGGTTTCTCGAGCGGCATAGTTCAGCCTCGTCATGTCATCACTCCCCTATCGGTCGGTCGAGAGCTTCGTAGATGCGCCACCACTCGGCCTCGTACTCGACGGGCGAAAGATCGGCACCGTCGAGAGCATCCAACTGTGCGCCTACAACCTCGAACAGACTCGTATCAGACATTCCGCCGCGGTGCGCGTGAACGCGTACGATACGAACCCTTGCGGCATCCCGTCGAGTGCCGAGCATGAGGGCGACGTAGCCGATCGCAAGCAGCGCCAGTGCGAGCGCGGTCCCGGGCCACCAACCGCCGAGTGCGGTACCGGCGGCGAGGATCAGCGTGCCCATGATGACGCCGCTCCACGAGTTCACGAGCTGTCGCAAGTGAACGAGACGGCGAGCTGTGGTGGTCATACCGGGCGGGTAGACGTGGATGGCAGCCGTCAAGCTACCCTGCATCCTGGCGATGTGCTCCGGTGTGACGCTCACCGATCCCCAGCGTGCCTGAATCCCTGTGCGGGTCGTCAGCGCTGCGGATACCGGAGGACGCCGTAGCGGCCGCCTGGCGGTCATGGTCATCACTCCCCCATCGGTCGACCGACGGTGAGCACGCCCGGGCCGACGGGCTCGAACGGCTTCCCCTCGTTGTACTGAGTTTCCAGTCGCTCGACCTTCTCCATGATTGCCTCGTTGGCGAACTTCGACAGGTTGGTCATGCCGACGTGGCGCATGTAGGCAACAATCGCGCCGCGCATCCGGGCGGAGTCGTCGGGGTGCTGGTAGATCGTGATCTTCGGGGGCTTGCCGGGCTTCTCCCCCTTCTCAGCGGCGCTCAGCGGCTCTGTGGCGCTCTTGGCCGCCGGGGCGGGCGTAGTGGAGGCGGGAGCCACTGCGGGGGCCTCCTGGGCGGCCTCCGGGGCCGTGGGGTGATCGAACGGGCTCGCGCTCGACAGGCTCGACTTGCGGGGGGTGGGACGGTTCATGAGGGATCTCCTTCGATAGCTGCCAGGTGCTCGGCGTAGATCGCTCCGAGCGCGGTTGCCTCGGCACTCCCCCACTCGTCGAGGCCGCGCGCGGCCTCGGTGGCGTCTGCGATCACGACGCGCTTGGGGATGGGTCGACCGATCAGGCGCAGCCCGCGGCCCTCGGCGGCCGCGCGGAGCTCGTCGAGCCAGGCGGCCCCGCCGACGGTGCGTTCTTCGTGCTGGTTGACGATGATTCCGGCGACGCTCAGTCCGGGGTTGTAGTACCGCTGGACGTTGCCGATCGTGTCGAGGAGCTGCCCGAGTCCGTCAAGGCTCCACTTCTTGGTGTGGGTGACGATCACGGCCGCGTCGGCGGCCGTGAGGGCGTTGATCGTGAGCTGGTCGAGGGATGGCGCGGAGTCGATCAGGATCAGGTCGTAGTCCTCGATCACCTGGGCCAGCGCTTCGCGCAGCCGAACCTCTCGGCCGGCGCCGGCTATGACGAGTTCGTCCCGGACGTTCCCGAGCGTGGCCCCGGACGTCGGCACGACGTCGAGGCCGGGCCACAGTCCCGGCACGATGACGTCGCGCATGGTGTCGTCGGCGCGGGTACTCAGGACGTCGGCCAGGCCCGCCTGCTCGGCGTCGACCTCCTCGGCCGTGATGTTGCTCGTGAGGTTGCCCTGCGGGTCGTTGTCGACGGCCAGCACGCGGCGACCGGCGAGCACCGCGGCGCGGGCGAGCTGGAATAACGTCGTGCTCTTGCCGACGCCGCCCTTCTGGTTGCAGAGGGCGAGGATTCGAGCGGTCATAAGAAAATACCTCCGTTGACGGGAACAACTCTAATACAGCTATTGACGGTGATGCGGGATGCTCAGTGACGCAGCCAGAAGTCGTCGGGGATCGTGGTCGGCTGCACGAGCCACAGGATCGCGGCGCACACGCCCAGAATCGCGGCGATGCCCCACAGGCAGAATTCGGTCTTGGTCATGCTCGCGTGCCTCTCTCTCGACGTCACGACGGGGAGGGGCAGCCCTGCGGCCGCCCCTCCCCCAGTCGGTCAGAACGGGGTGTCGTCGCCCTGGTCGGCGACGGGCTTGCCGACGACGCGGACGCTCTGCCCGCGCAGACTGACCGCGACCTCATCGGCTCGGACCTCGTGCTGCAAGCGGGTGCCCTGCTCGCCCTTGTACTCGGTGACGCGGTAGCGGCCCGAGAACGTCACGCGGACGTTGCCCGACTGCTCCGCCACCTCGACGAGGTTCACGGCCTGGTTGCCGCTCACGGCGACGTCGTAGGCGACGGTGGGACCGTCGGTGTAGCTGTTGTCCTCCTGGCGGATGCGGTCGCTGACGAGGACGCGGGCGTAGGCGTACGGGCCGTTATCCCCCTCGCGGAGGGTGGGCGTCGCGGCCAGGTTGCCGGTGCGGGTGATGTAGCTCATGGGTTCTTCTCCTTCGGTCGGTATTACAGGTGTTGCCGCTAATAGTGTTATTCTGCCGGGTCGAATGCTTCGCGCTCAACCTCCAATCTGCGGCCGTCCATCTGCGACGGGTACAGCACCAGCTCGATAGGGCTCGTGGGGTCGGGGTTCTGCAAGCGGACGCCCTGCACGGGCGAACCGGCGGTAATCGTCCCCAGCTCGGACACGACGCGGCGGGGCGGGTTGTAGGGGCGGCCGTCCCAGCTCTTGATCCGATCACCGAATCGCAGATCGGCAAGCCGGGTAACGGTGATGGTCTGAGTGGTCATGCTGTCCTCCTCGGTAATAACTCTATTGTAGTAAATGACTCTATTATGGTCAAGCCTTTTCGGCTTCTCCGCGCAGCAGCTCGGCCACCTTCTGGGCCAGCAGCCAACGGCGATCGGCGGCCGCGCGATCCTCGGCGGTGTAGTCGCCGTAGCTCGCCTGGTGCTCGAAGTCCTCGCGGCCTCGGCGGGCCGTGTCCAGCAGCTCGTCGATGCCTGCGCACAGCTCGGCGTCGACCGGGACGACGCGCCCGCCGCCGTCGACGACCAGGCTCAGGGGCTCGGCCATCCCCGCGACGTGCATCGCGTAGCCGTCGCCCTCGCGCTCGACGTAGGCCGTCAGCACGGTTGCCGATTCGTCGTTGTCGAAGTCGACCCGGCCGTAGCTGTCGGGGTCATCCCCGAGCGGCCAGAGCTGCGGCTCTAGGCGGGTGCCTCGGTCATACGGGGTCAGCTTGCGAGCGTTCATGGTTCCTCCTTGGGTAGGTATTACCAGTATAAGCGGTAATAGAGTTATTTACTACGGGTGTCAGGCGGCAAAGTGAGCGGCTACCCGCTCGATGTGGTCGGGTCGGAGGTCGCACCAATGATCGTCATCGTCGACGACGACAACGGGGGCCACGGTGTAGCCCAGCTCCTCGGTGACGTACTCGCGCGCGTCGGGGTTCTCGGTGATGTTCACCTCGACGTAGGGGACGCCCTTGCTGTCGAGCATCATCTTCGTCATGCGGCACTTCCCACACTGCGGGCCGGTCGTGTAGACGGTTAGCGCTTCCATTTGGTAATCCTCCCACCCCTCGTTTTTTTGCCGTGAAGGCGAATTCATTCGCCGCTAGGGAGGGCGGCCGGAGTGCTAGTGACCGTGGAATACCGGACTGAGCGCAGCGAGGGAGGATATGCCGCGAAAGCACTAGCGCGCAGGTTGGCCGACCGTACGCTGCCGAAGGCTTCACGGCAAAAGAACGGGCCGACAGGCCCCTGCAGTCGGCCGGCTCCGTCCGGCCGTCCGTTAGCCGGCGCCGGCTCCGTCCGGCGTCGGCCGCTGTAGAGGCTCCCCGCCGCGCGGTCTGGGGGGCGACGTGGCGGCGGGGAGCGGGTGCCGGGGCTGCGTGTCTCGCTGGGGGACGCGGACTAGGCCGCCGACGCGACCCACCCTATTGCGTTGGGCCGCGTAGCGGTATTGGAGTTATTGCCGGTGTTCGGTGTAGAGCGTGACGATTCGGGCGGCGACGTTCCACACGTCGTCGGGGGATACCTCGTCGAGGAGGATCGTTCGCGTTCCGCCGTCGAGGTCGATCCACCAGACCGGGCGCACGGTGTCGGCGTCGATCCCGGCCCGGTGTGCGGCGAGGTCTGATGACGGGTCGACGGGGCCGAAGTAGAGCTGAGGGGCCCAGCTATCCGCGCCCATGTCGGTGTAGAGCGTCGTGGGGAAGGGGAGGAGTCGGGCGAGGTCGTCGAGGAGGGCGGCGACGTCGGTTTCTGTGAGGGTGTGCACGGGGGTTCTCCTGTCTGGTCGGGGTGGTCAGTCGGCGGCGAGGTCGTAGCCGCCGAAGGGCGAGCGGGATTCGACGTGTCGGCCGCCGTGCGGCCCTCGGATGGTGCGGACGGGGGAGCCGGGGCGCTGCCACTCGGCGGGGTAGTTGGCCGCGCACCACTTGGCGGCGGCGGCTCGTGCCTTCTTCTCGTCGGTGGCCGCTGCGGCGGGGCGGGGCATGATCGGGAGTGATCGCCAGCCGGGCAGGGCGTGGTCGTGCCACGCCTCTACGGCGTCGTTCTCGCGCTCGCTGATGACGTGCCAGGCGCAGCCGGGGCACACGGCCTGATAGCGACCGCCGCCGGGGAGCGGGTCGGCGCTGTGGTCGTGGTCGGCCTCTTTGCACCAGGCGTCGGCGTAGAACATGTGCAGCTCGTGGCCGTCGGCGGTCGCTGCGCGCTCGCCCTGGTTGTAGCTGTTGCGGTGCCACATGTGGGAGCGGGGGATGCATCCGAAGCCGCCGAACTCGGCGCGGTAGCGGTCGAATGCTGCATCCAGCTCGGCGGGGCTGTAGTAGCTGGTCGTGTAGGCCAGGGGCGCGCCGTCCCATGCGGTGGCGGCGACGGCCTCGCGCTCGAACTCGGCCAGGTCGAACAGGGTTTCCGCGGTCATCGTTCCTTCTCCTCTGACGGTCTTGACGGCAATAGAGTTATTGCCGCTCAGGCGGCTACGGCCTCGGGCTGCTCGGTGAGCGCGTCGGCCAGGGCGTGAGCTGCGCGCAGCACGTTTGCCGCGGTGGCCTTGATCGTCTCGGCGTCGCAGTTGCTCCACCCGGCGACGTATCCGACGCTGTAGGCGCTGGTGTCGAGTCCGAGAATCCCGGCGACGACGTAGGCGACGCTCTCGGCCTCGGTTTCCTTGGTGCCGCGGTGCTCGACGTACTCGGCGTGATCTTCGTCCGCGTGCAGGATGACGTGCGCGGCCTCGTGAAGTCCGGTCTTTGCAGCCTGGGCGGGGGAGAGGTCGGAATCGAGCACGACGCGACGGCCCTCGGGGTCGGTGTAGCCGTGTGCACCGCCGGGGATGCTCTCGCGCTCGACGGTCCAGCCCTTGCCGGTGAGGTAGTCGGCCACGGCGTCGAAGATGCCCGCGGGGTCGTCTCCGGTCAGCGGCCGCGCGATGTCGGTCGGGTCGCCCGCCTCGGGGTCGATGAGGTCGGTCTGTCCCATGTCGAACACGGACACCGGGAAGAACAGCGTTCGGCGCTGCTCCTCGTCCTCGCCGGTCTTGGGGTTCTCGACCGTCTCGCGCACGTCGCGGCCGCCGAAGATACGGATTCCGCGCTCACCCTTGCGCACCTGGCGGTTGAGCTTCTGCCACGTCCGGTAACCGGCGACGTGGGACGCCTCGGGGCACTGGCCGAAGATCAACAACAGGTTGTTGATGCTGTAGCGGTGGAATGCCTTCGTGAAGTCCAGGAACCGCGCCCACGCCTCCGACTCGCGCAGCGCCTCGACCTGCTCCGCGATCGTGGCTTGCAGCTCCTCGGCCTCGGCGCGACGCTGCTCGGGGGTCTTGGTGGTCTTGACGTTGCGTGCCATGTTCGGAACCTTCCGTGCCGGTAATAGGGTTATTTCTCTGCTCATCCCCTCCACGTTTTTTTGCCGTGAAGGCGGTTTACCGCCGCTAGGGAGGATGCCCGGAGCTCAACCCGTAGGGCGGTGGGGGAGAGAGTTTCGGCGCGAAATAAGGGAGCGCAGCGACCGCGTGCCGAAAGTCTCGGAGGAGCCGGCGGCGCAGCCGCTTGGGTGGAGGGTTGACGACCGTATGCTGCCGAAGGCTTCACGGCAAAAGAACGGGCCGTAGGCCCTGACTGTGCCGGCACCGCCTGGCTCGACCAGCGAGCCCCTGGGCTCGCCTCCGCGCAGCGGATCGGCTCTACGCGACGCGGCGCTGCGGGGTGTCGAGCAGCTTCACGGCTGGCCCGTCGCAGTACCGGCACCGGACGCCGACGGTCATCCCGTGGGAGCAATAGCCGGGGTCGATCCACTCGCCGTCGGCGTCGACGTCGGCGGGGGTCTCGTCGACAACGGTTCTCGAGCGGAGATCTCCGTCGGCGTCGCGCTCGTAGGGGCGCACGGCCGTTCCCTCGCGCTCCTCGATGATGATCCGTCGAGCTGCGGCGTAGTCCAGCCGGCCATCGGCTCGGCGCGGGTGCGGGCCGTAGGCGTGGGTGCCGTCGTCGGGGACGAGGGAGAGTTGACCGCGGCTCGGTCGACTTCGGGCATCGGGTCGACGGGGTGCGTGCATCCACGCTTCCTCGGCCTTCCACCAGGCCCATGCTTCGCGCTCGACGCGGTAGCGGTCTACGCGGGCGTCGAGTCGGCCGGCGACTCCGGCGCGCTCGGCGGCCGCGTCGGGGGAGTGGGCGTAGACGCGGTGCCATCCGTCCCGGCTGCGCTCGACGATGCCGGCGTAGGTGAGGCGGTCGAGGAGTCGACGGGTTCGGAGAGGATCGGCGCCGATGGTGGGGGAGAGTTCGTCGAGGGTGCGAGCTGTGGAATCGATTCGTGCGTAGAGGTTCCCGGCCAGGTGTCCGAGCGCGGGGCGGGTAGCGGTGAACAGGTCATGTGCGGCATCCGTCGTTCGTGTGCGCAGCGTTGCGAGGAGCGTAGTTCTCTCAGCGGCCCCGGCCCCAGGGGGGCGCGGGTCCGCTTGTGACCGGGCATGATCCGTGTTGCTGTGGAGAGTGCTCTGCGGGTCGATCGTCCAGTGAGCGGCGCGGGGGCCGTCCGCGGCCGCGGTCTGGGCGATCCATCCGTCCTCTGCGAGGCGCAGCAGCGCCGTCCTGGCCGTCTCGCGGCCGACCCCGGCCAACAGGGCCAGGCGGCGGGTGTCGGCCTCCACGGAGGCGCTGAGGGCGTGCAGGGCGAGGAAGCTCAGCACGTCGAGGATGCGGCGATCGGCGGGGCCGCCTCCGCGGGTCCAGCGGCCGGCGGCCGCGTCGGCGCGGAGCTGCACGTCGCGGACGTGCGCGGCCATCGCGTCGGCGCGGCGGTCGAACGTGGGATCGTCCCCGATCTGGCGGTCACTCGCGGCGACGTAGCGCACGGCCTTGTTCCACTGTCGGCCGAGCACGGCGGCCTGCTCGCCTCGGGGGCGAGCTGCGCGGCCGCGGGTGGTGACGCGGCTGCGGACGTGCTCTAGGCCGGGCTCGGTGTCGACGAGGGCGGCGACGTCGGCGTGCCGCCACCTGGCGGCCGCTGCGCCGATCAGGACGCGCCAGAGCGTCGCTGAGGCGTCGATGGGTGTCTCTCGGAGAGCTGCGGAGCTGTTGGCGGGGAGCTGGCGGCGTGGGCCGGCCAGGTGCAGGCGGCCGTGGGAGTCGAGGGGGAGCGGTGAGCGGGGGTCGATGGGCCGTGCGGGCTCGGTGTCGTCGACGAGGCCGGCGACGAGGCTCACGAGCGCGCGGACCTGTGCCGCGGTGGCCGTGGGGGCGCGCAGCGCGTCCAGGTCGCCGCTGAGGACCGTGGAGTGCCCGCCGGCACGGTGGGGCGCTCCTGGTGGCCGCACACAGCCGGTTACGGCGTTGCTGAGCGGCGACAGGTCGAGGGTGGGGCACAGGTGCTTGGTGAGGCGGGCGAGGGTGGCGACGGTTTCAGCGTCGACGGACTCGCCTAAGCCGACCCACAGGTGCCGGCCGCCGGTCGGCCCGGACTCGCAGAGGACGTAGGGCAGGCCGACGTCGCGGAGGAGGCCGCCGAGCACGTCGGCGTCGCGAGCTGCGGCCGCGGGGTCGCCGTGGGCGTCGAGGTCGAACGCGAGGAGACGGAATCGCTTGTCGGGGCCGGCGAGGTAGACAGCCCACGGGCGCTCAGGAGCGGCCGTGCCGATCGCGCGATCCCGGTAGTCGTTCAGGACGGTGCCATAGGCGTCGACGACGGCCACGCGCACGCGCGGCCGCGGGCTCACTGCTGTGGTGAGTGCCCACGACTCGCTGAGAACGCGATATCGCTTTTGAGGAGCGCGCGCTATGATGGCACCACCTTTCGACTTCGGTCGCTGGGTACAGCGAAGGTCCGGTTCCTTACTGGCTTTTTCTGGAACTGCCTTGATCTACCAGGTCGCCAAACTCAGAGGATCAGGCACTTAGCTTCGGCCCCCCGTCTCGTAGAGGCGGGGGGTTCGCTCGTTCTATGCGGCTTTCGAGGTTGCCTCCTTGGCCGTGTTCAGCTCGGGGATCGGCAGCTCTGCTGCGCGATCGCGCGGGCGCGGCGGTGCGTACTGAGGCATTCCCAGTGCGTCGGCCGCGAGCATCACCAGGTACTCGCCATAGGAGAGTCCGGCGGCATCTGCGTTCTGCTTCAAGATCGCGCCGAACTCTACGGGGGGCTTCGCCAGAATGGCGTCGCGACGTCCCTTGCTCGGCCTTCCGTTCTGAGTACCCATGCGCGCCAGTCTCTCGGTTTTCCTTAACACAAAGGGGAGGACACGCCGACGGCCACAGGTGTAGTTCACTGCGCCCGCTCGATGGTGCACTCAACGTCCCCCAGAAGGATCGTCGATCCCTCCGGGATCGTGGTGGGCTGGCCGGGGGTGAGCCACCGCGGCGGGGTCGACTGCAGTTCGATGCCGTTCGCGGAATCGAGGTCGGTCACGACGATGTGACCGGCGTCGTCGACGGCGATCGTCGCGTGTGTGCGCGAGAGCATCCGGCCCGGTGTGGCGATGCTGAGGGGTTCGTGGCCGGCGATCGGCTCGGGGTTGCGGCCGATGACCACGCGGGGGCCAGCGGAGACGCTGCGCTGCGTGTTGAAGGCCAGGCGCAGCGCTGGGCGGGCCGGTGTCGCGCGACGGGTAAGGCGGGTCTGCTCGACGTCGTGCAGCTCGTCGAGCGCGCGGAGCTCAATGGGATTCGGGCGCGTGATCGGCGCGGCCGCGGGCGGCGGCGTAACGGCGTTCGGTTCGGCCAGGGGGGCGACCTCGACGCGCAGCGGCTCGTCGACGGCGCACTGCACGCACGTCGTCGACGTCACCGGCTGTAGGCGGCGACAGATTCGGCATCGGCCCTCGTCGATGCTGAGGCCGTCAGCGGCCGGGATCGTGCCGTCGGCGCCGACGAGCTGCACGTAGCCCTCGGGGCGTACGGCGAGGGCGTGGGTACGGCCGTCCTCGGTGACGTCGAGGCGGATCGGCCGGCGTAGCTGCGTGGCGATCGCCACGGCGCGCGCGATCATGCCCGTGCGCAGCGCGGCGACGGACTCGGCCGCGCACGCGCGCCGTTGTCCGTTGACCGTGAGCGTCCCTGTGCCGTCGGCTGTGACCTCGGCGGCGAGCCGGGGCCACTCGGGGACGCGGTGGAGCCCTGGGACGGGCTGTGTGGCGTTCACAGCCCGCGTGCGACCGCCGCGCCGGCTGCCAGCCATGCTCGCTGGGTGTCGGGGCGCAGGGAGCCGAAGCGCAGCACGCCGTCGACCATTGCGGGGTCGTGGGGGACGGTGACGGCTTCACGGGCGAGCGAGCGGTAGCCGTCGGCTACTCGCGCCAGCTCGGCCGGGGTCGACTTGGGGTCGGCCTGGTTGACGATCACCACGGCGTCGCGGGCCAGCTCGGCCGATCCGGCGTCGCGCTCTGCGAGAGCTTCGAGGAGGAGCGCGCCGGCCTCGGCGTGGTCGTCGCGGGTGGTGGTGGCGACCACGAGCTGGTCGGTGTGGTCGATCATGCGCAGCCACATCGGGTCGGACTCGTCGTTACCGGAGTCGATGAAGATCAGGCGGTAATACTTCGCGGCCACGGCGTGGATCGCGTCGACGTCGCTCGGCTCCACGCGCTGTTCGTGGGCGAGGGCCATCGGCTTGCTGCGCAGCACGTCGAACCGGTCGCGGGTCTGGTGGTGCACGAAGTGGGCGAGGTCGGCCGACTGCGCCCCCGTGCTGAGGAGGCGGTCGACCTGGGGCAGGAGGTCGAGCAACGTCGCCTCGTGCGGCCCCTGCTCGGTGCGCCAGCCGAGCGTGCCGCGGGTCTGGTTGTTGTCCCACGTCAGCACGCCCGCGCCGCCGTGGCGGGCGAACACGGCCGCGAGGAGGACGGTGGTCGGGGTCTTGCCCGCACCGCCCTTGCCGTTCACGACGGCGATCGTGCGGGGGCCAGGCCAGTGCTGCGAGACGGCGAGGACGTCGGAGCGCTCGGCGCGCTCGGAGTCGTTGGGGCTCATGCGGATCCCGAAGCGGGTCAAGGTGCCGCGCCATCCCTGGGTCGCTGGCTCCTCGATCTGCTCCTGCGTGAGGAACGACTGCCGCGCCTCGCGGCGGCTCGGGTACTCGGGGGCTGGCACCGGGGCCTGACGCACCCATGCGTTGCCGTCCGGGGCTGCCTGGGCGGGAGCGACCGGCGCGGGAGCGACCGGCGCGGCCGCGGGAGCGGGCACGCTGTCGATCGGCGCGGGTGCCGGTTCCGGCTCGGGCTCGGGCTCCTCGACGGGCGCGGGGTTCGCCGGCAGGCTGTCGTCGGCCTCCACGCTGCCGTCGGGGTGGACGATCAGCGGCCACTCCCCGTCGGGGCCGGTCGTGGTCACACGGACGGGGCGCTGCATCTTCCCGGCCGTCTCAGCGACGCGAGCGAGGATCGCCGCGCGAGCATCCTCGAGAGTGGTCGTCTCGATCGGGTATGACGTCCCGTTGATCGTGACCTCTCCCGATCCGTTCGCGTGGGTGCGCGCCTCGATCTTGGGGAACGTGGGTACTTCGATGCCGCTCATGGTCGTCTCCTGATCTACTGTCCGAGCTGGATTCCGACCTCAGCCATGAAGGGGGCTGGGTCGATGTTTTCGCCGTTCACCTGCACCTCGAAGTGCAGGTGGCATCCGGTGGACTGTCCGCTGCTGCCGACGCGGGCGATCTGCTGACCGCCGGTCACCTTGTCGCCAACCTGGACGAGCATCCCGGAGTCGTACATGTGCAGGTAGCGGGTGGTGACGCCGCCGCCGTGGTCGATCGCGATGACGCCGTTTCCGCCGCTGTCGAAGCCGCGGAACGTCACGACACCGGACTGAGCGGCCCAGATAGGGCCGTCGCAGCCGCCCCCGGCGAGGTCGGTGCCGGCGTGCAGCCGCCACACGTTGTCGATGGGGTGCAGCCGCATGCCGTAGGGGTCGGTGATCGGGCCAGCGCCGGGCGAGGCCCAGCCCTGGGCGTTGACGCTGCCGGGAACGCCGGGCTCGCACTTGCCGCCGCTGGCGCTGCCGTCGCCGGGGTTCAGACCGGTGGTGGTGCCGGAGAGCCCTTCGACGATCTGCACCGCGCCATCCCAGAACTGGGTGTAGTGGTACGGGTCGGCGTTGACCTGCGTGCGGTGGGCGACGATCGTCGGTTCCAGCGACTCACGGTCGGGAACCTTCGCGACCATCGCCTGGAAGAACTTCGTCGACGAGATGTAGGGGTCTAGCCGCTCCTCGCGGGTGCCCCATCCGTCCTGCTGCTGGAACAGGCCGATCGAGGTCGTGCGGGTGCCGTCGGGGTTGGTGACGCCGCCGGTTTCCCAGTCGCCGTAGTCGATGTTTCGGAGGCTGGATTCGCCCATCGCGGTCATGACGCCGATGGTCTGATCGCGGACGTTCAACCCCTGGTCGGCGCCGGCCTTCATGACGTTGGCGGCGTTCACAAGCTGCTCGTGGCCATAGCCGGCGATTTCGGTCTGAGGCACCGAGTCGGGGTTGACCGAGACGCTCGACCCGCCGCCCCCGGCAGGCGCGCAGTTGTCATCCCCGACGAGAAGGAGGCCGAACAGCGAGCCAATGACGAGGAGCGGGACGGCGGCGATCGCGTAGACGCCGCTGCCCTTGGGGCCGGCCATTAGTTCACGCCCTCGGGGAGGATGAATCGGGAGGCGAGCCACGGCGAGGCGGCATCGGCGCGGCTGAGCACGACGCCGTAGGTGCCGGCGTTGGTGGGGACGTCGACGAACGCGACGTAGGCGCTGGTGTCATCGGTGATGACGGCGGGACCGGTGACGCTCGTCGCGACGATGCGCGCCGGGTCCATGTAGGCGTAGTCCTGGGTGGCTTTGCCGTCCAGGAGCGGCTGCAAACCGGCCCACCACTGCTCGAACGGAAGATCGGGGCGCGCGTAGGCGGTCATCACGGCCACGGCGGCCGTGGTCGCGCTCTCGCGCGATTCGTCATCCCACGTCGGCACGGGACGCGGGCCGTGCGTCTCTCCGCTATCGGCGTCGATAGCGCCCGTGGGCGCGGGGGTGAACTGGTCGAGGTCGGGATAGATCGGGCCGGAGCTGCTGGCGCTAGGAGTCGGCGCGGGCTCATCGCTCGGGGCAGTGCAGGCGGTCAGGGTCGCCGCCGTGACGACGATGAGTAGTGCCGGCCCGATCTTCCGCATGTCAGTCTCCTTGGATGATTTCCGGCCGGATGACGAGGACGGGGCCGGTATCCCGCTTCTTGTTGGCACCCTTCCGCAGGGTGTCTTTCAGCTCGTCACGGATGACGAACCACGTTGTGCCGATCTTGTAGCCGGGGATCAGTCCGTCTTTGAGCCAGGCGTAGACGCTCTTCGCTGACACCCCGAGCCGTTCCGCGACCTCCGTCGCGCCCAGCGTCGGCGGGCTCTGGTCGAATAGGCGGTCGACCGCGTCTCGATCGTCGTCGTTGCTCATCGGGATTCCTCCTGGTGGGGCCACGCGACCAGCATACTCATTCGGGAGCATAAGTACAGGTTTGGGATCATTCGGGTTGATCCTTCCATCTTTGGGGGGTTCGGGGTTAGTGTTTCCCTGTAAGGGTGAATCTCACTGTACCTAGGGGGGCAAGATGAGCGAACCGCTCAACCCGTGGCTTTCCCGGCCAACGACACCGCCACCTACGCAAGCTGCGCCCGTGGCCTCCGTGCCCGATGCGTTCGGTCCTGTGGCTCCGCAGCGGGGCATCCCTGCCCCGGATCGCGTCGACCAGCTCCCGATCCACGACCGCGGCACGACCGCCGCGCTCTGGTGGGTGGGGGCGCACGGCGGCTCGGGAGAGTCGACGCTGGCAGCTCTCATGCCGGGGTCACAAGCGGCCGGCCACGCCTGGCCGCGTACGCCCTCTCCGACGCCCGCGCGGACGGTGCTCGTCGCACGCGGTGACGCTCGGGGACTGCGCGCCGCGCAGGACGCGATGCGTCAGTGGGCGGCGGGCCTCGTGCCCTCGGTTGAAGTCTTGGGCCTGGTCGTCATGGCTGACGCACCTGGTCGTGTACCTCGTTCGCTGCGCGACCTCTTGCAGGTCGTCAGCGGAGGCGTCCCGCGCACCTGGACGGTGCCGTGGGTCGAAGCATGGCGTGTGGGGGAGCCGCCGGCTCTCGCATCTTCTCCGCGTGAAGTTCAGCGACTTGTCGACGAACTGACCGCACTCCTCGGTGCCGCCGGCACCACGAACTGAAAGGCAGACACATGTCCGTTATCGACGTGTTCCACGCGGCGGCCGACACCGCCGTTCACATCGCCGGCGTCATTCCCGACCCCGACCCGGTACAGCCTCCCGGCACCGAAGGGGTGACGACGATCCTCTCCTGGTTGAAGTGGATCGGCTACGTCGTCGTCGGTGGCGCGATCATCGTCGGCGGCATCCTCATCGCCGTCAGCTTCCGTCGTGGTGAAGGCCACGACGCCCTGCCGAAGATCCTCTGGCCGATGGCCGGAGCGATCGTGATCGGCGGTGGTGCCGCTCTCGTCGGCATCCTCGCCAACGCCTGAGAGGAGCCGTCATGGCTGAGGACGACACCCAGCAGAACCCCTTCACCCGCCCCGGCTTCATCGTCGGGGCGGTGGTGGTGGCCGCGCTCATCGTGACGGCCATCGTCTTGACGGTTCTCAACCTGAACCGCGGGAACGAGGCCGGCCCGCCCGCGCCCGATCCGTCGTCCAGCGCCACGACGAGCGCCGCCCCAACCCCGGAGCCTTCCGGGGTTGCGGGCGGCGCTAGTGTCTGTGGCCTGGAAGGCGAGAAGCTGTCGGGCACGGTCACGACCGCGCCCGCTGCGGAGTGGAAGTTCCAGGACGTCTACGCCTACCCAACGTCGACGACGTTCGGGCCGGGCGAGACGGCCGCGGAGGGCTACCCGTTCTGCTTCCAGCACTCACCGGAGGGTGCACTGTTCGCTGCGGCCAACGTAACGATCATCGGCTTCGGCCCGGCCGATCAGCGCTCCGCATTTCTCCAGTACGCGCTCACCGATGGGCCGTACCGCGACACGATCCTGAGCGCTGACGGGGCGGCTGCCCCCTCGGACGTTCGGGCATCCATCGCCGGCTTCCGCGTGCTGGCCTACGACGGCGACAGCGCCCGTGTGGATATCGCGTTCCGCGGTAGCAGCAACGGGCAGAGCGTCACCGGCTCTGCGGTCTACGAACTCGTGTGGGCCGATGGTGACTGGAAGCTCGATGCCTCGAAGTCGGAGCCGGCGCGCGTTGCCGAGCTGCCCGACCTGTCGGGCTACGTGAGCTGGACGGAGGGATAGGTCATGGCCGCGAGTGAATGCGCGCCGCTCGACCTCGGCTGCAAGGCCGGAGAGTGGGCGAACAGCGTCGTTGGTGACGCGATCCAGAACATGGCCGATGCGGTCATGGAAGCTTTCGGCAAGGCCGTGGCCTCGCTCGGCACCCTGTGGGTGAACGTCGGGACTCCGAACCTCACGGGGACGGGCGGTGGCTCGTCGATCGCAGCGGGGGCCAGCGCGCCGAACTCGGACGGCATCATTACGGTGCTGGGCTGGGTGACCTGGATCGCGATCGCACTCGCGGCTATCTCGATCATCCTTCTTGGAGCGCTCATCGCTTCACGGATGCGGAACGGTGAGGGCTTCCAGGCCGCGGGCCGTCTCGGCATCGTGCTCGGCGCGATCTTCCTCATCAGCGGCGCAACGGCGCTCGTGTCGGGCCTCCTGCCGAACGGGCCACAGGGTGCGGGCGGTGCGGTGCTGTTTCTGCAGTCGTCGCTCTGGTGGTACATGGGGGCGGCCGCGGTCGTGTCCGTCATCATCGGCGGCGTTCGCATGGCGTGGGAGCAGCGGGCCGAGCCGGGAAAGGACACGATCAAGAGTCTGTTGACGCTGATCGTTGTCGCGGGTGCCGGCGTGACGATCGTCGGCCTGTTGGTGTCGGCGTTCGACTCCTTCTCCGTGTGGATTCTGAACGGCGCGCTGAACTGCGACGTCGGCACGGATACGGCGTGCTTCGGCAACAACATCGCGACGTTGCTCGCCCTGACGACGAACCCTGCGGCCGGTGGCCTCGGCGCGCTCCTCATCATCATCTTGGGGCTGATCGCGATCCTCGCGACCGCGTTCCAAATCGTGCTGATGATCGCGCGCGGCGGCATGCTCGTCATCCTGACGGGCATCCTGCCGCTGTCGGCTGCGGCCACCAACACCGAAATGGGTAAGGGCTGGTTCAAGAAGAACGTCGGGTGGCTCGTCGCTTTCATCCTCTACAAGCCGGCCGCCGCGATCGTCTACGCCGCGGCGTTCCAGCTCGCGGGAACGAACGTGTTCCAGGACGACGGGACAGGCTTCATCGCCGTGCTCACGGGCCTCATTCTGATGGTGCTCGCGCTGTTCGCGATGCCCGCTCTGATGCGATTCGTGACCCCGCTCGTCGGGGCCATGTCCGCGGGTGCCGGCGGCGCGTTGGGCGTCGCAGCTCTCGCCTCGCTTCCGACGGGAGCGGCCTCGATGGGTCGCCTCGCGACGGGCTCGGGCGGTGGCTCGTCGGGCGGTTCCGGATCGACCGGCTCGTCTGGGTCGTCCG
Organism: Agromyces mediolanus; assembly: GCF_023715325.1. Taxonomy (GTDB): domain Bacteria; phylum Actinomycetota; class Actinomycetes; order Actinomycetales; family Microbacteriaceae; genus Agromyces; species Agromyces mediolanus_A. The sequence continues at coordinate 4,725 of NZ_JAMBNX010000016.1, read as the reverse complement.
GCTCCACGGGCTCTACCGGCCCGTCTGGGGCGAACGGCGGCGGTCAGTCTGCCCCACAGGCGGCGCAGGCATCTAGCGGCGCTGGTGGCGGCGGTGGAGCCACGACAGGGGCCGCGGCGTCCTCGGGTGCTGCTGGTGGCGGCACGGGCGCTGCTGCGGCGTCTGCGGGCGGTGGAGCTGCCGCGGGCGGCGCTGCGGCCGGTGGAGCTGCTGCCGGTGGTGGAGCTGCTGCGGGTGCAGCGGCCGGCGCCGCTGGCGGGCCGATCGGTATGGCGGCCGGCGTCGCGATTGGCGCTGCGAAAGAAGCAGGACAGGCGGCCGCTGGGGCCGCCCGAGACATTGGTAACCAGGCAACAGGTGAAGGGAGCGAGAGCTGATGGCAACCGCAGACACAACGAGCCGTAGAGGCGTTCGCACATACGGGAACTGGCGTCAGCCGACGTCGCCGGGCCTCCTCGGGCTCGGCACGGTCGGCACGGGTCTGATGTTCGTCGCACTGCTGATCGTGATCGTCGTCCTGATGACGACGAATATCCTCAACGCCTTCATCACGGCCGCCGTGTTCGGCGGTCTGATCCTGCTGCTGACGATTCGCGACGGCGACGGGCGCAGCGTGCTTTCCCGCACGGCGAACCGCGTCGCGTGGACGTCGACGAAGCGGCGGAAGGCGAACATCTACCGCTCCGGCCCGCTGGGCCGTGCCGACTGGGGAACGAATCAGCTCCCCGGCCTCGGTGCTCAGACTCAGCTCTCCGAGCACGAGGACTCCTACGCCCGGCCGTTCGCGATGATCTACTCACCGCACGCTAAGACGTACTCGATCGTGATCGGCACCGAGCCTGACGGCGCGGCGCTGGTCGACCAGGAGCAAGTCGACCTGTGGGTGGCCGACTGGGGCCACTGGCTGCGCAACCTCGGTGATGAGCCAAACATGGAAGCCGCCGCGGTGACGATCGAAACGGCTCCCGACTCGGGTCGCCGCCTGCGCCGCGAGGTCGAGACGAACACCGACCCCGACGGCCCGGACTTCGCCAAGGCGATGCTGGGTGAGGTCGTGCTGAGCTACCCGGCTGGTTCGTCGACGGTGAAGGCGTACGTCTCGCTGACGTTCGCCGCCGCGCCGCGGAAGGGCGCTAAGCCCCGGAAGCCCGACGAAATGGCCCGCGAGCTCGCGGCTCGTCTGCCCGGCCTGACGGCCGGATTGCAGGCGACGGGCGCGGGTGCAGCGCACCCGCTGTCGGCCCAAGAGCTGTGCGAGACGATCCGGGTCGCCTACGACCCGGCGGCCGCGACGCTGATCGACGACGCGCACGCGGACGGTGACGTGCCCGACCTCCGGTGGAGCGACGTCGGCCCGACGGCCGCTCAGGCCGGATGGGACGGCTACCGTCACGACTCGGCCAAGTCGGTCACCTGGGCGATGACGCAAGCGCCCCGCGGGCTCGTGCAGTCGGGCGTCCTCGCCCGCCTGCTGGCTCCGCACCGGGATATCGCCCGTAAGCGCGTGACGCTGCTCTACAAGCCGATCGACCCGGCGCGGGCGGCATCGCTCGTGCAGTCGGACGTGCGAGCTGCGGAGTTCAAGGCGACCTCGACCCGGAAGCCGGCGGCGCGTGACTCGCTCGCGCTGCGCTCGGCTCAGGCGACGGAATCTGAGGAGGCATCGGGCGCGGGCCTGGTGAACTTCGGAATCCTCGTCACCGCGACGGTGATCGACCCGGCCAAGGAGGCCGACGCGCGCGCCGCGGTCGACAACCTCGGGGCGACCGCTCGCCTCCGGCTCCGGCCGGTCTACGGATCACAGGACAGCGCATTCGCCGCCGCGCTGCCCCTGGGCCTCGTGCTGAGCAAGCACGTTGCCGTCCCCGCGGCGCTGAGGGAGCGTGTCTGATGAGTGCTGACCTGATTGCTCTCGCCGTCCTCGGCGGGCTCGTCGTGATCGTCATCGTGGGCGCGCTGCTGTTCGTGCGCAGCGGCCGGAAGAACACCGACGCCGGCTCGTCGACGTCGGCCGGCGCGCTGACGTCTCGGGGCTACAGCGGCCCCGGCGGCGGCATGTCGAACTTCATCCAGCCGCCCGCCGAGTGGCGCGGCACGACCGTGCAGGTGTGCGGCCTGTGGCCGTACTCGATCGGTGCCGGCACGCCGATGGTGGGCGTCCCGCTGGGCCGCCACATTCACACCGGGGCGACGCTCTGCTGCGACCCGATTTCGTGGTTCCAGCGCGCGAAGCTCATCAGCAACCCGTCGCTGTTCGTGCTCGGCAAGCCGGGCCTCGGGAAGTCGACCGCCGTCGCCCGGATGGCGATCGGCCTCGCCGGCTACGGCGTGCAGCCGCTCGTGCTGGGCGATCTTCGACCCGACTACGTGGAGGTCATTCGCGCGCTCGGCGGCCAGGTCATCACCCTCGGCCGTGGCCGCGGGCACCTGAACGTGCTCGACCCCGGCGAGGCGAAGGACGCCGCGAAGCGGCTCACTGAGGCCGGTTTCCCGAAGGAGGCCGGCGAGGTCTTGGAGGACGCCCACGGCCGCCGCCTGGCTATGGTGTCGTCCCTGCTGACGATCCTCCGCAAGTCGGCTCCGAGCGACGTCGAGGAATCCATCGTCGACCAGGCGCTGCGCTACCTCGATCGGAACTTCGACGGCGTGCCGGTGCTGGGCGACCTGCTGAACGTCGTGCAGCAAGGGCCGGAGGAGCTGCGCCTGGTGGCCGTCGACCGCGGCGACTTTGCCGAGTATCAGCGGATCACGCGCGGGCTGGAAGCGTCGCTTATCAGCCTCTCCCGCGGTGGCCGCCTGGGCGAAATGTTCTCCCAGCCGACCGACAACCCAATGCGCCTCGACCGTCCCGTGGTCTACGACATTTCGGCCATCGGTGAGGCTGAGGGCGACCTGCGCGCGGCGACCCTGCTCGCCTGCTGGTCGAACGGATTCGCGACGGTGAACATCGCGAACGTCCTCGCGGATGCCGGCCTGGAACCGCGCCGGCACTACTTCGTCATCATGGACGAGCTGTGGCGTGCGCTGCGCGCCGGTAACGGCATCGTCGATCGCGTCGACTTCCTCACCCGCCTGAACCGTCAGGTGGGTGTCGGCACGGCCATGATTTCGCACACGATGGCCGACCTCAGCGCCCTCCCAGAGGACCGGTTGAAGGCGAAGGGCTTCGTCGAGCGCGCCGGCATGGTGATGTGCGCGGGCCTGCCGTACACGGAAATGCCGGAGCTGACGACGGTCATCCCGTTCTCGGAGGCCGAGCAAGAGCTTCTGACCGGCTGGCAGGACCCGCCCGCGTGGGATGCCGCGTCGGGCCGCGAGGTCGACCCTCCCGGCCGCGGGAAGTTCCTCGTCAAGGTCGGCACTCGGCCGGGTATCCCGGTCGAGGTTCGATTGACGGAGGCTGAGCGCTCGATCCGCGACACGAATCAGCGGTGGTACGAACAGTCCCGCACCGGACGGCGCGCGCTGCACGTCGTCGAGGAGCTGGTCGAGGAGCACGAGGAGCGGGTGTCGTCATGAGCACTCCGAACAACCGCCGCCGCGATCCCGGCGGCTTCGGCGCGGAGACGATGATGCTGCTCGTCGGCATCGGCGGCGTGGTCGCGGCGATCGTCGTCCTCAACGTCGCGGTGCGCCTCGGCCACCAGCTCGACGGGACCGGTGTCGAGCTGCCGAGCGACCCGTTCGCGTTCACGCTCGGCGTCGTCATGGGGCGGGTGCCGTGGCCGGCATCCGCGACGTGGATCGTCATCGTCCTGTTGGCGATCGTCCTCGCGCTCGTGGTGCTCGCGATCATCGGCGTTGTCCGCTACCGGAAGGGACGGACTCGCGTCGACCGGGCCAGCTCGTACATGGGCCGGGGGAAGGACGTCGAGGGTCTGAGCAAGCGCAACGCGCAGGCTCAGGCGACCCGCCTCGGCGTCACCGGCTCCCTCGGTGTGCCGATCGGTAAGACGCTCGGTCAGATGCCGCTCTACGGCACCTGGGAGGACATGCACATCGACATCTGGGGGCCGCGCACCGGTAAGACGACCTCTCGGGCGGTGCCGGCCATCCTGGAAGCTCCTGGGGGCGTTCTCGTGACGTCGAACAAGCGCGATGTGGTCGACGCGACGCGCGACGTGCGAGCGGAGGCCGGCCCGGTCTGGGTGTTCGATCCCCAGGGGATCGCGCTCGAGAACCCTACGTGGTGGTGGAACCCGCTCAGCTACGTCACCGACGAGGTGCGCGCGGCCAAGCTGGCCGATCACTTCGCCTCCGGTTCCCGCGACCCCGGAGCCAAGACGGATGCCTACTTCGACCCCGCGGGGCAGGATCTCCTTGCGGGGCTCCTGCTCGCGGCCGCGCTCGACTCGCGGCCGATCACGGACGTCTACGGGTGGCTGACGCGCCCCACGGAGGAGGAGCCGATCGGCATCCTCCGTCGCGGTGGGTACGACCTGACGGCCGACCAGGTGCGCGGTGTCATCACCGCCCCGGAGAAGCAGCGCGGCGGCATCTACGGCACGGCGCAGCAAATGGCGTCGTGCCTGACCAACCGCCAGGTAGCCGCGTGGGTGAACCCGCAGGGTGAGCCCGATCTGCGCCCGCAGTTCGACCCGGCCGCGTTCGTGCGTGACGGCGGCACCCTGTACTCGCTCTCCAAGGAGGGCCGCGGGACCGCCGGCCCGCTCGTGACGGCGCTGACGGTCGCCGTGGTGGAGGCCGCGGAGGAGCTGGCCGCCG
>NZ_JAMBNX010000015.1 GCF_023715325.1 Agromyces mediolanus | reverse complement strand
CCCTAGCGACGGATGCCTCGAGCGGCATCCGTCGCTAGGGTGAGGGCAGGCGGCAGCGCCCGCCGGCACGCCACGTGAGGAGAGCGCATGACAGGCGGCATCCCCATCGAGGTCTCGGGACTCGGCAAGCGGTTCGGCCAGGTCGCGGCGGTCGACGATCTGAGCTTCACGGTGCGCCCGGGCGTGGTGACCGGGTTCCTCGGTCCGAACGGCGCGGGCAAGACGACGACGCTGCGCATGCTGCTCGGCCTCGTCCGCGCCGACTCCGGTACGGCGACCTTCGGTGGCACGCCGTACGCGAAGCTCGAACGCCCGCTCGAGACCGTGGGCGCCGCCCTCGACGCGAGCTTCCACCCCGGACGCACGGGCCGCGACCACCTACGCGTCTACGCGACCGCCGCCGGGCTGCCCCGCCAGCGCGTCGACACGGTGCTCGAGCAGGTCGGCATGAGCGACTACGCCGGGCGGCGCGTCGGCGGCTACTCGCTCGGCATGCGGCAGCGGCTCTCGCTCGCGACCGCCCTCCTCGGCGACCCGGGCGTGCTGGTGCTCGACGAGCCGATCAACGGGCTCGACCCGGAGGGGATCCGCTGGATCCGCGGCTTCCTGCAGCGGCTCGCAGCCGAAGGCCGCACGGTGCTGATCAGCTCGCACCTGCTGAGCGAGGTGCAGCAGTCGGTCGACGAGGTCGTCATCATCGCCCGCGGCAAGCTCATGCGCACGGGCACGCTCGCGAGCCTCGAGCTCGACCGGGCACCGCGCACCATCGTCGATTCGCCGGACCGCCCAGCCCTCGCCGCCGCGCTGGTCGCCGCCGGACTCGCCTACGCGGAGGGTCGCAACGGGTTCATCGTCGACGAACCGGAACCGGGACGGGTGGGCCGCGCCGCATTCGTCGGCGGGGTGGAGCTTTCGGAGCTGCACCGCATGAAGTCCGAGCTCGAGGATGCCTTCCTCGCGCTCGTCGGCGAGGGCGAGGGGTGAGCGGCATGCGCGTACTGGCATCCGAGTTCCTGAAGGTGACGACCACCCGCATGTGGTGGCTGCTCGCCATCATCATGTTCGCCTACCTGGCGTTCATCGCCGGCGGGCTGGCGGCGCTGTTCGGCTTCACGATCGCGAACCCCGACGTCGCCGCCTCGACGGGCACGGAGGCGCCCCCGCTCGGCGACATGCCGCTCGCGCCGCTCGTCTACAGCTTCGCGACCTCGCTCGGCTACGTCTTCGCCGTGATCATCGGCGTGCTCGCGGTGACGGGCGAGTTCCGGCACCGCACCCTCACGGCCACCTTCCTCGCGACGCCGCAGCGCACCACCGTCCTCGGGGCGAAGCTCTTCGCCCAGCTGCCGATCGGCGCCGGCTTCGGCGTGATCGCGTTCCTCGCCACCGTCGGCGCGGGTGCCGCGATGCTCGCCGTGTTCGGGCTCGACCCGATGCTCGACCAGAGCGACACCTGGGCGATGATCGGTCGCGGCATCCTGGCGATGGCGCTGTGGGCGGCGATCGGCGCGGCCCTCGGCGCGGTCGTGCCGAACCAGGTCGCGGCGATCGTCATCGTGCTGGCGTTCACCCAGTTCGTGGAGCCGCTGCTGCGCCTCGCGGCCTCCTTCTCGGACGCGACGGCCGCGGTCGGCAAGTTCCTGCCCGGATCGGCGAGCGACGCGCTCGTCGGCGCCTCGTTCTACGCGCTGGCGACGCCGGGCGGTGCGGCCGAGATGCTTCTCTGGTGGCAGGGCGCCCTCGTGCTGCTCGGCATCGCCGTCGTGCTCGCCGCGATCGGCGCGGCCACGAGCTGGCGCCGCGACGTCTCCTGACGCCCGCCCCTGCCCCGCCCGGCTTTTGCCCGGCTCTGACCCGCCGTTCGGGCGGGGCGGGGGTCAGCCGAAGAGCGTGCGCCAGAGGATGGAGCCGACGGCGATGAGCCCGGCGATGCCGAGCGCCCCGGCGACGGTGACGGCGAGGAGGGCGCCGATCGCGGTGCGACGACTGCGCCGCGCGACCGAGGGCAGCGGAGCGGACGCGTCGCGCGTCGGGCCGGGGCCTTCGCCGAGGTCCGGGATCGGCATCCGGAGCGGCTCGCCAGTGCGGGCCCGGTAGCGGTCGAGCACGCCGACGCCGGGTCCCTGCTCGGCGGTGCGCAGCACCTCCTCCGGCACTGGGGCGGGAGCGGGCTCGCGTCGGCGGCGACGGCGCTTGGGTGCGTTCAGCACCGGTTCGGCGGGGCGCGCGACCTGCTCGGCCGCGGTGCCCGGTCGGCCCTCCGCCGCAGGCTCCGCCTCCTGTCCGCGCTCGGCCGAGGCACCTCGATCGACGACCCGGGTCTCGTCGAACTCACCGCCGTCGTCGAGGCCGTCGCCGAGCCCGTCGCCGAGGCCGTTCCCGGCACCGTTCCCGGCACCGTTCCCGCCACTGCCCCCGACACCGGCGCTGCGGTCGACGACGATGGTCGCCTCCTCGGGGCGGTCGGCCGTGTCGGCCTCCGCGGGGTCCCAGTCCGGGTCGACGTCGAGCGAAGCACGCGCGATGCGTTCGGCCGTGCGCTCGACGATGACCGTCGCGTCCTCGACGTCGTCGTGCGCCGCTTCGCGGGGGTCGTGCTCCTCGGTCACGACGCCGCCCGACGGACCGGGATCGTCGTGTGGTCGTCGGCGGGTTCGCCGTCGGCGGCCGGGCGGATCGAGGTGGTGCCGTCGCCCAGCTCTTCGATCCCGCCGGAGATGACATCGACGACGACGACCGTGATGTTGTCGCGACCGCCCGCCTGGCGGGCGCGCTGCACGAGCGCCTGCGCGGCGGACTCCGGGCGTCCGCTCATGGTGAGGGTCGCCCGGATGCCTTCGTCGCTCACCTCGGCGGTGAGACCGTCGGAGCAGAGCAGCAGGCGCTCGCCGTTCACCACGGGGAGCAGCCAGCTGTCCGCGGTGCTGTCGGGCGCGCCGATCGCCCGGGTGATGACGTTGCGCCGGTCGAAGCTCGCCAAATCCTCCCGGCGCATGGCCCCGCGGTCGATGAGCTCCTGGCCCAGCGAGTGGTCGACGGTGAGCTGCTCGAGCTCGGTGCCGTGGTGCCGGTAGACCCGCGAGTCGCCGACGTTGAAGACGAGCCAGGCGGGTTCGCCCTCGTCCTCGATGAGGACGACGCCCGTCACGGTGCTGCCCGCACCGCGGTCGGTCTCCGCGGCGACCTTCGCGACCTCGTCGCCGGCGGCGGTGAGCGCATCGCGGACCGCGCCGACCGTCGCGAACTTCAGCCCGACGACGTGCCGGCGGAACGCCTGCACGACCGCCGCGCTCGCCCGGTCGCCCGCCTCGTAGCCGCCCATCCCGTCGGCGACGAGATAGACGGGCCACTCCGCGAGCGCGGAGTCCTCGTTGGCGCGTCGGACCAGTCCGACGTCGCTGGAGACGGCGGACGCGACCGTGACGCCCTGGGGGTCGGTCATACGGGGCCGGTCCTCTCGGACTCGCCGCGGAGGATCCGGAGGCCCAGCGTGCCGAGGACGAGCCGTTCGACCACCGGCGTGGGCACCCCGGGGTCGATCAGCTGCTCCTCGCCGAAGCGGTCGGGCACGAGCACCCCGTTCGTGGAGCCGAGGTCGACGACCGTCCATTGCTCGCCGTCCCGGCGCAGCTCGGCGTGCGTCTTCGAGAGCGTGCGGCTGGAGTCGGGCACGACGAGCCGCTGCTCGCCGTCGCCGACCTGGCGCGGGTTCCGACCGAGCACCACGAGTGCGGCGTCGAGCGGCAGCCGAGCGCCCTCGTCCGTGACGAGGATCCAGGTGATCCGGGGGCGGCGCTCGACGACGACGGTGCGGTCGATCGGGTCTTCCTCGGCCGGGGCGACCATGATGGTGGCCGCGTCGGCGATGTCGTCGTCGGCCGGCGAGCTGAAGGCGGGCTCCGCCCGGGCGGATGCCGCGAACGCCGAGGCCGCGCCCGCGAACATCGACGCCGAGTCGGCGAAGGCCGAGGCCGACTCGACGAACGCCGGGCCGGGCGGCATCGGCTCGATCCGGTTCGGGTCACCGGGCTCGCTCGGGGCCGCGGCCGGCACGGGCGCACCGGCGGGCGCCGCCTGTGCAGTGGCGGGGGCCGGCGGCGCGGCCGGCGGCAGCACCGGACCCGTCGTCGGCGCGGGCGGCGGCGCGAAGGCCGGCGCCGCGGCCGGCTGCGCGGGCTGGCCCGGCGCCGACTGGCCCGGCTGCGCGGGCTGGCCCGGCTGGCCCGGCGCCGACGGGTGCGCCGGAGCCGGCGGCAGCGTGCCCCCGGCCGGCGGAGCGACCGGCGGCACGGCGAAGCTCGGCGGCACGATGGGCGCCGCGGCGGGCGCCGCCGGCGCCGGGCGGGCCGTCGCGGGCGCAGGAGCGGAGAACGGTGCGGGAGCCGCCTGCCCGGGCGAGCCGGTGTGCAGCTGACCACCGGCCGCGAACGGCTCCTGCGAGGGCAGGAACGCGGAGCCCTGCGGCGCGACGGGCGGGATGACGCCGGGCTGACCTGCGGCGAGCGGCCCCTGCGCGACGGGCGACGGGCCGGTGCTCGTGCCGAAGGGCTTCGGCAGGCGGCCGCGCTCCGGATCGGGCGCGGCACCGAGCGCGAGCATCGTCGCCCAGACCGGGGGCAGCAGGATGCCGACGACGGTCGTGCCGACGCCGCGCCAGCACTGCGTCGTGACCCGGTGCACGGCGAGGATGCGGAAGTACAGCCCGACGAGCTGGACGATCGGCACGTACAGGAGGATGGCCGCCCACTTGGGCTGGCCGCCGAGGCCGAAGAGCTGCATCTCGTTGTAGACCGGCACCCACGCCGACCACGCGGGCAAGCCGAACTTCTGGAAGACCCGCGCGAGCATCGCCGCGTACCAGACGTAGAGCCCGAGGGCGACGAGGAACCAGACGAGCGTCATCACGAGCATGACGACAGCGAACTGCTGGGAATCGGCGGGGGTCATCTGGCGGGCTCCTCCGTGAGAACACGTGCGGGTCGGATTGTACGCAGGAATGACGCGAACGACAGCATCACGCCGAGGCGGCGAGGGGCGCCGTCACGTCGGCGGAGGGCCGCGGTCTCCTGGTCGACGATGGCCCACGCGGCATCCGCGTCGGCCGGACTCGGCGGGTCTCCCGCGAAGACGGCGCGCTCGACCAGCCCGGCGAGCGCCTCGGCGGCCGGCCGGCCGCTGGCCCGGGCGGTCGCGGCGCGGGTGCCGGACTCCCCCGCGAGGACGCCCTCGTCGACGTAGCGGTCGACGAGCTCGTCCCAGGCGCCGACGATCCGCACCTCGGGTGCGGCCTCACGGCGCCGACCGGCGCGCCGCCAGCGCTTCGCCGCCAGCAGCACCAGCACCGGCAGCAGCAGGCAGAGCAGTGCGGCCAGGCCGAGGCCCGTCCACTTGAGCACGGCGAAGAGCAGCGACAGATCCGGCCCGGTCTCCTCGACGGGGGCCGCCTCGGCCTCGCTCGCGTCGCTCTGCGCGGGCGGCGGGTCGAGCGTGTCGGTGTCTGGGCGCTCGGGGCGGGTGGGGTGCTGCGGCAGCTGCTCGCCCTCCTTGATGAAGCTCGGCGCCACCTCGTGCTGCGGCGTGGCATCCACCGTCGCCCAGTCGCCGTTCGGCGAGCGGACCTCGACCCAGGCGGCGAGCGCGCCGCCGGTGCAGACCTCGGTGCACCGCTCGACGCCGTCGACCTCCTCGGCCCCCGCGAGCCGGAAGCCGAGCACGACCCTCGACTCGTAGCCGAGGGAGCGGGCGACGAGCGCGACGGCGGCGGCGAACTGCTCGTCGTCGCCGACCCCGGCGACGAGCTCGGCGTCGCTCGCCTGCTCCCCGGCGAGGCGCTGCTGATCGACGAGCTGCGTGAAGAGCGCCTCGATCCGGGCCGTCGAGTGCCCGGAGTAGCTCGGCAGGAAGGCGTAGCCGGGCCCCATCCGCTCGATCCAGCCGGCCGCAGCCTCCCCGTCGGTGGCCGCGTGGCTCAGATAGCCGCGCGCTCGGAGCCGATCGACGAGCGTCGCGAGCCCCTCGGCCGATCGCGGCTGCGCCTGCAGCTCGACCCAGGCGGTGAGGGCCGGGTAGCTCTCCTCGTCGATGCCGGATTGCGTCGCTGGGCTGCCGAGCGTCTCGAGGCCGCGCCCGTCGTCGGCCGCGGCGACGACGCGGTACCGGTCACCGGCGACGAGGCCGCGTTCGGCGTCGCGTCCCGTCGACCCCGGGAGGGGGGCGATCGAGATCGACGTCGCCCCGTCGGCCGAGCGGTGGAACCCGTCGGCGAGCGCGACGGCGCGCGCGCCGGAGAAGTCGGGTGCGGCCATCAGTCCGCCCGGCACGGGCACCCAGAGACCGCGATAGCCGTCGCCGACCGTCAGCTCGAACTCGGCATCGCCCGCACCGGCCGCGCGCGGCAGCCGGGTGAATCGGGTGGCGGGGTCGTCGGGGTCGGCGGCGACCTGGAACGTCTCGCCGTCGAAGTCGTCGAGGGTCGCGATGCGTACCCGCTCCACCCCGTCGGTGTCCCCGTCGAGCTCGAGCCAGGTCTCGTCGATCCCGTCGCCGGCGAAGGCGGACCGGTAGGCGGACAGCGGCGACGGCGCCTGACGCACGGCGAGCTCCGGCTCGACCTGGTCGCGGAGCGCGCTCCGGTCGGCCAGCTCCGCCGCGGCCGGCGCGACGGCGGCCCCCGCGAGGAGCGCGACGGCGATCAGCCCGGCGGCGACCGCACGGCGCCGGATCGCGACCCAGCCGGAGAGGCCGGCCCGCTGCACGGTGCCCGCGGTCGCCCGTTGCAGGGCGATGCGGCGAGCGGAGCGGGAGCGCAGCAGCAGCCAGCCGACGGCGGCGAGGAGGCCGCCGACGCCGACGAGGAGCTCGCGGGGGGCCGGCACCTGCACGGCGCCGAGCACGATCGGGGCGCTCAGCGCGCTCGAGCCGAAGACGATGCCGAACGCCGTCATGCCGAGGCCGACGAGCACGGCGAGCGGCGACCAGCCGCGGTCGGGCAGCACGAGCAGGCCACCGAACAGGGAGCCGAGCAGCACGACGACGAGGAACGGCACGAGCACCGCCTGGTACTCGCCGAGCGGCAGCGCGAGGGTGAGCAGTTGCTTCCAGCCGACGATCACGCCGACGAAGCCGTCGCGGACGCCCTCCACCATCCGCATCGGGCTGCCGAGCGCCGACGGGATCGCCACGGGGACGACGACGAGCGCGTAGCCGACGACGGCGAAGGCCGCGACGAGCAGCGCGCCGACGAGCCCGCGCCAGCGCAGCAGCCGCGCCACGACCGCGAGGCCGAGGCCGAGCACGAGGCCCACGGCGGCGACGAGGAGCATGCGCGGCGAGGCGTACACCGGCCACGCCGCCACCGTCGCGAGGACGACCGCGACGACGACGTAGCCGAGCCCGAGCAGGCTCCGCTCGTCGAGGGGCGACGGCCCGCGCTCGGGCCGGTCGACCCGGCGACCGCGTGCCGGCGCGGCATCCTGCGCGCTCATCGCGCCGCCCCTCTCGCGAGCAGTTGGCCGAGGTCGTCGAGCTCGGCGACGGTGAGCACCGCGAGCTCGCGCGAGCGGCGGAGTCCCGGCTCGGTGCCGGGCTCGCAGCGCACCGCGACGACGGCGATGCCGGGCGGGAGGGCGACGGCCGCGCGGCGCAGCCGCGTGGTCGGCACCTCGGCGCCGGTCACCAGGTAGGCGATCGACAGGTCGGCGAAGGATCGGGCGACGAGCGCGGCGAGCGATTCGAGACGGATGACCCGGGCGTCGAGCCCGTCGGCGGAGCCGGCCTCGATCGCGGAGGTGGCGTCGAGCAGCACCCGCGGGGAGACCGTCGGCAGGGAGCGCATCGCCTGCACGCTGCCGCGGTCGGCGGGGTCGAGCTCGGCGCTCACGCCCACGAGGACGTCGCGGCCCTCGCGGACGCCCTGCACGCCGAGCGAGGCCGCGGCGCTGACGGCCAGCTCGAACTCGTCCTCGTCGCGGTAGCCGTCGAGGTCGAGGTCGAGGAGCACGGCGATGCGGGCGTGCCGCGACTCCTCGTACTGGCGCACCATGAGGGTGCCGGTGCGAGCGGTCGCCTTCCAGTGGATGTGCCGCTGCGAGTCACCGGGCGCGTACTCCCGCACGGCGTGGAAGGAGAGGTCGGCGTCGACCAACTGACTCGACGGGGCGCCCTCGAGGTCGCGGATGAGCCCGGCGCTCGATGGCGGCAGCTGCGTCGTGACCGGGTGCACGTAGACGCGCTGCACCTCGGGCCAGCTGAGCTCGCGGCGGAGGATGCGAAGCGGGTCGCCGCGCGAGACCGTCATCGGGCCGACGTCGATGACGCCGCGGCGCTGGGCCGCGATGACGAGCTCTTCGTGGTGGTGCGCCCCCGCGCGCAGCAGGGGCACGTGCGCCTCGACGAGCCCGCGGCCGACCGGCAGGTCGACGACGCCGGGCAGCGCGAGCCGGCGGCCCTCGTTCACGAGGTCGAGGCCGCCACGGATCTCGGAGCCGGCGACCACCCGGTCGCGGTCGAGCTCGAGCCGCACCCGGTAGTCGTGCGCGCCGAGCAGGAACGGCACGCAGGCGAGCAGCAGCACGCCGGCGATCGCCGCGACGACCCACGCCTCCATCCAGCCGAACGCCCAGCCCGCGGCGACCCCGGCGACGGTGAGCGCGGCGAGCAGGACGCCGGCGGGCGACACCGTCTCGCGCACCCAGCGCACCGCCCGGCCCGCGGCATCCGCCGCGCGCCGCCAGCCGCGACGCAACCGCACCGCGCCACCCGTGATGCCGCCGAGACGGGTCGCCGAACGACGCGTGACGCTGGCGCCGCGCGTCGAGGTGACGGTGTCGTGGCCCGCGGGTTCGCGGAGCAGGCGTTCGGGTGCGCTCACGCCACCCCGTTCTCCCTCGGCGCGGGCACGTCGAGCAGGATCTGGTTGACGACCGCGTTCTGGGTGACGCCGTCGAACTCCGCCTCGGGCTCGAGCACCAGGCGGTGGGCGAGCGCGGCGACGGCGAGCTCGCGCACGTCGTCGGGGGTCGCGTAACTGCGACCCGCCGCGGCCGCCCAGGTCATCGCGAGGCGGGAGAGCGCGATCGCGCCGCGGACGCTCACGCCGAGGCGCACCTCGGAGGCGCGACGGGTCGCGTCGACGAGCCGCATGATGTAGTCCGAGACGAGCGGGTTCACGTAGACGCTCCGGGAGAGCTCCGTCATGGCGACGATCGTGTCGGTGCCGACGATGGCCTCGAGCTCACCCTTCGGCGTGCCGACGCCCTGCAGGATGCGCATCGTCGCCGCCTCGTCGGGGTAGCCGATCGAGGTCTTGATCGCGAAGCGGTCGAGCTGCGCCTCCGGCAGGCGGTAGGTGCCGCCCTGCTCGATCGGGTTCTGCGTGGCGAGCACGAGGAAGGGGGTGCCGACCGGGCGGGTGACGCCGTCGATCGTGACCTGCCCCTCCTCCATCACCTCGAGCAGCGCCGACTGGGTCTTCGGGCTCGCCCGGTTGATCTCGTCGGCGAGCACGATGTTCGCGAACACCGGCCCGGCGTGGAATTCGAACTCGCCGGACTTCTGGTCGAACACGGTGATGCCGGTGACGTCGCCGGGCAGCAGGTCGGGCGTGAACTGGATGCGCGAGCTGGTGCCGTGGATCGACTGCCCGATGGCCCGCGCGAGCGCGGTCTTGCCGGTGCCGGGGGCATCCTCGAGCAGCACGTGCCCGCCGGAGACCGCGGTCGCGAGCACGAGCTCGATCACGTGCCGTTTGCCGAGCAGCGCCTGTTCGACGTTGTCGGCGATGAGCCCGAACGTCTCGTGGAACCAGGCGGCCTGTTCCGGGGCGATGGTCATCGGTGGTCCTCTCGGCGGGGATCGGTGCTGGGGAAGGCGGTGCGGCGGATGCCCAGACGGCGGATGCCTGGTCGCGACGCGGTGTGGCGGGTCATCCACCCGCTCCCGGACCGCTCGGCGGGTCGGGGACGGGCCCCGGGTCGGGCGCCGCGCAGACGTCGATGTCGCGGGTGATGTCGGTGAGGGCGCCGTAGGCCCCGGTGAAGCCGATCACGACGCGGGCGGTGGTCGGCGAGTTCGCGGCGTCCCGGGTCCAGCTGCGCACGACGGCCGAACCGGCGCCGGCACTCGTGACGGTGACCCCCGCCTCGGCGAGCGAGACGTTGGACTCGTTCGGCGGGACCGCCACGCAGGAGCCGCTGAAGTCGACCGAGACGGGCGCGGGCGCGGTGTTCGCCGAGATCTCGATCTGGTTCGAGCAGTACAGCCCGCCCCAGGTGTTGTGGCACTGCCGGGCGTAGACCTGCCCGGGGTTCGACGCGTCGTTCACGGCCGCGCCGAAGTCGGTGGTCCAGTTCGTGCTGTTCGAGGAGTATTCGACGTGGAAGTCCTCGATCGCGGCGAGGCTCGGGCCGGTCACGCCGTAGCGGTAGCTGCGGCCGTTCGGGTCGGGTGTCGTCGCCACGGTGTAGCTGGCGTCGCCGGTCGGGGTGTCGGCGCTCGTGTAGACGCGCACCTCGCCGACGCTCGAGGCGACGACGCCGAAGCCGTTCGAGCCGCAGGCCTTGATCAGGTAGCGCTTGCGCTCGTCGAGGCCGTCGATGTCGGGCGAGGTGGAGACCTTCGCCGAGCCGGCGCTGTACGTGAGCGCACCGCTGCCGTCGGCCGAGCACTGCGGCTCGCTGCCCGAGCGCCACGCGAAGTAGACCATCTCGCCCGGCTTGGCGCTGTGGTTCTGCTGCAGCCCCACACCCGAGATGCGGATGGAGGAGTTCGTCGTCGCCGTGGCCGTGATGCCGTTCGGATCGAAGTACGGCGCTCCGGCGACCGTCACAGGCGTCGCGGTCTGCCCGCCCTCGTTGTTGCCGCGCCCGGTCGGCGGCGTGTACACGCTGATCGGTACGAGCGTGATCGTCTGCGGGCCGGGAGCGAGCGCGAGGTCGACGGTGGTCTCCGTGCCCGTGCGTTCGATCGTCTGCCCGGTCTCCTGCACGCGGAAGGAGCGCGCGTCGGCGTCGGCCGTGATCGTGAGCTGGACGACGCCGGTGCCCTGGGCGGTCGTGCCGGCCCGGTACACCGGGGTCGCGACGACGCCGTCGACGGTCGGTGCCTCGTACGCCCACGCCTCGACGGCGCTCGTCGGGGCGGACGCGCCGACGCCGTTCACGGCCCGTGCCGAGTAGAAGTGCCGTTCGCCGGGCACGAGCCCGCCGACCACGCACTGCCACACGCCGGGGGCGCCCGGCCGGCAGTCGGCGCCCACGGCGCGGCCGCCCTCGAGGATCTCGACGCCCGTCACCGCCGGGTGCGCCCGCAGCGCCTCCCCCAGCGACACCTCCATCGTGACCGAGTTCTTCGTGTAGTCGGCGGTCGCGATCGAGGCCGGCGCCTGCGGCAGGCCGAGCAGGTCGACGGTCACCCGCCCCTCGCCGGTGCGGCCCTGGGCGTCGGTGACCGTGAACGGCACGACGCACTCGCCGCCGTACGCGTTCTGGCCGCTGGGCCAGGTCACGGAGATCGCGGTGTCGCCCTGCATGCCGATGCCGGCGACCGGGCACGAGGTCGAGCCGATCGAGCGGAGCTTCAGGCCCGAGCCGGTCTTGCCGGCGAAGGGGTCGTACTCGCCCGAGACGCCGACGACGGGGATCGAGCAGGAGCTGCCCTGGTCGACCGAGCACTGCTTCGTGAACACGGCGCCGCGCGGCTGGTCGGCCGGGGCCTGCCCGACGACGAGGGTGATCGCCGAGGTCAGCCCGCCGAAGGCGCTCACGCCGATCGTGACGGTCTCGCGGGTGCCGGGTCGGGCATCCGCCCGGGCCTCCGCCGTGACCTTCGTGCCGTCCTGCGTGACGGTGAACGCGCTGCCCTGATACGTCACGGCGTAGTCGAGCTTGCTGCGGTCGCCCTCGCGGCCGCCCTCCCAGCTCGTCATCTCGTCGTAGAGGCGCACGGTCTCGCTCGCACCGGGGGCGACGGTGCGCGACACGGCGGAGAGGATGGCCTGCGGGTCCTTCGGGATGACCGAGACGGGCACCGCGACCTGCGACCATTCGCGCTGCCCGGGCAGTCGCACGCCGACGAGGCAGAGATCCGACCAGGGGGCGCCGGCACCGGCGCGGTACTCGACGCTCGTGCCGCCGGCCGGGGCGCAGCTCGCCGCCTTGCGCTGAACCGGGTACTCGCCGCCGGCGGCGAGCTCGACGGAGTCGCCCGAGGCGAGGTCGAGGAGCTTCGCGACGTCGAAGGTCTTCGACGCCTCCTCCTTCACCTCGACGGGGCTGACGTCGGCGCGCAGCTGGACGCGCAGCTCGTCGGCGGCGGGCACGATCAGGAAGCCGAAGGCCTCGACCTCGCCGCCGGCCGTGTTCTTGCCGCTCAGTCGGAACGGCACGAGGGCGCCGTCTTCCGGCAGCGGGCCGCGGATGCGCTGCCCCTCGACCGAGTACCCGGCGGCCGCCGCAGCCTTCCCCCACAGTTCGAGCTTCAGCGAGCGGGCGTCGCCGGAGGCCCAGACGACGCGTCCGCTGACGACGTCGAGGCCGCGCTGCTCCAGCTCGAGCCGGGAGCGCGCGGTGACGACCGTGTCGTTGACCAGGGGCACGTCGGTCGACGCGGCCTCGGTGACGTTCACCACGATGAGGCCCTCGGCGGTCGAGGAGGTGCGCTCCGAGGCGACGGTGTAGCGGTAGGAGTTCGTGCCGACGACGTCGCCCGCGCGGAGCACCACCCGGCGGTCGCCGAGCGACGTCCGGTCATCGATGAGCGCGAGCAGCCGCTGGTACTCGGGCGTGCCCTCCGGCGCGTTCGGCACGAGCTTCACGAGCCGCAGCGCGCCCTGCGCGGGGTCGAGGTCGTTGCCGGCCGGGTCGACGGTCACCGGCGAATCGGAGGAGCGCTGCACGCGCACGTAGTCGCTGAACGTCACGGGCGCCGCGTCGCTCACCGCGGCGGTCAGCACGCCCACGCGCACGGCCGCGCTGCCGGTGGCGCCCGAGGCATCCCGCACCGTGTACTCGAAGTTCGGCTGGGTGTCGCCGGTGCCGTCGGCCGGAGCGGTGTAGACGATGGCGTCGCCCTCGGCGGAGATGGTCGCGACGCCGAGGCCCTTGCCCGGCTGCGTGACCGAGGTGAGCACGGTGCGGTCGCCGTCGGGGTCCATGCCCGCCGCGGGGACCGGGATCGACACGCTCTGCCCGCTCAGCACGCGGGCGACGAGCGAGCGCGGCTGGGGTGCGCGATTCGCGCCGTCGGGCAGCACCGTGACGGTCACCGTGGAGTGGTCGAGCCGGTCGGGCGCCTGCTCGAGGCCGACGGCGTAGCCGAGTTCGTAGGTGCCGGGGGTCTTGGGCGCCAGGTAGCGGATGCTGCTGCCGGACGCGAAGACGAGCTCGCCCTCGGTGCCGGAGCCGGTGACCTCCGGGTGCACGACGAGCCGCTCGGCCCGGGGGCTGACGTCGTTCGCGGTCACGGGGATGCTGACCAGTTCGCCCGCGCGCATCGTCACGGTGTCGGGCATGGCGATCGGGCTGAGCCCGGCCGTGCGGGCGACGAGGAAGACGCTGAGGTCGCCGACGGCCGTGCCGCCCGCGCCGTCCGACACCGTGACCCGGGCCCGGCCGACGAGCCCGGGCTGCCCGTCGGTCGTCGCGCCGGCGACGCGCACCTGCGACTGCCCGACGAGCCCGATGTTCAGCTCGGGCGAGACGGAGACGGCCTCGGTGACCATGAGCACGCGGCCACCCGTGTTCTGCACGGCGCCGAGCACGTCGACCATGGTGTCCTCGCCCTGCCGGACGAAGGCGGTCATGGGCGCGATCGCGATGGGCGCCCCCGGCGGGGCGACGGTGACCCGGATGGTCGCGGCCTGCTCGGCCCGCGTCACGAGGTCCTGCACGGTGAAGGTGGCGGTGTACGCGCCGGGCTCGGCGGCGCGCAGCTCGACCTGGCCCGCGGCGGCGTTCGGCACGACCTCGAGGCCGGCCCCCTGGGCCGAGGCCGTCGGCACGGCGTCGAGGAGCCGCAGCGACCCCGAGCCGCCCGAAGCGTGGTCGGCGATCGAGACGATCGCGGTGCGGCCGGCGCCCGCCGTGACCGCGACCGGGGCGACGTCGAGACCCGCGCTCGAGGTGACCCGCACGTCGAGGGTGGCCTCGGCGCTCGCGCCGTGCACGTCGGCGACGGTGATCTTCACCGGCACGGTCGTGCCGGCGGCGTTCGGGTCGGTGTGGCGGATGGCGACGCGGCCGTTGCCCATCGGCACGACCGTGACCGGGGCCGCCGGGTCGAGCGGTTCGGCACCGGCGAGCACGAAGGCGTCGCCCTCCGGGTCGACCCACCCGGACAGCACGTCGACGATCGCCGTGCCGCCGGGCATCAACTGCGGCGACGGCCACTGCTGCACGCAGGCGTCGACGCCGCACCAGACGGGCGCCGAATTCTGGTCGTCGGGCACGACGGTGAGCGTGACGGTGACCGGCGCGGAGCTCGCCTGCCCGTCGGTGACCGCGTAGCTGAAGGTGGTCGACCCGCTCGTCGCCCGCACCCGCACGGTCGGCGTCTGGTCGTTCGCGACGAGCGAGAGCTCGCCGAAGCCGGGGTCGGCGAGGCCGCCGGACATCGAGGCGCGGTCGACGGTGAGCACGTCCTTCGAGTTCGGGTCGTGGTCGTTCAGCAGCACGGGCAGCTCGACCTGCTGACCCGCGCGCACGCCGAACGAGTCGGCGACCGCGACGGGCGGCTCCTGCCTCGCGAGATCCTCCACCTGCTGCGTGCCGACCTTGTCCTCGACTTCGTCGTCGAGGTCCCACTGCTCGAGCGGGACGAGCCGCCCGTCGGGCAGGGTCCAGAGCAAGCCTCTCGCGGTCTCGTTCAGCACGGCGCGATCGCCGTTCGTGCGCAGCACCGGCGAGAGCGAGGCCGAGGCATCCGTCTCGCCGGCAGGCATGGCCAGGGCGACCGACTCGCCCGTGTCGCTGAACCAGGCGCTGCCGGAGCCGGGCGCGAGCCAGGCGGCGACCACGGTGCCGTCGGCCACGATCGGCCGCGCGGGCGTCCCGGCGTCGGTCGCGACCCGTTCGGGGTCGCCGCCGTCGAGCGGGATGGAGAGCAGGCCGTCGGCGTCGGCCAGATACGCGGTGTCGCCGGAGGCGGCGCTCTGCTGCAGCAGAGCGTCGGCGCCGACCTCGAGCTGCACGGGCGCCCCGCCGTCGACCCAGGCCCGGCCGTCCGCCGCGTCGACGAGCAGCCAGTGCTCTCCGACGACCGCGAGCTGCACTCCGGCGTCGGCCGCGGGCGGCGCCTCGATCGCCGTCGGATCGCCGAAGCGACCGCTCTCGGCGTCGTAGCCGCGCACCGCGCCCTCTCGGGCCGAGTACATGACGAGCTGTCCGTCCGGCGAGATGCCGATGGCGTTCGCGGCGTAGGTCTCGTCGTCGTCGGACGCGCGCTCCTCGCCCGCGAACGGGTCCACGGGCACCGGCTGGTCGCTCTCGACGCGGCCGACGTGCACGGTGCCCGTGTCGGTGCGGTACGCGATCCAGTCGCCGGCCGACTGCACCTCGCGGGTGCCGACAGGGGTCGGCGTGCCGCCCACGCCCTCGCCGCCGACGAGGTCGACCGGATCCGCCGCGTTCACCGGCCAGCGCTGGCCGAGGCCCTGGCTGTAGACCGAGGCGAGGGCGCCGGACTGCACGATGGCGCTGGGGTCGTCGACGTCGCGGACGACGTCGATCTCGGCGAGGTCGGTGTTCACCCGCGCGTACTGGCCGGCGTCGCGGCTCACCCAGACGGCGGTCTCGAGCCGCGGCACCTGCTGCGCCTCGTAGCCGTTCGCGGTGACGGCGAGCGTGACCACGGTCGCGACGGCGGCGACGCCGGCCACGGCGCCGATGATCGCGCCGCGCGAGGGGCGTCGCCCGCTGCGGTCCCGCAGTGCCGCGGCCATCAGAGCACCCCCGCCAGGTTCAGCGCGACCGCGCCCGCGAGGAGGACCCCGAGCCCGGCGCTCACGCCGATGAGCGTCGGCTTCAGCCATCCGTTCCTCGCCGGCGCGGCGGCGAGCCCGCCGTCGTCGACGATACGGCCACGGGGAGTCGCGGCGGCCGCGGTGCGTGCCGCGAGCCGGCCGTCCGGCTTCACCGTCGAGACGACGGGCCCGCGGCTCGAGGCGTCGGCGAAGTCGATCGGGGCGGCCGCGGCCCACTCGGGCGCGGCGACCTCGAGCGTGGTGGGCGTGAGGCCGAGCTCGTACTGGGCCCAGCGCAGCTGTTCGCCGAACTCGTTCATGGACGCGTAGCGGCGCGACGGATCGCGCTGCATCGCGGTCGCCAGCACCGCGTCGATGCGGGGCGGCACGCCGCGCGGGGAGAGCGGCGTGTACCTCGCCGAGAGCACCCGGCGGGACAGCTGGTCGACCGTGTTGCGGGCGCGGTCGGGCAGCTCGAAGGGGCTGTGCCCCGCGAGCAGCGTGTAGAGGGTCGCGCCGAGCCCCCAGATCTCGGAGGCGACGGTGCCGGTCGTCTGCTCGCCGAGCACCTCGGGCGCGCTCCACGGGATCGACATCGCGAACGCCTCGCCCTGCCCGTCGCCGATCGCTGCGGCGATGCCGAAGTCGGCGAGCACGGGGGCGCCGAGCGAGTTCAGCAGCAGGTTGCTCGGTTTGATGTCGCGGTGCAGGAGGCCCGTGCGGTGCGCGGTCTCGAGGGCGCCGGCCATGCGCACCCCGATGTCGAGCACTTCGTCGTAGGGCATCGGCCCGCGCTTGGCCTTCGCGCCGAGCGAGTCCGGGCAGTACTCCATCACAAGGTAGGGGCGGCCGTCTGCGGAGATCGAGGCCTGGTGGATGGTCACGATCGAGGGGTGCGCGCTCAGCCGAGCCATCGCGTCGGCCTCGACGGTGAACGAGCGGCGCGCCTCGGCGTCGACCACGTCGACGAGCAGCACCTTCACGGCGGTGACCCGGCGCGGCAGGTCCTGCTCGTAGAGGAAGACGTCGGCGAAGCCGCCGGTGCCGAGCGGGCGCACGTAGCTGTAGCCCGCGAGCACGGGCGGCGCAGAGGGCAATCGCTTCGCCACGCGGCCCCTCCCTGCCAGCTCGTCATCGGACCGCCGACAGGCGTACCCCGTTCCGTCGTCCGAGTCGGGCGCAGCCGTCGCGGCCCCCGGATCCCGCGGACGCCTGCCTGCGGCGTCCGCGAGTCATCCTAGATGACCCGCGCTCGGGTGACGAACCCGCGGAGCACGACGGACCGGTGAGCGGTGCGCTCGCGCCTATTCGCCGGGGTCGGCCTCGACGTCGGAGGCGGCGGTGACTCGCAGCGAATCGATGAGCTGCGCCGCGTGGTTCGTCGACACGATGAGCCGCGCGAACTCGCCGCCCGAGAGCTCGAGCACGACGGCCTGACGCTTGCCCTTGACGATGACGAAGTCGCTGCCGCCGTGGTACTTCCACACGCCGACCGCGACGACGAGCGGCACCTCGGTGCCCCGGCGACGGATGCCCCGGATCCAGATCCACGGATCGTCGGTGATGATGGCCGAGCGGATGTCGCCCTGCTGCACGACGATGTCGTCACCGCGCAGAGCGAGCGACTTCTCGGCCGGGGTGAGCTGCACCTCGATCCGGTCGCTGTGCACACGGAGCTTCGCCATGCCCTCCATCCTGCCCGATCACCCCTGACAATTCAGGAGCAATCGTGAGATGGGGCCGGCCGGTCGGACCGGGCCGGCTCAGGCGGCGCGGGCGGATGCGGCGGCGCGCGCCGCCGCCGGGAGCGCGTCGAGGATGCGGCCGATCGCCGACTCGTCGTGCGCCGCGGTGACGAACCACGCCTCGAAGACGCTCGGCGGCAGCGAGACTCCGGCGTCGAGCATGGCGTGGAAGAACGGGGCGTAGCGCCACACCTCCTGCCGCTGCACGGTCGCGTAGTCGCGGGCGCCGCCGGCCAGCTCCTCGCCGAAGACGAAGCTGAAGAGGTTGCCGGCGCGCTGCACGGCGTGGGCGACGCCCTCGGCGGCCAGCGCCTCGGACACCGCGGTCGAGATCGTCGCGGCCGCGGCGTCGAGGCGCCGGTAGACCTCGGCGTCGGCGGCGCGGAGGGTGGCGATGCCGGCGGCGACGGCGACGGGGTTCCCGGAGAGCGTGCCGGCCTGGTAGACCGGGCCGAGCGGCGCGAGCTGCTGCATGAGCTCCGCCCGGCCGCCGAGGGCGGCCACCGGCATCCCGCCGCCGATGACCTTGCCGAAGGTCAGCAGGTCGGGCGTGTACGCGGATGCCTCGTCGCGCGACTCGAGGCCCCACCAGCCGGCTGCGGACACCCGGAACCCGGTGAGCACCTCGTCGCTGATGACGAGCGCGCCGTGGGCGTGCGCGAGCTCGACGAGGGCGCGGTTGAAGCCCGGCAGCGGCGGCACGACGCCCATGTTCGCGGCGGAGGCCTCGACGATGACGGCGGCGATGCGCTCGCCGTGCTCGGCGAAGACCGCGGCGAGCGCGTCGAGGTCGTTGTACGGCACGACCAGGGTGAGCGCGGCGATGTCGGCGGGCACGCCCGCGGAGCCGGGCAGCGCGAAGGTCGCGAGCCCCGATCCGGCCGCGGCGAGCAGCCCGTCGGAGTGGCCGTGGTAGTGCCCGGCGAACTTCACGAGGAGGTCGCGGCCGGTGGCGCCGCGGGCGAGACGGATGGCGCTCATCGTCGCCTCGGTGCCGGTGGACACGAGCCGGAGCTGCTCGACGGGCGCGACCCGCCCCTCGACGAGTTCGGCGAGCTCGGTCTCGGCCGGGGTCGAGGAGCCGAAGGAGAGACCGCGGGCGGCGGCGGCCTGCACCGCGTCGACGACGCGCGGATCGGCGTGGCCCAGGACGGCGGGGCCCCAGCCGGCGACGAGGTCGACGTACTCGCGTCCCTCGGCGTCGGTCACGTAGGGCCCGCGGGCGGACACGAGGAACCGCGGGGTGCCGCCGACGGAGCCGAAGGCGCGCACGGGCGAGTTCACCCCGCCGGGGATCGCCGCCTGCGCGCGGGCGAACAGCTCCGCGTTGGTCCCCTGAGCTCGTCGAAGGGCGTCGCTGGTCCCCTGAGCTCCGCTGGTCCCCTGAGCTCCGCTGGTCCCCTGAGCTCCGCTGGTTCCCTGAGCTCGTCGAAGGGCGTCGCTGGTCCCCTGAGCTCGTCGAAGGGCGCTCATGCCTCGTCCCCGTTCCGGATCCAGGTGGCGAGCTCGCTCGCCCAGTAGGTGAGCACGGCGTCGGCGCCGGCTCGGCGGATGGAGCGCACCGATTCGACGATCGCGCGGCGGCGGTCGATCCAGCCGTGCATGGCCGCGGCCTCGATCATCGCGTACTCGCCGGAGACCTGGTACGCCCAGACCGGCACCTCCGAGACGGCGGCGACGTCGGCGAGCACGTCGAGGTAGCTGCCGGCGGGCTTCACCATGACGATGTCGGCGCCTTCTTCGAGGTCGATGGTCGCCTCGCGCAGGCCTTCGCGGCGGTTGCCGGGGTCGAGCTGGTAGCTGCGCCGGTCGCCCTCGAGCGTCGACTCGACGGCGTCACGGAAGGGACCGTAGAACGCGGACGCGTACTTGGCCGAGTACGCGAGGATCGCGGTGTCGGCGAAGCCGGCGGCGTCGAGCGTCTGCCGCACGGCGGCGACCTGACCGTCCATCATGCCGGAGAGCCCGAGCAGCTGCGAGCCGGAGGCGGCCTGCACGAGCGCCATCTCACGGTAGCGGTCGAGGGTGGCGTCGTTGTCGACCGCGCCGAAGGGGTCGAGCACGCCGCAGTGGCCGTGGTCGGTGAACTCGTCGAGGCAGAGGTCGGTCTGCACGACGAGGGCGTCGCCGGCCTCCTCGCGCACGATTCGGGTGGCGACGTTCAGGATGCCGTCGGCGTCGGTCGCGCCGGAGCCGATCGCGTCGCGCGTCTCGGGGACACCGAACAGCATGACGCCGCCGACGCCCGCCTCGGCCGCCTCGGCGACGGCGCGCTTCACGCTCTCCAGCGAGTGCTGCACGACGCCCGGCATCGAGGCGATCGGCACCGCCTCGGCGACGCCCTCGCGGACGAAGATCGGCAGCACGAGGTCGGCGGGGTGCAGCCGGGTCTCGGAGACGAGGCGGCGGAGTGCGGCACTCTGCCGCAGACGACGGGGGCGGATGGCTGGCGCGGAGCTCACCCGTCAAGCCTACGCGGGCCCGGCTGGACGTCGCCTGGCGGCGACGACGAGGCATCCGCGGCATCCGCCGTCCGCCGCCCCAGCCGCGCGAAGCGACGGGCGACCCAGGCGACGACGGCCTCGAGCGGCCCGCGCCGGCTGAGGAGGGCGAGCACGAGCCCGATGAGCAGCGCGCCCGCGACGTGCAGCAGCCACAGTTGGAGGCTCGACACCTGCCAGGGGATGCCGTCGTCCCACGGCTCGAGCGAGGCGAGGGCGTCGACGAGTCCGGCGGCGAGCACGTGCGCGGTGTAGACGGTGAGCGGGGCACCGCCGGCGGCGCCGAGCGGGGCGAGCGCGAGCCGCGCCCGCGGCCCGAGGCTGGCACCGATCGCGAGGCAGAGTCCGAGCGCGAGCAGCGAGGTGCCGCAGGTGATGGCGAGATCGAACGTGGTGCCGGTGTGCGGCGCCGGCGATGCGAGCCACCACGGGCTGCCGGCGGGCGGTCCGCCGAACTGCTCGGCGAGGAACAGCTCGGCCACGCCGGGCCGCCCGAGGTCGGCTCGGTCCTCGGCGAGACGGTCCAGACCGCCGAGCGGCACGGCGAGCACCCAGCTGAGCGAGACGGCGACGGCGGCGATCCCCGCCCCGATCGCCGCGAGCCGGATGCCGAGGACGCGGAGCCGTGCGGGCTCCGCGACGACGGCGAGCACGGCGCGGCCGACCACGAGCCCGACCATCGTGTAGACGAGCCAGGTCCCGACGGGGTACACGCCGGTGACGAGGAGGCTCCGCACGAGTCGCAGCGGGTCCTCGAGGTCGAGCCAGCTCGCACTGCCGACCTCGTACGGCACGACCAGCTCGGCGCGCCAGAGCTGCAGCAGCGGCGGCCAGACGAGGGCCCACCCCGCGGCGATCGGCAGCAGCACGCGGCTCGGCACGCGGAGGAACGGGATCATCGCCCAGAACGTCAGCGCGTAGTAGGCGAGGATGACGAGGATGCTGCCCGGGAACAGGCCGAGCGTCAGCCCGAGGACGAGGAGGGCGAGGCCGCGGCCGAATACGGCCCAGCGCGCCGATGCGACCCGACCCTCGGCGATGGGCCGACGGGTGGAGAGCGCGATGCCGACCCCGGCGAGCACCGCGAAGAGCGCGGCGGCCTTGCCCTGCAGGGCGGCGGAGAGGGCGGGCGTGCCGCCGTCGGCCTGCCACGTCCAGAGGTGGGTGGCCATCATGCCGGCGAGGGCGAGGAAGCGGGCGTAGTCGATGCCGACGATACGGCTCGCCCCCGCGCGGCGTGCGCCGCGTCGGGCGTGGTCCTCGACCGGCTCGCTCGACGTCATGAGCCGAGACTACGGGAGCGGCCGCTCAGCTCACGCCCGCGCGAGCGCGGCGTTCACGACCGCGTCGATGAGCGACTCGGCGCTGCGCTCGACGGCGACGACGTCGACCCGCAGGCCGAGCTTCGCGGCATCCCGCTGCGTCTGCGGGCCGATGGCTGCGACGAGCGTCTGCTCCGGGATCGGGCCGAGCTGCTGCTGCACCTGCTCGGCCACGCTGCCCGAGGTCACGAGCACGGCGCTCACGTTGCCGGCCCGGACGTCCTCGATGACTTTGTCGGCCACGGGCACCCCGACGGTGCGGTACGCGACGACCGCCTCGACGTGGTGACCGATGCGCTGCAGGCCGACCGAGAGCACCTGCTTCGCGATCGCCGAGCGGAGCGCGAGCACGCGCAGGCCCTTCTGCCCCTCGGTCGCGGCTTCCCACTCCTCGAGCAGGCCGCGCGCCGAGTTCTCCTCGGAGGGCACGATGTCGACGTGGTACCCGGCGGCGGTGAGCGCCGCGGCGGTGGTCTCGCCGACCGCCGCGACCTTCGTCGACGCCGGGATGGTGGCGCCATACGTGGAGAGCACGTCGACCGTGGTCGCGCTCGTGAGGGTCACCCAGTCGAACTCCCCGCGACCGAGCTTCTCGAGCGCGGACTCCAGGGCGGCCTGATCGTCGGCCGGGGCGAAGTTGATCATCGGGGCGATGACGGGGGTGGCCCCGCGCGAGCGGAGCGCGGCAGCGACCGCGTCGCCCCACGGGCCGCCGCGGGGCACGAGCACGCGCCAGCCGGCGAGCGGTTTGCCGTCGCCCGAGACGGACACGTTGATCGTGCCCGTCATCGGTTCGAATTCACTCACCGCGGCTCCTCGAGTGCTGCCAGGTCTGCGGCACCGTTGCCGAGGAGTTCGGCGACGACGCGCTCGGCGACGTCGCCTGCCGCCTCGGCCAGGTCGGCGGTCGAGCGGCTTTCGGGGGTTGCAGCGTGAGAACTCGTCAGCTTGCGCGCCCCGTCGGCACTGTACACGGTGGCCGTGAGGAACAGAAGTTCGTCCTCGATGAAGGCGTTCGCCGCGATCGGTGCCGAGCAGCCGGCCTCGAGTCCCGCGAGCACGAGTCGCTCGGCGAGCACCGTGGCCCGGGTCGAGCGGTGGTCGACGCCCTCGAGGGCGCGCTCCAGCACCCGCTCGCCGCGCTCGCGACGAACTTCGACGGCGAGTGCGCCCTGGCCGGGTGCGGTCGGCCAGTCGCCGAGCTCGAGCAGCTCGGTCGCGGCCTCGAGCCGACCGAGCCGGCCGAGCCCCGCCGCGGCGAGCACGACGGCGTCGAGCTCGCCGCTCGCCACCTTGCCGAGTCGGGTGTCGACGTTGCCGCGGAGGTCGACGACCTCGAGGTCGGGACGCACCGAGCGCAGCTGCGCGATGCGACGCGGCGAACCGGTGCCGACCCGGGCGCCCTCCGGCAGCTCGGCGAGCGTGAGCCCGTCGCGGGCGCAGAGCGCGTCGCGGGGGTCGGCGCGCTTCGGCACGGCGCCGAGGCGCAGGCCCTCGTGCTCGGCGGTCGGCAGGTCTTTCAGGGAGTGCACGACCACGTCGCAGTCGCCCGCGAGCAGCGACTCGCGCAGCGCGGCGGCGAACACGCCCTCGCCGCCGATCTCGCTCAGCGAGGCGCGCGAGGTGTCGCCGTGCGTGGTCACCTGGACGAGCTCGATCTCGGCGCCGCCGGCGGCCTTGGCGATGCGCTCGGCGATCCAGCGGGTCTGGGCGACCGCGAGGGCGCTGCCCCGGGTGCCGACGCGGATGGTCTCGGTCACGGCGCGATCCCGGCGAGGGCGGGGCGGAACCCGAGGCGGACGTTCTCGCAGCAGCCGGGACGGCAGACGTCGTACCAGGGGCCGAGCTCGGTCATGGCGGGGCGCTCCTCGGTCGGGGTGCCGTCGACCCGCTCGAGCACGAGGTCGACGAGGCCCGCCACGTAGGCGGGGTGGGTGCCGGGCGTCGGCACGCGGACGGCCTCGAGCTCGTACTCGCGGCAGGTCTCCAGCGCCTCGTTGTCGAGGTCCCAGAGCACCTCCATGTGGTCGCTGACGAAGCCGAGCGGCACGATCACGACGGCCTTGCGACCCGCGGCGGGCAGCTCGGCGATGGCGTCGTTGATGTCGGGCTCGAGCCACGGCATCGACGGGGGGCCGGAGCGGGACTGGTAGACGAGCTGCCACGGCACGTCGCCCGCGCCCGCCTCGCGCATGACGACCTCGGCGACGGCGCGATGCTGCGCCGCATAGGCGCCGCCCTCACCGAAGCCGCGCTCGGCCGGCCCGGACTTCGCCGCGTCGGTGGACGGGATCGAGTGGGTCGCGAAGAGCACCTCCACGCCGTTCGTGCGGTCGAGGCCGGGCACGCGGCGCTCGAGCTCGGCGAGACCGTCGCGCACGCCCTCGATGAACGGCTGCACGAAGCCGGGGTGATCGAAGAACTGGCGCACCTTGTCGATCTGGACCGTCTCGGCGAGCCCCGTGTCGGCGAGCGCGTCGGCGAAGTCCTCGCGGTACTGGCGGCAGCTGGAGTACGAGCTGTAGGCGCTGGTCGCGATGGCGATGAGCTTGGTGAAGCCGCGCTCGTTCGCGTCGTTCAGCGCGTCGTTGAGGTAGGGGTCCCAGTTGCGGTTGCCCCAGATGACGGGCAGCTCGACGCCGCGCCGGGCGAGCTCGGCCTCGAGGGCCGCCTTCAGTTCGCGGTTCTGCTGGTTGATCGGGCTCACCCCGCCGAAGTGGCGGTAGTGGTGCGCGACCTCTTCGAGGCGCTCGTCGGGGATGCCGCGGCCGCTCGTGACGTTGCGCAGGAACGGGATGACGTCGTCCTGCCCCTCCGGGCCGCCGAAGCCGGCGAGCAGGATGGCGTCGTAGGCGACGGGCTCGGTCACGTGCGCGGCGCCCGACTGCGCCGGCTCGGTCGCGCCGGGCACGCAGGCGCCCGACGCGCAGTACGCCTCCGCGGCCGGGGCGGGCTTGCGACCGCGGGTGGCCTCGCGCGCGGGCGCTGCGGCCCCCGTCGAACCCAGGTTCGTCGCGGCCATTACTGGAGCACCTCCACGAGTTCGGCGGTCGAGATCCGTCGACCGGTGTAGAACGGGACCTCTTCGCGGACGTGCATGCGCGCATCGGTCGCGCGCAGCTCCCGCATGAGGTCGACGAGCTCGGTGAGTTCGTCGGACTCGATCGGCAGCAGCCACTCGTAGTCGCCGAGGGCGAAGGCGCTCACGGTGTGCGCGATCGCGCCGCGGAAGGTGGCGCCCTTGCGGCCGTGGTCGGCGAGCATGCGGGAGCGTTCGGCCGGGTCGAGCAGGTACCAGTCGTAGCTGCGCACGAAGGGGTAGATCGTGAGCCAGCTCTTCGGTTCGATGCCGCGCAGGAAGCCGGGCACGTGCGCCTTGTTGAACTCGGCGTCGCGGTGCACGCCCATCGCGTTCCACGTGGGCAGCAGCGCGCGCAGCAGGCGAGTGCGCTTCAGTTCGCGCAGCGCCCACTGCAGGCCCTCGGCGGTGGCCCCGTGCAGCCAGATCATGACGTCGGCGTCGGCCCTGAGGCCGGAGACGTCGTAGAGACCCCGCACCGTGACGCCCTCGTTCTCGACGAGCGCGATCACGCCGTCGAGTTCGGTGACGAAGCGCGGCACATCGCGCCCGTCGAGGTCGTCTGGGCGCGCCGGGTCCTTTCGGAGCACGGCGAAGAGCGTGTAGCCCTCGGGCGACTGCTCGGGTTCGGACGCATGACGGAGCTCGTCGGCTGCCCCTTCGGCAGCGGGGGAAGACATACCCCCAGTCTCCCCCTTTCGCGCGGAAGGTCCAAAAGGGAGGCGTCCGCTCCGCCGGGTGGCGCGGAATTCCGGGCGACTCAGTCCTGCCCGGTGGCGGCGAGCGCGTCGAGGAAGCGGATGACGACCTCGCGCTCCTCGGGGGCGAGGGCGGCGGCGGCGGCGAAGCGGCGGGCGTGCTGCCGGCCGACCGTCTCGCGGGCGTCGCGCCGGGTGTGCTCGGTGACGGCGATGGCGAGGGCGCGGCGGTCGCTCGGGTGCGGCGCGCGGGTGACGTGCCCGCCGCGCTCGAGGCGGTCGAGGAGCTTCGTCGTCGATGCGCTGGAGATGCCGAGATGCTCGGCGAGCGCGCCCGGCGTCACCACGAGGCCCTGGTTGCGGGCGGCGATGAGGAAGCGGATGGCGCGCATGTCGGTCTGGTTGAGCCGCATGTAGCGTCGCGAGGCCTCGCTCATCTGCTCGGCTGCGGCGTGCCAGCCGCGCAGCGCCTGCATCACTCGGACGACCTGGTCGACCTCCTCGTCGGCGAGGCCGCTGCGATCGACGAGTTCCTCGTCGCGGTCGACGATGCGCGGATCGTGCATCGCCGCCTCGACGCGCCGACTTCGCTCCCGCTCATCTGCCATGTCGAGATTCTAGCCAGGCGAGATGAATCTCGCTAAGCTACTCACTAGCCAGGCGAGATATTCGCCGCGGCGAGGAACTTCGCTCTCGCCTCGCCGCCGCCGAAGTTGTCGAAGGAGCCGACATGACCGACCTCATCACCACCCCGATCACGGCGGCCGCCTCGCCGGTCGAGCAGGTCGTGCTGCTCGACGAGGCCGGCAATCGGATCGGCACCGCCCCGAAGTCCAGCGTGCACGGTGCCGACACGGCCCTGCACCTCGCCTTCTCCTGCCACGTGTTCGACGACGACGGCCGCCTCCTCGTCACGCGGCGAGCGCTCGGCAAGGTCGCCTGGCCGGGCGTCTGGACCAACTCCTTCTGCGGTCATCCCGCTCCGGCCGAGCCGCTCCCGCACGCCGTGCGCCGCCGGGCCGAGTTCGAGCTCGGCCTGGAGCTCCGCGAGGTCGAGCCGGTGCTGCCGTTCTTCCGCTACCGGGCGACGGATGCCTCGGGCATCGTCGAACACGAGATCTGCCCGGTCTACACCGCCCGCACGAGCTCGCGTCCGGCGCCGCATCCCGAGGAGGTCCTCGACCTCGCCTGGGTCGAACCGGACGAGCTCGCCACCGCGGTCCGCTCGGCGCCGTGGGCGTTCAGCCCCTGGCTGGTGCTGCAGGCGCAGCTGCTGCCCTTCCTCGGCGGCCGCACCGACGCCCGCGTCGACGCGGAAGCGCTCGTCTCATGAGCCTCGTCGGCACCGTGGCGATGCCGACGCGGCACACGGAGGTGGAGCGCTACCTCGGCGGATTCTTCGACGCGGCGATCGTGCGGGCCGACGCGCACGCGGCCGACTACCGCCGGCTCTGGGCGGCGGCACGGGATGCCGCGAGCGGCGGCAAGCGGATCCGTCCCCGGCTCGTCCTGGCCGCCTACGACGCGCTCGTGCCGAACGAGGCGCCGAACCGCGGCGCCGAGCGGGCCGACGCCGCGGACGCCGTCGTCCTCGCGGCCGCGTTCGAGCTGCTGCACACGGCGTTCCTCGTGCACGACGACGTGATCGACCGCGACCTGGTGCGCCGGGGCGAGCCGAACGTCGCCGGCCGCTTCGCGCTCGACGCCGTCCTGCGCGGGCTCGAACGGGAACGCGCCGACGCCTACGGCCAGGCCTCGGCCATCCTCGCCGGCGACCTGCTGATCGCGGCGTCGCACTCGCTCGTGGCCGGGCTCGAGGCCCCGGCGGATCGTCGACGGGCCATCCTCGCGGTGCTCGACGAGTGCGTCTTCGCGGCCGCGGCCGGAGAGCACGCCGATGTCCGGCACGCGGCCGGGGTGCGACCCGAGGAGGCCGACATCCTCGCGATGATCGAGGACAAGACGGCCTGCTACTCCTTCAGCGCACCGCTCCGGGCGGGCGCGCTGCTCGCCGGCGCGGGGGCGCCCGTCGTCGAACGGCTCGGTGAGATCGGCCGGCGACTCGGCGTCGCCTTCCAGCTGCAGGACGACGTGCTCGGCGTCTACGGCGACGAACGTGTCACCGGCAAGACCGCCCTCGGCGATCTCCGCGAGGGCAAGGAAACCCTGCTGATCGCCTACGCGCGGGGCCACGCGGCCTGGGTCGCGGCATCCGGTGCCTTCGGCCGCCCCGATCTCGACGAGGCGGGCGCCCGCCCCCTGCGCGCGGCCATCGAGGCCAGCGGAGCCCGTGCGCGCGTCGAGGCGCGCATCGCCGAGGAGGCCGCAGCGGCCCGCGCCGCGATCGCGGCAGCCGGTCTGCCCACCGCACTCGAGTCCGAGCTGCTCGGCCTCGCCGCAGAAGCCACCAGGAGGTCCAGGTGACCACCCGCACCGCCCCGGCCGCCCCCGCGACCGGCCTCGCGCTCTACGACCGCACGGCCGCCGACGGCTCGGCGCGCGTCATCCGCGCGTACTCGACGTCGTTCGGCCTCGCGAGCCGGCTCTGCTCACCCGCCGTGCGCGAGCACCTCGCCGAGGTCTACGCCCTGGTGCGCATCGCCGACGAGCTCGTCGACGGCCCGGCCGAGGAAGCCGGCCTGCCCTGCGAACGCCGCCGCGAGCTGCTCGACGCGCTCGAGGCCGAGACCGAGGCGGCGTTCGAGCACGGCTACAGCGCCAATCTCGTGGTGCACGCGTTCGCGCGGGCGGCCCGCCGCAGCGGGTTCGGTCAGGAGCTCACCCGGCCGTTCTTCGCCTCGATGCGGCGCGATCTCGACCCGATCGCCTTCACCGAGGAACGCGAGCTCGACGAGTACGTCTACGGGTCGGCCGAGGTCGTGGGCCTGATGTGCCTGCGCGGCTTCGCCGTCGGGCTCTCCCCCGATGCCGAGCGCGACGCGCGCTGGGAGCGCGGCGCGCGGGCGCTCGGCTCGGCGTTCCAGCGGGTGAACTTCCTGCGGGACCTCGGGGAGGATGCCTCGCTCCGCGGGCGCCGCTACTTCCCGGGCGTCGACCCGGCGCACCTCTCCGAGGCCGAGAAGCACCGAATCCTCGACGGCATCGACGCGTCGCTCGACGAGGCGGCCGCCGTCGTCCCGGAGCTGCCGCGCGGCTGCCGGGTCGCGGTCGCCGCCGCGCACGGCCTGTTCGGCGAGCTCGCCGTCCGACTCCGCCGCACGCCCGCCGGCGAGCTCGTGACGCAACGGGTGCGCGTGCCCGGCGCCCGCAAGCTGGCGATCGTCACCCGCGTCGTCGCCCGCGGAGGCCGGCCATGACCAGGTCGACCGGGAGCGGAGCCGCCCGCGCCGTCGTCGTCGGCGGTGGCATCGCCGGGCTCGCGACAGCGGCCCTGCTCGCCCGCGACGGCCACGAGGTGCGGCTCTTCGAGGCCCGCGACGAGCTCGGCGGGCGAGCCGGGCGCTGGCGCTCGGGCGGGTTCCTGTTCGACACCGGTCCGAGCTGGTACCTCATGCCCGAGGTCTTCGAGCACTTCTACCGGCTGATGGGCACGACCGCGGCCGACGAGCTCGAGCTCGTGCGGCTCGACCCCGGCTACCGCGTGTACTTCGAGGGCTACGACGAGCCGGTCGACGTGCGGGCCGAACGCGAGGCATCCATCGCGCTGTTCGAGTCGATCGAACCGGGCGCGGGCGCCGCGCTGGCCCGGCACCTCGACTCCGCCGACGAGACGTACCGGCTCGCGATGACGCACTTCCTCTACACCGACTTCGCCCGGCCGGGGGCGCTGCTCGCCCCGCCCGTGCGACGACGGCTCGGGCGACTCGCCCGGCTCCTGCTCGAACCGCTCGAGCGGATGGTGGGGCGCTCCTTCGACGACGTGCGCCTCCGGCAGATCCTCGGCTACCCCGCGGTCTTCCTCGGCACCTCGCCCGAGCGCGCACCGAGCATGTACCACCTCATGAGCCGCTTCGATCTCGCCGACGGGGTGTTCTACCCGATGGGCGGGTTCGGCGAGATCATCACGAGCATCGCCCGGCTGGCCAGCCGCGCGGGGGCCGAGCTCGTCACCGGCGCACGGGTGCTCGGGATCGAGACGGCCGACGGGCGCACCACTGGCGTGCGAGTGCAGCACCACGGTCCGGCCGGCGGCACCGGCGGCACCGTCACCGAGGAGTTCGTCGAGGCCGAGCTCGTCGTCTCGGCGGCCGACCTGCACCACACGGATGCCGAGCTGCTCCCACCCCGCGCGCGGACCCGGAGCGAGGCATCCTGGTCGCGCCGCGACCCCGGCCCCGGCGCGGTGCTCGTCATGCTCGGTGTGCACGGGCGGCTGCCCGAGCTCGGGCACCACACGCTCTGCTTCACGGCCGACTGGCGCACGAACTTCCAACGGGTGTTCGGCTCCCGCCCGGCGATCCCCGACCCGGCGTCGTTCTACGTGTGCCGCCCGAGCGCGACGGACCCCGGCGTCGCCCCGCCCGGCTGCGAGAACCTCTTCCTGCTCGTGCCGGTGCCCGCCGACCCCACGATCGGCGCCGGCGGGATCGACGGTGGCGGCGACCGCCTCGTCGAGGAGACCGCGGACCGGGCGATCACGACGCTCGCCGAGTGGGCCGGCATCCCGGACCTCGCCGAGCGGATCCTCGTGCGGCGCACGATCGGGCCGGCCGACTTCGAGGACTGGTTCCACTCCTGGCTCGGCTCCGCGCTCGGCCCGGGGCACACCCTGCGGCAGAGTGCGATGTTCCGCGGGCGCACGGCGTCGCCGAACGTCGAGGGCCTGTACTTCGCGGGGGCGACGACGATCCCGGGGATCGGCCTGCCGATGTGCCTCATCAGCGCCGAGCTCGTCGCGAAGGCGGTCCGCGGCGAGGACACCCCCGGCCCGCTCGAGGAGCCCGCGCCGCCGGAGCAGCGTCCCCGCCCCCGGGAGCGCACGGCATGACCTTCCTCCACCTCGGCCTCCTGCTCGGCTCGATCGCGTGCATCGCGCTCGTCGACGCGCGATACCGGTTGTTCTTCTGGCGCGCTCCGCTGCGGGCGACGGTCGTCGTCGCCCTCGGGGTCGCGATGCTGCTCGCCTGGGACGTCTGGGGCATCTCGCTCGGCATCTTCTTCCGGGAGCCGAACGCCTACTCGACCGGTCTGCTCCTCGTCCCGCACCTGCCGATCGAGGAGCCGGTCTTCCTCGCCTTCCTCTGCCAGCTCGCGATGGTGGGGTACACGGGCCTGCTCCGCCTCCTCGGGCACCGAGCGGCGGACCGTGCCACCGACTCCGTCACCGGGGAGGCCGGCCGATGAGCTACGCCGTGCTGTGCCTGCCCTTCCTCGCCGTCTCCGCCGTGCTCGCCGCGATCGCGTGGCGCCGCGCACCGGCCGGTCACGCCGCGGCCCTCGCCCTCACGGCCGGCGGCCTCGTGCTGCTCACCGCGGTGTTCGACTCGCTCATGATCGCGGCCGGCCTGTTCGACTACGCCGATGCGCCGCTGCTCGGGCCGCGGCTCGGCCTCGCGCCGATCGAGGACTTCGCCTATCCGGTCGCCGCCCTGCTGCTCTGCTCGGCGGTCTGGACGCTGCTGGGCCGAGCGGATGCCTCGCCGGGTCGTGATCGCCCCGCCCGCACGCCCCGAGGGGCCCGCCGATGAGCACCGCGCGCGCCGAGGCTTCCCAGCCGTCCCTCCTCGCCACGCTCTTCACGTCATCGCGACCGCTCAGCTGGATCAACACGGCCTTCCCCTTCGCCGCCGCGTATCTGCTGACGGTGCGGGAGGTCGACGTCGCGCTCGTCGTCGGCACGGTGTTCTTCCTCGTGCCGTACAACCTCGCGATGTACGGCATCAACGACGTCTTCGACTTCGAGTCCGACGCCAGGAATCCGCGCAAGGGCGGCGTCGAGGGGGCACTGCTCCCTCCGGGCCGGCACCGGGCCGTGCTGATCGCGGCGACGGCCCTCGCCCTGCCCTTCGTGGTCGCGCTCGTGCTGCTCGGCGGCCCGTGGTCGTGGGCGTGGCTCGCGCTCAGCCTCTTCGCGGTGGTGGCGTACTCGGCGCCGGGGCTCCGGTTCAAGGAGATCCCGGGCCTCGACTCGCTCACCTCGAGCACCCATTTCGTCTCGCCCGCCTGCTACGGGCTCGCGCTCGCCGGGGCCGCGGTGACGCCGCAGCTCGTGCTGCTGCTCGTCGCGTTCTTCGTGTGGGGCGTCGCGAGCCACGCCTTCGGCGCGGTGCAGGACGTCGTGCCCGACCGCGAGGCCGGGATCGGCTCGATCGCGACGGCGCTGGGGGCGCGCCGCACCACCCGGCTCGCCATCGGGCTGTGGCTGCTGGCCGGGGTGCTCGTGCTCGCGACAGCGTGGCCGGGACCGCTCGCCGCGATCCTCGCCCTGCCGTACGTGGTCGCCGCGTGGCCCTACCGCTCGCTCGCCGACGCGGACTCGGCGCACGCGAACGGCGGTTGGCGCTGGTTCCTCGCGATCAACTACGGGGTCGGCTTCGCCGCCACGATGCTGCTCATCTGGTACGCGCTGCTGACCGCCTGAGACCGCGGCGCCGCACCCGCGTCCCGGCGGCTACTCCGCGTCGAGCGGCGGCGAGCCGAGGAGCAGGCCGGTCGAGTGCGCGATGTGCCGGCGCATCGCCGCGACGCCCTCGGTCTGGACCTCCTCGAGCAGCTCGCGGTGCTCGACGACGAGCTCGGCGAGGCTGTAGTGCCGCCGGATGTGCAGCAGGAACAGCCGCAGCTCCGCCCCGAGTGCGGCGTGCGCCTCCACGATGCGCGGGCTGCCGCTCGCCGCGACGATCGCCCGGTGCACCTCGAGATGCAGTCGCTCGGCCGCGAGCCACGCGGGCGTGGTCTCGCGCTCGCCCGGAGGCCGCAGCGCCTCCTCGGTGACGGAGAGGCGGGCGAGCTCGTCGAGCGCCAGCCTGGCCGGCGCGAGGGCGGTATCGGGCCAGCGCGACCCGTACCGCTCGCCGGCGATGCGAACGGCCTCGACCTCGAGCGCCTCGCGGAGCTGCTGCAGCGCGAGCACCCGCGCGTGGTCGAACTCGGTCACCCGCACCCCGCGGTAGGGCGCCGACTCGGCGAGCCGTTCGGCGACGAGCCGCTGGAACGCCGCGCGCACCGTGTGCCGCGACACGCCGAAGCGCTCGGCCGCCTGTTCTTCGCGGAGGGGCGCCCCCGACGGCAGCACTCCGCTCAGGATCTCGTCGCGGAGCGCGTCGGCCATCCGCTCGACGGCGGTGGGCGCCGGCATGCCGCGCGGACTCAGTCGTCGCTGACGGCGGCGCGCACGACGAGCGCGACGACGCCGGCGACCACGACGACCGCGCCGATCGCGACGGCGACCGCGCCGGCGGGATTGCGGTCGGCGAACACCCTGGCCTTCACCTTCGCCCGATCGACGCGGATGCCGAGCTGCTTGGGCACGTTGAGCTTGTCTTCGAGCGCGTTCAGCGTGCTCGCGAACTCCGCGCGGGCGTCGACAACCGCCGCGCGAGCCCGCACGCGCCCGAGATTGCGCTCGCGGGTCTTCTGCTCACGCTTCGAGCCGGCGCCGGGCGCGTCAGTAGCGGCGGTCATAGTCACCCGTTCCCTTCAGTGCGTCGAGGTCGGCCTTCAGGCTGTCGATCGACTCGAGCGGCTCGGCACCGCGCTTGAAGTTCATGATGCCGATTCCGACGAGGATCGCCATGACGAGCAGGATGGCCCCGGCGACGACGAGCGCCGCCGCCCACGCCGGCATGACGAGCGCGAGCGCGAAGATCGCCGCTGCGAGCAGGCAGAACACCAGGAAGGGCAGCAGCACCAGCACCGTGACGAAGAGCCCGGAGCCGATGCCGAAGTGCTTCGCCTTGTAGCTGAACTCGGCCTTGACCTGGTCGACCTCGGCACGAACGAGGCTCGACACCGTGTCGGGCAGCTGCCCGATCAGGGTGAAGAGCGAGCGTTCGTCTTCTGTAGGTGCACTCATCTTGCCGCCCTCCTAGGAGTCGGAGCCGGCCGAGCGGCGGTTGGTGCTGCCCGGCTTCTTCGCCGCGGTGCTCTTGGCGGCACCGCCGCTCTTCGCGGGCTTCGCCGCCTGCTCGGCGGTCTTCGCGGCGGCGTCGATCGCGTCGCCCACCGCGTTGGCGGCGTCTTCGACGGCCGAGCTCGCGGCCTTCGCCGTCTTCGAGACACCGCGCTTGGCGGCCTCGGCGGCCTCGCGCACCTCGGACTTCGTCGCACCGGAGCCGCGGGTCGCGTTGCCGATGAACGACTTGGCGGCGTCGAGCACGGTGTCGGAGACGTCGCCGAGCTTGTCCTTGGCGAAGTCGGTGACGGTGTTGACGCCCTGCTGCACGGCCGGTTGGTTCCAGACGCCCTCGGCTGCGCGCTTGATCTGCTCATACCGTTCGCGGCCGGCTCGGGTGCCGAGCACGTAGCCCACACCAAGGCCGACGACGAAGAGGATCTTGCCCTTCATTTCCACCCCATCTCCTGCCGCCTTCGGCACGGCGACCCTTTCAAGGGTAGACCCCGAGCAGATGGGCGCAAGGGGGGTTGACGGAAATATTCCGTTCCGGTCATGAACGCGCCGGGCACGCTCGCGCTACTGCCGTTCCTGCACCGCCAGGTGCCTGATGCGTCCCGCGGCCTCGATCGCGTGCGGAACGACCGAGGCGAGCCCGGTGCCGGCGACCCACGATCCAGTGGCCTCGATCCCCGGCTCGGCCGCGAGCGCGTCCTCGAACTCCGCGACTCGGGCGCGCTGCCCGAGCGCGGCGTGCGAGAGGGCGTCGCGCCACGCCGTGCGCCCGGAGGCGACGAGCGCCGAGGGGTCGAGCTGCACACCGAAGAGGGCCGATGCGTCCGCGATCGCGAGCCGGGCGACCGCCTCGTCGTCGAGCCCCTCGAGCGGATTCGCGGCTCCCGCGCGACCGTAGGAGAGCCGCACGACATGACGCGAGCCGCTGCCGCCGCTCGCATTGGCGGCCTCGGCGAGCCAGGGCCATTTCGCGGAGGAGTGCGTGAGGGCCTTCGCCTGCACCCCGACGGCGTCCGCCGCGACGAGCACGCCGGTGCCGCGCGGGGCCGCATCGAGCACGGGGGCGTCGAGCACGAGGGTGACGATCTCGACGGAGGCGGCGCTCGGCCAGTCCGAGGCATCCGCCCAGCCCTCGACCGCCTGGCCGAGCAGGCGGCGCGAGGTCTGCGCCGGTGCCGCGAGGATGGCGTAGCGCGCGTCGATCACGAGGTCGCGCTCCGGCCCGAGGGCGCGGACGCGCCAGCTCGCCCCCGTTTCGCCCGGCGAGTCGCCGCGTTCCAGCTCGACCACCTCGCGACCCGTCTCCACGACCGCGTCGAACCGGGCGAGCTCGGCGCGCAGCGCGTCGACCAGGCGGTGCATGCCGCCGCGCAGCCCGAGCACGGCGCTGCCGGCGCGGCGGGTCTCCACGAGCTCGCCGACGCCGCCCGACAGCGAGCCGGCGCGGGTCATCGCCGCGTTGAGCCCGGGGGCGACGAGGTCGAGGTCGAGGTCCATCGGGTCGGCGGAGTAGACGCCGGAGGAGATCGGCGTCACGAGCCGCTCGAGCACGGCGGCGCCCATGCGGGAGCGGACGAGCTTGCCGACGCTGTCGGCCCGGCCGATCCGGAGGATCGGCATGAGCCGATCGGCATATGCGCGGATCGCCCCGCCCCAGCCGATGATGGCGCGCACGTCGTCGCCGAGCGGGTTCGCGGGGATGCCGAGCACGCCCGTCTTCGGCAGCGGCGCCGCCCGCAGCCCGGCGCCCCAGACCAGCCAGGCGCCCGCGCGGTTCGGGGTGACGACGTCGTCGGCGAGGCCGAGCGTCTCGAGGAGCTCGGCGACGGAGCCGTTGCGGGTCGCGAACGACTCGGCGCCGGAGTCGAGGGAGAGGCCCTCGAGCTCGATGCGGCCGACGCATCCGCCCGGCTCCTCCTGCCGCTCGACGACGATGACCGAGAGGCCGATCTTGGCGCACTCGAGCGCGGCGACGAGCCCGGCGACGCCGCCGCCGACCACGACGACGTCGCTGCGCCGATGCTCGGGCTCGACCGGCTCGCCCGCCGCGTCCGCGGGGTCGAGGTCGCCGTGGCCGGCGTCGCTGGTCACGCGCCGGCCTCGTGCACGAGCTCGACCACGCGGGTCAGCACCGCCGGGTCGGTCTCCGGCGGCACGCCGTGCCCGAGGTTGAACACGTGGGCGGGCGCGCTGCGACCGCGGCGCAGCACGTCGCGCACCGCATCGGCGAGCACGGGCCACGGCGCCGCGAGCAGGGCGGGATCGAGATTGCCCTGCAGCGGCACGTCACCGCCGACGCGCTGCGCGGTGACATCGAGGGGGATGCGATAGTCGACGCCGACCGTGTCGACGCCGATGTCGTGCATCGCGCCGAGCAGCTCGCCGGTGCCGACGCCGAAGTGCACCACCGGGACGCTGCGGGTCACGGTCGTGGTGCTTCCGGAGCCGTCGCCCAGGCGGCGCTCGTAGGACAGGTCGTGCACGAACGACAGCGCCTTCGCCGAAGCGGGGGCGACGTGGCGCTCGTAGTCGGCGAGCGACAAGGCGCCCGCCCACGAGTCGAAGAGCTGCGCCGCGGAGGTCCCGGCGAGCACCTGGGTGCGCAGGAAGCGCCCGGTGAGCTCGGCCGTCCAGTCCATCAGCGCCCGCCAGGCACCGGGGTCCGCGTGCATCAGGGTGCGCGCGGCGAGGTGATCCTTCGAGGGGCCGCCCTCGGCGAGGTACGCGGCGAGCGTGAAGGGCGCCCCGGCGAACCCGATGAGCGGGGTCGCGCCGGACTCGGCGCCGGAGGGTGCGGTCTCGTTCAGCTCCGCGACCGTGCGGCGCACGGCCTCGGCGATCGGCGCGGCGCGCTCGTCGAGCAGGGCCGGGTCGATCGCGGTGAGCTCGGCCACGGCCTCGGCGTCGGCGTAGCCGCGCGCGAAGACGGGGCCTCGTCCCGGCTCGATCGAGACGTCGACGCCGACGAGCTTCAGCGGTACGACGATGTCGCTGAAGAAGATGCCGGCGTCCACGCCGTGACGGCGGACGGGTTGCAGCGTGATCTCCGCCGCCATCTCGGGATCGAGGCAGGCGTCGAGCATGCGGGTGCCGACGCGGAGCTCGCGGTATTCGGGGAGCGACCGACCGGCCTGGCGCATGAACCAGACGGGCGTCGTCTCGGGTCGTTCGCCGCCATAGGCGCGGACGAGACGGGAATCGGCGGTGAGGCCGGCCTGCAGGGGGTGGGTGGTGTCGAGCATCACCCCGTCATTGTCCCGCACCGCGCTGAACGTGCGCCCTGACGCGCGGTGGTCGCGCCGTCCACTGCCGCGAGTCGCGGCATTTCGCAAAGACCCCTTACCTTTCCGGGCGGTTCGCGCTAGCATCGGTGCCGTTGCGCCATCCCCCAGTGGCGCGACGACGCGTCGACCGCGACGTCGATGCGCCTCCGCACCCCACGGAGAGAGACGACGTGTCCCGAATCGTCACGCCCCAGTCCGCCTTCCCGACCCCCGCCGACGATCGACCCGGCGAGCACCGGCTCGGCCTCACGATCGCCGTGGCGGCCGCCGCGGTCGCGGTCGTGGCCGTGCTGGCCTTCGCCGGCCCGGCGCTCGACGAACTCATCGGCACCCTCCCCGCGGTGCACGGACCGACCGCAGCCGGGATCTTCCTCGCGGTGGTCGGTGTGCTCGCCCTCGCGACGATCGGGGTGCGCTTCGCGCTGCTCACCCGCAACCGGGTCCGACGCCGCGCGCTCGAGGCGCGCTTCGACGGCGGGATCTCCTGCGGACTCCGGCACCGCGAGCTCGAGGACGCCCTGGCCGAACTGCCGGGCTGCGAGGTTCCGCTCGCGACCCGGTACTCGATCGTCGCCGGCCCCGACGGCCTGTCGTTCTGGAACGGGGGCGCCCGACCGCGACGAGCCGCGCACGTCGCCTGGCGCGAGGTCCGGAGCATCCGCCCCGACGAGCTCATCGCGGGCTCGCGACCGGCGCCGGTCGTCCTCGTCCGCGTGCGCCGGCAGGGCGCGAGCATCGCACTGCCGCTCCTGCTCGCCGGTGAGCAGCCCGGCGTCTTCGCCGTCACGGACGCGCCGTTCTACGCCGTCGTGCGGTCATGGAAAGCGCTGCACCGCACCGCGCTCGAGCACGAGGGACTCGAACCGCCGACGAGCACCAGGCCGATCCCGGTGATCACGGCGAGCACGGCGGCGCTCGCCGCCTCGACCTCGCCGCGTCGCGACGCGCGCCGGGGTGCTCGGCACTAACGAGGCGTCCGCCGCCCGTGTTGCGCTCCGGGTCCGACGAGCACTCTACGGCGGGTAGAATCCTCTGGTGCTCATCTGCCTCTCCGCGAGCCACAAGAACGCCGGCTTCGACATGCTCGAACGGCTTTCCGCGTCCGCCGACGCCGCGGCGGGCCGCATCGTCGACGGCCATGCC
The DNA here is from genome assembly GCF_023715325.1 of Agromyces mediolanus. Lineage (GTDB taxonomy): Bacteria > Actinomycetota > Actinomycetes > Actinomycetales > Microbacteriaceae > Agromyces > Agromyces mediolanus_A. The sequence goes on along the minus strand of NZ_JAMBNX010000015.1, from coordinate 10,881 downwards.
GCCCTGCAGGGCGCCATCGTGGTCGCCACCTGCAACCGCTTCGAGGCCTACCTCGACCTCGCCACCCCCGACGGCGACTCGCCCGTGCCGGTGGTGCACGAGGCCATCCGCGCCGTGGGCGACGTCGCGGGCCTCGAGCCCGAGGAGCTCCGCAGCACCTTCGACTTCGCGCACGGCAACGCCGTCGCCGGACACCTCTTCTCCGTCGCCTCGGGCCTCGAGTCCGTCGTCGTCGGCGAAGGCGAGATCGCCGGGCAGGTGCGCCGCTCGCTCGAGCGCGCTCGCGACGAGGGCACGACGACGCCGGAGCTCGAGCGACTGTTCCAGCGCGCCTCGCAGACCTCGCGCACGGTGAAGAACCGCACCGGGGTGGGCAGCGCCGGCCGCTCGCTCGTGCGCCTGGCGCTCGAGCTCGCCTCCTCCCGCGTCGCCGACTGGTCGAAGGCGCGGGTGCTGCTCGTCGGCACCGGCCAGTATGCGGGCGCCTCGCTCGCGGCCCTCCGCGACCGGGGGGCCGACGACGTGCGCGTGTACTCCCCCTCCGGGCGGGCCGCGCGCTTCGCCCGGAACCACGGCATCGAGGCCGTGAGCCACGCCGGCTACGCGGTTGCCGCCGCCGCGGCCGATGTGATCATCACCTGCACCACCGCCGACCACCATGTCGTCGACCGGGTGCTCCTCGCCGGCGGCAAGGCGACGCTCGCCGCGTCCCACGTCGCACCGGCGGATGCCGAGGCCTCCGCCGTGCTCGCCGAGTTCCGTGCCTGGTGCCCCGTGCCGGGCGCCGCCCGCAGCGCCCGGCAGCTGGTCATCGACCTCGGAATGCCCCGCAACGTGGCGACCGACGTCGTCGAGGTGGAGGGCGTGGAGCTGCTCGACCTCGAGACGATCCGTCGGCACGCCCCCCTCGAGGAGCTCGGCGCGACCGAGGCCGCCCGCGAACTCGTGAACAGCGCGGCCCGCAACTTCGGCGCCGTCGGCGAGGAACTCGACCTCGCGCCGTCCGTCGTCGCGCTGCGCGCCCACGTCGGCGGCATCCTCGACGCCGAGATCGCACGTGCGAAGAGCCGCGGCCAGGGCGACCCCGACGGCCAGGTCGAGCGGGCGCTGCGGCACATGGCCGGCGTCCTGCTGCACACCCCCATGGTGCGCTCCCGGGAGTTCGCGCGCTCGGGCGAGCAGCGGGCCTGGATCGAGGCGCTCGACGCCCTCTTCGGCGTCCGCGCCGACGGCTCGCGCGAACCGCGCGACGCCTGACTCCCCGCGCGCGGCCGCACGGCCGGGGCCGCCGGCGCGTCCCCGCTGTCGCCCGCTCCGGGTAGCGTCGTGCCATGACCGCCGACGCCGCCGCCGCCAGTTCCGCCGACGCTTCCACCGAGGGGCCGCCGGCCGGGTCCGTGGCCGAGTCCGTGGCGGGGTCCGTGGCCGGGTCCGTGGCCGGGCCTCCGAGCGAGGCGCCCTCGCTCGCGTTGCCGTTCGACGCCGAGGCGATCGAGCGCGAGCCGATCGTGACCGAGCGCCTGCTGATCCGGCCGCTCGTCGCCGACGACAGCGACGACGTCTGGGAGTACCAACGCCTACCCGAGGTGCTCCGCTACATCCCGTGGCCCGAGCGCAGCCGCGACGAGGCGCACGAGCACACCATGCGGCGCGTGGGCAGCCGGCTTCTCGCCGAGGACGGCGACAATGTGCACGTCGCGATGGTCCTCGTGGGCGAGCCCTCCCCCACCGGGTCCGGTCGCGACCGGGTCGTCGGCGATGTCATGGTGCGCGTGGCGAGCGTCGAGCACGCGCGGCTCGAGCTCGGCTGGGTGCTGCATCCCGACTTCCAGGGCCGCGGGCTCGCCGCCGAGGCGACCGCCGCCGTGCTCGCCTTCGCGTTCGACACGCTGCAGGCGCATCGCGTGCTCGCGGAGCTCATCCCGGCGAACACCGCCTCGGCGAGACTCTGTCTGCGCCTCGGCATGCGTCACGAGGCGACGTTCGTCGAAGAGGAGTACGACCGCGTCGCGGGCAGGTGGCTCGACATGGCCTACTACGGCATCCTGCGCCGCGAGCACACCGCGGCCCGCCTCGCCGGCTGAACCGGCGGGTCGGCGGAGCCGCCGCCTCGGTACACTCGCACACACGCGGCGCCGCGGCCGCGTTCGACGAGGGGGCGCCGATGACCGAACGAGACGATCCGAGCTCGAGTTCCGACGCGGCATCCGCGCCGGCCTCCGAGCCCCGCCGCTCGCGTCGCGACTTCCTGAAGATCGGCGGGGCGGCCGCTGCGGGCGCCGTCGTCGGCGGCGGTGCCGGTGCCGCGATCGGCGCGGCGATCGGTCACCGCGCGGGGTTCGCCGAGGGCACCGACGACTTCGCCGGCCTCGTGCCGCGCTCCGAGCCCGGCTTCGACCACCTCGTCGTCGTCATGGGTGAGAACCGCTCCTTCGACAACCTGCTGGGCTGGCTCTACACGCCCGACTCGCTCCCCGCCGGGCAGGACTTCGACGGCCTCGCCTTCGGCGACTACGGCAACGTCGGGCCCGACGGCACCCGCGTGCCCGCTCACGTCTACGACGGCCCCACCGACCAGATCATGAGCAAGCCCGACCCCGACCCGGGCGAGGAGTACCCGCACGTCAACACCCAGATCTTCGACACGATCGACCCGGCCACGAACGCCGAGCTCTACGTCGACGAGATGCTGGCGCCGTACAACGCCCCGAAGCGCGGCGAGCAGCCGAAGATGAGCGGCTTCCTGAAGGACTACCACGTCAACTACCGGCGGCTGAGGAAGGGCGCCGAGCCGACGGCCGCGGAGGCGCGGCAGATCATGGGCTCCTTCTCGCCAGAGATGCTGCCCGTGCTGTCGACCCTCGCGAGCGAGTTCGCCGTGTTCGACCACTGGTACTGCGCGGTGCCGTCGCAGACGTTCTGCAACCGCTCCTTCTTCCACGCCTCGACCTCGCACGGCTTCGTCACGAACCAGGGCGACGGCGGCTACCGCAAGTGGCTCGACGCCCCGGCCTCCCCGACGATCTTCAACCGCCTCGAGGAGGCGGGCATCCCGTGGCGCGTCTACTTCGACGAACTGCAGATCGTGTCGTTCACCGGCGTGCTGCACGCTCCGGTGCTCGAGAAGTACTGGCGCACCGAACGCTTCGCGACGATGGCCGACTTCTACGAGGACGTGAAGCGCGGCACCCTGCCGGCGTACGCGTTCATCGAGCCGCGGATGGTCTACAACCACAACGACTTCCACCCGCCGTTCGGCGTGCTCCGGGAGAGCGACGTCGACGGCCAGGAAGTCATCGACAGCGCCGTCTCCGATGTCCGCGCGGGCGAGGCCCTCATCCACGACATCTACACGGCAATCAAGGAGAGCGCCGCGCCGAAGGGCTCGAACGCCGTGAACACGATGCTGCTCATCACCTTCGACGAGCACGGCGGCACCTACGACCATGTGCCCCCACCCGGGGCGGTACCGCCGCACGAGGACGCGAAGCCCGGCGAGATGGGCTTCGAGTTCGACCGGCTCGGATGCCGCGTGCCGGCCATCGCCGTGTCCGCGTACACACGCGCGGGCACCGTCGTGAACACCGAGATGCAGCACGCCTCCGTCGTGTCGACCCTGAGCCGGCTGCACGGGTTGAAACCGCTCACCCGGCGCGACGTCGGCGTGAACGACCTCTTCGACGTCGTGAACCTCGACCAGCCCAGGCATCCGTCGGACTGGCCGACGACGCATCCGCAGTACACGCCGCCGAATCCCGAGAAGGATGCCCCGCATCCGGCGCACACGCACCAGGACAAGCCGCTGAGCCCGCCGGCCCGGGGGCTGCTCGGCATCCTGCTCGCGAAGTACGGCGCGCCCGACCAGGAGCAGCCCGAGACGTACGCCGAGGCGTACGAACTCCTGCACGACTACGGCATCGGCCTGTTCGGCAAGCCCTGAGCGTCCTGGTTCGCTGAGCTTGTCGAAGCGCCCCAGCCCGCCGGTCCCGTCCTGGTTCGCTGAGCTCGTCGAAGCGCCCCAGCCCGACCCCGCTTCGACAAGCTCAGCGAACCACCCGGCCCGACCCCGCTTCGACGAGCTCAGCGAACCACCCAGCCCGACCCCGCTTCGACGAGCTCAGCGAACCACGCAACCCCGCTTCGACGAGCTCAGCGAACCACGCCCGTCACTCCGCGCGGGTGAGGGTGCGCACGAGTGCCATCGCCTCCTTGGGTGACACCTCCGGCAGGTACGCCTTGCCGACCGCGACGCCGATCGCGGGCAGCATCAGGGGGTCGGCGTAGCTCATCGAGATCGTGCGGTACTCGGGGTTGAACTTCGCCTTGAAGCGGAACAGCGAGGAGAAGCCGTAGGCGGGTTCGAGCGTGCGTCCGAGCCACTCGAGCAGTCGGCTCATCGCGGTCGGCGGGGGCGGCTCCTCGCCCGGGGCGAGCGGCTTCGTGGCGAGCGGCGCGCCCGAGAGGCTCAGCACCTCGGCGCCGGCCTCTTTCATGTGCAGGGCGGCGGAGGCGATGAGGAACTCCATGATGCCGTTCATCGAGCCGTCGGCCCGGCGCATGAAGTCGATCGTCCACCCGACGACCTCGCCGTCGCGGTGCACGGGCAGCCAGCTCGTCACCGCCTGCAGTCGGCCGTCGGGCCCGACCGCGAGCATGAGTCGCACCTCGGGGTCCTTCAGCTCCGCCATCCCGCCGAGCGTGAAGCCCATCTCGGGCAGTTCCTTCTCGGCGACCCACTCCTCGGAGATCGCGGTGATCTCGGCGACCGTGGGTCGGGGCAGCTCGTCCCAGCTCGCCCAGACGGTCGTCATGCCCTCCTTGATGCCGCGGTTCAGGGCCTGCCGCACCTTCTGCCAGGGTTTGCCGGTGAGCTCGAGCCCGGTCGTCCGCACGACGGTCTCCTCGCCGACCGACATGTGCTGCCAGCCGAGCTCGTCGAAGACGGGCAGCAGCTCGTCGTGCACGCTGTAGAACACGGGACTCCAGTTGCGCGAGTCGCAGAACGCGGCGAACTCGCGCACGGTGCGTTCGAGCCGCTCGGGCGCGCAGACCGGGTCGGACATCGTGATGGCGACGCCGTTGATCTCGCGGTAGGCGACGGCCGCCTCGCCATCCTCGCTGAACCATGGCGTGTTGCCTGGCCAGGTCGTCATGAAGCCGAGCGTGCCGCCACCGTACCGGTGCAGCAGCGCCCGCAGCCGCGCCTCGTCGCCCTCGGCGACCGGCCCGGCCGGGCGGTGCATCACCCGCACGGCCGCGACGACGAAGACGGTCCAGAAGAGCACCCCGACCCACTCGTAGAGGAAGCTCGCGAAGTCGTGCCCGGGCAGCACGATGGGGTCCGTCGCCGCGAGGAAGTGCGGCGGCACGAAGCGCTTGAGCGTGTCGAGGGCGACGTCGCCGGGCGTCGCCTGCGGCCAGTACTCCCGGATCGTCGTGAGGCCCACGGCGAGGTAGACGACGGCCAGCACCACGAACGAGCCCCCGACGATCGCGACGAAGCGCCCCAGCGCCCGCCGCTGCAGGCGGATCCGGAAGTGCCGCCGGGTCACGACGAGCAGCACGATCACCGCGATCGGCAAGAGCGCGATCGCCGCGAGCCAGACGAGGAGCTCGCCGAGGTCGAACACCGACCAGTCGCCCGAGTCGAGGTCGCCCAGTTCGTTCGTGACCTCGAAGGCGGGGCGTGCGAACAGCAGGATGGCGGCGTTCACCGCGATGGCGAGCCAGAGCGCGAAGCGCCGGCCCTGGTGCAGTCCCCAGGCCGCGAGGAGCAGCAGCACGACCGGCAGGAAGGAGAGCAGGAACATCCCCACCCCTTGCGCCGAGAGCAGGGTCAACTGGCGCAGGCACTCCTCCGCGAGCGGGGCCGTGTCGCCGCAGCTGCGCTCGACGGCGTCGAGGTCGACGGGCTGATCCGCGAAGAGGAAGGAGCCGAAGGCGAAGGGGGTCAGCTCGGTGCGGGTCGCGAAGGCGACCACCGGGCCGAGGCCGGTGACCGCGACCACGGCGGCGATGAGGGTGCGCGTCTCGCGGTGCGAGCTGCGCGGGATGCGGAGCACGGATGCGTCGCGCGCGAGCAGTGCGCCGAAGGGGCCGGCCACGAGCACCGCGATGAGCCGGTACACATCGGAGGAGTCGCCGTCGTACAGCACGAAGATGCAGAGGAACGCGAGCGTCACGACTCGGAACCGGCGGCGCCACAGCGGCCCCATGAACGCGGTCGCGGTGATCAGCGCGCCCGCGACGCCGGTGAGCGGGTCGAGCGTGAGGTCGACCGAGGTGCCGCTCGCCCACCACTCGCCGGCGAGCGAGCCGACCCACTGCAGCAGGACGCCGACGAGCACGCCGATCGCGCCGGTCACGAGGAGGGCGAGCACGGTGCGGGCGGTGCCCATCCGTCGTTCCGCGATGCCGAGCAGCAGCACGGCCGCGAGCACGCCGGCGACGAGCTGGAACGGGTCCCACGGGATGAGGAGCGCGCTCAGCACGGTCCACCACCGGCCCGCGTCGATCGTCGTCTGCACGCCCGCGGCCCACTGCGCCTCCGTCGCCTGGGAGGGCGGGCCGGCGATCGTGCCGGCGAGCGCGGCCGTCACGATCAGGAGCAGCGCGAAGGCGAGACTGAACGGGATGCGCCGGGCGAACTGCCCGAGCGCCTCGCCGGTCGATCGGAGCCGGCCGACGGGCTCCGCGTCGAGCACGGCCTGGGCGCCTCCGCCCGGCCGCTGCTCGGCCCCCGCGCTCACGGCGCCACCAGCCCGAGCCGTGGGTACAGCACGTCGAAGCCCTCGTCCAGCCCGCCGAGGAGAGCGGAGACGCCGTGGTCGGCGCCGGGCACGATGAACGTCGTCGTCGCCATCCCGGCGATGGTCGCGGCATCCGCCAGCGCCTCCGCGCTCGCGACGTAGGCCGGATCGTTCTCGCCCGCCGTGAAGATCGCCGTCGTGTCGGCGTACGGGGCCTTCGCCGCCATGATGTTCACGGGCTTCACGGCGTCGTAGGCGGCCTGGTCGCCGCCGAAGACGTCGCGCAGCGTGTCCTGCGGGTGCTCGGCGCCCGCGTACTCGACGGGCGAGACGGAGAGGAGGTTCCCGAAGACCTCCGGGTACTTGGCCCCGAAGTAGGCGGCGCAGCCGCCGCCGTTGGAGTAGCCGGCGACGGTCCAGCTCGCGGCGCCCCGCAGCACGTCGAGGTGCTCGCGGGCCCAGGGCACGACATCCTGCATCACGTAGCTCTCCGCCTTCCCGAGGTCCGTATCGAGGCACATGGGGTCGTCCGCCGGATCGCCGAGCTGATCGACGACGAGGGCGATCGGCGCGAGGCCGTCGTGGGCGGCCGCGTGCTCGTCGAGCACCTTCGCGATGAACTGCGGATCGGGATCGCCCGGCTGGCCCATCATCATGATCACGAGCGGCAGCCGCGGTGCGTCGGCGACGAGGGCCGCCGGCGGCAGGTAGAGCTGCGCCGGCCGCGCGTCGAATCCCGAGTTCGTGTTCGGGATGCCGCCCGGCACGAGTCCCGTCTCGCCGTGCGCCGGCAGATCGGCCGGCGGCTTCCAGGTGGCGTACAGCGGCTCGGCGGGATCGCTCGTCTCGGCGGGATCCGGCGGCGGAATGTCGATCGGGTCCGCCGTCGAGATGCCGAGCATCGCGCCGATCGTGGTGTCGATGCCGTACGCGGCGTTCACGCCGACGGCCGCGGTGACCGCGAAGACCGGGATGGCCATGAGCGCGATGAGCTTGCGCCACCAGCGCGAGCGCCAGAGGTTCCAGATCGCGAGGAGGATCGCACCCGAAGCGAGCGGCACCCACAGCCATGCGGCGTCGGCGACGGGGCCTCCGAAGAGGTCCAACAGGTTCACGCACAGCCACAGTGCCGCGCCGCCGATGAGGCCGCCGACGATGAGGATGACGATCGCCGTCATCACCCAACCGCCGCTGCGCTCGCGGCCGAGGAGGTAGAGCAGCAGGAGCACGGCCAGCACCGAGAGGGCGATCGGGAACCAGCCGTCGATCACGCTCACCTCGAGCAGCGCGTCCAGCATGCGACCCCCCAGTCCCCCCGCGTTGAGCACAGGGTAGCGGGCTGGGGCCAGGCGCCCGAGGATTTCCGTAGGATTGCATCTGAACCCCCTTCACCGACCATTGGAGCCACCGTGGCCGCACCCAGCACGCTCGACGCCGTCATCACCCTCGCCCAGCACCGCGGGTTCGTCTTCCAAGCCGGTGAGATCTACGGCGGCTCGCGCTCCGCGTGGGACTACGGCCCCCTCGGCGTCGAGCTGAAGGAGAACATCAAGCGCCAGTGGTGGCGCTACATGGTGCAGCAGCGCGACGACATCGTCGGCCTCGACTCGAGCGTGATCCTGCCCCGTCAGGTGTGGGAGGCCTCCGGCCACGTCGAGGTGTTCAGCGACCCGCTCATCGAGTGCCTCAGCTGTCACAAGCGCTTCCGGGAAGACCACCTCATCGAGGCCTTCGAGGCCAAGAAGGGCCGCGAGCCCGAGGGCGGCCTCGCCGAGATCGTCTGCCCGAACTGCGGCACGCGCGGACAGTGGACCGAGCCGCGCGCGTTCTCGGGCCTGCTGAAGACCTACCTCGGCGTCGTCGACGACGAGTCGGGCCTGCACTACCTGCGCCCCGAGACCGCGCAGGGCATCTTCGTGAACTTCGCGAACGTGCTGCAGGCGGCGCGCATGAAGCCCCCGTTCGGCATCGCGCAGATCGGCAAGAGCTTCCGCAACGAGATCACGCCGGGCAACTTCATCTTCCGCACCCGCGAGTTCGAGCAGATGGAGATGGAGTACTTCGTCGAGCCCGGCACCGACGAGGAGTGGTTCGACTACTGGATCCAGCACTGCTGGGACTGGTTCACCGACCTCGGCATCGACCCCGAGAACATCCGGCAGTACGAGCACCCGAAAGAGAAGCTCAGCCACTACTCGAAGCGCACGATCGACATCGAGTACCGCTTCGGCTTCACCGGCGGCGAGTGGGGCGAGCTCATGGGCGTCGCGAACCGCACCGACTTCGACCTGTCGACGCACTCGAAGCACTCCGGCAAAGACCTGTCGTACTTCGACCAGTCGAAGAACGAGCGCTGGGTGCCGTACGTGATCGAGCCGGCGTTCGGCCTCACGCGTGCCCTGATGGCGTTCCTCGTCGACGCGTACCACGTCGAGGAGGTGCAGAACGCGAAGGGCGGCACCGACCAGCGCACCGTGCTGAAGCTCGACCCGCGCCTCGCCCCGGTGAAGGCCGCCGTGCTGCCGCTGTCGCGCAACGAGAAGCTCTCGCCGCTCGCTCGCGACCTCGCCGCGAAGCTGCGCCGCACCTGGAACATCGACTTCGACGACGCCGGCGCCATCGGCCGCCGCTACCGCCGTCAGGACGAGATCGGCACCCCGTTCTGCATCACGGTCGACTTCGACTCGCTCGACGACGACGCGGTGACGGTGCGTGACCGCGACACCATGTCGCAGGAACGCGTGCCGCTCGCCGAGCTCGAGGGCTACCTGGCGACGCGCCTGCTCGGCGCCTGACCCTGAGCTCGTGGTGACGACGGTCGACGGCTCGGAATCCGGCTCGGGTGCGCCCGAGGCATCCGCCCTGCCCGATCTCCTCGTCGCGGCGATCGCGCTCGTCCGCGATCGCCGGGTGCTCATGGTGACGGCCCGCGAGCGCGAGGTGCATTACATGCCGGGCGGCAAGATCGACCCGGGCGAGACGGCCGCCGAGGCGGCCGCCCGCGAGGCCCGTGAGGAGGTCTCGCTCGAGCTCGACCCCGTCGAGCTCGATGAGCTCTTCGAGGTCGTCACGCAGGCGCACGGCGAGCCGGACGGGCGGATGGTCCGCATGCGCGTCTTCCTGACGCGGACGGATGCCTCGCCTCGGGCGTCGGCCGAGGTCGGCGCGCTGCACTGGGTGACGACGGCCGAGCTCGACCGCTGCCCGCCTGCTGGGGCCGAGGTGCTCCGGCGCCTGGCCGCGAGCGGACTCATCGACTAGGGCGGCGCGGGCGACATGGAGTTCGACACCACCAGCGACACGGGCTGGATCGGCGACGTGCGTGAACTGGCGCACGAGCTCTCGGATTCGTCGGCCGCGTTCGCGCGGGCGACCGAAGCGGTCTCGGACGCGCTGTTCGTCGCGTTGCGATCGATGCCGCGAGAGCTGTCGCCGCGCTCGTTCGTCCGATACGAACGCCGCGATGCGGTGCTCATCGTCGACCTGCGGGTCGCGGAGGAAGACCTCGTCGACCTGACGACGGATGAGCAACGACGACTCCTCGGCCCGCAGCTCCTGGAGCTGGTGTCGCGAGGCACGAACTCGCGGACGGCAACGTGGAGCCAGCAGGAGCGATCACTCATCCGCGACGAGTTCGAGCGGATGCTGTCGAGGCTGAACTGGCTGCCCGCTGAGGGTTGAGGGCTGAGGGCGTCGCCGAGTTCTCCACAGCGCCACTTCGGTGTCGAGTTTCGAAGGTGTGTTCGATAGTCTGGGTGCATGAGCGCGCAGCATCCCGTCGACCCGGCTGGCCCGGCCGACCCGGCTGGCCCGGCCGACCTGGCTGGCCTGGTTGGCCTGGCTGGCCCGGCTGTGAGCGGTGTGCCCGGGGAGTGGGCTGACCCGGACTGGCCGTCGTTGGATGGGTGGCGGGCGGCGTCGGCGGCGGGCGGGTCGCGGGCGGTGTTCGCCGAGCTGCAGGCCACCCTCGATGCCGCCGAGGGCGCGCTATTGGAATCCAACCGGATGCACGCCGCACAGCTCGACGCGTACCGGCAGGCCTTCGCCCTCGCCGACGCGCACCCCGAGCTGTACGTCCACACCGAAACCCACCATGCGGAGTCCCGGGGCGGCATCCCCGTCGCGGAACTCG
>NZ_JAMBNX010000014.1 GCF_023715325.1 Agromyces mediolanus | reverse complement strand
GAGTTGTCTCAGCGGGGCGGGCGGGACGGGCGGGACGGGCGGGACGGGCGGGCGGGCGGGGCAGGGCGGACGGATGCGCCGCCTCAGCGGGTCCAGGTGCCGAGGCCGCTCGTGTCGTAGAAGTTCAGCGTCATTGTGCCGGTCGAGGCATCCGCGTTCGAGGCATCCGCGCTCCCGCCGCCGAGCACGAACGCGGCCGAGGACCGCGACCCGGCCGGAGCGTTCTCGCCGTCCGGTTCGAAGGCGAAGACGTCGCCGTCCCAGGGCTCCAGCTCGAGCACGGTCGCACCGCCCCGGCCGAGCCGCACCACGAGTCCGCCGCTCGCCTCGTCGACCGCGACCACGGCCTCGCCGTAATAGGGGTTCTGCCAGCTGCCGGCGTACTCGGCGAGCGGGCGCGGCGGCGCCGGATCGGCGGGACGGCGCTCGCCCGCCAGATCCCCAGCCGGCTCGAAGTAGTGACCGAGCGCCGCCCCGTAGGCCGCGAGCCAGTCCCGCGTCGCCTCGCCGTACTGCACACGGTCGAGGAACTCCGACACGATCGCCTCCGCCGCGCCGACCGGCGCGCCGTTCGTCAGCGCGACGACGCCGAGGTCGAGCGCCGGCACCAGCTGGAAGTTCGTGCCCGCGCCGAGGATGAACGCGCCGGAGTGCCCGAGCGTCACCCGCCCGCTCGGCTGCGTGCCCACGTTGAAGCCGTAGCCGTAGAAGCCGGCGCGCGCGTCGGGCACGGGCGGCAAACCGGTCGCGATCTCCGGCGCGATCGCCGGGGCCAGGGCGGATGGCTCGATCAGCTCCTCCCCCGCGAAGCTGCCGTCGTCGAGCACGAGCGACATCCACTTCGCCAGGTCGACGACGTTCGAGCTGACCCCGCCGGCGGGAGACTGGGCGTCGGGCGTGCGCTCGTAGAGCGGCGCGAACTCGCCGTCGCCGGTCTTCGCGTGCAGCGTCGCCCGGTTGTCGCGGGCGAGGAAGTCCTCGTAGCGCGAGCTCGTCGAGTCCATGCGCAGGGGCTCGTAGAGCTCGCGCTCGGAGAGCGTCTCCCAGTCGACGCCGGCGGCGTTCGCCACGGCCTGCGCGCCGGTCGTCATGCCGAAGTTCGCGTAGTTGTAGCTGATGCGGAAGGGCTGCAGCGGCTGGTAGCGCAGGTGGTCGAGGATGTACTCGCGGTCGTAGCCGAGGTCTTCGAGCTCGTCGCCGGCGGCCATCGGCAGGCCGGAGCGGTGCGCGTAGAGGTCGGCGATGGTGAGCTGCTCCGTCACCCAGGGATCGGCGAGGGCGAAGCCTGGGAGCAGCGGCGCGACCGGGGTCGACCAGTCGACCACGCCGGCGGAGACCTGCGAGGCGACGACCGTCGCACCGATCGGCTTCGACATCGACGCGATCTGGAACACGGTCTCCTCGTCGACCGCCGCGTCCTCGCCGAGTTTGCGCACACCGAAGCCCCGCGCGAAGCGCAGCTCGCCGCCCTGCACGACGGCGACGGCGGCGCCGGGCACCCCGGATGCCTCGAGGATGCGTTCGACCTCCTCGGGCAACTGCTCGAGGGCGGCGTCGAACGCCCCGTCGGCGAGTTCGACCGCGTCCTGCGGCGGCAGCTCGCCGAGGGCCGCGCGGGGCGCGTAGGGTGGCGCCGTCGTGCACGCGCTCAGCGCGATGAGGGTGCCCAGCGCGACGGCGAGCGTCGCGATCCTGCCGATGGATGCCTGTCGCCGCATGCGGTCCTCCCCCGGTCCTGCGTGCAGCCTAGCGGCGCGGGCCATCGTCCTCACCCGGATAACTCAGGAAGCCGGCCCCGCCAGGCCCCCGCCCTCCACCCCCAGAGCTCGGGAACCGCCCCGCTCACACTCCCGCCCCGCCCCGCCCCGCCCCAGAACTCAGGAACCACCCCGCTGAGATCAGCGCCGACTCGCGGCTTCTCCGATTCCTCGGTGGCCAGAACGGCGAGATGTTCCTGAGTTGTGTCGGTGCCCGACGCCGCCGCTCGGAGGTTCGCCGCCGCGAGGCCCGCGAACTCCGGGTGCGTGCTCACCTTGCTCGCGATGGCGAGCTCGTCGCGGTCGGAACGCCCGGCGAGCCAGCGTCTCGCTCTCACCGCCCGTGTGACCCGGGGCCCAGTGGGAGTAGCCGTCGGCCGTGTCGACGAGCGTGCCGCCGCCCGCGACGAACCCGTCGAGCACCTCGAAGGAGGCGGCCTCGTCGGCCGTCCAGCCGAACACGTTGCCGCCGAGCGCGAGCGGGAACGGGCGCACCTCGAGGGTGTCGGCGAGACGGGCGAGGGCGGGCCTGACGGCAGCGGCACCGGGTTCGATCATGCCTCCCGGCATCGGCGCGTCCCGCGCGGGTGTTCCCCGTTCAGGCGCGCGGCGTAGGCTCGCGTCATGCCGGTAACCAGCGAACCCCGTGTCGCCCTCTACTTCGACTTCGACAACATCGTCATCTCCCGGTACGACCAGCTGCACGGCGACAGCTCCTACCGTCGCGACACCTCGCGCTCGAAGGCTCCCTCCGACGGCACGAAGACCGCGGAGCGGCTGCGGGCGGCGACGGTCGACGTCGACGCCGTGCTCGACTTCGCGGCGACCTTCGGCACGATCGCGATCGCCCGCGCCTACGCCGACTGGTCGGGGCATGTGAACGCGAGCTACCGCGGCCAGCTCATCGACCGCGCGGTCGATCTGGTGCAGCTCTTCCCCCTCTCCTCGACGAAGAACGGGGCCGACATCCGGCTCGCGGTGGACGCCGTGGAAGACATGTTCCGCCTCGACGACCTCACCCACATCGTGATCGTCGCCGGCGACTCCGACTACGTCGCGCTCGCGCAGAAGGCGAAGCGACTCGGACGCTATGTCGTCGGCATCGGCGTCGCCGGCGGCACGAGCCGGGCGCTCACCGCGGCGTGCGACGAGTACGCAGACTATGACGCGCTGCTCGCCACCGATGCGGCCGTCGGTGACGACGAGGAAGCGGAGGGCGCCGCGGCTGTGGGGTCCGGTTCGGGGTCGGGTTCGGGCTCGGTCTCCGGTGATGCGGATGCCGCTGCCGAGACCGCTCCGGCCGCGACGGCCGGGTCCGGCTCACGTCGGCGGCGCGGCGGCAGCAAGCAGCAGGATGCCTCGGCGGAGCCGAGCGACGACGGCCGGTCGGGCTCGGATGCCGACGCCGCACCGACCCCGCCCGCTGAACGCCCCTCGTCGCGCGCGCTGCAGTTCATGCCGCCGGTCGAGCCCTCGGCGGAGGCATCCGGCAGTCCGCGCAACCCCGGGCGTCTGCTGCTGAAGGCGATCGAGCTGCTGCACTCGAAGAACGACGAGGAGTGGCAGTCGTCGAGCGCGGTGAAGAACCAGATGATGCGCATGGACCCGACCTTCCAGGAACGCCGGCTCGGCTTCGCCTCGTTCACCGAGTTCCTGAAGTCGCGCGGCGGCGTCGTCGAGCTGGATGAATCGGGTCGAGGCCGCGTGCGCATCCGCCCGAAGAAGGGCTGAGCGGGCTCCGTCCCCCTCCGCGCGCCACCTGCCGCCTGACTCCGCCCGGTCCGCGGCGGCGCCCGCGCCCGCGCCACTTCGTGCTCGTTGCGCCACCTCTCCTGGCGCGACACTGCCGAAGTGGCGCTCCAGCACGGGCAAGCCGTCCGAACGGCCCACCCGCCGCCGCCCACGCGCCACTTCAGGCCCCGCGCGCCACTTCGGGCCCCACGCGCCACTTCGGGCACCGCGCGCCACTTCACCGCCCACACGTCATACTCGCCCCGCGCACATCCGGAAACCGAACAGCGGCCAGCCCGGCCAGACCGCCCGCGCCACTTCGTGCTCGTTGCGCCACCTCCCCTGGCGCAACACTGCCAAAGTGGCGCGCCAGCACGGGCAAGCCGTCCGAACGGCCCACCCGCCGCCGCCCACGCGCCACTTCAGGCCCCACGCCCCCCTCACCGCCCACGCGCCACACCCCACGCGCCGGGCAGCGCACCGCGCCCTCGCACCCCGATCAACGCTTCTGTGGTCTGACCACATCTGCTAGCCTGTGGTCTGACCACAGGAGGTTCCGTGAGCGACACCCGCGCCTGGCAGCACGTGCTCGAGCACGTCGAGTCGCGCCTGCTCGCGGGCGAGCTCGCTCCCGGCGACCGCCTCCCCGGCGAGCGTGCCCTCTCCGCCGAGCTCGGCGTCGGCCGTTCGAGCGTTCGCGAAGCGCTGCGGGTGCTCGAGGCCATGGGGCTCATCCGCACGGCATCCGGCTCCGGCCCCAGCGCGGGTGCCGTGATCGTCGCGACCCCCGACGGCGGCATGCGCACCCTCATGAGGCTGCAGGTCGCGGCGCGCGGACTCCCCGTCACCGACCTCGTCGACACCCGCCTGCTGCTCGAGGGCGCCGTGGCGGCGCGGCTCGCCGAAGCAAGCAAAGCAGCCGAGGCCGCCAACACCGAGGCAATCGAGGCCGACGCCGCCGCGCCATCCCCCACGCCCGACCTCACCGCGGCCGAGCGGCTCCTCGACGCGATGGACGATCCGACGCTCGCGCCCGAGGAGTTCCTCTCCCTCGACGCCGCCTTCCACCTCGCCCTCGCCGAGGCCGCGGGCAACCAGGTCACCCTCGCGACGATGGCCGGCCTGCGCAGCGGGATCGAGGGCTACGTCGTCGCCGGCATGCAGCGCATCGCGGACTGGCCCACCATGGCCGAGCGGCTTCGGGCCGAGCATCGCGGCATCGTCCGTTCGATCACCGAGGGGGATGCCGCGGCAGCCCGCCGAGGCGTCCACGACCACATCGCCGGGTACTACGCGGCGATCTCCGACCCCGCACGATAGGACCCCGAAATGGTGCAACGCCAGCTGCCGAACCCGCGCGAGCTCTTCCAGCTGATGAAGTTCAAGACGCCGACGATGAACCCCACCGACCGTCGGCTCGAGCGCGCGCTCACAATCTGGGACCTCCGCGACATCGCCCAGCGGCGCACCCCGAAGGCGCCGTTCGACTACACCGAGGGTGCCGCGGAGGACGAGCTGTCGCTCGCGCGGGCGCGGCAGGCGTTCCAGGATATCGAGTTCCACCCGTCGATCCTGCGGAACGTGCCCGTCGTCGACACGAGCCGCGAGGTGCTCGGCGGGCCGAGCGCACTCCCCTTCGGTATCGCGCCGACCGGCTTCACCCGGCTGATGCAGACCGAGGGCGAGGTCGCGGGCGCCGGGGCCGCGGGCGCCGCGGGCATCCCGTTCACCCTGTCGACGCTCGGCACCACCTCGATCGAGGGGGTGAGGGCGGCGAACCCGAGCGGGCGCAACTGGTTCCAGCTGTACGTCATGCGCGACCGCGAGATCTCGTACGAGCTGACCCGACGCGCCGCCGCCGCGGGCTTCGACACGCTCTTCTTCACGGTCGACACCCCGGTCGCCGGGGCGCGCCTGCGCGACAAGCGCAACGGCTTCTCGATCCCGCCGCAGCTCACCCTCGGCACGATCGTGAACGCGATCCCGCGCCCGGCCTGGTGGATCAACTTCCTCACCACCCCGCCGCTCGAGTTCGCCTCGCTGTCGACGACCGGCGGCACGGTCGGCGAGCTGCTGGATGCCGCGATGGATCCGACGATCTCCTTCGACGACCTCGAGATCATCCGCGCGATGTGGCCCGGCAAGATCGTCGTGAAGGGCGTGCAGAACCTCGAGGACGCGAAGAAGCTCGCCGGCCTCGGCGTCGACGGCATCGTGCTCTCGAACCACGGCGGGCGGCAGCTCGACCGTGCGCCGATCCCGTTCCACCTGCTGCCGGATGTCGCGCGCGAAGTCGGCGGCGACCTCGAGGTGCACGTCGACACTGGCATCATGTCCGGCGCCGACATCGTCGCCTCGATCGCGCTCGGCGCGCGCTTCACGTTGATCGGCCGCGCCTATCTCTACGGCCTGATGGCCGGCGGGCGTCGCGGGGTCGACCAGACGATCGCGATCCTCCGCACGCAGATCGAGCGCACGATGAAGCTGCTCGAGGTGTCCACGCTCGACGAGCTCGGCCCGCAGCACGTGACGCAGCTCGCCCGCCTGCAACCCATCGCCCGGCCCGTGCAGGCCGCGGCGGAGCTGGCCGCCGCGTCGAAGCCGAGGACGGTCCGTTCGCCGCGGGCCGCGACGGGGAAGACCCCGGCCGCGAAGAAACCCGCGACCGCCAAGAAGCCTGCCCCTGCCGCGAAGCCTGCCCCCGCTGCGGAGCCTGCGCCCGCCGCGAAGCCCGCGCCCACCCAGAAGGCCGGCTGACCGCCGCATCACGGCCCATGCAGCCCGAGGGGGTCGAATCCCGACACCGACGGCGGTCCGCCGAGCCATCCGTGTCGGATTCCGACCCCCTCGCCCCCAGCCGCAGCCCCGGCCCCAGCCGCAGCCCCAGCCCCCACCCCGAGTTGCCCGACTTTCATGAAAGTCGGGCAACTCGGGGGTGGGGGTGGGGGGTGGGGGGTGGGAGTGCGAGCGGGTCAGCGGGCGGATGCCGCCCAGGTGAAGCCGTCGGGGTCCGCGACCGAGCCGAGCGCGCCGGCGATGACGAGCCGGTGCGAGCCCGAGCCCTCGGCGGGCACGCCGGCGTCCTTCGCGAGCGCGCGCCGCTTGTAGAGGCCGAGCCCGATCCGGCTGCCGGGCGTCTCGAACTCGACGTAGCTGCCGAAGCTCTTGCCGATCGCGATCCCGCGCTCGGTGTAGAAACGCTTGCTCGCCGTGACGTCCTCGACGCCGAGCAGCAGCACCACCCGGTCGAACACGGCGGCGGCCGGGCGGGCATCCTTCTTCGCCGAGGTCGCGACCTTCCAGATCGTGCCGTCGGGCGCTTGCACCGTGCCGCCGTAGCCCCAGAGGGACTTCGCGACGGGCTTCACGACCGTGGCGCCGGCGTCGAGGGCCGAGCGCACGAGCGCATCGACGTCGCCGGGCTGGGCGGCGATGAGCGAGAGCGTGAAGCCGCGGAATCCGCTCGACGCGGCTTCCGCCGGCTGCACCCGCAGGCGGTCGCCGAGGCCGAAGGCCGCGGCGTGGAAGTGCTCGGCGGCGGCGACGTCGTCGGCCTGGATGACGATCGAGTCGATCGCCGGGGCGGTGGTGGGGTTCGTCTTCGTGTCCATGTCGGCCACGCTACGAGCGAGCGGATGCCCCGGGCTTCTCGATTCCTGCTCGATCCGCGAGCGAGCCCCGAGCGGCGCCCGGGTCGCGCCCCGCGCCGCATCACCCACTCGCCGGCCACCATCCGGTCGCCCTCGGAGAACGTGCCGAACCCGCCGCACGACCCGCCGCCCGGCCTTCGCTCGCTCGACTGGCGTTCAGCATCGGGGAGCAGACTGGCGGTGAGCCCGCAGCTGGGCGGGCCGAATCGAGTCGAGGAGTCCGTGCACATGAAAGCGCTGCAGTACCGCACGATCGGGGCCGCCCCCGAGATCGTCGAGATCGAGACGCCCGAGCCCGGGCCGGGCGAGGTGCGGATCCGGGTGACGGCCGCCGGGGCCTGCCACTCGGACAGCTTCATCATGGGACTGAACGAGGAGCAGTACGTCTACGGCCTGCCGCTCACCCTCGGCCACGAGGGTGCGGGCATCGTCGACAAGCTCGGCGAGGGCGTCACCGGCGTCGAGGTGGGCGAGGCCGTCGCCGTGTACGGCCCGCAGGGCTGCGGTCGCTGCGTGCAGTGCGCGCAGGGCAAGGAGAACTACTGCGAGCGCGCCGCGGAGCTCGGCATCCGTCCGCCCGGCCTCGGCGCCCCCGGCGCCATGGCCGAGTACCTCGTGGTGCCGGACGCGCGCTTCCTGCTGCCGCTCGGCGACCTCGACCCGGTCGAGCACGTCGCCCTGACCGACGCGGGCCTCACCCCGTACCACGCGATCAAGATGTCGCTGCCGAAGCTCGTGCCCGGCACGACCGCCGTCGTGATCGGCGCGGGCGGGCTCGGGCACGTCGCGATCCAGCTGCTCCGCGCCCTCTCGCCGGCGACCGTGGTGGCGCTCGATGTGAGCCAGGACAAGCTGCGGCTGGCGACCGAGGTCGGCGCGCACCACGTGTTCCCCTCGGACGCCGAGGCCGTCGAGCGGGTGAAGGAGCTCACTGGCGGCAAGGGCGCGGCGGCCGTCTTCGACTTCGTCGCGATCCAACCGACCATCGACGCCGGGCACGCCATGCTGGCGGTCGAGGGCGATCAGGTGATCGTCGGCGTCGGGGCGGGCGCGGTGCCGGCGGGGCTCCTCGCCGCCCCGTACGACTCGACCGTGCGGGCGCCCTACTGGGGCTCGCGGGCCGAGCTGTTCGAGGTCTTCGAGCTCGCCCGAGCCGGGCTCGTGAAGATCGAGACCGAGCATTTCTCGCTCGACGACGCTCCCGAGGCGTACCGACGGCTGCACGAGGGCACGCTCAGGGGGCGCGCGGTCGTCATCCCGTGAGCGGCCTTCCGCGCTGCTGAACGACGGATGCCCCGGGGCCGGTCGGCCTCGGGGCATCCGCGTGCGAGCTGACGCTCCTGCGCGATCAGTTGCAGGTGATGACGGTGCCGTCTTCGAGCTGCCACACGCCCGAGCCGAGCTCGGCGCACGCGGCGCCGAGGCTGCCTGCGGCGGCGACGGCCACGATGATGACGATCACCGTGGCGATGACGCTCAGCGCGAGCAGGATGGCGCCGACGATGATGCCCGCCTTGGCTGGACCGTTCTTGTGGCCGGCCTTCTTCGACTGCGAGTTCGCCACGATGCTCAGGATGAGCCCGATCAGCGGCATGAAGATCGCGAGGATCAGGCCGGCGATGCCGAGCCCCTTGCCCGGGAAGGTGTCGGCGGCCGGCGCGGGCGCGTAGGCCGGCTGACCCGGAGCGGCGCCGGCGGCGGGCTGCCCCTGCGGGGCGCCGTAGGCCGGGGGCGCGGGCGGCGCGGCGTAGGCCGGGGCTGCGGGCTCGGCCGCCGGAGCGGCGGGCGCCTCGTACGCCGGAGCGGCGGGCGCCGCCGGCGCCGTGGGCTCGGCGGGGGCCTCGTACGCGGGAGCGGCCGGTGCCGCGGGCTCGGCGGGAGCCGCGGCCGGTTCGGCGGGCGCGGCGACGGGCTCGGCCGGGACGGCCGGCTCGGCGGGGACGACGGGCTCGGCCGGCACGGCCGGCTCGGCCGGCTGCTGCGGCTCGCCCTGCGGGGCGTTGGGGTCGGTCATGATGGGCTCCTCCGAGTCGCGGACGTGGTCCGGGGAGTGTCGCCCCCCGACCCGCCGATGGTAGCGCCACCCGGCGACGGCGGGCCACCCCGCGCGCCGCTCGCCCCGACAACCGCCGGGCACCGCGGATGCCCCGGGCCTCGCGCGCCCGAGGCATCCGCTCGCCGTGCCGGCGACTCAGCGCCCGGCGTTCGCCGCCTGCAGCAGCTGCTCGATCTGCTCGCGCGTCACCGGGATGCCCGGGAAGCCGACGAGCCGGCCGATCGGGAACGAGGCCATCATCTTCGCCATGCCCTCGTCGTCGGCCATGGCCGCCATCGCCGCGTCCCCGCCGAAGAGCCCGCCGAGGGCCTGGGCGACGATCGGACCGGCGACCGGGTCGCCCATCAGGTCGCCGATCGACGACTCCGTCGTGAGCGGCAGCCGCACCGCGTCCCCCTCGATCACGACGCCGGCTTCGGCGCGGAGGTCGCGGCTCGAGGCGCCGACCGTGACGAGGTACTCGCCGCCCTCGACGACCCAGCGGTCGACGCGGACATCCCAGTACGCGAGATCCTCGCGGCGCACCGAGAGCTCGATCACCCGGGACTCCCCCGCCGCGAGCTCGACCGAGGCGAAGGCCTTCAGCTCGCGCGGCGCCCGCTGCACGGCCGAACCGGCGAGGCCGGTGTAGAGCTGCACGACCTCGCGCCCGTCGCGCTCGCCCGAGTTCGTCACGGTGACCCGGGCGGCGATGCCGCTCGCGTCGGCCGAGACCTCGAGCGCCGAGTAGGCGAAGGAGGTGTAGGAGAGGCCGTGGCCGAAGGGGAAGTGCACGGCCGCGTCGCGCGCGTCGTACCAGCGGTAGCCGACGAAGAGCCCCTCGCCGTAGCGGACGTGCCCGAACTCGCCCGGGAAGTCGAGGTACGCCGGGGTGTCCGAGAGCCGCAGCGGGATCGTCTCCGTGAGCCGGCCCGAGGGGTTCACGACGCCGTAGAGCACGTCGGCCACCCCGCCGCCACCGGCCTGTCCGCCGAGCCAGCCCTCGACGACGGCCGGCACCTCCCCGGCGAAGGGCAGCTCGACCACGCCACCGTTCGCGAGCACGACGACGACGTTCGGGTTCGTGGCGCGCACGGCCGCGAGCAGTTCGAGCTGCGCCTCGGGGAGACGCAGGTGCTCGCGGTCGAAGCCCTCCGACTCGGCGGCGGCCGGGAGGCCGAGGAAGACGAGCACGACCTCGGCGTCCTCGGCCGCGGCGACGGCCTCGGCGACGAGCGCGGAGTCCGCGGGGGCCTTCGCGTCTAGGGTGAAGCCCGGCGCGAAGGCGGGGGCCGCCCCGGCGAGCCGGCCGATCTCCTCGAGCGCGGTGTCGAGCCTGGTCGGGTTGATCAGCGAGGAGCCGGCGCCCTGGTAGCGCGGGGTGCGGGCGAACTCGCCGACGACGGCCACCCTCGCGCCGGCGGCGAGCGGCAGCACGCCGTCGTTCTTCAGCAGCACGACGCCGCGGGCCGCGGCCTCGCGGGCGAGGGCGTGGTGGGCGTCGATGTCGTACGAGGCATCCGCGTCCGCTCCGGCGGCCGCCCGCTGTGCGAGCCGCACGGCGCGCTCGGCCGCGAGATCGAGCGCCGACTCGGCGAGCCGGCCGTCCTGCACGGCCTCGACGAGCTGCGCGTCGGTGCGCCCTTCGGCGGAGGGCATCTCGAGATCGAGCCCGGCGGGCAGACCGGCGACCCGGTCGTTGACGGCGCCCCAGTCGCTGACGACGAGCCCCTCGAAGCCCCACTCCTCGCGCAGCACCTTCGTGAGCAGCCAGGGGTCCTCGCTCGCGAACACCCCGTTGATGCGGTTGTACGAGCACATCACGGTCCACGGCTGCGCGTCCTCGACGACCCGCTGGAAGCCGCGCAGGTAGATTTCGCGCAGCGGCCGCGGGTCGACGTCGCTCGACGCGCGCATGCGGTCGAACTCCTGGTTGTTCGCGGCGAAGTGCTTCAGCGAGGCACCGACCCCCTGCGCCTGCAGGCCGCGCACGAGCGCCGCGCCGAGCACGCCCGAGACGATCGGGTCCTCGGAGAGGTACTCGAAGTTGCGCCCGCAGAGCGGCGAGCGCTTGATGTTGATGCCCGGGCCGAGCAGTACCCCGACCCCCTCGGCACGCGCTTCCTCGCCGAGGGCGCGGCCGACGCGTTCGGCGAGCTCGGGGTCCCACGCGGAGCCGAGCGCGACCGCGGGTGGGAAGCAGGTGGCCGGCACGCTGTCGGCGAGCCCGAGGTGGTCGCTCGAGCCGCGCTGCAGGCGCACGCCGTGCGGGCCGTCGGTGAGCACGATGGGCGGGATGCCGGCACGCTCGACCGCTTTCGTGCTCCAGAAGCTGGCGCCGCTCGTGAGCGACGCCTTCTCCTCGAGCGTGAGTTCCGCGACGAGCTCCGCCGCGTCGCGCGCGGTGAACTCGGCGGCCTGGTCGATGGGGTCGGTCATACCGATGCTCCTTCGTAGGATGACGCCGGCCGGGCGTCGAGCGGTGCCGGGGTCGTCCGGCGGGGCCGCGAGGCATCCGTCATCGCACGGCCTTGATCGGCCAGACGGCGAAGGCGCCGAGCACGGAGAGCACGATCGCGACCGGGAACAGGCCCGCGAAGCCGAAGGCGAGCACGATCGCGCCGGCCACGCCGGGGGCGAGCGTCTGCGGCAGGGTCGCGGCGATGTTCACGACGCCGAGGTCCTTCGCGAAGGACTTGGCCGAGGGCAGCACCTCGCTCATGAGGGCGGTGTCGACCGCCTGGAACATGCCGAAGCCGAGGCCCGAGATGAAGGTCATGATCATCCAGGCGGTCACGTCGGGCCAGACCCACGGCAGCAGGAACGCGAGCCCGGTCACGACGGAGGAGGCGAAGACGAAGATCTTGCGGCGGCCGAGCTTGTCGGAGAGCGGCCCGGAGACGATCGTCGCGATGAGGATGCCGGCGAGGCTGATCAGGCCGAGCAGCGGGATGACGTCCTGCGGGCGCTCGACGCCGAAGTAGTCGGTGAGCAGGAACAGCTGGTAGCCGGTCACGGCGAAGTATCCGGTGTAGAGCAGCAGGCGCCCGGTGAAGGCCCAGAAGAAATCGGGGTGCTTGAGCGGGTTCACCCAGAAGGTGCGCAGGAAGTCGCCGAGCTTGAACGGCTCGACGGGGAGGTCCTTCGAGGAGTGGTCGGGGTTGAACACGATGAAGAGCGTGAGCACGACGATCGCGATCGCAGCGAAGGTGAAGTACCCGGCCGTCAGGCTGTCGTAGAACATCGAGCCGACGACCTGGCCGCCGAGTGCGCCGACCATGAGCCCGATGCCGGAGAGCGCGGCGAAGGTGCCGCGGCGCTTCAGCGGCACCCGGTCGGGCATGACGGCACTCAGCGGGCCCTGCGCGAAGTTGTAGGTGATCTGCACGAGGGTCCAGGCGATCACGACGCCGACGAGGGAGTCGGCGAAGGCGAGGCCGACGAGTGAGAGGCCTCCGGCAAGGGCGCCGAGGAAGATCCACGGGGCGCGTCGGCCGAAGCGTGAGCGGGTGCGGTCGGAGATCTGTCCGGCGATGGGCTGGGCGATCATCGCGCAGAACGCGCCGATGGTCATGACGATCGCCAGGTTCGCGACCTTGTCGGCACTGCCGAAGGTCAGCTCGACCTGACGCGGCAGCAGGATGCCGGGGACGGCGCCCCAGATGAGGAAGATGCCGAGGTTCGCGGGGATGATCCAGCCGAGGAGGCGTCCGACGCCCGTGATCGGCGCGGGCGGGTCCTCGTTGCCCGAGGCGTCCTCGACGAAGGCGGCGGGGTCGAGCGACGCCGCGGGCTCGGGCGACTGGGGCTCGTCGGGTCGGGATTCGGCAGCGGGCTGCGGGGCGGACGACATCGTCATCGGGCAAGTCCTTCCGGGAGGCCTCATCGTCGAGGCGGTGCGAAAACCATACGGCACTCGGTTTTACCCCGCAAGCATTACCATGCACGTATGGCACGCAGGGGTTCGTACGCGAAGGGCATCGCCAAGCGGGAGGAGATCCTCACCGCCGCGCTCGAGGTCATCGCCCGCAACGGCTACGGCCGCGCCTCGGTGCGCGAGCTCGCCGACGCCGTCGGGCTCAGCCAGGCCGGCCTGCTGCACTACTTCGCCTCGAAGGAGGAGCTCTTCGCCGAGATCCTCCGCAAGCGCGACGAGGTCGACCGCGAGACCCTCGACGCCGCGCACGCCGACGAGCAGCTCAGCATGATCGACGGCTTCGTCGAGGTGATGCGCCACAACGCCGACGTGCCCGGCCTCGTGCAGCTCTACGCCCGGCTCTCGGCCGAGGCCACCGAGGCCGACCACGCCGCGCGCCCCTTCTTCACCGAACGCTTCCGGCTCTTCCGGGAGATGTCGGTCGAGAGCATCCGCGAGGGCCAGCGCGACGGCACGCTTCGCGCCGACCTCGACCCGGAGATGATCGCGAGCCTGATGCTCGCCGCCGCCGACGGCCTGCAGACCCAGTGGCTGATGGACCCGTCGATCGACATGGCCGAGCACATCGAGTACCTGCTGACCCTGCTGAGGCCCCCGGCAGCCACCTGAGCGGCTCGCGCGCGAGCGGCGGCGTCGGCCGCCTCGCCCCGCCGTTCGCGCGCTGAGTCCGGGGTGGGATGCCTCGCGCGGAGTCGGCGGAACGGGCGCGAGGCAGATTCGCTCTGGACTTTGCTGGATTCCTGTCGGCGGCGTCGCGTACGCTCGATGCACCGGGATACCAAGGAGGTCGATGCCCGTGCAGGTCTTGACGGCGACGGAA
This sequence comes from Agromyces mediolanus, assembly GCF_023715325.1. Lineage (GTDB taxonomy): Bacteria > Actinomycetota > Actinomycetes > Actinomycetales > Microbacteriaceae > Agromyces > Agromyces mediolanus_A. The sequence continues at coordinate 50,721 of NZ_JAMBNX010000014.1, read as the reverse complement.
CGCCCCGCGCCCCGACGCGCACCGCGGATCATCGCGGCACTCGTGCTGCTCGTGGCGGGCGCCGGGGCGGGCTGGGCGGCGACCGCGGTGTTCGCGCCGCCCGACGAGGTGACCGCTTCCCCCTATACCTACGTCGAGGTCGTCGCCGGGGAGGTGGGCTCCTCGGTCCGTCTCACCACGGTGGCGGCCTGGCGCCAGGTTCCAGCGGGCACCAACCGCGCGGCCGGCACGGTCACCTCCGTCGAGCTCGCCGCCGGCGACGAGGTGCGGGCCGGGTCGGTGCTGTATTCGGTCGAACTGCGGCCCGTGGTCGCAGCCGTCGGCGAGGTGCCCGCCTTCCGTCAGATCGGGCGTGACGCCCAGGGGCCCGACGTGCGCCAGCTGCAGCAGCTCCTCACCGACCTCGGCCACTACGACGGGCTCGTCGACGGCGGCTTCGGGCCCCGCACCGAAGCGGCGGTGAAGGCATGGCAGGGCTCACTCGAGCTGCCCGCCGACGGCGTCGTCCAAGCGGGCGACCTCGTCTTCCTCCCGGCCCTCCCCGGTCGCGTGACGCTCGACGACAAGCTCGTTCGGCCCGGTGCGAGCCTGTCCGGCGGCGAACAGCTCGTGTCGATGCTGCCGAGGCAGCCGGAGTTCACGATCCCCGTCAGCCGGGCGCAGGCCGCGACGATGCCGATCGGGACGGCGGTCGAGATCGGCGCGCCCGACGGCGGGGTGTGGTCGGCTGCGATCGTCGCGCAGGAGCCGTCCGCGGAGGCCGACGACCAGGTGGGGCTGCGGCTCGGCACCGCCGACGGCGCGCCGATCTGCGCCGATGCGTGCGCCACGATCCCGGTGCTCGGCGACGCCCGCCTCGCCTCGACGGTCGTCACCCAGGCCGCGACGAGCGGGCTCGTGGTGCCCGCGGCCGCCCTTCGCTCGTCGGCCGACGGCACGGTCGCCGTCGTCGACCGCGAAGGTCGCGGGCACCCCGTCACGGTCGTCGCCTCGGCCCGTGGCATGGCGGTGGTCGACGGTGTCCGGGCGGGCCTGCGGGTCCGCGTGCCCGCCGACGCGCGCGGCGGCGACGAGTCCGCCGGCGCCCGCGGCGGAGCTTCGACCGACCGCCAGACGCAGCCGGCGGCGGCGCGATGACGGGCTCGGGTCCGGGCCTGCTCCGAGCCGACGCGCTGTCGTTCCGGTACCAACCGGGCACCCCGCTCCTCGAAGGCTGGTCGGCGCGGTTCGACGCCGGCGAGGTGGTCGCGGTCACGGGGCCGTCCGGGCGCGGCAAATCGACGCTGCTCTACTTGCTCGGCCTCATGCTGCGTCCCGTCTCGGGCGAGGTGCTGCTCGACGGCGAAGCGATGCACGCGCGCCCGGATCGCGAACGGGCCGCGCGCCGCGCCGCCACCTTCGGCTTCGTGTTCCAGGATGCGGCGCTCGACAGCTCCCGCACGGTGCTCGACAACGTGCTCGAAACGACGCTCTATCGCGGCGACGACCGTCGTGAATCGGCGCGACGGGCGCACGCGCTGCTGGAGCGTTTCGGCGTCGCCCTTCGAGCCGAGGCGCGACCGGGCCAGGTGTCCGGCGGGCAGGCGCAACGCATCGCCCTCTGCCGTGCACTGCTCGGCGATCCGCGCATCCTGCTGGCCGACGAACCGACCGGCAACCTCGACCCCGCCTCGGCCGACGTGGTCCTGGAGGCCCTGCACGAACAGGCGCACCGCGGTGCAGCGGTCGTCGTCGTCACCCACGATCCGGCGCTCGTCGCCCGCTGCGATCGTGAGCTCGTGCTGTGAGCGGCGTGCGCGGCCTCCTCGCCGTCGTGCGAGAGGCATTCGCCTCCGCCATCGCCCAGCCGATCGGCTCGGCCATCGCCCTCGTCGTGGTCGCGGGCATGTGCGCGGCCGTCCTCCTCACCTCCGGCCGCACGGTGGCCGCCGAACAGCAGGTCGTGGCGTCGATCGACTCAGCCGGAACGCGCGCGATCGTGGTGCGGGCAGAAGCCGACGCGGGGCTCGACACCTCGGTCCTCGACCGCCTCGCCGGCGTCGAGGGCGTGCAGTGGGCCGGCGCGTTCAGCCTCGCCGAGGACGCCCGCAACGCCGCGTTCGCCGGTGGCACTCCGGTGCCGCTGCGCCAGGCGTGGAGTGAAGACTGGCGGGAGCTCGGCCTGCCGCCCCGCGCGTCCGTCGACGGCGCCGTCGCCTTCGCCTCGGCGACCGCGCTCGACCGGCTCGGCATCGACGGCGCCGTGGGCGAACTGGCCCTCGACGACGGCCACGGCTACGCCGTCGGCGGCCGGGTCGAGACGCCCGAGCACCTCTCCTTCCTCGAGCCCCTCGTGGTCGCCCCGCAGCCGCCCGCCGAGCAGGCCGTCCCCGTCGGCGCGCTCGTCGTCATCGCGGCGCAGCCCGAGCTCGTCGCACCGCTCACCGACGTTGTCCGCTCCGTGCTCGATGTCGCGGACCCGACCCGGGTCGAACTGCGCACCAGCGAGACCCTTGCAACGCTCCGCGGGCTCGTCGAGGGGCAGCTCGGCGCATTCGGCCGCGCGCTCACCCTCGGCATCCTCGGGGTGAGCGCCGTGCTGGTGGGCGTGCTGCAGTTCGGAATGGTGACACTCCGTCGCAAGGACTTCGGTCGGCGCCGTGCCCTCGGCGCCTCGCAACGACTCGTGGTCGCTCTCGTCACCATCCAGACGGCGATCGTCGCCGGGATCGGCGCCGCGGCCGGCTCGGCGCTCGCGATCGGCGTCCTGGCTGCGGCCGGCGACCCCCTGCCAGGGCCGCGCTACCTCCTCGGCGTCGGCACGCTCGCGGTGCTCGTCGCAACGCTGGCCGCACTGCTCCCGGCGTTCTCCGCGGCGCGCCGCGAGCCGATCACCGAACTCCGGGTCCCCTAGCGCCGCACTCCACGAGTTCAGGACTTGAGGTTTCGGTGCGGGCGGGCCACACTGGTGCCCCAGATCCCGAACGCCATTCGGAATTCACCACGCCGCGTCGCCGCGGTCACCGCGGTCGCCGCACCAGCATCGGCGCGCTCGGGGGCTACCCGATGCCCGTCATCTTCGGCATCGTATTGGTCATCGTCGCGGCGATCGCCACCGCCCCGATCACGAGCGTTCGTGAGGAGCATTGCATGTCGCACACCCCCGCCACCGGGTCATCCGCCCCCGGCACCGCCCCCGCAACGAGCGCCGAACGCACGCCGGACGACCCGGCCGAGTTCGTCGAGGTCGACACCCTCGCCGGCCGGGTGCGCGGCCGCTGGCGCCCGACGGTGCGCCGCGCGAGCGATGCGAGCGGTGGTGAGGGCGCCGAACGATCGGCGGCGTTCCTCGGCATCCCCTTCGCCGAACCGCCCGTCGGCGAGCTGCGCTTCGCCGCGCCCGTGCCGAAGGCCCCGTGGCCCGGCACGCTCGACGCCCTGGAGTTCGCACCGACGGCGCAGCGCGGCGACCCCGGCGTGACGCTCATCCCCGAGCCGAGCGTGCCCGGCGACGCCACCCTGAACGTGAACGTCTTCACCCCGTCGCCCAGCGCACCCGCGGCCGGCGAGGCTGGCCTGCCCGTGCTCGTCTGGATCCACGGCGGCGGCTACTTCGCCGGCTCGCCCGCGAGCCCCTGGTACGACGGCCGCAGCTTCAACCGCGACGGCGTCGTCACCGTCACGATCTCCTACCGCCTCGGTTTCGACGGCTTCGGCTGGATCGCGGACGCCCCCTCGAATCGCGGCGTGCGCGACTGGATGCTCGCGCTCGACTGGGTGCAGCAGAACATCTCCGCGTTCGGCGGCGATCCGGGCCGGGTCACGATCGCCGGGCAGTCAGCGGGCGGCGGAGCGGTGCTCACCCTGCTCGGCATGCCGACGGCGCAGCACCTGTTCCACGGGGTGTACGCCCTGTCGGGCGCGCTCGCCGACGTCGCCCCCGCCCGGAGCGAGGCCTTCGGCCGGGCGCTCGCCGCCGAGGCCGGGGTCGAACCGACCCGAGCGGGCTTCGGCAGCCTCCCCGAGGAGCGGGTGCTCGAGCTGCAGCAGCGGGCGACGGAGCTCGGGCCCGACTCGCTCGGCTCGATCATCGACGACGGCCTCCCGCTCGGCCCCACGGTCGACGGCGAGCTCATCGAGCGGCCGACGCTCGAGTCGCTGGCCGCCGGCGTCGGCCGCGGCATCCCGCTCGTGCTCGGCGCGACCGACGACGAGTTCACGATGGCCTTCGCTGAGGCCGAGAAGAAGCTCCGCTGGGTGCCGAAGGCGCTGCTGCTGAAGAAGCTCGGCATGCCGAAGGAGCGGCTGAAGCCGTACCTGCGGGCGAACGCCGACGTCGCCGCGAAGGGCACCGCGCGGATCGCGGGGCGCTTCCTCAGCGACCGGATGTTCCGCACGGCGCTGCTGCGCGTCGTCGAAGCACGCGAGGCCGGGGCGTCGGCCGGCGCGTCGGCCGGGGCGGGGGCGGGCACGGCGACGGATGCCTCGGCCGGCACCTGGCTGTACCGCTTCTCGTGGCCCTCCGGCACCTTCGGCTTCGCCGAGCATTGCCTCGACGTGCCGTTCTTCTTCGACTGCCTCGACGGCCCCGCGATGGTGCCGCTGGCCGGCCCGAACCCACCCCAGGCGCTCGCCGACGAGCTGCACGCGGCCGCCGTCGCCTTCGTCGGCGCGGGCGATCCGGGCTGGCCGACGGCGCACGGCCCCGCCCCGACGGCGAAGGTGTGGGACGTGCCCTCCCATGTGCAGCCCGACGCCTACGCGTCCGTCGGCCCCCTGCGCTGACCCGCCCACCTGACCCGTCCTCCCCGCCCCGCCTGCTCGTCCGCCCACCCCGTCCGCCCCGCCTGCACGCTGCCCGCCCGTCCTCCCCGCCCTTTCACGCCGCGAGTTGCACGACGGAAGCGCATGCGCGCCAGCACACCCGGCGCGCCGCGTGATCGGTCGTGCAACTCGCAACTGGGAGGCGGAAGGAGGAGACGGAACGGCGGAGACGGAAGGGCGGACCGCCGGACGCCGGGGCTCGGTGCAGGAACCGCTCAGCGACGGCGGAAGCGCGCCGCGATGCCCCAGCCCGTGACCCGCAGCATCGCCTCGAGCACGATCCCGAGGCTCATCTTCGAGTGCCCGAGCTCGCGCTCGACGAAAGTCACGGGCACTTCGACGACGTCGAGCCCGGCCTCGTGCGCGTGCCACAGCATGTCGACCTGGAAGCCGTAGCCCTTGGTGTGCACCTCGTCGAGGCGCATACGGCGGAGCCCGTCGGCCCGGAACGCCCGGTACCCCGCCGTCGCGTCGCGGGTCGGCAGGCGCAGCACCCAGCGCGCGTAGGCGCTGCCGCCGCGGGAAAGGAGCTCGCGGTACCTCGGCCAGTTCTCGATCCGGCCGCCCGGGATCCACCGGGAGCCGATCACGAGGTCGGCCCCCTGGCCGAGCGGCGCGAGCAGGCCGACCAGTTGCTCGGGCAGGTGCGAGCCGTCGGCATCCATCTGCACGATCGGGTCGTACCCCGCCTCGAGCGCCCAGCCGAAGGCGTCGAGGTACGCGGCGCCCAGGCCCTCCTTGCCGGCCCGGTGCCGCACGAGCACGCGCTCGTCAGCGGCGGCGAGCTCGTCGGCGAGCGCCCCCGTGCCGTCGGGCGAGGCGTCGTCGACGATGAGCACCGCAGCGGCAGGCACGGCCGAGCGCACCCGGCCGACGATCGCGGCGAGGTTCTCACGTTCGTTGTACGTGGGGATCACCACGAGCGGGCTGGGCATCCCTCGAATCGTAACCGGTCGATGCCCGCTCAGCGCACGCCGCGCATGAGCCGCAGCACGCCGCGGCTGCCGACCGCGAGCGCGAGGCCGAGCACGATCGCGATGCCGCCGAGCACGCCGAAGTAGCCGACCTCCGTCTCGGCGGAGTAGAACTCCGCGAGCCGGCCCGAGATGGCCGTGCCGAGCGCGACGGAGAGGAAGAACAGCGCCACCATCTGGGTGTGGAACACCTCGGGCGCGAGCTTCGTCGTGACCGACAGCCCGACCGGCGAGAGCAGCAGCTCGGCGACGGTGAACACGAACAGGATGCCGATGATCGCGAGCAGCGGGGTCGAGTTCGGGCCGCCGCCCGCGAACGGGATGAACAGCAGGAACCCGACGCCCATGATCGCCGTGCCGAGCGCGAACTTCACCGGCGTCGAGGGCTGCCGGGCGCCGAGTTTCGTCCAGATCGCGGCGAAGACGCCCGACAGGATGATGATGAAGATCGGGTTGATCGACTGCACCCACGACACGGGCATCTCCCAGCCGAAGAGGTCGCGGTTCAGCTGCTTGTCGCTGTAGATCGTGAGCACGGTGAACTGCTGCTGGTACAGCGACCAGAAGGCGACGCTCGCGATGAACAGCGGGATGAAGCCGACGACCCGGCTGCGCTCCACCGCGGTGATGCGCCGGCTCGACAGGATCACCGCGAAGTACACGACGGCGGCGACGATCGTCGTTCCGATCACCCAGACGACGAGGTTCTCGGCCGTGATGAGCCCGGTCGCGACGAGCACCACGATGACGACGACGCCCGCGACGGCGATGCCGATCACGAGGCCGATGCGCCCGCGGGGAAGCGGGTTGGGCACGGCGGATGCCTCGGCCGGCAGTCGCTTGCGGCCGAAGGAGTACTGCACGAGCCCGATGGCCATGCCGAGCGCGGCGAGCCCGAAGCCCCAGTGGAAGCCGAGGGTCGACTGCAGCAGCCCGGTGAGGATCGGGCCGAGGAAGCCGCCGAGGTTGATGCCGAGGTAGAAGAGCGAGAAGCCGGCGTCGCGACGCATGTCGTCGGGGGCGTAGAGCGTGCCGACGACGCTCGTGGCGTTCGCTTTGAGGCCGCCGGAGCCGAAGGCGACGAGCACGAGTCCGACGCCGACGCCGACGAAGCCGGGGAGCAGGGCGAGCGCGAGGTGTCCGGCCATGATGACGATGGCGCTGAAGAACAGCACGCGCTCGCTGCCGAGCAGGCGGTCGGCGATCCAGGCGCCGAGGATCGTCGAGAGGTAGACCCCGCCGCCGTATGCGCCGACGATGCCGGCGGCCGAGGCTTCCGGCAGGCCGAGGCCGCCGTCGGCGACCGAGTAGTAGAGGTAGATGAGCAGGATGCCCTGCATGCCGTAGAAGCTGAACCGCTCCCACATCTCGACGCCGAAGATGTTCGCGAGCGCGCGCGGCTGCCCGAAGAAGCTGTGGTCGTTCCGGGCGCCACCGTCGGTCGTCGCGCGCTGCTCCCCCATGCCCGCCACCCTACCCCCGCCCCAATTCCCGACTTGCCCGACTTTCATGAAAGTCGGGCAACCCTGGGGGGAGCTCGAGTTGCCCGACTTTCATGAAAGTCGGGCAACTCGGTCTGGAGTGCGGGCGCGCGGGCTAAACGGTGCCGGCGGGCGGCCAGACGCCGATGATGAGCGCCATGACCAGCACGGTCACGAGCTCGTGCGCGATGTTCATCGTGGTGAGCGCGGGCGGCCGGCCCTCGAACGCGTCGTGCGTGATGAAGCGCGCGGCCGTGAAGCCGGCCCACAGGGCGCCCGCGGTGAGCAGCGCGCCGAGCAGGAAGTTCCCGCCGTAGAAGTGCCACGCGATCGCCGTCGCACCCGCCAGCACCCACGCCGTGATGAAGCTCACGAGGACGGTCACGAGGATCGCGCCGACGGCGCTCGATGCGGCCCCGTCGAGATCGACCTTCGCGAGCTTCGCCCACCGGGTGCCGAACACCTTCGGCGTGTACCAGATCGAGCCGACGACCATGCTCGACAGCGTGGCGAGGATGACGGCCCAGTAGTTGATCTCAGGGGTCATGGCGGCTCCTTCTCGAGCGCGGATGTTGTGCCGAGCGTAGCGCCGTCGCCCGCCCCGCCGTGGGATGCGGCATGCTGAGGCCATCGGCCCGCGCCGGAGAACGGAGTCCGCATGACCGAGCCCGACGTCCCTTCCACGAGCGGTTCACGGCGCGCCCGCCTCGAACGCCTCGTCTACGGTGCGGAGGCGAGCGAGGAGGAGCGCGCCGCGGCCGAGCGGGAGCTCGCGGCTCTCCAGCGCGACGACGCGAGGGCGGGGGTGGATGCCTCGACCGCCGCCGTCGGTGAAGCGACGGATGCCCCGCCGGGCCCGGCGCCCGCGGCGGAATCTGAGGCCTCGGAGCACAGCTCCGGCCTGCGCGCACTCCCTGACGCGACCGCCGGCGTGACGTCCGCCCCGCCAAAGGCCTGGTACCGCTCCCGCACGCTGCTCGTCGCGGCATCCGCGGCTGTGTTCGGGCTGGCCATCGGCGGCCTCGCGGGCTGGCAGCTCTCGCGAGCGGCCAGCGCGGACGGCACCCTCGGCACCCCGGTCGTCGGCTCGGGGGCGGCGGCGCTGCTCGACCGCTCCTCCGACTTCGACGACCGTCCGGCGATCTTCGACGCGGAATCCGGGATCGACCGGGACAGCCTCCGCCGCATCGCCTCGGTCGACAGCGGGGTCGTCGTCTACGGTTCCCGCAGCACCGACGGCAAGGAGCTCTGTCTCGCGCTGATCTGGGAGCGCATGGGCGGCGGCGGGTCCACCTGCACGCACGGCGGCCGAATCCCGCCCAACGGGCTCTCGCTCGAGATGGGCACGAACGACCCGGCCGTCGAGAACGGTCTGATCACACTGCGCGCGAGCTGGTTCGCCGACGGCACGGTGCAGATCGGCATCCCGCTGCTCTGAGCCGATCGGGGCTGGCCGTGGGCCGGCGATCGCCCGGCAGCTGAAGGCCTCGCCTTCATCGTCTGCCTGTCCGGATACCAATCCCCCCGGAATGCGAAGCCGGGCGGGGAATGACGCGGCGGCGAGGCCGGTCTGATCACGCTGCGAGCAACCCGGTTCGCCGACGGCACGACATAGGCTGGAACCCCGCCGCCCCGTCTGGAGTGCGGCATCCTTTCGTCGCACCCACGCCCAGGCCCCAGGTTCCGCCTGTTCCGCACCCCGATTGCGCGACTCGCACGAATCGTCGGCGCTTCGGGATGCCAATCTGCCAAGGTGTGAGGGACGAGGCCCGACCGGGCGTCGACCGAAGGAGCCCTCCCATGCACTCTCCCACCCGCCGACGTTCCCGAGTGCTGCCGGCGGTCACCGCCGTCGTCGCAGCGGGCCTGCTGACCGCCTGCACCCCCGGCGGTGGCGACACCACCCCGGCTGCGCCGAGCGACGAGAACCTCTACACCGCGGCGGTGGCGTGGCGGGTGACGGCGGCCGAGCGCGACGCGCTCTACCGCCAGGGCTTCAACGTGGCCCGAGATCTCCTCGACGACGCCCTGGCAGCCGGCCACGAACGCCCGCTCGCCATCGTCTCCGACATCGACGACACGGTGCTGAGCTCCGACAGCTACTGGCGGCTGCTGCTCGAAGAGGGCGGGCACGCCTTCGACGACGCGCTCTGGGACCGCTGGGTGGCGGAGAACGGGCCGACGGCGACTCCCGGAGCCGTCGAGTTCCTCGAGTACGCCGAGTCGCGCGGGGTCGAGGTCTTCTACGTCTCCCAGCGCGATCAGGGCGAGCGGACGGACGAGTTCGGGCTGGCCAATCTCCGGCAGGCCGGGCTTCCGTTCGCGGACGCCGAGCACGTCACCATCCAGCGGGATTCCTCGGACAAGGAGGAAGCCCAGTCGGCCGTGGCGGAGCAGTACGAGGTCGTGGCGTACCTCGGCGACAACCTGAACGACTTCTCGCGCGCGTACTACGTCGACGGTGTCGAGGAGCGCCGGAGTCTCGTCGGGGAGGATGCCGAGGCGTTCGGGCGTCGCTTCGTGCTGTTCCCGAACCCGACCGACGGCCACTGGGTCCGGGCGATCTTCGGCGAGAGCGAACCCGCCGATTCCCCGGAGTACCGCGAGCGGTTCCTCCGCTCCGCGACCGGCGAGGAGTGACGCCGAGCGGCGCCGGCCGCCGGGCCGGGTCGCCGGGCCGGGTCGCCGGGCCCCGCACTGCGCAGCTCGGCCCCGCACTGCGCGGCTCGGCGGCCCGGCGGCCCGGCCTCAGGCGTTCTTCGCGTCGCGCCACTCGAGCCAGCGGCGCACCGGCGTGAGGTCGTAGTCGGGGCCGGAGACGCCGATGGTGAAGAGGCGCACCCCGGCGTCGTAGAGCGCGTCGGCGTGCTCGAGGTCGACCCCGTGGCGGTCCAGCTCGTTCGACACGGTGATCGTGGACACGTCCCGACCGACCTCGTCGCCCCAGCGCTTCAGCACGTCGAGCTTGTGGCCGAGCTCGTCGGGCTGCACGAAGGAGTGCCAGATATCGGCGTGCTCGGCGACGATGCGCAGCGTCTTGCGCTCGCCCTTACCGCCGATCATCACCGGGATGTCCCGGGTCGGCGCCGGGTTCAGCTTCGCCCAGCGGGAACGGATGCGCGGCAGCGCCTCCGCGAGCGCGGCGAGCCGGGTTCCGGGGGTGCCGAACTCGTAGCCGTACTCGTCGTAGTCGCGCTCGAACCATCCGGCGCCCGTGCCGAAGATGAAGCGGCCCGTGCCGCCCTTGGCCGAGACGTGGTCGAGGGTGCGGGCCATGTCGGCCTGCAGATCGGCGTTGCGGTACGAGTTGCAGTTCACGAGCGTGCCGAACTCGATGCGCTCGGTCTGCTCGGCCCAGGCCCCGAGCATGCTCCAGCCCTCGAAGTGCAGGCCGTCAGGGTCGCCGTACAGCGGATAGAAGTGGTCCCAGTTGAAGACGACGTCGGCGCCGAGCTCCTCGACGCGCAGGACGGCGTCGCGGATGGCGGAGTACTCGGCGTGCTGCGGCTGGAGCTGCACGCCCAGGCGTGCGCGGGATTCGAGGGTCATCTCGTCAGCCTACGGTCTGCCCGGGGGCGCACGCCCGCCCCTCCAGGGTTGCCCGACTTTCATGAAAGTCGGGCAACCCTGGAAGGCGGCGAGGCGGCTACTCCTTCAGGTCGAGCATCGGCGTCGGCCGGCGGAAGCCGCGCGTCACGATCGCGAGGATGACGACGCCGAGCGCGAGCCACGACAGACCGATGACGAAGGTGCGGCCGGAGAGGCTCGTCCACAGCCACACCGTCAGCGCGAAGCCGATGAGCGGCAGCACGAGGTTGTTCAGCACCCCGAGGCCGGTGCGCTGCCTGCCGTCGATGAAGTAGTGCTTCACGACCGACAGGTTCACCACCGAGAACGCGATGAGCGCGCCGAAGCTGATCATCTCGCTGAGGAGCGTGAGGTCGAAGACCAGGGCGAGCAGCGAGATGGCCGAGACGATGAGGATCGCGACGACCGGCGTGCCGAACCGCGTGTTCAGGTGGCCGAACACCCGCCGCGGGAGGACCCCGTCGCGGCCCATCGCGAACAGGATGCGCGCGACCGAGGCCTGCGAGGTCAGCGCCGACCCGGTCGCACCGGCGACGTAGCCCGCGATGAACAGCGTCGACAGCCACTGCCCGCCCGCGGCGCTCACGACGTCGACGCCCGCGGCATCCACCGAGGTGAAATCGTTCGAGGGGAACACGAGCTGCGCCACGTACGAGAGCAGCACGAACACGAGCCCCGCGCTGATCGTCGTGATCATGATCGCCCGCGGCACGGTGCGCTTCGAGTCCTTCGCCTCCTCGGCGAGCGTCGAGACCGAGTCGAAGCCGAGGAAGGAGAGGCACAGGATCGCGGCGCCCGCGAACAGTGCGCCGAAGCCCTCGACCGTGCCGTCGCCCTGGAACGGCAGCAACGGGTCGACGCTGTTGCCGGCCGCGGTCGAGAAGCCGAGGGCGACGAACACGACGATGAAGATCGTCTGCACGGCGATGATGACGAAGTTCGCCCGGTTCACCGAGACGATGCCGACGACGTTCAGGATGGTCACGAGCGCGATCGCGGCGACGACGAAGACCCAGGCCGGGATGCCGGGGAACGAGGCCGAGAGGTAGATGCCGAGCACCAGGTAGTTGATCATCGGCAGGAACAGGTAGTCGAGCAGCAGCGCCCAGCCGGAGAGGAAGCCGACCGCGCCGCCGAAGCTCCGCTGCGTGTACACGTAGGCCGAGCCGGCGTAGGGGTAGGCGACCGACATCCTGGCGTAGGAGCGCGCGGTGAAGACCATCGCGACGAGGGTGATCAGGTAGGCGACGGGCACCCGGCCGCCGGTGACCTGCGTGACGATGCCGTAGGTCGTGAACACGGTGAGCGGCACCATGTAGACGAGCCCGAAGAGCACGAGCGAGGGCACGCCGAGCACGCGCTTGAAGCGGCCCTCCGTGACTTGCGCGGTGGCGGTGGTCGCCGAGATCAGGGGATCGTGGGGCGAAGCCTGGGGCATGGCCGGGTTTCCTTTCGTGGTGCGGCGCTACGCTGCGCCGCGGTATCGGGGGCTTCCTGCGAGGTAGGTCGAGCGGATGGCGATGGCGGGCAGTTCGGCGGGGGCGAGCTGGCGGGGATCGGCGGCGAGCACGACGAAGTCGGCGCTCGCACCGGGCTCGATGCGCCCCCACGGGGCGGCAGCACGGTCGGCGAAGCCCTGGTGGGCGACGGAGGCCGAGTAGGCGTCGAAGGCGATCGCCGGGTCGAGGATCTCGGCGGGCGTCCAGCCGCCGGCCGGGACGCCGTCGGCGGTCTGCCGCGACACGGCGATCGCGAGGCCGTCGAGGGGGGCGCCGGAGCTCACGGGCCAGTCGGAGCCGAACGACAGCGGGGCGCCGGATGCCTCGAGGGAGGCCATGCGGTACTGGCGGTCGGCGCGCTCCTGGCCGAGCCGGGGCACGGTAAGCACGGTCATGAGCCCGTCGAGCTGCGCCCAGAGCGGCTGCATGCAGGCGATGACGCCGAGCGCGGCGAAGCGGTCGAGATCGGCGTCGTCGACGAGCTGGGCGTGCGCGATGACGGGGCGTCGGTCGCGGGGCCCGTTGGCGGCGATGGCGCCCTCGATCGCGTCGAGCGCCTGGCGCACGGCGGCGTCGCCGATCGCGTGGATGTGCACCTGGAAGCCGGCGGCGTCGACCTGGCGCACGGCGTCGGCGAGGGAGTCGCCCTCCCAGACCGACATGCCGTGCTTGTGCAGGGCGGAGCAGTACGGCTCGAGCAGCGCCCCGGTCTCGGACTCGATGACGCCGTCGGCGAAGAACTTCACGGTGTGCGCGGTCAGCATGGGCGAGCCGAGCGCCTCGACCCGCTCGCGCGAGTCGAGCATGGTGGGCAGCTGCGCGGGAAAGCGCCGCGGGTCGGCATAGAGGGCGAGGTTGAAGCGGACGGGCAGGATGCCGCGTTCGGCCGCCTCGAGGTAGCTGTCGACGTCGCCGGGTTCGGCCCAGGCATCCTGCACCCAGGTGACTCCGCGCTCGAGGTAGTACTCGCCGGCCCGCACGAGCGCGCGCATGCGCTGCTCGGCCGGGCGTACGGGCGCGGCGTCGAAGACGAGGTCGACGGCGCCCCACTCGCGGAGGGTGCCGAGCGGGCTGCCGTCGGCGCGGCGGCAGATCTCGCCGAGCACGGGGTCGGGCGTCGAGGCGTCGATGCCGGCGAGCTCGAGCGCCCGCGAGTTCACCCACACCGTGTGGTAGTCGTAGGCGCGCAGCACGACCGGACGGTCGGGCACCGCGGCGTCGAGCCAGCGGGCGTCGAAGAGCCCGCCCTCGACGAGGCTCGGGTCGTAGGAGGCGCCGAAGATCCAGTCCTGCTCCGGGTGGGCGGCCGCGTACTCGGCGACGGCGGCGGCGATCCCCTCCACGGAGGTGCACTCCCGGACGGCCGGGCCTTCGGCCTCGAGTCCGCCGAAGAGCGGGTGGGCGTGGCCGTCACCGAAGGACGGCATCAGGAATCCGCCATCGAGATCGACCCGCTCGACCTGCTCGAGGCCCTCGGCCGCGGTGTCCGCCGCGTCGTCGAGCGCGACGACGAGGCCGTCCTCGACGAGCAGGGAGTGGGCCGGGGGCTCGCCCGCGCCGCGCCAGATCGTTCCGCCGGAGAAGTGGATCGCCGTCATGCACCATTGCTTTCACTCGGACGAACAGTGTTCGTACGAACACTGTTCGTGTAGGTGCTGAGAGGCTACACTCTCGGCAGGGCTGAGGGAAGGGGGACGCCTCGATGCCGACGGTGAACCGCGAGCAGCTGGTGACCGCCGCGCTCGCGATCGTCGACGAGCACGGCAGCGAGGCGCTCACGATGCGCTCCCTCGCCAGCCGGGTGCACCGGCAGGTCTCCTCGCTCTACAACCATGTCGGCAGCCGCGACGAGCTGATCGAACTCGTCCGCGCGCGCATCGTCGTGGGCATCGACACGAGCCCCTTCGCCGACGAGCCCTGGGACGTCGCGCTCGAGGCGTGGGCGCGATCCTACCTCCGGGTCTTCGCCGCGCACCCGAACCTCATCCGCATCCTCGCGACGACCCCCATCCGCGACGTCTCGACCTTCGAGATCTACGACGTGGTGATCGGCGCCCTGATCGAGGCCGGCTGGCCGATGCACGACGCCGTCGCCGTGATGCGCACCGTCGAGGCGCACGTGCTCGGCTCCGCGCTCGACCTCGTGGCGCCGAGCGACATGCTCGACCAGGCCTCGGTGCCGGCCGAGCTCGCCCGCGTGCGCGCCGCGCTCGACCCCGAGTACGAGGAGTCGACGAGCGCCGCCGCCGCGTTCGAGCTCGGCATCCGCGCCCTCCTCGACGGCCTCCGCGCCCGCCGCGCCACCGTCGCCCCCGCCTGACTCCCCGCTCCTCACTTCCGCACCAGAGTTGCCCAACTTTCATGAAAGTCGGGCAAGTCGGTTCGGTCGCACCAGGGTTGCCCAACTTTCATGAAAGTCGGGCAAGTCGGTTTCGGTCGCACCAGGGTTGCCCGACTTTCATGGAAGTCGGGCAACCCTGGGGTGGTGTGCCCCGTTTGCGAACGATTCCGCAACGACCCGCAGGATTCGCGCGCGACTGGACGACAGTGCGCAACAGTCCCGCGTACACTCGCGTTCCATGGACAACCTGGACCGAGCGATCCTCGATCTTCTGCGGCAGAACGCCCGCGCCGGCTACGGCGACATCGGCTCGTCCGTGGGCCTGTCGGCCTCCGCGGTCAAGCGCCGGGTCGACAAGCTCGTCGCCGAAGGCGTCATCCGCTCGTTCACGATCCAGGTCGACCCGACCGTCGACGGCATGTCGACCGAGGCCTATGTGGAGCTGTTCTGCCGCGGCACGGTCGCTCCCGACGAGCTGAAGCGCATCCTGCAGGAGGTCCCGGAGGTGGTCTACGCGGGCACCGTCACGGGGTCCGCCGACGCGATCGTGCAGATCCGCGCGCGTGACATCGCGTCGCTCGAAGACGCCCTCGAACGCGTGCGGATCGCCCCGAACGTCGATCACACCCGCAGCGCGATCGTCCTCTCACGCCTCGTCAACCGGGTGCGGGACTGAGCGGGCCCGAGATGCCGACGACGCCAGCACCGCGCTCCGGCGACGGGACGGACGCCGGGCTGTCGCTCACGATCGATCCCGCCGCAGCCGCCGCTCCGTTCGAGCAGTTGCGCGCCGGGGTGGTCGATGCCGTGCAGTCCGGGAGGCTCGCCCCCGGCGACCGGCTGCCGACCGTCCGCGCCCTCGCCGAACGCCTCGGCCTCGCCACCAACACGGTCGCGAAGGCGTACCGCGCGCTCGAGGGCGACGGCGTCATCGAGACCCGCGGCCGCAACGGCACGGTCATTGCCGAATACGGCGACGCCGGCCGACGAGCGCTGCAGCGCGCCGCGGCCGACTTCGCAGCCCTCGCGCGCCGGGTCGGGGTCGACGCCGCCGAGGCGCGCGAGATCGTCGACGCCGCCCTGCGCGGCTGACCCGGGCGCGGGCTGCCGAGGCATCCGCGGGCCGAGCCCGGAGAGCACGGCTCCGACGATCGCGATGCGCGCCAGGCGAGGGGAGTCGATCCGCTGGACGCGGGCGCACCCGCCCCAGCCCAGCACCCGCCTCGGCCGCGGCCCCAGCCGCGACCGCGGCCGCGGCCCCAGCCGCTACTCGCTCGTCGGCATCGCCTGCTTCGGCAGTTTGCGCACCTTCGCCCGGCGGCGGCGGCGCTCGGGGATCATCGAACGCATCTCCTCGAGCTTGCCGAAGCAGAGCAGCCGGTCGCCCGATTCGAGCAGCACGCCCTTGCGCGGGTTCGGGATGACGTTCGCTCCTCGGTGCAGGGTGAGCACCGTGATGTCGCGCTCCCAGAGCCCGGACTCGCCGATCGTCTTGCCGACGAGGTCGGCGTTCGTGTGCACGAGCAGTTCGGCGACGCCGTACCCGGTCGAGACGGTGAGCCGCTGGCGCACGTCGATCTCGGGGAACGCGACCTGGTTCGCGATGTAGTCGATGATCGCGCCGGCGACGTCGAGGTTCGTCGCGGCCTCGATGCCCTGCAGGCCGGGCGAGGAGTTCACCTCCATGACGAGCGGGCCGTGCTCGCCCTCGAGCATGTCGACGCCCGCGACCTTCAGCCCCATGATCTGCGCCGAGCGCACGGCCACCTGCTCGTACTCGGGAGTGAGCTCGACAGGCTCGACGGTGCCGCCGCGGTGCACGTTCGAGCGGAACTCGTCGCCGTGCGCGACGCGGCGCATGGCCGCGACGACGCGGTCGCCGACGACGAGGGCGCGGATGTCTCGACCGCGGCTCTCGGCGATGAACTTCTGGATCAGCACGTTCTGCTTCGTCGAGTGCAGCGTCTCGATGATGGCCTCGGCGACCTTCACCTGCGGGGCGAGGATGACGCCGATGCCCTGCGTGCCCTCGAGCAGCTTGATGACGACGGGCGCCCCGCCGACGCGCTCGATCGCCGGGCGCACGTCGGCACGGTTGCGCACGAACGCGGTCGGCGGCAGAGCGATGTTGTGCCTGGACAGGATCTGGTTCGCGCGCAGCTTGTCGCGGGCGTTCGAGATGCCGTTCGCGGTGTTCGGCGTGTACACGTCCATCTGCTCGAACTGCCGCACCACGGCGGTGCCGAAGTACGTGATCGAGTTGCCGATGCGCGGCAGGATCGCGTCGTAGTCGCTCAGCTGCCGGCCGCGGAACTGCAGGTCGGGCTCGGGCCCAGCGAGGTCGATCGCGAAGCGCAGCGTATTCAGCACCTTGACCTGATGACCGCGCTGCTGAGCTGCGGCCCGGAGGCGCTGGGTCGAGTACGCGTGCGGCGCGCGCGAGAGGATCGCGAGTTTCATGCTGGGTGCCCTGCCAAGATGGACGAGTGAATTCGAGTTCCCATTCAAGCACCATCGCCGGATGGCGCGAATGGGCGAGCCTCCCCGGGCTCGGGGTGGCCTGGATCAAGGTGAAGCTCGACACCGGCGCCCGCAGCTCCGCGCTGCACGCCTTCGATCTCGAGGAGTTCGAGCGCGACGGCGAGCCCTGGGTGCGCTTCGGCGTGCGGCCCTGGCAAGGCTCCGACGAGGACGACGTCCGGGTCGAGCTGCCGGTGCACGACCGGCGGCTCGTGCGCAGCTCCTCGGGCCACACCGCCGAACGCATCGTGGTGCTGCTCGACGTCGTGCTGCTCGGCCGCACCGTGACCGCCGAGGTCACGCTCACGAACCGCGACGAGATGGGGTTCCGCATGCTCGTCGGCCGTGAGGCCCTGCGCCAGGGCTTCGTCGTCGACTCGGGCCGCTCCTTCGTGGGCGGCCGCGCGCCGAAGCACGCCCGCCGCCGCAACCGCGGCCGCGACTGACCCCCGGCTCCAGGGTTGCCCGACTTTCATGAAAGTCGGGCAACCCTGGAGCGGGGCAGCGGCTAGATCACGCCCTGGGACAGGGTCGTCGGGTTGCCGAAGCGGTGGTTCGTGATCGAGATCGCCTGCTCGTGCAGGAACGGCAGCAGCTCCACCCGGCCAGAGGGCGTCACGGGGTGCGACCACACCGCGACATCCGGGGCGCCGCCGAGCGCCTGCGCGAGCGCCGAGGCATCCCCGCCGACGAGCCGCACCCGACTCGCGCCGAGCGCCCGCGCGCCGCGCTTCGCCACGCGGGCGAGCCAGGCGGCGTCGTCCTCGCGGGTGATCCGCACCTCGCGCGCGGCGAGCACCGTGCGCACGCCCTTCGGCAGCTCGAGCGCGGTCGACACCTCGAAGCGCGACTTCGAGAGCAGGCCGGCGACGATGACCCGGAGGCCCTCGGCGAGCTCGGCGTCGTCGGAGATGCGCACGGTGACGGGCAGCGGGCGGTAGCGGAACACGTTCCGCTCGACGCCGAGCTGCGAGGCGTCGCGGGCGACGCCGTACTCCTCGGCCCACGCGACCGCGTCGCTCAGCGCGGAGCGGCGCAGCACATCGAACGACTCGTAGTCGAGCGCGGACTGGGATGCCTCGATGACCTCCGTGACGCGCTTGTCGAGGCCGCGCAGGTGCAGCGTCGAGGACTGGCGGCCGTGCTCGGCCTCCCAGCTGCCGAGCCCGAACAGGTAGTTCGGCCCGCCGGCCTTCGCGCCCGCACCGACGGCGGAGCGCTTCCAGCCGCCGAAGGGCTGGCGCTGCACGATCGCGCCGGTGATGCCGCGGTTCACGTAGAGGTTGCCCGCCTCGACCTGGTCGAACCAGCTCGCGAGCTCCTCCGAGTCGAGCGAGTGCAGCCCCGCGGTGAGCCCGTAGTCGACGGCGTTCTGGAAGCGGATGGCCTCGTCGAGGTCCTTCGCGTGCATGATGCCGAGCACCGGGCCGAAGAACTCGGTGAGGTGGAAGTAGGAGCCCGGCTGCACGCCGGTCTTGATGCCCGGCGACCACAGGGCGCCACGCTCGTCGAGCTGCTTCGGCTCGACGAGCCATTCCTCGCCGATGCCGAGCTGGGTGAGCGCGTGCAGCAGCTTGCCCTGCGCGGGCTCGATGATCGGCCCGATCTGCGTGCGGGCGTCGGCCGGGTAGCCGACGCGCATCGAGCGGGCGGCGTCCACGAGCTGGCGGCGGAAGCGCTCCGACTTCGCGACCGAGCCGACGAGGATCACGAGCGAGGCGGCCGAGCACTTCTGCCCGGCGTGGCCGAAGGCGCTCTTCACAACATCGGACGCGGCGAGGTCGAGGTCGGCCGAGGGGGTCACGATGATCGCGTTCTTGCCGCTCGTCTCGGCGAGCAGCGGCAGGTCCTGGCGGAACGAGCGGAACAGCTCGGCCGTCTCGTACGCGCCGGTGAGGATGACCCGGTCGACGTTCGGGCTCGCGACGAGCTGCGTGCCGAGCTCGCGCTCACCGACGTCGACGAGGGCGAGCAGCTCCTTCGGGATGCCGGCCTCCCACAGCGCCTCGACCATGACGGCGCCGGAGCGCTGCGCGAGCTTCGCCGGCTTGATCACGACGCCGGAGCCCGCGGCGAGCGCGGCGAGCACGCCGCCGGCGGGGATGGCGACCGGGAAGTTCCACGGCGGGGTGACCACGGTGAGCTTCGACGGCACGAACACGGCACCCTGCACCTGGTCGAGCTCGCGCGCCCGCTCGGCGTAGTAGTGGGCGAAGTCGATCGCCTCGCTGATCTCGGGGTCGGCCTCGGCGATGGTCTTGCCGGCCTCCGCGGCCATGATCTCGATCAGCCGGTCGCGGTTCGCGGCGAGCGCGAGTCCCGCGCGGTGCAGCACAGCGGCGCGCTCGGCGCCGGTCCTGCGACCCCAGGCCTCGCCCGCGGCGGCGACACCGGCCATGAGCTCGGCGAGCGCGTCGGCGTCGTCGATGCGCGCCGCGCGGATCGTCTCGACGCCGAGCTGCGTGTCGGGGACGCGTTCGAGGATGCGCCGGCCCCACTCGCGGTTGGCCGCGAGCGCGGGGTCGGTGTCGGGCTCGTTGCGGAACCCCGGCGTGAGCCCGGGCCCCTGGCCCGCTGAGCCCCCCTGGCCCGCTGAGCCCGTCTGGTCCGCTGAGCTCGCCTGGTTCGCTGAGCCCGTCGAAGCGAAGCCCGTCGAAGCGCCACTCGATCCCCGGCTGATCCCCAGCACGACGTTGGTGAGCCCCTCGTCGGCGTGCTCGCTGCCGGGCGCGGGCGCATCGAGGCGGGCGAAGGCGGCGTCGAGCGCCCCGCCCTCCCACTCGGTGCGGCGGTTCTGCGTGCGGTTCGGCTGGGGCGCTTCGCCGACGACGGGCTCGAGCGCCGCGAGGGAGCGCTCGTAGCGGGCGCGTTCGCGATCGAACAGTCCGCGATCGTCGGCGAGCTCGAAGACGGCCGACATGAAGTTGTCCTGGCTCGCGTTCTCCTCCAGTCGACGGATGAGGTACGCGATCGCGACGTCGAACTCGGCGGGGTTCACGACGGGCGTGTAGAGCAGTAGCTGCCCGACGTCGCCGCGCACCGCCTCGGCCTGCCCGGTCGCCATGCCGAGCAGCATCTCGAGCTCGACCGCCGACTCGACGCCGCGGGCCTTCGCGGTGAGCCAGGCGTGCGCGACGTCGAAGAGGTTGTGGCCGGCGACGCCGAGGCGGACGGCGTCGACGCGCTCGGGGGTCATCGACCAGTCGAGCACGCGCTTGTAGTTGGTGTCGGAGTCCTGCTTCGTCGAGTAGGTGGCGACGGGCCAGTCGTGGATCGCGGCATCCACCTGCTCCATGGCGAGGTTCGCGCCCTTGACGACGCGCACCTTGATCGGGGCGCCGCCGCCGGCGCGCCGGGTCTTCGCCCAGGCCTGCAGCTCCTGCATGGCGCGGAGTGCGTCGGGCAGGTACGTCTGCAGCACGATGCCGGCCTCGAGCTGCTGCAGCTGGGGCTGGTCGAGCAGCGCCGTGAAGACCGCGATGGTCAGGTCGAGGTCGCGGTACTCCTCCATGTCGAGATTGATGAACTTCGGCTTGCCCTCGGCGGAGCGCTTCGCAGCGAGCTCGTACAGCGGGGTGAGCTTGTCGACGACCTTGGCGACCGCCTCGTCGAAGGACCACATCGAGAGCTGGCTGACGACGGAGGACACCTTGATCGACACGTAGTCGACGTCGTCGCGGGCGAGGAACTCGTAGGTGCCGGAGAGCCGACGATCGGCCTCCTCCTCGCCGAGCACGGCCTCGCCGAGGAGGTTCAGGTTGAGCCGGTTGCCGCCCTCGCGGAGCTTCGCGATGGCGGGCCCGAGCTTCGCGGGGGTGGCGTCGAGCACGAGGTGGCCGACCATGGCGCGGAGCACGCGGCGGGCGATGGGGATGACGACCCAGGGCAGCACCGGGGCGAAGACGCCGCCGACGCGGATGGCCGCCTTCAGGTACCAGGGGAGGAACTTCGGTGTGAGTTTCGCGACCTGCTCGAGGTTGCGGCCGGCGACGCCGAGGTCTTCGGGGCGCATGACGCCGTCGACGAAGCCGACGGTGAACGCGAGGCCGTTCGGGTCCTTCAGCACGCCGGCGAGCCGCTCGGCGGCGGGGTCGACGGGGTGCTCGGCGCTCTCGGCGAGCCAGCGGCGAACGAGGGAGACGACGTCGTCGGTGCGCGGGCTGCCGATGGCTGCGCTGAGGTTCGTCATGGTCACGACAGTACTGTCCTTCACTGGAAGCGGGGCCGGGGGAACGCCGGGCGTCGACTCAAGTGTGCGGCCGCACGTTCGTTCGGTACAGCGAATGATTCCGATGGATACTGTTCATGATTTCCGAATAATCGTGATCGCACTTTTCGACTTGCCCGACTTTCATGAAAGTTGGGCAAGTCGATAGGGAGAAGCAGAGAAAGGGGATGCCGCGATGCTCGACGTGCGCCGCCTGCGCCTGCTCGTGGAGCTGAGCCGACGCGGAACGCTCGCCGCCGTTGCCGAGGCGCTGTCCTACAGCCCCTCCTCGGTGTCGCAGCAGCTCGCCCAGCTCGAGCGCGAGGCCGGCGTGCCGCTGCTCGTGCAAGCGGGGCGCCGAGTGCAGCTCACCCCGCAGGCCCTCGTGCTCGTCGAACACGGCATCGCGGTACTCGACCGGCTCGAGGAGGCGGAGGCGGAGGTCGCCCGCTCCCTCACCGCGGTCGGCGGCACGGTGCGCCTCGCGGTGTTCCAGTCGGCCGCGCACGCGGTGGTGCCGCAGGCGCTGACGATCCTCGCGGCGGAGCACCCGGGGCTCCGGGTCGAGGTCACCGAGCGCGAGCCCGAGGCGGGGCTGTTCGAGGTCGCCGCCCGCGACTTCGACCTCGTCGTCGCCGAGCAGTACCCGGGACACACCAGGGCGCACCGCCCGGAGCTCGACCGGGTTCCGCTCGTCGCCGACCCCATCCGGCTCGCCCTGCCCGGCGGCGTCGTTCCCGAGGCCGCGACGCTGGCGGACGCGGCATCCCTGCCCTGGGTCCTGGAGCCGGCCGGCACCGCCTCGCGCGAGTGGGCGGTGCAGCTCTGCCGCGAGGCGGGCTTCGAACCCGACGTGCGCTTCGAGACGGCGGACCTCATCGCGCACATCCGGCTCATCCGGGCCGGCCACGCCACCGGGCTGCTGCCCGATCTCGTCTGGGCCGGCGAACCGCCGAGCGTTCGTCTCGCGGAGCTGCCCGGCCGCCCCGAGCGCGAGGTGTTCACGGCGACTCGGCATGCGGCGGCGACCCGGCCCGCGGTCGTCGCGTGCCGCGAGGCCCTCGCCCGGGCGGCCCGCGCCGCCGCTCCCGCGCCGCGCCGCGCCGGCTGAGTCGCGCCGGCCGCACCCTCACGTCGCGGCGGCGGCGAACCGCTCCGCCTGCACCGCGAGGAACGCCCGCAGCTCCTCCCCCTCGATCCGGTACTCGGCGCGGGACGGCAGCCACATCAGCCCCATGGCGAGCCCCTCGACGGAGTCCGCCTCGATGGGCCAGGCGCAGTGCCCGGCATCCACCGCTTCGAGCTCGCGCCCCCACCAGCCCAGGTGCGCGGCGAGCTCGGCGAGCGGCAGCGCGACGACGACTCGCGCGGTGACCGAGCTGCGCCGGTACCTCGTCGCCCGCTCGACCCGCTCGCGGGCCTCCGCGTCGTCGATCGGCCGCGGCTCGAAGCGCACCCGGGTCTGGAAGACGCCGTCGACCCGGTCGACGCGGAAGGTGCGCCAGTCGTCGCGGTCCCGGTCCCAGGCGAGCAGGTACCAGCGCCGGGCGATCGGCACGAGGCGGTACGGCTCGACGCTCCGCGCCGTCTCTCCGCCGTTCGCGTCGGTATAGCGGAAGCGCAGCCGCTCGGCGTCGCGGCAGGCGAGCGCGAGCAGGCCGAGGAGTTCCGGGTCGACGGCGGGCACCGGTCGCCCGTCGCGCCCGCCGAGGGGCGGCGCGCCGGCGGCGGCGTGCGACTGCAGCGCCTCGATCCGGCGGCGGAGCGCGGGCGGCAGCACCTGCTCGATCTTCGCGAGGGCGCTGAGCGTGGTGTGCTCCGCGCCGCGGAGACCGGCGGTCGCCTGTGAGCGCAGGCCGACCGCGATCGCCACGCCCTCGTCGTCGCTGAGCAGCAGCGGCGGCAGGCCGGTGCCCGCCTCCAGCCGGTACCCGCCGGCGACGCCGCGGAGCGACTCGATGCCGTAGCCGAGCTCGCGCAGCCGTTCGACATCGCGGCGCAGCGTGCGTTCGCTGACGCCGAGCCGATCGACGAGCTCGTGCGCGGTCCAGTGCCGATGGCTCTGCAGCAGGGAGAGCAGTTCGAGCGTTCGGGAGGTCGTGGCGGCCATGCCCCGATTCTCCTCCGATACCGGACAGGAACTGACCGGATGCCTCGAGAAGCTGAGTCCATGACGAAGCACACGCAGGCCGGAACCGGCCAGATGATCACCGCCCGGGGCTTGACGAAGACGTTCCGCTCGAAGGGGCAGACGGTCGAGGCGGTGCGCGCCGTCGATCTCTCGGTCGCCGCCGGCGAGCTCGTCGCGTTCCTCGGCCCGAACGGCGCCGGCAAATCCACCACCCTCCGGATGCTCACCACCCTGCTGCCCGCCACCAGCGGCGAGGCGACCGTCGCCGGCTGCGACATCCGTCGCGACCCGGCCGGGGTCCGCCGCCGCATCGGCTACGTGGGGCAGGGCAGTTCGGGCGGCCACACCCAACGGGTCCGCGACGAGCTGCACGCCCAGGGCGCGTTCTACGGCCTCGGCCGACGCGAGACGCGGGCGCGGGCGGCCGAACTGCTCGACTCGCTCGAGCTCGGGCCGTTCGCCAGCCGCAGCGTCCAGTCGCTCTCCGGCGGACAGAAGCGCCGGCTCGACATCGCGCTCGGACTCATCCACCGCCCGGAGCTGCTCTTCCTCGACGAGCCCTCGACCGGTCTCGACCCGCACAGCCGGGCCAACCTCTGGGAGCACATCGTCGAGCTCCGCCGCACGACCGGGACGACCATCTTCCTGACCACGCACTACCTCGACGAGGCCGACCAGCTCGCCGAGCGGGTGATGGTCATGGACCACGGCCGCGTCATCGCCGACGACACGGCCGTCGCGCTCAAGGAGTCGCTCGCGGGCGACCGGATCACGCTCGGCTTCGCGGGACGGGCGGATGCCTCGGCCGCCGCCGCCCGCCTCGGCGGTGAGCCCGACCCCGCCGACCCGGCCCGCCTCGTGCTGACCGAGGCCGACGGTGCGCGAGCGCTCCCCCGCCACCTGCGGGATCTCGCCGAGGCCGGGCTCGAGGTCGTCACCGCGACGCACCGGCCGCCGACCCTCGACGACGTCTTCCTCGCGCTCACCGGCCGCAGCCTCCGCGAGGAGTCCGCGCGGGCCGGGGGCGACGAGGCGCCCGAACAGGCTGCCGCGTGAACGGCATCCGCCCCACCACCACCGCCACCGCCACCGCCACCGCCACCGCCACCGAAGGAGCACGACCATGAACACGATCGCCGATCCCACCCCGAGCACCGCGCCCAGCGACTCGCCCCCGGCGCCCGCCGCCGGCCGCCCCGCACCGCGACGCACCGGCTTCGCCCGTGACACCGCGGCGGTCTTCGTGCGCGAGTCCCGCCCGCTCGTGCGTGACCCGTTCAGCGTGCTGTTCTCGCTCGTGCAGCCGCTCGTCTTCCTGGGCCTGTTCGGCCCGCTGCTGGTCGGCGCGGCGGGCGGCGACGTCGCGGGCACGCTGCAGTGGTTCGTGCCCGGCATCCTCGTGATGGTCGCGCTGTTCGGCACCGCCTCGACCGGCGCGAACCTGCTGTTCGAGATGCAGACCGGCTCGCACGAGCGCACCCTCGTCGCCCCGCTCTCGCGGAACGCGCTGCTCGTCGGCCGCGCCCTGAAGGAGGTCGTGCCGCTCATGGTGCAGGGCACGATCGTGGTGCTCGTCGCCGTGCCGTTCGGCTTCAGCGTGAACGTGCCCGGTCTGCTCCTCGGCCTCGTCGTGCTCGCCGTCTTCGGCATCGGCTTCGGCGCGCTGAGCTACACGCTCGCGCTCGGCTGCCGCAACCGGGACTGGATGTTCTGGATGGTGCACCAGACCCTGCTGTTCCCGCTGATGATCCTCTCGGGCATGCTGCTGCCGCTCGAGGACGGCCCGGAGTGGATGCGGGTCGCGGCCGCCGTGAACCCGCTCAGCTACCTCGTCGGCGCGGAGCGCGCCCTGCTCGCGGGCGACTTCGGCGCACCGGCCGTGCTCGGCGGCGCGATCGCAGCGGTCGTCACCTGCGCGATCGGCCTCGTCGTCGGCGTGCGCGCGATGCGCCGGGCCCGCTGACCCCACCCCATCCCCGAGGCCCACCCCATCCCCGAGGCCCACCCCATCCCCGAGGCCCACCCCATCCCCGAGGGGGTCGCTTTCCGACCGCGGATGCCGCCGACGCCCGTGCCCGCGTCGGAGAACGACCCCCTCGCGAGCGGCGGCCGGCCGGCCGGGCGGGGCGGCCGGGGCGGCCGGGCCGGGCCGGGCCGGGGCGGGGCGGGGCGGGCCGGGCGGGCTACGCTCGATCCATGCGCGCGCAC
Source organism: Agromyces mediolanus (assembly GCF_023715325.1). Classification (GTDB taxonomy): domain Bacteria; phylum Actinomycetota; class Actinomycetes; order Actinomycetales; family Microbacteriaceae; genus Agromyces; species Agromyces mediolanus_A. Next base: position 24,969 of record NZ_JAMBNX010000014.1, on the reverse strand, counting down.
GACGTCGTCATCCTCGGCGGGGGCCACAACGGCCTGACCGCCGCCGCCTATCTCGCCCGGGCCGGGCTCGACGTGCTGCTGCTCGAGCGCGACGACCACCTCGGCGGAGCCGCGGTCTCGGCCGAGGCGTTCCAGGGGGTCGACGCCCGCCTCTCCCGGTACTCGTACCTCGTGAGCCTGCTGCCCGCCCGCATCGTCGAGGAACTCGGCCTGGAGCACGAGCTCGTGCGCCGCCGCTTCTCCTCCTACACGCCCGACCCGGCGGACCCGGCGCGCGGGCTGCTCGTCGACCGCGACGCCGACGATGCCGCCCTCGCCGCCGCCTTCGCCCGGGTCGGCGCCGAGGCCGACGTGCCCGCCTGGCGCGAGCTCGGCGCCGACACCGCCCGCCTCGCCGCACTCTTCCCGACGCTGACCGAGCCGTTGCCGACCCGCGAGGAGGCTCGCGCGCTCGTCGGCGACGACCGGGTGTGGCGGGACTTCGTGGAACGCCCGCTCGGCGAGACCGTCGACGCCCGCTTCACGAGCGACCTGGTGCGCGGAGTCGTCGCGACCGACGGCCTGATCGGCACCTTCACCGGCCTCGACGACCCGGCGCTCGACGCGAACCGCTGCTTCCTGTACCACGTGATCGGCGGCGGCACCGGCGATTGGGACGTCCCCGTCGGCGGCATGGGCGCGGTCACCGGCGAGCTCGAGCGGGTGGCCCGCGCGGCGGGCGCGACCCTGCTGACGGGCACCGAGGTGCTCGGTGCGAGCCCGGAGGGCGCGGTCAGGTACCGGGATGCTTCGGGCGAGCACGTCGTCGCGGCGGGCACGATCCTCGCGAACGTGGCGCCCGCCGTGCTCGACCGCCTGCTCGCGGCCGGGGCGCCGACCCCCGCACCGGCGGGTGCCCCGAGCGTCGCCGGCGGCGAGGCATCCGCGCCGCGCGCGCAAGCGCCCTTCACCGAGGACCGCGTGCCGGGCGTCCCTCCCGTCGTGCTCGAACGCCTCCGTCACCTCGATGCGCCGGAGGGCGCGCAGGTGAAGGTGAACCTCCTGCTCACCCGGCTGCCCCGCCTCCGCGACCCCGAGGTCGCCCCGGAGCAGGCCTTCGCGGGCACCTTCCACATCAACGAGCTCGCCTCGCAGCTCGAGGCGGCGTTCCGTGCGGCGGCCCGCGGGGCCATCCCTGATCCGCTCCCCTGCGAGATTTACTGCCACACGCTGAGCGACCCCTCGATCCTCTCGCCGGAGCTCGCCGCCGCCGGCGCGCACACCCTGACCGTCTTCGGGCTGCACGCCGCCGATCGGCTCGGTGAGCGCTTCGGCGCCGACGAGCTGCGCGAACGACTGCAGCAGGCCGTGCTCGACTCGCTGGACTCGGTGCTCGCCGAGCCGATCGCCGAGGTGATCGCGAGGGATGCCTCGGGCCGCCCCTGCATCGAGACGAAGACGACCCGCGACCTCGAGGCCGCGCTGGCGATGCCCGGCGGGCACATCTTCCACGGGCCGCTGTCGTGGCCGTGGGCGGAACCCGGCGGGGCGCTCGCCACGCACGCCGAGCGCTGGGGCGTCGCGACGGCGCACGAGCGCATCCTGCTCTGCGGCTCGGGCGCGGTGCGCGGCGGGGCGGTCAGCGGGATCGGCGGGCAGAACGCGGCGATGGCCGTACTCGAGGCGCGCGGCTGACGCGTGCCCGCACTGCACGGCCGGGCCGAGGAGCACGGCCGCGCCGAGCAGCCCGGCCGCGCCGCTCAGCCCGGCCGCGCCGCTCAGCCCGGCCGCGCCGCTCAGGCGCCGGGCATCTCGCCCGTGTAGAAGCCGAAGGTGGCGTCGGCGGCACGCGCCGCGGTCTCGGCATCCGCACCGGACGCCCGATGCGCGGCGGCCCAGCCGTCGGCGGCGGCACGGGAGAACGCGCGGCCCTCCTCCGAGAGCATCCAGCTCATCGCCTCCTCCGGCGCGATGCGCGCGTCTTGCGTGCCGAGGTGCAGGGCGAGGCCGAGCAGCGCCTGGTCCCAGCCGACCCCGGTCGCGCCCGGACCGAACGTCTGCCACATCTCCTCGGGGATGTCGCCGACCCGTGCGATGTGCTCGAGCTCGAAGCGGGTGCGCTCGGCGTCGATCGACGAGAGCCGGACGGTCACCCACGACATCCCGCCGCCGTACTCCCAGGTGATGCGGTAGCTCGCGCGGCCCTCCGCGGGTGGCGAGCAGGCGAGCACCTCGCCGCCGGCGTTGCCTTCGAGCTGGTACCGCCCACCGAGCTCGAGCGTGCCGCTCACCGGCAGGAACCAGCGGGCGATCCGCTCCGGCTCGGTCGTCGCCGCCCAGACGTCGGCGAGGTCCGCCGGGTACTCCTGGGCGATGATCTGGATGCGCGACGGTTCGCCGTCGAGTTCTTCGGTGCGCAGTTCGCGCGTCACCGCATCGATCTGTTCGTTCACGTCGACCATGGTCACTCCTCCTCATCTCCGGGTGGATCGACCGGACCGTCGGCCCGATCGTGCACGCCGTCGGCGACGACCCGGCGGGCCCGTTGCCCGCGCTTCAGTTCGGTGCCGAGCGCGGCGAGCGGGCCGCGCCAGAAGCGCTCGAACGGGCTGAGCCAGGCGCTCGCCTGCTCGAGTCCGCGGGCGTCGACCGCGTAGAGCCGACGCCGACCGTCGGCGCGCACCGAGGCGAAGCCCTGCTCGCGCAGCACCCGCAGGTGCTGCGACACCGCGGGCTGCGTGATGCCGAACTCGGCGGAGACCACCGCGCAGATGGCGCCGGCGGGCGCCTCGCCCTCCGCGAGGAGCTCCAGGATGCGCCGCCGGACTGGATCGCCGAGGACGTCGAACGCGTGCATGGTTCAATAGTTACGCCCAGACTTATATAAGTCAAGGCGTAAATATCATGCTCAGAACACGAAGAGCTGTCCGAGCACCAGGATGGCGATGACGAACAGCGCCACGATGCCGCCCACGATGGCGAGCGAGCGCGCCGAGAGCTTCGCGATGGCGTAGCCGACGAGGATCGGCAGGATGACGAGGAAGATCGTCACGAGCCACCAGAACGCCTGATAGGCGCCGGGGCCGACCTCGTCGAGCCGGTTCGCGAAGAGCTGCTGCGAGTGCGGGTGCGTCGCGAAGGCGAACGCGGCCGACAGCGGCACCGCGATGAGGGCGAGCACGATGAGACCGGCGAGCCAGCCCCAGAGCCCGGACTTGCCCTCGGTGATGTCCATGGCGGCTTCGCGCTTGGCGGCCGACGACCCCTTGCTACTCATGGCCACGATGCTAGTGGTTCCGAGCGCCGAGGGTTAGCCTGGGAAAACGGACGACGAGGGGGTCGAGATGAGCGCCAAGCCCACCGGTCACTACGAGCTGAAGCCCGACGGCCGCTATCTGCAGTTCGATCGCCTGTTCCGCGCCCCGATCGAGGACGTCTGGTACAGCCTGACGAACCCGACCGCCCTCCGTTCCTGGATCGGCACCTACACGGGCAGTCCCTCGACGGGCGGCGTGCGCTTCCGCATGACCGCGGAGAGCGAGGATGCCCCGTGGCAGAACGTGAGCATCCTGCTCTGCGAAGCGCCGCACCGCTTCCACCTCGACGTCGACACCCAGCCCGAAGCGTGGCGCCTGCACTGCCACCTGCGCGAGGCGGGGGGAATGACGACGCTGAGCTTCTCGCAGCGGCTCGACGACAAGCTCGACGTCGGCGAGATCGGCCCGGGCTGGGACTACTACCTCGACCGCATGATCGCGGCCAGACAGGGGCTCGCCATGCCGCAGTGGGGCGACTACTTCCCCGCGTTCGCCGCGCACTACCGCAGCCTCCCCGTCGCCGACGCGGCCCGCCCCTAGACTGACGCGCGTGAGAGCGGCAGATCGAATGCGGCGGCGCGAGTCGGCCGCCGGCGGCCCGGGGGGCTCCTTCTTCTCGCAGCATCCGCTGCGCTGGGGCTTCGTCGTCGCGCTCGGCGTATTGCTCGCCGCGCTCCTCGCGATCGTCGTGGTGAACCTGCAGGGTGTGCTGCTCTCGGTGTTCATCGCCGCCTTCGTCGCGCTCGGCCTCGATCCGCTGATCCGCTGGTTCCAGCGGCACGGGCTGAAGCGCGGTGCCGCGATCGTCGTGGTCATCCTGCTCTTCGTGCTCGTCGTGATCGGCATCATCTGGGTGATCATCCCGCCGCTCGTCTCGCAGGCCACCTCGCTCGTGACGACGCTGCCCGCGCAGGTGCAGGAGCTGCAGGACTCCGGCTGGTACGAGCAGGCAAACGAGACGACGAACGGGGTGCTCGCCGCGGTCGTGCAGTCGGTCGAGGACATCCTCTCCGACCCGAACGTGTGGGCCTCGATCGGCGGCGGCGCCCTCGCCTTCGGCGCGGCCGTGGTCGACGCGGTGTCGACCGGCTTCTTCGTCGTCGTGCTCTCGATCTACTTCATCGCCACGCTCGACGCCACGAAGCGCGCCTGCTACTCCCTGGTGAAGGCCTCGAACCGCGAGCAGGTCGAGAACTACGGCGAGCGCATCATGCAGTCGGTCGGCAAGTACCTGAGCGGCATGGTCGTGCTCGCGTTCTTCAACGCGGTGTTCTCGACGATCCTGCTGAGCCTCGTCGGCGTGAAGTACGCGCTCGTGATCGGTGTCGTCGCCCTATTCGTGACGCTCATCCCGCTCATCGGTACCGTGCTCACCACCATCCTGATGACGATCGTCTCGCTCTTCGTCTCGCCCACGGCAGCCCTCATCGTGCTCGTCGCGATGCTCATCTACATGCAGATCGAGGCGTACATCCTCACCCCGCGGGTGATGGGCAAGGCGGTGCAGGTGCCCGGCACGATCGTGCTGATCTCGGCGCTCGCGGGCGGCACGCTGCTCGGCCTGCTCGGCGCGCTCGTCGCGATCCCGATCTCGGCCGGCATCCTGCTGATCATCCGCGAGATCGTCGTGCCGAGGCAGGCGCGCAGCTAGCGCTGCGCCGCGTCCGCGAGCCCGGCGCCGGCGGGCACCGAGGCATCGACCGACCCCTCCGGCGACGCCTCGGCCGAGGCATCCCGCCCGCCGCTGCGCCCGAGCGGCAAGAAGAACGCCGCGACGAGCGCGAGCACGAGGCCCGCCGAGCCGACGAGCACCGCGGGCACCGCCGCATCGACGAAGCCGGTCGGCGTGAGCTCCCCGCCGGCCCCCGTGAAGACCGCGGTGAGCACGGCGACACCGAGCGCGACGCCGACCTCCCGGAGCGTGGAGTTGGTGCCGGACGCCTTCGCGTGATCCGCCTCCGGCATGCCCGCGAGCACGGCCGTCGACATCGGCGCGAAGACGAGCGACATGCCGATCCCCGCCATCAGGAACGGGCCGATCAGGGCGGCGTAGGCGACGTCGGGGTCGAGCTCGAGGGCGAGCCAGGCGAGCGCGGCGGCCTGCAGGGCGAGCCCCGCGACGATGAGCGTTCGGGTGCCGACGCGGGGCGCGAGGGCGCCGGCGATCGGGGCGATGAACATCGGGGCGAGCGTCCACGGCATGGTCTGCACGCCCGCCTCGAGCGGGGTCGCACCCTGCACGACCTGCAGGAACTGGATGAGCACGAAGACCGAGCCGAACATGCCGAAGCTGAACCAGAAGCCGACGAGGTTCGCGGCGGTGAACCCGCGATTGCGGAACAGTCGGAGCGGCAGCAGCGGCGCGGGTGCGCGCAGCTCCCACCAGACGAACGCCACCAGCAGGGCGGCCCCGGCGATCAGGGAGCCGAGCACCTCGGCGCTGTCCCAGCCGGCGTCGTTGCCCCGGACGATGCCGAAGACGACGCCGAGCACGCCGAGCCCGGCGAGGAGGATGCCGGGCAGGTCGATGCGCACCCGCGCGCCGAGCGTGTTCGGCAGGGCGGCGAGGGCGAGCGGGATGGCGATGACGCCGACGGGGACGTTGAGCCAGAAGATGGCCTCCCAGTTCCAGCCCTCGATGACCGCGCCGCCGACGAGCGGCCCGAGCGCGACGCCGAGCCCGGCCACGCCACCCCAGATGCCGATCACCATCGGGCGCCGCCGCTCGGGAACGCTGCCGGCGAGCAGGGTCAGCGAGAGCGGCATGATGCCCGCGGCGCCGAGGCCCTGCACGGCACGGCTCGCGATCACCATCCACGGTTCGGTGCTGAGGGCGACGAGGGCGCTCGCGGCGGTGAACACCGCGAGCGCGATGAGGAAGACGGTGCGCCGGCCGATGCGGTCGCCGAGCGCGGCGGCACCGAGGATGAAGGCCGCGAAGGAGAGGGTGAACGCGTTCACGAACCACTGCAGCTCCTCGATCGAGGCGCCGAGGTCGGCCGCCATCGCGGGCAGTGCGTTCGTGATGACGAGGTTGTCGAGCGTCGCCATGAACATCGGCAGGGATGCCGCGACGATCGCGAGCCAGACCGGTGTGCGGCGTGCGGTGGAGAACATTCCGAGCTCCTCGGGAAGCGATGGGATACGGGAGTGGTAATCGACTGATTACTTCACGGGAGCGACTGTAGTAATCGACTGATAACATGTCAAGCATGGTGTCGAAGACGGACCGGATCCCGGCGACCGAGCGCCGCGAGCAGATCCTCGAAGCGGCCACTCGGGTGTTCGGCGAACTCGGCTACGCCGGCGCCACGACCGACCGCGTCGCGAAGGCCGCCGGCATCAGTCAGCCCTACGTCGTGCGCATGTTCGGCACCAAGGAGCAGCTCTTCATCGAGGTGCTCGAGCGCACCTGCACCCTCATCATCGAGGCCCTCGACCGCGCGGTCGCCGACGAGGCATCCGAGAAGCCCGTGGGCCCGCGCATCGGCGAGGCCTACGTGCACCTCGTGGAGACCGAGCGGGGGGTGCTGCTCGCCCTCATGCAGGGCTTCATCCTCGGCCACGACCCGAACATCGGGCCCGTGGCCCGGCGCGGCTTCCTGCGCATCTACGACCGCATGCGCGACGTGATGAGCGCCGACGAAGCCATGCGCTTCATGGCGCAGGGCATGCTCATCAACACGCTCATCGCCTCGAACCTCACGATCCGCATCGACGAGGACGAACGGGTCGACGAGCTCTTCGCGTGCACCTTCGGCGACAAGCTCGGCCTCGTGCTCGAGGGGCTCAACCGCACGGCATGAGCCGCCCAGCGTGAGCCGGGGGCGCGAACAGCCCGGCGCGAGCCCGCGGGCGCGCCCCGCTCAGCTCCAGACGGACGGCGCCTCGGCGCGGGTCGCCGGCAGCGCCACGTCCTGCCCCCACCGCTCGATCCACTCGGGGAGCCCGTCGCCGGGCCCGGCACCGAACGCCTCGACGACCTCGGCCATCGGCACCGTGCCACCGGACTTCTTCAGGAAGCGCCCGCGGATGAAGCCCTGCGCGTAGATCTCCGGCCGGCCGTCGGCGCCCTTCCGCACGAAGCGCTGCTCGACGTAGACGGCCTTGTCGTCGAAGCCGAGCACCCGCGACTCGATCGTGAAGCGCTCCCAGAGCTGCAACGACTTGCGGAAGGTGATCGTCTCGCTCGCCACCACCGGGTACCAGCCGCGCTCGCGCATGAGGCCCCAGACGCCGTTGCGCACGAGCATGTCGAACCGCGCGACGTCCATGATCGAGAAGTAGACGCCGTTGTTCATGTGCCGGTTGATGTCGAGATCGGTCGGCAGGGTGACGAACCGGGTGCGGGCCACGTCGTAGTGTCCGAGGTCCGGCTTGCGCCGTGACAGGAACAGCACGTGGAGGAGCGTCCGGAAGAGCATGTGCATGAGCACCGAGCGTAGGGGCCTTCGGGCGGATGGCGCGCTCCGTTGAGGGTCGGCACAGCCCGATGGCGGATGCCTCGGCCGGCGCTTGTGCGGATCCGCCAGTGCGACCGATCGGCCGGCGGTCGGCCGCTGCGCCCGCGGCATGCCGGGACCGCGCCATACACTGGACCCGCTGCGCCGCATCGACCTCCGGACCGGCAGTCCGCACCACGCCACGACTCTGGAGGATCGCTTGACCGTCGCCATCATCGGAACCGGCCGCATCGGGGCCGCCCTCGCCCGCAACCTGGCCCGGGGCGGCGAACGCGTCGTCCTCGCCGGCACCGACCGGGCGAGGGCCGCCGCCCTCGCCGCCGAGCTCGGCGAACGCGCCCGCTCGGCGAGCGTCGCCGACGCGATCGACGCCGCCGACGTCGTGGTCTTCGCGGTCTGGCTCGACGTGATGCAGCGCCTCATCGCCGAGCACCGCGCACGCCTCGTCGGCAGGATCGTCGTGGACCCCTCGAACCCGATCGCCCCCGACGGCGTCGGCGGCTTCGTGAAGATCATCGACGAACGCGCCTCGGCCGGGCGGATGATCGCCGACGCGCTGCCCGAGGGGGCGGCCTTCGTGAAGGCCTTCGGCGCGCTGTCGGCCGGGACGCTCGCCGAGGCGGCGCACCAGGATCCGCCGTTCGTCATGTTCTACGCGACGAACGACGAGGTCGCCGGGGCGACGGTCTCGGCGCTCATCCGCACGGCCGGTTTCGAGCCGGTGCGCGCGGGCGGGGTGGATGCCTCGATCCGCATCGAGGTGTTCGGCGCCCTGCACGAGTACGGCGCCCTCGGACGCGCGGTGCACCTGGCCGACGCCCTCGCCGCACGCTGAGCCGGCCGGTCGCCGACCGGCCGCGCCGCCTACTTGGCGGGCACGTGCCGCTCGTCGACCCCGTTGTAGACCGACAGCGGACGGATCAGCGCGTTCGAGGCGAGCTGCTCCCGCACGTGCGCCGTCCAGCCGACGACGCGGCTCGCGACGAACAGCGGCGTGAAGGTCGCGGTGTCGAAGCCCATCAGGTGGTACGTCGGGCCGGCCGGGTAGTCGAGGTTCGGCTTGATGCCCTTGCGCTCCCCCATCGCCTGCTCGAGCGCGACGTAGACCTGGAGCAGTTCCGGGCGCTCGTAGTGCTCGACCATCCGCTCCATCGCGTCGCGCATGGTCGGCACGCGCGAGTCGCCGTTCTTGTAGACGCGGTGCCCGAAGCCCATGATCTTGCGCTTCTCGGCGAGTGCCGAGTCGAGCCAGGCGACCGCGCGCTCGGCGCCGCCCTCACCCGGACCGATCTCGGCGAAGGCGTGCATGACCGCCTCGTTCGCGCCGCCGTGCAGCGGGCCCTTGAGCGCGCCGACGGCGCCGGTGACCGCCGAGTACAGGTCGCTCAGCGTGGAGGCGATCACCCGGGCCGTGAACGTCGACGCGTTGAAGGAGTGCTCGGCGTAGAGGATCATCGACACGTCGAAGGCGTTCACCACGGCGAGCTCGGGCGCCTCGCCGAAGGTCTGCCAGAGGAAGTTCGCCGAGAAGCCGAGGTCGTCCCGAGGCTCCACGAAGTCGAGCCCGTGCCGGCGGCGCTGGTCGTAGGCGACGATCGAGGGCAGTTTCGCGAAGAGCCGCATCGCCTTGTCGAGGTTCGCCTCCGGGGTGTCGACGGGCGTCTCGGGGTCGCTCGCGCCGATCACGCTGACCGCGGTGCGCACGACGTCCATCGGGTGCGCCTCGAGCGGGAGTTCGTCGATGATCCGCTTCGTCTGGTGGTCGAGCCCGCGGTGGCGCCGCTCGAACTCCTCGAAGTCGGCGAGCTCGGCGTCGCTCGGCAGCTCGCCGTGCCAGAGCAGGTACGCCACCTCCTCGAAGGTGCACTGCGCGGCGAGCTCCTGCACCGGGTAGCCCCGGTAGAGCAGGGAGTTCGTCTCGGGGTTCACCTTCGAGATGGCGGTGTAGTCGACCGGCACCCCGGCCAGTCCCTTGAAGATCTCCTGCTCGGTCATTCGTGCTGCCCTTCGTTGGGATCGATCGCCGTCGTGCGGCGCGGTCGACGGCCGGGCGGGTCGCCCGGCCGGTGGTTCAGCCGGCGCGACCGCCGGGGGTGTCGCCGACGGTGAAATCGAAGACGCCGGAGTCGAAGCGGGTGTAGCCCTCGTAGTCGATGAGCTCGTAGAGCTCCGAGCGGTGCTGCATCTCGCCGAGCTTGCCGGTGAGCGCCCCGGCCGCCTCGAGCTCGTCGAGCCCGCGCATCGCGGCCCCCATCGCGAGGCGCAGCAGCGAGACGGGCCAGATCACGAGGTTCATGCCCACGTCGCGCAGCTGCGCGACGGTGAAGAGCTCGCTCTTGCCGAACTCGGTCATGTTCGCGAGCAACGGCACGTCGACCGCGTTCCGCACCGCCTCGAATTCCGCGAGCGAGCGCATCGCCTCGGGGAAGATCGCGTCGGCGCCGGCGTCGACGAGCGCCTTCGCGCGGTCGACCGCGGCCTGCGGCCCCTCGACGGCGGCGATGTCGGTGCGCGCCATGATCAGGAAGTTCGGGTCACGACGGGCGTCGACGGCGGCACGGATGCGCTGCAGCGCCGTGTGCTCGTCGACGACCTGCTTGCCGTCGAGGTGCCCGCAGCGCTTGGGGTTCACCTGGTCCTCGATGTGGAGCCCGGCGAGGCCGGCGTCCTCCATCTCCTGCACGGTGCGGGCGACGTTCATCGGCTCGCCGAAGCCGGTGTCGGCGTCGACGACGGCGGGCAGTTCCGTCATCCGGGCGATCTGCTTCGCGCGGCCCGCGACCTCGCTGAGCGTCGTGAGGCCGATGTCGGGCAGACCGAGGTCGGCCGAGAGCACGGCGCCCGAGATGTAGACGCCCTCGAAGCCGCGCTGCTCGATGAGCCGGGCCGTCAGCGGGTTGAACGCACCTGGGAAGCGCAGCAGCTCGCCCGTGCCGAGCCGGGCGCGGAACGCGGCGCGCTTCTCGTGGGCGGGAGTGGTGGCGTAGAGCATCGGCCGGCCTCCGTCAGAACAGTCCGGTGGGGATCGCGAGGCCGGCGAGGAGGCCGGGACCCGCGGTGATGGTGAGGCCGCCGAGCTCGTCGGGCGAGAGCTCGGGCAGGCGCTGGGCGAGGTCGAGGAAGCGCTCGATCTCGCCGGGCTCGAGCACGCCGTCGGCGAGCAGGCGGAACTTCTGCACGTACTGCTCGCGCGCGAACGGCCGGGCACCGAGCGGGTGCGCGTCGGCGACGGCGATCTCGTCGACGATCTCGCCGCCGTCGGCGAGCGTGATGACCACGCGGCCGCCGAAGGCCTTCTCGGCGATGTCGAGCGAGTGGTAGCGGCGGGTCCACTCGGCATCCTCGACCGTCGAGATCTTGCGCCACAGCGCGACGGTCTCGGGGCGGTGGGCGCGCTCCGGGGAGTAGGAGTGCTCGTGGTGCCAGGCGCCGTCCTGCAACGCGACCGCGAAGATGTACGGGATCGAGTGGTCGAGCGTCTCGCGCGAGGCGTCCGGGTCGTACTTCTGCGGGTCGTTCGCGCCCGAGCCGATGACGTAGTGCGTGTGGTGCGAGGTGTGCAGCACGATCGACTCGATGCGATCCGGGTCGTCGAGGATCAGCGGGTACGCGTCGTGCAGGCGGCGGGCGAGGTCGATCCACGCCTGGGCCTGGTACTCGGCCGAGTGCTCCTTCGTGTAGGAGTCGAGGATGGCCCGCTTCGCCTCGCCGCGCTCGGGCAGGGGCACCTCGTAGGAGCCGTCGGGGCCGTCGAGGAGCCAAGCAATGACGCCGTCCTCGCCCTCGTAGATCGGCACGGGGCTGGTCTCGCCGCGCATGGCCCGGTCGACGGCCTCGGTCGCCATCTTGCCGGCGAAGGCGGGCGCGTGCGCCTTCCAGCTGGAGATCTCGCCCTTGCGCGACTGGCGGGTCGCCGTGGTGGTGTGCAGCGCCTGGCCGATGGCCTGGAAGATCGTCTCGCGGTCGAGGCCGAGCAGCGTGCCGATGCCGGCGGCGGCGCTCGGGCCGAGGTGCGCGACGTGGTCGATCTTGTGCTGGTGCAGGCTGATCGCCTTGGCCAGGTCGATCTGGATCTCGTAGCCGGTCGCGATGCCGCGCACGACGTCGCGACCGGTCAGCCCGCGGGCGGCGGCGAGGTGCTGCGCGACGGCGACGATCGGGGGGATGTTGTCGCCCGGGTGCGAGTACTCCGCGGCGAGGAAGGTGTCGTGGTAGTCGAGCTCGCGCACGGCGACCCCGTTGGCCCAGGCCGCCCACTCGGGGCTGGTGCGGCGGGCCGGGTCGGCACCGAACACGGTCGCGCCCTCGCCGCCGATCGAGACGGGGTGGGCGAAGGCCTGGCTGCGCGCCGACACGACGGGTCGACGGGTGAGGGATGCCGCGGCGACCGCCGCGTTGTCGATGACGCGATTCACCACCATGTCGACGACGTCGGCGTCGAGCTCGACCGGGTCGGCGGCGAGCTCGGCGAGCTGCCAGGCGAGCTGGCCCTCGCGGGGCAGGTGCTCGTCGCTGCGGTGCGTGCGCAGGTGGTGCGTCTGCATCGGGGATCCCTTCGGTGTTCGGTCGGTGTCAGGCTACGCTCCGCCCGCCGATGGCGGCGAGGGCGTGACGAAGACTCAGGTGCAGGTGGACGTGGGTGGCGTGCGCGGCGAGCGAGGCGTCGCCGTCGATGATCGCGTCGACGATGAGCAAGTGTTCCTCGGCCGCACGGCGGAGTCGCGCGGGGTGATGCCTGGCGAGCCGGCGCACCCGTGCGGAGTGCAGCCTCGCGCCGCGCAGCGCGGCCGTCAGTAACGGATTGCCGGCGGCGCGGTCGACCGCTTCGTCGAGCTCGGCGATCGCGCCGTAGTACTCGGCGAGGCCGTCGGCGCCGCCGTCGAGCCGTTCGGTCGCGGCGACGATGCGGCGCCGCACGGCGAGGAACGGCGCCGGGTCGCGGCGCTCCGCGGCGAGGCGGGCCGCACGCTCCTCGAGCGCCTCCCGAAGCTCGTACAGCGCGGCGATGCTCCCGGGGCTGAGCTCGGCGACGACGAGCACGCGGGCCGAGGCGGCGGTGGCGAGGCCGTCGGCCTCGAGGCGGGCGAACGCCTCGCGCACCGGGGTGCGGGAGACGCCGAGACGGGAAGCCTGCTCGACCTCACCGAGCGGAGCGCCGGGGGCGAGCTCGCCGTCGAGGATCTCCTCGCGCAGCCGCTGGTACGCGCGTTCGCTGGCCCGCATCCGCACCTCCCGCTCGATGTATACATTGTGACGCTACCATACGGAATCGGCCGCGAGATTCCGCACGAATGTATACATGCATCCGGGTGTCACCCATGCTGGGCGTGGGACGATGGAAGGGATGAGCAGCGACACCCTCGGGGCCCGGCGCGTCGCCGATCTCCGCCTCGACTTCCCCGTCTTCCGCGACGCCGGCGAGCACGCCCCCGCGTACCTCGACTCCGCCGCGACCTCCCAACGGCCCGCCCGGGTGCTCGACGCCGAACGCGAGTACCTCGAGCACCACCTCGCCCCGGTGCACCGCGGCGCGAGCGCCGCCGTCGGCCGCTCCACCACGCTCTTCGAGGACGCCAGGGCCACCGTCGCCCGCTTCGTCGGGGCCGGCGAGCGGGAGCTCGTCTGGGCCGAGAACGCCACCGACGCGCTGAACATCGTCGCACTCGGAATGGCGGATGCCTCGGCCGGGCTCGGGGGCGCCGAGGCATCCCGGTTCGCCCTCCACCCCGGTGACGAGCTCGTGGTGACCGAGGCCGAGCACCACGCGAACCTCATCCCCTGGCAGCGGCTCGCCGCCCGGACGGGCGCCGTGCTGCGCCCGGTCCGCGTCGACGAGCGCGGCCTCTGGGGCCCGGCGGAGCTCGCCGCCGTGCTCTCGCCGCGCACCCGCGTCGTCGCCTTCGCCGAGGTGTCGAACGTCACGGGCTTCCTCGCCCCGGTCGCCGAGCTCGTCGCCCTCGTGCGCGAGCGCTCCCCCGAGGCGCTCGTCGTGCTCGACGCCTGCCAGTCGGTGCCGCACCGGCCCACGGACCTCGCCGCCTCCGGCGTCGACTTCGCCGCGTTCTCCGGGCACAAGATGCTCGGGCCGAACGGCATCGGCGGCCTGTACGGCCGCGCCGAACTGCTCGACGCGCTGCCGCCGGCGCGCACCGGCGGCTCCACGATCACCCGGGTGACGCTCGAGCACGCCGAGTTCCTGCCCGCGCCGCACCGCTTCGAGGCCGGCACGCAGCCCGTGTCCCAGGTCGTCGCCCTCGCCGAGGCCGCCCGCTACCTCGACGAGCTCGGCATGGCCGAGGTCGCCCGGCACGAGTCCGCGCTCGCGGCACGCATGGTCGAGGCCGTCGCCGCGCTGCCCGGCGTGCGGCTGATCGGACCGCCGCCCGGCGAGGAGCGCGCGGGGCTCGTCTCCGTCGTCGTCGACGACGTGCACGCGCACGACGTCGGCCAGTACCTCGACGAGGCGGGCGTCGTCGTGCGCGTCGGGCACCACTGCGCGCAGCCGCTGCACCGGGCGCTCGGCGTCACCGCCACGACCCGCGCGAGCGCGCACGTGTATACGACCGAGGACGAGGTCGACCGCTTCATCGACGCCCTCGGCGGCGTGCGCCGTTTCTTCGGCGTCGCGGGCGCCGGCGAGCAGACGGGGGTCGTGGCGTGAGCGGGCTCGAAGGGCTGTACCAGCAGATCATCCTCGATCATTCCAAGGCGAGGCACGGCGACGGGCCGCTCGAGCACGCGGCCGCGGAGCACCACGAGTACAACCCCACCTGCGGCGACGAGCTGACGATGCGCATCCGCCTGGACGAGTCGGGCGAGCGCATCGAGGAGCTCGCCTGGCAGGGCGACGGCTGCAGCATCTCGATGGCCTCCGCCTCGGCGCTCGTCGACCTCATGGCGGGCCGCACGGTCACCGAGGCGAGCGAGCGCATCGACGCCTTCCGGGCGATGCTGCGGTCGCAGGGCGCGGGCGAGCCCGACGAGGAGCTGCTCGAGGACGCCATCGCCTTCCACGGCGTCTCGAAGTACGTCATGCGGGTGAAGTGCGCGATGCTCTCCTGGGTCGCGCTCGAGGCCTGCCTCGCCGAGGCGCGCGCCCCCCGCGCCTGAGCCGGCCCTGCTCGGCCCCGCCCCCTCGGCCCCGGCCCCGCTCGGCCCCGACCGTGCGAGTCGCACACCGAAACGCGCGGCGCGCCGCTACGGCCGGGCGCGCCGTGGCGATCGTAGTGCAACTCGCGCGGCCGAGCGACTCGCGCCCGTCGGAGCGAGCTACGCGAACACGCCGCCGCCGGGCACCGGGGTCTCCAGCACGCGGCCCGGCAGGTCGAGCGGCACGTCGCGGATCTCCGGCGGGTTCCAGCGCGGGGCGCGGTCCTTGTCGATGACCCGGGCGCGGATGCCCTCGTGCAGGTCGGGCTGGTCGAGGAACCAGCTGACCGCGCGGAACTCCTGCTCCAGCACGTCCTCGAGCCTGGGCAGGGTGCGCGCCCGACGGACGGAGGCGAGCGTCACGGCGAGCGCCGTCGGCGACAGGGTCTCGAGCTCGTCGGCGGCGGCCGCGGCATCCTCGTGCCCGTGCTCGCGCAGGCGCCGCACGATCTCGGCGACCGACGCCGCCGAGTAGCACGCGTCCACCCAGTCGCGCGCGAGCGCGAGCTTCGAGGGGCCGGGCGTCTCGTCGAAGAGCATCACGATCTCGGCCGGGCTGCCCGGGTCGGCACGCTCGGCGAGCGCCTGCACGAGGTGCGGCAGCCGTTCGGAGGGCACGTAGGCGTCGGCGAAGCCGGCGTAGAGGGCGTCCGAGGCATCCATCGTCCTGGCGTTCAGGCCGAGGTGCACGCCGAGCTCGCCGGGCGCCTTCGCGAGGAGCCAGCTGCCGCCGACGTCGGGGGTGAAGCCGATGCGGGTCTCGGGCATCGCCACGCGCGAGCGCTCGGTGACGACGCGGATCGCGGCGTGCCCGGCGAGTCCGATACCGCCGCCCATCGTGATGCCGTCCATGAGGGCGACGACCGGCTTCGGGTAGTGGGCGATCGCGGCATCCAGCCGGTACTCCGTGCGGAAGAAGGCGCGCGCGTCCTCATGCCCGTCGCTCGTCGCGTAGCCGTAGAGCTCGCGGATGTCGCCGCCGGCGCAGAAGCCGCGCTCTCCCGCGCCGTCGAGCACGACGAGCCCGACCTCGGTGTCGCGCCGCCACGCCTCGAGCACACCGGAGAGCTCGCGCACCATCTCGTAGGAGAGGGCGTTGATGGCCTCGGGGCGGTCGAGCGTCACGTGGCCGACGCCGTCGGCGACCGTGGCGGAGATGTGGGGGCTCACACCGCCACGCTAGCGGAGTAGCATCCTCGCATGGTCCCCGCCTCGAACCTCTGGGCCTTCGTGGCCGCGTCGGTCGTGCTCATCGTCGTGCCCGGTCCGAGCGTGCTGTTCGTGATCGGCCGCTCGCTGGCGCTCGGCCGGGTCGGCGGGCTGCTGAGCGTGGTCGGCAACGCCCTCGGCATGATCCCGCTCGTCGCGGCCGTCGCGCTCGGCGTCGGCGTCGTCGTGGCGCAGTCGGTGGTGCTGTTCACGATCGTGAAGATCGTCGGGGCGCTCTACCTCGCCTACCTGGGCGTGCAGGCCATCCGGCACCGGAGGGATGCCTCGGCCGCGATCACCGGCCGGGTCGCGCGGCGGTCGCCGTGGCGGCTGCTCGGCGAGGGCGTGCTGGTGGGGGTGACGAACCCCAAGACGATCGCGTTCTTCGTGGCCGTGCTGCCGCAGTTCGTCGACTTCGGGGCGGGGGCGATCCCGCTGCAGCTCGCCACGCTCGGGGTCGTGTTCGTGGTGCTCGCGCTCGCCTGCGACTCGGTGTGGGCGCTCGCGGCGGGCTCCGCGCGCGACTGGTTCGCCCGCTCGCCGAAGCGCGCCGAGCACCTCGCCGCCACGGGCGGCGTGATGATGATCGGCCTCGGCGGCGTGCTCGCCCTCAGCGGCACGAAGCACTAGCCCGGCCGGCCGGACCGGCTCAGTCGGCGTCGGCGGGGTTGACGTCGGTGCCGATCAGGATGCCTCGGGCCAGCCCGTGGAAGAAGCAGTTGAAGCCGAGCACGGCGGGCGTCGCGACGGCCGGGTCGAGGTCGAGGTGCGCCACGTCGAGCGCGTGCACGGCGAAGTAGTAGCGGTGCACGCCGCTGCCGGCGGGCGGGCCGGATCCCCGGTACCGCGGTTCGCGGTTCTCGTTCTGCAGCACGAGCGCCCCCTCGGGCAGCGCGCCCGTGGCGAGCGCGTCGGGCGCCCCGGCCCCCGCGGCGAGGCTCGTGACCGAGGCGGGGATGTTCGCGACCGCCCAGTGCCACCAGCCGGAGCCCGTCGGGGCGTCGGCGTCGAAGCACGTCACGGCGAAGCTCTTCGTCTCGGCCGGGAAGCCCGACCAGCTGAGCTGCGGCGAGACGTCTCCCCCGCCGCGGCCGGCCCCGCGCTGCGCCTCGGCGAGCGGCCGGCCCGGCTCGAGGTCGTCGCTCGTCAGGGCGAAGGAGCCCATCGGCCGCAGACGCTGCAGCTGCTCGTAGGGGTCGAAATCGAACATCTCTGTCCTTCCGTCGTTCGCCGGGCCATCCGTCGATCCACGCGGCGGCCCGGGCATCCGGTCCTCCGCCCAGCCTACGTCGCGGCTCCACGTAGGATTTCGGGGTGGCCGTCGCCAAGATCCTGCTGTACTACGTGTTCACCCCCATCGCCGATCCCGAGGCGATCCGCCTCTGGCAGCGCGACCTCGCCGAGTCGCTCGGGCTGCGCGGCCGACTGCTGATCTCGGCCGACGGACTGAACGGCACGCTCGGCGGTGAGCTCGGCGCGCTGAAGCGCTACGTGCGCAAGACGCGCGAGTACGCGCCGTTCCGCGAGATCGACTTCAAGTGGAGCGAGGGCACGGGCCTCGACGAGGCGGGCGGCAGCCTCGACTTCCCGAAGCTCAGCGTGCGGGTGCGCGACGAGATCGTCTCGTTCGGCGCGCCCGGCGAGCTCGTCGTCGACGAGTCCGGCGTGGTCGGCGGCGGCACCAGGCTCGACCCCGAGGCGCTGCACGAGCTCGTGGCCGAACGTGGCGACGACGTCGTCTTCTTCGACGGCCGCAACGCGCTCGAGGCGGAGATCGGCCGCTTCCGCGGGGCGGTCGTGCCGGACACGGAGACGACGCGCGACTTCGTGGAGCTGCTCGACCGCGGCGACTTCGACCATCTGAAGGGCCGCCCGGTCGTCACCTATTGCACGGGCGGCATCCGCTGCGAGGTGCTGTCGGGGCTGATGGCGAGCCGCGGCTTCGGCGAGGTGTATCAGCTCGAGGGCGGCATCGTGCGCTACGGCGAGCGCTTCGGCGACGACGGGCTGTGGCAGGGCTCGCTCTACGTCTTCGACGGGCGCGGCTCCGTGGACTTCAGCGATCACGCCGAGGTGATCGGTCGCTGCGCGGGCTGCGGCACCGCGACGAACCGCACGGCGAACTGCCCGGATGCCTCGTGCCGGCAGCAGTCCGTGGTCTGCGAGGGGTGCACGGCGGTCCCCTGCGGGGCGCACGCCGGGGTTTGAAATTCGCTGTCGATTGAGGTTAGCCTCACCTTAGTCGACGCGACGAGGGGTCGGCATTCCTTGCACACTCCTACGAACGGGGATTTCCGCATGCCCAGACGCCAGTCGATCATCGCCGCCGGGGCGCTCGCCGCCGCGAGCCTCCTCCTCGCCGGCTGCGCGAGCGGTACGGCCGAGGCCGAACCGAGCACCCCGGCCGCCACCTCGGTCACGATCGAGGACAATCACGGCGAGGTCGAGGTCCCCGTGAACCCGAAGCGCGTCGTCGCCCTCGACAACCACGTCTTCGAGACCCTGTCCGCCTGGGACATCCCGCTCGCTGCGGCGCCCAAGGGCGTCATGGGCACCGACATCTGGCCCGAGTACACCGATGACGAGGCGGTGCTCGACGTGGGCGCCCACTTCGAGCCGAACCTCGAGTCGATCGTCGCCGCGCAGCCCGACCTCGTCATCGGCGGCTACCGCTTCGCCGAGTCGTACGACCAGATCGTGAGCCAGAACCCCGACGCGGCCGTCATCGAGATCGCGCCGCGCGAGGGCGAGGACCCCGCCGCCGAGCTCGTGCGCCAGGTCGAGATCCTCGGCCAGATCTTCGACCGCGAAGAGGAGGCGGCGAAGATCGTCGCCGACTTCGAGCAGTCCGTCGCCGACGCCGAGCAGGCCTACGACGGCAGCTCGACCGTCGTCAGCCTGATGACCTCCGGCGGCGAGATCTCCTACATCGCGCCGGTCACCGGCCGCGGTCTCGGCATGCTCTACCCCGCGCTCGGGCTGAAGCCCGGCATCGAACAGGCCGCCGACGACGTCTCGCACGGCGACGACATCAGCGTCGAGGCGATCGCCGCCGCGAACCCCGACTGGATCGTCGTGATCGACCGCGAAGGCGCCATGACCGACGCCGAGGGCTACGTCCCCGCCAAGCAGCTCATCGAGGGCTCGGAGGCGCTCGCGAACGTCACCGCCGTGAAGCACGGGCAGGTCGTCTACGTCGACCCGGCGTTCTACCTCCGCGAGGACATCCAGACCTACACCGGGGTCTACGAGCAGCTCGCGAAGGCGTTCGGGGCGGCATCCTGAGCCTCGACACGTCCCACGCCCGGGCGGCAGACCCCGCCGCCCGGCCGGAGGCGCGCGCCGGTCGCGGCGCCCGCCTCCGCGTGCTCGCCCTGCCCGCGGCGATCGCCCTCGCGATCGCCCTGCTCGCCGCCTCCCTCTTCGTCGGCGTCTACGACGTGGTCGGGGCCGAGGGCGGGAGCGAGATGCTCTGGATCACCCGCGTCCCCCGCACGATCGCGCTCGTGCTCGCCGGCTGCGCGATGGCCGTCAGCGGCCTCGTCATGCAGATGCTCACCCAGAACCGCTTCGTCGACGCCACCACCTCCGGCACCACCGAGTGGGCCGCCCTCGGCCTGCTCGTCACCCTTCTCCTCGTGCCGACCGCCCCGCTGCCCGTGCAGATGCTCGTCGCCTCGCTCGCGGCCTTCGCCGGCACCCTCGTCTTCCTCGCGGTGCTCCGCCGCATCGCACTCCGCTCGACCCTCGTGGTGCCGCTCATCGGCATCATGCTCGGCGCCGTCGTGAGCGCCGTCACCACCTACCTCGCCGCGACGAACAACGCGCTGCAGCTGCTCGGCACCTGGTTCATGGGCAGCTTCACGAGCGTCGTCCGCGGCCGCTACGAGGTGCTCTGGGCGGTCGCGATCGTCACCATCCTCGTCTTCGTCGTCGCCGACCGGCTCACGGTCGCCGGACTCGGTCGCGACGTCGCGACCACCGTCGGCGTCCGCTACGAGGCCGTCGTGCTGCTCGGTACCAGCCTCGTCGCCGTCGCCACCGGCGTAACCGTCGTCGTCGTCGGCTTCCTGCCGTTCCTCGGGCTCGTGGTGCCGAACATCGTGTCACTCGTCCGCGGCGACGACCTGCGCTCGAACCTGCCCTGGGTGTGCGTCGGCGGCGTCGTGCTCGTCACCGCCTGCGACCTCGTCGGGCGCACCGTGCGGATGCCGTTCGAGGTGCCCGTGTCGATGGTGCTCGGGATCGTCGGCAGCGCGGTGTTCATCGCCCTGCTCCTCCGGCAGCGGGCGGTGCGCTCTTGAGCGCCGTCGAGGCATCCGCCCGGCCCGCCGCTCCCTCGGCGGCGCGCCGCCCGCGCGAACGGCGCGTCCCGCTCGCCGCGATCGTCGCCGGTGCCGCCGCCGCCCTCTTCGCCGTCGGCCTGCTCGTCTGGGGCAACCCGGTGCCCGCCGATCAGCCCGGCTTCTGGGTGATCGTGCAGAGCCGCTCGGTCGCCGTCGCGACGATCGCACTCGTCGCCGCCGCGCAGGCCCTCGCGACGGTGCTGTTCCACACGGCGACCGGGAACCGCATCCTGACGCCGTCGATCCTCGGCTTCGACGCGCTCTACACGCTGCTGCAGACCGCGCTCGTCTTCGTGTTCGGGATGGCGGCGACGCAGGTCGAGGGCGTCGGCAAGATCGTCGCGCAGAGCGCGCTCATGGTGCTCTTCGCGACGCTGCTGTACGGCTGGCTGTTCTCGGGCAGGCGCGCGAACCTGCACGTGCTGCTGCTCGTCGGCGTCGTGCTCGGGGTCGGCTTCGGCTCGGTGTCGACGTTCATGCAGCGGATGCTCACGCCGAGCGAGTTCGACGTGCTCTCCGCCCGGCTCTACGGCAGCATCGGCCGCGGCAACCCCGAGGTGCTGCCGTGGGCGGCCCTCGTCGTCGCGGCGATCGCGGTGTGGGCCTGGCGGCGGCGCGCGGCGCTCGACGTCATCGCGCTCGGGCGGGATGCCGCGACCAGCCTCGGCCTGCGCTACCGCCGCGAGATCGTGGTGCTGCTCGTCGTCGTCGCCGTGCTCGTCTCCGTGTCGACGACCATGGTCGGGCCGATGACGTTCTTCGGTTTCCTGGTCGCGATCATGAGCTACCAGTTCGTCTCCTCCGACCGGCACGGCCACGTCCTGCCGGTCGCCGTGCTGCTCGGGCTCGCGACCCTGCTCGGCGCCTACTTCGTGATGCAGCACGTCTTCGCCGCCGCCGGGCTCGTCAGCATCGTCATCGAGTTCGTCGGCGGGCTCGCGTTCCTCGTCGTCATCCTCAGGAAGGGGCTGCGTTGATCACCATCGAAGCGGTCGACAAGCACTACCGGGCGACCCGCGCGCTCGGGCCCGTCGACCTCGAGATCGCCGAGGGCGGGATCACCGCGCTCGTCGGCCCGAACGGCGCCGGGAAGTCGACGCTGCTCACGATCGTCGGGCGTCTGCTCGACCCCGACAGCGGACGGGTGCGGGTCGGCGGCCTCGACGTCGTGACGGCGAAGCCCCGCGAGCTCGCCAAGGTCGTCTCGATCCTGAAGCAGGAGAACCACTTCGTCGCCCGGCTCACGGTGCGCCAGCTCGTGTCGTTCGGACGCTTCCCGCACTCGCAGGGCCGGCTGACCGCCGCCGACCGGGAAGCCGTCGACCGGGCGCTCGCCTTCCTCGACCTCGAGGGCTTCGAGGAGCGCTTCCTCGACGAGCTCTCCGGCGGGCAGCGCCAGCGCGCCTTCGTGGCGATGGTGCTCGCGCAGGACACCGAGGTGGTGCTGCTCGACGAGCCGCTCGCGGCGCTCGACATGCGGCACGCAGCCGCGATGATGCAGCGGCTGCGCGACGCCGCCGACGAGCTCGGCAAGACGATCGTGCTCGTCGTGCACGACGTGAACTTCGCCTCGGCCTACGCTGACCGGATCATCGCCCTCGCCGAGGGCCGGGTCGTCGCCTCGGGGACGCCGGAGGAGATCATGCGGCCCGAGGTGCTCTCCGCCGTGTTCGACACCCCCGTCGAGGTCGTGGAGCACGGTGGGCAGCGCCTCGCCGTCTACTACCGCCCCGCCTCCCACAACTCAGGAACATCTGGCAGTTATGCCGGGCGAGGAATTCGGGATGCCGCGGAATCACGCGGCGGCCGAGGCATCCGTTCCTGAGTTCTGAACCGCCATCCGCGCCACCCCGAAAGGACCCGCAATGCCCTTCACGCTCGACCGCGTGCCCCGTGACCTCGTGTTCCGCCCCGTCACGCTCACCGCGCGCGAGCGGCTCGCGCCGCACTACCTGCGCCTGCGCCTCGAGGGCGACGCGCTGCGCGGCTTCGACTCGCTCGGCAGCGACGACCACCTCCGCCTGTTCTTCCCCGGCGCGCAGCCGGCCGACGGCACCTCCGACGTCGCGGCCGCCGCCGACGTGGACGCACTGCGCGAGTGCCCGAGCCGGGAGTACACCCCGCTCGCCTGGGACGGCGACGCGGGCGTGCTCGAGATCGAGTTCGTCGTGCACGGCGAGCACGGCATCGCCGGCCGCTGGGCCGACCGTGCCCCGATCGGCTCCGTGATCGGCGTCGGCGGCCCGCGCGGCTCGATGGTGATCACCGGCGAACCCGACGGCTGGCTGCTCGCGGGCGACGAGACGGCGCTGCCCGCCATCCGTCGATTCCTCGCCCGACTCTCCCGCGAGGGCGACGCGACGCCGCGCGGGCTCGTGCTCGTCGAAGTGCCCGACGCCGCGCACCAGCCCGCCTTCGAGGCGCCCGCCGGCACCGAGCTGCGCTGGGTGCACCGCGACGGACGCGCGCCGGGTGCGGCGCTCATCGCCGCCCTCGACGCGCTCGGCGCCGACGAGCGGCCCGCCGGCGAGGTGTTCGCGTTCGTCGCCGCCGAGCACGCGATCGTGAAGCCCGGGCGCGCACTCGTGCTCGATCGCTGGGGCCTCTCGCCCGAGCAGGTGGTGGTGAAGGGCTACTGGCGCCGCGGCGAGGCCGAGTACCACGCGCCGCACTGAGCCCCCTCCCCTCTCACACAACTCAGGAACGCCCCGCGCGAGATCCGCGCCGGGCCGCGGGATCCGAGAATCCTCGCCCGGCATAACTGCCACATGTTCCTGAGTTGTGTGAGGAGGGTCAGGGGGCGGGAGCGTGCCGGCGGGCGTAGGCGCGGGCCGAGCGGCTCGAGAGCGCGAGCAGCACCAGGATGTCGACGGCGAGCGTCAGCAGCGTCGTGCGGATCGTGATCTCCGGGCCGCCGCCGAAGTAGTCGACGGCCGACACGAACGTGCTGAGGATCGCGACGATCATCACCGTGATGCGGGCCCAGTTGCTGCCGCGGAACACGAGCCACGCGAACACCAGCTCGGCGAGCAGTACGACCGCGCCGACGACGAGGATCGAGCCGAGCACGAACGCCGACACCTCCCCCTCCGTGACGCCGTCGGCCACGAGGTCGAGCTCGCGCACGACCGTCGGCCACTGCACGTACAGGCCGATCAGCCAGATCACGCCGAGCAGCACGCGGACCACGATGAGCAGCGCCCCGAGCGAGGTCGCGGCCGGGCGGCGGTGCACCCGTGCGAGCGCGGCCCGCTCGGCGTCACGCTCGGCGAGGCGGGTGAACGGTTCGAACGCGGCGCGTTTCGCCGCCCCGAGATGGTCGGCCCCGACGTGGTCGGCCCCGAGGCGGTCGGCCCCGACGTGGTCGGCCCCGAGGCGGTCGGCCGGCCCGCCCGGCTCGGCGTCCGCGAGGATCGACGCGGATGCCGCATCCGCCCCCGCCGGCGTCACCGACGGGACGGCCCCGGCCGAGGCATCCCTCGCCCGTCCGACCGCGGAGCCGAGGGCGAGCACCGGGAGATCGCCGTCAGTGGTGATCGTGTCACCGCCGCCGTTGCGGGAGTGGTAGCCGGTGGAGAAGTCGCGGATGACGTCGACCGCCGCCGGCACCCCGGACCCGACCACCGTGCGCACGATGTGATCGCGCTCGACATCCGTGTCGGCGTCGATCTTGTGCGTGATCTGCAGGGTGAACAGCGAGAAACCGACGGCCCGGTCGAAGGTGCCGGCCGCCAGCCAGTCGACGCGGCGCCCGCCCGGCAGCAGCCAGCCTTCCGGCGCCCGCCAGAAGCGCACGTGGTGCCGTTTCGCCGGGTTGCCCTCCACCTCCTGCTGGTAGGCGAAGTCCTGCATCCGCCCGAAGAGGAAGAGCGGACTCACCGGCGCCTCGTCGTAGCTGCGGCGGGTGATCGTCGAGAGGATGATGCGCCAGCTGGATGCCGCGTCGACGTCGTCGGCGCGGGTCCACCCCGCCCGGCGCATCGCCTCGTGGATGGCGCCCTCCTCGCCGAGCAGCGCGAGGTTCACGGGGTCGCCGAGCAGGCCGTCGCTCGTGCGCGCCCGGCCGATGAAGTAGTCGGGGACGTAGATCGTCGTGAGGATGCGGTGCAGCCGCGGCAGCACGAGGTAGGCGAGCAGCAGCCAGAACGCGACGAAGAACAGGATGCCGAACCAGCCGAACTCGAAGGACTGACTGAGCACGAGCCAGGCGAGCCAGATCGCCGCGACGCCCGCGTAGATGAAGACCGCGCCGTCGAGGAGCGCGTTGACGGAGAGCCGCCTGCCCCCGGTCGCCGTCGTCGCCCCCATGCCGTCATGCTAGCGATCGCGCGCCGGCGCCCGCGCGCCCGCGCGCCCGCGCGCCCGCCGAGAGGGTCGTATTCCGACAGGGATGCTGCGGAGGGCCGACGCGGATGTCGGAATCCGACCCCCTCGCGATGCCGCGGGCGCGAGCGGGGGCGGGCGGGGGCGGGCGGGGCGCGGCGGGCGGAGGGGGCGGGGCGGAGC
>NZ_JAMBNX010000013.1 GCF_023715325.1 Agromyces mediolanus | reverse complement strand
GGTTCGGTGGGGAGCGGGTGGGGTGGGATGCCGCTCAGGAGCGGGTGCGGTCGCCGGTGGCGGCCGCCGGCCCGGCGACGAGCGCGAGCCGCACCGCGATCGCCGCGACCGTCGCCCAGCAGAGCGCGGCGACGACGGCGGCGGCGAAGGCGAGGCCGGTCCACTCCCGCACGCCGAGGGCGGCCTCGACGGCGAGAACCGCCGCGAGCAGTGCGGCGACGGCGGCGACGATCCGCGCGCCACGACCGCCGCGGGCGGCCCGAGCGACGAGCAGCACCGCGAGCACCATGGCGAGCACCCGCGCCCACACCACGACCGTCGAGAGGGCCGAAGCGGTGCCGTAGCCGAGGGCGGCGACGAGTCCGGGGAGCTCCGACAGGGCGAGCACCGCTGCGGCGCCGACCGCCAGCACGAGGGCGACCCGATGGATGCCGATCGCCGCCGCAGGGGCGACCGCTCGGGCGCCGACGAGCGCGAGACCCGCCGCCGTGGCGGCGATCGCGAGGGCGAGCAGGCCGCCGACATCGGCGACGGTGCCACCCGGGCTGCCGCCGAGACCGAGCCGGGCGACCGTCGTGACGGCGAGGAGGAGGAAATGCACGGCCGCGACGCTTCCGCCGACCCCGATGAGCGTGCGGCCGCGCACCGCGACCGCACCGATCACGAGCAGCACTGTGCCGAGGGCCATCGCGCCGACCGCCCCGAGCTGGGCGGAGCCGATCCCGTACATCAACGCGATCTGCATCTGCCGGCCGAGCGGGACGACGGCGACCGCGAGCGCGGCGAGCACGACGGCGACGGCGGCGAGCGTCGGGGCGGATGCTGCGGGCGAACGTCCTGGGCGGCGTTCGGGGTCGGGCATGCGAGCCACGATACGCGAGCGGCGGCGCACGGCGTCGCGTGCGGCGCGCCCGCACGCCCCGCACGCACGCGCCGCACGCACGCACGCACGCACGCATGCGCCGGACGCACGCACGCGCCTCACGCCCGCACGCACGCGCCGCACGCCCGCACGCCCCGCACGCCCCGCGCGCACGCGGCATCCGTCCGGGATCGCAGACGGCGAGGCATCCGCGCCCGCTGCGCCTGAGCGTCCCACCGCCTAGCGTGGGCGCATGGCGCTCTCGTACGATCCGCTCTGGCCCCGTGCCGGAACCTGGCCCGCCCCCGACACCCTCCCGGCGGGGGAGCGTGCGGCGCTCGCCCTGCTCGGCGTGCCGGCCTGGCGGACCTCGCTCTCGCCGACGGGGGCGCACGCGACCCCGGCCGCGGTGCGCGAGGCGCTGCAGCGCTACAGCGCCACGCTCGTGCCCGACCGGCGCGGCACGGGGCGGGAGGCCGCCCTCGAGTCCGACCGTCGGCGGGTCGTCGACGCGGGTGACATCGAGGACCCCGATTCCCCAGCGGGCGAGGCGCGCACGATCGCCGAGGTGGCGCGACTCCGCGACCTCGCCGAGGTCGTGCTCGCGATCGGCGGCGACAACTCCGTGACGGTCGCCACCGCGCTCGGCGCGTGGGGCGACGGTCTCGACCGCGCCGGACTGATCACGCTCGACGCCCACTACGACCTGCGCGACGGCATCTCGAACGGCTCACCCGTGCGCCGGCTCGTCGAGGCCGGCCTCGACCCCGCGCGGATCGTGCAGATCGGCATCGCCGATTTCGCGAACTCCGCCGAATACGCTCGCCGGGCGCGAGAGCTCGGCATCACCGTCATCCACCGTGATGAGCTGCACGGTCGCGCGCCGGCGGAGGTCATGGCCGAGGCGCTCGAGATCGCCGGCGCCGCCGGCGGGCCCGTGCACCTCGACCTCGATGTCGACGTCTGCGACCGTTCGGCAGCCCCGGGCTGCCCCGCGTCGATGCCCGGCGGCCTCGCCGCATGGGAGCTGCGCGCCTTCGCGCGGGCTGCGGCCAGCGACCCGCGGGTCGCGAGCGTCGACCTCGCGGAGGTGGATGCCACGGCCGACGCACCGGACGGCCGAACCGTGCGCCTCGCCGCCCTCTGCGTGCTCGAGGTGCTCGCGGGCATCGCGGCGCGGCCGGCGCGGGGCTGACGCGCGACCGGCCTCTCGCGCGCGGGCGTCGGCGGTGCGAGGCTGGGGGCATGAAGACGCTCCTCCTCGCCCGGCACGCGAAGTCCGACTGGGGCGACCCGGGACTCGACGACTTCGACCGCCCGTTGAACGCGCGCGGGCTGCGCGACGCCCCGGCTCTGGCGCGCCGCCTCCTGGACGAGGGCGTCGCGCTGCAGTTCGTCGCGTCGAGCCCGGCGCTTCGGGCCATCACGACCGCACGTGAGTACGCTGCCGCGTTCGACGTCGAGCTCGTCGAACGGCCCGAGCTCTATGCGGCGTCGGGCCGGACCATCCTCGAGGTCGCCGCAGCGCTGCCCGACGAGGCATCCGTGGCCATGCTCGTCGGTCACAATCCCGGCATGAGTGACGCGGTGGCCGAGCTCACCGGGGAGTTCGTCGAGCTGCCGACGTGCGCGGTCGTGACGTGTTCCGTCGACGTGGGCTCCTGGGCCGAGCTGGTCGAGGGCAGCGGGCGGCTCGAGCTCGTGCGCACGCCGCGCGACTGAGCCCCCCCTCACTCGACTTGCCCGACTTTCATGAAAGTTGGGCAAGCCTCCCCCCGCACGAGTTGCCCGACTTTCATGAAAGCTGGGCAAGCCTCCCCCTCACACGAGTTGCCCAACTTTCATGAAAGTTGGGCAACTCGGAAACGCCGGAGGGAGCCGAGCGCACGCTACGCGGCGCCGGCGAGCGGCGCTCCCGCGCGGAACACGCGACGCACGAGCGGCACGCCGGGCCGGTACGCCAGGTGCACATGACTCGGCGCGTCGAGCTCGACGAGATCGGCCGACAGGCCCGGCCGGAGCGCGCCGACATCCTCACGGCGCAGTGCCCGGGCGCCGCCCGCCGTCGCGGCCCAGACCGCCTCCGCGGGAGTCATCCGCATGTCCCGCACCGCCACCGCGATGCAGAACGGCATCGAACTCGTGAAGCTCGAGCCCGGGTTGCAGTCGCTCGCGATCGCGACGGTGGCGCCCGCGTCGAGCAGGCGTCGCGCGTCGGGATAGGGCTGGCGAGTCGAGAACTCGACGCCCGGCAGCAGGGTCGCGACCGTGTCCGAGGCGGCGAGCGCCGCCACGTCCGCCTCACTCAGGTAGGTGCAGTGGTCGACGGATGCCGCGCCGAGCTCGACGGCGAGCCGCACCCCCTCGCCGGGGCCGAGCTGGTTGCCGTGCACGCGCACGCCGAGCCCGGCCGCACGCCCCGCCTCGAGCACCCGCCGGGACTGTTCCGCCGTGAACGCCCCACGTTCGCAGAAGGCGTCGACCCACTTCGCGTGCGGGGCGCAGGCGGCGAGCATCTCGCCCGTGACGAGTTCGACGTAGGCGTCGGCACCGGGGCCGTCGGGCTCCCGGTACTCGAACGGCACGACGTGCGCGCCGAGGTAGGTGACCTCCTCGGTGACCTCGCGGGCGAGGCGCACCAGCCGTTCCTCCGCCTCGACCGAGAGGCCGTAGCCCGATTTGATCTCGAACGTCGTCGTTCCCTGTCGGTGCAGCTCGTCGACGAAGGCGGCGAGACGGGCGCGCAGCTCCTCGTCGCTCGCCGTGCGGGTCGCCTGCACGGTGGAGCGGATGCCGCCCGCCTCGTACGGCCGGCCGGCCATGCGGGCGGCGAACTCCTCGGCCCGGTCGCCGCCGAACACGAGGTGCGAGTGCGAGTCGACGAAGCCGGGGATGACGGCGCGGCCGCCGAGGTCGACCACCTCGTCGGGCTTGAGTGCGTCGGGCTCGAGTGCGTCGAGCGGGAGTGCGTCGGGCGGGAGGGGATCGTCGCCGCCGGAGGCCTCTGCGGCGCCGCGGGCCCTCCCCGGGCGCGAATCTCCTCCGGCGGGGGTGGCGGTGGGCAGCGCAATGGGCAGGGCAGTGGGCAGGCCCGCGGCCACGGCGGCGGCCGGCCCGACCCAGGCGACCCGCCCATCGACGGCCAGCAGCGCGGCGTCCCGGACGATCCCGAGCGGGCCGCCCTCGCGACCGGGCGCCGGATCGTTCGTCGTCAGCTCGCCGATGTTCGTGAAGAGGATCGTCCGAGGCATCCGCTGTCCTGCTCTCAGACCATCGGCACGTCGAGGCCGCGCTCCCGCGCCACCTCGATCGCCCGCTCGTAGCCGGCATCGACGTGCCGCATGACGCCCGTGCCGGGATCGTTCACGAGCACGCGGGCGATCTTCTCGGCGGCGAGCTCGGTGCCGTCGGCGACGACGACCTGGCCCGCGTGGATCGAGCGGCCGATGCCGACGCCGCCGCCGTGGTGGATCGACACCCAGCTCGCGCCGGACGCCGTGTTGAGCAGCGCGTTCAGCAGCGGCCAGTCGGCGATCGCATCGGAGCCGTCGGCCATGGACTCGGTCTCGCGGTAGGGGCTCGCGACGCTGCCCGAGTCGAGGTGGTCGCGGCCGATGACGATCGGGGCGCTGAGTTCGCCGGAGGCGACCATCTCGTTGAACTTCAGTCCGGCGAGGTGGCGCTCCTGGTAGCCGAGCCAGCAGATGCGGGCGGGCAGGCCCTCGAAGTGCACCTTCTCGCCGGCTTGGGTGATCCAGCGGCGGAGGTGCTCGTCCTCGGGGAACAGCTCCAGGATGGCTCGGTCGGTGGCCGCGATGTCGGCCGGGTCGCCCGAGAGCGCCGCCCAGCGGAACGGCCCCTTCCCCTCGGCGAAGAGCGGCCGGATGTACGCGGGCACGAAGCCGGGGAAGTCGAAGGCGTGCGCGTAGCCGCCGAGCTCCGCCTCGCGGCGGATCGAGTTGCCGTAGTCGAACACCTCGGCCCCGCCCGACTGGAAGCCGACCATCGCCTCGACCTGCTTGGCCATCGAGGCGCGGGCGAGCCGGGTGAACTCCTCGGCGTCGGCGGCGGCGAGCTCGTGCCATTCGGCGACCGAGACCCCCTCTGGCAGGTAGGACAGCGGGTCGTGCGCGCTCGTCTGATCGGTGACGATGTCGATGGGCGCCTCCCGGTCGAGGAGCTCGGCGAAGATTGTGGCGGCGTTGCCGACGACGCCGACGCTGCGGGCCAGGCCGGCCTCCTTCGCCTCGACCGCGCGGGTGAGGGCGGTGTCGAGGTCGGGGTGGTACTCGTCGAGGTAGCCGTGCTCGACGCGGCGGGCGAGACGGGTCTCGTCGACGTCGACGATGAGCACGGCGCCGCCGTTCATGGTGACCGCGAGGGGCTGCGCACCGCCCATCCCGCCGCAGCCGCCGGTGAGGGTGAGCGTGCCGGCGAGGCTCGCCTGCGCGATCTCCTCGGCGCTCCGGCCGTGGCGCTCGGCGAGCACCCGGGCGACGGCGCCGAAGGTCTCGTAGGTGCCCTGCAGGATGCCCTGCGAGCCGATGTAGATCCATGAGCCGGCGGTCATCTGCCCGTACATGGTGAGGCCGAGCGACTCGAGTCGGCGGAACTCGGGCCAGTTCGCCCAGTCGCCGACGAGGTTCGAGTTCGCGATGAGCACGCGGGGAGCCCAGGCGTGCGTGCGGAAGACGCCGACGGGCTTGCCCGATTGCACCAGCAGGGTCTCGTCGTCCTCGAGCCGCTCGAGGGTGGTGACGATCGCGTCGAAGGACTCCCAGTTGCGGGCGGCCTTGCCGGTGCCGCCGTAGACGATGAGGTCCTCGGGGCGCTCGGCGACCTCGGGGTCGAGGTTGTTCATGAGCATGCGCAGGGGCGCCTCGGTCTGCCAGCTCTTCGCGCTCAGCTTCGAGCCGCGGGCGGCGCGCACGGTGCGGGCGCCGCGCGCTTCGGTGGAGGGTGCATCGGTCATGTCCCCAGGTTCGCGCAGCCGGAGGGCCGCGACAACGGATGCCGCGGGGCGGGTGTCTGCGATCCCGGACATGCGGCCCGGGGCATCCGCCGCCACACACGCGACTTGCCCGACTTTCATGAAAGTCGGGCGAGTCCGGTGGTCGGTGGCGGTCAGCCGAGCGGGATGCCCCGCGAGGCCATGAACGGGACCGCGTCGATCGCGACGCCGCCGAGGCGCACCTCGTAGTGCAGGTGGCAACCGGTGGACGCCCCGGTCGAGCCGACGGCGCCGATCAGCCCGCCGGCCTCGACCACGTCGCCGACGGCGACGAGGATGCCGCCGTCCACGAGGTGGGCGTAGCCGGTGGAGACGCCGTCGCCGTGGTCGATGAGGATCCAGTTGCCGTAGCTGCCGTTGCGACCGGCCTCGATCACCGTGCCGCCGGTGGCGGCGAACACCGGAGCGCCGCAGGACGCCGCGAGGTCGGTGCCGCGGTGGAAGTCGTTCACTCCGGCGACCGGCTTGTTCGGACGCGGGCCGAAGCCGTCGGTGAGGCGGCCGGCGACCGGCAGGGACCAGCCCTGATCGCTCAGCTGACCGGAATCCGTCGGCAGGTTCTCGATGACCGTGACGCTCGACGCGGCGAGCTCGGTGCGCACGGCGGCCAGTGCGTCGCGCGCCCTGGCCACGGCGGCCTCGGCGTCGTCGACCTTCTGCTGGAGCGCCTCGACCGGAACCGCGTCGACCTTCTCCCACGCCGCCGCGGCGCGCGCCTCGGCGGCGTCGGCGTCGGCGTCGAGTCGATCGGCCGCGTCGCGCAGGCCCTGCACGTCGCCCGTGAGCTCGGAGACGCGCTGCATACTGCCGAGGCCGGCGAGGAGATCACCGCCGGGCTTCACCGCCGCGTCGATCGAGCCGAGGGCGTCGCCGTCGCCGCGGAGGGCGCCGATGTACAGCCGGGCCGCTTCATCGGCCTTGCCCCGGGCGGTCTCGGCGAGGTCGTCGAGCTCCATCGCGGTGGACCGTGCAGCTTCACGCGAGTCGCGGGCCGCCGCCAGCTCGTCCTGCGCGGCCCGGAGCGCGGTGGTCGCCTCGCTCAGGACGCGCTGCGCCTGCCGGATCTCCGCCGAGACGACCGTGCCGGCGGCCAGGATGTCGCCGTTCAGCAGGAGCGGTCGGGGTCCCGGCTTCGTGACCGCGCCGCTGGGCGCCGGGGCGGTGGGCCCCGGGGTCGTCGGCGTGGGCGTGGGCGTCGTGGTCGGCGGGGGTGTGACGGGTGGCGTCGTCGGTGGGGTGGTGCCCGGGTCGGTTCCGGGGTCCGTGCCTGGGTCGGTGCCAGGGTCTGTGCCCGGGTCGGTCCCGGGGTCTGTGCCCGGGTCGGTGCCGGGGTCCGTGCCAGGGTCCGTGCCAGGGTCTGTTCCGGGATCCGTGCCCGGGTCGGTGCCCGGATCCGGCGGCGGGTCGCTCGGCGGTGGGTCGCTCGGCGCAGGGTCGCTCGTCGTCGTGCTGGCGCTCGGATCGGCCGGGGCCGGGGCCGGGGCCGGGGCGGGCGCGGAGACGGCGGCGGGGTCGGCGCCGGGATCGGCGACCGGGGCGCCATCGTCGGCATACGCCGACGTGGTGCCGGTGACGCCGAGCAGTACGGCAGTCACGGCGGTGGCCGCAGCGAGTCCGGCGCGCCGGGGGCTCAGGGCCCGGCGTCCAGGGTGCGGCGCTTCGTCCAGTGTTGGCTTCATCGACAGTCCAAGGGTGTCGGTTTCGGGTACCGACGGGCTCAGTCTCGCACCGCATCCGCCCGGGCACAACGTTCATTCGATGAGCCATTGTCACCTTTTCGGGGCGGATTTCGCCCCGTCATCGGCGTGTCGGAACCGGGTGTGCGGCCTCAGCCGAGCGGCGCGGCGGCCGCAGCCGTGGCTCGCGCGAGCACCTCGCCGGAGGTCACGAGCTCGGTGAGACGCTCGATCTCGGGGGAGAGGAAGCGGTCTTCGCCGGGCACCGAGCCCTCGGCCGCGATCAGCTCGACGACGGCGCCGGTGACCGGCCCCGGCCGCAGCGGGGCGCGGAGCTGCAGGCCACGACCGGCGGTCATGATCTCGATCGCGAGCACCCGGCTCAGGCCGTCGATCGCCCGGCGCAGCTTGCGCGCGGCGGCCCAGCCCATCGACACGTGGTCCTCCTGCATCGCCGAGGAGGGGATCGAGTCGACCGACGCCGGCACGGCGAGCCGCTTCAGCTCCGACACGATGCCCGCCGCCGTGTACTGGGCGATCATGAGCCCCGAGTCGACGCCGACCTCGTGCGCGAGGAACGGCGGCAGCCCCTGGTTTCGCGCCCGGTCGAGGAATCGGTCGGTGCGCCGCTCGCTCATCGACGCGACGTCGGCCGCCGCGATCGCGAGGAAGTCGAGCACGTACGCGACGGGTGCGCCGTGGAAGTTGCCGTTCGACTCGACCCGGCCGTCCTTCGTGAGCACGGGGTTGTCGACCGCGCTCGCGAGCTCCGCGTCGGCGACGGATGCCGCGTGCGCGACGGTGTCGCGGGCGGCGCCGTGCACCTGCGGCGCGCAGCGGAGCGAGTAGGCGTCCTGCACGCGGCCGTCATCCGGACCGGCGTGGCTGGCGACGATCGGGGACCCCGCGAGCGCGGTCCGGAAGTTCGCCGCCGCGACCGCCTGACCGCGCTGCGGGCGGAGTGCCTGCAGGTCGTCGGCGAAGACGGCGTCGGTGCCCATCAGGCCCTCGACGCTCATCGAGGCGGCGAGGTCGGCGGTGGTGAGCAGCAGGCGCAGGTCGGTGATGGCGAGGGCGAGCATGCCGAGCATGCCGTCGGTGCCGTTGATGAGGGCGAGTCCCTCCTTCTCGCCGAGCTGCAGCGGGGTGATGCCGGCCGAGGCGAGCGCGGTACCGGCATCCGCGAACTCGCCATCGGCGGTGCGGACCTCGCCTTCGCCCATCGCGACGAGCGCGCAGTGGGCGAGCGGCGCGAGGTCACCGGAGCAGCCGAGTGAGCCGTACTCGCGCACGACGGGGGTGATGCCGGCGTTCAGGATGGCGGCGTAGGTCTCGGCGGTGACGCGGCGGACGCCCGTGCGGCCGGTCATGAGCGTCGAGAGGCGCAGCAGCATGAGCGCGCGCACCACCTCGCGTTCGACCTCGCCACCGGAGCCGGCGGCGTGCGAGCGCACGAGGCTCGCCTGCAGCTGTGCACGGCGGTCGGCGGCGATGAAGGTGGTCGCGAGCGCGCCGAAGCCCGTCGAGATGCCGTAGTGGGGGTTCGGGTCGGCGGCCAGGCCGTCGATGATGGCGCGACTGCGCTCGACCTCCTCGAGGGCGGTCGCGTCGAGCGCGACGCGGGCGCCGTGGCGGGCGACCGCGACGACCTCCTCGATCGAGAGGCCGGCGATGCCGACGGTGACCGCGGTGGGGATGCTCGTGGGCGCGCTCGTGCTCATGCTTCGATTCCAGCCGGTCGGATGCCTCGGCGGGAGGCGGTGGACGCGGCATCCGTCTGCGATCCCAGACGAACCGCGCTACGCTCGCTCCAACCCCCGACTTGCCCGACTTTCATGGAAGTCGGGCAAGTCGAGATGTGGGTGGGAGGGACGACGGATGACGAAGGCGAAGGTGCCGGCGGCGGACCAGACGCTCGCGATCCTCAGCCACCTCGCGCACCAGCGCGGGCCGGTGCCGGCGGCGACGATCGCCGCCGCGCTCGAGCTGCCGCGGTCGACGGTCTACCACCTGCTCGCGGTGATGCAGGAGCGCGGCTTCATCGTGCACCTGCCCGAAGAGCGCCGGTACGGGCTCGGCGTCGCGGCCTTCGAACTCTCGAGCGGGTTCAGCCGACAACAGCCGCTCGCCCGGCTCGGTGGCCCGCTGGTGGCCGGGCTCGTCGACCGTCTCGGCGAGAGCGGGCACCTCGCCGTGCTCCACGGGCGCGACGTGCTCTACCTCGTCGAGGAGCGTGCGCCGCGCCGGCCCTCGCTCGTCACCGCCGTCGGCGTGCGGCTGCCCGCATACCTCACCGCGACGGGGCGGGCGATGCTCGCCGCCCTGCCGCCCGCGCAACTGCGCGCGCTCTACCCCGACCGTGCCGCCTTCGCCTGGCGCGGCGATCCCGAGGCCGCAGGCGAATGGCGCGCCTCGCGACTGAAGCAGGTGCTGCACGAGGTGCGCGAGACGGGCTGGGCGGCCGAGGCGGGGGAGGTCACTCCCGGGCTGGCGTCGGTCGGCGTCGCGGTGCTCGATCACGTCGGCTGGCCGGCGGCCGCGATCGCGGTGACCTACCCGGACGACTCGCCCCGCACGCCCCCCGAGGCGGAGATCGCGGCGGCGGTGCGCGCCGCCGCCGACGAGCTCGGCCGACGGATCGGCGCCGCCCGCGCACGCTGACGCGCCGCCGGGGCCGACGCGCGGCGGACTCAGCCGACGTTCATCCGCACCGCGTAGCGTGGCTCAGCGCCGGGCACGATCACGACGACGGGAGCCGCCATGACCGCCCTGACGACCGCCGACCATGGATTCACCGGGCTCACCGGATTCGCCGCCGACGTGCTGAACGCCCTCGGCGACGTCGGCGTCGGCGTGCTCGTCTTCCTCGAAGTGCTGGTCCCGCCGATCCCGAGCGAGGTGATCCTGCCGTTCGCGGGGTACCTCAGCCAGGCCGGCGAGCTGAACCTCGGCTGGCTCATCGTCTGGAGCACGGTCGCCTCGCTCGTCGGTGCCCTCGTGCTCTACTGGCTCGGCGCCGCGATCGGCCTCGAGCGCGCCGTGCGGTGGATCGCGTGGACGCGCCTCGTCAGCCTCTCCGACCTCGAGCGCGGGGCCGACTGGTTCCACCGCTTCGGTAAATGGTCGGTGCTCGTGGGGCGGCTCATCCCCGGCGTCCGGAGTCTCATCTCGCTGCCGGCCGGTGCGGATCGGATGCCGCTCGTGGTGTTCTCGTTGTTCACCGTGCTGGGGTCGGGGCTCTGGAACACCCTGCTCATCGGCGTCGGGGCGGCGCTCGGCACCCAGCACCACCTGCTCGAGGGCTGGCTCGAGTACCTCGATCTCGTCGTCTACTCGGCGATCGCCGTCGCGCTGGCCGTACTCATCGTGCGCCGGATTCGCGAGGCCCGTCGGATGAAACGAGCCACCACCGACGCCTGACCCCGGACGGCGAGTACCAGCCCGGCCGGTGCCCGCGGGGTTCACAACTCAGGTGCCCGCGGGGTTCACAACTCAGGTGCCCGCGGCGTTCACAACTCAGGAACGGCCGCCCGCCGATCCCTGCCGTTCTGCGGAACAGTGGATGGCTCGGGGTGCATAACGCCGGGATGTTCCTGAGTTGTGTGATGGCGGGGGCGGGGGCGGGGGCGGGGGAGCCCGGTGGGCGCTCAGCCGCGCGGCGTCAGCCAACGGCGCAGCGAGCGGGTGACGAACGGCAGCACCCAGTAGGTCATGATCGGCGTGAGCACGAGCGTCGTCACGAGCACCCGCAGCCAGAGCGGCAGCTCACCCCAACCGGGAACCGGGGTCATCAGGTAGGAGAACACCAGGTTCACCGGGAAGAAGCCGAGCCAGATCGTCACGGCCTGTTTCCACCGGGGCGGGGCGGGCGGCGGCTCGAGCGGTTCGGCGTCGACGGCGGGGATGGATCCGGTGGCGGGTTCGTCGAACCATCCCTCGATCCCGGTGCGGCGCTTCGAGCGTTCGCTGCGCACGAAGCCTTCGCCCATGGAGAGCCACCAGCTTCGCTCGGGCGAGCGTTCCCATGCTTGGAGCGTCTCCTCGCTCGTGAAGCGGTAGAGCATGTGCCACACCTGGGAGTCCTCGCCGGCGCGGACCCAGCCGGATCCGAGGAAGCCGGGATGCTTGTTCGCGAGGTTCACGCCGGTCTGCACCCAGGCGGTGGCCTCCGAGATGCGGGCGGGGTCGACCTCGCGGCGGATCGACACGGTGATGGGCTCTGACATGGGACCTCGGGGTGGGGGTTTCTCGCGTATCTCGCGAATGTTGTTCGCGAAACTCTGGGATGGTCGACCGTTTCGTTGGTGGCGGGCCGGTCGGGGCCGTCAGCGAGTGTAGCCGGGGTACGTTTCGGGCCGGTTTCCGTTCGAGGGGCCACCAGAGTGTTGGCCGCGCAGGCTCGTCGAGCGAGACTCGATTCGTCGAATCTCGGGAAACTGGGCTAGTCGGTGCCGGCCGATACGACGTTGCCTGCCAGGTCAGCGCGTACCGACCCGGTCTCGCCGTACTCGGTTTGAACGTTGAATGAGACCTCGGGAACGTCGGCCGCCGTCGAACCAGGGCCGTACGCGAGGGTCATCATGATCGCGCTGACCTCGCCGTCGGGTAGCCCGACCATCTCGGGGGCGTTCGGAAGCAGGGCGATGGTCTTCTCCGCATCGAGCTCGCGGAGATCGATCAATCCCGTGGACTCCTCGGCGCCCCTCGTGTCCTTGCGGGACTCGCTGAAACCGCCGTCATACCGGTAAGTGATCGTGCGCGGAGAATCACGTTCGACCGGCAACTCGACCGTTGCATACCCGTCGAACACGTACGCCGAGACGACCTCGGTGGTGCCGAACTCCTCATCGACATCGTCGACGAACGCTTCGAGCCCCGCCGTCGTCCACAGCCTGGGCTGCCCGAGCGTGAACACGTTCACTCCTGACATCATGAGCCAGCCCCCGACCCCGACGAGGGCAACGATGATCACAGCGATTGCGACCACCTTGGGCCGAGACGAGTGCTGCTGCTCTGTCGGTGCCTCACGAACGCTCATCTCCGAAGCGTGCCACACGGATGGTTCGCAATGAAAGACGATCCCCCCACGGAGACCCGCCTCCCCATGGCGGCCGGGTTGATCTCCGTCGGTCTGGTGCTTCGCACTCCGCGTGACCGCCCCTAGCGGTCAGCCGTTCGAGCTGCGAGCTTGCGCTGGGGCTCAGCGCGACACGGCGGAGCCCAGCCCCCCCGAACCCCTCCGCCACCAGCTCGGCGATCAGCCGGGCGTACCGTCCGTCGGGGTCGAGATCGGGGTCGAACACCGTCACCGAGGCGCCGATCGCCGCGGGCGCGAGCTCGGCGGGCAGCGTCGTCAGCGTGTCGACGTCGAGCCCGCCGGGGTCGGGGCTGTCGACCGCGGGCATGACGCTCGGGTCGAGCAGGTCGACGTCGAGCTGCAGCCAGTAACCGCTGCCGGCGGTCGCCCGGATGAGCTCGGCGAGCCGCGTCGCAGGCTGGGCGAGCGCCTCCGCGGCGGAGACCACGAGTCCGAGCGTGCGCCGAGCCTCGTCGGCGTGTTCGTCGTCGTCGCGGTGGCCGAGGTGCGCGGCACGCGCCGCGTCGAAGTACGGCCCCGCGCCGTCGAGGTCGGCGATCGCGGGCCAGTGCAGGCCCACCGCGGCCGCGAGGTCCTCGCCGGCGACGCTGGCACAGGCCTCGCTGTTGCCGGGATGGCGGAAGTCGGTGTGTCCGTCGAGGTGCACGAGCCCGCTCCCGCCGCGGCGGGAGAGAGCGAGCCCCGCGCCGAGCAGGATGCTGCAGTCCCCGCCGAGGACGAGCGGCGCGTCTCCGGCCTCGAGCACCTCGTCGAGACGACGTGCGAGCCGCCGCGAGTGCTCGACGAGGGCGCGCTCGTTGCGGACGCGCCCGGCGGGCCGGGTCGCGTCGTCGTCCACGTAGCGCCCGGGCAGCACCACCCCGGCATCGCGGGCGCCCGCCGCCGAGAACCGCTCGTGCAACCCGGCCTCGCGCAGCGCCTCCGGCGCCTTCGACGTGCCCGGCACCGTGCCAGGTCGTGGCGGACGGAGTCCGAGATTGCTCGGAGCCGAGACGAGGGCGATCATGCGCTCAGCGTGCCAGCTGCGACCGACACGGCTACGGTCGGTACTCCTCGCGCGGCTCGGTCGTGGGAGGTTCGGGCCGGCTCGGGGGGAGGCCGCCGAGGCCGTCGAGCGCCGCGGCGAGACTCGCGAACATGGCGCGGATGACCCGCCAGAATCCACTCCGTGGGTTCGTCATCGCTGCACCTCCGAGGTTCCCCCGAAGCTATCGGATGAGTGGCGTCCCGGCTAGGGGCTGACCGCCGCCGGCAGCCGCACGCTCACGCGCAGCCCTCCATGCTCGCCTGGCTCGACGACGAGCACGCCGTCGTGCGCGGTCACGATGCTCTGCACGATCGCGAGTCCGAGGCCGACCCCAGCGTGATCGCCGCGGATCCGTTCGACGCCGCGCTGGAAGGGCTCCGTGAGGGTCGCCACCAGGTGCGGCGCGAGCGCCGGCCCCGTGTTCTCGACGACGAGCACGGCGCGCCCGGGCGCCGCGATCGTCGTGACGTGCACGTCGCCGCCCTCCGGCAGGTTGTGCACGATCGCGTTGTGCACGAGGTTCGTCGTGAGCTGCAGCAACAGGGCGGGCGAGCCGAGCGCCGCGACGACATCACCGGATGCCTCGACGGCGACTCCCCGCTGTTCCGCGAGCGGCAGCAGGGTCTCGACCGAGTCCTCGGCGAGGAGCGAGAGATCGACCGCCTCGCGCTGAAATGACCGCCGGTCGGCGCGGCTCAGCAGGAGCAGCGCTTCGGTGAGCTCGATGGCCCGGCCGTTCACGAGTCGCAGGCGCTCGACGAGCGCCTGGTCGGCGGCGGGGTCGTCGCGGGCGACCTCGAGCATCGTCTGCGTGATCGCGAGCGGGGTGCGCAGCTCGTGCGAGGCGTTCGCGGCGAAGCGCTGCTGCTCGGCGATGTGGGCCTCGAGCCGCGCGAGCATCGCGTCGAAGCTGTCGGCGAGCTCGCGGAACTCGTCGCTCCGACCCTCCAGCTCGATCCGGTGCGAGAGCGAGCCCTCCGCCGTCTTGCGAGTGGCCTTCGTGATCCGGTCGAGCGGGGCGAGCATCCGCCCGGCGAGGATCCAGCCGCCCGCGAGGCCGAAGGCCAGGAGGAACAGGAGCGCCCAGGCGGCCGCCGGGGCGAAGGCGCGCACGAGATCGTTGCGGCCGGGAGTGAAGCCGTCCACCGTCGCCGAGGCCTCGGCCGGCACGTAGCGCAGCAGGAACATCCACACGACGGCGAGCAGCAGCAGGATGGCGAGCAGCAGGAAGCCGGCGTAGCTGAGGGTCAGCTTCCAGCGGACCGAGAGCCCTGGACGCCTATGCACGCGGGCCCCCGGCATCCGCGACCCCCGTGCCCGCCGCGCCGCTGTCGCCGGTATCGATGCGATAGCCGACCCCCGGCACTGTCGCGATCACCCACGGCGTGCCGAGCCGCTTGCGCAGCGCGGACACCGTGATCCGCACCGCGTTGGTGAACGGGTCGGCGTTCTCGTCCCAGGCGCGTTCGAGCAGCTCCTCGGCACTGATCACGCCGCCCTCCGCGGCGACGAGCACCTCGAGCACGGCGAACTGCTTGCGGGTGAGCGCCACGTAGCGGCCGTCCCGGTAGACCTCGCGGCGGAACGGGTCGAGCCGCAGCCCGGCGAGCTCGCGCACGGGCGGGCGCACCTGGCTGCGCCGCCGGTCGAGGGCCCGCAGCCGCAGCACCAGCTCGCGCAGTTCGAACGGTTTCGTGAGGTAGTCGTCGGCGCCGAGCTCGAAGCCGGAGGCCTTGTCGTCGATGCGGTCGGCTGCGGTGAGCATGAGGATCGGCATCCCGACGCCGGAGGCGACGATGCTCGCTGCGACCTCGTCACCGCTCGGGCCGGGGATGTCACGGTCGAGCACCGCGATGTCGTAGCTGTTGATCGACAGCAGCTCGAGGGCGGTGTCGCCGTCGCCGGCCACGTCGGCGGCGATCGCCTCCCGGCGGAGCCCCGTGCGGATGGCCTCGGCCATCAGGGGTTCGTCTTCGACGATCAGCACGCGCATGTCACCGATGGTACGAGGCGGACCGTATCGCGGGCGTATGCGGATCGGGAAACACCCGCGCAACACGCCCGCGCCTGGAGTGGGAGCATGACCACCACATCCGGCCGTCCCGGCGGGCGCGGGTCGGGCACCGTCGTCGCTGCGCTGTTCGCCGCGTACCTCGTGCTCCTCGTCTGGCTCGTGCTCTGGAAGCTGCAGCTCCCGTGGGAGGCGTTCCAGGTTCAGCGCAGCCTGAAGCTCGTGCCCTTCGTCGCGGCAGAGGGCTACGGCGCGAGCGCAGTGCGCGAGGTGGCGGGCAACATCGTGGTGTTCGTGCCGTTCGGGCTCGGCCTCGCGCTGCTGCGGCCTGATCGAGGGTGGTGGCGCGTCGCGCTGGCGGCGGCGTCGCTGAGCACGATCCTCGAGCTCGCGCAGTTCGGGCTCGCGGTCGGCCGCACCGACGTGACCGACGTGATCACGAACACGGCGGGCGCCGTGACCGGTGTCCTGCTCGTCCGGCTCCTCGGCCGCAACCCCCTTGCCGAGGCGGCCGGGAGCACGTAGACCGGAACATGCACCGTGGAGGAGGGCGCTTTTCATGACGATCCGGTTGAACGAGACGGCACTGCGTCACGCGCGGTCGCTCGTGCGCGACGGCACGGTCGTGCGCGACGAGCGCGACGCCTGGAGCGAGGACGCGCCGAACGCCGAGGAGGAGAACGCCTTCATCGAGCGGGAGGGCTGGACCGAGTACCGGCACTGGCACCTCGGCGTCGACGACGACGAGAACGACGAGACGAAGGGCGCGTACTCCTTCCCCTACGGCGACTTCCGCCGCGTGCACCGCTGCGCGGTGATCTCGCTCGAGAGCCGCGCCGGGCAGTACGACCACGACGACATCCGCGACGCCGCCCGGGCGCTGCTCGAGCTGATCGACGCGGAGGGCTGAGGATGGCGACGGTCACCGAGCGCCGCGACCGGCGGCGCGCGAAGGCGGC
Source organism: Agromyces mediolanus (assembly GCF_023715325.1). Classification (GTDB taxonomy): domain Bacteria; phylum Actinomycetota; class Actinomycetes; order Actinomycetales; family Microbacteriaceae; genus Agromyces; species Agromyces mediolanus_A. The sequence continues at coordinate 66,489 of NZ_JAMBNX010000013.1, read as the reverse complement.
GCTCGCGCACGCGAAGTCCGCTGAGAAGGAGGCGAAGCGCCTGGCTGACGGGCTTCCGCCGGGCCGCGCCAAGCAACGTCTGGAAGCGCTCGTCGCGCAGTCGCGGGCGACGCGACGTGCGGCGAAGGTCGACCGAAAGCGCGCACCGCGCCGGGCCGCGCGCACGGCGGCGCGCGCGACGGCGGGACTGGATGCCTGGTCCAGGCGGGTCGTGCCGTCCACCGTCCACCGGGGCGCTGCGGCCGAGCCGGGCGCGGCGATCACGGATGCTGCGGCGGCGGCCAAGCGTCGGGCCGCCCTGCTGAAGCAGCGTCGCAAGCAGGCCGACCGCGTGCGCAAGTGGGCGAAGAGCGCCGCCGCGCACACGGTCGTGCAGGCGGTGACGACGCCGGAGGAGCCTGCGAAGCGGAAGAAGCGGGAGTAGCCTCGGACGCGCGGGCGGGGGCCCGCGGGGAGGAGCGCAGCTGATGGCGAACGGCGAGGCATCCGGACTGAGCGCGGAGGAGCGCGCGGCGGTCAAACAGCGGGCGAAGGAGCTCCGCGAGCAGGAGAAGGCCGGCAAGAGCCGCGCCGCCGGCGAGGCGGCGGTGCGTGAAGCGATCGCCGCGCTCGAGCCGGAGGACCGCGAGCTCGCGGAGGGGCTCGACCGCGTCGTGCACGAGGTCGCGCCGGAGCTCGTGCCGAAGACGTACTACGGCATGCCGGGCTACGCGAACGGCGAGGGGAAGATCGTCGTGTTCCTGCAGCCCGCGAAGAAGTTCAAGACGCGGTACGCGACGATCGGCTTCGAGGACCGTGCGACGCTCGACGACGGCGACTTCTGGCCCGTCGGCTTCGCGGTCCGCGCGTGGACCGCGACGGTCGAGCGCGAGGTGACCGAGCTCGTCCGCCGCGCCGTGGGCTGACGAGGCGGCCGGGCGGGATCCACGGATCCCGCCCGGCCGGGTCTTCGGGCGCTCGTCGATCAGCCCGCTGCGGTGAGCGCGGCGTGCTCTCGGCGGCTCGCCTGCAAGTACGCGGTGCTCAGCACGCCGCACGCGGCGCAGATGGGCGGCTGCCCCTCGGTGCTCGGGTCGCGGTCCATCTCGACGGCGACGTAGCTGTGGTCGCAGACGTGGCAGCGCACGCGCGCCTCCCACGGGTCGTCGACCTCGGCGCGCGGATCGTGGGCCCGGCGGAGCAGGCCGCCGCGGCCGGTGCGGTCCACGACGGCGGCGAGCACGATCGCGAGCACGAGGGTGATGGGCGTCGACCAGGCGGCGCCGAAGGCCCCGCCGAACTGGTACAGCAGGATGCCGAGGAGCGACGTCGCGACCCACACGGCGCCGTTCCAGGTGAAGCGGCGCACGCGCCCGGCGCGGAACTCCTCGAGCTCGCTCGTGTTCCAGGTGCGCACGAGGTGCACGAGCGCGACGCCGACCCACGAGGCGATGAAGGCGCCCTGCCAGGCGAGCGCGACGAGCAGGTAGCTGACCACGTCGGTGAGCATGAACACGTAGGTGATCGCGCCGCAGAACAGCACGGCTGCCACGCGCGGCACGCGCACCCGGAACAGGCGGAAGACGAGCGCCTCCATGTTCGTGGAGGCGACGTAGAAGTTCGCCGTGTTGATGCGGGCCTGGGTCACCCAGACGAGGAAGAGGCCCCAGCCGCCGAGGAGGCTCACCATGGTGTTGCCGACGAGCTCGGAGGAGACGGCGCCGTCGAGTCCGGCGCTGTAGGCGATGAAGATGCCGATGAGGCCGTTCGCGAGGTACACGAAGGCGTAGAAGACCGGGCCGAACACCGCGATGCCGTTCGAGCGCGCCTGCTCCGGCTTGCCGAAGCGGGCGAAGTCGACCGTGAACATCATCAGCACGAGCACGCCGAGGTAGACGAAGAACGCGTAGAGCCAGCCCGGGGCGGCGAAGTCGGCGCCCTCCTGCGGCGGGTGCGCGAGCCAGCCGGACGAGTCGTTGCGCATGGCGAGCATGACGACGACCACCATGAGGCCGATCCAGTAGACGGGCAGCAGGATGGCGTTGTACTTGTCCATCCAGCGGCGGATGCCGCCCATCACGAGCGGCAGATTGATCGCCACCGCGATGGCGCTCCAGAGCGCGAGCGAGAGCTGGGGGAACGCGACGTGGAAGGCGTTCGCGATCATCGACGACTCGAACACCGCGTAGTAGATCGCGGTGGCCGCGAGCACGAGGGCGCCGAGCAGCGAGCCCGAGGTGCCGAAGATCCGCTGCGACATGAGGGCGACGGTGAGGCCGGTGCGCGCGGCGTAGCGGCTGAACGCGTAGCCGAGCGCTCCGAACGCGGCGCAGGCGAGCACGATGCCGATGAGCGCGTCGGTGGTGCCGACCGTCGCCGCGAGCGTGGCGGCGGTCACGAGGTAGAACATGCCGCTCACGAGGGCGTAGAAGGACATCGCGAGGGATGGCCGGGGCATCCGCCAGGACAGCGGCACGACGTGGGTCGTGTAATCCTCGGTGGCAGCCTCCTTGACGACCTTGGGGTCGTCGTGGTGCTGAACTTCGAGCGGGGCGAGAGCAGGGAGTTGAGTCGTCATCGAGCTCCTCCGGACGTCGGGGTCTGATGGTCAGACCAGTTGGGGGATCGGAACTAGTATGGTCTGATGGTCGGACCAGTGCAATACTGATCCGCGCAGCGCCGTGAAACCGGTGCTGAAACCGGACAAGGAGGTCACATGACGGACACGCAGGACCAGGCCGCCGCCGCAGCCGAGACCCCGGAGCAGCGCGTGGCGCGGCTCGGGCTCGAGATCCCCGACTTCGCCACGCAGGGGTACTACGGCGCCGACGTCTACGGCTCGATGAAGCCGCACCACATCTCGGGGAACATCCTCTTCCTGAGCGGCCACACCCCCGACCAGCCCGACGGCACCGTGCGCTACCCGGGCCGCCTCGGCGACACGCTCACCGTCGAAGAGGGCTACGAGGCCGCGCGCCTCACCGCGCTCAACTGCCTCGGCGGCATCCGCCTCGCCCTCGGCTCCCTCGACCGCGTCGAAGCCGTCGTGCGCGCGCTCTGCTTCGTCGTGTCGACCCCGGAGTTCACCGACGTGCACCGCGTCTCCTCGGGGTACAGCGATCTCTTCGCCGAGGTCTTCGGCCCCGCCGCCGGGCTCGGCGGGCGCGCGACGATCGGGGTCACCAGCCTCGCCGGCGGCTCCTCCTTCGAGAACTGGGTCACCGTGGAGATAAAGTCATAGCACTCGGGTGGGGCGCGCGACAGGAGGCCGAGGTGGATCTCAAAGTCTCGCGCGACGCCGGAGCGCCGGAGAAACTGGCGAACCGGCTGCTCGAGCTCATCGAGTCGGGCGAGCTGAAGCCGGGCGACAAGCTGCCGAGCGAGCGCGAGCTCGCCGAGCTCGGCGGCGTCGCCCGCAGCACCGTGCGCGAGGCGCTCTCCGCCCTCGAGATGCGCGGGCTCGTCAGCCGTCGCCCCGGCCGCGGCAGCGTGGTCGAGGCCGTCGCCCGGCCGAAGCTCGCGGACTCATTGCGGGGCGTGCTGCCGCCGAGCGAGCGGCTGCTCGCCGAGGTGATGGACCTCCGGGCCGTCGTCGAGCCGCCGCTCGCCGAGCGAGCCGCGCTCCGGGCGGATGTCTCGGGGCTCGCCGCGCTCGACCGGGTGCTCGCCGCCGCGGAGGAGGAGCTCGGCCGGCCCGAGCCCTCCGCCCCCCGCCTCGTCGCGCTCGACCTCGAGTTCCACACCACGGTCGCGACACTCGCGCAGAACGCGATGCTCGTCGAACTCATCGACGTCGTGAACGAGTGGACCGCGCCCTCGCGCGACGAGACGCTGCAGAGCCTCGAGCGGATGCTCCGCTCGCACCGCGCGCACCGCCGCATCGCCGACGCCATCCGCTCGGGCGACCCCGCCGCCGCGCACGAGGCGATGGCGGCGCACCTCGGCCAGATCGCCGAGGTCATCGCGGCGCCGCAGCCCGGCGCCGAGGCGCTCCCCGGCTGAGCGGCGCGGCGCCCGGGCCACGTCGCGCGCCGAGGCATCCGCATCTCCTCCAATCCGGTACCGCGAGGGTTCCGAATCCCCCATGACGGCCCGCACGGGCCCGGGATCAAGGAGGAACCATGCGAAACTCACCGAACCGCATCGTCGCCACGGTGTTCGGCGCGGTCTACGTGCTCGTCGGACTGCTGGGCTTCGCCGTCACCGGCGGCGTCTCGTTCGTCGCGACCGAGGGCGGGCTGCTGCTCGGCATCTTCGCGGTGAACCCGCTGCACAACATCGCGCACCTCCTGATCGGTGCGGCGCTGCTCGTCGCCGGCCTCATGAGTGCGCGCGCCGCGAAGACGGTGAACACGATCGTCGGCGCCGCCTACCTGCTGCTCGGCATCGTCGGATTCTTCCTCGCGGGCACCGCGGCGAACATCCTCGCGCTGAACACGCCGGACCACTTCCTGCACCTCGCGAGCGCGCTCGTGCTGCTCGGCGTCGGCCTCGGGGCCGAGCGCAGCGGCCGGCTGGCGACGGCCTGAGGTCGACGTGCTCACCGCCGCGCTCCGCAGCTGGCCGGCGCTCGCCGCGCTCGGGGCCGGGCTCGTGCTCGCGGCGCTCGCCGCGGGGGCGACGGGCCCGGTCGCCGTGGGGGTGCTCGCGGCGGCCGGGATCGCGGCGCTCGTCTGGGCGGTCGCCGCGCTCCGAGCGGGTCGCGCGGTGCTGCCGCGCACGACGCTCGCCGTCGGCCTGACGCTCGTCGTCGGACTCGCGCTCGTCGTGGGGGCGGGCGCGGCGCCGGGGCTCGGACTCGCCGGGCTGCCGACGATCGCGGCGGCGGGCTTCGCGCTCGTCGTCGCGATCGGGGCGGCGGCGCGGCTCCGCGGCCCACGCGCTCCGGGTCAGGGGCCCGATCAGACCCGGGATGCCGCGCCGGCATCCGCATCCCCGGCCGCACCCGCGGCCACCCGGACGCGGCATCCCGTGGCAGCCACCCTCGGACTCGTCGCGGGCGCCGCGCTCGTCGCCGCCCTCGCGACCCCGGCCCTCGCCGGGACCGAGCCGGGCGAGCTCGCCGTCCCGCACGGCGAGCTGCACCAGCACTGACGTGGCGGTTCAGAGCCCCCGCTACTCGCCCGCGGGCGAGGGGTCGGGGATCTCCTCCGGCTTGTACCTCGGCAGCCGCGAGGCCGGCAGTGCCGCGGCGAGGCTCAGGCCCGCGAGCACGAGGAAGCCCATCCGCAGGGTGCGCAGCCGCTCCTCCTCGTTGATGGCGACGGCGGCGTCGATCTGCTCCGCGCTCGCGTCGGTCTCGGCGAACTTCTCGCGCAGCTCGTCATTGCTGATGAAGTTCACCTGATCGAGGTCGACCTGGGCGACGAGCTCGTCCGGCAGCTCCGGATGCTCCGTCACCGCCTGCGTGAAGTTCAGGCTCAGCATCGTGACGAGCAGCGCACCCATCACCGCGGTGCCGACGGCGGAGGCGAGGTTCTGCGTCGTGCCGCGGATCGAGCCGACGTCGCCCGCCAGCTCCTTCGGCGCCGCCGTCACGAGCACATTGAACACCAGCGTGACGAGCGCCCCCTGGCCGATGCCGAAGACGATGAGGCCGAGGATCGTCGGCAGCGTCTCCCAGTTGTTCGTCACCACGAAGGCGAGCCACACGAGCGCGACGGTCGTCAGCCCGAACGAGAACAACCCGATGACCCGCGGGCTGTAGCGCCGGTAGAACCGCACGATCAGGGTCGCCGTGACGAACACCGTCAGGTTGAACGGCATCATCGCGAGCGAAGTGTCGAACGGCGTGCGCCCCTGCACCACCTGGATGTACGTCGGCACCGTGAAGTTCACCGCCGCCTCCATCGCGACGATGATGAACATCGCGTAGACGGCGGCGCGCTCGCGCGAGCTGCCGAGCACCGAGAGGTCGACGAGCGGCACCCGGCCGAGCCGCATCCGGCGTCGCGTCCAGAGGAAGAACGCCTGTCCGAGCACGAGCCCGGCGAGCACGAACACCGGCGCGGGCGAGATGCCGAGCACGTCGAACGGCGCACCCGGTTCGGCGAGCACGATGCCCCACGCGTTCAGGTTGTTGAAGCCGAGGGTGAGCAGCACGATCGCCCCGCCGATGAGTGCGGACGCGACGAGGTCGATCCGCACCGAGGCATCCCCCTTGTCGGAGCGCAGCCCGAAGCTCAGCGCGAAGACCGCGACGGCGAGGCCGAGGGTGATCATGAAGACCGGCCGCCAACCGACGAGGGTGCCGAGCGTCCCACCGATGAGGAACGCGCTGATGCCCGAGAACGCCCGCGCCGAACCGAGCGAGCCGACCGCGGTCGCCTGCTGCGCACCGCGGTAGTTCTCCGCGATCAGCGCGACGAGCGACGGCACGATGATGGCGGCGGATGCCCCGGCCAGCACCTGCCCCGCGATCGCCCAGCCGATCGTCGGCGAGAGGATCATCAGCACCGAGGACACGCCGAACACGACGACGACGCAGCGGAAGATCAGCACCCAGCCGATCCGCTGGCCGAGCTTCGCCCCGGTCATGACGAGCGCGGCGACGGCGAGCCCGTAGACGACGATCGTGGTGCTCGCGACGGTCGGCGGCACACCGAAGTCCTCGACCATGCCGCCGAGGGAGATCGGCAGGGCGGCGACGTTGAACGACATCAGCACCTGCGCGAGGAACAGGCCGATCATCGGCGCCCAGGAGCGGCGCTCCTCGGCGCGGGCGGGTGCGGCGGCGTGCGCGGTCATGCGCGGCTCCCTTCGACGGGTGCGGATGCCTCCGGCGATGCGGCCGTCGAGGCGAAGAGGTTCAGGCCGAGCGCGCGCGAGAGGTAGGCGCAGGCGCGCTGGCCGCGCACGCTGTTGCCGGCCGGGTCGAGGCGGGGCGAGTAGGCGCCCACGGCGCCCTTGCCCGGGGCGACCGCGACGATGCCGCCCGCCACGCCCGACTTCGCCGGCAGCCCGATCTCGAACAGCCACTCGCCCGAGCGTTCGTACATGCCGCACGAGGCGAGCAGCGCGAGCGTGTCGCGGCACACCTCCGCGGAGACGACGCGCGCGCCCGTCACCGGGTTCACCCCGCCGTCGGCGAGGGTCGCGCCCATTACGGCGAGATCCTCGGCCGTCACCGAGAGGGCGCACTGCTTCGTGTACACGTCGACGACGGCGAGCGGGTCGGCATCCAGGCGTCCGTAGCTCTGCAGCAGACGTCCGATCGCCTGATTGCGCTGGTTCGTCTCGACCTCGGAGCGGTACACCTCGCCGTCGAGGGCGAGCTCGCGGCCGGCGAAGGCGGACAGCCCGGTGCGCACGAGCTCCCACTGCTCGGCCGGGGTCGCGGCGGGCACGAGCGCGGTCGTCGCGATCGCCCCCGCGTTCACCATGGGGTTCATCGGGCTGCCCCCGTTCAGCTCGATCGCCATCACCGAGTTGAACGGGAGCCCCGTGTTGTTCACGCCGACGATCTCGTGCACCGCCTCGTGCCCGATCGCCTCGCAGACGAGCGCGAACACGAAGGCCTTCGAGATGGACTGGATCGAGAACGCGACCCCGGCGTCGCCCGCGCGGTGCACCACGCCGTCGACCTGCGCGACGACGAGGCCGAAGTGCGCCGGATCCGCCTCGGCGAGGATCGGGATGTAGTCGGCGACGACGCCCTCGTCGAGCCCGGCGTAGCGTTCGTGCGCGGCGGCGACCGTCTCGGCGAGTCGAGCCGGGAGCCCTCCCGTCGATGCATGCTGGGCGATGTCCGCCACGTCGGCTTCGAACATGCGCCCTCCCCCCGGAGCCAGCTGTCGCTCGGAGTCTAGACCCGCCGGGCGCTCAGCGGGAGTACCCCCGTGGCCCGCGGATCGCCGGCTCGCTACGCTGCATCCAGGCGCGATCGCGGGGGATCGCGGGACCAGGCGGGGAGACGCGTGAACGACGGCATCAAGTGGGGCCTGCCGGTGCTCGGCGCCGCGGCCCTCGGCACCCTCGGGCTCGTGCTGGGCACGACCGCGCTCGCCGACGGCGTCGTCGCGCAGAGCGTGATCACCGGGGCGGTCGCCGAGTCCCGCGCCGAGGAGGCGCTCGGCGATCTGCGCGGCGCGACGACGCTCGCGAGAGGGCAGGTCCTGGAGGGCGAAGCGCTCGCCGGCGCGTTCGTGGACGGTCTTGGCGACCCCGCGCTCGCCGAGGCGCTGACGGCGGATGTCGCGTCCGCACGCGAGATCATCGACGACGCCGCGCTCGAGCTGCCGGAGCCGCCCGCCTACGATCACGGGCCGCTGACGCCGGTCTGGACGAGCCTCGCCGAGGCGGTCGCGACCCAGGAGCGCACCGCACGGCTCGCCGAGCTCGAGCAGGAGGCCGAGTCGGGCCTCGCCGGCCTGCACGATGCGGAGCAGCAGCTCGCCGAGGCGCGCAGCGCGTTCTACGCGGACGCCGCCGCCGATGCGCAGGCGGTGCTCGACGCGAGCACGGTCGCGAGCTACGAGTCGCGCGTGCCCGCGATGCACGCGATCGCCCAGGACGGCGAGACCTGGTTCGTCGAGCAGGACGACAGCGCCGAGGGGTACGAGCAGCTCGCCGCCGCCGTGGCCGCCGTGCGCGACTCGCAGACCGCCGAGACCGCCCGTCGGGCGGCGCCCGAGTACGCGAGCCGCGGGCCGATCGAGGAGTTCGCCCGCTCCATCGCGCACGGCGTGCACCTCGACTTCGCGTGGGACCACGTCGTCAACGGGCTCTCGAGCGAGGAGTGGTACTCGGGCACCGCGCAGTACTGGTACGGCGACGGGGGCTGGGCGAAGCTGCACCTCAGCTACTCGATCGACTGGAGCTACGCCGACGACGTGAACGCCAAGGCGGTCGTCGTGCACGAGGTCGGGCACACCCAGGTCGTGCGGCCCGAGTGCACGCCCATCTTCGAGAGCGCCGTGTTCGGCAGCGACGACGAGATGTGGGCGACCGCGTGGGCGATCGCCGCGGGGTACGACCTGCCGGGGTCGGGCATCGAGGCCTACGGGCGGCCGAGCGACGAGCAGATCGCCGAGGCCGGTCGCTGCGTGTAGCGGGCGGTTCGCCGAGCGTGGTTCGCTGAGCCTGTCGAAGCGGGTGGTTCGCTGAGCCTGTCGAAGCGCGCGGTGTTCGCTTCGACGAGCTCAGCGAACCAGTTTGGTGTGCGCTTCGACGGGCTCAGCGAACCAGTTTGGTGTTCGCTTCGACGGGCTCAGCGAACCAGTTCGGTGTGCGCTTCGACGAGCTCAGCGGACCAAGACGGGGCTCAGCGGGCCGGGCGCACCGTGCTGCCGCGCACGCGGAGCACCGCGTCGGAGAGCAGCGGGCCGTCGATCGGCTCGCCCTCGATGCGGCGCAGCAGCATGCCGACGGCGAGCTCCGCCTGCCGGTCGGGCTGCAGGTCGATTGCGGTGAGCGGCGGGTCGTGCCGCTCGGAGCCCGGGCTGTCGATGCCGACGGCGACGAGCACATCCTCGGGGATCCGCACCTCGGCATCCCGGGCCGCCCGCAGCACGCCCTCGCGATACTGCTCAGCGGTCGCGATGACGGCGTCGGGGCGGTCGCGGGCGCGGAGCAGCGCGAGCGTCGCCTCGTACGGGTCGTTGTGGGCGTGGTCGAGGGGGATCAGTCGCACGAGCTCGGGCATCCCGTTCGCCGCCGCCCAGTCGCGGTACGCGGCGGCGCTCTCCTCCGCCCACGACCAGCTCGCGTCGGCGCTGATCAGCGCGATCCGCCGTGCGCCCTGCTCGTGCAGGTGGTCGAGCAGCGTCCGCATGTTCTCGCCGTGGTCGCTCGTGACCGCGTAGGGCCAGTCGGGGCGGGCGGCATCCCGCTCCACCGTGACGACCGGCGTGCCGAGCCGCTCGAGCGCGGCGAGCCGCTCGTCGTTGCGCACGGGGTCGCAGAGCACGACCCCGTCGGCGCCGATGAGCCGCCAGCCGTCCTCGCTCGTCACCGTCGGCGGGGTGAGCGTGAGCGCGTACCCCGCCTCGAAGGCCTTCGTCGCGGCCGCGCGCGCCGCGGTCATGTAGAAGTCGAGGTCGAGCATCGGCACGGCGCCCTCGTCGACGGACGGCAGGGCGAACGCGATCGTGCCGGTGCGGCCGAGGCGGAAGGCGAGCGCCGCGCGGCTCGGCCGGTAGCCGAGCTCGTCGGCGGTGCGCTGCACCCGGTCCCTCGTCGACTGGCGGAGCTTGCCGCTGCCGTTGAGCGCGGCCGAGACCGTGCTCGTGGACAGGCCGAGCTCGCGGGCGACGTCGTGGATGGTGACGCGTTTCGTCGCCGGCTGATCACGCTCCGTCATGGACCTCGACCTCTCCGTCGGCACCAGGCGCGGGGAACGCCATCAACTGTAGACGAGCTCGGTGCTGACGCGGCGCGACGCGACGAGCGCGCCGCGGCGCACCGTCCAGCGCGACCCGGCCTCGTTGCGGAGCGCGTGCAGGCGGTCGCCCGCGGCGAGCACGACGAAAGAGGCCTCCGCGCCCGCCTCGAGCCGCGGGGCCGGTCGGCCGACGGCGGCGCGGGCCGAGCTCGTCACCATCCGCCAGGCGTCGTCCACGCCCTCGCCCGCGCGGTCGGCGAGCGGCAGCGCGTGCCACGCGAAGCGGGCCCGTTCGAGCGGATCGAGGGTGCCGAGCGACTCCCAGTTGTCCTCGTGGTTGCCCGTGCCGATCGTCACGGTCACCCCGGCGTCCAGCAGCTCGTTCGGCCGCGAGACGCCGCGGTACGGGTACGAGCTCTGCAGGTTCGACGGGCAGACGGTGATGGCGATGCCGGCCGCGGCGACCTTCTCGATTACCCGGGCGTCGTCGTCGTCGGCGTAGGTCTCGAGGGCGCCGACGTGGTTCGCGTTGACGAGCCCCTGCATGCCGTACGCGATGGTGAGCTCGGCGAGCGGTTCGAGCATGCGCTCGCTCGGGTCGGTGAAGTAGTCGACGTTGATGTCGATGGGGCGGCCGAACCGTTCGGCGAGTTCGAAGACGAGCCGGAGGTGCGTGAGCCGGGCCTCGTCGTCGGCCTCGTTGTTGGGCCAGCCGCCGACGCGGTCGGCACCCATCGCGAGGGCCTCGGCGACGAGCCCGTAGGCGCGCGCGTCGCCGACCATGCCCTCCTGCGGGAACGCGGTGACGACCGTCTCGATCACGCCGTCGCACTCGGCTCGGGCGCGCAGCACGCCCTCCACGGAGGCGAGCCCCGTGATCGAGTCGATGTCGGCCTGCCCGGCGATGAGGCCGACGCCCTCGAGCGCCGAGGCGCGGAGGAAGCGGCCGGCGCGATCGGCGACGTCGTCGACGGTGAACGCCGCCTTGAGGTCGCGCTGGCGCTGCATGAGCACGGGCCGCGGGCCGTGGGCGACAAGCCCGAGCTCGGCGATCCGCTGCCGGCTGTAGACCTTGTCGGGGTGGCTGTGCGGTTCGACGAACGGGGTGGTCACGAGGCCGCCGTCGGCGTCGATCACCTCGGTCGCCGTTGTTCCGGTCGCGGCATCCGGCCCGATCGCGGTGATCGCGCCGTCGCGCACGACGACGTCCACGAGCGCGCCGGCGGGCGCACCGCCGCCCGCGGCGTCCCGGTCGAGCCGGGCGCCGCGCACGACGAGGTCGGCGGTCGTCTCAGAAGCCATCGCGGTTCACATCCTTGTAGAGCAGGTAGGCGGATGCCTCGGGGCCGGTCGCGGTGAACGCCTGCGTGCAGTACGGCGCCATGTAGATGAAGTCGTCCTGCTGCACGTCGACGTGCTCGCCGTCGAGGTGGTACACGCCGCCGCCCTCGAGGAGATAGAGGCCGTGCTCCTGGTGGTGGATCTCGACCATGCGGAACCGGGCGCCGCCCTGGAAGCGCATGACGTTCATCGCGAGGTCGAAGCGCTCGTCGTCGGGCAGCAGCTGTCCGTAGCTGCCGTCGATGCCGTCGTCGTCGATGCCGACGATGTCGCCGAGCCGGCCGGAGACGACGGGCGGCGCCTCGACGCCCTCGACGGCGAGGTAGCGTTTCTTCACCCAGAGGGCGCGGGATGCCGCGACCGCCTCGAGCTCGAAGGTGCGGCCCTCCGGGAGGAAGAGGTAGCCGCCGTTTTCGAGCAGCCATTCCTCGCCGGCGGAGCGCACGCGGAGCCCGCCGCCGAGCGCGATGAGGAAGTTCTCGAAGCCCGCGCCCTGCGGGAGCGTGCTCGCGGCGCCGGCGTCGAGCTGCAGCAGGTACTGGCCGAAGCGGGCGGGGCTGCCCTGCGGGGCGGCGAGCACGGTGGCGGCGTAGGGCGGCAGGCCCGGCAGCGTGTTCTCGACCATCGTGTCGGGCGTCATCAGGTAGTAGCGGTCGCCGACGCGGCCGCGGCTCGCGCTCAGGTAGTCGTTGCGGTAGCTCGTCACTCGGGGCTCCAATCGGCCGGAAGGGGGTCGGGGTAGCGGCCGTCGACGAGGAGCGGTGCCCCGTCGACGGTGATGGTGGGGCGTTCGACGACGAGGTCGACGTGCACCTCGGAGTGCCAGTGCGCCCCGGTGTAGTCGCCGAAGGGGTGGCCGAGGGCGATGTGGCAGCCGGGGACGTTCTCGTCGAAGAGCAGGGTGCCGCTGAGCGCCGTGCAGGCGCGATTGGTGCCGACGGCGAACTCGCCGATGCGGCCGGCGTGCTCGTCGCGGCCGAACCAGGCGCGGAGGCGTGCGGCGAGCTCCGCGTCGGGGTGGTCGAGCGCGACGAGCCGGCCGCCGCGCACCTCGAAGCGCACGGGATCGGCGAGCAGGCCGGTCGAGGCGTTGAAGGGGTAGCCGAGCACGCTCGCCGCGATCACGCCGTCGGCGCCGACCGGGGAGCAGAACACCTCGCCCTGCGGCAGTCGGCCGCCCTCGCCGGCGGCGTGGTAAAGCCCCGTGAACGCGGTCCACGGCCGGGCCGGGTCGAGGGTGAAGCGGATGTCCGTGCCGAGGGCGTTGCGCACCTCGGCGGTCGTCGCGCCGGTGAGCCGTTCGCGGACGAGCCCGCTGAAGCGGGCCACTTCGCGGTAGTCGGCGGCGAGACCGATGCCGAGGCTCGGCCGGTCGAGCGCGGTGAGCTGGGCGTGCCTGGCGCCCACGGTGTCGAGGAGGGCCCAGAAGCGCTCGTCCCAGGCGAGGCGGTCGTCGCCGTCGCGCGCGGCGAACGCCGTCACGGTCGGCCGGTGCCCGGTGATCGCGCGCTCGATCTCGGCGAAGGCGGCCGGGTAGTCGTCGTCGAGTCCGGGCACGAGGTGCAGCCTGGCGTCGTCGGTGACGCGGGCCGCCGCGGCGACGATGTGCTCGGCGAGCCCGCGGGTCGCGTCGTCCGAGATGACGAGCACCCGGTCGCCGGAACCGACGGCGAGGCAGGTGTCGATGAGCTCGCGCGCCCCGCGGTCGAGGTCGGCGTCACTGACGGGCGGCAGCGCGCTCGGGCGCCGGAGCCCGGACGCGGCGCTGCTCGCGGCCGCCCCGCTCACGCGGAGCTCCTCGCGGGCGCGGGGACCGCGAGCGGCACGAAGGCGCCGGGGCCGTGGTCGGTGACGAGCCCGCCGTCGAGCACGACGAACTCGCCGCGGGCGACGGTCGCGCGCACCCGGACGGTGCTCGGCCGGCCCTCGTAGGGCGACCAGGGGTCCGGGCCGAACTGGCCCGACGCCTGCACGGGCCGGGCCGGGCCGAGCTGCAGCACCGCGAGGTCGGCGTCCGCGCCGGGCGCGATGCGCCCCTTCGCGGGCGCGGCGCCGCAGCGCTCGGCGGGTCGGCTCGTGACGAGGGCGAGCGCCTCGGGCAGCATCCAGCCGCGCCGCAGGGCCTCGTCGAGGAAGAGCGGGGCGAACTCACGGGCGCTCTGGATGCCGAACGGCCCGCCGAGCGCGTCGTGCTCGGCGACGGCCTTGTCGGCGAGGGAGTAGACGCAGTGGTCCGAGACGACGGCGTCGATCGCCCCGTCGCGGAGCCGCTGCCACATCCCCTCGACCGCGGGCCGGGCGCGCAGCGGCGGCGCACAGAGCGCGGTCCAGCCGAGTCGGAGGAAGTCCTCGGCGTCGAGCAGCAGGTGGTGGGCGGTGACCTCGCAGCTCGCGGCGACGCCGCGGTCCCGCGCCGCGGTCACGAGGTCGACCGCCTCGGGCAGCGAGAGGTGCACGAAGTGCACGGCCCCGCCGGTCTCCTCGGCGATGGCGAGCACGCGGCGCACGGCGTCGAGCTCGAGTTCGGGGCTGCGGGCCGCGAGCACGGCGGCGTAGTCGGTGCGGCCGGCGGCGCGCTCGGTGGCGATGCGGGCGCTCAGCCCCTCGCGGTCCTCGGCGTGCACGAGCACGAGCCCGCCGTGCCGCGCGGTCTCGGCGAGCCCCTGGCGGAGGTCGTCGTCGCTCGCCGAGGGGTAGTCCATGTCGTTCTCGGGGAGGAAGGCCTTGAAGCCGGGGGCGCCGAGCTCGCGCTGCCCGCCGAGTTCGCCGAGGCCGGGCCCGGTGAGCGCGCCCCACAGGCCGAAGTCGACGATCGCGCCGTGCGCGCCGAGCTCGGACTTCGCCGCGAAGCGCTCGGCGGTCGTCGTCGGCGGGGTCGTGAAGGGATGCTCGATGACGAAGGTGCAGCCGCCGAGCGCGGCGTTCGCCGTGCCGATGCGGTAGTCGGCGGCGAGGTCGTCGCCGGGGTTGTCGAAGTGCACGTGCAGGTCGACGAAGCCGGGGGAGACGACGTCGTCGCCGGCGTCGAAGACGCGCTCGGCGTCGACCTCGCGGTCGGCCCCGCGGCGCACGGCCGTGATCCGGCCGCCCTCGACGAGCACCGTGGCGGGCACCAGCTCGCCGCCGACGAGCACGCGCTCACCGATGACCGCGAGCTCGGCGCGGCTCATGCGCCGGCCCCCGCCGCGAGCCGGGCGTCGGCTCCGGCTCCGGCGATCGCCTCGTCGACGCTCCGCCGGGCGACGATGCGTCCCGCCTTGATCGTGGTGAGCGGGCCGCCCGGGCGGCGGAGCGCCTCGAGCCGGTCGCGGGCGCCGAGCAGCACCAGGTCGGCGGGCATGCCCGCCGTCACGTCCGGGCCGCGCCAGGCCTCGGCATCCGCCCGGCCGCGATCGTCGAGCGCGTGCGCCGCGCCCGCGGCGACCATGTGCCAGACGAGGTCGACGTCGTCGTCGCCGTAGCCGCCGCCGACGAGGGTCATGTAGGCGCGGTCGAGCGGGCTCAGCGTGCCGAGCGGGTACCAGCCGTCGTTGAGATTGTCGCTGCCGACGACGAGCTCGGCGCCGGCGCGGCGCAGCTCGTGCGGGCGGGAGAGTCCGCGCGGGCCGCCGTCGACGAGGTTCAGCGGGATGATCGCGACGCGCACGTCGGCCTCGGCGATCCGGGCGGCGACGCGGCGGGCGTCCTCCTCGGAGTAGCGCTCGATGCCGCAGCAGTGGCTCGCGAGCACGCGGCCCTGGTAGCCGCGGGCGATGGTCTCGTCGGCGACGACCTCGAGCATGCGCTCGCGCTCGTCGAGCCAGCAGTCGGCGTGGATGTCGACGTCGACGTCGAACTCCTCGGCGAGCTCGAACACGGTGCGCACGTGGGCGCGCTGCTCGGCATCCCCCTCCTCGACGTTGGGCCAGCCGCCGACGAGGTCCGCGCCCGAGCGCAGTGCCTCGCGGAGCAGCGGGAGCGCGCCGGGGTCGCGGCCGAGCCCCTCCTGCGGGAAGGCGACGAGGTCGACGTCGAGGATGCCGCGCACCTCCTCGCGCGCCTGCAGCACGCCCTCGAAGCCGCGGAGCCCGGCGATGAAGTCGATGTCGATGTTCGCGCGCAGCCGGGTGACGCCGTTCGCGACGGCGAGCTCGAACGCCCGGCGGGCGCGGCGGGCGACCCGCTCGGGCGTGAAGCCGGCCTTGATGCGGCTGGAGCGGGCGAAGTGGTCGAGCCCGGATGCCTCGGCGGGGTCGAGCTCGGAGAGGCTGAACGACTTGTCGGGGTGCAGGTGCGGTTCGACGAAGGCGCGGGCGAGCAGGCCGCCGCGAGCGTCGAGCCGTTCGGCGCCGGCGCGGTCGGCCCACTCGGCGAGAGCGACCGCGCCGATGGAGCCGCTCGCTTCGATGGCGGCGACGGCGCCATCCCGGAGGAGCACGTCGTGCGTGCCGGGGCGACCGTGCAGCGCGGCGCCGGCGACGAGGAGGGCGGGGGCGCTCGGTGCCATCCCGCTCACCACTCCCACTCGTTCGCCGGGACGTCGAGGTCGGCGTCGGGGTTCGCGATCGCGGCCGCGGCGGCGATCCGCACGGCCTCGGCCTGGAGGCGGAGGTCCATGCTCGGGCCGTTGCTGCCGATGCTCGCGACGTGGCCGGGGGTGTCGGGCAGATGGATGAATCCGGCACGGCTCGTGAGCCCCCGCTCGGCCACGAGGTGCAGGGCGGTGTACATCACCGCGTTGCAGCCGTGCGTGGACGCGGAGTTCGAGAGGAGGGCGGGGATGCCGCGTTCGCGGATCGCGTGCGTGATGGCCTTGATGGGCAGCGTCGCGAGGTAGGCGGTGGGGCCGTCGGCGTAGACGGGGTCGCCGGCCGGGCGGTAGCCGTCGTCGTCGGCGAACTGGAAGTCCTGCACGTTCGCGGCGATGCGCTCGATCGAGACGGTGCTGCGCCCGGAGAACACGCCCGTGGAGAGGATGACGGCGGGCGGCGTGGCGGCCTCGTCGAGGATCGGCGCGAGCGCCTCGGCGGGATGACGGTGCCAGGCGAGGCTCCGGCCGACCAGCAGGTGCCCGGCCACGGTCTCGCCGTCGAGCTCGGCGGCGAGCTCGGAACTCGGGTTGACCGGGTAGCGCAGGTCGGTGCGTTCGGCGGTGTCGCCGAACCCGCCGTTGCCGGTGATCAGGATCCACGGTTGGCTCACGTCTCGCTCCTTCGCATCACGGATTCGACGTGCCGGGAAGCCACCGGACCACGTCGTCGCCGGACCTCACGGTAGCTCATGCCGAGACGAAAAGGAACGTTACATTCGAAAAAAAGAACGTTCCATTTGCTTGACAGCGATCCGCGCCGCCGTGTTTACTCATCCGCAGACGGCCCCCATCGGCCACCGCAGGCGGAACCCCCCGACCGCACCCGGAACGCCGTCGATCGCACGTACCCACGACGAGGTGAGGAGCAGTGATGAGGCGCACAGCCAAGGCCGCCCGACGGGCCATGATCGCAGGAGGCGCGGCAGCCGTCGTGGTCCTCGCCGGGTGCGCGTCGCCCGCGGCCCCCGAACGCTCCGACCCGGCGGCGGTCGACGTCGTCGAACTCACCCCGGCCCCGACCGGCGAGCTCGACCGCATCACCTGGGCCGTCTCCAGCGAACCGGCCTCGCTCGACTGGATCTACAACGCCGACAACACCACCGGCTCGATCCTCGCGAACGTCTGCGAGGGCCTGCTGCGCCTCGCTCCGGACCTCTCGCTCGAGCCCGCGCTCGCCGAGTCGTTCGACCACCCCGACCCCACCACCTGGGTCTACACCCTGCGCGACGGGGCGAGGTTCCACGACGGCTCGCCGCTGACCGCCGACGACGTCGTCTTCAGTCTGCAGCGGCACCTCGACCCCGCCGCCGGCTCGTTCTGGTCCGGCGCGTTCGCGAACGTCGCCTCGATCGACGCCACCGGGCCGCTCGAGGTCACCGTCACCCTGAGCGCCCCCGACGAGCTGTTCAACGCCTACCTGTCGAGCCCCGCCGGCATCGTCGAGCGCGCCGCCACCGTGCAGGAGCTCGGCGAGCGCTACGGCACACCCCAGGGCGGCGTGAACTGCATCGGCCCGTACGAGTTCGACCGCTGGGACTCCGGGCAGACGATCACCCTCGTCCGCGACGACGACTACTTCGACGCCGAGCTGCGCGCCAAGACCGAGACCGTGGAGTTCGCCATCGTGCGCGACCCCGCCGCGGTCGTGAACGGCCTGCTCTCCGGCTCGCTCGACGGCACCTGGGACGTCGCCCCCTCGGCGATCACCCGGCTCTCGGGCAGCGGCGTCGGCACCGTCTACTACGGGCCGAGCACGCAGGGCTACAACGCGATCGTGATGGACCCCACCGGCCCCCTCGCCGACCCCGTCGTGCGCGAGGCCCTCTCCATGGTCATCGACCGGCAGGCCATCATCGACGTCGCCATCGCCGGCGCCGGCCAGGAGCAGCGCGCCCCCGCGGTGCCCGGCACCTGGGGCTACGAGCGCGACGCCTTCCGGGCCGCCTGGGACGACATCGACTCGGCGACCCTCGACCTGGATGCCGCGAAGGAACTGCTCGCCACCACCACGGCGCCCACCGAGCCGATCGTGCTCGCCACGACGAGCGCCGAGGCGCAGACGCCCGTGATCGGCGCCGAGATCCAATCGGCCGCCGCCAAGATCGGCCTCGACGTCGAGATCAGCTCGGTGCCCGTCGACCAGTACTACGCCGTCTACACCGACGCCGAGGCGCGGAAGGGCATCGACCTCTACCTCACCGCCTGGGGCACCGACTTCGCCGACCCGCTGCAGATGTACCGCTACTTCGAGACGGGCAACTTCTACAACTTCTTCGGCTTCTCGAACCCCGACTACGACGCCCTCATCGCGCAGGCGGGCACTCAGTCCGACCCCGCCGAGCGTGCGGCATCCATCGTCGAGGCGCAGCGGATCGTCGTCGACGAGTCGCTCTGGATCCCGCTCTACGCGCCCTACAACACGATGTTCCTGAACGCCCGCGCCACCGGGGCCCCGGCCTCCTACGTGCAGCTGCACTCGCCGTGGGCGGCGATGATCGGGGCCGCCGGATGAGCGCCTGGCTGCTCCCGCTCGCGCGGCGCGTCGGCTCCCTCGCCCTCGTGCTCCTCGCGACCTCCTTCATCGTCTTCGGGGCCATGTACCTCGCGCCCGGCTCGCCCGAGTCCTTCCTCGTGCGCGGCAACTCGGTGACGGCGGAGACGCTGCAGGCGATCCGCGACCAGTACCACCTCGACGAGCCGTTCCTGTCGCAGTACGTGCTGTGGCTCGGCGGCGTCGTGCAGGGCGACTTCGGCCTCTCCATCCAGTTCCGCCAGCCGGTCTCCGAGCTCATCGCGAGCCGGGTGCCGACGACGGCGCTGCTCGTCGGCTACGCCGCGGTGCTGATCCTCGTGATCGGCGTGCTCGTCGGCGTCCTCGCCGCGGTAAAGCGCGGCGGCGTCGACGGCACGGCGATCGTCGTCAGCACGGTCGCGATGGCCACCCCGTCGTTCGTCGTCGCGATGGCGCTCACCTCGCTGTTCGCGGTGACGCTCGGCTGGTTCCCGGCGTTCGGGGCGGGGGAGGGCTTCGGCGACCGGCTCTGGCATCTGACCCTGCCGGCGGTCGCCCTCGCACTCTCCTCCGCCGCGCTCGTGCTGAGAACCACGCGCACCTCGATGATCGGCGCCCTCGGCAAGGAGTACGTCGAGACGGCCAGGGTGCGCGGCTTCTCCTCCTCGCGCGTGGTGTGGGGGCAGGCGTTCCGCGGCGGCATCGTGCCCGTCGTGACCCTCGCCGGCCTCGTCATCTCCGGCCTGCTCGTGACGACCACGATCGTCGAGACGGTGTTCGGCCTGAACGGCATCGGCTCGCTGCTCGTGCAGGCCGTCAACGTGAAGGACTTCCCCGTCGTGCAGGCCGTGATCCTCATCATCGTCGCCGTGTTCGTGCTCTCGAACCTCGTCGTCGACCTGCTCTACCCGGTGCTCGAACCCCGCGCCCGGGCGAAGGGAGGCGCACGGTGACGCTCCCCACCACCGAGACGCGCTCGACGCACCTGCTCACGCGGCGCTCCTGGCTCGCCATCCGCCACCGCGGCAACGCGCTCACGCTCGCCGCCGTCATCGCGCTCGGCGTGCTCGTGCTCGTCGCGATCCTCGCGCCCGTCATCGCGCCGTACGATCCCAACCAGGTCTCCCTCATCGACGCCCTGCAGCCGCCGTCGGCGGCCCACCTGCTCGGCACCGACGAGGCCGGCCGCGACGTGCTCTCCCGGGTCATCTGGGGCGCACGGATCTCGCTCCTCGGCCCGCTCGGCGTCGTGCTCGGCTCGACCCTCATCGGCGTGACCGTGGGCGTGCTGTCGGCCTGGCGCGGCGGGTGGGTCGACGCGACCGCCTCGCGCTTCGTCGAGATCCTCTTCGCGTTCCCCGGCGTGCTGCTCGCCATCCTGATCGTCGCGGTCTTCGGCCCCGGCCTCGCCTCGACCGTGGTCGCGCTCGCCGTCGCGTACATCCCGTACATGGCGCGCACGACCCGGAGCGTCGCACTCGCCGAGCGGCAGACGCCGTACATCCGGGCGCTCGAACTGCAGGGCATGTCGGCCTGGCGGATCACCTCGCTGCACCTCGTGCCGAACATCGCCCCGTTCGTGCTGGCCCAGGCGACGCTGTGCTTCGGCTACGCCATGATCGACCTCGCCGGCCTCTCCTTCCTCGGCTTCGGCGTGCAGCCGCCCGAAGCCGACTGGGGCGCCATGGTCGCCGCGGGCCAGGCCGCCCTGATCCAGGGCTCGCCGGCCCCGGCGCTCGCGCCCGGCGTCGTCATCGTCATCGCCGTCGTCAGCTTCAGCCTGCTGGGCGAGGGCATCGCCGAACGCGTGAGGAGGACGAGCGCATGAGCGGATCGAACCAGCAGGTGGATGCCGCGGTGCTCGCGATCGATGACCTCCGCCTCGACGTCGGCGCCGGAGAGACCGCCGTGCGCATCCTCGACGGTGTCGGCCTCAGCTGCGCCGCAGGCGAGATCGTCGGCCTCGTCGGCGAGTCCGGTTCGGGCAAGTCGATGACGCTCCGCGCCGCCGTCGGCCTCGCACCGAAGGGCGCCCGGCTCACCGGTTCGGTGCGGGTCGCCGGGCGCGAGCTCGTCGGCGCCGGACGCCGCGAGGTGCTGCGGGTGCGCCGCGAGGTCGCCGCGATGATCTTCCAAGACCCGCGCGCCCACGTGAACCCGTACCAGCGCATCGGCGCGTTCGTCGCCGACGGCCTGCGCCGCACCCGCGGCTGGAGCCGCACCCGCGCGGCGCAGCAGGTCGTGTCGCTTCTCGACGAGGTCGGCCTGCCCGATCCGGAGACGCTCGCCGACCGCTACCCGCACGAGCTCTCGGGCGGCATGCTGCAGCGCGTGATGATCGCCTCGGCGCTCTCCACCGAACCCCGGCTGCTCCTCGCCGACGAGGCCACCACCGCGCTCGACGTCACCACGCAGGCCGAGATCATGGGCCTGCTGCGCCGCCTCCGCGAAGAGCGCGGCCTCGCGATCGTGTTCGTCACCCACGACCTCGACCTCGCCGCAGCGAGCTGCGACCGCATCCACGTCATGCAGTCCGGCGTCGTCGTCGAGCAGGGCCGCGCCCTCGACGTCTTCGAACGACCCGAGCACCCGTACACCCGCAAGCTCCTCGACGCGATGCCCTCCAGGCTCGACGCCGAGGCGCCCACGCCGATCGGAGGCGCCGCGTGAGCATCCTCACCGTCGAAGGGCTGAGCAAGAGCTACGACCACGGTCGGGTGAAGGCCGTCACCGACGTCTCCTTCGAGCTCGCCCAGGGCGGCTCCCTCGGCGTCGTCGGCGAGTCCGGCTCCGGCAAGACCACCCTCTCCCGGCTCATCACCGGCATCGAGCAGGCCGACGCCGGGCGCATCGTCGTCGCCGGCACCGAACTCGAGGCGCGCACCTCGCGGCGGGCCCGGCACGAGCGCGCCGGCATCATGCAGATGGTCTTCCAGGACCCGTACCAGAGCCTCGACCCGCGGCAGACCCCCGAGGAGGCGATCGACGAGATCATCACCCTGCACGGCGGCCTCCGCGGCGCGGCCCGCACCGCCCGCCGCCGCGAGGTGCTCGACCAGGTCGACCTGCCCGAACGGGCCCGGCGCGCCCTGCCCCGCGAGCTCTCCGGCGGGCAGCGGCAGCGCGTCGCGATCGCCCGGGCGCTCGCGGCATCCCCGCGCCTCCTGCTCCTCGACGAGGCGACGAGCGCGCTCGACGTCTCGGTGCAGGCGCAGATCCTCCGGCTGCTCGCGCGCATCCGCGCCGACACCGGGGTCGCCATCGTCTTCGTCAGCCACGACCTCGAGGTCGTCCGCTCGATCACCGAGGAGCTCATCGTGATGTTCCGCGGCGAGGTGGTCGAGTCGGGCGAGACGAGCCGGGTGCTGCGCGATCCGCAGCACCCGTACACGCGCCTGCTCCTCAGCAGCGTGCCCAGACCCGGATGGGACCCCGATCAGGTCTCCCGGGACCGCCGCACCTTCCTCCGTCAGCTCGCGTGACGGTTCCGCCGTCCCGCATCCCCCGCAAGGAGAGATCAATGTCGATGTCCCGCCGCACGCCGCGACTGGCCGGGGGCGCCGCCGCCCTCGCCGCCGCCGTGCTCCTCGCCGGCTGCACCGCCGCCGGCCCGTCCCCCTCGAAGGGGACGACGCCCGAGCTCACCGAGTCGCTGCCCGTCCCGACGAGCGAGGTGGACCGCCTCGACTGGGCGCTCTACGCCGAGCCGTCCTCGCTCGACCCCATCTACCCGAACGACTTCCCGCCGATGGAGGTGCTCGCGAACGTCTGCGAGAGCCTCATGCGCATCACGCCGGACTTCACGATCGAGCCCGCGCTCGCCGAGTCGTTCAAGCAGCCCGACCCGCTGACGCTCGTCTACACCCTCCGCGACGGGGTGAGGTTCCACAGCGGGGCGCCGCTCACGGCGGACGACGTCGTCTACAGCCTGAACCGCTCGCGCAGCGACGACCTCGGCTCGTTCCACACCGCCGTGTACGCGAACGTCGCCGACATCGTCGCGACCGCGCCGAATCAGGTCACGATCACGCTCACGGCACCCGACCAGACGCTGTCGCAGGCGCTCGCCACCGGCGCCGGCCGCATCGTGAACCGGGCGTCGACCGAGGCGCAGGGCACCGACTTCGGCACCCCCGGCTCCGACCTCGACTGCACCGGGCCGTACTCGCTCGCCTCCTGGCGGGCCGGTGAGGCGATCACCCTCGAACGCTTCGACGACTACTGGGACGACTCGCTGCCCTCGCTCGTCGCCGAGGTCGACTTCTCCTTCGTGCGCGACCCCGCCGCGCGGGTGAACGCGCTGCTCTCCGGCGAGGTCGACGGCACCTGGGGCGTCCCCGCCTCCGGCTTCGCACGTCTGCAGGGCGGCGGTCAGGGCACGCTCGCCTTCGGGCGCACCTCCGGCAGCTACGTCGCCATGGTGACCTCGCTCGACGGCGCGCTCGCCGACCCGCGCATCCGGCAGGCACTCGCGATGAGCATCGACCGGGAGGGCATCATCGCCGCCGCCGTCGCCGGAGCGGCCGACCCGCTCGCCGCACCCGCATCGCCCGGCACCTGAGGCTTCGCCCGCGAAGACTTCGAGCAGGCGTACCAGGAGATCGCCGACGCGACCGGCGGCCTCGAGGAGGCGAAGGCGCTCGTCGCCGAGGCCGGTGTGCCGAGCGAGACCCTCACCATCGCGGTGACGAACTCGCAGGCGGAGATGCCGATCATCGGCGCCGAGGTGCAGCGCGCCGCGCAGGCGATCGGGCTCGAGGCGGAGCTCACCTCGCTGCCCGCCGACGGCTACAACGCGCTCTACAGCGACCCCGCCGCCCGCGACGGCATCGACCTGATCTTCTCGCTCTGGCAGACCGACTTCCCGGACCCGACGCAGATCTACCAGTACCTGGAGAGCGACAACTTCTTCAACCTCTCCGGATGGTCGAACGCGGAGTTCGACCAGGCGATCGACGCCTCGCGGGCGAGCTCCGACGACGCCGAGCGGGCCGCCTCGCTCATCGCGGCCCAGTCGATCGAGATCGACGACCCGACGTGGCTGCCGATCTACACGCCGTACAACGCGGTGTTCCTCGGGAAGGGCCTGACCGGGGCGCCGACCGCCGCCGTGCAGCTCAACTACCCCTGGGCGGCGATGATCGGCGGCGAGTAGCAAGTGGTTCGCTGAGCTTGTCGAAGCGAGGAGTCCGCTTCGACGGGCTCAGCGAACCAATCCAGGTTCGCTGAGCTTGTCGAAGCGATCGCCGCTGTCGCTTCGACGGGCTCAGCGAACCACGCCGTCGAGCGCCGCGTGCAGGAACGCCGCCACCCGTGCGCGCATCGGCGCGTCGAGGATGCCGATCGAGTGCGCCGATCCCGGCACCACGAGCGACTCGACGGGAACCCCGGCCGCCTCGAGCGCCGCGACGAACGCGGTCTGCTGCCCGAGCGGGATGACCTCCGCATCCGACTGGGCGAGGAACACCGGCGGATCGCTCGCATCCAGGTGCGTCGCCGCGGATGCCTCGGCCGCCGCCCCGCACGCGGCGTCCCCCGGGGCGCAGCCGAGGTAGTCGGTCACGATCGACCGCAGCCACGGGGAGGCGCCGTCGGTGTCGAGGGCGGGCCCGGTGAGCCCGACCGGGCCGGACAGCTCGGCGACGGCCGCCACCCGCGATCCGGTGTCGAGCGGGCCGTCGCCGCGGGCGCCGAGCAGGGCGGCGAGGCTGCCGCCCGCCGAGCCGCCGAAGGCGCCGATGCGCCCGGGATCGATGCCGAACTCCGCCAGCTGCTCGGGCTCCCGCAGCCACTCGACGGCGAGCGCCACGTCGTCGAGCTGTGCGGGGAACACGGCGTCCGGCACGAGTCGGTAGTTCACCGAGGCGGCGACGAAGCCCTCGCTCGCGAGCCACAGGCAGACGTTGCGCCAGTCCGCGTTCGCCTTGTCGCCGCGGGCCCAGCTGCCGCCGTGGATCGAGACGACCGCGGGCAGTGCGCCCGTCGCGGCATCCGTCCCCTCCGTGCTCGACGCCGACCCGACCGCGTCCGCAGGCCGGCAGACGTCGAGCGTGAGCAGCGTGCCGTCCTCGCGCACGCCGTACGGGAGGTCCTCGTCGACGACGAGCCCAGCCGGTGCCTCGAAGGTGCGGATGCCGATCGGCACCACGCTCGCGAGCTCGCTGCGGGACTCCGCGGCGTCGGGCTCGATCGGCTGCAGCGGCAGGTGGAAGCCCGAGAGCATGCCGGTCACGGCGAGGCCGACGAGGGCGGCAGCGGCGACCAGCACCAGGCGCGTGCGCCCGCCGCGACCGCCGGAGGATCGAGTGCGGGTCACGGGGGCTCCGGGTTCAGGGGTGCAGCGATGCTACCTCCGCGTCGGCCGAACGCGAAGTCAGCGCCTTCGCCATGCAGATGCTGTACTCCTCGCCCACGTACGGCCCGAAGAGCGGAACCACCCGGTAGCCGTGCTTCGCGTACAGCGCCTGGGCGGGCAGGTGCAGGGTGCCGGTCTCGAGCACGAGCTCCCGGATGCCTCGGCTCGCGGCATCCGCCTCGACCGCGTCGAGCAGGCGACCGGCGACGCCGAGCCCCCTGGCTCGTTCGTCGACGTACATGCGCTTGAGTTCGCCCCGCCCGGCGAAGTCGGCCGCGTGCTCGTCGTCCGCATGGCCACCCTCGACGAGCGCGGCGATACCGAGCGCCGTGCCCGACCCGTCGCGAGCGACGAAGAGCCGCACGCCCGGCTGCTCGAGCTGCCCGACGTCGAGCAGGAAGCAGGCCTCCGGCGGGTAGCCGAGCGAGAAGGAGTACTCGCTGCTGCCGGCAAGCAGACGCTCGATGTCGGGCTGGCGCGGGGCTTCGATGCGGATCGACACGGTGCTGGTCACGGGGCGAGGGTACGCGGCGCGTGTTTCCGCGGGATTTCGACGCACGGTGGGATGCCGGAGCGGCGCCGTCGTCGCCGCCGAGTGATGCCCGGCGCTTTCCCAGCGGCGATCGGGTATCGTTGGCAGGTCGGTTCTGGACACCGCGCTGTGCGCGGATGGGTTTGTGAGTCCTGAGGGCCGGTTCCGCAGCATCAGGCTGCGGATAGTCACCGTATGTGAACGGCCCCGGTCGACGATGCTCCCGGGTTCTCGGTGTGCCGCGCCTCGCGGCGGCACCGCCATGTACTCAAGCAAAACCCAGGAAGCACCACCATGCCGAAGAACAAGAAGCCCGCGGGCGGACGAGCCCACGACTTCGACCCCTCGTACGCGAAGAGCAGCCGCGCCGGTCGCCCGGCAGGCAGCGGCAAGCCCGGCTCGCGCAGCCCCGGCCACCGCGGCTACCGCCCCGAGGAGGCCTCCGACCGCAAGCCGCGCTGGACGCGCGAGGAGCGCACCGAGAGCGGTCGTGCCCCGCACCGCTCCGAGCGCGACGGCCGCGACGACGCTTCGACGGGCCGCCGCCCGGGCCGTTCGTACGATCGTGACGAGCGCGCCCCGCGTCGCTTCGACCCTTCGGCGGGCTCAGCGCACCGCCGGGACGACCGCCCGGCGCGTTCGTACGATCGGGATGATCGCGCTCCGCGTCGTTCGTACGATCGTGACGATCGGGCTCCGCGTCGCTTCGACCGTGATGAGCGTGCGCCGCGTCGCTTCGATCGGGATGAGCGTGCGCCGCGTCGATTCGATCGGGATGACGCTTCGACGGGCTCAGCGAACCAGCGTGGCCCGCGTCGGTTCGATCGGGATGACCGACCGGCTCGTTCGTTCGATCGTGACGACCGTCCGCGTCGTTCGTTCGATCGGGATGATCGCGCGCCGCGTCGCTTCGATCGGGATGACGCTTCGACGGGCTCAGCGAACCAGCGTGGCCCGCGTCGTTTCGATCGTGACGACCGTCCCGCGCGTTCCTTCGATCGTGACGAGCGTCCGCGTCGTTCGTTCGATCGTGACGAGCGTGCGCCGCGTCGGTTCGATCGCGATGAGCGTCCCGCGCGTTCCTTCGATCGTGACGACCGCCCGCGTCGTTCGTTCGACCGGGACGGCGCTTCGACGGGCTCAGCGAACCAGCGCGGCCAGCGCCGCGACTTCGACCGGGACGGCGCTTCGACGGGCTCAGCGAACCAGCGCGGCCAGCGTCGGGACTTCGACCGTCCGGGCTTCCGGGACTCGGAGCGTCGCCCCTCCTCGTTCTACCCGGCGAAGGACGAGCGCAGCCACTTCTCCCCGGAGGACGACGTCGTGCTCGAGCGTCTCGAAGCGAAGGCCATCCAGGCCGACGAGGTGGACGGCATCGGCTTCGGCGAGCTCGGCCTCGGTGACAACATCGTCCGCGCGCTGAAGGAGCTCGGTGCCGAGTCGCCGTTCCCGATCCAGGCGGCGACCATCCCCGTCGTGCTCGAGGGACGCGATGTGCTCGGCCGTGGCCGCACCGGCTCCGGCAAGACCATCGCCTTCGGCGCGCCGACCGTGGAGCGGCTCATGCAGCTCTGGGC
The DNA here is from genome assembly GCF_023715325.1 of Agromyces mediolanus. GTDB lineage: Bacteria > Actinomycetota > Actinomycetes > Actinomycetales > Microbacteriaceae > Agromyces > Agromyces mediolanus_A. The sequence goes on along the minus strand of NZ_JAMBNX010000013.1, from coordinate 39,302 downwards.
CGAGCAGCAGCGCGACACGGAGAACGGTCCCGACGGTCGCCGCAAGCGGCAGATGGGCCGCGCCCCCCGCGCCCTGATCCTCGCGCCGACCCGTGAGCTCGCCCTGCAGATCGACCGCACCGTGCAGCCGATCGCCCAGTCCGTGGGACTGTTCACCACGCAGGTCTACGGCGGTGTGCCGCAGGCCCGCCAGGTGGGCGCGCTCCGCCGCGGCGTCGACATCGTCATCGGCACGCCCGGCCGCATCGAGGACCTGCTCGCGCAGGGACACCTCGACCTGTCCGACATCCGCATCACGGTGCTCGACGAGGCCGACCACATGTGCGACCTCGGCTTCCTCGAGCCGGTGCAACGCATCCTTCGCGAGACCCGCGACGGCGGCCAGAAGCTGCTCTTCTCGGCGACGCTCGACACGGGTGTGGCCACGCTCGTCGAGGAATTCCTCGACGACCCGGCCGTGCACGAGGTCGCCGGCGAGGACCAGGCCTCCGGCACCATCGAGCACCGCGTGTTCGTGATCGACAACCGCGACAAGCGCGACATCGTCGCCCAGCTCGCCGACCGCGACGGCAAGACCCTCGTCTTCTCGCGCACCCGCGCGTTCGCCGAGGACCTCACCGAGCACCTCGGGGACGCCGGCGTGCGCGCCGTCGCCCTGCACGGCGACCTGAACCAGTCGCGACGCACCCGCAACCTGCAGCAGCTCACGAGCGGCCGGGTCGACGTGCTCGTCGCGACCGACGTCGCGGCCCGAGGCATCCACGTCGACGACATCGACCTGGTGATCCAGGCCGACGCGCCCGAGGAGTACAAGACCTACCTGCACCGCTCGGGCCGCACCGGCCGCGCCGGTCGCACCGGCCGGGTCGTGACCCTCATCCCGCGCAACCGGCAGCGTCGCATGAACGAGCTGCTCGACCGCGCCGAGATCGAGGTCGACTTCGAGGACGTGCGCCTCGGCGACGAGCTCCTGTTCGACCTCGGGCCCGTCGAGGTCGCGGCTGCGCCCGAGCCGGCTGACGCCGAGCTGGCTGACGCCGAGGCGGCTGCTGCAGAGCCGGCTGACGCCGAGCCGTCTGACGACGCATCCGTCGAGCAGGGCGAGACGCCCGCCGAGTAGGCGCGTCGCCCGCCCGGCGACCTGTCTCCGAACGAACCCGTCCGCACCCGAGCAGGGCTGCGGGCGGGTTCTTCGTCTGCCGGGGGCGACGCGGCGGGGCCCGCCTCAGCCCCGGAGCGCGAGCACGAAGGGCAGTACTTCTGCGCCGCCCGCCTCGCGCAGCGTGCGGGCGGCGACCGTGAGCGTCCACCGGCTGTCGGCCTGGTCGTCGACGAGCAGCACCGGGCCGTCGGGCAGTTCGAGGCCGTCGGCGGAGAACCGCCCCCACACGCCGGCCAGGCGGAACGCGCTGTTGCCTCCCGGCTCGCCGCTCGGCCCACCCTCGACCAGCTGCAGTGCGCCGAGGTACGGCAGTCGGCCGATCTCGGCGAGACCGCGGGCGAGCGAGTCGACGAGCTGCGGCCGCGAGCGTGCGGGCATCGCGACGACCGCGGCCGGGCGCTCGGCCCAGCCCCAGCCCGCGAGCACGCGCACGCAGGCGTCGAGCACGCGCGGCGGCACCGGCTGGTCTGGAGCGCCCGCGGCGAAGAGCTCGCGCAGCACGCCACCCCAACCGAGGTCGGTGAGCCTCGCGAGGGCTCGGCCCTCGGCGGCGCGGGCCTCGACGGGGATGCGGCCCTTCACCGGTACGCCGAGCGAGTCGGCGCCCGTCGGCCACTGCGCGCGCGGTTCGATCGGGACGCCCACCCGGTCGAGGGCGCCGCGGGCGGCCGCCGTCGCCTCCTGGCCGATGGCCGCGGGGTACCAGGGACCGGCGCAGCTGTCGCAGCGGCCGCACGGGGTCGCGGTGTCGTCGTCGAGGCTGCGCTGCAGGTAGGCCATGCGGCACTCGGAGGTGCGCTCGTACTCGAGCATGTGCTGCTGCTCGGCGACCCGCTCGGCCGCGATGCGGCGATAGCGCTCGGCGTCGTACACCCACGGTTCGCCGGTGGCGACCCAGCCGCCCTGCACCCGACGAACGGCCCCATCGACATCGAGCACCTTGAGCAGCAGTTCGAGCGGCGTGCGGCGGATATCGACCATCGCCTCGAGCGCCGGCGTCGACACGGGCTGATCGCCGAGCGCGGCGATGACGCGGCTCGCGCGCTCTTCGTCGGGCATCGAGGCGGTGGCGAAGTAGTGCCAGATGTCGCGGTCTTCGACCCCGGGCAGGAGCAGCACGTCGGCGTTGTCGGTCGCTCGGCCCGCTCGGCCCACCTGCTGGTAGTACGCCACGGGGGAGGAGGGGGCGCCGAGGTGCAGCACGAAGCCGAGGTCGGGCTTGTCGAAACCCATGCCGAGCGCACTCGTGGCGACGAGCGCCTTGACCTCGTTGCGCTTCAGCATGCCCTCGGACTCGGCCCGCTCGTCGGGGTCGGTCTGGCCCGTGTAGGCGCGCACCTCGTGCCCGTGCTCGCGCAGCAGCCGGGCCGTGTCGACGGCGGCGGCGACCGTGAGGGTGTAGATGATGCCGGAGCCCGGCAGCTCGTCGAGATGACCGAGGAGCCAGGCCAGTCGGCTCGGCGAGTCGGGGAGCTCGAGCACCCCGAGGCGCAGCGAGGCGCGGGCGAGCGGCCCGCGGATGGTCAACACCTCGGCCGAGGCGTCCGCCCCGCCCGTCGTGAGCCGGCCCGAGGCGTCGGCGACGGTCGCCCCCAACTGTTCGGCGACGTCGGCGACCACCCGGCTGTTCGCGGTCGCCGTCGTTGCGAGCACCGGCACGCCCACCGGCATGCGCGCGATGAGCTCGCGCAGGCGTCGGTAGTCGGGCCGGAAGTCGTGCCCCCAGTCGCTGATGCAGTGCGCCTCGTCGATGACGAGCAGGCCGATGCGATCGACGAGCCGCGGCAGCTGCGTCTCGCGGAAGGCCGGATTGTTGAGCCGCTCGGGTGAGACGAGCAGCACGTCGACCTCGTCGTCGGCGAGGCGCTGCTCGACCTCGCGCCACTCGTGCGCGTTGGTGGAGTTGATGGCGACCGCGCGCACCCCGGCGCGCTCGGCCGCCGCGATCTGGTCGCGCATCAGGGCGATGAGCGGCGAGACGAGCAGGGTGGGGCCCGCGCCGGCGCGGCGCAGCAGCAGGGTCGAGACGAAGTACACGGCGGACTTGCCCCAGCCGGTGCGCTGCACGACGAGCGCTCGGCGGCGCTCCTCGACGAGGGCGCGGATGGCCTCGAACTGGCCGTCGTGGAAGTCGACGTCGTCGCGACCCACGAGTTCGCGGAGGGCGTCGAGGGCAGCGGGGCGCAGTTCGGTCATGGCATCCAGCCTGCCCGATCCCGCTGACAGCCGATTCAGTCGGCGAAAGTCGGCGGATCCGGCACTTCCAGGATCCCGGACGGATGCGCTACGCTCGGGTTTCCCGACCGACCAATCGGTCAGGAAATGTCCCATGATCCTGCAGGGGTCCCTGCCCGGCATCCCGTGCCGCGCCCCGCCCGACCGAACACCGGAGTTCGCATGTCGACAGCTGTCACCGATCCCGCTCGCACCGAGCGGATGTCCCCCGAGGAGCGGAAGGTGCTCGCGGGCACCCTCGTCGGCACCTCGATCGAGTGGTACGACTTCTTCATCTACGCCCAGGCGGCCGGCCTCGTGCTTGCGCCGCTCTTCCTCGCCCCCGTCGCCGAGTCGAACCCGGGCCTCGCCCAGGTGCTCTCCTTCGCGACCATCGGCATCTCCTTCCTCTTCCGCCCGCTCGGGGCGATCGTCGCCGGCTACCTCGGCGACAAGCTCGGCCGCAAGAAGATGCTCGTCTTCACGCTCATCATGATGGGCCTGTCGACCGCGCTCATCGGCGTGCTCCCGACGTACGCGGCGATCGGCATCGCGGCGCCCATGCTGCTGATCCTGCTGCGCATCCTGCAGGGCTTCTCCGCCGGCGGCGAGTGGGGCGGCGCCGCCCTCATGGCCGTCGAGCACGCGCCGAACGGCAAGCGCGGCTTCTTCGGCGCGTTCCCGCAGATCGGCGTGCCCGTCGGCATGATCCTCGCGACGTTCACGCTCTGGCTGCTGACGAGCTCGATGTCGCCCGAGGCCTTCCTCGAGTGGGGCTGGCGCATCCCGTTCCTGCTCTCGATCGTGCTCATCGTCGTCGGCTACGTCATCCGCCGCGCCGTCGAGGAAAGCCCGGTCTTCGAGGAGCTGCTGCGCCGCCGCAAGGAGTCCTCGGCGCCGCTCGGCCAGCTCTTCCGCCGCAACACCAAGCAGGTGCTGCTGACGGCGGTCATCTTCATCGCGAACAACGCTGCGGGGTACCTCCTCATCGCGTACTTCGCGACCTACGCCGTCGCGGCGCTCGGCATGGATCGTCCCACCGTGCTGCTCGCCACGACGCTCGCTTCGTTCGGCTGGCTGATCTTCACCCTCTGGGGCGGTCGCCTGTCCGATCGGCTCGGGCGGGTGCGCACGTTCCAGATCGGCTACCTGTTCCTCGCGCTGTGGGCGGTGCCGATGTGGTTCCTCATCGACACCGGCAACATCGTCTGGTACTTCGTCGCGCTGTTCGTGATGACGTTCGGCCTCGGCCTGTCCTACGGCCCGCAGGCGGCGCTCTACGCCGAGATGTTCCCGGCGAACGTGCGGTACTCGGGCGTCTCGATCGGCTATGCGCTCGGGGCCATCCTGGGCGGTGCGTTCGCGCCGATGATCGCCGAGGCGCTGATGAACACCTTCCACGCCTCGTGGACGATCGGCCTCTACATCGCGATCGCGGCGGTGATCTCGCTCATCGGCGTCTCGCTCGTGAAGGAGACCAAGGGCGTCGACCTGCTCGACTGACCGCCCCACCGGTCTGTCCACCCCGACTTGCCCGACCTTCATGAAAGTCGGGCAAGTCGGTGGCCTTGACTGGGTTGCCCGACTTTCATGAAAGTCGGGCAAGTCGGTTTTCGGGGTTGGGCGTGCGGGCCGGGGCGGGGCATGCCATAATTACTTTCCGAACGCTCGGTCAGGAATTCGGCCAGGCGAACCGCCCTCGCAGACACCGTAGTCAGGAGACCCGCATGGCCGAGGCCTACCTCGTCGGAGGCGTGCGCACGCCCGTCGGCCGCTACGGCGGCGCCCTCGCCGGGGTGCGCCCCGACGATCTCGCCGCCCTCGTCGTCCGCGAAGCGGTCGCCCGGGCCGGCATCGGCGCCGATCAGGCGGGCGAGCTCGACGAGGTCATCCTCGGCGCCGCGAACCAGGCCGGCGAGGACAACCGCAACGTCGCCAGGATGGCCGTGCTGCTCGCGGGCCTGCCCGACGAGGTGCCCGGCATCACCGTCAACCGCCTCTGCGCCTCCGGCATGTCGGCGGTCACGATGGCCGCGCAGGCGATCCGGGCGGGCGACGCCGAGCTCATCGTCGCGGGCGGCGTCGAGTCAATGACCCGCGCCCCCTGGGTGCAGCAGAAGCCCGAGCGCGCCTGGGCGAAGCCCGGCGCCGCCTACGACACCTCGATCGGCTGGCGCTTCCCGAACCCCGAGCTGCTCGCCCGCGACAAGGCCACCTACGCCATGCCCGAGACCGCTGAGGAGGTCGCGCGGGTCGACGGCATCACCCGGGAGGAGGCGGATGCCTTCGCCCTCCGCTCGCAGCAGCGCGCCGCCGCCGCCATCGCCGCCGGGCGCTTCGAGGCCGAGATCGTGGGCGTCGCGACCCGCGCCGGCGAGGTGCTCGTCGACGAGGGGCCGCGGCCGGAGACGACGCTCGAGGCGCTCGCGGGCCTGCGCCCGGTCGTCGCGGGCGGCTCGGTCGTCACCGCCGGCAACTCGAGCTCGCTGAACGACGGCGCCTCGGCGATCGTCGTGGCGAGCGGCGCCGCCGTCGAACGCTACGGGCTCGTGCCCCGCGCCCGCATCGTCGTCGGCACGAGCGCCGGGCTCGCTCCCGAGATCATGGGGCTCGGGCCGGTGCCCGCGACCGAGAAGGCGCTCGAGCGTTCCGGCCTCGACCTCGACGAGATCGGCTCGATCGAACTCAACGAGGCGTTCGCCACCCAGTCGATCGCCTGCATCCGCCGGCTCGGGCTCGACGAGTCGCGCGTGAACGCCGACGGCGGCGCGATCGCGCTCGGGCATCCGCTCGGTTCCTCCGGTTCGCGCCTGCTCGTGACGCTGCTCGGCCGGATGGAACGCGAGGGCTCCCGCTACGGCCTCGCCACCATGTGCGTCGGCGTCGGCCAGGGCGCCGCGGTCATCCTGGAGTCGGTGCGATGAGCGCCGCGAACGCCCGCGTGCTCCGGGTCGAGCGCCGCGACGACCGGGTCGTGGCGACCCTCGACCGCCCCGAGAAGCGCAACGCGATCGACCAGGCCATGATCGACGAGCTGCACGAGCTCTGCGCCGAGCTCGAGGCCGAGCCGCGCATCCTGATCCTGACGGGAGCGGACGGGGTGTTCGCCTCCGGCGCCGACATCGCCGAACTGCGCGAGCGCCGGGCCGACGACGCCCGGAAGGGCATCAACGCGCACGCCTTCGTGCGCGTCGCCGAACTGCCGATGCCCGTCATCGCCGCGCTCGACGGTTACGCGCTCGGCGGCGGTGCCGAGCTCGCCTACGCCGCAGACCTGCGGCTCGGCACCCCGGCACTGAAGATCGGCAACCCCGAGACCGGCCTCGGCATCCTCGCCGCGGCCGGTGCGAGCTGGCGGCTCCGCGAGATCGTGGGCGACGCCCGCGCCATGGAGCTGCTGCTCACCGGCCGCACCGTCGGTGCCGAGGAAGCCCTCGCCATCGGCCTGGTCTCGGCGGTGCATCCGCCCGAGGAGCTGCTGCCCGCCGCCCATGCGCTCGCCGACCGCATCGCCCGCAACGACCGCGCGGCCACGATGGCGACGAAGCGCGTGTTCCGTGCGCCGCGCGCGGCGCACCCCGCCGTCGACCTCGAGGAGCAGGCGGCGCTGTTCGAGAGCCCGGAGAAGTTCCGGCGGATGACCGAGTTCCTGGAACGGCGGAACGGATGAGCGCGGCGGAACGGATTCGCGCGGCGGAACAGATGCCGGAGGCGGCCCGCGTGCGGGAAGGCGGCGTCGGCGGCGCGCCGGCCGCGGTCGGGGTGCTCGGCGGCGGACGCATGGGCGCGGGGATCGCGCACGCCTTCCTGCTCGCCGGCTCCCGGGTCACGGTCGTCGAGCGCGACGCCGAGGCGGCGGAGGCGGCCGGACGCCGGGTGCGCGACGCCGTCGCCCGGTCGGTCGAACGCGGCACGGCGGACGAGTCGCCGGGCGCCTACGCCGCCCGCTTCGCGACGAGCACTGAGATCTCGGACTTCGCGGCCTGCGGCCTCGTCGTCGAGGCCGTTCCGGAGGAGCTCTCGCTGAAGGCCGACGCCCTCACCCGGGTCGAGGCGGTGCTCCCGCCGGAGGCCGCGCTCGCGACGAACACCTCTTCGATCTCCATCGACGAGCTCGCGGCGCTCCTCGACCGCCCGCACCGCTTCCTCGGCATGCACTTCTTCAACCCGGTGCCCGCCTCGGCGCTCGTCGAACTCGTGCGCGGCGCCGTCACCGAGTCGACGCTGGTGGTCGAGGCGCAGTCGTGGGTGCAGGCGATCGGCAAGACCCCGATCGTCGTGGCGGATGCGCCGGGCTTCGCCTCCTCGCGCCTCGGCGTCGTGCTCGGGCTCGAGGCGATCCGCATGCTCGAGGCCGGCGTCGCCTCGGCGGAGGACATCGACCGGGCCATGACGCTCGGCTACAAGCATCCCGTCGGCCCGCTGCGACTCACCGACCTCGTCGGGCTCGACGTGCGGCTCGGCATCGCCGAGTACCTCGCGAGCACGCTCGGCGAGCGCTTCGAGCCGCCGGCGCTGCTGCGGCGGATGGTCGCCGAGGGCCGCCTCGGCCGCAAGAGCGGCGAGGGCTTCTACCTGTGGGACGCGCCGTGAGCGTGCAGACGAGCGAGAGGAACACGATGAGCGAGAACCGGACGGACGCGGCGCTGCAGAGTTACGTGCAGGATGCCTGGTGGAGCCCGGATGCCTCGGCCGCCACGAGCGAGGTGCGCGACGCCGCCACCGGCGAGGTGGTCGCGCGTGTCTCGACCGAGGGCATCGATCTCGCCGGCGCCCTCGAGCATGCGCGCACCGTCGGCCAGGCGAGCCTCGGCGAGCTCACGTTCCACCAACGCGCCGTGCTGTTGAAGCGGATGGCGCTCGCACTCACCGAGCGAAAGGCCGAGCTCTACGAGCTGTCGAGCCGCACCGGTGCGACGAAGCAGGACTCCTGGGTCGACATCGACGGCGGCATCGGCGTGCTCTTCACCTACTCGAGCAAGGGTCGGCGCGAGATGCCGAACGCGAAGGTGTACGTCGACGGCGCGGTCGAGCAGCTCTCGAAGGACGGCACATTCCTCGGGCGGCATGTGTACACGAGGCTGCCCGGCGTCGCCGTGCAGATCAACGCCTTCAACTTCCCCGTGTGGGGGTCGCTCGAGAAGTTCGCGCCCGCCTTCCTCGCCGGCGTGCCGACGCTCGTGAAGCCCGCGACGCCGAGCGGATACCTCGCCGTCGCGATGGTGCGGATCCTCGTCGAATCGGGCCTGCTGCCCGCCGGCTCGCTCCAGCTCGTCGCGGGAAGCGTGCCCGGCCTCTTCGACGAGCTGCGCCTCGGCGACCTCGTCGCGTTCACCGGCTCCGCGTCGACGGCGGAACGACTGCGCTCGCACGACTCGGTGCAGACCGGCGGCGTGCGCTTCACGAGCGAGACCGACTCGATCAACGCCTCCGTGCTCGGCACCGACGCGACCGCGGGCACGCCCGAGTTCGACGCCTACGTGAAACAGCTCGTCGTCGAGCTCACGACGAAGGCGGGGCAGAAGTGCACCGCCATCCGCCGGGCGATCGTGCCGGAGGCATCCGTCGACGACGTCATCGCCGCAGTGCGCGCCCGCATCGCGGAGCGCGTCGTCGTCGGCGACCCGCGTGCCGAGGGCGTCACGATGGGCCCGCTCGCCTCGACCGAGCAGCGCGACGAGGTGCTGCGCCAGCTCGCGAAGCTCGAGGCCGCGGGCGGGGAGCGCGTCATCGGCGAACCGGGGGAGCCCGAGGTGGTGCGCGCCGACGGCACCCGCGGCACGCTCCCGGACGGTGCCTTCGTCGTACCGACCGTGCTGCGGTTCCAGGATGCCGGCAGCCCGGCCCTGCACGAGGTCGAAGCCTTCGGCCCCGTCTCCTCGATCGTCGGCTACCGCACGCTCGCCGAGGCGGCCGAGCTCGTCGCGCGCGGCGGCGGATCACTCGTCACGAGCGTCGCGACCCACGATCCGGAGGTCGCCGTCGCCCTCGCCGGCACCGTGGCCGCCTACAACGGCCGGCTGCTCTTCCTCGACCGCGACGACGCCCGAACCTCGACCGGGCACGGCTCGCCGCTGCCGAACCTCGTGCACGGCGGCCCGGGCCGGGCCGGCGGAGGCGAGGAGCTCGGCGGCATCCGCGCGGTGCTGCACCACATGCAGCGCACGGCCGTGCAGGGCTCACCCGAGATGCTCACGGCGCTCACGGGCGTGTGGCACGCCGGGGCATCCGCCCGCCCGTACGAGGCGAGTGGCGAGCGCCACCCGTTCCGCAAGTCGCTGGCGGAGCTGCGGATCGGCGACCAGGTGGTGAGCCCGGCGCGCACCGTCTCGCTCGACGACATCGAGACCTTCGCGGCCTTCACCGGCGACACCTTCTACGCCCACATGGACGAGACCTCGGCGGCGGCGAACCCGTTCTTCCCGGGGCGGGTCGCGCACGGGTACCTGCTCGTGTCGTGGGCGGCCGGGCTCTTCGTCGACCCGGAGCCCGGGCCGGTGCTCGCGAACTCCGGGCTGGAGAACCTGCGCTTCGTGACGCCCGTCTCGCCGGGCGACGACATCCGGGTGGAGCTCACGGCCAAGCAGATCACGCCGCGCGAGACCGACGAGTACGGCGAGGTGCGCTGGGACGCGGTGCTGCGCAACCAGCGCGACGAGCTCGTGGCGAGCTACGACGTGCTGACCCTCGTCGCGAAGGAGCCGCTCACCGCGTAGCCCGCGCCCGGCGGGTGGGCTGGTCAGCGGGCGGCGTGCCGCTCGCGGTGCCGGCGGACGGCTGCTCGGTTCGCGCAGCGCACGGAGCAGTAGCGCTGGCGGCCGTTGCGGGTCACATCGACGACGACGTGCGTGCAGGGGGATGCCTCGCAGCGGCCGAGCCGGTCCATCCCGCGGGTTGTGAGGTGCAGTGCCGTACCCACCGAGATGACCGCGGCGAGCACCTCGGGGAGCGTCTGCAGGTCGTCGCGGTAGTGCAGGTGCCAGCCCTCGCCGTCGTGGTCGGTGAGTCGCGGGTACGCGGCGACCGCCGCCATCTGGGCGTTCAGGATGCCGGCGCGCTCGGGGGCGTTCGGCGCATCCACGACCTCGAGCCACGCATCGATCATCCGGCGCGTACCGGCGTGGTCCTCGGCGTGCACCGGGAACGTCATCGTCATGCCGAACTCGCGCGTGCGCGCCTCGATGCCGGCGCGGTCGTCGGGCCAGTCGTCGGCGAGTGAGGCGGCGAGCAGCACCGCGTACTCACCGTAAGGGTTGAGGTGCATAAGGGCATTACATCATCGTGGAGGGTATGACCGGAAGCCTCACGACCCAGGCGCCCCACGCGGTGCCGACCGGGCACGAGCACGGCTGGCTCGTCGAGTCGGCGCATCGCACCTCCGACGGGATCGTGCAGTACGTGCGCTGCGCCGTCTGCGGTGCACGCCGGGTGGATGTCGCGGCCATCCCGATCCCTGTCCCCGCCGCCGCGAGCCGCGTGGTCGGCTGACGCCCGCTTCGACAAGCTCAGCGAACCAGGGGGCGCTTCGACAGGCTCAGCGGGCCAGGGGCGCTTCGACAAGCTCAGCGAACCACTGGTTCGCTGAGCCCGTCGAAGCGCGGCTCCCTCAACTGGACGGGATGTTCATGACCGGGCAGTCGGCTCGGGCGCGTTCGAGGTCGTCGACGAACTCCCACGGGATCCAGGGTGCGGTGTCGTAGGTGTCGCGGAACCGCTCTTCACTCGGGCGCTCCGGGGCGTCCCAACCGTGCGAGCGCAGACACTCCTCGATCTCCTGGTACCAGCGGTAGGCGGTCGTGAACTCTTCATCGGTGAGGCCGGCGTCTGCGTCGACGCCCGCCTCCTCCAGACAGGCCAGGTTGTCCGCCTCGAACGCCGCTTCCTGCTCGGGCGGATAGTTGGCGAGGATCGCGCCCTGCGCATCGAGGCTCACGTCCCATCCGCGATCCGAGAGGCACGCCGTGCGGGCCTGAGCGACGTCCATCCCGCTGAACAGCGAGCCCGGATCGACCGGTGGTGGTTCGCTCGCGCTGCAGCCCGCGAGGGCTGCCACGACGAGCGCCGCGGCCGCGGCTGCGATCGTGCGGGTGCTCACGCCTGGCAATACCGCGAGGCCTTGGTCACGTTGCCGCTGGCGGTGAGGCCGTACGCGTAGAAGTTTCCTGCGCCGGAGGTGATCCACTTGTATCCCCACGGGGCGTACGTTGCCGACCTGCCGAGGTAGACGGTTCCGATGGGGCCGAGATTGTCTTTCCGGTTGAGCTGGAACTTCACATCGCCCCGAGCGGTCGCGCTCGTGCCGACCCAGATCGCGGGCCAGGACCGGCATTCGATGACGCCGGTGACCGACCTCATGCCGACGGCCTGCGCCGGGGCGGGTGCAGCTGCGGCGAGCAGGAGTGCGGCTGCGGCCGACGCTGCGGCCGCCCCGAGTCGAGCGCGCCGCCACGGGGTGCCTCGCCGCTTCGATGTGAGGTGCGTTCCGGTCGCGGTGGTCTGGTTCTGATGCTCCATGGTTCTCCTCGATTCGTTGGAGTGGTGGAACCATGTCTAGCGGAAATGCAGGTAGACACGCTAGAGGTAGAAACACTGCAAATGGCGCACCGGGAGAAGTTCAGTCGAACCGGCGTCATGATCCGGCCGATCCGCCATCTCTCAAGTGGCGGCACTGACGGCCGCCCGTCCTGACCCGACAGGACGCCCGGTCCGCGCCCGAACGCGAACCGGCGCTCGCATTGCGCGCGGACGTGCCCGGCACGTCCGCGCGCAGGCGCGTGCTTCGCGCACGCTCCTTCCGTGCATCCTCCCGACGGGTCGCCGTGCGGTCTTCCCCGGACCGCTCGGTCGGACGCACCCGAAGGAAGGAATGCAGTCTTGTCGAGCCTCGTGCGTGCGGTCAGCCCCGGCCGCCACCGCGGAGCGAGGGCAGCCATCGCGGCTGTGCTCAGCCTCCTCCTCGCCGTCGTCGCGAACGTCTTCATCGCGGTGCCCGCCGCGAACGCGGCACCCGGCACTCCGATCTCCATCGACGACGTCCGGTTCACCACGTCGAAGATCCCCGACGGCAGCCGTCAAGAGCTCACCGTCGACTGGAGCGTGCCCGGCGAGGCAGCCAACCCGGTCGCCGTCGTCGTGGACCTCCCCGATGGCCTTCGCGGCTTCGCCGACCGATTCCCGATGCTCGACCCCGACGGCGTGGCCGCCGGCGAGTGCGTCGTCGACGCCGAGCAGATCACCTGCACCGTCGACCCCGGGTACATCGAGGGGCACGAGCTCGGGATGCGGGGCTCCTTCACCTTCCTCGCGGACGTCTGGCTCGAGAACCTCGAGACCGTCGAGCACGTCTTCGACTTCGGCACCGTGCAGACCCCGGTGACGGTCGAGCCCAACCCCGACCGCTGCACCGAGAACTGCGAGTTCGGCGGCTGGGACGCCTGGAAGAGCGGCTCCTACCAGAACCTCGAGGACACCATCAGCTGGTGGGTCGGCGTTCCGAGCGGCCCCGACGGCATCCCCGCCGATCAGCGCGTCGCCGTCGAGGACGTGCTCGACCCGACCGTCTTCGAGCTCGTCGGCGAGCCTCGCGTGCTCGAGGCCCGCTCGCTCGCCTACGACTCGCTCGGCCGGCAGTCGCCGCAGTTCGCCTGGAAGCCGAGCTCGGAGTACACCGTCTCGAACAACGGGCTCCGCGTCGAGTTCACCTCCGTCGCCGGACTCGGCGACGCCGCCCCCGAGGGCCAGCAGGGCATCACCGGCTCCGTCTACGAGGTCGTCTGGACCGTCAAGGTGCTCGACCTCGGCAAGGCGAAGACGTACACGAACGTCGCGAACTGGGAGATCGAGGGGGAGCGCAGCGGCACCACCACGGGAACCGCGACCCGCTACTCGGGCTCCGGCACGGTCGTCGGAACGAACTTCGGCAAGTTCCGCCTGACGAAGGAGCTCGCCGGTGACACCTCGCTCACGCCCGCGTTCACCGTGAACTACACGAGCGAGCTCGACGGTGTCGTCACCGAGGAGAAGCCGATCACGATCCACGCGGGCGAGTCGTTCCTGAGCGAGGAGCTGTTCCGAGGCACGACGATCACGCTCGACGAGCTGACGCCCGCCGAGCCCGCGAACGTGGACTGGGCCGACCCGGTGTTCGTGCTCCCCGACGGCACCCGCACCGACCGCGTCGAACTCACCCTCGACGGGACGCAGGGCAAGCTCGGCCAGATCACCGACATCCGCCTCGAGAACCGCGCCACGCTGCAGCGGGCCTCCCTCGGCGCCGCCAAGACCGTCGTGAACCCCGACGGCATGCGCATCCCCGGCGACACGAGCTTCACCCTGAACTACCGCTGGGCCGCGAACGCCGAGCTCGGCATCCCCGCCGGCGGCGGCTCGGTGCAGCTGCCGCTCGACGGCAGCCGCGTCGACATCCCGGGGCTGCCCGTCGGCGCCGAGGTGGCGTTCTCCGAGTCGGCACCCGCCGCGGTGCCGGGCGCGAGCTGGCAGCAGCCGGTCATCGAGCCCGCCAGCGTCACCGTCGGCGCCGACTCGGCCGAGGTGCAGGTGCAGGTGACGAACACGCTCACCCGCGACCTCGGCTCCTTCGAGATCCTGAAGCGCCTCGGCGGCGCCGGCTCCGGCCTCGTCGACGACCCGACCTTCACGGTGCAGTGGTCGTATCCGGCCGACCCGGAGCGCGGCGTCTACGAGGCCGGCAGTGGCACGGTCGAGGTCACGGCCGGCGGTGATCCGGTCGCGGTCGAGGGGCTGCCCGCGGGCGCGGTCGTCACGCTCGAGGAGCTGCTCGAGCAGGTCGAGGGCGGCACCTGGCAGGAACCCGTCTTCAGCGAGAAGACGTTCACCGTCGTGAAGGGCACCCGCATCGCGGTCGATCTCGACAACGAGCTCGCCCTGAACACCGGGGAGTTCTCGGTCGTCAAGCGTCTCGAGGGCACCGGCGCCGGGCTCGTCCCCGCCACCGACTCCTTCACGGTGCGGTACGAGTACGACGCGGGGATCGGCTTCGGCGCGGGCTCGGGCGAGCTCGTCGTGCGCGCCGACGGGCAGGCCGTCTCGAGCGGTCCCCTGCCCTACGGCGCCGTGCTGCGGCTCACCGAGCTGGCGCCCGCCCCGGTCGTCGGCGCCACCTGGTCCGAGGGATACGTCTTCTCGCCCGACACCGTCACCATCGGCGACGGCACGACCGTCGAGGTGAGCCTCACCAACACGATCACCCGCGACGTCGGCGCGATCGAGCTGCGCAAGCAGCTCGAGGGCACCGGCGCGCACCTCGTCGGCAGCGACCGGGAGTACACCTTCACGTACGAGTACCCGGCGGGCGCCGCCTGGGACGCGGCCGGCCCGACCGAGGTGGTGGTGCCCGGCGACGGCAGCACCGTCACCGTCGCCGACCTTCCGGCCGGCGCGGTCGTGACGATCCGCGAGCTCGAGCCCGAGGCGGTCGAGGGCGGCAGCTGGGGTGCGCCCCGCTTCTCGGAGTCGAACGTCGTGACGGTCGGGAAGGATGCCTCCACCGAGGTGGTCGTCGTCAACACGCTCGAGCTGAACGCGGGCTCCTTCGCCGTGCGCAAGCAGGTCGAGGGCAGCGGAGCCGGGCTGCTCCCGAAGGGCACGGAGTTCACGGTGCGGTACAGCTACCCCGCCGGCCCGGGCTTCGAGGCCGGGGCGGGCGTGCTGACGGTGACCGGCGGGGGCGTCGCGACGAGCGATCCGCTCCCGTACGGGGCCCGGGTGAGCCTCAGCGAGGTGACCCCGGCGGCCGTCGACGGCGCCGAGTGGGCAGCCGTCCACTTCAGTGCCGACTCGATCGTGATCGGTGACGGCACGGTCGCCGAGATCGTGCTGACGAACACGCTCGAGCGCACGGGCGGCGAGGCGGACCTCGCGTCGACGGGCGTCGACGGCGTCGGCGCCGCCCTCCTCGGCGGCCTCGCCCTCCTCGCGGGTCTCGCGTTCCTCGTCGGAGGCGCGCTGCGCCGCCGCCGCACCGCATAGCCCGCGCCCGGGAGTTGCCCGACTTTCATGGAAGTCGGGCAACTCGGGGTTCGGGGCGCGAGTCGGCGGTGAACGTTCGATGGATGCGGCGGGGCGCGGGCCGGAGCAGACTGCACGTGAGCGTGCCCGCGAGCCCGCCCGCCCGCCCCCCCCGCGAACCGGAAGGACGCCCCATGAACCGCCTCTTCACCGCCGCCGTCGTCTACCTCGTGCTCGGCCTCGGCTCCGGCCTCTTCTACCGGGAGTTCACGAAGGCGAACGACTTCGTCGAGGGCGGTGCGACGCAGCTCTCGGTCGTGCACACGCACCTGCTGACGCTGGGCTTCCTTGCGATGCTCATCGTGCTCGCCCTCGAGCGCGTCTTCGCGCTGAGCGCGTCGCCGCTGTTCGGCTGGTTCTTCTGGGTCTACAACGCGGGCGTGCTGCTCACGAGCGCCATGATGGTCTGGCACGGCTCGCTGACGGTGCTCGGCGAGGAGTCGAACGCGGCGATCGCCGGCATCGCCGGGCTCGGACACATCGTCGTGACGGCCGGGCTCGTGCTGCTGATGATGGCGCTCCGGAAGGGCATCGTCGCGGCGAAGGCCGCTCCGGTGGGCGGTGCGCCGGCGGATGCCTCAGCCGCCGAGACCGTCTGAGGCATCCGACCGGCGCCCGTCTGAGGCATCCGACCGAGGTGAGCGACCGCGCCGAGGCGACGGCCGCCCAGGAATAGGGCGATCCTCGGATGCCGGGTGGCCACCTCAGCGCCGAGGCTGAATGTCGACAACGGAGGAGTCGACATGCACATCTCGGAGACAGCGTTCCCGCACCTCGTGGCAGCGGCGGACGAGCGGATGACTCGTGAGCTCGAGCAGCGCCGGGTGGCCGGCGAGCGGCGGAGCGAGGCGCAGGGGGCAGGGCAGCCGGCCAGCCGTGGCGAAGCCGTTGAGCGGCCGCGGCGCGGGTGGCTGCGGCGCCACTTCGGCACCGCTGCGCCAGCACGGATGGCGCGTTCGCACTGAAGTGGCGCGCGCGCTGATGTGGCGCGTGCGTGCTGATGTGGCGCGTGCGTGCTGAAGTGGCGCGCGGGCAATGGAGTGGCGCGCGCGCACTGAAGTGGCGCGCGCGTGCTGATGTGGCGCGCGCGGGGCCGGCGGAGCGTGCAGCCCGCGCGCCCCGGCGGTCAGCCGAGCAGTTCCTCGACGCGGTTCGAGGTGGGCATGCGCAGGCCGTCGAGGGCGATCGCGATCACGTCGTCGGCGAGGCCGTCGGCGTTCTCGCGGCCGCCGGGCCGGTACCACTCGACGATCGAGTTGATCATGCCGAACGCGAGCCGTGAGACGACGCTCGCGTCGATGTCGCTGCGCAGCGATCCCTCGCGCTGGGCGTCGGCGACGAGGGCGGTCACCCGCTTGTCGAAGTCGCGGCGGCGGGCGAGCGCGCGCCGCTCGACCTCGGTGTTGCCCCGCACCCGGAGCAGCAGGGTGACCGAGGGCAGCTGCTCGACGAGCACGTGCACCGCCCCGCGCAGCACCCGGTCGAGCCGATCTGCGGCGCGATCGACCGTTGGCCCCTCGACGAGCTCGGGGCGGGCGGCGTCGGCGACGACGGCCTCGAGTCCGCTGAGGGCGGTGTCGAGCGCCTGGTCGAGGATCTCGTCCTTCGACGCGAAGTGGTGGTAGATCGCCGACTTCGAGAGTCCGAGCCGCTCGGCGAGCACACCCATCGAGGTGGCGTCGTAGCCGTACTCGTTGAACGCTGCGACGGCGACGTCGAGGATGCCCTGCCGGTCGTACCCCGGGCGCCCGCGACGCATGCTCTGGTTCTCGGTCATCGGCATCAGTCTCTCACCAGGGCGGTGCCCCCCGGCATCCATGCTCAGCGCAGGTCGTACACCCGCCGGTACTTGCCCTCGCTGCGGGGCAGTGCGCCGGGCTCCTCGAGCCGCACGGCCACGGTCGAGCCGATGTGCACCTTGATGCGCTCGGCGAGCACGACCGCCGCTGCCTCGCACGTCTCGATCGAGAGCGCGGGGTGCCGTTCGATGCGCACGGTGAGCGCATCCATCCGCCCCTCCTTCGTGAGCTCCAGCACGAAGTGCGGTGTGAGCTGCTCGATGCCGAGCACGAGCTCCTCGATCTGCGTCGGGAACAGGTTCACGCCGCGCAGGATGATCATGTCGTCGTTGCGGCCGGTGATCTTCTCGATGCGCCGCATGCCGGGCCGCGCGGTGCCGGGCAGCAGTCGGGTGAGGTCGCGCGTGCGGTACCGGATGACGGGGAACGCCTCCTTCGTGAGCGAGGTGAACACGAGTTCACCGCGCTCGCCGTCGGGCAGCGGCGCACCCGTGTCGCCGTCGATCACCTCGGGCAGGAAGTGGTCCTCCCAGAGGTGCGGGCCGTCCTTCGTCTCGAGGCATTCGTTGCCGACGCCGGGCCCCATCACCTCGCTGAGCCCGTAGATGTCGAGCGCGTCGAGGCCGAGCCGCTGCTCGAGCTCGTGCCGCATCTCGTTGGTCCACGGCTCGGCGCCGAGCACGGCGACCTTGAGCGAGGTCGCGCGCGGGTCGATGCCCTGCTCGGCCATGCAGTCGGCGATGGTCAGCAGGTAGCTCGGGGTGCAGAGGATGGCGTCGGGCTCGAAGTCCATGATGAGCTGCACCTGGCGCGCGGTCTGCCCGCCCGACATCGGGATGACGGTCGCGCCGAGCGCCTCGATCCCGGCGTGCGCGCCGAGCCCGCCGGTGAACAGCCCGTAGCCGTAGGCGTTGTGCACCTTCATGCCGGCCCGGATGCCGCTCGCCCGCAGCGAGCGGGCGACGAGCGAGCCCCAGCGCTCCAGGTCGCCCTTCGTGTAGCCGACGACGGTGGGCCGGCCGGTGGTGCCGCTGGAGGCGTGGATGCGAGCCACCTCGGCCATCGGCACGGCGAACATGCCGAAGGGGTAGGTCTCGCGCAGGTCGGCCTTCGTGGTGAAGGGCAGGCGGGCGACGTCGGTGAGCGAACGGATGTCGCGGGGGTGCACGCCGGCCTCGTCGAACTTGCGCGTGTAGAGCGGCACCCGCTCGTACGCGTGCGCGACGGTGCGCTGCAGGCGCTCGAGCTGGAGGGCCTCGATGCCGGCGCGGTCGAGCCGCTCCTCGGGGTCGAGTTCGGCGGGCGCGGGCGTGTGCAGCCCGGAGACGGAGGCGGTGCGGGGGATGGTCGTCGTCGACACGGTGGCTCCTGAAGGTGGGAAGGGTGCTGGAGGGCTGGCCGGGCTCAGAACGTGCGGTTCGTCGAGATGGAGCGGCCGCGGAACTCGGCGACCGGCTCGCCCTGCTCGTCGACCACGGAGACGTCGTAGAGGCCGGTGCGACCCGAGCGGGTGCGGCGCACGGCGGTCGCGGTCAGCGTCTGACCGGGCACGGTGGACTTCAGGAAGGCGATGTCGGCGCCCGCGGCGACGGTGACCCGCTCGTCCTCGTTGCAGGAGATCGCGAAGGCCGTGTCGGCGAGGGCGAACACGAGGCCGCCGTGCGTGATGCCGAAGCCGTTCGTCATCTCCTCGCGCACGACCATGCTGACGACGGCGTGGCCGGGATCGTCGCGCTCGACGACGAGGCCCAGCCAGGCGGCCGCGCGATCGCGCTGCATCATCTCGCGGTTCAGCGCGGGTTCGGTCGCGGCATCCGTCATCTGGCACTCCTCATCGAGTTCAGCGCGCCGTTGCTGCGGCGTCTGGATCGACTATATACTAACTGAACGATCGGTTGGTAATATCGGATGCCACGGGCGCCCGCGCTCGACACGGCGAGCCGAACCCGGCCGCCCGCAGAGACACAGGAGTCGACGATGACCGCACCAGCAGAGCTGCGCCGAGCGAGCGAGCCGGCCGAGCCCACGGCCGACGACCTCGCAGGGCAAGCCGCCTTCGATGAACTCATCGCCGCCGACTCCCGTATCGAGCCGCGCGACTGGATGCCCGAGGCATACCGCAAGACGCTCATTCGCCAGATCAGCCAGCACGCGCACTCCGAGATCATCGGCATGCAGCCCGAGTCCAACTGGATCAGCCGTGCCCCGAGCCTGAAGCGCAAGGCGATCCTCATGGCGAAGGTGCAAGACGAGGCGGGCCACGGCCTCTACCTCTACTCCGCCGCGCAGACCCTCGGCATCGGCCGCGAAGAGATGATGCGCCAGCTCATCGAGGGCCGCGCCCGCTACTCCTCGATCTTCAACTACACGACGCCCACCTGGGCCGACATGGGCGCCATCGGCTGGCTCGTCGACGGCGCCGCGATCTGCAACCAGGTGCCGCTCTGCCGCGCCTCGTACGGCCCGTACGGCCGGGCGATGGTGCGCATCTGCAAGGAGGAGTCGTTCCACCAGCGGCAGGGCTTCGAGATCCTGCTCGAGCTCATGCAGGGCACCGAGGCCCAGCGGCAGATGGCGCAGGACGCCGTGAACCGGTGGTACTGGCCGAGCCTCATGATGTTCGGCCCGCCCGACGACGAGTCGCCGAACTCGGCGCAGTCGATGGCGTGGAACATCAAGCGCTTCTCCAACGACGAGCTGCGCCAGCGCTTCGTCGGCATGCTCGTGCCGCAGGCCGAGGTGCTCGGCGTCACCCTGCCCGACCCGGAGCTGGCGTGGAACGAGGAGCGCCAGGCCTACGACCTGAGCGAGATCGACTGGACCGAGTTCCACGAGGTGCTCGCCGGTCGCGGACCCGCGAACGCCGAGCGGCTGCGCCGCCGCCGCGAGGCGCACGAGGCCGGCGCCTGGGTGCGCGAGGCCGCCGCCGAGTACGCGCGCAAGCAGGCGGACCGCGCCGCCGAGCTCGCCGGGGCGGTGGCGTGATGTCGACGCCGGGGGCTTCGGCGGGCCAGGCGGGCGCTTCGACGGGCTCAGCGAACCAGGCGGGCGCGGTGGGGCAGGCGGGCGCTTCGACGGGCTCAGCGAACGAGGCGGGCTCAGCGGACCAGTGGCCGCTCTGGGAGGTCTTCGTGCGTGCCGGGCGCGGGCTCAGCCACGTGCACGTCGGCTCGCTGCACGCGCCCGACGCCGAACTCGCGGTGCGAAACGCCCGCGACCTCTACACCCGGCGCGGAGAGGGCGTCTCGATCTGGGTCGTCCCCGCCGACGCCGTGACGACGAGCGACCCCGACGCGAAGGGCGCCTTCTTCGAGAGCCCCGCCGGCAAGAACTACCGGCACGCCGTCTACTACACGAAGAGCGAAGGGGTGAAGCACCTGTGATCCTTCGACAGGCTCAGGACGGCGTCCCTCGACCGGCTCAGGACGGCGTCCTTCGACCGGCTCAGGGAACGGCGGACACGCACGGCGACGTCTCCGTCGACCGGCTCGCGCTCGCCGAGGAGCTCGCCGGCACCGGCTCCGCGTCCGGGCCGGGCGACGGCGCCCGGATCGCCCCGCCCGAGACGGCCGAGTACGCCCTCCGGCTCGGCGACGACGCCCTCGTGCTCGCGCAGCGGCTCGGCGACTGGATCACCCGCGCCCCCGAGCTCGAGGAGGACGTCGCACTCGGCAACATCGCCCTCGACCTCATCGGCCATGCGCGTTCGCTGCTGCACTACGCCGGCACCGCGACGGGCCGCAGCGAAGACGACCTCGCGTACTGGCGCGACGAGCCCGAGTGGCGCAACGCCTGGCTGTTCGAGCAGCCGAACGGCGACTTCGCGTGCACGATCGCGCGCCAGCTCCTCGCCTCGTGCTACTGGTTCGAGCTCTACACGGCGCTCTCGGCATCCGCCGATCCGACCCTCGCCGCCGTCGGCGCGAAGGCCGTCAAGGAGGTCGACTACCACCGCGACCACGCCGTGCAGTGGACGCTCCGCCTCGCGGGCGGCACCGAGGAATCGCGCCGCCGGATGATCCAGGGCGTCGCCGACGTCTGGCCGTACCTCGACGAGCTGTTCGAGGACGACGACCTCACGAGCCGGCTCTCGGCCGAGGGGATCGCCGTGCAGCCGTCGACGCTGCGGGCCGGTGCCGAGGCGGCGATCGCGCAGGTGTTCGCCGAGGCGGAGCTCGAGCCCCCCGCGGGACGCACCGCGTTCACTGCCTCGGGCGGGGGCCGCCGCGGCTCGCACACCGAGCACCTCGGGCCGCTCCTCGCGGAGCTGCAGGTGCTGGCCCGCCAGCACCCGGGAGCATCGTGGTAACCCCCGCTCGGGCCGCCGCCCCCCACCTCGACTTGCCCGACTTTCATGAAAGTCGGGCAAGTCGAGGGGGTGGCGAGGCCGTCGCGCGGCCGGTGCCGAGCGATCCGGCGGCGCGCCGGGCGTGGGACGTCGCCGCGACCGTCACCGACCCCGAGATCCCGGTGCTCACGATCGAAGACCTGGGCGTGCTCCGTTCGGTCGAGCTCACCGCGGATGGCGCGGTGCAGGTGCGGCTCACTCCGACCTACAGCGGATGCCCCGCGCTCGACGCGATGCGCGACGACGTGCTGCTCGCCCTCACCGCGGCCGGCTACGCCGAGGTGCGCGTCGAGCTCGTGCTCGCTCCCGCCTGGACGACCGACTGGATGAGCGACGCCGGTCGGGAGAAACTGCGCCGCTACGGCATCCAGGCTCCGTCCGGCCGCGCGGCCGCGCGCGACGCCGGGCCGGTGCGGCTCGCCCTCGCGGTGAAGTGCCCACGCTGCGACTCGCTGCACACCCGCGAGATCGCCCGTTTCGGGTCCACCTCGTGCAAGGCGCTCTACGAGTGCCTCGACTGCCTCGAGCCCTTCGACTACTTCAAGGTGCTCTGATGGCCGCCCGCAACCTCGGATCGACGACCCAAGGAGTCGGAGCACCGGCCGACCGTGACGTCGCGACCGCCTCGGCGCTGCTGCGCTCCGCCGTCGGCGGCGAGGCGCCGACGAAGCGGCCCCGCGCCCGCTTCCACCGGCTCCGGGTCGCGGAAGTGCGGCGGCTCACGGCGGATGCCGTCGAGGTGACCTTCGCCGTGCCCGCCGAGCTCGCCGCGGCGTACGACTACCTGCCCGGGCAGTACGTCGCCCTGCGCAAGGAGCTCGACGGCTACGAACGCCGCCGCAGCTACTCGCTCTGCCGGCCGCCGGAGCCCGCGGCCGACGGGCTCGGCACGAGCATCTCGGTCGCCATCAAACGCGACCTCGGCGGAGTGTTCTCCAGCTGGGCCACCAGTGAGCTCGCGGCCGGCGACGAGCTCGACGTGATGAGCCCGCAGGGCACCTTCACCTCGACGCTCGCGGAGCTCGACGGCAAGCACGTCGTCGGCATCGCCGCCGGGAGCGGCATCACCCCGCTGATGGCGCTCGCGCACGCGGTGCTCGCCCGCTCGTCCGACGCGACCTTCGAGCTCGTCTACACGAACCGCTCGACGCTCGACGTGATGTTCCTCGAGGAGCTCGCCGAGCTGAAGGACCGCTACCCGGCGCGCCTCGCGCTGCACCACGTGCTCTCCCGGGAGCAGCGCACTGCGCCGCTCCTCTCGGGCCGCATCGACGCCGCGAAGCTCGACGCGATGCTCGAGCACCTGATCCGGCCGGAGACGGTCGACGAGTGGTTCCTCTGCGGCCCGATGGAGCTGGTGCAACTCGCTCGCGACGCGCTCGAGTCGAGGGGGGTCCCCGCCGCCCGGGTGCGCTACGAGCTGTTCACCACCGACGCCGACCGGGGAGCGGAGCCGCGGAGCGGCCGACCGGTCGAGATCGTCGCGGGCGAGCAGACGGTCACGATCGAGTTCACCCTCGACGGGCAGTCGTCCACGGTCGAGAGCCCGGTCGCCGCGAACGAGACGATCCTGAACGCGGCGCTGCGGGTGCGGCCGGACGTGCCGTTCGCGTGCGCGGGCGGGGTCTGCGGCACGTGCCGGGCCCGGGTCGTCGACGGCAGCGTGCAGATGACCGAGAACTATGCGCTCGAGCCGGACGAACTGGAGCGCGGGTATGTGCTCACCTGCCAGTCGCACGTGAAGGGCGAGCGGGTGACGGTGGACTATGACGTGTGAGCCGGGGCGCGACGCGGGCCGGCCGGTGAAGGGGGAGCCGCGATGATCCGCTTCGAGGTCGACGGCGGGGTGGCCGAGCTCGTGCTCGACGCGCCCGACAAGCTGAATGCGCTCGACGAGTCGGCGCTCGGCGAGCTCGCGACGGCCCTCGCGGAGGCCGAACGGCTCGCCGACGCGGGAGAGCTGCGTGCGCTCGTGCTGCGCGGCGAGGGGCGGGCGTTCTGCGCCGGGCGGGATATCTCGCGCGTCGACCCCCGCGAGGACGACGTCGAGGGCTATCTCGGCGGACTCGTCGAGCCGCTCCTGCAGCGTCTCGCCGGGCTGCCCGTGCCGACCTTCGCGGTCGCGCACGGCGCGTGCCTCGGCGTCGGGCTGGGCCTGCTGATCGCGAGCGACGTCGTGTACGTCGCGGACACCGCGAAGATCGGCTCGCCGTTCGCGGCGCTCGGCGCGACGCTCGACTCCGGCGGGCACGCGCTGTTCTTCGAGCGGCTCGGCGCGCACCGCACCATGGACCTGATCGTCACCGGCCGGCTGATGACGGGGGAGGAGGCCGTCGCGGCCGGCCTCTTCTCGCGCGTGTTCCCGGCGGAAGAGGTGCTCGCGGCGGCCCGCGAGGCTGCGCGCGCCGCGGCATCCGGGGCCACCCTCGCCTTCGTCGCCTCGAAGCGGCTCATCGCCGCGCTCCGCGACGAGCGGCTCGGGCTCTGGGCCTCGATGGCCGAGGAGAACCGGGCCCAGGCCGCCCTCTGCGATACGGCCGACTACCGCGAGGGCTTCGCGGCGTTCCAGCAGAAGCGCCGTCCGGAGTTCACAGGCCGCGCCTGACCGCCGCCCGCCCCTCCGCGCCCCTCTCCCCGCCCGCCCTCCTTCCTGTACCCGCGCCCCGCGCCCCCGTGCCCCGCGAGGGGGTCGCTTTGCGACATCCGCACGCGGATCTCCTGGACGGAGCGCCGGAAAGTGACCCCGTGGTTTTGGAAGCGGGTTCGCGGGAGCGCGGGTTCAGCTGCGGGGTGCGGGGCGCGTTCCACCGCGGTGCCAATCCGTGAGGGGGTCGCTTTGCGACATCCGCACGCGGATCTCCTGGACGGAGCGCCGGAAAGTGACCCCGTGGTTCTGGAAGCGGGTTCGCGGATTCAGCTGCGGGGCGCGGGCACGTTCCCCCGCGGTGCCAATCCGCGAGGGGGTCGCTTTGCGACATCCGCACGCGGATGAACCGCGCGGGATGTCGGAAAGTGACCCCCTCGGGTTCTGAGAGTGGTTCGCGAGCGGGCCGGCGGGTCAGTTCGCCGCGCGGGCGGCGACGGATGCCTCGAGCTCGGCGGCGACGGCCGAGACGCGTTCCCCGGCGAGGGCCGGGTAGCAGACGCCCTCGACGCGGTCCACAGCTGCGGGCCAGGCCGCGCCGAACACGGCGGACCCGTGCGCAGCCCCGAGCAACGCCCCCACGAAAGCGGGCACGCTGTCGGACTCGCGGGCGAACAGGGTCGCATCCGCGAGCGCCTGCTCGGGCCGCTCGCCGTCGGCGCGCAGCAGCAGGAACGCGATCGGCAGCGTCTCGGGCGCGCTGCCCGGCTGGCTGTAGCGGCGCGGGTTCAGCTCGGCGAGGAGGCGCGGCAGCTCCAGGAGCACGGAGGACGGGGCCAGCCGGGCGGCGGCGCGGAAGCCCTCGGCGAGCCAGGAGTCGGCGGGCACGAGCGTCTCGGCGTCGTCGAGCGCCTGGGCGATCGGCGCGCCGACGGCGAGCGCCGCGATTGCGGAGGCCATGCAGGCCGCGGCCCATACGCCGTCGCGGGCGTGGGTGATCGAGGCCCACTCGGTGGCGGCCGCGGCGGCGGCGGCCGGGTCGCCCGCGTGGAACAGCCCCCAGACGACGCCGGCGGCGACGGCGCTGTCCGAGGCGTCCGCGGGGCCATCATTGCCGGTCACCGGGGGAACGAGGCCGCGCTCGGCGTTGATGATGGCCGAGCGCTCGGCGATGCCGGTCCAGACGTCGTCGCCCGCCGTGAGGCGGCGCCATTCGGCGAAGCGGCGCGTCGAGGCATCCGCCGCTCCCGCCGTCGCCAGCGCGATGCGCGCCGCGAGCACCGCGGTCTCGGTGTCGTCCGTGGGCGCCAGCCGCGCACCGTCGACCGTCGTCGCGTCGAAGGGGAGCAGCGGCTTCGCGACC
Organism: Agromyces mediolanus; assembly: GCF_023715325.1. Lineage (GTDB taxonomy): Bacteria > Actinomycetota > Actinomycetes > Actinomycetales > Microbacteriaceae > Agromyces > Agromyces mediolanus_A. The sequence goes on along the minus strand of NZ_JAMBNX010000013.1, from coordinate 13,784 downwards.
CGAGCCTCGTCGAGCTCGGCCGAGCCCGCCCAGAGCCGGCCGCGCACCCAGGGCGAGCGCACGGCGCGGTGGTAGTCGGCGGCGAGCCCGACGGCGTCGCCGACGGCGAGTCCGAGGAGGGCGCCGTGGATGCGGTCTGCGCGGTCAGCCGACACTGGAAGTCCTTTCGTCAGCAGGGGCGGCAGCGGCGGGCGACCGCTCGAAGAGGCCGTCGGCCAGCTCGAGGAGATCGGTTCCGGCGGTCGCGAGGATGCAGCGGCCGTGCACGCGCACGACCTGCTCGCGCCACTCGACCGGCATCGCCTCGAAGCCGCACATCGCGCCGGCCAGCGCGCCGTTCATGGCGGCGATCGTGTCCGAGTCGCGGCCGATGTTCACCGAGGCGATGACGGCATCGACGAAGTCGCCCTTCGCCGCCTCGTAGAGGCCCATCGCGAGGGCGAGCGCCTCCGGGGCGGCGTCGGCCCAGGGGTAGTGGAAGAGCGAGATCTCGCGGTAGAGCTCCGGCGCGGCATCCTCGGCCCGTTCGTAACGGGCGCCGATGGCGAGCGCGCGGGCGACGAGGCGTCCGGTCCAGGAGTCGGCCGGCAGCGCCGTGACGACCGCGTCGACGACCTCGCGGTGCGAGTCCGCGACGAGCGCGGTGGCGACGCCGGCGGCGACGGCCTCGGCGGCGTAGACGCCGTCGACGGCGTGGCTGACGCTCGCGTCGATGCGGGCGAGGCGGCGCGCCTCGGCGGGGTCGCCGGCGGCGAGGATGCCGATGGGAGCCACGCGCATGGCGGCACCGTCGCTCCACCGCTCGTAGTTGCGGAGGCCGGTGGCGGGCGGGCGGAGGCCCGCGGCGAGGTTCGCGATCGCGACCATCTCGCTGAAACCGGCACCGGCGAAGCCGCCCTGCTGCTCGGCGACGGCGGCCGTCCACGTGGCGGCGACGTCGTCGGCGGTGAGTTCGAAGCCGTGCGCGAGGAGCGACTGTCCGGTGAGCACGGCGTACTCGGTGTCGTCGGTGCCGGCGGCGCCCGGCAGCAGCCCGGTGACCCGGCCGAAGTGCCGGGCGATCTCGTCGATGGTCATGCCCTCGGTGGGCGCCCCCATGGCATCGCCGATGGCGAGACCGATGAGTGCGCCGCGAGCTCGATCGCGGCTCATCCGTTTCCACATCGTTTTGCGTGCATGCTGGCCACTATAGGCGACCGACTCGCGCTGTCTAGTCCCGAATTTCCCGGGCGCATTGACAAGCGACCGAAGATGACGGATGCTTGCTCTCGTCAATCACGCAAAACGTTATGCGGACAGGGAGGTCGGCACGTGACGCAGAAGTCCGGCATCGCCGCGGTCGCCGAGACCGCCGGGGTGAGCGTTTCGACCGTCTCGCAGGTGCTGAGCGGCAACCGCCCCGTCAGCGACGCGACCCGCGCCCGGGTGAACGCGGCCATCGCCGAGCTCGGCTACACGCCGCATCCCGGTGCCCGCAGCCTGCGCAGCCGCCGCACCGAGTCGATCGCCCTCCTCGTGCCCGACATCACGAACCCGTTCTACCCGCTCGTCGCCGTCGGCATGCAGGACGTGCTGCTCCCCGCCGGCTACCTGCTCTCGATCCTCGACGCCGGCAGCCAGTCGGGCACCGGGCGCCTCCTGGGCCACGTGCTCGAGCGCCGCTTCGACGGCATCGCACTGCACATCGACGGGCTCTCCGACGCCGACCGGGCCCGCCTCGCGGACTCCGGCACCCGCGTCGTCGCCCTCGGCCGCGACATCGGCATCGAGGGCAGCGACTACGTCGAGTCCGACGACGCCGGCGGATTCGCGAAGCTCGGCGAGCACCTGCTCGCCACCGGCCGACGCCGGATCGGCTTCATCGGCGGCGAAGCCGAGTCCGACCCCTCGCGGCTGCGCCTCGGCGGCCTCCGCCAGGCGTTCGCCGCCGCCGGCACCGAATTCGCCGACGCAGCGACCGTCTTCACCAGCTTCACCCGCGACGGCGGGCGCGACGGCGTCGAGGCGCTCTACGCCCGCCGCGACGACTGGGACGCGATCGTCTGCGCGAACGACCTCATCGCCATCGGCGCGATGGACGAGCTCCGCCGCCGCGGCCTCAGCATCCCCGACGACGTCGCGGTGAGCGGCTACGACGACATCGACGCCGCCGCCCTCGTGCACCCCAGCCTCACCACCGTGGAGAACCCCGCCCGCGAGATCGGCCGCACCGCAGCCCGACTCCTGCTCACCCGGCTCGCCGGCGACGGCGACGACGCCCCGACGCAGCACATCACGCTGTCGACCCGGCTCGTCGTGCGCGACTCCACGACCTCCCCCATCCCCCAGGAAAGGTAAGCAATGCACCAGAAGTCGAAGCGTTGGGGCGCCGCAGTGGCCCTCATCGCCGCCGGTGGCCTCCTCGCCGGCTGCGCCTCGTCCGGCTCGTCCGGCGACGTCACCTACTGGTCGGCCTTCGTCTCGAAGGACACCGAGCGCTACTACCAGGAGCACTACGTCGACGCGTTCAACGAACAGTCCGACGACGCGAAGGTGAAGATGGAGGTGAAGCAGCTGCAGAACCTGGGCTCGCTCACCGACACCGCCTTCTCCGCCGGCCGCGGCGCCGACGTCGTCTACTCCGCCGGCCCCTCGAGTGCCCTCGGCTTCGCCTCGGCGAAGCGCATCGACGCGCTCGACGACTACGCCGCCGAGTACGGCTGGGCCGACAAGCTCCAGCCCTGGGCCTACCAGGCGAGCCAGGTCGACGGCACCCTCTACTCGGTGCCGGTCGAGTACGGCTCGATCGTCATGTACTACAATCCGGGCGTCTTCGAGGAGCACGGCTGGACCGTGCCGACCACGCTCGCCGAATTCGAGCAGGTCGCCACCGAGGCGCAGGCCGCCGGCATGATGCCGGTCGGCGCGGGCAACAGCGGCTACCAGGCGCAGAGCGAGTGGTACCTCTCCGCGTTCCTGAACATGGCCGTCGGGCCCGAGAAGCTGTACCAGGCGCTCACCGGCGAGGCGAAGTTCACCGACCCCGAGTTCGTCGACGCGATCACGCTGTTCCAGCAGCAGATCGACAAGAAGTGGTGGGGCGGCGGCAAGGACCGCTGGTTCACGAACACCGACACCGACCTGTTCACCGGGCTCGCCGACGGCACCGTCGCGATGTACATCACCGGCACCTGGTCGTTCGGCGACGCGGGCCGTTACTTCGGCGAGGCGGCCGGCAACGACGCCGAGTGGGACTGGGCGCCGCTGCCGTCGCTGAGCGACGACGTCGCCCCCGGCGTCTACCCGATGGCCATCGGCACCTCGCTCTCGGTGAACTCCGCGTCGAAGCAGGCGGATGCCGCGGCCGAGTACATCGACTTCGTGATCGACGACCCGGCGCGCTCGTACGACTACCTCGCCGCGACCGGCCAGAACCCGCCGCCGCTCAGCGACATCGCCTCGATGCCCGACACCGTCGACGAGCGATCGGCGCGCCTCTACACGGACGCCCCCGAGAGCGGGAACCTCGGCTACGCGAGCTGGACGTTCTTCCCCGCGGCGACCGACACCTACCTGTGGTCGGAGTTCGACAAGATCATCACGGGCGACCTCACCCCGCAGGCGTACCTCGAGGGCCTGCAGAAGGTCTTCGACGGCGAGCTCGCCGCCGGCAAGGTGATCACGCCCTTCGAGCCGGTTCCGGGCGCGTGACCTCCGCGACCGCCAGGATCGGGGCGGGGCCGGCCGTGCGCCGGCCCCGCCACCGGCGTCGCCTCGTGGCGTGGCTCTTCATCGCGCCGCTCGCGATCGTCAATCTGCTCGTGATCGGCGGTCCGGGGCTCTCCTCCCTGCTGTTCTCCTTCACCGACTGGGACGGCCTCGGCCAGGCCAACTTCGTCGGCATCGACAACTACGTCGAACTGTTCCAGAGCCCGAACGTGCTGGCCGCGATCTGGCACAACCTGCTCTGGACGCTCTTCTTCCTGATCGTGCCGATCAGCATGGCCCTGCTCGGGGCGTTCCTGCTCTCGCGGCTCCGCCGCGGCCAGGTGCTGTTCCGCACCCTGTACTTCATCCCGTACGTGCTCGCGACGATCGTGTCGGCCACCGTCTGGCGGCAGATCCTCAGCCCGGACGCCGGCATCGGCGCCGCGCTCGCGAACCTCGGCTTCGACGGCCTCGCCGGCGTGAACTTCCTCGGCGACCCGAGCCTCGCGCTCGGCTCCGTCGCGTTCGTCAACAACTGGCAGTGGTGGGGCTTCCTGCTCGTGCTCTTCCTCGCCGCGATGCAGGGGGTCAACCCGGCGCTCTACGAGGCGGCCCGGCTCGACGGCGCGAACGCGTGGCGGGAGTTCTGGCACATTACGCTGCCCGGCATCCGGCCCACCCTGATGTTCCTCGTGCTGATGACCGTGATCTGGTCGTTCCTCGTCTTCGACTACGTCTACATCCTGACCCAGGGCGGCCCAGCCGGCTCGAGCGACGTCCTCGCGACCGTGCTCTACCGCACGGCCTTCTCGGAGCAGCGTGCGGGCTACGCCTCGGCCATGGCCATGCTGCTCTCCTCGATCAGTGCGGTCGTCGTCGCCGGCTACCTCATCCTCCGCAAGAAGCTCGATTGGGACGTGTGATCCGCGTGCAGACCGACACCCTCGCCGCCCCCGCCGCCTCGCGGCGTGCGGCTCGCGCCGCCGCGCGGCCCCCGCGCCGCGCCGGCTTCCGCCCGGACCACCGCCCTCGACGGCCGTTCAGCGTGCTCATCCTCGTGGTGCTCGCGTTCTACGCGACCGGCCCGCTCGCCGTGTTCGTCTTCAACTCGCTGAAGTCGCCCGCCGAGATCAGCCGTTCGCCGATCGGCCTGCCGAGCGAATGGCGCTGGGAGAACTTCGCCACCGCCTTCGAGGACGCGAACATGGGCCAGGGGCTCCTGAACAGCGCGATCATCGCGGTCAGCACGGCGCTCGGCGTCTGCGTGATCGCGAGCATGGCGGCGTACGCGATGACCCGGCTCGAGCTGCCCGGCAAGAGCGCCTGGATCCTCTACATCCTGGTGTCCACCTCGGTGCCGATCCAGCTGTTCCTCGTGCCGCTGCTGTCCTGGTGGTCGACGCTCGGGCTCTACAACACCCAGTTCGGGCTCATCGTCATCTACTGGGCCGTGTACTCGCCGTTCGCGACGATGCTGCTGCGCTCGTTCCTGCTGACCATCCCGAAGGAGTACGAGGAGGCGGCCCGCCTCGACGGCGCCGGCGAGTGGCGCCTGTTCACGCGGGTGATGGTGCCGATGATCTGGCCCGGCATGCTGACCGTCGCGCTCGTCGCCGGGCTGCAGGCGTACAACGAGTTCCTGCTCGCGGTGACGTTCATCCAGGACAGCCAGCTGCTGCCGGTGTCGCTCTCGCTGTACTCGTTCCAGCAGTCGTACGCCGTGGACTGGTCGCTCGTGAGCGCGGCCGGGCTCATCATGGCCGCGCCGGTGATCGTGGTGTTTCTGCTGCTGCAGCGCCGCTTCATCGAGGGCTACACGCAGGGCGGGCTCGCGAACTAGCGGGTGCGCGGGGTGCGCGCCGGGCGCGCGGGCCCCGGCCTCCCGGCGCGCGGGCCCCGGCCCTCCCGACGCGCGGGCCCCGGCCCTCCCGACCTCGAGGGGGTCGCTTTCCGGCGTCCGAATGGGGAATCACCCAACGGGATGTCGGAAAGCGACCCCCTCGATGGGTGGACGGGCTCGTGCACCCGGGGTACGGCCACGGATGCGGTGCCGGGCGTGTCGCTCCGAGGCGCGGGGGCGGTGCGATGCCCGCGCGCTACCCGGGCGCCCCTGCCCCTTGCCGCCTGCCACCCGCCCCTTGCGTCCTGCTCCCTGCTCCCTGCTCCCTGCTCCCTGCTCCCTGCTCCCTGCTCCCTGCTCCCTGCTCCCTGCTCCCTGCTCGCTGCTCGCCGAGGGGGTCGCTTTGCGGCATCCGAATGGGGAATCACCCAACGGGATGTCGCAAAGCGACCCCCTCGGCGGTCGGCCGGGCCGGGCGGCCGGCCCGGGCGGGCCGGCGGGCCGCGCGGGCGCGCGGGCGAGCCCGCGCTCAGTCCTTCGCGTGCTCCTCGATGTCGCGGCCGAGCTCGTCCTCGATGAGCACGTCGCGCCGCACGTGGTCGGTGCGGTAGGCGCTGCGGCCGAGCATGTGCGCGGTCATCGGCTGGGTGAGCAGCTGGAACGTCATGATCAGGATGACGGTCGTCAGCACGCCCCACGTGGGCACCCGCAGCACGATCGCGAGCAGCACCGCGGCGAGGCCGAACACCTGCGGCTTCGTGGCGGCGTGCAGCCGCGTGAGCACGTCGGGGAAGCGGACGATGCCGATGCCGGCCGCCATCGAGAGGAACGCACTCACGAGCACGAGCAGGCCGACGGCGATGTCCGCGGCGTTCACGAGGCGTCCTGCTTCGCCATGAACCGGGCGATCGAGATCGAGCCGACGACCGCGAACATCGCAAGTACGAGCAGCACCACGAGCGTGTCGGTGTGCCGGTTGATCGCCATCTCGGCACCGAGGGCGCAGATCGCGATGGCGAGCAGCACGTCGGTGGCGAGCGCGCGGTCGAGGATCGAGGGACCGCGGATGATCCGGTAGACCGCCGCGATGGCGCCGATGCCGAACATCAGCCCGGCGACGATGGAGACGATGGTGAGGAAGGTCATGCGTCCTCCTTCGGGGTGTGGTCGTGCGGGGTCCCGGCCGGCGGGCGGCCGGCGCGGCCGGCGCGTTCGGCGCGGCGGGCCTTGCGGGCGAGCCGCACGTCGACCGCCTGCTGGTGGGTGCCCATCGCGAGCACGATGCGCTCCTCGGTGCCGAGCACCTGGCGCTTGACACGCTCGACGTCGGCGTGGGTGCGGGTGCCGAGCGCGTGGAGGTAGAGCAGGCCCCGCTCGCGGTCGATGTCGACCACGACGGTGCCGGGCACCACGGAGATCGCCTCGGCGGTCAGCGTGGTCACGAGGTCGCTGCGGGTGAGCAGCTGCACGGCGATGATCGCGTTCGACGGCTTCCACCACGGGGCGACCGCGAGGAACGCGACCTGCAGCGAGGCGAAGCCCACATCGAACATCATGCGGAGGCCGAGCAGCAGGCCGCGCCAGGGGTTGAACCGGCCCGAGAGCAGCACGGGCGGCAGGTAGAGCGCCCGCGTCACCGTGATGGCGAGCACGACGCCGCTGACGACGGTGAGCACGTCGATGTGGTCCCAGAGCATCACCCAGAGCAGCACGAGCACGATGAGCAACGGCAGCTGCCGCCACACCGCACCCCAGCGCGACACATCGTGGGCCTGGCTCATCGCACGCCTCCCGGGAAGACGAGGCCGATGTACACGCTCGGGTCGACGAGGTCGGCCGCGGTGCGCCCGGCGAGGTCGAAGAGCGGGCCGGCGAAGACGGTGAGGAGCACGGTGATCGCGACGAGCGCCGTCGTCACGACGACCATCGGCACGGGCGTGGTGCGGGTCGCGACCGCCGTGTCGCCGCTGCCCTCCCACTCGAGCACCGAGTTCAGCAGGGGCGAGTCGTAGCCCTCGACCTCGTCGCGGTCGCGCCAGAACGCCATGTTCCAGAAGCGGGTGAGCGCGTACAGCGTGATGAGCGAGGTCGCGGCGCCGGCGGCGATCACGGTCCAGGTGAGCCACGCCGGGCCCCCGACGGACTCCGGCGCGCCCTCGGCGCCCGCGATGAAGAGGCCCAGCTTGCCGAGGAAGCCCGAGAACGGCGGGATGCCGCCGAGGTTCAGGGCGGGGATGAAGAACAGGATGGCGAGCAGGGGCGACGCCTTGAGCAGTCCCGCGAGCCGATTGATCGAGGTGGAGCCGCCGAACCGCTCGATGAGCCCGGTGGTGAGGAACAGCGCCGTCTGCACGGTGATGTGGTGCACGACGTAGTAGATGGTCGCGGCGAGGCCGAGCTCGGTGGCGAGCCCGATGCCGAAGATCATGTAGCCGATGTGGCTCACGAGGGTGAACGACAGGAGCCGTTTGATGTCGGCCTGGGTGAGCGCACCGAGGATGCCCACGAGCATGGTGAGCCCACCGATGACGAGCAGCAGGGTCGAGACGTCGCTCTCCTGGAAGATCACCGTCTCGGTGCGGATGATCGCGTAGACGCCGACCTTCGTGAGCAGGCCCGCGAACACGGCGGTGACGGGCGCCGGCGCGGTCGGGTACGAGTCGGGCAGCCAGAACGACAGAGGGAAGACCGCGGCTTTGATGCCGAAGGCGAGGAGGAGGAGCAGGTGCAGGATGAGCTGCACGCTGTCGGGCAGCTCGGCGATGCGCACCGAGAGCTGGGCGATGTTCGCCGTGCCCGTGGCGCCGTAGATGAGCGCGATCGCGGAGAGGAAGAACAGCGAGGAGACGAGGCTCACGAGGATGTAGGTGACGCCCGCGCGGATGCGTTCGCCGGTGCCGCCGAGGGTCAGCAGCACATAGCTCGCCGAGAGCAGGATCTCGAAGCCCACGTAGAGGTTGAAGAGGTCGCCCGCGATGAAGGCGTTGAAGACCCCCGCCGACAGGATCAGGTACGCGGGGTGGAAGATCGACACCGGCGTCTCGCGATGCCGGTCGGCGACGCCCTGGCTCACGGCGTAGACGAGCACGCCCAGCAGCACGATCGCCGAGATGAGCAGCATGATCGCCGCGAGCCGGTCGACGACGAGCGAGATGCCGAACGGCGGCTCCCAGCCGCCGACCTGCACGACGACGCCCGCCCCGCTCGCGTCGACCGTGGCGAGCAGCACGGCGGAGATCACGGCGACGGCGGCGAGCACGCTCGCCGAGACGGCCATCTGGGCGCGCCGGTGCCGACCGAGCACGAGGGTGACGGCCGCGCCGAGCAGTGGCAGCAGCACGACGAGGGGCACGAGGATCGCTGGGTTCACGGGCGCACCTCCTCATCGGGTCGTTCGGGGGACGGCTCGAATTCCTCGTCGCTCGCGTCGATGAGCTCCTGGATGGCGAGGTCGTCGGCCGCGGAGCTGCGGATGAGGCCCTCGACCTCCTCGGCCTCCTCTTCGAGATCGTCCTCGTCGTCGACCAGGTCGCCCTTCTCGCCCAGCCGGGCGAGCCACCAGGAGCGGTAGATGAGCGCGAGCATGAACGCGGTGATGCCGAGGTTGATGACGATCGCGGTGAGCACGAAGGCCTGCGGCACCGGGTCGGAGATGTCGTCGGCGGAGACGTCGTCGCCGAGCAGCGGGGCGAGCCCGGGGGCGCCGCTCATCAGGAAGATGAGGATGTTCACGGCGTTGCCGACGAGCAGGAAGCCGATGAGCACGCGGGTGAGGCTGCGCTCGAGCATGATCGTGATGCCCGCGCCGAAGAGCACGGCCATCAGCACCACGAGGGTCAGCGAGGCGGTCATGCGCGCACCTCCGTCTCGGCGTCGTTCTGTTCGAGCTCGTTCTCTTCCTGCTGGCGGTCCACCTCGGCGCCGAGCGACCGCAGGATGTCGAGCACGAGCCCGACGACGACGAGGTACACGCCGATGTCGAACAGGGTCGAGGTGCCGATCGAGATGGTGCCGAGCAGCGGAACCTCGGTCTCGAACCAGCTCGACTCGAAGACGGTGAGCCCGAAGAAGAGCGAGGAGGTCGCGGTGCCCGCCGCGAGCAGCAGGCCGGTGCCGAGCAGGTGCCCCGCGTCGACCGGGGCCGCCTCGCCGAGCTCGTAGCGCCCGCCCGCGAGATAGCGCGCGACGAGCGCGAGCCCGGCCAGCAGGCCGCCGGCGAACCCGCCGCCGGGCGCATTGTGGCCGACGAAGAGCAGGTACACCGAGACGACGATCGCGGGGTGGAAGAGGAGCCGCACCAGCACCTCGATGAGGATGGAGCGCCGGCGGGGCGACAGGGTGCGGCCGGCCAGCAGCCACGTCTGCCGCGTGGCCGCGGCTTCGGCTGCGGCATCCGACTCGCCCTCGACGTCGGCGAGACGCGGACGCGCGCCGCCGATGCTCGACGCCGTCTCGGGGACCGGGCGGAGCCGGTTGCGGCGGTCGGGTCGCTCGTCGAGGCGGGGCGCGCCGCCCGTGCGGCCGGAGATGAAGATGAGGCTCGCGACGCCGGTGGCCACCGCGACGAGCACGGAGATCTCGCCGAGGGTGTCCCACGCGCGCAGGTCGACGAGCATGACGTTCACGATGTTCGTGCCGTGCGCCTCGAGCGCGCGCTCGGCGAGGCCGTCGACGATGTCGGGGGCGGTGCGGGCGCCGAGGGCGATGAAGCCGATGACGCCCATGACGATGCCCGCGAGGGCACCGATGAGGGCGCGGCCGAGGCGGTGGACGGGCGGATGCGTCGTCGCGATCTGCTTCGGCAGGCGCCGCATGACGAGCACGAACACGACGAGCACGATCGTCTCGACGAGCGCCTGGGTGAGGGCGAGATCGGGCGCGCCCGACATGCCGAAGATGAGCACGAGGCCGTAGCCCGTGACGCTGACGAGGAGCACCGCCGTCATGCGCTGCTTCACGATCGCCGCCGCGATGGCGGCGATGCCCATGACGAGGGCGAGGAAGGGCTGCGCCGGATAGTCCCACAGTCGCACGCTGCCGGGCCAGGCGGTGTTCACGAGCGCCGAGACGCCGAGCCCGCCGATGAACACGAGCACGATCATGCCGAGGTAGCCGGGCAGGCCGCGGTGCTGGATGGCGGTGGTGACGGCTGCCGCGAAGCGGTCGATCGCCGAGACCACGCCGAGGTAGCCCCGGCCGGAGTCGATGAGCGGCGGCAGCGAGGCCTGCATGCGGGCGACCTTGGCGCGGCCCCAGACGAGGAGCGCGCCGAGGGCGAAGACGGCGAGGGAGAGCCAGAGCGCGGGCTCGAGGCCGTGCCAGATCGCGAGGTGGTACTCATCGGGGCCCGGCAGCCCGTCGGCGTAGCTCGTGTAGAGCGGCTCGATGGCGGTGACGGCGAAGGCGGCGACGACGCTCGCGGTGGCGAGCACGGCGGGGCTCGCCGCGACCATCGCCGGCTCGCGGTGGAGCGGGGTGGGCGCGCAGCCCGGCCGGGTCCAGAAGGCGCCCCACACGAAACGCACGCTGTACGCGACGGTGAGCACGGAGCCGAGGAACGCGAGCACGAGGGCGAGCCAGCCCCAGCCGGCCGCCGGCCCGCCGTCGGCGGTGGCGGTGCCGGCCTCGAGGAACGAGGTGAACACGCCCTCCTTCGCCACGAAGCCGAGCAGCGGCGGGAGGCCGGCCATCGAGGCTGCGGCGACGAAGCCGATGGTCGCCACCACCGGCATGCGGCGGCCGAGCCCGGAGAGCTTGCGCCAGTCGCGGGTGCCGGCCGCATGGTCGACGATGCCGACGACGAGGAAGAGCGCCGACTTGAACAGCGCGTGCGCGGTGAGCAGGGCGACGCCCGCCAGGGCCGCATCACGAGTGCCGAAGCCGGTGACGAGCACGAGGAAGCCGAGCTGACTCACCGTGCCGTGCGCCAGCAGCAGCTTGAGGTCGTACTGCCGCAGCGCGCGCCAGCCGCCGACGAGCATCGTGAAGCCGCCGAGCGCGATGACGATCGGATGCCACACCTCGAGCTCGGCGTAGCCGGGAGCGAGGCGGGCGACGAGGTAGATGCCGGCCTTCACCATCGCGGCGGCGTGCAGGTAGGCCGAGACCGGGGTCGGCGCGGCCATCGCGGCGGGCAGCCAGAAGTTGAACGGGACGAGCGCGCTCTTCGAGATGGCGCCGACGAGCACGAGCGCGATGCCCCACTCGCCGGCGACGCCGAGGACCGGGTTCGCGACGAGCTCCGCGATCGAGGTGGTGCCGCCCTCGACCGTCAGCAGCACGAGGCCGACGAGCATCGCGAGGCCGCCGAAGGTGGTCACGGTGAGCGCCTGCAGTGCGGCACCGCGGCTCTCGCGGCGGCCGGTGTAGTGACCGATGAGCAGGTAGGAGAGGACGCTCGTCGCCTCCCAGAACATGAACATCACGTAGACGTCGTCGGACGTGACGAGGCCGAGCATGACGCCGGCGAAGGCGAGGAGCAGCGCGGCGAAACGGCCGAGGGCCGGCTCGTCGTCGCGGAAGTACCAGGTGCAATACACGAGCACGAGGGCACCGACGCCGGTGACGACGAGGGCGAGCAGCAGCGCGAGCCCGTCGAGGCGGAAGGCGAGTGAGACGTCGAGCGCCTGAATCCACTCGACGCGCTCGGTGACGACGCCACCGGACACGATCTCGGGCAGCAGCGTGAGCAGCCAGCCGAAGACCGCCGCGGGCAGCAGGGCGATGACGAGGAAGACGCACCGGCCGATCAGCCTCGTCAACAGGGGCGTCAGCAGGGAGAGGGCGCCGAACACGACGAGGCTGAAGAGCATTCACCCTCCTCACGTCGCAATCGTCCGGGCTCCAGCGTACCGGATGCCTCGCAGGTTTAGCCAGTTTTATGCAATCTGGATAAACCATCCCAAACTCACTAAGATGCCTCCATGGACAGCGTCAGCAATCCGTACACTCCGAATGCGGGGGCGGCGCCGGAGGTCATGGTCGGCCGCGACGAGCAACTCGAGGCCTTCCGGGTGCTCCTTCAGCGGCTCGAACGGCATCGGACCGAGCAGTCGATGATCATCACGGGGCTACGCGGCGTCGGCAAGACGGTGCTGCTCGGCCGTTTCGGTGAGCTGGCCCGGGCCGCGCACTGGGAGGTCGTGGAGTTCGAGGCGAGCCGGCACGACGAGGCCCGGTTCCGTCAGCTGCTGTTCTCCCAGTTGAAGTCGACGCTGCTGCGCCTCTCGCCGCGCGCGCGGTGGACGGAGTGCGACCGCCGGGCCGCAGAGGTGCTGAGCGCGTTCGCCCTGCCGATGGTCAAGCCCGGGGCGTTCGGGCTGTCGTGGGACGTGGTCCCCGCCGAGGGCGCCGGCGATCACGGCGACCTCGGCATGGATCTCACCGACGTGCTGCTCGCCTTCGGGGAAGCCGCCGATGAACGCGGTCACGGCATCGCCCTCCTCGTCGACGAGGTGCAGTTCCTCGCCCGCACCCAGTTGGAGGCGCTCATCCAGGCGGTGCACAAGACCGTGCAGCGCAAGCTCCCGGTCGCCTTCGTCGGCGCCGGGCTGCCGCAGACGGTCGAGCTCGCCGGCGACGTCAAGGCGTACGCCGAGCGGTTGTTCAGCTTCTCGCACCTCGGGGTCCTGACGCGCGACGACGCCCGCCGCGCGCTCACGGAGCCCGCGCGGCTCGAGGGAGTGGAGTTCGACGACGACGCCCTCGAGCTCGCGCTCGAGCTCACTCACGGCTACCCGTGCTTCCTGCAGGAGCTGGGCGCGCAGGTCTGGAGTCTCGCCGAGGCGCCCCGGGTGCGCCGGGTCGACGTCGCGCTCGCCCGCGAGGCCTACGAGGCGAGGCTCGACGGCACCTTCTTCCGGGTGCGGCTCGACCGCATCACCCCGCTGCAGACCGCTTACCTCCGGGCGATGGCCGAGCTCGGGCCCGAACCGCAGAAGGCGGGCGACGTCGCCCGGGTCATGCACCGCGAGTCGACCCAGGTCGGCCCCACGCGGGCCGAACTCATCGACCTCGGCCTGCTCTACACCCCCGAGCACGGGTATGCGGCGTTCACCGCGCCAGACTTCGACGCCTTCCTGAAGCGGGCGATCCCCGAGCTCGTGGTCCCCGAGGTGCAGCGCCGCCCGCGCAAGCCCGACTGACCCCGCCCCCGCCCCCAAACCCGACTTGCCCAACTTTCATGAAAGTCGGGCAACCCTGTGGCAGATTCCGACTTGCCCAGCTTTCATGAAAGTTGGGCAAGTCGGAATCTGCC
>NZ_JAMBNX010000012.1 GCF_023715325.1 Agromyces mediolanus | reverse complement strand
GGGGCGCCCGGGGGGGGGCCCCAACGAGGTGGAACTGGCGCAGACGCTGACGTAGGCCAGGCGCGTCGCTGGTGACGAGATTCCGCGGCGCCAGTCCCCCGCCAGCCCCGCCAGCTCGTAGTGGTCGCCGGATCGGTCCCGTCGGGCCGCGGCCGGCGCCGACGCACGACGGAGCGAAAGGGCACTCACCGCAGAGCGCGCTCATCGGAGAAGACACGCGCCGCGGCCGGCGCACTCCATCTGATCGATTCGGCGTGGCGGCGTGCCTCTGCCTTGGAGCGCGACACTTCTGGCGGCCGTCAACACTCACCGGCTTCGCCACGGGCTCAGCCTCGCGCCCGCGCCAGTTCGGCGGCATCGCGCCATACGTAGTGGCGCGTGGAGGCTGAAGTGGCGCAGATGCGAGCGCCCACCGGCCTCGTCGCCGGCTCAGCCTCGCGCCCGCGCCAGTTCGGCGGCATCGCGCCATACATAGTGGCGCGTGGAGGCCGAAGTGGCGCAGATGCGCGCACCCACCACCCTCGCCGCGGGCTCAGCCTCGCGCCCGCGCCAGTTCGGCGGCATCGCGCCACGCATACTGGCGCGTGGAGGATGAAGTGGCGCGGATGCAGGCCCCCACCGGCCTCGCCACGGGCTTAGCCTTGCGCCCGCGCCAGTTCAGCGGCATCGCGCCATACATAGTGGCGCGTGGAGGCTGAAGTGGCGCAGATGCACGCACCCACCGGCCTCGCCACAGCGCATCGCCCGGTGGCACAGAAAACGGCCCGGCACCCACGATGGATGCCGGGCCGTTCGAATGCGATGCGTTACCGGGCGAAGTTGCCCCGGTAGTACTCGTAGACCCAGCCGACGAGCGAGATGACCACGAGCGGGACCGCGATGAACGAGATCCAGAAGCCGACCGCGAGGCCGAGGAAGCCGAGCGCCGCAGCACCCGCGAGCACGATGGGCCACCAGCTCCACGGGCTGAAGAAGCCCAGCTCGGGGTCGCCGTCGTCGATGTTGGCGTCGAGGCGGTCCTCAGGGAGCTCAGCCCCCTGCGCCTTGTGCACGCGTCCGAGGTAGAACGCGATGAAGGCGGACAGGATGGCGGAGAGCGAGATGGCGATCGTGCCGGCCCACTCGGGGCCGCCGTTCACCTCGATACCGCTCGCCGCGGTCCACACGCCGTAGACCGTCGCGACGATCACGAGGAAGACCGCGAGGATCCAGAAGAGGACGACATTCGCGCGCATTACTTGATCTCCTCCTTGGCGGCGTCGTACACCGGCGCCTCAGGGGCGTCCTTCGCGGGGCCGATGCCGACGGGCACGCCCGCCTCCGGGTGGTTGAGGTCGAACGCCGGACGCTCCGAACGGATCCGCGGGATCGACGTGAAGTTGTGCCGCGGCGGCGGGCAGCTGGTCGCCCACTCGAGCGAACCGCCGTACCCCCACGGGTCGTTGACCGTGACCTTCGGAGCCTTCCGAGCCGTGATGTACACGTTCAGGAAGAACGGGATGAGCGAGATCGCGAGGATTCCCGCGCCGATCGTCGACAGCTGGTTCATCCACGTGATGTTGTCTTCCGGCAGGTACGAGTAGTACCGACGGGGCATCGCGACGACGCCGAGCCAGTGCTGCACGAGGAACGTCGTGTGGAAGCCGATGAAGAGCAGCCAGAAGTGCCACTTGCCGAGCGTCTCGTTCAGCATCTTGCCGGTCCACTTCGGCCACCAGAAGTAGAAGCCCGCGAACATGGCGAACACGACCGTGCCGAACACGACGTAGTGGAAGTGCGCGACGACGAAGTACGTGTCGGAGACGGCGAAGTCGAGCGGCGGCGAAGCGAGGATGACGCCCGTCAGACCGCCGAACACGAACGTGATCAGGAAGCCGAGCGACCAGATGAGCGGCGTCTCGAACGTGATCGAGCCGCGCCACATCGTGCCGACCCAGTTGAAGATCTTCACGCCGGTGGGAACCGCGATCAGCATGGTCATCAGTGCGAAGAACGGCAGCAGCACGGAGCCCGTGACGTACATGTGGTGCGCCCACACCGTGACCGACAGGGCCGCGATCGCGATGGTCGCGTAGATCAGCGTCTTGTAGCCGAAGATCGGCTTTCGGCTGAAGACGGGGAAGATCTCCGACACGATGCCGAAGAACGGCAGCGCGATGATGTAGACCTCTGGGTGGCCGAAGAACCAGAACAGGTGCTGCCACAGGATGACGCCGCCGTTGGCGGGATCGTAGATGTGCGCGCCGAAGACGCGGTCGGCACTGGCGGCGAGGATCGCTGCGGCGAGCACCGGGAACGCCATCAGGATCAGGATCGAGGTGACCAGCGTGTTCCACGTGAAGATCGGCATGCGGAACATGGTCATGCCCGGCGCACGCATGGTGACGATCGTCGTGATGAAGTTCACGGCACCGAGGATCGTGCCGAAGCCCGAGAGGCCCAGGCCGAGCATCCACAGATTGCCGCCGATACCCGGCGAGAACGTCGTCGATGCGAGCGGCTGATAGGCGAACCAGCCGAACGAAGCCGCACCCTGCGGGGTGAAGAATCCGGCGACGGCCATCAGCGAACCGAAGCTGAACAGCCAGTAGGCGAAGGCGTTCAGACGCGGGAAGGCCACGTCGGGCGCGCCGATCTGCAGCGGCATGAGCACGTTCGCGAAACCCGCGAAGAGCGGGGTGGCGAACATCAGCAGCATGATCGTGCCGTGCATCGTGAACAGCTGGTTGTACTGCTCACGCGTCTGGATGATCTCCAGGCCCGGCTCGAACAGCTGTGCGCGGATGATCAGCGCCATCACGCCGCCGATGCAGAAGTAGATGAACGAGGTGATCAGGTACATGTACCCGATGACCTTGTGGTCGGTCGAGGTGATCCACTTGACGAGGACGTTCCCCTTGCGCTCCACCTTCGAAGCGCCGAACGGCAGGCTCGACGACTGCGGTCGAGCTGGTGCGGTCGTGGTGCTCATTCGGCTTCGTGCTCCTCTTTCAGTTCGGGCGCGCCCGTGCCGGGCAGGTTCTGGTTCCGGTCGTACTCGGTCGACAGCTGGCCTTCCTGGCCCGCGTCGCGCAGCGACTGGATGTAGTCGTCGTACTCGGCCTGCGAGACGACCTCGACGTTGAAGAGCATGAGCGAGTGGTACTCGCCGCAGAGCTCGGCACACTTGCCCGCGAAGGTGCCTTCGCGTTCGGGAACGAACGACATGTAGTTCGTCTTGCCCGGGAACATGTCCTTCTTGTAGAGGAAGTCGACGACCCAGAAGGAGTGGATGACGTCGCGCGACTCGAGCTCGAGCTCGACGTTCGCACCGACGGGCAGGTAGAGCGTCGGCAGCGCGGCCTGGTCGACCGAGCCGGCAGGGCCGTTCTCGTCGAGCTGCGCCTGGATGCCGGGCGAGTAGACGTCTTCGTTGACGTAGTTGAAGTCCCAAGCCCACTGCTTGGCGATGACCTCGACCTTGACGTCGACCTCGTCGGCGGTGAACCGCTTCTCGATCTCGGCCTGGTCACGCGCGGTGAACGCGAAGAACCCCAGCACCAGGATGAGCGGCACGATCGTGTAGAACACCTCGATCGGCATGTTGTAGCGGAGCTGCACGGGCAGACCGGTCTGGCCCTTGCGCCGGCGGTAGGCGATGACTGCCCAGATCGTGAGACCCCAGGTGATCACGCCCACGACGAGGAGCACGATCCAGGAGGTGACCCACAGACCCGAGACGCGCTCCGTGTGATTGGTCGCGGGCGACTCGCCCTCGATGAATCCGGGGAGGAATCCGTTCAGCTGCGCCTGGGTGCACCCGGCGAGGACAAGAGTGAGCGTCGCTGCGATCGGAACTGCAGCCCATCGGAGTCGGCGATTGTTGCGCACCGGAGACCTTTCGGGAGACTCGAAGGCGCTTCACAGGGAAGCGCGGTGATCGGTGTCTAGCCTACTCCGACTCCACGGCTCGGGTGTGCACTCGACCCGGATGTCGCGATCGGATTCCGGGCGATTTCCGAACGGATCTGCGGAAAAACACGCGAGGGAGACCGCGAAGCGGTCTCCCTCGGAGCGAGTTTCTCGTGCTGGATCAGTGGAACGAGTCGCCGCAGGCGCAGCTTCCCTGCGCGTTCGGGTTGTCGATCGTGAACCCCTGCTTCTGGATGGTGTCCTCGAAGTCGATGGTGGAGCCGTCGAGGTAGGGCACGCTCATCTTGTCGACGATGACCTCGACGCCGTCGAAGTCGACGACCGCGTCGCCGTCGAGCATGCGCTCGTCGAAGTACAGCTGGTAGATGAGGCCGGAGCACCCGCCGGGCTGCACGGCCACGCGCAGGCGGAGGTCGTCGCGACCCTCCTGCGTGAGGAGGCTGCGCACCTTGTCGGCCGCAGGATCGCTCAGCTTGACGCCGTGCGTGGTCTCGGTGATGGTCTCGCTCATCTCACTCCTCGTGATCTCGCCGTTCTGACGACGATTGTACGTCTACTCCGTAGAGCGTCGGCTGGATGCCGGATATTCCCGACCCGCAACGGATCGCGCCGCGGGCCGGGACGAGGCGCCTCAGGCGCCGCGGGCGTTCAGCCGGCCGAACAGCAGCGCCTCGCTCAGCAGGGCCCGCTTGAACACCCCGAGGTGCAGCGACTCGTTCGGGCTGTGCGCCCGTGAGTCCGGGTCCTCCACCCCGGTGACGAGGATCTGCGCGCCCGGGAACTCCTCGACGAGCTCGGCGATGAACGGGATCGAGCCGCCGACGCCCGTGTCGACGGCGGGCTTGCCCCACGCCTCGGCCATCGCCGCGCGGGTCTCCGCGACGGCCCAGCCGCTCGTGTCCACGAGGAACGCCTGGCCCCGGTCGACATCCTCGAAGCTGAGCTTCGCCCCGAACGGCGCGTTCCGCTCGAGGTGGGCGCGGAGCGCCTCGAAGGCCTCGCCGGCGTCCTGCCCGGGCGCGATCCGGGCGCTGACGCGCACGCGCAGCGAGGGGATCAGCGTGTTCGACGCGTTGGCGACGTCCGGCGCGTCGATGCCGGTGACGGTGATCGCCGGCTGGGCCCAGATCCGGTCGAGGATCGAACCGCGGCCGATCGGGCTCACGCCGTCGAGCAGGCCGGCCTCTGCGCGCAGCTGCGCCTCGTCGTAGGCGGGGATGTCGAGCTCGGCACGGGTGAGCCCGTCGACGGCGACGGCGCCCTCGGCATCCCACATGGTCCCGAGCATCCGGATGGCGGCGAGCATCGCATCGGGCACCGCTCCGCCGAACATGCCGGAGTGCGAGGCGTGCGCGAGCGTCTCGACTCGAAGGTTGAACGCGACGGCCCCGCGCAGTGCGACCGTGATCGCGGGGGTGTCGATGTCCCAGTTGCCCGAGTCGGCGACGATGATCGCGTCGGCCTCGAGGAGCTCGCGGTTCTCGCGCAGGAAGTTCCCGAAGGAGCGTGAGGCCCACTCCTCCTCCCCCTCGATGAAGACGGACAGCCCGAGGTCGAAGTCGCCGGATGCCTCGGCGAACGCCCGGATCGCGCCGACGTGGGCCATCACCCCTGCTTTGTCGTCCGCGGCACCGCGCCCGTGCAGGCGGTCACCTCGCTGGGTCGGCTCGAACGGCGGGGTCTCCCAGTCCTCGTCCTTGCCGGGCGGCTGTACGTCGTGGTGCGCGTAGAGCAGCACCGTCGGCCGCCCGTTCCGCGCGGCACGACGGGCGACGATGGCGGGCTGGCCGAGCTCGGAGCCGTCCTCCACGGGCGCACGGCGGATCTCGACGAGCTCGAACACCCCCGTCCCGCGCAGGAGCTCGGCCACGGCCTCGGCGCTCTCCGCGACGTGCGCGGGGTCGAACGCGGGCCAAGAGACGGACGGAATGCGGACGAGTCGGCCGAGCTCGGCGACGACGCCGGGGAAGCCCGCATCGACGGCGGTTCGGATCGCATCCGCGTTCGGCGTCGTGGGCTCGGCGGATGCGTGGTTCGTGGGGTCGGTCATGCCGGTAATCTTAAAGGTGAACCGATTCGAGGAACCCAGTGGCCAAGCAGCAGAAGACCGAGCAGACGTCGACCGAGACGCTCGACGAGACGCAAGAGCGTCTGAAGAGCGGCGGCAAGGGCGTCCCCACCCCGACCCGTGCCGAGCGAGAGGCCGCGCGCAAGCGGCCGCTCGTGCCAACCGACCGCAAGGAAGCGGCGAAGCAGGCCCGAGCCAAAGCCGCGGAGGCGCGTGAGCGCGCCCGAGTCGGCATGGCGATGGGCGACGACAAGTACCTCCCCGCGCGCGATCGCGGACCGCAGAAGAAGTTCGTGCGCGACTATGTCGACGCGCGATTCAGCGTCGGCGAGATCCTGATCCCCGTCATGTTCCTGGTGATCATCCTCACCTTCGTGCCGAGTGCCGAGGTACAGGCGATCAGCATCCTCGTGCTCTGGGCCTTCTTCGCCGTCGCCGTGCTCGACTGCGTCCTCCTCGGCTACCTGCTGACGAAGAAGCTCCGCGCGAAGTACGGCGACAAGGCCGAGCGCGTGCGCTGGTACGCGGCGATGCGCGCGCTGCAGCTGCGCCCGCTCCGGCTCCCGAAGCCCCAGGTCAAGCGCCGCCAGTACCCCGCCTGACCGACGCGCACAGGGCCCCGCCGGCACGGCGGGGCCCTGCGGCGTTCCCGGCGCTGTGACGTTCCCGGCGCTGTGAGGTTTCCGGCGCATCCTTCGTGCCCACGCGGCGCGAGCTCAACGGGCGAACGCGCCCAGCCGGATCAGCGGGACGCGCGTCTCCTCGTCGGTCATGGATCCGTGCTGGCCGATCATCCGCTCCGGCGCCCGGTTCGCCTCCCGCGCGTCGTAGTAGGCGATGCCCGCCCGGGCCGCGACGAGCAGATCCCCGATGCGGGGGCGGACCGCCTCGTCGACACGACCCCCGTAGAGTCCGGCCGCGATCGCCTCGTCGCGGGTGAACACCCAGGCGCGCTTCGATTCGGCGTCGCGCCACAGCTCGGCCACCCGTTCGCGCTCGGCTTCCGGGAACGACGGATCGAACCAGAGCGCCAAGCAACGGGGCTCTCCCCCGACGTGCCGTACCCCGTCGAGGAGCGCCGGCCGGGCATCGATGTGCACGTGCCGGTGCTCGGGGACGTCGATCACCCCATGATCGGCAGTCACCAGCAGCCCGACGTCGCGCGGGAGCCGGGCGGCCAGCGCGGATGCCTCGGCATCCAGTTCTTCGAGAGCGGCGAGCCAGCGCCCGGACTCCCAGCCGTGCGCGTGCGCGATCTGATCGAGCTCGGGGACGTAGAGGTAGACGAGCGAGGGCTCGGCGGCGCCGACCGCGTCGAGGGCCTCGGCGAACCGCTCCGCGAGGCCTGTCCCGGATCGGTACTCCGCGCCTTGCAGCACCGCCCGCGTGTAGCCACTCGCCGCATATCGGGGCGCACCGACCGCGACGGGCCGCACGCCGAGTTCGGCGGCGCGTTGGAAGAGGGTCGGATGGCGCTGCCAGTCCGCGGGCAGCTGCCCGTGCTCCCAGCCGTTCAGCTGGTTCGCCAGCACGTCGCGCGAGGGCTCGAGCACGCGGTAGCCGACGAGTCCGTGCTCGCCCGGCATGACCCCCGTCGCGAACGAGGCGATGGCGGCGGCCGTCGTCGAGGGGAAGACCGTGCGGATCACGTCCCGCTTCGCCATCCGGCCGGCGAGGAATCGGGCGTGGCCCGAACGGCCCTGCAGGTTCGTCGCGCCCAGCCCGTCGACGAGGAGGACGATCGCCGAGCGCACGTGCGGCAGTCCGAACGCTCCCCCGCCGCCGGTGACGGCCGCGAGCGAACTCGCCAGCACCCCGGCAAGCCGCGGGGTCGTGTCGTCGGTCACCGGTAGCATTGCAGGCATCGCGCCCAGTCTGACACAGGCCGGGCGCGCCCCAGTTGCCCCGCGCGCGAGCGCCTCGACCGAGATTGACGGATGACCCGAGCACCCCACGACCCCGAGCAGCCGCCCATCGCCGAGCGCATCGAAGACGTCGACGTCGCCGCCGAGATGCAGGGGTCCTTCCTCGAGTACGCGTATTCGGTCATCTACTCGCGCGCGCTCCCCGACGCCCGCGACGGCATGAAGCCCGTGCAGCGGCGCATTCTCTACATGATGAGCGACATGGGCCTCCGGCCCGACCGCGGGCACGTGAAGTCGGCTCGCGTCGTCGGCGAGGTCATGGGCAAGCTGCACCCGCACGGCGACTCGGCGATCTACGACGCCCTCGTCCGTCTGGCCCAGCCGTTCACGCTCCGGGTCCCGCTCGTCGACGGGCACGGCAACTTCGGTTCGCTCGACGACGGTCCGGCCGCGGCCCGGTACACCGAGGCGCGCCTCGCGCCCCCGGCGATGTCGATGACCGAGAGCCTCGACGAGGACGTCGTCGACTTCGTCCCGAACTACGACAACAGCCACCAGCAGCCCGAGGTCCTGCCCGCGGCCATCCCGAACCTCCTCGTGAACGGCGCGAGCGGCATCGCGGTCGGCATGGCGACGAACATGGCCCCGCACAATCTCGTCGAGGTCGTGCACGCCGCCCGGCACCTGCTGGAGCACCCCGATGCCGGTCTCGACGAGCTCATGGAGTTCGTGCCCGGCCCGGACTTCCCCTCCGGCGGCACGATCGTGGGGCTCGCCGGCATCCGCGACGCGTACGCCACCGGCCGCGGCTCGTTCAAGACCCGCGCGCGCGTGAGCGTCGAGCAGCTGACCGCGCGCAAGGCGGGCCTCGTCGTCACCGAGCTCCCCTATCTCGTCGGCCCCGAGAAGGTCATCGAGAAGATCAAGGACGGCGTCAACGCCAAGAAGATCACCGGCATCTCCGACGTCACCGACCTCACCGACCGCAAGCGCGGGCTGCGGCTCGTCATCGGCATCAAGACCGGCTTCAACCCGCAGGCGGTGCTCGAGCAGCTGTACCGGCTCACCCCGCTCGAGGACTCCTTCAACATCAACAACGTCGCGCTCGTCGACGGCCAACCCCAGACGCTCGGCCTCCGCGAGCTGCTCCTTGTCTACGTCGGCCACCGGGTGCGCGTCGTGACCCGCCGGAGCGAGTTCCGTCTCGCCCGCCGCCGCGAGCGGCTGCACCTCGTCGAGGGCCTGCTCATCGCGATCCTCGACATCGACGAGGTCATCCAGGTCATCCGCACGAGCGACGACACCGACCAAGCTCGTCACCGACTGCAGGACGTCTTCGATCTCAGCCAGCTGCAGGCCGAGTACATCCTCGAACTGCGGCTGCGCCGGCTCACCAAGTTCTCCCGCATCGAGCTCGAGGCCGAGCGCGACAAGCTGCAGGCCGAGATCGCCGAGCTCGAGGAACTGCTCGGCAGCGAGGCCCGCATCCGTGCCCTCGTCTCCGAGGAACTCGAGCAGGTCGCCGAGCTCTACGGCACGCCGCGCCGCACGCTCCTCACCGAGGCGAAGGCGCTGCCCGCCGGCGCCTCGCGCAAGGCGGTGGCGGCCTCACTCGAGCATGCCGACGTGCCGTGCCGCGTGTTCCTGAGCGTCACGGGCCGCATCGCCCGAGTCGACCGGCCGGAGGGCGAGGACGCCGTCACGATCACCGTGCCCGCCCGGCGCAGCAAGCACGACGCCGTCGCGTCGACCCTCGACACCACGAGCCGTTCCGAGATCGGCGCGATCACCTCGAAGGGCCGGCTCATCCGCTTCTCCCCCCTCGACCTCCCGACGCTGCCGGCGAACTCGGTGCAGCTCGGTGCCGGGGTCAGGGTGCACGACTACCTCGGCCTCGCCGATCGTGGCGAGCGAGTGCTCGCGGTCGTCTCGCTCACGAGCGAGCAGCCGATCGCCCTCGGCACGAAGCAGGGCATCGTGAAGCGGGTCGCGCCGGGCGGATACCCCAACCGTCCCGACTTCGAGGTGATCGCGCTGAAGCCCGGCGATGAGGTCGTCGGCGCAGTGCAGGGCGGCGACGACGACGAGCTCGTGTTCATCGCGAGCGACGCGCAGCTGTTGCACTTCCCCGCGTCCTCGGTGCGCCCGCAGGGTTGCCCGGCCGGCGGCATGGCCGGTATGAAGCTCGCCGCCGGCGCCACGGTGCTCTCCTTCACGGCCCTGACGCCGTCCGAGCTCGAGACGGCGGTCGTCGTCACGATCGCCGCGACGAGCGACACACTGCTCGGTGCCGACCCCGGCGCGGCCAAGGTGTCGACGTTCGACGAGTTCCCCGGTAAGGGCCGAGCGACCGGCGGCGTGCGCGCCCAGCGCTTCCTGAAGGGTCAGGATGCGTTGACGGTGGCGTGGGCCGGTCCGGAGCCCGCCTACGGCCTCGGCTCAGACGGGTCGGTACGTGCGCTGCCCGAGTCCGGCGCGAAGCGCGACGCCTCCGGCGTGCAGCTCGACGCCGTCGTCAGCATGGTCGGCCGCCGCATCGGCTGATCGATCGCCGCGCGGCGGCCGGCTCCGGGTCGAGCCGGTCGGCCGGTGAGGCGTTACGCGTCGATGCGCTCTCGGCTGAGCCCGGCCGCGCTGTCGACGATGAATTCCTTGCGCGGCGCCACCTCGTTGCCCATCAGGAGCTCGAAGACGCGGCCCGCGTTCTCGGCGTCGGCGAGGTTCACGCGGCGGAGCGTGCGGTGCTGGCGGTCCATCGTGGTCGACGCGAGCTGCTCGGCATCCATCTCACCGAGACCCTTGTAGCGCTGGATCGGGTCCTGGTACTTCTTGTTCTGCCGCTTGAGCGTCGAGAGCACGCCGTTCAGCTCGGCCTCGGAGTACGTGTAGATCGTCTCGTTCGGCTTCGAGCCCGGGTTCTGCACGACGATGCGATGCAGCGGCGGAACCGCGGCGAACACCCGGCCCTCCTCGATCATCGGCCGCATGTAGCGGAAGAAGAGTGTCAGGAGCAGCGTGCGGATGTGCGCGCCGTCGACGTCGGCGTCGCTCATGATGATGACCTTGCCGTAGCGCGCGGCGGAGAGGTCGAAGGTGCGACCGGAGCCGGCCCCGATCGTCTGGATGATCGCCGCGCACTCCGCGTTGCCGAGCATGTCGGCCACCGACGCCTTCTGCACGTTCAGGATCTTGCCGCGGATCGGCAGCAGTGCCTGATGCTCGCTGTCGCGGGCGAGCTTCGCCGTGCCGAGCGCGGAGTCGCCCTCGACGATGAACAGCTCACTCTGGGCGACATCGCTCGAACGGCAGTCGGCGAGCTTCGCCGGCAGTGAGGAGCTCTCGAGCGCGTTCTTGCGGCGCTGCGTCTCCTTGTGGGTGCGCGCGGAGATGCGCGCCTTCATCTCGGAGACGATCTTCTCGAGCACGAGCGAGGTCTGCGTCTTGTCGTCGCGCTTCGTCGAGGCGAAGCGCTCGCCGAGCTGCTTCGTGATGACCGAGGAGACGATGGCGCGGACCGCGGGGGTGCCGAGGATCTCCTTCGTCTGCCCCTCGAACTGCGGCTCCGGCAGGCGGACGGTGAGCACCGCCGTGAGCCCGGCGAGGATGTCGTCCTTCTCGAGCTTGTCGTTGCCGACCTTCAGGCGCCTCGCGTTCTGCTCCACCTGGGTTCGCAGAAGCTTCAGCAGCCCCTGTTCGAAGCCGGCGAGGTGCGTGCCGCCCTTCGGCGTCGCGATGATGTTCACGAAGCTGCGCACGACCGTGTCGTACCCGGTGCCCCAGCGCAGGGCCACATCGACCTCGCAGGTGCGCTCGACCTCGGTCGGGATCATCGCGCCGCCGTCGGAGAGCACCGGCACCGTCTCGGTG
Organism: Agromyces mediolanus; assembly: GCF_023715325.1. GTDB lineage: Bacteria > Actinomycetota > Actinomycetes > Actinomycetales > Microbacteriaceae > Agromyces > Agromyces mediolanus_A. The sequence continues at coordinate 103,384 of NZ_JAMBNX010000012.1, read as the reverse complement.
AACCGGCCCTCGCCCGTCGATCGCCAGATCTCGGTGACCGGACCGTCGGCGGCGAGGTGCTCGACGAACTCCGAGATGCCGCCCTCGAAGTGGAAGCGGTGCGTCTCGGGAGCCTCGCCGCGATCATCGACGACGGTCAGCCCGAGTCCCGGGACGAGGAAGGCGGTCTGCCTCGCTCGGCCGAGCAGCTCCTCGATCTGGAAGCTCGCGCCCTTCGTGAAGATCTGCGGGTCGGCCCAGTACCGCACGCGCGTGCCGGTCACGCCCTTCTTCACCTTGCCGACGGCATCGAGCGAGCTCGACTGCTCGAAGGGGGTGAACGGCGAATCGGGGTCGGGCGTGCCCTGATCGGCAAACCGGCCCGGCTCGCCGCGATGGAACGACATGGCCCACGTCTTGCCGTCGCGGTCGACCTCGACATCGAGGCGGGCGGAGAGGGCGTTGACGACCGACGCGCCGACGCCGTGCAGACCGCCGGAGGCCGCGTAGGACCCCGAGCCGAACTTGCCGCCGGCGTGCAGTTTCGTGAAGACGACCTCCACGCCGGTGAGGCCCGTCTTGGGTTCGACGTCGACGGGGATGCCTCGCGCCTGATCGCGGACCTCGACGCTCTCGTCGGCGTGCAGCACCACCTCGATCTCACGACCGTGGCCGGCGAGCGCCTCATCGACCGAGTTGTCGATGATCTCCCAGAGGCAGTGCATGAGCCCTCTGGAGTCGGTCGACCCGATGTACATGCCGGGTCGCTTGCGCACGGCCTCGAGGCCCTCGAGCACGGAGAGATGACGGGCGGAGTAATCGGAGCTCACGTCGGTCAAGCCTAGTGATCGCGACCGACAGTGCTGCGCAGCCACTGCGCTCTCAGCGAAATGCCCGGCAATACGGAAGGAACGCCGCACACCCCGTGTTTTGATTGATGAACACGGAAGTCAGCGCGTGAACGAAGGAGGAGCTATGACCCAGCAGACCGAGGCGAACGATGCGGTCGACGTCGAGCGTACCTACGAGCTCACCGCGCTCGATCGCTGCGACGCATGCGGCGCTCAGGCGTACATCCGCGTCGTCGTCGCGAACGGCGAACTCCTGTTCTGCGCCCACCACGGTCGCAAGCACCAGGAGAAGCTCTCGCAGATCGCGCAGAGCTGGCACGACGAGTCCGACCGGCTCCTCGTCGACGCTCGCGACTGAACCCATCGACTTCACGAAACGCCCCGGCCCCGGCCGGGGCGTTTCCTCGTTGCGGGGTCTCGTCGCCCGAGCTCAGGCCGCCGGATCGACCTCGATGCCGGCAGCGCGAAGCTGCGCCGCACGAGCGGCCGCGGCATAGCCGTCGACCGTCGCCGCTCGCTCTCCCGGTTCGTACGCGATCCCGCGACGCTCGGCCATGATCCGCAGCAGCGCATCGGCGAAGGCCGGGTTCTTCGCGAGGACGGGCCCATGCAGGTGCGTCCCGATCACGGATCCCATGACCACGCCTTCCTGACCCGAGGCTCGGCCGTTGCCCTCACCGGCGCGCAACCGACCGAGCGGGGAAGCCTCTGCGCCCACGTAGTCGCGGGCGTGGTTCTCGAAGCCCACGAGCTGACCGAAGCGCGCGGTGGCCACCACGGCGTCACCGGTCACACGCCCGTCTCGCGGCACGGCCCGACCGGGAAGGATGCCGAGTCCCTCGATCGCGCTGCCGTCGCGATGCTCGATACCCCAGCTGAGCAGCTCCCACCCCGTGCCGATGCCGAGGATGGGAACCCCCTCGGTGCCCCAGCGTCGCAGCTCGTCGTGCATCGTCCGCAGCGTGTCGCGGCTGCGCACGAGCGAGGCGTCGCTGCCGGAGCCGAGCACGATCGCGTCGATCTCGGCCGGGAGCTCCGCCGCGCGTTCGACCAGCACGGTTCGGGCGGCGATGCCGGCCCACTCCGCGCGCCGTTCGAGCACCGTCGCGTTCTGCGCGTCGCCGTTCGTGTTCTGCGTGCCGGGCAGCAGGGAGACGATCGTGAAGGTCATTCCGCCTCCGTGAGTCCGAGGTGGGCGCGGGTGCGGCGCATCGAGTCGGCGGTGAAGACGATGGTCTTCACTCCGCGCGCCGGAGCAGGAGCGGCCAGGAAGTCGTCCAGGGCACGCCCGAGGTCGGTCTCGATCCGGTCGATCTCCACGCCGTCGTACGTGAGCATCAAGGCGGCCTCCGCCGCCTTCGACCCACTGACGATCGAGACGCGGTCGAGCGAGGACGCATCGACCGGCCAGAAGTACGAGGGATCCCGCACGTCGGAGCCGATCGCGAAGAGGATCTGCTCCGTGCCGACCGGGATAGCGTCGATGTTCAGCTGGTAGCTCGCGGGATTCTGGACGAGCACGAAGTCGACGTCCTGATCACGGATGCGCACCCGCTCGCCGCGGCCGAACACGGGAGGGATGCTCGACAGCGCCGCCACGGCGGCGTCCGCGGAGAATCGCTCACCGAGCACCGCGCGCGCGGTGGCGTAGGCGGCGGCCGCATCGACCGCGTAGTGGATGCCCCGGGCCGGCAGCCCGGTGGGATGCTCGACGCCGTCGTCGAGGAGCACCGCGGATGCACCGTCGACGCGCTCCACGACGACGCCGTCAGCTGGATCGAGCCGCCGCTCACTCGTCTCGGTGTTGCCGAGCCCTCGCGGCGCAGCCGCCAGCACGGCGGCGGAGACGCCGAATCGGTGCACCGCCACGCCGGGGGCGACCCGTGCCGCGAGCCGTTCGAGATACGCGTCGTCGGCGTTCAGCACGACGGCTTCGCCGGCACGAGCGGCGATCCGTGCCAGCATCCCGGCGACCATCTCCGAATCGTGGAAGCGGTCGATCTGGTCGACCATGACGTTCGTCAGGGCGACCACTCTGGCGTCGACGCCCTGCATCACGAGGGCGCCGTGCCCCTCGTCCATCTCGAGGACGGCGACGTCGCCCGGCACCCGGCCGCGCCAGTCCGCCTGCTCGAGCAGCGCGGAGGTGAGGCCCTGGCTGATGTTCGCGGTCGACGGATTGGTGAAGATGGAGACGTCGTGCGCGCGGAGGATCGCGACGAGCATCTTCGTCGTCGTCGACTTGCCGCTCGATCCGGAGACCACGACGAGTCCTTGGGGGAATCCGGACAGCGTCCGCTTGAGGTAGCCGGGGGCGATGCGATTGACGATCAGCCCCGGGATCGCGGAGCCGCCGCCCGGCTTCCTCAGCCGGGCGGCGATCCGAACGAGCTTGCCGACGGCGATCGCCGGCGCGTAGCGCACCGCCGGCCTACTCGAGGTAGTCCCGCAGCGACTGGGAGCGCGACGGGTGCCGCAGCTTCGCCATCGTCTTCGACTCGATCTGGCGGATGCGCTCGCGGGTGACCCCGAAGGTGTCGCCGATCTGGTCGAGCGTCTTCGGCATGCCGTCTCCGAGACCGAAGCGCATGCGGATGACGCCGGCTTCGCGCTCGCTCAGCGAGTCGAGCAGCGACTCGAGCTGCTTCTGCAGCATCGTGAAGCCGACCGCGTCGGCCGGGACGACCGCCTCGGTGTCCTCGATGAGGTCGCCGAACTCGCTGTCGCCGTCTTCACCGAGCGGCGTGTGCAGCGAGATCGGCTCGCGCCCGTACTTCTGCACCTCGATGACCTTCTCAGGGGTCATGTCGAGCTCCTTCGAGAGCTCTTCCGGCGTGGGCTCGCGGCCCAGGTCCTGCAGCATCTGACGCTGCACGCGGGCGAGCTTGTTGATGACCTCGACCATGTGCACGGGGATGCGGATGGTGCGCGCCTGGTCGGCCATGGCGCGGGTGATCGCCTGCCGGATCCACCAGGTGGCGTACGTCGAGAACTTGAAGCCCTTGGTGTAGTCGAACTTCTCGACCGCACGGATGAGCCCGAGGTTGCCCTCCTGGATCAGGTCCAGGAACTGCATGCCGCGGCCGGTGTAGCGCTTCGCGAGCGAGACGACGAGTCGCAGGTTCGCGCCGAGCAGGTGGCTCTTCGCACGCTGCCCGTCCTTCGCGACCCACTGCAACTCGCGACCGAGCTGCGCGCGCTTCTCGGCGTCGGACATGTGCGAGAGCTTCTCCTCGGCGAACAGGCCCGCCTCGATGCGCATCGCGAGCTCGACCTCTTCGGCCGCGTTCAGCAGGGCGACCTTGCCGATCTGCTTCAGGTAGTCCTTGACCGGATCGGCGGTCGCGCCGGTGATCGCCGCGGAGTAGACGGGGACCTCGTCCTCGTCGTCGGTCGCGCGAAGCACGAGCGCGCCGGTCGGGTGCGGGTCGGCCGGGATCGGCTTCGCCTCCTCGTCGGAGTCCGCCTCGTCGCCGGCCTCGTCGGTCGTGGCCTCGTCGGCGTCGTCGCCCGGGACCACGTCGGCGGGCTCGGCACCCTCGTCGAGCTCCTCGTCCTCGTCGTCGTCCGCACGCTTGGCCTTCGACTTCGTCGAGGCCTTCGCCGTTGCGGTGCGCGGGGTCTTCGCCGCGGTCTTGGCCTTCGGTGCGGCCTTCGCCGTGCCCGCCTTCGCAGCGGCACGCTTCGTCCCGGCTGCGACAGGCTTCTCGGTGCTCGCCTCGGCCTCGGCCGTCGCAGTCTTCGTGGACTTGGTTGCCATAGGTGTTGACCCTCTCCTCGTCGGTGCGCTCGCGACACGACGACGGTGCTCGGCATGTTCGGCTGCCCGGTGTTTTCGGACACTGCCCGGTGTTTTCGGACACTATGAGGACCCATGTCAAGTCCGCAGCGAATGCGATCGAGATCGCCTCGGCCGACCAGAACGGGTCCTGCCTACAATTATACCAGTGAGCCGTCGGTTCTTCGTGCGTTCGGCGCCGATCCGCCACTCGCGCCCGTCGAGGAATGAGAACGCCTCGGGATCCGCCGCTATTCCCCCTCCGGCGAGACCCGGGAGGTCACAGCGGGTGCGGCGGTTCCTCGTCGGTGCGACGGAAGGCGAGGAACTTCTCGAGCTCGGCCGCGATCTCGTCGGCGGTCGGCACCTCTCCGTCCTCATCGGTCAGTGGGGAACGGAGACTCGTCCCCGCCATGTACGCGTCGTAGCGATGCTCGAGTGTCGTCACGAGCTTCGCGAGCTCCTGGTTCTCCGCGACCTGCTCATCGATGCGCGCCACGAACTCGCGGCCCTGCTCGCGGAGCACTTCCGTCGGGAAGATCAACCCCGTGCCGGCACTCGTCGCCTCGAGCGCCGCGATCGCCGCCGCCGGGTACTCCGTGTCGCCGAGGTAGTGGGGCACGAGCAGAACGAAGCCGGCGGTCGGCAGCTCGCGCTCGTGCAGCCGGTACTCCACGAGGTGGAGGGCATTGGCCGGGACCTGCGTGGTCGGCCGCCAAACCGACATCGTCTCGATCAGTTCGCTGCGGTTCCCGCTCACGGTGACGCCGATGGGCCGGGTGTGCGGCACCGGCATCGGGATCGCGTTCAGCCAACTGAACGAGGCGACCTGATAGCGCTCCACCAGTTCGATCACCGCGCGCGAGAACCGCTCCCACTGGAAGTCGGGCTCGAAGCCCGTGAGCAGCAGGAACGGGCGGCCGAGCTCGTCCTTCGCGAGGTCGAGGCCGAGCCGCGCGGGTCGGTAGTCCGTGAGGTGGTCGCCATCGAAGACGATGACGGGACGACGAGCCCGGTAGTCGAGCAGCTCGTCGGCGTCGAAGTCGGCCACGACGACGGTGTCGAGGGTCGAACGCAGGTACTCGGTCGTCTGCGCAACGGCACCGCCCGCGTCGGCGAAGCCGGTGAGCCCGGCCACGAGCGGAAGGCCGAGCGGCACTTCGACCGCGGGGTTCAGCTCGTACAGAGTTCGGGCGTCACGCATGGTTCCAGACTACTGAGCCCGATCCGGACGGCCGCCGGCGCGGATGCCTCGCGCGAACGCTCACAGCGAACACCGCGCCGCGTAGCATCGAAGCCATGCCCATTCCCACCATCTCGCTGTCCGCTTCCCCTGCCGTCGACGCCGATGCCGAGGTCGTCGTCCTCGCCTCACGGAGCACCGACGACGGCCCCCAGCTCCTCGCCCCCGCCGGTTTCGAATGGGCGGAGGCGCAGCTGCGCGCACTCGGGGCGAAGGGCGCGGCCGACGAGCTGGTCCGACTCGCCGACCCCTCGGTCGACGGGCGCGTCGTGGCGGTCGCCGGCACCGGTGCCGCCGCGGATGCCGACGCACTCCGACTGGCCGCGGGAAGCGCGCTGCGACAGCTGAGCGAGGTGGACTCCGTCGCGATCGGCATCCCTGCCGCCTCGGCGGCCGAGGCCGCCGCGCTCCTCGAGGGGGCCGCACTCGGCGCCTATCGCTTCAACGAGTACCGCTCGAAGCCGAAGCCGCCCGTCGCTTCGATCACCCTGCACACGGAGTTCGGCGACGAGGAGCTCGGCACCGAGCGCGTCCGCACGGTCGCCGAGGCCGTCGCCGCGACCCGCGACCTCGTGAACCTCTCCCCCTCCGAGCTCTTCCCCGCTCGATTCGCCGAGATCGCCGTCGACGCCGCTCGAGCGGCCGGGATCCAGGCCACCGTGTACGCGGAGGACGAGCTCGAAGCAGGCGGGTTCGGGGGCCTCCTCGGCGTCGGTCAGGGCTCCGTCCGCGGTCCCCGCCTCGTGCGTCTGGAGTACGCCCCGGACGGCGCGACCACTTCTCTCGCCTTCGTCGGCAAGGGCATCACCTTCGACTCCGGTGGGCTGAGCTTGAAGCCCATGCAGTCGATGGTCGGGATGAAGGGCGACATGGCCGGCGCCGCCGCCGTGTTCAACGCGACGCTCGCGCTCGCGCGGCTGAACGCACCCGTGCGGGTCACGGCCTGGCTCTGCCTGGCCGAGAACCTCCCCTCCGGCACCGCGATGCGGCCGAACGACGTCCTGCGGATCCGCGGCGGCAAGACCGTCGAGGTGCTCAATACGGATGCCGAAGGGCGGCTCGTGCTGGCCGACGGCCTCGTCGCCGCGAGCGAGGAGCAGCCAGATGCGATCATCGACGTCGCCACGTTGACCGGCGCCCAGCTGGTCGCGCTCGGCGGGCGGATCACCGGCCTCATGGGCGACGACGACCTCGTCCAGCGTGTCCGCGACGCCGCCGCGGCCGTCGACGAGTCCCTCTGGCCGATGCCGCTGCCCGCCCACCTGCTCCCCCTCCTGAAGTCGGACGTCGCGGACCTCACGAACACGAAGCTCGGCGGCGTCGTGCCCGGCATGCTGCTCGCCGGCGTGTTCCTCCAGGAGTTCGTGGGCGAGCGCGACGGCGCGAAGATCCCGTGGGCGCACCTGGACATCGCAGGGCCGGCCGACAACGGCGGGGCGGCCTGGGGCTTCACGGGCGGCGGTCCGACCGGCATCGCCGTGCGCACCCTGGTCCGCCTTGGCGAGGAGCTCGCCGCGGGGTAGTAAGGTCGAACCGGGGCGAAAACACTCGCCCCGGTCACCCGCTCCGGGCACGAACCCGGCGCGGTCCGTGTCGCAGATCTGAATGCGCGAGGGAGATACCGGTTTGTCCGAGCAGAACTTTGACATCGTCGTCCTGGGCGGCGGGAGCGCCGGGTACGCGGCGGCCATCCGAGCGGTCGAGCTCGGCATGACGGCCGTCGTCATCGAGAAGGACAAGCTCGGTGGTACGTGCCTGCACCGCGGTTGCATCCCGACGAAGGCGCTGCTCCACGCCGCCGAGGTCGCCGAGTCCGCCAAGGACGCGGCCAAGTACGGCGTCAAGACCGCGTTCGAGGGCATCGACATGCCGGGCGTGACCGCGTACCGCGAGGGCATCGTCGCAAGCAAGTGGAAGGGCCTCCAGGGCCTGCTGAAGGCGCGCGGCATCCCCGTCGTCGAAGGCGAGGGCCGCCTGGTCGCGCCGAACACGGTCGAGGTCGCCGGTGAGCGCTACGTGGGCAAGAACGTCGTCCTGGCTACCGGCTCCTACTCGCGCTCGCTGCCCGGTCTCGAGATCGGCGGTCGCGTGATCACGAGCGAGCAGGCCCTGCAGCTCGACTTCGTCCCCGGCAAGGTCGCCGTCCTCGGCGGCGGCGTCATCGGCGTCGAGTTCGCGAGCGTCTGGCGCTCCTTCGGCGCCGAGGTGACCGTGATCGAAGCGCTCCCCCACCTCGTGCCGAACGAGGAGGAGTCGATCTCCAAGCAGCTCGAACGCGCCTTCAAGAAGCGCGGCATCGACTACTCGCTCGGCATCCGGTTCCAGAGCGTCACCCAGAACGAGTCGGGTGTCGTCGTGACGCTCGAGAACGGCACCACGATCGAGGCTGAGCTGTTGCTCGTCGCGGTGGGCCGAGGACCGGTCACCCAGGGTCTCGGCTTCGAAGAGGCGGGTGTCCAGATGGACCGCGGCTTCGTGCTCACCAACGAGCGCCTCGCGACGAACGTGCCCGGCGTCTACGCCATCGGCGACATCGTCCCGGGCCTGCAGCTCGCGCACCGCAGCTACCAGCAGGGCATCTTCGTCGCCGAGGAGATCGCGGGTCTGAACCCGATCGTCGTCGAGGACGTCAACATCCCGAAGATCACCTACTGCGAGCCTGAGGTCGCGTCGGTCGGCTACACGGAGGCGAAGGCCGCCGAGAAGTTCGGCGCCGAGCAGGTCACGAGCTACGAGTACAACCTCGCCGGCAACGGCAAGAGCAGCATCCTCGGCACGAGCGGCTCGATCAAGGTCGTCCAGGTCAAGGAGGGCCCGATCGTCGGCGTCCACATGATCGGGGGCCGCGTCGGTGAGCTCATCGGCGAGGCTCAGCTCGCCGTGAACTGGGAGGCGTACCCGGAGGACATCGCGCCCTTCATCCACGCCCACCCCACGCAGAACGAGGCGTTCGGCGAAGCTGTGCTGAAGCTCGCCGGCAAGCCGCTGCACGCGATCTGACCCCACCCGCTCGATAATCGGACCACACAAGGCGTCCAACGCTGTGAAGGAGACAAGCGAATGAGCCAATCAGTCAGCCTCCCGGCACTCGGTGAGAGTGTCACGGAGGGGACGGTCACGCGCTGGCTGAAGGCCGTCGGCGACCGCGTGGAGGTGGACGAGCCGCTGCTCGAGGTCTCCACCGACAAGGTCGACACGGAGATCCCGTCGCCCGTCGCCGGCGTCATCGAGGCGATCCTCGTCCAGGAGGACGAGACCGTCGAGGTCGGCACCGCGCTCGTCACCATCGGTGACGGCGCGGCCGCCGCGGAGGAGCCGGCCGCGCCGGCCGCCGAGGCGCCCGCTGCAGAGGCGCCCGCTGCAGAGGCGCCCGCCGCACCGGCACCGGCTGCCCCGGCACCGGCCGCTGAGGCACCCGCGGCCCCCGCACCGGCTGCTCCCGCACCGGCCGCTGAGGCACCCGCACCGGCTGCCCCGGCACCGGCCGCTGAGGCACCCGCGGCACCCGCCCCGGCTGCTCCGGCACCGGCTGCTCCTGCCCCGGCTGCTGAGGCCCCGGCTGCTCCCGCACCGGCCGCCCCGGCACCGGCCGCACCCGCACCGGCTGCTGAGGCGCCCGCCGCCCCCGCTCCGGCACCGGCCGCACCGGCGCCCGCCGCCGCTCCGGCTGCTGCGGCTCCCGCGACCGGCGGCTCGCACGCCGGCCCGAGTGGCTACGTGACGCCGATCGTGCGCAAGCTCGCCAGCGAGCAGGGCGTCGACCTCGCCAGTGTCACCGGCACTGGCGTCGGCGGACGCATCCGCAAGCAGGATGTGCTGCAGGCCCAGGGCGCTCCCACGGCGGCCGGCTCGGCCGCGCCGGCCCGCACTCCTCTCGAGACCTCGCCGCTGCGCGGCACCACGCAGGCGATGACCCGTCTGCGCAAGGTCGTCGCCGAGCGCGCCGTCGTCTCGATGCAGTCGACCGCGCAGCTCACGACGGTCGTCGAGGTCGACGTCACCAAGGTGGCGAAGCTCCGCGACCGCGTCAAGGGCGAGTTCCTGCAGAAGACCGGCAACAAGCTGTCGTTCCTGCCGTTCTTCGCGATGGCCGCCGCCGAGGCGCTCCGGGCGTACCCGATCATCAACTCCACCGTCGAAGGCGACTCCATCGTCTACCCGGCGCAGGAGAACATGAGCATCGCGGTCGACACCGAGCGTGGTCTGCTCACCCCGGTCGTCCGCGACGCGGGCGAGCTCGACATCGCCGGCCTCGCCGCGCAGATCGCCGACCTCGCCGAGCGCACCCGCAACAACCAGCTGAAGCCCGACGAGCTCTCCGGCGGCACCTTCACGCTGACGAACACGGGTTCGCGCGGCGCGCTCTTCGACACTCCGGTGGTCTTCCTGCCGCAGACCGCGATTCTCGGCACCGGCACTGTGGTGAAGCGCGCCGTCGTGGTCTCGCAGGATGGCTCCGACGCGATCGCCGTGCGCTCGATGGTGTACCTCGCCCTCTCGTACGACCACCGCATCATCGACGGGGCCGACGCGGCCCGCTTCCTCACCGCGGTGAAGGAGCGGCTCGAGGAGGGTGCCTTCGACGCCGACCTCGGCATCTAGTCGAAGATCTCCCGTAGACGCCAACCGGCCTCGCTCCGAATCATCAGGAGCGAGGCCGGTTCGCGTTCGACGCCGACCACGGGCACCTGCAGCAGCACGGCACCGCCCATCGTGCCGGCGACCGTCACCGCGTCGAGATCGTAGCCCGCGGCTTCGGCCGGTGTCTCATCCGAGAGGCGCGCCTGATCGTTACGCTCGAGCGCGGACCCGGGTTGCACGACCTGGGCGAGGCACTGCGGGTCGGCCGTGGAGAGGCACGTGTCACGCAGCGCGAGCAGCTCCGCCGCCGCCGCCGCGAGCGCCGCCGGGTCGTCGAGCGCAGCCGCGTCAGCTCCGGCGGACACCCCCGCGTCAGCACCGGCAGGCTCCCCCGTGTCAGCTCCGGAGGTTTCCCCCGTGGATTCGAGCACGCCCCCTTCCTCGGGCGAGCTCGCTTCTGCTGCCGGACGTTCCACCGTTGCGGCACCTCCGTCTGCCGACGCGCCACGTTGCGGCGGGACGAGGGTGAGCAGCAGCACCGAGGCCGCTGCAGCGGCGAGCGCACCGACGGCGACGACGCCCCGGCGGCGACCGAGCCGTTCGGCCAACCACCGCCGCCAACTCCCCTGTCGAAACAGCTCGAATAGCGGCGCCTCCGCGGCGAGCAGATGGCCGAGCGCTGTTCGTCCCTCGCCGACGGGGGCGGGCCGAGCGGCCCGGCCCGCTCGAGCGCGCCGCCTCGATGCAGCCGCGGCAGACTCCGCGACCGGATCGGTGCGCTCGCCCTCCAGGGCCGGCAGGCCGAGCGACACGGGCGGGGCGGACCACGCTCCAGGGGCGCGGAGTGCGTCAGTCGCGCCCCGCACCGGCGATGCCACTGCGACGCGGAAGAGCTCCTGCTCGAGTGCCAGGGTGAACGGTTCGAAGGGGCGGGCGACGAGCCGGGTACGAGCCAGCTCCACGACCCGGTGCAACGGCGTCGCCGGATTCGTGGCGCCCGCCACGAGCTCGATGAGCTCGACCAGGGCCTCGTGCGACCGACGCTCGAGGCCGGTTCGATCGGCCGACACCGGCCCGAGCCGCCGCACGCGGCCGAGTCCCGTGATGCGCGGCCGCCCGCTCGCATCGAAACGGACATCGGCCGCCGAGAGCTCGGGATGCGCGAACCCCGCCTCCGCGAGCTCACGGACGGCTGCGACGAGCGGCGCCAGCACCGTGACCGCCTCCCCCGGTGCCAACCGTCGTTCGTCGAGCACGTTCGACAACCGGTGACCGCTGATCGACTCGACGACGAGGCACACCGATCCGGATGCCGCGAAGACATCGATGAGGGACGGGAGCGCCGCACCGCCGAGAGCGGTGAGCGCCTCGAGCTCGATCGTGACCGTGTCCTGGTCGACCGTCTCGTCGTACACCCGGAGCACCACCGGACGGGCACCGGACGCGGCCCCGTCATCTCGGAGCTCCGGCACCTCGGCGGGCTCGGGCACCGCCAGGAACACCTGAGCGCGCGCGCCCGAGGCGATTCGCCGGAGGATGCGATAGCCGCCGAGGCATCCGCCCGGTGCGAACGTCACGGGCGCCACCGGGGCCCGACCCGGCTCAGCCCACGGCGAGGTCGCCACCGGAGACGTCGGCACCGGAGCGGTCGCCCCCGGAGCGTTCGGCGGACCCTCCGAGCGGCGCTCCACCCTCGTCGCCGCGCCACTCCGGCGCCGTGCAGCGGTGCGGCTTCGGACGCGTCGCCCGCGTCGCTCGTGCTTCGTCTCCTGCTCCATTCAGCGATCTTCACCGCCGCCCGCGTGCCACGATCACCGACGCCGAGGATCGGTGGAAGCCGCTCGGCGACACGCGCGTGTGGACGAGGGGCACCGCGCGGCCACCGGTGTCTAGACTGATCCGCATGCTCGACTCTGTCGTCACGGGGCTAAGCGCCAACTCCGTGCCGTACGAAGAGGGACTCTCCCTCCAGCGCGCCGTCCACCAGGCGGTGGTCTCCGGGACCAACCCGGGCACCGTCATCCTCCTCGAACACCAGCCGGTCTACACCGCCGGCAAACGGACGAGTCCCGACGAGCGGCCGGTCGACCGGACCCCCGTCGTCGAGGTCGACCGCGGCGGCAAGATCACCTGGCACGGTCCGGGCCAGCTCGTCGGCTATCCCATCCTGCGGCTGCCGGAGCCCATCGACGTCGTCGGCTACGTCCGTCGGCTCGAAGACGTGTTGATCGCCGTCCTGGCCGAACTCGGCGTCGCGGGGCGCCGGGTCGAGGGGCGCTCCGGCGTCTGGGTCGGCGACGGCGTCGACGAGAAGATCGCCGCCATCGGCATCCGTGTCGCCGACGGCGTCACCATGCACGGCTTCGCACTGAACTGCTCCAACTCGCTCGAACCGTACGAGAAGATCGTCGCCTGCGGCATCCGCGACGCCGGGGTGACGACCATCTCCCGCGTCCTCGGTCGCACCGTGCGGCCGGTCGACGTGGTCGAACCGGTGCTCCGGCACCTCGAGGCATCCGAGGCGGCGATCGCCGCGTGAGCGCCGAACCGCAGGGGCGCCGACTGCTGCGCCTCGAAGTCCGCAACGCCCAGACGCCGATCGAACGCAAGCCGGAGTGGATCAAGACCCGGGCGAAGATGGGGCCCGAGTACCGCGCACTGCAGTCGCTCGTGAAGAGCGAGGACCTGCACACCGTCTGCCAGGAGGCCGGGTGCCCGAACATCTACGAGTGCTGGGAGGACCGCGAGGCGACCTTCCTCATCGGCGGCTCGCAGTGCACCAGGCGGTGCGACTTCTGCCAGATCGATACCGGCAAACCCGCCGAGTACGACGCCGACGAACCGCGGCGGGTCGCGGAGTCGGTCGTGCGGATGCAGCTGCGCTACTCGACCGTCACCGGCGTCGCGCGCGACGACCTTCCCGACGGCGGCGCCTGGCTCTACGCGGAGACGATCCGGCAGATCCACGCGCAGTCCCCCGGCACGGGGGTCGAGATCCTGGTGCCGGATTTCAACGGCGAGCCGGAACTGCTCGGGCAGGTCTTCTCCGCCCGCCCGGAGGTGTTCGCGCACAACGTCGAGACGGTCCCGCGGATCTTCAAGCGGATCCGCCCGGCCTTCCGCTACGAGCGTTCCCTCGACGTCATCACCCAGGGGCGCGACGCCGGTCTGATCACGAAGTCCAATCTCATCCTCGGCATGGGTGAGGAGCGCGCCGAGGTGTCGCAAGCGCTCCGGGACCTCCTCGAGGCCGGGACCGACATCATCACGATCACGCAGTACCTGCGGCCGAGTCCGCGGCACCTGCCGGTCGCCAGGTGGGTCCGGCCCGAGGAGTTCGTCGAGCTGAAGGCGGAAGCCGAGGAGCTCGGGTACCTCGGCGTGCTCGCCGGCCCGCTCGTGCGCTCCTCGTACCGGGCCGGTCGTCTCTGGGCCCAGTCGATGCGCGCGAAAGGACGCGAACTCCCGTCAGGTCTCGCCCACCTCGCCGACGCCGAGCTCGGCTTCGCGCAGGCGGTCGGCTGACTCGCTGACCTCCTCCGGCGTCGCCGCTCCGGACGAGGGCCGCACGCGGGCCGCGAACACGGTCTGCGGCGGCCCCCGCCGCCGGTATCCTTGACGCATGGCACGCACCAAGGACTCCGCGTCCTCCCCCAAGGAGCCCGGCCGTCTGAAGCAGATGTGGCAGGTCTTCCAGATGACCCGCCGCTACGACTCGACCGCGCAGTGGCTCATGCTCCTCGGCTTCCTCGCCCCGATCGCGGTGACGCTCGGACTCGCGCTGTGGCTCAGCGAGGGCAATGGCTTCACGATCGCGCTGTGGGTCGTCGCGGGCGTGCTCGCCGGCCTCCTGATCGCGATGATCATCCTCGGCCGCCGCGCCGAGCGCGCCGCCTACTCGCAGATCGACGGGCAGCCGGGTGCGGTCGGCGCAGTGCTGCGCAGCGGCCTGCGCGGCGGCTGGGTCGGCAACGAGATGCCGGTGGCCGTCAACGGCCGCACGCAGGACGCCGTGTACCGCGCCGTCGGGCGAGGTGGCGTGGTCCTGATCAGCGAAGGCCCCGCGAGCCGCACCCAGCGCATGCTCGACGACGAGCAGCGCAAGATCGCGCGTGTCCTGCCGACCGTCGACGTCACACTCATCTCGGTCGGCCACGAGGACGGTGACGTCGAGCTGCACCGCCTCGCGTCGAAGCTGCGGAAGCTCAAGAAGACCCTGACGAAGCCCGAGGTCATGGCCGTCTCGAACCGCCTCAACTCGCTGCAGAGCTCGCTGCCGATCCCGAAGGGCATCGACCCGCTGAAGGTGCGGCCGCAGCGCGGCAAGCTGCGCTGACCCGCACCGGTCCCGGTGACGCGAACGGGGCGGCCTCCTTCGGGAGACCGCCCCGTTTCGCTCGCTGAAGCGTCGGGTCGACGCGGATGCCGCGGTCAGCGACTGCGGATGAGGACGGTACCGGCGACCTTGTCGTGGAACCCGCGCTGATCGGAGTCCCACACGAGCGCGGGCACGACGATGATGAGCAGCAGCGAGCGGACCACGGCTCGACGGATGCCGATCCAGCCGCCCTCGAGCGGCACGACCGCCATGCCGAGCAGGCGATGACCGATGCTGCCGCCGATCGTGGGAATGAAGACGATCTGCAGCACGACGAACATGAGCGGGGTCACGAAGTTGTACGCGACCGAGTCGTACGGGGTGAGCAGCAACGAGAGCAGCATCGCACTCGCCCAGTCGATGAGCAGGGCGGCGATGCGACGGCCGACGCGCCCGACGGATCCGCGCCCCGACTCAGGGAGCCCCAGACGCTCCCCCGGCCACTTGCTGGGCTGGAGGTCTCCGAAGGTGGTGGGCTTCGCGTCGGGCATCCTTCGATCCTACCGAGCGCAGAGCGTGTAACATGCCGGAAACATTCACGTCATGGCCGGGAAACGGCCCGGGGATACCGTCGGTGACGGCTGCTGGCCGCCCCGGAGATTCCGGACTTCCCGCCCGCCCACTTGGAGAGTCGTCGCATGTTCAGTGATTCGTCTGAAGTCCTCACGTTCATCAAGGAGACGGAGGTCAAGTTCCTCGACATCCGATTCACCGACCTCCCGGGTGTGCAGCAGCACTTCAACATCCCGGCGTCGACGGTCGACGAGGACTTCTTCACCGTCGGCCAGCTCTTCGACGGCTCCTCGATCCGCGGCTTCGCGTCGATCCACGAGTCCGACATGCAGCTCATCCCCGACGTGTCGACGGCCTACATCGACCCGTTCCGCGCTGAGCGCACGCTCATCATGATCTTCGACATCTACAACCCGCGCACCGGCGAGATCTACTCGAAGGACCCGCGCCAGGTCGCGAAGAAGGCCGAGAAGTACCTCGCCTCCACCGGCATCGCGGACACCGCCTACTTCGCCCCCGAGGCCGAGTTCTACATCTTCGACGATGTCCGCTACGAGGTGAACCAGCACACGAGCTTCTACTCGATCGACTCCAGCGAGGGCGCCTGGAACTCGGGCCGCGTCGAAGAGGGCGGCAACCTCGCCAACAAGACCCCGTTCAAGGGCGGCTACTTCCCCGTCTCGCCGGTCGACCAGCACGCCGACCTCCGCGACGACATCTGCCTGAAGCTCATCGACGCGGGCCTCGAGCTCGAGCGCAGCCACCACGAGGTCGGCACCGCCGGCCAGGGCGAGATCAACTACAAGTTCGACACGATGGTCCACTCGGCGGACGACATCCTGAAGTTCAAGTACATCGTCAAGAACACCGCCAACGAGTGGGGCAAGACGGCGACGTTCATGCCGAAGCCGCTCTTCGGCGACAACGGCTCGGGCATGCACACCCACCAGTCGCTGTGGAGCGACGGCAAGCCGCTGTTCTACGACGAGGCCGGCTACGGGGGGCTCTCCGACCTGGCGCGCTGGTACATCGGCGGCATCCTGAAGCACGCGCCGGCGCTGCTCGCCTTCACGAACCCGACCGTGAACTCGTTCCACCGCCTCGTGCCGGGCTTCGAGGCGCCCGTGAACCTCGTCTACTCGGCGGGCAACCGCTCGGCGGCGATCCGCATCCCGATCACCGGCACCAACCCGAAGGCGAAGCGCATCGAGTTCCGCGCACCGGATGCCTCGGGCAACCCGTACCTCGCGTTCGCCGCGCAGCTCATGGCCGGCATCGACGGCATCAAGAACCGGATCGAGCCGCACGAGCCGGTCGACAAGGACCTCTACGAGCTGCCCGCCGAGGAGGCGAAGACGATCCCGCAGGTGCCGGGCTCGCTCGACGCCGTGCTCGACGCGCTCGAGGCCGACCACGACTTCCTCCTCGAGGGCGGCGTGTTCACCAAGGAGCTCATCGAGACCTGGATCGACTACAAGCGCGAGAAGGAGCTGAAGCCGCTGGCCCAGCGTCCGCACCCCTTCGAGTTCGAGCTGTACTACGGCGTCTGAGCCGCGGTTCCCCAGATCCGAACGCCCCGGGCAGCCTCAGCTGTCCGGGGCGTTCGTCGTCCGTGCACGTTTGCCCCCTTGTGCACCTGCGCCTCTGGACGCCACGATGTGATCGAGTCGGCGCACGCCGGCGCCCGTTTCGAGAAGGGGCCGAGAATGGCTGGGAAGTTCGAGCTCTACACCGACGCGCGAGGCGAGTGGCGCTTCCGCCTGAAGGCCGGCAACGGCGAAACGATCGCGGTCTCCGAGGGCTACAGCTCGAAGTCGGCCGCCCAGAACGGCATCGAGTCGGTCAAGAAGAACGCGCCGGACGCCCCGGTCGTCGAGGCCTGACCCGCGACTCCGGAACCCCTCGCCGCCCTGTGCCGCGCGGGGTTCCGGCCCGCCGGACGGCGGAGCGGCTCACCGCGTCGGCTCCCGCCCCGGTTCGATGCCGTAGAAGTCACGGTCGAACACCGCACGCGAACGCCGGGTGAGCTGCAGGTAGTCCTGCTCGAGCTGCGCCGCCGAGCCGGGCGGATAGCCCATCAGCCGGGCGACGCCCTCGAGCTGGGTACGTTCGACGGGCAGCACATCGGTCGTGCGGTCGAGCCAGAGCGTGAGCGCCGAGCGGGCCCGCGACGCGAAGATCCACGCCGCACGCAAGGTCTCCGCGTCATCGGCGGCGACGAGCCCCGCCTCCACGGCGGCCTGCAGCGCGTCGAGCGTCGAGGTGGTGCGGAGCGCAGGCACCTCGGCGCCGTGCTGCAGCTGGATGAGCTGCACGAACCACTCGACGTCGCTCAACGAACCCCGTCCGAGCTTCAGATGCCTCGCGGGGTCGGCGTTCTGCGGCAGCCGCTCGTTCTCGACCCGGGCCTTGATGCGCTTCACCTCGCGCACGGCCTGCTCGGCGATCGACGTCGGGTACCGCACGCCGTCGGCGAGCTCCCGGAAGTCGTCGAGGAGCGCGGCATCCCCCGCCACGCCTCTGGCGCGCAGCAGAGCCTGCGCCTCCCAGGTCAGGGACCACCGCGCGTAGTACGCGCGGTACGCCTCGAGGGAGCGCACCATGACGCCGTTGCGGCCCTCCGGCCGAAGGTCGGCGTCGAGGTCGAACGGCAACCGTGCGTCCTCGGTGAGTCGCCCGAGCTCCGAGACGATGCGCAGCGCGACCCGGTGCGCGGCGTCGCCCTCCAGGGCGGCCGGGCGGTACACGTAGATGACGTCGGCGTCGGACGAGATGCCCAGCTCACGGCCACCGAACCGGCCCATGCCGATCACGGCGAACTCGATGCCGTCACCGTCACCGTCACCGACGTGATCGCCCCGTCTGATGGCGGCGACGGTCGCCGCGAGGTGGTTCTCAGTGACGTCGCTGAGTCCATGGCCGAGCTCCTCGACGCTGCACACGTCGAGGATGGCGGCGAGGGCGAGGCGCAGCACCTCGCGGCGGCGGACGGCCCGGAGCACCTTCACGGCCGCATCGACCTCGGTATGCCGGGCGAGGACGGCCGCGGCCTCGTCGCGGAGCGCCGCCAGTGAGCGGGGACGCAGCTCGTCGAGGTCCTCGAGCCAGGCGACCGCCTCCGGGCTCCGTTCGAGAAGTTCGCCGACGAAGCGGGAACCGGAGAGCACCCGGGTGAGCCGGAGCGCCGCGTCGGAGGAGTCTCGGAGCAGCCGGAGGTACCAGTGCGTCGTGCCGAGCGTGTCCGACAGACGACGGAAGGACAGCATGCCGTAGTCGGGGTCGGCGCCCTCGGCGAACCACGAGATGAGCACCGGCATGAGGTGCCGCTGGATCGTCGCCCGTCGGGAGACGCCCGCCGTGAGGGCGGCGATGTGGCCGAGCGCCCCCTTCGGATCGCGGAAGCCGATCGCCGCGAGCCGCGCCTCGGCTTGCGCGCTCGTGAGCTCGAGCCCGCTCGCCGGCAGCGCCGCCACGGCGGAGAGCAGCGGCCGGTAGAAGAGGCGCTCGTGCAGGCCGCGCACCCGCTGCCGGGTCGCCTGCCAGAGCGCGGTCAGCTCGGCCGCGTTGCGGGCGAGTCCGCTCGCCCTCGCGAGCACCCGAAGCTCCGTCTCGTCGCGCGGCATGAGGTGCGTCCGGCGCAGCCGCGACAGCTGCAGCCGATGCTCCAGCACCCGGAGCAGGCGGTAGTCGTGCGCGAACTCGCCGGCCTCTTCGCGGCCGACGTAACCGCGGCTCGCGAGGGCGCCGAGCGCGGGCAGGGTGCCGCGCTGGTGGATCTCGTCGTCGCCCGCGCCGTGCACGAGCTGCAGCAGCTGCACCGTGAACTCGATGTCGCGGAGCCCGCCTGGGCCGAGCTTCAACTGCACGTCGACCTCGTCGGCGGGGATGTGCTGGGTGACCCGCTCGCGCATCTGCTGCACCGACTCGACGAAGCCGTCGCGTCCCGAGCTCGCCCAGACCATCGGCGAGAGGGCCGCGAGATACCTGGCGCCGAGCTCGGCGTCGCCGGCGAGCGGCCTGGCCTTCAGCAGAGCCTGGAACTCCCAGCTCTTCGCCCAGCGCTCGTAGTACTGCACGTGCGACTCGAGGGTGCGGACGAGTGCGCCGTCCTTGCCCTCCGGGCGGAGGTTCGCATCGACCTCCCAGAGCGGCGGCTCGACCCCGGCATCGTCGATGAGCCGGCTGGCGACGACCGCGAGGCGCGTCGCGATCTCGACGGCACGGCCCGACGGGAGCCGCTCCTCGTCGGCGGACTCGGCGACGAAGATCACGTCGACATCGCTCAGGTAGTTGAGCTCCCGCGCGCCGGCCTTGCCCATGCCGATGACGGCGAGGCGGGTGGCGGCGACCTCGTCGGCCGGGTACCGGCCGGGCGCCGCCGCCTCGCCCGGGAGGCGCCCGACCAGCCGACGCGCGGCGACGAGGGCGGACTCCAGCGCCGCCCCGGCGAGATCCGCGAGCCCGGCCGCGATCGTGTCGACCGCCTCGATCGCGCTCGCCCGGGTGAGGTCGTAGACGGCGATGCCCGCGAGCAGACGGCGGTAGCGGAGACGGATGGCTCGTGCCGCCCGCTCCGGCTCCATGGGGCCGTCCCCCAGCTCGTCCAGGGCAGCGACGAGGACGGCGCGCGCCTCATGCTCGCCGAGCGGCGGCTCCGGCTCGCGTTCGAGGAGCACGAGTTCGTCGGGATTGCGCAGGAGGAACTCCCCCACGCCACGGGAGGCCCCGATCAGACGCGCCGCGCGCTCGGCGGACGCGGGACGTTCGAGCACCCGGCGCACCGCCGCGGGAGCGCGCTCGGCGAGACGTTCGAACGCGGCGAGCGCCTCGTCGGGGTCGGCCGCCACGCTCAGCGCGTCGAGCAACCCGGGGAGCTCGACCTCGCTCGCCTCGGCGAGCCGTGCGAGCCCCGCGCGGGCGCGCTCGAAGTCGTCGAAGCCGGCCCGGGCGAGCCCGCTGTACGGCGCCGCCTGCCGAGTCATCCGGTCAGAGGATCTCGAGGTTGCGCGTGAGCTCGAACGGCGTCACCTGCGAGCGGTAGTCCTGCCACTCGGCGCGCTTGTTCGCGAGCACGTAACGGAACACCTCTTCGCCGAGCGTGTCGGCGACGAGCTCGGAGCGCTCCATCTCCTCGATCGCGTGGTCGAGGCTCGCCGGCAGCGGGCTGTACCCGAGCGCCCGCCGCTCGCGATCGCTCAGCATCCAGACGTCGTCCTCGGCCTCGGGCGGCAGCTCGTACCCCTCCTCGACACCCTTCATGCCGGCGGCGAGCAGGAGGGAGAACGCGAGGTACGGGTTCGCGGCCGAATCGATCGCGCGGTACTCGACGCGCGCGCTCTGGCCCTTGTTCGGCTTGTACAGCGGCACCCGCACGAGCGCCGAACGGTTGTTGTGCCCCCAGCAGACGAAGCTCGGCGCCTCGCCGCCGCCCCAGAGCCGCTTGTACGAGTTCACGAACTGGTTCGTCACGGCGGAGATCTCCCCCGCGTGGCGCAGCAGGCCCGCGATGAACTGGCGGCCGATCTTCGAGAGCTGGTACTGGGCGCCGGGCTCGTAGAAGGCGTTCTGATCGCCCTCGAAGAGGGAGAGGTGGGTGTGCATGCCGCTGCCCGGGAACTCCGAGAAGGGCTTCGGCATGAACGTGGCGTACACGCCCTGCTCGATCGCGACCTCCTTCACCACGGTGCGGAAGGTCATGATGTTGTCGGCGGTCGTGAGCGCGTCGGCGTAGCGCAGGTCGATCTCGTTCTGGCCGGGGCCGGTCTCGTGGTGGCTGAACTCCACCGAGATGCCGAGGTCTTCGAGCATGCGCACCGAACGACGACGGAAGTCGTGCGCCGTGCCGCCGGGGACGTTGTCGAAGTACCCCGCGGAGTCGACCGGCTGCGGGCCCTCCGGGCCGTACTTCGAGGACTTCAGCAGGTAGAACTCGATCTCCGGGTGGGTGTAGAACGTGAACCCCCGGTCGGCCGCACGCGCGAGGGTGCGCTTCAGCACATTGCGCGGGTCGGAGACGGCCGGCTCGCCGTCGGGCGTCGTGATGTCGCAGAACATGCGCCCGGTCGGGTCGACGTCACCCCGCCAGGGCAGGGTCTGGAACGTCGACGGGTCGGGGAACGCGAGCAGGTCGGACTCGTACGTGCGGCTCAGGCCCTCGATCGCGGAGCCGTCGAAGCCGATGCCCTCGGTGAACGCCCCCTCGACCTCTGCCGGGGCGATCGCGACCGACTTCAGGGTGCCCACGACGTCGGTGAACCACAGCCTGATGAACTTGACCCCACGTTCTTCGATGGTCCGGAGAACGAAGTCGCGCTGCTTATCCATCCACACCCTTTCTCGCGCTTCTCAGCGTACTGGGTCGGGCCGGACGGATCCCGCGGCTGTGCCAGACTGACGGCATGTCAGAGCAGAACCCGTACGGCGGGGCTTCGGCCTCGGACGGACCCAAGCGCGTGCGCACCAGGCACTTCCAGAACGCCAAGCGCGACGGCATCAAGATCACGGGCCTCACGAGCTACGACCAGCTCACCGCCCGCATCTTCGACGAAGCGGGCATCGACTTCCTGCTCGTCGGCGACTCCGCCGGCAACAACGTGCTCGGCTATGAGACGACCCTCCCGGTCACGGTCGACGAGCTGATCCCGCTGACGCGGGCGGTCGCCGGCGCCGTGCGGCGCGCCTTCGTCGTCGCGGACATGCCGTTCGGCTCCTACGAGAGCGGCGCCGAGGAGGCCCTGCACACCGCGGTCCGCTTCATGAAGGAGACCGGAGCGCACGCGGTGAAGCTCGAGGGCGGCGAACGCAGCCACAAGCAGATCCGCCGCATCGTGCAGTCCGGCATCCCCGTGATGGCGCACATCGGCTACACCCCGCAGAGCGAGCACGGCCTCGGCGGGCACATCATCCAAGGGCGGGGCGAGGGGCTCGAGCAGCTCCTCGCGGACGCCGTCGCGGTGCAGGAGGCCGGGGCCTTCGCCGTGGTTCTCGAGATGGTCCCCTCCGACGCGGCGCGGCAGATCACGGAGCGTCTCGACATCCCGACCATCAGCGTGGGCGCCGGCCCGCACACCGACGGGCAGCTGCTCGTCTGGACCGACTGGGCCGGCCTCACCCCGGGCCGCATCCCGAAGTTCGTCAAGCAGTACGCGGACCTCTCGGGCATCCTCGGTGCGGCCGCGCAGGCCTGGCAGCAGGATGTCTCGGCCGGGGTCTACCCGGGTCCCGAGCACTCCTACGAGTAGCACGAGCACGGCGTGAGGGCGGGTGCTCCGGCGCCCGCCCTCGTCGTCTCAATCCTCCGCGGCGTCCTCCGCGGCCCACTTCTCGCTGTTCGCGCGGAGCTTCTCGAGCGCGTGCTCGGCCTCCTCGCGGGTGTCGAAGGGGCCGACGCGATCCGCCGACTGCGAGACGAAGCCCTGCTCGACCTCGCCCGTGCGCATGTTGTACCAGAACCGGTGCTCGATGTCCTCCGTCATAGGCTGATCCTATGCCCAAGGACTCCGCCGGCCACCTGATCCCCGGCCGCCTCCCCGCGCCCCGTGCGGTGCCCGCCGAGATCGCCCGCCCCGAGTACGTCGGGCGCGCAGCGCCGCGCCCGAACACCGAGGGCGACCGCTACTCGGCGGCCGAGGTGGAGCGCATCCGCGCGGCCGGTCGCGTCGCCGCCGGTGCCATCGAGGCGGCGTCTGCGGCGATCGTCCCCGGGGTCACGACCGCCGAGCTCGATCGAATCGTGCATGAGTACGTGGTGGGCCACGGCGCCTACCCCTCGACGCTCGGCTACCGGGGGTTCCCCGCCTCGAGCTGCACCTCGGTCAACGAGGTGATCTGCCACGGCATCCCCGACGACACCGTCCTCGACGAGGGCGACCTCGTGAACCTCGACGTCACGGCCTACCTCGACGGCATGCACGGCGACACGAACGCGACCTTCCTCGTGGGCGACGCCGCGGAGGAGACCCGACTCCTCGTCGAACGCACGCGGGAGGCGCTCGCCCGCGGCATCAAGGCCGTCGCCCCCGGGCGGCAGGTGAACGTCGTCGGGCGGGCCATCGAGGCGTACGCGAAGCGCTTCGGGTACGGGGTGGTGCGCGACTACACGGGCCACGGCGTCGGCCGGGCCTTCCACACCGGTCTCGTGATCCCGCACTACGACGCCCCCGAGCACGACACGGTCATGGAGCCCGGCATGGTGTTCACGATCGAACCGATGCTCACGCTCGGCACGACCGAGTGGGATCTCTGGGCCGACGACTGGACGGTCGTCACCCGCGATCGCTCGCTCACGGCGCAGTTCGAACACACCCTCGTGGTCACCGAGCGCGGCGCCGAGATCCTCACCCTCCCCTGAGCCGCAGGCCCGCGGGATAGGGTGAACGCCATGACGCAGGACCTCCCGACCGGCGCCGGCAGCATGAGGGCGGTCGTCGACCTCGCGGACCTGATCCGGTATGACTCCTAGGCGCTGGCTCGCGGCTCTGGCCATGGTGGCAGTCCTCGCGACGGCGACGGGGTGCGCGTCGAGCCCGCGGCCGATCGACCCCGTTCCGCACGACGCCGCCACGGGCGGCCAGACGCTGCAGCAGATGACTAACTCCCTCGACACGATCCCCGGCCTGAGCTGGGATGTCACCGGCGGAGGCCGGCCGAACATCAAAGGCAACACCGGCTATGCGGTCCACGTCACCGTGCAACCCGGCCATCGCATCGTCGACGGGCCCGCGCTGGTCACGTTCATCCTCGAATCGGTCTGGTCCGTCAGAGAGGGATACCTGCCGAACTCGGAGGTCTCGATCTCCGTGGACGCCGGCACGGGAAGCGCATTCGACGTCGCCGCCGCAGCAGCCGATGCCGGATGGACGGATCCCGCCGACGCTCCCCCAGATGCCAGTGGGTACACCCGCGCTGCCGTCGTCATGGACGACGACAGCCCCGCACGCGAGCGGCTGGGCGGCTGGCCGGGCGACGTGCCTGCCGTTCCCGCGGACGTGACCGCGACCGAGTGATCCCGCCCCGTGAGCCGCTGGACGCGATACGCAGGCCCGCCGGGATAGGGTGAACGCCATGACGCAGGACCTCGCGATCGGCATCGACATCGGCGGCACCGGCATCAAGGGGGCGGTCGTCGACCTCGCGAGCGGCGAACTCGTCTCGCCCCGGCGCAAGGTCGCGACGCCGGAGGGCGGGCGCCCCGGCGACATCGTGGAGGCCACGAGCGCCCTCCTCGAGGAGTTCTCGGAGTCGGGCGGCGACGGTCTGCCCCTCGGCGTGTGCTTCCCCGCGGTCGTGAAACGGGGGCTCACGCTCTCGGCGGCGAACGTCTCGCACGACTGGATCGGCCTGCACGCCGAGGAGCTCTTCGAGCGGACGCTCGGCCGGGACATCCACTTCATCAACGACGCCGACGCGGCCGGCGTGGCCGAGCTCCGCTACGGCGCCGCCCGCGGCGTCGACGGCCTCGTGATCCTGACGACGCTCGGCACGGGCATCGGCTCGGCCTTCCTCTCCGACGGCGTGCTCGTCCCGAACACCGAACTCGGCCACCTCGAGCTCGACGGCGAGGACGCCGAGCACCGCGCCGCATACTCGGCGATGGAGCGAGAGAACCTCGACTGGGCGGAATGGGCCACGCGGCTCCAGCGGTACTACACGCACCTCGAGATGCTGTTCTCTCCCGACCTGTTCGTCGTCGGAGGCGGCGTCTCGAAGCACCACGAGCAGTTCCTGCCGCTGCTCGAGCTCACGACGCCCATCGTGCCCGCCGTGCATCGCAACAACGCGGGCATCCTGGGCGCCGCCTCACTCGCAGCCGACTGAGCGCCGGCCGGAACGCGTTCGCCCCCGGCGGGGCGGAGCAAGTGCGAGCGGGCCGGCTGATACGCCGGGTTCTGTTCACCGGGCGCTTGCGCGACACCGGCTGGACGGCCATCTCTCTCGGGGCCGCGTTGCCGCGACCCTCTAGCGGCCTACCCGGGAACGGGACGGGCAGCCCCATCGTTCCCTGTCTGGCCTTGCTCCGGACGAGGTTTACCGAGCCGACCGCGTCACCGCGGCCGCTGGTGGGCTCTTACCCCACCGTTTCACCCTTACCGCGGGCCGAAGCCCGAGGCGGTCTGTTTTCTGTGGCACTGTCTCGCGGGTCACCCCGGGTGGGCGTTACCCACCGTCCTGCCCTGCGGAGCCCGGACGTTCCTCGGCGCCCGATCGCTCGGGCGACGCGACCGTCTTGCCGACCCGCTCGCCGGGCCAGTCTACCGGGCGGGAACACCGACGCCCCGCCGACCGGCGGAGCTCAGAGCCCGGACTCCTCGGTGCGGACCAGGATGCGGTCGCACTCGGGGCACTGCACGACCTCGTCCGGCGCCGAACGGCGGACCGCTTCGAGGTCGCTGCCGGTCAGCGTGATGGTGCAGCCGCCGCAAGTGCGCTGGCGGAGCAGGGCGGCACCGACGCCGGCGCCGCGCTCCCGCCGCTGCTCGTAGAAGGCGAGGAGCGCCTCCGGCACGGTGCCGGCGACCGTGCCACGGTCTCGGGCGGCCTGCTCGCGCTCGGTCTCGAGGCCGGCGGCGGCTTCGGCGCGCTCGGACTCCAGTTGCTGCTGGGCGACGGCGATGCCGGCCCGCTCGTCGTCGATCGCCGCGACCGCGGACTCGGCGCCTTCGACGCGCTCCATGACCGCGAGCTCCTGGTCCTCCAGGTCGGAGAGCCGGCGGCGGAGCGAGACGAGCTCGGACTCGAGCGCCGCGACATCCTTCACCGAGGAGGTCTGCGTCAGACGTGCTCCGTCGCGGGCGATCCGGGCCTCGACCATCTCGACGTCGGATTCCAGCCGCTTCAGCTCGGTGCGTGCGTCCTCGAGGACGCCGTGCGCCTCGGCCCGCGAGCGGCGGACCTCGTCGTCGCGACTCGCCAGTTCGGCGAGCGGCCCCGACTGCGGGAGGCTACCGAGGCGGTGCGTCAGCTGGGCGATACGGGTGTCGATCGCTTGGAGGCGCAGCAGCGTCTCCTGTTCGGCGGGGCTGGCCTTCACGTGTTGCTCCTCGTGGGGTCGGCGGGCGGGAGGTCGGGGCAGGTCATTGGACGACCTGGAAATCCCAGGGGTCGGTACGCAGTTCTGAGACGACGACGTCGATGCCGGGCAGTTCCTCGCGGAGCTCGGCGGCCGCCCGGTCGAGCCAGAGCCACTCGCTCGCCCAGTGCGAGACGTCGAGCAGGGCCGGACCGCCGCCGAGGAGCGCCTGCTCGCGCGCTTCGGAGGCGGGGTGGTGGCGGAGGTCGGCGGTGAGGTACACGTCGGCACCCCGCACCGCCGGGTCGGACAGGAGGGAGTCGCCGGCCCCGCCGCAGAGCGCGACGATCTCGACGGGATCGTCGAATCCGCCGGCGGCGCGAACCCCGGTGGCGGTCGGCGGCAGGAGCTCGGCGAGCCGGCGGGCGAGGCGGCCGAGCGTCGTCGGCTCGGGGAGCCGGCCCACTCGGCCGAGGCCGGTGCGTCCGTCGGGGGCGGGCACGATCGGCCGGATGTCGAGCAGCCCGAGCCGCTCGGCGAGCACCGCGGAGGTGCCCGTCTCGACCACATCGGCGTTCGTGTGGGCGGCGACGAGCGCGCAGCCGCCGCGGATGAGCTTCGCGAGCACGGCGCCCTTGTAGCGGTCCTCGGCGACCGTCGTGACGCCGCGGAGCAGCAGCGGGTGGTGGGCGATCACGAGATCGAATCCGCCGTCGATCGCCTCGTCGATGGTCGCCTGCACGGCGTCGACGACGAGCAGGATGCGTCGGACGGGGGCGTTCGGATCGCCGGCGACGAGCCCGGCGGCGTCCCACGGCTCCATGCCGGCGATCGGCCAGCGCCGCTCGATGACGTCGAGCACCTCGGCGAGCGTGCGGCTCATGCGCGAGCGGCCCGGCGCTCGGTGCCGGTGTTGGTGGCGGGCTCGCGATGGTCCACGGTCGTCCTCACCTTCCCGGCCGCGCCCGATACGTGGGCCCGTGCCTGGCACCATCGTATCGTCAGCGCGGAGCCCTCACTCCGAGCCCGCCTCGGGTATCGACGGCCCGGTGCGCGCATGATCCTGCGAACCGGCAACGGCCAGCGGCGTCCGCTCCACGCGCATGAACAGCGCGGCGACCACCGCGGCGAGGCCGAGGAGGACCGCGGCACCGAGCATCCCCAGCGCGAATCCGTCGGTGGCCGCCCGGGCGGGCGTTCCGCCGTCGGCGAGCACGGCTTCGGTTCGGGAGGTGGCGAGTGCGACGAGAAGGGCGAGGCCGGTGGCTCCGCCGATCTGCTGCATCGAGGTGAAGATGGCCGAGCCGAGGCCGGCATCGTGGTCGTCCGTGCCGGTCAGCGCCGCGGTGGCCAGGGCCGGGAGGGCGAGCCCAGAGCTGAAGCTGACGCCGAGCAATCCGGGGAGCACGCCGATCAGGTACTCGTCTTCGGGGGCGATGCCCGCGAGCAGCAGATGCCCGACCGCGGTCCCCAGCAGCGATGCAGTCAGCACGGTCCGGGTGCCGAAGCGGGCGACGGCGCGAGCTGAGAGCCAGATGCCGGTGAGGATGCCGGCGCCGTACGGCAGGTAGGCGAGTCCGGCGGTGAGCGGATCGTAGTTCAGCACGGTCTGGACGTGGATCATGAGCAGGAATGACATCGCGAACAGGGCGGCCGAGGTGAGGAGCGTCACCACGTTGGCGATCAGGCGCACGCGGACCCGGAAGAACGAAGCGGGGATGAGCGGATGGCGCACCCGGGCTTCGACCGCGATGAACGCGATCGCGAGGGCCACTGAGGCGAGCAGCGGAATCATCGATCCTGGGTGGCCGAGGCCGGTCTCGGCGGTGTGGAGGATCCCGTACACCAGGCACACGGCGGCCGCTGTGCCGAGCACGGCACCGGGGATGTCGATGCGGCCACCGGTTCCCGGCGCCCTGCTGTCCCGGACCAGGCGAGGGACCAGGACCAGCGCGAGGATCGCGACGGGCAGGTTGATCAGGAAGATCCACCGCCACGACGCCAGCCCGGTGAGGACACCGGAGATCACCAGCCCCGAGGTGGCGCCCAGCGCTGCCACGGCACCCCACGCTCCCAGCGCTCTGGCGCGCTCGCGGGGGTCGGTGAACATCCGGGTGATGAGCGCCAGCGCGGCCGGACTCGCGATGGCTGCCCCGATGCCCTGAACGAAGCGTCCGGCGATGAGTTGCCACGGCTCGGCCGCGATCGCACACAGCAGGCTGGCCGCAACGAAGACAGCGCCGCCCCAGACGAAGACACGTCGGCGGCCGAGCACGTCGGCGAGGCGGCCGCCGAGGATGAGCAGTCCCCCGAACGCGAGGAAGTAGCCGTTGACGACCCACGCCAGACTGGTGCCCGCGAACCCCAGGTCGTCGCGAATGCTCGGCAGCGCGACACTCACCACGGTGTCATCGAGCACCAGCATAAATTGGACGATGCACAGCACGATCAACGTGCCGCGACGGCGTGCGATGGATGGGCCCGCAGGCGGGGCGACCGGGCGATTTCGAACCATGCTCCAACCGTAGAAATCGTCGACATCTGGCCACAATCCGCTACGAGGCCAAGGTATCGTTCATTCAGGCCACTCCTTGGTACGCTCCAGGCATGGCGGCAGTTCGCAGGCTGGAGGCGATCGACGCCGGCGTGATGCCCCCGTCGGCGGGAGCGATCGTGACCGGGAGCTTCCCACTCACCTCCGGGGACTGGATCGAACCGCACAGCCACCCGCATCATCAGCTGGCGTGGACGCGCAGCGGCGTCCTCGGCGTGGCGGTCGGCGCCGGGTACTGGGTGCTGCCGCCGACCCGCGCGCTCATGATCCCGGCGGGCGTCGTGCATGCGACCGGGGCGACCCGGGATGCCGTGCTGGCGGCCCTCTACCTGGCTCCTGAGCGGTTCCCCCACGAGTGGACGGAGCCCACCCCGGTCGCCGTCGGCGGACTGCTCGCGCAGCTGATCGTGCACCTCCAGCGAACCGATCTCACCGAACAGGCCCGGGCCCGCGCCGAGGCGGTGGTGATGGACCAGCTCCAGCCGCTGCCAGCAGCACCGATCGTCCTGCCCGAACCCGTCGACGAGCGAGTCGCCCAGGTGGCCGACGCGCTTCGCGCGAATCCGGCGGACCCGAGAAGCCTCGAGGCGCACGCGCGCGCCATCGGAGTGAGCCGCCGCACCCTGACCCGACTGTTCCCGCTCGACACGGGCATGAGCTTCGAACGCTGGCGCACACAGCTGCGCATCCGGGCTGCCCTCCCGCTGCTCGCCGAAGCACAGCCGGTGTCCAGGGTCGCCGATGCGGTGGGCTACTCCACGCCCAGCGCGTTCCTCTCCGCGTTCCGCCGCGTCGTCGGCACCTCGCCGGGTCGGTATCTGCACCGCACCGACGACCAGAGCGACGGCGGCTCAGACTAGCGTCCGCCCAGAAGCGGCCGCCCGATCGGGCTCGCTGCCACTGTCGAGCTTCGCCCACTGCCACTGTCGAGCTTCGCCCGAGGCACGGAGTGTGGGCCCGGCCGGGCTCGAACCGACGACATCCACGGTGTAAACGTGGCGCTCTACCAACTGAGCTACAGGCCCGCACGCGAAGCGCGGTGAGGCCCCATCCTACCGGCCGGGGCGGCCCCGGGTCGTACACTCGCGGTATGCGCAGCGACGCCGACGACGCGACGGCCTCGACCGACGACGCCCCCGCCTCCCCGGCTCAGGAGCGACGAGCCGAGACCCGATGGGCGGCGTTCGCGGGCATCGTCGTCGCAGCCGTGCTCACCGCCCTCGTGCAGCAGCCCGAGACCGCGGTCGGCCGCACGATCGGGCTCATCGCGCTCGCCGCGATGGCCGTGCCCCTCTTCGTGATCAACCCGCACCGCCTGGACCGGCAGACGCAGTGGTCCCGCGGCCTCGCGATCACCTTCTCGGCCGTTCTCGTGCTCGTGAACCAGCTCGGCGTCGCGAACGTCGTGATGCGGCTCGTCGACGGCAGCGCCGACGGCGCCTCGGTGCTGCTCGAAGCCGCCCAGGTCTGGGTCACGAACGTCATCGCCTTCGGCCTGCTCTACTGGGAGCTCGACCGCGGCGGCCCGGTGGCTCGGGGGACGCTCCCCCGGCGCGAGCTTCCGCTCGCCGACTTCGCCTTCCCGCAGGACGACGAGGAGGACGCGTCGCACGAGGTCGCCGCCGCATCCTCCCGGCTCGGCGACTGGCGTCCGGGGTTCGTGGACTACCTGTACGTCTCGCTCACCAACACCATGGCGTTCAGCCCGACCGACGCGATGCCGCTGCGCAGTCGCACGAAGCTGCTGATGTCGGTGCAGGCGCTCACGGGATTCGTGCTGCTGGCGCTGGTAATCTCGCGCGCCGTCAACATCCTCGCCTGAGGCGGGCGTTCCGAGCAGGACTGCAATGTTCAGAGGGCCACGTTCAGAGCGCGGCGTTCAGAGCGCGGCGATGGCCTCGCGGTAGGCGGCGAGCGGCCGTGGCTCCCCCGGTGCGCTCGCGAAGGACGCCCGCACGCGGCGTTCACGATCGATCACGAACGTGGCCCGGGACGCCGTGCCGGCATCCTCTCGGAACGCGCCGAAGGCGCGCGCCACCTCGCCGTGCGGCCAGAAGTCCGCGAGCAACGGGAAGTCGAAGCCCTCCTGCTCGCTCCAGGCGCGCAGCGCGAACTTCGAGTCGACCGACACGCCGACGAGCTGGACGGCGGCGTCGCGGAAGAGCGGCAGGTGGTCGCGCAGCTCGCACAGCTCCCCCTGGCAGATGCCCGAGAACGCGAGCGGGAAGAAGACGAGCGCGACCGGCGACCGGGCCGTGAGCGCGGCCAACGAGACCGGCGCACCGTGCTGGTCGGGGAGGGTGAACTCGGGGGCCTGGGCCTCTGACGGCAGGATCATTGATAGCGTCGCTTTCGGTGATGGCGCCCGAGCCGTGGCCGGTCGGACCGGCGGGCTGCGGGCATAGAATCACTAGGATGGCGTGGTGCCGCTCGGGCGAGGAGTCCGCTCGGCGCGCACACGCACGAACCGCTTCGAGACTACTGAAAGAGGTCGAGTGTGACTGTCAACGACCAGGACCCTTACTCGGTCGACGCCATGGACTCCGATCCCGACGAAACGGGTGAATGGGCCGAATCCCTCGACGCTCTCGTCGCGGCGAAGGGCCACCAGCGGGCCCGCGAGATCATGCTGAGCCTGCTCAAGCGCTCCAAGGAGCTGCACCTCGGCGTGCCGATGGTGCCCACCACCGACTACCTCAACACGATCGCCCCCGAGAACGAGCCCGAGTTCCCGGGCGACGAGGAGATCGAGCGCCGCTACCGCGCCTGGATCCGCTGGAACGCCGCCGTGCTCGTGCACCGCGCCCAGCGACCGGAGATCGGCGTCGGCGGCCACATCTCGACCTACGCGTCGAGCGCGGCCCTCTACGAGGTCGGCTTCAACCACTTCTTCCGCGGCCAGGACCACCCGGGCGGCGGCGACCAGGTCTTCTACCAGGGCCACGCCTCCCCCGGCATGTACGCCCGCGCGTTCCTCGAGGGCCGGCTCAGCGCCGACCAGCTCGACGGCTTCCGCCAGGAGAAGTCGCACGCCCCGAACGGCCTCTCCAGCTACCCCCACCCGCGGCTCATGCCCGAGTTCTGGCAGTTCCCGACCGTGTCGATGGGCCTCGGGCCGATCAACGCGATCTACCAGGCGCAGCTCAACAAGTACCTCACCAATCGCGGCATCAAGGACGCCTCCGACCAGCATGTCTGGGCCTTCCTCGGCGACGGCGAGATGGACGAGGTCGAGAGCCGCGGTCAGCTGCAGGTGGCCGCGAACGAGGGCCTCGACAACCTCACCTTCGTGATCAACTGCAACCTGCAGCGCCTCGACGGCCCGGTGCGCGGCAACGGCAAGATCATCCAGGAGCTCGAGAGCTTCTTCCGCGGCGCCGGCTGGAACGTCATCAAGGTCATCTGGGGCCGCGAGTGGGACGACCTGCTCGCCCGCGACCACGAGGGCGCCCTGCGCAACCTCATGAACGTCACCCCCGACGGCGACTACCAGACCTACAAGGCCGAGTCGGGCGCCTACGTGCGCGAGAACTTCTTCGGCCGCGACCCGCGCGCCCTCGACCTCGTGACGCACCTGAGCGACGACGAGATCTGGGGCCTGAAGCGCGGCGGACACGACTACCGCAAGGTCTACGCGGCGTTCAAGGCCGCGACCGAGCACAAGGGGCAGCCGACCGTCATCCTCGCGAAGACGATCAAGGGCTACGGTCTCGGCCCGGCGTTCGAGGGCCGCAACGCGACCCACCAGATGAAGAAGATGACGCTCGACAACCTGAAGACGTTCAGGGACTCGATGCGCATCCCGATCAGCGACGCCCAGCTCGAGGAGAACCCCTACCTCCCGCCGTACTACCACCCGGGCGGCGAGGATCAGGCGATCCAGTACCTGCACGAGCGCCGGCGCGCGCTCGGCGGCTACACGCCCGAGCGGCGCACCTCGCACACCGCGATCTCGCTGCCGGACGACTCCGCCTACGCGATCGCGAAGAAGGGCTCCGGCACGCAGGAGATCGCCACGACCATGGCGTTCGTGCGGCTGCTCAAGGACCTCATGCGTTCGAAGGACTTCGGCCACCGCATCGTGCCGATCATCCCGGACGAGGCGCGGACCTTCGGCATGGACGCGTTCTTCCCGAACGCGAAGATCTACAACCCGAACGGCCAGCACTACACCTCGGTCGACCGCGAGCTCCTCCTCGCCTACAAGGAGAGCCCGCAGGGCCAGATCATCCACGTCGGCATCAACGAGGCGGGTGCGCTCGCCGCGTTCACCAACGTCGGCACCTCGTACTCGACCCAGGGCGAGCCCCTGATCCCGATCTACGTGTTCTACTCGATGTTCGGGTTCCAGCGCACGGGCGACGCGATCTGGGCGGCCGGCGACCAGATGACGCGCGGATTCATGATCGGCGCGACGGCCGGCCGCACCACGCTCACCGGCGAGGGCCTGCAGCACGCCGACGGCCACTCGCTGCTGCTCGCGGCGACGAACCCCGCGGTCGTGTCCTACGACCCGGCGTACGGCTACGAGATCGGGCACATCATGCGCTCCGGCCTCGAGCGCATGTACGGCGGCGCCCACCCCGACCCCAACGTCATGTACTACCTCACGGTGTACAACGAGCCCATCGTGCAGCCGGCCGAGCCGGAGGGCGTCGACGTCGACGGCATCGTCCGGGGCATCCACCGCATCTCGCCGTCGCAGGTGCAGGGGCCGAAGGCGCAGCTGCTCGCGTCGGGCGTCGCCGTGCCGTGGATCCTCGAGGCGCAGCAGCTCCTCGCCGAGGACTGGGGCGTCGCGGCCGATGTGTGGAGCGTCACCAGCTGGTCGGAGCTCAACCGCGACGGGCTCGCCGCGGACGAGCACAACTTCCTGAACCCCGACGCCGAGCGCCGCGTGCCGTACCTCACGCAGAAGCTCTCGGGTGCGGCCGGTCCGTTCGTGGCGGTGTCCGACTTCATGCACGGCGTGCAGGAGCAGATCCGCCCCTACGTGCCGGGCCAGTACGCCACGCTCGGCGCCGACGGCTTCGGCTTCTCGGACACCCGGCCGGCGGCTCGTCGATTCTTCAAGATCGACGGCCCCTCGGTCGTGGTCCGCACGCTCGAGCTCCTCGCGGAGCGCGGCGAGGTCGACCGCTCGCTCGCCGGCCAGGCGATCGAGAAGTACCGTCTCTACGACGTCAACGCCGGCACCACGGGGTCGGCCGGCGGCGAGAGCTGACGGGCGACCGGCATTGGCGACGAGGCCCCGGACGAAGGCGGAAACGCTCGCGTGGTTGCGCACCATCTCCGGTGAGCTGTCCACCCAGACGCTGAAGCGGCTGGAGGACACGCTCCCCTGGTACGGTGACATGCCACCGAGCCGACGCTCGGCCGTGGGCCTCGTCGCGCAGGCGGGAATCACCTCGTTCATCTCCTGGTTCGACGACCCGCGCTCGACGCCGTGGATCGCCGCCGACGTGTTCGGCGCGGCCCCGCGGGAGCTGCTCCGCTCGGTGAGCCTGCAGCAGACGCTGCAGCTCATCCGGGTCGTGGTCGAGGTCGTCGAGGAGCGGGTGAAGGACGGCGGCGAGCCGCTGCGCGAGGCGATCCTGCTGTATTCGCGGGAGATCGCCTTCGCCGCGGCCGACGTCTATGCGCGCGCGGCCGAGGCCCGCGGGCTCTGGGACGCGCGACTCGAAGCGCTCGTCGTCGACTCGATCCTCTCGGGCGAGTACGACGACGAGCTGCCGAGCCGCATCGCGGCCCTCGGCTGGCACGGCCACGGCGAGGTCGCGGTGCTCGTCGGCACCGCGCCGAAGCAGTTCGACGTGGACCAGGTGCGCCGCGCGGCGCGGCACATGCATGCCGACGTGCTGATCGGGGTGCAGGGCAACCGGCTCGTCGTCGTGATCGGGCGCGCCGACCCGCAGGCCCGCGAGGGCGGCGAGGAGACCATCGGCACGGCTCCGGCGCTCAGCTTCCTCGAGATCGCCACCCAGCTCGAACCGCAGTTCGGCGCAGGTCACCTCGTGCTCGGGCACGAAGTGCCGAACCTGGTGGATGCCTCGAAGAGCGCGAAGGCCGCGCTCGCGGGCTTCGCCGTGGCACGCTCGTGGCGGCACGCCCCGCGACCGGTGCACGCGGACGACCTGCTGCCGGAGCGCGCGCTCGCGGGCGACCCGCTCGCCCGGGCGACGCTCGTGCACCGCATCTACCGGCCGCTGCAGGCGCATTCGACGGAGCTGTTGACGACGCTCTGGAGCTATCTCGACAACGGCCGTTCGCTCGAGGCGACGGCCAGGGAGCTGTTCGTGCACCCGAACACGGTCCGCTACCGCCTGAAGCGTGTCTCGGACGTGATCGGCTACGACGCGACGGGCGCGCGGGAGGCACTGATCCTGCAGTCGGCGCTGATCGTCGGCTCGATGAGCGATCACGAGGCGCAGCCCCGCCGTCGCAGCGGGAGCTGACCGCATCGGGTGACCGGTTCCT
The DNA here is from genome assembly GCF_023715325.1 of Agromyces mediolanus. Lineage (GTDB taxonomy): Bacteria > Actinomycetota > Actinomycetes > Actinomycetales > Microbacteriaceae > Agromyces > Agromyces mediolanus_A. Next base: position 68,022 of record NZ_JAMBNX010000012.1, on the reverse strand, counting down.
GTATCCCGCGCACAAGGGTTCTTCGCAGACCTTGTGGCGTGTGCACACCCACGACCGTCCGGGCGTTGGCAGACTAGTCGGGTGATCGTCGTCGTCTGCCCTGGACAGGGCTCGCAGACCCCCGGATTCCTCACCCCCTGGCTCGAGGACCCGGCGCGCGCCGCGCGCCTCGCCGAGCTCTCGGCTGCCGCCGAGCTCGACCTCGCCGAACACGGCACGGTGAGCGACGCCGAGACCATCCGCGACACCAAGGTGGCGCAGCCGCTCATCGTGGCGGCCGGCATCCTGACGCTCGAGGCACTCTTCGACGGGGGCCGCGCCGTCGGCATCGGCGGAATCGCCGGCCACTCCGTCGGCGAGATCACCGCGGCCGCCGGCAGCGGCGTGCTCGACGCGAGCGAGGCCATGCGCTTCGTCGCGGCGCGTGGACGGGCCATGGCGGATGCCGCGGCCGAGGTCGCGACCGGCATGAGCGCCGTCCTCGGCGGCGACGAGCAGGAGCTGCTCGCCCGCCTCGCCGAGCTGGGCCTCGAGCCCGCGAACTACAACGGCGGCGGCCAGATCGTCGTCGCCGGCGCGCTCGACGCCCTCGAGCAGCTGAAGGCCGAGCCGCCCGCCGGCACCCGGGTCATCCCGCTGCAGGTGGCCGGCGCCTTCCACACCCGCTACATGCGCCCGGCCGTCGACCGGCTCGCCGAGGTCGCGGCCACGCTCTCCCCCGCCGATCCCGTGCTCCCGCTCTGGACGAACCGCGACGGCAGCCGGGTCGAGTCGGGCGGCGCATTCGTCGAGCTCCTCGTCGGCCAGGTCTCCTCGCCCGTGCGCTGGGACCTCGACATGGCCGCATTCGCCGATGCCGGCGTGACCGGCATCATCGAGCTCGCGCCGGCCGGAGCGCTCGTCGGGCTCGCCAAGCGCGGGCTCAAGGGCGTGCCGACCGTCGCCGTCAAGACGCCCGACGACCTCGACGCCGCCACCGAGCTGATCGCTCAGGCCGCCTGAGCCGCCTGAGCCCCGAACCCCCAGAAGAAGCAGAGAAGAGTCGAAGCGCATGACCAAGCCGACCCTGCAGCAGTCGCACGGCCCCTCCTACACGCGGATCTACGCGATGGGCGCCGCCCGTGGCGAGCACGCGGTGCCGAACGACGAGCTGATCGGGCCGATCGACTCCTCCGACGAGTGGATTCAGCAGCGCACCGGCATCATCACCCGCACCCGCGCAGGTGCCGCCGTGAGCGCGCTCGACCTCGCGACCGACGCCGCGCAGGAGGCGATCGCCAAGTCGGGCATCTCCCCCGAACTCATCGACCTCGTCATCGTCGCGACGATCTCGAACGTGCAGCAGACGCCCTCGATGGCCGCGGTGCTCGCCGACCGGGTCGGGGCCAACCCTGCGGCGGCGTACGACACGAATGCGGCCTGCGCGGGCTACGCCTACGCGGTCGCCCAGGCCGACGCGCTCATCCGCGCGGGCGTGGCCCACTACGCCCTCGTCATCGGCGCCGAGAAGCTCTCGGACGTCGTCGACCCCACCGACCGCAGCATCTCGTTCCTCCTCGGCGACGGCGCAGGAGCCGCAGTGATCGGCCCGAGCGACGTCCCCGGCATCGCCCGCACCGTGTGGGGCTCCGACGGCTCGAAGGCCGGCGCGGTCGGGATGAACCGGACCCTCGTCGAGTACCGCGACGGTGAGGGCGACTGGCCCACGCTCCGGCAGGAGGGCCAGACCGTCTTCCGCTGGGCCGTGTGGGACATGGCCAAGGTCGCGAAGCAGGCCCTCGACGCCGCCGGCATCACGAGCGCCGACCTCGCGGCGTTCATCCCGCACCAGGCGAACATGCGCATCATCGACGAGTTCGCCAAGCAGCTGAAGCTGCCCGAGTCGGTCGTGATCGCCCGCGACATCGCGACGACGGGCAACACCTCGGCCGCCTCCATTCCGCTCGCCACGCACCGCCTGCTCGAGGAACACCCCGAGCTGTCCGGCGGCCTCGCGCTGCAGATCGGCTTCGGCGCCGGACTCGTGTTCGGTGCCCAAGTGGTGGTTCTTCCCTGAACCACCGGTCCCCGTCCCTCTAGACTGTGTCTCGGTCAAACGAGACACCCCTGCAAGGAGAAGAACCCATGGCATTGTCCAACGAAGAAGTGCTGGCCGGCCTGGCCGAGCTCATCAACGACGAGACCGGCATCGCGACCGACACGGTTGAGCTGGACAAGTCGTTCACCGATGACCTCGACATTGACTCCATCTCGATGATGACGATCGTCGTCAACGCCGAGGAGAAGTTCGATGTCAAGATCCCCGACGAAGAGGTGAAGAACCTCAAGACCGTCGGCGACGCCGTCAGCTTCATCGTCAAGGCCCAGGCCTAGGCATCGCGACGAGCGGGCCGCCCAGGCGGCCCGCTCGCACGGTCCTCGTCCCGTTTCCTCCCGGAGTGTTTTCGTCATGACCAAGAACATCGTCGTCACCGGCATCGGTGCGAGTTCGCCGCTCGGCGGAACCGCCCCCGAGAGTTGGGACGCCCTGCGCGCCGGCGTGTCCGGCGCCCGCAGCCTCGAGCACGACTGGGTCGAGAAGTACGAGCTTCCCGTCACCTTCGCGGCCGAGGCCATCGTGCGCCCCGAGGCCGTCCTCGAGCGCCCCGTCGCCAAGCGGCTCGACCCCGCCTCCCAGTTCGCGCTGATCGCGGCCAAGGAGGCCTGGGCCGACGCCGGCGCCCCCGAGGTCGACCCCGAACGCCTCGGCGTGGACTTCGCGACCGGCATCGGCGGCGTCTGGACGCTGCTCGACGCCTGGGACACGCTGCGTGAGCGCGGCCCGCGCCGCGTGCTGCCCATGACCGTCCCGATGCTCATGCCGAACGCGGCAGCGGGCAACCTCTCGCTGCACTTCGGCGCCCGCGCCTACGCGAGCACCTACGCGAGCGCCTGCGCCTCGAGCACCGAGTCGCTCGTGAACGCCGTCAAGCACCTGCAGGACGGCCTCGCGGACATCGTCATCGCGGGCGGCACCGAGTCGGCCATCCACCCGATCACGATCGCCTCCTTCGCTTCGATGCAGGCCCTCTCCCGGCGCAACGACGACCCGGCCCACGCCTCGCGTCCCACGAGCGTCGACCGCGACGGCTTCGTCATGGGCGAGGGCGCCGGCGCGCTGATCCTCGAGACCGAGGAGCACGCCAAGGCCCGCGGCGCGAAGATCTACGCCTACGTGGTCGGCGGCGGCGTCACGGCCGACTCGTACCACATCACCGCCAACGACCCCGAGGGCCGCGGCGCGTCCCGGGCGGTCGAGCTCGCGCTCGCTCAGGCCGGTGCGACGCCCGACGAGGTCACGCACATCAACGCGCACGCGACGTCGACGCCGGTGGGCGACCCGAACGAGTTCCAGGCGCTGAAGACGGTGTTCGGCAGCCGCATCGAGGACATCCCGGTGTCGGCGACCAAGGCATCGACCGGCCACCTCCTCGGTGGCACCGGCGCGCTCGAGGCGATCTTCACGATCTTCGCGATCCGCGACCGCCAGGCGCCGCCGACGATCAACCTCACGGAGCAGGACCCCGAGGTCCCCTTCCGCGTCTCGGGCGAAGCGCAGGATCTGGGTGCCGGCGACCAGCTCGCGATCTCGAACTCCTTCGGCTTCGGCGGGCACAACGCGGTCATCGCGTTCCGCTCCGCATGATCCGACGCCGTTCGCACGGCGCATGACGACGGCCCCGGTGGGTTCCCACCGGGGCCGTCGTCATCGGGTCGCCCGCTTCGCTCGTACGGCCGCCGGGAAATCTCGTCCGACCTCCGCGTCGCGCCGCAGGCGACCCGCGGCATCCGCTCAGCCCGTCTGGTGCAGCCAGACGACCGGGGCGAAGTCGCTTGCGTGGCGGAAGGGTTCGAGCTCGTCGTCCCACGCCTGACCGAGGGCGAGGCGCAGCTCGCGGTGCAGTTCGAGCGGGTCGTGCCCGGCGAGCTCGAGGGCGTAGCGCACGCGGTCCTCGGGAATCACCGCGTTCCCTGCGCTGTCGGTCTGCGCGAAGTGGATGCCGAGGTCCGGCGTGTGCATCCAGCGCGCGCCGTCACTGCCGGCACCGGGGTCCTCGCTCACCTCGTAGCGCACGTGGTCCCAGCCGCGCAGAGCCGAGGCGAGCCGTGCGCCGTCGCCCTGCACGCCCTCCCAGGAGAACTCCGCGCGCATGCTGCCGCGCAGCACCGGCTGCTCCTGCCAATCGAAGTTCACGGGCACGCCGAGTGTGCGTCCTGCCGCCCACTCGAGGTGGGGGCAGATCGCTCGTGGCGAGGAGTGCACGAACAGCACTCCTCGCGCGGCGCGCGTGGCCCGCGTGAGCTGCTCCGCCATCTCTACTCCGTTCTCTGAGGTGCGTCTTCCCCTACGACCTCGGAACGAACGGGCGGATATTCGATTGCCGACGGCACAGCCGTCACCCGCGATTATGCCTCGCATCAGGCCGAATGACAAGAATCCCCGGCGCGTCGCGCCGTCGGAGGGGTAGCGGACGGCGTGGCGGTGGCGTGGCGGTGGCGTGGCGGTGGCGTGGCGGACGGGCCTCTGAGAACACTATGCTCGGTGAGGAGTTCTTGAGTTCAGGATCGGAGGTGCACGGTGGCCGTTCGCGAAGCACTCCTCACCCTGCTCGGCATGGGTCCGGCGTACGGGTTCGCCCTGCACGGCGGGCTCGCCGAACGAACGGGCGGGCGCCGCGCCGTCAATGTCGGACAGAGCTACGCCACGCTCGAGCGCGCGACGAAGGCGGGGCTGATCGAACCGGCCGGCACCACCGACGACGGCCTGCCACTGCACCGCCTCACCACGAGCGGCGAAGCGGTGGTCGCGGGGTGGCTCTCGGGCACGGATGCCGCGGGCGCCGACCCCTGGGACGAGAGCCTCGACCGGGTGCTCATCGCCGCCTCGTTGCCCCAGGTGCCGCTCGCGCCCGTCGTCGCGGCCGAGCGCGAGCGCTGGCTCGCACGCCTCGCCGCCGCGAGCGATGCCGCGAGCGACGAGCGCTCGGACCCGGATGCCTCGCCGGACGCCCGGCTGCGCCGGCTGGCCGCCGCGGCCGACGCGACACGGGCGCGGGCCGCACTCGCCTGGCTCGACGAGGTCGACGAGGCTCGGGCCTCCGTCGAGCTCGCCTTCGCCCCCTCGGACGTGCGGCCGAAGCGCGGCCGCCGCCGCTCGGCTCAGCCCTCGGCCAGCGCGTAGCTCTCGACGACGGCGAGGTCGAGCGGAAAGTCGAGCGGGAAGTCACCGAACAGCAGGCGCCCCGCCTCGGCCGCGCACTCGGCGACGGCGTCGGCCACCTGCTCGGCACGCTCGGCCGGGGTGTGCACGATGATCTCGTCATGCAGGTAGTAGACGAGATGCGGCACCGCTTCGAAGACGGGTCCCGACGCGGTGGCACGAGTGCCGGCGGGCTCGATCGCGGCCAGACGCGAGCGGAGCGCCGCCATCCAGCAGAGCGACCATTCGGCCGCACTCCCCTGCACGACGAAGTTGCGTGTGAAGCGGCCCCAGTCACGGGCCGAGCTGCGGGCCCGGCGCTCGTCGCTCGGGCTCGCGTCGGGCTCGCTCGCACGCTGCTGCACCTCCCGCCAGCTCGCGGGCGGGAGCGGTGAGGATCGGCCGAGGTTCGTGGTGACGCTACCGCCGCGCTCGCCCTGCGCCGCGGCCCGGTCGACGAGCGCCATCGCTCGTGGGAACGCCCGCGCCAGCCGCGGCACGAGCCGCCCGCTGTCGCCCGTCGTCGCCCCGTACATGGCGCCGAGCACCGCGACCTTCGCCTGGTCGCGTTCCTCGACCACCCCGGCCTCGACGATGCCGCGGTACACGTCGCGCCCGCGGGCCGCGTCGGCCATCGCCTCGTCGCGGGCGAGGGCGGCGAGCACGCGCGGCTCGAGCTGTGCGGCGTCGGCCACCACGAGTCGCCATCCCGGATCGGCGACCACCGCGCTGCGGACGAGCTTCGGCAACTGCAGCGCGCCGCCGCCCGAGGTCGCCCAGCGCCCGGTCGCCGTGCCGCCGGGGACGTAGTCGGGACGGAAGCGGCCATCGACGATCCACTCATCGAGCCAGACCCACCCGTTCGCGCTCGCCAGCCGGGCGAGCTTCTTGTAGGCGACCAGCGGCTCGATGGCGGGATGCTCGTGCTCGCGCAGCTCCCAGCGGCTCGTCGACTCGACCGGGATGCCCGCGGCGCGGAGGGCGCGCAGCACCTCGACCTGCGAATCGAGGTTGAGCCCCGGCGCCTCGAGCTCACGGCGCACCTCGGCGGCGAGCCGCTCCATGTACTCGGGCTTCGCACCGGGTCGCGGCCTCGGCCCCAACGTGGTCTCGAGCACGCGCTCATGCACCTCTCGGCTCCACGGGAGCCCCGCGGCGTGCAGCTCGGCGCCGATCAGCGCCCCGGCGGACTCGGCAGCGAGGAGGAGGCGCATGGCCCGCGGCCTCGCACTCTCGACGACGAGGGCGTTCTGCCGGGCGTCTTCGGCGAGCACCTCGTCGATGGTCGGCGCGGTCGAGCGCGCGGAGCGATGGCCGCCGTCGAAGTCATCGAAGTCGAACAAGGCGGTGCCGGCCGCGACCGGGGCGGGGGCGAGCTGCCCGGCGCGGAGCCGTCCGATCCAGGCCGGTGCCCCGTCGGCGTCCCGCCCGCGGGCCGCTGCGGTATCGGTGGAGTGGTCGAGAATGGCTGCGGCGAGCAGCAGGTCGTCGCATCGCTCGACGCGGACGCCCGCGGCGAGCAGTTTCGGATACCACTGCCGGGTGTCGCTCCAGACCCAGCGCGGCCCGGCGTCGCGCTCGAACGCCGCGACGGTGGCCGCGAGTTCCGCGGCCGGGACGACGGCGAGCGGCCGCGCGGGCTCGTCTGGGTCGACGAGGGCGATCAGGCCGTCGTCGCGGGGGCCGATCGCGATGCGCACGCCTCCAGTGTGGCGGACGCCGGCGACATCGGAGCACCGGCCCCGGACGCCGGGCTCCGGGAGCGCGCACGCCCCGTCGCATGTCGGTGGTCCGGGCGATCATAACCGCATGACGACGAGTGCGAAGCCGGGCGCCCGGCATGGCTGAGGTGAGCTTCCGCTGCGGGCACGGCGGCGACCCGGAGCAGGGAGCCATCCGGCTCTCCCGGGTCTGCCCGCTCTGCATGCTCGTCGCCGAGACCCAGCGCTCGCGCGGCGAGCTGCTGCGTCGGGCGAGCCCGCCCGAACGCGGGCGGCTCTCGCGCGAGACGCGGATCGGCGCCGAGTACGAATGGCGCTGCGAGCGCGGGCACGACCGCTACCGGGCGACCGTCCGCGAGCAGCTCACCGGCACCGCCTGCGCGAAGTGCCGCACGAGCGCGGGGGCGCCGGCCGCACGGCGCGAGGCGGGTGTCGCCTTCATGAACCCCGGCCTGCGCACCCGCACCTCGATGACCGAACAGCACTTGAGGGCTCTCCTCGGCGAACGCATCCGGTTGCACCACCGGGTGAACGCGGTGCGCGTCGCGCGAACATTCTTCGGGCGCAGCGAAGTCTGGCCCGACATCCTGGTCCCGCAGCTGCGCATCGCGATCGAGTACGACGACCCCGGCCGATCGCGGCGCGCGCACCTGGGGCTGAAGGAGGCGTCCGATCGCGAGAAGGACGAGGCCCTCGCAGAGGTCGGCTGGGACGTCATCCGGGTCCGCGGCGGCGGGCTCGACGCGCTCGGCCCGAACGACGTCGTGTGCCGCACGGTCGACGCCCGCGTCGCCGACGAGATCGTCGCCCGCATGGTGCGGCTCCGCGGCGCCGCCGCCGTCGGGGCGCTGGCCGTCGCGTCGGCAGCGCCCGGCACGTAGCTCGCCCGGCACATCGCTCGCCCGGCACGTCGCTCGCCCGGCACCCGAACCGGACTGGCTGGTCCGATGAACGATGCGGGGGCGGGAGCTGTGCCGATAGGGTGAACGCACTCCCACTTCCACCCGATCAGAGAGGCCCGGCGACGTGCTCCTCCCCTTCCTCATCGTCGGAGGCGTCGGCCTCGCCCTCCTCCTCGTCTCGTTGATCCTCGGCGACATCCTCGATCACTTCGAGATCGGCGACGGGGCCATCTCCGGCACGGCGCTCGCCGTCGGCCTCGTGGTGTTCGGCGCCGCGGGCACCCTCACCGCCTCGCTCGGCCTCGAACTCGTCTGGGCGTACGTGCTCGCCGCCGTGCTCGCAGTCGTCGCCTACGTGCTCAGCGTGCTCGTGGTGCGAAACCTCACCCGCAGCTCCGACGGCGGCCCGGTCTCCGCGGTCGGCCTCGGCGGGGTCGCCCGCTCCGACATCTCCCCCGCGGGCGGCGAGGTCAGCCTCGACGGCCCGGGCGAACTCGAGCGCCGCATGGCGTACTCCGAGCAGCCCATCCCCGAGGGCGCCCGCGTGCGCGTCGTCGAGCAGGCGGGCAGCCGGGTGAAGGTCGTCGCCGACTAGCCGGCGTGCCCGGGCACCGCCCAGAGACTCCCCCAGGCGTCCCACGCCGATCCCCATCCCGAAACCGAGAAGGAACCCCATGCTCGACCCGACCCTCATCCAGGTGATCGCGATCATCGCGCTCGTCATCGCCCTGCTCGGCCTGCTCGTCTTCATCGCCCGGCGCATCCGCCGCGTGCCGCCGAACGAGGCGCTCGTCATCGTCGGCCGTGGCGCCGGCCGCGCCTCCCCGGAACAGTCGAGCGGCCAGCGCGTCGTCATCGGCGGCCGCACCTTCGTCTGGCCGATCCTCCAGCAGGGCTTCTCGATCTCGCTCGAGCAGCGGCAGATCGGCATCACGGTCGAGGGCGTCGACAAGAACCGCATCAAGATCGCCATCAAGGCGTCCATCAACTTCAAGGTCTCCGGCAACGAAGACGGCGTGCGCCGCGCGGCCCAGCGCTTCCTCTCGCAGCAGCAGCTGCTCACCGAGATCATCAAGGAGTCGCTCGAGGGGTCGCTCCGCTCCATCGTCGGCGACATGACGATCGAGCAGATCATCTCCGACCGCAAGAGCCTCTCCGACCGCGTGGTCTCCGAGACGAAGACCGACCTCGTCGAGCAGGGCCTGCAGGTCGACCTGCTGAACATCTCCGACATCTCGACGCCGGGCAGCGACTACCTCGCGAACCTCGGTCGCGCCGAGGCCGCTCGGGCGCGCCAGGTCGCCGAGATCAGCGAGGCCGAGGCCGCCCGCGCCAGCGAGTTCGCCCGCATCGAGGCCGCCGAGCAGATCGCCGAGCGCCAGAAGGCGCTGAGCCTGCGCCAGGCCTCCATCAAGGCCGAGACCGATCGTGCGAACGCGGAGGCCGACGCATCCGGCATGCTCGCGAAGGCCGAGCAGGACAAGCTCGTCGCCACCGAGGAGCGCGAGGCGCTCGCCGAGCAGGCGCTCGTGACCCAGGAACGCCTCGACATCGACGTGCGCAAGCCTGCCGAAGCCGAGGCGTACGCCGAGGTGCAGCGCGCGAACGCGCAGCGCGACGCGGCGAACGCGGCGACCGAGGCGGATGCCTACAAGCGTACGAAGATCGCCGAGGCCAACAAGGTCGCCGCGGTGCAGGATGCCGAGGCCGCCGCGACCTCGGTGCGATTCGCCGGTGAGGCCGAGCGCGACCGCCAGGTGGCCCTCGCCGCCGGTATCCGTGCCGACGGCGAGGCGAAGGCCGCCGCGATCCAGGCGGAGGGTCTCGCCGAGGCGGCCGCGACCGACGCCAAGGCGCAGGCGCTGATGAAGTACGGCGAGGCCGCCCTCGCGCAGGAGATCATCTCGCGTCTGCCCGAGATCGTGCGCGCCGCCGCCGAGCCGATCTCGAACATCGACACCCTCACGGTCGTCTCCACCGACGGCGCGAGCGCAGTGACGAAGACGGTCGGCCAGGTGCTCGGCGAGGGCACCGAGGTCGTGAAGTCGCTCACCGGGCTCGATGTGTCGTCGATCCTCGCCGGCCTCGCCGGCGGCGCCGTGGTGAAGCAGGCCGAGGAGCCCGCCGCAGCGAAGTAGCGCGACGCGCGTGCAGTGCGGGCCCCGGTGACGATCGTCACCGGGGCCCGTTCACGTCTCCGACGGAGGAACCCCTAGGCCCAGCCCAGCTCGCCGAGCCTCGCGTCGTCGAGGCCGAAGTAGTGGCCGATCTCGTGCACGAGCGTGATCCGCACCCGCGCCCGCAGCGCGTCGAGGTCGGCACTGTGCTCCTGCATGGTGTTGCGGAACAGCGTGATGCGGTCGGGCAACTCGCCGAAGCCGTAGGTGCCGCGGGTCTTCAGCGGACGGCCGCTGTAGAGGCCGTAGAGACGCGGCCGCTCCCCCGGCGGCTGGTCCGCGACGAGGATGGCGACGTTCTCGAGCCCGCGCACCATCTCGTCGGGCAGCGAGTCGTAGACCTCGCCGACCATCCGTTCGAAGTCGTCCTCCGAGATCTCGACCATGGCTCGATTCTGCCTCGGAAGCGGCCGCGGGGCGAGGGCGCGATCGAGGCGGGCGACGACCCCCTTCCCGGCGCCGCCGCAGCAGCGGCGAGCACGTAGACCGGCGTCCGGGTGATCAGCGGACGGGGGTCACTCGCCCGGGCCTCAGCCTGTGGCGATCCAGGGTCGGGTGAAGTCGACCACCCGACGGCCGTCGAGGTCCGCGAGCGAGGTCCCCGCGAACGCGGTCGCCCGCTCCGAGGTCTGCCAGCGGAAGCGGTACTCCTCGGACGTCGCCGCCTCCGCGATCGCCGTCCCGGCCGACTCCGGCGACTGCGCGCCGGCGAAGGTGCCGGCCGTGCGCGCGACGTAGGCGTCGAGGAGTTCGTCGTACGGCCCGCCCGACTCGGGCTGGACGACGTTGCCCACGAACGAACTCGACACCGCGGCCGGCTCGATGACGCTGACCCGGACCCCGAACCGTTCGGCGACGACCGCGAGGGACTGCATGAAGCCTTCGACCGCGAACTTCGCGCCGCAGTACGCATCGGCGAACGGCTGGCCGACGGTGCCGCCGACGCTGGTGACGGTGAGGATGCGGCCACTCCCACGCTCGCGCATCCCTGGCAGCACGAGCTTGGCCAGATTGACCGGTGCGAGGTAGTTCACGTCGAGCTGATCCTGCACCTGCCGCATGCTGAGCTGCTCTGCGGTCGCGACACTGCCCTGGCCCGCATTGTTGACGAGCACGTGGATGCCGCCGTGCTCGGCGATGACGGCGGCGACGAGGCGTGCCGCTGCGCCGTGGTCGACGACGTCGAGCGCGCGGACGTCGAGCGTCACACCTGCTTCGGCTGCGGCGTCTCGGAGCGCGGCGGCCCGCCCGACGTCCCGCATCGTCGCCACGACGTGCAGGCCCCGGCGGGCGAGCGCGACGGCGGCGTGCAGGCCCATTCCCGACGAGGTCCCGGTGACCGCGCGACATCACTCATGCGAGAACCCTAGCGGGACCGGCGTCGTCGAGGAGCTGCGGGAGCAGCATCTCGAGGTAGGGCGGACGGGACTTGAACCCGTGACCGATGGATTATGAGTCCACTGCTCTGACCAGCTGAGCTACCGCCCCCTGCGCCGGCTAGTCCTCGCGGGCCGCCGACGCCGGATCGGTGGCCGGGTCGGCCACCGCCTCACCACGATACAGACTCTCGAAGGTGGTGAGCGTTCGCTGGATGTCGTGCGCCTCGATGAGCCGCATCGAGCCCTCCTTGAGGCGACGCAGCTCGGCCGGATCGGCCTCGAGCACCGTCCGGAGCTTCGCCGCGAGGTCCTCGGGATTCGAGGGCTCGAAGAGGTAGCCGTTCTCGCCGTCGTGCACGAGGTGCGGCAACGCCATCGCGTTCGCCGCGACGACGGGCAGCGCGGAGGCCATCGCCTCCATCGTCACGATCGACTGCAGCTCGGCGATGGACGGCATCGCCAGCACGGTCGCCCGGTGGTACGCGTCGCGCAGTTCCTCGTCGGTGACGCGCCCGGTGAAGGTGACGCGGTCGGCGATGCCGAGCTCGTCGGCGAGGTGCTGCAGCGCCTTCAGCTGGTCGCCGCCACCGACGATCTCGATCTTCGCGTCGAGCTCGGCGGGCAGCAGCAGCGCGGCGCGCAGCAGCACGTCGATCTGCTTCTCGCCCGTCACCCGGCCGACGAAGAGGATGCGGTTCTCGGTGCGCGGCTCCCAGTTCGGGGAGTACTTGTGCGCGTCGATGCCGCAGGAGATGGCGTGCACGCCGCGGAGGCCCGTGTAGCGCTCGAGGAACTCGGCGGCGCGGCGGGTCGGCGTGGTCACCGACTCGGCGCGACCGAAGGTGCGCTTCGCGGCCTTCCAGGCGAGCCCGACGGCCCATTCCTGCCAGGCCTTCGGGATGAGCGTGAACTCGAGCATGTTCTCGGGCATGAAGTGGTTCGTGCCGACGATGCGGATGCCGCGCTTCTCGGCCTCGATCGAGAGGCCGCGGCCCACCACGATGTGCGACTGGAAGTGCACGACGTCGGGCTGCACCTCGTCGAGGATGCGGGCGGAGTTCCGTTTGATGCGCCACGGCAGCGCGAAGCGCAGCCAATCGTGCGGGTACCAGCGCCAGCTGTAGAGGCGATGGGCGACCATCTCCTGCCCCTCGTGCACCTCGTTCCACGTGCCGTGCTTGCGGCTCGCGGCCGGTGCGACGACGTGCACCTCGTGTCCACGCTCGACGAGGCCGGCGGCGAGACGCTCCGCGAAGCGGGCAGCGCCGTTCACGTCGGGGGCGAAGGTGTCGGCCCCGATCAGGATGCGGAGCGGTCGCTTCGAGGCGCTGCCGAGCTCGGCGGGCGCCGGATCGGAAGAATCTGACACGTGGGAGGTTCCTCACAGTTCGAGCGTCGGGAACGGTTCGTCCCCCAGGTGGGCGCGCGAGGTCGGCGCGGCTGCAACCGACTTTAGTCTACGCAGGGCGCGGCGAACGGCTCGCCGCGCGCAGGTCATCCTGGAGGATGACGGATGGTCGCCAGTGCCTCAGAGCCGCGTCTGCGGATGGTTCCGGGCGAGCATGAACACGCCGAAAACGGCGATGGCCCCGGCGAGGATGAACACCGGGATCGCCCAGATCGGCGCCTGCGATGCCTCGCCGAGCACGATGATGCCGATCGCGACCGCGACCATCGGGTCGACGACCGTGAGGCCGGCGATGACGAGGTCGGGCGGGCCCGAGGCGTAGGCGTTCTGCACGAAGTAGGCGCCGAGCCCGGTCGCCGCGAGCAGGGCGATGACGCAGATCAGGGTGATCCACTCGAAGGCGCCCTGCTGGATGCGCCCGAGCACCACCTTCGCGAGGGTCGCCACGAAGCCGTAGACGACGCCGGCCATGATGACGTAGAAGATCGCGCGCACGCGGTGGCGGAAGAAGACGAACGCGAGGCCGGCGAGCACGAGCACGACCGCGAGGATCACGAGGATCGTGATGAGCTGCTGCTCCGTCACGGGTTTGTCGACCGCGGTGAACGCGGCGACGCCCACGAAGAGGAACACGCCGCCGACGCACAGCGCGATCGCGGTGATCGCCTTGCGGTTCAGCTTCACGTGGTTCACCTTCGAGTTCACGATGGAGGTGATCACGAGGGCGATCGCGCCGAGCGGCTGCACGACGATGAGCGGCGCGAAGTAGAGGCTCGACAACTGGAACACGACCGCGAGGCCGAGCATGAGCGTGCCGAGCACCCACGAAGGCCGGGCGAGCAGAAGGGCGAGCTGCTTGAGGCTCAGGCCCTTGCCGAGGCTGTCGGTGGTGTGCGACTCGACCTTGACGACGCCGCGGTGCTGGAACTGCGCCCCGAGCGACAGGAACACCGCGCCCGCGAGCGCGAGCGGAATGCCGATGAACTGCTGCGGGTCGAGCGCGATCTGCTCGGTGAGCTCGCTCAGGTCCGGATCCACGACCTCGACCCTACCCGCTCGCACCTCGATATCCTTGCCGAATGGCCGTGCTCCCCATTCGAATCACCGGCGACCCGGTGCTGCACTCCCCCGCCCGCCCCGTCGAGACGATCGACGACGAGGTCCGCACCCTCGTCGCCGACCTCTTCGAGACGATGGATGCCGCGCCGGGAGTCGGCCTCGCCGCTCCGCAGGTGGGCGTCGACCTGCGGGTCTTCACGTACGGCTGGACCGACGAGGAGGGCGTCCGCTGGCGCGGGGTGGCCATCAACCCCGAGCTCCTCATCTCTCCCCCGCCGCCCGGCGAGCCCGACCTCGATGAGGAGTCCGAGGGGTGCCTGTCGTTCCCGGGCGAGCGGTTCGGGCTCCGCCGCGCCGAGCGCGCGGTGCTCCGCGCCACCGGCCTCGACGGCGAGCGGTACGAGACCGACGCGCAGGGCTGGCTCGCGCGCATCTTCCAGCACGAGTACGACCACCTCGACGGGGTGCTCTACACCGACCGGCTCTCGCACGCCGACCGCAAGATCGTGGGGAAGATCACGAAGAAGCTCGGCTGGGGCCGCCCGGGCGTCTCGTGGATGCCGGGCGTCGACGACCTCGAGGGCTGAGCCTCAGCCGAAGGCGCGGATCGCTGCCGCGACGACCGCGGCCGCCGCGACCGCGACGATGAACGGCGCCCGGATCGCGTAGAGCGCAGCTGCGACGATCAGTGCGGGCACCCGCGCGTCGACGACGAGCGCCTGCCCCGCGCCGAGCGTCTGCACGACGATCAGCGCGGCGAGCAGCGCGACCGTGAGGAGGTCCGCGATGCGGGCCGGGCGTTCGCGCTCGAGGAAGCCGACCGGCACGAGGTAGCCGCCGAGCTTCAACGCCAGCGTCGCCGCCGAGGCGATGAGGATGAGGTGCCAGGTCGTCATGCGCGGCGCCTCCGGTCGAAGAGGTTGAACCAGCCCACGAGGAGCGCCACGAGCGCCGCGATGAGCACGGGCAGCCCGGGCATGACGAACGGCATCACGATCGCCGCGACCACGGCCGCGCCGACGGCCACGGCGCCCGCCTGGAATCGCTTCAGCCTGGGCCAGAGCAGGCCGAGGAAGGCCGCCCCGGCCGCGGCATCCAGTCCCCAAGCCCTCGTGTCGCCCATCGCGTCGCCGATGAGCGCGCCGGCGAGCGTGGTCAGGTTCCAGCCGACGAACACGATCGCCCCGGTCAGCCAGAAGCCGAGGCGGGCGTTGCCCGGCAGCTTCTGCGCGAGGGCGACGGCGGTGGACTCGTCGATCGTGATCCACGCGGCGAGGACGTTCCGCGCCGGGCGGCCGCCGACGAGCGGCTTCATCCGCATGCCGTAGACGACGTTCCGGATGCCGAGCATCGCGGCCGTCGCGATGGCGGAACCGCCCGCGGCCGCTCCGCCAGCGGCGAGGACGCCGACGAGCGCGAACTGGGAGCCGCCGGTGAACATGACGAGGCTGAGGAAGACGGTCTGCCACACATCGAGCCCAGCGGCGACGGAGAGCGCACCGAAGGAGATGCCGTAGATCGCGGTCGCGACCCCGACGGCGACGCTCTCCCGGATCGCCCGAGAGCGCTCGAGCGCCTCATCGACGGCGTCGGGCGCGAGTCCGGCGGCGTCCTCGCCGGCTGGCCGTTCCTCCACTGCACCTCCTCGCGCGCACCCGTGCGCCGGTTCGCAGCATACCGGGCGTGCAGGGCCTCGGCCGTCGGCCGCGGACTGCCGTCGCCGCCGCGGCACCGAACCCGAGCGCGGGGCGCTCGGCCGGTCAGCTCTCCGCGAGCTGGCAGACCACGTCCGCGACCCAGCCGAACTCGTACCCGTCGTTGCCGAAGACGACCGGGGTGGGTTCGTTCGCGACGACGTCGCGCAGCACCATCGAGTCGGTGCGCTCCGCCTCGAACCCATCGGGATCGTTCGAGAAGCCGAGCGTGATCAGCACGTTCCCGCAGTCCGCTTCGGTGAAGACCGCGCTCTGCCAGCAGCCTTCCACGTAGCTCGACGGGCACTGGGCGCTGTAGCGCCCGTCGCCGTAGTTCTCGAGTGCCGCGGGAAAGGTGTACCGCGTCTCGCCGGACTGGAGCCGGTCGACGAGCTCCGAACCGGCCGGCGCGGCGCCGGCGCCTTGCGCACCGACCACGACGGCGAGCTGCTGAGCGAAGCTCGAGGCGGCGAGGCCGACCGGCACGAGGAGGATGAGGAAGAGCGCGGCCGCGCCGCACACGATCGCGGCGATGGCTCCGCCGCCCACCTCGCGAACGCGAGGGGACGGCGGGACGTGCGGCGGCAGTCCCTGGGGCGGCGGAAACGGGTCCATCCCGCGATCCTATGGGCGCACGCCCGCCCCTCGCCGCCACCCGAACGCGGGACGCGCCGCGGCGAGCCCGAGTCACCGGAATGCCATCGGCCCGGATCGGACGGGTGCGTCCGGTCCGGGCCGCGATCGGCTCACAGCACCTTGGAGAGGAAGGCCTTCGTGCGCCCGTGCTGCGGTCGGACGAGGACCTCCTCGGGGGTGCCGTGCTCCACGACGACCCCGCCGTCCATGAAGGTCACGGTGTCGGCGACCTCTCGGGCGAATCCCATCTCGTGCGTCACGACGATCATGGTCATGCCGCTCTCGGCGAGGGACTTCATGACGTCCAGCACCTCCCCCACGAGCTCCGGATCGAGCGCCGAGGTCGGCTCGTCGAAGAGCATGAGGTCGGGCGTCATCGCGAGCGCCCTCGCGATCGCGACGCGCTGCTGCTGCCCGCCGGAGAGCTCGCGCGGGTAGGCGTCCGCCTTGTCGGCGAGCCCCACCCGGTCGAGCAGCTCGAGCGCGCGCTGCCGCGCCTCGGAACGCTGGGTGCGCTTCACGAAGACCGGCGCGCACGTGATGTTCTCGAGCGCGGTCATGTGCGGGAACAGGTTGAACCGCTGGAACACCATGCCGATGTTCTCGCGCTGCGCGGCGGCCTCGGCGGGCTTCAGCTCGTGCAGCCGCTCGCCGTGCTCGCGATAGCCGATGAGCGTGCCGTCGACCTCGATCCGACCCGAGTCGATCGACTCGAGGTGGTTGATGCAGCGCAGGAAGGTCGACTTGCCCGAGCCCGACGGACCGAGCAGGCAGCTCACCTCGCCGCGACGCACCTCGAGGTCGATGCCCTTCAGCACGTGCGTGTCGCCGAAGGACTTGTGCACCTCCTGGGCGCTCACCTTGATGTCGCTCATCGGCCGCCTCCTTCCGGCATCCCTGCGCCGTCCGGCGCCCCTGCGCCCCCGCCCGGTGCGGCGACGGCCTCGGGGCTCGCCAACACCATCGGGCCGCGTTCGGCGGGTTCCCGGTGTTTGCGGCGCTTCGGCGTCGTGCCGTGCCCGAGCTGCCCGCGCGAGAAGTGCTTCTCCAAGCGGCTCTGGCCGATCATCATGATCGAGGTGAAGAAGAGGTACCAGACCGAGGCGACGAGCAACAGCGGGATCGGGTTCAGCGTCGCCGCCGAGATGTCGCGCGTGCGCGTGCAGAGGTCCCAGCTGAACGGCACCGCCGTGACGAGGGAGGTCGTCTTCAGCATGGAGATCACCTCGTTGCCCGTCGGCGGAATGATCACCCGCATCGCCTGCGGGATCACGACCTTCCGCATCGTGAGCCACCAGCCCATGCCGAGCGCGGAAGCGGCCTCGGTCTGGCCCGGGTCGATCGAGAGCAGGCCGGCGCGGACGATCTCGGCCATGTACGCGGCCTCGTTCAGGGCGAGCCCGAGCACAGCGATCCAGAACAGCGGGATCACGTCGGCGGTCTCGAGCACGAGCCACGGCTCCATGAACGGCAGGCCGAGGTTGATCGTCTGGTAGATCGAGCTGAGCAGGCCCCAGAACACGAGCTGGACGTACACCGGGGTGCCGCGGAAGAACCAGATGACGCCCCAGGCGATCGCCCGCAGCACGGGGTTGTCCGTCTCGCGCATGACCGCGAGCACGATGCCGACGACGACGGCGCCGAGCATCGCGAGGAAGGTCAGGGCGAGCGTCACGCCCGCCGCCTGGACGACGCGGACGTCGAACAGGTAGAGCGCGAAGGCGGGCCAGTCATAGGCCTCCCGCTGCGCCGCGTCGATGATGAACGCGAGCAGCAGGAAGATCAGCGCGAAGGCCAGGAGGTTCCGCCAGGGATGCCGCAACGGCACCGCCTGGATGGGTCTCGGCCGCGCCACGGGGACGGCGCGGGTGATCTCGGACACGGCTGGGCCTACTCGGTGCCGGCGTTGACCGTGATGGCGTCGAGACGCCCGGCCTCGACGCCCCAGAACTCGAGGATCTCGTCGTAGGTGCCGTCGTCGTGCAGTTCCTGCACGGCGGCCGCGAAGGCCGCGACGAGCTCGTCGTTGCCCTTCTTGAACGGCGCGCCGGCGGGGAGCGTCTCGTAGATCTCCGAGCCGACGAGCTTGCCGCCGCTGTTCTTCACGGCGTAGCTGACGACGGGCGAGTCGGCGACGAACGCGAACGCGCGGCCGAGGGTCACCGCGGCGACCATCTCGTCGGTCGTGTCGTAGCCCATGACCTCGATCGAGCCCTTCCCCTCCGCGACGCAGCGCTTCTCGACCTCGGGCAGGTAGTAGAGGGGCGCGGATCCGCCGTTCGGCACGGAGATCTTCTGCCCGCAGATGTCGAGCTCGTCGCCGATCGGGTTCTCCTTCAGCGAGCCGAACTGGTTGCCGGCGAGGAAGAAGTCGACCATGTCGAAGTTCGCCTGGCGCTTCACCGTGTCGTAGTAGCCGGCGATGCCGGAGTCGTACGTGCCGAGCTCGATCTTCGGGATGATGTTCTCGAACTTCGAGATCTCGTTCTTGGGCTCGAGGCCGAGCTTCACGATCGCCGCGTTCATGAGGTCGACCTCCCACCCGATCGGGTTGCCGGCGTCGTCCTTGAACTCGTTCGGCGGGTAGGTCGCGTCGACGGCGAGCACGAAGGTGCCGCGCTCGGCGATGTCGGCCGGCAGCAGCTTCGCCGCCGCCTCGCTCTTCTCGATCTTCGAGAGGTCGACCGCGGAGTCGGCGGAGGCGGTGCCGCCCTCTGCGGCCTGCTGCTCGGCGTCGGCCGCGGCCGTGCATCCGCTCAGGGCGAGCACGGTGAGGGCGGCCGCGGCGATGAGGCGCTTCTTCATTCGGGATTCCTTCTGTTGAGGGGGATGGACGGTGCAGTGCGTGGTGCGATGGTGCGAGGTGCTCAGGCCGGGACGACGTCGGCGGCGTGCACGAGCGCACCGTCCACGTAGACCAGGGCTGCGCGCGTCAGGTGGAGCTCTGCGGCCGGCGCGGCGAACGGGTCGCGGTCGGCGACGACGAGGTCGGCGAGCTGGCCGGGGGCGATGCGCCCGAGCTCTTCGGCCCGGCCGTTCGCCTCGATGCCGCCGAGCGTGTAGGCCCGGAGCGCGACGTCGAGTTCGAGCCGCTCGTCGTCGAGGAAGACCCGCTCGCTGTAGTCGGGATGGTCGGCGGGGACCTGGCGGTTCACGGCGACGTGGATGCCGAGCCAGGGGTCTGCGGAGGTCACCGGCCAGTCGGAGCCGCCGCAGAGGTGGCTCCCGGCGCGGTGCAGCGAGCCGAACGGGTACTGGTGGCCCGCGCGATCCTCGCCGAGGAAGGGCACGGTGAGCTCGACCATCTGCGGGTCGTAGCTCGCCCAGAGCGGCTGCATGTCCGCCGAGGCGTTGAGCTCGGCGAAGCGCGGCACGTCGGCGGGGTCGATGATCTGGATGTGCGCGAGCAGGTGCATCGTCGTCGAGGCCGGGCCGTTCGCCCGGCGGGCCGCCTCGATCGCGTCGAGCGCTCCGCGCACCGCCTGGTCGCCGAGGGCGTGGAAGTGCACCTGGAAGCCGAGCCGGTCGAGTTCGGTGACGTACTCCGGCAGCTTCGCGGGATCGACGAACGCGATGCCCGTGTTGTCGCTGTGGCGGCATTCCGGCCCCGGCACCAGGTAGGGCTCGATCATGGCGGCCGTCTGGTTCTCGGCCACGCCGTCCTGCATGATCTTCACCGTCTCGGCCCGGAACCGCCCCCCGGCGACCGCGGCGCGCTTCTCGAGGAACGCCGGGATCTGCTCGAGCCCGAGCGAGCGTTCCCACCAGAGCGCACCGTTCACCCGGCCGATGAGCTCGCCGCGCTCCTCGGCACGGCGGTACACGTCGTAGAACAGCGGGCTGTGATTGCCGTACTGGCCGATGAGGGCGTCCTGCCAGCTCGTGATCCCGTAGCCGACGAGCCTCTGCTGCCCGACGCGGAAGCCGGCGTACATCTCGTCGAAGTCGGGCTCGGGTGCGTGGCGCAGCGCGAGCATCCGCGCGCCCTCGTGCAGGGTACCGGTGGGCTCGCCCGCGGGGTCGCGCTCGATGCGTCCGTCGGCCGGGTCGGGTGTGTCGCGATCGATGCCGCACCGGCGGAGCGCCTCGGCGTTCACCCACGCGCTGTGGTGGTCGCGGTTCGACAGGATGATCGGGCGGTCGGCGCAGATCGCGTCGAGATCGGCACCGAGCGGCGCGCCGCCCGGGAACGCGGCCTGCTGCCAGCCGGCACCGACGATCCACTCGACGTCCGGGTTCCGCTCGACGTAGTCGCGCACGCGCTCGAGGTAGTCCTCGCGGGTGTAGCCCTCGGAGAGGTCGCAGCCGAGCATCTCCATGCCCGCTTCGACCGGATGCACATGCGCGTCGTTCATCCCGGGGTGCAGCAGCCGGCCGTCGAGCTCGACCACCTCGGTGCGCGGGCCGATCGCCGCGAGCACCGCCTCGCCGACGAGCGCGATCCGCCCGCCCGAGACTCCGACGTGCGTCGGCCCCGGGTGGTAGCGCTCACCGTCGAAGAGTGCGCCGTTCGTGAACGCGAGATCGAGTGCGTCGGTCAACCCTGACTCCTTGGTACTCTGACAACCGTTGGCATTCCGGTGAACTTAATCGTTTAAGGTATGGCGGGTAGCTTATTGACGGGCACCGGCCTTGTCAAAGCGCTCGACGACGACCCCGGTCCCCGCAGCTCGACCTCGGCACCCCGGAAGGCAGGCGTGGGAACGACACTCAAAGACCTCGCAGGACACCTCGGCATCTCGGCCGCCGCCGTCTCGATGGCGCTCAACGGCAAGCCCGGTGTGTCGGAGCAGACGCGCGAGGAGGTGCGTCGCGCCGCCGAGGAACTCGGGTACCGGCCGAACCGCACCGGGCAGGCGCTCCGGCTCAGCCGGACGAACACGATCGGCGTCTACTTCCCGTCGACGGTGATGGAGTACTCGCTCTACTTCGCCGAGATCATGCGCGGCATCGTGGCCGGCTTCGCCGACACCGAGCTCTCCCCGCTGCTCCTCCCCTCGGCGGGCCGCACCGGGCAGGTGCGCGACTTCCCGGAGGTCGACGGCGTCGTCGTCGTCGAACCCCACTCAGACGACCTGGGCATGTTCGAGTTGCTTCGCAGCGGACGCCCGACGGTCTGCATCGACCCCCCACCCCCTTCCGCCGCCGCCCCCTGGGGCGTCGTCGAGGCGGACGCCCCGTCCGCCACCCGCGACAGTCTCCGCCACATCGTCTCGCGAGGGGCTGCCCGGCCCGGGCTCCTCACGATCGAGACCGTCTCGGAGTGGAGCCGCACGATCGAGGCGAGCTACCGCGAATGGTGTTCGGAGCACCGCGTCGAGCCCGCAGTGATCGCGATCAGCGCGAGGCAGAGCAACGAGGAGATCCTCGAGCTCCTCGAGCGCGAACTCGGCGCCGACGTCCCGTGCGACGGCCTGTTCGTCGCCGGCGACGCCGTGGCCCCGCGCATCGCCGGCCTGCTGCGCACGATCGGCCGCTCCCCCGAGGACGGGTTCCCTCTCGTCTCAGGTGTGGACAGCACGATGATGGAGTTCCACACGCCGCCGATCACCGCGATCGACCTGAACCCCTATGGCTACGGCATGCAGGCGGCGCGCATGATGGGTGCACTGCTGCTCGAGCCGAACCGGCCCGGCGAGCCGCGCATCGAACGACTGCCCGCCCCGCTCGTGGTGCGCGGCACCTGACCCGCGTGGGACCGCGCGCGTTCGCGCACCACGCGGAAAACCGAAACGGCCCGGCCTCCGAAGAGACCGGGCCGCAGATGCTCCCCCACTTGGACTCGAACCAAGAACCTATCGGTTAACAGCCGATTGCTCTGCCAATTGAGCTATGGAGGATCGCTTGTTCAGCGACGACTACTCTAGCAAAGCCGCGCTCACTCTCCCAATCCGAGCGAAGCTCGCCACTCAGTAGCCGTGCTCGAGGTCGATCCGGCCGACGAACGGCCCATCGCCGACGAAGGCGCGCACATTCTCCGCCACCCGCTCGGCGTAGAGCGGTGCGGTCATCTCCTCGGTGTCGGCGACGTGCGGAGTGATCAGGCAGTGCTCGATCGCCCAGAGCGGATGCCCCGCCGGCAACGGCTCCGGATCCGTGACGTCGAGCCCGGCGCCACCGAGCGCGCCCGACTCGAGGGCGGCGACGAGTGCCGCCGTGTCGATGACGGCACCACGACCGACGTTCACGACGATCGCGCCGGGTGCGAGTGCGGCCAGCACCTCGGCATCCACCAGACCTCGTGACTGCTCGGTCAGCGCGGCGGCGACGAACAGCAGTTCCGCGCCGCGGGCGACCGACGGGAGCTCCGATGCCGGGACCGTCCGCACCGCACCCGGGACGTCGCCGCCCCGCCGGCGCACCACGGTCGCCTGCACCCCGAACGGCTCCAGCAGCCGCAACAGCTCGACCGCCACACCGCCCGCGCCCACGACCACGACCTCGGCGCCGTAGAGACTGCGCCCACGTTCGTCGGGCTGCCATCCGGTCGCGGCGGCGCGTCGCGGCAGTTCCCGGAGCAGCGCGAGGGCGAGGGCGAGCGCGTGCTCCGCGACCGGCTGCGCGTACGCGCCCTTGCCGCTCGTCCAGATGCGGCCGTCGCCGCGCGCGGCGGCGATCAGCTCGGAGAACGCGTCCACCCCGGCCCAGGGCAGCTGGACCCAACTGATGCCCGGTCGGTCGCGCAGGGTCGCCGCGAGCTCGGCGACCCCGGTGTTCGACGTCCAGACGAGCCCCCGGGTGTCGTCCCCGAGCGGCGCGAGCACGCCGCCGGCGGATCCGACCGCGCGGACGAGCTCGGCCGAGGCATCCGGCAGCACCGCGATCGGCCCCGGCGCGGGGTGCTCCCCCGCCGGCACGACGGCGCCGCGGGGCGCCGCGTCCGCGGCGCCCCGCACCGGACGGTGCCGCGGACCGCCGGGAACGCTCATGCGAGCGGCGACTCGAGGTCGTCGATGACCGCATGCCCGTCGTCGAGCGCGCCGGCCAAGGCTCGCACGTACGGATGCCGCGGGTCCGAGAGCACCTCGTCGATGGTGCCGAGCGCGACGAGCCCGCCGTGGTCGAGCACCGCGATGCGGTCGGCGATCCGCCGCAGCACGGGCAGATCATGGGTGACCACGATGGCCGAGAAGGTGTGCCCCTGACCGAGCTCGTTCACGAGTTGCGCCACCGAATCGCGCACCGTCAGATCGATGCCGGCGGTCGGTTCGTCGGCGATCAGCAGCTTCGGCTCGAGTACCAGCGCTTGGGCCAGCGCGACGCGCTGCCGTTGTCCGGCCGAGAGCTCGTACGGGTACTTGTCGAGGAAGCCGAGCGGCAGCCGCACCGAGTCGACCATCGTCGCGACCCGCGTCGCGAGCGCTCGCGCGTTGTAGTGCTGGTCGCGCTCCAGGATCGGCCCCGCGACGATCTCGCGCACCGAACGATCGGCGGGCAACGAGTCGGCGGCGCCCTGCGCGAGGTAGCCGACATGCAACGAGAAGGCCGCCTGCTTGCGCCGGGGCAGCTTGCGCAGCCCGTGGCCGAGCACCGTGGCGTCGCCGCCGGTGATCACCGGCTGGCCGTCGCCCGCGCGCTGGTCGAGGAACGCGCCGGACAGCACGCGGGCGAGCGTCGACTTTCCGCTGCCGGCGCTGCCGAGCAGTCCGAGCACCTCCCCCGGGGCGAGCGAGAGCGAGAGCCCGTGCACGGCGACGTGCGCCGGGCTCGGCCCCTTCGCCGGATACTCGATCGAGAGGTCGCTCAGCACGACGGGGTTCGAATGGGCGGCGTTGCGCATCCTCAGTCGGCCTCCCGGAGGCGACGGAGCTCCGCCCGGCGCGCGGCCTGCTCGATCGGATCGGGCACGGGCAGCGAAGCCAGCAAGCGCTTGGTGTAGGGGTCGGACGGTGCCCCGAGCACCTCGGCGCCGGTGCCTTCCTCGACGAGTTTGCCGTGGTAGAGCACGGCGATGCGGTCGGCCAAGAGGTCGACGACCGCGAGGTCGTGGCTGATGAACAGCGACGCGAAGCCGAACTCCTGCTGCAGCTCGCGGAACAGCTCGAGCACGCGCGCCTGCACCGACACGTCGAGGGCGCTCGTCGGCTCGTCGGCGATCAGGAGTTCCGGCTCGAGGGCCAGCGAGCGGGCGAGGCTCGCGCGCTGACGCTGACCGCCGGAGAGCTCGTGCGGGTACCGGTCGCCGTACGCCCGCGGCAGCTGGACGGCCTCCAGCAGCTCGTCCACCCGCCCGCGCGCCTCGGCGGCATCCGCCGCGCGGCCGTGGATCACGAGCGGCTCCGCGACGCACTCCGCGATCGTGAGCAGCGGGTTGAAGCTCGACGCCGGGTCTTGGAAGACGAAGCCGATCCGGCTCCGGGTGGGGCGGAAGTCCCGCTCACGGATGCCGTTCATCTCGTGCCCGAGCACCTGGAGCGACCCGCCGGTCACCTTCGTGAGACCGGCGATGGCGCGACCGATCGTGGTCTTGCCGGAGCCGGACTCGCCGACGAGTCCGAGCACCTCACCCGGGCGGATGACGAGGTCGACGCCGTCCACCGCGCGGAAGCCGGGCCGGCCGAAGCGGCCGGGGTAGACGATCTCGAGCCCGCGGGCCTCGACGACGGGTGCGGCACCGGCCCAGCCCTCGGCGCGGGCGGCGACGCGCTCCGCGGCGCGCGCGGTGCCGTGCCCCACGTGCGGGACCGCGGCGAGCAGCGCCTTCGTGTAGTCGGCCTGCGGGGCGGCGAACAGCTCGCGCACGCCGGCCTGCTCGACGAGCTTGCCCTGGTACATCACGGCGACGCGGTCGGCGAGATCGGCGACGACGCCCATGTTGTGCGTGATGAGCACGATCGCGGTGCCGAACTCGTCGCGGCAGCGACGCAGCAGGTCGAGGATCTCGGCCTGCACGGTCACGTCGAGCGCGGTCGTGGGTTCGTCGGCGACGATGAGGCCCGGGTCGAGCACGAGTGCCATCGCGATCACGATGCGCTGCTTCTGGCCGCCCGAGAACTGGTGGGGGTAGTGATCGATCCGCGTCTCGGGATCGGGGATGCCGACCCTGGCGAGCATCTCGATCGCCTTCTCGCGCGCCTCTTTCTTCGACACCTCTCCGTGCGCGCGGAGGCCCTCCATGATCTGCCAGCCGACGGTGTACACCGGGTTCAGGGCGGTCGAGGGCTCCTGGAACACCATCGCCACGTCGGTGCCCCGGATCTCGCGCAACTGCTGGCGGCCGAGGGAGATGACGTCGCGCTCGCGCGTCCCCTCCCGGTTCGACAGCAGCACCGCGCCGCGCGTGGTGGCCGTCTCCGGCAGCAGCCCGAGGATGGTCTTGGCCGTGACGGTCTTGCCGCTGCCGGACTCGCCGACGATGGCGAGCACCTCGCCGCGGGCCACCTCGAGCGAGACGTCGTCGACGGCCTTCACCGCGCCGGCGTCGGTGGCGAAGGACACGCCAAGGTTCTTGATCTCGACGACCGCGCTCATCGCTTGACCTCGATTCCGTGTTCGTCGAAGGATTCGCCGTTCTCGAGGCCGTCGAGGCCACCGGGTCCGGCCGTGAGGGTGCCGCCGGGCACGACCGAGGTCTCGGCGACCTCACCCGCGGCCTGAGCGACCCGGCGCCGTCCGCGCAGACGCGGATCGGCGAGGTCGTTCAGGCTCTCGCCGACGAGCGTGATGCCGAGCACCGCCAGGACGATGGCGAGACCCGGGTAGAGCGAGGTCCACCAGATGCCGCTCGTGACGTCGGAGAGCGCCTTGTTCAGGTCGTAGCCCCACTCGGCGGCCGCGGTCGGCTCGATGCCGAAGCCGAGGAAGCCGAGGCCGGCGAGCGTGAGGATCGCCTCCGAGGAGTTCAGCGTGAAGATGAGCGGCAGCGTGCGCGTCGCGTTGCGCAGCACGTGCCGGAACATGATGCGCCCGTTCGAGGCGCCCAGCACCTTCGCCGACTCGACGTAGGCCTCCGCCTTGATCCGCACGGTCTCCGCACGGATCACCCGGAAGTACTGCGGGATGAACACGACGGTGATCGAGAGCGCCGCGGCGAGGATGCCGCCCCAGAGACTCGACTGCCCGCCGGAGATCATGATCGACAGCGCGATCGCGAGCAGCAGCGAGGGGAAGGCGTAGATCGCGTCGCAGACGACCACGAGCACTCGGTCGAACCAGCCGCCGAAGTAGCCGGACACGAGGCCGAGCAGCACCCCCGCGATGATCGAGGCGATGACCGCGACGATGATGACGAGGAGGGCGGTCTGCGCGCCCCAGATGACGCGGGAGAACACGTCGTAGCCGCCGACGGTGGTCCCGAAGAGGTGCTCGGCCGAGGGCGGCTGCTGGCTGCCGAACGCCCCGTCGTCGCCGCGCAGCTGCGCGAAGCCGTACGGGGCGAGCAGCGGGGCGAAGATCGCCGTGAGGATGAAGAGCCCGGTGATGATGAGGCCCGCGACGAGCATGCCTCGCTGGAGGCCGACGCTCTGCCGCAGCTGATGCACGACGGGGAGGCGGTCGCGCAGCCGGCGCTTCGGCACGGCGACGGGCGTCGCGGAGGTCGTGGTGGCGGTCATCTCAGTACCTCACCCTCGGGTCGATGAGCGCCGCGATGATGTCGACGACGAAGTTGGTGAGCGCGACGATGACGGCGAGCATGGCGACGATGCCCTGCACGGCGGCGAAGTCGCGGGCCTTCAGGAACTCGGCGAGCATGAAACCGAGCCCCTTCCACTCGAAGGTGGTCTCGGTGAGCACCGCCCCGCCGAGGAGGAGCGCGATCTGCAGGCCGATGACGGTCACGATCGGGATGAGCGCCGGCCGGTAGGCATGCTTGGTCACGAGGCGGCGTTCGGCGACGCCGCGGGAGCGGGCCGCGTCGACGTAGTCGGTCGACAGCGTGCCGATCACGTTCGTGCGGACGAGCCGGAGGAAGACGCCGGCCGTGAGCAGGCCGAGCGCGATCGCGGGCAGCACCGCGTGCCGGAGCACGTCTCCGAGCACCGCGGGGTCGCCGGTCAGGATCGCGTCGATCGTGTAGATGCCGGTGGTGAACGGCAGGAACTGCATCTCGAGCTCGGAGCCGGTCGAGGCCCGGCCCGCGACCGGGAGGACCCCGAGCCACACCGAGAAGACGAGCTTCAGGAGCATGCCGGCGAAGAACACCGGCGTGGCGTAGCAGAGGATCGCGAAGACGCGCAGCACCGCGTCGCCCCAGCGGTCGCGCACGTAGGCGGCGACCATGCCGAGCGGGATGCCGACGATGAAGGCCACGAGCAGGGCGTAGAACGCGAGCTCGAGGGTGGCGGTGCCGTACGTCACGAGGATTTCGACGACCGGTCGGTTGTCGCCCGTGGTGCCGAAGTTGCCGGTGAAGATCTGGCCGAGGTACTCGACGTACTGCACGATCCACGGCCGGTCGTACCCCGCGTTGTGGATCGCCTCGGCGAGCTGCGCGGGCGGCAGCTTGTCGCCGAGCTTCGCGGTGATCGGGTCGCCGGTCGCCCGCATGACGATGAAGACCACCGTCACCAGGATGAAGACGGTCGGGATGATCAGCAGGGCGCGCATCGCGATGTACCTGCCGAGGCTGCTGCCGCCGGAGGATCTCTCCTGGCGTCGGGGGGCGCCACCCGGGGTGGTCGGCGGCGCGGTCGTCGTTGAGCTCATGTTCGCCTATCGTCGGGACGGAACGAAAGGCGGCCCGCCCTCGGAAGAGGCGGGCCGCCCGTTCGGTTCTTCAGAAACCTTACCGGCTGTCGGGGATCAGCCCTTGGCCAGCGCGGCGTAGCGGAACTTGAACGACGCGTCGAGGGTGTCCTCGGCGCCCGTCACGTCGGCTCCGACGACCGCCACCTGGGCGCCCTGGAGGTACGGCACGGTCGACAGGTCGGCCGCCACCTTCTCCTGGATCTGCTCGATGAGCGCGGTGCGCTCGGCCGGGTCGGCCGTCACCGCCTGCTGCAGGATGAGGTCGTTGACCTCCTGGTTCTCGTAGTGGTTCGCCAGGAAGTTCTCGATCAGGAAGAACGGCGTGAGGTAGTTGTCGGCGTCCGAGTAGTCCGGGAACCAGCCGAGCTGGTAGGCCGGGTACACGTCCGCGCTGCGGTCCTTCGAGTACTGCACCCACTCGGTGGTCTGCAGGTTCACCTTGAAGAGGCCGGATGCCTCGAGCTGGTCCTTGATGAGCGCGTACTCGTCACCCGACGACGGGCCGTAGTGGTCGTTCGAGTACTGCAGGTTCAGCTCGACCGGGACGGTCACGCCGGCAGCCTCGAGGCTCGCCTTCGCCTTGTCGGCGTCGGGGCCGCCGTTGCCGTCGCCGTAGAGCGGCTTCAGCGCGTCGACCTGGCCGGTGAGGCCCGCCGGGACGTAGGAGTACAGCGGGGTGTAGGTGCCCTTGTAGACCTGCGTGGCGATCTCGTCGCGGTCGATGAGGTCCGCGACCGCCTGGCGGACGGCGAGCGCCTTGGCCGGGTCGGCCTCGGGCGTCGTCGCGCCGTACGGCTGGGTGTTGAAGTTGAAGACGATGTAGCGGATCTCGCCGCCGGGGCCGTCGACGACCTTCACCTTGTCGTTCTTCTTGAGGTCGTCGATGTCGGTCGCGGAGAGGCTCCGGAACGCGACGTCGATGTTGCCCTCCTGCACGTCGAGCTTCAGGTTCGACGAGTCGGCGTAGTACTTGACGTTGACCTTGTCGGTCTTCGGCGCGCCGAGGATGCCCTCGTAGTCGGGGTTGGCCGCGTACGAGATGAGCTCGTTCATCTTGTAGCTCGTGATGACGTACTGACCGGCGAAGGCCTCGCCCTTGACGATCTCGTCGTCGCTGGTCAGCGCGTCGGCCGAGAAGACGTCCTCGTCGACGATCGGGCCGACCGGGCTCGAGAGGATCTGCGGGAAGATCTGGTCGTTCTCGCTCTTCAGGTGGAAGACGACGGTGGTGTCGTCGACGGCCTCGACCGAATCGAGGTTGTAGAGCAGCGACGACGGGCCGTTCTCGTCGGCGATCTTCAGCTGACGGTCGAAGGAGAACTTCACGTCGGAGGAGGTGAGGTCGTTGCCGTTCGCCCACTTGAGGCCCGGCTTCAGCGTCACGGTGTACTCGGTCGGCGCGGTGAACTCCGCGGACTCCGCGATGTCGGGCTCGACGTCGGGGCTGCCGTACGGGGTGTTCATGAGGAACGGGAACACCTGGTTCATCACGGCGAACGAGCCGTTGTCGTACGAACCGGCCGGGTCGAGCGTCGTGATCTTGTCGGTCGTGCCGATGGTGATCGAGTCACCGCCGCCTCCCGAGGTGTTCGAACCGCCGGCCGAGCAGCCCGCGAGCGCGAGCGCTGCGATCGAGAGGCCGGCGACGGCGACGATGCCGCGACGCGCGGTGGTGGATGCGGATGTCATATCCGGGTCCCTCTTCCTGTCAGAGTTCATCGCGGGCCGGCGCCCGGTCCGGCGCATGCCCGCGATTCGATATCCCCAAGACCTAGCACACGGGGAATGGAAACGTGCAGGATAGGACGCCTCGACGGAGGAATGTTTACCGATCTGCAATCAAGCGCGCAAGGGATGCGCGTGTTTGCACGGATGGACGGATGGCCCGCCTCATTCGGCGCGGAGGGCCACTCGTTCGCGATCGATCTCGACGATGGCGCGCTGCAGCATCTCGTAGCTCGCCCGGTCCTCCCCCGCGAGCCGCGTCAGCCGGCCCATCAGCTCGACCTTCTGCCGCAGCAGTTCCCGGTCGACAAGGGAGGAGAGCACCCCGCGCACCCAGCCGGCGATCGCGGCCTCGTTGCGCTGCGGGACGGGGAGCACCGCGAGCTGCTGCACGATGCTCGCGAAGGGCGCCGGCACCTGGGCGATCACCCGGTCGACCGTGATCGCCTCGACACCGCCCGCGAGCGCCGCCGCGACACCGTCGCGCACGACCGCGAGCGAGGGGTTCTCGAAGCGCGCCTCGACGGCGTGCGCGAGGAGCGCGGGCTCGGCGGAACCCGGGTACTGCAGCATCGCCTGGAGGACCTCGCGCTCGAGCCGCGTCGAAGGATCGTTCGGCAGCTCCGCGATCGAGAACGGTCGCGCCGCGGCATCCGCCTGGCCGCCGGTCTGGCCGCCCTCTCCCGGCGCGCGCCGCTCGCCCTGGCCCCGGTCGCGCTCCCCCGAGCGGCTGCGGCTCGTCGCCGCCTTGACCGCACGGCCGACCTCGCCGAGGTCCATGCCGAGCATGCGCGCGAGCTCGCGCGAGTAGCCGGGGCGCAGCGCGGGGTCGCGGATCTCGGCGACGACCGGCGCGGACTGGCGCAGCGCCGAGACCCGGCCCTCGACGGTGTCGAGGTCGTAGCGGGCGACGATCTGGCGCAGCACGAACTCGAACATCGGCACCTTGGTGTCGACGAGCGTGCGCACCGCGTGGTCGCCGCGGGCCAGCCGCAGGTCGCAGGGGTCGAGCCCGTCGGGCGCGACGGCGACGAAGGTCTGCGCGGCGAAGCGCTGCTCCTCGGCGAAGGCGCGCATCGCGGCCTTCTGCCCCGCCTCGTCACCGTCGAAGGTGAACACGACCTCGCCGACCCCGGAGTCGTCACCGAGGACCCGCCGGAGCACCTTGATGTGATCGACGCCGAACGCGGTGCCGCAGGTCGCGATGGCGGTGGTGACGCCCGCGAGGTGGCAGGCCATGACGTCGGTGTACCCCTCGACGACCACGACGCGCTGGGAGCGGGAGATGTCGCGCTTGGCGAGATCGAGCCCGTAGAGCACCTGCGCCTTGTGGTAGATCGCCGTCTCCGGGGTGTTCAGGTACTTCGGCCCGTTGTCATCGTCGAGGAGCCGACGGGCACCGAATCCCACCGTCTGCCCGGTGACATCGCGGATCGGCCAGACGAGGCGCCCGCGGAAGCGGTCGTACACGCCGCGGTCGCCCTGCGAGACGAGGCCGGCCGCCGCGAGTTCCTCGGTCGAGAAGCCACGGCCTCGGAGATGCTTCGTCAGCGCGTCCCAACTCTTCGGCGCGAAGCCCACCCCGAAGCGCTTGGCGGCCTCGGCGTCGAAGCCGCGCTCGCCGAGGAATCTGCGGCCGACCTCGGCGATGGGCTGCAACAGCTGCTCGGCGAAGAACTCGGCCGCCGCCTGGTTCGCCGCGAGGAGCCGGGCCCGGTTGCCGTGGTCGCTCGCCTGGCCGCCGTCCTCGTAGTGCAGCTCGTAGCCGATGCGCCCGGCGAGGCGCTCGACGGCCTCGGTGAACGAGACGTGGTCCATCTTCTGCAGGAAGCTGTAGACGTCGCCCGACTCGCCGCAGCCGAAGCAGTGGTAGAAGCCGACGCCCGGGCGCACGTTGAAGCTCGGGCTGCGCTCGTCGTGGAAGGGGCAGAGGCCCTTCATCGAGCCGACGCCGGCGGACTTCAGGCTCACGTACTCGCCGATGATGTCGGCGATGTTCGTGCGGGATTTCACCTCTTCGACATCGCTCTGTCGAATTCGGCCCGCCATGCTCACATCCTATGCTCAGCCGGGCCGGCGAGGGCCCGTTCGCACCGAGTCGTCGCCTCGGCTCAGCGCTGCACGAGCCGCTCGTGCCAGGCGAGCGCCGACTGGTCGGTGAGGCTCTGCACCTGGTCGACGACGACCCGCTTGCGCGCGGCGTCGTCGCCGGCGGCCCGCCAGTCCTCGGCGAGGCCCGGGTCGAGGTGCTGCTCCCCCGTCCCGAGGAGCACCTCCGCGAGCGAGGTCAGCACCTCGCGCTGCTGCCGGTAGATCGGCTGGCGCGTGTTGCGGGACATCACGAAGGCCGCGACGATGCCCTTCAGCACGGCGATCTCGGCCTGGATCTCGCGGGGCACGACGACGTCGCCGTCGAAGCGGATGAGGCTCGCGACGGGGAACGCCGCCCGCGTCGCCTCGGTCGCCGCGTGGGCGAAGCGCCCGATGAGCTGACTCGTGAGGTTCTTGAGCCGGGCCTGGTCGAGCCGACTCCCGCTCCACGTGTCGAGCCACGGCTCGAGCGAGTCGAGCCGGTCGAAGGCGGCCATCAGCTCGTCGTGCGAGTGCTGCCCGCCGATCCACTCGTACATCGAGGCGACGAGCTCGTCGTGGTCGACCCGCCGGCCGAGCGCCTCGACGTCGAGGTAGCCGTTCACGACCGCGTCCTCGAAGTCGTGCACGGAGTAGGCGATGTCGTCGGACAGATCCATCACCTGCGCCTCGATGCAGAGCCGGCGCTCGGGAGCCCCGGCCCGCAGCCACTCGAACACCGCGACGTCGTCGTGATAGAAGCCGAACTTCTGCCGTCCGGAGGGATCGGTGACCCCCTGCTCCTCGGGCCACGGATACTTGCAGCTCGCGTCGAGGCTTGCCCGGGTGAGGTTCAGCCCGTAGCTGCGTCCGTCGGCGTCGAACACCTTCGGCTCGAGCCGGGTGAGGATGCGGAGCGTCTGCGCATTGCCCTCGAACCCGCCGATGTCGGCCGACCAGGCGTTCAACGCCTTCTCGCCGTTGTGCCCGAACGGCGGGTGGCCGAGGTCGTGCGCGAGGCACGCCGTATCGACGACGTCGGGGTCGAGCGCGAGGTTGGCGGCGAGCTCGCGACCGATCTGGGCGACCTCGAGCGAGTGCGTGAGCCGATTGCGCGCGAAGTCGAGGCCGGCCGTCGGGCTCAGCACCTGGGTCTTCGCCGCGAGCCGCCGCAACGCGCTCGAGTGCAGCAGGCGCGCCCGGTCGCGTGCGAAGTCGCTTCGCCTCGAGGAGTGCTCCTCGGGCAGTTGGCGCTCGGCGTCGGCCTCGCCGTAGCCGCCGAACAAGCCGGTGTCGCCGAACATCTGCGCGCCGCCGAAGAGGCGGTCGCCGTAGGCCGGGATCGTCACGCTCAGCCGCCGCTCGTGTCGAGTTCGGCGTCGACGAGGGTCACCCGGTCGTGCCCCGCGAGCTCCTGCGAGGCGAGCCAGCCGTCGGGCAGCGCCGGGTTCTTCGGCGTGCCGGCCCGGCCGCGCGGCCCCTCGGCGCCCTCGCCCGGGTACGGCATCGACCAGTCGAGCGTGCCGAGCAGGTCGTCGAGCATCTGCAGCGACTCGACGGTCGCGAGCCGGGCACGCAGCTCACCGCCGACGGGATAGCCCTTGAAGTACCAGGCGACGTGCTTGCGGATATCGCGGCAGCCGCGCTCCTCACTGTCGAAGAACTCGGCGAGGAGCTCCGCGTGCCGGCGGAAGGTCTGCGCGACCTGCCCGAGGCTCGGCTGGAAGAGCGCCGCGCTGCCGTCGGCGAGCTGCCCGCGGAAGCCCGCGGCGAGGTCGCCGAACAGCCAGGGGCGGCCGAGGCATCCGCGTCCGACGACCACGCCGTCGCAGCCGGTCTCGGCGACCATGCGGAGCGCGTCGTCGGCCGACCAGATGTCACCGTTGCCGAGCACGGGCACCGAGGTGACCGTCTCCTTCAGCTTCGTGATCGCCGACCAGTCGGCGTGGCCCGAGTAGAACTCGGCCGCGGTGCGCGCGTGCAGCGCGATCGAGGCGACGCCCGCGCCCTCGGCGATGCGACCCGCCTCGAGGTAGGTCAGGTGGTCGGCGTCGATGCCCTTGCGCATCTTCACCGTGAGCGGGATGTCGCCCGCGGCCCGCACCGCGCCCTCGACGATGTCGCGGAACAGCCCGTTCTTCCACGGCAGCGCGGCACCACCGCCCTTACGGGTGACCTTCGGTACGGGGCAGCCGAAGTTCAGATCGATGTGGTCGGCGCGGTCTTCGGCGACGAGCATCGTCACGGCCTTGGACACGGTCTTCGGGTCGACGCCGTAGAGCTGGATGGAGCGCGGTGTCTCGGACTCGTGGTGCGTGATGAGCCGCATCGACTCGGGCGTGCGCTCGACGAGCGCCCGGCTCGTGATCATCTCGGAGACGTAGAGCCCTGCGCCGAACTCGCGGCAGAGCCGGCGGAACGCGGTGTTCGTGATGCCCGCCATCGGGGCGAGCACGACGGGCACGTCGAGCTCGAGGGCGCCGATCGTGAGCGGCTTGGCGGCGGTGGGGATCGTTGACATCGCTTCGATTCTTCCAGATCCCGGCCGAGCGGCCGCCCGATCCGGTGCGGCGCGTAGGATTCGAACCGGATCGAGCGATGTGGAGGACGAGATGACGGACACGCCCCTTTCCGGCGTCGAACGGGTGCAGGCCGACGCCGAAGCCCGCGGACTCGAGATCGAGGTCATCGAACGCCCCGCCGCTCGCAGCCTCGAGGAGGCCGCCGAGCTCCTCGGCATCTCCCCCGGCGACATCGTGAAGTCGCTCGTCGTGAAGCGCAGCGACGACACCTACCTCTTCGCGCTCGTCCCCGGCGGCCGCAAGATCAGCTGGCCGAAGCTCCGCGCCCTCGTCGGTGTCAACAAACTGCAGCTGCCCGACGCCTCGCTCGCACTCGCCGCGACGGGCTACGAGCGCGGCACCATCACCCCGCTCGGCTCGACGACCGCCTGGCCGGTCTACGCCGACGAGACGATCGCCGGGCGCCGCGTCTCGATGGGCGCCGGTGAGCACGGCCGAAGCCTCTTCGTCGACGCCGACGCCCTCATCGCCGCCTACGGCGCGACCGTCGCGGACCTGAGCGACCCCGAGTAGCCCGTCGTCCCGGAACCCGGGGAGCCCGTCCCGCGGACTCGGTCGCCGGGACGGGAATGCTGCGCACGGTCCGTGCGTTCGCATCGATGTGAGCACTCCCATCAAGATCGACATCTGGTCCGACATCGCCTGCCCGTGGTGCTACATCGGCAAGCGCCACTTCGAAGCCGGCGTCGCAGCCCTCGGCGACGACGCCCCCGAGATCGAGGTCGAGTACCACTCCTTCGAGCTCGCCCCCGACACGCCCGTCGACTTCGAGGGCAGCGAGATCGACTTCCTCGCGAAGCACAAGGGCATGCCCGCCGAGCGGGTGCAGCAGATGCTGCAGCAGGTCACCGGCGTCGCCGCGAACGCGGGACTCGACTACGACTTCGACGCCCTCCAGCACACCAAGACGCTGAAGGCGCACGAGCTGCTGCACTTCGCGAAGTCCGAGGGCCGGCAGCTCGAACTCGCCGAGCGGCTCTTCAAGGCCTACTTCACCGAGGGCCGCCACGTCGGCCGGGTCGACGAGCTCGTCGCGCTCGCCGCGGACGCGGGGCTCGACGCCGACGCCGCGCGCGAGGCGCTGGAGTCCGGTCGCTTCGCCGACGCCGTGCAGGCCGATATCGCGCAGGCGGGCGCCTACGGCATCAACGGCGTGCCGTTCTTCGTGATCGACGGCAAATACGGCGTCTCCGGCGCGCAGCCCGCCGAGGTCTTCGGCCAGGTGCTCACCCAGGTGGCCGGCGAGCGGGACGGAGCGGTCGCGTGACCGCCGCCGAGGGCTCGACCGCGGTGACGACGACGGATGCCTCGGCGGGCGCACCCGCGGCGGAGGCATCCGCATCGCCCTTCACGATGGTGACCGGCGCCCCCGGCGCCATGGTCTGCGAGGGCGACGTCTGCTTCGTCCCGGGGGCGGAGACGGCGCAGTAGCCGGGCCCGTTCGTTCTTCCGTTCCGAGCCTGAACGATATATCGTTGAGTATCGTTCGTAGCTCAGCATGGAGGTCACCATGAACGGACAGCGCCCGAGCGGCGGATTCGGCGGCACGGGCTTCCCCGGTGAGGGCCCCGGCCAGATGCTCTGGGAGGCGATGTCGCAGCTGCGCTCCTCCCTCGACCCGCGCGGCGGCGCCTCCCGCATGGCGCGCGGCGACGTGCGCCAGGCGGTGCTCGTCCTGCTCGCCGAGGAGCCGATGCACGGCTACCAGATCATCCGCGAGATCGAGGAGCGCAGCGGCGGCAGCTGGAAGCCGAGCGCCGGCTCGGTCTACCCGACCCTGCAACTGCTCGCCGACGAGGGCCTGATCGCCGCCGAAGAGCTGCGCGGCCGCAAGACCTACTCCCTCACCGAGGCCGGCCGGGCCGAGGCCGCGGAGGGCGCCGATCGCCCGGCGCCGTGGGAGACCGGCAGCCGCGGCGCCGCCCCCCACGCGGCCCTCTCCAAAGCCGGCATCGAGCTCGCATCGGCCGCCGCCCAGCTCGGCCGCACGGGCACGCCGGAACAGCTCGAGCAGGCCGTGCGCGAGCTCGACGACACCCGCCGACGCCTCTACTCGATCCTCGCCCAGGGCTGAGCGGGTGACCCCGAGCGTCGCCGACGGCGCCCGGCCGACCGCCGCGGGCGACGAGCGCGCGCGACGAAGCCGCTCGCGCCGCATCCTCGGCTTCGCCGCCCGACAGCTGATCCAGCTCTGGTGGTTCGAACTCGCCCTGCCGAAACTCGGCCTCGGCGGGATCGCCGAGCGCACCCGCGCGGCACGGATGCAGCGGCTCGCCTCGCGTTTCCGCGGCCTCGCCGTCGAGCTCGGGGGCCTGATGATCAAGGTCGGGCAGTTCCTCTCCTCCCGACTCGATGTGCTGCCGCCCGAGATCACCTCCGAGCTGGAGGGCCTGCAGGACGAGGTGCCCGCCGTCGCCTTCCCCGAGATCCGGGCCGTCGCCGAGCAGGAGCTCGGCGCCCCGCTCGGCGCGGTGTACGCCGCCTTCGACGAGACCCCGGTCGCCGCGGCCTCGCTCGGCCAGGCGCATCGTGCCCGCCTCGCCGCCCCCGACACCGAGGACGCCGGCTTCGCCGAGGTCGTCGTGAAGGTGCAGCGCCCCGGCATCGACCGCATCGTCGCCGTGGACCTCTCCGCACTCCGCCGTATCGCGGGCTGGCTGCGGCGCGTGCGCATCGTCGCCGATCGAGTGGATGCCCCGGCCCTCGTCGAGGAGTTCGCCACGACGAGCCTCGAGGAGATCGACTACCTGCACGAGGCGGCGAACGCCGAGCGCTTCGCCGAGTCCTTCGCCGCCGAGCCGCGCGTCGACGCCCCCGCCGTCGTCTGGGCGCGCACGACCCGTCGGGTGCTGACGCTCGAGGATGTCACGGCGATCAAGATCAACGACACCGTCGCATTGCGGGCCGCGGGCATCGACCCGTCCGACGTCGCGCGCGTCTTCGCCGAGATCATGTTCGACCAGGTCTTCACTCACGGTTTCGTGCACGCCGACCCGCACCCCGGCAACCTCTTCGTCACGCCCGTCTCCCCCGCGACGCCGGACGCCGCTCCGCCAGCTTGGCGACTCACCTTCGTCGACTTCGGGATGATGGCCGAAGTGCCGGCCGAACTCCGCAGCGGCCTCCGCACGCTCGTGATCGCGGTCGCCGCCCGCGACGGCCGCGGCATGATCGAGGCCGCCCGCGAGATCGGCGTGCTCCTGCCGAGCGCGGACACCGGCGAGCTGGAGCGCGCCCTCTCCCAGCTGTTCGAGCGCTTCGGCGGCATGGGGTTCGCCCAGCTGAAGGACGTCGACCCGCGGGAGTTCCGCGAGTTCGGCGCGGAGTTCGGCGACGTGGTGCGCTCGCTCCCGCTCCAACTG
Source organism: Agromyces mediolanus (assembly GCF_023715325.1). Classification (GTDB taxonomy): domain Bacteria; phylum Actinomycetota; class Actinomycetes; order Actinomycetales; family Microbacteriaceae; genus Agromyces; species Agromyces mediolanus_A. The sequence continues at coordinate 30,380 of NZ_JAMBNX010000012.1, read as the reverse complement.
CCCGAGCATCTGCTGCTCCTCATCCGCGCGATGGCGCTCACCTCCGGCATGTGCAGCGGACTCGATCCCGAGTTCAACGTCTGGGACGCGGTCGAACCGTATGCCAGCCAGCTCCTGCGCGAGGAGGGGAGCGGGGTCGCCCGCGGCTTCCTCGACCAGGCGATGTCGAGCGCCGGGATCCTCTGGGGCATGCCGCAGCGCCTCGACTCCGTCGTCTCCAAGATCGAGCAGGGCCGGCTGTCCTTCGACACCTCCCGTTTGGAACGGCGCCTCGACCGCCTGGAGGGCGTCGCCCGGCGGGTGGTCTCGGCCGTGCTGTTCGCCGCACTCCTCATCGGCGGCGCGGTGCTCGTCGCCTCGAACCCGGCGCTCGGCTGGACCCTCGTGGGGCTCTCCGCGCTGCCGCTGCTGCACGCCCTCCTGGCCGGGCTCTTCGGACGGCGCGGCCCGAGGTAGCGCTCGGCTAGGCTGCCTGCATGGGGGATCGCGGATTCGCGTCGGCGTCGGCGGCGACCGCGAACGGACTCGCGCTCGCCCTCGCGCCGGGACTGGCCCCCGAGGGGCCCGATCCGCGGCCGAGCTTCTTCCACGGCTTCGCGACCGAGCCGCAACTCGTGGCGCGCGGCCTGCTGACCCTCGCCGACCTCACGGCGACCCGGTACTTCAAGTACACGCCGACGACGCAGCGCGACCCCGTCCTGACCGCGCACGGCGATCGACTCCGTGCCGAGGTGTTCTCCGCCTGCAACAGCGTGTACGCCCGATTGGACCTGCTCGCGAGCGGACTCGACGGCGGCGAAGTGTCGCACGGCACGACGAACGTCGACCTCGGCCTCGCCACCAGACAGGCGCTCACCTCCGTCGGTCGTGCCGAGCTCTTCCACCTCGAGGTCGGGGTGGAGGGGCTCACCCTCGCGACGCCCGGCACCACCGCGATCGAGCGGCCCGTGGAGATGCCGGCGCGTTGGATCCCCGCGCTCGGCAACGTCGCCGAGCTGCATCGCCGACTGCGCCTCGCGTTCGAGCTCGATCGGGCAGGCGCCCGGGCGCTGATCGGCTCCCTCCCCGCGACGACCGCGTCCGGGGCGAGCGGCTGGCTCACGCCGACGCCGAACGGGGCCCGGCTCGCGCCTCGCCGCACCGGCGCCGCGGTGCACGTGCAGGGCCTGCACCGGCTCGCCGCGCTGAAGCGGCTGCTCCCCCAGGTGCAGGGCCTCGCCGTCTACGGACCGGCGGACGGCGAACCCGGGCCGAGCGCCGTCGAGGTGTCGCTCCCCCACGCCCGTCTGCTCCTCGGGCTCACCGTCGAGCCATGGCGCGGGTTCTCCGGCGAGGGCTCGCTCGTGAGCGCCCTCGCCCCCGCCGACGTCGCCGAGCACGCGGCGCTGCTCTCCGCCCTGTTGGCCTTCGAGCCCGTCATCGACGTCGATCGACTGCAGCGCGAGTCCGGCCTGAGTCGCGCTCAGACCGAGTCCGGCATCGCCGTGCTCGCCGCCTCGGGCCGCGTCGGTTGGGACGTGCGGAACGACGCCCACTTCCACCGCGAGCTGCCCGACGACCCCGAGCGCGTCACGCGCGACCATCCGCGGGTGCGGACCGCCCGCCGCCTCGCCGCCGAACGGCGCGTCACTCCGGCCGAAGGCGCGGGCGAATGGTTCGTCGACGGCGGCAGCGCTGCGGAGCCGGTGCGCTACCTGGTACGGATCGGGGATGCCGGCGGCCGATGCAGCTGCACCTGGCAGCTCGGCGGCAGCCGGGATCGAGGCCCCTGCGCGCACGTGCTCGCCGTACACATCCTGATGGAGGAGACCGCATGACCGACGCCCTCACCCGCTCGCTCGAGCTGTTCCGCGAGCTCGGCTGGGCCGACGCCCCGATCGCCGACGCGCCCATGCTGCCCATCGGCACCGAGGCGCAGCAGCGGGAGGCACGGGCGGGGCTCCGCCGCGGCGACTGGACCGAATGGGCCGAACACGACGGCGGCTTCGTGAGGACCTCCCTCGTCGGCGACGCCGATCACGGGATGCTCGCCCTCTTCGCGATCCGCACCGGCATCGACGCCAGACGGGCCGAGGACGTGCTCGGCGGTGCAGGCACGGTGCCCGACGAACTCGCCGCGGAGGTGCTCGCGAGCCGCGGCGCCGAGTTCGCGACGACGTTCGTGGCCCGCGCCTGCCGCTCGAACCGCCGCGCGTGGGAGCATTCCAGCTCCGTGCACGCCGGCCGCGCCGTGCGGCTCGTGCACCGGCACGGGCTTCCGGTGCCCGAGAGCGTGGAGTACCTGAAGGACTGGTCCGTGTACGCCGCCCTCGCCCTCGGCGAGGAGGCCGAGCTGTTCCCGAACGACCGCGGCCTGATCGACGCCGACCTCATCCGCTCCCGTTTCGTCGAGCACGTCCGCACCGGGATCGCGGTCGGCGCCCCGGCGACGGGCCCGTTCGGCCGGGCGGTCGCCGCGGGGGCCGCGGCGGACTGGATCGGGCGGGACGAGGCGGTCGAGCTCGTGCTGCTCGCCCTGGATGCGGCGCAGCGCCCGGGCGACCGGAAGGCCTGGGCCGGCACGCTCGTCGGAGCGCTCGGCCTAAGCGACGCCGAACTCGCCGCACGGGCCGGCTCCCTGCTGGGCGCGCTGAGCCACGCGGAAGCGCCCGTCGTCGTCGCGCTCGCGCCCGCGCTCGTGGAGCACGGCGACGAGGCGGACGCGGCCGAGGCGTTGTCACTCGCCCTCGGTACGAAGCCGAAGGCTGCCCGTCGCGCGGTGCTCGACGCCGCCGAGCGGCGGACGCGTCCGATCTCGGGCGCCGCGGGCGAGACGGTGCGGCCGGCGCTCGCGACGGTGGCCTCCGGGCGCGACGCGGGTCTCGCGAAGGCCGCGACGGCACTGCTCGAACGCTGGGGCCTGGCCGACGAAGACGAGCCGGCGCAGCCCGCCGGGGCACCTCCCACCGCCTGGGCCCCGACTCCGCCGCTGTGGGAGGTGCCGAGGTTCACCCCCGCTCCCGCGACGATCGAGGCGCTGTCGGTGGCCGCCGAACGACTCGCATCCCGCCCGGAGAACGCCATGGACCTCGAGGTCGACCGCTTCCTCGAGCTCGCGAACGCCGTCGCCCGCAACGAACCCGATCGGGCGCGCCTCGCACTCCGCGGGCTGAAGCCCGGCTGGCGCGCCGGCGTCGGCGCCGTGTCGGACTGGGTCGCCGAGGCGCCGATCCGTTCGCTGGACCGCCTCGTCGGCCCCGGCGGCGACGAGTGGCGCCGCGACGTGCACTACCCGCCCGTGACCGCGCGCGAAGCCGCCGTCGCCCAGCGCCTCGGCGAGGTGCCGACGCTGCTGTCGACGCCGAGCTGGGACGACCTGCGGATCGATCCCGGCGAGCTCATGGGGCGGCTGCGCGCCTACCGCGACACCGGCGCCGCCGCGAGCGAAGCGGACCTGCTGCTCGCGCTGCTGCGCGTCGACCGCTCGCTCGTCACCCAGCCGCAGCTCGACGAACTCGCCACGCTGGATGTGCCGGTGCTGCTGCAGTCCGGCGAGCGGATGGCGAGCGACGCGGGTCCCACCGCTCGCGCCTACCTGCTGGATCCGCTCCTCGAGCCGGCACTCGTGCAGGACGAGGACGGCGACTGGTCCCGCGCCGAAACGTCCCTCCCGGCCTCCCTCGCGGCCTTCCCGCCGCGGCTCGACCCGAGCCGCTACGGCTGGGGCTCCCCGGTCGAACTGCCGGGCTGGGGCGACGGCACGCACTCGGGCGACTGGCTCGAAGCGGCGAGCGGCTACACCTGGCGTCAGCTCGCCCGACGCGCCCGACCGTTCGGACCACGGCAGGCCGCGGCGCTGCTCGGCGGCCTCCGCTCGCCGCACGAGCAGGCGGCCGGCGCCATGTTCGAAGCCGTGCTCGAAGCGTGGGAGCGCGGCCTCCTCCTCCCTGGCGTGGCCGAGCTCCGGCTCATCGACCGCGGCGGCCCGAGCGGCGCGGCGCAGCTCGCCCGAGTCGCCGGTGAGCTGGCCGAGGCCGGGCTGGGCGCGCTCGTCTGGCCGCTCCTCGACGGAACCGTCGAGGCATCCCTCGCGGGCGTCCGCATGATTCCGGGCACCGCGGAGCTCGTCGAGGCGATCGACGCCCTGCTGCCCTCGGCGCTGGCCGCCGTCGCCTCCGGCGTCGCCGAGCCCGCGGTGCTCGACGTGCCGGCAACCCGCGCGCTCGCCGAACGGAGCGGGACTTCGCGCGCCGTCGTCGCCGCCCGGGCGGTCGTCGCCCGCCTTCCGGAACCGAGCGCACCGTCGGTGCCGCCGCCGGCCGATGCCGAGCCGGCGATCGACCTCGACGCCGTGTGGCCGCCCGACGACGGCACAGGTGAGGCGATCGACGACGGCGTCGAACCGACCGCGACCGTCGTCACCCGCGGCTCGAAGCGATTCGTGCCGCTGGAGTTCACGATTGCCGAGGATCCTGGCGTGCGCTACCGCGCGCTCATGACCTGGGCGTACGCCCTCGACCGCGAGGGACAGCTCGACGCCGAGACGGTCGACGGCGACGAGCGCCGCTGGATCGAGTGGGACGCCGCGGCGGGGCGACTCTCGGTCTCCGAGTTCCGCGACCGCAGCACCGGCGGCGCCGGGCCGCGCAGCGACGGCCTCGAACCGCCGCTCACGGTGCTCATGGTGGCCGTCGTGCTCGCCTCGCTCTGCTCGGACGTCGAATCGCGCTACAGCGTCGACGCGATGGTGGCGGCCCGCAAGTTCTCCGCGGCCTCGGTGCGGCTCGCCGCCCGACGACTCGTGCCGCTGCCCGAGCTGACGCCGGCACGCATGATGGGGTCGATCGAGCGCGAGCTGCGCGCGCTGCCCGTGCTCTGGCCGCTGCTGACCGAGTCGGTGCGGTTCGCCGCGGCTCAGCCGAAGCCGCCGGCCTGGCTGAACCGGGTGCTCGACGTCGCCCTGCTGCGGGCCCCGGTGCTTCGCGCCGCGGCATCCGCCGGCCGGATCCCCGCTGAGGACGCCGCGTGGCCCGGCCTCGCCGAACTCGCGGCGCGGAAGGGCTCGTCCGCCGCCCTCGTCAAGGCACGCACGCTCCGCGACGAGCTCGGGCTCGGGCTCGGGCTCGGGCTCGGCTGAGTCAGCCCGCGGTCGGAGCGTCGACGGCGCCGCCGAACCGACGGGTGCGCCGCGCGTACAGCTCGACCGCACGCCAGAGATCGACGCGGGAGAAGTCCGGCCAGAGCGTGTCCAGGAACACCATCTCGGCGTAGGCCGACTGCCAGAGCAGGAAGTTGGAGGTGCGCTGCTCCCCCGAGCTCCGCACGAAGAGGTCGACGTCGGGCATGTCGGGCTGATAGAGCCGCTTCGCGATCTGCTTCTCGCTCACGGCGGAGGGGCGGAGACGCCCGGCGGCGACATCGTCGGCGATCGCCCGCACGGCGTCCGTGATCTCGTTGCGCCCGCCGTAGTTCACGCACATGGTGAGGGTGAGTACGTCGTTGCCCGCGGTCAGCCGCTCGGCGTACTGCAGCTCCTCGATGACCGACTTCCACAGCCGCGGCTTGCGGCCGGCCCACCGGATGCGCACGCCCCACTCGTTCAGCTGGTCGCGCCGGCGGTGCAGCACATCGCGGTTGTAGCCCATCAGGAAGCGCACCTCGTCCGGGCTCCGCTTCCAGTTCTCCGTCGAGAACGCGTAGACGGACAAGTGCTTCACGCCGATCTGCACGGCCCCGGCGACGACGTCGAGGAGGGCCGCCTCACCGGCCTTGTGCCCTTCGATGCGGGTGAGCCCCTGGCGGTTCGCCCAACGCCCGTTGCCGTCCATCACGACCGCGACATGGTTCGGCACGGCGCCGCGCGGCAGCTCCGGCGGGTAGAGACCGGTCCAGTCGAGCGGACGGTACGGCACCGCGTCGCGGTGCGTGTAGGGCTTCGGGGTCACGGGGTTCCTGTCTGGGCTGGGGCGCCCGGTGCTTCGCGGTCCGGCAGCGGACGCCTCGCGGACTCGTCGGCATCGCGGCTGACGTGCGGCAGCGAGCGGAGCCCTCGTTCGAGGTGCCACTGGGCGTAGGCGGCGACGATGCCGGAGGCCTGGTTGCGGTCGCGCTCGGGCGCCGCCTCGGCGCGCGCCCAGTCGCCCGTCAGCAGCGCGCCGAGGAGCGCGATCGTGGAGCGCTCGATGCGGGGCGAGCCCGGCGGCGCGCACTCGTCGCAGACGATGCCGCCGAGCTGCACCACGACCGCGCGGTGCTCGCCGGGCCGCGCGCAGCGGGAGCAGTCCTCGAAGCTCGGCGCCCAGCCGGCGAGGGCGAGCGCGCGCAGCAGATACGAGTCGAGCGTGAGACCGGGCCCGTGCTCCCGCCTGGCGAGCGAGCGGAGCGCCCCGACGAGCAGGAGGTACTGCTGCAGCGAGCCCTCGGCCTCGGTGACCCGGTCCGCGGTCTCGACCATCGCATTCGCCGCGGTGTACGCCGCGTAGTCCTGCGAGATCTCGGCGCCGTAGGAACCGAGCGACTCCGCCTGGGTGATCACGTCGAGCGTGCGGCCCTCGTAGAGCTGGAGGTCGGCGACCATGAACGGTTCGAGCCGGGCCCCGAATTTCGACGCGGTGCGGCGCACGCCCTTCGCGACCGCCCGGATCTTGCCGTGCCGCCGCGAGAGCAGCGTGACGATGCGATCGGCCTCGCCCAGCTTGTGGGTGCGCAGCACGACGGCTTCATCTCGGTACACGGGCACCAGACGATTCTCCCACCTCAGCCCGGGCGAACCGCCGGAACACGGGGCCATCCGAGGCATCCGCTTGCGAGAATAGGCGGGTGGAGACCTCGCAGTTCATGATCCCGCTCTGGCTGGACCTCACCGCCGTCGGCCTCGGCGGCGTGCAGGGCGCGCTGTTCGCCTCCGGCTTCCGCGGCGAACGCCGCCTCGATCTGCTCGGCGTCGCCATCGTCGGCATCGTGATGGGCTTCGGCGGCGGAATCATCCGCGATCTGCTGCTGAACCAGCCCATCGGGGCGCTGCAGAGCAACTGGTACCTCGTCACCGCGGTCGCCGCGTCGCTCGTCGGCATGCTGCTCGCCGGGCCGCTCAGTCGACTGAACGGGGTCATCGTGGGCCTCGACGCGGTCGTGATCGGCATGTTCGGCGCTTTCGGCACCTCGAAGGCCCTCGGCCTCGGACTGCCGATCCTGCCCGCCGTCTTCGTGGGTGTCGCCGCGGCGGTCGGCGGCGGCATCCTCCGCGACATGCTGATGAGCCTGCCCGTCGCGATCATGCACGTCGGCTCGCTCTACGCGGTCGCCGCGGGGGCCGGATGCCTCGTGCTCGTCATGCTCGAGCTCTTCGGCGTGCCCATCTTCATCGCCGGCGTCGCGTGCGTCGTGGTGACGAGCATCATCCGCTGGCTCGCCGTGATCTTCGACCTCTCCTTGCCCGAGCAGCGCATGCTCTACCGGCGCAAGGTCGCCACCGAGACCGGCGTGCTCCCCGTCATCCGCCGCTGACCCCCACCCCCGACTTGCCCAACTTTCATGAAAGTTGGGCAACCTGGGACTCACCCAAATCCGACTTGCCCAACTTTCATGAAAGTTGGGCAACTCTGGAAATGGCGAGTCGCCCGGGTCCGGGCGGACGCGGGCGACTCGACAGCTCGTGGATCGGCTCAGACGGCGGCGAGCTCCGGCTCCGGCTCGACCGAGACCCCGCGCAGCGCGCGGTTCACCGAGGAGACCACGGCCTTCAGCGAGGCGGTCGAGATATCCGCATCGATGCCGACGCCCCAGAGCACGCGGCCCTCGACCTCGAGCTCGACGTACGCGGCCGCGACGGCGTCGCCGCTCGCGGCGAGCGTGTGCTCGACGTAGTCCCGGAGCTTCACCTGCACGCCCTCGGCACCGAGCACCGCGAGGAACGCCGAGATCGGCCCGTTGCCGCTCGCATCCGCGTCGACGCGCTCGGCGCCGTCGCGGAGGCCGACCCGCACGTTCACGATGCCGTCGAGGTCGCTCTCGGTGCGGAGGCTCAGCAGCTCGAATCGGCCCCACTTCTCGTCGGGGCGCGACTCGGGCGCGGGCAGGTACTCGTCGGTGAAGATGCGCCAGATCTCGTCGCTCGTGACCTCGCCGCCCTCGGCGTCGGTCTTCGCCTGCACGACGCCGGAGAACTCGATCTGCAGCCGGCGCGGCAGCTCGAGCGCGTGGTCGCTCTTCAGCAGGTAGGCGACGCCACCCTTGCCCGACTGCGAGTTCACCCGGATGACGGCCTCGTAGCTGCGGCCCAGGTCCTTGGGGTCGACCGGGAGGTAGGGCACCGCCCACTCGAGCTCGTCGACGGTCACGCCGGCCGCCTCGGCCTTCGCCTCCATCGCCTCGAAGCCCTTCTTGATGGCATCCTGGTGCGAGCCGCTGAACGCGGTGTAGACGAGGTCGCCGGCCCAGGGGCTGCGCTCGTGCACCGGCAGCTGGTTGCAGTACTCGGCGGTGCGCTTGATCCCGTCGAGGTCGCTGAAGTCGATCTGCGGGTCGATGCCCTGCGTGAACAGGTTGATGCCGAGGGCGACGAGGTCGACGTTGCCGGTGCGCTCGCCGTTGCCGAAGAGGCAGCCCTCGATGCGGTCGGCGCCCGCGAGGTAGCCGAGCTCCGCCGCGGCGATCGCGGTGCCGCGGTCGTTGTGCGGGTGCAGCGAGAGGATGACGTTCTCGCGGTGCGCGAGATGCCGGCTCATCCACTCGATCGAGTCGGCGTAGACGTTCGGCGAGGCCATCTCGACCGTCGCGGGCAGGTTGATGATGACCTTGCGCTCGGGCGTCGGTTCGAAGATCTCGAGCACCTGGTTGCAGACCTCGACCGCGAACTCCAGCTCGGTCCCCGTGTAGCTCTCGGGCGAGTACTCGTAGTAGACGGTCGTGCCCGGGACGGTCGACTCCATCTCGCGGCACTTGCGCGCGCCGTGCAGGGCGATGTCGACGATGCCCTGGCGGTCGGTGCGGAACACGACCTCGCGCTGCAGCACGCTCGTCGAGTTGTAGAGGTGCACGATCGCCTGCTTCGCACCGGCGATCGCCTCGTAGGTGCGCTCGATGAGGTGGTCGCGCGCCTGGGTCAGCACCTGGATCGTGACGTCGTCGGGGATGGCGCCGTCGTCGATGAGCTGGCGGACGAAGTCGAAATCGGTCTGGCTGGCGCTCGGGAAGCCGACCTCGATCTCCTTGTAGCCCATCTTCACGAGCAGCTCGAACATGATGCGCTTGCGCTCGGGGCTCATCGGGTCGATGAGGGCCTGGTTGCCGTCGCGGAGGTCGACCGCGCACCAGCGCGGCGCCTCGGTGATGCGCTGGTCGGGCCAGGTGCGGTCGGGCAGCTCGACGCGGAGCTGCTCGTGGTACGGACGGTACCGGTGCACGGGCATCGGGGACGGCTTCTGGGTGTTCTGCATGGTGCTCTCTTCTCGCTTCAGTCCGGTGGCAGCCGACGACGAACTCCGCAGCGAGGGAGGCCTAGAACGAGGACTCGCTGCGGCAGCTAAGGAGAAGCAGGCCGTGAAGCACGGAACCAGGGTAGCACCGCGACGGAGAGGGGCGGAACCGGAGCATCCCCCACGGAGCCCCGGTCCCGCCCGGCGGGCACCCCCCTGGTGCCCGGTCTGGTGGCCGACGTCAGTCGGCGGCGAGCGCCACGACCGGCGACACCCGCATGGCCCGGCGCGCCGGGGCGATCGACGCGATCGCCGTGAGCAGGCCGGCGGCGACGATCAGGATGCCGATCATCGCCCACGGGATGCCGGGGAGGATGAACACCGGCTGCCCCTGCGCCCCGCCGAGCAGCGCCTGCGCGCCCGCCCAGCCGTAGACGAAGCCGAGCACGAGCCCGGTCATCGTCGCCGCGATGGTGAGCGCCGCCGCCTCGGCGACGATCATGCCGCGCAGCTGCCGCGCCTCGAAACCGAGCGCACGCAGCAGCCCGAGCTCGCGGGTGCGCTGCAGCACGCTGAGCGACAGGGTGTTCACCAGGCCGATGGCGGCGATCAGGGCGCTGAACCCGATGAGCACGGCGAAGATCGCGATGGTCACGTTCAGCATGCCTTCGACGCCGGCGAACACCTCGGGCTGCGCCTCGATCGCCGCGTGGATCATGGCGCGGTAGGACTCCATCGTCACGGAGAAGGTGGTGACGAGGGTGACGCCGATCACGAGGCCGATCGTCATCCGTGAGGAGCGCTCCGGGTTCCGCACCGCGTTCTCCGCGGCGATGCGCGCCGCCGGGGTCCGGCCGAACAGTCGGCCGACGAGGCGGAGCACCGGGGGCATGACGATGTGGGCCGCGAGCACGATGCCGGAGAAGGAGAGGATGCCGCCGAGCAAGCCGATGAGCACTCCCTCGGGTCGGACGAGGCCGACGACGATGCCCACCGCGAGCAGCCCCGTGCCGAGCACGATGAGCACCACCGCGGCGATGTTGCGGCCGCGTCGGCGGACGAGCTCCTCGCGGTCGGACTCGACCGACTGGCCGATCGCCTCGATCGGGCGCACCCGCAGCACGCGGCGGGACCCGACCCACGAGGCGAGCCACGTGGTGAGCACGACGGCGATGGCCGGCAGCAGCACGGAGACGTTCGCGTACTGGTAGGCGACGTCCGGCATGACCCCGGTCGCGACCGCGACACGCTGCAGGCCGAATGCTGCCGCGGTGCCGAGCACGATGCCCGCGGCGGCGCCGGCGAACCCGACCGCGAGGCCCTCGCGTGCGATGCGTCCCCGCTCGGCGCGCGCCGAGGAGCCGATGAGTCGCAGGAGCGCGATGAGGCGGGTCCGGCCGGCGACGACGGTGGCCACCGTGTTCGTCGTCACGACCGCACTCACGTAGATCGCGATCACGATGAACACCCACGCGACGATCGGCAGCATGAGCGCCACCGTGTCACTGTCGCCCGTGACGGAGTCCGCGGCGATCGCGACGGCGAGCATGCCGGTGACGTGCAGCAGCAGGACACCGAAGGTGCCCGCGAGCAGCGCCACGAGGAATGTGGGGACCTGGTCCTTCAGCCGGGCGCGCATCAGGCCGCGGTTTCCATCGAGAGCATGAACGAGGCGATCTCCTCGGGCGTCGAACGCCCGGCGTCGCGCACGATCCGCCCGTCGGCGAGGTAGAGGATGCGATCGGCGTGGCTCGCGGCGATCGGGTCGTGGGTGACCATCGCGATCGACTGGCCGTAGCCGGCGCTCGCCCCGGCGAGCAGGCCCAGCACCTCGCGCCCGGTGCGGGAGTCGAGGTTGCCGGTCGGTTCGTCGGCGAAGACGAGGTCGGGCCGGGTGGCGAGCGCCCGGGCGATCGCCACCCGCTGCTGCTGCCCGCCGGAGAGCTCGTGCGGGCGGTGGCCGAGCCGGCTCTTCAGGCCCAGCACCTCGTAGAGCTCCTCGATCCACATGCGCTCGTCGAGGCTCGGCTTGCGACCGTCGAGTTCGAACGGGAGCAGCACGTTGCCGCGCACGTCGAGCGTGGGGACGAGGTTGAAGGACTGAAAGATGAAGCCGACGCGGCGACGGCGGAGCACGGTCAGGGCGCTGTCGGGCAACGAGGTGATCTCGGTATCACCGAGCCACACCTGCCCGGAGCTCGGCGTGTCGAGTCCGGCCATGATGTGCATGAGCGTCGACTTGCCGGAACCGGACGGCCCCATGATCGCGGTGAACTCGCCGCGGCGCAGCCCGAGCGAGACGTCGTCGAGCGCGGTGACCTGACCGGCGCCGCTGCCGTAGCGCTTGCCGAGGGCGGCGACGCGGGCGATGAGGCCGAGGTCTGAGGGTTGGATCTGCATGTCTTCGACGCTACGGAACCGGCTCGCCCCGGTCATCCGGCCGGCGGATGGTCCGCCGTCATCCTGCAGGATGACCGTCGGCAGGCGGCAGGCGGCAGGATGACGCTCAGAGCTCGTGCTCGTACGCGAAGACGACGAGCTGCACCCGGTCGCGCAGCCCGAGCTTCGCGAGGATGCGGCTGACGTGCGTCTTCACGGTCGCCTCGCTCAGGTACTCACTCGTCGCGATCTCCGAGTTCGAGAGCCCCTTCGCGGCGAGGGCGAAGATCTCGCGCTCGCGCGGCGTGAGTTCGCCCCACGCGGGCGGTGCCGGGCTGCGCTCGCTGCCCCGGCCGGCGTGCGCGATGAGGTTGCGGGTCGCGTTCGCCGCGATGACGGCATTGCCCTGGTGCACGGTGCGGATGGCGGCGAGCAGGAACTCGGGGTCGGCGTCCTTCAGCACGAAGCCGCTCGCGCCGGCCCGGATCGCCCGCGCCGCGTTCTCGTCGAGGTCGAAGGTCGTGAGCACGAGCACCCGCGGCGCGGGGTAGCCATCACGATCGGCGTCGGCGAGGATCCGCTCGGTGGCCGCGATGCCGTCGAGCACGGGCATCCGCACGTCCATCAGCACGACGTCGGGCCGTGCCCGGTTCGCGAGCGCCGCCCCGGCGGCCCCGTCGGCGGCCTCCCCGGCGAAGGAGAGGTCGGGTTGCGACTCGATGAGCATGCGGATGCCCGCACGGAACAGGGCCTGGTCGTCCACGAGGCAGACGCGGATCTCGGTCATCGGGTGCTCCCATGCTGCGCCGGGATCCGGGCGATCACCCGGAACCGGTTGTCTTCGGTCTCGATCGTGAGCTGGCCGCCCGTGAGCTGTGCGCGCTCGCGCATGCCCGGGATGCCGTGCCGGGCGCCGCGCCCGGCGACGGGCTCCGCTCCCGGATGAGTGTGGTTCGTGACGGTGGCGACGACACCGTCCTGCTGCCAGGCGAGCACGACGTCGACGGGCCGCTCGGCGTCGCCGTGCCGGAGCGCGTTCGTGAGCGCCTCCTGAACGATGCGGTAGACGGCGATCTGGTGGCCGGTGCCGAGCTCGATCCGCGGGCCCTGTTCGACGAGCTCCACCTCGAGCCCCGCGGCGCGCAGTTGCGCGAGCAGCTCCTCGAGGTCGTCGAGCACGGGCTGGGGCGTGTCGGTCTCCGCGTGGCGGAGCTCCGCGAGCAGCATCCGAACGTCGCCGAGCGCTCCACGGGCCACGCCCGCGATGGTGCCGAGCGCTTCGACCGCGGTCTCAGGCCTGGTGCGGGCCGCGAACCGGGCGCCGTCCGCCTGGGCGATCACGACCGCGAGGGAGTGCGCGACGACGTCGTGCATGTCGCGCGCGATGCGGTTGCGCTCCTGCTCGACCACGTACCGGTACTCGGCCAGCTCTCGCTCGCGGAGCGCGACCTCCTCGCGGCGGCGGATCTCCCGCGAGTCGCGGACCGCCCGCACGAGCAGGCCCGCCGTCCAGCTCAGCACCAGCACGGAGATCGCCGCGACGAAGGTGACACCGAGCCACAGGGTGAGCGCGACGGCGTTGTCCTGCGCGAACAGGAAATCGCCGCTCTGGGCGAGGGCCGGCTTCAGCAACCCGAGGTACAGGGTCGCGACGACGGAGCCGACACCGGCGGAGACGAGGCCCAGCCACTTCACGATCGGGGCGCCGTGCGCGGCCGTCGAGTAGAGCACGCCGAGCACCGCCACGTCGTAGAGCTGCAGCTCGCGGAGCGTCGCCATCTGCACCACGGCGGCCATCCAGGCGATGCCGAGGGACCACGCGGGCGAGAGCCGGCGCACCGCCAGCGCGCCCGCGAATCCCGCGAGCGCGACGAGGTCGAAGACGTTGCCGAGGAGCGCGAGCGGGAGTGAGACGAGCGCGAACACGCCCGCGAGCACGATGTCGGTCGTCAGGCGACCGCGGCTCAGAGTCGTGCGCATCGAACCACCGTACGCCCGGCTCCCCCGGCATTCACGCCGTTCGCGCCGGAATCATCCTGCAGACGGACCGCCGAGGCATCCGCCCCTCGCCCGCCCACCCGGTGATCGCCCGCGCTCAGAAGCCGAGCCGGCCGAGCTGCTTCGGGTCGCGCTGCCAGTCCTTCGCGACCTTCACGTGCAGCGCGAGGTAGACCTTGCGGCCGAGCAGCCGTTCGATCTCGACCCGGGCCGTCGCGCCGACCTCCTTCAGCCGGGCGCCGCCCTTGCCGATGATGATGCCCTTCTGGCTGTCGCGCTCGACGACGACGTTCGCGTAGATCTCGACGAGGTCTTTGTCCTCCCGCTCGATCAGGTCGTCGACGGTCACCGCGATCGAGTGCGGCAGCTCGTCGGAGACGCCTTCGAGGGCGGCCTCCCGGACGAACTCGGCGATGCGCTCGGTCACGTCCTCGTCGGTCGTGGTCTCCTCCGGGTAGAGCGGATGGCTCGATGTCGGCGTGAGCGAGAGCAGCTCGTCGACGAGCACCTCGAGCTGCTCCCCGCGGGGTGCAGACACCGGCACGATCGCGTCCCACTCCCGCAGTCCGGAGACGGCGAGCAACTGCTCGGCGACCTTCGCCTTCGAGGCGGCGTCGGTCTTCGTGACGATCGCCACCTTCTTCGCCCGCGGGTACTGCTCGAGCTGCTCGTTGATGAAGCGGTCGCCGGGGCCGATCGGCTCGTTCGCCGGCACGCAGAACGCGATCACGTCGACGTCGCCGAGCGTCGTCTGCACGAGTGCGTTCAACCGCTCGCCGAGCAGGGTGCGCGGCCGGTGGAGGCCCGGGGTGTCGACGAGGATCAGCTGTCCGTGCGGTCGGTGCACGATGCCGCGGATGGCCCGCCTGGTCGTCTGCGGCTTCGAGCTCGTGATGGCGACCTTCTCACCGACGAGCGCATTGGTGAGCGTCGACTTGCCCACGTTCGGCCGGCCGACGAAGGAGACGAATCCTGCACGGTACTCAGTCACGGTGGTGCTCCTGTTCTGCGTCGCCGACGAAGGCCGCGGTGGCGTCGATGAGGGCCGCGTCGGCGGAGACCAGCACGGTCGAGATGCGTCGGCGCCGCCCCTCGGTGCGCTCGGCCTCGAGCTCGAGCCCGCTCGTCGTCGCCCGGTCGCCGCGCTGCGGCAGCCGGCCGAGCGCCTTGGCGAGCAGCCCCCCGACGGTGTCGACGTCGTCGTCGTCGAGCTCCAGGCCGAAGAGCTCGCCGAGCTCGTCGATCGCGAGCCTCGCGCTCACCCGGTACCGCCCGTCGCCGAGCGCCTCGACCTCGGGCGTCTCGCGGTCGTACTCGTCGGAGATGTCGCCGACGAGCTCCTCGATCAGGTCTTCCATGGTGGCGAGGCCGGCGATGCCGCCGTACTCGTCGACGACCATCGCGAGGTGGTTCGAGGTCGTCTGCATCTGGCGGAGCAGGGCGTCGGCCTTCATCGAGTCGGGCACGAACACGGCCGGACGGGCGAGCTGCCCCACGGTGAGGTGCTCGGCGTCGAGCGGACGTTCGAAGCCGAGCTTCGCGAGGTCGCGGAGGTAGAGGATGCCGGTGACGTCGTCGGAGTCGAGGCCGATCACCGGGATCCGGGAGTACCCCGCGCTCAGGAACACGCTCATCGCCTGCTGCAGGTGCGCGGTCGCGTCGATCGTGATCATGTCGGTGCGCGGCACCATGACCTCGCGCACGACCGTGTCGTTGAACTCGAAGATCGAGTGGATGAGCTCACGGTCCCCCTCTTCGAGCACGTCCAGCTCCGTCGCCTCGTCGACCATGCTGAGCAGTTGCTCCTCGCTGGAGACCCCCGCGAAGCGGATCCGGCCCGGCGTGACCCGGTTGCCGAGCTGCACGAGGGCGCCCGCGAGCGGGCCGAGCAGCACCCGGAGGAAATGCACGAGGGGTGCGGTCAGCCGCAGCACGACCGGCGCGTGGGCCCGCCCGACGCTGCGCGGGCTCGCGCCGACGAGGACGAACGAGACCGCCGTCATGATGAGCGCGGACCACAGCAGCACGAGCCACGGGTTGTCGAGGAAGCTCGCGAAGGCGAGGGTCACCAGCACGGCGGCCGTCGTCTCGGCGAGGATGCGCATGAAGTTCACCGCGTTCACGTGCGCGCCGGTGTCCTCCGCGATGGCGGTGAGCGAGCGCTTCGCGCGCGAGCCCTCGGCGAGCTCGACGATGTCGGCGCGGGAGCTCGAGCCGATCGCGGAGTCGACCGCCGCCATCAGGCCGCCGAAGGCCACGAGCACGAAGGCGGCGACGAGGAAGTACCAGGTTTCCATCGTCAGCGACGTCGCTCCTGCATGGCGAAGCCGACGAGGAGGTCGCGCTGGATGCCGAACATCTCCTTCTCCTCGGCGGGCTCGGCATGGTCGAAGCCCAGGAGGTGCAGGATGCCGTGCGCGGTCAGCAGCAGCAGCTCGTCGGTCAGGGTGTGCCCGGCCGTCTTCGCCTGCGCTTCCGCCACCTGGGGGCAGAGCACGATGTCGCCGAGGAGGCCCGGCGGGGTCGGCTGGTCTTCGGTGCCCGGACGGAGCTCGTCCATCGGGAAGCTGAGCACGTCGGTCGGGCCGGGCTCGTCCATCCACTGCACGTGCAGCTGCTCCATGGCGCCCTCGTCGACGAGCACGATCGCGAGCTCGGCGTCGACGTGCACGTGCATCGCGTCGAGCGCGTAGACGGCGAGCCGCTGGATCGCGGCCTCGTCGACCTCGATCGCCGACTCGTTGTTGATCTCGATGCTCATGCCTCGCTCACTTCGCCTTTCTCGGCAGGTGGTCTCTGGGGCCGCCGATCGCACCGCGCCCGCGGCGCTCGGCCCGGTTGGCGAACTCGCGAGCCTCGGCCCGCTCGTAGCGCTGCGCCTGCTGGCGCTGGTCGAACTCCGTGTAGGCGTCGACGATGCGGCCGACGAGGGTGTGCCGGACCACGTCGTCGCTCGTCAGCCGGGCGAAGGCGATGTCGTCGATGCCGTCGAGGATGCGCGTGACGATGCGCAGGCCGGAAGCTCCGCCCGGCAGGTCGATCTGGGTGATGTCGCCCGTGACGACCATCTTCGAGCCGAAGCCGAGCCGGGTGAGGAACATCTTCATCTGCTCGGGCGTGGTGTTCTGCGCCTCGTCGAGCACGACGAAGGAGTCGTTCAGCGTGCGCCCGCGCATGTACGCGAGCGGTGCGACCTCGACGGTGCCGGAGGCGAGCAGCTTCGGCACGAGCTCCGGGTCCATCATCTCGTTGAGCGCGTCGTAGAGCGGCCGGAGGTACGGGTCGATCTTGTCGGTCAGGGTGCCGGGCAGGAAGCCGAGTCGCTCCCCCGCCTCGACGGCCGGCCGAGTGAGGATGATGCGGCTGACCTCTTTGCGCTGGAGCGCCTGCACGGCCTTCGCCATGGCGAGGTAGGTCTTGCCGGTGCCCGCGGGGCCGATGCCGAAGACGATGGTGTGCTCGTCGATCGCGTCGACGTAGGCGCGCTGGCCCTCGGTCTTCGGTCGGATCTGCTTGCCCCGGCTCGAGACGATCACCTGCCCGAGCAGCTCGGAGGGCCGCGCCGCGGGATCCTGCTCGAGGATGCGGGCCGAGCTCGTCACCTCGGTCGTCGTCGGGTCCTGGTTCTGCCGGACGAGTGCCAGCAGTTCCTCGACGAGGCGCCGGGCGCGGAGCCGCTCGGCCTCCTCGCCGCGGATCGAGATCTGGTTGCCGCGGACGTGCACGGTGACGCCCGGATACTCGCGCTGGATCTGCGCGAGCAACCGGTCCTGCGGACCGAGCAGGCGCACCATCTCGATGCCGTCGATGTGCAGCAGTTCTTCGTCGGGGCGGGGGCGCTCGTCGGCACCCTGGTCATTCATCGGCTCAGCCGGCAAGCGTGCGCTCCTCGAGGCCGCCGGCGAGGACGTGCGCGTGCACGTGGAACACGGTCTGGCCCGCACCCTCGCCGGTGTTGAAAATGAGTCGGAACTGGCCGTCGGCCAGCTCGTCGGCGACGCCGCGCGCGACCTCGACGAGCTCCGCGAGGAGCCCGGGGTCGCCGGCGGCGAGCTCGACGACGTCGCGGTAGTGCCCTTGCTTCGGAGTCACGACGACGTGGACGGGCGCCTGCGGCGCGATGTCCCGGAACGCGATGACCCGCTCGGTCTCGGCGACGATCGTCGCGGGGATCTCGCGCGCGGCGATGCGCTCGAAGACGGTGGGTTCAGCGGCCGGGGCGGTCATAGCTCCATCGTAGCGACGGATGCCTCACCACCGCCCGAGCCTGGCGCTGAGGAGGGCGATCGCGGCGGGACCGGCGGTCGAGGTGCGCAGCACGGTGCGACCGAGGCGCACCGGCTCGGCGCCCGCGGCGGCCAGTCGGGCGAGTTCCTCGGGGGCGATGCCGCCCTCCGGCCCGACGAGCAGCGCGAGCGGACGCTCGTCGAGCTCGAGCTGCGCGAGGCCGCGCTCGGCGCTCGGTTCGAGCACGAGCAGCCGGGTGTCGGCGAGCAGCTCAGGCAGCCGGGCGGTCGGCGTCGCCGCCGTGACCTCGGGCACCCGGGCCCGGATCGACTGCTTGCTCGCCTCGCGGGCGATCGTCGCCCAGCGCTGACGCCCTTTGTCGGCTTTCGGGCCCTCCCAGCGCGAGACGGAGCGGGCCGCCGCCCAGGGCACGATGCGGTCGACCCCGAGCTCGGTGGCCGCCTGGACGGCGAGCTCGTCCCGGTCGCCCTTGGCCAGCGCTTGCACGAGCACGAGCGCAGGGGTCGTCGGCGGCTCGTGGTCGACCTCGACGACCTCGATCGCGAGTTCGCCCTGACCACTCTCGATCACCGGTCCGGTGACGATGGTGCCGCGCCCGTCGCCGATCGCGATCCGCTCGCCGACGCGCACTCTGGCGACCTGCAGCGCATGCCGCGCCTCCTGACCGCCGAGTCGCACGACATCGCCGACGCCGCGCGCCTGGAGCTCCGCGCCCTCGTCGAGGTAGAGGCTCGCCATCTCAGCCCAGGAACCGGTCGCGGAGCTTCGCGAAGAGCCCCTGCTGGAAGTGCGCGAGTTCGGGCGCCTTCTGCTTGCGCGAGGCCGCGAGCTTCTCGACGAGCTCCCGCTCCTTGCCGGAGAGCTTCGTCGGCGTCAGCACGTGGACGCCGATGCGGAGGTCGCCGCGCCCGTTGCCGCGGAGCCGGGTGACTCCGCGGTCCTTGATCGTGATCACCTCGCCCGACTGCAGGCCGGGCTTCAGCTCGAGCTCGACATCGCCGTCGAGGGCGTGCACCGTGGTGCTCGTGCCGAGGACGGCGTCCGTCATCGCGACCTCGAGCGTGCAGAGCAGGTCGTCGCCGTCGCGGCTGAAGACCTCGTGGGTCTTCACCTTCATCTCCAGGTAGAGGTCGCCGTTCGGGCCGCCGGCGGGGCCGGCCTCGCCGGAGCCCGGCATCTGCAGCCTGAGGCCGGTGTCGACGCCCGCGGGGATGTCCACCGGAACCGTGCGGCGGGCGCGGACCCGCCCCTGGCCCTGGCAGGTGACGCAGGGCGTCGCGATGACCGTGCCGTAGCCGCGGCAGGAACCGCAGGGGCTCGAGGTCACCACGTTGCCGAGCAGCGAACGGACCGTGCGCTGGATCTGCCCGGTGCCGTGACAGATGTCGCAGGTGACGGGCGAGGTTCCCGGCGCGCAGCAGCTGCCGTGGCAGGTCTCGCAGACGACGGCCGTGTCGACCTCGAGCTCGCGGTGGGTGCCGAAGATGACCTCCTCGAGGCCGAGCTCGACGCGGATCAGCGCGTCCTGCCCGCGCTCGCGGCGCGAGCGGGGCCCGCGGCTCTGCTGGCCGCCGCCGAAGAAGGTCTCGAAGATGTCGCCGAAGCCGCCGAAGCCGGCCTGGCCGCCGAACCCGCCCTGGCCCCCGAGGTCGTACTGCTGACGCTGCTTCGGGTCGGAGAGCACGTCGTAGGCGTGCGTGACCTCTTTGAACCGCTCGGATGCCTCGGCGCCCGGGTTGACGTCGGGGTGGAGCTCGCGGGCGAGGCGTCGGTACGCCTTCTTGATCTCGTCAGGGGTGGCGTCGCGGGAGACGCCGAGGACCTCGTAGTGGTCTGCCACGGAGGGCGGTTCCTTTCGATGGGTGCCGGAGGCCGGCCGGTCGATGACGGCGGCGGGTCAGTGCTCGCCGAGTGTGCGGGAGAGATAGCGCGCGACCGCGCGGACCGCCGCCATGCTCGTGGTGTAGTCCATGCGCGTCGGACCCACGACGCCGAGTCGCGACACATCGCGCCCGGCGACCGCGAACGAGCTCGCGATGACCGAGGTCTCGGCGAGCCCGAACGGCGCGTTCTCACGTCCGATGCTGACGGCGACGCCGTGCTGGTCGGCCGCCATCTCGCCGAAGAGTTTCAGCAGTACGACCTGCTCCTCGATCGCCTCGATGACGCCGAGGATCGAGCCGGCGAAGTCCTGCTCGGTGCGCACGAGGTTCGCGGCGCCGGCGACGACGAGGCGGTCGCCTCGCTGCACGCGCGCCTGCTCGGCCAGGGTCGTCGCGAGGGTGTGCAGCACCTGCGCGTGCCGCGGATCGACCGCGGGCACCTCGCCGGAGAGCGCCTGTGCCGCCTCGGCGAGCGTGCGCCCGGCCGCGAGCTCGTTGAAGCGCGCGCGGAGCGAGGCGAGGGTCTCCTCGTCGACCGGCGAGCCGAGCTCGGCGACGCGCTGCTCGACCTGCCCCGAATCCGTGATGAGGATGCAGAGCACGCGGTCGGGCGCGAGCGCCACGAGTTCGACGTGGCGCACCCGGGAGCTCGCGAAGCTCGGGTACTGCACGACGGCGAGCTGGTTCGTGAGCTGGGCGATCAGGCGCACGGTTCGGGCGAGGAGCTCGTCGAGGTCGCTCGACTCCCCCAGGAAGGTCTCGATCGCGTGCCGTTGGGCCTGACTCATCGGCCGCAGTTCGCTCAGCTGGTCGACGAAGACGCGATAGCCCTTGTCAGTCGGGATGCGCCCCGACGACGTGTGCGGGGCCGCGATCAGCTCCTCTTCTTCGAGCAGCGCCATGTCGTTCCGGATCGTCGCGGCGGAGACGCCGAAGGCGTGCCGCTCGACGATCGTCTTCGAGCCGACGGGCTCGCGGGAGGCGACGTAGTCCTGCACGATCGCGCGGAGCACGGCGAGTCCTCGATCGGAGACCATCTGCCCCTCCTCCCGCATGTTGGCACTCGTGTTCTTCGAGTGCCAATCCTATCGCGACATCCTGCGCCGCGGGCGTTGCGACGCCCAACGCGCGGCGCTACGGTGATCCCGAGTCCGCGAGCCGTCCCCCGAACGGGTCAGCACGAGCCGCGGCCGATCCCCAGCCCCGAAAGGCATCGCCATGACCGACCCCAACGCACAGACGCCCGACCCGAACGTGCCGCCCCAGCAGCCCGTCCCCCCGCAGCCGGCCGCCACCGCCGGGCCGCTCCCGCAGGACCAGGACATCCAGTGGGCCTCGTTCGCCCACCTGGGCGGCATCCTCGGCTTCCTGCCCTCGCTCATCATCTGGCTCGTCTTCAAGGACCGCGGCCAGTTCACGAACGTCGAGGCGAAGGAGGCGCTGAACTTCCAGATCACGATGCTCATCGGCTACGTCATCGGCGCCGTGCTCTCGATCATCCTCATCGGCGGCCTCATCTCGCTCGCCGTCTGGGTCATCTCGATCGTCTTCTCGATCATCGCGTTCCTGCGCGTGAAGGACGGCCAGCACTACCGCTACCCCTTCGCCCTCCGCCTCATCAAGTAGTCGACCCCGGCCGCTCCAGGCCGCAGCAGCACCGGCGGCGCGCCGGACGGGCCCTTCCGTCCGGCGCGCCGTTTCTGCCACCATGGAGGCGTCCGACCATCCCACCGCGCAGGCGGTGCAGCCAGGAGGCCTTCCATGACCGACGTGCCCACCCCACCGACCCCGCCGACGCCGCCGCCTCCCGGCCCGCCGGCCCCGCCGCCCGGCAGCCCCTACCAGCAGTCGCAGCCGCTCAGCCCGGCCGATGAGAAGCTCTGGGCGACGCTCGTGCACATCGGCGGCATCTTCTTCGGCTTCATCCCGGCGCTGCTCGGCTACCTGCTGCTGAAGGACAAGGGCCCGTTCGTGCGCGCGCACACCGCGACGGCGCTGAACTTCCAGCTCACCATGCTCATCGCGAGCGTGGTCGGCGGCATCCTGTCCATCGTCATCATCGGCTTCTTCGTGCTCATCGCGGTCGCCATCGTGGTGATCGTGTTCAGCATCATCGCCGCCATCAAGGCGAACCAGGGCCAGCCCTACGTCTACCCGATGTCGATCAAGTTCGTGAGCTGATCGAAGCATCCTCGAATCGCCCGTCTCCCCCGCGGAGGCGGGCGATTCGGCGTTCCGGCGCCACCCGAGCTCAGTCGAGCAGCCGCCGGACCACCGCGTCCGCGAGCAGCCGACCGCGACGGCTGAGCGTCAGCCGACCGGCGAGCGCCGCCCTCGGCTCGACGAGCTCGTCGGCGATGAGGCCGGCGACCGCGGAGCGCCCCGCCTCCGGGAGCGAGGCGATCTCGAGCCCCTCACGGATCCTGGTGCCGAGCAGCACCCGCTCGGTCTCGCGCGTCGCCGCGTCGAGCGTCTCGCGACCGACGGCGGGAGAGACTCCCGCCGCGATCCGCTCGGCGTAGGCGGCCGGGTGCTTCGCGTTCCACCAGCGCACACCGCCGACGTGGCTGTGCGCGCCGGGCCCGACGCCCCACCAGTCGTCGCCCCGCCAATAGCCGAGGTTGTGCCGAGAGCGGTGCTCGTCGCCGCGCGCCCAGTTGCTGACCTCGTACCACGCGAAGCCCGCCCCGCCGAGCAGTTCGTCGGCGAGCTCGTACATGTCCGCCGCGAGGTCGTCGTCGGGTGCTGGCAGCTCGCCGCGGCGCACCTGGCGGGCGAGCTTCGTGCCGTCCTCCACGATGAGGGAGTAGGCGCTCAGGTGGTCGGGTGAGGCGGCGATCGCCGCCTCGAGGCTCGTGCGCCAGTCCGCGAGCCGCTCCCCCGGGGTCGAGTAGATCAGGTCGAGGCTGACGTCGAGCCCCGCCTCGCGCGCCCATTCGACGACGAGCGGAACTCTGGCGGGGTCGTGGGTGCGGTCCAGGGTGGCGAGCACGCTCGGCACCGCGGACTGCATGCCGAAGGAGACGCGCGTGAAACCGCCCGCGCGGAGCTCGGCGAGGTACGCGGCGTCCACCGAGTCCGGGTTCGCCTCGGTCGTCACCTCGGCGCCGGGCTGGATGCCGAACTCACGTCGAGCGGCCGCGAGCACGCCGACCAGCTGGGCCGCCGGGAGCAGCGTCGGGGTTCCGCCCCCGAAGAACACGGTGCTGAGCTCGCGGGCCGGGAGCGCGGAAGCCTCGAGCGCCGCCGCGGCGAAGCGCAGCTCGCCGACCGCCTGCTCGGCGTAGTCGGCCTGCTTCACCCCGCGCAGCTCGCCCGCGGTGTAGGTGTTGAAGTCGCAGTACCCGCAGCGCACCCGGCAGAACGGCACGTGCACGTAGAGCCCGAGCGCGCGGTCGGCGGCGCCATCGACCGACTGCGCGGGCAGGAGCCCGTCAGGCGGCGCGGGGTCGCCGATCGGCAGCGGTCCGGCCACGGCTCAGACGAAGGCGGGGTGCAGCGCGCGCAGCTCCCGCTGGGTGAGCTCGCGGCGACGCCGGCGCACAGCCGGCGCGACGACGGCGCGCGCGCCGCCCGCGGTCTGCAGCACCGAGCGGATCGTGAGCCACACGCTGTCGTCCTCACGGCGCTCGAGCACGAACGACTCCTCGCCGCTCTCCTCGCCGCCGCCGGTGGTGCCGTAGGCGAAGCCGATGCGGTCGGGCTCGTCGATGACGTAGACCACGAGCACCTGCGTGTCGTGGTGCCCGAACCGGCGCTGCGAGCGCAGCGTTGCGGTCATCCCCGCGGCGAGGTACGGCGTGCCGTCGGCGGCGAAACGCTGCTCGGTGTGCGGCTGCGCACCCGCCGCGGGCGTCCCTTCGCCGTCGTAGGCGATGCCGGTGTACTGGGTGCCGGTGCCGGCGGTGACGTCGAGCACCTCGAATCCGGCGCCGCGCTGGACGCCCCAGGTCATCAGCTCCTCCGCGGCCTTGTCGAAGCGCTCGCGCCCCGAGCCGATCTTCACGCTGTCCTCCGCCGGGCGGTACCCCTCCGGCGGGTAGCGGAGGAGATCGGGGGCCTGCGTGGCCCCGATCGCCCCGTACGTCACCGACTGGTCGGTGAACGAGCTCCGTCGCTTCATGACGCGCTCCCTACTTCTTCTTGGAGTCCTTGGACTCGGTGTCGCCCGAGAGCGCGGCGATGAACGCCTCCTGGGGGACCTCGACGCGGCCGACCATCTTCATGCGCTTCTTGCCCTCCTTCTGCTTCTCGAGGAGCTTGCGCTTGCGGCTGATGTCGCCGCCGTAGCACTTCGCGAGGACGTCCTTGCGCATGGCCCGGATGGACTCGCGCGCGATGATGCGGGCGCCGATCGCCGCCTGGATCGGCACCTCGAACTGCTGGCGCGGGATGAGCTCGCGGAGCCGCCCGGTCATCAGCACGCCGTAGGCGTACGCCTTGTCGCGGTGCACGATGGCGCTGAACGCGTCGACCTGCTCGCCCTGGAGCAGGATGTCGACCTTCACGAGGTCGGCCGCCTGGTCGCCGGAGGGCTCGTAGTCGAGCGAGGCGTAGCCGGCGGTCTTCGACTTCAGGTGGTCGAAGAAGTCGAACACGATCTCGCCGAGCGGCATGTCGTAGCGGATCTCGACACGGTCCTCACCGAGGTACTCCATGCCGAGCAGGGTGCCGCGTCGTGACTGGCACAGTTCCATGATCGTGCCGACGTAGTCCTTCGGCGCGAGGATCGCGGCCTTCACCATCGGCTCGCGCACCTCGGCGATCTTGGCGCCCGTCGGGAACTCGCTCGGGTTCGTGACGGTGACCGTCTTCTTGTCTTCCGTCGTGACCTCGTAGACCACCGAGGGGGCGGTCGCGATGATGTCGAGACCGAACTCCCGGCGGAGCCGCTCGGTGACGATCTCGAGGTGCAGGAGCCCCAGGAAGCCGGCACGGAAGCCGAAGCCGAGCGCCACCGAGGTCTCGGGCTCGTAGACGAGCGCGGCATCCGAGAGCTTCAGCTTGTCGAGGGCCTCGCGCAGCTCCGGGTAGTCGCTGCCGTCGATCGGGTACAGCCCGGAGAAGACCATCGGCAGCGGCTCGGTGTAGCCGTCGAGGGCTTCGGCGGCCGGCTTCACCGCGGTGGTGACCGTGTCGCCCACCTTGGACTGGCGCACGTCCTTCACGCCCGTGATGAGGTAGCCGACCTCGCCCACGCCGAGGCCCTTGCTGGGGGTCGGCTCGGGCGCGCTCACGCCGATCTCGAGGATCTCGTGCGTCGCCTTGGTCGACATCATCTGGATGCGCTCGCGCGGGTTCAGCTGCCCGTCGACCATGCGCACGTAGGTGACGACGCCGCGGTAGCTGTCGTAGACGGAGTCGAAGATCATCGCCCGCGGCGGGGCGGTGGCATCGCCGACCGGGGCCGGGATGCGCTGCACGACGCGGTCGAGGAGCGCCTCGACGCCGAGACCGGTCTTGCCCGAGACCTTCATCACGTCGTCGGGTGAGCCGCCGATGAGGTCGGCGAGCTCGCGCGCGTACTTCTCCGGCTCGGCGGCGGGCAGGTCGATCTTGTTCAGCACCGGGATGATCTCGAGGTCGTTCTCGAGCGCCAGGTAGAGGTTCGCGAGCGTCTGCGCCTCGATCCCCTGCGCCGCGTCGACGAGCAGGATCGCCCCCTCGCACGCGGCGAGCGAGCGCGAGACCTCGTAGCTGAAGTCGACGTGCCCCGGGGTGTCGATCATGTTCAGCGCGTACGCGACATCGCGACCGGTGTCGTCGGCGACCGCCCACGGCATGCGGACGGCCTGGCTCTTGATGGTGATGCCGCGCTCGCGCTCGATGTCCATCCGGTCGAGGTACTGCGCCCGCATGTCCCGGTCGGAGACGATCCCCGTGATCTGCAGCATGCGGTCGGCGAGGGTCGACTTGCCGTGGTCGATGTGCGCGATGATGCAGAAGTTGCGGATCAGCGCGGGGTCGGTGGCAGCAGGCACCGGCGGGTTCACAGCTCTCGGAGACATCGGTCGATTCTCCCATGACTTCGGGTGCGACTTTCGACGGATGCCCCGGTCAGGCCGCCGGGGCTACGCTGAGGCCCATCATGGCCGTGCTCGAAGCCCCCGCAGAAGCGCGGGTGCAGCCCTCCGCGCTGCGCCCGGTGTTCATCGCGCTCCGCGCCGGGCTCCACGTGCTCGTCGTCGGGCTCACGCTCTTCGTCGTGATCCGGGCGCTCGTCGCGGACGACGGGCTCGAGGTGCCCGTCACGGTGCTCTCGATCGTGTTCCTCGCCTGGTACGGCGCGGGCGTCGCCGCCGCGCACCGGCACCTCCCGGTGTGGGCGCGAGTGCTCTGGCTCATCGGCCTGCTCGCGCTCTGGGCGGCGCTCAGCGTACTCACGCCCGATGCGGCGTTCCTCGCGTTCCCGCTCTTCTTCCTCGAACTGCACGTGCTCGCCGCCTCCATCGCCGTGCCCCTCGTGATCGTCACCTTCGCGATCTCCGTGGCCAGCACGACGATGCACCTCGGTTTCGAGCCAGGGAGCGTGCTCGGCCCGTTCATCAGCGCCGGGGTCGCGATCGTCATCGGACTCGGCTATCGCGCGATGGCCCAGGAGACCCGGGAACGCCAGGCGCTCATCCTCGATCTCATGGCCACGCGCGAGGAGCTCGCCGCGGCGAGCCGGGAGGCGGGCACCAAAGCCGAGCGCGAACGGCTCGCCCGCGAGATCCACGACACCGTCGCACAGGGGCTGTCGAGCATCCAGATGCTCCTCCACGCGGCCGAGCGCGACGTGCAGGACGACCGCACCCGCGAACGCCTGGAACTCGCCCGTGAGACGGCGGCGGAGAACCTGCAGGAGACGCGGCGCTTCATCCGCGAGCTCACCCCTGCCCCGCTCGACGGCCGCGGGCTGCCGGCCGCCCTGCAACGCCTCGTCGCCTCGGCGAACGCGCAGGCCGAGCAGTCGGGCGCCGCGGTGCGGGCGAGCTTCTCGACGAGCGGCGAGCCGACCGCGCTGCCGATGGCGGTCGAGGCGACCCTCCTCCGAATCGCGCAGGGCTCGCTCGCGAACGTCGTCGGACATGCGCGGGCCAGGCACGCCGAGCTCACGCTGAGCTTCCTCGGCGACGAGGTCGCGCTCGACGTCGTCGACGACGGCATCGGCTTCGACCCTCGGAAGGCCGAGGCGGGCGAGGGATTCGGCCTCCCGGCGATCCGGCGCCGCGCCGAGCGGCTCGGCGGCACCGCCGACGTCGAGTCGGCACCGGGCGAGGGCACCGCCGTCGTCGTGCGCATCCCGGTGGTGCCCGCATGATCCGGCTGATGCTCGCCGACGACCATCCCGTCGTCCGCGCCGGGATCCGGGCGATGCTCGAGGCCGACCCGGAGCTCGTCGTCGTGGCGGAGGCCGGCACCGCGGCCGAGGCGGTCCGGCTCGCCGGCGACGGCGTCGACCTCGTGCTCATGGACCTCCAGTTCCCGGGCGAGCTGCAAGGTGCGGAGGCCACCCGGCGCATCCGCGCCCTCCCCGCCGCGCCGCGGGTGCTCGTCCTGACGAACTACGACACCGACGCCGACATCCTCGGCGCGATCGAGGCCGGCGCCAGCGGCTACCTCCTGAAGGACGCGCCACCCGAGGAACTCCTCGCCGCGGTCCGGCTCGCGGCGGCGGGCGAGACCGCGCTCGCCCCGGCCGTGTCCTCCCGGCTCGCCGCCGCCGACGGGGCGGAGCAACGCCTCACCGCGCGCGAAGCCGAGGTGCTGACGCTCGTCGCCGAGGGGCGCTCCAACCGCGAGATCGGCCGGGCGTTGTTCCTCAGCGAGGCCACCGTGAAGAGCCATCTCGTGCACATCTTCACGAAGCTCGACGTCGGGTCCCGCACAGCCGCGGTCGCGCGGGCGCGCGAGCTCGGTGCGATCAGGGCGGGCTGAGCGTGGGCCGCGCCCGCGTCGTGCTCGTGCACGGCATCCGCACCTCGTCGACGATGTGGCGCGCGCAGCTCGAGGCGCTCGCGCGCTACGACGTCGAGGCGGTGGCGATCGACCTGCCGGGGCACGGCGACCGGATCGGCGAGCCGTTCACCCTGGACGGCGCGATCGACGCGATCGCTGAAGCGCTTCGCGAGGGGCACGGACGCGGGGCGGCGGACGGGGCGGCGGTCCCCCGGCTGCTCGTCGGCCTGAGCCTCGGTGGCTACCTCGCGATCGAGACCGCGGCGAGGCATCCGGAGCTCCTCGACGGGCTCGTCGCGGCGTCGTGCGGTACCCGTCCCCGCGGCGCCGGCCTGCGGGGGTACCTGGCGCTGGCCGAGGCCATCGGCCGACTGCCCGATCGCGGACGGGCCCTGAACGACGGATTCGTGCGGCTCATGCTCTCCCCCGCGGCGGCCCGCGACGTCGTCGCCGGTGGCGTCGCGCTCGACGTCATGCGCCCCACCCTCACCGCGGTCGGCACGATCGATCTCGAGGCCTCCCTCTCGGCGGTGCGCTGCCCGGTGTGGCTCGTGAACGGACAGCTCGACCATTTCCGGCTCGAGGAGCGCCGGCTGGCCCGCGCGGTGACGGACGGCCGCCTCGTCGTGGTGCCGGGCGCCACCCACCTCGTGAGCCTCAGCCGCCCGGAGGCGTTCACGGCCGTCGTGCTCGGCGCCGTCGCCGAACTCGAGCGGCGGGCGGCCGTGCGAACCGCGGCGCGCGACGCGCGGTCTCCCGGCTGAGCCGCACCTGCTCGCTTTGGTGCAGCCAGCCGGGAGCTGGTATCGTTGCCTGTTGGCTTGCGTGTGGGTCCCACCCCGCACGAAACGTCGCGGCGGCCCCTCTACCGTTCGCGGCACATCCCGTACCGCACGACAACGAAAGAATCCACGTGGCAAACATCAAGTCGCAGATCAAGCGCATCCGCACCAACCGCAAGGCCGAGGAGCGCAACAAGGCCGTCAAGAGCGAGCTCAAGACCGTCGTCCGCGCTGCGCGCGAGGCGATCGCCGGTGGCGACAAGGACAAGGCGACCGCCGCCGTTCGCGTCGCGAACCGCAAGCTGGACAAGGCCGTCTCGAAGGGCGTCATCCACAAGAACCAGGCCGCGAACCGCAAGTCGGCGATCGCGAAGCAGGCCGCCGCGCTCTGAGTCGCAGCAGCACACCTCGAAGGCCCCGCTCCGGCGGGGCCTTCGTCGTTCCCGGGCCCGTTCGGCGGCGTGCCACGGCGGTTCGGTCGCGGGCGCGAGTTGCACGATGAATCGCTCGGAGCGCCATCCGGAGTGGCGCGCCGAGCGATTCATCGTGCAACTCGCGTGCAGCGGGGCCGGGGGTGCTGGGTGGGCAGGGCCGGGGCGTGTGCTGAGGGGGCGGGGCGCTGAGGGGGATCAGTCGCGGCCGCGCGAGGCGATGATGCCGACGAGCCGTTCGAGCGCGAACACCGGGTCGCGTTCTGCGCCCTTCACGGCCGCGTCGGTGGTCGCGAGGGCCTCGATGGTGCGGGCGAGGCCGGCGTCGTCCCAGCCGGCGAGGTCCCGACGCGCCCGATCGACCTGCCAGGGGGCCATGCCGAGCGACGATGCCAGCTGCGCACCGCCGCCACGTGCCCCCGAGACCTTCGCCATGGTGCGCACCTTCATCGCGAAAGCGGCGACGATCGGCACGGGGTCGGCCCCGCTGTCGAGCGCGTGCCGGAGGGCGATGAGCGCTTCGCCGTGCCGGCCGGCGATCGCGGCGTCGGCGACGGTGAACGCCGTCGTCTCGACCCGGCCGCCGTAGTACTTGGCGACGAGCTTCTCGTCGATGTCGCCCGGGGCGTCGGCCATGAGCTGCCGGCACGCGGCGGAGAGTTCGGCGAGGTCGTCGCTGAAGGCCCCGACGAGGGCGCGCAGTGCGCCGGGGGTCACTTTTCGCCCGGCAGCACGGAACTCCGTGGCGGCGAAGTCCTGCTTCTCGGCGTCTTTCTTGAGTTCGGCGCAGACGATCTCGATACCGCCGCCCGTGCCCGCCCGGATGGCGTCGAGCAGCTTCTTGCCGCGCTGGCCGTTGCGGTGGCGGAGCACGAGCGTCGTCGATTCCGCGGTCTGCTCGAGGTAGTCGAGCGCATCGAGCAGGAAGTCGTCGCTCGCCTTCTCGACCCCGGAGACCCGGATGAGGCGCGGCTCACCGAACAACGACGGGCTCGCGAGCGTCAACAGTTCGCCGCGACGATAGGCATCGGCTTCGAGGTCGCTCACCTCGAGCGCGGGGTCTTCGGCACGGAGGAAGTCGCGGAGCATGCTGATCGCGCGCTCCGCGAGCACGTCTTCGGCGCCGGCGACGAGCACGACGGGGGCCGGCCGGACGGCGTTCCACGCGAGCTGCGGGATGGCCGCCTTCGCCTTCGGTGCGGCGCGTGCCGCGGTGCGTGCCGCCACAGTCTCCTCCTGCCCGGCGGGATGCGCCGGCTCGACCTCCAAGTCTACGGCGGAGTCTATGGCCGGCCACCGTCATCGTCGCGCGCGGGCGGGCGG
>NZ_JAMBNX010000011.1 GCF_023715325.1 Agromyces mediolanus | reverse complement strand
GGGGAAGGGGGGCGCGGGGGAAGGGGCGCGCGCGGGGCGGGCTAAATGGCGCGGGGGCGAGGCATCCGTTACACTGTGAAGGTTGCCCGTGTGCCGCGTTCGCGGCCTCCACGACGCACAGTATGAACACCCTCCTGCTCCCGAGACACGCTCGGGAGCCGCTGAGTCCGAAGGAGGTGGGTACGTCATGCACCAATACGAGCTGATGGTCATCCTCGATCCCGAGATCGACGAGCGCACCGTTGCTCCCAGCCTCGACAAGTTCCTCAACGTCATCCGCAACGATGGCGGCACGGTCGACAAGGTCGACATCTGGGGACGTCGCAAGCTGGCCTACGAGATCAAGAAGAAGGCCGAGGGCATCTACGCCGTCGTCGACTTCACCGCTGAGCCCGCGACCACCAAGGAGCTCGACCGCCAGCTGAACCTCAGCGAGGCCGTCATGCGCACCAAGGTGCTCCGCGCCGAAGAGGCCATCGCCCAGGTCGCCGCGTACGCGAAGGCCCAGGAAGCGAAGGCCGCCAAGAAGGCCGCCGCTGCCGCCAAGAAGGACGCCTAGTCCTCATGGCCGGCGAGACCGTCATCACCGTGGTGGGCAACCTCACTGCAGACCCCGAGCTGCGTTACACGCAGAACGGACTCGCGGTTGCCAACTTCACCATCGCGTCCACTCCCCGCACGTACGACCGTCAGTCGAACGAGTGGAAGGACGGTGAAGCACTGTTCCTGCGTGCGAGCTGCTGGCGTGAATTCGCCGAGCACGTCGCCGGTTCACTCACCAAGGGTTCCCGGGTCATCGCTTCCGGGCGGCTCAAGCAGCGTTCCTACGAGACCAAGGAAGGCGAGAAGCGCACCACCATCGAGCTGGAGATCGACGAGATCGGTCCCTCGCTCCGGTACGCGACCGCTCAGGTCACCCGCGCGCAGTCCAACCGCGGTGTCGGCGGAGGCGGCTCCTTCGGGGGCGGCCAGTCCGACGACGCGTGGGCCCCGTCCGCTCCGGCTCAGTCGGGCAACAGCGGCGGCGGCGCGGGCGGCGGCGACGTGTGGAACACGCCGGGCACGAGCTACGGCGACGAGACGCCCTTCTAAGCCCGAGCGCTCCGCACCGGAGCAGGGCCCGCGATCGGATGCCTCGAGCTGAGGCATCCGGCGCAACAGAACGTATTCACTCAGACAGGAAAGATCCATGGCTGGAAAGAGCAGCGGCGACCGCCGCAAGCCGCGGAAGGGCGCGAAGAACGCCGCCCCCGCGAAGTCCGTCAAGGTCGGCGTCATCGACTACAAGGATGTCGCGACCCTTCGCAAGTTCATCTCGGAGCGCGGCAAGATCCGTGCCCGTCGCATCACCGGTGTCTCCGTGCAGGAGCAGCGCCTCATCGCCCGCGCCGTCAAGAACGCGCGCGAGATGGCGCTCCTGCCCTACTCGGGCTCCGGCCGCTAAGGAGCACGAAAATGGCAAAGGTAATCCTCACGCACGAGGTCTCGGGGCTCGGTGCCGCCGGCGACGTCGTCGAGGTCAAGAACGGCTACGCCCGCAACTACCTCGTCCCGCAGGGTTTCGCGACCCCGTGGACCCGTGGTGGCCAGAAGCAGGTCGACCAGATCAAGGCGGCCCGTGCCGCTCGCGCGCTGCACTCCCTCGAGGACGCGCAGGCGCTCAAGGCGAAGCTCGAGGACGGCAAAGTCAAGCTGACCGTCAAGGCCGGCCTCGGCGGTCGTCTGTTCGGCTCCGTCAAGACGTCGGCCGTCGCTGACGCCGTGGCCGCTGCCGGCCTGGGCGAGATCGACAAGCGCAAGGTCGAGTTCCCGACCGCGATCAAGACCGTCGGCGACCACGAGGTCTCCGTCCGTCTGCACGACGACGTGACCGCGACGATCACCCTGCAGGTGATCGCGGCCAAGTAGTCGCACCCCGTACGAAGCGGCGGTACCCGATGGGTGCCGCCGCTTCGTCGTTTCCGGATGGTTCACCGGGACTACACCTGTCGGAGCCCTCGCACAAGTCCCCCATTCCGGAGATTTCAACATGTTTGTACACAGGTGAGTGAGGCTCATCCGTGCAATCTCGAGAAAGTTTTCCCCCACAGGTGTGGATTGAATAAAGCCCAGGTCAACTAGAAATTCAACTGATGTAATTCGCACGATTTCCACAGTTGTCCACAGGCGGAGTGCACATGTTGGTCGGCGTTTCGCCCAGATTGTCCACAGAGTTATCCACAGGCTGGCTTGTATGTGGATGGGTGCTTCCTTATGGTGAAGCAATCGTCTCGCGCGCGTGGGTCGGGGGCATCCAGCGCGATCATGTCGGCGGTCCCGGATACAACGGAACCGTGGGCGTGCTGCGCCCACCCGCCGTCCCCGAATCGGAGGTCATCACCGTGTCGATCGCTCACATCGGACTCGCCGAGCCGGTCGACGACGGCGGAGCCCCGCGAGGCGAACGCACCCCGCCGCACGACCTGCTCGCGGAGCAGAGCGTGCTCGGCGGCATGATGCTCTCGAAGGACGCGGTCGCCGACGTCATCGAGACGATCCGTGGCGTCGACTTCTACGTGCCGAAGCACGAGGTCGTCTTCAACGCCATCCTGACCCTCTACTCGCACGGCGAGCCGACCGACGTCATCGCCGTCACCGACGAGCTCACCAAGTCCGGCGAGCTGCAGCGCGCCGGCGGCGTGGAGTACCTGCACACGCTGACGAGCCTCGTGCCCACCGCAGCGAACGCCGGTTTCTACGCCGAGATCGTCGCCGAGCGGGCGCTGCTGCGCCGGCTCGTCGAGGCCGGCACCCGCATCGTGCAGATGGGCTACGCGGGCGAAGGCGAGGTCGTCGACCTCGTCAACAACGCGCAGGCCGAGATCTACTCGGTCACCGGCTCCGTCGAGACCGAAGACTACGTGCCGCTCTCCGACGCGGTCACCGTCGCGATCGACGAGATCGAGGCCGCCAAGCACACCGACGGCAAGATGACCGGCGTGCCCACGGGCTTCACCGACCTCGACGACTTGACGAACGGCTTCCACCCCGGGCAGATGATCGTCGTCGCCGCCCGTCCTGCGATGGGCAAGTCGACGCTCGCGCTCGACTTCGCGCGCTCGGCGTCGATCACGAACGGCCTGCCCTCCGTGTTCTTCTCGCTCGAGATGGGCAAGAGCGAGATCGCGATGCGTCTGCTCTCCGCCGAGTCGAACGTGCCACTGCAGAACATGCGAAAGGGCAGCGTCGACTCGCGCGACTGGACGACGATCGCCTCGACGCGAGGCCGCATCAACGACTCGCCCCTCTACATCGACGACTCCCCCAACATGACGCTCGTCGAGATTCGGGCGAAGTGCCGCCGACTCAAGCAGCGCGTCGGGCTGAAGCTCGTCGTCATCGACTACCTGCAGCTGATGACGAGCGGCAAGCGCGTCGAGAGCCGCCAGCAGGAGGTCTCGGAGTTCTCCCGTGCGCTGAAGCTGCTCGCGAAGGAGCTGCAGGTGCCGGTCATCGCGCTCTCGCAGCTGAACCGTGGTCCCGAGCAGCGCGCCGACAAGATGCCCGCCATCAGCGACCTGCGCGAGTCGGGTTCGATCGAGCAGGACGCCGACATGGTCATCCTGCTGCATCGCGAGTCCGCCTACGAGCGCGACAGCCCTCGAGCCGGCGAGGCCGACCTCATCGTGGCCAAGCACCGTAACGGTCCCACCCGCACGGTGACCGTGGCCTTCCAGGGCCACTTCTCCAAGTTCGCCGACATGGCGCCGATGTAGGGGTTTCCGCGATGAACGCCGTCTGGGGGCGGAGCTACTTCGCCCTGCAGGCGATCGCGGGAGCCGCCTGGTGGGTGGGCGTCTTTACCCTGCCACTCGTGCGCGAGGCGACTCTGGGCGAGCTCGACCCGCAGCTCGTCGCGCTCTTCGATCTTCCGCTCTTCGTCGCCGCCTCCGGGCTCGCGGCCCTCGGCGTGCGCTGGGCGGCGGTCCTCGCCACGGTGTGGACGGTGCTCGTCGCGCTCGCGCTGACCGGGTACGCGACGATCACCGGGCTCGCCGGCTGGGGAGTGCTCGTAGGGGCTGCTCTCCGGCCGGCACTCAAACCGCGAAGCTGTGAACGCGCCGTTGAAACAGCGCTCTCTTTGAGGCGGTCCGGGTGCGTGGCGCACCTGCATTGGGGGTGAGTAGATGTCGCGGACACACCCGTGCGGCGGCGTCATATGAGAGCGGGCATCGGGTAGCCATGAGTGGTGGGCACGCCGCTTGAGAGCGTTGGGGGGATGATGTGACCGCTGAGCCGGGCCAGCTTGCGACCGCGTTGGAGCGGAATCCGACGTTGAAGCTGCTCGGTTCCTACAGCCGCGATTGGGTGCTGCCGTTGTTTGCTGAGCATCTAGAGCCGGCAGAGGCGCCGGTCTCCGCCGAGTGGTTCCATGAGCGGGTCGCCGAGGCGTTGGAAGTCGCCACGCAATGGAAGTCGGACCGTTCTCCTGCGGATCATTGCCGGAAGTGGGTCGATGATCGATGGCTCGAGGCGGAGTACGAGGGTGGACGGGTGCACTACCGGCTCTCTGCGTACTCGTTGCGTGCGATCCAGTTTGTCCGGGAGCTCGTCGATGGCGAGTCCACGGTGACGGGGGCGCGATTGAACAACATTGCTTCCGCCGTGCATTCGCTGGCGACGATGACGAATCCTGACCGTGAGGCACAGGTCGAACGACTCGACAAGCAGATCCGCGAGCTCGAGGTGCGACGCGAGAACATTCGAAGCGGCCGGCAGCGGCTTGCGACGGTGGAGGAGATGCGCCAACAGTTGAACGAGGTGCTCGGAATGACACGGTCGTTGCCGGCAGACTTCCGGCAGCTGCGCACCTTGGTCGAAGATCGCCACCAAGCGGTGGCCAGACGAGCCCTCACTGACGGGCCGACGAAAGCACAGTTGGTCGACGACTATCTGCATGAGCATGACTTGCTCAGCCAGACGGCGGAGGGGCGTTCCTATCGCGGGTTCTCCCAAGCGCTGAGCCAGGCCGACGCGCACACCTTCCGTGAGGATGTCGCGATGATCCTGGACCAGGACTTCGCCCGGGAGCATATGTCGGGCGCGCAGCGGGAGCAGCTGGAGACCTTGTACTCAACCCTGCTGAACGAGCAGTTGGCCGTCCAGAAGAGTTACGTGCGCTGGACGGGGTCTCTGCGACGCTTCCTGACCCGAGCCGCATCGGGGCGGCATCGCCGGCTGCTGGCGCTGGCGGAGCAGGCGCTCGCTGCGGGCGCCGAATGGGCGGTCCAAGTTCCCGGTCGCCGGTATCTGGACGATGACGTCCTGAGAGTCGGCACCGCCTCCGTCGTTGACGCATCGGGCCTTCGGCTGTGGGCCGAGACTCGACAGCAGACGATGGCAGTCGTGTCCGAGCAGGATCAGGCACGGCTGCCAGTTTCGGACCGGGCCGCACTGCGGCTGGCCGCCGGGACCTCTCCGCGCGCGGTGGCCCGGACCATCAATCTGCTCCTCGAGCGGTCCGGCGTCGTCACCGGCGCCGAAGCGTTCGAAAGTACCCCGCCAGAGTTTCAACGACTGGGGGCACTGGTCACCCTGCTGGACCTGGCGATCAGCTTCGGGACGGTGGACACGAGCTCCCGGGACGCGGTCGCCTTCAGTGTTGATCCTGAGCGAGCGCTCCGGGTCATCTTGCCACAGCTCAGCTTCCACGAGCCGATCCGCCTCGATTCCAAGGAGAGTGCATGAGCACCATCGACGCACATGACGACGCGGAGTCGGAGATTGCCATCGATACTGATCCGGACGGCGATTGGGGCGTCGACCATGCGTTCGGTGAGGCGCGGCCGGGCGGGCTTCCCGACGCTGCCCGTCGGGTCCTTGCCGAGATCCTCACCAAACGGTTCGTCGTCCGCCCCGGCCAGTCCAACGACAGCTGGTGGGCAACCCTGATCGCCTACCGATCGGAGCTCTTGGACCGACTCGCAGACCTCTACTTCGACCTGATTATTGACGAGGGCGAACGGGTGGTGTTCAAACGCCGGACTGATGGCGAGGAGGCACCGAAACGGTTGCTGAAATCGGAGCGTCCGCTCTCGCGGGATGCGTCGTTCCTGCTGATCTTCCTGCGCGGGGAATGCGCATACACCGACGGGGAAGACGGCCCGGTGACGGTCACCCGCACCGAGCTTGAAGAGTTCCTCCGCGCCTACCGGCACGAAGGCAACGGCAACGCGGTGGGATTTGAGAATCGAGTCAGCACGGCGATCGGCCTGCTGCTGGAACTCAAGTTGCTGCAGCAGGACCGCGACGCGGACTACCTGTTCACGATCTCGCCCGCCCTGCCGGCGTTGGTCGGAATCGAGGAGATCGCCCGCCTGGATGCCATCTACCGGAAGGGGTTGGTATCGGCTGAGGGTGAGGACCCGGTCCTCCCAGGTGAAGAAGAAGGCGGTTCGAGCCAATGGTGAGTGCCCATGACACCCCCGGCCAGTTCCGCATCGAACGGGTGCAGGTGCTCAACTGGGGTGCCTACCACGGCCGAAAAGAGATGCTTGCCAGTCGTGGCGGCACGGCCATCCTCGGGCCCTCCGGTCGGGGCAAGTCGACCTTGCTCGACGCGATCGCGTCGGTGATCCTGCCGAACCCGCAGGAGTTCAACCAAGCCGCCCGCGATGACAAGGGCGGCAAACGTGAACGCACTGTGTACACGTACGCGCGCGGGCTGACTGACCGCCGTCGCGATGAGAACAACCGCCGCAGTGACACCACCACCTTTCTCCGCCCAGTGGGCGGGCCAGGATTCCCAAGCGGTGCCGCTGTCACGTGGGCGCACGACGATGGCCGCCGCATCACCGTCTTCCGTCTCGCCTGGGTGGCGGCGGAGACCACCACATCGGACGTGATCAACGCGGCGACGATCTACGGCATAGTGCACGACGACTTCGACCTGCGACGCCTGGACGGGATCACCGGGAACCGGGCCGGGTCTTCTCCGCTTACCCGGCACACCCTCGCACAGCTCATCGACGAGGGGCGCGGGGACCTCATCGACCCCTCTCAGGGGCGGATCCACCAGCGCATGCGGACCGCGATGGCCATGGGGCGGACTGAGGAGTCGCAGAAGCTGGCCATGCAGCTGCTGCGCCGGGCCCAGGCATCCAAGGGCATCTTCAACATCAACACCCTGTTCAAGGAGTTCGTCCTCACCAGACCGTTGGCGCTGGATCGCTGGTCGACCGCCCTGGACGCCTATCGAGAGGCGTCCCGCCTCTATGATGAGTTCGAGCGAGCCCGCAAGCGGCTCCGGACACTCGCTGACCTGCCCGAGGCCGCCGAACGGTACGACGTCGCCGAACGCGGCTACATTCACAAGCAACGGCTGCTGAACTCTGCCCACGACGGCGACCGTGATCGGCTGAAGGTGTGGCACGACCAGCGCCTGCATGACTGGGCGACCCGCTTGGCCGAGGATGCGAAGCTCGCCCACGCTGAGATCAAGGACGCCCACCAGGACGCCGTCAAGGCTGATACCGCAGCACGCCAGAGTGTCGACGATGTGCTCGCCGCGATCGTCGCGGACGGCGGTGACCGCAGCCAGGCGTTGGCGGTTCGCCTGGAGACCACGATGGAAAAGCTCGCCGAGATCGAGCAGCGCCGTTCCGAGCTGCAGCAGAAGCTGGGCCGATTCAACCTCGCACTCCCGGTTTCGGCTGGGGATCTGGGGCTGCTGCGCGAGAGTGCGGAAGCGCTACTGGCCCGTCTGCATGCGGACGAAGAGGGGCTGCTGGCGGAGTCGCATGCTGCCGTGTACTCCTTCGGGGAGTTGAAGAAGACGGTTCGTGAGCTCGGGGCGGAGATCAATGATCTCGACCATCGCAGCAATGTGCCGAAAGTGGCCCGGGACTTGCGGGAGGCGATCCATCGGGCGACCGGTGTCCCGATCGAGCGGATGCCGTACTTCGGTGAGTTGCTGCAGATCAAGCCCGAACATCAGCGGTGGGAGAAGGCGGTGCTGGCGGTCTTGTTGAACGCCGCCCGCTATCTCGTGGTGGACGAGGACGACTTGGGTGCGGTCCGCAGCTACGTCAACGGAACGGACACGGGCATGGTCGTTCGCCTCTCCCGGGTGCGGCCGGTGCGGGAGGTGAGGCCCACGGTGGCCGGGACAATCCCGGAACTGCTGGAGGTCGCCGACAGCCCGTACCGTTCCTGGGTGCAGTCGGAGCTTGTGAACCGCTTCTCCTGCGTCTATGTGGAAGATGACCGGGATCTGGACGGGCCCGTCCCGCCCGGAGCACATGGTCGCGTCACCCGCGCGGGAATGCGAACCGAATCGCAGGACCGCTTCGTGAAGGACGACTCGCCCATCAAGTACCGGTGGATTGGGTGGGACACGATTCGGCTGCGGGAGGACCTCGAGGCGCAACGCGAAGCCGCCGACCGTGAACTGCGGCTCGCCGAAGCAGCCGCGAACACGGCAGCGACCACGCACCAGTCCGTCCGCGACCGTGCTGCGGAGCTTGACGCGCTGATCGGGCAGCTTGACTGGGACAAGCTCGACACCGAGCCCATGAGGGCGCGCATCGAGGTCCTGACCGCACAGATCGCGGAAGCGAACACCCCGGAGATGGCTGCTCTCAAACGCCAGCTCACCGCGGCCCAGAACCACGCTCAGACCACCGGCGTCGAAGCCGCCACCCTCGGGCAGCAGCTGAACCGGATGAACGAGGTATGGGCGCAACTGGCCGAAGTCCAAGATGCAACGCTCGACAGTCTGGACGGGCGGGTACCGCTTGACGAGGCAGAGCAGGACGCCGTCCGCGACCTCGGGTTCGTGCCGCCCCAGTTCGACATCCGCACCGGCACTGGGCTGAAGGCGGCGATCGGTGCGAGTTACCACCGGGCGGTGACTGATCTGAAAGCGCAGGTCGAACGCCACGTCGAGGACCGTCGCGCCGGAGAACGCATCATCATCGGCATCATCCGTGCATACCGGAATCTGGACGACCAGGCGTACAACGAGGTTGACGATGACATCGCCGCCCTGCCGGCAATGCTCGCCATCCGCGACCAGCTGGTGAAGGACGATCTTCCGAGCCGTAAGCAACGCTGGTTGGAAAAGGTCCAGGAGGACATGAACAGTCAGCTGCGCGCCCTGATCACCCAGATCGACCAGGACCGGCACGAGATCCATCGCGGCTTGAATCCGATCAAGGAGGTGCTGAAGACGGTTCCATTCCGCGAAGGGTCGACGCTGACGATCGAGTCGACCGAGCGGCGCAGCGCGGAGCTCACCGAACTGGTCCGAAAGATCAGCGTGCATACCTCCAACACGCTGGGTCTTTTGGCCACCGACGATGAGGCGGTCATCGAACGCGACTTCCTCAGGCTCCGCGCCGACCTGCGTCAACTTGATGACCTCAGCAGGACAGGGGAAGCATGGCGGCAGCGGGTCTTCGATGCGCGCGAGCAGGTCGAGTTCCGTGCGATCGAGACCCGTCTGGACGGGGTCGAGATCGTCCACGACGGGGTCTCGGGGATGAGCGGAGGGGAGGGGCAGGAACTCATCGCATTCATCCTCGGTGCGGCGCTGCGGTATCGACTCGGCGAAGGCGGTGAGCACCCGCCCACCTATGCGTCGATCGTCCTCGACGAAGGGTTCGTGAAGGCAGACTCCGACTACACCGGCCGGGCCTTGGGTGCGCTGGCGGCGCTCGGATTCCAGCTGATCATCGGTGCGCCCAGGGAGAAGGCGACCGCGTTCGAAGGCCATGTCGACAATGTCGCCTACATCAGCACCGACACGAACAACGCATCCGGGGTGCACATCTACGAGATGACCATCCAGGAGGCACTGAGCCTCGACAGCCAGCTGAACGACGAGGTCCATCCCTGATGCGCTACCCGCATGAGATCGTCCAGGCCGCCCACCGCCGCTATCAATCCCGGTGGCGGGACTGGCTGGATACCCCGCCGGCGGGACCGTTCTCGTTTGCCCTGGACCAGCCCGATGCTGCCACCATCGCCCGCGACCAAGACGAGGTACGAAGTTGGCTGCTGGCATGGCGGGCTTGGGTGGAGTTCCACCCGCACCTGTCGCTGCGGCAGGCGACCCGGCGGGTGCCGTTCGGGACCCAGGACGTGTACACGCACCTCGACATTCCCGACGTGGACTCGCTCGCTGCGCTCGATGACGGTGACGCTGCGCATTGGCGGCGCGCCCAAGACCGATTCGCCCGGTTGATCGAGGCCGGGTCAGGCCGCAGCACCCTGCGCCCGCAACTCGCACGAATCGTGGAACTCGACGACTACGAGTTCCCCGTGCTCCTCCGAGTCAACAGGTGGTTCCGAGGCAACCCCCGATCAGGGCTGACCATCCGGCAAGTGCCCGTCGAAGGCCTCCACACCAAGTGGCTCGCCAAGCACCGAAGCCTGGTCGCAGCCACGCTGGACCTGAACAACACCGACACCGATACCAACATCAACGCCGACATCGAGGCCGACGGCCAGGATGAGGTGGATCCGAAAATGCTCGACGCGCTCGGGCTACGCCCACTTCCTTCCCATATTGATGTCATCCTTGCTGATGCAGCCGACCGGCGCCTCGTCGCGGGCATCCGTCATCTCCGGGCGCCCATCGAAGAGATCGCAGCGCTCCCGCTTTCCCCATCCGTCGTCTTCATCGTGGAGAACAAGGAGTCAGCCTTACCTGTCCCCGACCGGCAAGGACTGGTGATCGTCCACTCACTCGGGAACTTCCTCGACGCGCTCGGAGTGTTGCCCTGGCTGCCGGCCCGTATTTTGTACTGGGGCGACCTTGACCGGGCCGGACTGATGCTGCTTTCACGCGCACGCACCCATCTGCCGCAACTGCGATCGATCCTGATGGACGAGGCGACTTTCACCAGACACGGCCGGCTTGCGAACATCGATCCCACGGGTCGGGTCGACGCTCCTGAGCCAAACCTGACCGACGAGGAACGTCGTGCGCTTGACGCGCTCACCTCCAACGGGTCGCCACTCAGATTGGAGCAGGAACGCATCCCCTGGGCAGACGTCACCGCCGCCCTCGAGGACGAGTGGTCACAACCTTGACGGGGCGCGGCGTAGAACGCGGTCCCCCAGCCAGGTGTCCAACTGGGCTTCCCGGCGGTGTGAGCCGAGCCGAGTGCTTTTCGCGGCGGTTCCCCGCCGACCGTCTACGACTTGCGGCGTTGAGCGTCCGCGCGGGCGAGTGTGAACACTCGCCCGGTGTGCCCAGCAGCGAGCTCTTGGGCGGGCGTCGCGCCGCTCCAGGACGGTACCGGACTGTTCAGCCAGAGCCCTTGCGTCCATGGGGAATCGAACGCGGTCCGAAGGACGCTGAGCACAGCCGGCAAGTGTGGCAAACCGGGGAACCCTCCGTCGAATTGGAACCGCGGGAAAAGAAGCGTCTCGGCTGGCAAGGCGAGAAGTTCGCCTCGGCTCACCGCTTCAAGCACTGCGGCTTCCGAGACGTTGCCCAGTCGGGCCCGCACGCCTTCGAGCTTGAGGAACGGTCCGACCGCCTCATCCCAGCTGCCGGATGGCGGCGGCCCATCGAGATGCATCGTTCCTCCAATCGTCCGCATGACGGCACGACAGGTGATCGGGGCCGTCAAGAGCGAGCGACAAGGGTGGGACGCCAGCCGCCTCTCGGACTCACTCGGGTGACCCGAGCTTGGGATCTCATCTTTGTCGGCGAAGCGGAAGCGCGCCTCGCGGAGCCCGACTCGCGAAGAACATACCGAATCGACCGATGGCTGCCAACCGCTTTGCCGCAGTGAATGCGTCGCCACGGATCGATGCAGAGAGCCGAAGTACGTTCGCCGGCGCAATTCGGATGAGACCTTCGGCGATAGCCTCTGGGGATGGGTGGTATGGGGACCGGTCCGGTCGTTCTGGACAATCGCTTTGTGCTGCCGCGTGACGAGCTGAACTCCGGGGGGCACGCGCGTCTCTTCAAGGCGTACGACAACGAGACCGGGGCGCACGTGGCGGTGAAGCTATTCGCGCCCGCGATGCACGTGGATCCGCGGATGTTGGAGCTGTCGTGGAGCAACGAGCTGGACGTCTACAACCGACTTGAGGCGCATCCCAATCTGCTGCAGGTGGTCGGTTTTGGCACGCCCGCCCATGGCGCGCCCTGGATCGCGTTCGAGTGGTGTGGCGAGGACCTCGGCGCGGTGGCGACACGCGAATCTCTGAGCTGGGAGCAGCTGCGACCGATTGCCTTGGAGATTCTCGCTGGTCTGAGCGTGCTGCACGCGAGAGGGTGGGTGCATCGAGACCTCAAGCCCGGCAACGTGCTCGTGGATGGTGCGCAGGTGAAGGTCGCCGACTTCGGCACGATGCGCTACCGGGAGGTGACCAGCTTCGGGAAGACGATGAGTCAGTTGGGCACGCGCCCTTTCTGCCCGCCGGAGTCAGGGACGGAGAACCCGCTTCCCGCCTACGATGTGTATTCATTCGCCGTGTTGGTGATCTGCTGTCTGCTGGGCGACTTCGAGCTCACCGGCACCACCCCGAGTGCGGCGCTGGGCCGGGTGGGCGTGCCCGAACCCATCCGGCTGCTGCTGGCCAGGTGTCTGAGCGACGAGGACGAGCAACGTCCTGGCAGCGCCGGGGTGGTACTCGCCGAGCTTGAGCAGATCGCAAAGGGCGAAGCAGTCGTTCAGGATGTCCCGGAGATCGGCATCCACCTCACCGTCAACGTCACCCAGATTTTCCGGGACGTCACACTGGCCGAGACGGCCGGCTTCGAAGAGTTCCGCCGAGAGTTCGGTCCCCGCGCCCGCATTGTCCGCGATCCGAAGTCCGCGGAGAAGCAGGGTCTTCTTCTCGTCGGGCAGTCGCTGCTCGCGGCGGTGGCGCCGCACGAATCACGCACCGGCTCACTGTTCGTGAAACACGTCTGGCGTCCGCCGGTCGCGCACCTGGAGCGACTGCGCAAGCGCGGCGTCGGGGCGACGATCCGCTGGGTGGCGACGCCAATGCGGCCGCAGGAAGCGGACGCGGCAATCAGCGAACTACTCCGGTCGCTCGCGGAACGTGAAGCAGCGAACCCCGAGCAGCATTCCCGCGTGGAAGTCCACGACCGCTGGGAGCGAGTCCTTGACGCAAAGTTTGCATTGGCGCGGGAGCGGGGCAAGGATGTCAACTACTCCGCGCTTCGGGTCGAAGGCGCGCGCGTCTACCTCACCACCACTGACCGCACCGCGGACCCCCAGCTCGGTGAACTGCGCGTGATCCGCAGCACGACGGGTCGCTTTGTCCGCGGCGAGGTGGAAGCGATCGAGGGTAACGCGGTGGTCTTCTATGTGAACGAAGGCAACCCGGACGATCTACCGCGCAAGGGCGTGCTGTCGGTAGACGCCGAACGAACGGTGTCGAAGCTGCGTCGCGAGCAGGACGCGGTCCGTCGCGTCTTCGAAGGGCGGGCAGTGCGTGCCGACCTCAAAGACATTCTGAGCAAACCTGCCGTGAATCCGCTCCCGGCTGAGCACCACGTTGAACAATTCGTCCAGGACCATCTGGATGAGGCCAAACGCGCCGCAGTGGCATCGGTGCTCGGTGCGCAGGGCATCAGTCTGGTGAAAGGCCCTCCGGGCACGGGGAAGACCACGCTCATTGCAGAGCTCGTCGCGCAGCAGCTCCGGATCAAACCAGACGCGCAGATCCTGCTCGCCTCTCAGACGCACATCGCCTTGGATCACGCGCTCAGCAAGGTGGCGAAGGTGACTCCGGGGGCATCCGTGCTGCGAATCGGGTCTCAGGACCAGCTCTTGGCGAGCTCCGCGGCATGGACGGTGCCGTCTCAGCTGGAAGCGTGGCGGGCGGAGACTGAGGCGACGGTCGCGGCATTCGTCCGAGACCACCTCGAGTCTGCCGGCGTCCTCGATGTGCAGACCCGCAGC
The DNA here is from genome assembly GCF_023715325.1 of Agromyces mediolanus. Classification (GTDB taxonomy): domain Bacteria; phylum Actinomycetota; class Actinomycetes; order Actinomycetales; family Microbacteriaceae; genus Agromyces; species Agromyces mediolanus_A. The sequence goes on along the minus strand of NZ_JAMBNX010000011.1, from coordinate 116,596 downwards.
ACCGCCACCCGATTGCGGGCGCAGGTAGAGCGTCGCACCCGCACGGAGGCCGAGTTGGCGGAGGCGGAGGCAGCGCTTGGTGCGGCGCGCGCAGAACAGGAAACGACGCGGGATGCAATCGAAAAACTGTTCGCGGCGGTCAGCAAGCTCGACACCACCCCGACCGGCGCTGCCGACGTCGTCGCCCGCGACCTTGCCCGCCTCACCGACGCCGTCGAGCAGTTGGGCGTAGACCTGGAGCAGCGGTCCCCGGCGATCCGCCAGCTGGAGGGGCTGCGCGAGCGCGTCGCTCAGCTCACCGAGCGACTGACCGAACTACGGGAAGACACGCAGCGCGCCGGCGTGGAGTTGCGGACCGTCGGAGATCTCGCGGACGCCACGGACGAGAAAGACCTGTTGCGGCGGATCGACGAGTCGATGTCGGCCGACGATGAGCGGGTGCAGGGCCTGCAGTTGCTCGCGGAGGAATGGCTGGAACGGTTCCGCCCGACCGGCGAGTTCCGGATGGCGTTGCTGTTCCGTGCCTCGGTGGTGGCGTCCACCTGCGTGGCGCTGACTGGCTCCAAGGGCGCCGAGCGGGTGGAGTTCGACCTGTGCATCATCGACGAAGCGTCCAAGGCGACGCCCACTGAGCTGATGGTGCCGATGGCGAACGCGAGACAGTGGGTCCTCGTGGGCGATGAGAAGCAGTTGCCGCCGTTCCTCGACTCGGCGCTGGCCGACGCCGACTTCCTCGCCGAGCGTGACTTGACACGCGCTGAGGTCGACGAGCGACTGTTCACCGAGCTGGGCGCCGGGCTTCCCGCACAATCGGTCGCGGTGCTCAGTCACCAGCACCGAATGCATCCCGCGATCGGCAAAGTGGTCAGCGACGTGTTCTACGGCGGCGAGCTGCGCTCCAGCGCGCGGGAGGTATCACCGCTGGTCGAGCGGGCGCTGGGCGGTGCGGTGACCTGGCGGGATACCGGACGGAAGGAAAGCGAACGCCGGGCGGGCCTGAGCTATGAGAACCGAGCGGAAGCCCGCACGGTCGCGGAGCTGGTGGGGAACATCGACAACTACGCGGTGCTTCTCGGGCTCGATGAAGTGGAGGTCGCTGTGCTCGCGGGGTACGCAGCGCAGGTGCGCACGCTGCAGGAAGTGCTCAGCAGCACAAAATCGAAGCTCAAGGTGGTGCGAGTCAAAGCCGCCACCATCGACTCGTACCAAGGCCAGGAGGCGGACATCTGCATCGTCTCCCTGACCCGCAGCAACCGGCGCGGCGACGTCGGCTTCCTAGGCTCCCCGGAGCGCTTGAACGTCGCGATCTCACGCGCACGCGACGGCCTAGTGATCGTCGGTAACCGGGCGATGGCCGACGGCACTGGAGACCGCAGGAGGTCCCGCAAGCTCACCGAAGTCGCACGCGCGATCGCTACCGTGGGAGGCCACAATGGACGCTGAAGGTCGCCTCGGCGCCAACCCGGACGCACTGCTGCGACGCGATGGGTTTCGGCTGCTGTCCACCCGGAGCGCAGCCATCCCGGTGTGGCGGACCGTGGTGCAGTGCCGCATTCTGAAGAAGCGCCCGGTGCCGACGTTCACCGAGTTCGTGCTGCGAGCCATCAGCCTCGGCGTTGGAAAGGCTGAGGACGTCACCCGCCTGCTCAACCTGCCCGCGCGGCTAGTGGACGCGATCATTGCGGATCTCCTGTTCGACCGGTACCTGACGGTGAATGCAGGCTCCGGCGAGGCGGTGCTGCAGTTGAGCCCGACCGGCAAGACGCTGGTGAGCACCCTGGTGCAGGAGCGCGTCATCGAACGTACGGTGACGTATCTGATCGATGGTCTGTCCGGGGAGCCGGTCTCGGTGAAGCGGGATCTGGTGCTGTCCGCGGATGATCTCGACGACGACCCGCGGCTGGTCCTCAATCCCGATTCCGACATCGACGTTGACTACGGTCCTGACGACACCGCAAGATTCCTCGACGTGGACGCGGTTCGGCCGGAGCGAGAGAGCACGTTGCTGTCGGTGCTTGGGGTTGAATCGACGACGAAACAGTATCTTGCCGCGACGGTTCTGCTCTTCGAGTCCGAGTCCGATGCGCAGGACCGGTACCTGCGGGTGTGTGTCGACGGCCGGCCGGACGAGCGCATCGAGACGCTGGTCCGGGAGCACGGGCTGCTGGACTCGATGCGGTTGACGCAGCGCATCGATGAGGACCGGCGCCGCGTCGACCGGCTCCTGCCCGGTGAGGTGCTGGATGCGCGGGCGCCGGATGCGCTGATCGAGGACGCGCTCGAGGAGTTGCGACGTCTGGCGCCGATCAGCGCCGAGCTCGGCGACGAGAACGCACTCGACGCGCGGCGGTCCAAGGTCCGTACCCAGTTGGCGGCGGCTCCGGTGCGACGGCTCTCGGTGCGGGAAGCTGCCGAGGACACCGAGGTCGCGTTGCTTGCCGCGCGTCAGGGTGTGCTCATCTCCGCGTCCAGGCTGTGGCCGACCCAGCGAGCCGAGCACTTCGTCGGCGTGATCCGCCAGTTGCTTGAGGCTGGATGTCCCATCACATTGGAGACCGCATCCCGCCAGCAGCTCTCCAAGACTGATGCGGCCACGCTGGACCATCTGGCGCGCGAGTTCTCCGACAGCGGCATCGACTTCAGCGAGAGCAAGCCGGCACATGAGGCGAGTTTCATCGTGATTGATCAGACATCGATGATGGTCTTCCCGGGAAGCCCGTTCGCCGAGCTGGCGACACTGGCAGATCGACTCGGAGACGACCGGCCCACGATCGTCCGCGGGTCAGAGCGGGTGCAGACCGTAATCGCGGCCGCCCACGCCGCCGCTCCCATGCAACGGGGACGCACCGCCGAGCTTTCTCGCAGGAGTCGTCGGCAGGACTGAGGAGTACCGCTAGCTCGGCGGTTCATGGTCTGCTTGCGTGTGTATGTGGTTCGACTGGAGCGACGCCGTCAACTAGGGCGTATGTGGTCGAGGAAGCGGATTGGGCAAACCTTGTAACGTGAATCTCCACCGCAATCCGAAGCGTGAACTCGCGGAGTGCGCTTCCGAGGGGATCGCTGCACCGATCGGTGTGACGAGAATATCGGTCGGCAGGGAACTACTGGCCCCTTGGCGTTCCTCGTGAGTCCTGCGATCTCCAACTGGGCCGCTTCGTAACGCCGGAACGCATCGTCCGGTTCATCTACTTCATCGACCTGGTTCAAGACCAGCGAGATGCAATATCGGATGGCGAGCTGTTCGTTACACTGCCACTCCAGATCAACACTGACCTCGGCTGGTCCGGAGAGGATCCAAATGACTGAGGAGCCACGCGCCCGGCGAGCCGAACCGACCTTGACGGACGAGGACGAAGCCTTCGCATTGGCCCTCATCGGAATCCGGGATCGAGAGCTGCATGGATTCACTGCACCCAGCGCGTCGTTCGAACCGGACTCGCCCACTGTTCACTACCGGTTTGCCGTATCGGCCGTCAGCGTCGCCGACATCATCGAGCTGGTTCTCGCGGTGGCGGGTCCCCGACACCAGCCCGCGTACGAGAAGGTCGCTTGGATCCGCGAGTTCGACTTCCGGGGTACCACCTGCCGACTTCAATGGGGAAAGTTCGGACTCCGGCTGACCATCCTGGTATCCGAAGGAGGCGCCGAGGGCGCAGATGAACTCGGGAAGGAGGTGGAGCGCCGGCTAACCGCCGCAGCCACGAGCCTCTACCAGCGGGCAATCTCTCCACGCGTGCAACGCGATCTCAGCGAGAACCGAGCGACCGTTGTCAACCAGTTCGCTCGATATCGTGGTGCGGTCAACTTCCACTTGGCACATTTGCGGCAGATGCGCGAGGCCGGTGTGCCCGAGTCCCGCCGCGTTCGCGATGACCCTCTCGCGGCAGTGCTGTCAGTAGTCGAGGGCGCGATGGCGGAAGCTGCTCATCAGAGAGAAGTGGCCTACGTCTGCACCGCCGTTATCGCGACGTACTTCGCCTATGTTCAGCACACCCTGGTCGTGCTATCGGCATTCTCCCCTGCGGCGCTGCGACCGGACTTCTCGTTGCGGGCATTGATCGAAGCAGGTTGGGCTGACCAGTTTGATGTCGCCTTTCCTACGCCGCATGAGGGTCAGGTGAGCCGAGCGAAGCAGGCACTGAACCACATGGCCAAGAATTACCGTGGACGCTTGCTACACGGCGGGGGCGGCCATCCCGCTGATGGTGTCGTCGTGGAATGGGCGCCCGGACGCCGCAGCTTGGTCAGCGAGGACGGCAAGCCGAGCGCGCAATTCATGCTCTGGCAAGCGCCGCTCAGCCCCGAAGAAATTGACGACATCCTCGAACGAATCAATCACGTCGACGAGGCACTCGAGAGCCATCCATATTTTCCCTGGTTGAAGTCGGGCCTGGAGGCTGACTTTCGCCCCGAAGCGATCGGGTATGCGCTCCGGATGGCCGAAGAGGGCAAAGCTCTGGAGTATACCGCGTACGCGAACGACTCGCTCGACAGCGCTGTCAACTGGGATTGAAACTCAACCGGCGATCGCAACGTGACCGCCGTCTTTGGGCGCCTGAGCGCTTAGAGGAATCACTCCCGAGGATCCTTGAGTAGCCTTTCAGTCGACCGCGGCGGAGCTACGCGAGAGCGCGTACCGGTTGCCGCCGAAGCCGACGGCCAATTCTTGGCACAGTGAGCCAAGAATCCCGGGACCGCGTCATCGCACATTCGCGTCGAGACCGGAGTGAACTCCGCACACGTCACCAACCTCATGGCTCCGATCCGGCAATACTGCCGAAGAACGCCTGGAATGGGTCGGAGTCGACGCTCAACGGACGCTGCGCGATCCGCGCGAACTCGTCCGCTGTCACCAGGATGGATCCGATCGACCCGTCCCACAACGCGAGCTCCTTCGGGGGCACCTGCGGCACGGCGCCGAAGTCCACCTCGTCGGGGTCCGGCCGCAGGCGCACGGCCCTGCCGGCGTCAACCTGCGCGTGCTGGATGGGCCATCCCGGGTGCCAGACGATCGTGACGTTTACCCCGGCGAAGCCCAACGATCGGCTCAAGAAGTCGCGGTCTTCGCCGTCGACGACGAGTTTCGTGAGGATGATGTGCTGTTCGATCTCGGCCGCTGGGTCCTCGCCGCGGAGGTCCCGTCGGGTGAGGAAGGCGGCGAAGAAGTCGCACGCATGCTCCTGTCGCTCCGGTACGTCAGCCACACGCCGCGGGCGACAGAGCTCGCCGTCATGATCTGGGACTTCGAGGTCCGTGAAGGCCTCCGTGTCAGCGAAGACCGGATCGGCACACGGATCATCACCCAGCTCGGGGAGGAGTTCGGCGACCGGGAACTCTACGTCGGCCCGGCGCACGACGCTGTGGGCTTCTGGGAGCGGTTCGGGTGGCCGATGTGCGACTGCGACGCGTGCGAGGGCCGGGACATGATCGTGCGCCGGCGGGATTCTTGGCTCAGTGAGCCAAGAATCTCGCATTCGTAGTCGCAGCGTCGACAACGAGACCGGGTCGACATCCTCTCCCCAGCGCCCCGCGAGAATCGTGGCGCTGCGCCAACGGGGGTGGCCCGTAGGATTCTGCCATTTCCGGAGGAATCCTGAGCTCGAAACCACTGCCAAGTAGCGTGGATTCTCCGTCGATCTCCGCCATCTCGAGCGGGAACCTACAGGGCAGCTCGATCGGGCCGAGCGCCGCCGACGTCATTCGGTCCGCTCGGCGAGCAGCACCTCGTCGTTCGAGGCGAGCAGCGCGGCCTCGCCGCGCAGGTCGACGAGGGCGAAGCCTGCAGTGCCTCGGATGCTCGGCACCGGCTCGAGCGATCCGTCGCGCAGTCGGAGCAGCTGCTGGCGGCCCTTCCACTCGCCGGTACCGAACACGGGGCTGAGGATCGCATACTCGCCGTCGGAGGTGAACCGTGCACGGATGCCGTGCTTGCCGGGCTGCTTCTTCCACCCTCGCTCCTCATACACGCGCCGCGCGACGCGCCCCCCGGTGTCGAGCTCTGCGAGCGTGAAGAAGTCCGAGCCGTACTTCAGCAGGCTCATCGTGTCGCTGCCCTTTACGGCGGCGAAGCGCGTGCCGTCGACCTCGAGCACGTCGCCGACGATGGGGGCTTTGGTTCCGCCCGGGGCAGTCGAGGTGCGCCCGCCCGCCATCGGGTAGTCGTCGCCGTGCAGCAACTCGGCCGCTTCCCACGTGGCTCCCGTGCCGTCGAGACGAAGCCGCGCGATCGTGCGCGCGTTCTGGAACGCCGTCGGGTCGCTCAGCACCACGAGCCAGTTCCCGGCGCCGGCGCTGCGGACGATCCCGCCGATGGTCACACGACGCTCGCCACCCGAGACTCCGGCGCGGTCGACGACTTCCACCGTCGTGGGCGACTCGAGTTCGGGGTCGAAGCGCACGGCGGTCCGCTCGTCGGTGAGCACGATGACCCCGGCATCACCGTCGTCGACGATCACCGGCTGTGCGCCGAAGGCGCGCTCGGGAAGCGGCATCGCGCGATGCTCGCCCGAGGGCCGCACGTGCACGAGCGAGGTCACCCACCCCACGTCGGTGCGCTGCTCGGCGATGCCGAGCAGCGAGCCGTCGGCACGCAGGCAGACGGTGGGCGGGTGCGGAAACGCGAGCGCGCCGGGCCCGAGCTCGACGCGGGCACGGGGCACAAGCTTCATGCTCCGAACCTAGCAATCGGGACGGCCGGTTGGCGCAGAATCGAATCGATTCGATAGGATGGCGCGCAGCGCCGCGGTCAGCTCGGTCCGGGCGCGCTCGCCGCACCTGCTCGACCCTTCCCGTCCGCCACTCCCACCGTCGAGAGCCCCATGGCCAGAACCCTCACGACCGGCGCCCCCTGGCGCGTCATCCTGCTCTTCGCCGTCCCCCTGCTCATCGGCAACGTGGTGCAGCAGCTGTACCAAGTTGCCGATGCGATCGTCGTCGGCCGGCACCTCGGCATCGCCTCGCTCGCCGCGGTCGGTGCGACCGGGCCGCTGCTCTTCCTGCTGCTCGGCTTCGCGTGGGGGGTGACGAGTGGTTTCGCCATCCCGACCGCCCAGGCGTTCGGCGCCCGCGACCACGAGCGGGTGCGCCGCTCGGTCGCGACCGGCACGCTGCTCACGGGAGCGATGAGCGTGCTGCTGACGGCGGGCGCTCCGTTCATCGCCGGGCCCGCGCTACAGCTGCTGCAGACCCCGCCGGAGCTGCTGCCCGAGGCGACCGCGTTCACGCAGATCAGCTTCCTCGGGGCATCCGCCGTGATGTTCTTCAACTACCTGTCCGCGATCATCCGAGCGATCGGCGACTCGCGGACGCCGCTCGTGTTCCTCACCCTCTCGTGCCTGCTGAACGTAGGACTCGTGGTGCTGATGGTCGGCGGGTTGGGCTGGGGCGTCGGTGGCGCCGCGGTCGCCACCGTCGTCGCACAGGCCGTCTCGGTCGGGCTCTGTCTCGAGTTCGTGCGTCGTCGGGTGCCCGCGCTGCACGTGCGTCGGGCCGACTGGCGGGTCTCCCGCGCGGAGGTGCTCGAGCACCTGCGGGTCGGGCTGCCGATGGGGTTCCAGGCGTCGATCATCGCGATCGGCACCCTCACCGTGCAGGTCGCACTGAACGAGCTCGGCGCCGACGCGGTCGCCGCGTACACGACGGCGTCGCGGGTCGACTCGCTCGCCGTCGCCTTCCTCGCCTCGCTCGGGCTCGCCGCCTCGATGTACACGGCGCAGAACCTCGGCGGGCACCGACCCGACCGCATCCGCCGCGGCGTCGTGCAAGCCACCTGGCTGGCGATCGGCACCGCCGTCGTGATCGGGGTGCCGTTCATCCTGTTCGGCGAGCAGCTCGTGCGGCTCTTCGTCGGCGAGGGGTCCGACGGCGTGGTGGCGGACGCGGCGTACATGCTCGAGGTCGACGGCTACACCTACGCCTCGCTCGCGGTGCTGTTCGTGCTTCGCGGGGCGCTGCAGGGGCTCGGGCACACGTTCATCCCGACCGCGACGGGCGTGATCGAGCTCGTGATGCGGGTGGCCGCGGCGATCGTGCTGGGCGCGGCATTCGGCTTCGTCGGGGTGGTCTGGAGCAATCCGCTCGCCTGGATCGGTGCGGTCGTGCTGCTGATCCCGGCGTACGTGCGCGAGCACCGTCGGCTCGGGCGGATGCGGGTGGAGCCGCGCACCGCGACGCCGACGACGCCCATCCCGGTCGTCGGCCCCGTCGACGGTTCGATGACGGTCGACGCGATCGTGACCGGGTCGGTGCCGGTCGTCGAGGTGCCGCCGCCGCCTCTTCCGCCCTCCGCCCGCCGGCGAGGTCGCTCGAATCGCGCTGTCCGTTCGCGCTGATGCGCGATTCGTGCGACTCCACAGGGTGGAGTCGCACGAAGGGATGCCTCGGGGGGCGGGGTTGGGCGATTCGTGCGACTTCGGGGGTGGGCCGGCAGGCCGGCAGGCCGGCGCCGCGCCCGCGGTTGTCCCGCGCGAGCGGCGGGCGTATGATCACTGCGCGATAAACGAATGGCACGTTCGATTATCGAACGAGAGCGGATGGCGAGACGCGAGCCGCACTCGGGCGGGACGCCGCAGCGGCGCCCCATCACGACGAGGTGAGGAGCCCCCGTGCAGTTCCACCACAACGGATACGTCTCGGGCGACCCGCGCGTCCAGCCCGCCGCCGGCGTCGGCCTCGACCGGCCCGACGAGCTGCCCGACGAGATGGACGTGCTCATCGTGGGATCCGGCCCGGCCGGCATGCTGCTCTCCGCGCAGCTCTCCCAGTACCCCGGCGTCGTCGCCCGCATGATCGAGCGCCGCGACGGCCGACTCGTGCTCGGCCAGGCCGACGGCATCCAGCCGCGCAGCGTCGAGACCTTCCAGGCGTTCGGCTTCGCCGAGCGGATCATCGCCGAGGCCTACAACATCGGCTACATGAACTTCTGGGGCCCCGACCCCGAGCACCCCGGGCAGATCACCCGCACCACCCGCACCGAGGACTACGGCTACAAGATCAGCGAGTTCCCGCACCTCATCGTGAACCAGGCGCGTGTGCTCGACTACTTCGCCGAGGCCGCCGCGAATGGCCCCGGTCGCATGAAGCCCGACTACGGCATCGAGTTCCTCGGCCTGACCGTGCACCCGGAGGGCTCGCCCGAGGCCGGCGACTATCCGGTCGAGGTGCGGGTGCGCTACACGGCCGGCGAGCGTGCCGGGGAGGAGCGCACCGTGCGCGCGAAGTACGTCGCCGGCTGCGACGGCGCCCGCAGCGGCGTGCGCGAAGCGATCGGCCGCAAGCACCTCGGCGGCATCTCGGCGCACGCGTGGGGCGTCATGGACGTCGTCGTGAACACCGACTTCCCCGACTGGCGCACGAAGTGCGCGATCAACTCGGCCGCGGGCAACATCCTGCACATCCCCCGCGAGGGCGGCTACCTCTGCCGCATGTACATCGACCTCGGTGAGGTCTCGGCCGACGACAACCACGAGGTGCGCAAGACGCCCATCGAGACGATCATCGCCAAGGCGAACGACATCCTGCAGCCGTACTCGATCGACGTGCGCGAGGTCGCCTGGTTCAGCGTCTACGAAGTCGGCCACCGGGTCACCGACCACTTCGACGACCGCGGGGAGGGGGCGGATGCCTCGCCGCGCGTGTTCCTCACCGGCGACGCCTGCCACACGCACAGCGCGAAGGCGGGCCAGGGCATGAACGTCTCGATGCAGGACGGCTTCAATCTCGGCTGGAAGCTCGGCTCCGTCGTCGCCGGACTCGCCCCGGCCGAGCTGCTCGCCACCTACTCGGCCGAGCGCCAGCCCGTCGCCCAGCAGCTCATCGACTTCGACCGCGAGTGGTCGTCGCTCATGGCGCGCAAGCCGGAGGAGATCTCCGACCCGCAGGAGCTCGCGAACTACTACCTCGGCACGGCCGAGTTCCCCTCGGGCTTCATGACCGAGTACGCCCCGTCGGCGATCGTCGGCGAGGCGACCCACCAGGGGCTCGCGACCGGGTTCCCGATCGGCAAGCGCTTCAAGTCGTCCGAGGTGTCGATGGTCTGCGACGGCAACGTCGTGCACCTCGGCCACCACGCGAAGGCCGACGGCCGCTGGCGCGTCTACGCCTTCGCGGACGCGCCCGCCGCCGGCGAGGCATCCGCGCTCGCGTCGTGGGCCGAATGGCTGTCGGGCTCGGCCGAGTCGCCGCTGGCCCGGTTCACGCCCGAGGGCGCGGACGTCGACGCCGTGTTCGACGTCAAGGTGATCTACCAGCAGCCGCACGAGGGCGTCGACATCATGGCGGTGCCGAAGGCGTTCCGCCCGAAGACCGGCCCGCTCGGCCTGATAGACTGGGAGAAGGTCTTCGCCGCCGCCCCGAGCGCCTGGTGCAAGACGGACATCTTCGAGGAGCGCGGCATCTCACGCGACGGCGCGGTCGTCGTCGTGCGCCCCGACCAGTACGTCGCGCACGTGCTGCCGCTCAGCGCGACCTCAGAGCTCGCGGCATTCTTCGAGGGGGCGCTGCGCCCCCAGCGGTCGATGGTCCCCTGAGCTTGTCGAAGGGGTTGGTTCCCTGAGCCTGTCGAAGGGGTTGGTCCCCTGAGCTTGTCGAAGGGGTTGGTTCCCTGAGCTTGTCGAAGGGAGTCCGGAATGAGTTCCCTTCGACAAGCTCAGGGAACCAGGACGGGTGCCCTTCGACAAGCTCAGGGAACCAGGACGGGTGCCCTTCGACGAGCTCAGGGAACCAGGCGCTACGCCCCGGAGGCGCGCTGCAGCCGGGCGACCGCCTCCTGCAGCCGCTCGGCGAGTTCGGCCTCCGGCCGAGGGAACGAGACGTGGATGACCGCGATCGACGCCGGCGGCTGGCCGGGCAGGCTGAGCGGAACGGCGACCGAGCGCAGCGAGGGCACGACCTCGTCGTGGCTCACCGTGTAGCCGCGCAGGCGGCTCTCGACGACCTCCGAACGCAGCGCCTCCGGCACATCCGCGGGCCAGCTGCGCTCGGGCAGGCCGAGCAGGATCGCCTTCCCGGGTCCGCCGCGAGTGATCGGATGCCGGTGCCCCGGCCGGTACGACACCGCCGCCGTGCGCCGCGGCGACGCGCTGACGAGCGTGACGGCCTCGTCGCCGTCGAGCAGCACGGCGAGCAGGCACGTCATGCCGAGATCCTCGGCCACCTCGGCGAGTTCGGGCAGCGCGAGCTGCTGCAAGTCGCGCTGCACCCCGGCGGCGAGGGCAGCGAGGCCGGCGCCGAGCAGCAGCCTGCCGGCCGCGTCGCGGGTGACGAGTCCGTGATCCTCGAGGGTGCGCAGCAAGCGGTACGCGACCGAGCGGTGCACGCCGAGGGCGGCGGCGACCTCGTCGATGGTCAGCGGGCGCTCGGCGTCCGCCAGCACCTCGAGCACCCGGATGCCTCGGCTCAGCGTCTGCGACCCGGCGGCGCTCGCCGGGGCATCCTTGGCCACCTGGACCGCCTCTCCCGGCGGCGTCTGCCGCGCGTTCTCGTCCGATACTAGAACGCCGTGACCGGAGTGCGGACGATGCGCCGCGTCCTCACCGTGCACCCAGCCGCGCGAAGTTCCGCCCGGGGAAAGAACCGGGAATCCTTCATCTTCGGCGCGCGGAAAATCGCGGCATCCTCAGCTCGGGAGGCCATACGCTGGCCGCAGTCACCACAATGACCCTCCAGCTTCCGCACTGTGAAATGTAACTTTCACACTGAGGAAGAAGCGTCCTCTAGAGTGGTGCCAGCTCTGCTGCAGTGCCGCCGCCCCGTCCGATCGGTCGGGACCGCGACGAGCGCTGCAGCCCGCAGTCCGACCGCGCACGGACGCGTCGACGAAGACGAAGGCAGAGGAGAACCGCATGACCCGAATCGGGGTCGTCACCGAGCAGCCGCCGGAGACGAGGGTCGCCGCGACACCGGCGACCGTGAAGCAGTTGATCGCACTGGGCTACGAGGTGGCCGTCGAAGCGGGGGCCGGCGAGGCATCCGCGTTCCTCGACGAGGCCTACCGCGACGCCGGGGCCACGATCGTCGGGGGCGCCGAGGCGCTGGCGAGCGAGATCGTGCTCAAGGTGAACGCGCCCACGGAGGCCGAGGTCGCCGCGCTGCGCCCGGGCACCACGGTCATCGGCCTGCTCGCCCCGGCCTTCAGCGCGGAGCTGCTCGAGCGGCTCGCCGCCGCGGGCGTCACGGCGATCGCCATGGACGCGGTGCCCCGCATCTCCCGGGCGCAGTCGATGGACGTGCTCAGCTCGATGGCGAACATCGCCGGCTACCGTGCCGTCGTCGAGGCGGCGCACGAGTTCGGCCGCTTCTTCACCGGGCAGGTCACCGCCGCCGGCAAGGTGCCCCCGGCGAAGGTGCTCGTCGCCGGGGCCGGCGTCGCCGGGCTCGCGGCGATCGGCGCGGCATCCAGCCTCGGCGCCATCGTGCGCGCCACCGATCCGCGGCCCGAGGTCGCCGACCAGGTGAAGTCCATCGGCGGCGAGTACCTGAAGGTCGAGGTCGAGGTCGAGCAGTCCACCGACGGCTACGCCAAGGCGACGAGCGAGGCGTACGACCGCCGCGCCGCCGAGATCTACTCCGAGCAGGCCGCCGACGTCGACATCGTGATCACGACGGCGCTCATCCCGGGCCGCCCCGCGCCGAAGCTCATCACCGCGGCCGACGTCGCGAGCATGCGCTCCGGCAGCGTCATCGTCGACATGGCCGCCGGGATGGGCGGCAACGTCGAGGGCTCGGTCGCCGGCGAGCGGATCGTCACGCCGAACGGCGTCGTCATCCTCGGCTACACCGACCTCGCCTCGCGTCTGCCCACCCAGGCCTCGCAGCTCTACGGCACGAACATCGTGAACCTGATGAAGCTGCTGACGCCGGGCAAGGACGGCGAGCTCGTGCTCGACTTCGACGACATCGTGCAGCGCGCCGTCACCGTCGCCCGCGGCGGCGAGGTCACCTGGCCGCCGCCGCCCGTGCAGGTCTCGGCCGCGCCCGCCGCCGCCGCGCCCGCGCAGGCGCCCGCCGAGCCCGCCGCCCCGAAGGCCCCGATGTCGGCTGCGAAGAAGGCGCTGCTCGTCGCCGCCGGCATCGCCGCGCTCTTCCTCGTGAACGCTGTCGCACCGCCGCCGCTCCCCCAGCACTTCACGGTGCTCATGCTCGCGGTCGTCGTCGGCTTCTACGTCATCGGCAAGGTGGCGCACGCGCTGCACACCCCGCTCATGAGCGTGACGAACGCCATCTCGGGCATCATCATCGTCGGCGCCATGGTGCAGATCACGAGCGACGTGCTCGTCGTGCAGATCCTCGCCGCCGTCGCGGTGCTGCTCGCGAGCATCAACGTCTTCGGCGGCTTTGCGGTGACCCGACGCATGCTCGCCATGTTCGCGAAGGGCTCACCCGCCAGCGCCGCCGGCGCGAGCGGGCGCGGCCGCACCGACGGAAAGGCCGGTGCCTGACATGCCCGAGCTCACGACCCTCACCGTCGCCGGCTCCGTGGCCGGCGCCGCCTACCTCGTCGCCGCGCTGCTGTTCATCCTCAGCCTCGCGGGCCTCAGCAAGCATGAAACCGCCAGGGCCGGTGTCGGCTACGGCATCGCCGGCATGGTCATCGCGCTCGTCGCGACCGTGTGGGCGACGCTCGCCGGCGCCTGGGGCACGGCCTCCGTCACGACGGGACTCATCCTGCTCGTCGTCGCCGTGCTCGTCGGCGGCGCGATCGGCCTCTGGCGGGCCCGCGTCGTCGCGATGACCGGCATGCCGGAGCTCATCGCCCTGCTGCACAGCTTCGTCGGCCTTGCCGCCGTGCTGGTCGGCTGGAACGGCGCGCTCGAGGAGTCCGCGATGTCGGGCGCCCTGCTCGACATCCACCACGCCGAGGTCTTCATCGGCGTCTTCATCGGCGCCGTCACCTTCACCGGCTCGATCGTCGCGTTCCTGAAGCTCTCGGCGCGGATGAAGTCGGCCCCGCTCATGCTGCCGGGCAAGAACGCGCTGAACCTCGGCGCGCTCGTCGCCTTCGTCGGCCTCACCGTCTGGTACGTCATCACGCCCGAGCTGTGGCTGCTCGTCGTCGTGACGGTGCTGGCGCTGCTGCTCGGCTGGCACCTCGTCGCCTCGATCGGCGGCGGCGACATGCCCGTCGTCATCTCGATGCTGAACAGCTACTCGGGCTGGGCGGCGGCCGCGGCGGGCTTCCTGCTGAACAACGACCTGCTCATCATCACCGGTGCGCTCGTCGGCTCCTCGGGCGCCTACCTCTCGTACATCATGTGCAAGGCGATGAACCGTTCGTTCATCTCGGTCATCGCGGGCGGCTTCGGCATCGCGGCGCCGACCTCGAGCGGCGAGGTCGAGGGCGAGGTGCGCGAGCTCGACGCGGAGGCGGCGGCCGCGCTGCTGCGGGATGCCTCGAGCGTCGTCATCACCCCCGGCTACGGCATGGCGGTGGCGCAGGCGCAGTACCCGGTGGCGGAGCTCACCAGCCGGCTCCGCGAGCGCGGGGTGCGGGTGCGCTTCGGCATCCACCCGGTCGCCGGCCGCCTGCCCGGGCACATGAACGTGCTGCTCGCGGAGGCGAAGGTGCCGTACGACATCGTCGAGGAGATGGACGAGATCAACGACGACCTCGCCGCGACCGATGTCGTGCTCGTGATCGGCGCGAACGACACCGTGAACCCGGCGGCCGCGCAGGATCCGGGCAGCCCCATCGCGGGGATGCCGGTGCTGCGCGTGTGGGAGGCGGGCAACGTGGTCGTCTTCAAGCGCTCGATGTCGGCGGGCTACGCGGGCGTCGCCAACCCGCTGTTCACCCGGGAGAACGCGCAGATGCTGTTCGGCGACGCCAAGCAGCGCGTCGAGGACATCCTCCGGGCGCTGTAGCCGCGCGCCGTGCGATGCCCCGGGCCGGACGGCCCGGGGCATCGTCGCGACCGGGCGCCTCACTCCGGTAACGAAACCGAGTGTGGTGGAAACACCCGAGGAAACGCCACCGGACCGAGGGGCTGCTCGTCACCTGCTCAGCCCGAACGGCTCGACAAGGAGAACCTCATGGCAGAAGCGCGTCCGGAACAGTCGCCCGCTCGGCTCGCCGGCCGACTCACGCTCGCGGTGCTCGGCGGCACCGTCGTCGCGTTCTTCCTCGCCGTCGTTCTCTCTCCGCTGTGGATGCTGCTCGTACTGGCGCTCGCGCTCGCCAACATCGGCGGGCAGATCTTCGCCATCAGCACCAGGGGTCCACGCGGCTACCGGTTCGCGCTGATCCTCATCAATCTCGTGCTGTTCTCGATCGCCCTGATCTGGCTCCTCACCGAGTCGCTCGGGAACGCGTCACCGAGCTGACCCGGCATACCCTTCACTGACGTCTCGCCTTAGTGAAGGTTATGCCGCTAAACTTCACTACACCGAGCGTGTAGTGAAGGATGCAGATGACTCAGCTGACACGGCCGACCGCGGTGAGCTACGAGGAACGCCCGTGGACGCCGAAGGTCCCGTTGGACGTGCTCCCCGCGAGTGTCCGCGCGACCATCACCCGCCCGTACGAGGCCGCGGTCACGCCGAGGATCGCGGATCTCGACGTCGTGCTCTCCGAGGAGCTCGCCGAGACGGTCCAGAACGCACAGCAGCAGCTCGTCCGCTTCGACGCCGAGGTCGGTGCCATCACTGCGCCGTTCGCGTCGATCCTGCTGCGCAGCGAGTCGGCGTCGAGCTCCCAGATCGAGAACCTCACCTCCAGCGCACGGGCGATCGCCGAGGCTGAGCTCGGGGAACGAGTCGATGGCAACGCGCCGCTGATCGTCAGCAACGTCCGGGCGATGGAAGCGGCCGTCGAAGCCGCCCACGGCCTCGACCACGAGACGATCATCGCGATGCACCGAGAGCTGCTGAAGGAGTCGGATCCGGGAATCGTCGGCCGGTACCGCGCCGACCAGGTCTGGATCGGCGGTGGCGACCTGACGCACTACTCGCCGCACGGCGCAGACTTCGTGCCGCCGCACCACGAGCGGGTGGAGGCCGCGCTGGACGACCTGATCGAGTTCGCGCAGCGGCCATCGGCCGTCCCGCTCGCGAGCATCGCCGTCGCGCACGCGCAGTTCGAGACGATCCACCCGTTCCCAGACGGCAACGGGCGCACGGGCCGCGCCCTGGTGCAATCCGCCCTGCGGCGGTCGGGACTGACGAGGTCGGTGACCGCTCCGATCTCGGCTGGCGTCCTCCAGCAGCGAGACCGGTACTTCGCGGCGCTCGACCGCTATCGCGAGGGCGACCTCGAGCCGATCGTCGGCGTGTTCGCGGACGGCGCGGTGCTCGCGGTCGTCAACGGCCGGCAGCTCGTCGCCGACATCCAAGCCACGAGGGAGTCGTGGGAAGCGAAGCTGCGGGGGGTCCGTTCGGACGCGGTCGCCCGCAGGATCGCCGACCTCGCGCTCGAGCATCCGGTCCTGAACTCGCGTCTCATGCAGGACCGCTTGCCGCGGTCGGGTCGTGCGATCTTCTCCGCGATCGGGACGCTCGTCGACCGAGGCATCCTCACCCAGGCGAACTCGCGTCAGCGCAACCGGATCTGGGTCGCGCGCGACCTCATCGCGAACCTCGACGCGTTCGCGGAGCGGAGCCGGCGCAGCTGACCCGATCCCGCGGGCCGCGCATCTCCGCGGGGCGCCGCGTTCGCCGAATCCCCAGTTCGACGGCGCGTAGGATAGACGGGTACCCCGGCAGTGACGGGGCACCCATCGACAGCGAAAGAGGTCGCCGTGACCGCCGCATCCGCGCGCGCCCAGGACTGGGCGGTGCCCGTCGTCCGCGGTGCGCTCGCTCTCGCCGCCACCGCGGCCATCACCTTCTCGCAGGATCATTCCCCCGCCATGGGCCTGCTCGTCTTCGGCATTTGGGCCGTCGTGGTCGGGGTCGTCGTCGGCGCCCTGAGCCTGCGCTTCGTCGCCGACCGCACCACCCGGGCCGTCACCCTCGTCTCGGCGATCGTCACCGCCGTCGCCGGCCTGCTCGCGCTGACCGTGCCCGGCAGCCTGCCGTTCTTCCTCTCCCTCGTGAGCGCCTGGGCGGCGATCACCGGATTCCTCGAGCTCTACCTGGGCCTGCGCGGACGCGGGCGGGATGCCGGTGGGCGCGACCGGCTCGCGGCGGGCATCTTCACCGCGGCGCTCGCGGTGCTGTTCGTGCTGCTGCCGCCCGACTCGGTGACCGCTGTCGGATTCTTCGGCGCGTACCTCGCGATCCTCGGCGTGTACCTCGTGATCGGCGGCCTGTCGCAGAAGTGGGCGGGCGCCCCCGGCCGTGGCGAGACCCCGGCGGCCGCCACCGCCACCCCCGGAACGGAGCAGTCGTGACCCACCAGAACCCGGGCCAGTCCCCCCGCGAGCCGTACCAGCCGAGCCGTCGCGACCTGCTCCGCCCGGCCGAGTACGTCGGCGGCGCGGCGATCGCCGCGATCTTCGTCGGCGTCGTCGTGCTCGTCGTCACGCGCGACTGGGTGCTCACCCTGATCGGCACCGGCGGGGTCTTCATCGTCGTGCTGATGGTGCTCGCGCTGCTGCAGATGGCGTTGAAGCCCGATGCCTTCGAGCAGGCCGAGCTCGCCGAGTCCACCGGCCACGGTGCCGGCCCGGCCGCGCCCGCCACCCCCGCTCCCGCTGCGGGCGACGCGGGGGTCGGCGGCGACGCCCCCGCCGACGGCTCGGCGCCCGGCGACGACGAGCCCACGGGCCCCTCGCGCTAGACGACCCGCGTCCGATCGGGCCGGCCCCCGCGCTGCGGTGGCCGGCCCGTTCGCGTCGGTGGCTCGGGCCGCCCGTCGCGGAGTCCGTCAGGATTGCCGCCGACTTCCACGGATTCCGCGCCGCCGAGCGGAGCGCGGGGACAGCTCGGCGGCTCATGATGGTGAACACCCCCTCACCGGCGAGCTGCGAAGGAGCAACGTGACCGCGACTACACGGGCGATCCATCTGGGTCGTCAGGAGAAGCCGAAGCGCGGCTCGCTTCTGCTGCTCATCCCCGGGATCGCCTCGGTGGTGCTCCTCGGCGTTCTGCCGCTGTTCATCGTGGCGCGCAACAGCTTCGCCGTCGCCGACGACTACGGCGGCATCACCGACGGCCTCACGCTCGAGAACTACACGAAGCTGCTCGACCCGGTCTACTCGAAGACGCTGCTCTTCTCGCTCGGCCTGGGTCTGCTGAACACCGTCGTCTGCCTCGTCATCGGCTACCTGACCTCGTACTACATCGTGTCGAGGCCGACGAACCGCCAGGGGTTCCTGCTGCTGCTCGTCATCATCCCGTTCTGGACCGACTTCCTCGTGCGCACCTTCGCGTGGATCACGATCCTCGGGTCCGGCGGTCCGATCGCGGGAATCCTCGGCATCTTCGGCATCGCGGGATTCTCCGTGATCCCGAGCAATCTCGCGGTCATCCTGGGGCTGCTCTACTCCTTCCTGCCCACCGCGATCTTCCCCATCTACGCCTCGATGCGCTCGATCGACCCCTCGTTGAAGGAGGCCGCGACCGACCTCGGCGCCAGTTGGTGGGGTGTGCACCGCCGGGTCATCCTGCCCCTCTCGAGCCCGGGCATCCTCGGCGCCGCGCTGCTGACCTTCATCCCCACGATGGGCGTCTTCGTCATCCCCGTCCTGCTCGGCGGCGGCAAGGATCCGCTCGTCGGCAACCTCATCGTCACGCTCTACACCGAGTTCCGGAACCAGCCCATGGGCGCCGCCGTCTCCATGGTGCTGCTCGTGCTGATGCTCGCCTCGATGGCGCTCGTGGGGCTCGCGCTGAAGCGCTCCTCGACGAAGCGCTCCTCGACGAAGAAGACGGAGGCCTGAGCATGGACCGGATCGTGAACGGCATCGCCCGCGGCGTCTTCGTCTTCCTCTATATCCCGATCGTCGCCGTGATCGTCTACTCCTTCAACGCCGCCGGCACGAACACCCGCTTCGACGGGCTCACTCTGCAGTGGTACGTCGAGCTGTTCCAGGATGCCTCGCTCATGCAGACCCTGCGCACGAGCGCCCTGGTGGCGGTCATCACCGCGACGGTCGCGACGATCATCGGCATCATGTTCGCCCTCGGGCTCGCGAGGTACCGCGGTCGCGGTCGCGGCGCGCTGCTGGCGCTCATCGCCCTCCCGCTCATCGTGCCCGAGATCGTGCTCGGCGTCGCGCTGCTCAGCGTCTTCAGCACGACGAAGGTGCCGCTCGGCATCCTGACCCTCGTGCTCGGCCACCTCATCGTCTCGCTGCCGCTCGCCACGCTCGTGCTGATGAGCTCCGCCGCGATGCTCGACCCGAGCCTGCCCGAGGCGGCCACCGACCTCGGCTGCTCCCCGTGGCAGACCTTCACCCGGGTCTACTTCCCGCTCCTGCGGCCCGCCGTGGTCGCGGCCTGGCTGCTGAGCTTCACGACCTCGTTCAGCAACATCGTGATGTCGACGTTCTTGAGCGGCGTGGGCTCGACCACCCTTCCGCTGAAGATCTACTCCAGCTTGAAGACCGGCCTCACCCCGAGCATCAACGCCCTCGGCGCGCTGCTCATCCTGCTCACCCTCGTCATCGTGCTCCTCGTCGGCGTCAGCCAGATGCGGCGCATCCTCGTCGAGTCCCGCGGCTGACCGGCGTCCGCCGGGCACGAACCGAACACCGACCAGCACCACCGCAGCACCCACCACCGCAGCACGCACCACCAGCACCACGCAGTCCCGCAGCACCATCCCCCATCGAAAGGACCCACGTCATGAAGAAGCTGATCGTCGCCAGCGTCGGCGTCGTCGCCGCCCTGGCGCTCTCCTCCTGCAGCGGAACCGGCGGCGACGCCGGCCCCTCCACCGAGCTCAATGTCTACGCCTGGGCCGACGAGATCCCCCAGACCGTGTTCGACGCCTTCACGGAGGAGACGGGCATCGCCGTCAACGTCGACAACTTCGACAGCAACGAGACGATGATCTCGAAGCTCGCCGCCGGCAACTCCGGCTACGACATCGTCGAGCCGAGCCAGTACGCCGTGCAGCAGCTCGTCGGCCAGGAGCTCCTCGAGCCGCTCGACAAGTCGAAGATCGAGGGCATCGACAACCTCGCGCCGAAGTTCGCCGACCCGAGCTACGACCCCGGCCTGGAGTACTCCGTGCCGTGGGTCTGGGGCACGACCGGCCTGCTCTACAACGCCGCCTGCACCGGCGGCGAGGAGATCACGAGCTGGACCTCCCTCTTCGACCCGAAGTGGAAGGGCAAGATCAACATGCTCGACAACATGCTCGCCGCGTACATCGCCGGCCTGCAGGTGAACGGCTACGGCGCCGACAGCACCGACGAGGCCGAGATCGCGAAGGCGACCGAGTCCCTCATCGAGCAGAAGCCGCTGCTCTCCGGCTACAACTCGACGAACTACGGCGAGCTCGTCGCGAGCGGCGACGTCTGCATCTCCGAGGCGTGGGGCGGCACCAGCACCGCGAAGATCGTCGAGCAGAACCCGGACGTGCACTACGTGCTCCCCGAGGAGGGCGGCAGCCTCTGGGTCGACGGCCTCTCGATCGCGAAGGGCGCCCCGCACCAGGACGCGGCCTACGAGTTCATCAACTTCCTCCTCCGTCCCGAGATCGCCGCGATGGCGACGAACGACGGCGGCCTCGCGAGCGCGAACGCCGCGGCGCAGGAGCACGTCACCGACCAGGGCCTGCTCAGCAACGCGGCGGTCTACGCCTCGGATGAGCAAGTCGCGAACGCGGACTTCATCGTCGACCCGGGCAAGGCCATGCGCTTCTACCAGGACGGCTGGACCCGCGTGAAGGCCTCCTGACCCGGGCCCGACTCCCTGTCCGCCACGAACAGCAGATCGAGATCATGACGACGCAGACCACCTCAGCCGCGGCCGACACCACCGCGCCGACGACGGCCCCCGCCGTCGAGATCCAGGGGCTCTCGAAGGAGTTCGCCGGGCACCTCGCGGTGCACCCGCTCGACCTCGAGATCCGGGAGAACGAGTTCTTCTCCATCCTCGGACCGTCCGGATGCGGCAAGACGACCCTGATGCGGATGATCACCGGCTTCGAGACGCCGAGCTCGGGCCGCGTGCGGCTCGGCGGCGTCGACGTCACCGACGTGCCGACGCGGAACCGTGATCTCAACATGCTGTTCCAGAGCTACGCGCTGTTCCCCCACCTCACCGTGTTCGAGAACGTCGCGTTCGAGCTCCGGGTGCGGCGGGTCGCCAAAGCAGAGGCGAACCGCCGCACCAGGGAGGCGCTCGAGCTCGTGAAGCTCGGTCACCTCGGCGACCGCAAGCCCGACCAGCTCTCCGGCGGGCAGCGTCAGCGCGTCGCCCTCGCCCGGGCCGTGGTGTCGGGACCGAAGGTCGTGCTCCTCGACGAGCCGCTCGGCGCGCTCGACCAGCAGCTCCGCAAGGAGATGCAGTACGAGCTGAAGCGCATGCAGCGCGAGGTCGGCATCACCTTCATCTACGTGACGCACGACCAGGAGGAGGCGCTCACGATGTCCGACCGCATCGCGGTCATGTCGGAGGGCGTCGTGCAGCAGGTCGCCGGGCCGGAGGACATCTACAACCGGCCTGAGACCCGCTTCGTCGCCGGCTTCATCGGCAGCTGCAACCTGCTCGACGTCCAGGCGCCCGACGGCGCCGAGGGCGAGGAGGTCGCGGTCGAGGTGCCCGGTGTCGGCACCGTGCGCGGCGTGCTCGGCGAGACCGTGCCGACCCCGCGGGCGGGCACGCTGCTGCTCCGCCCGGAGCGCATCGAGGTGCGGCCCGCCGGCGAGGGCGCGAGCCCCGGCGTCGTCGGCGTCGCGGAGACGCTCACCTTCCTCGGCGAGGAGTGGCACCTGCACCTCCGCGTCGGGGAGCACCTGCTGCGGGCATCCGTCTCCAGCCTCGTCAAGGAGCGCGACCTGCCCGGCCTCGCCGCCGGCGACCGCCTCCAGCTCTCCTGGCGGCCGCAGGACGCCCGCATCGTCGTGCGCTGACGCAGCGCCCACCCACCGACCCGTCACACGAGAGGAGCCGCGCGATGCGAGTCGCCGTCGCCCAGACCTCCCCCGGCATCGACGCCGAGGAGAACTTCGCCACCATCCGCCGCTTCACGGCCGAGGCCGCCGAGCGCGGCGCCCGCCTCGTCGTCTTCCCCGAGGAGGCGATGCTGCTCGCCGAGGACGAGCTCAAGCCCCGCTTCGACGAGATCCTCCCGGCCGTCTGGCCCCGCTTCGAGGCGCTCGTCGCCGAGCTCGCCCGCGAGCACCGCATCGCCGTCATCGCGGCCGGTTACGAGCCGAACCCCGGCGGCCGGCCCTTTAACACGATGATCGCGGTGGATGCCTCGGGCGCCGAGATCGCGAGGTACCACAAGCTGCACACCTACGACGCCTTCGCCTACCAGGAGTCGGCGTATGTCACCCGGGGCGCCGAGCTGCCGCCCATCATCGAGATCGACGGCGTGCGCATCGGCCTCGCCAACTGCTACGACGTGCGCTTCCCCGAGCTGTTCCGCAGCCTCGCCGACCGCGGCGTCGACGCCATCGCGCTCTCCGCGGCGTGGGTGTCCGGCAAGGGCAAGGAGGAGCACTGGTCGGTGCTCACCCAGGCCCGTGCCATCGAAAACGTCAGCTGGCTGCTCGCCTCGGCGACCGTCGGCCCGGACTCCGCGGGCCTCAGCCGGGTCATCGACCCCCTCGGCGTCGTCGTCGCCGGGCTGAACGCCCACGACGAGGGTCTCGTCATCGCCGAGCTCGACCTCGAACGCTCCGAGCGGGCCCGAGCCATGCTCCCCGCGCTCGACAACCGCCGCATCGAGCTCACCTACACCCTCGCCTGAGCCCCCTCGCCTGACCCACCCCAGAAAGAGGATCATGTTCTTCCACACCGGCACCGCGCCCGAGCCGCTCGCTCCGGCCCTCCGCGAGAAGCTCGAACGGCTGAGCTTCCCCACGCTCGGCCACTACCTCGAAGAGGGCTTCGCCGACCCGGAGATCCGCCGCATCGTCGCCGCGGGCGGCCGGGTCATCGGCACCGCCTTCACCGTGCGCACCACCGCGAGCGACTCGACGGCCCTGCACCACGCCGCCGGGCTCATCGGCGCCGGCCAGGTGCTCGTGCTCGACACGGGCGGCGACCGGCGGCACGCGCCGCTCGGCGAGGTCGTCGCGGCGCAGCTCGTCGCCCGTGGCGCAGCCGGCGCGGTCGTCGACGGCGTCGTCACCGACGTCGACGAGATCGCCGAGCTCGGGCTCACCGTGCACGCCCGTGGCACGAGCATGCTCACCACCAAGCTGCACGGCATCGACGCGGGCGGCGTGAACGTTCCGGTGAGCTGCGGCGGCGCCGTCGTGCACCCCGGTGACGTCGTGCTCGCCGATGCGAACGGCGTGCTCGTGGTGCCGGTCGCGGTGCTCGAACGCCTCGTCGACCTCGCGCTCGAGGACGACGCCGAGGAGCCCGACCTCATCGCCGACCTCCGCCGGGGCGAGCCGCTCGGCTCACTGACCGGCGCGAGCGACACCGTCGCCGACCTCTTGGCCCGCACCACGCCCCAGTAGCGCGGCGGGTCCGCCCTCGCGGTCGACGGTCTTCGGCGCCGTCGGCCGTGCTTCGCCCTGCCGAGAAACACCTAGGAAAGGCATCCCATGCTGCTCAAAGCCGCCATCAACGGCGGCCGCCCGGTCACCGAGCACCCGGCGGTCCCCCGCACGACCGAGGAGATCGTCGCCGCCAGCGTCGCCGCGATCGCGGCGGGCGCCGACGTCGTGCACGCTCACGTCATCGACGATGACGGCGAGCAGACGATCCGCCCCGAGGCGATCGGCGCGTGGGTGCGCGCGATGCGCGCCGCCGACCCCGGTGTGGTGATCGGGACGACGACGGGACTCTGGACCGTCGCCTCGCACGAGGAGCGGATGGCCCACGTCGCCGCCTGGCCGGCCGACGCCCTGCCCGACTTCGCGTCGGTCGCCTTCTGCGAGGAGGGCGCCGCCGAGGCAGCCGAGCTCGTGCTCGAGCGCGGCATGGTGCTCGAGTCGGCGGTGTGGTCGATGGACGACGTGCCCGCCCTGCTCGCCTCGCCGACCCTGCACCGGAACGTGCGAGTGCTGATCGAGCCGGAGACGGAGGATGCCGAGGCCGCCGTGGCCCAGTGCCGCGAGATCGCGGCGGTGCTGCGGGAGGCCGGCGTCACGGCGCCGATCCTCTACCACGGCTACGACGAGACCGTGTGGCCCGTGGTCGAGGCCGCGATCGCCGACGGCTGCGAGACGCGGATCGGCTTCGAGGACGGCGTGCTGCTCGCCGACGGCACGACGCCCGCCGACAACGCCGAACTCGTGCGCGCGGTGCGGTCGCTCGAGCGCGCGGCCCTCGCCCGGGTCTGAGCGGGGACGGCCGGCCTCCCGCCCCGCGATACCCTCGTGGGAGGGAGGCCGGTGCCGCATGATCGACGACCTCGACCGCAGACTGATCGAGCTGCTCGCCCGCGACGGGCGACGCACGTTCGCGGCGCTCGCCGACGACCTCGGCGTCTCGCAGTCGACCGTGCGCACGCGCCTCGCGAAGCTCGAGGAGGACGACGTCATCATGATCGTCGCCCTGTGCAACGCGCTGCTGCTCGGCCACCAGGTGGTGCGCCTGCTGCTGCGGGTGCGCAACCTCACGCCGCTCGCCGTGGCCGACGGACTCGTCGGCATCAGCCAGATCAACCACGTCGCCCTCGTCGCCGGCTCGCACGACCTCTACCTCGAGGCGACCTGCCGCGACCAGCCCCAGCTCATCGACCTGCTCGACGAGATCCGTCGGCACCCGGGCGTCGCCGCCATCCAGCCGATCATCGTCACCTCGCTCGCGAAGGACTACAGCTGGGGCGGCCTGCGCGGCACGGCCGGGCAGAGCATCAGCGACCCCGACCGCTGAGCGCCGCGGCGAGCGCCGTCGCGTTCGCTCAGTCGCCGAGCTGCGCGAGCGGCGAGGGCTCGCGGAAGCCCTGCCAGAGGTAGGTGTCCTTGCGCACCTCCAGCACCGTGAGCGTCTCGAGGTCGGAGATGCCGCGGATGCGGCGGATGTCATGCAGCACGATCTGGCCGAGCGTGGCGGCGTCGGGCGCGAACACGTCGAGGATGATGTCGTAGTACCCGAGCGTGCACGCCACGTACTTGATCTGCGGGTGGTCGGCGAGCTGCTCGGCGACCCGCGCGACGGGCACCTCGGCGACACGGATGCCGACGTGCGCGGCGATGCCGCCGATCTTCGTCTCGTCGTACATGCCGGCCACGTAGATCACGCCGAGCGAGACCAGCCGGTTGTAGCGCTGGCGGATGGTCGGCTCTGAGAAGCCGATCCGGCGGCCGATCTCGGCGAAGGAACGGCGTCCGTCGACCCGGAGCTGATCGATGATCTCCCGGTCGACGTCGTCGAGGATGGGGTCCCTCGGATGACGCGCGGCTTCCACGGAGTCAGCGTAGTCCCTCCCCGGTGCCCCGCCCCGCGCGCGCCACTTCGGTGTCGTTGCGCCACTTGTGCTGGCGCGTGGACGTGTAAGTGGCGCGGATGCGGGTGTCAGGTGCGTTTGGCGGCCCGGGTCGGAGGCGTGCGCGCCACTTCGGTGTCGGGCGGTGGCTGGTGCTGTGGGATCGCGCAGAGGTGGCGCGGATGCGGGTGTCAGGTGCGTTTGGCGGGCCGGGTCGGAGGCGTGCGCGCCATTTCGGCCTCGTTGCGCCACTTGTGCTGGCGCGTGGACGTGTAAGTGGCGCGCACGGGGCCGCCCGGGGCCCGAGGGCCGCCCGCGCCCGGCTCCGCCCGCGCCCTACAGGCGGTCGACCAGCTCGTCGGCGAGGCCCGTGTACGAGGCCGGGGTCAGTGCCAGCAGGCGCTGCTTCGCGGCATCCCCGATCTCGAGGCCCTCGACGAAGGCTGCGAGCTCGACCGCACCGACCCGCTTGCCGCGGGTGAGCTCCTTCAGCAGCGCGTACGGGTCGCTGATCGTCGAGCGCCCGGCCACGACCTCGCCGCGGATGACGGTCTGGATCGCCTCGCCGAGCACCTCCCAGTTGCCGTCGAGGTCGGCGAGCAGCAGCTCCCGGTCGAGGTCGATCTCGGTGAGGCCGCGCTGGATGTTGTCGAGGGCGAGCAGCGAATGTCCGAAGCCGACGCCGATGTTGCGCTGCGCGCTCGAGTCGGTGAGGTCGCGCTGCAGCCGCGAGGTGACGAGCGTCGCCGCGAGCGAATCGAGCACGGCGCTCGAGAGCTCGAGGTTCGCCTCGGCGTTCTCGAAGCGGATCGGGTTGACCTTGTGCGGCATCGTCGAGGAGCCGGTCGCGCCGGCCGCCGGGATCTGCCGGAAGTAGCCGAGCGAGATGTACGTCCAGATGTCGGTCGCGAGGTTGTGCAGCACCCGGTTCGCGTGCGAGACCTTGCCGTAGAGCTCGGCCTGCCAGTCGTGCGACTCGATCTGCGTGGTCAGCGGGTTCCAGTCGAGCCCGAGCGAGGTGACGAACTCGCGAGACACCTCGGGCCACGAGGCATCCGGCAGCGCCACGACGTGCGCGGAGAAGGTGCCCGTCGCGCCAGAGAACTTGCCCAGGTACTCGGTCGCCTCGATCTGCTTCGCGATGCGCTCGAGCCGGTGCGCGAAGATCGCGAGCTCCTTGCCCATCGTCGAGGGGGTGGCCGGCTGGCCGTGCGTGCGGGACAGCATCGAGGCGTCGCGGTGCTCGCGCGCGAGCTCGGCGATCGCCGCGACGACCGCGCGGTACTTCGGCAGCCAGACCTGCTGCACCGCGTCGCGCACGGTGATCGCGTAGGAGAGGTTGTTGATGTCCTCGCTCGTGCAGGCGAAGTGGGTGAGCTCGGCGATCGCGTCGAGGCCGAGGTCGGAGAGGCGGCGGCGCACGTAGTACTCGACGGCCTTGACGTCGTGACGGGTGGTCGCCTCGAGCGAGCCGAGCTCGTCGATGTCGGGCTGCCCGAAGTCGGCGACGACCTGGCGCAGCGCCTGCTTCTGGTGCTCGCTGAGCGGCGAGGTGCCGAAGAAGCCTCGGTCGGTCTGGGCGATCAGCCACTCGATCTCGACGTGGACGCGGGCACGGTTCAGGCCCGCCTCCGACAGGTGCTCGCCGAGGTCGCCGACGGCGGCGCGGTAGCGTCCGTCGAGGGGGCTGAGCGGCTGGGGAGGCAGCGAAGTCATCGGATTCCTTGTCTGAGAGCCGGCGCGAGTTGCCGGAAGAGCGCGGTGGTCGACCGCTCTATCATCTCAAGCACGCGATCGAACATCGCATCGTCGGAGTAGTAGGGGTCGGGGACGTCGACGAGTCCGGTCGGCTCCGGCTCGAACTCGAGCAGCAGTCGTACCTTGTCGAGCTCGCCGTCGTGGTGCGCCCAGTTGCGCAGGATCCGCGCCTGCCCGCGGTCGAAGGCGACGACGAGGTCGAGTTCGCGGAACCACTCGGGTTCGAACTGGCGCGCCCGGTGCGTCGAGCCGTCGTAGCCGGCGCGCTCGAGGGCGGCGATCGTGCGGTGATCGGCCCGCTCGCCCACGTGCCAGTCGCCCGTGCCGGCGGAGTCGACGCGCAGCGCCCGCTCGAGGCCGGCGTGCGCGGCGAGGTCGCGCAGCACCACCTCCGCCATCGGCGACCGGCAGATGTTGCCGGTGCACACGAACGAGACCCGGAAGGGCTGCGCGGGCAGGCCGACGGGCTCCGCTCGCGTCATGGTCCCATTCTGCTGGAATCGGCGCGCAGGGAACAGGGGGCGTTCGCGCCCGCGCTCGCCGGGAGGCGCGACGCTACGCTGGGTCGGCACCGCCGGCGCACCGACCGGCCGGGAGACCCGGGGGAACGATGGACGCACCCGTCGCCGACGTCGAGATCGACGAGGCCCTCGCCTCGCGGCTCGTGGCCGAGCAGCACCCGGACCTGGCGGCGCCCGTACGGCTCCTGGCGAACGGCTGGGACAACGCGATGCTGCGGCTCGGCGATCGGCACCTGATCCGGATGCCTCGGCGGCTCCTCGCCGCCCGCCTCGTCGAGCACGAGCTGCGCTGGCTGCCCGAGCTCGCCCGGTACTCCCCCGTGCCGCTGCCGGTCCCGGTGCGGGCCGGTGCGCCGGGGAGCGGCTACCCGTTCGTCTGGAGAATCGGCCCCTGGTTCGAGGGCGTCGCCGCCGTCGAGCTGGCGCCGTCGGCGCGCCGTGCGGCCGCGCCGGGGCTGGCGGCGTTCGTCGGCTCGCTGCAGCGCCCGGCGCCCGGGGATGCCCCGGAGAACCCGTACCGCGGCGTCCCGCTCGCCGCGCGGGACGCCGTCGTCGGGCCCCGCCTCGCCTCCGGGGTGCTGGACGCGGTGGCCGACCGCGCGGCGCTCGAGCGCGTCTGGCGGGCTGCCCTCGCCGCCCCGCCGTGGCCGGGGCCCCCGGTGTGGCTCCACGGCGACCTGCATCCGGGGAACCTGCTGCTGGAGGGCGCCGGCGATCCGCTCGCCGCGGTGCTCGACTTCGGCGACGTGACCTCGGGCGATCCGGCGACCGACCTCGCGGCCGCGTGGCTCTGCTTCGACGCGGACGGGCGGGAGCGGTTCCGCGCGGGACTGCCGGCCTTCACCGACGCGGACTGGGCCCGGGCGCGCGGCTGGGCGATCGCGGTCGGCTCGGCGATCGTCGAGACGGTGGGGGCGGCCGGAGCGATGGGCCGCGCGGGCGCGCTCGCGCTCGCCGCGGTCGTCACGGACTGAGGGACCCCGCCGCCCTCCTCCACAGGATCGCGGTGGCCGCCGCTCTCCACCGATCGCGGACCGCGCGGTGGGCGGATGCCTCGGCCCCGGCACGCTCGAAGGGTGTTGTCATCCGCTCCGCTCCTCGGTTCGTCTCTCCCCTCGCTTCCCGCCGTGCTCGCCGCCTCCTCCGTTGATGAGCTCGCCCCGGGGCTCGCCGAGCTCGATCGACGGATCGAGGCCGTGCGCTCGGCCGCGGGCGAGACCCGCGTGCTGCTCGACGAGCTGCCGACGCTCCAGCAGACCCTGCCGCTCGTCGGGTGCGCGAGCTGGCGCTCCGCCGCGGCCGAGCACTACGAGGCACGGCTCGACGAGCTCGTCTCCAGGGTCGGGCTCGCCCGCTCGGCGCTCGAGCAGGCTGAGCTCGAGCTCGGCGCGACGCTGCTCCGTCTCGAGCGCGAGCGCGACGAGGCACTGGCGCAGCTCGTCGCCACCGCGTCCGACCCGGGCGCGGCGCCGGTCGAGGGCACGAGACCGGGTGCGGCATGGGGCTGGAGATGAGCGGCGAGCTGCTCGTCTCCGGCGGTGGCAGCACGGCGGTCGCGGTCGACGAGCTCTTCGCCGAGGCGGCCAGGTTGACCACGGCCGAGGCGGCGTGCGCGCACCTCGCCGGAATCGCCGCGGGGCTGCTCGGCTCGATCGGTCGAGCCGGCGGTGGAGCGGGTCGAGCTGAGCATGAACTCGCGATCGCGACGCACCAGTTCCGACAAGCAGCCGAGCTCGCGGCGTCGCTCGGCCGGAACCTCGACGAGGCCGCCCTGCGCTACGGCTCCGCCGAGCATCGGCTCGGCGCGCTCCGAGGACTCGCGGCGCAGCTCGGTGCCTGGGCCGTCGGCGCCTCGTCGCGATTCCTGGTGTGGCCGTTGCTGGCGGCCGCCGGCGGCGCCTTCCTCGGCGACCGCCTCCTCGACGCGCTCGGGGTGTCGCGCGAGGGCGCGGAGCCGCTCGTGCGGCAGCTCCTCGTCCGCCCAGGAATCGCCGAGACGCTCGGCAGCGGGCTCGACTCGGTCGACGAACTCGTGGCCGGAGCGGTCGGGGTGCCGCTCTCGGTCGCGGTCGCGGTCGGGGGCCGTGTCGAGGCTCCCGATTCCGCCGCCGCGGTGCTGGTCGGGGCGTCGCTGCTCGGCGGGCTCGGGGCGGGCCTCCTGGTCGAGCGCCCCGTCGGCGTGCGTCGGGTCGCCCCGCCGGCGGCGCCCGGCACCGCGGTGCCGCAGGCCGCGCCGGGCGCACCGCCACCTGCGGCAGTGAGCACCGCGGTGCCGCCGCCGAGCGGCGTCGCCGGGCTCGCCGCGCGCGTGCCGACCCCGCAGGCGGGAGCGCCGCAGATCCGCATCGAGCAGTACCCGGCGGCCGGAGGCGGCCCCACACGCTGGCTGGTCTACGTCACGGGCACGATCGACCCCGGGGTCACCGCCGGGCGCCAGCCGTTCGACATGACGAGCAACGTGCACAGCGTCGCCGGTCGCGGCGCGGCGCTCGCCCCGGAGCCGCTCCCGGCGGGCGCAGGCGAGCGGGCGGTTCGGGCGGCGCTCGCCGAGGCCGGGGTGCGACCGGGCGACGAGCTCATCGGCATCGGCTACTCGGGCGGCGGGGCGATCGTCGCCGATCTCATGGCCGACCCGCAGCTCGGCTTCACGGCGGGGGCGAATCTCGGCGGGCCGGCCCGCATCGATCCGGCGGTGCCGCTGCTGAACATCGAGCATCGCGACGACCTGGTGCCGGGGTCAGGGGGCGCCGATCGACCGCTCGGGCCATTGCTCGTGCAACGCGAAGTCGCGGTACCGCCCGAACGGCCGGGCTCGATCCTGACCGCCCACGAGCTGGACGCGTATCGACGCACGGCCGAGCTCGTGGATGCGTCCGGCGACCCGCGGCTCGCGGGCTTCAGCGCGCTCGTCACGGGGTTCACCGCAGGGCGAACGGGTGAGGCATCCTTCTGGCTCGCCGAGCGTGAGCCAGTGCCGGACCCGGAGCCCGTGCAGCGGGGAGCCGTCAGTCCTTCGAAGGGCGAACGATGAGCCCGATCAACCAGCTGATCAGGCCGAGCACGAGCGCGCCGAGCACACCCCACCAGAATCCTTCGACCTCGAGGCCGAAGCCGATGAGGCCGCTGATCCAGTCCACGAGCAGCAGCAGGAGCCCGTTGACGATGAACGAGATGAGGCCGAGCGTGATCACGTAGATGGGGAAGGCCACGACGCGGATGAACCCGCCGACGATGGCGTTGACGACGCCGAAGATGGCGGCGACGAGCAGGTACGTGAGAATCGTGGCGAGTTGCGTGTCCTCGTAGGGCACGACCGAGACGCCCGCCACGATGAACGTGGTCAGCCAGAGCGCGAGCGCGACGACGATGGTTTTGACGATGAAGCGCATGGGTCAACTCTTCCAGAGGTGGGCGCGTCTGCGAAGGGGGCTGGCCCCCGAATGTCCGATCCGATAAGCAAATCGGCGGGCAGCCGGCCGGCTGGAGACGCGTACCGGACGGCGAATGTGCGACGGAGTACGGTGGAACGCGTGACCGCAACGGAGTCGACCGCAACGGAGTCTGTCAGCAGCGGGGTGCGCCTGCGCCCCGAGATCGCGGCCCTGCCGCCGTATCGGCAGGGGCGTCCCGCGCCCGACGACGGCTTCAAGCTCTCGAGCAACGAGAACCCGTTCGACCCGCTGCCCTCCGTGCAGCAGGCGGTCGCCGCCACCGCCGCCTCGATCAACCGCTACCCCGACGCCACCGCGCTCGCCCTGCGCGAGGTGCTGGCCGCCCGCTTCGGCGTCTCGGCCGACGAGGTCATCATCGGTGCCGGTTCGGTGGCGCTCATCGCGCAGTTCGTGCTCGCCGCCGCCGGCCCCGGCGACGAGGTCGTCTACTCCTGGCGGTCCTTCGAGGCCTACCCGGGGCTCGTCACGATCGCCGGCGCCACCAGCGTCGCCGTGCCGAACCGAGCCGACCACGGGCACGACCTCGACGCCATCGCCGACGCCGTCACCGAGCGCACCCGGGTCGTCATCGTCTGCAGCCCGAACAACCCCACCGGGGTGACCGTCACCCGCGACGAGCTCGACGCGTTCCTCGCCCGCATCCCCGCCGACCGTCTCGTCCTGCTCGACGAGGCCTACGTCGAGTTCGTGCGCGACGCCGACGCCGTCGACGGGCGGGAACTCATCGGCCGGCACCCGAACCTCGTCGTGCTCCGCACCTTCTCCAAGGCCTACGGGCTCGCCGGACTGCGCGTGGGCTACGCGATCGGGCCGGTCGGCATCCTCGACGCGGCTCGCGCCACCGCCATCCCGCTCGGCGTCACCGCCGCCGCGAGCGCCGCCGCGATCGCCTCCCTCGAACCCACCGCCGAGGCCGAGCTGCGCGAACGCGTCGAGGTCATCGCCGAGCGTCGCGACCGCGTGCGCGCCGCGCTCCTCGCCCAGGGCTGGTCGATTCCCGTCAGCCAGGCGAACTTCATCTGGCTCCCCGTGGGCGAGCGCACGAACGAGATCGCGGAGCGGCTCTTCGACGCCGGCCTCGTGACGCGAGCCTTCCCGCCGGAAGGCATCCGGGTCTCGATCGGCGAGGAGGAGTCTGTCGACACCCTCCTCCGGATTCTCAATGAGCTTGTCGAGGGTTGACAAGAACCCCGTCGAAACGAACGGATAGCTTGGAACAGTGCCAGCCCGCGAACGAGACTTCACCGTACCGACGGTCCAGTTGCTGACCCCCGAGGGTCAGCTGCGGCCGAGCGCCGAGGCCGAGCCGTATCTGCACCTCGTCGAGGCGCTCGACGACGCGACGCTCGAGCAGTTCTACCGCGACATGGTGACCTCGCGTCGCCTCGACGTCGCCGGAGCGAATCTGCAGCGGCAGGGCCAGCTCGCCCTCTGGGTGCCGAGCCACGGCCAGGAGGCCGCCCAGGTGGGCTCGGCGCGCGCGAGCCGCCCGCAGGACCACCTCTTCCCCTCCTACCGCGAGCACATCGTCGGCATCATCCGCGGCCTCGACCCCGTCGCGATCCTCTCGCTGCTCCGCGGCGCGACGCTCGGCGGCTGGGATCCGGCGGAGAACGGCAACTTCCACCTCTACACGCTCGTGCTGGCCTCGCAGACGCTGCACGCCACGGGCTACGCGATGGGCCTCCAGTTCGACGGCGCCGCAGGCACCGGCGACCCCGAGTCGGACGCGGCGGTGCTCGTCTACTACGGCGACGGCTCCACCTCGCAGGGCGACGCGAGCGAGGCGCTCGTCTTCGCGGCGAGCTACCGCACGCCCGAGGTCTTCTTCGTGCAGAACAACCAGTGGGCGATCTCGGTGCCGGTCTCCCGCCAGTCGCCGAGCCCGCTCGCGCTCCGCGGCAGCGGGTTCGGCATGCCGAGCGTGCAGATCGACGGCAACGACGTGCTCGCGAGCTACGCGGTCACGCGGCAGTCCCTCGAAGAGGCCAGAGCCGGTGAGGGCCCGAGCTTCATCGAGGCCGTGACCTACCGCATGGGCGCGCACACCACCGCCGACGACCCCACCAAGTACCGCACGCAGGACGAGGTCGACCTCTGGACGACCCGCGACCCGATCACCCGCTACCGCACCTGGCTCGAGGGCCGCGGCGCGAGCGCGGCGTTCTTCGACGAGGTCGACGCCGAGGCGCAGGACTTCGCCGCCGACGTGCGCCGCCGGGCGCTCGAGCTCCCCTCCCCCACGCGCGAGACGATCTTCGAGCACGTCTACCACGAGCCGCACCCGCTCATGGCCGAGCAGTACGCCTGGCTCGACCGCTTCGAGCGCTCCCTCGACGGGAGCGACGCATGAGCCTCGCCGGCGACGCCATCCGCCCCCTCGACGAGCCCGGCACGGTCCGGGCGCAGCAGCAGGAGGTCCCAGTGACCAACGACTCGACGGCCGAGGCATCCGCTCGGCCCTCGCCGCAGGATGCCGTGCCAGCCGTGCGCGGCGTGCAGACGCTGTCCATGGCGAAGGCCATCACGGCCGGGCTCCGCGAGGCGCTGCGCACCGACGAGAAGGTGCTGCTGATGGGCGAGGACATCGGCCCGCTCGGCGGCGTGTTCCGCGTGACCGAGGGCCTGCAGGCCGAGTTCGGCGACCGCCGGGTGCTCGACACTCCGCTCGCCGAGTCCGGCATCGTCGGCACGGCGATCGGCCTCGCGATGCGCGGCTACCGCCCGGTCATCGAGATCCAGTTCGACGGCTTCATCTTCCCCGCCTTCGACCAGATCACCACGCAGCTCTCCCGCATCAACCTGCGCCACGGCGGCGGCATGCCGATGCCCATCGTGATCCGGGTGCCCTACGGCGGCCACATCGGCTCGATCGAGCACCACCAGGAGAGCCCCGAGGCGTACTTCGCCCACACCCCCGGCCTCCGGGTCGTGAGCCCCTCGAACCCGCACGACGCCTACTGGATGATCCAGGAGGCGATCGCCTCGAACGACCCCGTGCTCTACTTCGAGCCGAAGAGCCGCTACTGGCCGAAGGGCCCGGTCGACCTCGACCACGCCGGCATCCCGCTGCACGAGAGCCGCATCGTCCGTCAGGGCACCGACGTCACCGTCGTCGGCCATGGCGCGATGGTCGCCACGCTCTTGCAGGCGGCCGACATCGCCGCCGGCGAGGGCACGAGCCTCGAGGTCGTGGACCTGCGCAGCCTCTCCCCCATCGACTACGGGCCGCTGCTCGAGTCCGTGCACCGCACCGGCCGCCTGGTCGTCGCGCAGGAGGCGTACGGCAACGTCTCCGTCGGCTCCGAGATCGCCGCCACCGTCGCCGAGCGGGCGTTCTACTCGCTCGAGGCCCCGGTGCTGCGCGTCTCCGGCTTCGACACCCCCTTCCCGCCCGCGGCCCTCGAGACCGAGTACCTGCCGAGCCCCGATCGGGTGCTCGAGGCGGTCGATCGGGCCCTGGCCTTCTGATCCGATGCATGCCGGGGTCAGAATGCCACGTCGGGCAGGCTTGAGGCTTGTGTCCGTGACGCAGAACGACCCTTCGAACGAGAGGCGCACCCGCCCATGAGCGAGATCCGGTTCCCCCTTCCTGACGTCGGCGAGGGTCTCACCGAGGCCGAGATCGTGCAGTGGAAGGTCGCCCCCGGCGACCGGATCGTGCTCGACCAGGTGTTCGTCGAGATCGAGACCGCCAAGTCGCTCGTCGAGCTGCCGAGCGCGTACGAGGGGGTCGTCGCCGAGCTCCTCGTCGACGAGGGTTCGACCGTCGATGTGGGCACCCCGATCCTGGTGATCCAGACGGATGCCTCGAACGGCATGAACACCTCGGTGCCCGCCGCTCCGGCCGGTGCGCCGGCAGATCCCCAGGCCCCGGCATCCGACGCGGCCGAGCTGGTCGCCGACACGGCGGCCTCCATCGCGGGCGACGAAGGCGGGGCCGTGCTCGTCGGGCACGGGGCATCCGGTCCCGCGCTCAGCCGTCGACGCCGCCACCCCGTCGCCGACGGGGCGCACGCGCACCTCGGCGACGCCCACGTGCCGCCCGCTCCCCCGACGGCTCCGGCCGCCGAGGCGGCGCCGATCGGCGCATCCGCTCCGCGCCCCGCCGCCGAGTCGCAGATGCCCGTGATCGCGAAGCCGCCGATCCGCAAGCTCGCGAAGGACCTGGGCGTCGATCTCACTCGAGTCACTCCCACGGGGCCGATCGGCGACATCACCCGCGACGATGTCATCCGCGAGGCGACGCAGGCGAGCGTCTTCCGCAACATCCAGACGCCGGAGCTCCCCGAGGATCGCGAGACCCGCATCCCGGTGAAGGGCGTGCGCAAGGCGATCGCGAACGCCATGGTGCAGAGCGCGTTCACGGCGCCGCACGTCTCCGTGTTCGCGGACGTCGACGCCACCCGCACCATGGAGTTCGTGAAGCGGCTGAAGGCCTCCCCCGACTTCGCGGGGGTGAAGGTGTCGCCGCTGCTGATCATGGCGAAGGCGATGATCTGGGCCGTGCGCCGCAACCCGACCGTCAACGCGCAGTGGACCGACGAGGAGATCATCGTCAAGCACTTCGTGAACCTCGGCATCGCCGCGGCGACCCCGCGCGGGCTCATCGTGCCGAACGTGAAGGACGCGCAGAACATGTCGATGGTCGAGCTCGCGACCGCGCTCGAGCAGCTGACGCTCACGGCGCGCGAGGGCAAGACGCAGCCGGCCGAGATGCAGCACGGCACGATCACGATCACGAACATCGGCGTCTTCGGCATGGACACCGGCACGCCGATCCTGAACCCGGGCGAGGTCGCGATCGTCGCCCTCGGCACGATCAAGCAGAAGCCCTGGGTGGTCGACGGCGAGGTGCGCCCGCGCTACGTGACGACCATCGGCGGCTCGTTCGACCACCGCGTCGTCGACGGCGACGTCGCGAGCCGGTTCCTCGCGGACGTGGCCGCGATCATCGAGGAGCCCGCGCTGCTGCTCGACTGAGCGGGGTGGTCCGGCTGAGCGCGGCGGTCGCGCTCACTGCCACGGGGCGACCGGCCGCGCCGTGGCCGGGAGCGGCGGCTGCACTTCGAGGGTCGCGCCGGCCTGCGACGCGAGTGCGGTCAGCTCGGCGGTCGCGTTCACGGGGGTCTCGTCGAGCAGCTCGATCGTGACGAGGTCGTCCTCGATCGCGACGGTTCCGGTGCCGAGCTCCTGGGCGCGTTCGACGAGCGGCAGGAGCGGGGCGAGGTCGGCGTCGGCGGAGAGCACCGCGGCGAGATGCACCGTGCCGGGCAGCCCGTCGTCCCGGTCCCAGGTGGCTCGGTAGTCCAGGGCCAGGTCGGGGAACTCGCGCCGGAGTGCGTCGAGCGCGTCGAGCAGTCGGCCTCGTTCGACCGAGGAGGTCGAGATGAGGAGTTCCTCCTCGTCGTCACGTGCCGGGTCGAGGAGGGAGACGCTGAACCGTCCGTCGAAGTCGGCCCCGAGCTGCTGCATCGCGGCGCTCACCCCGGCGAGCCGGACGAGGCCCGTCTCCGAGAGGCAGGTGGTGCCGGACTCGGGCGTGAGCACGTCCAGCACCGTGCCCGGCGTCGAGGTGTCGTCGTTCGTCGCGACCGACATCGTGGACACCTCGACCTCGCCCTCGCAGCTCACCTCGGCGATCCGACGGGCGTCGGCCTCGCGCAGCCCGGGGTCGACGACCACCCACAGCCGGTGCTCGGCGGGAGTGACGCCGCCGCCGGCGAGCTCGGCCCGCGCGGAGACCACGCCCGGAAGACCGTCGAGCCGCGACGCCAGACTCTGCAGCGCGGGCGCTTGCCCGACGCACGCGGTGAGCAGGACCGCGGTCGACAGGCCGAGCAGGATCACGGCAGACGGTCGGGCTCGCATCGTCCCATCATGCCGTCGCGGACCGCTCAGGCGAAGCGGCGCTCGTAGAGGATCTGGCCGTCGATCTCGGCGGTGCGCTGCATGCCGGCGCGTTCGAGCGCGCGCCTTGCGGGGAGGTTCTCGAGCTCGGCCTGCGCGCGCACGAGCCGGGCCCCGGCCGATCGCGCGAGCTCGAGGGCGGCGACCACGGTCGGCACCGAGAGGCCCTGTCCGCGCACCGCGGGCACCAGCCCGAAGGCGAACTCGACCGCCCCGTGCTCGTCGGGCGGCCCGAACAGGTTCACTCCCCCGATCGCCGCACCCTCGGCACCTCGGTGCACGAGGTACGGGCCGAAGGGGGCCGGGTCGCCGTCTTCGCGCACGGTGCGAACGAACTCGCGCAGCAGCTCGGGCTCGTCGGTGAAGGCGTAGCCGCCCTCCCATCCGGCCGTGGCATCGACCTCGCCGGCGAGCAGGCGCTCGGCTTCGGCGACGGTGAACGGATGCAACGTGATGGGCTCGGTCGTCGTATC
This sequence comes from Agromyces mediolanus, assembly GCF_023715325.1. Classification (GTDB taxonomy): domain Bacteria; phylum Actinomycetota; class Actinomycetes; order Actinomycetales; family Microbacteriaceae; genus Agromyces; species Agromyces mediolanus_A. Next base: position 79,041 of record NZ_JAMBNX010000011.1, on the reverse strand, counting down.
CACGTGCTTCACTCTCCCAGGTTCCGGTGACGTGCAGGTGTCCGATCTGCGACCGGCGTCACGCGGTGACGCCGTGCGACGGCGGATGACCCGGCCGAAGGCCGCGCGGAGCCGGATCTGCCGCACGCCGTGGTGGTTTTGACAATCATTATCAATAAGCGTACCGTCGAGGCCATGACCGCACGTCGCAGCTCCCGCCGCCCAGCCATCGCCGTCGCCTCACTCGCGATCGGTGCCACCGGGGCGCTCGTGCTCGCCGGGTGCACAGCCGGGGGAGCGGCCGGGGGAGCGGCCGCCGACGGCGGCGACGTCTCGATCGTCGCGACGACCACCCAGGTCGGTGACTTCACCCGCGAGCTCGTGGGCGACGAGGCGAAGGTCACGCAGCTGCTCGGTCCGGGGCAGAGCGCGCACGGCTTCGACCCCTCCGCGGCGCAGCTCGCCGCGATCGCGGACGCCGATGCCCTCGTCGTCAACGGTGCCGGACTCGAGAGCTGGGTCGACGACGCGGTCGCGGCGTCCGGCTTCGACGGCACGCTCATCGACGCGAGCACGGGCATCGAGCTCTCCGGCACCGCCGACCACGCCGACGAACCGGCCGACGAGCACGCCGACGAGGGGGCCGACGGCCACGATCACAGCGGCGGCAACCCGCACATCTGGACCGATCCCCAACTCGCCGAGCAAATGGTCGCGAACATCGCCGGCGGTCTCGCCGAGGTGCCCGGCGTCGACGCCGCCACGATCGACGCGAACGAGTCGGCCTACATCGCGAAGCTCGACGCGCTCGACGCGTGGATCGAGCAGAACGTCTCGCAGGTGCCCGTCGCCGACCGGTTGCTCGTCACCAACCACGACGCGTTCACCTACTTCATCGAGGCCTACGACCTCACCTTCGTCGGTAGCGTCATCCCGAGCTTCGACGACAACGCCGAGCCCTCGGCCGCCGAGATCGACGAACTCGTGCGCAAGATCCGGGAGACCGGCGTGAAGGCCGTCTTCTCGGAGGGCTCCATCTCGCCGAAGGCCGCCGAGACGATCGCCGAGGAGGCCGGCGTCGCCGTCTACTCGGGCGAGGACGCGCTCTACGGCGACGCGCTCGGCGCCGAGGGCACGGACGGCGCCACCTACCTCGGCAGCCAGGAGCACAACGTCCGGCTGATCCTGGAGTCGTGGGGCGTCGTGCCTTCCGAGCTCCCCGCCGTGCTGCAAAAATGACGAGCATGACCGATCCCGTCCTGGAGCTGCGTGGGGCCGCGTTCACCCACCCCGGGGGCTCCGGCGTCTCGGGGCTCGACTTCGCGATCGCCCCGGGCGAGGCGGTCGCGCTCGTCGGCCCGAACGGTGCCGGCAAGTCGACCCTGCTCAAGGGACTGCTCGGTCTGGTGCCGAAGACGGCGGGGCGGGTGCTGATCGCCGGCAGCGATCATGCCGCGAACGGCATGATCGGCTTCCTGCCGCAGACGGCCGAACTCGATCCGGAGTTCCCGATCACGCTCGAGCAGGTCGTCATGCAGGGCCGCTACCGCAAGCTCGGCCTGTTCCGCTGGCCCGGCCGTGCCGATCGGGCGGCGGTGCGCCGAGCGCTCGATGCGGTCGGGCTCGCGCCGCTGGCCAAACGGCGCTACGGCGGGCTCTCGGGAGGTCAGCGGCAGCGTGGACTGCTGGCCAGGGCGCTCGCCTCCGAGCCGGTGCTCCTGTTGCTCGACGAGCCGTTCAACGGGCTCGACCAGCCGAACCGCGAGGCGCTGATCGACACGCTGCGGCGGCTGAAGCGCGAGCGGGTCTCGGTGCTCGTCTCCACGCACGACCTCGAGCTCGCACGGCAGGTCTGCGACGCGGTGCTGTTCGTCAATCGCGAGCAGCTCGCCTTCGGGCCGGTCGACGAAGTGCTCACGCTCGACAACGTGCAGGAGTGCTTCGAGGGGGTCGAGGTGGAAGTCGACGAGCACACCCTCGTCGTGCCCGGGCACGAGGGGCATTGATGCCGTCGCGTGCATATATCCCAGCGGGGGAGTTCCGCCCATGAGCCTCGGCGACGCCCTCTTCGGCGCGTTCGCCATGCCGTTCATGGGTCGTGCGCTCTTCGTCATGCTCGTGCTCGCCGTCGTCGCGGGCGTGATCGGGGTGCTCGTGAACCTCCGCGGCCTCGAATTCATCACCGACGGGCTGACGCACGCGGTGTTCCCCGGGCTCGCGATCGGGCTCGCCCTCGGCGGCACCGCCGGGCTGATCCCCGGTGCGGCGGTGGCGGCGCTCGCCGCCGCACTCGTGCTCACCTGGCTCGACCGGGCCGGCATCACCTCCGACGCCGCGATCGCGATCGTGCTCACCGCGACCTTCAGCGTCGGCGTGATCGTGGTCTCCCGCAGCGACGACTACGCGGGCGAGCTCGAAGCGCTGCTCTTCGGGCGGGTGCTGACGGTGCCACCCGAGCAGCTCGTGCCGCTCGTCGGGGTCTCGCTGCTCGCCCTGCTCGCGATCGGCATCACGATGAAGCAGCAGCTGCTGCGCGCGTTCGACCCGGCGGGGAGTCGCGCGGTGGGCGACTCGGCCCTCGTGCTCGATCTCGTGCTGAACGCCGCGGTCGCGCTCGTCGTGGTCGCCGCCTCGGCGACGATCGGCTCGCTCCTCGTGCTGGCACTGCTCATCGTCCCCGGGGCGGTGGCACGGCTCGTGACGGTGCACCTCTGGTGGCTGTTCCCGATCGCCGCGGCGTTCGCGGCGATCGCCGCGTGGCTCGGCCTGGCGTCGAACTACGCGATCTCGATCGGCGCGGGTGTCGACCTGCCCGCCGGGGCGACGATCGTCGCGGTGTTCGTCGCGGGCTACGCCCTCGTGCTCGCCACGGCCCTGCTGCTCGGCCTGATCGGCCGCCCGCGCGCGGCGAGGGCGGGGGAGGCCTGATGGGCTACTTCGAGCGCGCGCTGCTCGCGGCCGTCGTCATCGGCGCCGGTGCGGGCTTCGTCGGTGCTCTGGTGGTGCTGCGTCGGCGCACCTTCTTCGCGCAGGCGCTGACCCACGCCACCTACCCCGGAGCGGTCGCGGCCGCCGCGCTCGGTGTCAGCATCCCCCTCGGCGCGGCGGTCGCCTCGGTCGCGATCGTGGCGATCATGGCCGGCATCGCCCGCGTGCGTCGGCAGGGCGCGCAGGTCGCCGCGGGCGTGGTGCTCACCGCCGGGTTCGCGGCGGGGGCGCTGCTGCAGGCGAGCCTGCCCGGCCTGCCCGTGCGCGCGGAGTCGTTCCTGGTCGGCTCGATCCTCACCGTCACCGACGGCGACATCCTGCTCGCCGCGGGCGTCGCCGTCGCCGCGGTCGTGCTGGTCGCGGCATTCGGCACCCGCATCTTCTTCTCGACCTTCGATCCTTCTGGCTTCCGGGCGGCGGGCTTCCGCGAGTGGCCGGTCGAGCTCCTCGTGCTCGCGCTCATCGCGGCGTCGGTCGTCTCCTCGTTGCCGGCGGTCGGGGCGATCCTCGCGATCGCGCTCATCGCCGCGCCGGCCGCCGCCGCGCGGCTCGTGGTGTCGAGCTATCGGGGCGTGCTCTTCGTCGCGCCCGTGATCGGCGCGGCATCCGGCATCGTCGGCGTCCTGGTCTCGCGCGTGTTCGCCATCGCGGCCGGCCCGTCGATCGCGCTCGCCGCCACGGCGTTCTTCGCGGTCGCCTTGGGCGTTTCCAAGCTTCGGCGGCTACCGTGGAGGGAGCAGATCCCGGTCGAGACGGCAGAGGACGCACGCATCGCATGAAACGCAACACCTGGCAGCGCGAGGCCGTTCGCGAGGCCCTCGACGACACCGAGGGCTTCATCAGTGCGCAGGCCCTGCACTCGGCGCTCCACGCGAACGGTTCGCCGATCGGGCTGGCCACGGTGTACCGCGCGCTGGGCGACCTCGCCTCGAGCGGGGAGGCCGATTCGCTGCAATCCCCCGAGGGCGAGGCGCTGTATCGGGCGTGCTCGACGACGGGGCACCACCACCACCTGATCTGCCGCAACTGCGGGCTCACGGTGGAGATCGCGGCCGACGAGGTCGAGGCGTGGGCGAAGGGGGTCGCCGCGGAGCACGGCTTCACGCAGGCCGCCCATGTCGTCGACGTGTTCGGCCTCTGCGCCAACTGCACCAAGCTCGCCGCCGCCGACGAGGCGAAGCCGAGAATCCCTGGTCAGCAGTAATTTCCAACCATTCGGTTTGAGTTATCCTCCGGAAGATGGATAGCGTGGACGAGGTCCTCGTGACCGCTTGAACCCAGTCCGCGGCCCTGCGGCACCGCGTGCCAGGGGACGTATGGTGGGGGCGTGGTGCCCGGTCCCGATGGCCGGTCGCGCTGGATCCCCGGATCGCTGGACCGCGTATCGCGCTCCGCTCCCGGATCCCGGATCGCCCTGACCCGGCCGTGACTCGTGCGCGTCAGCACACAGCACCCTCCGCCGGCGCGCCAGGAGCACCCTGTCTATGCCCGTGCGCTCGCAGCAGCCCGAGAACCCGACCCCACCCGCCCAGCACCCCGCGCCCCACGCCGACCCGCTCGCCCTTCGTCCCGTCACCGCCGAGACGCCGGCCATCGAGGTCGCCGGCCTCACCAAGTTCTTCGGCCGCCGCCCCGGCGAGGCCCTCGAGCGCTTGCGCCGCGGCGCAAGCCGCGACGAGCTCGCCGGGCTCGGCACCGCCGCCGTCATCGACGCGGACTTCCAGGTCGCGCAGGGCGAGATCTTCGTCGTCATGGGCCTCTCCGGCTCCGGCAAGTCGACGCTCATCCGGATGCTGAACGGGCTCGTGCCCGCGACCGCCGGCACCGTCTCGGTGATGGGGGAGCGGATCACCGGCATCGCGCCGAAGCGCCTCCGCGAGGTACGCCGCCGCCACGTCTCGATGGTGTTCCAGCACTTCGCCCTGCTGCCGCACCGCACCGTGCGCGACAACGCCGCCTACGGTCTCGAGATCCAGGGCGTCGCGCCGGCCGAACGCCGGGACCGCGCCGACCGGATCCTCGATCGCGTCGGCCTCCGCGATTGGGGAGACAAGCTCCCGTCCGAGCTCTCGGGCGGGATGCAGCAGCGAGTCGGGCTCGCCCGCGCGCTCGCCGCGGACACCGACATCCTGCTGATGGACGAGGCGTTCAGCGCGCTCGACCCGCTCATCCGCCGCGAGATGCAGGAGCAGCTGATCGAGCTGCAGCAGGAGCTCGGCAAGACGATCGTCTTCATCACGCACGATCTCAACGAGGCGATGTTCCTCGGCGACCGGATCGCCGTCATGCGCGACGGGCGCATCGTGCAGCTCGGCACAGCGGAGGAGATCCTCACCGATCCGGCCGACGACTACGTCGCCCAGTTCGTGCAGGACGTCGACCGGGCCCGCGTGCTCACCGCCGCGAACGTCATGGAACCGCCTCGTGCCGTCGTCTCGGCCTCCGCAGGCCCGCGCGGCGCGCTCCGCACCATGCGCGACCTGCAGACCTCGATGGCCTTCGTGGTCACCGGCGGCAGGCGCCTGCGAGGCGTCATCCGCGACCGCGACGCGCTGCGCCTCGTGCAGCGCGGCGACCGCTCCCTCGAGAGCGCGATCCGAGACGACCATCCGATCGTGCGCCCCGACGAGCACCTCAGCGAACTCCTCGAGACCTCGGTGGAGAGCCCGCTGCCGCTCGCCGTGGTCGACGACGCCGGCCGGCTGCTCGGCGCCGTCCCGCGCGTCACCCTGCTCGCCGCGCTCGGCAACATCCCGGCCGTGACCGGTGAGCTCGAGATCGTCGAGCCCCCGGCGACCGTGCCGGTCGACGTGGTGACCGCGACCCTCCGCGAGACCGCGGGCGCCGCGCACGAGGACGCCGAGGCCCTGGTAGGCGAGGCGCCGGCGGCGGATGCCGCGCCGGAGCCCGCCCGGCCGGTCGCCGCCGCGACCGAGGGGGGTGCGCGATGAACGGCTTCCGACTGCCCCTCGGCGAGTGGATCGAGGCGGCCTTCCGCACCATCACCGACGTCGCCGGAGGCTTCTTCGCGACGCTCCGCACCATCTTCCTCGCGGCGTACGACGCGGTCGACTGGCTCTTCTCGGCGCCGCCGTTCTGGGCCGTGATCCTGGTGGTCGCGGCGCTCGCGTGGTGGGCGCGCGGCTGGAAGCTCGGCGTCGGCACCGCCGTGGGCCTCCTCGTCATCCTGGGCGTCGACCAGTGGGACAACGCCATGGACTCCCTCGCCCTCGTGCTCGTCGCGAGCGCCATCGCGATCGCGGTCGCGGTGCCGCTCGGCATCCTCGCGGCACGGAACGACGTCGCGTCCCGCATCATCCGGCCCATCCTCGATTTCATGCAGACGATGCCCGCGATGGTCTACCTGATCCCCGCGCTCGTGCTGTTCCGCGTCGGCGTCGTGCCCGGCATCGTAGCGACGATCGTGTTCGCGATGGCGCCCGGTGTGCGGCTCACGGAGCTCGGCATCCGCGGCGTGGACCGCGAGGTGGTCGAGGCCGGGCAGGCGTTCGGCTCGTCGCCGGGCCGCATCCTGCGCCAGATCCAGCTGCCGCTCGCGATGCCGTCGATCATGGCGGGCGTGAACCAGGTCATCATGCTCTCGCTGTCGATGGTCGTCATCGCCGGCATGGTCGGCGCGGGCAGCCTCGGCGGGCAGGTCGTCGCGAGCCTCACCCGGCTCGACGTCGGCCTCGGCTTCGAGGCCGGACTCTCGGTCGTGATCCTGGCCGTCATCCTCGACCGCATCACCGGTGCCTTCGGCGGCGGGTTCCGCGGCAAGACGGGCAAGAGCACGGCGAAGGCGGCGGAGCCGCAGGATGCCGGCACGCCCCCCGCCCCGGAGGCCGAGGCGCCGCGGGTGCCCGCCGCGACCGCCTGACGGCGCAGAGACTCGCGGACGCCGGCGTTCAGCGCCGTCGCCCGTCGATCCCGCGCGGTGCCCCCGCGCGGAACATCCCCAACACCCGCGACACAGCACGCGGGAGGAAAGGAACCATCATGAAGAAGCGACACCTCACCACGGCGCTCGCCCTCGGTGCGGCCGCGACGATCGCCCTCGCCGGCTGCGCGGGCGACGGCGGGGGCAGCGGCGACGCCGCCTCCGACAAGCAGCTCACGATCGCCGTGTTCAACGGCTGGGACGAGGGCATCGCCGCCTCCGAGCTCTGGAAGGCGATCCTCACCGAGCAGGGTTACGACGTCACCCTCGAGTACGCCGACGTCGCCCCGGTCTTCTCCGGTCTCTCCACCGGCGACTACGACCTCACCCTCGACGTCTGGCTGCCGCAGACGCACGCGAGCTACCTCGAGCAGTTCGGCGCCGACCTCACCGACCTGGGCGCCTGGAACGAGCAGGCCTCGCTGACGGTCGCGGTCAACGAGGACGCCCCGATCGACTCGCTCGCCGACCTCGCGAAGCACGCCGACGAGTTCGACAACCGCATCGTCGGCATCGAGCCGGGCGCGGGCCTCACCGAGGCCGTGCAGAACGAGACGATCCCGACGTACGGCCTCGACGGCATGGAGTTCGTCACGTCCTCGACGCCCGCCATGCTCTCCGAGCTGACCGCGGCGACCGATGCCGGCGAGAACATCGTCGTCACGCTCTGGCGCCCGCACTGGGCCTACGACGCCTTCCCGCTGAAGGACCTGAAGGACCCCGAGGGCACCCTCGGCACCGCCGAGGGCATCCACGCCTTCGGCAGCGGCAGCTTCGCCGACGACCACCCCGAGGTCGCGGAGTGGCTGTCGAACTTCCAGATGGACAGCGAGCTGCTCTACTCGCTCGAGAACGCCATGTTCAACGAGCACACGGGCGACGACTACGACCAGGTCGTCGCCGACTGGATCGCTGACAACCAGGAGTGGGTCGACGGTCTGACGAAGTAGCACCACGCACGCACCCGAGGTGCGTCGCCGACGCGGATGCCGCGGGCCCGACCGGCCCGCGGCATCCGTCGTCTTCGGGCGGGGCCTGGACGCCGTCGGCGATCTTCCGTAGCATCCGACTCGGATGCAGGTTCGGGGGGACCCATCCGTCGCCGCCCGCGGCATCCGCGCCGGCACCGAGCTCCGGTGCCGGAGTATCTCGATGCTGGGGGGCCACATGTCCGATCGACTCGACTCCGATGAGACGCCGAACTTCTCGAGGCCGGGGGAGGCGATCGTCGCCGCACGGCACCGGATTCCACAGGCGGAATCTTTGCCCGACACCGCCTATCAGATCGTGCACGACGAGATCATGCTCGACGGCAACTCCCGCCTGAACCTCGCGACCTTCGTCGGGACGTGGATGGACGACGAGGCCAAGAAGCTGTACGAGGACTCGTTCGACAAGAACATGATCGACAAGGACGAGTACCCGCAGACCGCGGCGATCGAGGACAACTGCTGGCGGATGCTCGCGAACCTGTGGAACGCGCCCGACGCGACCACCGCGATCGGCACCTCGACCATCGGCTCGTCCGAGGCGTGCATGCTCGGCGGCCTCGCGTTCAAGCGCCGCTGGCAGCAGGCCCGTCGGGCCGCCGGCAAGGACACCAGCTCGCCGAACCTCGTGATGTCGAGCGCGGTGCAGGTGTGCTGGGAGAAGTTCTGCAACTACTTCGACGTCGAACCGCGCTTCGTGCCGATCTCCGAGGAGCACAAGACGCTCGACGGCCACGGCCTCGAGCAGTACGTCGATGAGAACACCATCGGCGTCGTCGCGATCATGGGGGTGACGTACACGGGCATGTACGAGCCCGTCGACGAGATCGCGAAGGCGCTCGACGCGATCCAGGCGAAGACGGGGCTCGACATCCCGATCCACGTCGACGGCGCCTCCGGAGCCATGATCGCGCCGTTCCTGCAGCCCGACACGGTGTGGGACTTCCGCCTCGAGCGGGTGCACTCGATCAGCACCTCCGGGCACAAGTACGGGCTCGTCTACCCGGGCCTCGGCTGGGTGGTCTGGCGCGAGGCGCAGTGGCTGCCCGACGACCTCGTGTTCAAGGTGAGCTACCTCGGCGGCGAGATGCCGACGTTCGCGCTGAACTTCTCGCGGCCGGGCGCGCAGGTGCTGCTGCAGTACTACGCGTTCCTCCGGCTCGGCATCGACGGGTACACCGCGGTGCAGCAGGCCTCGCAGGACGTCGCGAAGTACCTCTCGGCGGGCATCGCGAAGATCGGCGCCTTCGAGCTGTGGAACGACGGCAGCGACATCCCCGTCTTCGCGTGGCGGCTGAAGGCCGGGCACACGAAGAACTGGAACCTGTACCACCTGCAGGACCGGCTCCGGATGAAGGGATGGCTCGTCCCCGCCTACCCGATGCCCGACGACCTCGCGGATCTCACCGTGCAGCGCATCGTGGTGCGCAACGGGCTCAGCATGGACCTCGCGGAGGAGCTGCTCGAGGCCATCCAGACCGAGACCGCCTACCTCGACGCCCTCGAATCGCCGATGCCGGTCGAGGGCCAGCACCCCGGGTTCCACCATTAGGAGCGCGAGATGGCTCAGCATCGCACCGAGGCCGCGCGGGCATCGAACCATCCGCTCGCGCCGCACAATCCCGCCGCCGCCTTCCTCGGCGTCGGCCAGCTGGCCCTGCTCACCCTCGTCGTCGTCGCGAGCCTGCGCTCGCTGCCGGCGATGGCGGTGTTCGGGCTCGGCAGCATCACCCTGTACCTGATTCCGGCGATCCTCTTCCTGATCCCGACGGCGCTCGTCGCCGCCGAACTCGCGACCGGGTGGAAGGGCGGCGTGTACATCTGGGTGCGCGAGGCGCTCGGCAACCGCTGGGGGTTCACGGCGGTCTGGCTGCAGTGGATCCAGAACGTCGTCTGGTACCCGACGCAGCTGTCCTTCATCGCCGCGGCGCTCGCCTTCGTGTTCTTCGACCCCTCGCTGTCGAACTCCGGGTTCTTCACCGCCGTGGTGATCCTGGTGCTCTACTGGGGCTCGACGTTCATCGCCCTCCGCGGCGGCAACCTGTTCGCGAAGCTCGGCTCCTGGGGCGGCATCCTCGGTACCCTGCTGCCCGCGGCGCTGCTCATCGTGTTCGGGGCGATCTGGGTGTTCAGCGGGGAGAAGAGCCAGGTGCCCCTCGAGGCATCCGCCATCATCCCGCCGTTCACCGGCCTCGCCTCGATCGTGCTGATCGTGTCGAACGTGCTCGCCTACGCGGGCATGGAGGTGAACGCGGTGCACGTGAACCAGATGAAGGACCCCGGCCGCGGCTACCCGCGATCGGTGCTGCTCGCGTCGGTGCTGATCCTCGCCGTGTTCATCCTGCCGACGCTCGCGATCTCGGTCGCGGTGCCGCAGAAGGAGCTCGGCCTCACGAACGGGATCATGCTCGCGTTCGGCGAGTACTTCCAGCACTGGGGCATGGGGGAGTGGGCGACGGCCGTCGTCTCCGCGCTGATCGCGGCGGGTGCGTTCGCCTCCGTCATCACCTGGGTCGCCGGGCCTTCGAAGGGCGTGCTCGCCGCCGCCGAGACCGGGCTGCTGCCGCCCGTGCTGCAGAAGCGCAACAAGGAGGGCGTGCAGTCCGGCATCCTGATGCTGCAGGGCACGATCGTGACGGTGCTCGCGGCGATCTTCATCATCGTGCCCGACGTGAGCTCGGCGTTCGTCGCGCTCATCGACATGGCCGCGGCGCTCTACCTGATCATGTACATGATGATGTTCGCCTCGGCGATCGTGCTGCGGCGCACGCAACCGAACGTGAAGCGGGCGTACCGGGTGCCGGCGCTCGACTTCGTCGCCGGCGTCGGCTTCGTCGCCTGCCTCGCGGCGTTCCTGCTGGCGTTCATCCCGCCCGACGGGTTCAGCGCCTTCTCGCCCGCCGCGTACCCCTGGATCGTCGGCGTCGTGATCGTCGTGCTCGGCGTGCCGCCGCTCATCTTCTACGCCGTCAGACGCCCCGGCTGGGACCGCCGCAGCGAGGCCGACAAGCAGAAGCACGGCACGCACGAGGAGGACGGCTGAGCGCTGCCCTCCCAGGTCCTCTGATTCGGCCCGGATCGGGGGATCTGCTAGGCTGGCTCGTTGGCTGGGTACATCCACTGCCCAGTTCGTAGGCGAATCCCTCGTATCTTCCGCGCAAGCGGTGGGCGCCGCCTGCAGACAAGAGACCTTGGGAGGGGCGATCCGCCCCTCGGTATTGGAGGAAACCAATGGCAGCAGTGTGCCAGGTGACCGGCGCCGTTCCCGGCTTCGGTCACAACATCTCGCACTCGCACCGCCGGACGAAGCGCCGCTTCGACCCGAACGTGCAGAAGAAGACGTACTACGTGCCGTCGCTTCGTCGCAACGTGACGCTGAACGTGTCCGCCAAGGGCATCAAGGTGATCGACGCCCGCGGCATCGACGCCGTCGTCCGTGACATCCAGGCTCGTGGGGTGAAGCTCTAATGGCGAAGCAGCAGGACATCCGTCCCATCATCAAGCTCCGTTCGACGGCCGGCACCGGGTACACCTACGTGACCCGCAAGAACCGTCGCAACAACCCCGACCGTCTCGTGCTCAAGAAGTACGACCCCGTGGTGCGCAAGCACGTCGACTTCCGAGAGGAGCGCTAAGACATGGCGAAGAAAAGCAAGATCGCGCGCAACAAGCAGCGCCAGGAGGTCGTGGACCGCTACGCCGCCAAGCGCGCCGAGCTGAAGAAGGCGCTCGTCGACCCGAACGGCACCGACGAGTCCCGCGAGGCCGCCCGCATCGGCCTGCAGAAGCTCCCCCGCAACGCCTCGCCGGTTCGCCTGCGCTCGCGTGACGCCATCGACGGCCGCCCCCGCGGTGTGCTCTCGAAGTTCGGCATCTCGCGTGTCCGCTTCCGCGACATGGCGCACAAGGGCGAGCTGCCCGGCATCACCAAGTCGAGCTGGTAACCCAGCCCGCACCCGCTTCACGTGAAGGGGCGTCCCGGTTCTCCGGGGCGCCCCTTCACGCGTCTGCCCTCGCCCCCCGCTGTTCCCCCTGCCCGCCGCCTGCCCGCCGCCCGCCCCGCTTTCCGCCCGCTTTCCCCCTCCCAGCGCTTGCCTCTCGGCGAGGGGGTCGAATCGCGACGCCAGGATGGCTCGGGGCCGAACGCGCGGTCGGAATGCGACCCCCTCGCGGGGCAGGAGCAGGGCGAGTGCGGGGCGAGGGCGGGGCAGGAGCAGGGCGAGTGCGGGGCGAGGGCGGGGCGGGAGCGGGTGGGTGCGGAGGCGCGTGCGGCGCCGCGGCGTTCGCCATGGGCGCACGACACGCCGGTGCGAGAATGCTCGAACGACCCGGAAATCCGCGTGATTCCGGGGAAGTCTGTTACATTCGAGGCGGCCTGAACGGCCCCGGGGGTGGTTGAACGATCGTTCCCGAGTTCTTCAACAAGTGCTGTTCCGACAGCGAACGTCCGAGGAGGACACTCAATGGCTGACAAGTCGCTGAACAAGACCGAGCTCGTCGCGAAGATCGCTGCTTCGACCGGTCAGAGCCAGGCCACCGTCGACGCCGTGCTCGGCGGTCTCTTCGACGCCCTCGCCGAGTCGGTCGGCTCGGGCACCAAGGTCTCCATCCCGGGCTGGCTCGCCGTCGAGCGCTCGCACCGCGCCGCTCGCACCGGCCGCAACCCGCAGACCGGCGCCACCATCGAGATCCCGGCCGGCTACTCGGTCAAGGTCACCGCGGGCTCGAAGCTCAAGGCTGCCGCCAAGTAAGTCGTCACGACGCTCGAAGGGCGATCGGCTCCGGCCGGTCGCCCTTCGTCGTTCCCCGGTCGCGACGGCGCCCGGTGGTCGAGACGGGCCCCGCGGTCGCGACGGCGCCCGGTGGTCGCGACGGGCCCCGCGGTCGCGACGGCGCCCGGTGGTCGAGACGGGCCCGGCGATCGCGACGGCCCCGCGGTCGCGACAGGCCCCGCGGTCGCGACGGGCCCCGGTGGTCGCGACGGAGGCGGGCCGCTGCGGCGGATGAGGTCCCCAGGTGCAGCGCCTAGGCTGGTGCGGTGCCCCGTTCCGTTCGTGTGCTCGGCCCTGCCGCGCTCGTTGCCGCTGCGCTCATCGCGGTCCTCGTGGGCCTCGCCTTCGGCGGCGGTGCCGATCCGGTCCTGATCCAGGACCCGGGCCCGATCGTGCGCTGGAGCCTCCCGGTCGCGAAGCTCCTCGTGAACCTCGGCGCCGCCGGTATGATCGGCTCGCTCGTGCTGGCCCTCTGGGCGCTCAGCCCCGAGCGCGAGGAGTTCAACGCCGCCCTCGACGTCGCGGCCGCCTCGGCCGCCGTGATGACCGTCGCGAGCGCCGCTGCCGGACTCGTCACCTTCCTCGACGTGACGGGCGTGCCCTTCGACCTGGGCGAGCGCTTCGGCATGCAGCTCGGCCAGTTCGTGACGAGCATCGGGCTCGGCCAGGCCTGGCTCACCACCACCCTCGTCGCGGCCGCCGTGACGGTGCTCTGCTTCGCCGTGCGCAACCACACCGCGCTCGTCTTCGTCGCCGTGCTGGCCGTCTTCTCCCTCGTGCCGCTCGCGCAACAGGGCCACGCGGCGGGCGCGGCCGGGCACAGCGAGGCGATCACCGCCCTCGGCCTGCACCTCGTCTTCGCCGCGGTCTGGCTCGGCGGGCTCATCACCATCGTCCTGCTGCAGCGCCGGCTCGGCGGTGAGCGGCTCGTCGTGGTGCTCGCCCGCTATTCCACGGTGGCGCTCGTCTGCTTCATCGTCGTGGCGATCTCGGGCTACGCCAGCGCGGCGCTGCGCATCGGCAGCTGGGACGCGCTCGGCACGCCCTACGGCATCCTCGTGATCGCGAAGGTCGGCGCGCTCATCGCGCTCGGCTGCTTCGGCGCGTTGCAGCGCACCTGGCTGATCGGGCGGATGCAGCGCAAGCAGCTGCGCGCCGAGGCATCCGGTGCCGGATCGAAGGCGGATGCCTCGGCGCGCAGGCCCCTCACCGAGTTCTGGTGGTTCGTGGTCGCCGAGCTCGCCTTCATGGGCATCGCCTCCGGTGTCGCGGCCGCCCTCGCCCGCACGGGGACACCGGTCTCCGAGGACGTCGCCGGCGACCTCGCCCGCACGCCCGCCGAGATCCTCACGGGCGAGCTGCTGCCGCCGTGGCCCGACTGGTACCGCTTCGCCACCGAGTGGAAGCCCGACCTCATCTGGCTGCTGGCGTGCGGCTTCGGCATCTTCTTCTACCTCGCGGGCGTGCGCCGGCTGCGCCGCCGCGGCGACAAATGGCCGATCTACCGTGCGGTGCTCTGGGTCTCCGGCCTGCTCCTGCTCGCCTACCTGACGAGCGGCGGGGTGAACGCGTACCAGGAGTACCTGTTCTCGGCACACATGCTCGGGCACATGGGCCTCACGATGGCGGTGCCGGTGCTGCTCGTGCCCGGCGCCCCGGTGACGCTCATCGCGCGCGCCGTGCGGGCCCGCAAGGACGGCTCCCGAGGTGGACGCGAGTGGGTGCTGCTCGCCGTGCACTCGAAGTTCGCCGGGATCATCGCGAATCCCTTCGTGGCGGCCGCCCTCTTCGTCGGCTCGCTCTGGGTGTTCTACTACTCGCCGCTGTTCCGCTGGTCGATGGTCGACCACATCGGGCACGAGTGGATGATCACGCACTTCCTCATCACGGGGTACCTGTTCGTGCAGTCCCTCGTCGGCATCGATCCCGTGCCGTACCGGTTGCCGTACGCGTTCCGGCTCCTGCTGCTGCTCGGCACGATGGCGTTCCACGCCTTCTTCGGCCTCGCGATCATGATGTCGACGGGGCTCATGCTCGCCGACTGGTACGGCGCGATGGGCTGGGGCACCGATGCGCTCGCCGATCAGCAGCTCGGCGGCGGCATCGCCTGGTCGGTCGGCGAGATTCCGACGCTCGCGCTGGCGATCACGGTCGCGATCCAGTGGGCGCGCAGCGACGAGAAGGAGTCCCGCCGTCGCGACCGGCACGCGGATCGCACGGGGGATGCCGAGCTCGAGGCGTACAACGCGCAGCTCGCGGCCATCGCCGAGCACGACCGGGCCCCGCGCGGCTGAGCGCTCGACCGCGCACGACGTCGGGGCCGCGCGCGACGTCGGGGCCGCGCGCCCGCGCTATTTCAGCTGCACCGCGATCGAGCCGTCGGGCTTGATGCGTGCGTCGAGGGCGACCGTGAAGCCGCGGTCCTCCTCGAGCGTGGAGATGTCCCCGTCGAAGAGCGACTGCACCTCGACGGAGATGTGGGCTGTGCCCGCCGTCGCCGGCATCTCGAAGGCCGACTCGCCCGCGGTGAGCGTCACGGTCGGGCTCGCCACCATCGACCACACGGGGTCGCTCAGGAGGCGGTCGTCGATGTCGATGCCGAACGGGCAGTCCGTCGGGTTCAGCACCTGCTGCGCCGTGCAGCCCTCGAGGTAGAGGTCGAGCTGCGCCTGCACCCGGTCGACGAAGGCCTGCGTCGGCTGCGCGTCGACCGTGACGGCGCCGCGCGCGCCCGGCTGGGCGACGGCGAGCACGTGCGGGGCCTGCAGCAGCTGCGAGTCGTACTCGAACTCGTAGGCGGCCGGTGCGATCGCGAGGTACGGCGTCGTCTGCGTGAAGTTCGCCAGCTCGTCCTCGGGCTTCGTCGCCCGCGTGTCGAGCGTGAGGTCGCCCACCGTGAACTGCGGCGAGTGCGCCGCGGTGACGTCGATGATCGCGAGCGGGCTCTCGGCGAAGGCCCAGCGGTTCAGCACCCCGTACAGGGGTTCGATCGGCTTCACCTCGAAGGTGGTCTCGGCGATCGCCGTGTCGATGCGGTAGCTCGCGGTGACCGAGTGGGTGCCGTCGTCGTGCGCGACGTCCTGAACGATGCGGACGTCGGCGGGGCCCGCGTCGACGATGCCGGAGCGGAGCATCGCGGTGGAGACGTCGGTGGGCAGGCCGAGGGCGTCGAGCGCTTTGGCGTCGAGCGCGACCCCCGGCGTCGTCGCCGCGGTGGCGAGATCGTCGTCGGCGATGGCCGAGAGGTAGCGCTCGACGAAGTTGGAGGCGCCGTAGACGGTCTGGTTCAGCCCGCCCAGGGCCGCGAGGAGGGCGCCGCCGAGCAGCGCACCCGCGCCGACCCAGCCGATCACGGCGAGCGGCGAGATGCGCCCGCGTGCTGCGTCTCGCTTCCCCACCCGGCCAGTCTATGGGCGGCCTTCCGGCACAAACTGAGGATGTCCCGAGCCGAAGGCCGCCCGGCGTTCGGGCCCGCCCGGCGTTAGGGTGGGAGCGCGCCCGGCGGGCGCGTCGCCGCAGGCCGTCGCCGCGGCATCCGATTCCGAGCAGAGA
Organism: Agromyces mediolanus; assembly: GCF_023715325.1. Classification (GTDB taxonomy): domain Bacteria; phylum Actinomycetota; class Actinomycetes; order Actinomycetales; family Microbacteriaceae; genus Agromyces; species Agromyces mediolanus_A. The sequence continues at coordinate 62,821 of NZ_JAMBNX010000011.1, read as the reverse complement.
TCAGCGAGCCGAGACTCCCGTGCAGTCAGTCACCCTCACCCGCGAGCAGGCCGCGGTGTTCGAGGCGATCGAGCACACCCGAGAGCACGTGTTCGTGACCGGTCGCGCCGGCACCGGCAAGTCGACGCTCCTCAACCACCTCAACTGGAACACCAAGAAGCAGATCGTCATCTGCGCGCCGACCGGGGTGGCCGCGTTGAACGTGGGCGGGCAGACCATCCATTCGCTGTTCCGCCTGCCGATCGGCGTCATCGCCGACCACGCGATCGACCAGAACGATCAGGTGCGCAAGATCCTGAACGCGATGGACACGCTCGTCATCGACGAGGTCTCGATGGTGAACGCCGACCTCATGGACGCCATGGACCGCGCGCTCCGGCAGGCCCGGCAGCGTCAGGGCGAGCCCTTCGGCGGCGTGCAGGTGGTGCTGTTCGGCGACCCCTACCAGCTCGCGCCCGTGCCGGGCGACGGCGAGGAGCGCCGCTATTTCGCCGACACGTACCGCTCGATGTGGTTCTTCGACGCGAAGGTGTGGGGCGAGACCTCGCTGCGCATCTTCGAGCTCGGCGAGGTGCACCGGCAGAGCGACGACCGCTTCAAGTACATGCTGAACGCCGTGCGGCACGGCATGGTCACCGCGGAGATCGCCGGGGTGCTGAACGAGATCGGCGCGCGCCGGCCGCTGCCCGAGCAGGGGGCGATCACCCTCGCGACGACGAACGACACCGTCAACCGCATCAATCGGGCGCAGCTGAAGCGCCTGCCCGGGGAGTCGCTCGCGAATCCGGCGGAGGTGAACGGCGACTTCGGCGGGCGCACCTTCCCCGCCGACGAGCGGCTGGAGCTGAAGGTCGGCGCGCAGGTGATGTTCCTGCGCAACGACACGGCGGTCGGCCCCGACGGGCAGCGCTGGGTGAACGGCACCATCGGCACCGTCACCTCGCTCGATGGCGAGGTGCTCGTCGAGGTCGACGGCGAGGAGCACGAGGTCGAGCCGGTCACCTGGGAGAAGTACCGCTATCGCTGGGATCCGGCGGCGAAGAAGCTCGAGCGCGAGATCGTGGCGGAGTTCACGCAGTTCCCGTTGCGGCTCGCCTGGGCGGTCACGATCCACAAGTCCCAGGGGGCGAGCTACGACACCGCGATCGTCGACCTCGGGCCCCGGGTGTTCAGCCCCGGGCAGAGCTACGTGGCGCTCAGCCGGCTGACGTCCCTGGAGGGGCTCTATCTGGCGCGCCCGCTGCGTCCGAGCGACATCATCGTCGACCGGGATGTCGAGCGGTTCATGTCGGGTGCGATGCGGCCGCAGCTCGGCGGGTAGTCGCCGGCCCGCCCTGCTCGCCCGGCCCGCCCCGCCGGGTGCGCGAGGCCGCCGCTCGCATCGCCGCTGCGGAGGAGTTCGACCTGGCGGGAGGCCCGAACGGTGCTGTTCGACCTCCCGCGGTGAGCATCTCCTCCCGCCACGCGCCCCGGGAAGTAACTGATTCAACCGGTTACCTGCGGGAATCAGGGATGCCTCGGGGGATCCCCTGACGGTCGGCGCCCGAGCGCCGGGGTAGAATCGCAGCGGACACAGGCTAGGGGGGCTGGTGGCTGAGCAACGGCATTCTTCGCGCGCGCGGCGCCTTCGGCGTCGTGGACGCCTGACCGGGCTCGCTGCGATGATCGCCTCGGTCGCTCTCGCGCTGACCGCATGCACCGGCGGCGGGCCCGATCCGGCGCGCAGCTTCGACGAGCTCGACCGCGCCCTGCCGGACTCGACCGTCGAGCAGCTGCAGGGCGTGCTCGACGAAGCCGTGCGACAGAGCGGCTCGAGCGGCGGGCTGGCCGGCGTCTGGGCGCCGTGGTCCGGCACCTGGGAGGGCGTAACCGGCACGACCGGTTTCGAGGAGCACGCGTCGAAGGTCACCCCGCAGACGAAGTTCCGCCTGGCCACTGGCACGACGGAGATCACCTGCACCGTGCTACTCCGGCTCGCCGACGCGGGGGTGGTGAAGCTCGACGACCCCGTCAGCACCTACGTCGACTCGACGCCCGGCATCGACGGCATCACGCTCCGCCAGCTCTGCCAGCAGACGTCGGGACTCGGCGACTTCTACCCCTCGCTCAAGGCGCACTTCGCGGCCAACCCGCAGCGCGTGTGGAGCGAGACGGAGCTCATCTCGGGCGGCCTCGCAGCTGGACGCGCCCTGGAGCCGGGGGAGGGCTGGTCCCCGTCGCGGGCGGGCGTCATGCTGCTCTCCCTCGCCCTGCGCAACGCGACCGGCCGTGACTGGAACTCGCTCGCCGAGGACTACGTCTTCGGCCCGCTCGGGATGGACGACACCGCCATCCCCGCGCCGAGCGAGGTGGACCACCACGGCACGCTCGGCGCGTACCTCGCGAAGCCGGGCGCCGACGGCGCTCCCGACTGCGCCGCCAAGTACGACGACTCCAAGCAGTCGAGCTCGATGGGCGGGGCCGCCGCCGGGGCCGTCACCACCCTCGCCGATGCCCAGGCGCTCAGCGAGGCCTTCGCCACCGGCGCGCTCATCGACGAACAGTTCGCCCGAGAGCAGTGGTCCCTCGTGCCGATGAGCGGCGACGCGCCCGCATGGCAGGGCTACGGCATCGGCGGCGCGCAGTACGGCCCGATGCGCGGGACCGCCGGCGAGGGGCCCGGAGCGCTCACCGCCGCGTTCACCGACCCGAAGACCGGGCTGACGGTGGTCGTGGCGCTGAACGACTCGACCTCGGGGGCGGACTTCGTACGCGAGGTGGCGTTCGCGCTCGCCTCGATCGCCTCGAAAGCGGAGGCGGCGCCCGATCACGAACGTCCGATGGTCGAGCTGCCCTGGTCGCTCGACCAGTCGGTGGCCAAGATGGCGGAACTCGCCAAGTGCCCGGCCGAGGAGGCCGCCGCGGCGGAGTGAGCGTCGGCCCGCCTCACGCTCGGAGCCGGCATCGCCCCGCTCACTCAGAGAGGAGATGAGACGGATGTGCCGATGGCTTGCCTACACGGGCGACGCGCTGCAGATCTCACGGGTGGTGCTCGATGCGAAACACTCCCTCGTCGCGCAGTCGCTGAACTCGCCGCTCGGTGCGGAGACGGTGAACGGCGACGGGTTCGGCCTGGGCTGGTACGGCCCGTCCGGCGATCCCGGTGATGCGCCGGCGATCTTCCACAGCATCGAGCCGGCCTGGCACGACGAGAACCTCCGCGAGCTCGCGCAGGCGGTCGAGAGCCCGCTGTTCTTCGCGCACGTGCGGGCGGCGGCCGGGCCGCCCATCCAGCAGACGAACTGCCACCCGTTCCGGTACGGGCGGTGGCTCTTCATGCACAACGGCGCGATCGCGGGCTTCGCCGCCATGAAGCGCGAACTGGTGCTCGAGGTCGCGCCCGAGTTCTTCCTCGGCATCCGCGGGACCACCGACTCGGAGCTCGTCTTCCACCTCGCGCTCACGTACGGGCTCATGGACGACCCCATCGAGGCGATGGCGCGCACCCTGCGCCGCATCGAGGAGGCCGGCCGCGGGCACGGCGTCGCCGCCGCGGTGCAGGGCACGTTCGCCGTGACCGACGGGGTGACCGTCTGGGCGTTCCGTTACTCGAGCGAGCACCGGACCCGTACCCTGTTCCACTCCGAGGACATCGACGTGCTGCGCGCCATGTACCCCGACTTCGAGCGGCTCCGCGCCTTCGGCACCCGGGCCCGGCTCATCGTCAGCGAGCCGCTGAACGACCTGCCCGGAGCGTTCATCGAGGTGCCGGAATCGACCGCGGTCATCGTCACGCCCGACGGCGACTACGAGCACCAGCCCTTCCTCGCCTGACCGCCACGCGCGCCGGGACGCGAAACCGAGTTGCCCGACTTCCATGGAAGTCGGGCAACTCGGGTTCTGCGTCGTGTCCGGCGCAGACGGAGCGCGGAGCGGCTCAGAGGCGCAGGTCGGGGTCGTCCCCGAGGGTGCCGTCACGGCCGAACTGGGGCGCGCCGCCCGGGGCGGGGTCGTGCACCTCGCCGCGCCAAGCGCCGGTCGGGGCATCCCGCTGTTCGATGAAGCGCTTGAAGTGCTCCAGGTCGCGCTTCACGAGCAGATCGTCGAGCTGCAGCGCGGCACCCGCCTTCTCGACGAACCCCTCGGGCTCCCACTCCATGGTCAACTCGACCCGAGTGCTGCCGTCGGCTTCCGGTCGGAACGCGACGCGCCCACGATGCTGCACCTCGCCCACGCTGCGCCAGGCGACGTGCTCGTCGGGCACCTGGTCGATGATCTCGGCATCGAACTCGCGGCGTACACCGCCGAAGCTCACCACCCAATGCGTCAGCGAATCGTCGATCTGGGTGATCTCGTCGACGCCGCTCAGGAACTCCGGGAACGACTCGAACTGCGTCCACTGGTCGTAGGCGGTGCGGACCGGTACGTCCACGTCGATCTCGGAGGTGATCATCGTGCTCATCGTCGACTCCTCTCGTCGGTGTGCTGGTCGGGTTTCGATCCGCCAGCGACGGTACGGAACACGGCGCAAGACGGTGAGGGGCTTGCGGATGCCGGTGCGAGCGACTACCGCGCGAGGCATCCGCGGCTCCGAAGACACCAAAACCCCGAGTTGCCCGACTTTCATGGAAGTCGGGCAACTCGGGGTCTGGTGCTGGACGGGTCGACGGCTTACACGCCTCGGCGCCCCGCGATCGCTCGGATCAGCCAGCTGATCACGGCGATCGCCAGCAGCACGAGTCCCACCCACAGCAGGAAGTTCAGCGACTGCACGAGTCCGCCGGTGATCGCCAGGATGATGGCGATGATGACGATGATAATCAGCAGGATGTTCATTGGAACCCCTTCCTCGGGACGGCGCATCCGACGTGGATGTCCGATCGCAACACCTTCACGCTAGGGGAGTTCACGCAACCGTCCGTGGGGGTTGACGCGGACGCTTCCGGCGTGCAATTACGCGGAAATCCGGGGGCGCGAGCCCGTTTGTCGAACGCCACAGCGAGTGTCAACCCCCTGCACCGCCGCGCGCCGCGCTGCCTACCGTGGAGGCGTACACCGAGCAACGACGACGACGAAGATCGCCGAGGAGGAGACCATGGCACGCACCACGACCCTCATCGACCCGACCACCAAGCATCCGAGGGGCCCGTTCCCCCGGCAGGAGCAATCCGCTCCGGGGGTCACGGAGGACATGACCCCGAAGCCAGACCACGGCGAGGAGAGCTACCGCGGCTCCGGCCGCCTACAGGGCCGTCGTGCCCTCATTACCGGCGGCGACTCCGGCATCGGCCGCGCGACGGCCATCGCCTTCGCACGCGAGGGCGCCGACGTCGCGATCGGCTACCTGGAAGGAGAGCACGCCGACGCGGAGGAAACGGCGCGCTGGATCGAGGATGCCGGCGGGCAGGCCTTGCTGCTGCCCGGCGACCTCCGCTCCGAAGCGCACTGCGAGCTGATGATCGAGCGCGTCTGCGACACCTTCGGGGGCATCGACCTGCTCGTGCTGAATGCCGCCCACCAGCGCGATCGCGGAGGCATCGACGAGATCCCGACCGATGACTTCGAAACGGTCATGCGGGTGAACCTCTTCGCCCCGGTGTTCCTCGCGCGCGCCGCGGTGCCGAAGCTGAAGCCCGGGTCGAGCATCATCACCACCGCGTCGATCCAGGGCTTCGACCCCTCGTCTCGGCTCGTGGACTACGCGATGACGAAGGCGGCGCTCGTCGCCTTCACGAAGGCGCTCGCCGAAGAGCTCGGGCCGCGCGGCATCCGCGTGAACGCCGTGGCTCCCGGGCCGATCTGGACCCCGCTGATCCCGGCGACCGGATGGCCAGACAAACTGCCGCAGTTCGGCAAGAACACCCCGCTCGGCCGCGCGGGCCAGCCGGCCGAACTCGCCGGCGCGTACGTCTACCTGGCCTCCGAGGAGGCCTCCTACGTCTCGGGCGCGATCCTGCCGGTCACCGGCGGGCGCGGCCTCTGAGGCGGGCCGGGGATGCCGCGGCTGCGCCGGGTGCAGCCGTACGTGTCGCCCGGCTATCAACGGCGTCGTCGCGGCTCGGGCTTCGAGTACCGGCACAGCGACGGCGGGCTCGCCGGCCGCGCGGAACGACGGCGCATCGACGATCTCGCCATCCCGCCCGCCTGGACGGAGGTATGGATCGCGGAGGCGCCGAACGCGCACATCCTCGCGGTCGGCGTGGACGCCGCGGGCCGTCTTCAGTACCGGTATCACCCGGCGTGGCGTGAGAAGCAGGATGCCGAGAAGTTCGAGCGGATGACGGAGCTCGCCCGGGTGCTGCCCGACGCGCGTCGCTCCGTGCGGCGGCAGCTCGCGGCGGAGGGCCGCGGTCGGGAGCGCGCGCTCGCCGCGGCGTTCCGCACGCTCGATCTCGGGGCGCTCCGCGTCGGCGGCGAGGAGTACCTGCTCGCCGCCCGCACCCGCGGGCTCACGACGCTGCTCATGCGCAACGCGCGCGTCGACGGCGAGCTCGTGCGACTGCGGTTCCGGGCCAAGGGCGGGGCGCTGCACCGGATCGAGCTCGCCGACGCCGGCCTCGTCGGCTTCGTCGAGTCCGGGGCCGACGCGCGGCCGAGCACGCGGCTGTTCAGCTGGCGAGCGGCGGACCCGGCCAGGGCCGCGCTCCGGGCGGTCACGGCCAGCGAAGTGAACGACGACATCCGGGAGCGCACCGGCGGGGACTTCACGGCGAAGGACTTCCGCACGCTGCGCGGCACGCTCGCTGCGGCCGAACGGCTCGCCGCCGAGGGGCCGCTCGGCACGAAGCGGGCGCGGAACGCCGCGGTCCGGGAGGCGTACGTCGCGGCATCCGAGGTGCTGCACAACACCCCGACGATCGCGAAGTCGAGCTATGTGGACCCGCGGGTGGTGCGCGCATACGAGTCGGGCTTCGTGCTCGAGCCGAGCCGGCGGCCGGAGGCGGCGCTCGTCGCCCTCCTGGAGGAAGAGCGCCTCGACGAGGCCCGGTGAGCCGGCCTTCCATATCGCGGCGGAGCTGTCAATCCCTTGGCGGTCGAGGCGCCCTGGTGCGAACGTGGAGTGGTCGGCGCAACTCGCGCCGAAGGGCGAACCGACATCGAGGGGATACCGACCATGGGACTCGGAGACAAGGCCAAGCACACTGCCGAAGAGCTCGCCGGTAAGGCGAAGCAGGGCATCGGCAAGGTGACCGGCAACGAGGAGCTCGAGGCCGAGGGTCGCGCCGAAGAGGCGAAGGCCGACCTCAAGCAGGCCGGAGACAAGGCCAAGGATGCCGGCAACGACGTGAAGGACGCCTTCACGAATCGGGACTGATTGCAACCGACCCGACTTGCCCGACTTTCATGAAAGTCGGGCAAGTCGTGGTTTTGGGGGCGGGTGCGCGAGGGCCGCGAGGGACGCGACGGAGAAAAGGGTCTGGGCTGAATACAGCAGGAATTAACATTCTGAGCTGAATCTATCGATGCCGCGCCGCGAGGGCGGTGCAGATGGTGTCGACCCGGGCGATGCTGGACTGGCTCCGCCGTCAGGGGACCCGCCTCGGAACGCGATCGAGCTGAGCAAGGAGCTCAGCGCGGCCAGGGCGCCGACGGACGCGAGCTGCACGGGATCGACCTGCAGGATGCCGGTCACGCCGGCCCCGAACGTGGCGATCGCGGCCTGGGCGAAGGTCGCGATCGCACGGTCGGCGGCATCGATCCAGAACTGCGGATCGGCGTACTTCGAGGTCATGGTCGGCTCCAGGGGGTTCGGCGGCGGGGGTGGCGGGGGCGGGGCGTCGGGGCCGGGCGCTCCGGGTCTGGGCCCGGGGCTCGACCTGCGTCGGGCCCGAGCTCGCCGCGGAGCTCGCCGCGGAGCTCGTCGTGCAGTTCGTCGTGCAACTCCTCGTGCAGTTCGTCGTGCAGCCGCTCGTGGTCGTCCTCGACCTGGTGGCGCAGTCGGCGTACCGAGGCATCCGTGCGCTCCATGAAGCTCGGCAGGGTGCCGAGCGCCTCGACGAGGGCGACGACGCGACGCAGCCAGGGCCAGAGCCGCACGAGCAGCCGGAGCACGAGCACCGAGGCGGCCACGACGAGGGTCAGCTGCAGCAGATCGATGCTCGCGAGCCAGCCGGCGACGGCGGCGAACCAGTCGGGGGAGATCGAGTCGGTCATGGGGTCCTCCGTTCTTCGGGCCGCGGGGCGGGCGGGGTGGGCTGTGCGCCGGGGTGGCCGCGGTCGTCGGGCTCAGCGCCGGCGGGCGTGGCGGGGTGCCCGGTCGTGGCAGCCGCGGGGGCAGCGCAGCTCGTAGCCGCAGGGGCCGAGCATGGCCCGGGTGCCGCGGCGGCACTTCGCGCAGCACGGGGTCGGGTCGGTGGTCGCTTCGAGGTAGGCGATGATGCGCTCGAACTCGAGGTCGCGCATGGCGGTGATGGTCTGGTCGGGGATGCGGTTCATCCGTGGCTCCGTTCGGTCGATCCTCTATTGCACGTATGCAATGCAATTGCGTGAGATCAATATGGTGGATGCCTTGCGCGAATGCAAGCCGATTGCGGCGCGTCGTCATCCGCCGTACGCTGGAGCCCGTGAATGAGCGGATGCGGTGGAGCGCCTACCTCGCGGCGACGGGCGACGGCGTGCGGAACAGTGAGATCGCCCGACGCGCCGGCGTCGACCCGGCCACGGTCGGACGGTGGCGCAGCGGAGCGACCGACCCCAACCCCAGGCAGGTCGTGGCGTACGCGCGCGCCTTCGGGCGGCCGCCCGTCGAAGCGTTGATCGCCGCCGGGTACCTGACCGCCGAGGAGGCCGAGGTGCCGGTCGCCGTCGCGCCCGCCGATCCGCTCGCCGTGGTCTCGACGGGCCGCCTGCTCCGTGAGGCGCTGCGTCGGGTCGAGGCGGATGCCGGCGCCGGTGTCGGCGGCCACGCCGAGGATGACTACGAGTTCACGCCGGAGGCGCCGTCGCCCGACGACTACCGCCTCGCGGCGCGAACGGGCACACGCAAGTAACAGCACCGCATCGGGGGATCGGGTGAGGGCATTGGTTCGAGTCGCGGCCGCGCTCGGCGTGCGCCTGCACGCCACGCACCTCGACGAGCAGACGCTCGGGCTCTACTCGCCCGATGAGCAGCGCATCTATTTCGACATCCGCCTCACGCCGAACGAGCGGCGGGTGACGATCGCCCATGAGCTCGGCCACGCCTACTACGGCCACGACCACTCCAACCCGAAGCACGAGCGGCAGGCCGAGGTGTTCGCCGCCGAGCTGCTGATCGACCCCGAGAAGTACGCCCGGCTCGAACGCGTCGACCCCGACCAGCACCGCCTCGCCGACGACCTCGGGGTGACCGTCGAGCTCATCCGCACCTACGAGGAGCACTGCCTCGAGCGGGTGCGGGGCATGACCTACACCCGGGCGCGCATGGGTGCCGGGCAGTGGGAGTACCGCGGCGTACGCGCGGACGCGGAATCGGCGGGCGTCTAGCTCGTGCGGGTGGGGTCGCTCGGGCCCGCGGTGGCGATGAGCGCGATGTTCAGGCCGACCAGCGTGGCGGTGCTTCATGGTCAACGTTGGTATCCAGAACTCGAGTCAACAAGAGCATTGAGGATTCCCCTGCCTGAGCTGCATGGAAATGCGGGCATTCGTTCTCGGGGTTGAATTCTTCGGTGGTATCCCGTAGGCAAGAAGCGTCTACGGAGGGAGTTCAATGGTGCAAAGAAGGCTAAGTGGGTTGACGGTGGCGCTCGGAACGGTCTGTGTCTTTGCTGCTTCGGTGGCCACGCCCGCTGCGGATGCGCTGGAACCGACACCAGGCACGCTTTCGGATATTCAGGCTGTCGCGCCGGAGGTGCTCGTCGACGTTGCGACGATCGAGAGGGGGATCGGCTCCCGGGCGGCGATTGAGTTTCGTCAGGGTGCCGATGAGGTGGTGGTGCCCCTCGATCCGGCTGACGGAATCCTGCTGTCGGGGGCGGGCGGAGATCTCGGGATTGGTCTTCCGAATTCGGATGATGCGAGCCAAGGGGAAGTCCTGGCTGGCGGAATTGTGGCCTACGAAAATGGCGATGGCTCAACGACTGTGCCAGTGCTGAAAGACGACGGGTCCGTGCAAATCGTCACGGTCATCGAAGAGCCCACGGCCCCTCACCGCTACGAGTATGTACTGCATCTTCCGGTCGGCGCGACGATCGAGCTGGCCAAGGAAGGGCACATCGTCATCTGGGACATTGACGGTAACCTCCTTGCCGGTGCCGTGGCGCCTTGGGCAACGGGCGCGGACGGGAGCGCTGTGACGACGTACTTCGAAGTCGATGGATCTACGCTCGTACAGATCGTGGAACATGAGCCAACCACAGCGTTTCCCGTGATTGCGGACCCATGGCTCGGGAAAAACCTCTTCGGCAAGGTCGAAAAGAACCGCAGAGGGCTGTTTCAGAAGAAGGCGACGTACTCAAGCGTGCTCTCCACGTGGGGGACCGCCGTGTATACGGGAATCGCACAGGGCGGGGGAATCGCCGGCTCAGTTGCCGGGCATGCGATCCTCCGTGATGCGGGGTGGTCTGAACTCAAGTCTCGGCTCGTGGGCTCTTCACCCGCGGCCACCTTGAAGCAACAATATGACTGCCATGTTCTGGGTGGCTACGCGGTGTGGATGAGTGGCGTTCACTGGGACCTGGAACTTGCGCGCCCGAACAATCCGAACTGGCTTAAGGGAGTTGACAAGCACAAATGCAATTGGTGAGGAGGATTGCCGCCCTATCAGTGATGACCGCGGCGGCCGCGAGCGCACTCACAGGGTGCGCCTCCGACGCCCAGAGCCGGTCGCAGCTCGACCTGGTGGCGACCTTCGTCGATCGCCCTGACGACCCGGACTGGCCCTACCTGGATGCCGTGGACGTCACAAGTTCCGTCTGCGTCGAAAATGTGTCCTGCCGGCAGGCGGTGCGCAGCGACTACGTCATGATCCTCACGTTTCCGGACAGCGACGATGCTCGCGACTACGCGGGCGCACTCGGCGGCGACGGTGTGCAGATCGACCCGCTCGTCATCGACTTCATCGACGAGTCCCTCACCAGTGAAGAGCGACTCGAAATCATCCAGAGCGTCGCCGGGATCAATGCCAGCAGCCCGGATTGATCCGGAGGCCGGCGGGACCTTGAACCGTCGCCTCAGCCCCGCGGCGCGAAGCGGCGCGGCTCGTGCGTGCGCGCGACGAGGTCGCGCAGCGCCTCGAGCGAACCGCTGACGAAGCCGGCGGCGCGCGCCTGGACAAGGAGGTTGCCGAGCGCGGTCGCCTCGACGGGGCCGGCCAGCACCGGCACCCCGGCACGGTCGGCGGTGCGCTGGCAGAGCAGGGCGTTCTGAGCGCCGCCGCCGACGACGTGGATCGTACGCAGTTCGACGCCGCCGAGCCGGGCGGCGGTCGCCGCGGCATCCGCGAACGCTTGCGCGAGCGATTCGACGATCGCACGCGCGATCTCGGCCCGGGTGGCGGGAGCGGCGAGCCCGCGCTCGGCGCACCACGCTCGGATCCGTTCCGGCATGTCACCGGGCGGCAGGAAGCGCGGGTCGTCGACGTCGAAGACCGGCACGGACTCGGCGGGCACCTCGGCCGCCGCCGCGAGCAGCGCCGGAAGCTCGATCGCGTGGCCCTCGCGCTCCCAGCCGCGCACGGTCTCGCTGAGGATCCACAACCCCATCACGTTGTGCAGCAGGCGCACCCGCCCGTCGACGCCGCCCTCGTTCGTGAAGTTCGCGGCGAGCGCCTCGGGGGTGCGCACCGGGTGCTCGACCTCGACGCCGACGAGGCCCCAGGTGCCGCAGGAGATGTACACCGCGGCATCCGCCCGCATCGGCACGGCGACGACGGCCGACGCCGTGTCGTGCGAGCCGACGGCGACGACGTCGGCAGTGCCGCCGAGGGAGTCGGCGACTGCGGGCCGCAGCGCGCCGACGCGCTCGCCGGGGGCGATCAGCGGCGGCAGGAGCTCGCGAGCCCCGGGCGGCAGCCCGACTCCGGCGATGAGGGCGTCGTCCCAGGCCTGCGCCGACCAGTCGAGCAGCCCCGTCGTGGACGCGTTGGTGAGCTCCGCCCGAGCCTCGCCGGTGAGCCAGTACGCGAGCAGGTCGGGCACGAGCAGCGCCCGATCGGCGACGGCGAGCACCTCGGCCGGCTCGGCCGCGAGCTGGTAGAGCGTGTTGAACGGCAGGAACTGCAGCCCGTTCCGCGCGAACAGCTCGGCGTGCGGCATCCGCTCGTGCACCGCGGCGACGCCGCGCGCGGTACGTTCGTCGCGGTAGTGGAACGGGATGCCGAGCAGGCGGCCCTGCCGCAGCAGCCCGTAGTCGACGGCCCAGGAGTCGATGCCGATGCTCGCGATCCCGGATGCCTGCCGGAACGCCTCCCGCAGGCCCGCGAGCACGTCGCCGTAGAGGCCGAGCAGGTTCCAGTGCAGGCCGTCTCCCGCGAACACCGGGGTGTTCGGAAACCGCGCGACCGTCGTGGCCTCGAGGGTGTCGGGACCGACGCGGCCGAGTACGACCCGCCCGCTCGTGGCGCCGAGATCGACCGCCGCGACCGCGCCGGCCGGCCCCGGCGCGCCCCCGCGCCCGGCGCTCATCGCAGGAACGCGGCGGCGACGCCCGAGTCGACGGGGATGTGCAGGCCCGTGGTGCGGCTGAGCTCCGGCCCGGTGAGCACGTACACGGCGTCGGCGACGTTCTCGGGCACGACCTCGCGCTTCAGGATGGTGCGGTTCGCGTAGAACTGGCCGAGGTCCTCCTCGTCGACCCCGTAGGTCGCGGCGCGGTTGGCGCCCCAGCCGGACGCGAAGATGCCCGAGCCGCGCACGACGCCGTCGGGGTTGATGCCGTTGACGCGCACGCCGTGCTCGCCGAGCTCGACCGCGAGGAGACGAACCTGGTGCGCCTGGTCGGCCTTCGTCGCCGAGTAGGCGACGTTGTTCGGCCCGGCGAACACGGAGTTCTTCGAGGAGATGTAGACGATGTCGCCGCCGAGCTTCTGGTCGATGAGCACCCGCGCGGCGGCCTTCGACACGAGGAACGAGCCCTTGGCCATGACATCGTGCTGCAGATCCCAGTCGGCCTCGCTGGTCTCGAGCAACGGCTTCGAGAGCGAGAGCCCCGCGTTGTTCACGACGAGGTCGACGCCGCCGAAGGCGAGCACGGCCTGGTCGATCGCGGCCTGGACCGCGTCGGCGTCGGCGACGTTCGCGGCGACGCCGATCGCGACGTCGGTGCCGCCGAGTTCGGCGGCCGCGGCGCGGGCCTTCTCGAGGTCGAGGTCGGCGACGACGACGCAGGCGCCCTCGGCGGCGAGGCGGGTGGCGATGGCCTTGCCGATGCCGCTCGCCGCGCCGGTGACGAACGCGATGCGCCCCCGGTGCGACTTCGGTTTCGGCATCCGCTGCAGCTTCGCCTCTTCGAGCGCCCAGTACTCGATGCGGAACTTCTCCGCGTCGGAGATCGGGGCGTAGCTCGACACCGACTCGGCGCCGCGCATCACGTTGATCGCGTTCACGTAGAACTCGCCCGCGACTCGGGCGGTCTGCTTGTTCGCCCCGTAGGAGAACATGCCGACACCGGGCACGAGCACGATGAGCGGGTCGGCGCCACGCATCGCGGGGGTGTTCCCTGAGCTCGTCGAAGGGTCGTTCGCATACGTCTCGTAGTACGCCTGGTAGTCGGCGCGGTACGCCGCGTGCAGCTCCGCGAGGCGGGCCAGTTGCTCTTCGAGGCTCGCGGTGGCGGGCAGGTCGAGGAGGAGCGGCTTCACCTTGGTGCGCAGGAAGTGGTCGGGGCAGCTCGTGCCGAGCGCCGCGAGCGCTGGGGCCTTCTCGGAGGCGAGGAAGTCGAGCACCGCCTCTGAGTCGGTGTAGTGCCCGATCATCGGCTTCTCGTTCGACGCGATCCCGCGGATGGCGGGGGCCAGCGCCGCGGCGCGCGCGTGCCGTGCGTCCTCGGGCAGCGCCTCGAAGCCGGGGCGCACGCCGCCGAAGGGCTGCGGGTCGCCGTGTTCGGCGAGGTAGGCGGCTGCGGTGTCGATGATCCACCGCGAGTTCGCTTCGGCCTCGTCGGAGGTGTCGCCCCACGCGGTGATGCCGTGTCCGCCGAGGATCGTGCCGATCGCCTGCGGGTGGTCGGCCTTGATCGCGGCGATGTCGAGGCCGAGCTGGAACCCGGGGCGCCGCCACGGCACCCACACGACGCGGTCGCCGAATATCCGCCCGGTCAGCTCGGGACCGTCGGCGGCCGTCGCGATCGCGATGCCGGAGTCCGGATGCAGGTGATCGACGTGCGCGGCATCCACCAGTCCGTGCATCGCCGTGTCGATCGAGGGCGCCGCACCGCCTGTGCCGTGCAGGCAGTAGTCGAACGCGGCGACCATCTCGTCCTCGTGCTCGACGCCGCGGTACACGCCGCGGAGCGCCCGCATCCGGTCGAGGCGCAGCACCGCCAGCCCCTCCGGCTTCAGGGTGCCCAGGTCGCCGCCCGAGCCCTTCACCCAGAGCAGCTCGACCGGCTCGCCCGTGACCGGGTCGGCCGCGATGCCCTTGGCGGAGGTGTTGCCGCCGGCGTAGTTCGTGTTCCTCGGGTCCGCGCCCAGGCGGTTGCTGCGCGCGATCAGTGCGGCGACGGCCGGGTTCGTCGACTCGTTCGGCTTCGTCATCTCAGGCCCCCCATCCGGCCTGCACGCCGCCGACGCGCTCTTCGGCGATCCGCTGCTGGTAGCCGGAGGCGAGGTACGCGGCCATCGGGTCGGCGGCGAGCCCGCGCTCCTCGCGCCAGGCGGCGAGCTGCGGGCGCACATCGGTGTAGAAGGCATCCATGATCACCGCGTTGGCGGCGAGCACGTCGTTCGCGTCCTGCGCGGCGGTGAGCGCTTCGCGGTCGATGAGCAGCGCGCGGGCGGTCATCTCCTGCACGTTCAGCACCGAGCGGATCTGGCCGGGGATCTTGTCCTCGATGTTGTGGCACTGGTCGAGCATGAACGCCACGTCGGGGTTGTTCAGTCCGCCGCCGCGGATGACCTCGGCAAGGATGCGGAACAGCTGGAACGGGTCGGCGGCACCCACGATGAGGTCGTCGTCGGCGTAGAAGCGGCTGTTGAAGTCGAAGGAGCCGAGCTTGCCGAGGCGCAGCAGCTGCATCACGATGAACTCGATGTTCGTGCCCGGCGCGTGGTGGCCCGTGTCGAGGCAGACCATGGCCTTCTCGCCGAGGGCGCTCACCTGCGCGTAGCTCGTGCCCCAGTCCGGCACGTCCGTGTGGTAGAACGCCGGCTCGAAGAACTTGTACTCGAGCACGAGGCGCTGCTCGTCGCCGAGGCGCGCGTAGATCTGCTGCAGCGAGTCCTGGAGCCGGTCCTGGCGGTCGCGCATGTCGTTCTGGCCGGGGTAGTTCGAGCCCTCGGCGAGCCAGATCTTCAGGTCGCGAGACCCGGTCTCGTCCATGATGTCGATGCACTCGAGGTGATGGTCGATCGCCTTGCGCCGGATGCGCGCGTCGTGGTGGGCGAGGGCGCCGAACTTGTAGTCCTCGTCCTGGAAGGTGTTCGAGTTCACGGTGCCGAGCGTCACACCGAGGTCTTCGGCGTGACGGCGGAGGGCGTCGAACGACTCGACCCGGTCCCACGGGATGTGCAGCGCGACCACGGGCGCGAGCCGCGTGTAGGCGTGCACCTGCGCGGCGTCGGCGATCTTCTCGAAGGGGTCGCGGGGCGTGCCGGGCGTCGCGAACACGCGGAAGCGGGTGCCGGAGTTGCCGAAGGCCCAGCTGGGCAGTTCGACCGACTGCTGGGCGAGGGCGGAGAGGTGCTCGGAGGAGAGGGCGGTCATGATGCGGGGCTTTCGTGGTCGGTGTCGGCGAGGGCCGTCAGCTGGTCGTGCAGGTTGAAGACTTCGGCGAGCGTGGTGGCGGCCTGGTCGGCGCGGCCGTCGAGGCCGACGAAGAACTCGGCCATGGATGCCTCCCAGCGGGCGGCGACGGGGGAGGCGGCGAGGTACGCGCGAGCGGCCTCGTCGTCGTCGGTCTCGTAGTAGCCGAAGAGGGTGCAGCGTTCGCGGTCGAGGAAGATCGAGTAGTTGCGCCGCCCGGCGGCCGCGATCTCGCGGAGCAGCTCCGGCCACACGGGGGTGTGCCGCTCGACGTAGGCGTCGAGCAGTTCGGGGCGCACCTGGAGGGTGAACGCGACGCGGGGCATGGCACTCCTTCGTGGGCTCGCGGGCTTCGAACGGCTCGGTCGACTCGGAAATGAATCGATCCAGCCGTGAATCGTTTCAAACTGTAATGTGGTCCTCAGGGATCCGTCAAGCGATCCGCAATCACCGACCGTCAGGGCGAGGGGCCACCTATGTCAGTGAGCGTGAAGGACGTCGCGGCCGCGGCCGCGGTGTCGGTCGGCACGGTGTCGAACGTGCTGAACCGCCCGGACAAGGTGGCGCCCGCCACCGTCGCCCGGGTGCAGGCCGCCATCGACCGGCTCGGCTTCGTGCGCAACGACGCGGCCAGGCAGCTGCGCGCCGGTCGGAGCCGCAGCATCGGGCTCGTCGTGCTCGACAGCGCGAACCCGTTCTTCGCCGAGGTCGCCCGCGGGGCGGAGGAGCGCGCCGCCCGCGAGGGCATGGCCGTGCTCCTCGGCAACAGCGATCAGACGCCGAGCCGTGAACGCGCCTACCTCGAGCTCTTCCGCGAGCAGCGGGTGAACGGCGTGCTGCTGACCCCGACCGACCTCGAGGACGGTGCCGTACGCCGGCTCGCCGAGAGCGGCATCCCGCTCGTGATCGTCGACGGCGAACTGCCGGGCGGCGGCGTGCCCTCCGTCGCCGTCGACGATGTGCAGGGCGGCATGCTGGCCGTCGCGCACCTGCTGGAGCAGGGGCGTCGGCGTATCGCGTTCATCGGCGGGCCTCGATCGATCCGCCAGGTGGCCGATCGACTCGAGGGCGCCCGGCGCGCCCTGGCCGGGGTGCCGGAGGCGACGCTGGAGGTCATCGAGCTCGACGCGCTGACCGTGCTGCAGGGACGCGATGCCGGTGAGGAGATCGCCCGCCGGTCGCCGGCCGAGCGTCCGGACGCCGTCTTCTGCGCGAACGACCTGCTGGCGGTCGGCGTGCTGCAGGGCACCGCGATCCTCGGCGAGGTCCGCGTCCCCGGGGACCTCGCGCTCATCGGCTACGACGACATCGACTTCGCGCAGTCCGCGGTGGTGCCGCTGTCGTCGGTGCGTCAGCCGGCGCGCGCGATCGGCGCCGCGGCGGTCGAGCTGCTGCTCGAGGCGCTCGACTCCGAGGGTGCCGCCATCCGGCACGTCCGCTTCCAGCCCGAGCTCGTCGTGCGCGCCTCGACCGGGCGGTGAGCGCCGCCGGATCGCGGTCGCGGATCGCCGTATCCGATCCGTGACTTGACCGACGGGCGACGGATGCCTACAGTTGCCCTGAATCGAAACTGAATCGATTCATACCGACCCAGTGAGATCCCCCGATCCCCCAACACCCTCAACGAGGAGGAACCCCGTGCCGAGCACTGACGCACCCGTGGTCCTCGAGCTCTCGGAGGTCGTCAAGTCGTTCGGCGCCGTCGTGGCGCT
The DNA here is from genome assembly GCF_023715325.1 of Agromyces mediolanus. GTDB lineage: Bacteria > Actinomycetota > Actinomycetes > Actinomycetales > Microbacteriaceae > Agromyces > Agromyces mediolanus_A. Next base: position 45,252 of record NZ_JAMBNX010000011.1, on the reverse strand, counting down.
GCGCTCCGCCAGCCTGCGGTTGCAGGCCGGCTCGATCCACGCCCTCATCGGCGAGAACGGCGCCGGCAAGTCCACGCTCGTGAAGATCGTCGCCGGGCTCTACCGTCGCGACGCAGGCGAGTTCCGGCTCGACGGCGAGGACGTCGACTTCACCTCCACCGCCGAGTCGAAGGCCGCGGGCGTCGCGGTCATCTACCAGGAGCCGACGCTCTTCCCCGACCTCTCGGTCACCGAGAACATCTTCATGGGCCGCCAGCTCACCGGCCGCTTCGGCCGGATCGACCGCAAGGCGATGCGCCACGAGGTCGAGCGCCTCTTCACCCGGCTCGGCGTCGTCATCGACCCCGACCGTCCGGCCGAGGGGCTGTCGATCGCCGACCAGCAGGTCATCGAGATCGCCAAGGCGGTCTCGCTCGACGCGAAGGTGCTGATCATGGACGAGCCCACCGCGGCCCTGTCCGGCGTCGAGGCCGAGCGCCTGTTCGCGATCGCCCGCAGCCTGCGCGACGAGGGCCGCGGTTTGATCTTCATCTCGCACCGCTTCGACGAGGTGTTCGCGCTCTGCGACACCGTCACGGTGATGCGCGACGGCGCCTACATCGCCACGACCCCCATCGCCGAGACCACCCCCGGTGAGCTCGTGCGGCAGATGGTCGGCCGCGAGGTCACCGAGCTGTTCCCGAAGCAGGAGACGGTCGTCGGCGAACCGCTGCTCGAGGTCGAGGGCCTCACCTCGCCCGGCGTCTTCCACGACATCAGCTTCACCGTCCGTTCCGGTGAGATCGTCGGGCTCGCCGGCCTCGTCGGCGCCGGCCGCAGCGAGGTCGCGCGGGCGGTGTTCGGAGTCGACCAGTACCGCGAGGGCACCGTCACGCTCAAGGGTCGGCGCATCCGCCGCGGCCGGCCCACCGAGGCCATGCGCGCCGGGCTCGCCCTCGTGCCCGAGGACCGTCGCAAACAGGGCCTCGTCATCGACTCCGGCGTCGGCCGCAACATCACGATGGCGATCCGCCGCGAGCTCTCCCGCTTCGGCCTCATCACCACCGGGCTCGAGAACCGCGCCGCCCGGGTCTGGGCGAGCCGGCTCGAGGTGAAGTCGTACGCGCTCGACACCGTGGCAGCGACCCTCTCCGGCGGCAACCAGCAGAAGGTCGTCCTCGCCAAGTGGCTCGCCACCAAGCCCGACGTGCTCATCGTCGACGAGCCCACCCGCGGCATCGACGTCGGCACGAAGTCCGAGGTGCACCGCCTGCTCTCCGAGCTCGCGGGGCAGGGCATGGGCATCCTCATGATCTCCTCCGAGTTGCCAGAGGTGCTCGGAATGGCCGACCGGGTGCTCGTGATGCGCGAGGGGCGCATCACCGCCGAGATCGACCGCGCAGACGCCACCAGCGAGAACGTGATGTTCGCCGCCACCCACGCATCGGAGCAGCACTCGTGACCTCCTCTCCCCCCACCACGGTCATCCCCGTCTCCGGGATCACCAAGCACATCGGCGCCCTCGGCAAGGCGCGCGAGTTCGGCATCCTGATCGCCCTCGTCCTCGTGGTGATCGCCGCGACCACGATGAACCCGAGCTTCCTCTTCTCGACCGACGGCTGGCGCGACCTGCTGCTCACCCCGTCGATCCTGGTGCTCGTCGCCGCCGGGCAGGCGATCGTCATCATCACCCGCAACGTCGACCTCTCGGTCGGATCGGTGATGGGGCTGTCGGCCTACCTCACCGGCCGGCTCTTCATCGACGTGCCCGGCCTGCCGATCCCCGTCGTCGTGCTCCTCGCCGTGCTGTTCGGCGCCTTCCTCGGGCTCGTCAACGGCTCGCTCGTGGCGTTCGCCCGCGTGCCCGCGATGGTCATCACGCTCGGCACGCTGTACGCCTACCGCGGCATCAACGTCATGTGGGCCGGCTCGACCCGCGTGAACGCCTCGGACATGCCGAAGGAGTTCCTCGCCATCGGCACCGGGCAGTTCCTCACCATCCCGATCCTCGCCATCGTGGCGTTCGTCATCCTCGCTGTCGCGGCCTGGTACATGCGCAACACGCGCGGCGGCCGCGAGTACTACGCCATCGGCTCCGACCCCGCCGCGGCCGAGCTCTACGGCCTGAAGGTCACCCGTCGGGTGCTCAGCGCCTTCACCCTGTCGGGCGCGCTCGCGGGCCTCGCCGGCGTCTTCTACGTCGCCCGCTACGGCACCGTCAGCTCGCAGGCCGGCGCCGGCTGGGAGCTCGATGCCGTCGGCGCCGCGGTCATCGGCGGCGTCGCGATCACCGGCGGCATCGGCACCGTCTGGGGCGCCGCGATCGGCGCCGTGCTGCTGATGACCATCAACCGGGCACTGCCGATCCTCGGCATCCCCGACTTCTGGCAGCGCGCCGTCGTCGGCGTGCTCATCATCGGCGCCATCGTGCTCGACCGCTGGCTCGCGGTGCGGCAGAGACAGCGACTCATCGAAGCGAGGGACGAGTCATGACCACCACGACCAGCCCGGCGACCCCGCCCGTCACGACGAACCGGGTGAGCCGCGACTCCGAGAAGCCGCTCTGGCGCCGGGTGCTGCTCACCCGCGAGATGGCGATCGTGGCGCTCCTCGTCCTCGTCGTCGCCTACGCGATGCTCACGGTGCGCGGCTTCGCGCAGCCGATCACGCTCAACTATCTGCTGCTCGACATCGCCCCGATCCTGCTGATCGCGCTGCCGATGACCCTCGTCATGATCACCGGCGAGATCGACCTGTCGGTCGGCAGCATGGTGGGCCTCGCGAGCGTCGTCACCGGCGCCGGGGTGCACGCCGGACTGCCCTTCGAGCTCGCCGCCGTGCTCGCGCTGCTCGTCGGGGCGATCGGCGGTGCGTTCAACGGCTTCCTCGTGACCGTCGTCGGGTTGCCCTCGCTCGCGGTGACGATCGGCACGCTCGCGCTGTTCCGCGGCCTCGCGGTCGGCCTGCTCGGCACCACCGCGGTCACCGACTTCCCCGAGGGCTGGACCGCCCTCGCGAAGGCGAAGATCGCCGGCACGACGATCCCGTACATCATGATCCCGTTCCTGATCCTGCTCGTGATCTTCGTGGTGGTGCTGCACTTCACGCCCTTCGGCCGCGGCATCTACGCGATCGGGCAGTCGAAGGATGCCGCGCGCTTCTCGGGCGTGCACCTGGAGCGCACGAAGTTCCTGCTGTTCATGGCGGCCGGGCTCGTCGCGGCCTTCGCGGGCGTCTTCTACACCCTGCGCTTCGGCAGCGCCCGCGGCGACAACGCCACGGGGCTCGAACTGCAGGTCATCGCCGCGGTCGTGCTCGGCGGAGTCTCCGTCTTCGGCGGCCGCGGGCAGCTCTACGGCGTCGTCGCCGCGGTGCTCCTGATCGGGGTGCTCTCGAGCGCCCTCCGGCTCGCGAACGTCACCTCCGACGTCATCAACGTGATCACCGGCACCCTGCTGGTGGTCTCCGTCGTCAGCGCGAGCCTGCTCGCCTGGCTGCAGAAGGTCCGACGACGACGGTCGGGCCCTCCCTCCCCCGTCGCAGCACCCACAGCATCTTGACGACGCTGCGCCCTCGACCGACGGCACTCGTCGCGGTCGCCAGCACGAAAGGAATGGAAGAACAATGAAGTTTGCACACAAGCGTGCGACCGCCGTGGCCGCGGCCGCGGTGGCGGCTGCGCTCGCACTCTCAGGCTGCGCCGACACCGGCTCCACTGGCGGCGGCTCGAGCGACGGCGGCGGGAGCGACAACCTGTCGATCACCTTCCTGCCGAAGAGCCTCGGCAACCCCTACTTCGACACCTCGAGCAAGGGCGGCAAGGCGGCCGTCGAGGAGCTCGGCGGGACCTTCGCCGAGGTCGGCCCGGCCGAGTCGGGCCCCGACGCGCAGGTGAGCTACATCAACACCGCGACGCAGCAGGGCGTCGGCTCCCTCGTCGTCTCGGCGAACGACCCGAAGGCGATCTGCGACGCGCTCAACGAGGCGCGGGACGCCGGCGTCAAGGTCGTCACCTTCGACTCCGACACGAACGCCGACTGCCGCGACCTGTTCGTGAACCAGGCGACGGCCGACGGCATCGCGAAGGTGCAGGTCGACCTCATCGCCGAGCAGATCGGCGACGCCGGTGAGATCGCGATCGTCTCGTCGACGGCGAACGCGACGAACCAGAACACCTGGATCGACAAGATGAAGGAACTGCTCGCCGCCGACCACCCGAACATCCAGCTCGTGGACGTCGTCTACGGCGACGACGACGAGCAGATCTCGTTCGACAAGACGGCGGCCGTGCTGCAGTCGCACCCGAACCTCAAGGGCATCGTCTCGCCGACGACGATCGGCATCTCGGCCGCCGCGCGCTACCTCTCGACCTCGGACTACAAGGGCAAGGTCGCGCTGACCGGCCTCGGCACGCCGAACCAGATGCGCGAGTACATCGAGGACGGCACCGTCACCGCCTTCGCCCTGTGGAACCCGGAGGACCTCGGCTACCTGTCGGCGTACGCCGCCGCCGCGCTCATCAACGGCGACATCACCGGCAAGGAGGGCGACACCTTCAAGGCCGGCAAGCTCGGCGAGTACACCGTCGGTGCGGACGCCACCGTGCTGCTCGGCGACCCGTACGTGTTCAACAAGGACAACATCGACGACTTCGACTTCTGAGTCGTCGGCGGGTTTCGTACGACATCCACCCAGAAGCGCCCCGGCCGGGATCGGCCGGGGCGCTTCGGCGTGGGGGTGATGACCGAGTTGCCCAACTTTCATGAAAGTCGGGCAACTCGGGGGTGGGGGTGGGGTGGGGCGGGGGCGGTTCAGTCCGCTTCTGCGAGGCCCGCGACCCAGCCGACGAGGTGAGCGAGCAGCGGCTCGGCGCTCTCGGTGTCGAGCCGGCGGGGGTCGGCGCCGAAGACGCCGTGCAGCGGGTGGTCGGCGCGGTGTCGGTCCTGGCCGTAGGGGTCCTCGCCTGCGGGCGCCGGGTGCGTCGCGGGGTCGGGCAGCACCTCGACGTGCACGAGCTCGGGCGAGAGGGCGTGCAGCACGAGCGACTCGAAGCGGCCGGCGTGGTCGGGAGCGACCGGCGGGGTGGGCGCCTGGCCGAGGGTGCGGGCGACGGCGCGGAGCGGGGCATCCGTCGCGTTCCAGCGATCCGCGACCCGCTCGATCAGCTCGCGCTGCTCCTCGGCGAAGTGACCGCTCAAGACGACGGCGCGGCGCACGCCGAGCTCCGAGAGCCGGGCGAGACTCTCACCGAGCAGCGTCTCGATCGCCTCGGGGGTGTCGCTCATGAGCGTCCACGGGTAGCGCGAGTGCTCGCCGCCGACCGCCTGGTAGTACGCGGGCAGCACGACGCCGCCGTGCTGCTCGGCCGCCCGCAGGCAGATGCCGTAGGCGGTGAGCGCGTCGAGGCCGATCGGCAGGTGCGGGCCGTGGAACTCGAGCGAGCCGAGCGGCAGATACGCGACGGAGGCGAGCGCCAGGCGCGCCTCGATCTGCTCCGGGCTCAGCCGCTCGATCGCGGGCGAGATGTCGGTTGCTGAGGTGGTGTCGCTCATACGTAGAAGTTCCTCTCCCATCCGAAGCCGGCGAGCTGCTCGCGCAGGCCCTCGGCGAGTCCGCGCCCGTCGGCGAACGACAGGTTGCGGGCGATGCGCCGCTGCGACGTCATGCCGACGATCGCGGTCGAGACCTCCGAGCGGTCGAGCACGAAGCGCACGGCGGCCTCGTCGAGCCCGTCGTAGTACGGCGCCGTGACGGCTTTGATCGCCTCGACCCGCTCGAGCGTCTCGGTGAAGCGCTCGCCGCGGAACATCGTCTTCAGCACCGAGTCATCCGCCCACTGCGCGTACGTCTCCGGCGTCCACGCGCCGCTCAGCGAACCGGAGTCGAGCGCGACGCGCACGATGATCGCCGTGCCGGACGCCGCCGCCGCCGGCAGCAGCGCCCGCTCGGGTCGCTGCTCGAACAGGTTGTAGATGACCTGGATGGAGTCGACGAGTCCCGATTCGGCCAGGGCCACGCCCTCGTCGGCCCGGTAGTCGCGCAGCGAGACGCCGATGCGGTCGATCTTGCCCTCGTCGCGCAGCTCGTGCAGCGTCTCCAGCCAGCCGAGCTCGTGGATGCCGCGAGGCATCCAGCAGTGCAACTGGTAGAGGTCGATGCGATCGACGCCGAGGCGGCGGAGCGACTGCTCGGCCTGGGCGCGCAGGTACTCCGGCCGGTAGGCGGCGGCGATGTCGGGATCGTCGACCGAGGGGTGCGGCCACTCGGGCGGCTGCACCTTCGTGGCGACGTAGACGCGCTCGCCGCCCCACTCCCGGAGCGAGCGGCCGACGACCTCTTCGCTGTGGCCGGAGCCGTACATCTCGGCGGTGTCGACGAAGTTGATGCCTTGGTCGTAGGCGTCGAGCAGCGCGCGCACCGAGGCGTCGTCGTCGACCGGCCCCCACTGCCCGCCGAGCTGCCAGGCGCCGAACGACACCTCGCTGATCTCCCACCCGGTGCGACCGAACGGTCGGCGATGAACGGTCATGTGCTGATGCGCTCCTTCACGCTCGGATGCGCGGACTGCGCGCTGCGGCGCGCGGGCTGCACGCCGCCGCCGCGCACCCGGCGCGGCCCTTCGAATCTACGAAGAGCGGATGGTCCGCCGAAGGACACCGGAACGCAGAAACATGGACTGGACGAGCAACGCGCGCCGCGGTCTCACGGCCGTACGGTCTCCCGGGCGAACTGCGTCGGCGCGACCCCGTACGCCCGCCGGAACGCGCGCGAGAAGTACAGCGGATCGGGATAGCCGACGAGCTGCGCCACCTCGCTGACCCGCATGCCCGTGGTGCGCAGCAGACTGCCGGCCTCGCGCAGCCGCACGTGCCGGATCCACGCCTGCATGGACTCGCCGGTATGCCGGGTGAACAGCCGCTGCGCAGTGGTCTCGCTGCACCTGGCCGCCTCGGCGACCCGGGCGACGGTCAGCGGCTCGGCGATGTGGTGACGGATGAAGGTCATCATGAGCTCGAGCGAGCCGGGCACCGCGGTCTGTTGCGCGTGGCTGTCGGCCCAGGCCGCGTTCTCGAAGAGGATGAGCCGTCCGAGGGCCCGGAAGTACTCCTCGTCGAAGGCGCCCTCGCCGAGGCGTTCGATCGCGATCGTGCCGAACTCGGTGATGCGCCGGGCCGCGGCGTTCCGCATGGTCGACAGCCCGGGGCGGAAGGCCGCCGCATCGCCGTGCCGCGCCGGGTCGTCGAGCAGGGGGTCGCCCGGCAGGTGGGCGACCCGGGGGATGACGGGCGCCGAACGGTCGTAGCGGGGGACGACGTGCAGCGTGCCGATGTGGAACGGACCGCGGCGGTTCGCCCGGTACTCCACGTGATGGTGCCACGGCAGTCGCACGACGTGCTGCGCGTCGACGGTCCAGCTCTGGCCGCCGGCGCGGATCTCGCCCCCGCCGCTCACGATCCAGATGAACGAGACGCTCATCACGTGCGGGTTCACGATCTGCTCGCCCGACGTGAAGCGGTACCAGTTCGCGCCGACGACGACGGGGTCGTCATCGGGGTGCAGCAGCGTCACATCGACCATGGTAGGTCGCATGAGCGTCAGGCGGCGGCCCCCAAGCGGACCGACACGGTGCCCGCCTCGTAGACGGCGACCGGGTGCGCGAAGGGCTGCGGGGTGAGCTGCTCCGCGTCGACGAGGGTGAGCTCGGGGAACGACTCGAGCAGGGCCGTGATGGCCTCGCGGATCTCGACGCGGGCGACTTGCTGGCCGATGCATCCGTGGATGCCGTAGCCGAAGCCGAGGTGGCCGAAGGCGTCCCGGGTGACGTCGAACTCCTCCGGACGATCGCCCCAGTGGCCCGGATCGCGGTTCGCCGCGACGGGCGAGACCGACACCGACGTGCCCGCGGCGATGCGCGTGCCCTCGATCTCGACGTCCTCGAGCGCGGTGCGGGCGAAGAGCGTCACGAACATGGCGCCGGCGCGCATGAACTCCTCGACGGCCGGTCGGAGCTGCTCGGGTTCGGCCCGCAGGATGGCGAGCTGCTCGGGGTTCGTCAGCAGCGCCACGGAGGCCGTCGCGATGAGGTAGGCGACGGAGTCGCGCCCCGCGCCCATCAGCAGGCGCAGCAGCGCCTCGACCTCGACGCGGTCGAGCTCCGGATTCTGCAGCAGGTCGGTGATGACGTCCTCACCGGGCGAGTCGCGGCGCTCCTCGAGGAGGGCGCGGATGAAGTCGTACTTCTGCTGCGCCGTCGACTCCTCGACGAAGAGCGCGACGAAGCGCTCGTAGTGGTGCTCGGGGATGCCGATGACGTGGCAGTGCGTGCGGGCCGAGATCGGCATGGCGTAGTCGCGCCAGAGGTCGACGACCGGGCCGCGCTCCCGGAGCGCCGCGATCTGCTCGGCGACCATGGCGCGGATCCACGGTTCGCGGGCCCGCGCCTGGCGCACCGAGAAGCGGGCGGTCACGGCGCGGCGGAGCTTCGCGTGCTCCTCGCCGTCGAGGTTCAGGAGGTTGAGCTCGTCGGAGGCCTGGCCCGCGGCATCCAGTTCGCCCGGCGCCTCGAGTGGCACCGCGGCGCTCTCGGCCTTGCCCTCCTCGCCGTGCGCCGGCGGCCCGACCGGCATCCGCGAGGGGCGCATGCTGAACCGAGGGTCCTGCAGCACCGCGACGGCGGCGTCGTAGCGGGTGGCGACGAGGCCCTCGTGGCCGTCCTGGAAGTCGAGCGGCACGAAGGCGCCGGCCTCGCGCCAGGCGGCGAGCTGCGGTGACGGCGCGAGCGGCGTGCCGTCACCGGGGAGCGAGCGGGAGTGGAACGGGCATTCGGCGGGGATCGTCATCGATCTGGCTTCTTTCAGGAGTGGGCGACGAGTGGGCGGATGGTGGTGACGACGGCCGCGCGGGCCGTGCGGAAGTCGCGGGGCGGGGCGTTCCAGCCGACGACGCCGCGCAGCTCGCCGGCCTCGTCGTGGCTGCCGGAGACGGTGCCGGGGGAGTCGCTCGTCTTCGGCAGCTCGGCGAGCGGCCGCTCGGGATCGAACCAGCCGTAGGCGTGGATGCGCGTGCCGTGGATCTCGGACCAGAACAGTGGCACCGGCTGCGCGCCCTCGCCACCGTGCGCGAGTCGCGCCGCCACCGCGATGGCCTGCTCGATCGCGTTGCTCTGGTGTTCGACGCGGCGGTGACGGCCCGTGATCGGGTCGAGCCAGGCGGCGACGTCGCCCACCGCGGAGATGCCGGGGGCCGCGACGCCGAGGTGGTCGCAGACGACGCCGTCGGCGAGGTCGAGCGTCGAGGCGGCCAGCCACTCGGTGCGCGGCGTGCCGCCGATCATGGCGACGACGAGGTCGACGGCGCGGCTCGTGCCGTCGGCGAAGGCGAGCGTCGTGCTGCCCGACGCGTTCGGCGCGAGCCCGGCGCCGGCGAGCTCGGCGCCGACGAGCTCGGCGCGAAGGGCGAGCTCGACGCCATGCTGCTCGTGCAGCCGAGTCAGCTCGTCGCTCAGCAGGGTGCCGACGCCGCCGAAACCGAGGGAACCCGAACGGCCGACGAGCAGCACCTCCGCGTCGCGCTTGCGTGCGGCGCTCGCGATCTCGGAGCCGAGGATGCCGGAACCGATCACCGCGACGCGCCGGGCCGTCTCCATCCGCTCGCGCAGTCGCAGCGCGTCGTCCATGGTGCGGAGCGTGGATGCCTCGGCCAGCACGGGGTGCGGCCGGGGTCGTGTGCCGGTGGCGATCACGAGCTCGTCGAAGGGCAACGCGCCGTCGTCGGTGTGCAAGGTGCGCGCCTCGACGTCGAGGCCGGTCGCGGCGCGGCCGGTCAGCACGCGGATGCCGAGCCCGTCGAGCTCGGCGGCGGTGCGGATGGCGGCCTGCTCCGGCTGCCACTCCCCCGCGAGGATCTGCTTCGACAGCGGCGGTCGGGTGTACGGCAGGTGCGGTTCGTCGCCGAGCAGGGTGATCTCGCCGTCGAAGCCCTCGTCGCGCAGCGACTCGGCGACCGTCAGCCCGCCGATCGATGCTCCGACGATGACGACACGTGCGGGCGAGCTCATGTCGTCGAGAGGGCGATCGCTCGGGCGGGGCAGAGCCGCACGGCGCGGGTGGCGGCGGCGAGGTCCGCGCCCTGGGGGTCGGGCTCCAGCAGCAGGACGATGCCGTTGTCGTCTTGATCGAACACGTCGGGGGCGACGAGGGCGCACTGCCCGGCGCCGACGCAGGCGTCGGTCTGGACCAGGATGCTCATCGGTACTCCTCTGTACTAGGTGCAATGGAGTCAATCCAAGCCGCGAGCAGTCAGGAATCACATGACTCGCGCACCCAGAACATGGACTGGACGAGCAGCGGGCGTGCGGGCGGAACGCCCCGCCCTCCGAATGGTGGGCGGGGCGTTCAGCATCGGACCTAGCGCTCGGCCGGAGCGAACTCCTCAGCCGGGGTGAGCGCGACCGCGAGGGCCTCGCGATCCTCGACGGGGAGCGCGCGGATCGTCGCGGCGATCGCGGCGAGCTGCACCGGCGCCGGCTCGACCTCGTCGGCCGCTGCACGCAGCGTGCCCGCGCCGGCGAGCTGCGTCTGCCGGATGTTCTTCAGCGAGTACGGGCTCACCTGGTGCACGTAGTTCAGGTCGTCTCGCCCGCCGTCGACTGCGGTCTTGATGGCCTGCAGCGAACGGGGGTTGCCGGACCCCTGGTTGATCCAGTTGATGTCCGCGCGGATCGCGTTGATGATGGACTGGCCGAGGCCGTTGAGCCAAGCTTCCGAGGGCATGTCTTCTCCTTCTTCGTGGTTGTCTGTGCGTCGTGCGTCGATGTACATCCATGGATCGGTGGTGACGCTGAGGTCTCCGTTGTTCCAGGTGCCGTCGTGCGTGTAGGTGATGGTCAGGTGCAGGTGGTTGCCCTGCGAGGCGGTGCCCTCGTTGCCGACGTTGCCGATGATCTGGCCGCGTGCGACGGATGCGCCCACAGCGAGCGGCGACTGCCGGATCATGTGGGAGTAGCCCGAGAACACACCATCGGCGTGTGCGATCACGAGGACCCAGCCGAGTGCGTCGTTCCAGACGTTGTGGCGGACCGTGCCGTCCGCCACCGCGGGAATCGGCGTGTCCGCGGCTTGCGGGTAGTCGAGTCCGCGGTGCGCCTGCGAGCGGCCGCCGGCCCAAGATCCCCAGCCGTCCGCGAGGTCCGGGTTGGAGAACGGGTGCTGGTACTGAACCATGTCCCTCCTTTCGTTCCGTAGCTTCCGGGCCGCCGATCGGCGACCCGACATTCGAATGCGTGTTCGAAACTATGGATCGGAAGACGGCGATGAGAACCCGACACGCCGCCCGGATATCCGGGTGCGGAAACGAAACGCCCCGCTGCATCCGGCGGGAGCCGGGCCGCGGGGCGAGGTGGTGAAATGTGGAGCCGAAGACGGGAATCGAACCCGCGCTGTCTGCTTGGGAAGCAGAAGTTCTACCATTGAACTACTTCGGCGTGCGACATCCTGAGACGTCACGGAGACCATCGTAGCAACTAGGCTGGGCGCGTGCTGCTCTCCGATCGCGACATCCGTGCCGAACTCGAACGCGAGCGCATCGGCATCGAGCCGTCCGACCCGGCGATGCTGCAACCGTCGAGCGTCGATGTGCGCCTCGACCGGTACTTCCGGCTGTTCGACAACCACAAGTACCCCTTCATCGACCCGGCTGAGGACCAGCCCGAGCTCACTCGCCTCATCGAGGTGAGGCCCGACGAGCCGTTCATCCTGCACCCGGGCGAGTTCGTGCTCGGCTCCACCTACGAGCAGGTCACCCTGCCCGACGACATCGCCGCGCGCCTCGAGGGCAAGAGCTCGCTCGGCCGGCTCGGGCTGCTCACCCACTCGACGGCGGGCTTCATCGACCCCGGCTTCACCGGGCACGTCACGCTCGAGCTCTCGAACGTCGCGACGCTGCCGATCAAGCTGTGGCCGGGCATGAAGATCGGTCAGCTCTGCTTCTTCCGGCTCACCTCGCCGGCCGAGCGGCCGTACGGCTCCGCCGACTACGCGAGCCGCTACCAGGGCCAGCGTGGGCCGACGGCCTCGCGTTCGTTCCAGAACTTCCACCACACCGACGTCGCCGCGAGCGACGCCGGCGCCCGCGGCAACTGACCCCGCCTTCCCCGGCTGATCGGCACCGGGCTGTGCCCGGCCGTGGCATCCCAATTGCGCTTTTCTCTTGATTCCAGCCGAGTGATCGTGCTTAGGATGGCACGGAGCGGCGTCCAGTCGTGCAGTGCTGCATGACGGCGGGGGGACGCCTCGGGCCTTGAGGGGAAGGTGCGGGATGAGCCGAGCAACGGCCGCAGATTCAACCAGTTCCGGTTGGTTCCGGAGTGCAATCGGCGGGCGCTCGCTCCGCGATCGAGCGGACGGTGTGCGGGGCGCGGGGCCGGTTGGCACCTGGCATGCGGCCCGGAGGGCGAGTGGGATCCCGAAGTCCGAACGGGCGCCATCGGGGCGAAAGCTCGCCAGCACCCGATCCGAGCGGCGAGGCCCCCGCCGATTCCTCGCCGGCGTGCTCGCCTCGGTGGTCCTCGCGACCGGGAGCCTCGCGGCCGTCACCGCGGGTCCCGTCGCGCCGGCGGCGGCCGCCTCGCCATTGCAGTGCGGGCCGAGCTACGGCCTGCAGATCGGCACGCCGCAGACCATCTGGCAGATCGACCAGGCCACCGGCGCCCAGACCACGGTGGCCAGGTTCAACTTCCCGCAGGCCAACCTCAACATCAACGCCATGGGAATCTCCGCCGACGGCCGCATGGTGTACGGCACCGGCGCGTATGTCTCGAACCCGCCCGACAACCGCCGGTGGGTCTTCGCCTACGACATGGTCGCCGAAGGGTGGGCCAACCTCGGCGCGGCACCGAGCGGCAGCGCGATGACGCACGGCGCGATCAATCTCGCGACCGGCGTCTACTACTGGGGCGGCATGACCGGGGGCACCCTGAACATCTTCGGCTTCAACCCCGCGACGAACCAGTTCCTGGGGCGAGTCGCCTCGGGCGCCGTGCCTCAGGCCGGCAGCAACGGAGACTTCGCCTTCGATGCGCAGGGCAACCTCTTCTACAGCGCCGGCGCGAACGGCACCAACGTGCTCGGCGTCATCGAGGCGACGCTGCCGACGGCGCCGGTGTCGAGCCCGGTCGCCATCACCGGCACCGAGCTCAACCGGATCACGACCCCCACCGACCAGGCGATCAACGGTCTCGCCTTCGTCAGTGACGGCTCGCTGATCCTCAGCAGCAATGCGACGGTCTTCACCGTGAACCCGACCACGGGTGCCGTGCTGCGGAACGCGCCGCTGCGTCAGTCGGGCACGGGCGATCTGGCGTCGTGCGCCTCGCCGAACACGATCGAAGTGCAGAAGGACCTCCCCGACGGGCGCAAGGCCGCCGACGACCAGGTGACGATGACGATCACGGGCGGCGGTGTCAGCCGCGGCAACAGCGCCACCACGGCGGGTGAGACCGACGGCGTGCAGCCGCAGAAGGCCGGCCCGGTGCTCGCGCTGGCCGGGGTGCGCTACACCGTCACCGAGACAGGCTCCGGTTCGGACGCGAACCGGTACGACTCGAGTTGGCGATGCGTCGATCAGAACTCCGGGGCCGTGGCCGCCGAGGGGGCGGGCCGCACCGGCAGCTTCGAGATGCCGAACAACGGCGGAAGCGGCGCCGCGATCATGTGCACGTTCACGAACACGCCGTACCGACCGGCCCTGGAGCTCGACAAGTCGGTCACCCCGGACGGTGCACTGGTCGTGGGCGAGACGCTCAGCTACTCGTTCGTGGTGACGAACAGCGGCAACATCATGATGCAGGACGTCGCCATCGACGAGACCAGCTTCACCGGCAGCGGCGAGCTGTCGGCCATCCGCTGCCCGGCCGGCCAGCTCGCGCCGGGCGACGCGGTCACCTGCACGGCGAGCTACACCGTGCAGCAGGCCGACATCGACCGCGGCTCGATCAGCAACACGGCGGAGGCGACGGGGTCCTCGACGGGGGGCGAGCCCGTGCGATCGAGTCCCGACACCGCAGTCGTGCCGCAGCGGGCGGAACCGTCGCTCCTGCTGACGAAGACGGCCAGCCGGGGGCAGGTCGACACGGTGCGTCAACCGGTCGGCTACGAGTTCCTCGTCTCCAACAACGGCAACGTCACCATCGACGACATCCGCATCGAGGAGGGCGACTTCAACGGTGCCGGCGGTGCCCCCGAGATCACGTGCCCGGCCACCACCCTGGCGCCGCAGGCGTCGATGACCTGTACCGCGGTCTACCGGGCGACCGTCGCCGACTTCGACCGGGGCGACGACCTGGTGAACACCGCGACGGCCACGGGGACGACCCCGACCGGGGAACGCGTCGACTCGAACGAGTCATCCGCGACGGTCGAGGTCGTACCGGCACCCGCCCTCGAGATCGAGAAGCTCTCCGACGCGACGGAGGGCGCCGAGGCCGGCGACACCATCACGTACACCTTTTGGGTGACGAACACCGGCAACGTCACGCTCGACGGGATCGCGGTGCGCGAGACCGAGTTCAGCGGCACCGGCGAACTGTCGGAGATCGCCTGCCCCGGCGGCGCGCTGCAGCCGGGCGAGCAGGCGCGCTGCACGGCGACGTACACCCTGACGCAGGCCGACGTCGATCGCGGCGAGCTCACCAACGTCGCGGTCGCCACCGGCACGGACCCCGGCGGCAACGAGGTCGAATCCCCCGAGGGATCCGTGGAGGACCCGCTCCCGCCGTCGCCCGCGCTGTCCCTGACCAAGTCGGCTCGTCCCGACCGCGCCACGCGGCCCGGCGAACGGATCGTCTACTCCTTCCTCGTGACCAACACCGGCAACGTCACGCTGCACGGCGTCCGCATCCGGGAGGACAGCTTCTCGGGGGCCGGGCCGATCGCATCCGTCGTCTGCCCGCCTGCGGCCGACTCGTTGCGTCCCGACGCGAGCGTGACCTGCTACGTCAGCTACGTGGTCACCCAGGCCGACCTCGACCGTGGCGAGGCCATCCGCAACACCGCGACGGCGACCGGGCTCGACCCGAACAACGAGGGCGTCGAGTCGGAGCCCTCGCCGGCCGAGGTCACGGTCGACCGGGCGCCAGGCATCGAAGTGAAGAAGTCGGCTGACGGCGCCCCGCGCGAGCTGGTCGTGGGACAGAAGATCACCTACCGATTCGTCGTCACGAACACCGGCAACGTCACGCTCGCGGACGTCGGTCTCACCGAGCAGAGCTTCGACGGGTCGGGCGAACTGTCGGCTATCGACTGTCCCGCCGACCGAACGTTGGCGCCGCGGGGCCAGCTCACCTGCACTGCGCGCTACACCGTCACGCAGGAGGACGTCGACCGCGGCAGTCTGACCAACTCGGTCACGGCGACCGGCACCCCGCCGGAGGGGTCCTCCACCGAGCCGACCATCACGTCGCCGCCGTCCGAAGTGTCGATCCCGGAGGAACCCGACCCCTCGATGCGGCTCGAGAAGGCGCCGCGACCCGTCGCCTCCGCCCGGGCGGGCGAGGTGATCGAGTACGAGTTCCGGCTCACCAACACGGGCAACGTCACCCTGCGCGACCTCGAGATCGCCGAGGGCGAATTCAACGGAGCCGGCGACCCGGTCGTGATCGCCTGCCCCGATTCGAGCTCCCCCGGAACCTACGCGGGCCCGCTACGGCCCGGCGCATCGGTCACGTGCATCGGCCGGTACACCCTCACCCAGGCCGACCTCGACAGCGGCGACGATCTCGTGAACACCGCGACGGCGACGGCGACGCCGCCGAGCGGAGGCCCGATCGAGACGCCGCCGGCCACGGCGATCGTCGAGCTGGAGCCCGCCGCCGGGATCTCGATCGTGAAGTCGGTCGAGCCGGCCGACGGCCTGGTCGCGGGCGAGACTCTGCACTACAGCTTCGTCGTCACCAACACCGGCAATGTCACGCTCACCCGGGTGTACGTGAGCGAGACGCAGTTCACCGGCTCGGGTCGACTCTCGGCGATCACCTGCCCTGAACGGACCCTCGCGCCGGGCGAGCAGACGCGCTGCACCGCTAGCTACGAGGTGCAGCAGGACGACGTCGACCGTGGACGGATCTACAACGCGGCGACGGTGATGGGCCAGGACCCGCTGGGTACCTGGGTGACCACCACCGAAGACGACGCGTCGGTCCCCGAGGAGCCGAGGCCGGAACTCGTGCTGCGCAAGCTCGCCGATCCGGGAGTGGCACGCAACGTCGGCGAGACCATCACCTACTCGTTCGTGGCGACGAACACGGGCAACGTCACCCTGACCGACGTCGCCATCTCGGAGGGCGAGTTCAGCGGCTCGGGCGAGCTGTCCGAGATCGCGTGCCCAGAGGGCGCCTCCGCACTGCGACCCGGCGAGACGGTGACCTGCACCGCGAGCTACCGCCTCACCCAGGCCGACGTCGATTCGGGCGAGCTCACGAACACCGCGACCGCGACCGGCACCCCTCCCGGTGGGGGCGACCCGGTCACGTCGAACGAGCCCGAGGTCCGGGTGCCCGTCGCGCAGCACGCCGCGGTCGAGATCGAGAAGACCGCCGACGTGACGACGATCAGCACGGTCGGCGAGCGGGTCACCTACTCGTTCGCGGTCACGAACACCGGCAGCGTCACGCTCGGTGACGTGGCCGTGGCCGAGGGCGAGTTCAGCGGCTCCGGCGAGCTGTCGGCGGTGAGCTGCCCGGCCGGGGCGAGCTCGCTCGCACCCGGTGAGACGGTCACCTGCACGGCGAGCTACCTGGTCACCCGAGCCGACCTCGACCGGGGGCTGCAGAACACTGCGACCGCGTTCGGCACTCCACCTGGCGGCGGCGCGGACCCGGTGGAGTCCGAGCCGTCCACGGTCGAGATCCCGTCGGAACAGGTCCCGGGGATGTCGATCGTGAAGTCGGCGGACACGGAGCGGGTGAGCCGCGCCGGGGAGGTCATCGTGTACTCGTTCACCGTCACGAACACGGGCAACGTCCCGCTCACCGGGGTGACGGTGGACGACGTCGAGTTCTCCGGCGCGGGTGCCCTCTCCGCGATCGCCTGCCCGCCTGCGATGTCGGCGTTGCCGCCCGGGCAGCAGCTCAGCTGCACCGCGAGCTACGTGGTGCTCGCCGCGGACCTGACGGGCGACACGATCACGAACGTCGCCACCGTGACGGCGACCCCGGCTGGCGCGCCCGGACCGGTCACCGCAGCATCGCCCCCGGCGGTCGTCGAGACGGAGTCCGCAACGCCGCCGCCACCGCTCGCGGTCACGGGCATCGTGATCGGAGGCAGCATCGCGCTCGCCGTCGTGCTGCTGCTCGGCGGGATCCTGATCGTGCTGGTCGTCGCCCGTCGGCGGGCCCGTCGGACCTGACCGTCGGGCCTTCGGGCCCCCGGGCCCGCCGCGCGCGGCGGGGGCCCACGACGAGCGGGCGCCGGGAGCATGGTCGCACGCGCCACGAAGCGCCCCGCGCTCGCCGCAGAGTCGGACGCGCTACGCCGTGGCCCGGGTGTTCGTCACGCTGTCGGTCGCGCCGAGCCTGCGCTGACGGGCTCGAGCGCGTCGACGCCCGCGATACCGCGGAGCGCGAAGGCGGTCACGGCGTCGAGCGTCGTGTCGTGGCCGAGCACGCGCGAGTGGCCGGAGCCGCTGACGACGATCGCTCGGGCGCGGTCGTCGTGCGCGGCGCGCAGGCGCTCGCTCTCGCTCGCGGGCACCTCGCGGTCGGCGGCGTCGTGCACGAGCAGCAGCGGCACCGGGGCCGGGATCGGGTGCGCCACCCGGTCGAAGCGGCGCCAGACCTCGGCGGGGTCGAGCCCCGGTGCGACGCGGTGGATGAACGCCGTGGCGAGCTCGGCGGCCGCCCGATCGCCCAAATGGAGCGCCCCGGCGAACACGTTCGTGGTCACCGCCGCGTCGCCGACGCTCGCGATCGCGACCACGCCGCCCGCACTCGTGCCCTCGGCGACGGCGGTCATCGCGGCGAGGCCGCCGAGCGAGTGCCCGACGATCGCGCTGAAGCGGCCATGCCGCTGCTGCAGCGCCTCGATCGCCGCGATCCAGTCGCGGATGTCGGCGCGGCGCCCGGGGGAGTCGCCGTGCGCGGGCGCGTCGAAGGCGATGACACGGAACCCCTCGGAGCGGAGCTCGCGCACGAGCGGAGCGAACTGGCTCGCCCGGCCGCGCCAGCCGTGCACGAGCAGCACCGTCTGGGCGCCGGAGCCCCACTCGTACGCCGCGAGCTGGTGGCCCGCGGCGGTGAAGGCGCTGCGCCTGGCGCGGTCGTGGATGGCCCGTTCGCGCGGGGCGACCGGGCGGCGCGGCCGCGTCGAGGTGAAGAGGGGCAGCACGGCGCGCGCGGCGAGGCGCGGGCTGCGCGGGGCGGCGGCACGCGCGACGGCGATGCGGGCGGCGACGGACGCGGGGAGCTTCGGCATGACGGCCTCCGAGGTGGCGTTCAAGAATACGAACGATCGTACGGGTTACTTTACGCACGATCGTGCGTAAAATCGAGTGGAGGAGGCACGCATGGAGCAGCAGGCGGTGACCGACGGGCGTCGCGCACGCGGGGATGCCTCGCGCCGCGTCGTCCTGGCCCAGGCGGTCGACCTCGCCTCGATCGAGGGGCTCGACCAGCTCTCCATCGCCCGCATCGCCGAGGCCGCGGGCGTCGGCAAGTCGAGCGTCGCCACCCTCTTCGGCAGCAAGGAACGGCTCCAGCTCGCGACCGTCGAGACCGCGAGCGCACGCTTCGCGGCCACAGTCATCGCCCCGGCACGCGTGCACCCCCGCGGGGTGCGCCGACTCGTCGCCCTGCTCGACCGGGTCGTCGCCTACTCGCAGGACCGGGTGTTCCCCGGCGGCTGCTTCTTCTCCGCCGCGGCCGCCGACTTTCACGCCAAGCCGGGCCAGGTGCGCGACGCCGTCGCCGCGCAGCTCGACGACTGGCTCGGCTACCTCGCGCTCACCGCCCGCTTCGCCGCCGAGCGCGGGGAGCTGCCGGGGCTCGACCCCGCTGGCGACGACCCTGAGCAGCTCGCCTTCGAGATCCAGGGCACCTTCGAGCTGATGAACCTCCTCGCCGTCATCCGCGACGACGAGCTGCCCTACCTGCGCGCCCGCCGCGCCTACCGAGCCCGGCTGCTCGCCCTCGGGGTGCCCGCCGAGCTCGCCGAGCGCGTGCTGGTGCCCGGCGCCGCCCTGCGCTGAGCGGTCGCCGTGCTCACTCCTCTTCGCGGGATCTGCGCGAGGCGCCGAGCGATGTTGAGACGCCTTGCGATTCTCCGAACACATCTCAGTAGAGGAGGGGAGGATCGAGGTGGTGGCTCTCATGGATGATCGTGCAATGTGCGCGAGGCTCGCGGCCGGCGACCAGACCGCGCTCGCCCAGTTGTACAGCCAGTACCGGCGAGCGGTCTACGCGCGTGCATATCTCGAGGTCGAATCCCGCTCGGACGCGGAAGAAGTGCTGCAGGATGCCTTCGTGCTGCTCTGGAAGAAGCGCCGCAAGATCAATCTCGTCGGTGGTTCGGTGCTCCCGTGGCTGCTTGCCTCGGCGCGATACCTCGGCTCGAACAAGCGCCGCCATTCGGCCCGCCGCTCCGCATTGCCGCTCGAGGAGCGTCCGATGGGTTCGCTCGATCCCGAGCAGATCATCGCTCGCAGGGGTCTCGATGAACTCGTTCGCGAAGCGATCGCGAGACTCGATCCGATCGACCGGGCGATCGTCCAGTTGTGCTTGGTTGACGGGCTCAGCTACAAGGAGGCCGCCGTCCGACTGCGAACAACTCATGCTGCGGTGCGCAATCGGCTCAGCCGCGCCCGATTCGCCGTCCGCGCAGATCTCAGCGCCCGAATGAACGAGGAGGGATGATGACGACAGCCTACGAGCCCTCGACTGGAGAATACGACGCCCTCGGGCGGCGGATCAGCGCCGAAGTGGACCGGGTGGCGCGCAGGGAGCGCCGCGCACGGCATGCGATGGCGATCGGGGCGGCTACGGCGGCGTTGGCCGCAGTCGGCGCCGTGTGGCTCGCGAGCCGCGACTTCCAGGACTACGGTGCGTACTGCTATTCAGAGCCATCGACGTCCTCATCCTTCGTCACGATCAGCAGTGCGACGGAAGCGCACGGTGCAGACGGCCGCGCACAACCGGCGCCACCCATCCCAGCCCTCGAGATGTGCGCTGCAGCCTGGCGCGTCGGAGCGGTCGGGCCGCACGCCACTCAACCCCCCGTCGAGGGTGTCGAGTACGCGGTTCCGGACCTCGTTGCTTGCTTGCGTGGTGACGGGGTGACCTCTGTGTTCCCGGATGTGGAACTTCTCGGGGAGGCAGCGCTCTGCGCTCGTCAGGGTTTGGCCGTGGCCGCGCCCTGACGAGCGCAGACGTGGAACCCTAGGCCCGAGTGCCGAATGAGCTGCCCTTGTCGTTCAGCGCGTACAACTGCGGTGCAGCGGATGTGAAGCCGTAGGTGGCGCCACTGCCACCGATCTCGCTGTAGATCCGCCCGACGCAACCGGCATACGTGCGAAACGACGACGCTCGATCACCCCATCCAAGGCCATGGAGGCTATAGATGACGAGTTCAGGTGCTCCGGCGACGCAGCCGCCGGAGGCGGTCACGACATGTGAGCCCCCTCCGTAATTGATGTCGTCGTAGAGGATCGCGCGGACCGTCGCGGCGAAGGGGGCAGCCTCACTCGAGGCGAGCTCGCCCTGAGCCTCGGTGACGGCGGGAATCAACTTGCCGCCGATGACGATCTCCTCGGTGTTGATGATTCGGACGCCCTTCTCCTCGAGCACTCTGGCGAACAGGTCGCCCCCCGCCGGAACGCACAGGCTCTCATTGAGCGAGACGTCGGTCCAGCAGGACTCGGTTGCGTTCCTGGCCTCGACCGATTCCGCTGCGACGGCTGGTGCCGTCCCGATGCTGGCGAAACCTATGACTCCGGCGATGGCTGCCCCGATCCGCAATCCGGTGGACTTCATCTTTGTGCTCCACTTCTCTCAACGTCCCCCGGACCACCCTGCTCAGAGACAAGCACACCACCGCCCAAGAAATCTCATCTTGAGATGGATCTGCTCGGCGCGACATCGCGTCTTTCGGGCGCTGGAGGGGACAAACACGGCGAAGGCGACGACGGAGCGCCGGCCCGTTCGGGACCGGCGCTCCGGGTGGATGTCTCGGCGGGGCCGAGGCGGCGGCTCAGTGGTGCAGGTGCACGTGGACCTCGAGCTGCTCGCGGCGGTGGCCGCGACCGTGGCCGCGACCGCCGTGGCGCTCGTCGTGCCCGTCGCGCGACTCGTGCCCGCAGTGCTCGTGCCCGAAGCCGTGGTCGCCGTGACGCTCGCCGCGGGGGTCGCGGTGGCCGTGCTCGTGCGGGAAGCCCCCGCGGTGACCGTGCTCGTGCGGGAAGCCCCCGCGCTCGCCGTGGAAGCGGCGGCCGCCTCGGCGACCCCGGGGCATCGGCTGCGACTCGTCCCAGCCGAGCTCGCGGGCGATCGCCTCGAGCGTGCGGAGCGTAGTCGCGAAGTCCTCGTCGGACACCGCGCCGGCGACGCGCTCGCGGAATCCGTCGACGCGGGACTGCAGGCGCTCGCGCGCCGCGAGGCCCTCCTCGGTGAGTTCGCCGCGCTCGAGCCAGCCGTGCTCGGCGAGCCGGTGGGCGAGCTTCGGGCGCTCGGCGAGGCGGGCGGCGAGCCGCTCGTCCTCTGCGGCGCCGGCGTACAGGTTCAGTGCGCGCCAGTCGTGGCGGCTGAGGCCCACGTCGGCGAACAGCTCCGCCATCTCCTCGGAGAGGCGGCGGTCGACGAGCTTGAGCCAGAAGCCGAACGGGCGGGCGCCTGCCTTGGGCTCGGCCGGCTCGTTGCGCTCGGCCGGCTCGTCGGGCTCGGGGGTGTGGTGGTCTTCGTGGGTGGTCATGGTGTTCCTCTCTCGGTGGCCCGCCTCGGCGGGTCCCGGCGCGCGTTGCGCGATGATTCGATATTGCATGCCTTATGACATGTATATGTACTATGACATGTATGTCTGATCGAGGTCAAGGAGCTCCCAGCGAACGCTCGGGTTCGGCCGATCCCGTGTCCCGCATCGAAACCGCGCTCGGGATGCTTCGCGGCGGCCCTCGCGGCTTCGGCCCGCACTCCGGCGGCCCCCACGGTGCCGAGGAGGGCGGCGGGCGCCACCACGGGCGTGGGCCGCACGGCGGCGGGCATCACGGTCGCGGTCCTCACGGCGGCGGGCACCACGGCGATGCCCCGCATGGCGATGCGGCCTTCCGTGACCCGGAGCGCGGTGGCTGGCGCGGCCCGGGCGGGCGCGGGGGACAGGCGGCGCTCCGCGTGCTCCACCTTCTCGATGAGCACGGCCCGGCGTCGGTCGGCGAGCTCGCCGACCGGATCGGCGTCGATCAGCCCCGTGCGAGTCGCCTCGTCGCGGCCGCCGTCTCGGCCGGCCACGTCCGGCGCGAGCCCGACCCGCACGACGCTCGTCGAGCCATCCTGGTCATCACCGAAAGCGGACGTGACGCGCTCCGGTCCTTGCTCGGCCGCCGCCGCGGCGCGGTCGAGCGCGCGCTCGAGGGCTTCAGCGAGGCCGAGCGTGCGCAGTTCGCCGAACTGTTCGCGCGCTTCGCCGAGGGCTGGCGCCGCGGCTGACTCGAACGGCGGTCGCCCCCGGGGCGGCCCGAGGCATCCGCCGTCGCTCAGTCGCGCCGCGCGTGCGGTGCGGTCCGCGTCGCCTTCACCGGGATGAGCAGCGCGAGCCCGACGGCGATCACGAGGACGATGCCGAGGATGCCGAAGTACGCCTGGTTGCCGCTGAGGGTGACGAAGATCGCGAACGCGGTCGGGGCGAGGAAGCTCACTGCCCGGCCCGTCGTCGCGTAGAGGCCGAACACCTCGCCTTCGCGTCCGGGCGGGATGAGCCGGGCGAGGAAGGTGCGGCTCGCCGACTGCGCCGGGCCGACGAAGAGGCAGAGCGCGAGCCCTGCCGTCCAGAAGACGATCTGGCCCCCGTCGTGCAGGAAGAACACGACGAGACCGCTCACGACGAGTCCGACGAGGGCGACGACGATGACCGGCTTCGCGCCGAGCCGGTCGTCGAGCACGCCGACGGCGATCGTCGAGATGCCGGCGACCACGTTCGCCGCGATGGCGAACACGATCACCTCGCCGGCCGAGAATCCGAACACCGATGCCGCGAGGACCCCGCCGAAGGTGAACACCCCCGCGAGCCCGTCGCGGAACACCGCGCTCGAGAGCAGGAACCACACCGTGTTGCGGTCCTCCTTCCAGAGCTTCGCGATGTCCCGCCCGAGCCGTTTGTACGAGGCGAAGAAGCCCACCCGTTCGCGCCGCACCGCAGGGCCCCGGTACTCGGGTACGGCGAACAGCACCGGCAGCGCGAACAGCCCGAACCACAGGGCCGAGACGAGCATGGACACGCGCACCGCGAGCCCGTCGTCGCCGGTCACGCCGAACCAGCCCACCTCGGGCTGGATGAAGCCGAAGTAGACGATGAGGAGCAGCACGATGCCGCCGACGTAGCCCATGCCCCACCCGAAGCCCGAGACCTTGCCGATCGAGCGCGGCGTCGACACCTGCACGAGCATGGCGTTGTAGTTCACCCCGGCGAACTCGAAGAACACGTTGCCCGCCGCGACCAGGAAGAGGCCGAGCAGCAGGTACTCCGGCGCGGGCAGGACGAAGAACATCGCGAGCGTGCAGGCGACCACGAGATACGTGTTGACCGCGAGCCAGAGCTTGCGCCGCCCGCTCGTGTCGGAGCGCTGCCCCGTGATCGGCGCGAGCAGCGCGATCAGCAGGCCGGCGATGCCGAGCGCCCAGCCGAGCTGCGCCTCGACCGTGCCGCTCGGGCCGAACGAGTCGCTCGTCAGGTACACCGTGAACACGAAGGTGGTGACGACGGCGTTGAATGCCGCCGAACCCCAGTCCCAGAGCCCCCACGCGAGGATGCGCCCGCGGCGGGCCCCGGCTTCCGTGACCGCCTCCACCTGCTCCGTGCCGACGCCGATGGTCGCCGCGGCGCCCTCCGCGGTCGTCATCGGCGCGGGCGGGAAGTTGCGGGGACGCCCGCCGGCGGGGGTGCCGCCGCTCGGTTCGCCGCCCTGCGGTGCGGTGGGATCGGTCATGGCGGCAGTCTCCCGAGGTCCGGTGAACGGGTGGTGACGGCGCTCGTCCGGGGATCGGCGTCGATCGTCTGCACTGTATCGCGGGGGCGAGCGGGACGCGTGCTTCACGGATGCCTGTCGCCGGCCGCGCCGCCCCTCCACGAAGAAGAGCGGTCACCCGTCGTGAGAGCCACTCTCGCCTGAAACCGGACATCTGCCTCTAGCGCCGCGTGCGTGTTTCCGAGATCGCGTCGTTGATCTCGGTCGTGTTGTAGCCCTCCGCGGCGAGCGCCGACCGGATCTCGGCCTCCTTCGCGCTCATGGATGCGCTCCGACGTTGCGCTTTGCGCGCCGTGAGCCAGTAGGAGCCGAGCTTGAAGCTCAGGTAACCGATCGCAGCCGCTGCCCCGATCCCGAAGAGGACGAGGACGGCGACGCCGAACTGCTACACTACCTCCACTTGGCATCCCCTCGTATGGTCCGCATACCAGCCTTGCACGCTCCGTCCCGACGCGCTCCAGCTACCGGCGGACGACCTCGATCGAGCTGGCCATGTTGTTGAACGCGCCGAGCGTGGTCGCAGCCGTGGTGGGACCGTACATGCTCCCGCGGTACTTGGTATCGACGAAGAGCTTGATCGCGCATTGACCGTAGCTCTGCACTGACTCGACATCGTCGTTTCCGTAGCCGGTCAAGTCGCCGAACCGACCGTACGTGAAGTTCCCGTAAAAGGCGCACGGTACGAAGCCCGGCGACTGCTGGGTGGTCAGGTTCCACTTCTTGCCCGCGTAATTCTTTCCGGCCCAGTAGGCCCCCATGAGGAACGTCTGCTTGGCGGCGTGCGTGCCGACTGATCGTGCCTCCCCGAGCTCAAAGGCCTGGCGTGTGTCGGGTGAGGGCTGCAGGGCATCGTCCGTCTCGGGGTCCTCCGGAAGTGCGACGATCTCGATGCCGTGCTCTAGTAGCAGCTCATCAGCCAGTTCTTGTGCGGTATCGGCGCACAGCGTGAGTCCACTCGTGTCGAGCAGGCACTCGCCTTCCTCCGGCGCTGATTCCACCGCGTTCGCTGGGGTGATCCCCATCCCAACCGTGATGAGCAGGGCTGCAGCCGCGCTGGCTGCGAGCGCGCCGGATCGGCGAGCGGCTCCCGGGGAGTGGGTCATCTTCATGTTTCTGCCTTCGTCTGGCGGGAGACCTCGCTGATGCCCCGCCGCACACGGCTTCCTGCCGGTGCGTGGCATCCCGTTGGTCCGGCGAACTGTTCGCCGTGGGTCCAGAGCTTTTCATCCAGACAGGATGCGACTGGAGTCGGAAAAACGGAGGACTTGATCCAGGAAGGCTCTGGAGTTACCTTCCAGGCCGACTCGGCCATCAGCCGCGATCGTACTGACGGGGCACAGCGACGCGCCGGATGGCGACTCCTAGCTGCCGGGGAGTGCATGGCCCTGGGGCCAGGCTGTACGGCCGGACCCGCCCCTACCAGTGCAGCACGCCCACCAGATCGCCGAACAGCTCCTCCGCGTCGCACTCGAGCCGACGCCTCGTGAACCACTCGCAGAGGTTGACGCAGTCGCGGTGCAGCAGTTCCATGCCGGCGGGGTTGGCGATGACGTCGACGACCTGGGGTAGGTCGATGACGACGACGCGGCCGTGGTGCACGAGCACGTTGTAGGGCGAGAGGTCGCCGTGGGCGAGGCCCGCCCCGGCGAGCACGTGCATGAAGTCGACGAGCTGGTGGAACAGCTCGCGCAGTTCGGCCGGCTCCGCGCGCACCTGGGCGAGTCGCGGTGCCGCGACCCGGTCGTCGCCGATGAACTCCATCAGCACCTCGGTGTCCTGCACCTGCACGGGGTACGGCACCGCTGCCCCGAGCCGGGTCAACTCGCTGAGCGCCTGGAACTCGGTGCTCGCCCATTGCACCCGCGCCACTTCCCGGCCGAAGGTGGAGCGCTTGTCGATGGCGCGCTGGTCGCGGCTGCGACGGGTGCCGCGGCCGTCGGTGTAGATCGAGGAGCGGTGGAAGTCGCTGCGCTCGATGCCGCGGTACCGCTTCGCGGCCAGCACGACGTGCTCGCCCACGGTGCCGGGTGGGGCGCCGGGCACGGCTCGTTCGACGAGGTACAGATCGGCCTCCTTGCCGCTCTTCACGACGCCGAGCTCGGTGTCGATCGCACCGGCGGAGGTCACGAGCCAGTCTGGGCGCGGCTCGGGGCCACGTTCGGTCGGGATGGTGGCCGGCCAGGTCGACCAGCGCTGGCCGTCGCCGGGTTCGGCGGCGGAGAAGAAGAGACCGGATGCCGCGTCGAGCGGCGCGCCGGCGGAATCGTCGAGCGACGAGAGGAAGTTCACGATGGTGGCTTTCGGATCGTGAGGCCACCGGGTGCCGCGACGGGCTTAGACGGCGGCGGCCTCGAAGAGGGGGTCTGCTGAACGCGCGACGAAGGTGTCGGTCATCATTCGCTCCTCTCGCTTCGATCCTGCTGGCCGGCGATGCGGCCGAGCCGGGCCGCGTACACGGCCGATCACGCAGCTTACGCCCGCTCTCCCGCCGTGTCTATGCCCCGTTCCGGACGGAACGGGGGTCATTTGGCTACTTAAGCCGGCGAAATCGTTGCCGTGCCGCCGTTTCCCCCGATACGCTCTCGGGTGCGCTCCGCGGGAGCGCGTGATCCCTACCCCAGAGAGGCACCCCTCATGAGCAACACTCCCGCTCAGCCGCCGGCCGACTACCCCGGCAAGACCCTCGGCATCGTCGGTCTCGTGCTCGCCATCATCACGCCGCTGATCGGTCTGATCATCAGCGCGGTGGCGCAGTCGCAGTCGAAGAAGGCGGGCTACCCGAACGGTCTCGCGAAGGCGGGCGTCATCGTCGGCTCGATCCTCACCGCGCTCGGCGTCATCTTCTTCATCATCTACATCGTCATCATCGTGGCGGCCGTGAACTCCGGCGGCGTCACGACCTACTGATCGATACGACGAAGGGGGCCCGCCGGATCCGGCGGGCCCCCTTTCGCGTTCGGCTATATCGTGCGGACGCAGCCGGTGTGCCCGGCGGCGGCGACGCATTCGGCTTGGATCGCGTCCGCATCGGCGGGCGTGCTGAGCAGCGCGGCCGTGCGCTCGCGCGGCCACACCGCCAACGCGGTGACGGCGCCGCCGGCGGCGAGCACCCCGAGGATCGCCCAGGCGGCGGTGAGGCTCGACGCGCCGACCCATCCGGCGATCGGATAGGCGATGAGCCACGCCAGGTGCGAGAGTGAGAACTGGGCGGCGAAGGCGGCCGGCAGTCCCGCCCGGGCGACCGAGCTTCGGATCACTCGGCCGGTGGGGGTGACGACGAGCGCCATCCCCGCGCCGATCACGACCCAGGTCGACGCGGTGAGCGCCGCGGACTCCGTCTCGGTCGCAGCCGTCGCGACGGCCGCCGCGAGTCCGGCGAGCAGCGTGGCCGCCCCGGTCAGCATGACCGCACGATCGGTGATCCGGTCGAGGACTCTCGGGAGCGCGAGCGCGACGAGGAGCGTGCCGCCACCGGAGGCGGCCAGCATCCAGGCGACGTCGGCCGGGCCTCCCCCGAGCCGGTCGCGGACGTAGTTGACCGTGTTGACCACGACGATGGATCCGGCCGCGGCGACCACGAGGTTCAGCGCCATGACTCCGCGCAGTCTCGGCGTGCGCGCGAAGGAGACGAGGCCGGATGCGATGCGGTCCCAGGCTCCGACTCGTCCGCTGGGGGTCGCGTTCGGGATCTTCGTCGCGAGCACGAGCGCTGCGGAGATCACGAACCCGATCGCCGTGCCGAGGAACAGCCAGTCGAAGCTCATGACGAGCAGCGCGAGCGCGGCGAGCACGGGGCTCAGCAGGCTCTCCATCGTGTACGCGACCTGCGACGCGGAGAGCGCGCGGGTGTACTGGGTCTCGTCGGCGACGATGTCGGGGATGACGGCCTGGAAGGTCGGCGTGAACGCGGCCGACGCCGCTTGCAGCACCCCGATGAGCACGTAGATCTGCCAGATCTCGGTGATGAACGGCAGAGCGATCACGACGGCCGCCCGGATCACGTCGAGCAGGGTCAGGAAGAGCCGGCGGGGCAGCCGGTCGGCCCACGCGGCCGCGATCGGCGCGATGACGACGTACATCACCATCTTGATCGTCAGCGCGGTCGCGAGCACCGTGCCGGCGGCGGGTCCGGCGAGCTCGTAGGCGAGCAGGCCCAGCGCGACGGTGGCGAGGCCCGTGCCGAACAGCGCGATGACCTGGGCGCCGAACAGCCGGCGATAGTCGCGAATCGCGAACAGTCCCATGGCGACCTCCTCTCCCTGCGTGTCTCCTCCGGCAACGATATACCCCTAGGGGGTATTCCCGAAGGATTTGCGGAGAAGCGGCGGGGACGGAGCGGGCTCAGGCTGCGGCGCGGCGGGCCTTCACGTGCTTCTGGATCAGCTGCCACGCCGCGAAGGCGAGCAGCACCGAGAACGCGACGTTCGAGACGAACGGGGTGATGGCCTGCGCGGTCAAGGTGCCGAGCGGCGAGGCGACGCACGCCGTGACGCCGATGATCGCGGCCATCCGCAGATCGACGTTGCGGCGTCGAGCGTTGCCGATCGTTCCCGAGATCGAGCCCGGCACCATCATCGCGAGCGAGGTGCCCTTCGCGACGAGGTCGCTGGCACCGAAGAAGAACATCAGCACGGGCACGACGACGATGCCGCCGCCCACGCCCATGAGCCCCGACAGGATGCCGGTGAGCACGCCGAGCGCGACGAGCGCGGCGCCGAGCCACACGTTGAGCTCGATCTCGGCGTCGCGCTGCGGCACCACGAGCCAGAGGCTCACGGCGACGACGGCGAGGAAGCCGAGGAAGCCCCAGAAGAGCGCGGCCCGCGGAAGCCTCGCCAGCAGGTAGGTGCCGAGCTGGGCGCCGACGATCATGCCCACGGCGATGAGCGCGGCGGCGATCCAGTCGACGTGCCCGGTGAGTCCGTAGGTCACCGTGCCGACGATGGCCGTCGGCAGGATCGCGGCGGTCGAGGTGCCGGCGGCGATGCGCTGGTCGACGCCGAACAGCATCAGTGTCGGCACGAGCACGATGCCGCCGCCGACGCCGAAGAGGCCGGAGAAGTAGCCCATCATGATGCCGAGCAGGATGAGGATCCAGATCGACAGGCGGGTGCGTTCCTGTGTCATCGGGCGGCCCCCTCGCGCAGCTCGGACGCTGCCTCGACGACGATGGCCGAGCCGTCCGAGCGCGGGTCGCTGGCGGCGTCGTAGCCGCCCTCGACGACGCGGACGAGGTTCGAGTGGCCGAGGTTCTCGTCGCGCGGCGGCACGAGTCGGGGCTTCAGCCCGCTCGCGTGCAGTGAGGCGAGCGTCGCTTCCGGCACGTCGCGCTCGATCGTGATCGTGGCCTCGACGTCGCCCGCGTCCTGCACTCCGACGACCCAGCGCGGCGAGCTCGTCGCCTCGAGGGCGGAGGCGCCGGCGAGGGTGCGCAGCAGCAGGTGCGCGTGGATCTGGGGCTGCGCCTGCCCGCCCATCGTGGCCTGGGCCTGCAGCAGCTCTCCGTCGCGGAGGACGAGCACGGGCATGAGGGTGTGCGGCGGGCGGAGGCCTGGGCCGAAAGCGGCGGGGTGCCCGGGGTCGAGCGAGAACGACGTGCCGCGGTTCTGGAAGAGCACGCCCGTCTCGGGCTCCAGCACGCAGGCCCCGAACGCCCAGTAGACCGACTGCACGAGGGACACGGCCCAGCCGTCGGCGCTCACGGCGGTGAGCCCGACGGTGTCGCCGGTCGCGGGCAGGTCGGCGCGGAGCTCGTCGAGCGGAGGCGCGTCGGCCGCCACGAGGCCGGCCGCGTCGATGGCGGCGACGTCGGGGTCGGACAGCCAGGCGCCGCGCACCCGGTTGTTGTCGTGGAAGACGGCCGCGAGCGTGCCGGCCCCGGCACCGAGCGCGTCGACGGGCGCGCCGAGCAGGCCGTTCGCGAGGGCCCGGACGGTGCGCAGCAGCGAGAAGCCCTGCGTGTTCGGCGAGGCGGTGACGACCTCGAGCTCGTCGACCGTCTCCGAGATGGGGGCCTCGACGACGACCCGGGCGGATGCGGCATCCGCCGCCGTGATGCGGCCGCCGAGCGCGGCGAGGCCGGCGATCCAGCGCTGCGCGGTCTCGCCGGTGTAGAACTCGTCGGGCCCGTGCTCGGCGATGCGGTCGAGGGTGTCGGCGAGGGCGGGCTGCACGAGCGCCTCGCCCTCGTCGAGCGGGCGGCCGCCGGGGAGGAACAGTGCGCGGCATCCCGGGTCGGCCTCGAGCGCGGCGCGTTCGTCACGGATGGCGCGCGCGACCGAGGTCGCGGTGGGAACGCCGTCGCGCGCGTAGCGGCGCGCGGCCGCGAGCCGGTCGGCCCAGGGCAGCCGGCCGCCGATCGCGGCGAGCGCCTCCCAGCCTCGGACGCCGCCGGGCACCGTGACGGTGTCGACGCCGCGCGAGGGCAGGGCGCCGCCGTGGCGGGCGCGCAGCGCGTCGAGCCGCTCCGCCGCGGCGGAGCGGCCGGTCGCGTTCACGAAGCTGATCTCGCCGTCGGGACTGCGGACGAGCGCGACGAGGTCGCCGCCGAGCGCGACGTTGTTCGGGTAGACGACGCAGAGCGCCGCGGCGGCGGCGATCGCGGCGTCGACGGCGGTGCCGCCGGCCCGCAGGGCGGCCGCGCCGGCCTCGGTGGCGAGGTAGTGCGAGCTCGCGACGGCGCCGAGGGGTGAGCTGGTGGTCATGGGCAGGGCCTTCTCGTTGCGATCGATCGCGACGCGTCGATCCGCACGGCGGATGCGTCGGTGCTGACAGCGTGACACTTGGTCCTACCAACTGTCAAACTTTCGGCGAGCCCGGCATCGGGCGGTCGGGATGCCTCGGCTCAGCCCGGCTCGACGTCCTCCGCACCGGCGGCCAGCGCGGCCGCCGCGTGCTGGATCTGCTCGCGCACGGCGCCGATGTGCAGCGCCGCCTCGTGCTGCGCGGCCTGGGGGTCGCCGGAGGCGATCGCGGCGAGGATGCGCCGGTGCGCCGCGGTCGAGGTGTCGCGCCGCTCCTGCGTCTGCAGGGCGGTCGACCGGCTCGGCGCGATGAGGTTCGCGATCTGCTCGTTCAGCATCGCGAGCAGCGGGTTGTGGGTGTACTGAGCGATCGCCTGATGGAACGCCCGGTCGAGCTCGGCGTAGTGCTCCTTCGACTCCGGCGAGGCCATCTCGTCGACGAGCTGCTCGAGCTGCACGAGGTCGCGCGGCGTCGCGCGCTGCGAGGCGAGCGAGGCGATCGGCGGCTCGATGATCGAGCGGAGCTCGAGGATGTGCGCGATCTCGCCGCCCGTCGAGCCGAGCACCTCGGCGAGGGCGGCGCCCGAGGCGTCGCGGGCGTCGGCCGGTGACAGCACGACCGTGCCGCGTCCGGGTTTGCGATCGATGAGGCCACGGCGTTCGAGCTCGTGCAGCGCCTGCCGCAGCGAGACCCGGGAGACGCCGAGTCGCTCGGTGAGCTCGAGCTCGGGCGGGAGCTTCTCGCCGGGCTGCAGCGTGCCGTCGAGGATGAGTCGCTCCAGTCGGATCGATAGCCGGTCCGGCACCGAAAGCGTGCGACCCTGCTCGATCTCAGTCCAGTCCATGCCGTTCCCTTCCGAGACGATTGAAGCAGCTCGGCCGCCCGAGCGGCGGATTCCGGACGGTCCGTCCCGCCCGGCGAGCCGAGGGCCGTTGACGCCGGAGTCGTCCGCCGGTACTCTCCGACTAATCGTCCTACAAACTAACCAGTAGTCAAGTGGATGAATCAACGAAGGAGTTGTCCGTGTCCGTGGAGCTGCAGATCACCCCGAGCGAGTACGCCGCCCGAGTCGCGGGAGTGCGCCGGCTGATGGCCGAGTCCGAGCTCGACGCGATCGTCGTCTGGGGCCGCGGCGGCGGCACCATCGAGCGCTACGGCAACGTGCTCTACCTCTGCGGCCACTACGCCGTCTTCCCCACCATCCGCGACGTGCCCGGCGTCTGGAGCGACCGCGGCTACGCGGCCGTCGTCGTCACCGCCGACGAGCTCGTGCTCTGCTCGGAGGACGTCGACGCCGAGCCCGTCGGCGCCACCCGCCACCTCGCCCTCGACGGTCGCACCGGCGGCAGCCTCGGCGAGCTCGTCGGCGACGCCCTGCGTGGCGGCACCGGCCTCCGCATCGGCGTCGTCGGCAGCGACACGATGACCGCCAAGCAGCTCGCCGCCGTCGATCGCGCCACCGAGAGCCTCCGCCGGGGCTCGCTCGTGCTCGCCGACGACCTCGTCGAGACGGTGCGCTCCATCAAGTCCGAGACCGAGGTGGCGCTCCTCCGCCGCGCCGGCGAGATCGGCAACCGCGCCCTGACGGCGGGCGCCGAGTTCCTCGTGCCCGGTGCGCGAGAGACCGACGCCGTCGCCGCGATGGTCGCCGAGCTCACCCGCAGCGAGGCCGTCATGGCGAACGCCTTCGTCTACACCTTCGGCGCGGAGGCCCCCGGCATCCCCGCCCCGCCCACCTACTCCAACCGGGTGCTGCAGGCCGGCGACCTCTTCACCGTCGACCTCACCGGCGCCTACCGGGGCTACTTCTTCGACTTCGCCCGCAGCCGCGTCGTCGGCGCCGAGCCCACCGCGCCGCAGGAGGCCGCCTACCGCCTCGCGCGTACCTCGATCGACGCCGCCGTCGCCGCCGCCAAGCCCGGCGCGACCGTCGGCGACCTCGCCCGCGCAGCCGACGCGCTGCTCGCCGAGGGCGGCTACGACTTCGAGCACGCCGAGTTCCAGGCCGGCGGCCACGGCCTCGGCCTCGGCTTCGAGGCCCCGTGGATCCGCCCCGAGAACGACCGGCCCATCGAGGTCGGCATGACCCTCGCCTTCGAGCGCTTCGTCGTGATGGGCGGCACCGCCGCCACCTTCGAGCGCAACGTGGTCGTCACCGCCGACGGTGCGGTCGACCTCGCCCCCGTCCTCGACCTCTGGTAGGCCGGCGACTCCCCCGCACGCAGCATCACCAGCAGCACCGCTCCCGCACCCCCGAAGGAGTCCTGATATGTCCCGCACCCCGTACCGCGTCGCCGCGGCGGCGCTCGTCGTCCCGCTCGCCGTCGTCCTCGCCGCCTGCTCGGCCGAGCGACCCAGCCCGAGCGCCGGCGGCGGCTCGGCCGGTGCCGAGCTCGAGTGGATCACCACGACCCCCGCCGCCTCCGGCCCCATCGACTCCTTCACGTGGAACCTGACGAGCGGCGAGCCCGCCTCGCTCGACTGGATCTACGCCTACAGCGACTCGGAGAACACCACCCTCGCCAACATGTGCGAGAGCCTCATGCTGCAGACGCCCGACTTCGGGCTCGAGCCCGGCCTCGCCGAGAAGGTCGACCGCCCCGACGACACGACGATGGTGCTCACCATCCGCTCGGGCGTCACCTTCTGGGACGGCAGCCCGCTCACCGCCGAGGACGTGGTCTTCAGCCTCTCCCGCAACCTCGACGACGCGGCCGGCTCGTACTGGGGGGTGCCCTTCTACGACCGGGTCGCCTCGATCGAGCAGACCGGTGAACTCCAGGTCACCATCACCTTCACCGAGCCCGACGCACTGTTCGAGCGGATGCTCGCGACCGCGGCCGGCGTCGTCGGCTCCAAGGCGTACGTCGAGCAGGCCGGCGAAGCCTACGGCACCGCGTCCGGCGGCATCATGTGCACCGGGCCGTTCCAGTTCGACGGCTGGAAGCCCGGCACGAACATCACGATGTCGCGCTACGCCGACTACTGGAACGACGACCGCGCCGCGCTCGCCGACTCCGCCACGCTGACCTTCGTCACCGACGAGTCGACGATCGCGTCGAGCCTCCTCTCCGGTGACATCGACGGCACCTACCGGGTGCCGCTCTCGGCGACCGAGCCGCTCATGAACTCCGACTCGGGCAGCTTCTACCTGGGTGAGAGCACCGACTGGATGGCCGTGCGCCCGACCGAGAAGGACGGGCCGTTCCAGAACGCCGACCTCCGCCGCGCGCTGAGCCTCGCCTACGACCGCCAGGCGCTCGCCGACACGGTCTTCCGCGGCACCGCCGCGCCGTCGCTGACCCCGATCCAGCCGGGCGCCTGGGGCTATGCGAAGGACGTCTGGGAGCAGGGCGCCGCCGAGCTGCCCTCGGTCGCGCAGGACGTGGATGCCGCGAAGAAGCTCGTCGACGACGGCGGTCTCGCCGGCCAGAGCATCACCGTCGCGCTGCCCGCCGAGACCGAGGCCGACAACAAGGCCGCCGAGCTGCTGGCCGCGGCCGGCAAGGCCATCGGCGTCGAGGTGAAGACGCAGACGCTGCCCATCACGAGCTTCAACGCGCTCTACTTCGACGCGGCCGCCCGCGCCGAGTACGACGCCTTCATCGTGAACGAGTACGGCGCCGGCGTCGCCGACCCGATCGTGTCCCTGAGCGAGTTCACCCCGCTGAGCGCCTACAACTACGGGCTGCTCGACGAGCCGAGCGTCACCGACAACGTGGCCGCCGCCTTCGGCGAGCTCGACGACACCGCCCGCGCGGAGTCGCTCGTGGCCGCGCAGGCCGGACTCGTCGACTCCATGGGGCTCATCAACCTGGTGAACCCGGGCATGCGGCTCTACCTGAACGACCGCATCTCGGGCGCGACGGCCTCGCTCGCGTTCCTCTACTACCCGTGGGCGGCGGGCATCGGCGCCAAGTAGCGCCGAGCCCCGTCCGAACCCGACCGAGGAGGGTCGTCGTCTTGCCCCGCTTCATCGCCATCCGTGTGCTCGAGGGACTGGCGACCCTCCTCGTGTCCTCGTTCCTGATCTTCGGCGCCCTGTACCTGGCGCCCGGCGATCCGCTCAGCTACCTGATCGGCAACCGCACGCTGAGCGACGAGGCGATCGCGGCGCTCCGCGAGCAGTACCACCTCGACGACCCCTTCCTCGTGCGCTGGGTCGCGTGGCTGGGCGACGTGCTCTCGGGCGACCTCGGCCGCTCCATCACGTACCGCGACGACGTGCTGTCGCTGCTCGGGCCGCGCCTGGCGACCACGACGATGCTCATCGCGTACGCGCTCGTGGTCATCGTGGTCATCGGCGTCGGGCTCGGCATCGTGGCGGCGCTGTCCCGCCGGGCGCTCAGCGACGTGATCCTCGCCGGCACCTCGATCGGCGTCGCGATCCCCTCCTTCGTGGCGGCCTCGACGCTCATCTCGGTGTTCGCCGTCGGCCTCGGCTGGTTCCCGGCGTTCGGTCCGGGTGACGGCTTCTTCGACCGGCTCTACCATCTGACCCTGCCCGTGATCGCGCTCACCCTCGCCTCCGGCTCCTATGTCATCCGGGTGACGCGGGCGGCGCTCCGCGAGGAGGCGGCCCGCGATCAGGTGAAGGCGGCGGTCGCACGCGGGATCCCGCGCAGCACGGTCATCGGGCGGCACATCCTCCGCAACGGGCTCACGCCCGTCGCGACCGTGGTGGGTCTCACCCTGACGAGCCTCATCGTCGGATCGGTCGTCGTCGAGCGGGCCTTCGCCCTCGACGGCATCGGCGCGCTCCTGACCGAGGCCGTCGCGAAGAAGGACTTCGGCGTGGTGCAGGCGATCTGCCTGCTGCTCATCACCGCCGTCGTCATCGTCGTGCTCATCGTCGACGTCATCCAGGTCGTCATCGACCCGCGGGTGCGCGAGCGTCAGGGGATCGCCGCATGACCACCGTCGTCTTCGAGGCGCTGCGGATGCGCCGTCGCGCGAAGCGCCGCACGCGCGGCTTCGGCGTCCCCGGCATCGTCGCGACCGTCGTCGTCGGGCTCGCGGTGCTCGCCGCGCTGCTCGCGCCGGTGATCGCCCCGTACGACCCGAACGAGGTCGACTTCGGCCTCACCTACCGCCCGATGGAGCCCTGGGCGCTGCTCGGCACGGACGGCTCCGGCCGGGACATCCTGAGCCGGCTGCTCTACGGGGCGCGCACGAGCCTCCTCGGCCCGGCGGTCGTAGTGCTCGTCGCCGCGGTCGTCGGCACGGTGCTGGCGCTCGTGGCCGCGATCTCGGGCGGCTGGGTCGACCGCATCCTGAGCCGCATCTTCGACATCGGCTTCGCGTTCCCGGGCCTGCTGCTCGCGATCCTCGCGGTCTCCGTGCTCGGCCCGGGCTTCACGACCGCGGTGCTCGCCCTCGCGATCGCGTACATCCCCTTCATCGCGCGGATCGTTCGCAGCGTCGCGGTCGGCGAGATGTCGCTGCCGTACCTCAGTGCGCTCGTCACCGTCGGGCAGTCGCGGACGAGGATCGCGGGTCGTCACCTGCTGCCCGCCGTGATGCCGACCGTGCTCGCCCAGTCGACGATCTCCTTCGGCTACGCCATGGTCGATCTCGCGGCGCTGTCGTTCCTCGGGCTCGGGGTGCAGCCGCCCGATGCCGACTGGGGCCTCATGATCTCCGAGGGCCAGCGCGGGGTGCTGCAGGGGTACTGGGAGGAGGCCACCTTCGCCGGCCTCGCCATCGTGATCGTCGTGGCCGCCGTCTCGCTCATCGGCGACCGGCTCGCCGATCGGGTCAGCCTGAACCGGGAGGGTCGATGACTGCGCTGCTGGAGGTCGAGGACCTCGCCGTCGAGCTCTTCGACGGCACCGAGTGGGTGCGCGCCCTCGACGGCGTGAGCTTCACCGTCGCGCCGGGCGAGATCGTCGGCTTCATCGGCGAGTCCGGGTCGGGCAAGTCGACCGCCGTGAACGCCGTCGCCCGGTTGCTGCCGGCCTCGGCGCGGGTGAGCGGCAGCATCCGCTTCGACGGGCGCGACGTGCTCGCCTTCCGCCAGCGCGAGCTCGCCCGGTTCCGGGCGGAGGAGCTCGGCATGGTGTTCCAGGATCCGCGCGCCTCGGTGAATCCGGTCACCACCGTCGGCGAGTACGTCACCGAGGCGCTGCGCACGACGAAGCGGATGCCTCGGGCCGCGGCCTACGCGCGCGCCGAGCAGCTGCTCGGGGAGGTCGGCATCGCCGAGCCCGCGCAGCGTCTCGCCGAGTACCCGCACCAGCTCTCGGGCGGAATGCTGCAGCGGGCGGTGATCGCGGCGGCGCTCTCGACCGACCCACGGCTGATGCTCGCCGACGAGGCGACCACCGCGCTCGACGTGACCCGGCAGGCCGAGATCGCGGCGATCCTGCGCGTCGCGACCCGCGAGCGCGGACTCGGCACGATCTTCATCACCCACGACCTCGAGCTCGCCGGCGCGCTCTGCGACCGCATCTGCGTCATGTATCGCGGACGCATCGTCGAGCAGTTGCCCGCTGACGAGCTGCACGGCGGAGCGAGGCATCCGTACACCCTGGCCCTGTTGCGCTCGCGGCCGAGCATCGAGGAGCGGATGCCCCGGCTGCCCACGATCACGGCGGCCGACCGTGAGGCGTTCCTCAGCACGCCCGCGGTCGGCGCCGAGCACGCCGGCGAGGCATCCGCGTCGGAGGCGTCCGCGCCAGAAGGAGGAGCGCGATGAGCGCCGAGCAGCCGGGCGAGACGCCTGCCGTCGTCGTCGAGGACGTCACCCGCGTCTTCAGCCGGCGCGGCCGGCGCACCGTCGCCGTCGACGGGGTCTCCTTCACCATGCATGCCGGCCGCGACCTCGGCATCGTCGGGGAGTCCGGCTCCGGCAAGTCGACCCTCGCCCGGATCATCATGGGCCTCGACCAGCCGACGAGCGGTCGGGTGCTGGTGCACGGCCAGGACCTCAGCTCGAAGCCGCGCTCCCGGGCCGAACGGCTGCGCCGGGCGAAGCTCGTGCAGATGGTCTACCAGGACCCGTACGGCTCCCTCGACCCCAGGCAGACCGTGCGCTCCTGCCTCGTCGAGGTGCTGCGGCTGCACCCGCCGCGCGGCGGCGATTTCGCGGCGCGCGCCAGCGAGCTCGGCGACCTGGTGGGACTCACGCCAGGCCAGCTCGACCGGAGCCCGGTCGGCCTCTCGGGCGGGCAGCGCCAGCGCGTGGCGATCGCGAGGGCGCTCGCCGTCGAGCCGCGGCTGATCATCCTCGACGAGGCGGTCGCCGCGCTCGACATCTCGATCCAGGCGCAGATCCTGAACCTGCTCGCCGAGCTCCGCGACGAGCTC
Source organism: Agromyces mediolanus (assembly GCF_023715325.1). Lineage (GTDB taxonomy): Bacteria > Actinomycetota > Actinomycetes > Actinomycetales > Microbacteriaceae > Agromyces > Agromyces mediolanus_A. The sequence goes on along the minus strand of NZ_JAMBNX010000011.1, from coordinate 7,005 downwards.
GGCACCGCCTACCTGCTGATCTCGCACGACCTCGCGGTCGTGCGCCAACTCACCGACGATGTCGTGGTCCTGCACCACGGCCGGCTCGTCGAGCAGGGCGAGACCGGTGCAGTGCTCGACGCCCCCGCCGAGGACTACACCCGGCGGCTGCGGGACAGCATCCCGAGCCGGCACTGGCGCGAACCTGGCATGCTCGAAGAGCTCACCCGGGTGGGGTGATCGGTGCGAGCCCTCAGCCCACCACGCTCGGATCGGCGACCTCGACGACGACAGGCGCCTGCGGCATCCCCGCCGCCCGCCACACCCGCACCGGCGCGCCGATCCCCGGAACCTGCGACTGCAGCAGCCGCTGCGCCGCGCGCTCGAGCCGCCACTCGGCGGTGACCCGTTCGCCTCCTTCGAGCTCGACATCGAGTTCGAAGGAGGTCGGGGTGCCCTCCTCGGCGAGCTCGGTGCGGCGGGCGGCGATCCGGCCGGCCGTCGCGGTCGCCCGCTCACGGACAGCGCTCCAGGCCGTCTGCGCCTCGCGGTCCTCGCGCGCCGCGCCGATCGAGCCGATGAGCAGGAGCCACAGCGCGAGGGCCAGCGCGCCGAGCAGCAGGGTGAACAGCAGGCTGAACCACCAGCCGGGGGTCTCCTCACGCCAGAGCAGCACGATGCCGCCCGCGGCCACCAGGGTCGCGACGAGGTTCGCCGCGGCGAAGGCGATGCGACCCGGCGTGCCGAGCCGCCGCGGGAGGCGCAGCGCAGCCGGCGGGTGCGCGCTGGCGGCGTCGTCGAGCCGCTCGACGAGGTGCACGACGCGGCGATCGGGCGAGGCGGTGCGCGTCATCGGCATGGGCGCATCGTAGTCCGCCGCGGTGTCCGCCGGGCAGCTGGCCGGGGAGGGTGGTGTTCCCAGGCGGGCGCGACGACGATGGGAGGAGTGCCGCGCCTGGCGGCGCCGACGAGGGGAGCAGCATGCAGCAGGAATTCGACCTCATCGTGATCGGCGGCGGGCCGGTGGGCGAGAACGTCGCCGATCGGGCCGTTCAGGGCGGGCTCAGCGCCGTCATCGTCGAGCACGAGCTCGTCGGCGGGGAATGCTCGTACTGGGCGTGCATGCCGTCGAAGGCGCTGCTCCGCGCCGGGGCCGCGATCAATGCGGCCCGCCGGGTGCCGGGTGCGGCCGAGGCCGTCACCGGGCAGCTCGACGTCGAGGCGCTCTTCGCGCACCGCGACGACGTCGTGAAGCACTGGAACGACAGCGGCCAGGTCGAATGGCTCGACGGTGCCGGCATCCAGCTGGTCCGGGGGCACGGCCGGCTCGACGGCGAGCGCCGCGTCGTCGTGGACACGCCCGATGGCGCCGCCGTCGAGCTCGTGGCCCGCGTCGCGGTGGTCGTCGCGACCGGCTCCGATCCGCTCATCCCGCGCATCGAGGGACTCGCCGAGGCCCGTCCGTGGGCGAGCCGGGAGGCCACGAGCACCGAGCAGGCGCCGCGGCGGCTCGCGGTCATCGGCGGCGGCGTCGTCGGCGTCGAGATGGCCGCCGCCTACGCCTCGTTCGGCACCGAGGTGACCGTCATCGCCCGCAGCGGGCTGCTGCGCGAGTTCGAGCCCTTCGCGGGCGAGCTCGTCGGTGAGGGGCTGGCCGCGCAGGGCGCGCGGGTCATCACGGGGGCGTCGCCGGTGCGGGTCGAGCGGGACGGGGCGGCGGACGCCGCGGATGCCTCGGGCGGCGAGGTGCGCATCGAGCTGTCGACCGGCGAGACGGTCGTCGCCGACGAGGTGCTCGTCGCGACGGGCCGTACGCCGCGCACGCGCGAGCTCGGACTCGAGACGATCGGCCTCGAACCGGGCGCCTGGCTCGACGTCGACGACACGCTCCGGGTGCCCGGCCACGACTGGCTCTACGCCGTCGGCGACGTGAACCATCGGGCGCTGCTCACCCACCAGGGCAAGTACCAGGCTCGGGCCGCGGGCGACGCGATCGCGGCGCGGGCGCGCGGCGACGAGGCATCCGAGGCCCCCTGGGGCGCGCACGTCGCGACCGCCGACCACCACGCCGTGCCGCAGGTGGTCTTCTCCGAGCCGGAGGTCGCCGCCGTCGGGCTCACGGCGGCCGCCGCCGAGGAGGCCGGGGTGCGTACCCGCGTGCTCGACTACGAGTTGGGCTGGGTCGCCGGCGCCTCGCTGCTCGCCGACGGGTACCGGGGCACGGCCCGCATGATCGTCGACGAGGATCGCGGCGTGGTCGTCGGTGCCACCTTCGTCGGGCAGGACGTCGCCGAGCTCCTGCAGGCCGCGACGATCGCGATCGTCGGCGAGGTGCCGATCGATCGGCTCTGGCACGCGGTGCCCGCCTACCCGACGGTGAGCGAGGTCTGGCTGCGCCTGCTCGAGGCCTACGGCCGCCCCGCCGCCTGACCTTCCATGCCCTGGTTCGCTGAGCTCGTCGCCCTGGTTCGCTGAGCCTGTCGCCCTGGTTCGCTGAGCCTGTCGAAGCGTGTGGAGCTCGCTTCGACACGCTTCGACGAGCTCGCTTCGACAAGCTCAGCGAACCAGTGGTCAGAGCCAGCGGCGGAGCTTGAACACGCCGTACAGCACGGCGCTCATGCCGACCATGAGCAGCAGGGCGAAGGGGTAGCCGAAGCTCCACTGCAGCTCGGGCATGACGTCGAAGTTCATGCCGTACACGGTGCCGATCAGGGTCGGCGCGAAGAGGATCGCCGCCCAGGAGGAGATCTTCTTGATCTCCTCGTTCTGGGCGAGGTTCAGCTCCGTCATCCGGCGCATCTCCTCGTTCTGCCGCTGCGCGACGAGCGTCGCCTCGACCTGCAGGGCGTTGTCCAGGATGGCTCGGAACGCCCCGGCCCGCTCCACGATCCGCAGGGCGTGGTCGAGCACGTCGCGCAAGGAACGGCGCAGCTCGAGGTCGACCCCGTACTTGTCGGATCCGCGGGCGAGTCCCTCCAGCATGCCGACGAGCGGCTGCGCGGCGCGCTGGAAGTCGAGCACCTCGCGGGCGAGCTCGTAGATCCGCCGGGACACGCCCTCGACGCCGGAGAACAACTGGTCCTCGATCTCGTCGATGTCGTTCTCGAGCCCGGCGACGACCGGGCCGTACTCGTCGACGACCTCGTCGAGCACGGCGTAGAGCACCGCCTCGGGGCCCATCGAGAGCAGCTCGGGGGAGGCCTCGAGCCGCCGCCGCACCCGGCGGAGGTCGGGCGCCTCGGCGTGCCGGATCGTGACGACGAAGTCGGGCCCGACGAACACGTGCAGTTCGCCGAACTCGACCTCCTCGTGCTCGTCGACGTAGCGCGCCGGGCGCAGCACGACGAAGAGGGTGTCGCCGTAGCGCTCGAGCTTGGAGCGCTGGTGGCCGGTCAGCGCGTCCTCCACGGCGAGGGGATGCAGGTCGAACTGCTCGGCCACCGAGCGCACCTCCTCGGGGCTCGGCCGGTACAGGCCGATCCAGGCCATGCCGCCGCCGGAGCGCATCACCTCGGTCGTCTGCAGCAGGTTCTCGGGGCTGGCGGTGCGGAGGCCGTCCACGTACACGCCGTTGTCGATCAGGGTCATCATTCGTCTCACCTCGTCTGGGTCGATCGTGCGCCGCGCCACGGCGTCGCGGGGCAGCGCGCAGCGGGCGCGCTGGAGCCACCGCTCGGACCGGCGAGGGACGGATGCCTCGGGCGGATCTGCGTCCCGCCTCAGAGGCTCGGCGTGCTGGCGCGGAGCTCGGGGAGGAGGACGGTCAGTGCCGCGGGAGGCCGACTCGAAGGGGCGAGGCGGTGGCGCGGCTACTATCACCGGACATTTCGCATCACCTGCCTTCGATCGGGCGGCCCGGTGCCGGAATCGGCGTGGGGCCAGGGGTGGGCCCGAGGGCCTCGGCAACCATAGGCCGGGGCATCCGCGGTGTCAATGCGACGGCGCCCGGTCATGTCGGGGGTGAGCGCAAGACTCGCCCCATGACGTCACACACCCACGGCATCCCGCGCACGATCGACTACGTCGAGATCCCGGTCACCGATCTGCCCGCCGCGCAGGCGTTCTACGCTGCCGCCTTCGGGTGGGAGTTCACGCCCTACGGTCCGCAGTACGCCGGCATCCGCACCGCCGCCGAACGCGACGGCGACGAGGCCGGTGGGCTGATCCTGGTCGACGAGGTCACCGCGGGCGGCCCGCTCGTGCTCCTCTACAGCGACGATCTCGACGGTGCCGCCGAGGCGATCGTCGAGGCCGGGGGCCGCGTGGTCCAGGGTCCGTACGAGTTCCCCGGTGGCCGCCGGCTGCACTTCGCCGACCCGAGCGGCAACGAGCTGGGGGTCTGGTCGGAGCACTGATCCCACCGCCCGCGAATTCCTCCAAGCGTGGGAATACCACGCAGGCTCTCGAAGTTGAGTCAACTGTACTCAAGTTTCACCGAATCGACTTGACGTGTTCATCTCGATTTGCGACACTTGAGCCGTTAGGACTCAAGTCTTGACGGGGCCAGAAATGGCCGTCAGAGATGACAGAGACTTCGGCTGCGGGCCAGCACGGCCGAGCCGCGCGCTGAACCGGGGTCTCGATCAGGCGCACCCGCGCCGCCCGACACCGGTCAGCAGAAGGAGAGAAACACATGTCACGAGCAGTTGGAATCGACCTCGGCACCACGAACTCCGTGGTCAGCGTCCTCGAGGGTGGCGAGCCCACCGTCATCGCGAACGCCGAAGGTTTCCGCACCACCCCCTCGGTGGTCGCGTTCACGAAGGACGGCGAGGTGCTCGTCGGCGAGACCGCCAAGCGCCAGGCCGTCACCAACGTCGACCGCACCATCTCGTCGGTGAAGCGCCACATGGGCACCGACTGGAAGACGCAGGAGATCGACGGCAAGCAGTACACGCCGCAGGAGATCTCGGCGCGCATCCTGCAGAAGCTCAAGCGCGACGCCGAGCAGTACCTCGGCGACACCGTGACCGACGCGGTCATCACCGTCCCGGCGTACTTCAACGACGCCGAGCGTCAGGCCACCAAGGAGGCCGGTGAGATCGCGGGCCTCAACGTGCTGCGCATCATCAACGAGCCGACCGCGGCGGCGCTCGCCTACGGCCTCGACAAGGGCAAGGAAGACGAGCTCATCCTCGTCTTCGACCTCGGTGGCGGCACCTTCGACGTGTCCCTCCTCGAGGTCGGCAAGGACGAGGACTTCTCGACCATCCAGGTCCGCGCGACCGCCGGCGACAACCGCCTCGGCGGCGACGACTGGGACGAGCGCGTCGTCGAGTGGCTCATCAAGCGCTTCAAGGAGTCGACCGGCGTCGACGTCTCGAACGACAAGATCGCGAAGCAGCGCCTCAAGGAGGCCGCCGAGCAGGCCAAGAAGGAGCTCTCGTCGAGCATGTCGACGAGCATCCAGCTCCCCTACCTCTCGCTCACCGAGAACGGGCCGGCGAACCTCGACGAGACGCTCACCCGCGCCCAGTTCGAGAACATGACGAGCGACCTGCTCGACCGCACGAAGAAGCCCTTCGAGGACGTCATCAAGGAGGCCGGCATCAAGGTCTCCGACATCGCCCACGTCGTGCTCGTCGGCGGTTCGACGCGCATGCCCGCCGTCTCGGAGCTCGTGAAGCAGGAGACCGGCAAGGACCCGAACAAGGGGGTGAACCCCGACGAGGTCGTCGCCGTCGGCGCCGCGCTGCAGGCCGGTGTGCTGAAGGGCGAGCGCAAGGACGTCCTGCTCATCGACGTCACCCCCCTCAGCCTCGGCATCGAGACCAAGGGCGGCATGATGACGAAGCTCATCGAGCGCAACACCGCCATCCCGACCAAGCGCAGCGAGACCTTCACGACCGCCGACGACAACCAGCCGTCGGTCGCGATCCAGGTCTTCCAGGGCGAGCGCGACTTCACGCGCGACAACAAGGCGCTCGGCACCTTCGAGCTGACCGGCATCGCGCCCGCGCCCCGCGGCATCCCGCAGATCGAGGTCACCTTCGACATCGACGCGAACGGCATCGTGCACGTGTCCGCCAAGGACAAGGGCACGGGCAAGGAGCAGTCGATGACCATCACGGGCGGCTCGTCGCTCTCGAAGGACGACATCGACCGCATGGTGCGCGAGGCCGAGGAGCACGCCGCCGAAGACAAGAAGCGCCGCGAGTCCGCCGAGCAGCGCAACCAGGCCGAGCAGCTCGCTTACTCGGTCGAGAAGCTGATCAAGGACAACGAGGACAAGCTCCCCGACGACGTCAAGACCGAGGTCCAGGGCGATGTCGACGCGCTGAAGTCGGCGCTCGCCGGCGACGACGATGACGCGGTGAAGACCGCGTTCGAGAAGCTCTCGCAGTCGCAGGGCAAGCTCGGCGAGGCGATCTACGCCCAGCAGCAGTCCGAGGCATCCGCCGGTGCTGGTGAAGACCAGGGCGCCAGCGGCCAGGCATCCGACCAGGCGTCCGATGAGGACGTGGTCGACGCCGAGGTCGTCGACGACGAAGACCCGTCGACGGGACAGGCGAAGTAACCATGGCCGACGAGAACCAGAACCCCGAAGAGCCGGTCATCCGCGACAAGCGGAAGATCGACCCCGAGACCGGTGCGGTTCGCGAGCCTTCGAGCGAGACGGATGCCGCGGCCGACGCCGCGGCATCCGCCGACGAGGCCGAGCTGACCGTCGACGACATCCTGAACGCGGCGCAGGCCGAGGTGGCGGAGCCGAACGACGAGCACCTCGCCGATCTCAAGCGAGTGACCGCCGAGTACGCCAACTACCGCAAGCGCACCGAGCAGAACCGCGAGCTCGAGCGCGACCGGGCCGTCGGGCAGACGGTGGCCGCGCTGCTGCCCGTGCTCGACGACCTCGACCGGGCCGAGAAGCACGGCGACCTCGAGGGCGACACCGCCTTCGGCACGATCGCCGCGAAGCTCCGGCAGGTCACCGAGCGGCTCGGGCTGGTGCGCTTCGGCGCGGTCGGCGACCCGTTCGACCCGCAGCTGCACGAGGCGATCTTCCAGCAGCCCGCCGACGACGTC
>NZ_JAMBNX010000010.1 GCF_023715325.1 Agromyces mediolanus | reverse complement strand
CTTTCCGACATGCGCTGCGCTCTCAGGCGGAGCGAATGTCGGAAAGTGACCCCCTCGGGGAACGGGGGATGCGGGGCGAGCGCGAGGCGGGGCAGGCGAGGGCGAGCGCGAGCGGGGCCGGGCGAGCGCGAGCGGGGCAGGCGAGGGCGAGCGCGGGCGCGTCAGACCGGACCGAGCTCGGGGCCGTGCGTGTCCGTGAGGTGGCGGCGCAGCACCGCCGCGAAGCCGGCCGGATCGTCGGCCCGCAGCCGCTCGACGAGCGCGCGATGCTCGGCCACGGTCTCCTCGACCCGCTCGAAGAGCGTCTCGCGGTGCGCGCTCAGCAACAGCCGTTGCCGGTCGGTCAGCCGGCCGGCGACCTCGGCGAGCACCGCATTGCCCGACGCCTCGACGAAGGAGCGGTGGAAGGCGATCGTGAGCGTCACGAAGCCGTCCAGGTCGCGCGCGAGCAGCGCGGCACGCTGCGCGTCGAGCTCCGGCTCGAGGCGGTCCGCCAGCGCCCGGCGCACCTGGGACGTCGCCCGTTGCACGCCCATCGCCTCCAGGATCAGCCGGGCATCGGCGAGCTCGGCGATCTCACGGTCGCTGAGCGCCCTCACGAGTGCACCGCGGTTCGGGTAGATCGTGATCCAGCCCTCGTCCTGCAGCCGGGTGAGCGCGGACCGCACCGGGGTGCGGCTCATGCCGAGCCGCTGAGCGAGCTCGTTCTCGCTGAGCATCTCGCCCGGACGATGCCGGCCGTCGAGAATCGCTCCGCGGATGGCGGCGTGGGCGCGGAGCGCGGCGCTCTCCGGGGTGGGCATCCACCCATCATCGCGTGCGGGGGCGTTCGATGCATCCGTCCGGGGCGGATGCGTCAGTCGAGCGGTCCGTCGTCTCCTGCGGCGACGACGTTCGCCGGGGCGCCGGCCGAGGCATCCGCCCGTCGTCGATTCCGACGGTGCAGCAGCCAGGCGCCGAGGAGTACCGCGATCGCGAGGCCCGCGACCGCGAGGTCGGGCACCGCGGAGGTGAGCCGGAGCGCGGATGCCTCGAGCTCGAACTGCGCGGTCGCCCCGAGCACGCCGCCGAGGGCGGCGGTGCCGTCGGTGACGAGCAGCAGCACACCGATGCCGATCCCGAGCAGGCCCGCGACGATCTGCGTCCACGTGTTCGTCCAGCGGCCGATGCGCACCGTGCGCGGCCGCACGAGCCGGCGCACCCATGCTGACCGGGACCACGCGAACGCGAGCACGAACAGCGGCACCGTCATGCCGAACGCGAACACCGCGAGCGCGACGCCGCCCTGCAGGGGGCTGCCGCCGAGCGCCGCGAGGGCGAGCACCGAGCCGAGCACCGGCCCGGCGCAGATCCCGGCGACGCCGTAGACCGTGCCGAGCAGGTACACGGACGTGATCGAGCCGACGTCGCCCGGCTGCGCCCGGGTGAACGCGGGCAGCGGGATGCCGATGAGCTGCACGAGGCCCAGCACGATCACGACGACCGCGGCGATCGTCACGAGCAGCACCCGGTTGGCGCTCACGAAGGCGCCGACCGTGCCCGCGAGCACCCCGATCGGCACGAGCGTGGTCACGAGCCCCAGGTAGAACACGCCCGTGCGGGTCATCAAGCGACCGGGCGTGGTGAACGCGTACGCGAAGAACGCGGGGAGCAGCATCACCGAGCAGGGGCTCAGCAAGGTCAGGATGCCGCCGACGAGCGCACCCGCGAGGCCGAGTTCCACGGTCAGCGCGCCTGGCCGGCCCCGGGGGCGTCGACGCCGGCCTCGACGAGCCGGGCGTCGAGGAACTGGCGGAAGGCGTCGACCGGCTGCGCGCCCGCCATCGCCTGGCTGCCCACGACGAAGAAGGGCACGCTCGTGACGCCGAGCGCCTGCGCGTCGGCGGTGCTCTGCGCGACGGCCTTGCGGAGTTCCGGTCGGTCGAGGTCGGCCTCGAAGCGGGCGAGGTCGGGGACGCCGGCGGTCTCGGCGAAGCCGATGAGCTTCTCGCGGGGCATGTCGGGGTGGCCGGACTCGGGCGCGGCGGCGTAGAGGGCGGTGAGGTATTCGGGGAAGCGCCCCTGTTCGCCGGCGGCGCGCGCGGCGACGGCGGCGTCGGTCGACTCGTCGCCGAAGAACGCGACGTCGCGGAACTCGTAGCGCACGAGCCCGGCGTCGACGTACTCGTCGAGGATGACCGGCATCGTGTCGTTCATGAAGACGGCGCAGAACGGGCAGCGGAAGTCGGCCCATTCGACGAGCACGATCGGCGCGTCGACGCTGCCGATCGCGAAGGGGTCGTCGGGGTCGCGCTTGGCGATCGCCGGGTTCTCCGGGTTCTGGCCGCCGGCGGGCGCGCCCGCCGCGGGTGCGTCGCTGCTCGCTGCCGGGCCGGCCGCGGCGCTTCCCGTCGATCCCGGCAGGGCCTGCGCGATGACGACGACGGCGAGGAACGCGGCGAGCGCTCCGAGCACGACGTTCAGGATGCGGGAGCGGCGCAGCCGCCGCTCGAGCCCCGCGGCGTGCGAGGTGGCGTGACCGGGGCCGGTGGCGGACTTCGCGGTGGCGGACTTCGCGGTGGCGGTGGCGGCGGGCTGAGCGGGATTCTCGGGCGGCGTCTTGGACATCCGGGCCAGGATACAACTTGTATCCAAGAGAACTCTGAGTCCAGTCATCCGGCCATATCGATTGACAATCGATAGATAGCGAGCGAGTATCGATGTATGAAGTCGCTCAGTGCGGTGGTGCTGCCGCTCCGGATCGTGCTCGTGGTGCTCTTCGCGGGCACCCTCGTCGGCCAGTTCCTCAGCGTGCCCGGCACGCTCGCGCACCTGGCTGATCGCAATCCCGGACTGGGAGCGGTGCCGGGCATCCTCTTCGCGGCCGCGATCGTCGTGCTGCTCGTCGTGCAGCTGGTGATTGTCTGCATCTGGCGCCTGCTCGGCCTGGTGCACGACGACCGCATCTTCACCCCCGGCGCGCTGCGCTGGGTGGACGTGATGGTGTGGGCGCTCGTGATCGGCTGGGCGGCGTTCGCCGCAGCCTCCGCCGTGGTCGTCGGCGTCATCTTCTTCACCCCGGAACTCCGCGACCCGGGGATGCCGATGCTCCTCTTCGGCGTGGTCTGCGTGGGCGCCGCGGTCGTGCTGACGGTCGTGGTCATGCGAGCGCTCCTCGCCCAGGCGACCGCGCTCGACACCGAGCTGAAGGCGGTCATCTGATGCCGATCGTCGTGCGGATCGACGTGCAGCTCGCGAAGCGGAAGCTCAGCGTGGGCGAGTTCGCCGAACAGGTCGGCCTCACCCCCGCGAACGTCGCCGTGCTGAAGAACGGACGGGCGAAGGCGGTGCGTTTCACGACGCTCGACGCCATGTGCCGGGTGCTCGAGTGCCAGCCGGGCGACCTGCTCGAGTGGGTGCCGGACGGCGACTGAGCTCAGGCGTCGAGCTCGACCGGCGCGACCGTGCCCCAGCCGTCGATGCCGGCGACGTAGCCGGGGATCGGGCTGCGTCCGCGAGCCGCACGGTCCCAGAGCTCCACGAGCCATCCGCTCGCCGTGTCGACGATGGCGTCGCGCACCTCGAAGCCCGCCCGCCCGGGGGCGAACATCGGCACCGCCGGGATGGGGCCCTGTGCACCGTGCACCACCTCGAAGAGCGTCCGGTCGGCCTCGATCGCGCGGTTCAGCACGAAGGCGTCCGGCCCCGCGAGGGTCGCGACGATGGAGAAGCCGCCCTCGCCGTCCTGGTCCGGGTGGACGAGCAGCTGCAGCTCTTCGGCCGCATCCGGTGCCGCGGCGACGATCCGCTCGAGCTTCGCGGCGGCCGCGTCGGCGACCCGGTCGAGCTGGGTGCGGAGGGCGGCGGCGTAGGCGGAGGCATCCATCGGCCCAGGCTATCCGCCCGCCCGGTCCGCCTGTACCCTCGCCCCGCGCCACCAGCCTGTACCCTCGCCCCTCGCCCCTCGCCCCTCGCCCCTCGCCCCCCGCCCCCACCCGCGAGGGGGTCAATTCGCGACATCACTACGGGTGCATCGCGCAGCGGATGTCGGAATGCGACCCCCTCGCGGGTTGAGTGGGGCTGAGCGGGCGGGTCCGGGGCGCGCGAGGGCGCGGGCACAGGGGCGCGGGGCGGGGCGAGGTGGTGCGGGCGCAGGCGCGGGGGCGCAGGCGCGCGGGCGCGCGGGGCCGCGGGGCGCGGGAGGTCAGGCCTGCTCGAGCTCCGCGATGACGATCTTCTTCTGCGCCATCATCACCTGCACCTGCGCGGGGCGCTGCGTCAGCTCGGACATGTTCGCCGGGATGATCTGCCAGCTCACGCCGAAGCGGTCCTTGCACCAGCCGCACTGCTCCGACTCGGGGACGTGCGAGAGCGCCGCCCAGTACCGGTCGATCTCGGCCTGGTCGGCGCAGGAGACGACGAACGAGATCGACTCGTTGAAGGTGAACAGCGGGCCGCCGTCGAGGCAGACGAAGTCGACCCCGTTCAGGGTGAAGCTGCCGTTGAGGACCTTGCCGGCCATGCCCGCGAAGTGCTCGTCGAGGGACTCATCGGGGTAGGCCTCCACCGAGTTGATCCGAGAGTTCGGGAACACCCCGACGTAGTACTCCATCGCCTCGCGCGCCTGGTCGTTGAACCAGAGGCAGGGCTGGATCGCTGCGAGTGCGGCCATGACGGTCTCCCTTGATCGAATGGGGCGTGTGCGCGTCGGGGCACAGGCTACGCCGTCCCGGCCCTCCCGGGAAGGGAGCGGCCGCCCGGGGGCGGGTGGCCGCCTCGCCCTGCGGCGGTGCGGCGGCGGAGGAGATCGTCACCGCAGGAGGGCGTTCGGCGCCGCGGAGGCCTCCTGCGGCGAGGATCTCCTCCGCGGGGGAGGGAGCGCGGGGGAGGGAGCGCGGCGCAGGGGGCGCGGCGCAGGGGGCGCAGCGCGCAGGGGGCGCAGTGCGGGCGGATGCCTCGTCGGCGGCACGCCGGCGGCCGAAGAGTGGTCAGTCGCGCGCGCAGCCGCAGGAGGCGCGCACGATGAGCTCGTGGCCGGCCAGCTCGCGGACGCGGGTGAAGTCCGCGCCGTCGGCGGGCTCGGCGGCGGCCTCGGCGACGAGCTCGATCGCGCGCGCGGCGATCGCGCGGATCGGCTGGCGCACGGTGGTGAGCGGCGGCACCGCGTATTCGGAGTGCTCGGTGCCGTCGAAGCCGATGACGGCGAGGTCTTCCGGCACGCGCAGGCCGAGCAGGTAGGCGGCGTGCAGCACGCCGTAGGCCTGCTCGTCGGTGGCGCAGGTGATCGCGCGCGGGCGGTCGGGCTCGGCGAGCCAGCGCAGCGAGACGGCCGAGGCATCCGCCCGGGAGGTGCCGCTGTTGCGCTCGTCGTGCCGGAGCTCGCGCCCGGCCGCCCCGACCGCGGCCAGGAAGCCGCGGCGGTGCTGGCCGGCCCCGACCGAGTGGGCGGGGCCGTTCAAAAGGCCGATCGAGTCGAAGTCGTGGGCCACGAGGTGCGCGGCGGCGGCCCGTGCGGCGAGCTCGTAGTCGATCGTCAGCGAGGCGGCCGGGGCGTCGTCGGCGATCGGGTGGAGGGCGATGACCGGGGTCGAGGCCTGCTCGAACGCGGTGAAGTCGGGCTCGTCGAGGAGGGAGATCATGACGACGGAGTCGACGCGCCGCTCGACGAACGCGGCGATGTGCCGCCGCTCGCGTTCGGGGTCGAGGCTCGAGTCGCCGATGAGGAGGAGCTCGCCGCGCTCCATGGCCGCGTCCTCGAGGGCCCGGGCGAGCTCGCCGAAGTAGGGGTTCGCGATGTCGGGCACGATGAGCCCGATCGTGGAGGTGCGACCGAAGCTCAGCGCCCGGGCGAGGGCGTTCGGGCGGTAGTTGAGCTCGGCCGCGGCGGCGAGTACGCGCTCGCGGGTCGCGGGGGAGACGTTGCGCGGGCCGTTGTTGAAGACGTAGCTCACGACCGCCGTCGAGGTGCCGGCGAGCTGGGCGACGTCGCGTCCGGTGGCCATCGCGGCTCCCTCCTGCTAAGCGGTTAGACCTGCATGGATGCTAGCAGTGCGCCGTACCGGCGGCGTGCATCCGGATGCCTCGACGGCGGTGTCTTGCGCCGCTGGAAGCGGTAGCCTAGAGTGCCATCTAACCGCTTCGTCTATCCGCTTAGATCACGTCGACAGCAGGCGCGATCACGGCAGACCCGCCCGGCGCGGACGACGGAGGCGACGATTCCCCCGACGGAAGGTGCACCCAATGAAGCGTTCACGAGCGTTGCTGCTCGCCGGAGTCGCGGCGAGCGCCGTGCTCCTCGCCGGCTGTTCGGCCCCCGCCGACTCCGGCTCGGCCGGCGACGGATCCGGCACGGTCCGGTTCCTCGGCCCCGAGGACCCGGCGACCTTCGCCCCGGTCATCGAGGCGTTCGAGGCCGAGCACCCCGAGATCACCATCGACTACACCCAGGTGCCGTTCGACCAGTACTCGAGCACGCTGCAGCAGCGGCTCGGCGCGAAGGACGACACGATCGACGTCTACGCCGTCGACCAGCCGAACCTCTCGCAGCTCGCCGCGCAGGGCTTCCTCGAGGACCTCAGCGACCTCTCCGACGAGGCGAAGGCCGCCACGAGCTCCGCGCAGTTCGAGATCAACCAGTACGACGGCAAGATGTGGGCCCTCTCCGTCTGGAACTCGACCCAGATGCTGTTCTTCAACCGCGACGCCCTCGCCGCGGCCGGCGTCGAGGCCCCGACCGCCGACCCCGCCGCCCGCTGGACGTGGGAGCAGACCGCCGACGCCGGCCGCGCCGCCCAGGCCGCCGGCACCCAGTACGGCCTGCTGCTCGAACAGGTCGAGGCGTACTATCAGCTGCAGCCCCTCGCCGAGTCCCTCGGCGGTGGATCGGGCATCATCGGTGACGACATGCTCACCGTCGACGTCACGAACGACGGCTGGGTGAAGGCCATGGACTGGTACGGCGACACCTTCGAGAGCGGTCTCTCGCCCCGCGGCGTCGGCGGCTTCCAGACCGCGCCCGTCTTCATCGACGGCAACGTCGCCTTCTTCGTCGGCGGCCCGTGGGACGTCGGCCGCTTCGCCTCGGACGCGAGCTTCGACTGGGGCGTGGCCCCGATGCCGTACTTCGAGGGCGGCGAGGTCGCGACCCCGACCGGCTCCTGGTCGTGGGGCGTGAACACGGCATCGAAGAACAAGGACGCGGCGCGCGAGTTCATCGAGTTCGCCGCGCTCGACCCGGCCGGCGCCCTCACCACGACCGAGGCGACGACGATCATCCCGTCGAACTCCGAAGCCGCCGCGACGTACCTGCCCGGACTCGAGGAGCTCGGCGGCGAGCACGCTGCGGGCGTCGCCGACCTCATCACCTACGAGATCGAGGAGACCGCCGTGCCCCGGCCCGTCTCGGTCGGCTACGTGCAGTTCGAGTCGGCCATGAACACGGCCTTCGCCGACATCCGCAACGGCTCCGACCCGGCCGCCCGCCTCGAGCAGGCGACCACGCAGATCCAGGACGCCTGGAAGAAGTTGCGATGACCACTCCCACCACCCGGGCGGGCGCGGACCCCCGCGCCCGCCGGGCGGTGCGGCCGGCGCCGCCGGCCCGCCCGACACGGCGCGGGCGGAGGCATCCCGCCCTCATCGCCCTCGCCTTCCTCGCCCCGGCGCTCGTCGCGCTGCTCGTGCTCCGGCTCGCGCCGGCCGCCGTGGCGCTCTGGGACAGCCTGTTCCGCACGAGCCTGCTCGGCGGCACCCAGTTCGTCGCGCTCGGCAACTACCTGGAGCTGTTCGGCAACCCTGACTTCCAGAACGCGCTGCTCGTCACCGTCGTCTTCACGATCCTGATCAACCCGCTGCAGGTCGCCACCGCATTCCTGCTCGCGGTGCTCTACACGCGGAAGGCGGCCGGGTCGAAGATCTGGCGTTCGCTCGTCATCCTGCCGATCGCCGTGCCGCCCGCCGTGTCCGCGGTCATCTGGAGCGTCATCTACCGGCCCGACGGCCTCGCGAACGGATTCCTCGAACTGTTCGGGCTGCCCGCGCAGCCGTTCCTCACCTCGCCCCAGCAGGCGCTCGCGTCGATCATGGTGCTGCTGTCGTGGATCGGCGTCGGTTACTGGATGATGTTCCTCATCGCGGGCATCAACGACATCCCGCGCTCCTACTACGAGGCGGCCTCGCTCGACGGCGCCTCCTGGTGGCGGCAGCTGTGGACCATCACCTTCCCGCTCGTGCGCCGGCCGCTCGCCTTCGTGCTCGTCGCCGACACGGTGTCGAACCTGCTCGTCTTCGCGCCGGTGCAGATCCTCACGAAGGGCGGGCCGGAGGGGTCGACGAACCTCCTCATGTACGACATCTTCACCAGGGCGTACACGCTCGGCGATCTGAACACCGCGCAGGCCGAGGTCGTCATCCTCGTGCTCATCACGCTCGTGATCGTCGCCCTGCAGTTCCGCCTGCTCCGGACGGAGGACTGACATGACCGCATCCCTCGCTCCGTCTCAGGCGCCCGCCGGCCGTCGGCGCTCGACGCGCCGCCGCCTCGGCCCCGTCGGCACCTCCGTGCTCGGCGCCGTCATCGGCCTCGCGTTCCTCATCCCGCTGTGGTGGACGGTCGTGAACTCGCTGCGTCCCGGCGACGAGACGTTCCGTTACCTGAACCCGCTCGAGTGGCGCACCTTCTTCACGCTCACCCCGACGCTCGACAACTACTTCGCCCTGCTCGACACCGACCTCGGCCGGGCCATCCTGAACTCGCTGTTCATCAGCCTCGTGACGGTCGTCGTCGGCCTCGCGATCTGCGCGACCGCGGCGTACGGGCTGTCGGCGTTCAAGTTCCGCGGTCAGGGACTGCTGTTCTCGGTGATCATCCTGTCGTTCCTGATCCCGTTCGACGCGATCGCGATCCCGCTGGCCGACATGTTCCGCGACTGGAACCTGCAGAACACCTTCTTCGGCCTGATCCTGCCGGGGCTCGGCAACGGCATGGCGATCTTCCTGCTGCGCACCTTCTTCCTCGCGATCCCCGAGGAGCTCGTGGAAGCCGCGCGCCTCGACGGCCTCGGCCCGTGGGGGGTATTCCGCCGCATCTACCTGCCGCTGTCGGTGCCGGCGCTCATCGGCGCCGGGCTCATGCTGTTCCTGTTCCAGTGGCAGGCCTACGTCTGGCCGCTGCTCATGGGCACCGACCGCGACCACGTCGTCGGACCGGTCGCCCTGTCGAACCTGCAGGGGCAGTTCGCCGTCGACTACGGGGTGCTGTTCGCGGCCTCCGTGATCCTCATCCTCATTCCGCTGGCGATCATCATCGGCTTCCAGCGCTACTTCATCCAGTCGGTCTCCACGACCGGGCTCAAGTAGTCGACCCGCCGCCCGCACCACTCGCACCACTCGCACCACTCGTACCACCCCGAAAGGAGCACCGCCGATGCGCGCTGCCCACCGAGTCATCCTCGACACCGACCTCGGCTCCGACGTCGACGACGCCATGGCGCTCAGCCAGCTGCTGGGCCTTCCCGCCGTCGAGCTCGTCGGCGTCACGACCGTGTACGGCGACACTCTGCTGCGCGCCCGGATGAGTCGCCGCATTGTCGAGCTCGCCGGTCGCGACGTGCCCGTCTACGCCGGTCGCGCCGAGACCCGCTCCGGCCGGGAGATCTGGTGGGCGGGGCACGAGGGGGCGCTGCACGAAGACCTCGAGGGCGAGCGCGTCGAGCCGGGCGACGCCGTCGACTTCCTCGTCGCGCAGGTCGTCGGCAACCCCGGCGAGATCGACGTCGTCGCCATCGGGCCGCTCACGAACATCGCCGCCGCGATCGAGGCCGACGAGCGCTTCGCCGGCGCCGTGCGCCACCTCTGGATCATGGGCGGCTCCTTCACGGACGACGAGCCCGAGCACAACCTGCGCAGCGACTCCGCCGCCGCCGAGCTCGTCTTCGCCGCCGGCATCCCGACGACGGTGACCGGGCTCGAGGTGACCCGGCGCGTGGAGATCCGCCGGGATCAGCTCGACCGCATCGGCGCGGCCGGACCGCTCGGCGGGGTCATCGTGGCCGAGATCGAGCAGTGGTGGCGCTATTGGAACGTCGAGTGGAACGTGCCGCACGACCCCGTGACCGTGCTCACCCTGACCGAGCCGGGGCTGTTCGAGCTCTCCGAGCCCGGCACCGTGACGATCGAGCGCGACGGCGAGGGCGAGGGGCGGAGCGTGTTCACCCCCGGCGGCGGCGCGACGCGGGTGGTGCGCGAGTTGGACGCGGAGGCCGTGGCCGAGCACATCGTCACCGCCATCGTCGCGGCCGGGAGCCGGGTGGTCGCCTAAGCTCCCCGCGGGCCAGAGCCGGGCGGGGCCGAGCCGGGCGGAGCAGAGCCGGGCTGGGCAGCGCCGGCCGGGGCCGAGCCGGGCGGAGGCGCGGCGGCGGAGGACCGGGTCACGCCGGGAGGTCGGCGGATGCCTCGGCGGGCACGCCCGGGCGCGACAGGAAGATCGCCAGCACGATGAGCCCCGCGATCGGCACGAGCAGCCAGAACACGTGTCCCCAGCCGAGGCCGACGTCGCGGAGCCGGCGCACGATCACGGCGAGCGTGGGGAGCAGCATGCCGATGCTCCAGAGGCTCGAGAGCACGGTGCCGAGGTTTCCGCCGTCGCCGAACGGCACGACACTGAACACCGACAGCGCGCTCGCGACGAGCGCGTAGAACAGGATCCACCACCAGAGCTCGGGGCGCCCGGCGCGGCCGGTGAACTCCGCGTACTTGCGCAGCACGGTCTGGATCGCCTCGCCGAACGACATGCCCGGTCCTTCCCTCGGATGCCGTCAGCCTACTGCTGCGCGGCGGCCAGGGAGAGCTCGATGCGTCGGGCTCGGGCGCCGGCTCAGTTGATCCAGTAGTACGAGAACGCCCACTTCTGGTCGTAGGAACGCTTGTGGCATGCCGTCACGATGCGAGCCCCGAGCCCCCGGTACTGATTCGAGATGCGCTGGCAGTCGGTCTGGCTGTAGCCCGTGATGTAGTACCAGGTCTGGGGTGCCGCGTTCGCGGCGACCGCCGAGCCGCCGAACACCATCGCGAGGCTGACTCCGAGAGCCGCCAGGGTCTTTGCTGCACGTGCACGCATCTGCGTTCCTTCCCCGAGGATCCACCGGGGCGGTCGCCCGCGGTGGCGTGGCCCCAGGCTAGCGAGGGGCGGTCGCCGGAGGAATGGGCAGGGCTGCCCATGTGAGCGCTCAGCCATACCGCCGTCGTTCGGGGCGAGGGAAGGCAGGGGCGAGCGCGAGGCAGGCGGGCAGGGTAGGCGGGCAGGCGGGTCTCAGTCGAGCTCGGCGGCGACGCGCAGCCAGGGGATCGAGGCATCCGGTCGTGCCGCGGCCCCGCGTGCCTCGCCGTCGCAGCGCACCACGACCGCCCAATCGGCGAGCGTCGTGCCTGCGGCCTCGAGCCGGGTGCGCAACCGGCGCACGGCGCGCCGCGTGGGCTCGCCCTGCACGGACACGTGCGCCATGTGGGTCTCGACGAGGGCGGCGAGCGGTTCGACGAGCGACCCCGGCCAGCCGAGGCGTGCGCCCAGTTCGCGAACCAGCGTGCCACCGTGCTCGGCATGCCCGAGCGAGGTGATACGTCCCGCTCGCTCGCGCGTCGTCGCGGGCTTGCCGACGTCGTGCAGCAGGGCTCCGAGCATGAGGAGACGACGCCGGTCGGGCGCGGCGCTCAGCTCGTCGGCGAGACGGGCCGCCCGGTCGGCTGCGTCGAGGGAGTGCACGAGCACGTCGCCCTCCGGGTGCCACTGCGGGTCCTGCGGCGTGGTGGCGAGCGCCGCGAGCTCTGGGACGGCGTCGATCAGCCCCGCGTCGCGCAACGCGCCGGACGGGATGGATGCCTCGGCCGCGATGCGGAGCAGCGCGGCACCGGTCTCGGTGTCGGGTGCTCGGCTCATGCTGACCGCCCGGCATCGTCGAGCACCAGGCGTGCGTGCCGACGCACGACCTCGAACGGGGAGTCGAGCGCCGCGCGGGCGGTGGACGCCTCGCCGGGGTCGATCGTGCAGAACCCGCTGCCGGGTCGGAGTTCGTCGAGCATCGCCTCGGCGAGCTCCGGATGTGCGGTCAGCGCGGCCTCGAGCGGCGCATAGTCGAGCGGCAGGTGTCGGACCGCCCGGTCGCGGAACGAGGTGTACGGCGCGGCGAGCCCGCGCAGCAGCACGGTGCGAGGAACCCGCTCGGCCTCGGCGAGCACGAGGTCGAGACGGCCCAGCCGCGCGAGCGCGGCGGCCGCCCAGGCGCGGTCGGGCTCCGGCAGCTTCTTCGCCCGCAGCACGGTCGCGAGCGCTTCGATCGCGCCGTCGCGGGGGATGCCGAGATCGGCGAGCAGCTTCGCCCACTGCCAGCGGCGCTGCGAGCGGGGCATGCGCTCGAGCGCGACGTCGACGGATGCCTCGCCGAGCCCGAGCAGCAACCGCTCCGCCTGCTCGGTGGAGACGATGCCCGGCGTGTACGCGTCGATGAGCTCGCCGAGGGCCGCGGCCCGCTCGGGCACGGGGAGCGCCTCGAGTCGGGCCAGCTCCTGCGCCTCTTCGCCGAGCTCCGGGAAGTGCCGTCCGAGCTCCGCGTTCGTGAGGCTCAGCGGGACGAGCTCCCACTCCTCGTCCATCGCGACCGCGATGAAGCCGCGGGCGACCGCGCCCTCGCCGCGCAGCCGCTTCTTCGCCTGCTTGGCCGCGCTCGCGAAGGCGCGGAGGAACCGCTCGTACACGGCCTCCCAGTGCGCCTCGTCGCCGGCGCGGGCCGCCGCCTCGACCCGGGCCGCCCAGGCATCGTCGGCCTCGCTCGGATCGAGCTGGAACGCCCAGTCGGCAGGGCTCCACCGCAGCTCGTCCGGAGTGAAGCGCGACGCCGCTGCGGTGGCGGCGAGCGACTCTTCACTGCCGACCGCGAGCGCGGGCCAGGCCACCACTGCGCCCGTCTCGCCGTAGAACACGTGCGCGGCGACGCCGTAGACGCGCTCCCCGGCGTGCTCCTCGAGGAACGCGTCGACCGCCTCGGCGTAGCGTTCGGCGATGTGCGCCTCGAGCGCGCGCCAGTCGGCGGTGGTCAGGGCGGATGCGCTCATATGCCGATCCTCGCATGCGCCACCGACGAGTGGAAGGCGCGCGAGGTTGGGGGCGCCCGGCCTCGGTTCGGCGACGATCGCGCATCGCTTCGGCAACGGATGCGGCGGGCGCCCGTGTGCGTCGCGAGGCCCTGCCAGGCTCGAGGCATGCCCCTCTGCCGAACGACTGCCGCCGCGACCGCACTCGTCGGCGGGCTCGCGCTCGCGCTGACCGGCTGCGCCGGGCCCGGCGTCGTCGCGTGTCCGGCCGTGGGGTACCTCTACGACGGACCCGCGGTCGTCGGGTTCGACCCCGCACTTCCCGACGGGGCGCTCGTCTCGGCCTGCTTCGGCGCCGGGTGCGCACCCGCGCCCGTCGAGCGCGGCGCCGAGCCGACCGTCGGCCAGACCATGCCGGGCGGCGTCTGGCGGGTGCCGCAGGAGGCGCCGTACCTCGGCGAGGGCGCGTACGGCGACGGGAACGAACGGATGCTCCGCGTGGTCGTCGAGGCCGGCGACGGCGCGTCCCTCGTCGACGGCGAGTACGAGATCCCGGTGGTCGTCGAGCGCACGGGCGTCTTCGGCGAGTGCCCGGGCCCGTTCCGCTTCGAGACGCTCGTCGTCGAGGCATCCGCGCAGCCGATCGGATGATCGCCCGGGCGGGGAACTACGTGGTGATGAAGAAGAACACCACGAGGGCGGGCACCAGGAGCACGGTGGCGATCGGGAGCGCGAGAGCCGCCAGCACCTGGAGGGCGGTGGGCTGCACTCGCCGGCGAAGATTCACGATGCCGAAGATCGTCGCGGCGAGCAGGAACGCGAGCGAGAACGCGTGCAGCACGATGGCGACGACAGTGAACGCGACCGCCGGCCCGGAACCCTGCTCCAGGAGAGCGACGCCGAACCACGACCCGAGCGCGACGAGCTCAGCCACCAGCCCGACGACGAGGTACCGGAACGCGAGACGCGGGGACGGGGTCGCGGTCCGGACTTCGCTCGAAGAATCGCTCACGTTGACGTACCCCCGGGACTCGGCGCCGCTCCCGTTCACGACGCGCCTCCAGGGCACCCTATCAACGGACGCGAGCTTCGCCCCCGAGGCATCCGCTAGCCTGGCCGGGTGAGTTCTCCCGAAGCATCCAGAGTCGAGCTGCCGGCCCGCCGGTAGCTCGAACCTCGATCGCGTCCGCTGAGCGGCGCGCGCTTCGCTGCATCGCCTCGGCGCTGCACTCAGCCCTGGTTCGGGCCTCCGGTGTGCCGGTCCGTCATCGACCGACCGTCACCCCCCATCGGAGTTCACTCATGCCAATCCTCATCGTGCTGCTCGCCGTCGCGGTCTTCGCGCAGGGCACCTCGGAGTTCATGCTCGCCGGCCTGCTGCCGGCGATCGCCGCGGATCTCGACGTCACCGTGCCCGAAGCGGCGCTGCTCACCACCGCCTTCGCCGTCGGCATGGTCGTCGGCGCCCCGCTCATGGCCGCGCTCGCCCGGCGCTGGTCGCCGCGGATCGCGCTGTCGGCGCTGCTCGTCGGCTTCATCGCGATGCACGTCGTCGGCGCCCTGACCGCCAGCTTCGGTGTGCTGCTCGCGACGCGCGTCGTCGCGGCGCTCTGCAACGCCGGGTTCCTCGCCGTCACCCTGTCGACGGTGTCGGCGCTCGTGTCGCCGCAGCGTCTCGCCCGCGCCCTCGCCGTGATCCTCGGCGGAACGACGCTCGCCCTCATCGTCGGGGTGCCGGCCGGTGCCGCCGTCGGCGCGGTGCTCGACTGGCGGGCGACGCTCTGGGGCGTCGCGGTCCTCTCGCTGCCGGCGCTCCTCGGCGTCGCGCTCGCGGTGCCGACGCGGACGGATGCCTCGACGGCATCCCGCCCGTCGCCCGCGCCGGCCGCCGCGCACGCGCCGTCGCTCCGCACCGAACTCGCGGAGCTCCGCCGCCCGGCGCTCCTGCGCCCACTCGCGCTCGGCGCGCTCGTGAACGGCGCGACCTTCTGCGCGTTCACCTTCCTGGCCCCGCTCGTCACCGAGCGGGCCGGACGCGATGCGTCGGCGGTGCCGCTGGTGCTCGCGCTCTTCGGGCTCGGCTCGTTCCTCGGCGTGTGGGCGGCGGGGCGCTTCGGCGATCGGCACGCGCGAGGCATCCTGCGCTTCGGGGGAGTCGCGCTGCTCGCCGGCTGGTGCGCCTTCGCGCTGCTCGCCGCGAACCCGGCCGCGCTGTTCGCGCTGACCTTCGTGCAGGGCGCGCTGTCGTTCGCGGTGGGCAGCACGCTCATCGCCGCGTCGATCCGTGCTGCGGTCGGAGCGCCGACCATGTCGGGCTCGTACGCGACCGCGTCGCTCAACGTGGGCGCGGCCGTCGGCCCGGTGCTCGGCGGTGCGGCGTACGCGAGCGCGCTCGGCGCGGTCGGGCCGCTGCTCGTCAGCGCGGCGCTCGTCGCGGTCGCCGGGGTCGTCGCGGCGGTGCGGCGGGGATGAGTCGAGGGCCGCCTCGGTGCGGGGCGGCCCTCAGCTCGTTCGGCTCAGCCGCAGGCTCAGATGAACCAGACCTGGAACATCCACTTCCGCTTCGAGTCCTGGTAGTGGCACGGCGTGTACGCGGTGCGCGTGTGGCCGGTCGCGGCGATGCGCTGGAAGGCGTAGGTCTGCTCCGACTGGCAGCGCTGCTTGGTGGGGTAGTTGCTGTACGTCTGCATCTGCTCGTACGCGGCGTTCGCCGGGGCCGCGGTGGCGAGCGCGAGGCCGCCGCCGAGGGCGAGGCTCGCTGCGGCGGCGAGAGCCGCCGTCTTCGTGCGGATGGTGGTGCGCATCGGTGTTCCCTTCGATCGTGCGTGCGGCCAAGCTATCCCCGTGCTCGCCGTCGGGGAATGGGGAGCGCTGCCCATCCGGGCGTCGCCGGCATCCGCCAGACTGGTGCGCATGCCAGTTCTCGACCATCTCGGCGTCTCCGTCGCCGACCTCCGCCGCGGCATCGCGCAGTTCGACGCCGTGCTCACCGCCCTCGGCTTCGAGAAGGAGGGCGAGCACGCCGACTCGGTCGCCTGGTACAAGGAGGGCGAGACGGAGTTCATCGTCTTCGCCGCGCGCGAGCCCGACTCCGGCCCGCACGAGCACGGACGGGTCGGCTGGCAGCACCTCGCCTTCGCGGTCGACTCACGCGACGAGGTCGACCGGCTGCATGCCGTGGCGACGGATGCCGGGTGGAGCGTCGTGCGCGAGCCGAAGCTGTACCCCCGCTTCAATGAGCGCTACTACGCCTCGTTCGTCGAGGACGACAACGGCATCCGCATCGAATTCATGCACAATCCGCCGCGCGAGGAGGCGTGACCGCCCGAGGGTGACGGTGCGATCGCCTCACTGACCGAACAGCGGCAGATCGGGGAACTCCCGGTCGTCGGCCTCGCTCGGCAGCTCGTAGCCGAAGCGGTTGCGCAGCGCCGGGCCCTTCGCGTTGAGCGCGAACTGCGCCGCGACGAGGCCGATCCCGCAGAGCAGCCACACGATGAGGAGGAGCGTGCCACCGAATCCGGCGAGCAGCTCGGGCGCGCTCGCCGATGCGCCGTCCGCCGGCGTCTCGACGGTCGCGGCGAACCACCATCCAGCTGCGAGCGCACCGAACGCGGCCCAGAACGCCTGCGCCGCGGTGAGCGTGCCGGCGAGGGAGGTGGTGGCGCTGCGGACCTCGCGACGGTCGACGTCGGTCACCGCGGCGGGGTCGGCGGTCGCCCGGCGCAGCGCCGCGACCACCCGGCCCGCCGAGCCGAGACCGGTGGCGAGCAAGATCAGCAGACCGAGCCCGAGCACCACACCACCGACCGTCGTGCCCGTCGCGATGAACCGCTCCACGTCGGGGGCGTACCTGATCGGGTCGGCATAGAGCCCGGGCTGGTGCAGGTACACGCCGAGGAAGACGAGGCCGGCGCCGGCGAGCACGAAGACCGTGCCGCACCAGCCGAGCCAGTCGCGGAACGTCCAGCCGCGGCGGGCCGCCCGCCGCTGCGCGCGGGAGGTCACGCGCACCGCTGGGCCGGCGTCGCCGACCACGCCGCGCGGGAAGCGGGTCGCCGTCGCCGCCGCCCACCGGCGGTTCCGCACCGCGAGCCACCACACTGCGGCGGTCGCGAGCAGGACGACCGCGACGAGCGCGACGGACCAGGCCAGCCACGGCCCGAACTCCGCCCGGGAGAGCTCGTCGTCGGGGCGCGCACCGTACTCCGCGGCCAGCACGATGCAAGGCACCGCGGCCAGGAGTGCCAGGCCGCCGATGACGAGCACGCTGACGATCGCGGGGCCGAACGGCGACGGGGAGACCTGGCCGCGCACGCGCATCGTGTCCCGGAGACGCCGGTCCTTCGGATCGAGTCGGGCGAGGAACTCGGCCAGCGCGAACCGCCCGGCGGTCGCGAGGAATCCCGCGAGGAGGCCGAGGGTGACGATGGCCGCGGCGGTGGCTGCGACGACCCCGCGTCCGAGCCGGCCCAAGTTGTCTGCGGAGCCGCCGGCGAGCACGCCGACGAGCGCGTCAGCCACGAGCATGAACAGGGTGTCGAGGATGAGCAGCACGGCGCAGCCGAGGAGTGCCGCGACGACACTCGCGCGCACGGCTTCGATCGCGACCACGCGCCGGGTGGGCAGCGCCTCCTCGTGCGTCGTGCGCTTCGCGCGCGCGATCTTGGTTCGCTTGGCCCCTGACACGTGTCCCCCTCTTGCGCGCGCTCCTGCCCTGCGAGCCTAGCCGGGGCTTCCGCTGAGGCCGGACTGCGTGGCCAGGAGGCAGCGCCCATCGACGAGGGGGGCTTCCATGCTCAGGTACCGGGTCTTCTTGGGTTGTGGACAACTCTGCCCCCTCTGGTGGCATCCCATGCAAGGGTGAGTCTTCATCCGGCATACCGGAGAGAGCGGGGAATGGGTAATGAAGCGAGTACGGATCCTTCTTGTCTCGGGACTTGTGATGGGGGCGGCGCTCAGCAGCGGTCCGACTGCGGGCGCGCTTGCGTCAGCCGATGAAGGGTCAGCGGAATCTGGCGCCACTATCGTCCAGCCGACACCAGAGTCCCCGACCTGCTGGACTGAGATCAGTTCCGGCAAGTCTGCGTGCGCTGCGACCGAGAGCGAGCTCGCCCAGAAGATACTCGACGACTTCGACCTCATGGTCGTCAGCTCGGGCACCACCACAGAGCTGACAGTGGCTTCTTCGGAATCCGCACGCTCTAGTGAGGTCCAGCCAATGGCGACATGGGTACTCGGGCAGGTGTGGGTCGACCGGAACTACGCGGGATTCAGCCGCACGTTCACGACCAGCCGTGCGAATCCTTGCAGTCAGGCAGGAAATTACCCCGATGCCTACTGGAGCTTTGATGCGATTTACATCCTGAACGACAACATCGAGTCCGTGGCGCCGCTCTCGCCGTGCCGTATCCAGCTCTGGGCGGACGCGAACTCCGGTGGAAGCACAACCGGCCAGCTCGGTAGAACCGCCGACCTCGCAGGCTTCCGCAACGTCGCAAGCTCTCTGCAGTTCTCCCGGTAGGTTCGGACGATGAGTAGCTACGGCGGTGTGGTAGGTGGCGTGGGCCTCGTGCTCCTGCTCGTTCTGTGCTTCTTCCCAGGTCTGCCGGCGGCTCTTTACGTCATTGGCGGAGCCTTCCTGCTCGTGGGATTGACCTCGATGGTCCGGGACATCGATCGCGAGGAAGGTCATGACTAGGCCATTCGCATCGCGGCTCCGGCACAGCTGCGCTCGGTAGAGTCGACTGGCGGCTTGAGGCATCCGTCTCGCCGCTCCCGACCCCCGACGCGAGGACACCCGTGAGCCTGATCCGCCTGAACGACGTCAGCATGGACTACGACGGGCGACCGGTGCTGAAGGAGACCTTCCTGAAACTCCGGAAGGGCGACCGCGTCGGCCTCATCGGCAAGAACGGCACCGGCAAGTCCACGTTCCTCGAGATCGTGCTCGGCCGGCGCGAGCCCACCGGCGGCACGGTCGACGTCACGCAGGGCACGACCATCGGCTACTTCTCGCAGTTCTCGGAGCTCGACGGCGAGCGCAGTGTGCAGCAGACGCTGAGCGACCACTTCACCGAGGTGCACGAGACGCAGAGGCGGCTCGACGAGATCGGCGCGCAGCTCGCGGAGCCGATGGATGCCTCGGCCATGGACAAGCTCCTCACCGAGCAGGGCGCGCTGTTCGAGCGGATGGACGCCATCGGCGGCTGGACGTACGAGACCACGATCGACACGGTGCTCACGCGGCTCGGCTTCGACGAGGAGCGCCGGCACCTGCCCGTCGACCGGTTGTCGGGCGGATGGCGCAACCGCGCCGCGCTCGCGCTGATCCTCGTGCAGGCGCCCGATGTGCTGCTGCTCGACGAGCCGACGAACTTCCTCGACCTCGACGGCGTGAAGTGGGTCGAGAACTGGCTGCAGGGCTTCGCCGGGGCGGTGCTCGTCGTGTCGCACGACCGGCAGTTCCTCGACGGCGTCGTCGACCGCATCATCGAGATCGAGAACTACCGGCTGCAGGAGTACGAGGGCGACTACTCGGCGTACGTGCACGCGAAGCAGTCCCGGCTGAAGATGCTCGAGAAGCAGTTCGCGCACGAGGAGGAGCTGCTCGCCTACGAGCAGGCCGCGGCATCCGCCCGTCGCGAAGCGGCGCGCAACCCCTCGAACGCCGTCGCGCGCCGACTGGCCGACATCAAGAAGCGGCAGGCGCCGCGCCCGATCGACCAGATCATCACCTCGATCTACGACGGGCTGAAGGTGTCGAACGACCTGCTCACTGTCACCGGGCTGTCGAAGTCGTTCGGCGGTGCTCCCGTGTTCGACGGGCTCTCGTTCGACCTGCAGCGCGGCGACCGGGTCGCGGTGATCGGACCGAACGGATCCGGCAAGTCGACCCTGCTCGACGTGCTCACCGGGGTGACGTCGCCCGATGCGGGCACCGTGCGCTGGGCGAAAGGCGCCCGCTTCGTGTCGTACAACCAGGTGTACGCCGAACTCGACCTGACCGACACCGTCGGCCACGCGGTGAACGCGTACCCCGACTCGCTCGCGTTCACGGCGACGAAGAAGAGCGTGGCGCGGTTCCTCGCGATGCTGCAGTTCTCGGACGCCGACCTGCAGCAGAAGATCGGCACCCTTTCGGGTGGCCAGCGGGCGCGCGTCGCCATCGCGCAGTGCCTGCTCTCAGGCGCCGCGGTGATCGTGCTCGACGAGCCCACCAACCACCTCGACATCACCTCGACGCAGGTGATGGAGCGGGCGCTGACGCACTTCCCCGGCGCCGTCGTCGTGGTCTCGCACGACCGCTTCTTCGTCGACAAGCTCGCCGACCGGCTGCTCTCCTTCGAGGGCGACGCCCGCGTCGTCGAGAAGCCGGCGACCGGGGCGCTGTGAGCGTCGCCGCGTCGGCGCGTTCGCGATGAAGACACCGGCGACGAGCACCGCGCCGCCGACCGTCTCCCACACGTTCGGCACCTGGCCGAGCAGCAGCGCGGCCGACGCCATCGCGACGACCGGCGCGAGCAGCACCCACGGCACGACCGAGGCGGCGCGGTTGCGCGCGAGCAGGGCGTTGAAGATCGCGTAGCCGATGAGGGTGCAGAGCCCGGCGGTGTAGAGCGTCGAGAGGATCGGTCGCCAGCCGAACGCCGCGAGGCCCGCGACGATCGCGTCGGGCCCCTCGATGAGCGCCGACAGCCCGAGCGCCGGCAGCGGCACGACGAGCGACGACCACACCGTGAGCGACAGGGCGCCGAGGGGCTTCGCGGGGGCGACCGGTCCGGCCTTCCGCGAGATGACGTTGCCGATCGCCCACGAAAGCGCGGCGAGCAGGGCGAGCACGACGGCGAGGGCCGGGGCATCCCCGCCGCGTCCGAACGCGACGACCCCCAACCCGATCGTGCCGACGAGCACGCCGATGGTCTGCATCCGCGTCGGCCGCTCGCGGAGCGCGAGCGCCGCGACCACGATCGTGAGCACGACGTGCGCCTGCAGCAGCAGCGCGGCGATGCCCGGCTGCAGGCCGAGCGCCATCGAGGTGTAGAGCAGGGCGAACTGGCCGAGGCTCATGAAGAGGCCGACGCCGACGACGGTCTTCCAGCTCGCGAGTGGGCGGGGCACGACGATGACCGCGAGGGCGACGACGGCGAAGCGGATCGCGACGAACAGCAGTGGCGGGATGCCGGTCATACCCCAGTCGATGACGACGAAGTTGAAGCCCCACATCGTCGCCACGAGGGCGGCCAGCAGCATGTCCCGTCGCGTCATCCTCCGAGTTCAGCGCACGGCATCCGGAAACACCAGCGATGGTTTCTGTGGATGATTCGGTAGCGTTCGTACAGAGTCGCCAGAGTTACGCTCGGACGGGTTTCGCGACCGCCGCGGCGGCCTGCGCCGCACGGATGGGCAGGCGTTCGACGAAGCGGGCAACGACATCCGTCTGAAGATGCGCGGGCAAGGTGGTCGCGACCGCCGCGGCGAGCGTGGGCAACGCGTCGGCGAGGGCAGTGGCCCAGTCGGTGATCGCGGCGCGCTCGAGGCCGGCTTCGCGCGCAACCGCCTCCCACTCGAACCACGACTGCTCACCGGCCTCGTAGTCGGCCGCGATCCGCATCGAGAGCTTCGTCCTCGAGAACGCTGCGGCGCGCTCCCGGTGCGTGTGCTCGATCCGCCCGGCGTACGGCACGAAGCTGCTGACGTCGTAGAGCGGGGTCAGCTCGACCCCGTCGGGGCGAATGAACACCGAGTAGTTCTTCGCGTGCGCGTCGGTGTTCAGCACCATCCACGAGAACACCAGAGCCTGCACGAAGGTCAGCTTGGACGCGGCCTTCCGCTCGTCGGGGCCGTGCTCGTCGAGGAGACGCAGGACGTCGCGATACCCGGGCCCGCCTCGGGACTCGTACTTCTGCAGCCGGGTGACGCCGGTCGCCTGGGCGAGATCCTCCTGGTGCAGGCGGACGACGTTGCTCCCGTCCTCCTTGGCGAGGCGATCGAACCGCTCTACTACCAGTGTGTGCTCATCTTCGAACTGTCCGAGCTGCACCACCGCCGTCGAGATCCCGGCAGCCTGGGCGATGGTCATCGTGAGGTACTCGATGAGCTCGCCGTCCTGCTGGCCGCGGACGCGCGGCTTCATGATGTGCGTCGTCGGGTGGTTGCCGGTCGGCTCGTACCATCCCTCGCCGAGGTTGCCGAGCGAGAACTTGCCCTGCGCGCCGCCGAGCGAGAAGTAGCCGGTGTGCCGCTCGGCATCCTGCCAGCTGGTCTCGTCGTCGCGGATCGCCCGGATCCGGGCCGCGATCTCGCGATCGCTGATGGGTTCGGCCGCGCCGTTCTCGTTCGGGTCGGTGCCCGTCTCGGCGAACTGGATGGCGCCGGCGACGTCGCTGCCGTAGACGCGGAGCAGCTCGAACGGCTCGGTGGTGACGAGGCTCGCCTCGAGCGCCCACCGCTCGCGAACATCGGCGTTGTCTGGCAGCAGATTGTCGAGGAACGAGGTGAGCGTCGGGCCCGTGATCGGCGCGGCGCCGAGGGGGAGCGACAGACTCAGCGGCATCCGTGCTTCGTCGTCGAGCCACTCGCTGCGGTAGCTCAGTCGATACTGCTGCGGCCCGAGGAGTTCGAGCTCGGCGACGTGCGCGCCGTAGAGGTAGACGTCAAGGCTGGGCATCGGGCTGCTCCGGTGAGGCGGCGGCCAGTTCAGAGGATTCGGGGCGTTCGGGGCGTGCGCCGAACTGCTGGCTCGCGCGGAGGCCTTCGATCGTCGCCTCCATGTTCTTGAGCATCTCGCTGCGGTCGGGAAGGGTGATCGATTGCACCACCGCTGTGAGGCTCTTGAGCATCTGGTCTCGGTCGGGCCGCTTGAGCTGCGAGACCGATCGCGCGATCGCGTTCAGGCTCTCTGCGGGGATGATCGAGCGCATCGAGGTGCTCGAGCCCGGCATCGAATGCATCGCGCGCGGTGGCCGAAGGTCGAGGTTCAGCTCGAGGGCGTCGAGCACGGCGAAGAGTCGGGCCGTGCTGATGTCGTTCTTGCCGAGCTCGAGCCGGGAGACCCATTGCCGGGTACTGCCGACCTGTTCGGCGAGCGCGGTTTGAGACAGGCCGAGCTCGGTGCGCCGGCGGCGGATGAGTTCGCCGAGCTCGGCGAGGTCGGTGACCAGCATGTCCCTCCCTATGGAACGAATTCAGCCCATGCGGATGGTTGGAACGAATTCCTTCCATATTACCGTGAAACGGGCCGACGTGGAACGAAAGTGTTCCATTCATCAGTGAAGGAACGCATCTCTTCCATCAGTGATCGGAAGCGGTGATGACGGGTCGGCCGGATGATTCGGTAGCATCCGTGCATGATCGATCTCGAAGCCGTGGTCGCGCTGCGCGCCGTGGCCACCAACGGCAGCGTCGCGGCGGCGGCGGACGCGCTCGGTTTCACGCCGTCCGCGGTGTCGCAGCAGATCAAGCGGCTCGAGCGCGGCACGCGCGTCGCCCTGCTCGAGCGTGCGGGGCGCGGCGTGGTGCTGACGGATGCCGGTCGCCAGCTCGTGACCTCGTCGGCGACGGTGCTCGCCGAGCTGGAGCGGATCGAAGCCGACCTGCACCTCGCGGGCGGTCCCGCCGCCGATCGTGGACCCGTCGTCGGCGAGGTGCGCATCGGCGTGTTCTCGACCGCGGTGCGCGGCCTGCTCGTCGACGTGCTGCCGAAGCTGCGGGCGGAACATCCCGAGCTGCGCGTGCCGCTGCGCGAGAGCGAGCCGTGGGAGACGATCGCGCTCGTCGCGTCGGGGCAGCGCGACCTCGGCATCGTGCATCGCTGGGGCGGCGTCGCGCTCGCGATGCCTGATCACCTGGTCGAGACGCCGCTGTTCACGGATGTCGCGGACGTGATCCTGCGCCGCGACCACCCACTCGCGCTGTCCGGCGCCTCTTCGTTGACTCCTGCCGACCTCGCCGACGAGGACTGGATCGCGACCTTCGACTCGACCATCTGCCGCCAGTGGCTGCGGCGGCTCTTCGACGGCGTCTCGAACGCGCCCCGCATCGTCCACGAGTCGATGGAGTTCGAGAACCATCTGGAGCTCGTGCGCGCCGGCCTCGGGGTCGCGCTGGTGCCGCGGATGGGGCGGCCGGAGCTGCATCCGGAGCTCGTCGCGATCCCGACGGCACAGCCCGCGTCGACCAGGGGGGTGTCGGCCGTGCACCGGCGGAGTCAGGCGGACTCGCCGGCGCTGCAGGTGGTGTTGGAGGGGGTGTGGGCGGTGGTGGCGGGGCGTGGCAGCGTGTAGGGATTCCAGGGCCTTTCAAGGCGTGACTGATTTTCCAAGTTGGTTCACGTGGCCACGGCTGCCTGGCTCGGACCTGGGATGCCTCTTGTGGCCGCGTCGATGATCCAGCAGAATCGCTGAACATCGTCCGTTTGTGAGCGCGAGGTTCGCATGTCCCAGTCGTCGAGAACGTGCGTTCTGCACCCGGTTCGCGTGATCATCGGTGCCGCCGCGGCGCTCTCGGTCGTCGCGGTTCTGGCGGGATGTTCCTTGTCGCCGCTCGACCTCGCGATCTTCGACCGCGAGCAGCAGGCGTCAGACCTGCCGCCCTCGCTCGACAACCTTCCCGACACGATCTATCGGGACACCGTTCGCTACATCGGCGAGGACTCGATCGGAACGAAGTACTTCGCCTCGGAGGCGAACGACCCGCAGGGAAGCGCTGTTTGCCTGACGGTCGTCGCGAGCGATGACGACTGGTCGACCGGGTGCTCCACCCTGCCGCCGGTCGAGGTCACGATCGCGTCCGGCCTTCGCGCCACGCTCGAACCGGATGCCGCGGGCGGCGACGAACAGGTCGGCGGATACGTGTCGGTGGAGCTGCCGGCGAGTTGAATGCCCGGGCCCGCGGTCCTACCCGTCATGGAACAGGTGCGATTCACGGTTGGGGCGTCCGGCGGCATCCTGTTGAACGTTACTGGGGTGGCGGAATCGGCAACCTTCTACGCGCGCATCGCGGCTTCAGTCTCTTCCTTGAAACCCTCGTAGAGCGACGGGCGCGCGCGGACGTAGACCTTGAACATGTCGTCCTTGAATCGATAGAGCGCTCGCGACTGCTGGTGAGATCGCACTAATATAGTTCCGCAATTCGCCTGAGTTAGGTGGCCCAAGTAGTTGGACGGTGCGGCCACTCCCAGCCGTTTGGCTCGGGGGTAAATCTCGCTTGTGGGGATGTCTTCGTCGCTCCAGAGTGCACAAAGCCGTAGCACGTATTCACGCTGCGGTGAGTCTCGAACAGCTTGCTGATACAGGTCGTAGTACATGCGCGCGAATCGGTTGGATGCGAGCTCAATGATTGCCTCATTGATTGTCTTCGTCACAACATCCCGCGTCCCTAGCTCGTCTGCCAGCAAGAGCGCGGATTGCCCAATGACGTGCACAAACCAGGGGAATCCTGATGCAACTCGCGCGAGTCGTGTTCGCGCGTCGGCAGAGAACTCGAAGGGCTCGTCGTTCTCAGCGAGGTACTCTTCAGTGCGCTCGACGATGCTCTCGAGTTCCTCCTGCGACATAGGCTTTACCATCACGGTCATTAGCTGGCGATGAATCGAGGCGTGGTCGGCTATCAATTCGCCTTGGTTGGCCCCAATGCCCACGAGCGCGAATTTTAGTATCGAACTCGAGTGTGACTTTAGAAAACTTGCGAGTCCCTTGATCGGCGCGATGCGGTCTATCTCATCAATGATGAAGAGCACGGGCTGTCCGTAGACGTCGGTCAGCGTTTCCGTCAGATGCACAAGCTTCTCGGTGTTCGAGAACTTCTTCGTGTTCAGTTCAGTCATGGCGACTTCGAATTTCTTCGTCGTCTCGGACGTGAACAGCTTCAGGGATAGCTTCCGCCGAGTGGTCTTGTCGATCAGCGCAAACTTGTCTTGGTGCTCTTTCGCGAGCTCAAATTTCTGGGCCTCGACAGCGTTGATCATCAATTGGAGCAAGCCGGTCAGATTCTTGGTCGCGTCCGTGCAAGACACGAAAAACGTCATGAATTGACGCTCGGACCCTAGGGCGAGCCGGGCCAGTTCAAGCTCATCCAGGAGTTCAACATCTCCTTTGGCGATTCGGCTCATCTGGAGAGCGAGACTTGATTTCCCGAGCCCGCGCTGCCCGAGAATCAGGGGAACGCTGCCCTCTGAGTAGAGAGCATTCGTTAGATCCCTGATCTGGCTCCGCCGGCCGGCAAACCGGTGCGGATCCTCAATTCCAGCCGACGGCAGGAACGCGTTAATCACAACGTCACGACTCAAATTTCCTCCATGGTCCCGTTCAAGCTAGCCAATCGCGCGCCCGTGCAAGAACCCCCAATCAGGAGGGACGGTGCCCTGGTTGACGCTCTCATTGCGCATCGTCATCCTCACGAGGGGGGGCGATACGGCGTCGCGACCTCGGATTTGCCGACAGTTTGTTTGGTGTTCGGAGGTCGGCGGCGGCGGCTGGTCAGGTCTCCGTGAACACGGCCAGGCTGGATCGTGTGCGGCTTGCGAGATCCCGCAATGTGGGAATACTACCCACCCCGCTGCGTTGAACTTGAGCGAACCACACTCAACTTCAACCAGGAGGCCAGGTGCCCAACGACTTCAACGAGGCCGGCGCGAGCTCGTTCGACGAGTTCCTCGCCCGATACCTCGCGGGTGAGCAGGCCCGTCAGGCGCGGTCGATCGACCTCAGCCGGTTCCTGACGGCCCGCACCCAGAGCATTCTTCAGCAGGCGGGACGCTTCGCCCTCGAGCGCGGCCAGACCGAGCTCGACGCGCTGCACATCCTGCGCGTCATCGTCGAGGACGAGAGCGTGCAGGCGGCGATCCGCCGCGTCGGCGCGAGCCCCGAGCACATCATCACCGCGACCGAGGCGCGCCTGCCGGCATCCGGCGACGTGCCCTTCGACGAGCTCGGTGAGCGACGCGACGCCGCGACCATCACGCCCTCGGCATCCCGCGCGCTGTTCCACAGCTACCAGGTGGCGCGCTCCTCGGGCGCGACGTACATCGACCCCGAGCACCTCTTCTTCGCGCTCGTGCTGGGTCAGGATGCCCCGGCCGGACAGGTGCTCGCCCGCGCGGGCGTCACCGCCGAGGCCCTGACGCAGACGATGCGGGACGGGGTGGATGAGGCCCTTGGACACGCTCAGGGGGCCAGCGATGAGGAATCCCTTCGACAGGCTCAGGGAACCGGCGAGGGGGACTCCCTTCGACAGGCTCAGGGGACCACGACCCCGACGCTCGACAAGTTCGGCATGGACCTCACCGAGCGCGCCCGCAACGGCGAACTCGACCCCGTGATCGGCCGCGCCGACGAGATCGAGCAGACCATCGAGATCCTCTCCCGCCGCACGAAGAACAACCCCGTGCTGGTCGGCGAGGCGGGCGTCGGCAAGACCGCGATCGTCGAGGGCCTCGCACAGGCCATCGTCGACGAGCAGGTGCCCGAAGCCCTGCTCGGCAAGCGCGTCATCGCGCTCGACCTGCCCGGCATGCTCGCCGGCACCCGCTACCGCGGCGACTTCGAGGAGCGCCTCACCAAGACGATGGAGGAGATCGCCGCCCACCGCGGCGAGCTGATCGTCTTCATCGACGAGGTGCACACCGTCGTCGGCGCCGGAGGCGCGGGCGACGGCGGTATGGACGCGGGCAACATCCTGAAGCCGCGCCTCGCGCGCGGCGAGCTGCACCTCATCGGGGCGACCACGCTCAAGGAGTACCGCCAGATCGAGAAGGACCCCGCCCTCGAGCGCCGCTTCCAGCCGGTGCGCGTCGGCGAGCCGTCGATCGAGGACGCCGTGCGCATCCTCCAGGGCCTCAAGCCCGCCTACGAGGAGCACGAGTACACCGACGACGCGCTGCGCGCCGCCGTCGAACTCGGCAGCCGCTACCTGCCCGACCGGGTGCTGCCCGACAAGGCGATCGACCTCATCGACCAGGCCGGTGCGCGCCTGCGCCTCCGCCTCGGCGTGAAGACCGACGTGCCCGCGCTCATGGCGCGGCTCGCCGAGCTCGAGTCCGAGAAGAACGCGGCCGTTGCTGGGGAGCACTACGAGGAGGCATCCCGCATCCGCGACGAGATCGCGAAGGTGCAGGGGAAGCTGGATGAGGTGGGGGCGAGTTCCCTTCGACAGGCTCAGGGAACCACTGAGGCTCAGGGGACCAGCGTGGAGTCCCTTCGACAGGCTCAGGGAGCCATCGTGGATGAGGCGCAGATCGCCGCGGTGATCTCGCGCGCCACCGGCATCCCCGTCAATCGCCTCACCGAGGGGGAGCGCGAGCGCCTCGCGACCCTCGAGGACGAGCTGCACGCCCGCGTGATCGGGCAGGACGACGCGGTCACCGCCGTCGCGAAGGCCGTGCGCCGCAACCGCACCGGCATGGGCGACGCGAAGCGGCCGGTCGGGTCGTTCCTGTTCCTCGGACCGACGGGCGTCGGCAAGACCGAGCTCGCCCGCGCGCTCGCCGCACAGCTGTTCCCCTCCGGGAGCGCTTCGACGGGCTCAGCGAACGAGAACGTCATCCGCTTCGACATGTCGGAGTTCGGCGAGCGGCACACCGTGTCGCGGCTCGTCGGCGCCCCTCCCGGGTACGTCGGGTACGACGAGGCGGGCCAGCTCACCGAGCGCGTGCGTCGCAACCCGTACTCGATCGTGCTGTTCGACGAGATCGAGAAGGCGCACCCCGACGTGTTCAACCTGCTGTTGCAGGTGCTCGACGACGGGCGCCTCACCGACGGGCAGGGCCGCACGGTCGACTTCCGCAACACGGTCGTCGTGATGACCTCGAACCTCGGTTCGGAGTTCCTCGCGTCGCGTTCGGGGGCGCTCGGCTTCGTCGCGTCGGCGGATGCCTCGGCCAGCGGCTTCTCCTCGGAGAAGGACCTGCGCGACCGCGTCATGGGCAAGCTGCGCGAGGCGATGCGTCCCGAGTTCCTGAACCGCATCGACGAGATCGTGCTGTTCAAGAAGCTCACGCAGGATGAGATCGCCGAGATCGTGTCGCTCATGCTCGGCGCCACCCGCGCCCGCCTCGGCGCGCGCGAGATCGGCCTCGAGGTGACCGACGCGGCCGTCGCGTGGATGGCCGAGCACGGCTACGAGCCCGAGTTCGGGGCCCGGCCGCTGCGCCGGCTGATCCAGCGCGAGGTCGACGACCGCATCTCCGACCTGCTCGTCTCCGGCGAGCTCGGCGACGGCGGACTCGTGCGGGTGGATGCCTCGGGCGACGAGCTCGTCGTGGCATCCGCGGTTCCCGCCACCGGGATGCCGCAAGCCGCGTAACCCCATCGACCGGAACGCCAGGCCCTCCGCGGAGGGCCTGGCGTTCCGCAGTTGCAGCTAGATCTCCTGCTGCGTGAACTCAGGGATTGTCTGAACGATACTGAGACGGTGGGCTCGGACAATGAGTTCCAGCCGAGTGCGGGCCCCTAGCCTCTGGAGACAGTCGTGAACATGCCGTTTGACGGTACCGTTGGTGATCGCTAGGCGCTCGGCGATTTCAGAGTTGGACATTCCTGAAGCAACGAGGTGGAGAACCTGCTGTTGGCGGTCGGTCAGGATCGGTCCAGTGTTTCCTTTCGATCGCACGATCGAGTTGACGATGGAGCGCAGCTCTTCGAAGCCTGCTTCCCCATTTGCAACACGCCAGCGGCGACGCTGCAGTCTCAGTGCGGCCTGTCGGAATCGCATCTCAGCGCTCGTGCACCGAGCTGTCGCAAGTCCAACGACCGCCTCTTGGGATGACTTGATGAGCGCCTCAACCACCAGTGAGTTGTCGAGCTGATGGTTGGTCTCGAGGTCGACGACGAGAACTGCGGGTGCGCAAGCTCTCGCCTCAGCTTCAAACTGCGCGATGGAGTCAAACGAACCGGTCGGGACTGCCCCGTTGGGTACGAGGGCAAGCTGCACGGAATCTCGTAGCAAACGACGCGGCGAGATTACCGCGAGCGCAAAGCGTGTGCGGACGGGCTCTGACCCGGGCACGGGTTTCGACATGCGGGCTATGCACAGAATGTGGTCTGACTTGAGATGTCCGCTGCCGAGTCCAGCGCATCAACAGCCCAAAGGCCACCGCCGCGGGCCCCCCGGAACGTAGCAGTCTGGTATCCAGTAGAGTTCATTGTCTCACCATATGTCGAGCGGTCGCCTGGCGCATAGACGCGCACCGACCCCTTGGCCGTGACGGTGATCCAGCCGTACCATGAAGCTGGGCAGGCGCGAGTCCCGCTCGCGTAGCCGTATGCGGCCGCCGGGCCAGCGGGGGTTCCGGCTAGAACGGCGGCGGCCACCGCAACGATGACCATTCCCTTTGATAGCTTGCGCATCATCTTCTCCTGTCCATCAGAGGTGAGGGTGTTCTGCGCGAGGTTGGCGGCGCATTGACTCGTTTCTACGGCGCCGCCATGTGGGGGTGAATGGGCCCATGGGTACAAATGGCTGATGCGAGGTGCGCCCTATCGCTTGGGGGCAGGCGGGGTGCTGGGGTAGATTTGACGCATGGCGAACTCTTGGCATCCCAAAGTTCCATACCGCCAGGGTCTCGTGATCATCTCTGCGGCGACGATCGCCGTGTCGCTGGTCGGCTGCGCTGCCGAGCCCCTGGCGGAGCGGCTCGCGGATTCAGAACCGAAGGGGTACGTCTCGGGCGACGGGACGATCACCGAGTTCCCGCTCGCGGAACGCGCCAGTCCGGTGGAGTTCGGGGGCGAGACGGCGAGCGGCGCCTTCACATCCGCCGACACTGCGGGTCGAGTTGCAGTCGTCAATTTCTGGTTCGCTGCGTGCGCGCCATGCCGCACGGAAGCGCCGATCCTGGCCGAGGTACAAGCCGAGTTGCCTGAAGTGGTCTTTGTGGGGATCAATGTGCGCGATTCGGCCGAGAACGTCGCTTCGTTCGAGCGGGACTACGGAATCACCTATCCCTCGATCCTCGACCGCGATTCAGGGGCCGCGCAGCTGGCATTCGCCGGGGAGGTCGCGCCCAATGCCGTGCCATCGACGCTCATTCTCGACGAGGAAGGACGCATCGCAGCCCGAGTGCTCGGTGCGCTCGAGAGCGCGAGTGTCCTGCGCGCGTTGATCGCTGAAGCGAGCCGTTCCGCGGCTCCGTAGCGCCGCGGATTCGCCTAGCCGGAGGGCATGAACGTCGTCGGGCTCGTGGTGCTCGGCCTCGAGCGTGCGCTCGATCATGGCGGGGGCGCGTTGCGGTGGAGCGTCGGGTCGAGCAGGAGGTGCGCGCCGATGAACTCGAAGCCGAGGATGCGCCCGTTCGCATCGACGTCGGCGAGCAGCATCGTGCCCTCAGCCGGGGACTCGAATTCGGCCGTGTGGCTGATCGAGCCGGGGGCGATGGCGTCGCCGAGCGTGAGGTACGCCGCGTCCGCCTCGGGGTCGAAGCTGAGTTTCACTGTCGTGGCATCCGCGGTTCCCGCCACCGGGATGCCGCAGGCCGCGTAACCCCATCGACCGGAACGCCCGGCCCTCCGCGGAGGGCCGGGCGTTCCGTGTGTGCGGGGGTCTACGGCGAGGGTGCTGGCGGTTGATGGTTCGATGGGTCGGCGCGGCGGCGCCACCAGCGCCACGCGAACCAGGCGATCGGGCCGAGGACCGGCACGAGCCAGATCGCGACGATCCACACGACACGTGCCGCCGCGCTGAGACCGGGCGACCTCAGCACACTGACGAACGCTCCGACCAGCAGTGCGACCGCGAGCACGGCGACGAGCGTGGAGTATCCGCTGAACCACAGCGGGATGACCGGATCGGTGTTCATTCTGCCTAGGAGGTTGTGGTGTAGGCAGTGTCATTGCCGACGAACAGCCTCACCCATGCGTTCCAGGAGCCCCAGCTGGCGGTGACATCACCTTGCCACATGATTTGAGCGAGGAATGTGCCCTCGGTCAGGCTCGAGTACACGAGCGTTGGAGTTGAGCAGGAGGTTGGCCAAACACAACGTTGAAAGCCGATCCCAGATTTGGTGATTCGATCAGGCCCGCCTTGCACCAGTGTGTAGTTCACGTTTGTCGGTCCGAGAATCACCGAACCCCAGACGCCGTCGATTTGGCAACCGGTGGCATTCGAGTATCCGCTTCCCGTTGAGTACGAGCATTGGCTGATGCCCTGCGGTTGAACGCTTGTGGGGACCGTCGGGATTTCCATCCCAGATGCCGTAAACGAACCGTCCGCGTAGCGTCGGATTGTGTATCTCACGCCGTCGATGACCGCGGTTTCCTCGGTCGCGGGGGCTTCGGTGGCGTCGTATACGTCCCAGGGTGTTCCTTCGGAAGCGGACTCGATGAGAGAGTCCTGCTGAGACATTGGCACGGAGAACCGCGTGAAGAGGTTCCGCAGATCTGCTTCCTGTGCGGGTGTCGGCTCGACCGATGCCGCCTCAGCGGCCGATGGGGCGCCTGCGCCCACAACTAGGCCGGCGCCAAGGAGCGACGCGGTCATGAGCGCGGCGATCTTCTTTCTCATTGTTGATCCTCTCCGTACTGCGGTGATGTACCACCGCCTTGAAGAAGTGAGCCAAACACATTGGTATACCAAACGCAGTCAGTCAAAGTGAGGACGTGAGATTCGCACGCTCGTGCTCTACTCTTAAAGGCTTCTCACTCCGAATTCGTGGCATCCCGTAGACGCGATAGCTCGGCAAACTCGTGGAGCGCGCGGATCGCTCCTGAGAATGTCAACGCGATGCTATTCGGCCTCGCGATCGCAATGGGGTTGGGGTGGCCGTCGCGGCGAGGCCAGAGCTGCACTCGCAAGCCGGATTCGCTGCGTAGGAGGCGTTGCCTTCTCAGTGATTCCGGCTGTCGAAGACCCTCGTCGTTGTGCGTCCTCGGTGCGCCCAGATTGTTGGCGATCCAGCGACTGCGCGGGCCGGGGGCGCGCCCGAGCTGTGGACAACGCATCCGCCCGGAGCGCCGCGGATTCGCCTAGCCTGAGGGCATGAACGTCGTCGGGCTCGTGGTGCTCGGCCTCGTCTTCGCGTTCGCGGCGACGATGGGCTGGCTCGAGCTCCGCGGATCGCGGACAGAGGTGCGGCGGGCCGCACCTCGGCCGCGGGCCGACCGGGTCGAGGCGGGCCTGCGGGCGGCGGGCTTCGCCGACGACAAGGTCGCCTACGCGCTCTCCGACCTCGACCCGGAGCTCGTACGGGTGCGGACATCGCGCTCGGGTCCGCTCGTCATCCTCGACGCGCCCGAGCATGGCGTCCGCGTGCTGGGGCTGAGCGCTGCTGCTGCCGAAGGGCGGGCCCGTCAGCAGATCGCCCGACGGGCGGGTATCGAACCGCGCGCCATCCTGTTCGACGAGCTGGACTGATCCGCCCGGCTAGGCGGCTAGTCCTCGGGCCCCTCGTCGGTAATGACGCCTGTCGGCTCCGACTCGATGACGGTGTGGCTCGTGCCGAGCAGGGCGGCGAGCTCCCGGCCTGCGGTGATCGCCTCCTCGCGGCTGGCGAAGCTCTGCGAACGCTCCGGTTCGCCCTCGACCTCGTTCTCCCACTGTCCGCGGTTCGAACGGGTCACGACCTCTCCCTGTGCCATTCCGGCACGCTCCCTCCCGGCTGATGCCGCCGACGCGGATGCCCCGGCGTTCGCGACGATACGCTCCGCTGGCTCGCGTGTCACCGGGTTAACGCCGTCGTCGGGCAGGAAGAGCTCGCCGCTGAGCGGCTGATGTGCGAACCAGGGGCCGGCTGCCGCCTGCGCCTGCCAGGACGCCCGCTCCTCCGCCGCAGCCACCGCAAGGCTCGCGAAGTACGCTGCTGCCGCTGGGTTCGTCGCCGGAGTGTTCGACCGGTAGTGGGCCGTGCGCGGACCGAACCACACGCGGTGCGGAACGTCGAACTCCACCTCGAACGCCTCGCCGAGTTCGTCGCCGAGGCGATGCGCGAGTTGCTGCCGCTCACGGTCGATTCGGTCGGGATAGTCGGGGGAGCGCCAGTTGAAGTCCTCGTCGAGGCCCTTCTCGTGGAGTTCGCCCCACGCGCGCAGCTCGGCGACGAGCTCGGCGCTGAGTGCGCTCGCGTCGTAGTCGACGGGGTCGGGGAACCATACCACCGAGTCCGTGTAGTCGTACATTAGGCGCACGAGGTCGATGTCGTAGCGGTACTCCTGCGGCATAAGTGGGCCTCCTCCCGGGGAGCCTACGGCGCGGACCGGGCGAGCGGCGTTCGCCCTCCACAGGCGCGGGTGCAGAATCGGAACATGACCGCCGAACCCGTCCGCCTCATCGTCGACGTCGCGAACGTCATGGGCTCGCGCCCCGACGGGTGGTGGCGCGACCGGCGCGGCGCCGCGACGCGGCTGATCGCCGGGCTCCCCGCGCTCCTCGGGGCCGAGGTCGAAGCGCCGGAGGCGGGCGGACCGGAGGCGGGCGGACGGGCCGCGGGCGCGCTGCTCCGCCTCGACGCGGTCACCGCCGTCGTCGAGGGCGCGGCGCGCGGTGCCGCTGGGCCCGACGGCATCCTCGTCGTGGCCGCACCGGCCGACGGCGACACGACCATCGTCGAGCTCGCCGCGGCCGAGGCATCCCTGCGACCGCTCGTCGTCACCGCCGACCGGGGCCTGCGCGCGAGGCTCGACCCGGCCGCGCTCATCGCGGGGCCGGGCTGGCTGAACCGGCTGCTCGGGCGCTGAGCGTCGCGCTCAGCGCCCGACCGCGCTCAGCGGTCGAAGCGCGCGCCGGCGGGATCGCTCGGCATCAGGAAGAACACCAGCAGGATGATGCCGCCGATGATCGGGATGAAGCCGATGAACCACCAGGGGCCCGGCCGGTTCGAGTCGTGCAGGCGACGCCAGCTGAGGGCGACCCAGGGGATGAACGTCGCGAGCCCCCAGAGCCCGAGCACGGAGGCGAAGAACACGTAGCCGCCGCTCGGGGCGGTCATCGTGTTCGTCGCGGCGTCGTACATCCAGCCGCCGGAGAGCGACATGGCGAGCGAGAGCGCGCCGCTCACGATCGCGCTGGCGAGGTACCACCACCAGAACTCGCTGCGGCTCGCGCGGCCCGAGAAGGTGGCGTACTTCTTGAAGAAGCGGGAGATCGCCTGCCCGAACGTCGCCCCGTACAGCGGGCGGTCGAGGGCGGCGTCGGTCGTCGCAGTGGTCGTCATCATCGTGCTCCTCGTAGGGTGGAACCGGATGCGCCGCGGCAATGCTGCCCGCGAACGGCGCCAGCGTAGCGCCGAGCGGGAGGAGCGGCACGCCCCCGTGCGAGGGGCGTGCGTCGTCGGCCCGGATGGCGCCCCCGTAGGCTCCTGAGCATGAGCTCTCGCGACGACGGACCCGCCACCGATCAGCTGACGAACGTGCTGCTCACGGTCTTCGTGCTCATCCTGATGTTCGTGGTCGCCGGGGCGGCGCTCATCGCGGGCGCCCTCGTCGGCGTGGACGCGATGGGGTGCGCCGGCGAAGTCTGCGCCATCGTGAAGCGCTCCGGCAGCTGGTTCGCGATGCTCACGACGGCGGTCGCGCTCATCGTCGGCATGGTCGTCTCGATCGTGCGGCTCGCCAGGCGCGGGCCCAGTCGGCGTCCGTTGGCGGCGGCGATGGGCGTCATGGTCGTGGCGGTGGTGCTCGGCGCGCTCGCGGGTGCGGTCGGCAGCGCGCTCGACGGGTCGTTCGGCGGCTGACCCCCGCTAGTTCGCGTCGTCCATGCCGGTGACGTGGACCGCGTAGCCGTGACAGCCCGCCTCCTCCCAGTGATAGTCGTCGCCTGCTCCGGTGTCGCCCCACAGGGCGAGCAGGTACTCGTCGCTGGACGGGTTGCCGAGGGCATCCCGGATGAGGACCGGATCGCCAGAAGCGAGCCAATACGCCGCATACCGATGTTCGAAGCCCTGCTCCCGCATGCACTGCGCGATGATGCGCTGCTGGGTCAGCCAGATCTCGGTGTTCGCGGGATCCGGATCGTCGGCGGGGCGCGGGATCGTCGCGATGTCGGTGTCGGCGTCGTAGACGGGGAACTCGGCGTCCGAGCTCGCATCCGACACACCCGCGCCGGCAGGGGCCTCGACGCCATCCGTCGGCGGGACCTCGGTCGGCGGGGCCGCCGTCACCGGGGGAAGCTCGACGAGCTGCGCCGCCTCCGCCTCGTGCTCGGCGACGACGGCCGCGGAGGTCATTGCGAACGCGGCGCCGCCGCCGACGGCGGCGATGGTCAGCGCTCCGGCGACCGCGAGTGCGATCTTGGCGCGTCGGGCGCGGCGCGGCTCATACTCGGGCTCAGGCATGCGGCACTCCTTCGTTCGGTGTGGATGCGTCGGCGCGGATGTCGCGCGCCGCGCCGCGGGTCGGGCGGAGCCAGTGCACCGCGGCGGTGACGCACACGGCGGCGAGCGCGAGGCCGACTGCGAGCGCGGCCGGCTGCCACCAGCTCACGCGGTTGACGAGCAGCACCGCGGTGGCGCTGAGGAAGTAGAGCGCCAGCGCGGTCTGGGCGAAGATCAGGGTCGTCGGCACGGCGAGCAGCAGCGCGGCCCAACCGCGCTGGCGTGGGCCGGAGAGCGCGAAGGTCGCGATGAGGGCGATCGT
Organism: Agromyces mediolanus; assembly: GCF_023715325.1. Classification (GTDB taxonomy): domain Bacteria; phylum Actinomycetota; class Actinomycetes; order Actinomycetales; family Microbacteriaceae; genus Agromyces; species Agromyces mediolanus_A. Next base: position 117,678 of record NZ_JAMBNX010000010.1, on the reverse strand, counting down.
CCCGAGGGCGATCGCCCCGATCGCGGGGCCGGGCACCTGGGCGACGTCGCCGATGAGGAGGGCCCTCACCACTCGCACGGCGACGAAGGCGCCGAGGGCGGCATCCACGATCCCGATCGTCGCGACGAGCGAGCGGAGCGACGCCTCGGCGCGCCGCGCCGAGCGGAGTCGCGGGTCGACGCGCTGCAGCGCGCCCGCGCGCCAGGCGAGGTCGGCGGGGACGCCGCGAAGTGCTCGCCCCCGGATGGAGCGGGCGAGCTCGTCGGCGTCGACCCCGGCCTCCTCGGCCCAGCGTGCGTGCTCGTACAGGTCGGAGGCGATTTCGTCTTGCCTGGCGCCGGCGACGGCCGGGTCGAGGCCACGGGTGTACCACGCGGTCCAGCGGAGTACGTGGCGCGCGGCCAGGCGGTACTCGGCCGAGCGCAGCACCCCGCTCATGCGGTCACCGGCCGGGTCGCGCGGCTCGCGGCGGCCGCGGCGGCGGCGCGGGCGGATGCCTCGAGCCGCGCCATTTCGAGCGCCGTCGCACCCGCGGCCGTGACTCGGTAGAGGCGCCGCCGCGGGCGGCCCTCGGCCTCGGCTGGCTCTGGCGCCTCCCACTCGGATTCGAGGAGGCCTGCCGTCGCCATCCGCGTCAACGCCTTATAGAGCGTGCCGTGGGCGAGCAGGGTCGAGCCGTCACGGTCGGCAATGGCTCGGGCGAGGCTGAAACCGAAGAAGGATCCCTCGGCCGCCTGCAGGGTCGAACCCGCGTCGAGGATGTCGAGCTCGAGCGGGAGCAGTGCGCCTGGTCGTCGTCGTGGCATGGCGCCACTATAGGAAGATAGGTGCCGATAACGCAAGAGGCGTCCGGCGACGGGCGGGCCGAGGCATCCGCGCCCTGCGCCGGACGGCGCGGGCGTCGTCTAGATGACGACGTCGATATCGGACTCGATCTCGGCGCCCGTGTAGTGCGCGTCGACGAGGATCGGCAGGTGGTCGGACTCGCCGCGAGGCAGCGTCTCGATGCTGCGCAGGTCGAGGCCCGCCGAGGTGGCGAAGTCGAAGTGCCCACGGAAGTAGCGGTAGCGGGTGTATGTGTGCCGGTCGCTCAGGGTCAGCTCGTAGCCCGCCTCGCGGATCTTCTCGGCGAGGTTGTCCTTGAAGACCGGGTAGTTGTAGTCGCCCACCATGAGTGCCGGGAGGTTCGGGCCGAGCAGCTGCAGCTCGCCGAGGGCGGCGTTGATCTGCGCGCGCCGCAGCGAGTTCAGGGCGGTGAGCGGGGCTGCGTGGAACGAGGCGATCGTGAGCTCGCGGTCGTGCTCGAGGTCGTCGAAGCGCACCGCGAGCAGCCGCTCGTGCGCGGGGCGCAGCACCCGGTCGTGCAGCGACTTCTTCAGCGCGAAGGCGCGCACGTCGCGGGGGAGCAGCCGGTCGGGCCGGTAGTACATCGCGAGCCCGAGCCGGTTGCCCGTGGTCGAGTGCGCGAGCTGCATCCGCCCGATGTCCTCGGCGAGGCCCGCCGTGTCGACCTCTTGCAGGCAGATGGCGTCGGGCGAGTAGCGCTCGTCGAGCGCCGCGAGCTCGGAGATCGCGCGGTGCTTCCGCAGGTTGTAGCTGATGATCAGCATTCTCCACAGCGTACGCGGGGTTTCGTGGACGACGGCTGAGGGTTGCGCCGCATTCCGGTGAACGGTACGCGTCGCTTCGCTACGCTGGGGCCGTGGACGCCCGTGCCGATCTTCTCGCGCTCTGCGAGCGCGGTCTCGACTGGTTCTCGGGGCCGGATGCGCCGACCACCCGGATCCCGGGCCTCGCGATGCCCGACCCCGCCGAGCTCCGGCCCGCCGCCGTGCTCGTGCTGTTCGGCGTGCTCGACCAGGTGCCGGCGGAGCCGGCGGATGCCGCGGCCACCGTCGTGCCGCGCGACCTCGACGTGCTGCTCCTGCGCCGGGCGGCGACGCTCGGCACGCACGCCGGGCAGATCGCGTTCCCCGGCGGGCGGCTCGAGGCATCCGATGCCGGCGCGGTGGCCGCCGCGCTCCGCGAGGCGCGCGAGGAGACCGGCGTCGAGACCGGCGGCATCGAGCCGCTCGGCGAGCTGCCGCCCATGCCGGTGCCGCTCAGCCGCCACCTCGTGACGCCCGTGCCCGCCTGGTGGACGCACGAGTCGCGCGTCGCCGCGGTCGACCACGACGAGTCGGTCGACGTGTTCCGCGTGCCCGTCGCGGAGCTGCTCGCGCCCGCCAACCGGGCGATGACGGTGCTGCGCCGCGACGGCTTCGTGCATCGTTCGCCGGCCTTCACGGTGGGCGAGCGGCTGGTGTGGGGCGTGACGGCGTTGATCCTCTCGCGCATGTTCGACGAACTCGGCTGGGCCGAGCCCTGGGACGCCGGCCGCGAGGTCGTGCCGCCGGCGCGGGAACTGTCGCGCTGAGGCGCCGGCCGGGATCGCGCCCGATACGCTGGCGCGATGGAGCTGGCTGAGCTGATCGCGTACGTCCGGGTACAGCGGGCGGGCGTCGTCTCGACCCTCGGGCCGGATGCCTCGCCGCAGGCCGCCTATCTCGCGATCACCGCGAGCGACCGGGGTGAGCTGCTGTTCGACGCGAAGCCGGACTCGCGGAAGATCGCGAACCTCGGCCGCGACGGCCGGGTCGCCGTCGTCGTCGGCGGCGCCGACGGCACCACGCTGCAGGCCGAGGGGCGCGCCGAGCTGCCGACCGGGGCGGAGCTCGAGCGCTGCACGGCGGAGTACCTCGCGGCCTTCCCCGAGTTCGCGGGCTCCTTCGAGGCCGGCACGGTCGTGCTCGTGCGCGTCGAGCTGGACTGGGCGAGGCACGGCGACTTCCGCGGCGCCACGCCCGTGATGCGCGAGGTCGCGCTCGGCGCTACGCCTCGCCGGGCTCGCCCAGCTCCTGGAACAGGGTGAGCTGCAGACCGGCCGGGCCGTTCAACCGAGCGTTCATCGAGCGCCAGGGCGTCTCGCGGGCCTCGGCGACGAGCTCGGCGCCGCCCGCGACCGCGTCGTCGGTCGCAGCGACGGAGTCGTCGACCTCGAGGGCGACCCGGAGCGCGGCGCTCGGCTTGCCCTCGGCCTCGACCCGGTCGATGAAGCGCACCTGGGCGGCGTTCGACAGCTCGAGCGTCGCGCGCCCGGCATCCAGGATCACGACCCGGGCGTCGCCCTCGGCCTCGTACGACTCCTGCACCGGCATCCCGAGCACGTCGCGGTAGAAGGCGAGCGTCGCCTCGAAGTCCTCGCCCTCGGGGACGGATGCCACGAGCCGAAGCTGCCTGACCCGACCCTCGCCCTGTGCTGACATATGCGCCTCCCCGTCGATGCCGGCGCCCGCACGGCGCCCCGTGCCAGGTGGCAACGCGGAAGTGGCGCGCACCATTCCGTTCGTGGCGGGATCGAGCCGGCGCCGAACGCGGCAGCGCCCGCGCCACTTGCACGCGAACGCGCCATCTTTGCTGGCGCAACGAGGGCGAAGTGGCGCGGGCGCGTGGGGTGGGGCCGGAGGGCGGGGCGAAGTGGCGCGGGCGCGTGGGGTGGGGCCGGAGGGCGGGGCGAAGTGGCGCGGGCGCGTGGGGTGGGGCCGGAGGGCGGGGCGAAGTGGCGCGGGCGCGCAGGCGGCGCAGGCAGGCCGGAGGGAAGACGGAAGCGGCGCCGGGCGTGTGTGGGCACCCGGCGCCGCTCCGCCGGCTCAGGCGGCGACCACGCGGGCGGCGAGCGCCCGGGCCTCCGCGGCGGTTCCCACGGCCCCGGCCCAGCGGCCGAGCTCGGCGGGAACGATCGGCGGCACCCGGTGGAACGTCGCCTGCTCGGCCACGTACCCGGCCGCGAGCTCGACCAGCCGGTGCGGCGCGCTCGCGAGCCCGCCGCCGACGATGACGACCCCGGGGTCGACGAGGGCGAGTAGCGTCAGCACGGCGTCGGCGAGGTGCCGCGCCGCAGAGCGCACGATCGGCACGGCGCGGGGGTCGCCCTCGTCGTAGGCGGCCAGCAGCTCGCGGGCCGAGCCCTCGCCGCCGGCAGCGTTCCACGCGCGGCGGAGCGCCGGCGCGCCGAGGAGGGTCTCCAGGCATCCACGCTGCCCGCAGGAGCAGCGTCGCCCGCCGGGCTCGACGACGACGTGCCCGAGTTCGCCGGCCGAGCCGTGCGCGCCGTCCGCGATCACGCCGTCGACGAGGTGCGAGCCGGCGATGCCCGTGCCGAGCGCGAGCGTGAACACGTCGCGCTCGCCGGCGCCCGCACCCCAGCGGGCCTCGGCGACGGCCGCCGCGCGGCCGTCGTTCAGGATCGTCACCGGCACTCCGAGGAGGGCCGACAGCTCGGGGCCGAGGGCGCGGCCGTCGAGGGCGGGCACGTTCGAGGAGCGGATGACGGTGCCCGTCGCCTCGTCCACGAGCCCGGGGATCGCGACCGCGACGGCCGCGAGGCGGTGCCCGGCGGAGACGGTGCGGGCGAGCTCGGCGAGGGTCGCCGGCAGCTCTTCCGCGAGGGCGGGGGCGACGCCCGCCGCGACGGCGTCCGGCATCCCGTCCGCCTGGCCGGCCGAGGCAAGCCGGTACTTCACGCTCGAGCCGCCGACATCCAGCCCGAGCACGGTGGAGCCGATCATCGAGCGGCACCGCCAGTGGTCGAGCCGAAGGAGGCCGCCGCCGCGTGCGCGGCCTCGGCGATCTCGCGGGCGATCGCGGCATCCGCGACCTCGTAGTCGCCGACCCCGCTCCCGGCGGAGCCCATGCTCACGCCGCCGGCATCGCCCGCGATCGTGCGCTTGGCCGAGAAGTGCAGATCGCGTACGCCGGACGCGAGGATGCCGGCCGCATCCGCCGCGGTGACCCCGCCGCCGGCCATCACGACGATGCGGCCCTCGGCACGCTCGACGAAGGCGCGCAAGGTGTCGGCTCCCGCGAGCGCGGTCGGCGCGGCGCCGGAGGTGAGCACCCGCTCGACGCCGAGCCCGATGAGGGCGTCGAGCGCCGCGAGCGGGTCGGCCGAGACGTCGATCGCGCGGTGCGCCGCGACGCCGGCCGAGCCCGCGGCATCCCGCAGTCGGCGCATGCCGTCGAGGTCGAAGCGGCCCGCCTCGTCGAGGCAGCCGATGACGACGCCCGCCGCGCCCGCCGCCACCGCGGCGCGCACGTCGGCCGCCATCACGGCGACCTCGTCGGCCGTGTACTGGAAGCCGCCGCCGCGCGGGCGGATGAGCACGTGCACGCCGACGCGGTCGGCGCCGGACGACGCGGATGCCTCGGACGACGCGGATGCCTCGGACGACGCAGGTGCTTCGGCCGCCGCCTGCACCGCCGCCTCGATCGTGCCGAGCGAGGGCGTCAGCCCGCCGAGCGCGAGCGCCTGGCAGAGTTCCACCCGGGCGGCGCCGATCGACGCCGCGACGCGGACCGCCGCGGCATCCTGGGCGATGAGCTCGAGCGTGACCGCGTTCCCCGCGTTCCCCGCGCTCATGCGGCGCTCCGGGCGGCGAGGCGGGCGATACGGCGCTCGCGCTGCGCCACCGGGTCGGGCACCGGCACCGAGGCGAGCAGCCGCTGCGAGTACGGGTGCTGCGGGCGCAGCAGCACGTCGTCGGTCGCGCCGAGCTCGACGATGCGGCCCTCGTGCATGACCGCGACGCGGTGCGAGAACTCGTGCACGACGGCGAGGTCGTGGCTGATGAAGAGGCAGGCGAAGTCCATGCGCTCCTGCAGCTCGCGGAGCACCTTCAGCACCGCGGCCTGCACCGAGACGTCGAGCGCCGAGGTCGGCTCGTCGGCGATGATGAGCTCCGGTTCGAGCGCGATCGCGCGGGCCAGGCCGATGCGCTGACGCTGACCGCCGGACAGCTCGTGCGGGAAGCGGCTCGCGTACGAGGCGGGCAGCTCGACGGCCTCGAGCAGCTCGCGCACGCGCGCCGCCCGGTCGCGCCCCGACATGGGCCGCACGGCGCGGTGCACGACGAGCGGCTCGGCGATGGCCTCGCCGACCGTGGTGCGCGGGTCGAGGCTCGAGCCCGGGTCCTGGAAGATCGCGCCGACGCGGCCGCGGAGCCGGCGCTCCGCCCGGCCGCGGAGACCCCCGCGGCCGAGCTTCTCGCCGAACAGGCGCAGCTCGCCGCCGGAGGTCGGCGCGAGGCCGAGGGCGACCTTGCCGAGCGTCGACTTGCCGGAGCCCGACTCGCCGACGAGGCCGAGGATCTCGCCCGCCGCGATCTCGACGGAGACCCCGTCGAGAGCGGTGAAGCTCTTGCCCGCCTTGCGGTACGTGACGCTCGACTCGCGGAGCGAGAGCACCGGCACCGGCAGCGCGACGCCGCCGGGACCCGTGCCGTCGGGCTCGCCCGCGGGCGGCACCGTCTCGCCGCCCTCCGGTAGCCGCGGCACGGCGTCGAGGAGGCGCTTCGTGTAGTCGGCGGTCGGCTCGCGCAGCACCTGCAAGGCGGTGCCGTGCTCGACCATCTCGCCGCGGTACATCACGGCGACCCGGTCGGCGATGTCGGCGACGACGCCCATGTTGTGCGTCACGAGGAGGAACGAGGTGCCGCTCGAGTGCGCGAGCTCGCGGATCAGGTCGAGGATCTCGGCCTGCACCGTCACGTCGAGGGCCGTCGTCGGCTCGTCAGCGATGATCAGCTTCGGCTCGCAGGCGAGCGCGATCGCGATGACGACGCGCTGGCGCTGGCCGCCGGACATCTCGTGCGCGTAGCCGGCGGCGCGGCGCTCGGGCTCGGGGATGCCGACCCGGGCGAGCAGCTCGACGGCGCGGCGCGCGGCCTCCTGCTTGGTGCCGACACCGTGGTTCAGCAGTGCCTCGGCGATCTGGTCGCCGATGCGCATCGACGGGTTCAACGCGGTCATCGGCTCCTGGAAGACCATCGAGATCTCCTTGCCGCGGACGCCGTTCAGCTGCGCCTCGGTGAGCGTCGTGAGCTCGCGACCGTCGAGCTCGATCGAGCCCGTGCGCGTCGCCGTCGCCGGCAGCAGGGAGAGCACCGCCATCGCGGTCACCGACTTGCCGGAGCCCGATTCGCCGACGAGGGCGAGCACCTCGCCGCGGCGCACGTCGAGGTCGATGCCGCGGACGGCCTCGACGGGGCCGTCGTCGGTGCGGAAGGTGACGGCGAGATCGCGGATGCGGAGCATGGGCGCCTCCGCGTCATCCGTGCCCTGGACCGGGGTGGCCGTGCGGTCGGTGGCGCTCAACGGTCGCGTCCCTTCACGTCGAAGAAGTCGCGCAGACCGTCGCCGATGCTGTTGAAGGCGCAGACGGTCAGCACGATGCAGAGGCCGGCGGGGAAGATCAGCCACCACGCACCGGCGTAGGTGTACGTCATCCCGCCCGTGAGCATCGCGCCCCAGTCGGTCGCGGGCTTCTGCAGCCCCATGCCGAGGAACGAGACGTACGCGACGAGGAGGATCGCGTCGGCGACCTGGAAGGTCGCGTTCACCACGATCGTGCCGACCGTGTTCGGCACGATGTGCTTCACCACGGCGCGGCCGTGGGTGCCGCCCATCGCACGGATTGCGAGCACGTACTCGCGGGACTTCAGCGAGATCGACTCGGCGCGCACGAGCCGCGCCGGTACGAGCCACGAGACGAGGCCGATGACGACGATCATGAGCGGCACGCTCGGCCGCATGATCGCGGAGAGGATGAGCAGCAGGAACGTCGCCGGGATGGCGATGCCCGCGTCGACGACGCGCATCATCACGGCGTCGACGGTGCCGCCGACGTAGCCGGCGATGGCGCCCCACAGGGTGCCGATCACGGTCGCGAGGATGCCGGCGGCGAGGCCGATGAGGATCGACACCTGCCCGCCGATCATCAGCCGGCCGAGCACGTCGTAGCCGACGTCGTCGGTGCCGAGGGGGTGACCGGGCGTGCCGGGTGGGAGCATCGTGCTCTTCAGGTCGGTGTGCACCTGATCGGTCGGGTGCAGGAGCGGCCCGAGGAAGCAGAACAGCAGGAACAGCACGATCGTGACGACGCCGAAGAGGGCGAGCTTGTTCTGCAGGAATCGGCGGAGCCCGCGGCGGAACGGCGAGCGGGCGGCCGGCTGCGTCGCCGGCTGGGCTGCGGTGGCGGTCGTCATGCGAGCTCTCCTCGGGTGCGCGGGTTCAGCAGGGCCTGCACGAGGTCGGCGAGGATCGAGCCGACGACGGTGGCGACCGCGATCACGAGCACGCAGCCGAGCAGCACCGGGTAGTCGCCGGTCTGCGCGCTGGTCCAGAACAGGAGGCCCATGCCGGGGTAGTTGAAGAGCGACTCGACGACGATCATGCCGCCGAACATCACGGGGAGGTAGTAGCCGAGCATCGCGATCACCGGCGTCAGCGAGTTGCGCACGACGTGCCGGCGGATGACGACGGGCATCGGGGTGCCCTTCGCGCGGGCGGTGCGGACGTAGTCCTCGGAGAGGTTGTCGATCGTCGCCGAGCGCATGTAGCGGGAGATCGTGGCGATGATGCCGAGCGCGGCGGTCGCGACGGGGAGCACGAGTCCCGCGGGCTTCGCGAGCACCTGGGCGACGGTGTCGCCCTGCGGGGCGAGCGCGGGCACGAGGCCGAGCCACTGGGCGAAGACGATGACGAGCACGAGGCCGAGGAAGAACGACGGCGTCGAGTAGATGATGAAGTTCATCGTGGTGAAGACGTAGTCGCCGGTCTTGCCGCGACGGACCGCCTGGTAGATGCCCATCGGGATCGCCACGACGAGGGCGACCGCCATCGAGATGAGCGCGAGCACCAGCGTCTTCGGCAGACGCTGGCCGATCGCGTCGGCGACCGGGCGGTTCAACTTGAACGAGTCGCCCAGGTCGCCGACGGCGATCTGCGAGAGGAACGTGAAGTACTGCTGCCACAGCGGGCGGTCGAAGCCGTTCGCGCGGTTGAACGCGTCGATCTGCTCCTGCGTCGCCTGCATGCCGAGGATGCCCTGGGCGGGCCCCTGCGGCATGGCCAGGTGGAGCAGCGCGAACACGATCAGGGTGACGATCAGGATCACGATCACCCCCTGAACGAGTCGTCGGCCGAGGAACCGGAGGATCCCGGCACCGCCCGACGCGGTTCGGACCGCGGTCCGCGCTGCTTCCACCATGACTACTGCCTTACTTCACTTCACGTTCGTGCCGGGACGGGCCCGGTCACTCGCTCCAGGACCAGCGCTGCGGGAAGAACGACGCGCCCGGGTCCTGGTGCCCGACGTCGAGGCCGTCCTTGATCACCGAGACCTGGTAGACCGGGTTCGGCATCCACATGACCGGGAGGTCCTGCGCGAGCAGGGCCGAGTACTTCTGCGAGATCTCGCTGTCGGTCGACGCGGTCATCTGGGTGATGAGCTCCTCGGCCTCCGGGTTGTCGTACTGGCCCGCGTTCCACTTCGTGTCCTTCGCGAAGACGCGCTCACCGGTCGGGTAGGCCGGGAAGTACCACGAGCCGGCCGTGCCGAAGAAGACGAGCTGCCACGAGCACGTGGTCGAGCCCTCGGTCTTGCAGGACTGCGCCTCGGTGAGCACCGAGTCGAGCGGCTTCGAGTCGATCGTCATGGCGACGCCGATCTTGCCGAGCGAGGACTGGATCTCGCTCATCATGTTGTCGGTCTCCTGCGAGCCGTTCTGCGTGGTGACGACGATCTCGAGCTTCTTGCCCGCCTCGATGCCTGCGCCGCACTGGTCCGCACCGGTGCCGGGGGCGGTGCACTCGAGGGTGCCGCCGGAGCCGGCGGTCCAGCCGTGGTCGGCGAGGAGCTTCGCCGCCGCGTCGAGGTCGAAGGGGTAGGGGTTGTCCTTCTGCTCCTTCGACAGGTAGGCGCTGTCCTGCGTCTGCGGGACGGGGCCGTAGTCGGGCGTCGCCGCACCGTGCCAGATGACGTCGGAGATGGTCTCCTGGTCGACGGCGTGCTGCAGCGCCTGGCGGATGTAGAGCTGGTCGAAGATCGGACCCATCTCGGGGTTCGCGAAGTTGTACGGCATGTACGTGATCGACCAGCCGGCCCACGGCTCGACGCGGTAGCCGAGGTCGGTGAACTGGGCCTCGTTGGTGAGCTGCGCGCTCGTGACGTAGCCGTAGTCGACCTCGCCCGAACGGACGACGTTCATCTCGGCATCCGCCGAGGTGAAGGGCAGGAAGGTGACGTTCGGGATGGACGGCGTGTCCTCACCCGTGTACTTCGTGTTCGCGGTCAGCTCGACCTGGCCGGAGTCCGACCAGCTCTTCACGACGTACGGACCCGAGACGGTCTGCCAGAGCTCGTTCGTGGCGTAGGTCTTCATGTCCTTCGCCTCGGAGAAGAGGTAGTCGAAGACCTGGACGGCGGATGCCTCGTCGCGGTCGAAGTCGCCGATCTCGCCGTCGGCGCTCGTCTTGTCCCAGGCGTGCTGCGGCATGGGGTAGACGAGGCTCAGCTGGTTGGCGAGGAGGAACTCCTCGTTGTAGACCTGGCTGAAGGTCAGCGTGAAGGTCTTCTCGTCGACGATCTCGAAGTTCGTGATGTTGTCGGGGATCAGGCCGGCCGAGTAGCCGCCGGTCTTCTCGGCGTTGAAACGCACGAGGTTGTACCAGAACTCGACGTCGCGCGAGGAGACGGGCTCGCCGTCCGACCAGTCGAGGTCGGCCAGGGTGATCGTGACCGAGAGGTTGTCGTCGGAGAACTCGTACTCCTTGGCGGCGGAGGCCTTCTGGTCCCACTCCATGGTGCCGCTGGTGCCGTTGTACTCGAACAGGCGCGGCCACATCGTCGCCTTGATCGCGCTGTTGTGGGTGGCCATCGTGTCGGGGCTCGAGATCGGCAGGATCCAGTTCGGGCCCGTGCCGGCCGGCAGCGCGTAGCTGACGGAGTCCTTGCCGCTCGACGCCTCGTCGCCCTGCGCGGTGCAGCCGGTGACCACGAGGACCGCGGCCGCGGCGATCCCGATGGGGGCGAGCAGGCGCCGCATCACAGTCGTACGCATCAAACCTCCTTGTTTATTCGTCGAGGGATGGAATTCGTGCAGAATCTCGACGCAGATTCATCCTGCACGAAGGAACAACGCCAACAATCACGAACTTATTACGTTTACGTAACTAAGTTTTCATGAAATTGGAGGAAGTGGGTAGGGTGGGATGCCTCGGCGGCGCGTGGGCGGCGCGGTGTGCGTGCGTGCGGTGTCTGTGCGTGCTGAGCGTCTGCGGTGGCGCGGGGCGGCGCTGGATGTCTGCGGTGGCCGCTGGGCGGTGCTGGATGTCTGCGGTCGTCCGTCGCTGGGTGGCGCTGCGCGTCCGCGCCACTTCTGCCGCATTGCGCCACTTCTGCTGGCGCAATGCCGTCAAAGTGGCGCTCGCGAGGCACCTTCTGCGGTCTGTGGGGCCCGTTCCCGCGCATACGCGCCACTTCAGCCTCCATGCGCCACTTCCGCCGGCATGCGCCACTTCAGCCTCCATGCGCTACTTCCGGCGGCACGCGCCACTTCCACCGCCACGGGCCGGGTCTCCTTCCGGCCCGGCGGGCCAGGCGCCCCAGCGCCGAAGTGGCGCTCGCGGGGCATCCGCCGTCCGGCTCGGGCCCGATTCCCGGGCGCCTGCGCCACTTCCGCCGCCGCGCGCCTCTTGTGGTGGCGCAACGGCGCTGAAGTGGCGCGAGCGCGCGAGCGACCGGGTGCCCGTGGGCATTCGCCCGCCGAGGATGCCGGAGTGGCGCTCTCGGGGCATCCGCCGTCCGGCTCGGGCGCGATTCCCGGGCGCCTGCGCCAGTTCCGCCGCCGCGCGCCACTTGTGGTGGCGCAACGGCGCTGAAGTGGCGCTCGCGCGCGAGTGACCGGGTGCCCGTGGGCATTCGCCCGCCGAGGATGCCGAAGTGGCGCTCTCGGGGCATCCGCCGTCCGGCTCGGGCTCGATTCCCGGGCGCCTGCGCCACTTCCGCCGCCGTGCGCCACTTGTGGTGGCGCAACGGCGCTGAAGTGGCGCGAGCGCGCGAGCGACGGGGTGCCCGTGAGCATTCGCCCGCCGAGGACGCTGAAGTGGCGCTCGCGGGGCATCCGCCGCCCCGCCTCCGCTACCCGAACAGGCGAGCCGTGAGCGCGGGCTCGGTCTCGAACGTGTCGAACGGGAACATCGGCCGCTGGATGCGGTGGTGCCCGAGCCGGCCGAGGTCCTGGTCGACGCCGCCCGGCGTGAGCGCGAGCGTCCACCCGCGTTGCGCGTCGTAGAGGGTCGGCTCGAGGTAGCCGATCTTCGTCACGACGATCTGCGCCGCGAAGGGGTCGAGCCCGATCGCGGTGAAGTCGGCGATGTCGTGGTACGCCTTGCGGTACTCGGTGATGATCGCGTGCAGCCCGCCGACGCGGATCACGGCGACGCCGCCCGCGTCGGGGTCCCCCTCGTGCAGCGAGTGCAGCACGCCCGTGATCGTGACCGGGCCGTGCGGGCCGTGGTCGACGCGCGCGCCCGCGGTGACGGTGACGGGCTCGCCGACGGTCTTCCCCCGGAGCTCGGCGAGCGCCTCGTGGTCGAAGATCGAGCCGACGAGCACGGTGGGGGCGCCCTCGGCGGTGAGCCGCTCGTCCTGCAGCAGCTGCGCGAGCGTCCACGTCACGTCGCCGGTGCCGCCCGCGCCCGGGTTGTCGCCCGAGTCGCTGATGAAGTAGGGGGTGTCGCTCGCGGCGAGGCCGGCGTCGACGCCCTCGGGGAGGGTCCCGGGCGGGCCGACGAACTCGAACTCGTCGCGCACGTCCCAGAACGCGCGGCCGAGCTCCTCGGCCGCGGCGGTGATCGCCGCGTCGTCGTCGCCGGTGACCACGACGACGCCGTGGCAGCGGGGCTCGTCGGCCCAGGCGTAGCCGATCCAGATGGCGGCGTCGATGATGCCGGGGCGCTGCTCGACCTCGTCGATGCGGGCGTAGAGGCTCTTCGCGGGCTCCACGCGGGTGGAGGTCTTCTCGCCCGGCAGCAGGATCGGCACGGTCACGTGCGCGCGGCGCGGGGTGCGGCCGTCGCGGAGGGTCTCGACGAGGTTGCGGATGGCCCGGTCGCGGGTCTCCCAGGTGTCCTCGTGCGGGGCGAGCCGGTAGCAGGTGATCAGGTCCACCTGCGAGACGAGGGCGTCGGACACGTTGCCGTGCAGGTCCATCGAGGCGGAGACCATGACGTCGGCGCCGATGACGTCGCGGATCGCGGTGATGAGGTCGCCCTCGGCGTCGTCGAGGCCGTCGACGCTCATGGCGCCGTGGATGTCGAAGAACAGGCCGTCGAGCCCGCCGTCGGCCATGAGGGCGCGGAGGCCGTCGAGGATGCGGCCCTTGATGTCGTCGTAGACCTCGCGGAGCACCGCCCCGCCCGGGATGGAGCGGGCGTAGTACACGGGAAGCCAGTCCGCGGCATCCGTCAGCGTGCCGTCGCGGAGCGAGGCATAGCGCTGGACCAGCTCGTCGCCTTCGGCGCGCTGGAAGTCGCGCGCGCCGGCGCGGTGGGGGGAGAAGGTGCTGGACTCGATCGCCATGCCGGCGATCGCGATGCGGGGGCGCTGGGTCATGCGGCCAGCTTAGAACACGGGTCGAGTGAACCCGGACCCAACTTCTCGGAAGTCCGGCAACTTCCTTCGATCCATGGATTTACTGCGTGGATGCCCCGGGGCCGGGGCCGGGGCCGGGGCCGGGGCCGGGGCCAGAGCCAGGGCCGGGGCCCGGGCGGCCCTCAGCCACGCCCTCGGCGACGGCCGCGGCGATCGCGTCGTCGATCCGCGCCGGCTCCAGCAGCCGGGCGAGCAGCGAGCTGCCCACGCCGCGCGCGCCCGCGAGCGGGCCGGCCGCGCTGACGCCGATCTCGAGCAGGTCCGTCGACATCGGCAGGCAGAGCGTGTAGATCGCCTGGCGCACCCCGGCGACGAAGGCGTCGGCGGTCGAGAGCTGCCCGCCGAGGGCGAGCAGCTGAGGGTTGTAGAAGTTGATGATCGTCGCGAGCACCTCGCCCGTGCGCTGGCCGGCCTCCCGGAGGAGGGCCGTGGCCCGCGGCTGGGCGTCCCGAGCCAGGCGCAGCACGTCGTCGAGGTGCTCGACCTCGACCCCGGTGCTGCGCAGCGCGTCGACGATCGCCGTGCCGCTCGCGACGACGTCGAGGCAGCCGACGCGCCCGCACGAGCAGACGACGGGCGGGGCGCCCGCGAGCGCGACGTGGCTGATGTCGCCCGCGACGCCGCGGTAGCCGCGGTACAGCTCACCGCCCGCGATGATGCCGCAGCCGATGCCGCTGCCCGCCTTCACGAAGACGAGCTCGTTCACGATCTGGCCGCGCTCGACGAACTCGCCGACGGCCATGGCGTTCGCATCGTTGTCGACGTGCGTCGGCAGCCCGGTGGCGCGGCCGAGCATCTCGCCGACGACGAGGCCGTTCCAGCCCGGCATCCGCATCGGCGCGAGCAGGCGCCCGTCGCGCGAGTCGACCGGTCCGGGCAGGCTCATCGCGATGCCTTCGATCCCGGGGGCGGGGGAGAGGCCGGCGGCGAGCGTCTGCGCGGCGGACCAGACCGCCTCGATCACGGCGGCCGGCTCGTCGCGCAGCGTGATGGGCTCGACCGCGTCGGCGACGATCTCGCCGCGGCGGTTCATCAGCACGAGCGTGACGTGCCGCTCGCCGAGGTCGGCGGCGGCGATGACGGAGCCGCCCTCGCGGACCGCGAGCAGCCGCGGGCGGCGGCCCCCGGTGGACTCGCCGCGGCCGGCCTCCTCGAGGTAGCCGTGCGCGATCAGCTCGTCGACGCGCATCGCCACCGTCGAGGCGCTGAGCCCGGTGAGTCGGGCGAGTTCGGCGCGCGAGTCCGCGCGACCCGTGTGGATGAGCCGGAAGAGTTCCCCCGCCGTCGCGCTGCTCGTCGTGGCCACGCTGCACCTCTCTCCGAGACGATTGGTCCGAGAATCGATGCTGTTCCCCCGAAGTCGAACAGAAGTCTCGCCTCGGCGCTTACTCTAACCATCCGCCGCACCGGCGCGGGCGATGCGACGGCGGATGACCCGTACCCGGCGTGGCGCCGGTCGGATCGGCGACGGCGGCTCAGCCGTGGTGCGGCCCGCATGAGGCGCGGGCGAGGAGCCGGTGCGGGACGACGACGTGCCCGGGGGTGGCGCCGTCGAGCAGCAGGCCGAGTGCCGCCTCGGCGATCGCGTCGAGCGGCTGGTGGATCACCGAGAGCGGCGGGGACGTGAACTCCGCCTCGCTCGTGCCGTCGAAGGAGAGCACCGCGAGCTCGTGGGGGACACGCACCCCCCGCTCGGCGAACGCCCGCAGCGCGCCGATCGCCTGCACATCGGCGCTGACGAAGACCGCGCTCGGGGCGCCGCCGCGGTCGAGGAGCTCCAGCGCGGCCCGGTAGCCGCCCTCGCGACGGTACTCGGCCGTCGCGACGAGCGCGTCGAGCGCGCCCGCGCCGATCGCCGGCGCGACGAGCTCGGTCCAGGCGCGTCGTCGGGCCCGGGCGGCGGGGGAGTCGTGCGGGCCGGCGATGAGCGCGATCCGCTCGTGGCCGTGCTGCTGGAGGTGGCGGATGCCGGCGCGCGCGGCGGCCTCGTCGTCGATCCCGACGCTCGGGACTTCGGGCGCGTCCGCCGGGCTGCCGGGCGCCCCGCTGCGGTCGAGCGTCACCACGGGCAGGCCGGCTTCGAGGAGCGGGGCGAGCAGGCCGGGGGTCCCGCCGATGACGAGGATGCCGTCGGGCTGCCGCTCGGCGAGGGCGGCGAGCTGCGCGCGTTCCCGCTCGGGGTCGTACTCGGTGTCGCCGTAGGTGACGGCGTAGCCGCGGCCGAACGCCGCGGTCTGCACGGCCTTCGCGAGCTCGGCGAAGAACGGGTTGCCGATGTCGGGCACGAGCAGGGCGAGCGTGCCGGTGCGGCGGAGGCGGAGCGCGCGGGCCGCCGCGTTCGGCCGGTAGCCGAGCTCGGCGATCGCGGCGAGCACGCGGGCCCGGGTCGGCTCGGCGACGGGCCGGGGCCCGTCGTTCAGCACGTAGCTGACGACGGCGCTGCTGACGCCCGCGAGTCGCGCGACGTCGTTGCGCGTCGCGGCGCGCGGGGCGGCGCCGTGCGGGTGCATCGCGCCTCCTCGTGCCGGGTCCCGGGCCGCAGGGCCGGTGCCCGACGGCTTGCGTCCCGGCCATGCTATCCCTACGATCGAGGCGGATCTACTCGTGTAGATCGTCGCAAGATCTCGAGCTGCCGAACCGGGCTCAGACGAGCCGCAGAGAAGGAGTGCCCCATGGACACGGACGTCCTCGTGGTCGGATCCGTCAACGAAGACCGCATGATCGCCGTGCGCCGGCACGTGCGGCCCGGCGAGACGATCCTCGCCGACGGCGTGCAGGTCTCCGGGGGCGGCAAGGGGGCGAACCAAGCGGCCGCGGTGGCCCGGGCCGGCGCCCGGGTCGCGTTCGTCGGGGCGGTCGGCGACGACGAGTCCGGGCGGACGCTGCGCGCCGAGCTCACCGCCCTCGGCATCGACGTCGCCGAGCTCCGCACCGTCCCCGGCGTCACCACCGGCACCGCGTTCATCCAGGTCTCCGAGGACGGCGAGAACGCCATCATCGTCGACGCCGGGGCGAACTCGCACGTGCGCGTCGAGCTCGCTCCCGGCGCCACTCGCGCCGCGGTCGTGCTCGCGCAGGCCGAGATCCCGGCGTCCGTCGTCGCCGAAGCTGCCGCGCTCGCCGGGGCGATCGGTGCCCGCTTCGCCTTCAACGCCGCGCCCGCCCCGGCCTCGCTCGACGAGGTGCCGCGCGGCGCCGATCCGCTCATCGTGAACGAGCACGAGGCCGCCGAGCTCCTCGGCGGCGCGTCGGCCACCGGGACCCCGGCCGACGCCGCGCTCGCCCTCCGCGAGGCGGCCGGCGCACGCTCGGTGGTCGTCACGCTCGGCTCTGCGGGATGCCTCGTCGCGGACGAGTCCGGCGTCGACGCCGTCCCCGCTGTGCGCGTGGACCGGGTCGTCGACACCACCGGCGCGGGCGATGCCTTCGCGGGAGCCCTCGCCGCGGCGCTCGCCCTCGGGGCGTCCCTCCGCGATGCCGCCGGAGCCGCGGCCGCCGCGGGAGCCGCCGCCGTCGGCTGGGAGGGTGCACGGCCCCCGATCGCCGGCTGACGGACGTCTGCCCCGGGCCGCCGACGTCGCGAGAAGTGCTCGCGATCGGCCCTGCCCGGCGCCGTTCGCGCGACGTCGGGGTGCGGTCAGGGCGTCGTGGTGCCGAGCGAGGTGGGAGCGTCGAGGCCCGAGGCATCCGCCCGGCTGAAACGGTCGAGCCGGAACGGCTCCAGGTCGAGCGCCGGAGCGCGCCCCTCGGCGAGGTCCGCGAGCACGAGCCCCATGAGCGCCGAGAACTTGAAGCCCTCGCCCGAGTCGCCGCAGGCGAGCACGACGCCCGGCCGCGCTGAGCCGATGACGAAGCGCCCGTCGGGCGAGTCCGTCCAGCTGCAGACCTTGGCATCGACCACCGCGGCGCCGCGCATGCCGAGCGCCCGGCGCGCGTAGTCGAGCAGGACCGCGGTGCGCGCGGCATCCGGCTCGCGGTCCTCGTCCTCGCCCCACACCACCTCGCGGAGCGGCGCGTCGAGGCCGAGCTTGTACCCCGTGCCCGGCGTCGCCATGGCGTAGAGCGTCGGCCGACCGTCGGCGGCGAGGTCGATGAGGTCGGGCAGCTCGTCGCTCGGCACCCCGGGGTCCGCGACATGGACGACCTGCTCGAGGTGCGGGCGGAGCGGCACATCGAGCCCGAGCTCCGCGACGAGCGGGGGCGCGCCCGGGCCTGGGGCGACGACGACGAGCTCCGCCTCGAGCGCCCGGCCGTCGGCGAGGCGCACCCGCTGCCCGCCGCCCGGCGTCTCGTCGAGGCCGACGGCGTGGCCGATGAGGAGCTCGCCGCCCGCCCGCTCGAAGCGTCGGCGCTGGGCCGAGAGGGAGGTCTCGGCGAGCACCGGGCCCGCCTCCGACGTCCAGAGCGCGTCGCGTCCGTCGGGGACGAGACCGGGGAAGCGGTCGCCCACGCGCCCGGCCGGCAGCCGCTCGAACGCGACCCCCTGTTCGGCGAGGGAATGCTCGAAGGGGTCGAGGGCCACGGCCTCGTCGCGCCAGACGAGGCCGCGGCGGAGGAAGACCGGCTCGCCGGCGATCGCCGAGAGGCGCTCCATCGCGGCGAGGCTCGCCGCCGTCATCCGGATCTTCGCCGGGTCGGGGTCGGCCAGCCGCCAGATCCGGGTCGGGCCGTGCGAGGACGAGAACGGATTGCCCGGCCCGT
This sequence comes from Agromyces mediolanus, assembly GCF_023715325.1. GTDB lineage: Bacteria > Actinomycetota > Actinomycetes > Actinomycetales > Microbacteriaceae > Agromyces > Agromyces mediolanus_A. Next base: position 99,446 of record NZ_JAMBNX010000010.1, on the reverse strand, counting down.
AGCGGTCGACGAGGGTCACCCGGTGGCCGCGTTCGGCGAGCTCGGCCGCGGCGGGGAGCCCCCAGGCGCCCGCGCCGATCACGATGAGGTCCATGCCTCCATCCTCTCGCGCGCCGCGAGCGCCGCCGCGATCTCCTCCTCCACCAGGGCGGCGTTCATCGCCGCGCCCGTGAAGTTGCCGCCCGCCATCGCGAACGGCACCGAGGAACGCGGGTCCGTGACGTTGCCGGCCGCCCAGAGTCCCGGCACGTTCGTGCGCCCCATCGCGTCGACGACCACGAAGGAGCCGCCCATCGGGTGCTCGGTGTGCTCGGCTCCCAACGACCGGAGGAGCCCGTCGAGCGGCGCCGGGCCGGGCGCGACGAAGAGCGCGTCCACCGGGACCGCCTCACCGTCGGCGAGCTCCAGGGCGACGAGCTCGCCGTCGGCATCGCTCGCCACGCGCGCGAGCGGGCGCTCCTCGATTCGGATGCCGCGGGCGAGGAGGCCGGACCGGGTGGTCTCGTCGATCGGACGGCCGCCGGTGAGGAAGACGACCTCGTCGGAGAGCTGGCGCATGAGCTGCGCCTGGTGCGGATTCGGCTGCTCGCCGGCGAGCACGGCGATGCGCCCGTCGCGCACCTCCCAGCCGTCGCAGTAGGGGCAGACGAAGACGCCCCGGCCCCAGAGCTCGGCGAGTCCCGGGACGGCGGGCAGCTCGTCACGGAGGCCGCTCGTGACGAGCAGGCGGCGGGCGGTGACCGTCGCGCCGTCGTCGAGCTCGACGCGGAAGCCCGTGGGCTCGGTCCCGGTCTCGGCTGTGGCGGTGGCGGTGGCTGTGGCTGTAGGCGTGGGCGTGGGCGCCGCGCCGACCACGGAGCCCTCGCGAAGCTCGACGCCGTCGTAGCGGCCGAGCTCGCGGCGGCCCTCGGCGAGCAGCTCGAGCGGGGAGGTGTGGTCGCGGCCCAGCACGCCGTGCATGTGGCCCGCGAAGCGGTTGCGGGGGCGGCCCTCGTCGACGACGAGCACGCGGCGACGCGAGCGGCCGAGCATGAGGGCGGCGCTCAGGCCGGCGGGGCCGCCGCCGACGATGACGACGTCGTACTGGGGCGGGGTGCGGTTCTCCATGCTCCCGATCCTGCGGCGGGCGGATGCATGTGGCAAGCTGGTTTGCCGAAGCGGCAAACGTGGCGACGGGAGGCGGGGATGGCGCACGAGTGGGAGCCGGAACGAGCGGCGGACGCATCGACGGAACCGGCCGGTGAAGAGCTCGAGCGCTCGCTCGACGCCGTGGCGCCGCGGCTGCGGGCGCTCCGCCAGCGCCGTGAGGCGACGCTCGCCGAGCTCTCCGAGCGCACCGGGATCTCGGTGAGCACGCTGTCGCGCCTCGAGTCGGGCGGCCGCCGGCCGACGCTGGACCTGTTGATGCGGCTCGCGACCGCCTACCGGGTGAGCCTCGACGACCTCGTCGGCGCCCCGCAGATCGCCGACCCGCGGGTACGGCCGAAACCCTTCTACCGCGACGGGAAGGCGATCATCCCGCTGACCCGTGACACCCCCGGTCTGCACGCGTACAAGATGGTGCTGCCGGGCCATCCGCCCGAGTCGGCCGTGCCGCAACGCACCCACGGCGGGTACGACTGGATCTACGTGCTGAGCGGCCGGGTGCGGCTCGCCCTCGGCGACGAGGAGCTCGTGCTGGAGCCGGGCGAGGCGGCCGAGTTCGACACCCGTGTGCCGCACGGCATGGTGAGCGCCTCGCTGGAGCCGGCCGAGGTGCTGAACCTGCTGAGCGCGCAGGGCGAGCGGGTGCACCTGCGGACCGTCGAGGCGTAGCCCGGGTGGCGATGGGGAGTCCTGCCCCTCGACCAGGGGGTGGTGGATGCGGCATCATGAGGCCCATGAGCGCCAACGACCCGACCGTGCCGCCGCAGTACCAGTCCCAGCAGCCGCAGCCGCAGCCGGAGCAGTCGGCCGCGCTCGCCGTGGTGTCGCTCGTCGCGGGGCTCGTCATCGTGGCGTTGCAGGTGGCCGTGCAGCTCGTGCTGCCGCTCATCTACTCGACCACCGACGGATCGGCCGACCTCGTCACCCTGCTGAACGTCGTCCACCTCGCGCAGGGGGTGCTCGTCGCGATGTGCGCCATCGTGGCGGTGGCGACGGGGCTCATCGTGCTCGTGCGGCGGGGGCCGGGGCGGGCGCGCGCCGGGGCGGGCCTCGCGCTCGGCGGCGGCGCCCTCGCGACGCTCGTCGCCACGCTCATGCAGAGCGCCCTGCTCTCGGCGTTCTGATGGCCGAGCGGAAGTACGACGTCAAACGCGAATTCCGATCGCTGTACGCGCCGGGTGCGGGGCGCTTCGAGCTCGTCGAGGTGCCGCCGATGCAGGTGCTCGCGATCGACGGCCACGGCGACCCGAACACCGTCCCCGCGTACTCCGCCGCGGTGCAGGCCCTCTACTCGGTGGCCTACCCGCTCAAGTTCCTGAGCAAGCGGGAGCTCGGCCGAGACTTCGTGGTCGCGCCGCTCGAGGGGCTGTGGCGGGCCGACGATCCGGCGAGCTTCCTCAGTCGCGACAAAGCGGCATGGAGCTGGACGATGTTGATCGTGCAGCCGGATTGGCTCGACGACGGGCACCTCGCGGTCGCCCGCGAGCGCGCCCTCCAGAAGGCGCCGGCCGAGCTGGGCGGTGCGATCGGGGCGCTCGAGCTGCGACGGCTGCACGAGGGGCGCTGCGTGCAGACCATGCACCTCGGCTCGTACGACGACGAAGGGCCGACGCTCGCGCGGCTGCACGACGAGTTCATGCCCGAGCACGGCTTGACGTTCGCGGGCGATCACCACGAGATCTATCTGAGCGATGCACGGCGCACCGCCCCGGAGAAGCTCCGCACGGTGCTCCGCCAACCGGTGCGCCCGGTCTGACACCGGGCCGGCGCCGCGAGTGCCGCCGCCGCGAGTCACGCCGCCGCCAGATCGCGCGCGAGCAGCCGCATGCGTCGATCGGTCGAGGTGTTGGCGGCGATCGGAGTGCCGTGCGGGTCGACGTGCGGCGGCGGGATGAACCAGCGCTCGCGCTCGCGGACGACGATGCGCCAGCCGTCGTCGTGGACGCGGTGGTGATGGTGGCTGCAGAGCAGGATGCCGTTGTCGACATCGGTGCGGCCCTCGTCGCGGTGCCACCAGGCAAGATGGTGCGCCTCGGTGTGCGACGGTGGTCGCGAGCAGCGAGGCCAGGCGCATCCGCCGTCGCGATCGGCCAGCGCGAGCTTCTGGGCCGGGCTGAACAGGCGCGCCGAGCGACCGAGCTCCAGCGGCTCGCCGTCGCCGCCGACGAAGAGCGGCGCGACGCCCGCGGCGGTGATGAGGGCCCGGACGCTCGCGATCGAGATCGGCTGTTCGAGCCCGTCGATCGTGCCGTGCCCGCGCTCGGCGAGGAGCGCCTCGGCATCGGCGCGCACCACCACGGTCGTCTGGCGGAGCGTGGGAACCGAAGCGCAGCCGAGCGCGTGCCGCGCGAGATCGGCGAGCGCGTCGGCGTTCAGCTGGGCGATGGTGCGGTGCTCGGCGGTGCGGGCATCGTCGTGCCCGTGCCCGTGCCCGTGCCCGTGCCCGTGCCCGTGCCCGTGCCCGGCGTCGCGCGCCCGGTGCAGCTCGGCGCCGACGAGCCCGTCGACGGCCGCCTTCAGCGAGGCCCCGTTCACCGGATCGAGTGCGCCGCGAATGTTGACCATGCCCGCCGCGTCTTCCCAGATGCGGAGCCCCCGCCGTGCGCGCAGCTCGTCTTCGCGCGGCCGTACGCCATCGGGGTCGAGCCGGGCTTCGAGGAGCGCGGTGAGCTGTGTCAGCCGTTCGGGACCGACCTCGCCGGCCTGTTCGACGAGGAATCGCTCGGCGGCCTCGAGGGCGGGAGCGGCGACGCGAGGTGCGACGCGTTCGAGGAAGCGCCGGATGGTCTCCGCGGCCTCGAGCCCGACGGTCGTGAGCGCGAGGCCAGCGGCGAGGTGTGCGAACCGCGGCGGCAGCGGCTCGCCCGTCAGCGAGCCGCGCTCGGCGGTCGCCGCCCCGACGGTGATCAGGGCGTGCGCGGTGCGAGCGCGAGTGCGTGTCGTCTCGGCGACGAGCCGGGCGGGATTCGGGTAGCCGCGATCACGCGCCGGGTCGTCGCCCGGGACACCGGTGCACCGCGACGCGAGTTCGGCCGCGCAGGCGCTGCCGAGCGCGTCGGCCGCTCGCGCGAGGTCGGCGACCGCCCCGAGCACCCGGATGAGCCCGTCGTCACTCAGCGCGCGCGCATCGACGGCGCCGGTGTCGCGCGGGGACCGGCCCCGGGCGCTCAGCAGGGTTCCGCCCTCCCACGCCGAGCCGAGGGCGGCGAGACGCGCCGTGAGTGCGGCGAGCGCAGCCGGCTGGAGGCTCGGTTGGTCGGGAGGTTCCATGCTTCGACGCTAGGCCGATCGCGGCGGTGAGCCTCGAACCGCTGTTCGAGTGTGGAAAGGTCGGTCGGCGTGCCGATTGTGAGCGGATGCTCCCCGCGGCTCGGCCCCGTGCTGCGCACGGCGAGCGTACTGAGACGACCGTCGAGGGCAGCGGAGGAGGCCGCCACTCCGACGGCTCGCCGAGCTCGGCGGCGAGCTCGGTGATCGACATCGCGTCGGCCGACGAGCTGACCAACGAGTCGGCCGACGCGCTGACCGACGCGTCGGCCGACGAGCCGGCCGACGAGCGGGCCGCGAGCCGGCCAGCTCGCCGCGAGCCCCGCGCGTGCGGCCCGAGGTCGAGGGTGCCTAGCTCGTGCCGCTCCACGGGGCGGGCACGATGACCCACATGACCTCGGCGCCGAGCTCGGGATCGGCGGTCCAACTGTGGGGTTCGCGGCCCGGGAAGGTGAGCGCGTCGCCCGTGGCGAGTTCGACGTCGCGGTCGACGAAGCGCACCGTCAGCGCGCCCGACAGCACGTGCAGCACCTCCACGTCGCTCGAGATCGTGTAGAGCTCGCCGCCCCCGGATGCCCCGGGCGCCATCTCGGAGCGCAGCAGCTGCACGCGGGACTCGCTGCGCGGCGACATGAGCCGCTCGGTCACGTGGGTGCCGCCGAAGTTCACCCGGGGCGCGTCGTCGTAGCCCACGACCTGGATCTCGGGCTCGGCGAAGAGTGAACCGATCGGCAGGGAGAGCACCTGGCAGAGCTGCAGCAGGGTGGCGACGGAGGGGGAGGTCTCGTCGCGTTCGAGACGGCTGAGGAAGCCCTTCGTCAGTCCGCTCGCCTCGGCGAGCTGGGCGAGGGTGAGCCCCTGCGCCGTGCGGGCGTTGCGCAGGTGCGCACCGATCGCGAGCGGTGAGGAGCTGGGGCCAGGTGGGACGGCGCGGCGCATGCGGCTCCTTCGCTCGGTTCGGATCGCGGATGCCTCGGCCGGCCCGACCGGCCGAAGCGCCAGGCGGACGGATGCCGCGGCCGCATGGTTGCGTCACCGCATCTCACGCCGTAGCATTGCCCGCAAGTTTCATCCAGAATATCAAAGGTTTACTAATATGCAACCCAATGGCGCTCTGCACCCCAGTGACGTGCCCGACCAGCAGCAGCACGAGCGCCCGCGGCCGATCGGCCCGGTCGACGCGAGCCGGGTGCCGCGTTTCGCGGGCATCGCCACCTTCGCTCGCCTGCCGCGCCTCGAGGACGTCGAGCACGCGGACATCGCCGTCGTCGGCGTGCCCTTCGACAGCGGCGTGAGCTACCGGCCGGGGGCGCGCTTCGGTCCGGCGCACGTGCGCGAGGCCTCGCGCCTGCTCCGCCCCTTCAACCCGGCGCAGGGCGTCGAGCCCTTCGCCGTGCAGCAGGTCGCCGACGCGGGCGACCTCGCGGTGAACCCGTTCAGCATCGACGAGGCCGTCGCCGACGTCGAGACCGGCGCCCGCGCGCTCGCCGAGCACGCCGACCGCCTCGTCGTCATCGGCGGCGACCACACGATCGCGCTGCCGCTGCTCCGCGCCGTCACGGCGAAGCACGGCCCGGTCGCGGTGCTGCACTTCGACGCCCACCTCGACACCTGGGACACCTACTTCGGCGCCCCGATCACGCACGGCACCCCGTTCCGCCGCGCCTCGGAGGAGGGGCTCATCGACCTCACCGCGAGCATGCACGTCGGCACCCGCGGGCCGCTCTACGGCGTCGAGGACCTGAGCGACGACGCCCGGCTCGGCTTCGCGATCGTCACGAGCGAGGACATCGAGGAGCGCGGCGTCGAAGCGGCGATCGAGCGGATCCGTGCCCGGATCGGCGGCAAGCCCCTCTACATCTCGATCGACATCGACGTGCTCGACCCGGCGCACGCGCCCGGCACCGGCACCCCGGAGGCCGGCGGGCTGACGAGCCGGGAGCTGCTCCGCATCATCCGCGCCCTCGCCGACCAGCGCATCGTCGGCGCCGACGTCGTCGAGGTCGCCCCCGCCTACGATCACGCCCAGCTCACCGCGGTCGCCGCCTCGCACGTCGCGTACGAACTCATCAGCGCGATGGCGCCGCGCGGCTGAGCTGCCCGGCCCCGCCATACCCGCTTCACCCGGATCGAAGGAGCCCCCGATGACCACCCGCACCCCGAGCACCGCGGAGGTGCTCGCCGCCGCCGACGCGATCATCGACGCCTTCACCGCGACCGACGGTGAGCGCTACTTCGCCGGTTTCGCCCCGGACGCCAGCTTCCTCTTCCACACGGAGGCGGCGAGGCTCGACGACCGCGCCGCGTACGAGGCGCTCTGGCAGGACTGGGTCGAGGGCGGATGGCGCGTCCTCGACTGCCGTTCGACCGCGCGCCTCGTGCAGGCGTACCCGGGCGGCGCCGTGTTCAGCCACGACGTCGCGACCCGCGTCGACACGGGTGAGGGCGAGGACGCGTACCGCGAGCGGGAGACCATCGTCTTCCGCGTCGACGGCGAGCAGCTGCTCGCCGTGCACGAGCACCTCTCCGCGGCATCCGCCGACTGATCCGGCCCGCCCGACCGGATCCGCGTCCCCGGCCGACTCGGCCGGCCCGCCCCACCCGCTTCATCCCCCAGCCCCAGGAGCACGCAATGTCGCTGTATCGCCGCCTCGACCGCCGCCTCGCGGCGCAGTCCGACACCTCGGGGCCGGTCCGCGGCACCCTGTCCACGCCCCGCATCGGCATGATCTGGCTCGCCGCGAACCTCGTCGTGACGACGCTGCTCACCGGCACCCTGTTCGTGCCGGGCGTCGAGTACGGCACCGCGATCACGATGATCGTCGCGGGCACGATCGCCGGCGCGGTCGTGCTCACCCTGATCGGGAACATCGGCACCCGCACGGGCCTGCCGACGATGGCGCTCGCCCGCGGCGCCTTCGGCACGCGCGGCGGGTTCCTGCCGATGGCGGCGAACCTCGTCATCCTGATGGGCTGGAGCTGGGTGCAGGCGATGCTCGCGGGCGTCACCGTCGACGCGCTCGTGTCGAGCCTCACCGGCTTCTCGAACCCGATCCTCTTCTCGGTGCTGTGCCAGACGATCGTCGTCATCCTGGCGATCTTCGGCCACGAGGGCATCGCGAAGGTCGAGCCCTGGCTCGCCGTGCTGATGCTCGCGATCATCGCGTGGATCTTCTTCATCGCCTTCACGAGCTTCGCGCCCGGCGACTACCTCGCGATCCCCGCCGATCCCTCGCTCGGGCAGACCCCCGCGATCGTGCTCGACATCGTCGTCGCGACCGCGGTGAGCTGGACGGTGCTCTCGGCCGACTTCAACCGGCTGGCCGCGACGAGCCGAGCCGGCTTCCTCGGTGCCGGTCTCGGCTACACCCTCTCGACGGTGATCGCGATGACGCTCGGCGCGACCGCCATCGGCTACGTCATCCTGAGCGGCGGCGAGCCGCTCGCCTTCGACCCGAGCGTGCTCGTGGCGGCGTTCGGCGCGCCGATCGCGATCGTCATCTTCGTCTCGGTGATGGCGACGAACTCGATGGTCGTCTACGGCATGACCACCTCGATCGTGCACGCCGCGGCGGGTCGGGTGAAGCTGCGCTTCCTGCCGACGGCGCTCGTCGTCGGCGCGATCTCCATCACCGGCGCGACCTGGCTCGCCCTGCTCGACCAGTTCACGAACTTCCTCATCGTGATCGGCGCGTTCTTCGTGCCGGTGTTCGCGATCATGATCGTCGACTACTACCTCGTGAAACGCGCGAGCTACACGGCCGAGCTGCTGCGCCGCCGCGGCGGCCGCTACTGGTACCTCGGCGGGGTGAACTGGATCGCGGTCGGCGCCTGGGCGGCGGGGGCGACGGCGTCGTACCTCTGGGTGTACGTCTGGCCGAGCCCGGTCGGGGCGACGATCCCCGCGTTCGCGGTGACGTTCACGATCTACCTGCTCGCGATGCTCCCCGAGCGGGCGCGCACCCGCCGCGAGGCGAGCGTGCATCTCGCCGACGCGCTCGTGCAGGCCGACACGAGCGGCATCCAGGCGATGGACGAGGCGGTGCTCGGCGACGCCGAGCGCGCCCTCGAGGCGAGGCGGCGCGCGAAAGCGGCGGCGGACGCGGATGCCTCGAGCGGAACCGGGCCCGGCCGCGATGCGTGAGCTCAGTCGCCCGATCGGCTCGGGCATGCGCGTCTACCCGGGCGACCCCGAGGTCGTGATCGAGCCGGCGCTCCACCTCGACCGTGACGGCGTCGACGTCGCCCGGCTGCACCTCGGCTCGCACACCGGCACCCACCTCGACGCGCCGTCGCACACCGTCGCCGGCGGCCGGACGACAGGCGGCATCGGCCTCGACGAGCTCGTCGGCGACGCACTCGTCGTGCACCTCGACGGCCTCGTCGCGGGTCAGCGCTACGGCCTCCCCGAGCTCGAGCGGGCGCTCGGGGGCACGCTGCCCGAACGCGTGCCGCCGATCGTGATCCTCGACACGGGCTGGGCCGAACGCTTCGACACCGACGAGGCGCTCGACCACCCGGCGCTCGACCCGGCCGCCGCGGCCGAACTCGTGCGCCGCGGCCTGCACGTCCTCGCCGTGGACACGTTGAGCCCCGACCCGAGCTCGGGCGAGTCCGCCGCGGCCGCGTTCCCGGTGCACGAGGTGGTGCTCGGCGACGACCGGCTCATCGTCGAGAACCTCTGCGGGCTCGGCGGGCTGCCGGAGCGGGTGCGCGTCGGGTTCTTCCCGCTCCGCGTGGATCTCGACGGGGCGCCTGTGCGCGCGGTCGCCTTCGACTGAACCGGGGCGCCCGGGTGCGCGCCCCGCGCCGGCTCGCTTCGCCCGCGCCGGGTCGCTCCCCGCGTCGGCTCGCTTCGCCCGCGCCGGCTCACCCGGCCCGCACGGCGTGCGCGCCGAGCTCGAGCCGCTCGCCCCGGAACCGCTCGCGCAGCCGCCGATCGTGCGTGACGAGCACGACCGCGCCCGCGAAGCCGGCGACCGCCGCCTCGAGCTCGTCGACGAGGAGCGGCGCGAGGTGGTTCGTCGGCTCGTCGAGGAGCAGCAGCTCGACCTCACGGCTCGCCAGGAGGGCCAGCTCGAGCCGCCGCCGCTGCCCGTACGACAGCCCGCCGATCGGGCGGCCGAGCTCCGACTCGTGGAACAGACCGAGCTCGGCGAGTCGCTCCGCCGCGGCATCCAGGCCTTCGCGGAGGCCCGCCGCGTACGCCTCGACCACCGTCCGCCCGGGCTCGGCGATCCGGCCGGCCTGCTGGCGCAGCCAGCCGACGGTGCCGTTCCGGATCACCTCGCCGCCGCCGGCCGGGAGCTCGCCCGCGATCGTGCGCAGCAGCGTCGTCTTGCCGGCGCCGTTCGGGCCGGTGACGAGCAGGCGTCCGCCGGAGCCGAGCTCGATCTCCGGCACGAGCTCGCCGAGCGGTGCGAGGCCGGTGATCCGGAGGATCGGCCCGGCCGGAGCATCGCCGGCCCGGACCGCTCCCGTCGAGGGGTCCGCCCGCAGCGCGCCCGCCGTGAACCGGAGCGGCTCGGCCGGCGCGGCGACCGGCTCGGCCGCGAGGCGGGCGAGCCGCTCCTTCGCGTTGCGGATGCGACCCATGGCGCCGTGGTCACGGCCGCGGGCTCGGAACGCCCCCGCCCCCATCCCCGGCTTGTCGAGCTTGCGGGGGATCGCCGCCAGCCGCCCCGCGTTCGCGTCGAGCAGGGCGAGGTGCCGGTCCCGCTCGGCGAGCCAGGCCTCGTGCGCGAGGCGCTGCCGCTCCCGCTCGGCGGCCTTCGCCGCGAGGTAGCCGGCGTAGCCGTCGCCGTAGCGCGTTACGCCGCGGTCGGCGACCTCCCAGATCGCGCTCGTCCAGCGATCCAGGAAGGCGCGGTCGTGCGAGGCGGCGACGACCGTGCCGCGGTGCCGGGCGAGCGCGGCCACGAGCCACTCCCAGGCGCCGTCGTCGAGGTCGTTCGTGGGTTCGTCGAGCAGCAGCAGCTCCGCGTTCGAGGCGAGCGCCGCGGCGAGCACGATCCGCGCGCGCTCTCCGCCGGAGAGCCGGTGCCAGGCGCGCGAACGGTCGATGCCGCCGACGCCGAGCGCGGTGAGCCCGGCCGCGAGCCGCGCCGGGGCGCCGTAGCCGTCGCGGGCATCGGAGCGGTCGGCGATCGCGGCGTAGCGGGCGAGGGCGGCCTCGAGCTCGGCTCCGCGGAGGCCGGCACCGTCGGGCCCGGCGAGCGCCGCACCGGCCTCGGCCAGCTCGCGCTCGAGCTCGCGCAGCTCCCGCCAGCAGGCATCGACCGCGTCGGCGACCGTGGCGTGGTCGGGGAGCTCGAGCGACTGCTCGAGCGCACTCACTCCGCCGGGGGCGACGAGCACGCGCTCGCCGGCGTCGGGCTGGAGCTCGCCCGCGATGAGGCGCAGCAGTGTCGTCTTCCCCGCGCCGTTGTCGCCGACGAGCGCGATGCGCTCGCCGGCGCCGAGCTCGAGGTCGACCCGGTCGAGCACGAGGTGCTCCGCGAAGCGCAGGCTCGCGCCGCGGAGGGAGAGATGGATTCGGGCGGTCATGAACGACTCGCAATCTCGATCCGTCGATCGGCGCACGGGCCGGCTTCGTCGTCGAAGCGCCGGTGGCGGGCGCGCGGAGCGGGCGCGGCGCGCGATCACGGATCGGGGTGAGGATGGCCGGCACCTGACAGTGCCCGGAACGGATGCCGCGGAGCGAAGCTCCACGCGGCGGGGCCACCTCAGTGGCGGATCAGCGTACCCATAGGTGCACGACCGTAGCACCGGCCGTCGGACGGGCGCAAGAGCCCGAGGCTACGCGGCGCCCTCCTGCCAGCGGGCGAGCTTCTCGGGGTTCCGCACCAGCCAGAGCTCCGAGAGCCGCCCCTCGCGCACCTCGACCGAGACGACTGTGTCGACGACGCCGTCCTGGGCGAAGACCGCGACGTAGCCCGACGCCGAGTCCCGCAGCGAGATCGACAGCCCCGCGCCGCGCTTCTCGATGATGCCGAGGACGTAGCGTGCGACGTGCTCGGCGCCGAGGACGGGACGGCGGGCGGCCGAGACGAGGCCGCCGCCGTCCGCGACGAGCCGCGCGTCGGGGTCGAGGAGACGCACGAGCGCGTCGAGCTCGCCCGTCGCGGCCGCTGCGAGGAAGGCGTGCACCACCGCCGCGTGCTGCTCCGCCGATGCCGCACCCGCGCGTCCCGCTCGCACCCGCGCTCTGGCGCTCGAGGCGAGCTGGCGGCAGGCGCCCGGCGAGCGACCCAGCACCTCGGCGATCTCCGCGAAGGGCAGGCCGAACGCCTCGTGCAGCACGAAGGCCACCCGCTCGGCCGGGGTCAGCGTCTCGAGCACGAGGAGCATGGCGGTCGAGACCTCCTCCGCGAGCTCCGCATGCTCGGCCGGGTCCGCCGGCGGTGCCGCCGAGAAGCGCCCGCCGCCGAACGCACCGGGCGCGTCGGGGAGGGGCTCGGGCAGCCACTCGCCCACGTACGCCTCCCGGCGGGCGCGGGCCGAGCCGAGCTCGTCGAGGCAGATCCGGCCCACGACTCTCGTCAGCCACGCGCCCGGGGAACGGATCCCCGCCCGTTCCGCCTCCGGCAGCCGCAGCCACCGCTCGTAGCCGAGCTGCACCGCGTCCTCCGCCTCGGCGAAGGAGCCGAGCATCCGGTAGGCGACCCCGAGGAGCGCCGGGCGTTCCGCAGCGACTGCGTCGGACGAGGCATCCACCGTGCTCATGGGCCAAGCCTGCCACGCGCCGGCTGACATTCCGTCGGGCTGCATCGTCGGAACAGGAGGGCGGGCACGGCGCCTGCCGGGGCCGCGGGCCCGGAACGGAGGACCTGGTGAAGATCGCCATCGCGGGAGGAACCGGCACGGTGGGCCGGCACATCGTCGACGTCGCGCGCGAGCGCGGGCACGGGGTCGTCGTGCTCGCACGGTCCGCCGGCGTCGATCTCACCACCGGCGCCGGGCTCGCCCCCGCGCTCGCCGGGGTGGACGCCGTCGTCGACGCGGCGAACGTGAACGCCATCGACCGGAAGACCGCCGAGCGCTTCTTCACCGGCACCTCGCGTGTGCTCCTCGCCGCCGAGCGCGAGGCCGGGGTGCGCCATCACGTGCTGCTCTCGATCGTCGGCATCGACCGCATCCCCTACGCCTACTATCAGGCGAAGCTCGCCCAGGAGGGCGTCGTCGCGGCCGGCGGCGTGCCGTCCACGATCCTGCGGGCGACGCAGTTCCACGAGTTCGCCGGGCAGATGGCGGGGCGGCTGCGCGTCGCCGGCCTCCAGCTCGCCGCACGGATGCGCACGCAGCCGATCGCGGCCCGCGAGGTCGCCGAGCACCTCGTCGTGCTCGCCGAGGGCGAGCCCCGCGGCCGGGCGCGCGACCTGGCCGGCCCCCGCGAGGAGCAGCTCGCCGAGCTCATCCGCCGACTCGTGCGCGCCGAGGGGCGGCGCGGTCCGGTGCTTCCCGTCTCGCTGCCGATGCGCGGCATGGCCGAGATGCGCGCGGGAGCCGCGCTGCCCGGACCGGACGCCGAGCTCGCCCGGCAGAGCTTCGCGGAGTGGCTCGCCGAGCGGTAGCCGCCGACCGAAGCCGAGGCTCCCTCGTGCACCCCGGGTTCACCGAGACGCCACCCGAGGGCCAGCCGAGGGTCATCCGTCGCCGATTCACTGGGCGAAAGCCCGCGCTCCGCAGCCGCCCGTCCCTGGGGCGGGTGCGGTCGCGCGCGCCCGGACGAGCCACTGCGCGAGACGAATGAGGATGAGACGACGATGACGATGACGACGAAGCGCCGGGCCCGGCGCGGTGCGGCGACCGCCGCCCTGCTGGGCCTCGCGGTCGCCGCGCTCGCGGTGCCGGCCACGGCCGCCGCCGCCGAGCCCGCGATCGAGGTGCCGACCGCTCCGGTGGTCGACGGCACCACCACCTGGCACTACCTCGACGACGGCACCGACCCCGCCCGCGGCGACGCGAACCTGCGGGTCTGGACGACCACCGGATACGACGACGCCGACTGGAAGCAGGCGCCCGGCAGCTTCGGCGCGAAGGGCGGCAAGCTCGCCGCCGTCGGCCCGCACCTGCCGGCGACGCTGCTGAACCACTACCTCGACGGCACGGCGGCGCCCACCGTGCCGACCTATTTCTTCCGCACGAGCTTCGAGCTCGAGCCCGGCATCGCGGCCGAGGTCGGCCAGCTCGTCGGCGACCTCGTCTACGACGACGCCGTACAGGTGTGGGTGAACGGCGAGAAGGTCGCCGGATTCGTCGACGGCCGGGTCACCGGCACCACGAACCTCGAGTACGCGGGCGACAGCAACGGCGACCCGCTCGTCTCGACCTTCACCGCCGACGGCGACGTGCTCGTCGACGGCACGAACACCGTCGCCATCGCGCTCTTCCAGGACCGCGCCTCGAGCTCGGACATCTACCTCGACGTGCCGAAGATCGCGCTGCTGCCCGAGGCGGGCACCCCGGGTGAGCCCGTCGCGGTGCCGCCGACCCGGGTGATCCTCACACCGACCGAGACGCCCGCGACCTCGCAGTCGTTCTCGTGGCTCGCCGGCGACGTGTCGCACACGAGCGGCCAGGTGCAGATCCGGCCGGCCGCGGGCGGCGAGACCCGCACCGTCGACGCCTACGCCGCGGGCACCGTCAACGGCAACCCGCTGCAGCACTTCTCGGCGACCGTCGACGGCCTCACCGCCGCGACGGCGTACGAGTACCGCGTCGGCCTCGAAGGCGCCTGGAGCGACTGGACGCGCTTCACCACCGCGAACCCGAAGGCGACGGACTTCCAGTTCGTCTACTACGGCGACGCGCAGATCGGGCTCGACTCGACCTGGTCGAACGTCGTCGCGCAGGCCGAGGCGAAGGCCCCGCGCTCGATCGGCTCCGTGCACGCCGGCGACCTCATCAACACCTCCTCGAACGAGACCGAGTGGCTGAACTGGTTCAAGGGGATGCAGACCTCCGCCGCGACGACGAACGTCATGGCGGCGCCCGGCAACCACGAGTACTCCGGCGACAAGCTGCTGAAGTCGTGGAAGGCGAACTTCGAGTACCCGCACAACAACCCCTCCACCGAGACGATCGGCGAGCTCGCCGAGCGCGCGGTCGGTGAGAGCGACGTGGCCAAGCAGTACGCCGCCTACTTCGCGCACTGGACCGCCTTCGCCGCCGAGACCGTGTACTTCACGGACTACCAGGGCGTGCGCTTCATCACGGTGAACGCGACCCGCGACACCACGTTCCTCACCCCGGACGTGCTGCCCTCGTGCACCGGCGTCGAGTGCCCGCAGACGAAGGTCGGCGAGCTGTGGACGCAGTTCCAGGCGGCCTGGCTCGACCACGTGCTCACCGCGAGCCCCTCGAAGTGGAACGTCGTCACCTTCCACCAGCCGGTCTACTCGACCTCCTCGGGCCGTGACGAGCCGATCCTCCGCAAGTACTGGGTGCCCGTGTTCCAGGAGCACGACATCGACCTCGTGATGATGGGCCACGACCACACCTATGCGCGCGGCTACCACAACGACGACGTCACCGAGACCGCCGGCATCACCGACGGCCCGGTCTACATCGTGTCCAACTCGGGCGCGAAGCACTACGAGCTCGAGACGCCCGAGAAGAACGTGTGGACGAACAACAACGCCACGCAGGTGCTCCGCGGCGCCGGGGTCACGACGTACCAGGTGATCGATGTGACGAAGAACCAGCTCGTCTACCGCTCCTATCTCGCCGAGAAGACCTCGAGCGCGACCACCGAGCTGCCGGTCGGCGCCGTCTACGACGAGTTCACCGTCACGAAGCTCGCGGACGGGCGCAAGTGGGTCACCGAGGCCGGCGTCGAGCCGCCCGTCGACCCGAACCCGCCGGTCGAGCCGACGCCCGTCGACGAGTCCCTCCTCACCGAGGCGAACCGCGGCGGCGTGACCGCACCGGCGAACGCCGAGCCGGGTGAGCAGATCGAGGTCGAGCTCGGCGCCGAACGGGCCGAGCTGGCCGTGAACGTCTGGCTGCACTCCGAGCCGCACCTGCTCGGCACCCCGACCGCGGACGCCGGGGGCACCGTGTCGGCGACCATCCCGGCCGATGCGCCCGAGGGCGAGCACCGGCTCGTCGTGCAGTCGAGCGAGGGGCAGCTCATCGGCTGGGCGCCGATCCGGCTCGCGGCCGACCCGGGCACGGGCCCAGGGACGGGCGAGCCCGGCACCGGCGGCCCCGGCACGGGCGGGCCCGGTGCCGGGAACGGTTCCGGCTCGGGGAACGGTTCCGCCTCGGCCGGCGACGGCCTCGCGCACACCGGCGCCGAGATCCAGACGGCCCTCTGGCTCGCCGGAGCGCTGCTCGCGGCGGGTGCGGTGACCGCGATCATCGCCGTGCGCCGCCGTCGTCAGCAGGCGGGCGACGCACCGGAGGCCTGATCGAGGCATCCGTTCGAACGCCGTCCGGCGCCCGGTCCCCGCGTGGGGCCGGGCGCCGGCGCGTGCCGCAGCACTCCGCCGGCAGCGAGGGGGGAGCGCCCGGCTAGGCTCGGCCCATGAGCCTCGACCTCGACGCGATCTACCGCGACCTGCACCGCCACCCCGAGCTGTCGTTCCAGGAGCACCGCACCGCCGGCATCGTCGCCGCGGCGCTGCGGGAGCTCGGCTACGCCGTGACCGAGGGCATCGGCGGCACCGGCGTCACGGGCGTCATCGCGCGCGGGGCGGGGCCGACCGTGCTGCTCCGCGCCGACCTGGACGGCCTGCCCGTGCGCGAGGCGACGGGGCTCGACTACGCCAGCACCGCGACGGGCGTCGACCCCGACGGCGCCGAGGTGCCCGTCATGCACGCCTGCGGCCACGACGTGCACGTCACCTGCCTGCTCGGCGCGGCCGAGGCGCTCGCCGCGGATGCCTCGTGGCGGGGCACCCTCGTGGTGCTGTTCCAGCCCGCCGAGGAGTGGGGCGGCGGGGCCGAGGCGATGCTCGCCGACGGCCTGTACGACCGCGTCCCCACCCCGGATGTCGTGCTCGGCCAGCACGTCGCGCCGCTGCCGGCCGGCCTCGTGGCGCTCCAGCCGGGGCCCGCGATGGCGGGCGCCGACTCGCTCACGATCACCATGCACGGCACCGGGGGCCACGGCTCGCGCCCGGAGACGACGGTCGACCCCGTCTACCTCGCCGCGTCGACGGCGGTGCGGCTGCAGGGCATCGTCTCGCGGGAGATCGCCGCCGGGGATGCCGCGGTCGTGACCGTGGGCCAGCTGCACGCCGGCACGAAGAACAACATCATCCCGCCCGAGGCGAAGCTCGGGCTGAGCGTGCGCACCTTCGACGAGCACGTGCGCGAGCGGGTGCTCGCCGCGATCGAGCGGATCGCCCGCGCCGAGGCGGCCGCCTCGGCCGCGCCCCGCGAGCCGGACTTCGCCTACGAGGAGCGTTTCCCGGTGACGGTGAACGATCGTGCCGCGAGCGCCCGCACCGCCGCGGCGCTCCGGACGGCGTTCGGCGCGGAGCGGGTGCTCGAGCCCGGCGCGGTGTCCGGCAGCGAGGACGTCGGGGTGCTTGCGACGGCGGCCGGCGCGCCGCTCGTCTACTGGTTCCTCGGCGGCGCCGACCCGGCGCTGTTCGGCGCGGGCCTCGCCGAGGGGCGGCTGCCCGAGCACCTGCCCTCGAACCACTCGCCCGAGTTCGCGCCGCTGCCGCAGCCGACGCTGACGGTCGGCGTCGCGGCCCTCGTCACCGCGGCGAAGGAGTGGCTGGACTGACGGCGGCGTCGCCGAACGCCGCCTCGCGCACGGCAAGGCGGAGGGCGTTCGACCGTTCGGCGAACCCGCGCTGCCGGCGCACGTACTCGGCCTTGCCCTCGGCGGTCTCGATGCGCACGGGCTCGCCGCTCCACGCGCGCATCTCGTAGGGCGAGGCCTGCATGTCGAGGAAGCGGATGTCGCGGGCCAGTTCGAACGCGTCGAGCAGCAGCTCGCCCGGCACGAGCGGGCCGAGCTTCATCGCCCACTTGTAGACGTCCATGCCGGCGTGCAGGCAGCCGGGCTGCTCGAGTTCGGGCTGCGTCTCGCGGCTCGGCGCGAAGCGGTTGCGCGGCACGGCCTCGGGGGTGAAGAAGCGGTAGGCGTCGATGTGCGTGCAGCGCAGTTCGTGCGTGTCGACGACGGCGTCGGTCGCCGCCTGGCCGAGCCGGAGCGGCACGGCGTGACGGTGCTCGTCCTGGCGGTACACCATCGCCCACTCGTGCAGACCGAAGCAGCCGAAGCTCCCGGGCCGGGACGCGGTCAGCCGGAGCATCCGCTCGACCGCGGCGAGGAGCGGCGCCTTCTCGGCGCGCATCGCGGCGTCGTCCACGCGGAGCGAGCCGGGCGCCTCGCCCGGCGCGTACCAGCGCCAGCCGGCGCGCTCCTCGCCCGCCGCCTCCGCGAGCTCGACCCCGGCGCCGGGGTGCCAGCGCCGCAGCTGCGCGGGGGAGTACGAGTAGTAGGTGAAGAGGAAGTCCTCGACGGGATGCCGCTCGCCGCGCGCGCTGCGCTCGCGGTGCCCGGCGGTGAGCGCGTCGGCACGCCGGGCGTGCGCGCGTTCGCGGGCGCGCCAGTCGGCGGGGTCGAGCAGCCGGGTCATGCCTTCAGCCTAGATGTCGGGCCGCAGATGTCGGGGGCGGATGCCACACTGGGCCCATGCTGCTCGCGGAGCTCGTCGAGACGGCCGGGGCGGTGGGCGCCACCCGCTCCCGGCTCCAGAAGCGCGCCGCGCTCGCGGCGTTGCTCGGCCGCGTGCCGGAGGCCGAGGTGATCCCCGCCGTCGGCATCCTGCTCGGGCGGCTGCGCCAGGGGCGCATCGGGGTCGGCTGGCGCGGCTGGCAGGCCGCGAGCGCCCCGCCGGCCGCCGAGGCCACGCTCACCGTCGCCGAGCTCGACGACGCGTTCGACCGCCTCGCCGCGCTCGGCGGCCCGGGCTCCGCGAGCGAGCGCACCGCCCTCCTCCGCGAACTCACGGGCCGCGCCACCGAGGCCGAGCAGCGCTTCCTCGGCGGGGTGCTCCTCGGCGAGGTGCGCACCGGCGCCCTCGAGGGCGTGCTGCTCGACGCGGTCGCCGAGGCGGCAGACCGCCCGCTCGCCGAGGTGCGCCGCGCGGCCATGCTCTCCGGCGAGCTCGGCGAGACCGCCCGCCTCGCGCTGCACGGGGCGCCGGGGGCGCTCGCCGAGGTGGGGCTCGTCGTCGGCCGACCGGTGCTGCCCATGCTCGCGGCGACGGCGGCCACCGCGGCCGAGGCGGTGGCGGGCACGGGCGAGGCCTCGGTCGAGTTCAAGCTCGACGGCGCGCGCATCCAGGTGCACCGCTCGGGCGACGAGGTGCACGTGTTCACCCGCAGCCTGGCCGAGATCACCGAGCGGGTGCCCGAGGTCGTCGAGGCGACGCTCGCGCTGCCCGTGCACGCCGTCATCCTCGACGGCGAGACCCTCGCGCTCGACGAGGACGACGCCCCGCGCCCGTTCCAAGAGACCATGTCGCGCTTCGGCGCCGAGACCGAGCGCGAGACGCTGCTGCGACCCTGGTTCTTCGACGTGCTCCACCTCGACGGCCGCGACCTCATCGACGAGCCGCTCGCCGTGCGCCGCGAGGAGCTGCATCGCGTCGCGGGTGAGCTGACCATCCCGGGCGAGGTCACCGCCGACCCCGAGGAGGCCGAACGGGTGTCCCGCGAGGCGCTCGCCGCCGGGCACGAGGGCGTCGTCGTGAAGGCGATCGACTCACCATACGCGGCGGGTCGGCGCGGCGCGAGCTGGGTCAAGGTGAAGCCGGTCTACACCTACGACCTCGTGGTGCTCGGCGCCGAGTGGGGGTACGGCCGGCGCACCGGGCTGCTCTCCAACCTGCACCTCGGCGCCCTCGACCCCGAGGGGGAGTTCGGCGAGCCCGGCGGGCTCGTCATGGTCGGCAAGACCTTCAAGGGGCTGACCGACGCCTTGCTCGCCTGGCAGACCGAACGCTTCCCCGAGCTCGAGGCGAGCCGCACGGCGCAGGCGGTCTTCATCCGCCCAGAGCTCGTCGTCGAGATCGCGATCGACGGCGTGCAGCGATCCAGCCGCTACCCCGGCGGCGTCGCGCTCCGCTTCGCCAGGGTGAAGCGCTACCGCGACGACAAACGGGTGGCCGAGGCCGACACGATCCAGACGCTGCGGGCGCTGCTGCCGGGCGCCGGGCAAGCTCCGACCTAGCCGTCGAGCTCGCCGAGGTCGATCCCGGTGACCGGCTCGCCCGCGCGCTCGTAGACGAGCGACACGGCGCCCTTCGGCAGGGTCTGCGCCGGCTCGGTCAGCCGGAACGCGGCGGGCACCACGCCGTCGAAGAGGCGCCGTCCGCGGCCGAGCACGATGGGGTAGACGTACAGGTGGAGGCGGTCGAGGAGGTCCGCGGCGAGGAGCGCCCGGGTCAGCTCCCCGCTGCCGATCACGTGCATCTCCTCGAAGCGCGCCTTCACCTCGGCGAGCTCGGCGGCAGGGTCGCGCACGACGGTGGTACCGGCCCACTCGGGCTCGCCGAGGGTGCGCGAGACGACGAACTTCGGCACGCTGTTGAACTTCGTCCCGATCTCGTCGTCGTGGTGGGGCCAGTAGGCGGCGAAGATGTCGTAGGTGCGCCGGCCGAGGAGGAGCGCGTCGAGGCGTGCAAGGTCGGCGCCGACGAGCTCGCCGCCTTCGTCGCTCCAGTAGGCGCCCTGCCAGCCGCCGAAGGGGAAGCCGCCGGAGGGGTCCTCCTCGGGGCCGCCGGGTGCCTGGTAGACGCCGTCGAGGGTGAGGAACACGTCAGCCGCGATGATGCCCATGCCGCCATGCTCATGGCCGCGGGCCATCCCGGCCAGGCGCAGCGGGACGGATGGCACGGCGGGGTCCGTGACATCCACCGCGGCATCCAGATAAGGTAAGCATTACCTAACTCATCGCCCCTGTAGGAGCACCCGTGGCATCCAGCAACATCGCGGTCACCCATTCCGAGCTCGGCGTCGTCCTCGCCGAGGTCACCGAGGCCCGCCGGGTCTCGCCGCACTTCGTGCGCCTCACCGTCGCGGGCGAGGCGCTCGCCGAGTGGCGTCATCTCGGCTTCGACCAATGGTTCCGGCTCGCCGTGCCGACGAACGACGACACCCGCTTCGACAATCTCGCCGACACCTTCAACATGAGCGGCTACCTCAAGTACTTGACGCTGCCGAAGTCGACGCGACCGGTCATCCGCAGCTACACGGTGCGGGAGTTCCGACCCGAGCTCCGCGAGCTCGACATCGACTTCGTCGTGCACGGCGACGACGGCATCGCCGGGCCGTGGGCCGGGTCACTGCCGCTCGGGGCCGCCGTCGGCCTGATCGACCAGGGATGCGGCTACCGGCACGTCGACGGCGCCGAGGTGGTCCTCGTCGGGGACGAGAGCGCGCTCCCGGCGGTGCTCGGCATCCTCCGCGACCTCCCGCGCGAGGCGCGCGGCCACGCGATCGTCGAGGTGCCCGATCTCGCCGACGCGCAGGATGCCCAGGGGCCCGCGGGCGTCGAGCTGCACTGGGTCGTCCGTCGCCCGGGCGAGCCCGTCGGGGCCGCCGCGCTGGCGGAGCTCCGGGAGCTGCCCGCGTTCGGCGCGCGCGTCTCGGCCTTCGCCGCGGGGGAGTCGAAGCTCGCGACGGGCGCCAGGCGGCACCTCGTCGTCGAGCGGGGCGTGCCGAAGGCGGACGTCGACTTCTGCGGCTACTGGCGCGCCCGCTGAGCCTCGCCGCGCTCCAGCACGTCGCGCGCGAGCATCGTGGCCCCGGCCACCGCGGCCGGCATGGTCGCCACCGCCCCGAGCGGAACCAGGAAGCAGAGCTGCGTCGCGACGCCGAAGCCGAGCACCCGCCAGCGCGAGGCCGCGAGCAGCTCGCGCCGTCGCGCGGGGTCGATCGCCCGGGCGTCGAAGGCCCGCCCCATCAGTTCGCGGGCGAGCAGCCGCCCGGTGAGCACCACGCCGAGCACCGCCGCGAGCGCCGCGCCGACGAGGGGGAGGAGCCCCGCGGCGGCGGTCGCCGCCGCCGCGAGCAGGCCGAGGCCGAGGAGCGCCGCGGCATCCGCGACCGTGCGCCAGAACCCGCTGCCGTCGCCGGTGGGCGGTGACCCCAGCTCCGCCTCGACGTGTCGCCAGATGCGCTCGTAGAACGGGTCGCCGACCACGAGCGTGAGCGCCGTGAACGAGACCGCGGCGAGCACCGCCGCCGCGCCGAGGGTGACGACGCCGAGCGAGATCCGCAGCAGCGCGCGCCACCACTCCGGCCAGCCATCGGCGAACGGGGTCGCCCAGTCGACGATCCCCGGCAGCGCGAGGCCGAGTGCCGTGAGCGCGGCGGCGAGCACCGCGAAGGCGATCGCCGCCGGGATGAGGCCGAGGGCCATCGCACCGGGGCGCCTGCGCCAGAAGCCGAAACCGCGGCCCAGCAGCGCGAACCCGGCGGCGAACTCCCTCAGCACGATCCCAGCCTAGGCGGACCGGGGGTGGAGGAGCGGGCCCGGGCGGCGTAGCGTGAGCCCCGGCCGGCCGGCCGGGCGGCCGACGCCCGATCGGGCGTGCACATGGCGGCGCCCGAACCGGGCGCACGGTGAAGGGGAGACCATGGCCAACCTCGTCGTGCACTTCGAGATCCACGCGAGCGAGCCGCAGCGGCTCGTCGACTTCTACTCCGAACTGCTGGGCTGGCGGTTCACCCGGTTCGGCGACTACCCGTACTGGACGATCGACACCGGCGAGGAGGCCATCGGCAACACCGACGGCGCGGCCGGCCACGGCATCAACGGCGGTCTGGCGCAGCGTCAGGGTCCGCCGCCTGCGGTGGGCGCACCCGTGAACGGCTGCAACGTCGTCGTCGCGGTCGACGACGTCGACGAGACGTACCGCCGCGCGATCGGGCTCGGCGGCACCGATGCGCTGCCGCCGGAGGATATGGCCGGCGTCGGCCGCACGGCGACGATCCTCGACCCCGACCACAACCTCATCGGCTTCATCTCGCCCGTCCTCTCGGACGGGACGCGCGTGATGTGAGAACGTGCCCGGCGGCGGGCTTGACGCGGGCGGCGCGGCGTGGTCGCATGGCAGGATGCCGCTGCCGGAACGCCCGCCCCTCGTCGACGACGACGCGCTCGACGCGCTCGAGCGCGACTGGTTCGGCCGCGTGCACGGCCGGGTGCTCGAGATCGGTGCCGGCGAGGGCGAGAACTTCGGCGCCCTCGCGCTCGACGTCGTGTGGACGGGGCTCGAGCCCGACGATGCGCGGCGTGCGGAGCTCAGCATCCGGGCGCGGGAGTGGGGGCACGAGCAGGCCCCGCTCGCGGCCTCCGCGGAGCGGATCCCGGTGCCGGACGCCTCGTTCGACGCGGTCATCGCGAGCTACGTCTTCTGCACCGTGCCCGATCCGGTCTCCGCGCTCGCCGAGCTGCGCCGGGTGCTCGTCCCCGGCGGCCGCCTCGTCGTCGCCGAGCACGTCGGGGCCCCGCAGGGCAGCGCGAAGCGCGCGGTGCAGCGCCTCGCGACCCCGGCGTCGGTGCGTTGGTGCCACGGCTGCCATCTCGACCGCGACACCGAGCGCGTGATCGCGGACGCGGGATTCCGCGCCGAGGACGTGCGCCGCGTGCGCGCCCGCTCGTTCCCGCTCGGAGCGCTGCCCATCCTGCTCTACGAGGGCGTCTCGCCCGCCTGACCAGCCCTGCTTCTCGACTTGCCCGACTTTCATGAAAGTCGGGCAAGTCGAGAAGAGGGGGGTCAGCGGGCGGCGTCGAGCGCCTGCAGCAGGTCGGCGGCGAGGTCGTCGACGTGCTCGATGCCGACCGAGAGCCGGACGAGGCCCGCGGGGATCGTGTCGGCCTCGGCCGCCCAGCGGCGTCGCCGCTCGAGCGTGGACTCCACTCCGCCGAGGCTCGTCGCGTGCACCCACAGCCGCACCGCGGCGACGAAGCGGTCCGCGCCCGGGGCGCCGCCCGCCACGACGAGCGAGATCACCGCGCCGAAGCCCGGGTAGCGCACCTCGTCCAGCGCGGGGTGGCCGGCGAGCCGCTCGACGAGGTCGCGCGCGTTGCGCTCGGCCCGGTCGAGACGCACGTGCAGCGTGCGCAGGCCCCGCAGCGCGAGGAACGCCTCGAAGGCCGAGGGGATGGCCCCGCCGAGTGAGCGACGGTCGACGAGCCGCTGCGCGAGCGCGGCATCGGCCGTGACGACCGCGCCCATGATCACGTCGCTGTGCCCGGCGAGGTACTTCGTCGCCGAGTGCACGACGAGATCGGCGCCGTCGGCGATCGGGCGCTGCCGCAGCGGGGTCGCGAAGGTGTTGTCGATCGCGACGAGGGCGCCGTGCGCGTGCGCCCCGGCGACGAGCGCGGGAACGTCGCCGAGCTCGAGGGCGGGATTGGTGGGCGACTCGAACCAGAGCAGCGCGGCGCCCTCGCAGGCGGCGGCGACCGCGGCGGTGTCGGTGACGTCGACGTAGGCGACGCGGATGCGGCCGGTCTCGACGCGGGCGTCCAGCTGCAGCACGGTGCCCGTGTAGGAGTGCCGCGGCGCGACGACGAGGCCGCCGTGCGGCACGAGCTCGAGCACGGCGTCGACGGCGGCGATGCCGGAGCCGAAGCTCACCGCGCGCCCGCCCTCGAGGGCGCCGAGCGCCTCCTCGAACGCCGTCCAGCTCGGGTTGCCGTACCGGCCGTACTCCAGGGCGCCCCCGGCGACATAGGTCGACGCGAGATGCAGGGGCGTGTTCAGCGGCTCGTCGGGCGTATGGGCGGGGCGTCCAGCTACGACGGCCACGGTCTCGCGCTGGAAGTCGTCGGACTCGGTGGCGGGCGGCTGGGTCATGCGTTCCTCTCGTCGTTCGCGTCGGATCGGCGCTCCGTCAGGATACGCAGCGCCGTCCCCGTATGACGCCGTGTTCCGAGCCCGAGCCCGAGCCCAGCCCGAGCCGCGCGGCTCAGCTCCCGCGGCCGCCGGTCCCGCCGCCGAGGTGGGCCACGAGCGCCGACAGGGCGGGCCGCTGGCCGACGACGAGGCGTTCCGCGGCGCGCCCCAGCGGCATCCACTCCGCCCGGTCGACCTCCGGGAACGCCACCCGGCGTCCCGAGCGCGGCGGCCACTCCAGCTCGAAGGTCTCGCTCACGATCGTGTCGACCTCGAAGCCGGCCGCCGGCAGGGCGAACACGTGCACCGTCTTGCCCGAGGCGTAGTGCACGGGGCCGAGGTCGGTGGGCTCGCCGGCGGGCGGCGGCACCCCGATCTCCTCGGCGAACTCGCGCCGCGCCGCGTCCAGCGGTGTTTCGCCGGGGTCGAGCTCGCCCTTCGGGATCGACCAGGCCGCGGCATCCTTCTTCGCCCAGTACGGGCCACCCATGTGGCCGAGGAAGACCTCGAGCCCGCCGTCGCGCTCGCGGTGCAGCAGCAGCCCGGCGCTCGTCACCGGCATCCGGTGCTCCGTTCAGGGTCGCGCGCTAGCGTTGGCAGCGGAAGGGAGCCGACATGACCCGCATCCTGATCATCGGCGGCCACGGCAAGGTCGCCCTCCTCACCGAGCGCCTGCTCGCCGATCGCGGCGACGAGGTCGACGCGGTGATCCGCAATCCCGAGCATGCCGAGGCGGTCCGGGCGGCCGGAGCGAACGCCGTACTGGCCGACCTCGAGCAGCTCGACGTCGACGGGTTCGCCGAGCTCATCGCGGGCCATGACGCGGTCGTGTGGTCGGCCGGCGCCGGCGGCGGCAACCCCGAGCGCACCTACGCCGTCGACCGCGACGCGGCGATCCGCTCGATGCACGCCGCCGAGCAGGTCGACGTACGACGCTACGTGATGGTGTCGTACTTCGGATCGCCCGATCGGGTCGAGCCCGACACGAGTCCGTTCCGGCACTATGCGGCCGCGAAGGCGGCGGCCGACCGGGCGCTCGCCGACCGTGAGCTCGCGTGGACGATCCTCGGCCCGAGCACGCTCGAACAGGGTCCGGGCACCGGCCTGATCGACACGACGGCGCGCGAGAGCGGCACGGTCGACCGTGCCGACGTCGCCGCTGTGATCGCCGAGACGCTCGCGCAGCCGGCGACGATCGGCCGCACGATCCGCTTCAACCGTGGCTCGACCCCGATCGCGGAGGCGCTCCGCTGAGCTCCGAGTCGGCACGGGCGGGCGTCAGTCCTTCGCCTTCACGAGCGACCACAGGGCGCTGAGCAGCAGCACCCCGCCCACGAGGGCGATGAGTCCGAGCACCGTCCAGAGCACCGCTTCGATCGTCATGGTTCCCTCCCCGGGGTCGATGACGCCATTCTGCTCCTGACGGCCGCGCGTGACCAGAGGCGGCTCGCCGGGCCGCGCGTCAACCCCTGGTGCGCTCGCTTGCCCGCACCTTCGAGGTGGAGACGGTCGTGAGCGCCTCAAGCTCTTCTTGTAGCTTGAGCGCGTCGTCCAGGATGATCTCCTCCGCGACATCCGCGAGCCTCTCGGCGTAGTGGTGAAAGTCCACTCGACTCGCCTCAGCGATGTCTGCCAGCCAGTCGTTCGCTACGGCTTCCGGGCCTCCGATGGCGCCGGCGATCGACCCGGCCATGCTCGCGATGGAATCCGCGTCTCGACCGTAATTCACGGCACCGAGGATGCTGGGGCGGAACTCGGCTCCGTAGGCGATGAGCATCCCCAGCGCGATCGGGAACTCCTCGATCGACTTGGTACGTGACGGGATGCGTGCATCCAGGAGCGGTTCACGATAGATCTCGCCGACCGTGTCGAACGGTCGGATCGCGTCCCGAAGCGCGGAAGCGATCTCATCGTCGGATGCGGAGCGCGGCAGCCGTCGAGCTGCGTCCACGACCGATTCGAGCGCCGCTTTCGAGCCATCGTGCGCGAGCGTGAGCGTGACATCGGCGACCCGATCGATGGTCGTTCCCGGTACGAGAGCCGCGGCGACGGCGGCTGCGAACAAACCGGCGGCCTCCCGACCGTAGCTGGTCTGGTGTGCCCCGGCCATGTCGATCGCTTCGGCATAGGCTCGTCGCGGAGTCCCGGCATTCACGATTCCGGTTGGGGCCATGTACATCGCGGCTCCGCAGTTCACCGCGTTGCCGACGCCCGCATCCCGCGGGTCGGCGTGCCCGACCTTGACCCGGGAGACGATCCATTTCTCGGGAAGGAAGACCCGGTGCAAGAGGATCGCTTCTCGCTCGAGCTCGGGGATCCAACGGAAACGTGTCTCGAGGAGCGGGATCAGCTCTTCGGTGAAGCTGTACGCATCGAGATGGGTTCGTCGGGCAGCGTAGACCTCGATGAGTGCCTGGGTCATCAAGGTGTCGTCGGTGATGTGGCCGTCCCCCTTGTGATACGGGCTGATCGGGCGGCGAGTCGGCCAGTCGGCATGGAACGGCGGGACGATGCCGGTGACCCGGCCGCCGTACCGTGTTTGGATCTGCTCTGGACTGAATCCCTCGGTCGCGCCGCCGAGGGCATCGCCGATCGCTGAGCCCGCGAGGACCGCTGCGGTACGTTCTCGAATCCATGACATGTCGATGTTCCTGCTTTCTGTGGGGCTGGAGGGAGAGGAGCGACCGGGACATCGGTGCTCACTGGTCGGAGATGGATGCCCAGCCGTCACTCCAGAACGCTGCGAGCTCTTCCCTGCTGAGGCTGCCCGCAAAGTACTTCTGGAGACCGGGGGTCGCGTACTGCAGCTTCCACTGCGGGTAGTCGAGCGCACGAGTGAATGGCGCGCCGACGAGGTCGGCCCCGGTTTCAAGCAGCGGCCGCCACACCGGGATCTCGGCCGTCGCCTGCTCGAGGTGCTCGAGGGCGCTGGTCGGGACCGGACGGAGCCAGTCGCTCTGCCCGAGTCGGGAGATGTGCTCGGCGGCCATGAAGTACTCCAGGAACTCGGCCGCTTCAGCTTGATGTGGGCTCTGTGCCGCGATCGACAGAGTTTGCGGGTTCGCTGCCTGCGCAGCCCCGCGGTCACCAGCAAGCGGCGGCAGTACGGAGAACGAGAACCCCTCTGGTGCCCCCTCCGTGAGCTGCTGCGCCAGGTAGCTGGCCCCGATGAACATCGCGTAGTCACCGGCGAAGAATCCCGGCACGACCTCGGCGGTCGATTGAGTGACCGACGTCGGGTCCATCGAACCGTCTTCGAAGAGCATTCCGTGAACCTGGTCTGGCACGGCGAGTTCGGCGTCATCGACCTCGATGGTCGCCGAGCCGTCGGAGTCCACGTCGAAAAAGGTCCCGCCGTAGTTCAACGCGGTGTTCATCATCGCCGACGCGGGCTGACGGAGCCCCCATCCGACGCCGTAGCGAGATTCTGTGGTGAGGCTCGACGCCAGCTCGCGCAGGCTGGACCAGCTCAGTGATGTCTCGGACGGCATCGCCACTCCGGCTTCGCTCAGGAGCTTTGTGTTTGCGAACACCACGTATGACTGCACCAGCGTCGGCGCAGCGATCACGCGGTCGTCGATCGTCACGATGTCCCAGTACTTTTCGGGGATGTCCTCGCGGAGTTCCTCAGAGAGAAGCGGTGAAAGATCGGCGAGGTAGCCCTGATGGGCGAAACCGGCGAGATCGGATGCCTCGTTGTAGATGAGGTCAGCGGGCGTGTTCGATTGGAACTGGGTTACGAGCTGGTCGTGCACGTCATCGTAGTTGCTCTGCAGCACGGTGACCTGGATGTCCGGGTGCGCCTCGTTCCAGCTCTGAATGATGTCATCGGTGGCTTCGACGGTCGCATCCTGAAACGCGACGCTCAGGAATGTGAGCTCGACGCGGCCGGCGCTCGCGTCACTAGTGCAACCCCCGAGCGCGACGGCGAGCGCTGGTACCAGTACCGCGGCCAGGGTTGAACGTCGTTTCATTCGATCTCCTTTGAATCGATCGGGGATCACCCCTTGATGGCTCCGGCCAGGAGACCGGAGGAAAGCCTGCGTTGGATCAGGGCGAAGAACAGGAGGCTCGGCACGGTCGCGATGAGGGATGCAGCGGCGAGCGGGCCGAGTTGAACCACGCCTTCGGCTCCGACGAACCGCGCCAGGGCGAGCGGCAACGTCTGGAGCCGTTCGTCCCTGATCGTCACCAGCGCGAAGAAGAAGTCGCTGTATGCCGTGATGAACGTGAACAGACTGGTGGCCACGATCCCTGGCACAAGGAGCGGGAGCACGATCGAACTCAGCACCCGGAGCCGACCCGCTCCATCGATCGCTCCCGCCTCTTCGACCTCCAGGGGCACATGGGCAAGATGGCCCTGGAGCATCCACAGCGCGAACGGCAGGCACCAGACCGAGTAGACGAGTGTGAGCCCGGCGAGGCTGTTCACCAGGCCGAAGCTCGTCAGGAGCAGGAAGAGCGGAATGACGATCAGGATGAAGGGGAACATCTGGCTGATCAGAATCCAAGCGAACGCCACTCCTTTGAGACGTGCTCGGGCGCGTGAGATCGCGTACGCGGCCGGCAGTGCTATGGCGATGACCACGACGGTCGATGCGCTGGCGACCCCCAAGCTGTTGCCCAGCGCCCCGAGCAGGTTCACTTTCGTGAGGGCGGACTCCAGATTCCCGAGATAGAGCGTTGCGGGCAGGATGCCACCACTCGCGGATTGCAGTTCGCCCGGGGTCTTGAGCGCCGCCGTTGCGAGGAACACGAGCGGGAACGCCAGGAACCCGACATAGGCGAGGAGTGCGAGGTACTGCATCGGACGAGTGAGGTTCAGGCGGATGCTGTGGCGGAGCGGAGAGGGGGGAACCGAGCGAGTCATGACTGACGTTCCTTTGCCTGGTGGCGGAGGTAGAAGACGAGGGTGAGTGCGATCAGGACGACCATCACGTTCCCCATGGCGGAGGCGTACCCGAAGTTGCCGTACTTGAATGCCTCGTTGTACGCGAAGAGCATCGGCAGCATCGTCTGTCCGCCCGGCCCTCCGGCGGTCAGGACGTAGACCAGGGCGAACTGGTTGAAGTTCCAGATGAAGTCGAGTGTGGTGATCGCGAAGATGACGGGGCGAAGCGAGGGAAGAGTGACGTGCCAGAACCGCCGCAGAGCTCCTGCGCCATCGAGCGCCGCAGCCTCGTGAAGATCGCTTCGGACGTTCTGGAGCCCGGCAAGGAGGACCACCGTCGTCTGCGGCATTCCGGCCCAGACTCCCACCACGATCACGGCGGGGAGCGCGAAGGTCGGGTCACCGAGCCAGTTGATGTCGTGGGGGAGGCCGACTGCGGCCAACGCGCTGTTCACCGGTCCAGCGGTCGGATTGAGCATCAGGCGCCAGATGATCGCGATGATGACCGGTGGGATGGCCCACGGTATGAGAGCGAGCACACGGGCAGCGCCCCGGAATCGGAGGTTCTGGTTGAGCAGGAGTGCCAGGCCAAGCGCCGCCAGGAACTGCAGAACCGTGACCGAGAGCGCCCAAATGACCCCCACACGGAATGAGGACCAGAAAAGCTCGTTGCTCATGAGCCGCGCATAGTTCTCGATCCCATTGAAGTGAACCGGCCGGTTGTATCCGGCTTGTGCATCCGTGAATCCCAGGACGATGCCGTGCACCAGCGGATAGACACTGAGCAAGAGGACTGGAATGAGCGCGGGGAGCAGGAGCATCAATGTCTCGCCAGACCTGCTCGGCCGCTTCGGTCGCCGTCGGGTGGTGCGGATGTCGGACGCCGGATCGGAGGCGTCCAGGTTCGTCGCTCGCCGTTGGAGATCAAGCGCCACGGGTCACCCCGGTCGATGCGCGGGCGATGAGTGACGGGTGCACTGCGGATGTGCGGGGAGCGAGGGTCGGCTCAGCAAATCGTTCCAGCAGGAGTCTGGCGGCGCGTTTGCCGCGCTCGGCCGATCCGATCGAGACGCTCGTGATCGAGGGGTTGTAGCTTGCGGCGAACTCCGTGTCGTCGATGCCGGTCACGGCCACCTCGTCGGGCAC
Source organism: Agromyces mediolanus (assembly GCF_023715325.1). Lineage (GTDB taxonomy): Bacteria > Actinomycetota > Actinomycetes > Actinomycetales > Microbacteriaceae > Agromyces > Agromyces mediolanus_A. The sequence continues at coordinate 69,116 of NZ_JAMBNX010000010.1, read as the reverse complement.
GCCGACGCCGCTCGCCAGGCAGGTACTGATCGCGCCGACGGCGAGCAGATCGTTGGCAGCGACGATCGCGTCGAAGGTGTTCGAGGGCCGCCGCTCGATGAGCAGGGCAGTGGATCTGCGCCCGGCCTCGATCGTGAAGTCGTCGGCGACCTCGACGACCGATTCGTCTGGAGTCATGCCGGCCGCGGCAAGGCCGGCAAGGTACCCACGGCGTCTGGATGCCCCAGGATGCGTGTCGAGCGGGCCGTTGAGGAACGCGATCCGTCGGCGTCCGGTCGCTACGAGGTGTGCCACCGCCAGTTCTACGGCAAGAGCCGAGTCGACGCTGACGACATCGATCGCCACGTCACGGTGCAACGATCCGATGACGACGACCGGGACGACCGTTTCGAGGAGAGCGCGACGCAGAGCAGGCGTCACGCGGAGGGGAGAGATGATCAGCCCATCTCCCGCGCCGGAGTTCATGCTGCGCACGAGGTCGAGCGTCTGCCGCTCCGAGCGTCCGGTGGCCGTCACGTTCAGTCGAATTCCTGCGCCGGTGAACTCGTGTTCGATCGCTCGAAGCATCGCGACGTAGTTGAGGTTTCCGATGTCATCCACAGCGAACACGACCTGTCTGGTGCCGCCCATCCGGAGCGATCGAGCCGTTGCGTCGGGCACGTAGCCGAGCTGTTTTGCGGCACGACGAACCTTGCTGATCATCTCGAGACTGGCCGAGCCGCCGATGAGGGCACGGGACGCGGAGGCGACGGATACGCCGGCCTGCGCCGCGACATCGTGCAGTGTGGCTCTGTGGCTCATCAGGGCTCTCCTCTGAGTCTGAAAGCGAACGACCGTGGTCAAGGTTGAGAACGTTCTCAAATCGGGTGGTAGCGAATCGCGGAGACCGTACACGAGCGCATTGGCGATGTCCACATCAGAGTGCAGATACGCCGTCAAGCCATTGATCGAGAACGGTGCTGAGGCCGAAGATGGACGTCGGATGCCCGCGCCCGCCGCAGAAAGGAGCGACGCCCATGACCGACAGGAACTCCCCCGACGACGACCGGAGCGAACCGGAAGCGCAGGAGCTGGAGCCGCACGAGGGCGAGGAGCTCGACGAGCTCGAGGCCGACAACGCCGTCGAGGAGGACCAGTTGGCGAGCCTCGACCCGGAGCAGCCGCCCGCCTGAGCGGGCTCAGCGCTCGTCGTGCGCCCAGGCGAGCAGCCGCTCGAGCGGCCAGGTGTTCACGATGCGTTCGGCGGGCACGCCGGCCCGCTCCGCCCGCGCGGCGCCGAGCCCGAGGAAGGCGAAGTGCCCGGGCGCGTGCGCGTCGCTGTCGATCGAGAACAGGCAGCCGGCGTCGAGTGCGAGGGCGATGAGCTCGTCCGGCGGGTCCTCGCGCTCCGGGCGGGAGTTGATCTCGACGGCGACGCCGTGCTCGGCGCAGGCGGCGAACACGGCGCGCGCGTCGAAGTCCGACTGCGGGCGGGTGCCGCGGGAACCCCGCACGAGCCGCCCGGTGCAGTGGCCGAGCACGTTCAGGCGCGGGTGCGCGATGGCACGGAGCATCCGCGGCGTCATCTCCTCGGCGGGCATCCGGAGCTTCGAGTGCACGCTGCCGACCACGATGCCGAGCCGGCCGAGGAGCTCGTCGCGCTGGTCGAGCTCGCCGCGGGCCAGGATGTCGACCTCGATGCCGGGGACGAGGCGGATGCCGAGGCCCCCGTCGCGCTCGCCGTGCCCGGTGTCGAGGGCTTCGACGAGCTCGAGCTGGGTCTCGAGGCGCTCGGCGCTCAGCCCGTTCGCGACGCGGAGGCTCGGCGAGTGGTCGGTGACGACGAGGTACTCGAGCCCGGCGTCGCGGGCCGCCGCGGCCATGACCGGCAGGCTCGTGGTGCCGTCGGACCAGTCGGTGTGGCTGTGCAGGTCGCCGCGGAGTTCGCGCCGGAGCGGGCTCTCGGCCTCGCCGCCGCCGAGCTTGGCGCGGAGCTCGGCGAGGTAGCCGGGCACCTGCCCTTCGGCGGCCTCCGCGATGACCGTGTAGCTCGTGTCGCCGATGCCCGAGGTGCGGCGCAGGGAGCCGTCGGCGATGCGTCGGGAGAGCTCGTCGGCGTCGAGGTCCGCGATCGCGGCGGAGGCGCGCCGGAAGGCTTTGGCCTTGTACGGATTCGCCAGTCCGCGTTCGAGCAGCAGGGCGATCTCGTCGAGCGCGGCGGCGGCATCCATGCCTCCCATCCTCGCGCCGAGGGCGGCGCCGCGGAACCCCCTCCGCGACGGTCCGTGCAGCGGGGCGAACCCCGGCAAGGTGAGGCAATCCTAAGCAAGAAATCTCGTCTGATCTGCGGAAAAACGCGGGCAAATGCGTGGCGGGAGGCGACTCGCCGGAGTAGCATCGCCCGCAACGAGACGACGGAGGCCGACATGAGCATGACCCTCGACGAGCTGCCCCGCGTCACCGAGTGTTCGGTGGCCGGCTGCTCCTACAACGATCATTCGCACTGCCACGCCGCGGCCGTCACCATCGGCGGCTCGGTCGGCGACGCCGAGTGCGCGACCTTCATCCCGCTGAGCGCGAAGGGCGGGCTCGACAAGGTCGTCACGCACGTCGGCGCCTGCCAGCGCGCGGAGTGCATCCACAACGAGCAGCTCGAGTGCAGTGCCCCGGCCGTCCGCATCGGCGCCGGTGCCGACGACGCCGACTGCCTCACCTACGAGGTGCGCTGAGCGCCGCTCCGCCCGGTGCGCTGCCGCACCGCCACGAACCGCCCGCCCCGGTGATCCGTCCCGGGGCGGGCATCGTCGTTCCGGGTGCGGCGGCGCTAGGCGATCCGCGTGCGCGGACCCTCGCTGAACTGGCACGAGGTGGCGTTCAGCCGCTGCTCGGGGTCGAGCTTGCCGAGCACCGCGCCGGCGATGTCGTAGAGCTGTTCGAGCTGTGCGGGCGTGAGGGCGTCGAGCACGTTCCGCCGCACGGTGCGCACGTGGCCGGGCGCTGCTGCTTCGAGCAGCGCGAGGCCGGCGTCGGTGATGGTCGCGTTCGTCGCCCGGCGGTCTTCGGGGCAGGGGAAGCGGCGCACGAGCTCGCGCGCCTCGAGCCGGCGCATGACGTGCGAGAGCCGGGGGAGCGTCGCGTTCGTGAGGGAGGCGAGGGCGGTCATGCGCATCGTGCGCTCGGGGGCGCCCGCGAGCGACATGAGCGTCACGTACTCGAAGTGGGTGAGCCCGACGTCGGTGCCGAGCTGCGCGTCGAGCGCGGTCGGCAACAGCTCGGCGACCGCGACGAGACGCACCCAGGCGGCGGATTCCTCGGGCGAGAGCCAAGGGGTCGGGTCGGTCATGGTCCGAGTCTACCGCAATAGTTGACGCAACAACTGAATCAGCGTATGGTGTTGGTTGTTGGAACAACTAATGGCGTCGCACCGACGCCCGGAAGGAACGGCAATGACCACGGTCAGCATCATCGGCAGCGGCAACATGGGCAGTGCGATCGGCGCGATCGTCGCCGCGGGCGGCAACTCGGTCGAGGTGATCGGCCGCGAGGCGAGCACCATCACGGGCGAGATCGTCGTCCTCGCCGTGCCCTACCCCTCGCTCGCCGAGATCGTCGAACGCCACCGCGACGCCCTCGCCGGCAAGATCGTCGTCGACCTCACGAACCCGCTTGACTTCTCGACCTTCGACCGCCTGGTCGTGCCCTCCGACGGCTCCGCCGCGGCCGAGCTCGCCGCGGCGCTGCCCGCCTCGAAGGTGCTGAAGGCCTTCAACACCAACTTCGCCGCGACCCTCGCGTCGAAGACCGTCGGCGGCGCCGCGCCCACCACCGTGCTCATCGCCGGAGACGACGAATCGGCGAAGGCCGCGCTCGCCGAGGTCGTGCGTGCGGGCGGCCTCGAGGCCGTCGACGCCGGCAGCCTCGCCCGGGCCCGCGAGCTCGAGTCGATCGGCTTCCTCCAGCTCACCCTCGCGGTGCAGGAGCGCATCTCCTGGACCGCCGGCTTCGCGCTCGTCAAGTAGCGCGGCTCAGCTCCGCCCGCCACGAAGGTGGGCGAGCTGCGCACGGACGGATGCCTCGGCCGCCTGGCGGACCGAGGCATCCGTGTCGTGGTAGACGAGGTCCGTGACCGCCTCGGCCGAGGCGTCCGCGCCGAGTTCCGCGAGCGCCGCACGCACCTGGGCCAGACGCTCCGCCCGGTGCGCGAGGTACGCGTCGCAGATCGCCACGAGGTCCGGCAGCACCGGGCCGTGGGCGGGCAGCGCCGGCACCGGGCCGTCCGCCGGTCCCGCGAGCGCCCGCAGCCGCTCGAGCGAGGCGAGATACGGGCCGAGCGCGCCGTCGGGATCCGCGATGATCGTCGTGCCGCGGCCGAGGATCGTGTCGCCCGTGAGCATCGCCGGCCCGGCCGCGCCGTGCACGAGGAAGCAGGCGGAGTCTGCGGTGTGCCCCGGGGTATGCAGCACCTCGAGCGAGAGCCCCGCCGCCCGCACCGTCTCACCGTCGACGAGCGGCTCCGCCCCGATGCAGAACTCCGGGTCGAACGCTCGCGTCGGCGCGCCGACGAGCGCGGCGAAGGCCGCGGCGCCGGCGACGTGATCGGCGTGGTGGTGCGTGATCAGCACGAGCTCGACCGGTCCGGCCGCGGCGAGACGGGCGAGGTGCGCCGGGTCGTCCGGGCCCGGGTCGACGACGATCGCGCTCGGCGAACCGGGCGTCCGGAGCACGTAGCTGTTCGTCCCGTCGAGGGTCATCGGTCCGGCGTTCGGCGCCAGCAGGACCGTCGCCTCCTCGCTCGCCCGCTCGCCGTCCGCCCGATTCCGCTCGCTCACGCAGGCAGTGTACCCGCGCGGCGTGCGGGCATAGGCTGTCGGCATGGACGCCCTGAACGACCAGGTGCCGGCCAGCACCGCTCCGCCCGAAGCCCCGCCTGCTGCCGCCGTTCCCACGGCCACGCCCGCGCCGCCGCCCGCGCCGCCGGCCGCGCTGCCCGCCCTCGGCGCCGCCGCGACCGTCGTGCTGCTGCGCGACGGCGAACTCGGCCTCGAGGTGCTCCTCGCCGAGCGCCCGCACGACCGCGGCTCGTTCCGCGGCGCCTGGGTGTTCCCGGGCGGGGCCGTCGATCCGGCCGACGCCCACGGGCAGACGATCGACGACGTCGAGAGCGCCCGCCGGGCTGCGGTGCGCGAGACCCGCGAGGAGATCGGCATCGAGATCGATCCCGGCGAGCTCGTCGCGTTCTCGCACTGGGTACCGCCGATGATCGCGCAGAAGCGGCTGGTGACGACCTTCTTCGCCGCCCGCATGCCCGACGGCGAGCTGCGCCCGGCGCCCGAGGAGCTCGTGGCCGTCGCCTGGATCCGTCCGGCCGAGGCGCTCGACCGCCACGCCGCGGGGGCGATGACGCTCTGGCCGCCCACCTGGGTCACCCTGCACGGGCTCGCCGCAGAACGATCCGTCGACGCCGCGCTCACCCGGTTCCGTCAGCGCGAGCTGCACCGCTTCGCCGGGCGCTTCGACGAGGCCGGCACGACGATCCTCTGGCAGGAGGACGCGGCCTACTTCGCCGTCGACGGCGCCGAGCACGGCGCGGGGGCCGACGGCCCGAGGCACCGGCTCGTCATGACCGGCCTGCCCTGGCAGTACGTCTCGGCCTTCTGAGATGACCGACGTCACCGTCGTCGGCAGCGGGCCGAACGGGCTCGTCGCCGCCGTCGTGGCCGCGCGCGCCGGGCTCGACGTGCTCCTGCTCGAGGCGGAGAACACGATCGGCGGGGCGACCCGCACCGCCGAACTCACCCTGCCCGGGTTCCGCCACGACGTCGGCTCGGCGGTGCATCCCGCGGCCCTCGCCTCGCCCGTGCTCCGTGAGCTCGGCCTGCTCGGCGAGGCCGGCGCCGACCGGGGTGTGCGCTGGATCGTGCCCGAGCTCTCCTACGCCCACCCGATCCCCGGCGGCGGGGCGGGGCTCGCCTGGCGCGAGCTCGACCGCACGATCGCCGGACTCGGCGCCGACGGCGGCCAGTGGCGACGGCTCCTCGCCCCGCTCGTCTCCCGCATCGACGGGGTCGTCGACTTCACCGGCTCCCAGCTGCTCCGGATGCCGCGCGACCCCGTCGCCGCGCTGCGTTTCGGTGCCAGGGCGGTCGATCAGGGCACCAGTCTGTGGAGCTCCCGATTCGTCGGCCCCGTCGCCGCCGCACTCTTCACCGGGGTCGTCGCGCACGCCGCCGGGCGCCTGCCGAACCTCGCCTCGGCGGGCGCAGGGCTCCTCCTCGCCGCGCACGGCCATGCCGCCGGCTGGGGCTATCCCGAGGGCGGGTCGCAGCGCATCGCCGACGCGCTCGCGGCCGAGCTCCGCCGTCTCGGCGGGCGCATCGAGACCGGCGTCCGCATGCGCGAGCTCGGCGAACTGCCGCGCAGCCGAGCGGTGTTGCTCGACACCGGGCCGGGCCTGCTCCGCACCGCCCGACTGCCCCGGCGCTACGCGCGCGCGCTCGACCGGTTCCGCTTCGGCAGCGGGGTCGCGAAGGTCGACTTCGCGCTCGACGGCCCCGTCCCCTGGGCGGCGGAGGAGGTCGGACTCGCACCCACCGTGCACCTCGGCGGCACCCGCGCCGAGATCGCCGCCGCCGAGAACGCCGTCGCCGCGGGGCGTCAGCCCGGCACGGACGGCGCGCCGAGGCATCCGTTCGTGCTCGTCACGCAGCCGAGCGTGCTCGACGCGAGCCGCGCGCCAGCCGGCAAGCACGTGCTCTGGGCGTACACGCACGTGCCCGCCGGCTCGACGTTCGACGCGACCGAGCTCATCACCGCCGAGGTGGAGCGATTCGCGCCCGGCTTCCGGGACCTCGTGCTCGCCTCCGCCGCGAGCTCCGCCGTCGCCCTGGAACGCGGCAACGCGAACCTCGTCGGCGGGGACCTCGGCGGCGGGGCGACGACGCTCGCGCAGCTCGTGAAACGTCCCGTCGTGTCCCGCGCACCGTGGCGTACTCCGCTCGAGGGCGTCTATCTCTGCTCCGCATCCACGCCCCCCGGGCCGGCCGTGCACGGCATGAACGGCTGGTACGCGGCCCGGCTCGCGCTGCGCGAGCGCTTCGGCATCCGCCTGCCCGAGCTGCGGGCGTAGCCGCCCCGGCCCCCACCCCCACCCGCGCCCCACCTGCGCCCCCACCCCTCGCCCCCGCCGAGAGGGTCGTTTCCCGGCATCCGCACGAGCCGACCGCGCTCGCGCCGCCGGAATCCGACCCTCTCGGCGCGGGGGAAGCGAGCGGGAGTAGGGCAAGAACGGCGCGGGCGGGGGGTGGTCAGCCGGCCGCCGCCGGCGCGCTCGGGGCGAGCTCCACGTCCTCCACGCGCGCCTGCGGCATCACGAGGGCGGCGACGATCGTCGCCGCGGCGGCGACGATCACCGCGACGAACACCGCGGTCGCGGCCCCCTGCACCGCGACGGGGGAGTGGTCGCCGAGGCCGGAGCGCTCGATCACGCCGTTGGCCACCGCACCGAACACCGCGACGCCGACCGCGCTGCCGACCGAGCGGAGGAACATGTTCGCCCCCGTCACCACCCCGCGCTCCGACCACGGCACCGAGGACTGCGCCGCGATGAGCGTCGGCGAGGCGACGAGGCCGAGCCCCAGTCCGACGATGAAGCACGCGAGCGCCGCCGTCCACGGGTTCGGCACGAATGACGCGGCGATGAGCGCCGCCGAGCCGGCGATCGCGATCGCGAGGCCGATGAGCGCGGTCGTCCGGAACCCGACGCGCAGGTAGAGGCGTCCCGACTGCGACGCCGAGATCGGCCAGCCCAGGGTGAGCGCGGCCACCGCGAGGCCGGCGACGAGCGGGCTCGTCCCCGCCGACACCTCCAGGAAGGTCGGCACATAGGAGGTGAGCCCGATCAGCACCGCGCCGACGCCCAACGAGATGAGCGAGGTCGTGACGATCAGGCGGCGCGAGAACACCCAGAGCGGCAGCACGGGCTCCTTGGCCCGCAGCTCGATGAACACGAAGGCGACGATGAGCGCCGCGCCGATGCCGAACGCGCCGAGGGACTGCCAGGACAGCCACGACCAGGCCTGGCCGCCCTCCAGCACCGCGAGGATGAGGAGCGTCAGCCCGATCGTGAGCACGATCGACCCGGTGACGTCGATCGTGTGCTTCTCACGGTCGAGCGACTCGTGGTAGCGGCGCCACAGCACGACGGCGGCGATGATGCACAGCGGGATGTTGATGAAGAAGATCCAGCGCCAGTCGAGGTAGCCGGCGAAGAGCCCGCCGAGGGTCGGGCCGATGACGGAGGAGGCCGCCCAGACGCTCGCGATGTACCCCTGCACCCTGGCGCGCTCGCGGACCGTGTAGAGGTCGCCGGTGATCGTGATCGACACCGGCATCACGGCACCCGCGCCGAGGCCCTGGACGGCGCGGAAGACGATGAGCGAGGTCATGTCCCAGGCGAAGCCGCAGAGCACCGATCCGACGAGGAACAGCCCGATGCCGACGAGCATGATCGGCTTCCGGCCCACGGTGTCGGCGAGCTTCGCGTAGACCGGGACGGAGACCGCCTGCGCGAGCAGGTACACCGAGAACAGCCAGGGGAACTGCGCGAAACCGCCGAGATCGCGGACGATGGACGGCACCGCGGTGGCGAGGATCGTCGAGTCGATGGCGATGAGGCCCGTCGCGAGCATGAGCGCGATGAGCACGGGGCCGCGCTCCGAGCGGAATCCGACGGCGGTCTCTGCGGTCACGGTGCTCCTTCCGGCGGGCGCGCGTCGCCCATGGGCGCGTCTTCCCTTTGAGGTCAACGCGCTCCGCGCCCGTTCATTCCGAGCACAGGAGATCCGCCCTGTCAACTCGCCGCGGCGGACCTTCCGCGGCGTGCCCGGCGCGGCTACGGTCGGAACATGCGGAGCATGCGGAACACGCCGAAGTCCCGATCGACCTCCGGCCAGGCGAAGGCCGAGACCGCCGCGCGCGACGCCTCGAGCAAGCCGGCCGACGTCGTCGAGCTGCCGTCCTTCCGCGTCAACGCGTTCCGGATCGGCTTCACCGCGACCCTGGGCGTGCTCGTCGCGCTCGCGCTCGGCGGCATCGTCGGCCAGCTCTCGACCGTCATCCTCTACGTCGCGCTCGCGCTCTTCCTGGCGCTCGGCCTGGACCCGGTGGTCAGCTGGATGCAGCGGCGCGGCCTGCCCCGCTGGGCCGCCATCCTCATCGTCTTCGCCGTGGTGATCGGCCTCTTCGTCGGCCTCATCGCGACCATCGTGCCGATCGTCATCACCGAGAGCACGCGCATCGTGAACGACTGGGACCGCATCGTCGTCGCCGTGCGCGAGAGCCAGCTGGTGAACTGGATCAACGGGCTCACGGGCGGCGACTCGATCGACCAGGCGATCCAGGCCATCGGCGACTGGCTGAGCGACCCGGCGCACATCGGCTCGCTCGGCGGCGGCCTCCTCGCGGTCGGCGCGGGCATCGCGGGCGGCTTCACCGGCGCGACCATCGTGCTCATCCTGACCCTCTACTTCCTCGCCTCGCTGCGGTCGATGAAGCGCGCCTCGGCCCGCTTCGTGCCGGCCAGCTCGCGCCGCGGCTATCTCGACGTCGCCGGCGACATCACCGGCGCCGTCGGCCGCTACGTCATCGGGCAGGTCACGCTCGGCGCCGTGAACGGGGTGCTGAGCCTCATCTACCTCACCATCATCGGGGCGCCGGCGCCGATCCTGCTCGCCTTCGTCGCGTTCCTCTGCTCGCTCGTGCCGCTCATCGGCACGCTGACGGGCGCCGTCATCATCTCGCTCGTGTCGTTCGCGGCCTCGCCCGTGACGGCGCTCGCCGCGGCGATCTACTACCTCGTGTACATGCAGGTCGAGGCCTACGTCATCAGCCCCCGCATCATGAACAAGGCGGTCGCGGTGCCCGGCGCCCTCGTCGTCATCGCCGCGGTCGCGGGCGGCACGCTCGGCGGCGTCCTGGGAGCGCTCGTCGCCATCCCCGTCGCGGCGTCGATCATCATCATCCTCGAGAAGGTCGTCTTCCCCCGCCAGGACGCCCGCTGAGGCGAGCGCGCCGGGCCGCCTCCGCGGCGGCGCGAACTCAGAACCAGATGCTGAGGCGGGGCGCGCGGTTCGTCGCGAACAGACGGTCGGCGACGGCGAGCGAGCCGGGGCCGGTCTCCTCGATCCGGCCGGCGCGTGCCAGGAGGCTCGCCCTGGCGTCGCCGAGGTACATGGCGGCGAGGGCGTCGACGCCGAGCCGGAGACCGTGCGCGGGCTTCGAACGTCGGGTCGGGGCCGTCGCGCCGGTCGGCGTCGATGCGCCCGAGGCATCCTGCGCGCCGCCGTCGAGGCGCTGCACCTCGGCGACCCCGCGCGCCGAGACTTCCAGCGCGTAGCGTCCCGACGCGTGGCCGAGCGGGTCGTCGAGTTCGAGCACGAGCGAGCCGGGACCCTCGTAGCGACGGGCCTCGAGTGCGGCCGCCGGGTCGAGGATGCGGAGCCACAGATGGTCGCCGACCGTCGTCGTGATCGCGCGCTGGTCGACGAGCAGCCACCGGAGCGGCTCGTCGACGGAGCGGAGCCGGGCGCGCACGGTCGAGACGAAGTCCTGCTCCAGCAGGAAACGCCAGAGCGCCGCCTCGGCCTCGTCGCTCGCAGCGGCGAGGAAGTCGAACTCGACGACGCCGGCACCCATCCCGTCGCGCGTGATGCGGTACGAGACGAAGCCATGCGCCTGGCCGCGAGCGTCGTCGTAGCGGGCGACGCGGGTGGCCCGCGCCGATTCGCCGTCGGGGTCGTCGAGCCCGAGGACCCGGTCGACGAGCGCGGGCCAGCGGTCGATCTCGCCGGGCGTGCGGGCGACCTGGCGCCGGACGATCTGCCCGGCCGAACGGCGGAACCCCGCGGCATCCGTCACGAAGCGCACCAGGCCGGGCACCTCGGCGCCCGCCCACTCGACCCGGCGGCGATCGATCTCGAGGGTCGCCGCGCGCGCGGCGGGCGCATAGCCGTAGCGGCCGTAGAGCGTCGCCTCGGTGGCGGTGAGCATCGCGACGGCGGCGCCCGCGGTGACCGCGTTCGCGAGCTCGGCCTGCATCATCGCCCTCGCGATGCCGCGACGGCGGTGGGTCGGGGCGACGGTCACGGCGGAGACGGCCCAGCCGTCGACGCTTCGGCCGCCGGGCACGCTGAGGCCCGTCGGCCAGCTCGCGACCGTCCCGACGGGGATGCCGTCGCCGAGTTCGGGGTCGTAGACCCCGTGCACCCGGCGCTCCTGGAGCAGGGCGACCTCGCGCTCGACGGTCTCGGGGGTCGGCCGCGGGTGATGGAAGCCGCGGTGCTCGGCGCCGGACCAGACGGCGAGCGCCTCGCGATCGTCGGGGGAGAGCACGCGGTAGTCGAGGCCGAGCCCGCCGAGGCGTGCGACGGCGGCGGGATCTGCGGGGAAGGCGCGGAAGTCACTCGACACGCCCGCCACCCTACCCACCGCGCCTGAGCGTCCACCCCGCCGCCGGCGGGCCCCTCGCCGAACTCAGGAACGCCCCCGCCCGCCTCCCTCCCACAACTCAGGAACGCCCCCACCTGCCTCCCTCCCACAACTCAGGAACGCCCCCACCCGCCCCCTCCGACAACTCAGGAACATCTGGCGGTTCTGGGCGACACGGATGCCGAAAGGCCTGGTCGGCGGCGGGCGGTTCCTGAGTTGTGGGAGAGGGCGGGGAGGGGGCGGGCAGGGGTGGCCGAGGGTGTTCCTGAGTTCTGCGAGGGGCGGGGAAGGGGGACGGGCGGGGCGGCCGGGGAAGTTCCTGAGTTCTGCGAGGTGAGGAGAAGGGGGACGGGCGGGGCGGGAGGGGAGGGCGGATGCCGCGGCGCGCATTGCTCGCCCCGCTGCGGGAGATGCGCTACCATGGACGTTCTCGAATCGATTCGACTCCGCGGGCGCCATCGGCTCCCCGGGCGCGGGCACTCGAACCGCGCCATCCGCGCACTCGATCCGAGCGCACGATTCCGTGCACGACGGGCCCCGGCAGCCCGCCGAGCACGCCCGCCGAGCCAGCCCGCCGGGCCGGCACCCCCCAGCCCCGCCCGCCGACCCGCACCGCCCAGCCCGCACTGCCCAGCCCGCCCCGCCGACCCGGCCCGCCGAGCCGGCACCGCCCAGCCGCCGCATCCGCCCAGGGAGCCCATGTCCACCGCCTCCATCCCGATCATCCGCCCCGACGACACCGGCGCGGTGTCCGCCGCCCACGCGCACCCCGGCGACCGGTTGAGCGGGCGTCAGCGGCTCGTCTACGTGCTCGTGCTCGGGGCGCTCACGGCGCTCGGGCCGTTCACCGTCGACCTCTACCTGCCGGCGTTCCCGGTGCTGCAGGCCGAGCTCGGCGTGAGCGCCGCCGCGGTGCAGCTGACGCTCACGGGCACGATGATCGGCTTCGGGTTCGGACAGCTCATCGTCGGGCCGTGGAGCGACAAGGTCGGCCGGCGGCTGCCGCTGATTCTGTCGACGCTCCTGCACATCGCGGCCTCGGTCGGGGCGGCGTTCGCCCCCGACCTCACCTGGCTCGCCGTCTTCCGCTTGCTGCAGGGCTTCGGCGCGGCCGCCGGCGGCGTCGTCGCGATGGCGATGGTGCGCGACCTCTTCGGCGGCAAGCCGCTCGTGCGCATGCTGTCCCGCCTGGCGCTCGTGAACGGGCTCGCGCCGGTGCTCGCTCCCGTCATCGGCTCGCAGCTCCTGCAGGTGATGGACTGGCGCGGCATCTTCTGGGTGCTCGCGGTCTACGGCGTCGTGGTCGTCGTCTGCGTCGCGTTCCTCATCGTCGAGACGCTGCCGAAGCAGCGCCGGCACGCCGCGGGCCACTCCACCATGCGCGAGCGGTACCGGGCGCTGTTCCGCGACCGGGTGTACCTCGGCGCCGCCCTCGTCGGCGGCATGGTGTTCACCGGACTCTTCGGCTACCTCTCCACCTCGTCGTTCCTGTTCCAGGAGGTGTACGGCTTCACGGCGCAGCAGTACGGCCTGCTCTTCGGCGTGAACTCCGTCGGCATCATCATCGGCGTGCAGACGAGCTCGCGGCTCATGCGCGGGCGGGTGCAGCCGCAGTGGATCCTCGCGGTCACGACCCTCGTCCTGCTCGGCTCGGCGGTCGCGATCGCCGTGCTCGACCTCACCGGCGCCGGGCTCTGGGGCACGATCGTGCCGCTGTTCCTGTTCATCATGGCGTGCGGCTTCTCGTTCCCCGCGGTGCAGATCCTCGCGCTCGCCTCGCACGGCAACGAGGCGGGCACGGCGGCGTCGCTCCTCGGAGCGCTGAACTTCGGTCTCGCGGGCCTCATCTCGCCGCTGATCGGCCTCATGGGCGTCGGCAGCGCGGTGCCGATGGCGATCGTGATGACCGCGGCGGCGGTGATCGCGATCGTGGCGCTCTGGGCGCTCGTGCGCCCGCGCAGCGTGCCGCCGCTCGGCGACTGAGGGCGGGCGGCTAGCGTGGGCGCATGGCCCACGACGACTCGACCCATCCGGACCGTTCGGCGCACTCGGCCCGGCCGGCTGCGGCGGACGGCACGGATGCCCCGGCCGCACGACGGCTGCACCGCCGGGTGATCGTCGCCGCGGGCCTCGGCGTGCTGCTCGTGGCGGTGCTCCTCGGCGGACTGATCGCGATCCGCAACGGCATCGTCGGCGTCGACGAGGGCTGGGCGAGCGAGGTCATCGAGCTGCGCGGCGCGTTCGGCGACGCCGTCGCGTTCACGATGAACCGGCTCGGTGGCGGCGCGATCGGCGTGTTCGTGGTGCCCCTCGGCGGCGCCGTCGTCCTGCTCGTCTGCCGCCGTCCGTGGGGCGCCGCGTTCTTCCTGCTCGCCTCCGCCGCGAGCGCGGGCGTCGTGCAACTGCTGAAGCAGCTGTTCGGTCGGGCACGTCCGGAGGACATGCTGGTCACGAGCGACTTCGGTTCATTCCCCTCGGGGCATGTGGCGAACGCCGCCACGATCGCCGTGGTCGTCGGCATCATCGCGCCGCGCGTCTGGGTGTGGGTGCTCGGGGTCGCGTACACCGTGCTGATGGCGTTCACCCGCACGTACCTCGGGGTGCACTGGCTCACCGACACGATCGCCGGAGCCCTCGTCGGCGCCGGGGTCGCGCTCGTGGTGTGGGCGATCCTCGCGCGTCCGCTCGAGCGGGAGCGGCAGCGCTGGCATCGGCGACGGGATGCCGCGGCCGACCCGGCACCGGATCAGGCCGGGTGATCCCCGCCCGAGAGCTGGTCGAGCACGTGGTCGAGCACCTCGTCGAGCACGCCGAGTCCGTCGCGCACGCCGCCGGACGAGCCGGGCAGGTTGACGACGAGCGCCCCGGAGGCGATGCCGGCCCGGCCGCGACTCAGCAGGGCGGTCGGCGTCGTCGCGGCGCCGCGACGACGCAGTTCCTCGGCGAAGCCCGGCAGCTCGCGGTCGATGACGGCGGCGGTCGCCTCGGGCACGGTGTCGCCCGGCGCGATCCCGGTGCCGCCCGTTGACACGACGACGGCGGGGCTCGTCGCGAGCGCGGTGTCGAGCGCGATCGCGAAGTCCGGCCCGTCGGCGGCGACCACCGGCCCCTCGACGGCGAAGCCGCGCTCGCGCAGCCACTCCGCGATCACGGGGCCCGTGCGGTCCTCGTAGACGCCGGCCGCGGCCCGGGTCGAGGAGACGATGACGACCGCGTGCGCGCCATGCCGGCTGCCGGCGCTCACCCGCGGCTCCACTCGCCGCGCTTGCCGCCCGACTTCGCGAGCACGCAGACGTCGGTGATGACGGCCTCGTGGTCGACGGCCTTGATCATGTCGTAGAGGGTGAGGGCGGCGACGCTCGCGGCGGTGAGCGCTTCCATCTCGACGCCGGTCACGCCGTTCGTCGTCGCGGTCGCGACGACCCGCACCCGGTCGTCGGCCGGCTCGAAGTCCACGGCGAGCTTGGTGAGGGGGAGCGGATGGCAGAGCGGGATGAGCGCGGAGGTCTGCTTCGCGGCCAGGATGCCGGCGATGCGCGCCGTGCCGAGCGCCTCGCCCTTCGGCAGGCTGCCGTCGGTGATGCGGGCCACGACGTCCGCGCGGGTGACGAGCACGGCCTGCGCGCTCGCCGTGCGCCGGGTGACCGCCTTGTCGGTCACGTCGACCATGTGCGCCGAGCCGTCGGCGCGCAGGTGGGTGAGGCCGGAATCGGGCTCGTCAGTCATCGATCCTCCAGACGTCGACGGGGGCGCCGGCCGGGAGCCGGTCGACGCCGACGGGCAGGTGCACGAGCACCGTCGCCTGCGCGTACGCGTGCAGCAGGTGAGAGCTCGGAGCGCCGACCTCGACGGCGCCGTCGCCGTCGATGACGCCGCGGCGGACCTGGTGCTTCGCGAGCGGTGAGACGACCTCGTGGGCGAGGGGGAGGGTCGCCCGATGCCGGTCGGGCGCGAGCCCCTCGAGTCGACGCAGCACGGGTCGGAGGAACAGCTCGAAGGAGACGAGCGCGCTCACCGGGTTGCCGGGGAACGCGACCACGGGGACGCCGGCGGCGGCCTCCGCGCCATGCGGGTCGCCGAACCGCGCGAGCCCCAGCCCCTGCGGGCCGCCCGGCTGGATCGCGACCTTCTCGAAGGCGACACCGAGCGGGCCGAGCGCCTCCCGCACGACTTCGAAGGCGCCTTCGCTCACGCCGCCGCTCGTGACGACGAGATCGACTCGATCGGCGGCGGAGGCGATCGCCTGGCGCAGCGAGTCGGCGTCGTCGGGGGAGACGGCCTCGACCACGTCGGCACCGCAGCCGCGGAGCGCGGCGCTCAGCATCGTCGAGTTGGCATCGTGGATCTGCCCGGGCCGCAGCTCTGCGGCCGGGGGCCGGAGCTCGTGCCCGGTGGAGACGAGCAGCACCCGCAGCCGCCGCCGCACGCGCACGGTCGTCACGCCGGCGGCCGCGAGGGCGCCGAGCTGGGCGGGGCCGAGCCGAGTTCCGGCGGCGAGGAGCAGCGCGCCCGCGGCGACGTCGCTGCCGGTGCGACGCACGAACGCCCCGGGCTCGACCGGGGCGGCGAATCCGACGGTGGACTGCACGGGCGAGTCGTGGCGGGCGCCGGAGATGCCGATGAACGCGGGCGGATCGGCGGACTCGATGGGCACCACCGCATCGGCGCCGCGCGGGATCGGTGCGCCGGTCATGACCGGCGAGGCCGTGCCCGGGGCGAGCTCGAAGACGTGGTCGCCCGCGGCGCTGGTCGGTCCGATCGGCAGACGCACGGGCGACCCCGGGGCGGCGCCGGCGAGTTCGGCGGCGCGGAGCGCGTAGCCGTCCATCTGCGAGTTGTCGAAGCCGGGCAGGTCGATCGGGCAGTCGACGTCGGCGGCGAGCACGCGACCGAGCGCGTCGCCGGCGGCGAGGCCCGCCTCCTCGGCGCCGAGCCGGGACTCGAGCGGGGCGAGCAGCTCGGTGACCGCACGACGGTGTTCGGCGTAGCTGCGCATGCGTTCAGCCTAGGTGGCGAATGCTTCGGACGCCCTGTGCGCTCGGCTCCCGGCCGCACCCGCCCCCGGCCGCGCCCGGCTCCCGACCCCGGCCCCCGGCCGCGCCCGGTGCGCTCAGCCGCCGGCGAAGGGCGGCAGCAGGTCGACCGCGGCGCCGAGCGGGGTCGCGGGGTCGCGGCGCACGGTGCCGTCGACGAGGAAGGAGCCGTTCTGCAAGACCCGCTGCATGTCGGCGCCGTAACGCTCGGCGAGCAGCTCGCGGAGCCCGCCGACGGTGGCGTCGCCGAGCTCGATCCGCTCCTCCTCCCGGCCGGCGGCGTCTGCCGCGGCCGCGAAGTAGCGCACGGTCACGAGGGTCATGGGCTCGATGCTACCCGAACGGCGGAATCCGGCATCCGCCAAGCGGAAAAGTCGCGCGGGTACACTGACCGAATGACCCAGCCGCTCGTGGCGCCGGGCCCGCCGCTCGGCGCCGAGCGGGTGAGCCGGCACAGCCGCCAACTCATGCTGCCCGGCTACGGCGAGGAGGCGCAACGGCGACTCGCCGCGGCGCGGGTGCTCGTGATCGGCGCGGGCGGGCTCGGCAGCGCCGTCGTGCCGGCGCTCGCGGGCTCGGGGATCGGCACGATCGGCATCGCGGACGACGATGCGGTGGAGCTCAGCAACCTGCCCCGGCAGCTGAGCCACGGGGTCGGCGACCTCGGCCGCCCCAAGGTCGACTCGCTCGCCGACACCGTCGCCGCGATCGACCCCGAGTGCCGGGTGGTCCGGCACCGCGTGCGGCTGACCGCGGCGAACCTCCCCGGCATCCTCGCCGACTACGACCTCGTCGTCGACGGCAGCGACAACTTCCCCACCCGCTACCTCGCGAACGACGCCGCGCACCTCGCCGGCGTCCCGCTCGTCTGGGGGGCGATCCTGCGGTACCAGGGCCAGGTGGGCGTCGCCTGGCGCGGGCACGGTCCCGGCTACCGCGACCTGTTCCCGACGCCGCCGGCGCCGGGCGAGGTGCCCTCGTGCGAGCTCGGCGGCGTGCTGCCGACGCTGTGCCTCACGATCGGAGCCATGCTCGCGAGCGAGGTCGTGAAGCTCGTCGCCGGCCTCGGCGACCCCCTCCTCGGGCGGGTGCTGAGCTACGACGCGTTGAGCGGGCGCAGCCGCGAGATCGCCTACGGCGTCGACCCCGACGCGGCCGAGGTCACCGAGCTCGTCGACTACGAACGCTTCTGCGGGCTGCCTCCGCGCGAGGCATCTGCGGATGCCCCGACCGCGGCGATCTCGGCCGCCGAGCTGCTGCGCCGGCTGCGGGCCGGTGAGCCGTTGCGCCTGCTCGACGTCCGCGAGCCGGCCGAGGCCGAGCTCCGCCGCATCGCCGGGAGCGAGCTCGTGCCGCTCGGCGAGCTCCTCGGCGGGGCCGAACCGTCGTCGGCGGACGCCGGCCCGCTCGTCGTCTATTGCGAAGTCGGGCTCCGCTCCGCACGGGCTGCTGCGGCGCTCGCCGCCCGCGGTCACGACGGTGTCGTCTCCCTCGACGGCGGCATCGACCGTTTCGCCGCGCTCGGCGCGGAGTACCTCACCCGATGACCCCGAGCGAAAGCGAGCCAGCGATGCCGGATCCGGAGCCCACCGAGCCGGAGCCCACCGAGCCCGAGCCCACCGAGCCCGAGCCCACCGAGCCCTACGCCGTCGTCTCCGAGACGCCCCTCGACGAGGCCGCGGTCCGCCGGGCGGTCGAGAGCGAGGCCTCGGGCGCCGTCGTCGTGTTCCACGGCGTCGTGCGCGACCACGACGGCGGCCGGCCCGTGCGCGCCCTCGACTACCGCGGCCACCCCGACGCCCAGCGATTCCTCGCGGACTGCGTCCGACGCATCCGCGAGGAGACCGGCTTCGCGGTCGCCGCCGCCCACCGCGTCGGCGACCTCGGGATCGGCGACGTCGCCCTCGTCGCGGCGGCCGGAGCGGGGCACCGGGCGGAGGCCTTCGACGCGTGCGAGCGCCTCGTCGAGCTCGTGAAGCAGGAGGTGCCGATCTGGAAGCGGCAGCACTTCGACGACGGCGTCTCGGAGTGGGTCGGGCTGTGAGGCGCTGACCCCCGGCCGGGTGCGGCTCAGCCGCCGATGTAGCTCATCTCGATCTTCTGCCGGGCGGCCCGGAGTTCGGGCGTGAGGCCCGCGCGCAGCTCGGAGTAGCGGTCGTCGCGGGCGCCCCAGATCGCCCCCATCGCCGCGGCCAGCTCGGCGTCGTCGGCGCCGCCGCGGAGGAGGGCGCGCAGGTCGTGCCCCTCGCTCGCGAAGAGGCAGGTGAACAGCTTGCCCTCGGTCGAGATCCTGGCGCGGTTGCACGTGCCGCAGAACGCGTTCGTCACGCTCGAGATGACGCCGATCTCGCCCTCGCCGTCGGCGTAGCGCCAGCGGGCCGCGGTCTCGCCCGGCGCCGAGCGCCCGAGGGGGACGAGCGGCAGCTCCGCCCCGATCCGCGCGACGATCTCGGCCGAGGGCACGACCTCGGCGAGATCCCAGCCGTTCGAGGTGCCGACATCCATGTACTCGATGAAGCGCAGCGTGTACGGCGTGCCCTTGAAGTGCCGCGCCATCGCGACGACCTCGTCGTCGTTCAGCCCGCGCTTCACCACCATATTGAGCTTGATGGGGCCGAGCCCGGCCGCGTGTGCGGCGTCGATACCGGCGAGCACGCGCGCCACGGGGAAGCGCACGTCGTTCATCTCCTGGAACCGGCGGTCGTCGAGCGAGTCCAGCGACACGGTGACCCGGGTGAGTCCGGCCTCGCGGAGGGCGTCGGCCTTCACCGCGAGCGCGGCGCCGTTCGTCGTGAGAGCGAGCTCGAGCGGTCGGCCGTCGGGGGTGCGGAGCTCGGCGAGCCGGCCCACGAGCTCCTCGACGCCGCGGCGGAGCAGCGGCTCGCCGCCCGTCAGCCGGAGCTTCTCGACGCCGTGCGCGGCGGCCACCCCGGCGATCCGCACGATCTCGTCGAAACTCAGCAGCTCGTCGCGGTCGAGGAAGGCGTAATCGCGGCCGAAGACGGCCTTCGGCATGCAGTAGACGCAGCGGAAGTTGCAGCGATCGGTGATCGAGATGCGGAGATCCCGCATGGGGCGGCCGAGGCGGTCCGGCAGCTCGCCGGACGCCGGCAGCCGCCTGGCTCCGTCCGTTCCGGTCTGCGCCGGCGTCGTGATCGTCATCGTCACCCCCTCGTGGGCGTCTACCGTAACACCGCCGCGAGGATGCGCCGTCAGACGAGGGGGCGCACCGACACGTCGGCCGGATCGACCCGGAAGGCGAGCACCGCGCCCGGTTCGAGGTCGAGCGCGACCGCCGCGGCGGTCGGCACGTCGACGGCGACCTTGGGCTGCTCGGCGGTGAGGATGCGCACGCCGCCGGCGGTGGGTTCGAGGCTCGCGACGGTACCGGACCAGCGGTTCGCGCCGGCCTCACCGACCGCGGCAGCCGCGCCGGGCGAGGCATCCGCCCCCGCCGCCCGCACGTGCACCGCCGCCGGGGCGAAGACCGCCGAGGCCGGTGCGCCGGTGACGAGATCCGCCCGCTCGGCCGAACGCAGCACGAGCCCGCCGGCCGCCCGCACCGTCGCCGGGTCGAGGGCGACGCCCTCGACGAGGTCCACCCCCGCGAGCGCCGCGATGAACGGCGTTCGCGGATGGCCGAGCACCCGGGCGATCGGTCCCTCGTCGACGAGGCGACCGGCCTGCAGGATGGCCGCGCGGCCGGCGAGCACGAGCGCGTCGAGCGGGTCGTGGGTCACGAGCAGCATCGGGATGCCGAGCGCGGCACGGTGCTCGCGGACGAGCCGTCGCATGCCGGCCGCCGCCTCGACGTCGAGCGCCGCGAAGGGCTCGTCGAGGAGCAGCGCCGCGGGCCGGGCGGCGAGCGTGCGGGCGAGCGCGACACGCTGCTGCTGCCCGCCGGAGAGCTCGGCCGGACGGCGCCGCTCGAAGCCGGCGAGGCCGACCCGTTCGAGCCATCCGGCGGACTCGGTGCGCGCCTCGCGTCGGCCGAGGCCCTGGGCGCGCGGGCCGAAGGCGACGTTCTCGAGGGCGCTCAGGTGCGGGAACAGCAGCGGCTGCTGTCCGAGCAGGCCGATGCGGCGGGCCGGGAGCGGCACGTCGCGCGTCGTCGAGCCGCCGAGCAGGCGCCCGCCGACGCGGATCTCGCCCCGAGCGACGGGCACGTGCCCGGCGATCGCCCCGAGGAGCGTCGACTTGCCCGAGCCGTTCGGCCCGAGCACGGCGAGCACCTGGTCCGCGCCGACGGCGAGGGACGCCTCGAGCCGGAAGCCGCCGCGCTCGACCTCGAGCTCGGCGACGAGTGCGGCGTCCGCCGCCGGGCCGGCCGCGGCATCCCTCCGTCCTTCCGGTGCCGCGCTCATCGCGGGGCGTCCGCTCGCCAGCCCCGCATCAGCACGAGCACCGCGATCGCCACGGCGATGAGCATCAAGGACAGCGCGATGGCCGTGTCCTCGCTGACCCCGGCGCCGTTGAAGGCCGTGTAGATCGCGAGCGGCATGGTCCGGGTCGTGCCGGCGGCGTTGCCGGCGAAGAGCGCCGTCGCGCCGAACTCGCCCAGCGCCCGGGCGAAGCACAGCACGGCGCCCGCGAGGAGGCCCGGGGCGACGAGGGGCAGGGTGATCCGGCGGAAGACGGTGAAGCGCCCGGCGCCGAGTCCTGCGGCGACGCCCTCGAAGCGGGTGCCCGCGGTGCGCAGCGCGCCCTCCACGGAGATCACGAGGAAGGGCAGCGCGACGAAGACCTGCGCGATGACGACGGCCGCGGTCGTGAAGGGGATGCGGATGCCCCAGACGGCGAGCGCCTCGCCGAGGAGCCCGGTGCGACCGAGGAGCGAGAGCAGTGCGATGCCGCCGACGAGCGGGGGCAGCACCAGCGGCAGGGTGACGAGGGTGCGCAGTGCGGCGGCGGTGCCGCGCGAGCTCCGGGCGATGACGAGGGCGAGCGGGACACCGAGGACCACGCAGGCGAGCGTGGCCCAGCTCGCGGTGGCGAGCGAGAGGCCGAGCGCCTGCACCGCCTCGGGGGAGGTGATCGCCGCGGGCACGCCCGCCCAGTCGAGGCGGAGCAGCAGCGCGAGGAGCGGCAGCAGCAGCACGGCGGCGCCGAGGCCGGCCGGGACGTACAGCCAGCCGGGGAAGCGCCCCGCGACGGCGACACCGCGGGGCGCGTGCTCGACTCGGGTCACGGCGCTCCGAAGCCGAAGGAGGCGAGCACCCGCTGGCCGGCCTTCGAGGTGACGAACGCGACGAAGGCGGCGGCCGCCTCCGGGTTCGGCGCGGCGGTGAGCGCGGTCAGCGGGTAGACGTTCGTCGCGTCCGCGGCGTTCGCGATCCCGACGCCCTCGACCGCGTCGCCCGCGGCCGCCACGTCGGTCACGTAGACGAGCCCCGCGTCGGCCTCGCCGGACTTCACCTTGGTGAGCACGGCGGTGACGTTCTGCTCCTCGCTCGCGGGGGTCAGCGTGAGGCCCGCCGCCTGGATGAGCCTCTGCGAGGCCGCGCCGCAGGGCACCTCGGGCGCGCAGAGCACGACGGTCGCGGGGCGGTCGTCGGCGGTCGTCGTGGCGCCGTCGGCGAGGGCGTCGAGGCCGTCGATGCCGAGCGGGTTGCCGGGGGCGACGGCGATCTCGAGCACGTTGGTGGCGACGTCGTCGGCGGACTCGGCGAGACCGGCATCGAGCACCTTCGCCATGTTCTTCTCGTCGGCCGAGGCGAACACGTCGGCGGGAGCGCCCTCGATGAGCTGCGTGGCGAGCACGGAGGAGCCGTCGTAGGTGATCGGCACGACGTCGACACCGGGGTGCTCGGCCTCGAAGCGCGCGGCGAGCTCGTCGAAGGCACCGCTCAGCGAGGCGGCGGCGTAGATCGTGAGCTCGCCCGTCAGGGCGGACTCGTCGGCGCCCGTGCGCTCGGTGGGGCTCGGGGCGGGCTGGCCTCCCGCGGCGCAGCCGGCCAGGAGGGCGGCAGCGGCGATGGCGGCGCCGACGCCGGCGAGGCGGGACCGGCGGCGGGGCGGAGTGGTGGCGGCGGGATGCTGCGGGATCACGACGAGGGGTCCTCTTCCGTCTCGATGATCACCGTGGTCGCCTTGACCACGGCGACACCTCGCGAACCGATCTCGAGCTCCATCTCCCTCGCGGCCTCGGCCGACATGAGCGAGACGACCCGGTTCGGGCCGCACTGCAGCTCGACCTGGGCCATGAGCCCGGCGATCTCGACCTTGGTGACGAGACCGACGAAGCGGTTGCGGGCGCTGCGGCGCACATGGGTCCGGTCGGCGATGGTCGCCGCGATGGCCTGCGCCCTCGCGGCGAGTTCGCGACCGGGCACGACCTGGCGGCCGGCGTCGTCCTTCGAGACGCTCAGCAGCCCGTCCTGTACCCATCGCCGAACGGTGTCGTCGCTCACGCCGAGGAGATCGGCGGCCTCACTGATCCGATATTGCGCCATAGCGTTGACAATACTTCCGCATCCGCGGAACTGCAAGCAAGTTTTCCGTATTTCAGAAGCAAACTTCCAAAAACGTGTAGACCCTGGGAATGGGGGCTGTTAGCCTCGACCAGTCGCCGGGCCGCCACGAAGCCGCCCGGTGCCGCAGCCCAGCAGACCCGAACGGATCGACGACGATCACGCCGGCGCCGAACAGACGCCGCGGACCCGACCGCCCGATTCGGACTCCGAGAGCAAGGATGCTTTTCATGGAATCGCTCGGTACCACCACCACGGCCGGAACGGCGCCCGACGGCGCCGAGCCGACGCCCGCCCAGTACCTCGCCCGAGCCGTCGCGCTCGCCACCGAGAACGTGCGCCGCTCGGGCGGCCCGTTCGGCGCGATCGTCGTCACGGCCGACGGCCGGGTCTTCGAGGGCGTCAACCGGGTCACCGCGAATCTCGACCCCACCGCCCACGCCGAGGTCTCGGCCATCCGCGCCGCCTGTCAGGGCATCGGCGACTTCGACCTCTCCGGCGCCGTGCTCTACACGAGCTGCGAGCCCTGCCCGATGTGCCTCGCCTCCTCCCTCTGGGCCCGCATCGACCGCGTCTACTTCGCGGCGAGCCGGCACGACGCGGCCGACGCGGGCTTCGACGACGCCGTCTTCTACCGCTACTTCGAGGGCGACGACTCGGACCGCGCGGTCATGCCGGTCGCCGACATCGAGCTGCCGCCCGCCGAGCGGGTCGCCCCCTTCACCGAGTGGCAGCACACCGCCACCCGCATCGAGTACTGAGCGGAGACGGACGTGACCCAGCACACCGACAGCACCGCGACGCCCATCCCCGACCCGCTGCCCACCGGCGCGACCACCACGGTCGACGGCGAGCCGAAGAACGCCATCGACCGCTTCTTCGAGATCACCCGGCGCGGCTCCACCTTCGGTCGGGAGATCCGCGGCGGCATCGTCACCTTCGTGACGATGGCGTACATCGTCATCCTGAACCCGCTGATCCTCGGCGGTACCGAAGACGTCGCCGGCAACGCCCTCGACGCCGCCCAGGTCGGCGCGGCGACCGGCCTCACCGCCGGCCTGATGACCATCCTCTTCGGCGTCTTCGCCCGGCTGCCCTTCGCCATCGCGGCCGGCCTCGGCATCAACTCCTTCCTCGCGGTCTCGGTCGTGGGGCAGGTCACCTGGCCGGAGGCGATGGGCCTCGTCGTGATCAACGGCGTCATCATCGTGCTCCTCGGCGCCACCGGCGCACGCACCGCGATCTTCCGCGCGGTGCCGCAGGCGCTGAAGGCGGCGATCACCGTCGGCATCGGCCTGTTCATCGCCTTCATCGGCTTCGTCGACTCCGGCTTCGTGAACCGCACGCCGGGCGGCCCGCCCGTGCAGCTCGGCGACGCCGGCTCGATCACTTCGGTGCCGACGTTGATCTTCCTGCTCGGCCTCGTGCTCATCGGCATCCTCGTCGCCAGGAAGGTGCCCGGCGGCATCCTGATCGGCATCGTCGTGACCACGATCATCGCCATCATCGCCCAGGCGCTCCTGAAGCTCGGCCCCTCCTTCGAGGACCCGAACGGCTGGCACATGACGATCCCCGAGCTGCCGACCGCGCTGTTCACCGTGCCCGACTTCGGGCTCGTCGGGCAGTTCGACCTCTTCGGCTCCTTCGGCCGCATCGGCGCGCTGTCGGCGACGATGCTCATCTTCACCCTCGTGTTCTCGAACTTCTTCGACGCGATGGGCACGATGACCGGGCTCGCGAAGAACGCCGGGCTCGCGCACAAGGACGGCACCTTCCCGCGGCTGCGGGCGGCGTTCATCGTCGAGGGCGCCGGCGCGATCGCGGGCGGTGCGACCTCCACCTCCTCGAACACGGTCTACGTCGACAGCGCCTCCGGCATCGGCGAGGGCGCACGCACCGGGCTCGCCTCGATCGTCGTGGGCGTGCTGTTCCTCCTCTCCATGTTCCTCACGCCGCTCACGCTCGTGGTGCCGATCGAGGTCGGCTCCGCGGCGCTCGTCATCGTCGGCGCGATGATGATGGGGCAGATCCGCGAGATCAAGTTCGACAAGTTCGCGGTGGCGCTGCCCGCCTTCCTCACGATCGTGACGATGCCGCTCACGTACTCGATCGCGAACGGCATCGGCGTGGGCTTCATCTCCTGGGCGCTCGTGAACGCGGCATCCGGTCGGGGGCGCAAGGTGCACTGGCTGATGTGGATCGTCGCGGCCGGCTTCGCGCTCTACTTCGTGCGCGGGCCGATCGAGAGCCTCATCGCCGGCTGAGCCGCGCCTTCGACGCGCCCCGGTCGGCACTGCGCCGACCGGGGCGCGGTCGCGTCCCACGTCCGCGCTCCCGGCGGCGTCACACGCCCTCCGGCCGTGGTGGGATGGATCGGAAGGGAACGGTGAAGAGGACTTGACGACGAACGGGCCGGGCGCAGGATCGGTATGGCGGGCGCCCGGGATGCCCGCACTCATCACGATGACGGCCCTGGGCTTCTCCGGCTTCGCCGTGCTCATGCCGGTCGCCCCGCTCTGGGCGGTGTCGGGCGGCGCCGACGTCGCGGGGGCCGGGCTCGTCACAGGCGTGCTGATGCTCGCCACCGTCGCCGGTCAGACGATGGTGCCCGCGGCGCTCCGCCGCTTCGGCTGGGGGCCCGTGCTCGTCGTCGGGCTGCTGCTCCTCGGTCTCCCCGCCCCGGCGATGCTCGCCTCCGCCGAGCTGCCCGTCATCCTCGCCTGGTCGGCGGTGCGCGGGCTCGGCTTCGCCGTGCTCACCGTGGCCGGCGGCAGCGCCGTGCCCGAGCTCATCGAACCGGCCCGTCGGGGGCGGGCGATCGGCGCTTGGGGCCTCGCGATCGCCGGACCCCAGCTCGTGCTGCTGCCGCTCGCGCCCTGGGTCGCGGAGCACCTCGGCTACGCCCCGGTGTTCGTGGTCGCCGCACTGCCCGTGCTCGGCATCCCCGCCGCGCTCCGCCTCGCCCGCCACCTCGCCGCGAAGCCGCCGCACCCGGCCGAGCACGCGCACGCCTCGCACGGCCCGCTCGCCGCGGCCGCCGTGCTGTTCCGCCCGGTCGCGCTGCTCCTCGCCGTCACCGTCGCCGGCGGCGCCCTGATCACCTTCCTGCCGCAGCTCGCCGGCGACCAGCTGCTCGCGGCGGCCGCGCTGCTGCTCCTCACGGGCCTCGCCGCGCTCTCGCGCTGGCTCATCGGCGGGCCGGCCGACCGCTTCGGCGCGCGCCCCCTGCTCTGGCCGCTCGTGCTCGCGACGACCGCCGGCCTCGCGATCACGGCCTGGGGCGTCGTGGATGCCTCGGCACCCGCGGACTGGGCGCTGCTCGTCGGCGCCGCCCTCGTCGGCCTCGGCTACGGCGGACTGCAGAACCTCACGCTGGGGGAGGCCTTCGCCGCCGTCGGCCCGCGGGACACCCTGCTCGCGAGCATGGTGTGGAACATCGGCTTCGACGCGGGCACCGGCTTCGGCGCCGTGCTCGTCGGCACGATCGCGGCGGGCTTCTCGTTCCCGGTCGCCTTCCTCTGCGCCGCGGCGCTGTCGCTCGCGACGCTCCCGCTCGCGA
This sequence comes from Agromyces mediolanus, assembly GCF_023715325.1. Classification (GTDB taxonomy): domain Bacteria; phylum Actinomycetota; class Actinomycetes; order Actinomycetales; family Microbacteriaceae; genus Agromyces; species Agromyces mediolanus_A. The sequence goes on along the minus strand of NZ_JAMBNX010000010.1, from coordinate 42,591 downwards.
TCATGCGGGGGCGCCGCCTGAGCTGACGGGCGGATGCCTCGGCACGCGCCGGGGCGGCTCCGCGCGCCGCTCAGCCGCGGCCGATGAAGGGCATGCCCGCCGCCGTCGCCGTCAGCTGCGGGACGCTCACCGAGAGCGGCAGCTCGGCGAGCGTCAGGAAGAGCCGGGCGACGTCGTCGGCGGCCATCGTCGGTTCGACGAGGCGTCGGCCGTCGGCCTGGAGGGCGCCCCCGCCGACGAGGCCGTCGACGAGGGCGGTGCGCGCGTTGCCGAGGTCGAGCTCGGTGCAGGTGATGCCGTGCACCCGGCCGTCGAGCTCGATGGACTTCGAGAGCCCGGCGATCGCGTGCTTCGTCGTCGTGTACGCGGCCGAGCGGGGCCGCCGGGGCACCTGCGCCGAGACGGAGCCGTTGTTCACGACGCGGCCACCGGGCGGCCGCTGGGCCGCCATCCGCCGGAACGCGGCACCCGCGCAGCGCACCGCCGCGGTCACGTTCACCGCGAGCGTCGCCGCCCACTCGGCCTCGTCGAGGGCGCCGACGTCGGCGCTCGGGCCGAAGGTGCCGGCGTTGTTGAAGAGCAGGTCGAGCCGCCCGAAGCGCTCGTCGTGGCGGGCGAAGAGCCGCTCGACGTCGGCCGCGTCGGTGACGTCGGCGGGCACGACGAGCGCCGCCCGGAACCCGGCGGCGGTCTCCTCGAGCGGCGCGCGGCGGCGCCCGGCGAGCGTCACGTTCCAGCCCGCCCCGAGCAGGGCACGGGCGCAGGCACGGCCGATGCCGCTGCCCGCGCCGGTGACGAGGGCCGAGCGGGCGCCGCTCACTCCTCGTCCCCCTCGTCCCCCTCGGCTGCGGCCTCGGGCTCCGCCGCCTCGATGAGCTGCAGCACCCGGGCGGCGACGCTCACGGCGATCGCGGCGGGCAGCTTCGAGCCGATGCCGTCGATCCCGATCGGCGTCGTGACCCGAGCGAGCGCCTCGTCGTCGTGGCCGAGCTCGTGGAGCTTGCCGCGGAACCTCGCCCACTTCGAGCGCGAGCCGATCAGCCCGATGGAGCCGAGCCCCGGCGTGCGCAGCGCTGTCTCGACGATCGCGAGGTCCTCGACGTGGTCATGGGTCATGACGAGCACGTGGGAGCCGGGCGGCAGCTCGGCGAGCGCGGCCTCCGGCACGGGCGCGTGGTGCACCCGCACCTCCGCGACGGCGTCGGCGAGCGGGCCGGTGCGGCCGGGCTCGCCGAGGCGGTCGGCGGCGAGCATCTCGGGGCGGGAGTCCACCAGGTGGAGTTCGAGCGGATGCCTCGCCAGCACCCGGGCGAGTTCGAGGCCGACGTGGCCGACGCCGAAGACGGCGACCGCCGGCACCGTGCGGACGGGTTCCAAGAGCATCGTGACCTCTCCTCCGCAGCACTGCACGCCGTACTCCGTGTTCGCCTTGTCGCTCAAGGTCAGCGTCAGCAGCTCCGGCTCGGCCGCACCCTCGGCGAGGAGCTCCCGCGCGCGGCGCACGGCCGTCGCCTCGAGGTTGCCGCCGCCGACGGTGCCGAAGAGGCCGTCGGCGGAGACGACCATTTTGGCGCCGCCGTTCCGGGGGGCGTGCCCGCGGACCATCGCCAGGGTGACGATGACCGCGGGCGTCCGCGCCTCGCGGAGCCGCTGCAGCGCGTCGAGCCAGTCCATCCGGGTCCCGTCAGTCCGCGCCGACGAGCTCGCGCGAGGCATCCGTCTGCCCGACGGGCTCGGCGGGCGCGCCGGCCGCCCGCACCGCCTCGACCGCCCAGAAGACGGCCTCCGGCGTCGCGGGCGAGGCGAGGGCGACCGCCCGGCCGCCCGGTCCGAAGGCGGCGACTGCCTCGCGGAGCGCTTCCCGGGCGCTGAAGGCGAGCATGAAGGGCGGCTCGCCGACGGCCTTCGAGCCGTAGACGGCGCCCTCCTCGCGGGCGTCCTCGAAGAGTCGCACGTTGAACACCTCGGGCATCTCCGAGAAGCTCGGCAGCTTGTACGTCGAGGCCGACTGGGTGAGCAGGCGCCCGCGGGCGGGGCCGTCGGTCTCGTCCCAGCGGAGCTCCTCGAGCGTCAGCCACCCGACGCCCTGCACGTACGCGCCCTCGATCTGGCCGATGTCGAGCATCGGCGAGAGCGAGTCGCCCACGTCGTGCACGATGTCGACCCGGCGCACCCGGTACGCGCCCGTGAAGCCGTCGACCTCGACCTCGCTGGCGGCCGCGCCGTAGGCGAAGTACTTGAACGGCGAGCCCTGCATGAGGTCGGGGTTCCAGTGCAGCCCCTCGGTGCGGTAGTAGCCGGCGGCCCAGAGCTGCACCCGCTGCAGGTACGCGGCCTCCGCGACCTCGGCGAAACTCAGCCGCTGCCCGCGGTTGCCGAGCCCGGTGACGACGCCGCCCGAGAAGCGCACGTCGCGCTCGTCGACGCCGAGCAGGCGCCCCGCGACCTTCGCCATCCGCTCGCGGATCTGCTCGCAGGCGTTCTTCACCGCGCCGCCGTTCAGGTCGGCGCCCGAGCTCGCCGCCGTCGCCGAGGTGTTCGGCACCTTGTCGGTGCGCGTCGGCGCCAGCCGCACCTGGTGCAGCTCGAGGCCGAGCGCGGTCGCTGCGACCTGCAGCATCTTCGTGTGCAGGCCCTGCCCCATCTCGGTGCCGCCGTGGTTGATCAGCACCGAGCCGTCCTTGTAGACGTGCACGAGGGCGCCCGCCTGGTTGAACGCCGCGAAGTTGAACGAGATGCCGAACTTGATCGGCGTGATCGCGAGCGCGCGCTTGCGGTCCTCGTGGGCGGCGTTGAACGCGGCGATCGCGGCTCGACGGGCGTCGAAGTCGCTCTCGGCCTTGAGCTCGGTCCAGATGCGGGGCATCCGCTCGGCGTCCTTCACCGTCTGGCCGTACGGCGTCGCCTGGCCGGGGCGGTAGAAGTTCTGCTCGCGGAGCGTCGCCGCCTCGATGCCGAGCTCGGGGGCGACCCGGCCGAGGATGTCCTCGATGAGGAAGACGCCCTGCGGTCCGCCGAAGCCGCGGAACGCGGTCTGCGAGGTCTTGTTCGTCCTCGCGATGCGGCCGTGCGCGTGCACGTTCGGGATCCAGTAGGCGTTGTCGAGGTGGCAGAGCGCCCGGCCGAGCACAGGCTCGGAGAGGTCGAGGCTCCAGCCGCCGTCGGCCGTGAGCGTCGCCTCGAGCGCCTGGATGAACCCGTCCTCGGTGAAACCCGCCCGCCACTCGATGTGGAAGGGGTGGCGCTTGCCGGTCATCGTGAGGTCCTGCGTGCGGTTCAGCCGCAGCCGCACGGGGCGGCCGGTGAGCTTCGCGCCGAGCGCGGCGATCGCCGCGAGTCCGTGCGGCTGCATCTCCTTGCCGCCGAAGCCGCCGCCCATGCGCAGCTGCTGCACGGTGACCTCGTTCGAGGGGACGCCGAGCACGTGCGCGACGATCTCCTGCGTCTCGGAGGGGTGCTGGGTGGAGCACTGCACGAAGTACTGCCCCTCGGAGTCGCGGATCGCGTACGAGGCCTGCGTCTCCAGGTAGAAGTGCTCCTGGCCGCCGAACTCGGTGACCCCCTCGAAGACGCGCGGGGCGTCGGCGAGGGCGGCGGCGGCGTCGCCGCGGGCGACCGTGCGGGCGATGCCCTGGTACGACTCGGCGGCGATCGCGTCGCGCACGGTGATGAGCGAGGGCAGCGGCTCGTACTCGACCTGCACGGCGGCCGCGCCGAGGCGGGCGGCCTCCTGCGTCTCGCCGAGCACCCAGACGAGGGCGTGGCCGAGGAACATCGCCTCGCTCGGGAACAGCGGCTCGTCGTGCTTGATGCCCGCGTCGTTCAGGCCGGGCACGTCGGCGGCCGTGAGCACGCGGACGACGCCCGGCACCTCGTAGGCGGGCGCGACGTCGACGGAGACGCGCGCGTGCGCGTTCGTCGACTGCACGGGCCAGGCGGTGAGCACGCCGTGGTCGCGCGCGGCGAGGTCGTCGGTGTACATCGCCGCGCCGGTGACGTGCAGCGCGGCGCTCTCGTGCGCGGCGCGGAGGCCGACGACCGGGTCGGCGGGGCGGTCGGCGAGGGCGCTCATGCCGGGACCTCCGTCCGGGAGCTGCGACTGGAGCCGCGGGAGGTGGCGTACAGCTTCAGGAGGGCCGTGCCGAGCATCGCGCTGCGGTAGTCGGCGCTCGCCCGGTGGTCGCTCATCGGGGTGCCCGTCTCGCGGAGCACCGCCGAGGCGGCGCGCACCGTCGTGAGGTCCCACGGCCGGCCGACGAGCACCTGCTCCGCCTCGTAGGCGCGGAGCGGCGTGGCGGCCACGCCGCCGAGGCCGATCCGGGCGGCCGTGACCACGCCCGCGTCGTCGACGTCGAGCGCGAACGCGACGGCGACGCTCGAGATGTCGTCGAAGCGGCGCTTGGCGATCTTGTGGAACGCGGTGAGCCCTGCGAGCGGCAGCGGGATGCGGATGGCCCGGATGAGCTCGCCCGGCTCCCGCACCGTCTGCCGGTACCCGGTGAAGTACTCGGCGAGCTCGACCTCGCGCTCGAGGACCGCGCCCGTCTCGTCCGCCTTCGCGAGCACGACGCGCGCGCCGAGGGCGAGGAGGGCGGGCGGGGTGTCGCCGATCGGCGAGCCGGTGCCGAGGTTGCCGCCGATCGTGCCGCGGTTGCGGATGAGGCGGGAGGCGAACTGCGGGAAGAGCTGGGCGAGCAGCGGCACCCGGCCGTCGAGGCGGCGCTCGACGTCCGAGAGCGGCAGCGCCGCGCCGATCTCCACGACGTCGTCGCCGAGGTGCAGGGTGCGCAGCTCCTCGAGCTGCTCGATGGCCACGACGAGCGGGGCCCGGCGGCCGCGGATGTTCACCTCGACGCCCCAATCGGTCGAGCCGGCCACGAGGAGCGCGTCCGGCTCGTCGCGGAGGAGCGCCAGCGTCTCGACGAGCGAGGCGGGCCGGACGAAGCGGGCGCCGTCGTGGGCGTAGTCGGTGGGCACGGCGACGGGGGCGGGCTGCGCGCGCCGCTCGGCCAGCGGGTCGTCCGCCTCCGGGAAGCCGAGCGTGTAGGCGGCGTCGCGGATCGGCCGGTACCCGGTGCAACGGCAGAGGTTGCCGCTCAGCGAGTGCAGGTCGAAGCCGTTCGGGCCGTGCTCGGCGTCGGCCGCGCTCTCGGGGTCGTCGGGGGCGGCGCCGCTCGGGGCGCCGTCGTGCACGGGGCAGGGCTCGCCGGAGGGGTCGGGCTCGGCCGAGGCATCCTGGACGACGCGGTCGGCGCGGTAGAACTCGCCGGCCATGCTGCAGGCGAAGCCGGGCGTGCAGTAGCCGCACTGGGAGCCGCCGGCCTCGGCGAGCTTCTCCTGCACCGGGTGCAGCGCCTCGGGGGAGCCGAGCCCTTCGGCGGTCACCAGTTCCTGACCCGCGAGGGCGTGCACCGGCACGAGGCACGCGTTCACCGCGGTCCAGGCGGTGCCGCCGTCGTCGGCGGGGGTGGCGAGCAGCATGGCGCAGGCACCGCATTCGCCTTCGGCGCAGCCCTCCTTGCTGCCGGTGAGGCCGGTGTCGCGGAGCCAGTCGAGGGCGGTCGCGTGCGCGGGGACGCCGTCGAGCGGGCGGGATCGACCGTTGACGGTCAGGGCGTGGTGTTCCATATCGAAACTCCTCGGGTCCGGCGTCGACGTCGACGCCTGCGGCACCGGGGCCCCGGTGGCCCCACCTCGCACCGCGCCCGCCCAGCGGCGGACACCTCCAGGGTACCGCTCGCCGAACCGGCAGTTCTTGCGATCCGGAATCCGGTTTTCGCAGAACGGATATGGATACTACGCGACTCGGGCACGATCCGGCAGAGGCAGTGCCCGAAGGGACGCCGAAGGTCGACCCGGGCGATGGTCGAGGGGCAAAGGGTCGGGCGGCGGCTCAGGCCGCGGCGGCGAGGGCGCCGATCTCGCGCACCGCCTCGCGCAGCACCGGGATGGCCCGGGCGGCGAAGTCCTCGTCGACGCGGGCGAGCGGCCCGGAGACCGAGACGGCCGTCGGCACCGGGGCGCCCGGCACGGCCATGGCGTAGCAGCGCACGCCGATCTCCTGCTCGCCGTCGTCGATGGAGTAGCCGCGGGCCCGGATCTCGGCCAGGTCGGCCAGGAGCGCCTCGAGGGTCGTGATGGAGTGCTCGGTCTCGGCGGGCAGGCCGGTGCGGCCCACGATCTCGCGCACCTGTTCGTCGTCGAGCTCGGCGAGGATGGCCTTGCCGACCCCGGTCGAGTGCAGGTACGAGCGCCGACCGACCTCGGTGAACATGCGCATGGCGTGCGGCGAGGGCGCCTGGGAGACGTAGATGACGCGGTCGCCGTCGAGGGTGGCGAGGTTCGCGGTCTCGCCGAGCCGCTCGACGAGGCCCTTGAGCTGCGGGCGGGCGAGCTGGCCGAACTGGCGGTTCGCGACCTCGCCGAGCCGCACGAGGCGCGGGCCGAGCGCGTAGCGGCGGTTCGCGAGCTGGCGGGCGTAGCCGAGGGAGACGAGGGTGCGCAGCAGGCGGTGGATGGTCGGCAGCGGCAGCTCGGCCGTCGTCGACAGCTCGCTCAGCGTGACGTCGCCGCCCGCGTCGGCGATGAGTTCGAGCAGGTCGAAGACCCGTGCGACGGACTTGACGCCTTCAGCTTCGGCCATGCCGGGGCTCCTCGGTTCTGCATCTCGGGGGCGAGTATCCGCATCGCGGAAAACGCGGGTGGACACAAGATACCGCACGGCTCCGCCGGCTGGGCCGTCGGGGTGCGCGCTGCGGCGTCGAGCGGGATGCCGGAGGCTTGTGTTTCCGTAAAGCAAACATTAACATCCATAATGCGAAAACTTTCGGAACGCTCGGAGCGCATGCGCGATGATGAGCGGACCGCGTCGAGCCGCGAAGGAGCAGCCCCCGCATGACCATCGAGATCACGACCCCCACCGACGTCGACGGGGGCGACGAGGTCCTCTCGGCCGAGGCCCTCGCCTTCGTCGAGGCGCTGCACCACCGCTTCGCGGCGCGGCGCCGTGAGCTGCTCGCCGCACGCGGTGAACGGCGCGAGCGGGCGGCGGCGAGCGGTCGGCTCGACTTCCTCCCCGAGACGCGCGAGGTGCGCGAGTCCGACTGGCGAGTCGCCCCGGCCCCGCCCGCGCTCCTCGACCGCCGCGTCGAGATCACCGGCCCGGCGGCCCCGCCGAAGATGGCCATCAACGCCCTGAACTCCGGCGCCAAGGTCTGGCTCGCCGACCTCGAGGACGCCGCGAGCCCCACCTGGCACAACGTCGTCGCCGGTGTGCGGAACCTCCTCGACGCCGCCCGCGGCACCCTCGCGTACACCTCGCCGCAGGGCAAGCAGTACGCCCTCCGCAGCGACCTCGAGCGGCCCACCGTCGTCACCCGCCCGCGCGGCTGGCACCTCCCAGAGCGGCACGTGCTCATCGACGGCGAGCGGGCGAGCGGCTCGCTCGTCGACTTCGGCCTGCACTTCTTCCACACCGCGAAGCCGCTGCTCGAGAACGGCCACGGCCCCTACTACTACCTGCCGAAGCTCGAGTCGCACCTCGAGGCCCGGCTCTGGAACGACGTCTTCGTCTTTGCGCAGGAGCAGCTCGGCCTGCCGCGCGGAACCGTCCGCGCGACCGTGCTCATCGAGACGATCCCCGCCGCGTTCGAGATGGACGAGATCCTCTACGAGCTCCGCGAACACGCCTCGGGCCTGAACGCCGGCCGCTGGGACTACCTGTTCAGCTTCATCAAGGTGTTCCGCGACGCCGGCCCCGCGTTCGTGCTGCCCGACCGTGCCGACGTCTCGATGACGGCGCCGTTCATGCGGGCCTACACCGAGCTCCTCGTGCAGACGTGCCACCGCCGCGGCGCCTTCGCCATGGGCGGCATGGCGGCGTTCGTGCCGAACCGCAACGACCTCGAGGTCACCCGGGCCGCCTTCGAGAAGGTCCGCGCGGACAAGACCCGCGAGGCCGAGGACGGCTTCGACGGCTCCTGGGTCGCCCACCCCGACCTCGTCCCGGTCTGCCGCGAGGTGTTCGACGCCGTGCTCGGCAGCCGGCCCAACCAGCTCGACCGGCAGCGCCCCGAGGTCGCGGTCACCGCCGACGAGCTCCTCGACGCGGCATCCGCACCCGGACGCGTGACGGAGGCCGGGCTCCGGCTGAACCTCTCGGTCGCCGTCGCGTACACGGCGGTCTGGCTCTCCGGGGACGGCGCGGTCGCGCTGCACAACCTGATGGAGGATGCCGCGACCGCCGAGATCTCCCGCTCGCAGGTGTGGCAGCAGCTGCGCAACGGCATCGAGCTCGCCGACACGGGCCGCACGGTCACGCCCGAGCTCGTCCGCACGGTGCTCGCCGAGGAGGTCGCGGCGCTGCGCCAGCAGGTGGATGCCGAGCGCTTCGCCCGGTACTACGAGCCCGCCGCCCGGCTCGTCGAGGAGCTCTGCCTCGACGACGGCTTCGTCGACTTCCTCACCCTGCCCGCCTACGAACTACTGGAGGGCTGATGGGTTCGGGCGCCACCACGACCGCGCTCGGTGCCGCGGCCCTCGCCGACGCCGAGCGCCGGCTCGCCGCCACCGACGAGCTGCTGGAGCGCGCCTACCCGGGCGACGACGGCTCCCGGCAGCCCGTGCACACCGTGTACGTGCCCGCCGATCGCTTCACCCCCGGGCTCGCCGCGGAGTGGGGCGCTCAGGCGCTCGCCGCCGCCGAGGAGGCGGGCGGGCTCGAGGGCGTCGCGCTCGTCGCCGGCCTCGACGCCGCGCTCGCCGCGGAGCTCGGGCCGCGGGTCGCGCGCAAACTCGAGCAGGAGCCCATCGAGGACCTGCGGCTCGACTTCGAGGACGGCTACGGCGACCGCGGCGACGAGGCTGAGGACGCCGACGCGGTGCTCGCCGCCCGCCGCGTGCTCGACGCGGTCGCGGCCGGCACGGCGCCGCCCTTCGTCGGCATCCGCTTCAAGTGCTTCGAGCGGCCGACGCGGGCGCGAGGCATCCGCACGCTCGACCTCTTCGTGACCGCGCTCGTCGAGGGCGGCGGCCTGCCCGACGGGCTCGTGCTCACCCTGCCGAAGGTGACCACCGTCGCCCAGGTCGAGACGATGGCGGCGCTCGCCGCCGAGCTCGAGCAGGTGCACGGCCTCGCCGAGGGGCGGATCCGCTTCGAGGTGCAGGTCGAGACGCCGCAGCTCGTGCTCGGCGCCGACGGCCGCTCGCCGGTGGCGCAGCTGCCGCACGCCGCGCCCGGCCGCATCACCGGGCTGCACTACGGCACGTACGACTACAGCGCCTCGCTGCAGATCGCGGCCGGGTACCAGTCGATGGAGCACCCCGCCGCCGACCTCGCCAAGGGTGTCATGCAGCTCGCCGTCGCGGGCACCGGCATCCGGCTCTCCGACGGCTCCACGAACGTGCTGCCCCTCGGCGACCGCACCGCGGAGGCGTGGGCCCTGCACGCCCGCCTCGTGCGGCGCTCGCTGGAGCGCGGCTACTACCAGGGCTGGGACCTCCACCCGCACCAGCTGCCGACCCGCTACCTCGCGAGCTACGCCTTCTTCCGGGAGGGCTATCCGGCCGCGGCCGCCCGGCTCCGCGCCTACCTCGAGCGGACCCCCGGCGCCGTGCTCGACGAGCCGGCCACCGCCCGCGCGCTCGCCGACTTCGTGCTGCGCGGCGTCGAGTGCGGCGCCGTCTCCGCCGCCGAGGTCGCCGCAGACGCCGGCGTGGAGCGGGCGGGGCTCGTCGCGCTCGCGCACCCGCGGCTCGCTGCGGCATCCGTCCCCGCCACCCCCTCGATCCCCGCCACCCCCTCGATCCCCGCCACCCCCTCGATCCCCGGAGCACCAGCATGAGCTACTACACGCCGAAGGGCGGCCTGCCGGCCCAGTCCGAGCTCCTCACCGACCGCGCGGTCGTGAAGGAGGCGTACACCGTTATCCCGAAGGGGGTGCTGCGCGACATCGTCACGAGCAATCTGCCGGGCTTCACGGGCACCCGCTCCTGGATTATCGCGCGCCCCATCGCGGGCTTCGCGACGACGTTCGCGCAGCTCATCGTGGAGATCGCGCCCGGCGGCGGCGCCGAGCGACCCGAGCCGGAGGCCGGCGTCGAGGGCGTCGTCTTCGTCACCGCGGGCGAGCTCGCGCTGAAGCTCGCCGGCGAACGGCACGTGCTCGGCGCGGGCGGCTACGCGTACCTCGCGGCGGGCGCCGAGTGGTCGATCGCGAACGAGGGTGGCGAGCCCGCCTCGTTCCACTGGATCCGCAAGGCCTACGAGCCGGTGGACGGCATCGCGGCCCCGACGTCGTTCGTCACACGGGATCAGGATGTCGCGCCGCGCCCGATGCCGGACACCGACGGGGCCTGGGCGACCACCCGCTTCGTCGACCCCGACGACCTCGCGCACGACATGCACGTGAACATCGTGACGTTCCAGCCGGGCGGGGTGATCCCCTTCGCCGAGACGCACGTGATGGAGCACGGCCTGTTCGTGCTCGAGGGCAAGGCGGTGTACCGGCTGAACGATGACTGGGTCGAGGTCGAGGCCGGCGACTTCATGTGGTTGCGGGCGTTCTGCCCGCAGGCCTGCTACGCGGGCGGCCCCGGGCCGTTCCGCTACCTGCTGTACAAGGACGTGAACCGGCAGATCCGGCTCACCTGACCCGACTCCCGCGCCCTCGGGCGGCGGGGAACCAGCTCCGTGCCGGGTGACTCCCGGCCGGGGCATCCGGAGCGCCCGGCGAAGCAGACTCCCTTCGCCGGGCGCTTCGTCACCCCCGCCCGCCCCTGCCCCGCGCTCGCAGCGCGAGTTGCACGGTGATTCGCCCGCCGCGCCGGAATCGCTCGGCGCGTCGACCGTTTCGTCGTGCACCTCGCCGGCCGCGGACCGCCGCGGGGGGTTGACGCTCGCCGCAGCCTCGCTTACGCTTTCACATAGCAAAAGGAATCTTCCGAATTACGGAAAAGTAGCGCGAAGGGCCATCGACGATGACGTACACGGTGAACTGCTCGATCCTCCTCACCGAGCTGCCGCTCCTCGAGCGCCCCGCCGCGGCCAAGGCCGCCGGCTTCGACGCGGTCGAGTTCTGGTGGCCCTTCGACGGCGCCGTGCCGGCCGATCGCGACGCCGACGCCTTCATCGCCGCGATCCGCGACGCCGGCGTGCAGCTCACCGGTCTGAACTTCTTCGCCGGCGACATGCCAGCAGGCGACCGCGGCCTCGTCTCCTGGACGGGGCGCGAGGTCGAGTTCCGTGACAACGTCGCCGCCGTCGCCGCCATCGGTGAGGCGCTCGGCACCCCGGCCTTCAACGCCCTCTACGGCAACCGCCTCGACGGCGTCGACCCGGCCGCGCAGGACGAGACGGCGACGCAGAACCTCGCCCTCGCGGCCGCCGGCGTCGCCGCGATCGGCGGCACCGTGCTCGTCGAGCCCGTCTCGGGGGCGCCGCGCTACCCGCTGCTCACGGCCGCCGACGCGCTCGCCGCGATCGAACGGGTGCCGGATGCCGCGAACCTCGCCCTCCTCGCCGACTTCTACCACCTCGCCGTGAACGGCGACGACGTCGCCGCCGTGATCGAGGCGCACGCCGCCTCCTTCGGCCACATCCAGATCGCCGACGACCCCGGCCGCGGCGCGCCCGGCACCGGCGCGCTCCCGCTCGAACGGTGGATCGCCCGCAGCCGCGAACTCGGCTACGAGGGCCCGGTCGGCCTCGAGTACAAGGCGCCGCTCGACGACGCCTTCGCCTGGCTCGCCGAGGCATCCGCCGGCGCCTGAATCGCCCCGGGCCGAGCAGACCGCCCGGGCCGAGCAGACGCCCCGGCCCAGCAGCCCGACCGCCAGACCCACGACGCACGCACCGCGACACAGAAGGACGACACCATGACCAGCATCGCGATCATCGGCCTCGGCATCATGGGCCTGCCCATGGCCAAGAACCTCGTCGAGGCGGGCTTCGACGTCACCGGCTACAACCGGAGCCGCGGCCCGGTCGACGCGCTCGTCGACGCGGGCGGCCAGGCCGCCGGGAGCATCGCCGAGGCGGTCCGCGACGCCGACGTCGTCGTCACGATGGTGCCCGACTCGCCCGACGTCGCCGGCGTCGTGCAGGGCGAGGACGGCGTGTTCGCGAACGCGAAGGCCGGCGCACTCTGGATCGACACCTCCTCGATCCGCCCCGACGTGGCGAAGGAGCTCGCCGGCGAGGCCACGGCCGCCGGGCTCGGCGCGATCGACGCCCCCGTCTCGGGCGGGGAGCAGGGCGCCATCGACGGCGTGCTCTCGATCATGGTCGGCGGCTCGCCCGAGGACTTCGAACGCGCCCGCCCGGTGCTCGACGCCGTCGGCCGCACGATCGTGCACGTCGGCCCCTCCGGCGCCGGCCAGACCGTGAAGGCCGCGAACCAGCTCATCGTCGCGGTCAACATCCAGGCGCTCGCCGAGGCGGTCGTCTTCCTCGAAGCCTTCGGCGTCGACACCGACGCCGCGTTGACGGTCCTCGGCGGCGGACTCGCCGGCTCGAAGGTCCTCGACCAGAAGGGGCGCAAGATGCTCGACCGCGACTTCGCCCCCGGATTCCGCCTCGCCCTCCACAACAAGGACCTGGGCATCGTCACCGCCGCCGCACGACAGGCCGGCATCACCGTCCCGCTCGGCTCGGCCGTGTCGCAGCTCGTCCAGGCGACCGTCGCCCGCGGCGACGGCGGCCTCGACCACTCCGGCCTGTTCAAGCTGACGGCCGAGCTCGCCGGCCGCGCATAGCGCGGGCACGAGCCACCCCACTTCCTCCTCCTCTTCCTCCACCGTCTCCGGAAGGAGCACTCCCATGACCCGCATGCGCACGGTCGACGCGGCCGTCCTGATCCTCGAGCGGGAGGGCGCCACCGAGGCGTTCGGCCTGCCCGGCGCCGCGATCAACCCCTTCTACTCCGCGATGCGCGCCCACGGCGGCATCCGGCACACCCTCGCCCGTCACGTCGAGGGCGCGAGCCACATGGCCGACGGCTACACCCGGGCGGCCGACGGCAACATCGGCATCTGCGTCGGCACCTCCGGCCCCGCGGGCACCGACATGATCACCGGGCTCTACGCGGCCTGGGCCGACTCGCTGCCGATCCTCTGCATCACGGGGCAGGCGCCCGTCGCGAAACTCCACAAGGAGGACTTCCAGGCCGTCGACATCGCCTCGATCGCGAAGCCGTTGACGAAGCTCGCGATGACGGTGCTGGAGCCCGCGCAGGTGCCCGGCGCCTTCCAGCAGGCCTTCCAGCTGATGCGCTCGGGCCGCCCCGGCCCCGTGCTCATCGACCTGCCGATCGACGTGCAGCTCGCCGAGATCGAGTTCGACATCGACACCTACGAGCCGCTGCCCGTCGTGAAGCCGCGCGCCACCCGCGCCCAGGCCGAGAAGGCGCTCGACCTCCTCACAGCGCACGAGCGGCCCATCCTCATCGCGGGCGGCGGCGTGATCAACGCCGGCGCCTCCGACGGCCTCGTCGAGCTCGCCGAGGTCCTCGGCGTGCCCGTCGTGCCCACCCTGATGGGCTGGGGCGCGATCGCCGACGACCACCCGCTGAACGCCGGCATGGTCGGCATCCAGACCGCGCACCGCTACGGCAACCAGACCTTCCTCGCGAGCGACTTCGTGCTCGGCCTCGGCAACCGCTGGGCGAACCGGCACACCGGCGGCCTCGACACCTATCGCGCCGGCCGCACCTTCGTGCACGTCGACATCGAACCGACCCAGATCGGCCGCGTGTTCGCGCCGGACTACGGCATCGTCTCCGACGCGGGCGCGGCGATCGACGCCCTGCTCGAGCTCGCCCGCGAGCGCCGGGCCGCCGGCACCCTGCCCGATTACTCGGCCTGGGCCGCGCAGGCGCAGGACCGCAAGGCGCGCCTGCAGCGCAAGACGAACTTCGTCGAGGTGCCGATGAAGCCGCAGCGGGTCTACCAGGAGATGAACCGCGCGTTCGGCCGCGACACCACCTACGTGACGACCATCGGCCTTTCGCAGATCGCGGGCGCCCAGTTGCTGCACGTCTACGGCCCGCGCAAGTGGATCAACGCCGCACAGGCCGGCCCCCTCGGCTGGACCGGCCCCGCCGCCCTCGGCGTGGTCCGCGGCAAGCCCGGTGAGACGGTCGTCGCGCTCTCGGGCGACTACGACTTCCAGTTCATGATCGAGGAGCTCGCCGTCGGCGCCCAGCACCGGCTGCCGTACGTCCACGTCGTGGTGAACAACAGCTACCTGGGCCTCATCCGCCAGTCCCAGCGCCCCTTCGAGATGGACTTCCAGGTCTCGCTCGCCTTCGACAACGTGAACACCCCGCATGACGAGGGCTCCGTCGCCCACGGCTACGGCGTCGACCACGTGAAGGTCGCCGAGGGCCTCGGCTGCAAGGCGATCCGCGTCGAGCGGCCGGAGGACCTCGCCGAGGGCTTCGCCGAGGCGAAGCGGCTGATGGCCGAGTTCCAGGTGCCGGTCGTCGTCGAGGTGATCCTCGAGCGGGTGACGAACATCGCGATGGGCGCCGAGCTCGACGCGGTGAACGAGTTCGAAGACCTCGCCGAATCCGCCGAAGACGCCCCGACGGCCATCCTCGCGTTGCAGGATTGAGCATGCGCGTCGTGATCGCCCCCGACAAGTTCAAGGGATCCCTGTCCGCCCCGGAGGTGGCCCGGCGGGTCGCCGAGGGGGCGCGCCGGGCCGACCCCGGGATCGAACTCGTCGAGGTGCCGGTCGCCGACGGCGGTGAGGGCACGCTCGACGCCGCCCTCGCCGCGGGCTTCGCCGCCCGGAGCGCTCGCGTGCCGGGACCGCTCGGCGCGGAGCTCGACGCCGAGTTCGGGGTGCGCGGCGAGGAGGCGGTCGTCGAGCTCGCCCGCGCTTCGGGCCTCGAGCTGCTCGCTGCAGGCGAGCGGGATGCCGGGCGCGCGACGAGCCTCGGCACGGGGCGGCTGATCGCCGCCGCGCTCGACGCCGGGGCGACGCGCATCGTGCTCGCGATCGGCGGCAGCGCATCGACCGACGGTGGGGCCGGGCTCCTCCGCGGGCTCGGAGCGCGCCTCGTCGACGCCTCGGGACGGGACCTCCCCGAGGGCGGCGCCGCGCTCGCCGGGCTCGACCGCGTCGAGCTCGGCGGGCTCGACCCGCGGCTCGCGGCGGCCGAGTTCGTGCTCGCGAGCGACGTCGACAATCCGCTGCTCGGCCCGCACGGCGCGGCGGCGGTCTTCGCCGCGCAGAAGGGCGCCGACGCGGCGGGCATCGCCGCCCTCGATGCCGGGCTGGCCCGCTTCGTCGAGGTGCTCTCGCGGCACGATGCGGCCATCGCCCGGCCGGCCCGCGAGGCGGCCGAGGCTCCCGGAGCCGGGGCCGCCGGAGGCGTCGGCTTCGCCGCGCTCGCGGTGCTCGGTGCGAATCGCCGCCCCGGCATCGACGTCGTGCTGGAGCTCACCGGCCTCGACGACCGGCTCGTCGGGGCCGACCTCGTGATCACGGGGGAGGGCAGCCTCGACGCGCAGAGCCTCATGGGCAAGACCCCGCTCGGGGTGGCGCGCGCCGCGCGTCGTGCCGGCATCCCGGTCCACGCCGTCTGCGGGCGCAGCGAGCTCGACGCCGCCGCGCTCGCCGCCTCCGGGTTCGCCTCGGTGCGTTCCCTCGCCGAACTCGAACCCGATCCGGCCGTCTCGATCGCGAACGCCGGAGACCTGCTCACCCGACTCTCGGAGGACCTCGTGACCGAGCTCACCACCGGCGCCGCCGCCCCGGCCGCCACCGCTACCGCCACCGCCACCGCGGCCCCGGCCGCCCCCGTCTTCGACCTCGTGCTGCGCGCCGAGCGGGCCCTGCTCGCTGGCGACGGCGGTGCGCCGATCGAACGGGCCGCCGAGATCGGCGTCCGGGCCGGCCGGATCGTGCAGATCTCGCCGCTCGGGGCGGGACTCACGGGCGCCAGGCTGGTCGAGCTCGGCCCGGGCGAGGTGCTGCTGCCGGGCCTCGTCGACACCCACGTGCACGTGAACGAGCCGGGCCGCACCGAGTGGGAGGGCTTCGCCTCCGCGACGCGGGCCGCCGCCGCGGGCGGGGTCACGACGATCGTCGACATGCCGTTGAACAGCATCCCGCCGACCGTGTCGGTCGCGGCGCTCGAGGAGAAGCGCGCGGTCGCAGCCGGCCAGGTCGTCGTCGACGTCGGCTTCTGGGGCGGCGTCGTGCCGGGCAATCTGGCCGAGCTCGAGCCGCTCGTCGACGAGGGCGTGTTCGGCTTCAAGTGCTTCCTGCTGCACTCGGGCGTCGACGAGTTCCCGCAGGTCACCCCCGAGGAGATGGAGCAGGCCATGGCGGTCATCGCCGGGCGCGGCTCGCTCCTCCTCGTGCACGCCGAGGACGCGCACCTCATCGACACCGCCCCGCACCGCGGCGGGCGCGAGTACGTGGACTTCCTCGCCTCCCGCCCGCACGAGGCCGAGGACGCCGCGATCGCCGAGGTCATCGCCCGCGCGGCGAAGACGGGCGCCCGCGCGCACGTGCTGCACCTCAGCAGCGCCGACTCGCTCCCGCAGATCCGTGCGGCCAAGGCGGCCGGGGTCGACCTCACCGTCGAGACCTGCCCGCACTACCTGACCCTCGTCGCCGAGACCGTGCCGGCCGGGGCGACGGCGTACAAGTGCTGCCCGCCGATCCGCGGCGAGGCGAACCGCGACGCCCTCTGGCAGGGGCTCGTCGACGGCACGATCGACTTCATCGTCTCCGACCACTCGCCGGCGACGCCCGAGCTGAAGTACGCGGGCGACGGCGACTTCGAGCAGGCGTGGGGCGGGATCGCCTCGCTGCAGCTCGGCCTGCCGCTCGTCTGGAGCGAGGCGCGCCGCCGGGGCATCCCGCTCGAGCGCGTCGTCGAGTGGATGTCGTCCCGGCCGGCCGATCGGGCCGGGCTGCGCGGCAAAGGTCGCATCCAGGTCGGCGGCGCCGCGGACTTCGCCGTGTTCGCCCCCGACGCGCACTTCACCGTGGAGGCGGGTGCCCTCGAGCACCGCCACCCGGTCACCCCCTATGACGGGCGCGAGCTCACCGGGGTCGTCCGCACCGCGTATCTCGCGGGTGCGGAGATCGACCGCGGGCTCGCGCAGGGTCGGCTGCTCCGGGTGGGGAACGACGAGTAGCCGGCCGCCGATGGGGCCGGGGCCGCCGCCCCGGCCCCGCCTCCGCCAGGCTCGGACCTCCACCATGCCAGGCCCTCCGCCAGGCCCCGGCCCGAGCCCCGTACGACCACGACAGGAGCACCGACATGATCGCCTCATCCGACGAGCTCGAGCCCGGCCGCGAGGCCCCCGACTTCGCCCTGCCCGATGCCACCGGCACCGTGCGCACCCTCGCCGGGCTGCGCGGCAGTCCCGTCATCGTGTACTTCTACCCGGCGGCGTTCACGCCGGGCTGCACGACCGAGGCGTGCGACTTCCGCGACAACCTGGCCTCGTTGCAGGGGGCCGGCTACGTCGTGCTCGGCATCTCGCCGGACCCCGTCGCCCGGCTCGCCGAGTTCGCCGACGCCGAGCAGCTGAGCTTCCCGCTGCTCTCCGACGAGGGGGCGGAGACCGCGCGCGCCTGGGGCGCCTGGGGGCAGAAGACCGTCGCCGGCCGTACCTTCGACGGCGTCATCCGCTCCACCGTGGTCGTCGACCCCGGTGGGCTCGTGGCGAGCGTGGAGTACAACGTCGACCCGGTGGGGCACGTGGCGCGCCTCCGCGAGCGGCTGGCGGTCTGAGACGGCGGATGCCGCGTCGGCGACCCTGCGCCGACGGCGTCGCAGCCATTGCCGACGCGGCATCCGCTTGCTAACATTGTCGCATGCTGAAATAACAGTTCCACGATATGAAAGCCAGCTTTCGTATTCCGTACACCGTGGATGCCAGCAGACCAGGAAGCGAATCAAGCGATGAAGCTTGAACAGTTCAATGGGGCCGACCGCCGGGAGGCGATCGAGCTCCTCCGACCATGCATCGACGTGCCGAGATGGTGCGACGAGCTCGCCGACGGGCGGCCCTACGCCTCCGTCGCCGAGCTCGTGGCCCAGGCGGGCCGCGCCGCATCGCCGTTCACGGCCGAGGAGGTCGAGCGGGCGCTCGGCCACCATCCGCGGATCGGCGAACGGGCCGCGGGCGCCGGCCGCGAGGCGACCCTGTCGCGCTCGGAGCAGGCGGGGGTCGATCCCGCCGACGCCGAGCTCGCCGAGCGGCTCGCCGCGGGCAACCGGGCCTACGAGGAGCGCTTCGGCCGGGTATTCCTCATCCGCGCGGCCGGGCGCAGTGCGGGGGAGATCCTCGCCGCCCTGACCGAGCGGCTCGGCCACGACGCCGCCGAGGAGGACGAGATCGTCGCGACGCAGCTGCGCGAGATCGCCGTCCTCCGACTGGAAGGGACGGTGACCGCATGACCGAGCCGCACCCGAAGACGCACGAGCCGAGCCCGCCGGAGGGAACCCTGCCATGACCGTTTCACAGATCACCACGCACGTGCTCGACGCGCAGCGCGGCGTCCCGGCGCCGGGCATCGGCGTCGAGCTCTCGCGCCGCACCACCGAGGGCTGGGAGGCCGTCGCGAGCGGCACGACCGACGCCGACGGCCGCGCGAAGCAGCTCGGCCCCGAGCGGGTGCCGGGCGGCGAGTACCGCCTGCGCTTCGACACCGGGGCATACTTCGCCGCCTCCGGCACCGACACCTTCTACCCCGAGGTGCTGATCGGCTTCACCGTCGCCGACGACGGCCGGCACTACCACGTGCCGTTGCTGCTCAGCCCATTCGCCTATTCGACCTACCGAGGAAGCTAGCTCATGACCGACATCCTGACCACCGCGAGCGAGACCACCACCACCCCGGCCGGCGACACCGGCGGCATCGTGCTCGGCCCGAACCAGTACGGCAAGGCCGAGGTGCGCGTCGTGAAGGTGACCCGTGACACCGACCGCCACGAGATCGAGGACCTGAACGTCACCTCGCAGCTGCGCGGCGACTTCGCCGGGGCGCATCTCGCGGGCGACAACTCGCACATCGTCGCGACCGACACCCAGAAGAACACCATCTTCGCCTTCGCACGCGACGGCGTCGGCTCGCCCGAGGCGTTCCTGCTGCGCCTCGCCGACCACTTCACCGGTTCCTTCGACTGGGTCACCGGCGGCCGCTGGCTCGCCGAGAGCTACGCCTGGGAGCGCATCCTCGCCCACGGGGAGGAGCACGACCACGCGTTCGTCCGCTCGGGCCAGGAGGTGCGCACCGCCGCGGTCGTCGCCGACGGCGACGAGCGTCACGTCATCGCCGGCCTGAAGGACCTCGTCGTGCTGAAGACGACCCAGTCGGGCTTCGTCGGCTACCCGAAGGACCGCTACACGACCCTGCAGGAGACGACCGACCGCATCCTCGCCACGAGCGTCGCGACGCGCTGGCGCTACCGGCCGGGTGCCGAGCCCGACTACAACGCGACGTACGACAGCGTGAAGGCCATCCTCCTCGAGGCGTTCACCGAGCACTACTCGGCGGCGCTGCAGACGACGCTGTTCGAGATGGGGCAGGCCGCGCTCGAGCGGCATCCGGAGATCGCCGAGATCCGCTTCTCCATGCCGAACAAGCACCACTTCGTCGTCGACCTCGCGCCGTTCGGCCTCGACAACCCGAACGAGGTCTTCTACGCCTCCGATCGCTCCTACGGGCTCATCGAGGCGACGGTCACGCGCGAGGGCCTGGTGCCCGCGCCCGGCGCATGGGAGAGCGTCGGCGCGTTCTGCTGACGGGCCGGACGCAGGACGGGCGCCGCGCACTCGCGCGGCGCCCGCTCCCGCGTCGCCGTCGACGACCGGGCCCGCGAGCAGCTAGCGTCGAAGCATGACCCAGCCCGACGGCGCGCAGGAGGCCCGCCGACTCGCCGACGCCGTCGACGCGCGCAGCGGCATCCACACCCGCCCCGCCGCCGCCGCGGAGGTCGGCGCCGTCCTCGCCCGCTTCGACGCGACCTGGGGAGAAGGACGCGGCCTCGACGACTCGACGATCCGGGCCCTCGCCCACGCAAGCGGCACGGTGCTCGTCGCCGTGCCCGACGACGACGGCGGAGTGGATGCCTCGGGCACGCCGCCCTTCGCCGCGCCCGGCGAGGTGCTCGGTGCGACCCTCGGCTTCCTCGGCTGGGCGGGCGGCGTGCACCTGCACTCGCACATGAACGCCGTCGCGCCGGCCGCACGGGGGCGCGGCATCGGCGCCGCGCTGAAGCTCCGTCAGCGCGAGCTCTGCCTCGCGCACGGCGTCGACGAGATCCGCTGGACCTTCGATCCGCTCATCCGCCGCAACGCCCGGATGAACCTCGTCCGCCTCGGCGCCGAGGTCGCCGGGTATCTTCCGGAGTTCTACGGCGTGCTCGGCGACGAGATCTCCGGCAGCGACCGCAGCGACCGCTTCGAGGTGCGCTGGCGCCTCGACTCGCCGCGCGTGCACCGAGCGCTCGCGGGGGAGCCGGCGCCCGCGTGGCGCGGCGACGGAGGCTTCGCGCTCGTCCCCGACTACGAGGCGCTCCGCCGGGAGGCCCCGGCCGAGGCCGCTGCGCTCCGGGCCGCCTCCGTCGTCGCGTTCACGGAGATGGCCCGTGCCGGCGCGCGGCCCGAGCTCGATGCGGCGGGCGACTACGTGTTCACCGAGGACGACCCCGACCGGGAGGCCCCATGACCGAGCAGACGACCGTGCCCGCGCGGCTCGAGGCGATCGAGCTGCACCGCATCGAGGTGCCGCTCGTGCGCCCGTTCGAGACGTCCTTCGGGCGCGAGACGGTGCGCGAGGCCCTGCTCGTGCGGGTGCGCACCGAGGCCGGCGACGGCTGGGCCGAGTGCGTCGCCGGACGCGAGCCGTTCTACTCCTCGGAGTACGTCGACGGGGCCGCCGCGGTCATCGAGCACTACCTGGGCCCCGCCCTCCTGGCCGGCGCTGGCCGCGGCCCGCACGAGCCGGACGACGGACCGCAGCCGGTCGGCGGCGGCGCCGCGTCGGCGATCGCCTCGGTGCCCGCCGCGGCCGCCGTGGGTCCCGCGCTCGCCGTCGTGTCCGGGCATCGGATGGCGAAGGCGGCACTCGAGGCGGCGGTGCTCGACGCCGAGCTCCGCGCCCAGGGCCGCTCGATGGCCGAGTGCTTCGGCGCCGTGCGCGACTGGGTCGACTGCGGGGTCTCCGTCGGCATCGCGCCGACGCTCGAGGAGCTCCTCGACGAGGTGGCCGGGTACGTCGAGCAGGGCTATCGCCGCATCAAGCTGAAGATCAAGCCGGGCTGGGACCTCGTGCCGGTCGGCGCGGTGCGCGAGCTCCTCGGCCCCGCGGGACTCCTGCAGGTCGACGCGAACACCGCCTACCGTCAGGCCGACATCCCGCTCCTCGCGGAGCTCGACCGTTTCGGTCTGCTGCTCATCGAGCAGCCCTTCGCGGAGGAGGACCTGGCGAGCCACGTGCAGCTCGCCGCCGCCTGCGACACCCCGGTCTGCCTCGACGAGTCCATCCTCGACCGCACGACGGCGCTCGACGCGATCGAGCGCGGCGCGACGAGCATCGTGAACATCAAGCCGGGCCGGATGGGCGGCTACCTCGAGTCGCTGCGGGTGCACGAGGCGTGCCTGGCGCTCGAGGTGCCCGTGTGGTGCGGCGGCATGCTCGAGACCGGCCTCGGCCGCGCGGCGAACGTCGCGCTCGCGGCGCTGCCCGGCTTCCTGCTGCCTGGCGACACCTCGGCATCCGACCGCTACTACGCCGAGGACCTCACGGAGCCCTTCGTCCTCGGCACGGGCGAGCATCGCGGCCAGCTCGCCGTGCCCGCCGGCCCCGGCACCGGTGTCGCGGTGCGCGAGGAGCTCGTGCAGGCCTGGGCGAGCGCCCCGCCCCTGCTGCTGCGCTGAGCCGCCCCGCGCGCCCCGCCCCGTCTCACACAACTCAGGAACGACCGGCGCGACATCCGCATCATTCCGCGGCTGCGGGAATCTCTGCCACTGCATAACCGCCAGATGTTCCTGAGTTGTGCGAGTGCGCAGCCGATGACGGTGCGTCCTCGGCCGCCGATAGGATCGCGGCATGGCCGAAAGCGCGTCGCGATGACCCTCCTCGTCCGCCAGTACCAGCCGGCCGACCGCGACGACATCGCCGACGTCTGCCTCCGCACCGCGATCGCCGGCGGCGACGCGAGCGGCCGCTACTCCGACGACACGCTCATGCCCGAGGTGTTCGCCTTGCCGTACCTCGCCTACGACCCGTCGCTCGTCTTCGTCGTGACGAACGGGCACCGGGCCGTCGGGTACGTCCTCGGCGTGGCCGACACACGCGACTTCGTCGAGTGGTGGCGGCGCGAGTGGGCGCCCGGCTTCGCCGCGCGGCATCCGCGGCCCGGCCCGTCCACCGGCCGCGAGCCGGCCTTCACCGAATCGCGGCTGCTCGAGGCCGGCCGAGACCCCGAGCGCATGCTCGTCGCCGAGCTCGACGAGTTCCCCGCGCACCTGCACATCGACCTGCTGCCCGAGGCGCAGGGGCAGGGGCTCGGTCGCCGGCTCATCGACGTGCTGCGGGCGGCGCTTCGCGGTCGGGGCGTGCCGGGCGTGCACCTCGGCTTCGACCCGGCGAACACGGCGGCGCGGGCGTTCTACGAGCGGCTGGGCTTCGTCGAGCTGCCCTCCAGCACCCCGACGGCCCCGCTCTTCGGCATCAGCACCGGCTGATCCTCGGCGCGGAGCTTCGGCCGGCGCTCGAACCAGTACAGTAGCCGCGGGTCGCTGCGCCGCAGCTCGGCCATCGTGACGGGCTCCTCGCGCACGACCTCGTCGACGCCGAGCACGGGCGCGACGAGGTCCATGGTCTCCTCGTCCCAGAAGCCGCCGCGCATGCGGAACGCCGCGTGCCCGCGCCGGTCGATCACGAAGAGCTGGGAGCTCGTCTCCGCGCTCGCCCCCCGATAGAGCTGCACGCGCAACACGCCCGAGATGTCGCGCGCGGCGATCGTCTTGGTGCCGCCGAAGAAGCCGCGTTCGACGAGGCCGGCCGCGCTCACGGAGGCCCGGGTGCGGCGGTACTGCAGGAAGGCCAGGGCGACGGCGCCCGCGATCAGTACGGCGAGCACGCCGACGAGGAGGAACGGGCGCGTGCTGCCCGGGCGGTACAGCACCCAGAGCGCGAGGCAGAGCAGCGGCAGCGCGAGGGTCGCGATCGGCAGCCCGATCGACCAGCCGAGCGTGCGGCGCGGACGCAGCGTCCGCACCCGCAGGCCCGCCCGATCGATCACGGGAGGCAGGGTGGATGGGTCCCCAACACCTTCGCTCCCCTCATCCACCGGTGCCCTCGACATAACCCGTACATCATGCGCCTGCCCCGCTGGTCGCGCTATTCCTCATTTATGAGGACATCGCCCGTTTTCGCCGCAGCGGCGGGCCTAGTCTGGAACGGATGTCGAACCCACCGTTGACCCAGTCGATCCCGCTCACCCCCGACAAGCGCTGGCGCGCCTACTGGGTCTGCGTCTCGGTCGCGGCACTCACGATCCTCGACCTCTCGAAGGTGAACGTCGGCCTGCCGTCGATCGAGTCCGCGCTCGGCGCGAGCCCGACCGAGCTGCAGCTCGTCGTCGCGGGCTACGTGCTCACCTTCGGGCTGACGCTCGTTCCCGCCGGTCGCATCGGGGATCAGCGTTCGCGCAAGGCGATGTTCCTCATCGGGCTTTCGCTGTTCCTCGTGACGAGCGCGATCTGCGCTCTCGCCCCGAACGGCGCGGTGCTGCTCGTCGGCCGGCTGCTGCAGGGCGTCGCGGCGGGCATCCAGATGCCGCAGGTGATCGGCCTCGTGCAGCAGCTCTTCCAGGGCGCCGAGCGCGGCAAGGCGTTCGGGCTGTTCGGCGCCACGATCGGGCTCGCCACGGCCTTCGGCCCGACGCTCGGCGGCCTCGCCATCGCGGTCGGCGGCCCGAGCGACGGCTGGCGGTGGATCTTCTGGATGAACGTGCCGCTCACGCTCGTGGCGATCGCCCTCGCCGTGTGGCTGCTGCCGCAGACGCGGCTGCCCTCGCCGGGGCGGCTGGAGCTCGATCCGGTCGGGGTGCTGCTCTTCGCGGTGACGGTGCTCTCGCTGATGTGGCCGTTCCTGTTCACGACCGGTTCGCCGGACGACGACCCGGCCCGGTGGTGGACCCTCGTCGTCTTCGTGCTCGGCCTCATCGCCTTCGTCGCCTGGGAGCGGCGCTACGCGGCGCGGGGGCGGCATCCGCTCGTGCCGCTCGCGCTGTTCCGGGTCGGCTCGTTCCGCAACGGCACGGTGCTCGCGGCGGTGTACTTCGCGGCGATGCCGTCGATGTTCCTGCTGACGACGCTGTACCTGCAGCACGGTCTCGGGCTGCAAGCGGTGTACGCCGGCATGGTGGGCATCGGCTTCGCGCTCGTCAGCGCCGTGACCTCGATGATCGGCGGGCGGCTCGTCGATCGGCTCGGCCGTCCGCTCGTCGTCTGGGGCATCGCCCTGCTGCTCGCGGGCGTCGGCCTCCTCGTGCTCGCCGCCGTGGCGACGCCGGAGGCGTGGACGCCGTGGGCCATGGCGGCCGCGATGGTGCTCGCCGGTGCGGGCGGCGGCTTCGTCGTCTCACCGAACCAGACGCTCACCCTCGCCGACGTGCCGGTGAAGCAGGGCGGCCTCGCGGGTTCGGTGGGCCAGCTCGGTCAGCGCATCGGCACCGCCATCGGCACGGCGCTCACGCTGTCGATCTTCTACGCGACGATCTACCGCGAGTCCGGCGGCGACGGCAGCGCCGGCGGCGCGGGCATCGACGTCTACCACGACGCCTACGCGCTCGCGATGCTCGCGGTCGCCGTGCTCCTCGCGGTCGCGCTCGCGGTCGGGCTCGTCGACCTCGGCGCCCGTCGCCGTCGGCGCAGCGCGCTCGGCTAAGCCGCGGCGCGCTCGCTAGGCCGCGGCGCGCGCCGCGGCGAACATTCCCTCGAGTTCGGCGGCGGAGAGCTCCCGGCCGAACGCCGGATGACCGGGCTCCAGCACCCGGCCGTTCGCGAGCGGGCCGCCGTCGACGGCGTCGAAGCCGATCGCGTCGATGATGCCGGCGAGCACGGCTCGCGCGTCGGGGTCGTCGCCGACGACCGCGAGGGCGCGGCGCAGGGGGTCGCCCGCGGGCAGCGCGTCGTCCTCCATGTCGTGGTAGCCGAGGTGGTTCAGCGACTTGACGAGGCGCATGCTCGGGTTGCGGGACTCGTGCTGCTCGCTCGTCGAGCGGGGATCGGCGTCGACCTCGGGGAGCCGTCCGTCGATCGGCGGCCAGTAGTTCATGGCGTCGACGACGATGCGGCCGTCGAGGCTCGACCACGGCACGGTGCCGGCCTTGCCGAACGGGACGGCGACGATGACGACGTCGGATGCCGCGACGAGCTGCTCGGGAGACGCGACGAGCGCGCCGGGCGCGACGACGCCGACGAGGAGCTCCAGGGCGGTCTGGCGGGGGGAGCCGGCGATGCGCACCTCGTACCCGGCCTCGACGAGGAGGCGTGCGAGGGCGGTGCCGACCTTGCCGGCGCCGAAGATGCCGATGCTCGGCCGCTGCTCCACGTGCGTTCCACTCCTCTTCGTCGTGACGGGCGCGGTCCGCGCTTCCGTCCACTCCGATGCAACGTCCCGGGTCGGCGGCCCATTCCCGCGGGCATGCGCGACGGCCCGAGGCATTCCCCTCCCGAGCGATCGGGAATAGCCTCGGCGAGGGGGAGGTTCCGCAGAACATGCAGACGTATGAATTCGGCCTCGACACTTTCGGCGACGTCACGGTCGGCCCCGACGGTGGGACGCTCAGTCACGCCCAGGTGCTCCGGAACATCGTCGAAGAGGCGGTGCTGGCCGACCGGCTGGGGCTCGACTTCTTCGGCATCGGCGAGCACCATCGCCACGAGTTCGCCGTGTCGGCGCCCGAGGTCGTGCTCGGCACGATCGCGGGGCGCACCGAGCGCATCCACCTCGGCTCCGCTGTCACCGTGCTCTCGAGCGACGACCCGGTGCGCGTCTTCCAGCGCTTCGCGACGCTCGACGGGCTGTCCGGCGGACGCGCCGAGGTCATCCTCGGCCGCGGCTCGTTCATCGAGTCGTTCCCGCTGTTCGGCTACGACCTCGCGCAGTACCAGGAGCTCTTCGAGGAGAAGCTCGAGCTGTTCTCCGCGCTCCTCGAACAGGAGCCCGTCACGTGGTCGGGCGCGCTGCGCGCCCCGCTCACCGAGCAGCGCGTCTTCCCGCCCGTCGAGCACGGCCGCCTGAAGACCTGGATCGGCGTCGGCGGCAGCCCCGAGTCCGTCGTGCGCGCGGCGCACTACGGCCTGCCCCTCGTGCTCGCGATCATCGGCGGCAGCCCGGCGCGCTTCGCCCCGCTCGCCGACCTCTACCGCAAGGCGCTCGCCCAGTTCGGCAAGCCGGAGCAGCCCGTCGCCATCCACTCGCCCGGCTTCATCGCCGACAGCGACGAGGAGGCGCTCGACGTGCTCTGGCCGCACTACCAGGTCATCATCGACCGGATCGGCCGCGAGCGCGGTTGGGGTGCGGTGACCCGGGAGCACTTCGAGGCGGAGGCGTCCTCGCACGGCGCCCTCTTCGCGGGCTCGCCCGAGACGGTCGCGCAGAAGATCGCCGCCGCGCTGCGCAACGTCGGCGCCGTGCGCTTCGACCTCAAGTACTCGAACGGCACCCTGCCGCACGAGGCGATGATGGGCAGCATCGAGCGCTACGGCAGCGAGGTCGTGCCGCGTGTCCGTGAGTTGCTCGCGGCCTCCGAGGGCGCGAGCGAGTCAGACGCCGAGCGGCTCGCCCGGGCCGACCGCGCGGACGCCGCAGCCGAGGGCTGAGCGCTCCGCGGCCCAGGGCTCAGCTCGGCGCCGGCTCCTTCGCGAGCCCGCGCCGGCGCACCGCCTGGCGGAACCACGTGGCGTCGGGCATCCGGGCGAGGAAGGTGCCGAGGATGATCGTGAGGAGCACGTAGTCCGTCGCGAGCGAGGCGAGCGCGGGCGTCACCCCGGCCGTCACGGCGAGCCCGGCGATCACGATCGAGAACTCTCCGCGCGGGATCAGGCTGAAGCCCGCCCGCCACTGGCCGAGCGCGGCGACGCCCGCGCGCCGGGCCGCGAACGCCCCGGTGGCGACCTTCGTCACCGAGGTGACGGCGACGAGCACGAGCGCGGGCAGGAGCATCGAGAGCAGGTTCGACGAGTCGGTGGTGAGCCCGAAGAACACGAAGAAGGTCGCCGCGAAGAGGTCGCGGAGCGGGGTCAGCACCTGGCTCGCCGCCGCCGCCACCCGGCCGGAGAGGGCGATGCCCACGAGGAACGCGCCGACCGCGGCCGACACCGAGACCTCCTGGGCCACGCCCGCGACGAGCATCGTCAGCCCGAGGACGCCGAGGAGCAGCGGCTCGGCGTGGTCGGCGGGGAAGAGCTTCGAGACGATGTTGCCGTGCCGCAGCGCGATGTAGAGGATGACGACGACGACCGTCACCGCGATCGCCACGGCGATGGCACCCTGCCAGAGGCTCACGCCGATGACGATCGCCGAGAGCACCGGCAGGTAGAACGCCATCGCGAGGTCCTCGAGCACGAGGACGCCGAGCAGGGCCGGCGTTTCGCGGTTCGAGAGCCGGCCGAGGTCGCGCAGCAGCTTCGCGATCACGCCGGAGGACGACACCCAGGTCACCCCCGCCAGCGCCACCGCCGCGACCGGCCCCCAGCCGAGCAGCAGGGCGAGCGCCGCCCCGGGCAGGGCGTTCAGCAGGGCGTCCACGATCCCCGCCGCTCGCGCGGATTTCAGGCTCTCGAAGAGCTCGCCCGCCGTGTACTCGAGGCCGAGCAGGGCGAGCAGCAGGATGACGCCGATCTCGGAGCCGGTCTGCAGGAACTCGATGCTGGCGTCGAAGGGCACGATGCCGCCCTGGCCGAAGGCGAGGCCGAGCAGCAGGTAGAACGGGATCGGCGAGAGGCCGATGCGGAGGGCCAGGCGCCCGAGCAGACTCATGCCGAGAAGCAGCGCGCCGACTTCGATCAGGAGCAGCGTGGTCTCGTGCATACGGGGCGCGGACTCAGTCTGGTCCGTTGGCGAGCAGCCGCGACACGCCGTCGAGGCCCTCGCGGGTGCCGACGGCGACGATGACGTCACCGGCGCGCAGGGATTCAGCGGGGGTGGGGGAGGGGATCACCTGGCCGTCGCGCACGATCGCCACGATCGAGGCGTGCGTGCGGGTGCGCGCCTTCGTGTCGCCGAGCGTGCGGTTCAGGAACGGCGAGTCCGTCGGCAGGGCGATCTGCTCGGTGTAGAGCCCGGCGGTCTCGTCGGAGAGGCTCGTCAGCCGGGAGAGCATGACCGAAGCGCCCAGGACGTCGGCGAGCGCCGCGGCCTCCTCGTCGTTCAGCGGCACGGAGTTGCGGCAGGCGTCGGGGTCGTCCTCGTCGAAGACGCCGAGGTCGCGCTCGCCGTCACGGTGCGAGACGACGCTGATCCGGCGACCGTGCTCGGTCACGAGATCGTGCCGGACTCCGATGCCCGGCAGGTCGATCTTCTCGATGCGAATTCCCACGAGCGCCATCGTACTCCCGCAGGCGGGGTGGTCCGGCAGTCGCGGGCGAGTCGGCGCAGCTGCCGTCGGCGTACGGGGCCCGCTCAGCGCTGCGGCGTCGCGCGCGTCGTCATGACGAGCACGGGGGTGCCGCCGTCGTCGGCCAGTTCGAGCTGCACGGCGAGCGCGCCGAGCGCCCCGGTCGATGTCGCGTGCGTGCCGCCGCAGGGGATCCGTGCCGTGGCATCCGGAAGCTCGCAGACCCAGGAACGGCGGTCGGTGAGCGCCGGCCCCTCGGCCTCGATGCGGACCGCGGCATCCGCCGCGACCCACTCGGCGAGGGTCGCCTGCACCTCGCCGGCGAGCGCGGGGAGAGTGGCCTCGTCGAGCGAGGCGGTGTCGAAGCCGGCGCGGCGCAGCGACTTGTTCAGCCGGTAGCGGTCGACCGAGCGGTCCGCCTCGATGCGCGAGCTCTGGATGGCGGTGCCGTCGAAGTCGGGGGCGCCGAGCGCGTCCTCGCGGGGCTCCTTCGACCAGCGCCCGGCGAGCGCCCGGTTCAGCGCGAGCGAGGCGAGGTGGCAGGCGGTGTGGCCGACGCTGAGGGCGGCGCGCAGCTCGGGGTCGGCGACGATCTCGACCTCGTCGCCCTCGGCCGGCGCGGCGTCGGCGTCGACGAGGTGCGCGACGAGGAACGTCCAGCCCTCGGTGCCCTTGCGCACCGGGATCGCGTCGCCGAGGTGGAGCTCCGTGCCGTCGCTCGCCGCCACCACGGCATCGACGATCGGCACCTCCCGGCCGCCCGCACGGATCACGCCGCGGTCGGCGGGCTGGTCGGGCCAGGCCGCATCGACCGGGTGGAAGCTCGTGGCGTCGGTCACGACGGCGACGAGGCCGTCGGCGGCGGGGGCGACGTGCAGCACCGTGGCGGTGCTCGAGAGCGCCCCGGCCGGGTAGTCGACGCGGGTCGGCGTGCCGGGCAGTGTCATCGGCGGTTCAGACGCCGTCGCGACGGCCGAGCAGGTTCATCGGGATCGCCATCGCGAGCGAGACGCAGATGATGCCCGCGAAGAAGACGATCGCCTCGACGCCGGCGAGGTGCGGCGCGGTGCCCATGAGCCACATGCCGAACACGAACAGGCCCATGGCGATGAGGAAAGCGACGACGTTCACAACGACCTCCAGAGTGCGAGTGCGGGCGGATGCCGCCTCCTCCAGTCTAGCCAGGCGCCCGCCGGGCCCGCGGCCGCCCGCTCAGTCCTCGGCCGGGCCGAGCAGGGCGTTCGCCACCGTGCCGTGCGCGGACTCGTCGTCGGAGGGGTGGAAGATGCCGGCGAGCACGTCGCGGTAGAGCCGGCCGAGCTCGTTGCCGGCGAAGTAGCTCGATCCGCCGGCCACCCGCACCGCCTGGTCGACGACGTGCTTCGCCGTCTCGGTCGCGCGCACCTTCGCCCCGGAGAGCTTCGGGTACCAGCCGGCGCCGTGGTCGACGAGCTCGTCGACGTCGCGGGCGAGCGAGCGCAGCTGCGGCTCGATGGCGTCGTGCGCGATCGCGGCGTCGGCGATGCGCCAGCGGATGTCGGGGTCGTTCGAGAGCGGCCGGCCGCCGTGCTTCATCGAGGTGCGGCGGCGCGCTGCCGCCACGGCGAGCTCGATCGCCCGGCCGCCGATGCCCGTGTAGACGGCGGAGAGCAGCAGTTCGAAGTTCGCGAAGATGCCGAAGACGAAGGGATCGGCGTTGGGGCCGGGGTCGAGCCGGCGCACGATCCGGTCGGCGGCGGCGTAGGCGCCGTCGAGCACCGTGGTGCGGCTCTGGCTCGCCCGCATGCCGAGCGTGTTCCAGTCGTCGAGGATCTTGACGTCGGGGTCTTCGCGGTCGATGAACGCGTAGACGAGCTTCGGCGCATCCGCGGAGACGGAGTCGAGTCCCATCGTGCCGAGCCGCGTCCAGGCGGGGGACAGCGAGGTGAAGATCTTGCGGCCGGTGAAGCGGTAGCCTCCGTCGGGCTGCGGGTCGGCCTCGGAGCGGGAGCCGAAGAGCATCAGGTCGTTGCCGGCCTCGCTGATGCCGAAGCCGAACAGCTCGCCCTCGCCCGCCTCGCGGAGGAGGAAGTCGAGCGTGTCGTCGCCGCGGTCGTGCAGCACCTTCGCGACGCCCGTCCAGACGAGGTGCATGTTGACGGCGAGCGCCGTCGCCGGGGCGGCGCCGCCGAGGCGCATCTGCCCGCGCACCGCGTCCTCGAGGCTCCAGCCGAGGCCGCCGAACTCGGCGGGCACGAGGGCCCGCAGGTAGCCGCGCTCCCTGAGCTCCTCGAGGTCCTCCGTGAAGAAGCCGTTGTCGCGGTCGTAGCCGGCCGCGCGCTCGCGGATGCGGTCGAGCAGGGAGTCGTCGAGCAGAGTCTCAGGGCCCACACCCGAAGCCTACGCCTCCCGGTCGCCCCGTCGCCTCGTCGAGAGCAGCACGATCCCGACGACGAGCCCGCCGACGACGGCGAGCACGCCGAGCCACGGCAGGGCGACGCCGAGGGCGACGAGCGCCGCCCCGAGGAAGGCGAGGAGCGAGTCCCAGCCGACGGCGAGCCCAGACCAGAAGTCTCCGGGGCCCGCGCTCGGCGCGACGCCCTCGGTGACGAGCTCGAGGCTCACGGTCGCGTAGTCGATCTGGTCCACGAGGAGCTCGCGCTGCGCCGTGAGCCCGTCGAGCTCCGCCTGCCTGGTGGTGAGCTCGGACTCGATCGCGATGAGGTCCGTCGTCGTCGCGGCGCTCGCGAGGAGCTGCTGCAGGCGATCGACCGAGGCGGTGAGCGCCTCGATCCTCGCCTCGAGGTCCTGCCGTTCGACCGTGACGTCCGAGGCGTCCAGTGACACCTGGTCGACGCGCCCGAGCTCGCGGAGCGCGGCGACGGCCCCGTCGAGCTCGTCGGCCGGGATGCGCAGCACGAGCGAAGCGCGCGCCGGCTGCGTGTCGGTGCCCGGCGTCTCGGAGCGGTGGTCGACCCGGCCGCCGGCGCGCTCGACGAGCGCCGAGGCATCCGCCGCCGTCGCGACGGGGTCCTCGACCGTGAGCTGCAGCCAGCCGGTGGTGACCACGCTGCGTTCGCTCGTGCCGTCGGCGTCGCGCGTCGTGTCGGCGCCCGCCGATTCCTCGGTGAGCGGGGCGCCGGGGCCGGCCGGCATCGCGGGGGGCCGAGGACCCGCCGCCCTGGGCGGTGCAGCCGGCGAGGAGGAGGGCGGCGAACGCCGCCGCGGCGAGGGCCG
Source organism: Agromyces mediolanus (assembly GCF_023715325.1). Lineage (GTDB taxonomy): Bacteria > Actinomycetota > Actinomycetes > Actinomycetales > Microbacteriaceae > Agromyces > Agromyces mediolanus_A. The sequence continues at coordinate 10,768 of NZ_JAMBNX010000010.1, read as the reverse complement.
CGAGGGGCCGTGCGAGTCGCGTCGTCGTGGTCATGGCCCACACGCTAGGGCGGTGGCCGGGGGCGGTGGCTGACCGGGCGCTGGGAGTCGGGTCACGATCGGGTTGCCGTCTGCTGGGAGTCCTTCGGCGCCCACAACCGCCGCGGCCCCTCGTTCGTCAGTCGTCGTCGGGGTCGCGACCCGTGCGCTCGCCCGACTCGAGCTCGGCGATCGCCGCCAGGTCGTCCGCGTCGAGCTCGAAGCCGAACACGTCGAGGTTCTCCCGAATGCGCTCGGGCGAGGAGGCCTTCGGGATCACGACGTTGCCGAGCTGCACGTGCCAGCGCAGCACGATCTGCGCCGGCGTGCGCCCGTGCTTCGCGGCGATGCGCGCCAGCACCGGGTCGCCGAGCACGCGGCCGCGCGCGAGCGGCGACCACGCTTCGGTCAGGATGCCGTGCGCCCCGTCGTACGCGCGGAGCTCCGTCTGCGGCAGCCAGGGGTGCAGCTCGACCTGGTTCACCACGGGCGCCTCGCCGGTCTCGGCGACGAGCCGGTCGACGTGGTGCGCGTGGAAGTTCGCGACGCCGATGGAGCGCACCCGCCCCTCCTCACGGAGCCGCACGAGCGCGCGCCAGGTGTCGACGTAGCGGTCGATCGACGGCACCGGCCAGTGGATGAGGTACAGCTCGATCCGCTCGAGCCCGAAGCGCTCCATCGAGGCGTCGAACGCCTGCAGCGTCTCGTCGTAGCCGTGGTCGTCCTTCCAGACCTTGCTCGTGACGAAGAGCTCCTCGCGCGGGACGGGGGCTTCCCGCACCGCGCGGCCGACTTCGGCTTCGTTGGCGTAGAAGGCCGCGGTGTCGAGGTGCCGGTAGCCCGCCTCGATGGCGGCGAGGGCGAGCCGGGTCGCGTCGGCGGCGGGCACCTTGTAGAGCCCGAAGCCGAGCTGCGGGATCGCGGCGCCGTCGGCCAGCGGCAGCAGGGGAGCGCGGTGATCGGAGATTCGGTTCTCCTCGTCAGCTGGGGGTGATCGGCACCGGCTCGGTGTCGGGGATCGGGCTCGCGTCGCGGCCGCGGAGGTCCGGGTGCCAGCGTTTCGCGAGCGCGGGCACGAGCGTGCCGAGGAAGGCGAGCGCCGCAGCCGCCCAGAACGCGCCCTGGGCGCCGTTGCCGTCGATGAGGAAGCCCGCGAGGGCCGAGCCGAGGGCGGCGCCGATGAGCTGGCCCGTGCCGACCCAGCCGTAGGCCTCCGCGGTGTCGGAGAACTTCACGCTCGCCGAGACGATCGCGAAGAGCACGGCGAGCGCGGGGGCGATGCCGATGCCGGCGACGAAGAGCGTGCCGGCGAGCCACCAGAAGTCCATCGCCCCCGCCGCGAGCGCCGTGCCCGCGAAGACGATGAACATCCGCCGGGCCGTGGACCACGGCCCGATCGGGGTGTGGCCGAGGAAGAGGCCGCCGGCGAGGCTGCCGATCGAGAAGATCGCGAGCACGATGCCCGCCTCGGCACCGCCGTGGCCGAAGACGGCGACGACGCCCGCCTCGATCGCCGCGCAGGCGCCGATGAGCAGGAAGCCGACGACGGTCGCGAGGAGCACGGGCGGCCGCGCGAGCACCACGCCGAAGCGGCGCTTCGAGCGCGGGATGCGCACCCGGCCGAGCTCGGGGGAGGAGATGAACCAGGCGCCGCCGACGATCATGAGCGCGGCCGCGAGCAGGATGCCCCAGATCGTGCCGAGCTGGGTGGAGACGAAGGTGGTCACCACGGGGCCGACGACCCAGATGATCTCCTGCGCCGAGGCGTCCAGGGAGAAGAGCGGGGTGAGCTGGCGGGAGTTCACCATCTTCGGGTAGATGGTCCGCACCGCGGGCTGGACGGGCGGGGTCGAGAGCCCGGCCAGGAGGCCGATGCCGAGGTAGAGCGGCATGATCGGCGGGATGACGCCGATGGCGACGATCGCGGCGACGCAGATCGTGAGCGTCGTGATGAGCACGGGGCGCATGCCGAAGCGCCCCATCATGCGGCTCGTGAGCGGGCCGGCGACGGCTTGGCCGATCGAGGTCGCGGCGAGCACGAGGCCCGCCGAGCCGTACGAGCCGGTCTGCTGCTCGACGTGCAGGAGGAACGCGAGCGAGAGCATGCCGGAAGGGAATCGGGCGGTCAGCTGGGCCGCGATGATGCGGGCGACGCCCCTGGTCTTCAGCAGTTCCGAGTAGCTCCCCACAGTTGGACCACTCTATCGACCGCGACCGCCGAGGGAAGCGGGCGCGAGATGGGTGAATCACTGCGTGGATTTCACTGCACGCGCTGGAATGCTGCGTTTGAGTGGCGGATCCCGGCGTATTCGGTCGTGGGTTCGGGCCTGCGCGATCGGGCGGGCTATGCTCGGGCCACGGCGACGGAGCCCTGGAGATACGCTACGTCGCTGTACGTGTCCCCAATCACTTCGTGACGACAGAGGTCCCATCATGAACACCCGACGTCTGCTCCTCCCGGCTGCCATCGCTTCGGCGGCCGCGCTGCTGTTCACCGGCTGCGTCGACAACAGCACCCCGCCGAGCGCCGCCCCCGGCGGCGACACCGGCGCCTCCATCGCCGTGGACGAGGCTGCGGTCGCGCTCCTCCCCGAGGAGATCAAGAGCGCGGGCGTGCTCGTCGTCGGCACCGACGCGGCATACCCGCCCAACGAGTACAAGGACGCCGACGGCAACCCGATCGGCTGGGACGTCGACCTCGTCGACGCGCTCGGCGCCAAGCTCGGCCTCGAGATCAAGTACGAGATCGCGAGCTTCGACAAGATCATCCCGTCGATCACCGGCGGCACCATGGACCTCGGCATGTCCTCCTTCACGGACAACGCCGAGCGCCAGAAGCAGGTCGACTTCGTCGACTACTACAGCGCGGGCATCCTGTGGGCCGCTCCCAAGGACAAGACCGTCGACCCCGACGACGCCTGCGGGCTGAAGGTCGCCGTGCAGGCGACGACCTACGAGCACACCGACGAGCTGCCGGCCAAGAGCCAGGCCTGCGTCGACGCGGGCAAGCCCGCAATCGAGATCACGCCCTTCGACACCCAGGAGGCCGCAGCCAACGCCGTCGTCCTCGGCCAGGCCGACGCGATGAGCGCCGACTCGCCGGTCACGGGCTACGCGATCGCCCAGACCGACGGCAAGCTCGTCCAGGCCGGCGAGGTCTTCGACTCGGCGCCGTACGGCTTCCCCGTGAAGAAGGGCTCCGAGCTCGCGAAGGCCGTGCAGGCTGCGATGCAGTCGCTGATCGACGACGGCACGTACGGCGACATCCTCGCCGAGTGGGGCGTGGAGGCCGGCGCCGTCGACACGATCGACATCAACGCGGGCAAGTAGGCATGAGCGACTCGTCGGCCGGCCGGGCAGCTTCGCCCGCGCCGGCGGGCGGGGCGTCCGCCCCGCCCAACGCTCCCGAGAAGGTCGTGAAGCTGCGGCATCCGTGGCGCATCGTCGTCGCGGTGCTGCTGCTCGCGGCGGTCGCCGTCTTCGTGATCGACGCCGCGCAGCGCGAGGCGTTCGACTGGGGCTCCGTCGGCAAGTACGTCTTCGACAAGCGGGTCACCCAGGCGGCGGGGTTCACCCTGCTGCTGACCGTGCTCTCGATGATCATCGGCGTCGTGCTCGGCATCATCCTCGCGGTGATGCGGCAGTCGCCGAACCCGGTGCTCAAGTCGGTCGCCTGGGTCTACCTCTGGATCTTCCGCGGCACCCCGGTGTACGTGCAGCTCGTCTTCTGGGGCCTGCTCGCGACGATCTACTCCTCCATCGATCTCGGCGTGCCGTTCATGGAGCCCTGGGTGTCGTTCCCGACCAAGGTGCTCTTCAACGCCTTCTGGCTGACGGTCATCGGCCTCGGCCTGAACGAGTCGGCCTACATGGCCGAGATCGTGCGCGCGGGCCTGCTCTCGGTCGACCCGGGCCAGCACGAGGCCGCGACGGCGCTCGGCATGGGCTGGGGCAAGACGATGCGCCGCGTCGTGCTGCCGCAGGCGATGCGGGTGATCATCCCGCCGACCGGCAACGAGGTGATCTCGATGCTGAAGACCACCTCGCTGGCCACCGCGGTGCCGTTCACCCTCGAGCTGTACACCCGCACCCGAGATATCTCGGTCGAGATCTTCAACCCGATCCCGCTGCTCATCGTCGCCTCGATCTGGTACCTCGCCATCACCTCGGTGCTCATGGTCGGCCAGTTCTTCCTCGAGAAGCGCTTCGCCCGCGGCGTCGGCGCCAGGCCCGACGCAGGTCCCGGGCCGGTGACGGCCTCGATGTCCGCCGTCGAGTTCGACGAGAGCGACGCCGGCATCGCCGCCAAGCACGGAGGAGACGCACGATGAGCGAGCAGACGACGGCGCCCGCGGGCGTCACGGCCGCCGGGGACGCCTCGGTGCCGATGGTGCGCGCCGAGCACGTGTCGAAGAGCTTCGGCTCGAACGAGGTCCTGAAGGACATCTCACTCGAGGTGAAGCGCGGTGAGGTGCTCTGCCTCGTCGGGCCGTCCGGCTCGGGCAAGTCGACCTTCCTGCGCTGCATCAACCACCTCGAGCAGGTGAGCTCCGGCCGGCTCGCGGTCGACGGGCAGCTCGTCGGCTACCGCGAGGTGGGCGGCCGGCTGCACGAGATGCACCCGAAGGAGATCTCGAAGCAGCGCCGCGACATCGGCATGGTGTTCCAGCGTTTCAACCTGTTCCCGCACATGACGGCGCTCGAGAACGTCATGGAGGCGCCGACGCAGGTGAAGGGGCTCTCGAAGGCCAAGGCGAAGGCCAGGGCGCTCGAGCTCCTCGCCCGGGTCGGGCTCGCCGAGCGCGCCGACTACTACCCGGCGCACCTCTCCGGCGGTCAGCAGCAGCGCGTCGCGATCGCGCGGGCGCTCGCGATGGACCCGAAGCTGATGCTCTTCGACGAGCCGACCTCCGCGCTCGACCCCGAGCTCGTCGGCGAGGTGCTCGACGTCATGAAGGAGCTCGCGAAGACCGGCATGACCATGGTCGTCGTGACGCACGAGATGGGCTTCGCGCGCGAGGTCGCCGACACCCTCGTCTTCATGGACGGCGGGGTCGTGGTCGAGACCGGCGATCCCCGTGCGGTGCTCGCCGACCCGCAGCACCAGCGCACCAAGGCCTTCCTCTCGAAGGTCCTCTAGCCGCGGTCCGCGCGACGCCCGAACGGCGTGCCGCGACGGAGGGCGCTCGCCCGGCTCAGCCGGCGAGCGCCTTCCGGATCCGCTGCACCGACACCGTCTCGGCGGTGCGGAGCTCCTGCGCGAACAATCCGACGCGGAGCTCCTCGAGCAGCCAGCGCACCCGCACGAGCGCGGGATCGCCCTCCGGGTCGATTGGCACGGTGCCGCCCGCCTTCGCGTAGGCCTCCGCGGCCTGCGCGAACTCGGTCATGAGCTGGCGGTCGCGACCGGGGTTCTCCTGCATCCGGCGCACCCGCACCGTGATCGCCTCGAGGTAGCGGGGCAGGTGCCGGAGCCGGGCGAGCCCCGTCGCCTGGATGAACCCGGCGGGCGTCAGCGCCTCGAGCTGCGACCTGGCGTCGGCGAGCGCCGACATCAGCTGCAGGCTGGACGCCTTCGTGATCGCGCGGTCCGCCTCGCGCGCCGCCTTCAGGATCTTCGCCACGAGCGCCGCGGTCTCGAACATCCGCTCGACGACGACCGCGCCGATCGCGGCGAGCGCGGCGTCGAACGCTTCGCGGCTCGCGAGGAGGCCGTCCGGATGCCGGAGGCGAAGCTCCTCGTCGACGACCGCCGCGAGGCAGTCCTCGAGCAGGGCGCGCGGTCCCTGGTAGGCGCTCTGGCCGAGCGAGAGCTTCTCCTCGTTGGAGAGGTGCTCCTGCACGTAGGCCGACGGCGAGGGGGTCTGCAGCATCAGGAGCCGGCGGATGCCCCGGCGCGACGCCCGGTCGCGCTCCTCCGCCGTCGGCACGAGCACGAGGGCGACGCTGTCGCCCTCATCGACGATCGCGGGGTAGGCGCGGATCGTGTTGCCGCCCTGCCGGGTGTCGACGTGCGCGGGCAGCCGATCCCACGCCCAGCGGGTGAGCCCCCGCTCCGGCTTCGGCCCGTCGTGCGCGGCCGCCGCGACGGCGGCGGGGCCGCGGTGCTCGGCCGCGCCGTGCTCGGCGGCGACGGTGCGGCCGCCGCGGTCGCGGCCGGCCCGGTCGCCGCTCGTGAACGTCGCCGCGACGGCGCGCCCGGCCCGCTCGGCCAGCCGCGACTGCAGCTCGGCGAGCTCCTTCGCCTCGCCGAGCACGCGCCCGCGTTCGTCGACCGCGCGGTAGGTGACCCGCAGGTGCGGCGGGATGCGCTCGAGCTCGAAGTCCTCGGCCGAGACCGGGGCGTAGGTGAGGCGCTTGATGGACTGCGCGACGATCTCGGCGAAGGGCGGGCGCGCCTCGCCGGTCTCCGGGCCGGCGGGCAGCTCGGCGGCGATCTTCGCCGCCCATTCCGCGGCGGGGACGACCTGGCGGCGCAGCACCTTCGGCAGCGTGCGGAGCATCGCGGTGATGAGTTCGTCGCGGAGGCCGGGCACCTGCCAGTCGAATCCGGTCGGTTCGAGTCGGGGCAGCAGCACGAGCGGCACGAGCACGGTGACGCCGTCGTCGGGCGCGCCGGGCTCGAAGCGGTAGGCGAGCCGGAGCCGCTGATCGCCCTGCACCCAGCCGTCGGGGAAGCCGTCGGCCCCGGCATCCGCCTCCTCCTCGCCGAGGAGGTCCGCCCGCGTCATCGTGAGCAGCTCGGGCCGCTCGCGGTGCTCGCCGCGCCACCAACCCTCGAAGCTGCGGGCGTCGACGACCTCGGCCGGTACGCGCGCCTCGTAGAAGGCGACCGCGGCCTCGTCCCCGAGCAGCAGGTCGCGGCGGCGGGTGCGCTCCTCGACCTCGCCGAGCTCCCGGCGGAGCTCCCGGTTGTCGCGGACGAACCGGTACACGCGGCGGTCGAGCCGGTTCCAGTCCCACTCCTCGAGCACGAGGGCGTGACGGATGAAGAGCTCGCGGGCGAGGCCGGCGTCGGCGCGGGCGAGCTGCATGCGCCGCTTCGGCACGATGGCGAGTCCGTAGAGGGTGACCTTCTCGTCGGCGACGGCGGCACCCTGCCGGCGCTCCCAGCGCGGCTCGGAGTAGCTGCGCTTCGCGAGCGGGCCCGCGAGCTGTTCGGCCCAGGCCGGATCGATCGCCGCGTTCGTGCGGGCGAACAGCCGGCTGGTCTCGACGAGCTCGGCGCTCATCACGGCGGCCGGCGGTTTCTTCGCGAGCGCGGAGCCGGGGAAGAGCGCGAAGCGCGCGCCCCGGGCGCCGAGGAACTCGGCCTGCTGGCGGCGTCCCTTGCGCTCCGCCTCGCGCGCCTGGCCGGCGCCGCCGCGCCCGGAGGAGGTCTTCGCGTCGTCGCGCAGGCCGAGCTGGGAGAGGAGGCCCGCGAGGAGTGACCGGTGGATGCCGTCGGCGTCCGCCCCGGCGTCGGCGGCGGCGGTGTTCGCCCGGTCGCCTGCGATCTCGAGCCCGAGCGGCTTCGCCAGCCGGACGAGCTGCCGGTAGAGGTCCTGCCACTCCCGCACCCGCAGCGAGTTCAGGAACTCGGCCTTGCAGCGGCGTCGGAACGCGCTGCCGGAGAGTTCGCGCTGCTGCTGTTCGAGGTGGTTCCAGAGGTTCAGCAGGGTGAGGAAGTCGCTTGTCGGGTCGACGAAGCGGGCGTGCGCCTGGTTCGCCTCCTCGCGCCGGTCGAGCGGGCGCTCGCGCGGATCCTGGATGGTGAGGCCGGCGACGATCGCGAGCACCTCGCGGGAGACGCCGTGGGCCTTCGACTCCAGCACCATGCGCGCGTAGCGCGGCTCGATCGGCAGCCGGGAGAGCTGGCGGCCGATCCGGGTGAGCCGTGGGCCGCGGGCGTCGTCGCGGCCGCCGGGCTCGAGCGCGCCGAGCTCGGCGAGGAGGTCGAGGCCGTCGCGCACGCCGCGGGTGTCCGGCGGGGTGAGGAAGGGGAAGTCCTCGATGGGCCCGAGCCCGAGCGCGGCCATCTGCAGGATGACGGCGGCGAGGTTCGTGCGCAGGATCTCGGGGTCGGTGAACTCGGGGCGGCGCTCGAAGTCGTCCTCGCCGTAGAGGCGGATGGCGATGCCGTCGCTCGTGCGGCCGGAGCGGCCCGAGCGCTGGTTCGCGGAGGCCTGCGAGATCGGCTCGATCGGCAGTCGCTGCACCTTCGAGCGGGCGGAGTAGCGGCTGATCCGCGCGGTCCCGGCGTCGACGACGTAGCGGATGCCGGGCACGGTCAGGCTCGTCTCGGCGACGTTCGTGGCGAGCACGACGCGCCGGCGGAGCCCGGCGACCGCCGAGGGCTCGAAGACCCGGTGCTGCTCCGCGGAGGAGAGCCGGCCGTAGAGGGGGAGCACCTCGGTCACCCCGCCGCGTCCGCCGCGGCGCTCCGCGTGCGTGCGCACCGCCTGCTCGGCGTCGCGGATCTCGCTCTCCCCGGAGAGGAACACGAGCACGTCACCCGACGATTCGCGGTCGAGCTCGTCGAGGGCGTCGAGGATGCCCTGCTGCACATCGCGGTCGTCGGCCGCCGCGCCCTCGTCGTCGTCGCCGGCCGCGTCGCCGACGAGCGGGCGGTACCGGATCTCGACCGGGTAGGTGCGGCCGGACACCTCGATCACCGGCGCGGGGGTGCCGTCAGCGTCGGCGAAGTGCTTCGCGAAGCTCTCCGGGTCGATCGTCGCGCTCGTGACGATGAGCTTCAGGTCGGGGCGTCGGGGGAGCAGCTGCTTCAGGTAGCCGAGCAGGAAGTCGATGTTGAGGCTGCGCTCGTGCGCCTCGTCGATGATGATCGTGTCGTAGCGGCGGAGTTCCCGGTCGCGGTGGATCTCGTTCAGCAGGATGCCGTCGGTCATCACCTTCACGCGGGTCGACTCGCTCGCCCGGTCGGTGAAGCGCACCTGGTAGCCGACGAGGCCGCCGAGCTCGGTGCCGGTCTCCTCGGCGATGCGCTCGGCGATCGTGCGGGCCGCGATGCGGCGGGGCTGCGTGTGCGCGATCTGCTCGCGGCCGAGCTCGAGGCAGAGCTTCGGCAGCTGGGTGGTCTTGCCCGAGCCCGTGGCGCCCGCGACGATCACCACCTGGTGCTCGCGCAGGGCGCGCGCGATCTCCTCCCGCTGCGCCGAGACCGGGAGCTCGGGCGGGTAGGTGATGGGCGGCACCGGGGCGAGTCGAGACATGAGCCCTCCATCGTATGACGCGGAGCCCCGCGCCCGTCGCCGGCGCTGATCGCGAGCAGCGAACGCCCCTCGCGGGTGTCGGCGGCGCGTGATGGGATGGACGCATGACGCAGGTTCCCGTGGTGCAGCTCAACGACGGCCGTTCGATCCCCCAATTGGGGTTCGGGGTGTTCAAGGTCGATCCGGTCGAGACCGAGCGCATCGTGAGCGACGCGCTCGAGGTGGGGTACCGCCACCTCGACACCGCCCGCATCTACGACAACGAGTCGGGCGTGGGGCGGGCCATCGCGGCGTCCGGCGTCCCGCGCGAGGAGCTCTTCATCACGACGAAGCTCTGGAACGACGATCAGGGCGCGCAGTCGGTGTTCGACGCCTTCGAGGCGAGCCTCGAACGGCTCGGCCTCGACAAGGTCGACCTCTATCTGATCCACTGGCCGTCGCCCGCGCGCGGCCGCTACGTCGAGACGTGGAAGGCGTTCGAGCGCATCCGCGAGTCCGGCCGCGCCCGCTCCATCGGCGTCTCGAACTTCCTCGTGCCGCACCTCGAGCGTCTCCTCTCCGAGACGAGCGTGGTGCCGGCCGTCGACCAGATCGAGCTGCACCCGGCGCACCAGCAGCCCGCGACCGCGGCGTTCGCCCGCGAGCATGGCATCGCCATCGAGGCGTGGGGGCCGCTCGGGCAGGGCAAGTACCCGCTGCTCGAGCTCCCCGAGGTGACGAGTGCCGCCTCGGCGCACGGCAAGACGCCGGCGCAGGTCGTCATCCGCTGGCACCTGCAGCGCGGCAACATCGTCTTCCCCAAGTCGAACCGGCGCGAGCGCATGGCCGAGAACTTCGACGTCTTCGACTTCGTGCTCGACGAGGCCGAGATGCAGGCGATCACCGCGCTCGAGCGCGAGGGTCGGGTGGGCGCCCACCCCGACGAGGTCGAATAGTCGCTGCGCACGCCCGTCGCCTGAACGGCCCGCTCATCCGTGAGGATGGCGGGCCGTTCGCCATCCCCGGCGAGAAACCGCGGAATTCCGGGCGACACGCCCGGGATGCAGGCCGGATTTTGCTGCGGCGGCCGGAGCCGCGTAAGTTATTCCATGTCGCCACGGCGGCCGGAAAACGCGAGAAGCGAACGGGCCCCGAACGGCGAAGATCTTAGCCAAATAACCTCGAAGGCGCAGCATTGCGACTCGGTGATTTCAAGCCTAAGATGAAACCTCCTCCTCTGTGAATCTCGATCCAGATCTCTCTGGTTCGAATCGCTCGGTCTCGACCGGCTCTCAGGGGTGGTACGGTAGACAGGTTGCCCTGATTGAAGGTCTGATTGACCGGAGCTCGGGTGCGTCCGTTTCTTGAGAACTCAACAGCGTGCACTATGTTCAATGCCAATTTATTGAACCCTGGTCATCTTTGGATGATGGGATTCCTTTGATTGATGGACAATTTGATTTTTTAGTCAGTTGTTTCTCTGTCAGTGATTGAAGTTTCTTTTGGAGAGTTTGATCCTGGCTCAGGACGAACGCTGGCGGCGTGCTTAACACATGCAA